>OY762938.1:0-2124350 GCA_963667075.1 uncultured Micavibrio sp. | reverse complement strand
TCGCACAGGTGGCAAGCAGTACAAGGTTCAGGAAAATGATACAATCCAGGTAGAAAAACTGGATGTTGAGGCTGGCAAGAAGATTGACATTGACGATGTTTTGATGGTTTCTGATGAGAAATCTTCTACAATTGGTTCACCGAACGTATCCGGCGCTAAAGTAACGGCTGAAGTTGTAGAGCATACACGCGGACCAAAAATTATTGTCTTTAAAAAGAAGCGTCGTCAAAACTATCGCCGTAAAAAAGGCCATCGTCAGGATCTGACTGTCCTTAAAATTACAGGCATTAAAGCAGCCTAACGACAAATAAAAGACAGAGTAAAAGACAAGGAGCATAAGTTATGGCACATAAGAAAGCAGGCGGTAGTTCAAGGAACGGTCGCGACACAGCGGGTCGTCGTCTTGGCGTTAAAAAATATGGCGGGGAATTTGTCCTCTCCGGCAACATCATTATTCGCCAACGTGGTACGAAATACAAACCAGGTAAAAACGTTGGTATAGGAAAAGACCATACAATTTTTGCTCTGGTTGATGGTGAAGTGGCTTTTTCACGCAAGCAAGGGAATAGACCGGTTGTTAATATTGTTCCGGCTAACGATCAGGCCCAGAAAACCGTAGAATAACTTTTTTAAAAGTATAAGAAAAAACGAAACAAGGGCATCCGCATGCAGCGATGCTCTTTTTTTGTTAAATTTAACAAAAAGAAAAAAGACGTATGAAATTTCTCGATCAGGCTAAAATCTATCTTCAAAGTGGCAATGGCGGTGCTGGCTGCTTGAGTTTTCGCCGTGAAAAATATGTTGAATTCGGCGGCCCAGATGGCGGCAATGGTGGCAAAGGTGGTGACATCATTTTTGAAGCGGTAAACAATCTTAACACCCTGATTGATTTCAGATACACCCAGCACTTCAAAGCGCAAAGCGGCACCCATGGTATGGGGAAGAACCGGACTGGCGCTGGCGGTGAAGATCTTGTGATTAAAGTCCCTGTAGGCACTCAGATTATTGATGAGGATAAAGAAACGATTCTGGCAGACATGACCAATACTGGTCAGAGAGTGATGTTTTTAAAAGGCGGTGATGGTGGACATGGCAATGCTCATTACAAAAGCTCGACCAATCAGGCTCCGCGCAAAACGACCCCCGGTTTCCCAGGAGAAGAACGGGCGGTATGGCTCCGCCTTAAACTAATTGCTGATGCGGGGCTTGTAGGATTACCAAATGCGGGGAAGTCTACGTTTCTTTCGGCCTGCTCTCGGGCCAAGCCCAAAATTGCAGATTATCCTTTTACGACGCTTCATCCTAACCTTGGCGTTATCAAAGCCGGTGAAAAGGACTTCGTTCTGGCCGATATCCCCGGCCTCATTGAAGGAGCCAGTGATGGCCTAGGGCTGGGACACAGGTTTTTAGGCCATGTAGAACGCACATCCGTTCTACTTCATTTGATCGACATCACACAGGATAATCTGGCAGAGGCTTATTACACGGTGAAAGAAGAGCTTATGGCCTATGGCGGAGATTTAAAGGAAAAACAAGAAATAGTTGCTTTGAATAAAACAGATGCATTAGGCACTGAATTATCACAGGATCAGGCCCGTATATTTGAAGAGGCCACAGGTATAAAACCTTATTTATGCTCTGCTGTTTCGGGCGATGGCGTTCAAAACCTGCTTTATCTTCTGGGAGATAGCATCTTAAGGCATAAAGGTCTTTTAGCGGATACCGACACAGAAGGCCCCTATTCACCATGAAGGATAAGGAAAGAGCCCTGAAAACTGCGCTTGAAGACGCCAGACTTATCGTCATAAAAGTAGGCTCTGTTCTGGTGGCAGAGCATGAGCAAGGCACAGCCCGTTCTGCATGGATGGAGACTCTGGCCGATGATATCACAAAACTGACGGCTCAGGGCAAACAGGTTGTGCTGGTATCTTCCGGCGCCATAGCCCTTGGAAGGAAGAGCCTGAACATAGATGATGATAAAAGCGGCCAGCAAATGAAGCTGGAGCAAAAACAGGCTGCCGCTTCCGTCGGACAGATCAAACTCTCAAGCGCATGGGATCAGGCCTTCAAAAAATATAACCGAAATACAGCACAAATTCTGATCAGTCCCCATGATACAGAAAACAGAAGAACATTCCTGAATGCCCGCGCCGCTCTATATGCGCTTCTTGAAAACGGCATTATTCCTGTCATTAATGAAAATGATACCACAGCCACAGATGAAATCCGTTTTGGTGATAATGACCGGCTAGCCGCCCGAATCACACAAATGATAGCCGCGGACCTTCTGCTCATCTTCTCAACGACAGAAGGTCTTTTTACAGCCGATCCAACCAAAGACGAAACAGCGACACATATCCCCGTCATAGAAAAACTCGACGAGGCTTATTTCAAAATGGCGGGGAATGCGATAAGTACTTTAAGTACAGGCGGCATGAAAAGTAAACTGGAAGCGGCCAAAATAGCGGTAGACGCAGGAGCTCATGTCATCATCGCCAAAGGCACAGCCAATAATCCGCTTTCTTCTTTAAAAAAATCGACATTAATTCTGGCTCAGGATAATCCATACACAGCCCGTAAAAAATGGCTTCAGGCTTATTTAAAGCCCAAAGGCTCTATTACAATTGATGACGGTGCTTTCAAAGCCCTTCAAGGCGGCAAAAGCCTTTTACCGGCCGGTGTCATATCCGTCAGTGGGGAATTTTACCGCGGCGACGCCATAGAGATTAAAGACAAAAACCATCATACCGTAGCAATAGGCCTGATGGCCTATGACAGCCGGGACACAGAAAAAATTATCGGGCATAAAAGCGAGGACATCGCAGAGATTCTGGGCTATTCACGCCGGGAAGTTTTAGTGCATCGTAACGATATGGTACTGAAAGAATAGTCGGCGTAAAAGATGAAACAAAAGTCCTATCATCCCGGTGAAAACCGAGATCCATTTGCATGTTCTGATAAGGTCTATGGATACCGGATCATCGTCCGGTATGACACCGCGCGTTGATTCTTCTTCTAAACGACTATAGAAGGCTCTGCAAAAGTCAAAAAACACGCCCTTTTGCTTTTCCCGCCCCTGCTTTCGCAGGGGTAAACTCCAGCAGGAATCTTTTAAAAACAATGCGTTAAAGATCCCCGTTTTCACGGGGAAAGCAATAATCGGACCTTTTGCGAAAGGCTTCTATATATTGGCGTTGAATATCAGAAAGACGCTATCGCGCGGCAAAAGCACGCTGTTGATAAACAATTGGAAGGACTCGCCATAGAAAAAGAGCAGCTAGAGCTTCTAAAGAAGATCCTCCAAAAAATGGAAAATCAGCCCTAAATCTAATCTGCCGCCCTTTCCCAAAAAATTTATCCTATCGTATTATATCCATTGTCGATATACACGGTTTGGCCTGTGATGTGTTTTGATTTATTGGACACAAAGAAAGCGGCCGCTTCGCCAACCTGCTCTACGGATACCAGAGATTCAATAGGCGCTTCCTTGGCAACACGCTGCATCAGGTCATCAAAATGGCTTAGCCCCGATGTAGCCCGTGTCATAATAGGACCAGGAGAAAGCGTATTTACACGGATCTTCTTGGGACCAAGCTCAAGCGCAAGATAACGCACGGTTGATTCAAGAGCCGCCTTAACAGGCCCCATAAGATTATAATTCCGTACAACTTTTTCACCACCATAATAACTCATCGTCAGTATAGACCCCCCATCTTTCATTAAAGGCTCCGCCTTTTTTGCCAAACGGATAAGAGAATGGCAGGAGACATCCATCGCTATCTGAAAGCCCTTAGATGAACAATCAACCACACGGCCCTGCAGATCTTCTTTCGGGGCAAAGGCAATAGAGTGGAGAACAAAATCAAGTTTGCCCCATTTTTTTTCAATCGCATCAAAAACAGCCTCCATTTCATCTTCTCTGGTAATGTCCAAAGGCATGTAAATAGGTGCGTTAATCTCTTGTATAAGGGGCTCTGTATATTCTTTTGTTTTATCATTAAGATAGGTGATAGCAAGCTCTGCGCCCATATTAGAAAAAGCCTCGGCACAGCCCCAGGCAACTGAATTCTTATTGGCCAGACCAACGACAAGTCCTTTTAAAGATTCGGTCCCCATCTCTTTTAGCTCCTTATTTACAAGTTTTAGATGACTATATTTTTTAGATACAAAAAATAAAAAAATTAAGACGCTCTCCCCAGAAATACTATTTTAAAAATGTAAAAAAAAAGTAAACCTCGGATAGCAATTCAGGTAAAAGTAAGATCAAACAGTATACACAAACACAAAAGAGACAACATGAAAAACCAAAATCCGCAAACAATCTATCTCAAAGATTATCAGCCCCCCCTTTATCTGGTCGAACATACATCAATGACATTCCAGATTTTAAAGGGAGATGACGTGCGTGTGACCAGCAAAACGCAATTCATCAAAAACCATGATGGCGAAGAAAATCTTGTTTTAAATGGTGAGCATCTTGTTTTAAAAAACGTCACATTGAATGACAAACGACTGGAATCCGGGACAGATTTTCAGGTAGATAATGAAACACTGACCTTGCCTTGCCCCGGCGATAGCTTCACCTTGGAGATCACAACGCAAATCGACCCGGAACATAACACGGCACTGGAAGGGCTCTATCTCTCACAGGGAAATTTCTGCACACAATGCGAAGCACAAGGATTCCGCCGCATTACCTATTACCTTGATCGCCCGGACGTTCTAAGTAAATTTACAGTTCGTATAGAAGCCGACAAAGCTACCTACCCTGTCCTGCTCTCAAACGGTAACCTGATAGAAGAAGGTGATCTGGATCAAGGGCGGCATTATACGCTCTGGGATGATCCATTCAGCAAGCCTTGCTATCTCTTTGCTTTAGTCGCGGGGACTCTTGTCCATATTAAGGACGAATTCACAACAAAATCTGGCCGAACGGTCGATCTTCGTATCTATGTGCGTGAAGGCGATCAGGGACAATGCCGTCACGCGATGGAATCCTTGAAAAAAGCCATGAAATGGGATGAGGATGTGTATGGCCGCGAATATGAGCTTGATAGGTTTAATATTGTAGCGGTTAGCGACTTTAACATGGGCGCCATGGAGAATACCTCACTTAACATTTTTAACACAGCCCTTGTGCTGGCCCATCAGGACACAGCAACCGATTTTGACTTTATCCGCGTTGAAGGCGTAATCGGACATGAATATTTCCACAACTGGACGGGTAACCGAATTACCTGCCGTGACTGGTTCCAGCTCTCTCTAAAAGAAGGACTGACCGTATTCAGAGATCAGGAATTTTCATCAGATATGAATTCGCGTGCCGTGCAGCGTATAGATGATGTCGTGAAATTACGCCGCATGCAGTTTGCAGAAGACGCGGGGCCCCTTGCCCATCCTATACGCCCCGATAATTACATAGAGATTAACAATTTCTACACTATGACGGTCTATGAAAAAGGGGCAGAAGTCATTCGTATGCAGCATACATTGCTCGGCGCAGAGAATTACCGTAAAGGAACAGACCTCTATTTTGAGCGCCATGACGGAGAGGCCGTTACATGTGAAGATTTTGTAAAGTGCATGAGCGATGCCTCCGGCAAAGACCTGACCGGCCAATTCTCCAACTGGTATAATCAGGCCGGCACACCGGAAATAACCGCCAGAGGTTCCTATGATGAAGAGGCACAGACTTATACCCTGACCCTGACACAATATACCCCACCAACGCCTGGACAGGATACCAAAAAGCCGCTGCTGATCCCTGTTGCGACAGGATTGATAGGCGAAGACGGGAAAGAAATACAGGAAACAACCATTCTTGAACTGACGGACTCTACACAAGACTTCACTTTTGAGAATGTAAGCAGCAAGCCTGTCCCTTCTATTTTGCGCGGCTTTTCAGCACCTGTAAAACTGAAAACAGACTTGAATGATGATGAACTCCGCTTCCTTCAGATCCATGATACAGATGGCTTTAACCGGTGGGAGGCAGGGCAAACGCTTGCCCTTCGGATGATAGGCAGGATGCTTGATAAAACAGAAAAAGGAGAAGAACCAGAAACGGATAAAAAATTTATAACATCTTTTTCTGACCTTTTATCACAAGCCCTCGAAGAAGATTCTGATAAGGCTCTTATGGCACGTGCGCTGGCCCTGCCCGATATCGCAATGATTGCACAAGAGCGTAACGTCGTTGATCCCACAATGATCTATGAGGTACGAAAACAGGTACTTGATGATTTGCGCCGTTCTCAACGGGCCAAACTTGAAAGCCTGTACAGACAAAATAACACCCAAACGACCTTTGGCATCAGCCCGGACGATATGGCTGAACGTGCCCTTAAAAACACCGCACTGGCTTATCTTTCTACGTCAGAACGCAGAGAAGATATAGAGCGTGCAAAACAGCAATACGACACAGCAAAAAACATGACAGACCGCGTAGCCGCTATTTCTGCGCTGATTAACAAAACATGCGCTGAACGTAAAAATGTGCTGGCTCATTATTACGAACATTTCTCAGCGCATGCGCTGGTGATTGATAAATGGTTCAGTCTGCAGGCATCTGGCATCAGGAAAACAACACTGGAAGATATAAAACAACTCAGAGACCATGAGGCGTTTAATCTCCGCAATCCTAACCGCGTACGTGCGCTCTATGCCGCCTTTGCGATGAATAATCCTGTGTCGTTCCATGATGTTAGTGGTAAGGGGTATGCGTTCCTGACAGACGCTATTCTGGAATTAAACGAAACCAATCCACAAATTGCAGCACGTCTTTTAACGCCAATGCGTGAATGGAAACGTTATACCACGGATAGACAGGAAAAAATGAAAGCCGCTCTGATACAAATCAGAGATACCGACAATCTATCCAATGATGTGTACGAAATCGTTCAAAAATCATTGTAGTAAATTTCTACACCGCAGCCCCGTGTTAAGCACGGGGCTCGCAGTGAAACGCTTTTATAGCTTATGCGAAATAAAATGATTCAATAAAATTATTTTATATAGTCGTTTAGAAGAAGAATCAGCACTCGGTGTCATACCGGACAGCAATCCGGTATCCATTCTTCACGCCAAGACCGCAAAGGACATAAAGACTATAGAAGCCACTGCAAAAGTCAAAAAATGCGCCCTTTTGCTTTTCCCGCGCAGGCGGTACTCTTTTAAAAGCAATGCGTTAAAAACCCCCGTTTTCACGGGGAAAGCAATAATCGGACATAAAAAGTTTAAACCACAGGGCACACAGAGAGCACAGAGTTTTTTTATCTTAAAAGAATCCCTGTGCTCTCTGTGTCCTCTGTGGTAAAACACAAAAATGCCCCCTGTCATCCCCACAATCCGACGAAACATTGCGCCCCGCATCGTCATGCCGCCGAACGTACTCCGGCATCCATAAGCATTATCAGAACATGCAAATAGATCCCGGTTTTCACCGGGATGACGGGACTTTGCTTAAAAATCCTAGCGTATCCTTGGTACAATTTATAGTCATTTGAATAATTAACGATACATATTGATAATTTGATCGATGGATTTTTCATGGTTGTATTCTCTGATTTTCTTAAGAGCGCCGAAGTCGCCTTCGATGGGATTGAGATCTGGTGAGTAAGGCGGCAAGAAAAGCAGGACTGCGCCTTTTTTCTCTATCAGCTCTCTGGTTTTGGCAGATTTGTGGAAGGTTGCATTATCCATGATGACAACGCATGTCTCATCGAGGCGCGGGCAAAGCAGGTCTTCGAGCCATTGATTGAAGATGTCTGTATTGCACGTGCCTTCCCAGAGCTGCGTTGCGGCTAGTGCGCCGTCTGGCATACGGGCGGCTAGAAAGGATGTGCGCGGGCGTTTGTTTCCTGAACGCTCGCCGTAAACCTTTTGCCCTTTGGGTGCCCAACCATACTGACGGCAAGCACAAAGCTCAAAGCCGCTTTCATCTACATAGATAATGTGCTTGCCGCCTGAGGCGTACTTGTACCAGCGTTTCAAGAACTTGCGGCGAACTTTTTCATAACGTCTCGCCTCTTTGTAACGCCACGTTTTTTTTACGCGTTATACCCATCCGCTTCAACGCTTTGGAAATGGTTGATGGATGAACCCCAAAATGATCCGCAAGCTCAATCAGCCGCGCATCATCCCGCGCCTTGATCTCTTGCCTTAAAGCTTCCTCACAGACAAGACGATTGCCCCGCGGACCCGGACGACCCGCGCAGGTCTGGCCACGTTTCGTCTCTCGAAGCCAACGGTGAAGCGTTTGACGGTGAACGCCAAACAACGCCGATACTTCGCTGATCTTCTTGCCTGATGAAATAAGCTTAAGCGCTCGATCGCGCATGTCTGATGAATAACTCATACTTCATCTTAACATAGCTCATTATTTGTTCAAAGGACTATAGCGATAAGAATAGTCGATTTTAAATCGCAACGACTATATGACATGCGCTATATTTTATTAATTCAGATTTTTTTCAATCTCTTTTCCAGCATAATCCAAACGCTCAAGACGCCACATATCGAACGGCGTCACTTTCCTATATTCAAGTATCTTGTTCAGACGCGCCTTTTCCATCATAGGCACCGTCTCTGCAGATATGAAATCGCCCAGATTAACTTTGTCGAACATACGGGCAGACAATATCAGGCTGGAAAAATTATCGGTCCATAATGAGCCCGCATACGGATTTTCCTGCCATCCCAAACGCCCCAGCGTCTTAAGTACACCAGGGTCTTTGGCTATACCTATATATTTATTCAACTCTATCTGTGGCACTTTCCCGGCATTAAAATCAATAAGGTATCGGTGCTCATAGCCATTTTCTTCCGCCACACGCCCCATAGGGCCCGCAAGATTAAAATGACGATTACTAATATGAAAAAGCATCATCCCCTGATCAGACAGAGCCCTCGAATAAAGCTGAAACGCCTCGTTCGTGAGAAGATGAACAGGCACAACATCAGAGCTAAAAGCATCCATAATAATCAGATCAAACTTTTCATGCGTTTCCATCCGATTGGAAAAATATAAACGTCCATCGTCAATGACGATCTTTTTGGGAGGACATTTTTTAAGATAAGAAAAATTCTTACGGGCAGAGATCTCCACCTGATCGTCAATTTCAACAAAGGTAATATCAGCCCCTGGATAGAAATCAGCATAGCAGGCAATGCTCCCTACCCCCAAACCAACGACAAGCACCCTTCTCGGGGCTGTTGCAGCAAAAGCCGTATCCACCGCACCGCCCAAAGCGTAATAACTAAGCGGATACAGTATATCCTTTTGTTCCGGGATCTTTTCTGTATAAGGCTGCAATGGCACAGGAATCCCGACATACGACGCACCATGAAATGTGGTCCCGTGCACAAGTCGTTTAAACGCTATCTTCTCTCCGCCGTTTTTATCATAGGCGAAACTATTCTGAACATGCTTTATCCCGTAAAAATTACGCTGAAAGTCATATCGATCTCCCTCAGAATATAAGAGGAATGTTACCAAAAACAGTAAACTGACGAACGAGACAAACGCAATCCGCCGAATAATTAATAAGGGCAGAAGAATCAGGAGAAAAAGACCGGTCAGCGCCGCTTTGTAAAAAGAAAGAACTGACGCATCCTGAGCGCTCCTTAGAACGAGGAAAACAACAAGAGATAAAGCCACGGCAATAAGAATGTCATAGAGCTTTTTCTTATCTGCGCCTAAACCTGTAAAGAGTGGGGACAAAAAGAGAGAAAGACAAAGTCCGCCAAAAAATTCAAGCTGCGTATTAAAAAGAAAAGGCGCAACGAACGCATTAAACGAACCACCAATAGCCCCGCCCAAAGCAAGATAAAAATAAAAATGTGTCAAGCTACTCACAGGCGGGCGTTTTTCGACCAAACGTCCATGCAGCACAAGACACACAATAAAGAAACACGCCAGAGACAATAAAAGTTTGAACATAAAAGACAGATCAAACACGGCAAAATCATTCGTTGACATGTTCGCAACAACAACAATCGCCACAAAAAGATAATGCAAATATGGCAGGTTTTTATTTTGTACCAGCTTATGCCCACCAAAGGCCATAATATGCGTTAATAGATAGAGCGCGAGCGGTATAACCCACATCATGGGCAACGCGGCAATATCTGTCGTTATTTCTGTCGTTAGCCCCAATATCAGAGACGATGGAACAGCAGACAGCGCAATCCATTCAAGCCTGGTCCTAAAATCTATAGACACATGATCGGGCTCTGTATTTTTCCTATCAGGCTCTTGTCCTTGCGTAAAAGAAAACCAGTTTTTGAAAAAAACCAGAAAAGCAGAAAGAACATACAAACACAGCAATATAATATACAGCAATGTCCAGCAATCCGCTTGCATATCAAGAGGAATCAAAGGTTCAAGTAAAAAGGGATAACACAGCAATCCTGTCAGACTACCCACATTACTGGCAGCATAAAGATAATACGGATCAGAAGCCGTCTTATGCCCACTCAAGGTAAAAAGCCGCTGCAATGCGGGTGCCAAAGTTGATAGTGCCACAAAAGGCAATGCACATGAAAAAATCATCTCCGCAAATACAGAAAACGGCGTAATCTGATCAGGCAGCGTTTCTCCCTCAAAATCCAGAGGTAAGAAGGACACGGCAAAGAACAGCAAAAGCGCAATAATACCAGCCTGATAAAAAATACGCAGCGATGATGTCATCCAGGTCAGGCAATAGCCACACAACAAAGCAATCTGAAAAAACGCCATAGCGACAATCCACCCGGAAGGCGAACCGCCGACATGATGCAACATCATTTTACCGATCATGGGCTGCATAGAAAACGTAAGAAATGCTGAAACAAAAAGCGTCACAGAAAACAAGACAAGAATCTCATTTTTGGATTCTTGCTTACCGGAAATATTTATCATAAGTAAAATAAATCTCTTAAATCATAGAAAAAAGACGGACTATAGTCGTTTAGAAGAAGAATCAACGCGCGGTGTCATACCGGACACTGATCCGGTATCCAGTCAAATAATGTGCACGGCATATGCCGTGCTCTTTGTTCTGGATTCCCGCTGTTTATGTTCGGCCTAAAAGGCCTCTCTCGTGGGAATGACAGTGCTCGTATGACAAGTCGATTTTAAATCGCAACGACTATATATAGTCCCTCAGGCCCTATTGATACTATTATATTTTACAAAACAGGTATAGCAGAAACGTTCAATTTATTTGAGACGAGCTTCCAAATGACGCGGCGGAGCTTCATACACCGGTATGCTTTCATGTAAAACGATATCATCCTGAACCTTTATCCAGTTGATATCATCTTTTTGGCGTTGATAGGAACAAAGGTTACAGTCGATTGATGGTCTTCCTCACCAGATACAGACATAAGAAGAAACGCCACAAAAGCATTAGTTATTAGACGATAAAGCAATATACATAATAAAATACTTTGAGGCATTTTTTTTACTCACGTCCCACGGCAATCGCTTGAAGAAACGAATCTTAAACTAACTGATTATTCTGTAAGAGAAAAATGGTGATCCCGACAGGAATCGAACCTGTAACCTACTGCTTAGAAGGCAGTTGCTCTATCCGATTGAGCTACGGGACCGTACATAAAAGACAAAAAGTCCTGTGAACTATATCAATATCATCTGAACAAATCGTAAAGATGATGAATAAATGGTCGGGGTGGAGGGATTCGAACCCCCGGCCCTCTGCTCCCAAAGCAGATGCGCTACCAGACTGCGCTACACCCCGTAAAATCGAGAAGTATCTTTTACATCAAAGAAACTCATTGTGCAAGTGGATTTCCTAAAACTTTGTGATGAATTACATCTCCGATCTGCAGTCCCAGTTTCGCGCTTACGCCGCCATTGATCTCAAGCACAGCAAAAGCAGGTTCGACAGAGACAATATTTGTTTCATCATGCGGTACCGCCATATGATAAATTTGCGTGATGCGTCCATCAGATGACAGGAAAATCATATCAAGTGGAATAAGCGTATCCTTCATCCAGAACGCCCGGATTTTTTCATCACCGAAATAAAAAAGCATACCCGCATCTTCCGGCATTTCAGTTCGGTTCATAAGGCCTTTCGCTTGCTCTTCCTGCGTTTGTGCCACCTCAACCCTAAAAACGTGTTGCTGTTCACCACACACGATAACCAAAGGCTCTTCAACGCTAATATCGTTTGCGCAAGCCGCTACAGGCACAAGAAAAAACAAAAAAAGGAAAAGAAAAAGGTTCTTTTTCAAAACAAAACTCCTACAAAAAAGGACGCGCCCTTAAATATAAGGGCTCGCCCGGCATTCTATTAAAAGAATTTTAGAAAAACAATCTCTGTTTTTTATTCGTGATGTACGCCACCAAGCTCTGTAACAGAGGCTTCAGCATGTTGTTCTATAACAGGAACAACAGGATTATGGCCTTCAAGCATCGTTACTTCCTGCGCAACTTTTTTTACCGCATTAGGTAAAGGCTTTGAATAAAAGTCAAAGAAAGCCCACATGCAGATAGAGGAAACTACCAGCGTCACAAGCATAATCGGTGTACCTTTTCTGAACCACATACCGGGGGTAATCCGAAGACTGTCTTTCCCCTCTTTCTGGGCCATACGGTCTGTCAAAGTCACGACAAAGACGTTTGCTGTTGAACCAAGGTGCGTACCATTACCACCCATACCAACACCAATCGCGAGGCTCCACCACAAAGGTGTCACATCAATATTTTGAGCGGCCAAGCTGCTGATAATCGGAATCATAGCGGCAGCAAATGGAATGTTATTAATAACAGCGGACAAAATAGCAGACACCCACATCAGAACGATACAAGCCGTCAGCATGTCATATTTAACAACAGGTACGAGGAACTGACCAACCCATTTCAAAAATTCTGAATGTTCCACACCACCAACAACGATGAACAAACACATAAAGAACAAGAGAAGGGAAAGTTCAATTTCTGCTAAATATTTATCAGGATTCACACTGTAAGTTACGCCCAAAAGAACGGCTAAACCAAAGGCTGAAATGACCCAGGCTTCCCAATGCAACAGACCTTGCAAAACGAACATAACCACCATACCAAACAGAACAAGCATGGATGAATACCATATCTTTTTATCTTTCAGATAGGACTCGTTGGAGAATTTTGGAATTTCTGGCTTAACAGCAAGCTTGTCACGAAACATAAAGCGGATCATAAACAAGATTGTTAACCATACAACCATCACAATACCGCCCATACGGATCAGGAATGTCATAAAGTCAATACCGGCTGCAGAACCAATCATAAGGTTGGGTGGATCACCAACCAGAGAGGCCACACCACCAACATTTGACAATAAAGCCGCGGCAAGCAGATAAGGAATCGGGCTAACACGCAACGCTTGACAGATCAAAACGATTAGTGGGCCAAAGATTACAACCGTGGTCACGTTATCAAGGAGCAAAGAGAGCACCGTAACAGCCGTTCCCAATAAAAACAGGAGCAAGAAAAGCCGCCCTTTACTAAATCGGGCGATCCAGTACGCCATGGCCTGAAAGCCCCCTGTCGGGATCATTATGGCTACAACCGTCATCATCGCACCCAAAAGCAGAACAACGTTCCAGTCAATAGATTCTAAGGCTTTCTCTGGATCATAAAATCCATAGAACTGCCCAACAATAATCATAGCGGACGCACCGAGCATAGCAACAATAGTGCTGTGCATACGGTGTACATTTTCTGTAAAAATGGCCGCAAAAGTAATGACCAGAATGATCGCCGAGACAAGCATAGAGTCATTAAATGTTACAAGTTCATGTGTCATGATTACACAACCTTCTTTTATGTTTTATTCTAATTACTCTTCAACGTCAGCGCCATTTTTCACTTCGTTATGAAGTTTTAAAATTTCGCGAACAGCCGTTTGTGAAGAGATAATACCTTCCAACTGCATGCTTTCCTTGGACGCCACAACTGGCAGTGGACTATCGTATTTCACCATTAGACGCACGCCTTCACGGAGTGGCGTTTCAGGCTTAACGCACCCAAAATCTTTAAGCATAACATCTGAAACTTTCATCGCCAAAACGCGTTTCAGGCGTTGTGCCAACCATGGGGTCGGTCCTTCAAGATAGCTTAAGTCAATGTCCATAGTGTGCGTAAATCTGTGAAGAATATCGCCTTCGCCAAGTGTTGAGGGTGCTGGCAAAATAGCCCGCAACACATGAGCAAAAGAAAAAACACCAACTAATTTATTGTCTTTATCAACAACAGGAACGGAACGTATCCCTTTTTTTTCAAACGTGTTCAATACATCCAGAATCAGATCGTCAGGTCCTGCTGTAATAACCGCTGTCACCATTGCATCTTTACACGGCATCTTTACTACTTCTTTCCTTAAAAATTGAATTTTATGAATTTTAAAAAACGCAGAAACCTATCTACGCGAGGCGGACATTAATCCCCTTTTAGGGCGATTGCAACGACAAAAAAGAAAAAAGTAGGGATGAATAAAAAAAGCTCTGGATAAAATTTATAACCCTATGAAATTACTTACAATTTCTAAGGCATTAAATTCATATATTGTGTTATGCGAAGCTGCCTCAAAAACATGTATTTCCTTAGGTTTTTCAACCAGTCCATACAGCCGCATCGTGCTTTCAGCAGGAATAATTTCATCTTTCCCTGCGACAAGAAATAGCACTTTTTCTGCACGAATATCCTTGATTTTAAGATCACTACGATACTGATCTTTTAAAATATATTCAGGCAGCATGATATACGGGTAGTGATGCTGTGCGACATGCAGCATAGAATCGTACGGCGTTTCAAGGACAAGGGCTTTGACGCCATATTCTGTTGCCATCTGCACGGCGACGCCGGTTCCGAGAGACTCTCCATATATAACAATCTGCTCAAGAGGTATGTTTTGATCGTCAATCAAATAATCCATATAAGCCCGCGCATCCTTATACAGCCCCTCTTCACTCGGCTGGTCTGGATTACCGCCATAGCCGCGATATCCTGCGATCAAAAAACCATAGCCTTTATCAATGAACGGTTTAGCTTTAAACACCCTATGTCCATGATGCCCTGCATTGCCATGAAAAAAGACAAAAACCGGGCTCCCTGTTGCCGCTGGCGGCGCATAAAGCCCTTGCAAACCTACCCCATCCTCCGTCTGCACCATGACAGTGCTATCGGATTGAACATATCTGGTATCAGGAAAATAGAGCAGGTGCCGCTGCTGAATATAAAGCAAACCGTGTATAGCCAGATAGAACAGCGCCACCAGTATAAAGAATCGTCCGACACGTTTTTTATCTTTCTTTACACTCATGAAGCCAGCAAGCCTCCGTCCCCATGCATACGCGCATACAGGCCTTTTTGGGCAAGAAGCGCATCATGCGTGCCCTGCTCTTTTATACTGCCATTCTCCAAAACGATGATATTATCGGCCTTCTGAATCGTAGAGAGCCTGTGCGCGATAACAAGTGTTGTCCGCCCTTTTTGAAGAGATTCTAGTGTCGTTTGAATAAGGCGTTCAGATTCTGTATCCAGTGCGGACGTGGCTTCATCCAGAAGAAGAATCGGCGCATCACGCAAGATAGCCCGGGCAATCGCTATTCTTTGCCGTTGGCCACCGGAAAGGCGTACGCCATGCTCCCCCAGCCTCGTTTCATAGCCATCGGTCATGTTTTCGATAAAGTCATGCGCCACCGCTGCTTTGGCCGCCGCATAGATGTCTTCATCCGTCGCAAGAGGCGTACCATACGCAATGTTTGCCTTTACGGTGTCGTCAAAGATCGTAATATCCTGTGAGACCAGAGCCATGGACGCGCGAAGATCCTTGATTTTCACGTCCCTTATATCCTCCCCGTCTATAACAATCCGGCCTTGCGTCACATCATAAAAGCGGGGAATAAGATTCATAATCGTTGTCTTTCCGCTCCCCGACGGACCGACCAGAGCCGTCACTTTCCCCGCCGGTATGTGCAGAGTCACAGCGTCAAGGGCTTTCCCTTCATCCGAGCTGTCATATTGAAATTCTACATGTTCAAACAGGATATCAGCGTTGCCAGCCTTGAATTCTTTGGCATTTTCCTTGTCTTCAATCCGGGTTTTGGTCTCCAGCATCTCCAGAACGCGTTCAGCCGCCCCAAGGCCTGTTTGCAATGTATTATTGAGCTTGGCCAGCTTTTTAACCGGCTCATATGCCAGAGCAAACGCCGCAATAAAAGATACCAGATCCCCAGGCGTCATGGTGCTTTCCGCAATTTTATAACCGCCATACGCCACCACACCAAAAACAGCGAGCCCAACGAGGGACTCATTCATAGGCGTTGATAAAGAGCCAATACGCACAGATTTAATATTCAGGTTTCGGACCGTGTTCACAGCCCGGCCGGCCCGTGCCTCTTCCTGCGATTCCATACCATAAGCCTGCACCTGCCTGATCCCCTGAAAAATCTGTGACAACGTCCCCATAAGATTGGCCGTCTGCTCTTGCGTGGCATGAGACACCTTGCGAAGCCGCTTCCCAAGATACGCGACAAACCCCGTCGCCACAGGAAAAATAGTCAGCGCAATCAAGGACAACATCCAGTCGCGATAAAACATCACAGCCACCAGAAAAATCAGCGACAAAAGATTCTTTCCGATCCCTGTCAGACTGTCAGAGACGGCCGCCCGCATCACATTCACATCATTAATCACACGGGAGACCAGATGCCCGCTGTGATTCTTATGAAAGAACGTTAAATCAAGCGTCAGAAAATGCCCGAACAAACGCCGCTGAATGTCCGCCACAATAGACTGACTCACCTTGTTCATTTTGATGGTATGCAAATAGGTCGCCGCCCCGTTGATAAAAAAGCAAAGGAAAATCGTTGCCCCGAGAGGAATGATCTTGGCCGTATTTTCGGGATCCTTTTGTACACCAATTAAAACATCATCCAGCACAGGTTTTAAGAGCATCGCAAACCCGGCCATGGTCGAGGCTGCCACCCCCATAAAAACAAGCGCGATAACCAACTGCCCAATATAAGGCCGCAAATAATCCCGAGTAAGAATATGAATAAGCGAAAAAGAAGACTTCATCCCGCCTTTTTAACATGAACCAAAAACTTTCCAAACGATTTTTATTATCCATTAAGCCGTTCACGCCAAGGCACAAAGGGATGCAAAGATCAAAAGAAGTTTATAGATCCAGATCATAAACACTTCCCTCAGGTTTATGGCCTCCCACTTCGCGTTCTCTGGCGAAACGCTTCGCCATGTTTTCAGAAATCCGGTCCGGATGCATATCTGAAGTCAGCGCGACAAGTCTCTTATAGACTTCACTCTCAGGATCAGCCACAGCCGCGGCAACCCCGGAGGCTGGATCAATACTTTCAAAAAACCCTTTTTCCTGTTCGGTAAAGAGCCTTGAAACATCATCATCAGCCCCCACCACATCCAAACCATCGCGATTAACGACACGCAGCGCCGAAACATCATAGCCCAGATCCTCCAAAGCCTGAATTGGGCCTGAATTCGAATTTGCAAATTCCTGTTTGGTATCATCTTCCAGAGCGGTCCGGGATTGATCTCTGGGCACCACAAGGGCATTAAAGGTTGAAAGGTAACTATCCGTATTAATAGAAGCCAGATTAAAATCGGCTTCTGATTTATTAAACTCACTCCCTTTCTCAACAAGTTGTCCAAATCTCAAGATCATTTCCACCCCACTCCCTTCAGCGAGTGAATAACTTCCCTGAGGCTGCCCTTTTGTTACGACATTGTCCTCCCTGTTCTGATCCACCGCCATTCTCATTTCAGAACCAGGATCATAAGGAATGAGTGTTGCACTACCATCATCATCAAAATTATAGGTATCAAGAGAAGCGTAAAATTTTGAACCGTCCGGGCCGTGAATTTCTATTGATGTGTGCCCAAAATCAGATCCCATAACATCATACGTGTTCGCTTCAAGCCGCCAACCCTCCTGAAAGATTGAGCCATCCGCAATAGCCTGATCAAGTTGATTTTTAAAATGATCTATCGGTACATTATCAAACCCTGTCGGCATAGCGACCCTCCGTTTACTCCACGTATAAACATAGTACTCCGACTTCATTAAAAACGCGTAAAATGTATAGAAGGCTCTGCAAAGGTCAAAAATACGCCCTTTTGCTTTTCCCGCGCAGGCGGGACTCTTTTATGGCTATAGTCATTTAGAAGAAGAATCAACGCGCGTTGCCATACCGGACACCGATCCGGTATCCAGTCAAATAATGTGCACGGCTTATGCCACCGTGCTCTTTGTTCTGGAGTCACGCTGTTTATGTTCGGCCTAAAAGGCCTCTCTCGCCAGAATGACAGCGTTCGTATGGCATAGTCGATTTTATAGTCCTTTGAACAAATAATGAGCTATGTTAAGATGAAGTATGAGTTATTCATCAGACATGCGCGATCGAGCGCTTAAGCTTATTTCATCAGGCAAGAAGATCAGCGAAGTATCGGCGTTGTTTGGCGTTCACCGTCAAACGCTTCACCGTTGGCTTCGAGAGACGAAACGTGGCCAGACCTGCGCGGGTCGTCCGGGTCCGCGGGGCAATCGTCTTGTCTGTGAGGAAGCTTTAAGGCAAGAGATCAAGGCGCGGGATGATGCGCGGCTGATTGAGCTTGCGGATCATTTTGGGGTTCATCCATCAACCATTTCCAAAGCGTTGAAGCGGATGGGTATAACGCGTAAAAAAAACGTGGCGTTACAAAGAGGCGAGACGTTATGAAAAAGTTCGCCGCAAGTTCTTGAAACGCTGGTACAAGTACGCCTCAGGCGGCAAGCACATTATCTATGTAGATGAAAGCGGCTTTGAGCTTTGTGCTTGCCGTCAGTATGGTTGGGCACCCAAAGGGCAAAAGGTTTACGGCGAGCGTTCAGGAAACAAACGCCCGCGCACATCCTTTCTAGCCGCCCGTATGCCAGACGGCGCACTAGCCGCAACGCAGCTCTGGGAAGGCACGTGCAATACAGACATCTTCAATCAATGGCTCGAAGACCTGCTTTGCCCGCGCCTCGATGAGACATGCGTTGTCATCATGGATAATGCAACCTTCCACAAATCTGCCAAAACCAGAGAGCTGATAGAGAAAAAAGGCGCAGTCCTGCTTTTCTTGCCGCCTTACTCACCAGATCTCAATCCCATCGAAGGCGACTTCGGCGCTCTTAAGAAAATCAGAGAATACAACCATGAAAAATCCATCGATCAAATTATCAATATGTATCGTTAATTATTCAAATGACTATAAATCGCAACGACTATAAATTTAAAGATATAAAAGCAATGCGTTAACGATCCCCGTTTCCACGGGGAAAGCAATAATCGTACCTTTTGCAAAAGGATTCTATAGAAGAACCAACGTGCGTCTTCGTCTCTTTGCGTGAAGGGTGTAAAAAAATGCGTTCTACAATTTCCGCTTTTTGTGTTTTCTGTCCGGCAGAGCTTTGCCCCATTTGAGGGAACGCAAGAGGAAGGTTGGTCTTGTATTGTTATACTGCGCCATCAGAATGTTCAGAGCCTTATCCGTTTCTGCCGGATTATGAGCATTTTTGAATGCACCAGCATGAATACCGTTTCTGATTAAACACGTATCCATTCCGGCCAAATGACCGCCCATAATATCATGGGCCATCGTGTCGCCAATAACAACACTGTCGCCAGGATACAAATCTCTCGCCTGAAGTAACTTGATACAATGCTGAAAGATTGGTTTATGTGGCTTGCCAATATAAGCCACCACGCCGCCGAAATCCTGATACCGTCTCGCCATCAGACCGGGGCCCATAAGATAATTGGTGCCAATCAAAGATTTACTATCCGGATTCGCGCATAAAGCTTTTAGCCTTTTTCTTGTGGCTTCCCTTAAAATCGGTTCATAGTCCTGCGGTGTTGGATAACGCTCATCCGCCCCGGCAATCATGATAAAATCGGCTAGCGAAATATCATCGACACACTCAATGTCTAAACCATCGAAGAAACATTCATGCGCCTTGCGGCCAAACATAAAGCATTTGCTGCCTATTCTTTCAAAAACGCCATCCTCTTGCTGCTTCAGGCCCTGCCATGCGAGCTCTCCCGATGTGACGATATGCGTATAAAGACTGGGACCAATCCCCATCTTTTTGAGCACTTTTTTGGTCTCATCAGCACGCAGAGAAGAATTGGATAAAATAATAACGGTCTTTTTACGTCCCTGAAGCTCTTTCAAAGACTCGATAACCCCCTCATAGGCCTTGTGACCGTCATGGAGCACCCCCCACTGGTCAATCAGAAACCCCATGTAGCTATCTGAAATATCGGAAAGCCCCTGACAGAACTTTGTTTTTGCCATAAGAAAAACCCTGATACAGTAATAACACGACCAACCCGCATACAACACGAGTTGCACACTCTCTTTAGTCTTCAATCACGGCATTATTGCCGGAAGTGCCGTTCTAATCAACAGGTTTATACAGCTCTTTTAGATTCTTTCCCTGTTCTTGGTGTTTTTCCAGAGGCACTACACAAAATCTCATAGAGCTTACCCATATCACTGGAGATAAAGGTCGAGGCCAGCATATCACCGTAGTCATTGTCCAGAGCCTGATCAAACAGCTCCTCGAATTGTCTGATAAACCGTTGTACATAGCCTCTAAACGCAGAGTCTCTTGCAATTTTGTCACGGATCCTATCAAGTGGCAAATCATCACCAAGTGCGGCAAGTTTCCGTGTAAAGGCCGCCACATCACCTTTCTGGAACGCTTTCCAGGTCTTTTCATCAACCTCACCATCCAGCACACGTGTAAAGTCAACCGACAAGGAGTGCAGACTCTCAATAATAAATTTGGCAGAAGACATAAAGGCTTCCCTGTGCGTACGCCACTGCGCAGAACGAATACTTTCCGCTTTTTCGGCCGCATCACGCGACGCCTTAAAGAGGGCATTTGAATGACGGCCAAAGGAAGACGCTGTTTCATCCACGGAATCGGCCGCTTTGCGTGACACAAGAATCAATCTGTCAGACTCTTTATCAAGTTTGGATGTCGACTCAGCAATTTTCACACTGACTGATTCAGCAAGACTTTCTGCCTCTTTACCACGTGCTAGCAAGGTTGTGATGGAACGCTCAATTTTTTCAGCCGATGCCACTGACGAAGAAGAGATATTGTCCGCCTGAGAACGCATTTCATCATTATATTTCTTGGACGTAATAAGTGCGGCCTTGATATATTCTTCAACCTCTCTGGCCCGAACAGCAAAACTATCTCCCGTACGTTTAATCTCATTCAGAGACACCTTCGCCGTCTCGACCATGTTATCAGCTTCTTCCTGCAGGCTTTGTACCATCAGCTTTGTTTCTTCCGCCGTATCACGTGCCGCCTTGTTAAGGGCCACCGTTTTTCCTTCAGCGAACAGAACCGTTTCCTCAATATGGCTGATTGTTTCATCCGTATTTCTTGCAACGATCTGTGAGGATTCCTCAAATCGCTGGCTGGCATCTTCCAACTGAGCCACAGACTGTCCAACAGATTCAGACAGATTATGGAACTGTTCGTTAATTGTGTTTCGGATCGCCTGCACTTTCAAGGTTGCCTGATCTGTAATCAAGTGAACGTCAGCCACCTGATCATCGAGATTATTCTCAATTTCCTTAAGTTTAGCACAAGCTGAACGCGCGGCTTCCTCGATATCATCCACACGTTCACGTAAGTGATCGCTTGACGTTTTCAGGATTTGAGAGGCTTCACCAGAGCCTGAACGCAGCGCGTCAAGACGTTCATCAAAGACAATGCCAATACGCTCCAGCCTGTCGAGATTGCTCTCAGCACTATCATCAAACCCTTCCTTAAGGAGCGCAAACGCTTTTTCAGCCTCACTCGCCCGCTCTATTGCCTTGACATAAACAGGCTCAATATCTTTCGCCGCATTCACAAGCGCAGACGCAGAACATTCCAGCGCTTCCTGTGCCGATTGTGAACGCACTTCAATCTTATCAAGATGCGCACTCAACGATTGATCCAGCAGGGTCAAATCCGAGACAGATTGCTGCGTAGACGTAGAAATATCAATACTCCGTGCCTGAATTTCTTTTTGCAGATCGTTGAGTTCATCCCGTGTCGCCTGGGTAATTTCCCCAAGGTGACAGGCCTGTTCATCCAGCTTCGTGTTTACCGCATCAATCTGTTGATAAACATTTGTAACCTGCTCTGCCAGAATATCTTTTTGGTTTTTCATATCTTCGTTGATCGCACGGGCATGACCTGAAATCTGACCGGACAATGAAGAAATCTCCTGCGCCTGACTACGCAATATAGACCTGATCTGCTCAGCACTCTCCTTGGCACGGCGGCTGGAGTCTTTCAAATCTTCCGTTCGCTGAGACAGGATCTCATCAATTTGCTTATGACGCATATCGGCCTCAGCCACAGCTTTTTCAACCCCTTTCAGCGGCTCTTCCAAAGAAGCTTTCACCTCCTTAACCCCTTCAGCAATGCTCAAAGCAGAGAGATTCAGTTTCCGTTCCTGTTCTTCAATTTTCTCTGTAAGCGCATTAATCTGTTCTTCAGACGCGCGGCTGGACTCATCTATATTGGCACGGCTTTGTTCCAGTTTTTCAAGTAAAAGCTCAACCTGTTTCGTTTGTTCACCTCCCGCTTCAGAGATATCAAGCACGTGCTTTTTGGTTTGTTCGATCAGCGCATCAGCCTGATCTTTCGCACCACCAAAAGCCTGATCCATAGCTTCAACAGCACGGCGGACAGCCGAATTAATGCTCTCGGAGCCTTTAATAGCCGTCCCAATCGCCTCGCCCAGACGATCTGACGCATTAACGCCGGCCTGTTCGATAATATCGGCATGTTTTTCAAGCCCGGACACGGCATCAACCAGTGAAGAAAGCTGTTTGGAGAAACGTTCTTCCACATTTTCCGCTCTGTCCAGGGTTGTGTCAGAGGCCTCTTGCAAATGGTCGACCGCCTTGACGATAACGCTGGATACTTTTTCCGCCTGATCAATAATAACATCACCGCCGCGCTCAAGCGCATCCGTATGATCCTGTATAACCTGACTGGAATGGGACATAGCTTCGAGCGTGTGCTGTGTCATGTCCTCAAAATTCTTGATTTGCGTTTCCAGCACATCGCCCAAACGATTTGTTTCTTCACTGACATGGTCCGCCGCCTTTGTCAGCGTTTCAGTATGGACATCAAAATCACCACTAAGATCTTTCAGGCGATTTGACACAGATTCCACACTGCTGCGTAAGGATTCATATCCTTCTTCCATGGATTTTTCGATTTCAGCCGCTTTTTCTTTTGCATCATCGGCGGCAAGAATAATTTTTTTCGCGCCACCTTCCAGTGCCGTTTCAATTTCGCCAGCCCGTTCAAGCACCGTCACCGTAGCCTTATCCCAAGCATCAGCTCCCTCTTGCGTTTTAGCCCCGATATTGGCTGTACGCTCTTCAATTTCAACCGTCAGACCGCGGAGTTTATCGGCCCGCTCATGAAGCGTTTCTGCCAGACGGTCAATATGAAACTCTGTCTTTTTGGAAACGCCTGTAAAGTCACGAATTTCCGCACGCAATCCCTGACGCGCCCTTTGAATGGCTTTTAACACAGCCTTAGAAGAGGCGGTTACTTCCGTCGCCTGACGGCATAGTGTCTGAATTTCATCATTAATATGCTCTGAACGGCCTTCCGATGGAAAGAAAACAGAGCTCAGCTCATCACGAAATGCCTGAGCATAAGACGCCGCCTCAGTCCCTCTTTGAAAATGAGAAATCACAAGCCAGTACAACGCAACCGGTGCTAAAATACCGGCCAGCATACCGCCAGCAGCGTGAGGCTGAAAATCCGCCAGAGACCATCCGGCAGGCAATGAAACATAAGAAAAATAAGCGCATAAAAACAGCCAGACAGCACTCAGGAAAATCCCAAGCACTTTAGCCCCTTCCAACCAGACTGGCAGCGAAACGGCCGTCTGTTCATGCGTCCCACCAAGAACAAGAACAGGTTCATCCTCTTCCATTGCTTCCAGTCTTTCGGCTGAGAGCGGTGGATTGGAAATAAGTCTTTTCTCCTTTGTGGCATCTTTTCCAGATGCGCTCTCAGAGAGCCGGGGAGAAGACACGGATATACGCAAGTTTTTTGCAACCAATCCTTCTTTTTTTCCCCCTTCATTGGCAACACTTACGCCCAGAGAGGCTTTTGAGCCCAATGAAGTCTTATGAGATTTCTTATCTGATGTCGTGTCAGCATTATCCTTTTCCAAGGCCAATGACTCTTTCATGCCAAGTTTCTCCCGTAGCGGTTCCAGTTTTTTTGCCAGTATGTCTGAATGTTCGTATTTAGACACAGCTTTCTCCCTTACTGCAAGTGCAAAAATGCCAAAAATTATATAATCGTAAAAAACGGGTATTTCGTTTTATTCTTTACACATCGGCCTTGTTACAGGATGCGTGTCATAAAACGTTGAGGCCCACCGCCTCACATCTTTTCTGTTCATACGGGCCGCCTTAGGAATACGCGGCGCGTAATGGGAACAAAACACATCAGGGCGCATATCCGCCGCATCTGATGAAATCTGGTTTGCAAAATCCGTTCTGAGCTTATGCATGGATTTTTCAGGATTAGAAGAACCGTTACGCTTGAAATAATCAATTAATGTTTTCTCATAAGAGGAAAACAAACTCTCATGTGCCAGCGTAAATCTTTTGTACTGAAGATAAAGGTTCTCACCACGAATACCGAGCTTCCCGGTCATATGTTGGCAGTTAAGGCCAATGACCATTAACTCACTATGGATACGGATCCCTTGTTCGGCCTCGGCTTCCTCTTTCGTATAGCAGGACGCTGCAAAAGCAGGTTGCAGCGACAGGAAAAACAGCAGAGATACAATAAAAAAGCCCAAACGCATAAACCAAGATCCTTAAATTTTACTTATGAAGTCTACTTAACTAAACCGGTGTTAAAAGTGGTTTCCCTTCAAAATGGGCCAGAATATTATCAACGACCAAGCGTCCCATTTCGCCTCTGGCTTCAACTGTCCCACCCCCTATATGCGGCAATAAGACCACATTATCCATGGAAACCAAATCCGGGGGGACATCAGGCTCACTTTCATACACGTCCAGGCCGCCGCCTGCAATCTCTTTATTGTTCAAAGCGATCAAAAAATCTTCTTCGTGCAGAACAGAACCTCTTGAAACATTAACCAAATAGCCCTTTGGACCAAGTGATTTCAGCACGTTTCCATCAACCATATTTTTTGTGTTTATGCCACCGGCACAGGACAAAATTAAAAAATCAGATTGTTCTGCCAGTTTATTCAAATCATCATAATACTGGTATGGCAGAGCCGTTTTTTCATTAGGGCCATAATATTTTACCGTCATACCGAACACATCACAACGCTTGGCTATTTCCTGCCCGATGCGTCCCATACCGACAATACCGGCGATCTTTCCGTTCAACGAGTTGCCTAGCGGGAAAGGCCCGTTCAGCCATTTTCCGACACGTACATACATATCCGCTTCCATTGCACGCCGCGTACAGGCCAGAATAAGCAGCATGGCAATATCGGCTGTATCCCCCATTGTCAAAGGTCCCGGAGAATTTGTAACGGCAATGTCATATTCTTTTGCCGCCTCAATATCAATATTCTCAAAACCGACACCAAATTGCGCAATCAATCCCAGATTAGGCAGGGATTCAATAAGGCGACGGGTCACTTTCATGCCGTTATAAGCCGATAAAATATAGATAATATCATTCTTATGCGCCTGAATAACCTGCTCTGGATCGGGCTCTTTCCATAGCTTTATAACATCAAAATGCTCTTCCAGAGCATCCATTTCCTGCGGCAACATGCAGCCCAGTGCCAGAATTTTTTTATTCAAACGATTACTCCATTCGTTTCAAAAAACTTGATTTATAAATTGATCTTCTTCATATAACACCCCATGCAGGAAAAGAAAAAACTTTATATTAAAACGTGGGGGTGTCAGATGAATGTTTATGACTCCCACCGTATGGCCGATCTTATGGTTCCTCTTGGATACGAACAGGTGGACGCACCGGATGATGCCGATATGATCGTCTTGAACACCTGCCACATCCGGGAAAAGGCGACAGATAAAGTGTTCTCCGAACTCGGACGCTTGCGCGAACATAAGGACAGGAAAGAAGACAAAGGTGATAAATGCCTGATGGTGCTCACAGGCTGTGTTGCGCAAGCCAAAGGTAAAATCATCACAGACCGCGCCCCTTATGTTGATATCGTTCTCGGCTCCCAAAGTTATTATAAACTACCTGAAATCGTTGCAGCCCATACAAAAAAGAGAATCATCAACACCGACTTTCCTACCATAAGCAAGTTTGACTTCCTGCCCGAAGAGCATCAGGGACAGGGCGTTTCTGCCTTTTTAGCCATCCAGGAAGGCTGTGACAGGTTTTGCAGCTACTGCGTTGTACCATACACACGCGGCGGAGAATATTCCAGAACCGTTGTTGAAATCATGGATGAAGCAAAAACCCTGATTGATAGCGGTGCCCAGGAAATCACCCTTCTTGGCCAAAACGTGAATGCCTATCACGGGCAAGGCCCGGATGGAAAACACTGGACATTGGCACAGCTGTTTGAAGCGCTGGCAAAAATGGAAGATCTAAAGCGTATTCGCTACACGACCTCATATCCGAGCGATGTGAACGATGATCTGATTAACGCTCACCGCGACATAGATAAACTAATGCCTTACATCCATCTGCCCGTTCAAAGCGGATCAGACAGCATCTTAAAAGCGATGAACCGCAAACATACAGCGCAAGAATATCTGCAAACAATTGAAAAACTACGGACAGCACGCCCTGATATTGCGGTATCCGGCGACTTTATCGTAGGGTTCCCCGGCGAAACAGATCAGGATTTTGAAGACACAATAGAGGTTATTAAGGAAGTACAATACGCCAGTGCCTATTCCTTCAAATTCAGTCCCCGCCCCGGCACACCAGCGGCCAGCATGGAGAACAGCGTCCCTGAATCCATTAAAAACGAACGCCTTCAAACCCTTCAGGCCGTATTAAGAGCACAGCAGGAACGCTTCAACAAAACAATGATCGGCAAGACACTTCCCGTCCTTCTGGATCGCAAGGGAAGAATTGCGGGACAGTTACATGGACGCACGCCTTACAATCAAGCTATGCACATACAAACGGATGAAGAAAACTATGGAAAAATCATATATGTTATGATAAACGACGCCCATCTAAATTCATTACAGGGCATTATTTAAAAAAAGAGTTTAAGCTTTCCTAAACATGCTTTTCATGACGCTGTGGTCTGATATACTTTTCTCTGTGAAGATTTTTTATACAAGGACACTGTTAACTTGACCAAAACACATCAACAAAACAAGGAGCTTTCGTTAAGCTTTGACGATAATCGCCTTGTTCCGCTCTTGTATGGTGAACATAACACCCACCTGAAATACATAGAAAAAAACATGAATGTCCAGATTCTGGACCGTGGTAATACACTCTCTCTGGCTGGAAAAGCCCTGGATGTTGATCTTGCACATAACGTGCTGAGCGTCCTTTGGGAAAAGCTGCAGCAAAATGAAGAACTGGATTTTCAGGATATTGATGCGGCCCTGCGCTTTGCCCGCTCTGAAGAAAACACGCCCTTAATGACAAGCGACAGAGACAAAAAAAACCGTAATACCAGAACAATGCTGGATGGCAGCCGCGAAATCAGAACGCGAAAGAAAACCATTCGCCCCCGCTCTCCCAATCAGGCTGCCTACGTTGAGGCCTTACATGAATATGACCTGGCCTTTGGTATCGGCCCAGGCGGCACGGGTAAGACCTATCTTGCCGTCGCCATGGCCGTAGAGCTGTTTGAAAATAAAAAAGTAGAACGCATGATCTTTTGCCGGCCAGCCGTAGAAGCAGGAGAGAAACTTGGCTTTCTACCGGGCGACATGAAAGATAAAGTCGATCCATATTTACGCCCCGTTTACGATGCCCTGTACGATTTTATGAGCGTTGAACGCATGGAAAAACTGATTGAATTAGGGGAGATCGAAATTGCGCCACTGGCCTTCATGCGCGGCAGGACGTTGAACAACGCCATTGCCATACTAGACGAAGCGCAGAATACCACCTCTGCGCAAATGAAAATGTTCTTAAGCCGCATGGGAGAAAACAGCCGTATGGTCGTCACAGGAGATCCCGACCAGACAGACCTTTTGCCCGGCCAAACATCAGGCCTGATCGAAGCCATGAGAATTCTGGCACCACTAAAGGATGTCTCCTTTACAACCTTCCAGACATCCGATGTCGTGAGGCACAACCTTGTTGGAAAGATCCTAAAAGCGTACGAAAATGCAAATTGATATCCAAACCGAAGACCCGCGCTGGCATGACCGGATTAAAAGCGCACAGAGCAACATAGAAAAAATAATCCTTGGCGCACTTGATTATCTTGCGGCAGACACCAGAAATCTGGAAATCAGTATCACGCTGACAAATGACGAGGATATTCAACGCTTGAATAAAAACTGGCGAGGAAAAGACTCCCCGACAAACGTCCTGTCTTTTCCACAGGACAGTGACACACCCTCACCTTTTTCTTCTCATCTGGGTGATATTGTCCTCGCTTTTGAAACAATTGAACGCGAAGCTCTGGAACAAAACAAAAAACCGGAAGATCATTTTACACATCTGCTTGTGCATGGCACACTTCATCTTATGGGCTACGACCACGAGGATGACCGTCAGGCAGAAGAAATGGAACAGCTTGAAATTGACATTCTCTCAAAAATGGGGCTAAACAATCCTTATGAGTGACAATAACAATAACGACCCGCGTGAAAGCCTTTTCTCCTTTTGCCGGATAAAAAACCTCGTAAAGGGAAAACAGGATACATCTGTACGTGAGGCCATCGAGGAATATATTGACGAACTGGCAGAAGACAGTAACGGCAAGCCGGCTGGACTTTTGGCGCATGAGCGCGACCTGATTTCAAATGTTCTGACCTTGCGGGACCGAACAGTACTCGATGTTATGGTGCCGCGCGCCGATATCATTGCGATTGATCTTCAAACATCAAAACAGGATCTGCTTGAGTTGCTCTCTGAAAAACAATTCAGCCGTTTGCCGGTTTATCAGGAAAACCTCGATCAGGTGTTAGGCACCATACATATCAAGGATATTCTAGCCTGTCTGGCCAAGGACGCAGAAGAGCTCGACATAAAAAGTCTTATCCGTGACGTGCCTGTCGTATCTCCTTCCTTGCCCGTTCTGGACCTTCTCTCTCAAATGAAAGAGACCAAAAAACATATGGTTCTGGTGGTTGATGAGTTTGGCGGTATTGACGGTATGGTCACCATTGGAGATCTGATCGAAACCATTTTTGGAGAAATAGAGGACGAATTCGTCTCGGAAGAAGAGCTGACCCTAAAGGAAAATGATGACGGCTCGATCATAACAGACGCACGTTACGACATAGAGACCTTTGAAAAAGAATATGGCACATTTCTAAGTGAAGAAGAACGTGAAGAAACAGACACGCTTGGCGGCCTGATTTTCTTCATTGCTGGCCGCGTACCAACCCGAGGCGAAGTCATCAAACACGAGAACAGCCAGATTGTCTTTGAAATTATGGATGCCGACCCAAGACGCATAAAGCGAGTAAAAATCAGGAATGTACCACACAACCATTAAACCCGCCTTTTTTTCCTTACTCGCCGGTATGCTGGCAGCTCTTTCCATGCCGACAGCTTTTGCTTTCTTAAATCCTGTTGCGCCGCTCTTCCTTATTATCGGATTATCTTTTTTCTTTGTCCTGTTTACAAAGATCGAAAAACCGGGGATCGCCTTCTTAAGCGGCTGGTTCTTTGGTTTTGGTTATTTTCTCATCAGTCTTTTCTGGATTGGCAACGCCCTGCTGGTCGAGGGGAATGAATATAAATGGGCATGGCCACTGGCTGTCACAGGCCTGCCATTCATGCTGTCTTTCTTTCCTGCGCTAGCCGTTTATGCGACCAAGAAAATAGCGGCCCATCAAGATACTATTGTACAGTTTTTGCTCTTTTGCGTTTCTCTGGCACTGTGTGGATGGCTCAGGGGGAATCTTTTCACAGGTTTCCCATGGAATCTCTTCGGCTATAGCTGGTTTCATTACCTGCCCGTCATTCAACTTGTGTCCGTTGGCGGTATTTATTTTCTGACTCTTTTTAGTCTTTTGTGGTGCACCGCACCGGCTTTGCTGTTTCTTGAGCGAAAAAAGAAGACTGTGATGCTCGTCTTGCTCATCGCGTTATCGTTCATTTGCAATCTCGGCTGGGGCCTGCACAGACTGTCCACATACGAACCAGCCTATGAACCCGGTTTAACCATACGTATTGTACAGCCCAATATTCCGCAGCATGAGAAATGGGATGGGCACAAGATGCTGGCAAATTTTAGAAAAACCATAGCCCTTTCGTCAAAAAAAGCAGAGACAGAAGCCAATACCACTTACGTCATTTGGCCAGAAACAACGATGTCATATCTTTTTTTAGAAAACCCGGCCTTTATAAAAGAAATAACATCCTTTCTAAAAGCCATCCCGGGAAACACTTATCTCTTGAGCGGCGCGCTCAGACGAAAAAAAATGGATAATGACACCTTCTACTTCAACAGTCTCGTGGTCATATCTGAACAGGGTGATATCGAGTCGGCCTATAACAAGAGCCATCTGGTGCCCTTTGGAGAGTATATTCCCTTAAAAAAATGGATACCACTTCTCCCTATTGTACAATTTTCTGGCTTTATCCCGGGAAATGGGATCACAACAAGCCAAGCAGGCGGAGAGACCTTTCCGCTATTTACACCTCTTATATGCTACGAAATCCTTTTTCCGGGTCATGTCGCAAAAAGCGACACTGATTTTATTGTTAATGTTACAAATGATGGCTGGTACGGCGAGTCAGCAGGCCCTTACCAGCATATGAACATGGCCGTTTTCAGAGCGATTGAAGAAGGTGTACCGGTCATTCGTGTAGCAAACACTGGGATTTCCGGCGTAATCAATCCTATGGGGCAATTTTTTTTAAAGACCAGAACATACACAGAATTCGTGGACGACGCCCCCCTTCCTAAAAGATTAGGACAAAAAACACCCTACCGTAATAATAAAGAAACGTTTTTCTTTGTTTTTATTGCCTTTATTTTCTTTTTTTGTGTAAAGAAAGGTGCTCTTTTTAGAAAATTTTATTGTCAATTGTAATTTTTTTTTCAAAAATATACCTTTGGATGGTTGAAAAAAAATTTTATTGCATGCACATGTAATCATAGTACAAAAACAAATCAAAGTTCTGAAAAATGTTCAGGAGTATAAATAAAATGACAAATTCAAGATCTCCCCATCCTGTGGATGTGCATGTTGGAGAAGTACTAAGACAAAGAAGAAAACTTGCTGGCTTTACGCAAGAGAGACTAGCGGATTCTATTGGGCTAACGTTCCAGCAAATCCAAAAGTATGAGATGGGACGGAACAGAGTAAGTGCCAGCAGGCTCTATCAATTTTCAAAAGTCTTGGAAACGCCGGTTTCTGTGTTTTTTGAAGGTTATAGTGACACACCGGGTGAACGGGCTGTTTCCGGTTTTGCTGAGGATTCTCAAGAATCATTTGACGGCAGCGAAGACGCGACAGAAAATACAGACCTCATGAAAAGCCGGGAAACGATTAACTTAATCAGAACTTATTATTCTATCCCGGATGAAACGCTAAGACGCTCATTCCTTAAGATGCTCAAACAAACGGCGAAAAACATTCAAGCCTCTTAAAAAAAGAGGCTTGATCTGCCCCGGCTTTCTTTATAGGCTTTCTGAATCTTTAATCTTTCCCTCTGATTTTTTAGAATTGAGAGACAGAGTGGGAGACCTTTAACCTTTTTCACAAAGGATGTAATATGCAGAATGCCGCCCTTAAGAAACCGTCAGAGACCTTAGAGAACGCCATGACAGAGACAGCCACCGCTTTACGAGACTACATTTTCACAAGTGAATCCGTATCGGAGGGCCATCCCGACAAGGTATGTGACCGTATATCTGATGCTATACTGGACAAATACCTTTCTCTGGATCCAACGGCTCACGTCGCCATTGAAACAGCCGTTACAACGAACTTTGTAGCCATCATGGGAGAGACCCGCGGCCCGGACAGTATAACAAAAGACGTACTGGAAAACATTGCGCGCGATGCCATCAGGGATATTGGATACGAGCAAAACGGATTTCACTGGAAAACCGCCGATATTGACGTACGCGTCCACAACCAGTCTGCCGATATTGCTATAGGCGTTGACGAAGGGAACAAAGAGGAAGAAGGCGCAGGAGATCAGGGTATTATGTTCGGCTATGCCTGCTCTGAAACTGATGCGTTAATGCCCGCACCGCTTCACTATTCCCATACGGTTCTAAGAACACTGGCCAAAGACCGGCACGCCGGAAAATTACCAAACATTCTGCCCGATTCGAAAGCACAATTCTCGCTTGAATACAAAGACAACAAGCCTATCCGGGCGACCTCTATTGTCGTATCAACACAGCACACCGCCGACATCTCACAGGAAGAGATTCGTGAAATCGTTCGTCCTTATATTTTAAGCGTCCTGCCCGATGAGAGCTGGATGTGTGCTGAGGAAGACTTTTTCGTAAACCCGACAGGCCGCTTTGTTATCGGCGGCCCCGATGGTGATACAGGCCTGACAGGCCGCAAAATTGTTGTAGACACCTATGGTGGCTCAGCCCCGCATGGTGGCGGCGCTTTTTCCGGTAAAGATCCGTCAAAAGTTGATCGCTCAGCCGCCTATGCCGCGCGTTATCTGGCAAAAAACATCGTAGCCGCCGGTTATGCCGAACGTTGCACCATTCAGCTTGCCTATGCCATTGGCGTAGCGCACCCTCTGTCCGTTTATATAAACACGATGGGTACTGGCACAGTGCCAGAAGCCGCGCTTGTTCAGGCTGTTCAGAAAACAATGGATCTGACGCCACGCGGCATTCGTGAGCACCTTGCCTTAAACAGGCCCATTTACGCAAAAACAGCCGCCTATGGTCACTTTGGCCGCAAGCCAAGCGATGATGGTTCTTTCTCTTGGGAAAAAACGGACCTCGTAAAAGCGTTGCACCAGCTTCTTGGTTAACCTCTCTTAAGGATAAAATTTTTGTCTGAGAACAACGATAAAAAAATAAAAAAAGTCTATGGGCGCCGATTAGGGCGCCCTTTGAATTCTGAAAGACAAAAGGCACTGGAAGACCTGTTACCAGTGCTTTCGATTGCACCCGAGCGAATCACAAAGAACGCTGATATTGCGCCCGCCTCTCTCTTTCAATCAGCCGTTAAAGAAATCTGGTTTGAAATTGGCTTTGGTAATGGCGAACACCTCAAAGCCATGATGGAGTCTCAGCCTGACAACGGTTTTATCGGAGCAGAACCTTTTATTAACGGCATGTCGGCCTTCCTGAAATCCATAAAAGATCTGCCACATGATAATATTCGCGTTCATATGGATGATGCGCTTGAGCTTTTAAAATCGTTTACCCCCTATTCTCTGGACGGTATTTATATTTTAAACCCGGACCCCTGGCCTAAAACGCGCCACCACAAACGCCGCATCGTCAATGAAGATAATTTAAAGCTCTACGCGCGCCTTCTTAAACCCGGTGGCACGCTGGTCATGACAACCGATGTCGATGATCTTGCCGAATGGATGCTCACAAAAACCTTTCTGAATGATGATTTCGAATGGCAGGCGGAAAAAGCAGATGACTGGCGGACCCCACCAAAAGACTGGCCGGCTACACGTTACGAAGAAAAAGGCAAAGAAGCAGGACGGCAGCAGAGCTATCTGATTTTCAAGCGTCGTGCGTCCCCCTCAGAACAAAAAAACAAATGACAAAAAAAAACGCATACATCCTTTTCCTGTTGATCTTGCTCATCGCTCTCGGGCTGGGTGGGAAGCATTATCAGGATCAGACGAAAAAGCAGGCAAAATACAAGGCCTACGCCACGCTTATTCCACTTATAGGGATCTCGGACGAAGACACTTTTCAGACAAAGACAGACAAAGTGCGTTCTTTTGTTTTTGAACATACCCGCCTTAGTATCGACTCTGATTTTCGCGAGATCTGGGGAAATCACAAAATTATCGCACAGAAAATAAGAGAGCATGCCCAAGGCAAAACAACAAAAAGGGTCCCGCTCGAATGCTCCAGCCGATCCGGCATTTTTGAAAATATCCTGTTTTCTCTTGGCCACTCTGTCCGGTCCGTAAGCGTTTTCCGGCATGATAGAACCTACGCAGGCCATGCCTTCTCCGACGTATTAAACCCGAAAACCGGCAAATGGGAAGCGCACGATCCCCAATATAATGTTTTCTGGCGTATGAAAAAAGATCATAAACGTTTAGGCATAGAAGACCTTATCAAATACAATTTTAGCGTATATGAACCATGTCACACCAATGGAGAATGCGGATGGGCTTTATCAACCCGTGAAGGGCAAGATATTGAGGACATCAAAAAATTTCTGGGAATCGCGGCTATAAAAGACCATGTAAATAACAACCGCCCCTTATACGTTAATCTGGAACGTTTTCCTTTTGATTCGTCATGGAACATCAATGGACAGGAAATGACTTTTTGCGAACGCTATAAAAAATATTGCCGACAGGACATAATTTTTTACGATAGAAGCATTAGAGAATAAAGGATACTCTAACTACTATGTTTAAATGGCTTTCTGATATAATCACCTACCAGCTTCTTGGCTTCGACTCCGACACACACGCTGGTGAGGCGGTACATTTCTTTATTGAAGATGTTACGAAAATTTTCTTTTTGATTATTTTCATTATGACGCTTGTCTCCTTTTTCAGATCACATCTGGACTCGGCCAAAGTGCGAGATTATCTGGAAGGAAAGCCTAAATTTATTGCCTATATTCTGGCTGTTATACTAGGTTCTATCACGCCTTTTTGCTCGTGTTCTTCTATCCCTCTTTTTATCGGCTTTGTGGAGGCCGGGATTCCGTTTGGCGTGACCATGGCTTTTCTTATCACCTCCCCCATGATTAACGAAGTGGCTCTTATTGTATTTGCCTCGGTAGTTGGCTGGCAACTCGCCTTTGTTTATATTGCCACTGGCATGGCCATAGGGATCATTGGCGGCCTATTGATGGAAAAGCTGGGCTTTGAAAAATATATCGAAAGTTATGTCTCGGACATGCGATCAGGCGAGTCTGAAAATCAGGAAAAAGCCATAACCAGTTTCAAAGAACGTGTGCACTATGCCTTCGGCTACACGAAAGATATTCTGGATAAAATATGGGTCTATGTCATTCTTGGCATTGGTGTTGGAGCCTATTTACATGGCTATGTCCCAGAAGAATTCTTTGCAAAATATGCCAGTGCCGACAATATGTTTTCTGTCCCTATCGCCGTCTTTTTAGGGATACCGCTCTATTCAAGTGCCACAGGCGTGATCCCTATCGCAGAGGCCCTGCTCGGCAAAGGCGTGCCCATAGGCACGGTCCTTGCCATGATGATGAGCGTCGTGGCGATATCCTTGCCGGAAATGATTATCTTAAGAAAAGTGTTAAAGCCCCGCCTTTTAATCTATTTTTCCGTGTTCATGTTCTGCGCCTTTATCATCGTAGGCTATCTCTACAACGCTGTTTTTTAGTGTTGACATAACTTTAAATTGTTTTCTATATTGCACGCTCATAGAAAAATAAGAAAGAAAGCGTCAACATAATGGATAACAAGCATTTCTGCCTTCCATGGCAAATTGAACTCAAAATAGCTCATATTGTAGAATCACAAAATTCTAGAGAAATGCAGGCCTTCTTTTTAGACTTTTCAAAACTTTTGAGAAAAGGAGATGAAAACGGCCTTTCAGAGAATCTTTGTTACGAAGCCCCTCTTTTTGATAACCTCATCCGTAGAAAGAACACTGATAAAGTAAATTTCATAGCAAAAAATCTCCTTGCTCTTCGGACCAAGGCAAGCTCCGATATCTATAGTCCTTTGAACAAATAATGAGCTATGTTAAGATGAAGTATGAGTTATTCATCAGACATGCGCGATCGAGCGCTTAAGCTTATTTCATCAGGCAAGAAGATCAGCGAAGTATCGGCGTTGTTTGGCGTTCACCGTCAAACGCTTCACCGTTGGCTTCGAGAGACGAAACGTGGCCAGACCTGCGCGGGTCGTCCGGGTCCGCGGGGCAATCGTCTTGTCTGTGAGGAAGCTTTAAGGCAAGAGATCAAGGCGCGGGATGATGCGCGGCTGATTGAGCTTGCGGATCATTTTGGGGTTCATCCATCAACCATTTCCAAAGCGTTGAAGCGGATGGGTATAACGCGTAAAAAAAACGTGGCGTTACAAAGAGGCGAGACGTTATGAAAAAGTTCGCCGCAAGTTCTTGAAACGCTGGTACAAGTACGCCTCAGGCGGCAAGCACATTATCTATGTAGATGAAAGCGGCTTTGAGCTTTGTGCTTGCCGTCAGTATGGTTGGGCACCCAAAGGGCAAAAGGTTTACGGCGAGCGTTCAGGAAACAAACGCCCGCGCACATCCTTTCTAGCCGCCCGTATGCCAGACGGCGCACTAGCCGCAACGCAGCTCTGGGAAGGCACGTGCAATACAGACATCTTCAATCAATGGCTCGAAGACCTGCTTTGCCCGCGCCTCGATGAGACATGCGTTGTCATCATGGATAATGCAACCTTCCACAAATCTGCCAAAACCAGAGAGCTGATAGAGAAAAAAGGCGCAGTCCTGCTTTTCTTGCCGCCTTACTCACCAGATCTCAATCCCATCGAAGGCGACTTCGGCGCTCTTAAGAAAATCAGAGAATACAACCATGAAAAATCCATCGATCAAATTATCAATATGTATCGTTAATTATTCAAATGACTATATAATATCATAGAAGAAAAAGCCAAAGAGATACTAGCCAACTACAAAGGAGAAGGAAAATACCTTATCCTCTCAAACATGCGTAAATTCCTTCTCCCTAAAGAAAAAGAGCTTTTTGACAATTTCCTTGAATCCGAAAACATGCTCTTTGTTGCCACGAACCCCCCAGCCCCTGAAATGCGCATTGCTTTTACAGAGGCCGTAGAACCTGCAACAGAAGCAGAAACCATACACCCGTTCACCTATGCCGCACAAGACAACCGACTCTGTGCTTGGAAACCGTATCAATTTACAGTAAGAGACTTTGAAGAACAGACGAATACAGATGGGGTCCTCCATTTAAGACAGGCCTTTTTGAGAGCACAAGAAAAAACCGGAAACCCTCTACTAAGAAAAGCCGCGAATCTCGCCATAGAGCATTGTAATCGTGTTCTGGAACGCCTGCCAGAATCCCATAAAATGAAATAAAGGACCCTATAGAATGTTTGGACCGCAAAATAAAATTGATATGATACGGCGATTTCACTTTGAAGCTTTGCTGCCGGAAAATGTAAGAAAAATCGAAAAGATTTTCTCCAATGCGACCGAAGAAGAGAAAAAAGAAGCTATCATTGAACTCTTTAAAAATCAGAGCTTTTTGGCCTTATCTAAAGACTCTTTTGCCCCTGCAATGGATTGCATAAAAGCTATTACGGCCTATACGGACAATGAAGACACGCAAAATTTTCTGCAAGAAACCTTTTATAAAAGCCCTATTTTTTCTCGCCTCATTCTTGAAGAACGTCTTGACCGCATAGAAACCGCGGCAAAGGACATTCTTGAACTTCGGGCCAATTCAAATGCAGATATCTATGATATTGCAAAAGAACGGGCAGAAAGCGTAATGCTCATGGAAGGAGACACGAAACTCACTGTCCTCTCAAATATCCGCGAATGTCTGCTCCCAGAAGAAAGACAACGTTTCAATGATTTCCTTGAAGAACAAGACATTCTGTTTATTACCAAAGAATATCCGGCTCCCATTATGCGCGTTGCATTTGCAAAGGCCGTTCAACCGGGAACAGAAAAAGAATCCATACACCCGTTCATCTATTCAGCACGAAACAACCCACGCCATGTTTGGGAACCTTATCAGGTTAAAATACGATACTTTGTAAGAAATGATGATACAGAATCCATCCTCCACGTAAAACAGGCTTTCAATGACGCAAAAGACACAGCACCGTTTAACGCCGAAACAAGGCAGGCTATAACAGATGGAATCGTACATTGTGATCAAGTTCTTGCCGGCCTCCCCCAAGTATATAAAGTGAAATAAAGGAAAATATGAAATGTTTGGACAAAAAAATAAAACAAGCTGGCTAAAAAGCTATAGATTTGCGGATTGTCTGGATTCTGTAGATTTTTTAAGATTACAGAACCTCTTTTCCACAGAAACGAATAAAATAGAACTGATAGAAGAACTCTTTGAAAATCAGAGCTTTTTAGACACCGCTAGAGCCGATCCCAATATCCCTGTAAAATGTTTAGGCGTAATTGCTGCCGTTTTAAAGGATTCTGATGCGGAGATTCTTCTGGAAAGAAGCTTTTATGAAAGCTCTATTTTTAATAAGATTGTTTCAGGAAAACAGCTTGACGGCATAAATTTCGCAGCAGAACAACTTCTTAGAATTCGAGCAAATTCAAACGCAGATATATATGATATCGTAGAAGAAAAAGCCAAAGATGTACTGGCTAACCAAAGAGGTGGGCATAAACTCCTTATCCTCTCGAATATGCGTGAATTTCTGCTCCCTGACGAAAGAGCGCGTTTTGATATATTCCTTGGAGAAGAAGAACTTCTGTTTGTTAGCACAGAAGCCCCTGCGCCGGAAATGCGCATTGCTTTTACAGAGGCCGTTCAACCTATCACGAAAGAAGAAACCATACACCCGTTCATCTATGCGGTACGTCAAAATCCTGCTCAGGTTTGGAGACCTTATCAGGAAACAGTACAAGAACTCGCAGACGCCAGAAACACAAATGGTGTTCTCTCTATAAAAGCCGCGTTTGAGGAAGCGCGCGATAAATTAGGGGATCAGAATCAACTCTATCAAACCGCACAGCATGCTATTGAACATTGCAGGCTTGTACTTGGACGCCTACCGCAATCCTATGATATAAAATTATAATTCATTTGACATTGATGTCATGCCGTTTTATATAAGCAGCATGACATCGCGATCATTATCATGGTTGGGTGGGACTTTCGGAAGGAAGCCCGCCTTTTTTATTAGATTTTTTAAGGGGCCTAAAAGACGTTGAAATCAAGCGCACTGGAAGAAAAAGTTATCGCTCTTGTCGAGCCTGTCATTAAAGACATGGGCTTTGCGCTTGTACAGTTGCGTATTTATGCTGATGGTCCCTCGGAAACACTGCAGATTCTGGCAGAAGATCCACAAACATTTAATCTAGGCGTTGATGACTGCGCAAAAATCAGCCGTTCTATCAGTGCGGTGCTGGACGTGGAAGACCCTATTAAAGGGGCCTACCGTCTGGAGGTTAGCTCCCCTGGTATAGACCGCCCGCTGACCCGTGTAGAGGACTTTGAACGCTTTAAGGGATTCGATGCAAAAGTTGAGGTCAATCCGCCGATTAACGAACGAAAAAGGTTCCGCGGCCCTCTTCTCGGCGAGGAGAATGGCATAATTAAAATGGAAATTGATGGAGAAACCGTTGAAATCCCCTTCGAAAGGGTGCATAAAGCTAAGCTGGTTCTAACGGATGCTCTTATCAACGCCACGAAAAAAGACGTTACCGATAAAAACGAACATTAGGACAAAGAAGAAGAAGGAAGAAAAAATATGGAATTGTTACAGGTTGCAGATGCTGTCGCCCGTGAAAAAAGTATAGACCGTGAAATCGTTCTCGGTGCTATGGAAGAAGCGATTCAAAAAGCTGGCCGAACTAAATATGGTCATGACTTTGACATCCGTGCGAACATTGATCGTCGCTCCGGCACGCTTACACTAAAACGTTACCGGGAAGTTTGCGAAGCAGAGCTTATTGAAAATGAGGCTGCACAAATCACACTGGAACAAGCCATAAAAGAAAAGAAAGACGCTGCTATCGGTGATTTTCTTGTCGATGAACTCCCTCCTTTTGATTACGGCCGTATCGCGGCACAGACGGCCAAACAGGTTATTGTCCAGAAAGTGCGTGAAGCCGAACGCAGAAAACAATACGAAGAATATAAAGATTCCGTTGGTGAAATCGTTAACGGACAAATCAAGCGCGTAGAATACGGCAATGCGACCGTGGATATTGGGCGCGGAGAAGCGCTGCTTCGCCGTGACGAATGCCTCCCACGTGAACACCTGAAAAATAACGACCGTGTGCGGGCTTACATCTATGACGTACGTGAAGAACAACGGGGCCCACAGATCTTTCTGTCCCGTACACGCCCGGAATTCATGGAAAAACTGTTCATGCAGGAAGTCCCTGAAATCTATGACGGTATTATTGAGATTAAAGCCGTGGCCCGTGATCCCGGCAGCCGTGCCAAAATTGCTGTCCTCTCACATGACAGCGGCATTGACCCTGTCGGTGCTTGCGTTGGTATGCGCGGTTCCCGCGTGCAGGCCGTTGTAAATGAATTGCAAGGCGAGAAAATTGATATCATTCCATGGACTGAAGATGTTCCAAGCTTCGTTGTTAGTGCACTTTCCCCTGCTGAAGTCACGAAGGTAGTGCTGGATGAAGAGAAAAAACGTATGGATGTTGTTGTCCCGGACGAACAACTCAGTCTAGCGATTGGCCGCCGTGGGCAAAATGTGCGTCTGGCCTCTATCCTGTCTGGATGGAGTATCGACATTATGACAGAAGCCGAAGAATCAGAACGTCGCACAACCGAATTCCAGACACGTTCAACGCTCTTTATCGAAGCCTTGGATGTGGACGATGTGATCGCACACCTGCTTGTTGCGGAAGGTTTCACAAAAGTCGAGGAAATTGCATACACAGACGTTTCCGAGTTAAACCAGATAGAGGGCTTTGAGGAAGAAATTTCTCAGGAACTTCAAAATCGTGCCAACGCATGGCTTGATGCCAAACAGGATGAGCTTTCTTCCAGACAAAAAGAACTTGGCATTCAAGACGATCTTCTTGAATTCGAAGGCCTTAGTGCCGACATGATTATCAAGCTTGGCGAAAACGATATCAAGTCACGTGATGACTTGGCTGACTTGGCCGGTGATGAGCTGGTTGAAATTCTGGGAGAAACCCAGATGAAAGAATCAGAAGCAAATGATCTCATCATGAAAGCCAGGGCACACTGGTTTGAAAATGATGATACAAAACAAACTGAAGAATCAACTGGAGAAGCTGAAGCGACCCAGGAAGAAAAAGAGGCTTAATTGACTGAAGAGAAGAAAAAAGAAGAAAAGAAGAAAACCTTAAGTCTTGGAAAGGGCACGCTGAGCCTGAAAGGAGGAAGCACCGCACCTGCTCAACCTGGTGTCGGCTCTGGTGGACGTGGCGGAAAATCTGTGGCTGTTGAAGTCCGCAGACGACGCGTGACGCCATCATCTCAAACACCGACAGGAAAAAATCCTGTTGACGACAAGAATAATGATGACGGTCTGACTTCTGAAGAAAAAGAAACACGCGTACGCGCACTTCAAAAAGCACTGGAAGAACAAGAGCTTAAAAAAGAAGAAGCAGCAAGACGTCGTGCAGAGGAAGCTGAAAGAGCAAAGCAGGAACAAACCGAACAGAAAAAGCAAGGTAAACCGCTTGATAAAGACGAACTCCGCAGACGTGAACTCGAAGAACTAAAAGAAATCGAGGAAGAAGAGCGCAAACAGCAGGAAGAAACCGAACGTTTGCGCCTCGAACTTGAACAAGAACGTCAACGCGAAGAAGATGATCGTCGCAAACGCTCCGAAGTTGTCAAAAATGTTCGCGGTCATCATCAACCACCGCAAGACAACGAAAAAGATGACAAAACAAGCTATCGGGAGCGTATGAAGAAAAACAACGCCAGCCCGAGACGCGGGGAATCCGGTCGTCGCAGATCTGGAAAGCTTACGGTTGCACAAGCCCTGAACGAAGATTACGCCAAAGAGCGTCAAAAAAGTCTGGCTGCCCAACGCCGCGCCCGTGAGAAGGCCCGTATGAATGCCCTCAACCCTGCTGAACCACCGAAGAAAATTGTTCATGACGTGGTTGTGCCAGAGACGATTACGGTACAGGAACTGGCTAACCGTATGGCTGAAAAAGGGGCGGATGTTATCAAGTCACTCATGCAGATGGGCGTTATGGCCACCATTAATCAGGCCATTGACGCAGACACGGCAGAGCTGATCGTTGAAGAATTCGGCCACAAGATCAAACGTGTGACAGAGGCAGATATCGAAACCGGCATTGAAGGCGAAGAAGATACAAACACTGACATGATCCCTCGCCCACCTGTTGTAACGGTGATGGGACACGTTGACCACGGTAAAACATCCCTCCTGGATGCGTTGCGTGCCACAGATGTGGTCTCTGGTGAGGCTGGTGGTATTACACAGCATATCGGAGCCTATCAGGTACAGCTTTCCGGTGGTGATAAAATTACATTCCTTGATACCCCAGGTCACGCGGCCTTTACTGAAATGCGGGCTCGTGGTGCCAATGTCACCGACCTTGTTATTCTGGTTGTCGCAGCAAATGACAGTATCATGCCACAAACCATCGAGGCCATTAACCACGCCAAGGCAGCCGATGTTCCCTTGATCATTGCGATCAACAAAATTGACCTCCCTGACGCCAACCCGAATAAGGTTAAGCAAGACCTTCTTCAGCACGAAGTTGTGATTGAGGATATGGGCGGCGATGTTCTGTGTCTGGAAGTTTCCGCGAAGAAGAAAATAAATCTTGATAAGCTGGAAGAAACGATTCTTCTTCAGGCAGAAGTCTTGGAACTTAGAGCCAATCCAAACAGAACAGCACAAGGCACCGTTGTTGAAGCCAAACTGGAACAGGGCCGTGGCTCCGTTGCTACTGTCCTGATCCAAAAAGGTACATTGAAAATTGGCGATATTTTTGTAGTTGGCGCTGAATGGGGTAAAGTTCGTGCCCTGATCAATGACCGCGGTCAAAATATTGACACCGCCATTCCAGGACAACCTGTCGAGGTACTTGGCCTTAACGGCACACCAGACGCTGGTGATCAGTTTATCGTTGTAAGCGATGAAGCAAGAGCCCGCGAAATCAGCTCTTACAGACAGCGCAAAAAACGCGAGGCCGCCTCTGCGATCAAAGCTGGACATTCGTCTCTTGAACAGCTCATGGCCAGAGCCAAAGAAGGCGAGAAGAAAAAACTTCCCGTCCTTATTAAAGGTGACGTACACGGCTCGGTTGAAGCACTTGTCGGCTCTCTTGAAAAACTGACAGAAGAGAACAAAGAGCTTGAAGTACAAATCCTGCACACAGGTGTTGGTGGTATTACAGAATCTGACGTAACGCTGGCCAAAGCCTCCGGTGCCCTGATTATCGGCTTTAATGTTCGTGCCAATGCACAAGCACGCGATCTGGCACAAAGAGATGGTATAGATATGCGTTACTATAACGTGATCTATAACGCCATTGATGATGCCAAAGCCATTCTGGGTGGGATGCTGTCCCCCACTATTCGCGAAGAATATCTGGGGCAGGCCGAAATCCGTCAGGTCTTCCGCATTACAAAAGTCGGCAATATTGCAGGCTGTATGGTAACGACAGGCAACGTAAAACGTGGGGCAAATGTTCGTTTGTTACGGGATAATGTAGTCATCCATGAAGGCTCTCTCAAAACTCTAAAACGCTTCCAGGATGAAGTGAAAGAGGTTAAAGAAGGTATGGAATGTGGTATGGCCTTTGAAAACTATGATGATATCAAAGAAGGTGACATCATCGAATGTTTCGAGGTCGTAGAAGAAGCCAGATCGTTTGAATAGTTTTTTTAACGGCTTAAATTAAAGAGATCGAGAAGAAAATGCGTCATCCTTCCCGCGCCCCATCCCAAAGACAACTGCGTGTCGGAGAACAACTCCGTCACGTGATCTCTGAAACATTACAGCGCGGTCATTTTCGTAGTGAGCTACTCATAGAAGAGGCCCACAACATAACGGTTTCAGAGGTAAGAACCTCCCCCGATCTCAGGCAGGCCACAGCTTATGTGATGTCGCTTGGCGGCCTTCACATTGAAGAGCTCCTGGAATCCTTGAACGAGGAATCCAATCTCTTCCAAAAAGAGATTAACCGGAAGCTCGATATAAAATTTACACCACGCGTGCGTTTTGTTACCGATCAAAGCTTTGATGAAGCCCAAAAAATAGAAAATATCTTAAAAAACATCCCTCAGAGCCGCAATGAAGAAACAGAAGACGAGTTTGGTAATTAAGCATGGGCAGGCGTAAAAAGGGACAGCTCATTAATGGCTGGATTAATCTGAACAAGCCAAAAGGCATAGAATCAACAAAAGCACTAAACATCGTACGCCGCGCACTGGATGCCCGTAAAGCGGGACATGGCGGCACGCTTGATCCTCTAGCGGAAGGCATTTTACCCATAGCCCTTGGCGAAGCAACAAAAACAATTGCTTTTGCACAAGACAGCTTAAAAACATATGCTTTCACAGTCACATGGGGAGAAGAACGCGACACAGACGATTCCGAAGGTCAAATCCTCCACAGATCAGAAAACCGGCCGGAAAAAGACGCTGTTCTGGCCCTAATTCCCTCCTTTATTGGTGATATAGAGCAAATCCCCCCACAATTTTCTGCCATCAAGATTGATGGCAAACGCGCCTATGATCTCGCCCGCGCCGGTGAGACCGTGGATATTGCCAAACGAGATGTGTACATCGAATCCCTTAACCTTATAGAGCACACAAAAGATACGGCCTCTTTCCGCTGTGTCTGCGGAAAAGGCACGTATATCCGTTCTATCGCTCGTGATTTAGGACGGGGACTAGGCTGCTATGGTTATATTTCCTCGCTAAAACGGGAAAGCGTTGGGCCTTTTACACTCGAGGATGCGATTTCTCTGGACTTTTTTGAAAATTTTGACCATAGTGCCACGGCTCTAAACAATTGTTTGGACAATTGCTTGCGCCCGATTCAGAGTATGCTGGACGACATCCCGGCGCTCTGTGTAACAGATCAGGAAGCAGCAAAGCTAAAACAGGGACAAAAACTGTCCTTCATATCCCGCCACAACATCGCTCGTATAGAGCAATGCGGCATTGATATAGAAGAACAGGAACCTGTTGAAGCACTAGTCCTCCATGATGGCAAAGCTGTTGCTTTGGTCGAAGTGGAAGGCATAGACATACATCCCGTGCGGGTGTTTAATTTATAACGTAAAAGAAAAGGAGTACACGATGTCGATTACAGCAGAAAGAAAACAAGAATTAATCGCCGAATTCGAGACAAAAAAAGGCGATACAGGCTCACCAGAAGTACAAGTCGCTGTACTGACAGAACGTATCAACAACCTGTCTGGGCACATGCAAAGTCACAAACATGACTTCCACAGCCGCCGCGGTCTTCTGGCGATGGTAGCCAAACGCCGTAAATTGCTTGATTACCTAAAAGGCAAAGAAGAAGCACGTTATCAGGATCTTATTAAACGCCTTGGCATCCGCCGCTAACAGGCGAGATTGATGAGCCTAAAGCTCCCAAAAATCATAGGTCATAGAGGCGCGGCAGGGTACGCGCCTGAGAACACGCTTGACTCTATCCATACCGCCGCTGACATGGGCGTAAAATGGGTGGAGTTGGATGTCAAACTGACGCATGACCAAGTCCCTGTTCTATTTCATGATGACGATCTGGAGCGCACCACAAACGGCTCTGGTAAAATCGCACAAACCACTTACGAAGACCTTAAACAGTTGGAAGCCGGTAGTTGGTATGCTGATAGCTTTACGGGGCTAAAGATTCCAACATTGGAAGAAGCTGTAGACGTCCTGATAGAGCACGATCTTGGCTTAAATCTTACGATTAAGTCCTGCCCTGGCCGTGAAAAAGAAACAGCAGAAGTCGCGCTTGATCTCTTATCCCAGATATGGGATGACCACGATAAGTTACTCATATCCAGTCTTTCCCATGTCAGCCTTGAAACGGCGCAGGACATAGCTACAGACTGGGCCAGAGGCTTAATCCTCCCCAACGAAGAATGGCCGGAAAACTGGAAAGACCTGATATCCTATCTTGATGTAAAAACCGTCAATATAAATGGGGAAACATGTCAGCGTGAGCAAATCGAAGAACTGATAGATCTCGAAAAACGTGTTCTGGCCTATGCCATTAATGATCCGATGCGCGCCCGCCTCCTACAAAGCTGGGGCGTCGATGCCTTTCTTACAGACACCCCGGACGTTATCGAAGAAAACCTCCTGACTGTACACTAACAGCCCTGAAATAATACTAATGCAAAGCACTTTCTGAATAGGTGGGATCCCCATTTGTATCTACACAGACAGCCGAAGGTGAATCTTCTCCCGCGTAGGCGGGAATCGGCAAGATACACTCTTTTAAAAACAATGAGTTGAAGCTCCCCGTTTTCACGGGGAAAGCAATAATCGGACCTTTTGCGAAAGGCTTCTATATAATTAACTTGGCTTAGGTGTGCTGGCTGCGGCTTCTTTTCTCATTTGAGTAGCCATACCGGCTGCAAAGGAAGCGTTTGAAGAATGGCCAACATCAATAACAACATTACCTCTGCCCTGATTTGCATCAGTAATTGCAATATGTTTTTGTGCCATTTCAATGACTTGCGCAGCACTCACAAAACCAGCCTTTACAGCACTCTCATTTAACTTTTCAGCCCCTTCGATCACCCCTTTTGAAAGCTCTATAATACGAAGAGCTTCAGCATTCCCTTCACGTTTACCGGCATCCTCGGATAATTTTGCGGCCTCCCTACGATTAAGTGCTTCCTCAATTTTTGAATCAGGTACTGGCTCATCGACGATAATATCAATAAGTTCAATGCCGTATTCTTTCAAAAGCTCAGCATCCAAACTCTCTTTCACAGCCGTTGTAATTTGTCCTATTTCTGCCTGCACAGCAGAATACTCAAGGTCATTAATTTTCGATTTTACAGCACGAGACACTTTGTCTTTCATTGTTCCAATAGGATCAAGCGACGCGTAAGCAAATTTTTCAGGATCAACGATTCTATATTCTGTCGTGATTGGAACATTGAGTGTAACGTTATTGCTTGTTTTACAATACAATTCATCTTTTACTGGCTGCTTTGCTGTAGAGACGGTTTGAAAAACTCTTGTTAAAGGCCATGGCGCTGTTACATTCAGCCCTTCAGAAGACAACACGCCCTTTGGCTTACCAAACATTGATGTTATGACCTTGGCCTCATTTCTATTTAGCCCATGTAAACAAGAAGACGCCCATAGTAATCCAACAGTAGCCGCACCAATATATTGCCAATTGGCAGCAAGCTTATCAAGCAGTGAAGGATCGTCATAACCATAATTCATATTAAATTCCTTTCTATTATTTAAAGAAGTCAAAGTACAGAAAAAAACAATATGTCAATATGTTATGGGAATATTTTTATACTTACCACTCTACCCCGCCAGCTCCGACAGATTATCGTGTGGGGGCATGCCGATGACGTTAAAGCCGCAATCGACGTAATGCACTTCGCCAGTCACAGCAGAAGAGAGATCAGAGAGCAGATACAAACCTGTGCCGCCCAATTCTTCCAACTCCACATTACGTTGTAATGGACAGGTCAGAACGTTGTACTTGAATGTCTTGCGCGCACTGCCAATCGCAGAACCAGCAAGCGTGCGCATAGGCCCGGCAGAAATAGCATTCACACGGATATTTTTACTCCCAAGATCCGCGGCCAGATAACGCACAGAGGATTCCAGTGCCGCTTTGGCAACCCCCATGACATTATAATTGGGCATCACTTTTTCAGCGCCATAATAAGACAAAGTAATCGCGGAACCGCCCTTCGTCATAAGGTCCTTCGCCCGTCTCATCACAGAGGTAAAAGAATAACAGGATATATGCATGGTATTCAGGAAGTTTTCCAGTGTTGTATCCACATAATGCCCGGTCAGCTCTTCCTTGTTGGAGTACGCCACAGCGTGAACGATAAAGTCCAGTGTGCCCCATTCATCCTTTAACATATTGAAAACGTTATCCAGATCAGCCTCGGATGAAACATCACAAGGAAGCAAAAGATCAGAATTCACAGACTCGGACAACGGCCTTACCCGTTTTTCAAAAGCATCCCCCTGATATGTAAAGGCCAGCTCTGCCCCCTGCTCTGCCAGAGCTTTTGCGATACCCCAGGCAATAGAATGATCATTAGCGACCCCCATAATCAGACCTTTTTTACCAGCCATAAGGGGTGAAGTTGCATTATTATTCGTCATCTTTTTTCTCTCTACGCCTCATACTTACTCATAGCCAGAGTACAGTTTGTACCGCCAAAGCCAAAGGAGTTGGATATAACTGTTTCGTGTTTCACATTATCGACCAGCTCTCTTGGAACAGGCACCTCATCAACGCCTTCATCAGGTGTCTCAATATTAATGCTAGGTGCGACAAAGTCATGATTTAGCATCAAAAGGCTATAAATCGTTTCCTGTACACCGGTAGCCCCCAAAGAATGACCTGTCATGGACTTTGTCGATGACATATACGGCATAGGCGCATCCAACGGATCAAAAACTTCCCGAATAGCCCTAAGCTCGGCCAGATCACCAGCCACCGTACTTGTCCCGTGCGTATTGATATACGTCACAGGCTTTTTAATTGTAGACAGAGCCTGTTTCATACAGCGGGCAGCCCCTTCACCATTCGGAACAACCATATCATCACCATCAGATGTCGCCCCATAGCCTGTCACTTCCGCATAGATTTTAGCACCGCGCGCTTTGGCATGCTCAAGCTCTTCCAGAACAACGATCCCGCCGCCGCCTGCAATCACAAAACCATCACGGTTTGCATCATACGCACGAGACGCTTTTTCAGGTGTATCATTATATTTGGAAGACATGGCATTCATGGCATCAAACAGAACAGACAGACTCCAGTCCAGCTCTTCACCACCGCCGGCGAACATCACATCCTGTTTACCGAGCTGAATTTGTTCAACCGCATTGCCAATACAATGCGCCGATGTAGAACAAGCCGATGAAATAGAATAATTCACACCTTTAATCTTAAAGTTCGTCGCAATCGTTGCTGAGTTCGTTGACGACATGCACTTAGGCACAGCAAACGGCCCCACGCGCTTTGGCCCCTTCTCACGCGCTATATCAGCCGCAGCCACCTGGGACCGGGTAGAAGGCCCGCCAGAGCCAACAATAATCCCGGTTCGTTCATTGGACACATCAGATATCTCCAGACCGGAATCAGCAATTGCCTGCTCCATAGAAAGATGCGCATAAGCCGCCCCATCGCCCATAAAACGAAACAGGCGTTTCTCAATATGATCCGCTAAAACAATATCCGGCTTCCCATAGACTTGAGAACGGAAACCCATTTCCGCATATTCCGGCGAAAAAGAAATACCGGACTTTCCGCTTTTAAGGGATTCGAGAACAGCCTGCACATCATTACCGATGCAAGAAATAATTCCCATGCCCGTCACAACGACTCTGCGCATATCATTTTCCTTCGCAGTTAAAATTTCAGTTCGTTTTATCTTTTTATGCTTTTGAGTTATCAAAAAGCCCAACTTTCAAACCTTGAGCTTCATAGATCACTTCACCATCGGCCAGCATTTTTCCATCACCAATGCCCAGCACCAGTTTACGGTTAATTACCCGTTTTAGATCCACACGGTACTGCACCAGCTTAACATCAGGCTTTACCTGTCCGGTCAGTTTCAATTCACCCAAACCGAGCGCACGTCCAGCCCCAGAGGCTCCCGTCCAACCAAGATAAAAGCCGAGCAACTGCCACAAAGCATCAAGCCCCAAGCAACCGGGCATGACAGGATCCCCTTCAAAGTGGCATCCAAAAAACCAGAGATCAGGCTTAATATCAAATTCAGCTTCGATAATCCCTTTCCCATTCGCGCCACCCTCTGCAGACACGTTCGTAATACGATCAAACATCAGCATAGGCGGCAGCGGTAACTGCGCATTTCCCGGGCCAAACAGATCACCGTGACCGCATGTAATAATTTCCTCGTAGGTATAGCTGGATTTTTGATTGAAAGCCATAATGGTCCTTGTAGTTAAAATAAGTCTCTATATCATTATTGGGCCTTTATAGGACTTTAAAAAGAGCCTGACAATAAATTTTCATGATTTTTGCCCCCATCCCTTCATGAGTCTTTCGTCTTTAATAAGAAAAAATGAATTTATTTTTCATAATATGATATGCGCTATATAGCCTTTCACGGGGAAAGCAATAACGAACCCTTTTGCAAAAGAATCGTCCCTTATCGTCATGCCGGACGTAACACCCAAGCCCCTTCCTTCAAAAAGAAGAAAGGGGCCAAAGAGAAAGTGAGAGAGAGGATGATAAAACTTTTTTATACGTTTATCTTTATGGTTGCTGCACAGACAAGCTCTTATATGTTTCTGTCATAGCCGCCATCGCCAGAGGCTTTGCGATTTCAGGTGCCATTTCAGGTAAATCGCCCCCTGCCGCCACAGCCAGCATACGCCCGGCAGCTTTGGCCAGAGAAACCGCCTGATCTTCCGCTGAATCCATGTTAAGGACCTTAAAAAAGGAGAGACACATAGGTGAAACACTCTCGATCAAATGTTCTGGCGCATCCGCCGGACAGTCATTCGCCGCAAGACCTAAACGCCAGTCACTCCCGGCTGGAATCCCCAGACGTACGGCCTCTTGTGTCATAACGTACACTACATTATCCAGATGCTGCGGAAAATCCTGCGCGCCAAAATTGACCTGCGCCCCTGGCACAATCCCCAAGGCATGCGCTAATCTTTGCCCGGCAACAGCACTCAACGCACTGATACCGTCAGCCAGAGACCAGCCTTCAAATCCGATTTTACGTTCAATCACAAGATCGCACAGCTCCTGAGCTGCCACTTCAAAAGCCATACAGCGCAACGCCCCTTCGATCAGGAGTCTGAACGATTCTTCGCGCGGAATGCCCTCATCTTCCCATGACGTGATAAAATTTTGCACAAGGAATAAGATAAAATCAACATAAGCAAACTCACAGTCATGCCAGTTCTCAATAGTATGGCGCGCCAGTTCACGTCCTCTTTCTGAATTTAAATCCAGAATATGGGGGGGCGGTAAAGCCCATTCGGGCAAAGGCCCTTCCCACGGTTCAGTCTCAAGCATAAGTGATAGCTTATCGAACTCAGCTTCAAGAGACTGATCAGGATTTTCAAAAAAGAATGCGCTTTCCACCAGGACGCCTGACAAAAGCTGTATCACGACCATAACATCCAAACCTTTTCCCGGCCTGGCTGCTATATTCATTATACTCGTGTGAAGTCTGCTGGCGACTTCTGTCTTCTCAGATAAATTATACATTCGATTTCAGAAAGGACCCAGAGGAAATACCCCTTTAAGGGTCTCGTTAAAAGGAAACATGTGTTAGAGGGACCACAGCAAAGAAATCCTCAAATAAAAGCCAGAAAAGCCGCTTGGGGATAAAACTGTGGATAGGGTGTGAATAACCCTACGAATCATAGATTAATTCAAAATTTCGTCGGCGTAAATGCCCCAAATAAATTTTCTTTGGACCCAGCCCTGAAAACCGGAGAATCTAAGCAAACAAGACTCTTTGTCGCATTTTTCGAGCGAAGCGACAACACCGGGTTCTAACTTAGCCACAACAGAAGATGTATCATCACTTTTTGAATAGGCCGGCACCTGATCTGCACCGAGAATCAACGCGGTACGGTCCCCGATAAGCAAAGCACTATGAATCCAGCCTTCTTCCCCATCCACATCCCTGATTTTACGCCAGTTATCAAATTCCTGAATAATTTCAACGGGCAAACCTTTTTTGTGATACACCCATCTGACAGGATAACGTTCAGCCGGACCAGCCCTCAACCGCACCTCACTGGACTTCAGAGAAACGAAACGCGGCACAGGATGTCTTGTACTCTTAAATGGATCATTCTGCTGCGCAAAAGCCCTTTCTGCAAAGAAAAGCACAAAGAGCATAATAAGGAGAACAGGTAAAAAAGAAAAACATTTACGAGAAAAACACATGACAAAAGGACTCTGAATTCGATATAACCTCGCTTCATTATGATAAAAGAACACAACAAAAAGCAAGAGATATCTATCGCGCCCATGCTGGATTGGACGGACCGGCATGATCGCTATTTTATGCGTTTGATATCGAAAAACGTCCTGCTTTATACTGAAATGATCTCTACAGGCGCGATTATCCACGGAGAAACAGACCGTTTCCTGCGCTATAACAAAGAAGAACATCCGCTAGCACTCCAATTAGGCAGTTCTACCCCTGAAGAACTTGCTCTTTGTGCAAAAAAAGCAAAAGAATACGGCTATGATGAAATAAACCTAAATTGCGGCTGCCCAAGCGACCGTGTCCAAAAAGGCCGTTTCGGCGCATGCCTGATGGCAGAGCCCGACCTTGTCGTAAATTGTATAAAGACCATGCAGGACGAAGTACCCGATATCCCCGTAACCGTCAAATGCCGCGTTGGCATTGATCATCTAGACTCTTACGCATTCCTTCACACTTTTGTTGAAAAAATATCCGCAGCAGGCTGTAAAAAAATAATAATCCACGCCAGAAAAGCCTGGCTCACAGGGTTAAGCCCCAAAGAAAACCGCGACATCCCACCCCTGCAGTACGATCGTGCTGCACAAATAAAAAAGGATTTTCCTCACCTTATCATAGTATTAAACGGCGGACTTAAGACAATAGATAATATAAAAACAGCGCTAAACCTTTGCGATGGTGCCATGATCGGCCGCGAAGCTTATGAAAATCCTTATTTTCTGGCAGACATTGAAAAAAACATCTTCAACAGCACATCACTGCGCGACCGGCAGGATATCGCTATGGCGATGATTCCATATATTGAAGAACAGAACAAAAAGTACGGTACCCCGGTCAAAACAATCACTCGCCATATGACAGGCCTGTTTAAAGAACAAAAAGGTGCAAAAATCTGGCGTCGCTACTTAAGCGAGAACGCCCATCTCCCCCAAACAAAAGCGGATATTCTTGAAAAGGCTCTTGCAGAAATAATAAAAAATACATAAGGTTTGCTAACTCTCTATTAACCTTTAAGATTATATATGCTTCATGGACTGGCATCGCCTCGATACTGAAAAAACACAAAAAATAATTGACCGCGTGAGAAACGCGGGAGATTCTATGCTGTTCTCTCCTGAGCACAGCGAGGTGAAGTGTGCCAAACCCCCCTTTTATAAGGACGTCTTATTGTACAAAATTACAAATTTCTCGTCTTTACCAACTTTTTCCATGGACTTTGCAAGTGACGGAGAAAAATTTTTCTATCTGGATGGCTCTGAACAAAGCCTTGCCCAGATAAATAAGGCGAGCGCGCTTAACCTGACACAGGAAACCGTTCTTCCCTATCTAAACTTTTATTTTAAGAATATTTCGCATGAAGATGGGGATATCTATCTGATTGAAAAACTAGAATCTCTTCCTTTTATCAATTCTCTGGCACCAGAACAAAAATCTGCGCTCGAGAGGCATTATCGCCCACCACATGCGGTCTACAAAGAAGAAAGCGGCCATTTTGACATTACATCACCTGTTTTTTATGGTGGAATTTTAATGTTAAGTAAAATAATTGTAGACATGGAAGGCCATGTCCACATAAAGGAACAGGAAATGCTCCTGAAAAGCACAATACAGCCTCATCTGATGGAAGGCATGACAGAAATAGAATAAAAAACCAGAGGAATAGCACGTATAATGACAGGCTCGAACGAAATGCCACCAGAAAATCTGCTTATTAATGAGTTTGGTGCCGGCTCTACGCCACCGGACCCCTATAAACACGATCAGGATGAACAGATTCTGGGCGAGGCCAAGGACATGCTAAGGGAAATCACAGAAGGCAAACGACTCGTTGGCGTTATGGAACGCTATAACATCCCGGCACACGTCATTAAAGGCAAGGAAATCACATATAATAATCCCGATGAGAAGACCATTTATCTCATCGCCCCGCCAAAGTACCAAAAAGCCATAGCGATTCTTGCTATGGCTCTGGCCTGCGCGATACGGGATGTAGAACAGTATATTGTCGGCTTCCGCCGTCCGTCGCCTGATGACGATCCCGCCGATTTTGCACAAATGACATTATCGAAAAGCCTTGACATAATCACGACAATGTGTAAAATAGCCGACGAACTCCATGAAAAGTTCGGCGTCACGAATGTACTTGACACTATTGCCGAACTAGGGCATGGTGATATATATAGGGCATATAAGTCAGAAGCTGGCTACGAACAACTCTCTGATTTGTTCGTACAAGGTGAGCTGTCTGCCCTGGAAGATGGTGATACTTAGTAACTAAAGGGTAAAAAATTAGAGAGGTGATATTATGATTAAGAGAGGTTCAGCAGGACAAAGAGCTCATTTGGCTATTCTTGGGAATAACGCTCGCAGAGCTATGACCCAAATTCCGAAAAGCACAAATCGCTTTACTTTCGGTGCGCCAGAGCCAACACGTGGCTAATTGGCCGAAAGGCTGACGTAACGCATCAACTAATCGACTTTGACCAAGGGCCACTGTCTTCAGCGGCCCTTTTGTGTTTTTCTCTTATAGCTAAATTGTATAGCCAAGACGACATAAAATTGATTCAATTTATGTCTGCGTTCAAACGCCCATGAAACCTTTGGGCAGACGCAGCCCCACTTGGATCGAACCGCGATATGGTTTCTTTGGCGCGGCCTTAATATGGCGCATAAATCCATGATCATTTTATATGGCATGCGCTATAATACCCCTCTGGATGCCGGATCACGTCCGGCATGACGATAAGGGGCGATTCTGTTTCTATAATTGTTTAGAAGAAGAATCAACGCGCGGTGTCATACCGGACACCGATCCGGTATCCAGTCAAATAATGTGCACGGCATAGGCCGTGCTCTTTGTTCTGGAGTCACGCTGTTTATGTTCGGCCTAAAAGGCCTCTCTCGCGGGCATGACAGTGCTCGTATGACATAGTCGATTTTAAATCGCGACGACTATAAATGACTATATATACATCCACCAATGCTAAAACCGGAATGGTAAAAATTTATGTAACAGGTCTCTGGTTTTTGATATGCCAAGGTTTACACGCAATGTGTCTCGCATTTCTAAATAATCTTTTCCTATAGGTGTTTTAAAAGCCTGATAAGCCGGATGCCCTGTTTGCCCGGCTGTTTCAAAAGAGGCCGCAAGGCGATCAAGGCAGTGTTGTTGTGTTTGCAGACAAGAACCATATGCATGCTCATCTTCTGCAAAGTTATGAACAATAACAGGGATATGTCCGGCGGTATGTCCGCGCGGCATGATGCGCTCTGCTGTATAAGAATAGGGAGTTGTTTCAAAAAACACACTGACAAGGGCAGGATTTTTTTGGCCTTGCGCCTTTGCTTCCCTTAAAATACAGCAAGGCAATGCGTCTTCATAAGAAACACCATCAACCTTTGTACCAAGATGAGCTCTGCCTGTACCAATAACAGGGGCTGCATTAAATACCTTTGAAACAATGCGGCGGGCCATAACATCGTTACGACTTATTGCACCGCGTATATCCTTTTCCGGGGTATTAGGATGAGACGGCAGATCCATACGCGTTAAATCGATACTATCACCAAATCGCCGCTGCACCATCTCACGGACCAGTGGATCAGATTCATCAAGATAATGCTCGTTCCTTTTCTTCATGGCATCAACAAGAGCCACAGAACCGTTACCGTTCAAAACGGCTTGATAGCGATGCTTTACCGCCAGCGGCGCATCAAAGGCCGTCTTTGTGATTACCGCTTGCGCATATAAATGCCCTTGCGGGTCCGCTTTTTCCAAAGCCTCCAGATCAAGGGACGATTTAGATAAAGCGTAAATCAGATGAGCATAATCTATGAGATCATTGACAGGTTGTTCATTGCAAAGAACAGTTTCGGGATGGGCCGCTATGGTGCAGGCTTGCGCCATAATATGCGGGCTCATTTTATGAGATTCACCAAAGACTTTATAGAGATTTTCTTGCGGCAAGAAGGCATAAATTTGCTCTAGAAACAAAGTTAGGGAACAAAGATCATATGGATCTTTCAGCCGCAGCTCTATCACATTTTGGGGGGCATAGCAGGAGCGAGGGTCATAACCATTTTCGATCATACGCGCCATCGCATCATCAGGCGATATGATTTCGATCCCCCATGGCACGCCAGTACTGATCAGCTTATGCCTGATATTTGCCGGTGTTATGTCTGCCGGAGATGTCGTGATAGGTGCCCCGACACCTGCGCTATATCCTCTTTCTAAAAACATGCGGGGTAATTTATATGAAAATAAAAATTATGTCAAAAATTCTTCTTGATCAAAATGACTATATCTACCCAAACATGTTCAGTTCCATACGGGCGGTTTCGGCCATCATAGCGGGAGTCCAGGGTGGGTCCCATATGAGTTCAACCTCTATTTCACCGATCCCCTCAACCTCTTTTATCGACTCGCGCACCATAATGGGCATGTCCTGCGCAACCGGACAGGCAGGAGAGGTCAGCGTCATCTGGACATAGACATTTTTGTTTGGTTGTATGTCCACTTTGTAGATAAGGCCCAGCTCATACAAATTCACAGGAATTTCAGGATCGTAGACATCACAGAGCCCGCGCCTGATTGCTGGCCATAAGGGATTATCATCCGGCACCTCCGCATAAGGCGGCGTGCGCAAAAGTTCTTCTTCAAAATTATCCTCTATTTTTTCCACAGCCGCGCCCTTCTCTATCCCAGCATATCTCTGGCTTTCTGCAAGCCTTCCACAAGACGATCTATATCTTCTTTTTCCGAATACATGGCAAGCGAAGCCCTGACCGTCCCTTTTATACCCAGACGATTCATCAAGGGCATACAGCAATGATGTCCGGTACGCACCGCGATCCCCATCTGATCAAGAATATGCGCCACATCGCTTTCATCACCCCCCTCAAGCCGGAAAGATAACACCCCGGCTTTATCGGGTGCCGTACCATATGGTGTCAGGCCGTCAATACTTTGCAGTTTTTTAGCAGCATAAGCCAGGATGTTAGCCTCATGCGCTTCTATTCTATCCATCCCGACCGATTCCAAATAAGACAGCGCGGCACCAAGCCCAAGCACTTCGAGAATAGGCGGTGTCCCAGCCTCGAAACGAGCCGGCGGCAACTGATACTGCGTTTTATCAAAGGAGACAGAAGAAATCATATCACCGCCCCCCTGATAGGGCGGCATAGACTCCAGCACGTCATATTTTCCGTACAGCACCCCAATGCCTGTTGGACCATATAGCTTATGCCCTGTAAACACGAAGAAATCACAATCAAGCTCGCCCATGTGGACAGCCCTGTGGACAACTGATTGCGTTCCATCAACAAGAACCTTAATGTCTGGATTAAAATCCTTAGCTATTCTATTGATTTCTTTAACATTATTTACAGTACCAAGTGCATTTGATACATGCACAACACTCACGAGTTTTGTCCTTGTGGATAACAAGGCCTTATACGCTTCCATATCCAGAACGCCATCATCAAGAACAGGGATTACCTTAATATGAAAACCTATCCTGTCCCGCAAGAGTTGCCATGGAACAATATTGGCGTGATGCTCCATCTCGCTTAGGATAATCTCATCGCCCTGTTTCAGGTGTGTTCCCCCCCACGAGGCAGCCACAAGATTAATGGATTCTGTTGCGTTGCGCGTAAAAATAATCTCTTTGTCTGCTGCCGCGCCGATAAAATTTCTCACCTGCTTTCTAACACCTTCAAAAGATTCAGTTACAGACTGAGAAAAATTATATAACCCTCTGTGAATATTAGCATATTCATTTTCCATCGCACCTGTTAAACACGCAATAACGGCACGCGGCTTCTGTGCACTGGCAGCGGAGTCAAGGAATGTCAGAGGTTTTCCGTTCATCTCTTTGAAAAGAATAGGAAAATCTTGCTTCCAGCTCATAAAACACTCCCTATTTTAACTTTTATTTCGTTTTTCACAGACTCATCCACAATCTTATCCACAACCTCACACAAGAAAGCTTCAATCAGGATAGCACGTGCATCCGCTTCGGGAATGCCGCGGGCCCGTAAATAAAAAAGCTGCTCTTCATCCAGCTGCCCGGTTGTCGCACCATGGGCGCAAGCTACATCATCTGTATAGATCTGTAATTCAGGCTTTGCTCTCATTTCAGTGCCGTCAGAGAGCAAAACAGCCTTTGAGAGTTGAGACGCTTTCGTACCGTCCGCCTCTTTATTCACTCGTGTGATACCATCAAAAATTCCCAAAGCCGTATCATTTAACACTGAACGGCATTCAAGAGAGGACGTGCAATCAGGACTATCATGTCTTACCACAAAAGAGGACGCTCCCTTTTGCTGACCAGAAAGCAGCTTGATCTCTTTAAATACGCAGGAAGCCTGTTCGCCAAGAAGATCTGCCTCGACATCACACTGACTATCTACAGCCCCTTTCGTAAGCGTAATAGCTTCATAAAAAGCATTCTCTGCCAACGAAACAGCTAAAGACGTTCTGTGTTTTGCAGTGATATCGTCTTCCTGAAAACGATAATGATGCAGTTTTGCACCTTCTTTGAGCAAAACACCGATATTTACGACCTTTTCCTGCTCTTTTTCTGAGCAATGACGCTCAATCAGCGTCAATTCAGCCTCTTTTTCAAGGACAATATTCAGGCGGGACTCCGCGGCTGTAAATAGAACATCCTCGATCTTTCCACCGTTTTGTCCACAGGTCCTGTGGATAAGAATTTCGTTTACCTCAGGCAATGTTCGCATATCCTTCTGCCTCAAGCGTTTGCGCCAGATCCGCTCCGCCGGAACGTACAATCCGTCCATCAGCCAGAACATGCACATAATCCGGTACGATATAATCCAGCAATCGCTGATAATGCGTAATAACAAGAAAAGAACGATCAGCTCTTCGCAGATTATTCACCCCTTGCGCTACAATTTTGAGCGCATCAATATCCAATCCGCTATCCGTTTCATCCAAAACCGCGAATTTCGGCTCTAACATCGCCATTTGCAGCACTTCTGCACGCTTTTTCTCTCCACCGGAATAGCCGACATTGACCGGCCGTTTTAAAATTTCATCGCTTACACCCAACTCTTTTTGCTTGGCCTTTATCCGTTTAAGCAACGCCAGCGCATCGAGCGGTTCTTCTCCTCGCGCCTTGCGCTGCGCATTCAACGCGGTTTTTAAAAACTGGTTCATCGTAACGCCCGGAATTTCTACAGGATACTGAAACGCCAGAAAAACCCCTTTCGCTGCCCGTTCCTCTGGTGTAAGTGCAAACAGGTTTTCACCTTCGAAGTCCACATCCCCTTGTGTTACGTCATACCCATCCTTACCAGCCAGCGTATAAGCCAGTGTAGACTTGCCCGCACCATTTGGCCCCATAATCGCATGCACTTCCCCCGGCTTAATCTCTAAATCAAGCCCTCTCAGGATATCCGATCCATCAACAGAAATGTGCAAGTTATTGATTTTTAACATATTTTTTCTTTCATTATAGCGTCGAATATCATTTTCTAAAATTTTCTACCAAAATATTGACTTTACATGTCATTTTCCAATACATTAGTTAAGTTATGAAAACCAAATAAGGCGCAGATCACATGACTGGCATACCAAGCAAATTGGAAAAAACCGTTCATATTCCATCCCTCATCATAATATGGGACCAGCATAAACATCGCATCAATAATGGCGGCTTTTTCAAAGAAAAAGCAAATAAGGCCTGTGCCCTTTTAAAAGGCCTTCCCATTGATAAAGGAAACGGGGACGTTTTCCTTGAGATTGATACAAAAGGGAATCCGGATAATGATCTTACAGCTCTCTTTTTTTCAAGAGCGGATAAAGAGCACGGCGCACTGAGCCTCGTCACAAACCACATTAAAAAGTTCCCTTTCGAATATCACCCTGAAAATTTCCTAAGGACCATAAACAACATAGCACCCGAGCCCAGCTGCATACTAGCCGACACAGCCCTGATTATTTGGACACCCTGATTTTTGGCAAAATAGCACCAAGGCGAACATTATTCATTTCGGCATTCTTTTTTAAAGTACCTTGAAGGGCCTCCAGCTCATCAAGCAGAGCCACATCAACCCGCCCTTTCATATCATCAATACGTGCAGCGAATGCCTTACATGCTTTATCGTAATGGTCAAAACGCCCCATTTTATTTTGCTCATTCACAGAAAACGCCACGGCATCGTTGCGTGTTATAGCCTCATCTTCAGCTTCCAGAACCGCAATAGCCTCTTTTGTCAGCTTGATCAGCATTTTCAAGGCTTCGTTCGGGGCCTCGGGCAGTAATGTTTGTGTTGCTTCCGTCATTTGTAATTCCTCTTGTTCCATAGTTGCCGTTTTATCGTAAAGATATAAAAGAGTGTTCCTTATTGTGGTTCAGGTTCGTTGTCTTGAGACACGAGATTAAAAGGAAGGTTATGTAATTTTGTCAGCTTAACCAGTCTGCTCTGGAGCCTTTTCAACTTTTCCAGTCGCTCAATTTCGGCAATTTGTTTAATTTCCTCAACAAGTTCATCAAACTCCCTGCACGCCTTTTCATATTTCTTTATAGAGGAAATCTTCTGCCCTTCAGAGATGGGCTCACTTTGTTGAATTAGTTCCGGATCCACAGCCTCACCAAGCTCAAGCAGTGATAAAAGCTCTTCCGTCATTTCTATATACTTATCAAGTATATCCATGATATCTAAGTCATTCCCGGCAACAAAATTCATTGTATATCTCCTTTCAAACCATTATCAGGACTCAAAAAAATAATTCATCAGGACAGCTCCACCATACACAATCACAGCAAAAGCCAAAACAAACAACAGAGATTTTTTATCACCTTCGGCAATCAGAGCAGCGATAGGATTAACTGTAAATCGTTTCATTCTATTTTACCCCACGCTTCCCTCTAAACTGATTTCAACAAGCTTTTGCGCCTCCACAGCAAATTCCATAGGCAAATGCTGCATAACGTCACGGCAGAAGCCATTCACGATCAGACCGATGGATTCCTCTTCCCCCATGCCGCGCTGACGACAATAAAAAAGCTGATCCTCTGAAATTTTACTGGTGGTCGCTTCGTGCTCACAATTAGCACTACGGTTTTTACATTCGACATAAGGTACCGTATGCGCAGCACAGTCACCGCCAATCAATAAACTATCGCACTGCGTATAATTCCGGGCCCCGTTGGCTCCGCCCATAATTTTAACAAGGCCGCGATAGGTCTGCGATGATTTACCGGCGGAAATCCCTTTGGATATAATGCGTGACGTCGTATTTTCTCCCATATGGATCATCTTTGTGCCAGTATCTGCCTGCTGCATGTTATTGGTAATCGCCACAGAATAGAATTCACCCACAGAGTTATCCCCCTTTAATACACAAGACGGATATTTCCATGTTATGGCAGAGCCCGTCTCTACTTGCGTCCAGGAAATCTTGGAATTTCTGCCCTCGCACAGCCCCCGCTTGGTCACGAAATTATAGATACCACCCCGGCCGTTCTCATCCCCCGGATACCAGTTCTGCACGGTTGAATACTTAACTTCGGCATCATCATGCGCGATGACTTCCACCACAGCCGCATGAAGTTGCCGCTCATCTCTCATAGGAGCCGTACAGCCTTCCAGATAAGAAACGTAAGCTCCTTTATCTGCAATAATCAAGGTCCGTTCAAACTGGCCTGTGTTCAGCTCATTAATACGAAAATACGTAGACAGCTCCATCGGACAGCGCACCCCTTCCGGCACATAGACAAAAGAGCCATCCGTAAACACCGCCGAATTCAGACACGCATGCTTGTTATCCGCATAAGAGACCACCCGCCCGAGATATTTCCTTACGAGATCGGGATATTCTTTTACCGCTTCACTAATGGGACAGAAAATGACACCGGCTTTTTTAAGCTCTGCCTTAAACGTCGTCGCGACAGAAACGGAATCAAACACCGCATCCACAGCCACATTAGGCTGCACGCCTGCCAATAGAGCTCGTTCTTTCAATGGAATCCCAAGCTTCTCATAGGTTTCCAGCAGCTTTGGATCCACCTCATCCAGACTTTTAGGCGCGTTTTTAAAGGATTTTGGGGCGGCATAATAATGAATATCCTGATAATCAATTTCTGGAAAATCCACATACCCCCATGCCGGCTCTTCCATTTTCAGCCAGCGTTTATACGCTTTTAAACGCCAGTCCAAAAGCCACGCCGGCTCTTCATTACGGGCAGAAATAAAACGGATAATATCCTCATTCAACCCTTTAGGGGCTTTTTCAGATTCTATATCCGTAACAAAACCAGCTTTGTAGGTATCGAGCGTTTTAACCTGTTTTATAGTGTTTTCAGAAATCGGCATTAAACCTCTCACCATAGCGTCTCATGTCATAAAATCCTTCAGTGTCACCTGCGCCAAAGCAGAACGAATAGAGTAATTTACTTTTTCCCATCCCCCCATCAAAGGGCAAAGAGAGACCATTTCACAGCCTTTTTCGCTGCCTTTGACACAGTCCGTAATGGCAATCGGCCCATCCAGAGCCTCAATAATATCGGCCGCTTTGATCTCCTCAGCCGCTTTGTGCAGAACATAACCGCCCTTCACCCCACGCGACGACTCTATAATCCCTTGCCTGACAAGGACCTTAAGCACTTTGCCTACCGTTGGTTCCGGCAAATTTGTTTTCATGGAAAGATCGGACGCACTAAACAGACAGCCACGTTGTTCTGCCAACGTAGCAAGAATAATCACGGCATAGCCGGCAAGACGCGAAAGCTTAATCATGAGGGGCCTTTCCTCCTGAAAAACAAAATAGGACCCTATAAGTTCTATTTCAAGACTTCAAGTAGAAAAATCATTACATAACGTATTTTATTAACACTTTTTTAAGGACTATTTACGTATAATGAAAACAAGTTGAAAAGAGAAAGGGTGAGACAATGATTAAACCGGAATACAATTTCGTCAGCAGCCTCGAAGGCGGACAAGTTAAGCTGGCTCAGTTTAATGAGAAACTTGCATCCCATAACGCTGCCACTCTTGTGAATCAGGCACAAAATATTCCAGGCATACAAAATATGATAGGTTAAGTTAGCTGACCTAGAATAAGAAAACCGTCAAAGGGCACCTTTACATAAAGGTGCCTTGTTTTTATATAGAAAACTGTGCTACGGTCTCGCTATCTTCCAAATGTTTCAAAAGAGGCGTTATAACATGAAGTTTTCTCCCCTGTTTACGGCCATTGCTGTTGGCGTAGCATTGTTTTCCCAAACACTTCTGGCTGAACAGAACGAAACACCATCAGATACGACCTCTGTTTATAATGGTATAGCCCAACATTGTGCCGCCACATCGCCTACAGCAAACGTACCCGCATGCGCTAATTTTATAGGCAGTGAGATGAGTGCTTATTTCAACGGTTTTTCTAAAAACTTTGATTTTGGCTCCGACTATATGAAAGACAGACCGTTCAGAGCCGGCATTGCAAAAGGACAATTAGCAAGAGCCTGCTCCCCCATGAATCGTTTTGATACAGAAAATTTACTAACTGGACAGGCTCTTAACATCCTCAAAGAAGATGGCCCTGGATGCCTGAATGAAATACTAACGATAAGCAACGGCACCGGCGTTGCCATCGATAGAGACAAGCATAATCTGCTAGGACAGGCTATTATGTGTTATATCCTTGGCGATAAGACGTTTTGCACGCCTGAGCCTAAGATTTAATAGCCACAAAGCGAATATCTTTATTTTGCTGTTCCACATCGTTTAAGTGCCAGGCATTACGGGCCAGAAATACAGGATCGCCATCGTGGTCTTTGGCCACCGCACTTCTATTAGAGTCGATATAACTCTTTAGCGTTGCCGGATCGTCAGCTTCCATCCAGCGTGCCGTGTAAAGAGCAGCATCCTCAAAATGGGCCGGGATCTCATACTCACATCTGATACGATCCGCCAGCACATCAAATTGCAGCAGGCCGACAACACCAACCACCCAGCCGGAATCCATCATAGGCTTAAACACGCGGGCAGCGCCCTCTTCTGCCAACTGGACAAGAGCATTCTCCAGATGTTTGGCTTTCATGGGATCATCAGCCCGGCAGCGTTTCAGATGCTCAGGCGCAAAATTCGGAATGCCTGTAAAAGTCAGGTCTTCCCCTTCGGTCAAAACATCGCCAATGCGCAAATTGCCGTAGTTTGGAATACCGATAATATCACCCGGAAAGGCTTTCTCCGCCACTTCGCGGTCTTGCGCAAAAAATAATTGCGGCGAGTGAATCGTCAGAATCTTGCCAGAGCGTACATGTTTCAGTTTCATCCCTTTTCTAAACGACCCCGATGAAATCCGGGCAAAGGCCATGCGATCTCTGTGTTTGGGATCCATATTCGCCTGAATTTTGAACACAAAGGCCGTAACCTTTTTTTCATCCGGCATCACTTTGCGCTGCTCTGTTTCCTGCGGCTGTGGAGACGGTGCAAATTCGCCAATCCCCCCCAGCAATTCATGAACACCAAAGTTATTGATCGCACTGCCGAAAAAGACCGGCGTTAAATGCCCTTCCAGATAAGACTGATGATCAAAAGGTGGACACAAACCACGCACCATTTCAACATCTTCGCGCAGTTTTTCTGCCAGATAATCCGGTATATATTCATCAATCTTCGGATCATCAAGACCAGTGCACGCGACGCTTTCCGTGATTTTATCACCTTTGCCGCGATCAAAGAGGATCAGTTGATCGTTCAGCAGATCATAACACCCTTTAAATTCGCGCCCCATGCCAATCGGCCAGCTTGCGGGAGACACATCAAGGGCAAGTTCCTTTTCAACTTCATCTAATAGATCAAACGGGTCCTGTCCATCACGGTCGAGCTTGTTAATAAAGGTGATAATCGGCACATCACGAAGGCGGCACACTTCAAACAATTTCCGTGTCTGCGTTTCAATCCCTTTCGCTGCATCCAGCACCATAATGGCACTATCCACAGCCGTGAGTGTCCTGTACGTATCTTCACTAAAATCCTCGTGCCCCGGCGTATCCAGCAGGTTATAAGTGATCCCGCCATTTTCAAACGTCATCACACTGGAGGCGACAGAGATCCCGCGCTCCTGTTCCACCTTCATCCAGTCGGACCGGGCCCGCCGGCGTTCACCACGCGCTTTCACCATGCCAGCCATTTGAATCGCACCCCCGAACAGAAGAAGCTTTTCCGTCAGAGTCGTTTTCCCCGCATCCGGGTGGGAAATAATGGCAAAGGTACGCCGTTTTTCTATTGTTTTAGCTAAATCAGACATGAAAGGGGTTTTACTTTAAATCCATTCAAAATGCACGGCTTTATTTTATTGACATAACGACGCTTCATACGTTAGCTTTCCCCCCTCAAACATAGAAACAGGGATTCACATGTATAAACAACTCGACACAACCTATTCTCAAGCCATTTTAGAACGTAAAATGATCGACCTCGTTTCAGAAGAGGAACAAAAACGTCTTGGCTTTGTAACGCAGGCAAAAGACCCACAAACAGGAAAGTCAGTGCCCATTACAACGGTGGGAGATTACATGGACTATTTTCTAAACCGTACGACATACAAAGCAATAACAACAAACCTTGCAAGCGTATCTCCCTCTACCGGTACTTTTGCCAACATTCTTGCTGTTTTAAGAGCGCATGCGGCATATATGGATCACACCCTGAACGCCGCCCCAACAAGATTCTCGGACGATCCATCCGGCAAAGAGATCTTGCGAGACATTTTCGATACAGCTCAAAAGCCTCAAAACACGATGAGTTCAGGCATTGCACCGTATATATCAGGACACTTAATGATTTTATGCGCGAGCATGCACGGAAAATATTTTAAAGATGATCCCAATAGCCCCGAAAACAGACACGCAGCGCGTTGTGAAGAAGCGAAAAAAGTGCCTCTCAATAATGGGCCTGTTTAAATAATACGGCATTTAAAACACTTTCCCTTCAAAAGGGTTGGTTTTATCCCGGCTCTCTATCTCTATAACCCAGAGGTCCGGGTCTCGGTCTATGGCGCGCTGGATGTACTCGTTTGCCTGTTGTTCATCAACTGTTTTACCATCGAACACATCCATCCAGCCCATTTTGCCGTCGATATCACGCATCTGGCTCAGCACTTGTACGCCGTCGTTCAACGTATCAATTTTCAACATCACTGTACCCGAGGCGTACGCCCCCTTATTCATGACATAAACAGGAATGGCATTTGCTGTGCACTGCCGAATATGGGCATCAATCCACAAGGCTGTAGGTAAGCGGCCTTCTGCATCATCTTCCATCATCCTGATATTATCCCTCAACAGCGCGGAAAGAAGGGAAAGTGATATAAACGGTTGTACCCTCGCCTGTATCGGATTCAAGGGTGAGCGTACCGCCGTGAAGTTCCATCATTGCCTTGGCCAGCGGCAGACCGAGGCCCGTCCCTTGCGTTTCAGAAGCAGCATGCGCTGAATCGTGAATCTGTCCAAACGGCTCCAGAGCATCCTTGATTTTTTCTTTTGGAATACCGATCCCCTGATCTCTGACGAACATTTCTATGTCCCCTGTTTCCTTAATCATGCGGGTCTCAATATCAATAGCCCCGCCACGATTGGAAAATTTAAGCGCATTGCTTACGAGATTCAGTAAAATCTGACGAACCAGACGTTCATCGACTTTTAGTTTCGGCAGGCCCGGCTCAATATCCGTGTTCAGGGCTATACCACTGCCAAACGCTCTGGAGCTTACGATACGAACAACAGATTCAACGAGTTCCTCGGCTGAAATAAGCACCTCTTCAAGCTCAACCCGCCCTGCCTCGATTTTCGACATATCCAGCACTTCATTGATAATTTCAAGCAAGTGATTGGCACTCATGTGAATATCGCCGAGATATTCCTTGTATTTATCATTAGCCAGCGGACCAAATGTCTCGTTCATCATCATTTCCGAAAAACCGATGATAGCGTTCAGCGGCGTACGCAGCTCATGGCTCATATTGGCCAAAAACGCAGATTTCGCGTGATTGGCCGTATCGGCCTGCTCTTTTGCCATGCGCAAAGACATTTCCATTTGCTTGCGTATAGTAATATCCATAATTGTCGTCACCTGAAAATGACGACGCTGACTAAGCTCCAGCGTTGCTGTTGTGAAAAGCGCATTAGCCACATCACCGTTTTTCTTGATAATGCGCATTTCGCCACTACTACGCTCTGCGCCTCTCATGATAAGCGTTTGTCCGTCTAGCAAAACGGATTCATCGGCCGGCGCCGCCAGTACGCTAAAGTCATCGCCGATAATATCTTCCCTGCTCCACCCGAACGTACGGACAAAACTGTCATTCACACGCACAATACGGTGATTGTCATCCGTTACGATAATGCCCACCTCACTCACATCAAAGATAGAGGTTAAAAGCGTAATAGCGTCATCACGCTCTCTTTGCAGCATGGATTCATCCGACGAATCCGGTTGTGCCATAACATCAAGCACAACGACTTCCCCATTCAAATCAATCAGCGGATTGATCCAGAAACCATGCACACGAATGCCACCTGGAAAACTCGGCACAGCCTGAATTGAAACAGGCATTTTTTGTTTCAGACAGACTTCAAAGGACTGGAGAAAATGACGTGAGTTTTCATTGTTCATAAAGTCTTCAACAGACTTACCCACAATTTGATTTTCTTTTCTGTTAAAATAATCAAGTGCCCGTGCATTAATTTCACGCACAATAAACGTCTTCCCATCCTTTGGTTCAATAAGAAACCGGGGAACGGGCATGGCATGAAACAGGGATTTATGATCAATATATACGGCCATTTTTCAGGTACACCATTTAAAAACGCGATTCAAACAGGGTTATTCTACAACCGTTTCCCTAACAAAACGTTGCAATGGACTAATTTCCTGATGACGCAGAGACAAATCACAATCATCAGACTGCCTGTTCAGATCCTCTTTCAAGAGTTCGATAAGATCCGTAATTTCATCACCAGCCACAGGTTCTACAACAAAAAAAGACACTGTAAGGGGTTTTGTTTCCCCATCTATATGGATCGTTACCTCCTCCTCAATCAAAGCCTCTTTTATCCGGTCTAGAAAACTCACCGCACCGTTAATATCAGATTGTTTCAAACTCACCAGAAACTCATTTTCTTCCAGTCTGTAAGCCTCATCAAACACACGAGCGCATTTTCGAATAACGCCCGCAACAGATGTCACAGCTTTATCCACACCGTTTTCCCCAAGCTGGGATCTGATCTTTTCAAAGTGATCTATACGGCCCAAACCAAGAGAGAACACCTGCCCTTTACGAGACAGACGCTCCATTTCCTTTCTCATGTCAGACAAGAGAACCGAATGAGAGCGCAACCCCGTCAGCATATCAATACCGCTATCGGCCATCGCTTTTTCTTTTTCGACACGGTGCAACTGCAAAAGAAAGGCGTTATAGAGATCTGAAAAAGAATCGAACAATTCAAGGAATGGTTTTTCCTGACTGACTTCAGACTCGAGCATCATCTTTTGCGCCGCATTTAGCATACCAGTCTGAAGATCCATCACCCGGCGCACGGCCCCGGCCTGGGAATCACTGGTCTCTGCCGCCCAATCCCTTAGCCGATCAGAAAGTGTTGCTGCCTCGCCTTCTTTATTCTCTGGATAAAAAGCCGCACGCAGCACGCGCAAGCACCATTCCGCATATTCTTCTTGAATATTTATCAAAGAAGAAAGCTTTTCTTCTTCCATGCTAGTGTCCGGAATCGGCATAAAATCCCCCTTCTTTTCTATGTTCACTCTTAATCATGATTGCAGGAATCAAGATCGAACAGTATAGAACGTCAAAGAGATCGTGTGAATGTTTTATATTAAGACAAGGTGTGTGTACCCGCTTACGCAACCGCAACAACCCATTCCTTTTTCAGCGCATCAAGAGAGCCTCCCTCATCAAGCGTTTGCCTGATCTCGTGAATAAGGCGCATCATCATGGCGACATTGTGTTGTGCCAGAATCTGCATACCGAGCAATTCACCCGCTTTCATGAGGTGATGGATATAGGCTTTTGAGTATTTGTTCGAACACGGTAAATCCATTGTTTCGTCCAGCGGGCTTGTATCTTCACGGTATTTGGCATTGCGCAAATTCAGGCGTTGTCTTTCAACCCCTTTCATAATAGCCCAGCCATGACGTGCCATACGTGTAGGCGCAACACAGTCAAACGTATCGATCCCGAGCTTCACCCCTTCAAAAATGTCATCAATCCCGCCAATCCCAAGAAGATGCACCGGACGGCCCGGATGAATAACGGGGGTACACCAGGACACAATTTCATAGAGTTTTTCCTTCGTATCACCAAAGCAACCACCAATAGCCGTACCAAAAAAATCCCGATCTTTGGTCCATTGCGCACTCTCTATACGCAAATCTTCATACACACCGCCCTGAACAATACCATACAAGCCCTGCTTGCCATCGTGATCCCGTTCAAACTGCGACAGGCAGCGGTCACCCCATCTGGTACTCATACGCATGGAATCCGCTGTGTAATCACGCGTATCGCTAAACGCGGTGCATTCATCGAGCTGCATGATCAAATCAGCCCCGATTTTACGCTGAATTTGCATGGCATTTTCAGGGGTGAGAGTCATCTTCTCACCGCTCATATAGGAACGGAATACAGCACCATCTTCTTCACTTAAAGATAAAAGAGACGGATTACGGCCCTTGCCGAATCTGTTTTTGCCATTAATTTCCTGTGCATCAACGCCCTTGCCCAGCGAAAAAACCTGAAACCCACCACTATCGGTGAGCATAGGTCCATCCCAACCGGAAAAACGGTGTAACCCGCCTACATTTTCCATTACATCAGGGCCGGGCTGGATCAAAAGATGATAGGTATTGGAAAGCATGATCTCCGCCCCAGCCGCTTTTAACTGTTCGGGAGAGAGATTCTTTACAGACGCTTTGGTGCCGCAAAAAATAAAATTGGGAGTCTCAATCGTGCCATGCGGAGTCGTCAAAAGCCCCCGACGTGCGCGGGAGCCTTCAGCCTGAGAGGTAATCTCAAAATTAAAACCGGGATAATCCAAAAGCTTACGCAGCTTTCTTTTCCGCCAGTGCCTTTTCCACTTGTGCGCGGATCGGACGCAATGCCGAGTCCAGTTTCGTTGGGGCTGTATCCATCAGATACGCATCCAGGCCACCTTTGTGGTCGATCGTACGGATACCAGCAGCTGTAGAACGAATAGACACAGTGCGGCCCAACGCTTCACTGAATACATTAACATCCTGAACATTTGGCAAAAAGCGACGACGAGTCTTGTTGTGTGCGTGGGAAACGTTGTTTCCTGTCATAACGGCTTTTCCTGTAATCATGCAACGGCGGCTCATAACTTAAAAATCCTTCTTTAAAAACCTGCTCCATACAACGCTAAAAACATAACGCCCGGAGAGATTCGTTTATTATTCCTTTTCGTGACTTCGCAAAGCACGCGCGGGACAATACCCAAAAAACCATAAAAAAGTCAAGAAGAGTTTTTCTGGAACCTTCTATTAAACTGACCTTTATAAACCAAATCCAAAAGCCCGCCGCCGAGTACATGTGAAATCATACTTAAACCGACAAGAATCAGGCCATAAAATCCTAAATAAAGATACAATCCTGTTTGCATCGAGCAACCATATCTGCAAAGACTATAACATACAATAAAAAAGGAATGCAGCAGGCCCGAAACGCTATGAGTTTCATCATCGAAGAAGAAGATAAAAAAGAACAAATAAATAACACGACATTATTGCTTGTCCGTTGGGCTACTGTGCTGGGTCAAACCCTAACACTTCTGATTACAAGCTATATTCTAAAATTACCCATCCCTTTACTGCCGGCACTGCTTTGCGTTTTTATGTCATGTATCCTGAACACAGGCGCATCCATCTGGCATAAAAAGAAGGGCCATGTCATAACCGACACGCAAGCCACACTCTATCTGTCTTTTGATATTATTCAGGTTTCAAGCCTTATTTTCCTGACAGGCGGAATCAGCAACCCGTTTGCAATCCTGATCATTACCCCTGTTGCGGTAGGTGCTACTCTTTTACCTCTGCCAAAACTCGCGATGCTTTCTGTTCTGGCGGTTCTTTCCATTGAGACAATTTCACTCTGGTATATCCCCTTGCCTTACTATGAAAGCTTTGAACATATACCGGCTTTGTTCATTATGGGAGAACAGCTCTCTCTTATATTTGCCGTCCTCTTTTTCAGCCTGTATATCTGGTGGATTTCATCCGATAACAAAAAACAACAGGCGTCTCTCCACGCCACCCAGTTAGCTTTGTCACGACAAAAGCAAATGAACGCCCTTAATGCACAGGCAGCAGCGGCCACACACGAGCTAGGCAGTCCTTTGAGTACAATCGCCATTATTGTAAATGAGCTCAAACAGGGAAGCCATGAAGATATTTTTACCGCCGAAGACCTTGATTTGCTACTGAGTCAGGTAACACGCTGTAGTAAGATTCTGCAAAATATCTCTGGAAGACCGCCCGGAAACGACAACGATTCCAGCGACATCCTCTCTCCACAGACCCTTATAGAATTCATTGCAGAACCTTTTCTAGTTGAAAACTCTGACATTAATTTGACAATTGATGTTAGCACAGACGAAGACGCTAGCCCTCTTCGTATTCGAAAAAACCCGGAAATCATTTTTGGCCTTGGAACAATTATCCAGAATGCCGTCCAATTTGCCAATGCCGTGGTAAGAATTCACATGCATTGGGATAAAAAAGTATTTAAGATTGAAATTAAAGATGATGGCCCAGGATTCCCAGACAATGTGTTGAGCAAAATAGGCCGTCCGTATATTAGCACCCGAAAAGACTCCGGGAAAAATATGGGCCTTGGCATATTCATCGCACAGAACCTGCTAGAAAGCAAAGGTGCCGAAATAACGTTCCAAAACGGCCTCGGGCTTGGGGCTATTGTTGATATAAAATGGGATCGAACTATATTGGAAGGTGTGGAAAGCAACGAACATGCAAAACGACCAAAAACGACAGGAAAACAAAACACCGCCTGATAAAGAGGTGCTCTTGATTATAGACGATGACAATGTACTGGCCGAACGTCTTGGCATCGCCATGAGCAGGCGCGGGTTTGATGTTCAGGTTGCCTGTAGTGCCCGGGAAGGCCTAAAAAAAGCCAAAGAACATAAGCCAGACCACGCCATCATTGACCTGCGGCTCAAAGATGGCAGCGGACTGGATGTTATTAAAGCCCTACGAAAAGCCGTCCCCACCTGCCGTATTATTATACTCACAGCCTTTGGTAATATTGCGACAGCCGTTGCCGCCATTAAGGCCGGGGCCGTTGACTATCTCTCAAAACCGGCTGATGCAGATTCTATTGAAAAAGCCTTACGTCACAGCGATAAAACCAGCCTCCCGCCCCCGCCGGAAAACCCTATGCCAGCGGATCGTGTCAGGTGGGAACACATCTTGCGCATTTTTGAACAATGCGACAATAACGTTTCTGAAACTGCCCGCCGCCTTCGGATGCACAGAAGAACACTGCAAAGAATTCTGGCCAAAAACGCGCCAAAGGATAATGAAGACACCAGCTTTTCAGCTCAGCCGTATAAACAACAAACCACCTAACAAAAACAACCAAAAAAGAAGATTGGCCATCGCCAGCATATAAAGAGTACGCTTTAAATGGCCACTTTCGAGCTGCGCTGTCGCGTTTTTTGGACCAACCCAGCGCCGGCGAAGAGAGGTGCCGGAGAGATCTGTTACCGGCCCACCAAGCGAAACCCCCAAACCATACGCCATGACACTCAAGGGATAGCCCCCTTCATAATAAGGGGCGCGCCCCTGCCCTGACCAAAAGCCCCCCAAAGCACGAATAAGCCACGCTGTCGGCGTAAAAACACAAGCCAGAGCCAAAAACAAACCGGCAAACACATGCGGCAAAAAACCAAACAGTTTTTCCAAAATATTGACTGTTTTTCCAAAGCCTTTCGTGTGACCATCTTTACCAATTTCCCAGGACAAATAAGCCAGCCCGGCATAAACAAAGGCGAGGGGCAATCCACCAATAACATACCAGAACACAGGCCCCACGAGAGCCTTATCAAAACTTCTGGCAGCAAAGCCCATACCAGCCCTTGTAATACCAAAATCATCGACACTGTTAAGATTTGTGTTCGTAGAAAGCGCAAGCGAATAATAAGCCCCTTTTCCGGCACTTCCGGTTTTTAACGTCTCATGCAGTTTTAGCAGAACACGAAAAACCGTCCCGGATGTTAAAAGACAGGACAAAAAGAAAACTTCTGTCACGCCCCAAAAAGGCAACACAACAGAGACAGCTCGCGCCAAATAACCACAGCCCAGCGAAATAACAAATGCAAACAGGGTAAGCAACATCCCTCTAAACACAAGATCCGAGACCGATCTTTCTGTTTTATAAAGCCTTTTTCCAAGATTCGTAAACAGGACATGCATCACTTGCCAGAAAAGCGGTAACGCTCTACCTTTCACAGGCCCTGTGAGAAAACCAAAAAAAATGACAAAAATGATCGAAAAAAGAGCCATCCAGACTCGATCTGTGATATATATAAGATTCTGTATCTGAACGAAAACTTCGGACATGTTTAAGACATTCCTTCCTGAACTTCAATTCTACACAAACCCGACCCCCGAAAACAGCAGAAAACAATCTGTTTTATGCTTTTCATGTTTTTTACTTTTACGCTGTATTTGCGAAATCTTAACTATTTCGGGGTATCATTTTCATGAAGCGAAGTAAATGAGGGAAAACAAAAAAAAGGGACAAGGCTATGTCAGGTCAATATTTAATGTACGATATGATGCATGCGGCACTAACACCTTCGCGCCATGTAAGCGAGTTCATCCAGTTAGCCGCAAAAAATCCTATGAATCCGCTCGCCCACACACTGATGGGCCGTGAAATTGCCGCAGCAGCAGAGCTCTACGAAAGAATAACAAAAAAATATGAAAAGCCGGAAATGATCTTTGAGCATACAATGATCAATGGCCGCAAAGTGGCTGTAGAAAAAGAGGTTGTTGTAGAAAAGCCTTTTTGCAAACTCATCCACTTTAAAAGAAAAACAAACCGGAAAGATCCTGTTGTCCTCTTGTGCGCCCCTTTGGCCGGACACCATGCTACGCTGCTGGCCGGCACTGTTGAGGCACTGCTGCCTCATCACGACGTGTACCTGACAGACTGGCAGGACGCACATCTTGTGCCGCTCAACAAAGGCAAGTTTGATCTGGATAACTACATTGGATACCTACGAAGCTTTTTAAGCCTTTTAGGACCGGACACGAATATCGTTGCTATCTGCCAGACTGTTGTACCGGTCTTTGCCACAGTAGCCCTGATGGCAGCAGAGAACGATCCCAACCAGCCCAGCACAATGACATTGATGGGCGGACCGATTGATACACGCATTAACCAGACACCTGTTACAAAGTTTGCTATGGAGCATCCTCTTAGCTGGTTTGAGAAAATGCTGGTCTCTGAAGTGCCTTTCTATTATCCAGGGGCTGCCCGTAAAGTGTATCCGGGATTTACACAAATTAACGGCTTTATGGCGATGCACCCAGACAACCATCTGGTATCACACATTAATCTGTTTAAACATCTGGCCACAAACGACACGGACAAGGCTCAGAAACTAAAAGAGTTTTATGATAACTACCTTGCCGTGATTGACCTGCCTGCCGAGTTTTATCTACAAACCGTTGATGTTGTCTTCCAACGTCACCTGCTCCCTAAAGGACAGTTAAAATGGCATGATGAAACAACGGATCAAACATACACGGTACGCCCCGGTGCAATCAAAAAAACCGCACTGCTGACCGTAGAAGGTGAAAAAGATGACATTTCAGCGCCCGGTCAAACGGCTGTCGCGCATGAACTGGCCTATAATCTGCCAAAAAGCAAAAAATTCCACCATTTCCAAATGAATGCCGGTCACTATGGTATCTTCAACGGAGGCAAATGGCGGACGCAGGTTATGCCACGTATTCGCAACTTCATCCGGCAACATAACAAAGAGGTCGACCCCGTACCGGAAGCCGATTTTGATATCGTGCCAGATCTGAAACCTGCACGGTTTAAAGAAGACAAACACGGCGTCAAGGCCATTAAAAAATGGTTCCACGACAAAAAGGTCGCTGAAGAAAAAGAAAAAGAAAACGCATAAAAAATACATAAACCATACGCAAAAAACACTAACGGCCCTTCCACTTAAAGGGCCGTTACTTTATATATCTCTATAAAGAACAGACATGAACGATGCCTTTAAAGACATATCTCCGGCACTGGCGCTAAAAAAAAGCAAGCGCGCCAGACGCGTAACACTCCGGCTTGACGTACAAAAGCGGGTGATTAATCTTATTGTCCCCGAAAAAATGTCTGAAAAAAGGGCTTTACGTTTTGCCAAAGAAAACCAAATCTGGATCAGGGAAAAGCTGGCTGGCCTGCCGGATATCATCCCCTTTGAAAACGGACAGACTGTACCAGTTTTTGGCGATGATATGCTGATAAAAGTACTGTTAGACACGACCTCAAAAAGAACAACCATCACACTAAACGACAAAGACTTATCCGTTTTAACAAACAAAACAGACCCAGGGCCTCGTATTGAGCGTTTTTTAAAGGAAGAATCCAAAAAAGCCATAAAAGATCTGGCAAACGAAAAAGCAGAACAGATTGGTAAAAAAATTAGTGCGATTTCCATTCGTGACACCAAAAGCCGCTGGGGCAGTTGCTCAAACGATGGCCGCCTGTCCTTTTCATGGCGGCTGATTTTTGCCCCGTTTGCCTCGCTTGATTATGTCGTTGCCCACGAAGTCGCCCACCTTATCCACATGAACCACAGCCCATCCTTCTGGCAGCTTTGCGAAGAATTATCCACAGACTATTCCACAGGCAAGAAATGGATAAAGCAACACGGAGGAACTCTCATGCGGTATGGTGATTAAAAAATCATTCCATATACGCCAGATGATCCAGTGCGCCTTGCAGAATATGTTGTGCAGCGAGCATATCTATTGTGCCTTTTTTCTTTGCTTTCTTAACGTTAACAAAGTTACCCACAAAGTTTTCCACAGTTTCTGTGGATAAACGTTCATCCCAGAAAAGAACCGGTATATGGGGAAAAATATCCTGCATATTACTGGAAAAATCCCGAATAGACTGGCATCGTCGCCCTTCTGTGCCATCCATACTCACAGGAAGACCGACAACAAAGCCCTTCACATCAAATTCTTGGGCCAGCTTCTTTAAAACGTCCATGTCTTTTGTAAATTTCACACGTTTTATGGTTTCAAGTGGCGTAGCAACGCCCAAAGACAGACTGCCAGAGGCAATACCAATCGTCTTCGCCCCAACATCCAGACCAAAAATCAGACCATATTCTCCTACTTTTTTTGCAAATGCTTTGATATCCATACTTGCCATGACGCCTGTTTGCCTGTACCTAAAATAGGTTAATATACTAAAAAGACTTTAAGAGAGTATAGAATATGCCATCAATGGACAAGCAAACGGTTGCTAAAGTTGCTTCTTTGGCCCGATTAGACCTTACAGAAGAAGAGCTGGAAAAATTCGGCCCTCAGCTCAGCAATATTTTACAGTTCGTGGAACAGTTATCTGAAGTGGACACAGAAGGCGTAGAAGCCCTGCCCAGCCCGGTTGATATCCCACTGCGCTTAAGAGAAGACGCTGTCACAGACGGTGCCTGTACGGAAAAAGTCTTAAGCAACGCACCGGAAGCGCTTGAAGACTACTACGTTGTACAAAAAATTGTTGAATAGAAAAACAAGTAAGAAAAAATGACTGACTTAACTAACCTGACCATTGTAGAGGCCTTAAAAGGCCTGGATAACAAAGAATTTTCTGCCACCGAGCTGACTAAAGCGCATATTGAGGCTGGGGAAAAAGCAAAAGACCTGAACGTCTATATCACAGAAACCCCTGATCTTGCCCTTGCACAAGCAAAAGCCAGTGATGAGCGGCGCGCCAAAGGTGAATCAAGGCCACTGGATGGTATTCCTTTAGCGATTAAAGACCTGTTTTGTACAGATGGCATACAGACTACAGCCGGCAGCCACATTCTGGAAGGTTTTGTACCGCCGTATGAATCAACCGTATCCCAAAAACTCCGTGATGACGGTGCCGTCTTTTTAGGCAAATCCAGCATGGATGAATTTGCCATGGGCTCCTCTAACACAACGAGCTATTACGGTAATGTTGTCAATCCATGGTGCAGGAAGGAAGATCCTGAAACGAAACTCGTCCCCGGTGGCTCTTCAGGTGGTTCGGCCTCGGCTGTAGCCGCACGGATTGCCATGGGCGCGACGGGCACGGATACAGGCGGTTCCATCCGCCAACCAGCCAGTTTTTGTGGTATCACAGGCATCCGCCCGACCTATGGCCGCTGTTCCCGCTGGGGCGTTATTGCTTTTGCCTCTTCACTTGATCAGGCCGGCGTATTTGCCCGTACGGTTGAAGATACAGCCCTGCTTTTGAATTCTGTCAGTGGTTTTGATCCTAAAGACTCCACCTCAGCCCAAAAAGAAGTGCCCAATTTTGCAGCCCATCTGACAGGCGATATTAAAGGCCTGCGCGTTGGTATTCCAAAAGAATACAAAATTGACGGCGTACCGGATGAAATTCAAAAGCTATGGGAACAAGGCATAGAGTGGTGCAGAGCCGCCGGTGCTGAGATCGTGGATGTCAGCCTGCCGCACACAAAATATGCCCTGCCTGCCTACTACATTATCGCACCAGCCGAAGCCTCTTCAAACCTCGCGCGCTATGATGGCGTACGCTATGGCTTGCGTGTTGAAGGCGAAGACTTAAACGACACTTACGCCAAAACGCGGGCGCAAGGCTTTGGCGATGAAGTGATACGGCGTATCATGATTGGCACTTACGTGCTATCTGCAGGATACTATGATGCCTACTATATCAAAGCACAAAAAGTACGCCGCTTGATCCTGAACGACTTTGAAAAAGCGTACGAAAAGTGTGACGTGCTCCTAACGCCCGCCACACCATCGGCCGCTTTCGCGATCGGAGAAAATGAAGATGATCCGATTAAAATGTATCTGAATGATGTCTTTACTGTGACGGTTAACCTTGCCGGACTGCCCGGTATGTCCGTACCGGCTGGCCTTTCATCAGAAGGCTTACCGCTTGGTTTACAGCTCATCGGAAAGGCATGGGATGAAGAAACGCTGTTTAAAGTAGGCCGTTCCATTGAAATGGCCGCCGGCTTTACAGCAAAACCTAACTTTCCAGATAAGGCGGCGTAGATCATACGCATGATTTTTTAGACCATGAAACAGTCAGGCTTTTATTTTTTTGCACTCTTTTTCTTTTTAACCTTAACGGTCGCAACGATTGCGTTTTTGCCTTTTCCAGCAAACGCGCAGGAAGACTACCGCCCCTATTCGACGACGGCTCCCCCGCCTGTTGACGGGCAGCAGGTGTCAAGAGAGTACGCAGAAAAATATTACGATGAATGTTTAGAAAAAATTCCAAGACGTTTTACGCCAAAAGCACACAAGGAATACTGCACCTGCACAGCCGCCGCCATGCAGGCCTTGATGACAACCAGTGATGTTTATTATCTCAAACACGAGGCTCAAAGTGCAAAGGGTAAAAAGGCGCTCATCAAAATGACCGAACAGGTTTACATCCCTTGTATGGAATACCCCGTACAGGACATTGTCTATCTGGAATGCCTGACAAACCGGACGAAAGACCGGCGTGTCAAAAACATTCCAGACTTCTGTACCTGTGTCGGCACAAAAGCAAAAGACTACATGTTCAATGAAGGTGCTATGGAAGCCTTGAACATTTATGTCTATTATGATGGAGATTTTGACAATCCTGTCGATGCGCTTCTTCACAGCCCGGGCTTTATTAATAAAAGAATTGCGGCAGGCAGAGAATGTTTGAAAGAGATGTACGCAGAAGAAAAAGAAGAAATTATATGGCAGAGAGAAAGAAATAAACGGTAATCAAAAAAATGACATCGAAAACTGAAACACGTCTGGCTAATTTCCCTCTGGCTTTTTTTGCGATAGTCATGGGGATGTCCGGCTTGTCTATTGCTTGGTTAAAATCAGCAGCTATCCTTCATTTTTCAGAAATGCCGGGCACCATCATGGCGGGCCTTGCCCTTGTTCTGTATCTGATTATTATCGTCCTTTATACCGCGAAATTCATAAAACACCGTGACGCGGTCAAAGCGGACCTCGCGCACCCCGTTAAGTTAAATTTCTTTGCCACAATTACTATAAGTCTTCTGCTGTTGACCGTTTGTGCCAATCATCTCGTACCGGCGGCAAGCCCCTTTCTTTTTGTATTTGGTGCCATCGTTCATCTTGGCGTTACCTTTTATATCTTGAATAGCTGGATACAAAGGACAGGCATTGATGTCATCCATCTGAACCCTGCATGGTTTATCCCGGTTGTCGGTAATATTGTTGTGCCTGTCGCCATGCCAAAAGGATTTCCGGCCGATATTGGTATTTTCTGCTTTTCTATCGGACTGGTGTTCTGGTTATCTTTGTTGTCTGTCGTACTTAACCGTCTGTTTTTTCACCACCCGATACCAGAGCGTTTACTCCCGACACTCGCCATATTAATAGCCCCCCCTGCAATTGCCTTTCTGGCTTACTTTAAACTGACAGGGCACATTGATTTCGGTGCTAAGATATTCCTCGCCATGGCATTGTTCTTTACATTATTTCTGGGCACCCAGATCCCAAGACTGTCGCGGATTCCATTCGCTCTTTCCTGGTGGGCCTACAGCTTTCCGTTAACGGCAGCGACAACCGCCAGCATGGTTTATTTTAAGGAGACAGACTTCCTTTATATGAAAACAATTGCCCTAGCTTTGCTGTGCATCAGCACCCTTGTTATTTTGCTTCTGTCCGTAAAGACAATAAAGGCTATACGCGGTCATACCATCTGTATACCTGAACCTGGTCATTGATTAAGAGGATTATTTAAGAATTACCATGACACATTTTTACAAAACAAAGCAGCCTGCTCTGCTGCTCTTCCTTTTTGTGTTTTTGGCAGCGACAATACCGTCCGCCAAAGCACAAACTTCGGTTTCAAGCGAAATGGCCAGAGATTACATCACGAATTGTAACAAACAAACAGATGAACGCATGTCAAAAGAAACGCAGGATATCTTTTGCCGCTGTACAGCCCTCCAGATGCAAAAAAATATTTCCGTTGAAGACATGCAAGCGATGAGTAGCGGTGACCGAGACGCAGCGAACAAGATTCTTATTAATGTTTATGCGCCATGCATGGAGTTTCCGGTAAGAGATCTGATCTTTAACAAATGTCGTAAAGATGCGTATCAGGCTGGCAAACAGATTTGCGACTGCATGGCAACAAAAGTCGCCGCTTACACAGCAGAGCAAGCGCAAGAACAGTTAGAAAATATTTTGAAATACAACCCGGACGTCTACGATCCCATGCAGGAAATTATCGAAAGCAACGGATTCCAGAAATACGAAAAAAGGGTCGTGCTGGAATGTATTCAGGAAAAAATGAGCGGACGATAAAAAAATAATTTTAGTAAACAAAGGTAAAAGAAAAAATGAGTTACATTATTCAAGGTGAAACGGGTGATTGGGAAGTTGTGATCGGTCTGGAAGTTCATGCGCAAGTGATTGCGAAATCCAAGCTGTTTTCAGGCTCCTCCACAGCTTTTGGCGCTGAACCGAACTCTCAAGTATCTCTCGTGGATGCAGCGATGCCCGGTATGCTGCCTGTTTTGAATAAGTATTGTGTGGAGCAAGCCGTTCGTACGGGCTTAGGCCTGAATGCGAAGGTTAATCTTCGCTCTGTTTTTGAACGTAAAAATTATTTTTATCCCGACCTGCCGCAAGGCTATCAGATTTCACAATACGAACACCCTATTATCGGTGAAGGTACCATCGAAATAGATCTGGCTGACGGCACAACAAAAAAAATAGGCATCACGCGCCTGCATCTGGAACAGGATGCCGGGAAGTCCCTGCACGATCAGCATCCAACAAAAAGCTATGTCGATTTGAACCGCTCTGGCTGTGCGCTCATGGAAATTGTATCCGAACCGGACATCAGAAGCCCCGAAGAAGCCACCGCCTATATATCAAAGCTGCGGATGATTGTGCGTTACCTTGGCACATGTGACGGGAACATGGATGAAGGCTCTATGCGGGCGGATGTGAATATCTCTGTGCGCAGGCCAGGGGATGAATACGGCACCCGCGCTGAAATCAAAAACGTAAACTCGCTAAAAGCCGTGCAGCAAGCCATCGAGTTTGAGGTAGAACGCCAGATTGGGCTGATTGAAGACGGCGGCAAAGTGGTACAGGAAACTCGCCTGTGGGACCCCAATAAAATGGAAACCCGCTCCATGCGTTCCAAGGAAGAAGCTCATGATTATCGCTACTTCCCCGACCCTGATCTGCTCCCCCTTGAGATAGAGCAAAGCTGGGTTGATCAAATTAAAGACACGCTCCCTGAACTCCCTGATGAAAAGAAGCATCGTTTTATCAAGGATTACGGCTTGAGCACCTATGATGCGAGTGTTCTTATCGCAGAGCGTGCGCGGGCAGAATATTTTGAAACTGTTGCAGAGGGCCGCGATTCAAAACTCTCTGCCAACTGGGTCATTAACGAACTGCTTGGCCTCCTTAATAAGGAAACAAGAAAACTCGTCGACTCACCCGTATCGGCAGAGCAGCTTGGGGAACTCATCGAGCTTATTTCAGACAATACAATCTCTGGCAAAATTGCAAAAACCGTCTTTGCAGAGATGTATGATACCGGGAAAGATGCCAGCATCATCGTAGAGGAAAAAGGCTTAAAACAAGTCACCGACACAGGGGCTATTGAAGCCATCGTTGATGAAGTTATCGCCGAAAATCCTGATAAAGTTGCGGAATACAAAAGCGGAAAGGACAAGCTCTTTGGCTTCTTTGTTGGTCAAATTATGAAAAAATCACAAGGCAAAGCCAACCCGCAAATGGTGAATGACCTTTTGAAAGGAAAATTGAGTTAATCTGTATTAATAATAATCTGGGGGCCCTTATATATGTCAGTTTTTGATATCCTTATAAACTACTACCCGGCCTTTCTAAAAGGCCTGCTTGGAACAGTTAAACTCTCGAGCATCATATGGATATCCGGCTTGATACTTGGCGGGGCTTTGGGACTCGTCGGAGCCCGTTTTAAATGGGTTGGCCTGCCGTCGCGGCTGTTCTCCTTTTTGCTTGGCGGGATTCCCCTGCTCGTTTTTCTGTTCTGGCTGCACTATCCGGCGCAAGCCATGTTCAACGTTGTGATTGATCCCTTTTACACCGCAGCCTTTACCTTTTCGGTTGTAAACATTTTTTCGGTTGCAGACATTGTACGCGTGGCGCTGGCTGACTTCCCTCAGCAATATATCACCGCGGCAAAAGTCACAGGCCTGACGCGCAATCAAACCATATTCCGTATCCAGCTCCCCTTGATCCTGCGCCAAATATTACCAAGTCTGCTTTTGCTGCAAGTCAGTATGCTCCACATCACTCTATTTGCCTCCCTCATTTCCGTGGAAGAGATTTTCCGCGTGGCACAGCGTATTAACGCGCAAATATATCGCCCCATTGAAATCTACACAGCCCTTGGCTTTTTCTTTCTGGCTGTATCCGTACCGGTCAATGCCTTTGCGTTCTGGTTAAAAGCCCACTTTACCAGAAATCTGTCCGAACAATAGAAAAAGAGAAAGCATGATTTTTATTCCTCATCAAAACCAAACCTCAAATCGTCATTCCGGCGCAAGCCGGAATCCAGGAGGCGTTCCCCATAACCTGAAAACAATAGATCCCGGCTTTCGCCGGGATGACGACGTTGTTTTCAATTTTTAGAAAAGGAAAAATTCATGAAACGATTCCTTTTAACATCCCTGATTTTGCTATTCACAGCCTCACCGGCTTTGGCACAAGAATCGGAATCCGTTTATGATCGTATCATACGTACAGGCACCATTCGCTGTGGTTACCTTCCGTACGAGCCCTTTATTTCAGAGGATTTAAATACCGGCAAGCTGAGCGGCCTCACCGTTGAATATCTGGAGGCCATCGTAAAAAAAAAGGGATTAAAAATAGACTGGGCCGAAGAGATCAATATAGATCAGCTCATCCCCGCCCTTGATCACAACCGCATAGACCTTGTCTGCGTTCCTGCGACTCCTGATAAAAACTGGGCCAAACTGGCTGAGTTTGGCGGCAATCTTGGTGCGCTCCCCTATTTCGTTTATGTACCAAAGGATAGCTCTATGACAGAGGAAGAGCTAAACACCGCACATTTCGCAACCGTGGACGGCTTTGCGCTCACAGAAATTACGCATGATGCCTTTCCGAAGGCGACATATTCCAGCCTGCCACAAACGACATCCACCGCAGATATGTACAACCAGCTTAAATATAAAAAGATGGATGCGCATATAAACGAAGCGATTTCTGCCATGAATTACATGGAAAACAATCCCGGTGTTGTTCGTAAATTCTCTGAAACGCCAGTGATTGCCACAAAAATGTTTTTACTATCCCGCAAAGGGGATCAAAAAATGGCCACCTTTGTGCAAGAAAGCTTTGATACAGACAAACCGGAAAATCTGGCCATAATGAAAACTCTCCTCAAAAAATATAACATACCGGAAGGGGCCCTTTTACTAGGTGACGAATGCAAAAAATCAGTAAAAACAGCCAAAGGCTGGCGTATTTGTGATGTGAGTGGAGGAAAGGAAAATTAAAAAATGAAAAAACTTCTCCTGCTTGTCTTACTCACCCTGTTTTCCTTTTCCCCGCTTCACGCGCAAGCACAGGAACAAAAAGAAAGCGCATATGATCGTATCATACGTACAGGAACCATTCGCTGCGGCTATTACCCCTGGCCGCCCTATTTTGAAAAGGATATAAACACAGGCGAATTAAAGGGGATGTTCAAAGAAATTTATGATGACATCTTTTCCTTTATTGATCTAAAAGTTGAATATCATGAAATAAATCTCGGTTTTCAAGTTTCAGACCTTAACAATAATAAGTTTGATACCATTTGTGGCGATGCACCAGCCTCTTACGCCTCTATTAAGTATGTCGATTATACGACCCCTTCTATTTACGTGCCGCTTTACACTTACGTAAAGACTGAACATCTTTCTCTTTATAAGGACAATCCCTTCAACACCGAAGACATCACCTTTGCGGCCATTGATGGAGACCTCAGTCAGGAACTTGCTTTAAGGCTTTTTCCAAAAGCAAAACTTCATTCTATTCCAAACATATCAGACCCGGCTCAGATGCTGATGGATGTTGTAAATAGTAAAGCCGATGTTGTTATTGCTGATCCTCTCACCGTCACTCGCTTCTTAAATGGACAGCCAGACACAGTAAAAAGAACCTCTTTTACACCGGTTTCCGTTTACCCTTTGAGCTTTTCTGTTAAAAAGAACAACATGGACCTGTTTAATATGCTCGATATGGCACAAAAAATGGCCCATAATGCCGGCATACTAGACAAAACTATGGAGAAATATGACCCTGATCACACATTCTTTCTCCCTATTGCAAAGCCCTATAGTCTTATAAATGGAGTACAAAAATGAAAAAACTTCTCCTTATTGTCTTACTCACCCTGTTTTCCTTTTCTCCGCTCTACGCACAGGCACAGGCACAAGAACAAAAAGAAAGCACCTTTGATCGTGTGATGCGTACGGGCAAGCTGCGCTGCGGATATATGATTTTGCCGCCGCATGTGAACAAAGACCTGAACACGGGCGAGATGTCAGGCCTAGTTTATGACATTATGGAAGAAGCCGGCAAGCTCCTCGATATTGAGATTGACTGGGCCGAAGAAGTAGGCTTTGCCACAATGGATCAAGGGATGGAGCAAGGACGGTACGATGCCATTTGTATGGGATACTGGCAAAACCCCGTAGAAGCCAAACTCGGCTACATAGGCTATAGCATACCGCTATATTACATGCCGGTCGGTGCTTGGGTCCGCGTTGACGACACACGCTTTGATAATGATATTATGAACGTGAACGATTCCACTGTCCGCGTTTCCTCGTCAGATGGCATGATCGCCGCTGCTATTGCACGTCAAGACTTCCCAAAAGCGCAAGTCCTGTCCCTGCCCAATATGACAGACGTTTCTCAAAACCTGATGGAGGTCGCCACAGGCAAAGCCGATATTACATTTCTAGCCTTTAGGGACGGCTTCCGGTTCGAAGAAACCAACCCCGGCAAAATTAAAAATATCGCCATGCACCAACCTGTCCGCGTTTTTCCAACCACCATTGCCATCCCTCAAGGCGACATCCGTTTCAAAGTCATGCTGGATACCGCCTTCATGCAAATGCTAAATGGCGGCTTCATTGACCGGCTGTTGAAAAAATATGAAGAATATCCAAACGCCGTATTACCAGCCGCAAAAACATACGAGACGCCGCAATAATGAAAAAACTTATTCTATTATTCCTGCTCACACTGTTACCATTTTCATCGGCTTTTGCAGACCAGAAAGAATCCGCCTATGACCGCGTCATGCGCACTGGCACGCTCCGCTGTGGGTATGCCACATATGATCCGGTGCTTGTCAAAGATGCGATAACCGGGGAGGTTAAGGGCATTGCCGTTGATATTATGGAGGAAGTTGGAAAGCGTCTGTCTTTGAACATAGACTGGAACCTTGAATTTACATACGTTACAGGATTTGAAGAGCTAAAAAGCAACCGCTATGATATGGTTTGCACCGCGCTGTGGGGCTGGGCGTCTCAAGCACGTGTGGGAGAACTGATAGGACCTATCTACTTTTATCCTATTGGCGCATGGGTCCGCAGTGATGATACCCGCTTTGATGACGGCCTTTCAGCCATTAACAATGAAAACATCACCATTTCAGGCGTGGACGGCACCTTCCCGCTTGATGCCGCAAGGGAAGATTTTCCAAAAGCAAAAACCATCAGCCTGCCGCAAAGCTCTGACTATGTACAGCCCATGATGGATGTTGTGACCAAAAAAGCCGATGTCACCTTTATGGACAATAATATCGGCTTACGCTTTCTGGAAAAGAACCCCGGCACAGTTAAAAATATCGCCATTGATCCACCATTTAAAATTTATGGTCACCACTTCATGGTCAATCGCGGCGAATTTGAATTGCGCTCCATGATCCACTACACACTGGAACAGATGAGAATCGAAGGCGTGATTGACCGTATCTTGAAAAAATACGAAGCCAAACCCGGTGCCGGCTATTACAGACTCCCAAAACCGTATGAGGTCCCACAATGACAATGGAAAAGCTTGTTCTATTGCTCCTGCTAACCCTATTACCTTTTTCGTCAGCTTTTGCAGAAGAAAAGGAAACGACCTATGATCGCATCATGCGCACCGGCCAGCTTCGGTGCGGGTATGGCATTACCACACCGCTTATTATGGTTGATCCTAATACGAAGAAAATATCTGGCATGGCTTATGATATTGTTGAAGAAATGGGAAAAGCACTCAACCTTGAGATTGTCTGGGCTGAAGAAGTGCCATGGGGGTCCGTTTCTGTTGCTTTAAACTCGGGGCGGATAGATGCCATGTGTTCTACCCTTTGGGCCAGTGCCAGCCGCGGAAAACATATTGCCTTCACACGTCCTGTGTTTTATTCAACGATTGACGCTTTTGTACGCGCAGATGACACCAGATTCGATAATAATCTTGAACGCATCAATCAGCCAGATGTCCGTATTGCCGTTGAAGAAGGCGATTCAACAGAAGAAATGGCCAATCTTGATTTCCCAAAAGCACAGCATGTCATTAAGCCGCAACTGGCAGGAGACGATTATCAGTTTCTGAGTTTGCTAGATAACAAAGCCGACATCCTATTCCTGAGCACAGCCCATATGATAGATTTTAACAGAAAAAGACCGGGAGAAATCAAAAAAGTCCCATTGCAACGCCCTTTGCGCATATACAGAAATACATTTGGCGTAGGAATCCACGAACAAGAGCTGCAAGACATTCTGGACACCGCCATAGATCAAATCACTGATGCAGGGATTGTACAGCGTCTCCTTCAAAAATACGATAAAGACTTCCCCGGTGCCTATATCCCCAGAATAAAACCTTATGAGTACGGAGTACAAAAATGAAAATAACAATGACATCCTTCATTACAGCATTCTTCATTATACTCGTTTCCTTTCCTGCGCTTGCCGCAAATGAAAAAGAATCCGCCTTTGACCGTGTCATGCGCACTGGCCAGCTTCGGTGCGGGTATGGAACTGGTGCGCCGCTTATCGTGGTGGATCCCAATACGAAAGAAATCTCAGGCATCGCCTATGATCTGGTTGAGGAAATGGGCAAAGCCTTAAACATCGAAATCGTTTGGGCAGAAGAAGTCTCGTGGGGTTCTCTTTCTGCTGCGCTGCGTTCCGGTCGGGTTGATGCGATATGCTCCACCGTCTGGGCCAGCCCCAGCCGCGGTAAAAGCATGGCCTTTACGCGCCCGGTTTTTTATTCAACCGTCGAAGCCTTTGCGCGCATAGATGATAAAAGGTTCGATAACAGCCTTGACCGTATGAATCAGCCGGATGTCCGTATTGCCGTCGCAGAAGGCGATGTCACCGAAGAAATTGCCAATCTGGATTTCCCGAAAGCCACGCAAGCCGTTCATCCGCAATTGGCAGGTGACGAGTACATTTTTATGAGCTTAATAGAAAACAAAGCCGACATTCTGTTCCTCAACACGGCCCACATGATTGACTTCATGAAAAAAAGACCGGGTACAATCAGAAAAATCCCACTACCGCGCCCTCTGCGCGTTTGGAAAAATACATTCGCCGTAGAGATTCATGAGCAAGAACTAAAAGACATGCTGGATACCACTGTGGATCAGCTCCTGAACACAGGCATGGTTGATCGCCTTATAAAGAAATATGAGCCTGAGTTTCCCGGTGTCTTCCTGCCCGTCGCAAGGCCTTATGAGTACGGAGCCCAAAAATGAAAATGAGATCATTAATTACCGCAATTACCACCCTGTTCATTATACTCATTTCCCTTCCTGCGCGCGCCGCAGATGGCAAAGACTCTGTCTTTGACCGCATTATGCGCAGCGGCACCATTCGCTGCGGATACTACGTATTTCCGCCCGTCACCTATCGCGATCCAAGTACAGACGCGCTATCCGGTTTGTCAGTCGATATAATGAATCTGATCGGGGAGCGTGCTGATCTGAAAATCGAATGGACGGAAGAAGTTTCTTTTGGCAACTGGGTCACAGCCTTGCAGGCCGATCGCTTTGACATGGTCTGTACGCCTATGTGGCCTGAGATCCCCATGGCACGGGTCGCCGCTTTTTCCGAGCCCATGTTCTACGCCGGCCTATCGCCCATGGTCAGGGCAAATGATGAGCGTTTTACAACAGACGATCTGGAGCGTTTTAATCAGCCCGACATTACCTTTCTGGCACAAGACGGCAACGCACTCGCCAGCCTGACAAAGGCTGCCTTTCCGAACGCAAAACTGCGCGTTATGCCCGCCATGATGGATGGTCCCACCATGATGCAGGAAGTGATCACAGGGAAAGCGGATGTTATATTGCTCGATAAAAACGGTATGATCTCCTATAACCAAAACAGCCCTGTGAAATTGAAATTGATCGCCCCTGATAAACCCATAAAGGTTCAGCCCTTTACACTGGCTGTACGGCGTGATGAAATGATTTTAAGAGACTTCATCAGCAACGCGATACAAGCCTTAAACAACGATGGCAGCATAGAACGCCTACTACAAAAATGGGAGCCGGAACCTTACACATTCCTTAGGGCCCCTAAACCCTATGAGGTACCGCAGCCATGAAAAAACTGATTCTATCATTCTCGCTTCTGGTTTTGTTGTTCTCTGTCTCATCACCGCTCTGCGCAGCAGAAAACGGGGAAGAGGCCTATGACCGCATCATACGTACAGGCACGATACGCTGCGGCTATTATCCGTGGCCACCTTACTTTGAAAAAGATCTGGCAACGGGTGAGCTAAAAGGCCTGTTCAAAGAGGTGTACGACGAACTTTTTTCTTTCATTGACCTGAAAGTAGAATATAAGGAAGTCACCCTTGGGTTTCAGGTATCAGACCTGAACAGCGGCAAGTTCGATGCCATATGCGGCGATGCGCCCCTTTCTTTTGCCTCAATCAAATATGTGGACTACACGCATCCGTTTCTGTATGCACCTGTTCATATCTATGTAAAAAAAGAAAATTTTGAGGCCCTGAAAGACAAGACCTTCGACCGTGAAGAGATTACCTTTGCGACCATTGACGGTGATTTAAGTCAGGAACTATCAAGCAGGCTCTATCCGGCAGCAAAAAAACACGCTCTGACTAACATTTCAGACCCGGCTCAGGCCTTAATGGATGTGGTAACGGGAAAAGCCAATGCCGTTATTATGGATCCACTCACGACGGAAAGATTTCTGACCGGCAATCCTGATACGCTCGCCATGGTTTCTACAAAACCTCTGGCCGTTTATCCTGTAGGCCTGTCTGTTAGAAAAAATGAACCAGCCTTGTATCACATGCTTGATATGGCACAAAAAATGGCGAACAACACGGGCATCCTTGAAAAAGCTTTTAAAAAATATGACCCTGAAGGAAAGCTTTTCCTGAAAGTGGCAAACCCCTATGAGGTGTCTCGTTAAATGTTAGTTGCTTCCAATATACATAAATCCTTTAAAGATCATCACGTCTTAAAAGGGGTCGATTTGACGATCACACCAGGGGAAATCACCTGTCTGATCGGACCGTCCGGCACTGGCAAGACCACCCTTTTGCGCGCGCTTGGGTTGCTTGATTACCCGGATGAAGGCCGCGTTCAGATTGAAGAACGGCAACATGATTTTCCGCTTGAGAAAAAACAAAAGATAGAACCGCCCTGGCCCACCGTTACAATGGTCTTTCAGTCTTTGTTTTTATGGCCGCATTTAACCTTGCGCGAAAATATTATGCTCCCGGCACGCAATTGCAATGAGAACGCGGAAAAAGACATAGAAGGACTGGTTGAGCTTTTTGAGATGCAGAACTTCATCGATAAATACCCAAATCAGGCCTCCGTCGGTCAGTGTCAAAGGGTTGCGATGGCGCGCGCCCTCATCTTAAACCCAAAATACATTTTGCTGGATGAAATCACCTCTGCACTGGATATAGAACAAACCGCCCGGATTCTAACAAAACTCACCCATCTGAAAGAACGTAAAATTGGTGTCTTCCTGATCACACATGCCTTGGGTTTTGCAGAAAGTGCCGCCGACCAGATCATTTTCATGGATCAGGGCAAAGTCGTTGAATCCGGCTCTGCCAAGATCCTGTCCGCGCCAAAAACAGAACGGCTAAAGCAATTTTTATCTCTTGTAAAACTGACGCAATAATATATTATGAAAACTTGTTTTTTTAATAAAAATAAGGTATAGTCGTGCATCTTTCACCTTAGGAAAGGATGTTATGAACGTGACATTAACGGATATTTTTTCATTACAAACACGGCAAGACCTCTTATTCACCATAGCAGGTCAAGCTACGCCTTCCGAATTTAATGCATTCCTTCTCGGTGCTAAAGAACATGTCCTGCAAAGAGATCGAAACGGACAAATAAATGCCGAAGAACGGCAGTCCGCCGACAAAAAAATTGCACCTATTATTGAAGAACATTATGAGACATTGCTCACTGAAGAAACAGCGGCAACAGCGATAAAAATCCTTAACGATCTTAGCCTAAACCACTCAATCGAAGCCCTTGGAAAAGCCGCAAAAAAGAAATCCTTTAATCTGGACGCACCGGTACAAGCCTGCATGCAGGAAGAGCATTTCAATGATGGGATAATGATCAGTCTAGCCCATTCTTTAACAGCGCAAACATTATCGCAATACGCGATAAAAAACATGGGAGATTCTACATCTTACCCCAGTCAGGTTATTTACACAGCCGTTTGTACAAACAAAGATCTCTTTAATAGAGAATCAGCCATCGCCGCTACAGCCATGGAGAACAGCACTGGCCACAGCAATATCGAGCTACCATCACTGATACGTGACTTTTTCAGTGGCAAAGGCTTATGGGAACCAGAAGAAATCCCCGTTACAGACGGTTTTGTGTCATATAAGCTCCCTTCCACATTAGCTTGCCGCTAATATACTGCAAGAATACCTAACACAGTAAATTTTCGCAGATGACGCATGGCATAATTTTCATTAATATGTGGGCATGACATCTCTTCTCACCCCTCATATATGGTGGATTTCCGCCCTTGTTTGCAGTCTTTTTGGCGCGGCCTATTACACGATTAACCAGTATTTTAAACTACCTGGTATCACGCTTGTTTTCTGGCGCGGGCTTATACCTTTTCTGGTTTTAACGCCTATGATTTTCTTTGTAGACTGGCCGACGTCACCTCTTTTTTATGCCGCGGCTTGCTCTTCCGGGTTTTTGTGCATATATGCCGATTCCAAAAACATGCAAGGCTCAGCCCTTTTTGGCGGCGGGGTAACGACACGATTAAAACCTTTTACACTCTGGCTGTTATTTGCGCTCTGGCTTGCTTTTGATCCCGAACACCGCGATGCGCTTTTCTCCAATCTTCCACGCTTTGCCGCTATTTCAGCGACGCTTGTTGTTTCCGTTTACGCAGCCTCCCGCCTTAAAAAATGTGAGATTAGCAAAAATGCCTTTCTCTATTTTATGCCCGCCCTTGCTGCCAGCGTGCTGATTAATTTTGCAATCAAAGTCGGTATGAACAGCTCCAGCTTCATTGGAGGACTGGTTGTTTTTCCGTGGATTGATTCTGCCATTATCATTACAGGCGGGCTTTTGATCCACGGCTATAAATCTGATCTTAATATCAGGCGCCTGTTTAGAAAAGATGTCATTGTCGCGGGCAGCATGATCGGCGGTGTCATGATTTTTCAGATTTTCAGCAAAAATATAGCCATGACATATGCCGAAAACCCCGCTTATGTTGCTGCCATCGCTTTTCTTTCACCCTTTTGGATAAGCTTGCTGTACAAACTCACAGGCCATAAAGAAACTGCCGATGTACAAGCCGGCTTACTCCTTGTCCTGTCCGCTATCGCCCTTGTCCTGTTACAAAATTAAAACAGAACTAAAAAACCCTTTTTCAACCGGTCTCTTTTTCAAGCGGCACAGAAATGTTACAGTAATCGGTGGTTTATTTTCTTTTTTCCTTACCGTCCGGTAGGATTTTTCTTAAAATGAAACTGTAGTAACAATAATTTTTTAATTAGGTGACATGATATGATTTACAATGAAGGCAAGGACATTATTCTAAGCCCTAATGCGGAAGGACGGGTTCTAGTGGGACTCGCCTGGGACCCCAACAGAGAAAAAGTCGGACTAACCCAAAAACTCTCCCGCATAATCGGAGAAAACCACGAAACATACGACCTTGATATCAGTTGCTATGCTTATGACGACGGCAAAGCATTTATGGATCATGTCACAGGACAACCCGGTGAAATAGTCGATAAATCTGGATTTATTCGTCACTCCGGCGACTGCCGCAGCGGTGACGCAGAAGGGGATGATGAATATATTGTTTGTGATTTAAAAAAATTGCCTCCCTATATAAAAGAGATTCTATTCATCGCTGAAGTCAGCAGCGCACATTCCTTTAGCGATATCAAACAGCCAGAAATCAGAATTGCGGACTACGGAAACAATCAAAACATTTTGCATACGGGCATCGGACGCGTTGATGACTCTGACTATTCTGCTTATGTGTTTGCAAAACTTACCCGCGAAAAAGACGGGAAATGGAAGTCTTATTTCATTGATCATTACGTAGATCATGAAGAAATTGAAGACTGGTCAGATTATTTGACAAATTTTATTAAGGATTAAGTTGCATCCTCTTTCAGAGCTTGCTAAAAGTTCTTCTTCTCTTTTTAAGAGAGAGAACCGGAGACGTGGCCGAGAGGCTGAAGGCGCGCCCCTGCTAAGGGTGTATGGGGGTAACACTCCATCGTGGGTTCGAATCCCACCGTCTCCGCCATTTTTCTTTTTGCTGTGCCTTTTCAAAAATTACCAGCCCACAATTGCAAGAGGCTCGCACTTTGATGCATACAAAGATGATGGATGTCAGCTCTGCCGGATACAAAGTTAGGATACGTGAGCCTTTCCCAATTCAGTCGTGAATATTCAAGACATTTTGATGTCTCCCCCAGCAAGGATATCCCCCATATCGGATAAAAAAAGAAAAACAAATAGACATAAAATAATTCTTTCTATACAATCCGAGCCATCTGTTTTAAATAATATTACTTTTAAAGAGGTGTTACCGTGTCACTCGCCCCCCCCAGCCAAGTTGATCTTGTCTTTTTAGGTGCTATGTCCAGAAGTTTTGCCGAAGGCACTTTGGAGACTCTTTTTTCAAAGGCTTCTATAAAGCCTGAAGACATGAACGTACCCACTGTCAACGGCATGGGTCCTTTTACGGCAGAAATGAAAACAGAGGTCAATGGAAATGGTCCCAAGATTATGAACGCGTTTTTAGATGCTGTAGAAGACATGAGACAAGAAAATGCCAATCCGTCTTATCCGAGCGGTTCTAATTGGACTGTCCTTTGTGACTATAAAAACGGGAAAGTCCGTAAAGTCAATTTCATTCGAAATGATTTCTTGCTCCTTTTTCAATAAGACCGCGCCATTCATATTCATTACCCGATCACGCCCATCCCCGCAAAAGCGGGGATTTTTGCTTTATTGATGTGAAAATCATTCAAGCCTTGCGACAGCCATAAACTCTTTTTAAACCAATATTCGCTATAATTCTGGTAAATAATGTAAATAGGGGAAAAAGATATGAAACTAAAAGATCTGGCCCCTATAGTTCTCGAAAGAAACCTTGATTTAGGTGCCCCCAGCGGCATGTGATAAACAAAGTTCTACTGAGTAACGGATAAGAATGAGTATAGAAAAAAAATCAGACAGCTTAAAAGAAACCGCCAATTCTTTCTTTTCAAAGAAATCCTTATCTGATCAGGATGTTGTTGATTACAAAAATACTGGGTTTTCTTTCACTGGGGTGACAACACAAGCTGTCAATTTTCAGTACATTCTCAAAACAGGAAAAATCCCATATGCCAAATTTCTAGGGTCTTCCACACTATATGATCTATCCGTAAAAGAGAGCGAGCATAATTTATATATTGATCTGGACTCCGATGATGAATACACGCGTGCTTTAAAAACAATCAAAGAAAACGTTATAGGACACATTAACGAGATCAAAGAAAATAGCGATGAGGCAAAAGCCTTCTTTGCTAAAGAACACTGGTCGTATCAAGATAAAACCAGCTACGAACACCTCCTTAGTACACTGGTATCAGAACAGAGAGATCGGTTCCCAGCCCTGAATGGAAACAATTACAGAACAGAAGGAAGCACCGGCTTTTGGGAAGGAGAAGTGCATCGTTCTCCCCGTTTAAATGATCTCAGTCAGGATATGAGGAAGCCATCCCCTTCTCTCTACACGCTGGAGTCAGATTGCGAACATTTGGCAGCCACACAAGGATACGTGATGCAAGCAGTAGACAATGAAATACTTCCGAAAATAAAGATACCCGGCAATTATAAAACCGTTTCAAATTATTTTTATATAAGTAATGAAACATCTGACGAAGAAAAACATGCTGTTGTTATGTCATCGGCCACAGCCCATGTGTTTGATCCCGCCATGGCAGAAGATGCTCAAAGTTGTATGGTAGCCTCCAGTCCTGACTATATATTTGATAATTTTATAGAAGGAGAGCCTCTGGTTCCTTATAAATGGGGAACCGTAGACAATAATGGCCTCGTCTACAAAAACTCGTATATTAGTCCTGCTGAAGCCGATACAGCACGCGCCTATACACGGGATCAACGCGTATTGAAATACTACAAAACACAATTAAACGCCGAAATAGAGGGATATCCAGGCTTCCCAACAGACATAAACAACAAAGGCGAGCACCTAACCTTCGCAGAAGCCATAAAAGACCCAAAACTATACGACATGATCTACACCATGTATGAGATGCAAGGCGATACAGAAGCCCTTGAACGTATGCAAAACATCAGCCTCTATGATAGAAAAATTCAGGAAATAGAAGACCTCTGGAAAGAACAGGAAAAACACACCAAAGCGACACAAATAAAAACCGCCGACGATTACGCCGCTGCACCAATAGCCGGCCCGACAGCACCAGCAGCCTAAAGAAAATCAAGACTAAGCTGACAACTACAGGCCGATTATCGGGCCTGATTACAGTTTTGACGGATATTGTTCAAAAATCCGTTCACAGCCTTTTTCAGCTCATCCGACAATTGAGAGATACTTCCAGAAGCATCCACCAATAGTCGTGACGATCCTTCTCCCTCCTCTGCCGCCTGCCGTACAATATCAATAGAGCCAGAGACATCATTAACCGCTTGTGAGACCTCATCAATACTGCGCGCAATTTCATGAATAACTATATTTTGCTCCTCAACAGCAGCCGAAGTACTTGCCGCAGATTTATCAATATCAGTTATATTGCCAATAATAGAGTTCATAGCCGCCACAGATTCCCCTGTAGCTGCCTGAATATCGGATATACGCTTTTCAATTTCGTCAGTTTTCGATGCCGTTTCATTGGCCAGTTTTTTGACTTCTTCAGCCACGACAGCAAATCCTTTACCCGCTTCTCCAGCCCGTGCAGCCTCGATTGTCGCATTCAGGGCCAGCAAATTTGTCTGCTCTGCAATATCCTTAATCGCCACAACGACCTCCCCAATATTAGAGATCATGTTATTCAGCGCATCCACTTTTTCAGAGGTTTGTGCCGCACTGCCTGTCATTGAGCCTGTCTTGGCCGCCACATCAGAAATCTGGGTAGCAATTTCTTTTGCACTCGCTGTCATTTCTTCCGTTGCCGAGGCCACTGTTGAGACGTTTTCTCCGGCCTGTTTTGACGCACGTTGAACAGACAAAGAAGACTCTTTTGTCCGGTCCGTATTAGCGTTAAGCTGATGAGCCGTAGAGGACAGATTAGAAGACGCCTGCCCCAGTTTTCTGATAGCATCACCGACCTGAGCTTCAAAATCACCCGCGAGCTGTTCCATCATGTCCCGTTTTTCTTTTTCAGCCTGCGCTTCACTCTCTTTTTGCTGTTTCCGCAATGCTATGGTTTCAAGGCCGTTCTTCTTAAAAATTTCTACAGCCTGTGCCATTTGGCCGATTTCAGAACGCGCACCAGCATAGGGGACAGTGACATTGTAATCCTGATTGGACAAACCTTTCATAACTTCCTTCAATTTGCCAAGCGGCGTTGAAATACTAAACGCCACCAGAACATAAAAAGCCATAGAGACTGCCACACCGATAAAGGAAATTAAAAGAATCTGACCCTGTTGATCTTTGTAATCGGCAATCCGCAAATCCAGCAGTTTATCCAGTTGATCAAAACCGTTATTGATAAACGTACCGGAGGCCTCTACAGCTTTGGTAAGCTTTTCAGAAAAACCGGACAAAGACACAGAAACACCGCCGCGAATTGAATCTAAATCAGCAATAACCGCCTTTGACGCCATCTCATACGCTTCAAGATGCGGGGTATATTGCTCTTTATAGCCGGGAGAGATACCATAAAAATTATTATCTTCGTTAAAAGAGGTATCCATATCAGCTATAACGCGATCAAGATCAGACTCCGAAAGCATCTTGCTCATAACAGCCGCATCAGTCATCAGCGTTCTATTATCAGAATAAAGGCCGGCAGGTAATCTGGGATAAAACATCTCAGCAATCACACCGAGTCGATCTATCGTTTGCGGCATAGCCAGCAGCGTAACATCCATAAGGTAATAACTATCCAGATCAGGATCAAGGATGAGGTTAGACGTATCACCGGAATGCGCGATAATTCCCCTTAAATCAGCAATAAACGACACCAAGAGTTCTTTCGTTTCATTGGCTGATGGCTGTTTCTGTAACATGCCAGACAAAGAATCCCATTTGGTTTTCACCGCATCATATTGCAAGTGAGAACGGTCACGGCTCCCCAAGCCATCGGGCGTAAACTCAAGCTGTTCCCCATACAGGGCAAGGGCCGTTTCAAGGCGTTTCATCTGAGCCTCTATGGCTTTTATGTAAGTCTACACACCGGACGGCGCCCCGGCTCTTAAGAAAGTAGCATCCCTTAGCATAAGGGCTGCCGAACGTTGAACGGCATTCCCCATTTTTTCTTTCGCCGCAAAATCAATACTGGCCCCTATCGCGAAATAGGCCTGTGCCAACGCAATAATCAGCGTAAGCATAAACATGGAAATGGCCAAAAACAACCTGACTTTAACAGACATATTATTGAGGAAATTCATTCTTTTATTAATTCCTTTTGTTCAAAATCACCTAAAAAAAACCAGACTGAGACGTCTTCCTTATGCAGGCGGTACAAACGCTTCTCTGACCTCTTCTGAAGTCGGCGTTATCACGGGTTCACTTTCAATTTCTTCTGCCGAATAAGTTTCCCTTGGCACGGCTTCCCCCTGCTCTCTTGCCCGTTTTCTCTCTTCTGCAGACTTTTGGGCTTCCCCGATCAGACTTGTGGCGGCGGCCTTGGATTCAGGCGTAGTGATGTCACCAGCCAGCATACGGGAAATTTCTTCAATACGTTCATCCATAGACAACGTATCAACACCGGATTTCGTCGTTTGACCATCTGTTTTTTTGCTTACATGCCAGTGTTGCATACCACGTGAGGCTACCTGCGGACTGTGCGTAATGACCAGCACCTGGGATGTATCGGCCAGCAGCGCAATACGCTCCCCCACAGCCGCTGCCGCTGCACCGCCGATCCCTGTATCCACCTCGTCAAATACAAGTGTGGGCGTTTTTTGGATATCCTGCAGAATCACCTTCAACGCAAGAATCAGACGCGCCATTTCACCACCGGATGCCGTTTCAGAAATAGAGCTAAAGGGGCTCCCTGGATTCATACGGGCTCTGTATGTTATCGTGTCATAGCCCCTTTCTGTCCAGTCGCTTTTCGGTTTTTCTTCGACCAGCACTTCAAACTCGGCTTTCATCAGTTTGAGCGGCGGCAACTCATTTGTAATCGCCTGACCAAGTGCCCTGGCCGCCACCGTGCGCTCACCGCTTAAGATATGTGCATGATGGCGGTACGTCTCCTTGGCTTTTATTAGATAATCATCCAGCTCCTGAATACGTGCTTTCCCACGCCTAATCCGCTTTAGCTTTGCCGCCTGCTTTTCATAGAACGGATAAAGGTCATCAAAAGGCACTTTATGTTCTTCGGAAATACTGTGCAGCGTATCCAGAATATCTTTATATTTTTGCAAATAGTCCGTATCAATATCATATTGCGGGGATAGAACACCGATCTCTTCAACCGCATCACGGGCACATTGGAGCGCATCCTCCAGATAAGCTTCTAATGCTTCAATCTTCTCTTCTTCGACATTTTCCTGACGTTCCAGTATCGTATTCGCATTGGCCAGCCCCGAGACAACACCATTAGAGGCAATAAGCTGAGATAAAATGGACTGCAAAGCATCTGATGTATCTTTTGCAATCAGAAGCTTTTTATACTCTGCGTCCACTTCCTCAACAAAGCCTTCCCTGATACCTATCTTTTCAAGGGTTGTCACAACAGATTCTATGGTTTTCAGCTCTTTCAGGTGGCGGGCCAGAAAGACTTTTTCTTCCTCCAGATCCTGTTCACATTTCCGCACATCGCGTAAAGCCTCCGCGACATTCCCTAAAATCTCAGGCGGATAGTTACCGAATAAATCAAGCCATGTGAGCTGGTTTTCAGGGTCTGTCATGCTCTGGTTTGCAAATTGCCCGTGTATCTCCATGATCATCGGGGCGATTTCCTGCAACAGCTCAACATCGATTTTCTTGTTGTTCAGCGTGATTTCTTCTTCTCCATCACGGCTAAACACACGTTTTACGGTGTATTCATCATCCCCGATCTCGGCCAGATCATTTTTCACCAGCACTTTCCAGGCCGGATTCTTGGGCGGAGGATTCAAAACAGCCTCTATCGTTGTTCGCTCGGCCCCCTGACGCACAGAATCGTACCGTGCTTCCCCGCCAAGGACAAGATTCATCGCCGCAAGAATAATAGATTTACCAGCGCCTGTCTCACCCGTCAGGATCGTCAAGCCTGTCTCGAAAACAAGCTCGGAACGTTCAATAATAACAAACTGATCTATAGTTAAAGTCTTAATCATGGCTGGCTAGCATATAAACGAACAAAAGATCGGAAGATAACCCGATTCAAGAAACATTGAAGATATCACACTATCTAACAAAATGCCACACGATCAAAAAAGCAGAAAAAGCTTTCTATAAGAAACAGCTTATCTCCGCGCACAACGGATATACTTGTTGTAAATCTTATAGGTAGCTAGCTGATTACCGTCATAAAAACGCTGCTCCCATGCATAATCATCGTTCACGTCTTCTGAGGATGACCAATAGTACCACAAACTACCGATCCTAAAGCTACTGCGTAATGGACCAACAGTGCCACTATGAGTCTCGTCATCTGCATCATCTACCGTTGACAGAGGATGTTCAGGATCGTCTGTAGCGATCAGATTTGCGTACATGACATCCAGTTCCGATATAGCGGGCAGATACCAGCCACCACCCGGCAAGTTATTGCACGTCTCTGCCGCTTCGTGAACACCTGTGCCATCGGCCACCAGAACTGCCGTATTATTCGGTCCATTCCTTGCCGCATCATCATCCCAAGCCGTTCCCGTACCAACATCTATAGTTGCAGACTCGTTGTAGTGATCCTTCCACTGTAACTTCTTAGCAAAGCCCGTACAGGCTGTACCATCCCAACTTTTACCCAGATCACAGCGACGGATAAAAAAGTCTGTTGTCGTGCCTGGCACATCACCAGCATAGACCATAACATCATCCATATCGGTCGGATCGGCACCAAATACGCGTATACAGCCCGCGTTGGCCGCAACGGTCAACTCACCAGCAGGACATGGTAAAAGCCCCATAATGGTTGTGCTCACATCAAGCCCCAAATTATGCGGCAGGACAAATGTCGTATCCAGATCATTACCTGCAGCATCTTCCAGTTCGTTTGCCGCCGTAGTGATCGCCGTAATTGTGATACCATCCGCATCATTATCCCCGGATTGCACCGTATAGGTAAATTCAGCATTCCCTGCATTAATCGCTGAAAAAGCGGCTGTACGCGATGTACCGCCAATATTAAGGGTAAGCGTTGGCGTGCCACTTTGCACAAGGTCTTCATTCGCATTTAAGGTCACCGTAATCACATCGCCCGTCCCGGCCGGATCTCCCCCGCTCGAAACAGCCGTAAAGCCTGAAATTGTGGGTGCACTCGCATCAGATACTGTCCCAGATAATCCGCCGCTGACCGTCCGCACCATCGGCGCGCCATTAATCCCGATCAGCGTCCCGCCATTCTTTTCAATTGCCTCAGCCACAATGTTTGACAGCGATTCATCCGCCCCAACGACATCATAAGTAAAAACAAGCGATGAGGAACCACTCCCCGAGGCATAATCAGCCAGACGGTCAAGGCCGCCTAATGTAAAGCGGAGTTGTGGTGTGCCTGTAACAACCACACGATCAGTAAGCGGTACAGCAAATGTTAAGCGGTTACCAGCGGCCAATATCCCGCTCACACCCACCAGTTCATCCGCAAAGGGGGCCGCTTTTGGATTAGATGGCTGCGGCCCGATCAAATCAAGCTGCGCGTGCGTTTCACTTGTATGCGTTTCATAAATCGCTGTTCCCTCAGCGCGGATTTGCGGCACAACAGCGTCTCCATCCTGCGCTTCGGCCAGTTCTTCCGTGCCGACCCGCGTTGTGCCCGTATCATCTGTAAAGTCTGCCATACCATCACGCACCCGCAACGTACTTGTCCCGCCAGATACACGCACGTCCACGTCCGTACCAATCAAATCAATTGTGCCGTTTGGCACCGCAATGACCGTTATCCCGCCCGAACCGCTGGTAAACTGGATAATCCCGGCAATCAGAACGATCTGGTCTTTTTCAATCCGCACTTGCGTATCCTGCCCGGCATCAAGCCGTGCGCCATTGCCAAAAACCACCGTAGCGCCATCGCCTGCCACGCCGCCTGTTGTAATGAGTGTGCCAAAAGCCAAAGATTGGCCGACACTGACATTCGCACCTTGCGCAAAGGTAACACGCGCCGTCACATTACTGTCTTGTCTGACCTGTACCCGTATCTCATTCGTGCGGTGCACTTTGTCAAAACGCCGATCGAGAACTGAAGTCAGATCGTAGGACGGACGGCTCCACAAATCTCTCCAGCTCTGCCCAAATTTATAATTAAGCCTGAGTGCAATCCCCCCCTCGACATCATCCATTTCATTGTCTTTAGTCGCCTCACTGCGGATCGTAAAGGCATTGACCGGCGTATATTCCGCTGCCAGTTGATACCCCCAGATATCCGAGCCTTTCGAATTAAGCACAGGCGTTTTTTCCTGTGCCCAATGATACCCCTTGGCAAAAAGCTCCAGTTCAGGCCTGTACGGCAAACGACCGGACAGCTCTACATCTTCTCCGCCAAGTGCTTTTTCTTCATAACCATCATCCCGGCCCCGCCAATCAGATAGCCCCATATACTTGTTAAGTGATAGTCCATAAAGGCTTGTCTTATAATCCAGCCCTAAAGACATACGGTTATGATGATAGGGCCACTGGTGATCATAAAACATATTCGCCCCAATCATGTGCTGCAAATCAGGCGTAATATAACGATAAACCAGACCGGCATTCACTGTATTCCGCCGATCACTGCTGGTGCCTTTTATATTGTCTTCTACCTCTTTATTAGCGTAAGAGGCTTGCGCAAATATATTATAGCGTAAATCCACACTATCCCAGAGCGGTTGTACCGTCAGGGCTGAATATTCATCTATGCCCTCGCTGGACAGGCTATATTCCAGTTCCAAAGACCGCAAGGCATGAAGATCACTGGCCGCAGCTACAGCCTTTGCACCTTCCAGCCCACTGCGAAAGGCTGTCTGTTTAAGATTTCCTTCTACATCATAAGCCCCCTCTGAGAGCCCTAACCCGAATTGAGTATAACCACCTGCCATATGAGCGGCACCTCGTGCCACCTCATCTGTTACAGCACGCATCGCCGCAGAGGCCATTTTGGAGTCAATCTGTGGCAAAATCTCGCCCAAATTTCGCCTGACCCAGTCCTGCGTCATATCAGAACCATCTGGCAATAAAGACTGTCCACGCGCCACCAGTACAGACACGACGTCTTCAAATCGTGGATCCCCCTCCAGCATTTGGCCGCTTGCAATCACTTCGCTTGCTACGCGTTTTTCCCATTCAGAATAATTCTCTGCCTTCACAGGCACCACAAGAAGGATGGCAAAGCACAACACAAACAAGGTCTGTAAGGCAAAATATACGGAAACTTTTTTCGGAATAAAAACGATCACTTACCTACAAACAAACCAAAGCAAAAAATATCGATCGTGTCATGGTAAGCACGACAATCTCTTCTGTAAAGAAAGAAAGTGGAATAATTGGCATCCCGTACGGGATTCGAACCCGTGTTGCCGCCGTGAAAGGGCGGTGTCCTAGGCCTCTAGACGAACGGGACGCATATGTCTAAAACATCGGACGGGCCTCTTTATAAGTGAAAGTGACTATAAAAAGCAAGCGTTATCTTTAAAAATAATTCATTATTTTTTTGAAGCGATAGCCGCGTCTTGAATATGAAGCTCTGCGCTCTCTCTTCCCTGCCATTCGTTGATTTTTATGTGGGCTGCAATATGAACCGCCATGCCTTTTTTCTGTTCGTTTAGAAGCATATCGCCGAGCGGCGTATCTTTCGCTCTGAAAGCCATCGCTTTTACACGGCTCCCCCCTTCCCAGTCACTGACTATACAGCGCACATGTGAACCACCGAGAATATCAACGCTTTGCAATTTTACATGAGGCAGTACGAACAAAGGCTCCGGATTGTCCGTGCCAAAGGGCCCCACATTATCCTGCACCAGTTTTGCAAATTCAGTTTGAACACCGCGTACTGTTAAAACACCATCCATCAGCTTTTCTATTTTGACGTCTTTTCCGTTTAGCTGAGCCTGAATATGCTGATTCAAAAAGACACCCAGCGAATCAACTTTATCCGGCTCAACCGTAAAACCACCTGCCATTGCGTGCCCGCCGCCTTTTATAAGAAGACCTTCTTCTTTCGCAGCCATAAAGGCCGCAGCCATATTCACCCCCGGCACAGAACGGCCCGATCCGCGCCCTTCCAGCTTGCCATTAGCCCCTCGCGCATAGGTCACTACACAACAAGGCCTGCCGTAGCGTTCTTTTAATTGCCCGGCGACAAGCCCTGACAGACCGGCATGCCAATTTTCATCCCCTACAAAAATGAAAGGATTCTCAGCCAGCTTGTCGGCTTCCACGCGGGCCACAGCCTCTTTCATCATCTCATCTTGAATTGTTTTGCGTTTTTTGTTCGCATCCTCCAGCTCGAATGCGATATTTTTAGCCGTTTCATACTCTTGGGCAGATAACAGCCTTGCCCCAAGATCAGATTTATGCACACGAGAGCCCGCATTAATCCGCGGCCCCAGAACAAAGCCAGCATGATACGGCGTTGGTGCCGTATGAACGCCGGCCACCGCACACAACGCCGCTATGCCCGGATTTTGCTGTTTTGCCATCTGCAGAAAGCCATAACGAACGAGCAGGCGGTTCGCGCCTTTGAGGGGCACCATGTCACAGATTGTCCCCAAAGCCACCAGATCCAGCCATTCTTTTAAAGGGGCCTCATCTATCCCACGCGCCGTAAAAAAGCCTTTTTCACGCAGTTTTGTATTCATCGCCACGCAGGACAGAAAGCATACGCCAACCGCCGCCAGCGCAGAAAGGCCACTCTCATCATCAGACCGTTTTGGATTAATAATGTGATTAGCCTCTGGCAAAGTGTCTTCAGACTCATGATGATCAAACACGGCAATATCAAGACCAATAGACTTGCCATACGCAATAACATCAAGAGACGTTGTTCCGCAATCCGCAATCAGAACATAGGACGCACCCTGCTCTTTTAGTGTATCCAGTGCTTTGTTACTTGGGCCATAGCCTTCTTCCAAGCGATCAGGAATATACACGGGCACATCCATACCAAGGTACCGAAAAAATTTAACAAAAACGGCAGATGATGTTGCCCCATCCACATCAAAATCAGCCAGCACGCCGATGTGTCTTCCGTTTATAACAGCCTCTGCCAGATCCTCGGCCATTTCCGCCATCCCCTTGATTGAGAAGGGATCGGGGAAATGCTGTCCCAGTCTCGGATAAAGAAACGAGTCCACATCATCCAAAGCAACACGGCGCGTCGCCAAAAGTCTTGCCACGATTTCAGGAAAGCCATGCGCCTGCACCATTTGCGATATAACGCGTTCATCATTCTCAGGAAAAACCCACCGCGCCCCCATGGCCGACTTATCAATATTTAGTACAGATTTTGGTTCCAATATCCTTAACTTTCTTTATTTTTGGACAAAGACAAAAGGTAGAAAAAAACATTCTACACGTGTTCGATCCGCATAAGATTTGTGCCGCCGCGCATACATGGCAGGGATTCTATTTTATCCCGTGCGGCGAATACGTTCCCTGTTTTGGCATCATGCGTTGTCAGGAAAACGGAAACAGGCTGACCAGGGTCACGAGCATGTTGATTAAATGTCGCAATAGAAATGGATTGCTCTTCCAGTGTAGCGGCAAGTTGTGCAATAACACCCGGGTGATCTTCTACGATAGCATGCAGGTAATAGCGGCTCACCGTATCAGTGATATCAGCCCATTTTGCGTCCTCAAGATCAGAAAACGGCACACCAAACACAGGCAGCACATTCCCGCGTGCGATATCAACAAGGTCTGCCACGACAGAAGAAGCGGTCGGCCCCTCCCCGGCACCACGGCCTTGTGCCATTGTTTGATCCACGAAATCGCCATCAATAAAAACAGCGTTAAACACGCCTTCCACTTTTGCAATTGGCGCGCTTTCCGGCACAAGACAAGGCTCGACACTTTGCATAAGAACATCTCCCGTCTTACGCGCTATACCAAGAAGCTTTATTTTATACCCAAGCGCAGAAGCAAACTGGATATCTCTGGCTGTCACGTCTTCGATCCCTCTGACGGACAATGCATTAAAATCAGGTTTCACACCAAAAGCCAGAGCAGAGAGTAATGTCAGCTTATGGGCGGCATCAAACCCGCCAACATCGGTTGTCGGGTCCGCCTCGGCATAGCCCAAGGCCTGTGCTTCATTTAAAATAACGTCATAGTCACGCCCCGTTTCCCGCATATTGGTCAGCATATAATTACATGTGCCGTTCAGAATACCGTACACCGCCCGCACAGTATTTGCCGACAGCCCTTCCCGCAGCATTTTAATCGCCGGAATGCCGCCCGCCACAGACGCTTCATACGCAAGAGCCACACCATTGCGCTCAGCCAGTGCGGTAAGTGCTGCGCCATGAACAGCCAGCAAAGCTTTATTGGCTGTGACTACAGATTTTCCGTTTTGCAGTGCTTTTTCAACGAGTTCTTTTGCAACCCCATCCGCACCGCCAATCATTTCAACAACGACATCCACATTGTCAAGCTCAGCCATATCAACCGCCCGGTCGACCCATTGATAGGCCGCCAAATCAACCCCACGATCTTTTTTACTGCGCGCAGACACGGCAACGATCTCAATATCCCGTCCGGTTCGTTGCTTAATCACACCGGCATTCTTTTGCAGAACTTTCACAACACCGACCCCCACAGTCCCCAGACCGGCAACAGCAATACGCAAAGGTTCTTTCGTGGAATCGTCCATGTTTTTTCCCGGGTTATTTTGTTGCTTTACGGCGCTGTCAGTAAAGGAACAGGCGGGACCTGTTCTACAGGCGGCATGTCTATTAAACGGCCCTGCGCATCAAACGGAGAATTAAAACCATCTTGAGCCGACACAGGCGGGATTAAGCCCGGGGCATAACCTTCCAGAGGGGAAACACCGGAAACAGGATGGCTCAAAGGGCGAGCCTCCAGTGTATAAACCGTCACACTGGATTCCTGAGGGATTGAATGATCTTCCAGCGTTTCATCTGTGCCATACATCGTATCAGCAGGCTTTATCAAATAAGCTTCCGGCGGGACATCATAGCCCAGATCATACACATCAACGCTCCCATCCGTCATGGCCCTGCTAATACCGAGCATCGTACTCGGGGCATATATGTCCCCAGAAGGCACAGAACCGGGGTACAATACCGGCTGGCTCACGTCGCTCTCCTGTTTTACATCATCCCCTACGATCAGGTTTTTTGTGCCATACAAAACCGGATCAATATTTTTATTAAAAGCCTCTTCCATCGTCGTCTGGCACGAAGCCAACGGCACAAGAATAGCAAAAAGAAGAATTATTTTATGGGTCCGTATCATCGTTCTCTCTCTTTCCAGAATAGCGCAGCTTATAGTTTTTCGCGGCTTTTGTCAGGATTATTCCTTGATTTTTTAAAAAAAATGCTGCACTTTTCCACAGCCTTTTTTTCCACCTTTTTCATAGAGACAGGATGAACCATGACAAAGACCGTGACAAAAGCGAAAAAAAAACCAACCGTTTCTAAAACACCTGCCACAAAGGCGCAAACAAAAACATCTGTAAAAGCGAAAGCAAAAGTGCCCGAAAAAGTACAAACAAAGGCACCGGTAAACACGCAGGCAAAAGCACCTGAAAAGGTACAAACAAATACACCCGCTAAAGCACAAGCAAAAGCACCTGAAAAGGTACAAACAAAGGCACCCGCTAAAGCGCAGGCAAAAGCACCTGAAAAGGTACAAACAAAGGCACCCGCTAAAGCGCAGGCAAAAGCACCTGAAAAAGTAAAAACAAAGGCACCCGCTAAAGCACAGACAAAAGCACCTGAAAAAGTACAAACAAAGGCACCCGCTAAAGCGCAGGCAAAAGCACCTGAAAAAGTACAAACAAAGGCACCCGCTAAAGCGCAGGCAAAAGCACCTGAAAAAGTACAAACAAAGGCACCGCTAAAGCCTGCACACAGAAATGAACAAATACCGGCCTTAATGAACGCACCAGACCCTATTGCTTTTGGGCACATGCTGGGTGAAGTCATAGAACGCGGACAACCGGTCTTCCAGAAATATTTTGAAAAACTGGCACAAAGCGAACTGGATGAAAAAACACTGGACCCCTATCATTTACGGGATACTTGCATAGATTTTTGGCAAGGCCTGATGAAGGACCCTGAAAAACTGGCTCAGTTACAAATGGAATACTGGCGGGAATGGTCCAAAATTTGTCAGGAAAGCACGCTCAAATTCCTGGGCGGTGAAGGCAAGGCACTATATAACCCCGAAAGAGGAGACCGCCGCTTTAAAGATCCAGTATGGCAGGAAAGTGTTATCTTTGATTTTATCAAGCAATCCTACCTGCTCACCAGCGATTGGATGCAAAAGCTTGTCCTCAACACAAAAGGCTTAAGCAAAAAAGAACAAAAGAAACTGGGCTTTTATACCAAACAGTTTGTTGACGCGATGGCACCCAACAACTTTATCATGACAAACCCGGAAGTCTTACGCACAACACTGGAAACAGGCGGGGAGAATTTAATTCGCGGACTTGAAAATCTGGTCGCCGATCTTGAACGTGGCGCGGGCGAGCTTAAGATCAGCAAAACAGACTACAATGCTTTCAAAGTCGGAAAAAACCTTGCCATCACGCCCGGTAAAGTGATCTTCCAGAATGATCTGATCCAGTTAATCCAATACACCCCGACAACAAAACAGGTTCACGACGTTCCTTTATTGATTGTACCGCCATGGATTAACAAATATTACATTCTTGATTTACGGGAAAAAAATTCTTTTATTAAATGGGCAGTAGACCAAGGCTTTACCGTCTTTACAATTTCATGGGTAAACCCGGATGCCAAACTCGCCATGAAGAGCTTTGCCGACTACATGGACGAAGGCATTTTAACGGCCCTTGATCAGGTCGAAAAACTCACCGGCACAAAGAAAACGAATGTCATTGGTTATTGCATCGGCGGTACTTTATTAACAACCACCCTTGCATGGCTTTCTGCCAAAGGACAAGATAACCGTATCGGCTCAGCCACCTTCCTGACCACACTGATTGACTTCACAGACCCCGGCGATATGGGGATATTCATTGATGATGAGCAATTGCAGGACATGGAAGATGAAATGAAAGAAAAGGGCTATTTTGATGCCAGCGCGTTAAAAGAAACCTTTAGCATGCTCCGTTCAAACGACATGATCTGGTCTTTCGTGGTGAATAACTATCTGTTGGGACGAGATCCCTTCCCCTTTGACATTTTGTACTGGAACGATGACTCAACAAACATGCCGGCAGAAATTCACCGTTTTTATCTGCGCAACATGTATAAAGACAACCGTCTTATCCAACCGGGCGGCATTACGATCAAAGACGTGCCCATCAATACAGCAAAGATCAAAATACCAACATATTTCCTCTCAACGGAAAAAGATCACATCGTGCCATGGGAAAGTACCTATAGAGGCGCACAACGTTTAACCGGTTCCTCTTCCACTTTTACACTGGCCGCTTCCGGTCACGTTGCGGGCGTCATCAATCCACCAGCAGCAGAAAAATACTGTTACTGGTCAACCGATAACACAGACCAAAGCCCGGAAAACTTCCGCAAAGACGCAAAAAAGGTCGACGGGTCCTGGTGGCCGCACTGGGCTGACTGGTTAAAACAGTATTCAGGCAAGATGGTCGATGCGCGCGAAGAAGGCTGCGGCAAAGCCAAGCCCATCGAAGATGCCCCAGGCTCATACGTAAAAGCACAGGCAGATTAAAATAAAATGACGCTCATCCCGGTAAAAACCGGGATGCAGCTTATCCTGCACACAGCATTACTGTTCTTTCTCTGGAAAATTTTCCAGCTGTTAAAATTGCGTGAAAACGACCAGCATGGCGATACAAAAAACAATGCCAAGACTTGAGTAAACATCATTTTCATCTCTTCTTCCGATCGCCTTATAAAGCAAAATTACCCATAACGGAGCACTCAAGCCTATCATTGTGACATAAGCAGGGTTTTCGACTAAAGAAATAGCCATCCATTTGGATGGTGTATGAAACAACCAGGCAATCGCCATAGATCCCCCGGCAAGCAAAACAATTTTTTCTTTAAGACTACGGCACAGCATATCTCTGTGGGGCAAACGGTTTGCTATAGATGGAATATTTAAAGCGATTATATATACGCTCAAAACAATAAATGACTGAAAAAAAACATAGCCAATGACACCATTAAGCAAAGAAGCATGCATCATAGCAAATTTCCCGGTAATTATACCTACCGCACTCAACAACAAAGCAGGTGCCATATGACGCAATGCTTCGTAACTTATTTCACACTTGCGTAAACGTAGTGCAAAATAAACACAGCCGATTAAGGAAACGACGATGCCACCGGCACGCAAAGGTTCAGCCAGATAGGAAAAGAAAAGAGCCGGAGAAAGGGCTGTCCAGACAACAAAGGTTATAGCGACAGCCAAAGGATCTAAACGGGTAACGATTCCTGCGCCACTTTTAGCAACAACCCCAAAGCGTACAAGGTCAGAATAAGCAAATATTAACGCCCCTATAAAAACGAACAGATAGTAAAAAGGATCCGTGGGCAAATCGACTAAAAATACGACAGGAAACAAAAAACAAAGACAGATTGCGCGCATCCAAAATAACATCCCTATGGGACTTACTTTAAAAAATTCGTTAACCAACGCCAAACCAGCTTGAGAAATAGCCGCCAATAAAGCAAACCACACCCATATCCATTCTCCTACACCATCAGGCATGATTAAATTTAACCTCTCAAACGATAGTCTTTTGCCAATGCCACGTAATGTTTCGCAGACCAGATATTAAAGTCGAGTTCTTCTTGCGTCAGATCTCGAACGTAACGTGCAGGACGTCCAGCCCATAGCTGTTTTGATTTAATAATTTTACCGGGCGTTACCAGAGAACCGGCGGCCACAACAGAATCATCCTCCACGACAGCTTTATCCATCACACAGGCCTGCATCCCGATCAACACCCGGTCTCCGATTGTGCAGGCATGAATAACCGCCGCATGGCCAATGGTCACATCATGGCCGATATAGGCCCCGGCCACTTTGTATGTGGTATGCACCACCGTGTTTTCCTGAATATTTGTACGTTTCCCCACTTTGATGTCATTCACATCCCCGCGCAAGGTCGCCCCGAACCAGATGCTGCTCTCTTCGCCAATCTCAACATCCCCTGCAATTGTTGCATTCTCAGAGATATAAGCTGAATCAGCTATGTTAGGCGATAAATCCAGATAAGGCAGAATAAGAGGCATGAGGCGTTCTCCTTTTTTAAACAGGCTAAAAAAGGATCATAAACACAAAAAAGCGCCTTGCAAATAAATCAAGGCACTTTCGAAAAAAATATTTGTAAGAAAACTACTTAAAAAGACCAGGCGCAAACCGAGACAAAGCAAAGATTTGATCATCCGTTGGATTTTCAATATAAACTTCTTCACCGCCAAAAATAACACTGGCCTGAGATCCCTGATTAAAACTCACAGTAAAATCACCATTACGAAGATCTTCCACGCCAAAAATATCAGTAAAATCTACGTCCGCTTCTTTACCACCAGAAACAATAGACATTTGACTTCTAACTGCTTGTCTTGTCATTTTAAAACCCTTTTCTGTTCTTTATTATTACTTAATTCCTCTCCGAACGATATAATAAAAACACTCGTTTATGTCAATAAATTTTATATCCAGATCAAATTAGGCAAAACCTAAAAAATATTATAGTCGTTTAGAAGAAGAAACAACACGCGGTATCATACCGAACACTGATCCGGTATCCAGTCAAATAATGCGCACGGCATATGCCGCCGTGCTCTTTGTTCTGGAGTCACGCTGTTTATGTTCGGCCTAAAAGGCCTCTCTCGCGGGAATGACAGTGCTCGTATGACACAGTCGATTTTAAATCGCAACGGCTATATATCCAAATATTCCCTCTTGCCATACCCAACAAGAAAAGCGTTCAGACAAAAGTGCAAACGCTTTTTGTTCTTTTCTATATCAGGCTTTATGCTTAGACAGGTGATCTTTTCGCCAGATGAGCTTCCAATTTTGCTTTGTTTTCTTCTGATATCTTAACAGAGTGTACACCACAGCCTTGAATAGCGACCTCCGCCCGGCCTGGTCCACAATTCGTCATATCAGTTACATCGTCAAAAGACGCTGTCAGATTTAAACCATAGTTGCTAAATTCTATAACAGGTGCCGCTGTCACAGGATCTGCTGCAGGAACAGCTCCCTGAGACGCATTAAAAGGCGCAGCAAGTTCCACCACCCTCAAACCATAATCTCTATACAATACTTGCTCACCAGCTATATTATTATTTCCGCTCATTTTTCACCCTTTCTGTTTCATATTATTATTTAATTTTTATTTTAACCTTCGGACTGTAACAAAATTTTCTTCCTTATGTCAACATAAGTTTACGCCCTGCCCGAAATGAGCAGAGCGTAAAAAAACAAAAACTATATGGAAAGCAATATTAGCGTTTAGCCCACTGCTTCGTACGACGAGCTTTGTGCTTACCGATTTTCTTACGTTCGACAACACGCGCATCCCGTGTCAGCATGCCAGCCGCTTTCAGTGCGGGACGCATTTCAGGGTCGAAATTTTCAAGCGCGCGGGAAATACCGTGACGCACGGCACCGGCCTGACCGGACATCCCGCCACCTTTTACCGTACAAACCACATCAAACTTGTTTGCGCCACCAACAATAAGGAACGGTTGGTTCAACACAAGCAGGTGAGTCTTGCGACCAAAATATTCAGCCTGATCTTTACCGTTTACTGTCACCTGACCTCTACCAGGTTTCACCCATACACGGGCAACAGATTCTTTACGACGGCCCGTGCCATAAGCACGCCCTTGCGGATCTTTCTTTGCCACACGTTTTTCTGTCGCAGGAGTCTCTGATTCTGTACCTGTTGGCGCAGCATCTTTAAGATCTTTAAGATCTTTAAGATCCTTTGCGACAACGTCTTCTTTTTTGTTTTCAGTTTTATCAGCCATCGTTTATGCCCTTTTATTTTTTGGGTTCATACTAGCAACATCCAGCACTTCAGGCTTTTGCGCCTCATGTGGGTGCTCTGTTCCTGCATATACGCGCAAGTTTTTCATCAGCTTATCGCTCAACGTGTTTTTAGGCAGCATACGCTCAACCGCTTTCTCTATAACGCGGTGAGGATATTTACCCTCAAGGATCTCACCTTGAGACAAACCTTTAATCCCGCCAGGATGGTTTGTGTGCCAGTAAAAAATGCTTTGCTCTTTTTTGTTACCTGTAATGCGTACTTTTTCAGCATTAATAACAATCACGTTATCACCACAATCAATATGTGGTGTAAAAATTGGTTTGTGCTTGCCACGGAGACGCATAGCAATCACACTGGCCAGACGGCCCAGTACAACACCTTCAGCGTCTACGATGACCCACTTCTTTTCAACCTCGGCAGGTTTTGCAGAATAGGTTTTCATGGTTTAAATCCTTTTTATTATACCGATTTTTATCTTTCATAAAAAACCGAACGTTCAAACGCCACGCAGGCTTTAATCTTCCATGCATGTCGCGCGGTTATAACGAATTTAAAAGCAAGATGTCAACAAAAAAGAATTGAAAAATTTCATTTAAAACAGCCATTTATAAGATAGGTATTATAATACCGCTATGTTTTATTCTTCCTTCTTGTCGCCCTTTAATCATTATGAGATGATCTCGGCCATGAAAAATTATACAACAAGAACAAAAAAGCAGAATATATCCATCCGTCCCGTCTTTGCCGATGATTTTGAGTCTTGGTTAAGGAAGCAGTCGCAGGCCTTAAAAGCCAGAATTAAAAATGCCTCGTTCTCAGGAAAAGCGGGAAAGGTTTTATTTCACTATGACAAGGCGGGCTATCTAAAAACTATTTTTGTTACGCTGAAAAAGCCGGTACAGCTTTATGACGCTGCCGCACTTGTTCAGGCTATCGAAAAAGAATGTGATCCTGGCTGGATCGAAAAAACGACCTTCACACTGGAAGAGCACACCTTAACAGATAAAGACGTCCTGAACTTCACTCTTGGCTGGGGGCTGGCCTGCTACACGTTCGAATACTACAAAAAAAGCAGCCGAACATCTCCGACATTGAAATGGCCCCAAAAAGTAGAAAAAGGATATGCCCAAAGCACGATAGACTCTATTTTTCTTATACGAAATCTTGTCAATCGTTCCGCCATTGATCTCGGCCCGGCAGAGCTGGAAAAAGAAATCAAAGAGATCGCAAAAAACCACAAAGCCAACGTAAAAGTCATCAAGGGTGAGAAGCTTCTGGCCGAGAATTACCCCCTCATTCACACCGTCGGTATGGCCAGCCCAAAAGAGAGGGAACCACGTTTAATTGATCTCTCATGGGGCAATAAAGAAGATCCCCACATTACACTCGTTGGTAAAGGGGTCTGCTTTGATACAGGCGGCCTGAACATAAAGCCAACGCAGTATATGGCACTGATGAAAAAAGATATGGGCGGCGCGGCACACGCACTGGCTCTGGCTAACATGATTATGTCTCTGACCTTGCCCGTGTATTTAAGACTGTTGATACCGGCCGTTGAAAATGCGATTGCTGGCAATGCCTACAGGCCAGGCGATGTCCTGCAAAGCCGCAAAGGACTAACCGTTGAAAACACAAACACAGATGCCGAAGGCCGCCTTATTCTGGCCGATGCCCTGACAGCCGCCAGTGAAGAAAGACCTGATCTCATTATTGATTTTGCAACACTGACAGGCTCTGCCCGTGCAGCACTCGGGCCTGATATTCCGGCTCTTTTTTCAAACAACGATGCCTTCGGACCCGACATTCAAAAAATTTCTTTTGAAAAAGAAGATCCTTTATGGCCTATGCCGCTCTGGGCTCCATACAAAAAGCACACAGAAAGCATGATCGCTGATTTGAACAACAGTGCCTCTCTGCCAGGCGACCTTATTTACAGTGCTCTGTTTTTACAAAACTTTTTGATAGACGCACCTGACTGGATCCACATTGATTGCTACGCCTGGGAACACACAGGCAAGGCCGGACGTCCAAAAGGTGGTGCCGACACAGGGCTGCGCACCATCTATGCATGGCTGAATGAACGGTATAGAAAATAGAATCAAGTCATACGGGGTTGAGACAGGTCTAAGACTCTGTTCTCTAAATTCTTTAGAATTGCCTCTGGATTGCTGCTATCAGAGAGGGTATTAACAGCCTCAACAAGATCCTCAACATCAAAAGAAAATCCTTCTTTCGCGGCCAAACGAAAGGCAGCAGCCCCTAACAAAACTTTGGAAACAAAAACACCATCTTCGGTATCTTTTATATGTGTTGTCGTAGCATCTTCATCATAGTCGTCTATATCTGTATGATTCCTTGCATGCGCTCTAAAAAAGCTATAGAAAAGCGACATCCCCATAGTTTGAGCAACCCTGATCAAAACATCGCCACCGGATAATTTTTCCATGATTCCTCGCTTTGTTAAGATGAAGAAGGCTTACCTTCCGTGTTTTAAGATCACAATCGGAGAGCCTTGCCCTTGCATAGAGAGCTCAAGCTGTTGATCCATGCGTTGTAAATCATCAAAAGAATATCCGGCTTCAGAAGAAAAAATTCTTGCCAACTCTATCGCTGTCTGTACCCCAACAGCATCACAGCGAGCCAAAACATCTACAGGCTGATTACTATTCTTATTGCTCATATCATTCTTTCCTTCTAATTATCTTTTCTTGACATAACATTAAAAGATATTGAATGTCAAGCATGAAGGAAATAATACCGGGTTGCCGCCCCCTCCCTTAAATATTCATTCAATGAATGCTCACTGGTATCAAAAGGGAAACAAGGGACGTGTCGTCTCTGGCGCCCATGATAGCGAAAACCGCTCAATCGGATCCCTGTTTGTGAAGATCTTACATGTCTTTAAGAATAGCAACCATCTCATGCACCAAAGTACCGGGGTTTGTATCATGTCTCCCTGTCCCGTTTTTCTGCCCCAAGACCATTAGCCCTTCTCCATTGTTAATAGCTGTATCAGTCAATTCTTTAATATCGTCAAAATAAGAACAGCCATTATCCTTAGTGTACTCATTAAAAGCAGGAATTTTCTTTAAATCATCTATCAAACTAGCCGCAGCACTCTTCTTTCCTTTGACGCTATAAGGTTTCGTTGAGTTATCAAAATGAAGCTTGAACCACAATTCAAAGCAAGGCACAGACGTAATCGCCCGAATATCTATTTTCTTCCTGTAAGCGCGTGTTTTATTCAAGCCTTTTGCTTTGGCTATGGCCTCTCCATAGCTTTCATGGGCATCTCGATCGAAAACAAAGAATACATAATCAAAATCATCATCTTTTTCTGTAAGATAATCTTCACCATACTGAACAACGCTTGAGGGTGCCGAACCACATTCTTTTCCACATATTTTGATATCAACCGTACTTAAACCGAAATATGAAACAAGTTTTGTCAAATATGCAGGCGTGGAATCAGAATCTTCACAAACGATCAAAGCTCTTTTCTTTACAGCACGCGTAGCTTTCTTACGTTTTAAAGCCCCACGAGAAACAGCCTTTCGTTTTTGAAATAATTTATCATTCGCCATCGACACATTCCCTTAGCTTTGGAACACCCCCATAACGACCATTTAAATAAGCTTTCTGGAAAGCGGCAAGGTCCCTAACTTTGAAATCCGATAATGGAATAAGATGCGTGTTCTCCTCATCACCTTTTTCGACGAGCCAAACCTGATCCTGATGCATAAATCCTTTGGTCATAACAGACGTTTCATGACTGGTAAAAATCAACTGAGCACCCTTTTTGTTAATTTTGGGATTATGAAACAACTCAATCAATGTTTTAAGCGCATGCGGATGTAAGCTATTATGCAATTCATCAACAATCAGCGTATAACCATTTTCAAGCACATCAAACCAGGGACCAGCCAACCTGAAAAGAACATTGGTACCATCAGATTCATCTTCTAAACTTAAAGGGATGATTTCCCCTTCTCTGGTTTTATGAATGGTATTAACTTCGAAAGCCTTACTTTTCCCACTCTTGATTTTTTCAAGTAACGCATCTCTCATGGTTTTGGGCAAATCATCAGGCAAATCTGTTGGGGTTATATCTCTTGTTTGAATATCCAAATCTGCAATTCGAATATCAACAGATTTTAATAAATCGAGAATTTTATCCTTCCACCCCTCCTCTACACATTGGCGAACCGTGTAGCCCAAAGCCAAAGATTCAGGCGACTCAATCACCCGCAAATATTTTTGTACCCATTCAAAAACATCTTTCAAATCTACGGCATTCAATTGAACCGCCTGAGATAAGAAAAGTGCATTAGAGCGCGTTGAATTTTTCCACAGCTCCTTTTGTCCTCTTAAAAAAGTGCTGTTAAATTTCCATTTATAAGGATCCTGATCTTCTTCTTTTCCTGTATATCTTCGACGAAACAGATCTCTCATCTTGGAATTTTCACTATTGGGGCGAGAAAAAAGCCACTCATCATGCACTCTTTTAGAATCTACAGAAAAACCATACTGATACAGCGTGCCTTTATGAATAAAGATAATTTCAAACGCGGAAGGAGACGCTTTCAAGTCTTTTCTAAATAAGTGAGGAGAGACTTCAATTTCCTCTCCTTCTTGCATATCTTTTGCAGAAGAGATCACGAACCCTTTGAAAAAGTCTATAGCTTCCACAAAAGAAGATTTTCCAGCCCCATTTGCACCAAAAATACAAGAAGACCGTAATACATCAGGCGCAAAACTATTAAACGTTGGAAAAGAATATCTGGCATTCTTTCTAGCTGAACTACCTGCCGACATTAACAGGGTCTGCTTCTCCGAAAACGATTTGTAATTTTCAACAGAAAACGATACTAACATTCATTGCCCCTTTAAATTATAAGGCAATATATGTATGTTTTTTACAAAAAATGCAAGTTATTTAACATTTGGCTACATTCTCAAAGGAAATGTCCAGCAAATTGTGTGAGGGTGTCGTCTCTGGCCCCCATGATGACGATGCGGTCGTTATTTTGCGCATTTTCTTTTAAAAACCGCTCAATTTGATCTCTGTTTGTGAAGAAATGGGCGTTGAGGCCGTTTTCTTTGAGATCTTCGACGATATCTTTTGAGGAAATTGATTTTTCCACTGTACCGCCAGCATAATAAGGCTCGGTCAGGACGAAAATATCATCCTCATCCAAATAGTCCGACAGTACATCCACCAGTTTGTCACGCATCATCTTTAACGGCGCATAGCCATGAGGCTGAAACATCACAAGAAGACGCCCGGAGAATTCTTTTAAAGCGTCAAGAGAGGCACTGATCTTATCAGGATTATGCGCAAAATCATCTATAATGGTGACGCCGTCTTTTGTACCAACGATCTCAAGCCGCCTTCTGATCCCTTTAAAACCAGCTAAGAGGCTGGCCGATTCTTCGATGGACATGCCCATCATTTTAGCCGCACACAATGCCGCCAGTGCATTCGATACATTATGCAGCCCTGGAACAGAAAGAGTTAGACAAAGGTCCTTCCCGGTCTCCCTTTCTATCACCCGGCAGCTCACACCTTCGGGCGCAAACACAAGGTCACAGGCCACAATATCAGCCTGTTCATTCTCAATCCCATAGGTCAGGATAGAAGAAGATGAGGAAAGAGAAACAGCACTATAAAGCGATGCGACGCGACTGTTATCAAGGTTAAGCACAGCCCCCTCTTTGGCTCTTGTCACGAAATCCAGAAAAAGGGCTTTTAACTCTTCTATCGATTTATGATCCTGAGATATATTGTTCAGTACAGCCACAGACGGATGATACAGGGCAATAGACCCGTCACTCTCATCCGTCTCCGCCACAAAGGGCACATCTTCCCCGCCGCCCACGCGGTAATTGGCAACGACCTGATCCTTTAAAAAATTGACGATTTCACCGCCATTCACGACACAAGGCGCGTAGCCGCCTTTTTCCAATATATAGGCAATCATCCCGGTTACGGTTGTTTTGCCGCTTGTACCCGCTATGCCTATGGAACGTTTTGCACGGTTAAACAGGGATGATAAAATTTCCGCCCGCTTTTTAATCGAAATGCCCCTTTCAAGCGCGACTCGCACATCAGGAATATGGCTTTCAACAGCACTGGACACGACGAGAACATGCGTATCATCCTCTATGCCAGAGCCATCTTGCGGAAAAAGCTTAATCCCCATTTCTTTAATTTTATGGAACTTTTGAGGAGTTTGCCCCTGATCAAACGCACGGTCAGAACCGGAAACAATCGCCCCCTTCTCCATCAGAATAGCCGCCAGCGGCAACATACCGCTCCCGCCCACACCACAAAAAAAATATTTTTTACTGGAAAAAGTCAGCACTTAAACTCCCGAGGCTCCCAGCACTTTTACTTTAAAGGCTCGTCCATGACCGGTGCATTTTTTTCTAAAAGATCAAGATTGCCCTGAACACGTTTTTCAGAATCCGACGGTAAGTCGGGATTTGCCGGCCCCATATACTCCAGGGGCATATCAGTCGGCGGCATAGTATCAGGATTATGATATTGCGGCAAAGCGGAATGCTGGTACGGCACAGACTGGAAATCCACAATAATTTTTTCAGGATATTCATAAATGGCACCCGAATGCTTGTCATAGGCGATCCCCGCCAATATACCCGTCGTCACGTTCAACATAACAGACTCAGGCACCTTTGATTCTACTGTAATGACTTTTTCACGATTCCCTGGTGCCAGACAACGCACTGTCATCGGCCCTTTTGTTTTATTGATCTTGATCGTCTGGGGCGGACGCACCTTATAGCGCATCGTTTCAGTAGAAAGATCACACAAGGCACCAAGAGCCCCCGGTGTTTCCACCGTTACGTCCTGCAACACGCCATCCATCATCGTAGAACACCCTGAAAGGGCAAAAACCGACAAAGACAAAACTGACAACAAAAAAGAGGACGAACGAGGCATTGTGTTTATTTCCTGATATTAAATCTCACGCGGCAGAGCACGCCCCATAGTATAAACAAAACATATGGCCCGAAGAAAGCCTCTTTTTCTCAGGAGAGAACTTAGGCAAAGCTTTGTCCACAAAAAACCGGACAAATATATTGACATAATATTAAGATATATGTTCTAGTGCCCTCAAAAAAAAAGGATGAGGTAAAAACAGCATGTCTGCATTTAATTTTCTAAACTCTTTTATCGTTCAAGAGCCATATGAAGATATCGTAGCCGCAAATGATAATGAACCTGATTTCAGTGCGGCAAGAAAACGTTTTTTTGAGGATATGGCCTATCTGACAGAGTGTCCTGAACATGAAAAACCCGCTTTTCTTAAAAACATCCCTGCATGGGATCCCGAAGCCTGGAGCAGCAAAGAGAATAATTGTTATAACTTTGCCCTCAACAGAGATACTAAAGATTATCTGCAACCTGGCGGTTTAGCTGGTATGCCCCCTCCACATCCTGCAATACGTTTTGAAGACTACAAAAAGGATCTGATCTACAAAACTGAAAAAGATGGTGTAAGATCTTTAAAGACAAGTTTTCTCGAATGCGCGCCGGATGAAATGCCTATTGCTCTATTCGCAGGACTATTCGACACCTTTTTTGGTATTATATCAGATGGTCATTGCTTCGGCCCTAAATACATAACGACCTGCACCGGCAAAACAACATACGTCTGGACCGAAAAACCCGGAGAAGGCGCCCCAGATTTATGCCCTAGCCGAGCAAAACTTGGCTATGTAGACATATTCGAAGCCGCTGCAAAAAGAGGCTACACAGATTTTTGCGGCTTCATGGCCGCACCAGCAAGCCTTCAAAAACCACCGCCGCCTACCTACGCACGGTAATCGCTTGAAAAATTATCTATACGATAACGTTGAGAGTTGATTATAAAGAATTTGCTCTCATCCATTTGATTATATTGATATAATTTAGTTCTAATCGTTTCTTTAATTATCTTTTTACCACAGAGAACGCAGAGTTCACAGAGATTCTCTGTGCGCTCTGTGACCTCTGTGGTAAATATAATAGATTGATATTAAACAAATTTGTTTTTATTGCGCTACGCGCACGACGATGTTCATGCTTTTCAAGCGATTGCCGTGCCTACCTGCGCTATAGTTTGACATAATTAGCAAAAGTGTGTTCTACTAGCTTTTGGAAAGGGAAATATCGCATGGGTATATTAAACATAAAAGAGCTTCTTGGTATCAGCACACCCAGCTACATGAGTCAATTAACAGTTGTGGAGAGCCTCGCACCTGCAAACGATTCCTCTCCCAACACCTTAAAAGAAACGTTTAACGCATTACAAAATCAGTTCTTTGAAGACATGAAGACGCTTCAAAAAGGCCCTAACACAAAGGCATTTCCGTTTTTAAAAAATATCCCCAATTGGGATCCTGCACCATGGCGCAAAAGCAAAAGCAATAATTGTTACAATTTTAGCCTTAACCGATACACAAATGATTATCTTCTCCCGGGACAGCTTGCATCGCCTCCCGTGCCAAGAGATAGAAACAGAACATATGAGCAAGAAATCATCTTCAGATGCAAAAAGGACAATTTAAGACCCCTTAAAAAAAGCTTCATGGAATGCCTGCCGGATGAAATGCCCCTGGCTGTTTTCTTAAAGCCTCCCTCTCTTACAAATCCAGAAGACAAAGATGATTTTCATTGGGTTAGTCTCAGGCAAATGAAAACAAAAACCGGCCAGACGATATATGTCTGGACCGGCAAGCCTGGACCAGACGCCCCCCAATTATGCCCTAAAAAGAAGCCTTTCGGCCATGTCGATATTTTCAAAGCCGCCGCCAAAGATGGCTATATAAAATTTGGTGGCTTCATGGCCGCACCTGTCACATTACAACAGCCGCCTACCCTGCACTAATGTCAAGAACATCCTTTTTAACAGAGACTTTAACATGCGAGCCTTCACCTACCTCACCTTTCAGGATGAGTTCAGCCAGTTTGTTTTGCAGCTCTGTCTGAATCGTGCGCTTTAAAGGACGGGCACCATAGGCCGGATCATAGCCTTTTTCCACGATCCAGTCCTTGGCCTTATCATCCAGTGCCAGTGTGATATGGCGGTCTTCCAGCAATTTTGAAAGACGGGCTATTTGAATATCGACAATGCCGGACATAGACTCTTTCCCCAGACGGTTAAAGAGCAAAATCTCATCCAGACGATTCAAGAATTCCGGCCTGAAAGCCGTCCGCACAACACTCATGACCCTTTCACGCACAGACTCAACAAGCTCGCCTTCTTTCAGATTAACAAGAAACTCCGCCCCAAGATTAGAGGTTAGAATCAGAACTGTATTCGTAAAGTCAACGGTGCGCCCCTGCCCATCTGTGAGGCGGCCGTCATCCAGCACTTGCAAGAGAATGTTAAACACATCGGGATGCGCCTTTTCAACCTCATCAAACAAAATGACCTGATACGGCCTGCGCCTGACAGCCTCGGTCAGCGCACCGCCTTCATCATAGCCCACATAGCCGGGCGGTGCGCCAATCATACGCGCTACCGAATGTTTCTCCATATATTCAGACATATCCATACGAAGCAGCGCAGTGTCATCATTAAACATGAACGCTGCCAGCGCCTTTGTCAGCTCTGTTTTGCCAACACCGGTAGGGCCCAAAAACAAGAAAGAGCCAATAGGCCGGTTAGGATCCTGTAAACCGGCACGAGAGCGACGGACAGCCTCGGCCACAGAATCAACAGCCCTATCCTGCCCAACAACACGTTTTTTAAGTTTTTCCTCCATTTGCAATAACTTATCACGCTCACCTTCAAGCATTTTGTCAACTGGCACACCGGTCCACCGGCTGACGACATCAGCGATATCTTCCGGGCGCACCTCTTCATTAATCAGGTTTTCTCTGGCCGTTTTTGCCGCTTCTTTTATCTGCTCTTCTAAATTAGGAATCGTACTGTATTTTAATTCACCGGCCTTTGCCCAGTCACCGTCACGTTCTACCTGTTCCAGTGCCACACGGGCCGCATCAAGCTCTTCTGTCAGCTTTTGCGCGCGGTTCAGCTTTTCTTTTTCTGCCTGCCACTGAGACGTCATATCAGCCGATTTTTTCTCCAGACCTTCTAATTCATCTTCCAGCTTTTCAAGACGTTCGATAGAGGCTTTGTCTTTTTCCTTCTTCAAGGCTTCTCGCTCAATCTTGAGCTGGATAATACGGCGGTCAAGCTCATCCACTTCTTCGGGTTTGCTATCGACCTGCATTCTCAAGCGAGAGGCCGCTTCATCCACCAGATCAATAGCCTTATCAGGTAAAAAGCGATCCGATATGTAACGATTCGATAAAGTAGCCGCAGAGACAAGGGCTGTATCGGTGATACGTACACCGTGATGCATTTCGTACTTTTCCTTCAAGCCACGCAGGATAGAGATCGTATCCTCTACCGTTGGCTCATTCACAAACACCGTCTGAAATCTGCGTGCCAGAGCCGCATCTTTCTCGATATGCTTTCTGTACTCGTCAAGAGTCGTTGCGCCGACCATATGAAGTTCTCCACGCGCCAGAGCCGGTTTTAGCATGTTCCCGGCATCCATGGAGCCTTCGGCTTTTCCCGCCCCCACAAGCGTATGAAGCTCATCAAGGAAGAGAATGATCTCACCGGCAGCGCTTCGAATCTCCTCTAACACAGCTTTTAGCCGCTCTTCAAACTCGCCGCGGAACTTGGCACCAGCCAGCAATGAACCGAGATCAAGGCTCATCAATCTCTTGTTTTTCAATGATTCCGGCACATCACCTTTCACGATTCTTTGCGCCAAACCTTCAATAATAGCCGTTTTGCCAACGCCTGGCTCCCCAATCAAAACAGGATTGTTTTTAGTCCGGCGAGAGAGCACCTGCATGGTACGGCGAATCTCTTCATCCCGCCCGATCACAGGATCCATTTTCCCTCCGCGCGCGACCTCGGTCAAATCACGCGCATATTTAAGCAAGGCATCAAACTGATCTTCAGCCGTTGCCGTATCAGCCGTGCGCCCTTTGCGCATATCATTAATGGCCTGATTAAGCTTAATCGGCGTTACACCGCCATCCTGAAGAATACCCGCGATATGGGCGGCTTTGGCAAGCGACATAGCTTGAAAGACGCGTTCCACCGTTACAAACTTATCACCTGATTTTTCAGATAAATTCAATGCGTTATCAAATATTTTTGCTAAATCAGTTGAAAGACGTAACTGCCCTGCCCCGGGACCACGCACCGCAGGCAGCTTTGAAAGAGCGAGATCCACATCCCGTACCAGACGAGCCGGATCACCCTCCATAGCAATCACCAGTTTCTCAACAATCGCCGCCTCATCATCCAACATAACCTTTAACATATGTTCTGGTTCCAAAGACTGATGATCAGAACGCATAGCAAGGGTTTGCGCTTGCTGCATAAGACTTTTGGTTTTCTCGGTTAATTTATCAAAATCCATATTTTATGTCTCCAGTATTCCAGTACGCTTTTATAGCTTATGCGACATAAAATGATTCGATAAAATCATTTTATGTCTGCGTTCAAACGCCCATGAAACCTTTGGGCAGGCACCGACCCTCTTGGGCCGGACCGCGATATGGTTTCTTTGGCGCGGCCTTAATATAGCGCATAAATCCATGATCATTTTATATGGCATGCGCTATAATAATTTCTACCTTCTATACGCATATAAGAAAAGGGCGGATCATAAATTCCGCCCTTAAAAAACACAAGTACATAAAATGTTAATAAAAATCAAACAGCTACAAGACTTTTTTTAACCATTTTATCAGAAGAAGCTATATCGGATGTACGCACAGACTCTCCTAAAATACCAGCAGGAAGAGAAAGATCATCATCCTCTGCTACAACCTTTTTAGTCGTTCTGTTTGCAGTTTGCTTCACTCTTTCTTCAGCCTGCTCTTCTACAAAGCTGTTGATCAGACGCTGATAATGCTCTGCATGCTGCAGGTAGCTCTCAGCCATCACAAAGTCACCAGAAGCCCTGGAATCCTTAGCTAAAGCCATATACTTCTCATTAATCTGATGCGCCGTCCCACGTATGCGTACGTCAGGCCCATTACTGTCATAGACTTTCGTCTTATTATTATTTGTGCGCCGCCCGCCTGTATTTCGACTGCGTGAGCGTCTATTCGTTGTTCCGTGCCTCATAAGATCACCTGTACTTCTCTTTCCTTTGATTCGGTAAAACGATGCGTACAACCATACACTACATTTTTATGGTTGACTAGTCCCTCAGACAGTTTTGAAAGAAATTATTTTGGTGCTTTGTAACCCACCCTCTTTAAACTGCCCAGATGCGTTTTGCCTTGAGCACTGTGAATGTATAACCAACCGCTTTCCGGGATCAATCACCCCATCAAATATTTTTTCAATTATCCCCATAAGAGATTTCCACAACCCGCGGCCAGCCTGCTAAATCGCTATGCACCCCGTTCAGATTCGCGCTTGCGTTTTTAACGAGTCGCGTAACATCTTCGAGTTGATCGAATCCGATCTCCAAAAACAAAGATCCTGTTGGTGATAAAAGTCTTTTCATTTCCGTAATAATGTGTTTGTACGAGTCTAAACCATCCTCACCCCCTGCAAGAGCCAGAATCGGATCATGCTCCCTGACCTCAGCAGACAATGTTTCGATGACACGATTCGGGATATAGGGCGGATTTGAGACAATTAAATCAAAAGGCCCTTGAACGGCACACCCCCATGAACCACAGTAAAAATGGCTCCGATCGCCCGTTTTGTGTTTTTCAGCATTTCTGGTCGCCGTTTGAACAGCACCGGGAGAAAGATCCACCCCGACCCCTTCAGAATCAGTCCATTCATGCAAAAGAGATATTAATATACAGCCCGATCCCGTCCCTACATCCAGAATATTCAAAGGACGAGCCTGACGCGATTCTTTTCGGGCACGCCACGCCAGAGCGGCCTCTACCAGCGTTTCGGTATCCGGCCGCGGGTCCAGCACATGTTCACACAAATCAAACGAAAGCCCCCAAAATTCACGCGAACCGTAAATTCTTGATAAAGGTGCGCCTTCAATACGTCGTTCAAGATCATTTTCTATCTGGTCAAGCGTTTGTTGATCCAGATGAATCTTCTCCTCGCCATGTGCGATAAGATCCGTATAGTCCTTTCCCGTCCTTTTTTGAAGGATAATTCTGGCGTCCAGATCGGCTGTATCAATACCGGCGGCAAATAAATCGCGCCTTATATCTTTATGAAGATCCCCTAATTTTACAGTTTTTTTTTCGGTCATTTTATTCTAACTCCGCAAGCTTCTCTGCTTGTTCTTCTGTTGTTAAAGCGACAACGATTTCATCAAGGCCAGTGCCATGCAAAATTTCATCCAATTTATAAAGGGTCAGATTTATTCTGTGATCCGTGACACGGCCTTGCGGATAATTATACGTTCTGATGCGTTCTGAACGATCACCTGATCCCACCTGCGATTTACGATCTGCGGCACGCTCACTGGCGAGCTTTTGACGCTGTGCATCATAAAGCCGTGTACGCAAAACCTTCATGGCCTTTTCTCTATTCTTGTGCTGAGAGCGTTCTTCCTGCATTTCAACAACAATGCCAGATGGAATATGCACAATACGCACAGCACTATCTGTTGTGTTCACATGCTGACCACCAGCCCCTTGTGAGCGATAGGTATCAATACGCAAATCACGTTGCTCATCAATGGTGATATCAACCTCTTCGGCCTGAGGCAAAACAGCCACAGTCGCAGCAGAAGTATGAATACGGCCACCAGATTCTGTTTTAGGCACACGCTGGACCCTGTGCACGCCTGATTCAAATTTCAATCTTGCGAAGACATCCTTGCCGGACACTTCCGCCACAATTTCCTTATAGCCACCCACTTCACTTTCTGAAACGCTCATCACGTCCATTTTCCAGCCCTGGATTGACGCAAAGCCCCGATACATGGCAAATAAATCACCGGCGAACAGGGCGGCTTCCTCCCCCCCGGTACCGGCACGAATTTCCAAAATAGCATTTTTTGTATCAGCTTCATCTTTAGGAATAAGAGCCAGCTTCAATTGGTCTTCCAGCTTCGGGATCTTTTTTTCCAGCGTTTTAAGTTCGTCTAAAGCGATTTCCTTCATTTCAGGATCGGATAACAGCTCCTGCAGATCTTCTCGTTCCTGCACAGCCTGTTCATGGGCATCAAAAGCCTCTACGACAGGCGATAACTCTGCATATTCAAGGGAAAGATTTGTGAAAGCCTCACCGCTAAGGCCGCCTTCCGACATCAAAGCGGCAAGCTCTTCGTGCCGCTTTTTTATATGTTCCAGTTTTTGTTTAAAAGACATGAGTTTATTCTTTTTTATTATTATTTTTTTGCACCGCAAACTATAGCGCAGTGCGAGTCACAGATAAACAGGGATTTTACAAAAAAAACAAACAAAAAGACCCAACAAGCGAAAAAGATCAAAGTTTTCCAGCTATTTTCTGTTCGATCAAGTCAACAAGGTGATCCACGATATCCTGATCCCCTTCATTGATTTTATGGGCGGCCTCTCCGCCTATATAGATTTTATGGTTCCCTTTGCCGCCACCCGTCAAGCCTATATCAGAGACCAGTGCTTCGCCGGGACCATTTACAACACACCCGATCACCGAGAGAGTCACAGGCTCTATGATATGAGATAAACGCTCTTCTAAAATCTGAACGGTTTTTATCACATTAAATTTCTGCCGCGCACAAGAAGGACAAGAAATGATATTAACTCCTCTATGGCGAATATCAAGACTCTTGAGCAAATCAAACCCGACTTTTACTTCTTCCACCGGATCGGCCGATAAAGACACACGGATTGTATCGCCAATGCCCTGCCACAAGAGATGCCCTATCCCAAGAGCCGATTTCACCGTTCCTGCCCGTAAACCACCAGCCTCTGTAATACCAAGATGCAAGGGATAATCGCATATGGCTGAGAGCTTCTCATAAGCCTCGCATGTCATAAAGATATCCGACGCTTTGCAGGAAATTTTAAACTCGCGAAAATCGTGATCTTCCAGAATTTTGATATGACGCTGCGCCGACTCCACCATAGCATCCGCACAAGGCTCTCCATATTTTTTGAGCAAGTCCTTTTCCAGCGAACCGGCATTCACCCCCACCCGGATAGAACAATTATAATCACGCGCCGCCTTGATGACTTCCTTTACGCGCTCATCACTACCAATATTACCAGGATTAATCCGCAGACAGGCAGCCCCATTCTGCGCCGCCTCAATCGCACGCTTGTAATGAAAATGAATATCCGCCACCAGCGGCACAGACATATGCGGCACAATATCTTTTAGCGCAGCACTTGACTCCTCATCCGGACAGGAAACCCGGATAATATCAGCACCGGCCGCTTCCATGGCCTTGATCTGGGCCAACGTTGCTACCGCATCCCGTGTATCGGTATTTGTCATAGACTGCACTGTCACAGGCGCATCACCACCAACAGCCACATCACCGACATAGACTGTCCGCGTTTTCTTCCGTTTAATTTTATTCCGAGAATGTGTATTCATAGTCATGGGCTATATATGAGCCATTTGAACAAAAGCGTCAAATAGTTGTTTTTTTCTATTCTATATCTATTCTATATCTATTCCATTCTATTTTTCAGGAACGCTGGATCGAGTAATATATGGCGTTTGACATCACCCTTTTTACCGATGGGAGAAATACGGTCTCCCTCAACGATAATATCCAGACCGCCCGCATTCCCCGTCGACATTAACAAGCCCTCTTCTTCCGGCACGAGATACTCATTACCTTCTTTCAAGATACCGGAATAGACAACTTTCCCCTCTTTATTCCTGATTTCCAGCCAGACATTTTCTTTGGCATTCAGTATAACAGGGTAAGGCCGCTCTTCTTCCTCACCGGCGGCCGTCTCCAGCATAGGATCAAAGTCTGCGAACAAGTCATCCTGAGCTGTAACGACAGGCTCCACAACTTTAAAACTCTCCGGCACCGAAGGAATTTCCTCTTGTTGCCCGGCCAAAAGAGAGCCAGAGCCATCAGAAAAAGTAAATGAGAAAAAAATAAGAAGAAGGCCCACAAAAGAACTGGCAAGGATATAAAAATTAGGCACTTTACTTTCAGACGCCGCCACTGGAAAATTCAGCTCTGGCCTTTGCGGTCCGGCTCCAGTCTGAATCTTGTACAGCTTGACAATCTTATCCGGTTCAAGCCCCAGATATTCAGAATATGACCGAATAAATCCGATTGCATACACACGGCCGGGGAGCTTTTCGTAAGCCCCATCTTCAAGAGCCTCAAGCTGTCCGGCACGAATACGCAAAACAGCTTCGACATCGCGTAAGGACCGCCCATAATGGACACGCGTACGCTTTAAGATCTCCCCCACAGGCAAATCCGTGTAGTAGTCCCAGCCCTCAGCAAGCGTCTCCGGTGTATCCATGAGAGACATCCTAGACGATTTCACTTCGTTCTTCCAGAGAAGAGATTAGGAAAATTGCATTGTGTTACACGGCGTCTGTTTTGAACCTCTTTCCGCATCAAGGTCAAAAGCTCTTTGCAATCTCTGATGTGTGATATGTACAAGACTTTTATCAACCAACAAGCCCAGAGACACTTCCGACGCTGATATCGCCCGTATATTTACTTCGGCATCCCCCAGCGTGTTAAACACAGTTTGAACAACATCTGTATGACTTTTCATACCAATACCAACGAGAGAAACCTGTGCCATAGCGCCATCATGTGTCACTTTGACATCTTCAAAGCCTTCCGGCGTGTAAATAGCGTCAACGGCCTCTTCAAGTCTGTCAGAGGGCACGGTGATCGTCATTCTGGCCAAAGTCCCTTGCGCACCACCCGGCGTATTCTGATTGATCACATCTACGTTAATGCCTCGCTCTGCCAAAGCCCCTAGCAATTTGGCCCCCACACCAGGCACATTAGGCAAATCTGAAACAGTCAGCCGTCCTACATTATCATCGATCGTCATTTGGCTAACAACCTGTCTTTCCGTCACGCTCTTTAGCGTTCCGTCCCCTGTAATAGCAGAAGGTGTTATACCGCGTTTTCCTGACTGTGTATCATATGCTGTATCACAGCCACACCCCATCGGATTAAATTCCCTTTTAATCGCATCCAGCCCAAACCCCGTATGCAGTTTTCGAATAGCCAACTCAACCATATCTTTGTCGACCAACACACTGACACCAATAGGCGACGTCGTGGAAGAGACAACATTAATCCCGTTTTTGGCTAAAATATCAAACATAGCAGACGCCACGCCTGTATTATCTTTCATACCGGCCCCTACAATAGAGACTTTACCCAAAGCCTCTTCTGTTTTTATATCAATACCGTTTAGTTTTCTCTGCGCTTTAATAGCCTTCACAGCCTGCCCAATTTCGTTATGCGGCACAGTAAAGGCTATTCTGGCCTTTTCACCATTGGGCGCGTTTTGAATAATCATATCCACCGGGATACCTCTTTTGGCCAGAGGTTCAAAAATAAGGCTCGCGATTCCCGGCTCATCAGGAATTTCAGAGATTGTAATCAAAGATTCTGCCACACTTGATGTAATACCGGTTACAATATTTTTCTGTTCGATATGCGCCTCACCCAACACCAGAGTGCCTGGCAAATCACTACCGATTGTACCTTCTTCAAAGCTTGATAAAACCTGCACAGGCACACCGTATTTCAAGGCCAGCTCAACAGAACGCGTCTGCAATACTTTTGAACCAAGCGAGGCCAACTCCAGTGCTTCTTCATACGAAATATACGGCATTAACTGTGCTTTATTCACAATACGCGGATCAGCCGTACAAACGCCATTCACATCCGTGTAAATATCACAACGTGCACCAAGGGCGGCAGCTAAAGCCACAGCACTTGTATCAGACCCACCGCGCCCCAATGTTGCCACATTCCCATCGTTCATAACGCCCTGAAATCCTGTAACGACAGCGACATTTCCCCGATCAAGATCATCCTTTAGCTTTTGCGCATCAATGTCTCCTATACGGGCTTTTCTGTGGTGCCCTTCACAACAAACAGGAATTTGCGTGCCGTTCCATGACCGGGCCTGCATGCCCCGTTTCCGCAAGACAGCCGTAAGCAAAGCAGCCGCTTGATTCTCTCCTATTGAAACCGCAGCATCATAGAGCATAGGATCAGGATTCTCTGTCCCGGCTGCTTCAAAAAGCTTTTGTTCAAGTGTGTTTGTGACACCAGACTGAGCAGAAGTCACGACCACGACTTGATTCCCACGGGCCTGCTCTGCTGCAACTTTATCGGCGACTCTCTCCATACACGCCAAATCAGCAACAGAAGTACCACCAAATTTCATTACGATTATAGACATTGCACATCACCCTATTTATATATTTTATAATTATATGTATCTTATACTTGTGTTTTTTACGCGCTCAAGGTGCAACCGTAACATTTTCGATAAAAAAATTCAAATTTTAAAAAAGATTTCCAATGACAATTGATAGTGCCGAGATAGATTATTTCACAAAGCATGCGTCCAAATGGTGGGATGCCAAAGGCCCTTTTGCGCCTCTGCATAAAATGAACCCCTTACGTATGGATTATATTCAAACGCAGATATCCTCTCATTTTAAGGACAAAGAATTTGATGAGCTGCGCATACTGGATATTGGCTGTGGCGGCGGCCTGATTGCTGAAGAACTTGGCAAGCACGGCGCGATCGTCTACGGTCTTGATGCTGATGAACACGCGATAGAGATTGCAAAAACACACGCGGAAGAGCAAGACCTGACCATTCATTACCGCCACGGTGCGGTAGAAGACCTTCAAAAAACAGACAAAGAAGCCTTTGACGTATTAATCGCCTTTGAAATTGTTGAGCATGTCTCTGATCTCACGGGCTTTATTCAGGCTTGCGAACCGCTGGTAAAGAAAGGCGGTCTGCTGATCTTCTCCACCGTAAACCGCACAGCAAAATCTTTTGCTTTGGGCATTGTCGCAGCAGAATACATATGTCGCTGGGTTGAACCGGGTACGCATAACTGGAACAAGTTTGTAAAACCATCAGAGCTAGCCGCCACCCTGCGCAAAACAAAGGTACCCCCCAGCGATATAACCGGTCTCGTTTATCACCCCTTAACCAGGGCATTTGCGCTCTCACCAAACAACATTGATATGAATTACTTCCTCACCGCCAAGAAACCTGAATAAAGACAGGCGCACGCCTCCCTCTTCCTTATCCTTGACAGAGGTTCTTCCTTAACGCTAAACAGAACACCGACGACCTCAGAATCAAGGAAAGAAAAGAACATGAAAGCCGTTGTCGCTGTTAAACGTGTTATAGACCATAATGTAAAAATTCATGTCAAAGCCGATCAGACCAGTGTCGTTTACGACAATGTCAAAATGTCTATGAATCCCTTTGATGAAAACGCACTTGAGGAAGCCGTCCAGTTAAAAGAAGCCGGAAAAATAAAGAGCGTTATAGCCGTAACAATCGGCCCGGACAAAGCAGAAGATGTTCTAAGAACAGCCCTTGCCATGGGGGCCGACAAAGCCGTCCTGATCAAGACGACCATCCCCACAAACATCATAAATATTGAATCGCTGACCGTTGCGAAATCCTTAAAAAAATTCATCGAGATAGAATCTCCCGATCTTGTTTTCCTTGGAAAACAAGCCATTGACAATGAATCTTTTGAAACAGGGCAAATGCTGGCGGCTCTTCTTGGCTGGGGACATGGACTCGCCGTCTCGGCACTGGAACTAAAAGATGACAGAACAATTGAAATAGCTCGCGAGACAGAACAAGGGCTGGAGTTCCTTTCTCTAAAACTTCCCTGTGTCATAACAACCGATCTCAGATTAAATGAACCGCGCTACGCTTCCCTCCCCAATATCATGAAGGCCCGAAGCAAACCGCTTGATGTTATTACACCAACAGATCTGATGGAGGAATATGAGCCTCGTCTTGACATCATAAAAGTTGAGCCGCCACCGCCTCGTACAACAAACGGTGCGGCCTTTATTTCTCTGGATAAAGCTGTAGAAAAGATCAAACAGGCAAGGTCATAAAATATCATGAGAACACTCATTATCGCGGAACACACGCACACAAAACTGGGCAAAACAACCTTTAATCTGGTCACTGCCGCAAAAACATTCAAACAGGACATTGATATCCTCATCGCCGGTTTCGAATGCGACACAGCAGCAAGCGAAGCCGCCTCTATCAGTGGTATCAAGCAAATCCTGAAAGCCGATTCAAAAGAATACGCGCATCAGCTCGCTGAAAATATGGCCGATCTGGTTGTTAAGCTGGCAAAAAATTATACCCACATTCTGGCCCCTGCCAACACATTTGGCCGAAATATTCTGCCCCGTGCAGCCGCCCTGCTTGATATACAGCCTGTCGCTAATGTCATGCGCATTGTTTCACCAGACACGTTCGCCCGGCCTGTTTATGCCGGAAATGCTATAAAAACAGTAAAAAGCAAACAGCCGCTGCATATACTGACCATCAGACCAACCAATTTTACTGCCGCCTCTAGAAACGAATATGACACAGAAGATGCAGACATTATCACGGTAAGCGGCACAGGTGATAAAGGCCTGTCAACCTATCTTCGCCGGGTCCTCTCTGACTCCAGACATCCGCCTTTATCTCATGCCGCTATCGTCGTCGCAGGCGGGAAAGCGCTGGCATCAAAAACAAACTTTAAACTAATCGAAGATCTGGCAGAGACTTTAGATGGCGCAGTCGGCGCAACGCGATCCGCTGTCGATGCCGGTTACATAGCCAACGAACACCAGATCGGCCAGACAGGTCAGGTCATCGCACCTGACCTCTATATTGCCGCCGGCATATCCGGTGCGCCACAGCATGTATCTGGCATAAAGGATTCCAAAACCATTATCGCGATAAACACAGACAAGGACGCCCCAATTTTCAACATGGCCGATTACGGCATAAAAGGAGATCTCTTTAACATCCTGCCAGAGCTTATAAAGAGACTGAAAAATTAAGTGGCCTTAAAATTAGTCAGGCGCACTCGTCAAATAAGGATCGGCATCTATGGTGCCATCATCAAAATCCACTTCTGCTGGCTGCAGACCTGTTGCATCGCCCCACCAGTTATTTTCCGCCTTTAATTCACCGCCATCAAGATCAACAAACACTTCCTCAGCCCCATTGCCATAGATAGCATTTTGTCCTGCACTTCCCAAAGCACCGCCGCCAAGATCAACGGTCAGACCAGCCCCTGCCCTATAATAAACACGAACACCATTTCCATCATTACCCGTTATAATATTGCCACTTACTGTGTTTTCCGTGACCTTAGAAGAAAGGGTCGTAAAATAAAGACCGTGAGTGCCATTATCCGTTACCGTATTATCATACACCTCTTGTTTTACTTGAGCATTATGCGATTGTCTTATAGAAAGACCGGCGAAACTATTATCAGTTATCGTGTTGTTACGAAATACACTTTCCACAACAGCATCTCGACGCGCATCCACATAGACACCATCACGACCATTCTTCGTTATCGTATTGTTATACACCGTTCTTTTCATAGAACTATCATTATCTGCATATAAAACAATCCCAAAGTTACCATTATTGCCCATTGTGTTGTTATACACCGTTCCTTCCAAAGAAGCGTCAGTATAACTACGTAACATAACAGAAGAATTACCGTTATATTCTATTATATTATTATCTATTGTTCCTTTTTGGGTACTATTATCATAGCCGCTTAGTGTAACACCATTTACAGTATTATTTTTTATTATGTTACCGCTTATAGTAGAGCTCAGCATACTATTCCCTTGTGTAGACACCCCTAAACCATTATCCCCGTTGTCATTAACCTGGCTGTTCTCAATAGAGATCGTGTACGCCCCTCCATCGTTATAGAACATGAAAAGACCATCATCTGCCGCATTTGAGGTTGTCACATTTTTGATTGTCAGATTATCTGCGTTATGGACATAAATATTATCATCTGCCGCCCCGTCAACCGTGACACCTGTCACCACAACATCATCAGCTGTAACCGTTATACCATCGTCTGCCGCATTTGTTATAATCGGAGCGACGTCCTGTGCCGGAATAAACACAATGTCATCAAAATCCACAGGACTGCCTATACCTGTTGGGATCTGAAATTGCGAACGATCAAAGGTCAGTGCCGCACCAGAACCAACGAGTCTTTGGCCCGCGTCATCCATTGTAATACCCTGATCATAATGCGCCGTCGTACCGTCCCCTGCGGCGACATAAATTGTATCATGCGGGCCAGCGGCCGCTTCTGCTTGCGCCAATGTATTAAAGGGATTCTCCTTCGTACCATCCCCGCCAGTTGCGGCCGTATTATCAACAAAGTAAACCTTTGCCGGCTCATTACCAGACGCCATCATAAGCTTAACAGGCTCTGCTGCAGGGAGGGTTTTTGTTACGACATCTATGTCACGAACAATCGGCACCATCATTCTTTTCTGCAAGGGAGACATCGCTTTCCGGCGTTCACCTCCTTTAGTCCAGCCATCAAACGGAATACGAATACGGATCTCTCCAAAAACGGCATCATCCTGCGTTGTATCGGAAAACTGCTTTTCTGCCCCGATCTCCACCCAGTCTCCGATATCAGTCTCCACCCGCGCGCGGTAACCAGAGACATCTGTTACACCGTCATTGTGAAAATTATAATAACCGATATAACCCCTTGCATTTTCCAGCACCGGGAAGCTGTGCCCTATTTCAACATCAAACCCTTTTAACGCCCTTTCATAAATCCGCCCATCTTGAATCATAAAATTATTACCGGAGATAAAGGCTGAAGCCCCATTATCATAGGCCAGCTTCTTATCTTCCCCCACAGGCCTGTAAACATTCCCCCTGACCTCAAAGTGCTCGCCAATCATTTCCGCGCCAAAGGTTGCTTGCTGGAAAACATTATCGTATGCGGAAAGACGCGTATCAAAGAAACCGTACGCACCAAATATAGCATCATGCCCGGCTATTTTTCGAATCCCCAGCCCTGCATTCCCTTCAAAACTGTCCTGATCAGAGACCACTGTCCGAATATCTGCAAAAAGGAGACTATCTTCACTCTGTGCGAAAGGTAACATAAGAGATACCGTCCCATAATGCCGTTTATTGCCCCCCTTATAGCTAAAATCAGCTACCGGAGACCAAAGAGGGGCCTGCTCCTGAGCGCACGCCGGAGAGCACCAAAGCATAGGCGCACACAACAGAGGCAAAACACTCGCCACAAGATATATAGATTTTTTTTGAGACAACAAAGACATGGTAATAGCAACGGCAGTTGTGAATACACTGATTGACACGAAACAAGCATGCGGATTTTAGCATGGTTTTTTGTATCTACAAAACGATAAAGGCCTTTCGCAAAAATCAAAAAATACGCCCTTTTGCTTTTCCCGCCCCTGCTTTCGCAGGGGTAAACTCCAGCGGGAATCCTTAAAAGCAATGAGTTAACGATCCCCGTTTTCACGGGGAAAGCAATAATCGGCCCTTTCGCAGCCGAGCTTCCTATATTCACCAACGGCGCAAGAGCCGCTGGTAGTAATCGCGTTCCTCGCGTGAGCGGTAGAGCTCACCTGAACGATCGCGCAGGATGTTCAGGATGTCTTCAATGCGTTTTCTTGTCGCTTCATCGGGGAGCTTTACCGTTTTGTTATCCAGAATACTTTTCCCGTTTTCGCCGTAAGGACGCCCCAGAGGATCAACGCCATGCCCTGTCTGACCAAAAGACAGCCCCGTCATGCTTTGAAGCCGGCTCATAAGGTTCTGACTTATCTCTTTGCCGCCATCTTTAAGATTTTTCAGCGCACGATCCTGATGCGGAATAGAACTACCCGGCTGTCCGTTTGCCAGTTGATCCGCAGAGAGTTTCATCTCTGTCTGCGCCTTGCTCATAGTATCAGGTGCCTGCCCCAGAAGATTCCCCGTATCTCTCATAAGCTGTTCCAGCATAAATTTTAACGCATCCTGCCGTGTTTTGAAGCCTTGCATATTGTCCTGACTCTGACCGCCCGGCGTATCCCCACCGCTGCCGGAAGACGGCTGATCTGTAGGCCCCTGTCCGTCTTGCCCCTCCAGCATGGGAAGAGATTTTGAATCATCCGGGATACCAGCTACTTGCTTTGTGTCATCCAGCAACGCCTGCTGCTGTTCGATCAGGTCCTGAAGAATTTTCATGGCGTCCGCCATCATTTTGACATCTTCCGGCAAAGGCTTTGCCAGATCCGGCGAAAGGATATCCATCATCTCTTCCAACCGGCCCAACATATCTTTGGCTTTGTCCCGGTTGCCTTCCAGTGCTTCGGATTCCATTTGCTGCATAAAATCCGCGAGATCATCAGGGTTCATCATTTGCGTAAACATGGTCGGCAGAAAAAAGAAAGGCTGATCGGCTTGCGCCATTCTTTTTTGCATCTCTTTGTGAAGGGCCTGAAAATAGTTTTGCATGGCTTTTTGAAGATCGAACATAGCCGCGGCAATTTGCTCTTCCGTTGCGTCTGGATTTTCCAATATCTTTTTCAACGCTTCTTTAGCCTGCTGAACATCCCTTGCGGCAAGCCCGATATTCCCCTCCTCGATCTTAAGTGCCACATCCCACAAAAGAGAGATCACAGCACGGGCGGTTTCCTCTGACGGACTGTAATGCAGGCGCGAAGAGGCCGCTGCAATAGCCAGAAAAGCAACAGTATCGTCTTCAAAAGATTCCGGGAAATGTAAAAGCGTTTCAAGGGCCAGTGAAATATCAGGTGAGGCCGTAACCGGTGAAAAAGAAAGATCTTTACGCATCTGAACAAGTTCCCGCGCTACAGGATGATCAAACTGACGCTCTGGCAGTACCATAGGATATGTCACAGCCGCTTTGTTCCCGGCATAATCCTCTACGCTGATATTTAAGCGAACCGGCAAGCCAGCCCATGTATGGGAAGCAAAATTATAACGCGGTGCAATTTCGGTCCCCTCTGTCGGCCCGTCTTTCGTCCACAGGGAAATAGTGCGCTCTTCTGTTACCGGCGCACCAAGCGGATACTCTTTAACCAGATTGTCCTGCTCCACCGAAAGAGTAAGCGTTTTAATCCCGTAATCTTCTTTGATTTTCAGTGGAATTGAAAAATCGGCATCCTTCTTTCCTATTTCAGGCTCTTCCGTACTGATCAGGATGGGCACCTCATCTTTTATACGGCGGTAAGAAACATCTGCTTTCGTAAACACAAATTCCATAATCCTCAGTCGTGCCCCTTCAGGCAAAGGCAGCTCTTGCGTATAATTATGCTCATCGGCTTTTTCAAAAGGATATTCTTTCCCATCAATAAACAAGCGAGGCGTAAAAAGGGGATCCTTTATTTGTGCCTTTATAACAGAACCCTCGGGAATAAGAGCTATATCGCCTTTGTTCTTATGCTCTTCAAATACGAAAGGCGCCATACGGGTATAGTCAGGCGGCACAATTTTAAGGCTGATCCGTTTTGAATCCACAGCGTTTTTCTGCCATTGAAAAGGAAACAGCCCATCCATAATATTCTGTGTTCTTAAAGGCCCGGCAACGATAAGGCCGAAAATAAAGAAAACAGCCACCGCAAAACGTATGGCATACGGATCTTTTTGCGCAAGCACAGGCGCAGGGAAAGGTGCTTTTATAAAAGGCAAAAGAGCACGACGCTGCCTTTCATGCTTTGCCCAAAGCGGGTTATTCCCCTGCATTGGCCGGTCCTTGATGGAGCGCAAAGGACGGTGCCGTATATGGCTATACTCTTCAAGCTTTCGTGCCACGTCTTCACGATTCGGAAAGGTAAAAAGTCTGGCCCCCTTGAGCAGGAAATAAAGCCCGCCAGCCACAAAAATAAGAAAAACCGTTTTTTCAGCCCACGGCCCCAAAAAAGACGGCCATTTCAAAAGCCACAAAGAAAGAAAAGAAAATACCCAGCACAAGAAAAGCCAGAAAGCACAAGCAAACGACTCGGAAACGAGCGCAAAAAAAGCTGCTATTTTATGCAGATAGAAAATAGGCATTACTCTGACGGATACGGATAGGTCCGTGGGAAAGAATTGTTTTCAGCCCCTTGTGGCGGATCAACAGAAGACGGCTTTATGCCGCAAGCCGTTACACCAAACGCACTCAAAGTGAATAAAATCAATAAAAATGACAAAAAAATATTGAATCTCATCCTTTATGAATACATTCTTTTTTCTTTTCGGGAAAGACAGGAATGACAGGTTTTTTGCTAAAAAGGTATATCTTCTTTTTTTTGTTAGGCTTACTCCTTGTATCAGCCTCTGTACCGGCCTTTATATCGGCCTTTGCGCAGCAGGCTGTAACCGGAGAAGAGTTGCCGCCTCCGTTAACAGAAAAGATCATTGTATCAGAGAAAGATCAGCCTAAAACCACCTCGTCCTGTGGTGCTGGCCCTACTCTGGCTGAAAAAGGAGAAAACGATGATCCCTTTGAGGGCAGTTTCATGGCCTTTAAAACCTATAAAAGGCCAAAAGAGTCTTACGATTTTTCTTTCATTGGCAAAGACCTGAAAACTATTAATCTCAGCCATTATAAGGGAAAATATGTCCTCCTTCACTTTTGGGCAAGCTGGTGCCGGACTTGTGTTACAGAACTGCCTTCTATTGTAACCCTGCAAAAAAAATTTGAAGGGCAGAATAATCTGGCTATCCTACCCATTGCTACAGATATTAATCGCCCCTTTGTTGCTTTGCGCGGTTTTTTGGACCGCCACGAAATAAAAGAACTCCCTGTGTTCTATGATCGGGAAATAGACATTCAGAGACATTTTGCCATCAGAACGATGCCTTCCAGTTACATACTGGACCCCAACGGACGTATCCTGCATGAAATGAGAGGGCCGACAGATTGGAGTAAGCCAGAGGCTGTCGATTTTATAAAAGGCGTAATTAGCCAATAGCCAATCGCTTTAAAATACACTATCCTTATACCCCAATATGGGGTGCATGAGAAATTTTCAACAATGACAAACACTAAAACCGGCAATGAATATGAGAGGATGACGCAGACCCAGCTTGACGGCATGGTTCAGCTTCATCAACGTTTTTTGGACGGTCGTCTTGGCGGACGACGGGCAATATTGAAGCGCGCCGACCTGTCCGGTTTATCGCTGTCCGGTCAAAATTTAAGACAAGCAGACTTCACAGCATGCCTGATGAGAAAGATGGATTTATCTCATGCTGATTTTCAGGAAGCCTCTCTATATGCCTGTGATATGGCTGATACAAACCTGAACGAAGCTAACTTTGTCCGGGCCGATCTGCGTGGTGCACGCATTGAAGGAGCCGATCTGGCGGGGGCCGATCTGGAACAGGCCGATTTACGCGGTGGCGGCTTGACCACAGATGGCAGTTTCCAAAAAGCACAATATGTAAACTTCAGAGGTGCCGATCTCTCCGGAGCAAAACTATCCGGTTCAATGGCGACAAACGCAGACTTTTCCGATGCTATTTTGACACATGCTAATATGGAGCATGCCGATCTGCGCGGTGCCAAAATGGAAGGGGCAGACCTTTCCGGCGCGGAAATTGAAGGCGCGCAACTATCGGGTGCAAATCTGAAATCTGCCATTTTGATGGGCGTCAATCTTGACCAGATTCGAGATCGTAACGTCATTATGATCGATGTCGTGACCGATGAAAACGCAGGTATATCTGTCTCTCAACTGCGTGAACCGCTGCCAAAACTCGTAGAACAACATAAAATCTGGGTAGAAACGGCTGGTGCTTCCGGGGCACGTCTTGATCTCAGTGGCTATGATATGCGCGAATTAGTAACGTTAAAACAAGGCAAGCTTACCGCTATTAAAGCCGTCAAAACACAATTCTTCCGCATGAATCTGTACCGGATTGAAATGCAAAGTGCCGTACTTGATAACTCGGACTTTCGAAATTGTGATATGGTCGAAGCTGACTTAAGGGCCTCCAGCATGAAAGGGGCCAAGTTTAGCCATGCTAATCTGGAACGCGCGAATTTTGCGCCACTGATGTTCGGTGAAGAAGGCGCAAGACGCTATTCTCCTTGTAACCTAGAAGGTGCCTATTTCCGTTATGCCGAGCTGTCAGGGGCTAATCTGATGAGTGCCAATCTAAGAGGCGCCGATCTGTCATACGCTAACCTAAAAGGGGCTAATCTGAAAAATGCCGATCTGACAGGGGCTAAAATGGAAGGGGCAGAGCTTGACGAAACTAATCTCGAAGGTGCCAAAATAGAACAACCCGAAAAAGGCGGAGCCTTCTCACTAGCCGCGTTAAAAGATGAAGGGTCGGACTCTTAAAAACACATATCTTAAACACACATACACAGACGACATAAATTGATTCAATTTATGTCTGCGTTTAAACGTCACGCAGGCTCCCGGCCCATAAGGGCATATTTTTTGACTTTTGCAGAGCCTTCTATAAAAAAATCAGTGATGTCCTGTCTCATGTGGTTCTGCTGCATGTGCTTCTTCCGCATGCGGCGCGGCCTGCGTGTCTTCATGGTGAAGCGTCTCAGCCGTTTCGTGCTCTGTCTCAGCAACCGGCACAGAATCAATCACAGCATCAGGGGAAACGAAGGTCAGAGTCAGGCCGGATATGGACGACAAATCACCGTCATAATGTGACGCAACGGGGAGTTTTTCTTCTACGGCGATATGATCCTGCGGGGCTTCAAGTATCCATTCATGATGCGTAGTACCCGCCTCATCCACCAGGGAGAATTTAACATTAGGCAGCGACTTTTCCTGCCCGGACATATTCACGACATGGCCCGTAATCTCTAATACACCATGATTATCTTTTGCATGAAAACGATCAAAGATGAGCCCTTGTGCATCAACAACGGACGGTGCTTTTGAAAAAGAAAACACGCCAAATTCCGCCCCGCCAAAAGCCAAAAGAACAACCAGCAGAAAAGCCAGACCATAATTTACAAGCTGTGGGACAAAGCGCGAGAATCCCTCTCTGGGCAGCGCAGGCAGATTCACTTTTCCGGCAGTCTGATTCGGCGCATCATAATCAGGCTTTATAGAATCAGGGATATCCGTTTCATCATTACCGGCCACCTGATCGCCAGTATATTCCTGCTCTTCTTGGAAGGGATCTTCCTGCATTATCTCATTTTCAGGAAGAGAATCATCATCTGACAAAATATCATCATCCGATTCCGGCTCAACCTCTTGCGAATCATCTTCTACAGACGTTTCGATATCTTGTTCAACTGTATCTGTATCGGTATCGGTATCAGTATCAGCCTCTGTCTCCAGCATCTGAAACCATTCATTAGCGCAATTTGCACAGCGCACCGTCCGGCCTTCCGTGCCAATACTGGCATCGGGAACAAGGTAACGGGTGGAACAACTGGAACAAACGACTATCATATTGTATTTATAAATCCATGAAGAGAATCGAACAAGCCTATGATCTGGAAGGATACACAAATGAGAGTTTTTTTGCTGTTTTTTTTATCATTGATCTTATACACAACCAGCCCTAAAGCAGAAGAAAACCAGCCTCTCTGCGACACAGCGACAAAAGAATGCCTCTTAAAAACGCTGGAAAACACAATCCCTGATATCACCGATCAAAAATGGAAAGACAAAAGCTACCGCGAATACGCAAAAATTCTAGCCGCCAACGACAAGATTGACGAGGCTATTGCCCTCATCGAAAAAATATCAGGCCCGGATACAAAAGCCATGACCATTCGCGGCATAGGCATGGAAGCCTCAAAATTAAACTGGGCAGACAACCGCTACACTAATCTCTTTAACCGTCTGTATGAAGAAGCACAAAAGATTGAGCATAAACCCTCTCACGATATTGCACTGACCTATATCGCGATGGGACAGGCAGAATCCAAACAAGACGATGCAGCCATACAGACAGCCCTGATCATAGACAATGCGGCCCTCCAGCATAAGGCCCTTGGAGAAATCGCGGAGACGCAATCCATGAGAAAAGATCACAATAAAGCACTAAACACTCTGGATAAAATTTCATCAACGGCCTATAAAAATAAAGCATGCCGGACAGTCTCTGAACTCATGGCAAATGATAATGCCTTTGAGGCAGCCTTTGAGGCCGCACAAAAAATCGACAACGCCTATATAAAAGCGGAATCCCTTTTATATATAGCGAACAGGAAAAATGAGAAGAAGTAGAGCCATCGCATGATTAAATTTGAACATGTCGGATTACGGTATGGCATAGGCCCTGAAGTGCTAAGCGATGTGACCTTCACGCTGGAACCGGGATCCTTTCATTTTCTCTCTGGCCCGAGTGGTGCCGGTAAAACATCGCTCATGTCCCTGCTCTATCTTGGGCGTAAACCAACACGCGGTATGGTCAGCATGTTCGGGCGGGATATAGCCCCCTTGTCACGACAGCAACTCGTTCCCATACGTCAGCGCATCGGCGTCGTTTTTCAAAACTTTCGTCTGCTGAGCCATTTATCAGCTTTTGATAATGTTGCCCTCCCTCTACGAATCGCAGGCAAGGCCGAAAAGGAAATAAAGCAGAACGTAAAAGAGCTGCTGGAATGGGTAGGCCTTGGCGATAACATGTATATGCTTCCCCCTACATTATCAGGCGGGGAACAGCAGCGTGTCGCCATTGCCAGGGCTGTCATCACAAAACCCCGTCTTCTTTTGGCCGACGAACCGACCGGCAATCTGGATGATGAGATCGGTTACAAGCTTATGAATCTGTTTGAACAGCTCAACCGTATGGGCACGACAATCGTTATTGCCTCGCACAATCAGCAAATGATGGAGCGTTTTCAGCACACAAAACTTGTTTTACATGACGGGACTCTGTCGGTTCAAAAGTCGGAAAACTGGGTAAAGAAAAAGCTAAAAGGTGTATTCTGATGGACTGGTTTAGAAAGGAAAAAAACAAAACACTCGGTGTTGCACACGGCAAACGCCGCTATGACATACCACTGACACAAAAAGACGGGTCGGGCTTTCTTGTATTGCTTGTCACCTTAATGAGTTTTCTGGTGCTGATCATAACAGATGGCGCGTTTTTGATGTCCACGCTTTCCAACCGCTGGCAATCCGGCCTTGAAAATAAAGTCACCATTGAAATCCCGGCAGAGCGTAATGACGGCTCTATCATGACACCGGCGCAACTGGACAAGCTCGGAAAAAGAGTAATGGCCATCATTGACGGGCACAAGATCATCAAGCAGGCCACGCTCATGAAAAAGGAAGAAATACAACAGCTTATATCCCCCTGGCTGGGGCACAATGACACCATGCTGGACACCCTGCCTTTTCCTGTTCTGATTGCTGTTGAGCTGAACACAAGGGACCCGGATGCCCTCAAGGAAATTGAGAAAAAGATAAACAAGCTCTCACCAGAAGCCTCACTCGACACGCACGAAGACTGGCTAAATGATTTACTGCGCCTGACATCAACCCTAAAATATGCCGCCTTTTTCCTCAGCCTTATGATCCTTCTCACCACCGCCACAGCGATTGCAGGTGCTGTACGCTCCAGTATGTCGGCCCATCATCAGGAGCTGGAGCTCCTGCACCTTATGGGATCGACAGACCGCTACATCACAAGACAGTTTCAACGCTATATTTTTATTCTGACAGCCAAAGGGGCCGCAATAGCCTCTGTTCTCGTTTTTCCAATCCTCGGTCTTGCTTACGCCTTATCGAACAAAGACAACAGCGCACTCCTGCCATCCTTTGCGATAGAACCAGTCTACTTTATGTTTCTGGCCCTATGCCCGGTCCTCATGCCGCTCTTCTCGGTTCTCATCGCCCGCTGGACAGTCCTGAAATCCTTGGAAGAAATGCCGTAGATACAAAATCAGCCAAGCTTATTAAATGCCATATTGCAGACCTTTTTCGCTGATACCACTTCACGAGCCAGAGCATTGTTCAACACCATCTTTTCCTCAGCGGCTTTTCTATCAATATTACCGCATTCAGTAAGATTATCACGTGCCATATGACACACAGACATGCATTTATTAAACGCCGACGTAAGAAATGGTACATCAGAGCCCCTTCGTGCATCAATACGTGCAAAGAACTCTTTATACACAGCCGCATCACTGTCAGTTATACGAGAAACAATAGCCGCATTAGGATCAGAGGAATAACTATCAACCCCTCTTTCCAGAACATCTTTTTTCAGTATAACTTCACTCAATTTTGTAATGAGCGCACCAAGATTTTGGGGATCAATATTACTAAACGCACCAGCATTCACCTTATCCTGAGCATCAAGAAGGAAGTTCATATAGGCCATGCGCCCATTATAAGAATGAGGGATCTCTTCATGAAATTTGCTTATCATGCTTATGATGCCATTATCATCAACATCCCTTAAGCTCGGCAAAAAATAGCGCGATTCAGAAAATGTTGGAAAAAGTGACGTATAATAAAAATACGCGCAATCGGGCATCTGCCGCACGCCAACAGCCGCTTCAACAATAGCTTTCTCCTGACGATCAAATATATCCAGCGCAAAAGAATCGTCAGAAAAGGAGAAATCACAAAATAGGTTAGAACGATAACTCCTTTCAATTCTCCTGTTTTGGTTATACAGCCGCCCTAAAAAACGCATTTGATCAAACGGTTTTTCCATTTTCTTAACCGCCTCTAGTGCCGCCGTAGAGCACGTATCGAATGCTCTAATATCAAAGGTATGCCAGTCAAAATATTTCTTTTCTACAAGCTCGACCTCTTTATGATCTCTACAGGAGAGAAAATGCGCAAAAACAACGCCTGGATCTTCTAACGAGGAAAGACAGGCCATCCCTTCCTCAAAATCATCCGAGGTAATACTCTCACCACCACAAATCCACTCTACAAGTTTTTTATAGGCGGGTGTCCCTTCTGAATATTCAAAAAACACAGGAAACTCTTTTTCCTCTGGTACTTTTGCGGGGACTTCCTGCACAGACAGTACGTCATTTCTTTTTTGAAAAATTTTCAAAAAATCAGGCATTTTCCATTTTATCATATCAATCACGCTTCTTCCTTAGTTACTTAATTTTAAAAATATTCTGGCACGCGGTCTGCGTTGCCTTAAGTTTTTCTGTTAAGGCACTACTCAACACAGCTTTCTGCTCGGCCGCTGCCTGATCAATCTTTCTGTGTTCTTCAAGCGTATCAAGCACATCCTGTTCTGCCACCAGACAAAGCTCAAACGCCTTTGTCAGGACATGATTTTCATATCCCATAGCAGAATCAACCTCGGCAAATATCGTTCTATACGCGTCTTTCTCATCATCACTGAAAGGCTTTATCGAAAAAGAGACAACATCCCCCCCTACAGCTCTGGAAAAACACTCTTTTAGCAACATATCCGCGCTTAAGTCTTCAATGCCGGTTCTTAAAACATCAAGATCAATATTCTTAAGCTCTCCAGACGCCACCCTGTTTTGAACATCCAGAAGAAAGGCGACGCGCTCTTTTCGTCCTATAGAACCCGCCATAGAATTCTGTTTATTTTCAGCCACAATATTAACGATAGCCCTATCATCCACACCTTTCAAAGCTGAAAGAAAATACGGCGAGCTATAAAAACCATAAAAAAGAGCCGAAGGATAAAAGCCTGAAGGACCATTTAGATTCCTTGCCTCAACCGCCGCTTCAACCAACGCCTTATCATGTCTATCAAAAAGAGCTTTGTGCGGTGCTTCCAATGAACCAAAAAAATCGGGGAGGATATGAGAACAATAATTATCTTGAACAGACTCGTTTTGTGTATACAATTTTTCCAGAAGATGCATATGAGAGATCTGATTATCAATTTTTTTAACAGCATCAAGCAAAGCAGCAGACATACGATCATATCTGTTAGAATCGAAATTTCTCCAATCGAAGCAAATAGCTTCAAGCGGCTTACACTCTGTATCTTTTCTGCGATCAATAATCCATCTCAGAGCGTTTTCTGGTTGTTTCAGGGTTTCAAGCCCTTTAAGCCCTTCTTCAAAGACGGCCAGCGTAATATAATTCCCATCATAAACCCACTCAACCAGCTTTTTATAAGCATCAGATCCATTTTCGTACTCAAAAAGCGCAGGAAAATCTCTTTCCTCTGACACGTCCGGTACACACTTTGCCTTATTTTCACTCATACCAATCATCCTTTATTTCCTTAGTTACTTAAGTTTAAAAACATTATTATACGTGGCCTCTGCAGCAGCGCGTGTTTCTTTGATTTCATTGAGCAGCCTATCTCTCTCATCATCATTGTTGGCCGAATCACCCATTCTTCTTAGTGTTATGAGATTATCACGCATCGCATGACAGGCCTTGACACAGGCATTAAAAACCTCTGCGATCACAAGCTCTTCATGTCCATTAGACCGATCAACACGGGGGAATATTTCACAAAGAATTTTAACATCATCATCCTTCAAAGGATCAAAGGACTTACCATAGAACGAAATTCCGTCACGATACCCGGTTAAAGCCTCAGACAAACAACGCGTTTCAAGCATGGCCGCACTTAAATCGGTTACGGCGTCTTTCACCGTATCAGGGCTTATTTCTCTCAATTCATTTGCCGCAATTTGCTCCTGAAGATGAAGAAGAAACTCTATATATTTTACATTCTCCATATATGCTAAAGGAAAAATTTCTTTATGATCAGAGATCATGGAAACGACACGAGCGTCATCAATGCCGTCCAACTGTGACAGAAAATAAGGCGAATCAGAAAAATACTGGAATAACGTTCTGTAACAATTTTCATGAGAATCACTGGCCTTTGCAACATAAACGGCAGCGGCAACAAAAACAGCATCCAGATCATAAGGCTTATACAGTTCAGATTGAAGCTCAGGGGCCTCCTCATAGGCATGGTAGAAAAGAATACCATTTTGGTCACGCATACGATTCAGAAAATCCATCTTTTTATCAGACGATATCTCAATTTTTTTGACGCATTCCACCATAGCTGCAGAAAGACGAGAAAATCGCTGAAAATCAAAATCGCCCCAATCAGACAGTGCCATATCCTGACATTCTTTTTCCCATCTGGCATGCATGATATTATAAAGAACAGGAAGAGGATGTTTCAACGTCTCAAGCCCTTTAAGCCCTTCTTCAAAAACGTCCTCTGTTATCAAATTATCTGGCGCAAGACTCCACCTGATAAGCTCTTTATAAGCCTCAGAGCCTTTAGAATATTCATAATAATCCGGGATATCCTGCGTGCGCGGAGAAATATCTTTCCTATCTGTCATACCAACTATCCATTTCTATAATTAACCCATAGTATAGGCGTTTTAAATAGATTTTCATAAAAATACAAGCTTGAATCAACCAAGCTAAAAATTCCCATGGATTATTTCCGCCTCATAGATTAAAAAATAAAAACCTGCTGAAAAAGGCAGGCCTAAATTGATGAGATACAATACAGGTGTTTGTTTTGGGATTACATTCCTGCAATAAAGAAGAAATCAAGGAAGAAACAGGTTGTTCGTTTTTGTCGCTCGGCCTTATGACATGCTATGCGCTGCTTCTGCTCTGGCTATTTGGATACAGCCTTTTTATTGCATCCATTACGTTCATGCAGCCTGGAAAATCAGAGACCGACATAGAAGCCGTCATCGCTTTAACGGGCGGAAAAGACCGACTTCAAAAGGCTTTGGGGCTTATGGTCAACAACAAAATAGACAAGCTTTTCATCAGCGGCACAGGACAAAACTATACAGTTGAGCAACTCACCGCAGCCCCAGCCCTGCAACAAAAAATTACGCTCGGTCCCACAGCTACCAATACGAACGAAAACGCGACAGAGTCCAAAGCGTGGATTGATCAACATCATATCACCCGTTTCTATCTGGTTACCTCCAACTATCACATGGCGCGGTCCATGATCGAATTTAAAGACATTATGCCAGATAAAGAGATATGCCCCTTTCCCGTATTTCTAAAAAGTTTCAAGCCCGGTGCACATGGCTATTGGCGTATAACGTTTACTGAATACAATAAAACTCTTTATAGCTGGCTACGCGCAAAATTAACGTTATGAGCATATTTCGATCTCTTTTATTCAATCTGTTCTATTACAGCATTACGGCTGTACTTTGCTTTGCCTATCTGCCGTTTTTGCTTCTGCCACGCAAAGCATTTGTACGCATGGTACGTTTCTGGCTCACGCTCGTTTATATCGGTGAGAAATACATACTCGGACTTGATTATGAGCTGCGCGGGACAGAACACATCCCGAAAGACAAAGCTTTTCTGGTCGCCGCAAAACATCAATCTGCCTACGAGACTCAAAAGCTTCACCTGATCTTTGACGACCCAGCCATTATTTTGAAAAAAGAGCTCTTATCTATTCCCATGTGGGGCTGGTACGCGCGCAAAGCGAGAATGATCGCCATAGACCGCAGCAGCCCCAAAAGAGCCTTAAGTTCAATTGTCGAGGGCGCCAAACAGATCAAAGAACAGGGCCGCCCCATTGTTATTTTTCCCCAAGGCACCCGCGTACGCTTAAATGAAACGGCACAAGACAAACCATATAAATCCGGCATAGCCAAAATGTATGAGGCTACAGACCTGCCCATATTACCACTGGCCTTAAACAGCGGTTTGTTCTGGCCCAAAAATGCCTTTTTTAAAAAACCGGGAAAGGTTATTTTAGAATGTCTTCCCCTTATTCCGGCAGGAAGGAATATAAAGGACATTATGCCAGCACTAGAAAAAAACCTTGAAGAAAAGTCTCAAGCCCTTATAGAGGAATCTCAAAATACAAAAACAAACAACAAAACCATGGCCCGCCTTATCCGCTATACACTGGCTATAGCTGTTGTTCTCTGTCTGGCTTATACAGGTGCATGGTACTACATCAAAAACATAATCGAAGAAGAGATTGATTTTGTTTATGAACAGGCCGTGCAAGAAGACTACGCCTTCATCGGTGATCGTCCTGTGGTAAGCGGGTTCCCTGGCCCATATAACATCCACTGGAAAGGCGTTCTGTACGGGCCGGATAATTTACGTGTAGAGATCCCGTCCCTCCATATTACAGGCTGGCCGCTGCCTTTACAGCCTGTCGTTATTGAAATGCCGGAAGGAATCCGCATAGAGCACGCCGGCATGATGGAATTTCTGGATCATTTCCTTCTGGAATTCATCTCTCCCAAAGACTTTCCATCGCCCGTCACAGAAAGCACGATAAGAAAATGGCAACAGAAAAAAGGCAACATCAGACTGAAACGCCTTATGTTTTCAAAAGATCTTATTCGGGTTCAGGGAAGCGGCACGTTTTCTCTGGACAACAACCTACAGCTCCTGGCCGATCTTGATTACAGGATATACGGTTTTGAAACACTGCTATCGACACTCAAAGAACAAAACAACCTAAGCGGCATGCGGCTTATGCTCGCCTACAAACTAACAGACACGCTGTCAAAAACAGACCCGGAAACGGCTGAACGGTTTGTCGATATTCCTGTTAAGATTCAGAACCGGAAGCTTTATCTTGGGCCGATACTGGCGGGGCATCTGTCCGCGCTCCACTGGCCGAGCGATAATCCGCCTGCCGTGCATCCACAATAGCGCGTCTGATATCTCTGGTCTCAGAGAACCGGTGAAACAGAAAATCACCATTACCGCGCCGTATAGCTTTTTGAAGCTCCGTCAGATCTTCGGTAAACCGCTGCAATACTTCAAGAACGGCTTCTTTATTGTTTAGAAAAACATCGCGCCACATGGTCGGATCGGATGCCGCAATACGGGTAAAATCACGAAAGCCACTGGCCGAAAATTTAATCACTTCATCCTTGATATCTTCTTCCAGATCTGTCGCCGTACCAACAATGGTGTACGCAATCAGATGCGGCAGATGAGACGTAATCCCCAGTACAAGATCATGATGCTTCATATCCATGATCTCAATCATGCAACCGCAGGCTTCCCAAAGCTGCGTCACTTTTTCGACCGCACGAATAGGCGTATCTGGAGAGGGAGTCAAAACACAAAAACGGCCGGGAAACAAATCAGAAAAGCCTGATTCAGGACCGGAGTTTTCAGTCCCCGCAATAGGATGCGCCGGCACAAAAACAGCATGAGCCGGCATATGCGGTTCAACGGCCGCCACCACAGTAGCCTTCACAGAGCCAGTATCTGTCACGACAGCCCCATCTTTGAGGAACCGGCCTATGCGGGCGGCAACCTGACCACAAGCCCCCACAGGCACAGCCAGCACAACGATATCAGCCTCAAGCACGCCATCCTCAAGAATGATGGTCGCTTCATCGGCAATCCCGAGTTCCATAACCTTGTCACAGACATCCTGAGACACATCTGCACAAATGAGCTTTTCACAAAGCCCTTGCTCCTTAATCGCCCGGCCAAGAGAAGAGCCAATTAAGCCATAGCCAATAATGCAAATAGTCTTAAACAGCATTAGACAGAAACCTTATCATAAATTAGTGGTGCCGGATAACCACCAAGGCACACAGCCTTACCATTCGGATCTTCCAGCTTTTGAAGAAACGCGGCTAAACGCTCGTCATGCTGTGTAAAATAGTCATTCACTTCCAGAAGATGTTGTGTCTGGGCGTCTGGTATAGTGCTCACATTGGTGTATAAAGACAAAGGCTCCAGCCCCATCGTTTTTGTTACTTCGGCAATTTTAGCACGGCTGATCCCGGAATTAACGGAAAGACCAATAAAGGAATGATCGTCATCTGATGGATTAAAGCCAACTTTAGCCGCAACCAAAGATTTATAATGTCCGTAAGAGCATCGCCCCTTTTGTCCACAGGGAAGACACTGGATCAGACGAATGGAGGCATTGCCTTCATCCATCAACGCCGGCCACCACGGTTCCTTTTCATCCACCTGCGGAAAAGGCAGCACAGCAAAGGTCACAGAATCATCCCGCACAGCCCCAAGTGCCCCAAAAGGAGAAGATGTCTTTTGTGAAGGCAGGATACTGCCAAAATAATCACGCGCCATATCCCAATAGAAAAGCCCTTCGGAGCCTTCTGGCATTGTCACGGAAAGGCTCAGGCCCGTTTGCAGCAATGTCACAGCCCCCACGAGTTCTCGCCAGATCCGCACAACAGCTTCTTGCGGCAAAGGACCTTTATGACGTGCCATCAAACGGCGAAGCATGCGCGCTTCGCGTGCAGGCTGCACAATTTCTACATTGTTCTTTTTCTTTTCCTCACCAATTTTTCGAACCAGCTCGGCCCGTTCCATTAGCAAGTCATGCATTTTATCATCCAGTTTATCAATGTGCTGTCGCACCTGATCAACGGCTTCTGATTTATAGGCTTTATCTGTGCTCATTCAATACTCATTTTGCGAAAACGGTCATAAGGGATCATTCCCAACAGTTCCGATCTTTTGTCTTACAGGCTGGTACGTAGAAAATCAATCTAATAGGATGTTTTATTCGAGGGAAAAAGCCGGTTTTGTTACAAGAGAAGCCTCGCCCCTACCGGCAAGCCCTTTCCTGCCCTGTGGTGTGACACCGACATAAAGTTGTTTTGTCGCCTCAAAAACATGCACACCGCCAAATGGCGGTATAATATAAGGACCGCAGGTCTCAAACAATCTCTCAGTCTTTGAAAAAAAATTGCTTTTAAACGGCAGCGCATACAAAGCACCCTTGGATAGTTCTGGTAGAAACAGTCCCTCATGCAGCAATTTCCTAAGCTGTCCCGCCGTATAGGGAGTCCCCTGCCCAAACGGCGTCCAATCCGCCTGTGCCCAGTACCCTAGTCTGTTCGGTACAATAATAAGGGCTGTGCCCTGCCCTTTCAGAACGCGCCACACTTCTCTCATAAAAGAGGTCGAAAACGTTGTATATTCAAGCGCATGAACCATCAGAACGTGATCAAAAAAATTTGTTTCAAACGGAAGGCACCAATCCGCTGATAGCGTGGTACGATTCTTTCCTTCGTCCGGCCAATAGGAGGCCCCTTGTCCGGCAAACATAATGGAACAACAAAACTGCGACTCTTCATTTATTCTTTGAAGATAAGGCGAAGTATAGCCACAGCCCAGCACACGTTTCCCCGCAAAATCATTCCATATTTTATGAATTTCTGCATTCAGCACACGAGCCACACGCCCGCCAACAGATGAATTGTAAAATGTTTTAAGATCATTTACTGAATGCTGCATGCGCTGTTATCAAGCTCCTATAAAAAGCGTTTAAGCTGATCTATCAACGGTATATCCGCGGGTAGCATATCATAATCATATAAATCCTTTGGCCAAACCCATTTCAGTTTCTGCCCGTCGAGTCCTTTTGGTGTCCCTGCCCAGCAACGGCAAATATATAAAGGCATAAAGAGATGAAAGTCTTCATAGCCATGAGACGCAAAACCGGCCGGTGAAAAACAGCAAGGCCGCGTTTTTATATCAAGCTCTTCTGCCAATTCCCGCATTAGCGCATATTCCGGTGTTTCCCCTGCTTCTACCTTGCCGCCTGGAAACTCCCACAAGCCGGCCATGGACTTACTTTCCGGCCTTTGCGCAACCAGAACACAACCCGCCTTGTCTATTAAGGCTGCTGCAGATACAAAAAGGACCGGAAGATCAGGTTTATCCGGCTCCGGTCCTTTTAATGCTTTAATGCACTCCATGCGTCTTTTTACTTACTTTTTTCTTCTGCGGGAAGAGGATTGCCGTTGATATCAAAGGTCTCGATCCTGGCTTCTTTAACCCACTCACCAATCAGCTCATCCAGAATCATCCTGCGTTCCTGTGCTTCCAGAATAGGTTTAACTTCCTCATACGGTGACGGTTTACGGACACGTTTATCTTCAACTTTTATCACATGCCAACCAAAGCGCGTTTTCACAGGCTTTTTCGTATATTCTCCGACCTTTGTTGCAAACGCCACTTTGGAAAATTCAGGTACCATATCATCTTCTGTGAAGTAACCAAGATCACCACCACGGGCACCGGACGGTCCATCAGAATGTTCTTTAGCCAGCGTAACAAAGTCGGCCCCATCCTCCAGTTCTTTCACAAGATCGTTCGCTTTTTCCTGACTATCCACCAGGATATGGCGCGCTTTGATTTCCTGCACATCACCCTGTTTTTTCACATAGTCATCATAGGCTTTTTTAACGCGCTTTTCTGTCAGGCGTTTTTGCATTTCCTTCTCTAGGAAGACGGCACGAATAATCTGTTTTTTAGCTTCGGCCAAACGCTCTTCAACGTCTTTGTTTCCATCGAGATTTTGTTTAGATGCTTTGATCTCAACAATTTTTCCACTGATCATCTGTTCAAGAGCCAGCGGGAAAAGATCTTCCGGCGGAATTTGTTGACGCATGTTAGGCGGCAGGTTATTCACAAACCTGAACACTTCAGAACGCTTCACATCAACACCATCAACCACAGCCACGACAGGATCCGCATCAGGGTCTGTGATAGACGCAGTGTCTTCACTTTCAGCGGTCTTTTCGGCAGGTGCTGACTCGTCTTCAGATGTGGCCGCTGTCTCTTCCGAGTCGGAGGATTTTTCTTCCTGCGTTGCGACTTGTTCAACCGCATTTTCCTCTACTTTGGCGGTGCGATGGCTACCCTTTTTACCCGGCGTGTTAGACGAGATCAACACGAGGGCCAGAGCAATAAGGCCAATCACAACAGCTAAAATTACAATAAGTTTCGTTTTGTCGGATTTTTGTTCAGACATTTTTCTTATTACCTTTACTTGCTTAAGCTTTTTATTTTTAGAAGACAGACTATTCTTGAACCGATTCAGACAGGAAATCAACAGAAAATCGCATTGACGTATCCTGATCCACGCCTTATATCAGAGTGACCTGATTTTATAAATAAAGGGATAGTAAAAGATATGTTACTCGGTCTTGCGACTAAAATATTTGGCTCAAGCAATGAGCGTGTTCTCAAGAAACTGTATCCTCACGTCGATACTATTAACGCGCTGGAAGCGCATTACGAAGCGATGAACGATTCCGAGCTGAGGGCACAAACGGCCGAGTTTCGTCAAAAACTGGCCAACGGAGCCTCTCTGGACGACATATTGCATGATTCTTTTGCCGTTGTACGGGAAGCGTCCAAAAGGACACTCGGCCTTCGCCATTTCGATGTCCAGCTTATCGGCGGCCTAATCCTAAATCAGGGCAAGATTGCAGAAATGAAAACCGGTGAAGGTAAAACGCTTATGGCGACCCTCCCCGTTTATTTGAACGCGCTTTCGGGCAAAGGGGCACATGTCGTGACCGTAAACGACTACCTTGCCAAACGCGATACGGAATGGATGGGACAGGTCTACAGCTTCCTTGGCCTCAGTACGGGCTGCATCCTTTCCAATATTTCAGATGAGATGCGCAAAAAGGCCTATGCTGCCGACGTCACATACGGCACAAACAACGAATTCGGTTTTGATTACCTTCGTGATAACATGAAGTACGGCCTGTCCGACATGTCACAAAGAGATTTTAACTTTGCCATTGTCGACGAAGTCGACTCGATCCTGATTGACGAAGCCAGAACACCTTTGATTATTTCAGGCCCGTCAGAAACAGCCACAGAACTCTACACAGAAGTCGACAAGGTCATTCCAAAACTGGACAGTGCCGATTTCGAGCTTGACGAAAAAACAAAGAACGTCACCTTCACCGACCTCGGCACAGAACATGTGGAACAGCTTTTAAAAGATCAGGGCATACTCGAAGATGGCGGATTATATGATGCACAGAACATTTCCATTGTGCATCACATAAATCAGGCTCTCCGTGCGCATAAACTGTTCACGCGCGATACCGACTATATTATCAAAGACGGTAAAGTCATCATCATTGATGAGTTCACAGGCCGTATGATGGAAGGCCGCCGCTTCTCAGAAGGGCTACATCAGGCCCTCGAAGCCAAGGAATCCGTCGATATTCAAAATGAAAACCAGACACTGGCCTCCATTACCTTCCAGAATTATTTCCGTCTTTATCCAAAGCTGGCCGGTATGACAGGCACAGCTATGACAGAAGCCGCCGAATTTGCCGAAATTTACAATCTTGGCGTCGTCGAGGTTCCCCCCAATGTCCCTGTCACACGTATTGACCAGGACGACAAGATCTTCAAATCCTTGCGCGAAAAAGAAGGGGCTATCGTTAAGCTGATCCGTGAGGCACAGGAAAATAAGCAACCCGTACTGGTCGGTACGGTCTCTATCGAAAAATCAGAATCACTCTCCGCCAGACTGCAAAAGCTAAAGATTAATCACAATGTGCTGAACGCCCGTCATCACGAGCAGGAATCTCTTATTATCTCTCAAGCTGGCCGGCCGGGGGCTGTAACGATTGCCACAAATATGGCAGGCCGCGGTACAGATATTAAGCTTGGCGGCAACCTTGATATGCGTATCGAACAGGAAGTTGATCCGACATGGGACGAGGCCAAAAAAGAGCAGGCTATCAAAGCAATAGAAGCAGAAATCGCCCGTGATAAAGAGATCGTGAAAGAAGCCGGTGGCCTCTTGATCATTGGGACAGAACGTCATGAATCAAGACGCATTGACAATCAGCTCCGCGGCCGGTCCGGCCGTCAGGGAGACCCCGGCGAGTCCGTCTTTTTCCTCTCCGTTGAAGACGATCTCATGAGAATTTTCAGCCCCGAAGCCCTCGAAGCCGTTCTGGGGAATAAGAAAATGGGCCTGCGTGAAGGTGAATCCCTCACCCATCCATGGCTCAGCAAAGCCCTTGAAAAAGCACAAGGCCGCGTTGAACAGCAACATTTTGAAATTCGTAAAACGCTTCTGAAATTCGACAACGTCATGAATGACCAGCGTAAGGTCATTTACGAACAACGCCGTGATATCATGAACGCCACAGATGTTGAAGAACTTGTGCGCGACATGCGCCATGCCGTCATTGAGGAACTCGTTGCCTCATGCATTCCTAAAAATGCCTATGCCGAACAATGGGATATTGAAACGCTTGATCTTGAAATAACCCGTGTCCTCGGCCTTAATCTGCCGATCGGGGACTGGTCAAAAGAAGAAGGTATTGCCGATCTGGAAATGATGGATCGTGTCATTGATGCCTCTGACAAGAAGATGGCCGAAAAAGCGGCAAACACCGGACCAGAGGCCTGGCGTTCCATTGAAAAATCTTTCATGCTTCAAATTCTGGACCAGCACTGGAAAGAGCATCTGCTGAACCTTGATCACCTGAAACAAGGCATTAACCTGCGGGCCTTTGGGCAGCGTGATCCTTTGAACGAATTTAAGACAGAAGCCTTTGTCATGTTTGAAGAAATGCTTGGAAATCTAAGGGAATCTGTTGTTCAAAACTTAAGCCTCGTTGAAATTAACCTTGATGAGCAGCGTCTCGCCCGCCTTCTTGAAACCTACAGAGGCAGAGATGAAGAAATGGAGCAAACACGCACAGACCCGGCTCTTATGGGCATGGGCCAAGCAGACAGAGCTACCGCCGCACAGCAAGAGCAAAACGGGACCGTCACTCCCTTCCCGCGACAAAGCAGCAAACCCTTTGACCAGAATGATCCATCAACATGGGGAAAAACTGGCCGCAACGCTCTATGCCCTTGTGGTTCCGGCAAAAAATACAAACACTGCCACGGGAAGATTTAGCACGCTGCAAAAGATCCGATTACTGCTTTCCCCGTGAAAACGGGGATCTTTAACTCATTGTTTTTAAAAGATTCCTGCTGGAGTTTACCCCTGCGAAAGCAGGGGCGGGAAAAGCAAAAGGGCGTGTTTTTTGACTTTTGCAGAGCCTTCTATAGTCGTTACGATTTAAAATCGACTATGTCATACGAGCACTGTCATTCCCGCGACTGTCATTCCCGCGAGAGAGGCCTTTTAGGCCGAACATAAACAGCGTGACTCCAGAACAAAGAGCGTTAATTCTTCTTCTTCTAAACGACTATAAATTTAAAAACACCAAGCCCCTGTCCACTATTCCACTGCTTGCGCAGAGACGCGCACAGCAGTGATCTGGTTTCTTTGGCGTTTGACGATTTCGAAGTGGGTGTTGTGAAATACAAACTGTTGGCCGACTTCCGGGATGCTTTGCGATTCATAGATCACGAGTCCTGCCACCGTCGCATAATCTTCATCCGGCAGATCCCAGTCCAGTTCGCGGTTTAAATCACGAATTGTTACCGTACCGCTCACCAGATAGGCACCACTTGGTTGCCTGCGAATACCGGATACCGTGATGTCATGCTCATCATCAATCTCGCCGACAATTTCTTCCAGTACGTCTTCCAGTGTAACAATCCCCATAAAACTCCCATATTCATCCACAACCAGCGCAAAATGCTCCCGCCTTTGGCGAAAAGCCTGTAGCTGGTCATAGAGCGTCGTGGTTTCCGGCACAAACCATGCCTCGCTTGCTATTTGTTCGATATCAATGTCACTTGGATCATTGTTACTACGGCGCAATTCACGCAAAAGAGCCTTGGCGTGCAAGATACCCACAATATTTTCCTGATTTTCTCTCCACAGAGGCAAGCGGGTAAAACGGCTCGATAACACCTGCTCCACAATTTTCTCGGGCGCATCGTCTACGTTGATCATTTCCACATTCTTCCGGTGGATCATAATATCTTCAATATCGACTTTATCAAGCTCCAGAATAGAGCGCAGCATCGCACGCTGTTCCTGTATATCTTCCTCGTCATCATTGATATCCCCCTGATGAAGAGCAATGGCTCCCCGCAGCTCTTCTATGTTAGAGCCAACCGCCACCACAGACGTATCAATGCCAAAACACCTTAAAACAAGCCGTACGATATAAGCCACCATCTCTGTAACAGGCGAGAAAACAAATACCACCCCTTGAATAAGGGGCGCAATAGACATAGCCATTTTATCGGCATAGTGAAGCGCATATGTCTTGGGCAGCACTTCAGCAAAGATCAGGACCAGCATGGTCATAACGAGCGTGGCATAAACAACCCCGGCCTCTCCGAATATCTTAATCAACACACTGGTCGCCAAAGCAGAGGCCAGAATGTTCACCATATTATTGCCAAGGAGCAATGCGCCGATCATGCGCTCTTTATTTTCCCGCAGGCGGTTTACACGGGCAGCACGTTTGTCCCCGTCTTTCTCAAGCGCATGCATCCGCGCCGCCGACGCCGCCGTCAAAGACGTTTCAGACCCTGAAAAAAATCCCGATAAAAACAAAAGAAAAAAAACGGCGCCAACCGCCAGCCAAAGCTCTAGTCCCATAATATTATTTGATGGCTCCTCGTATATTTTCCGCCTATCCCCAGATAAGCAGCTTTATCCCAACAATAAAAGCAAAAACAGACACAACCCCTCTGACCCACTTATCTCCGCCCTTAACAGCATAGTGAGACCCTATATAACTGCCCAGAGACATACTCACAAAAATATCCACGGCAAAGATATAATTAACCTGCCCGTAATAGATAAAAATGGCCGACGAGAAAAAAGACATGACAACCCAGGCTGTCAGCTCCGTCGCATAGGCCTCAAAGGACCGAAAGCCAATAAAAGTCACAAACGCAAACATAATCATAGGTGCAGCACCGGCACCAAAGAAACCGGCATAAATCATGATAAGGAAATACAAAAAATAACCAAAAATACGGCTGTTTTTGTTCTTCACAACAGATTTTAGACCGAAATCTTTCTTCAAAAAAGATAAAGGCGCGAACAGCAGCAAAAGAACCGCCACAACCGGATACACACATTTTTCATCTATACCTATCAGCAGACGCGTACCGATCATGCCGGCAATCACGGCCAGCACCGTAATAAGCGGAAAAACATCCCAGCGAACATGCCCGGCTTTATTGAATTTTTTTACCGCAATGATCCAGGCCGGAATAGCCGCAAGCCGCGCTGTCCCAAGTGCCAGCGCAGGCGGTACACCGCTGCCGATCATAAACGGCATAATGATAAGACCGCTAGAGCCCCCCATAGCGCCAATAAAGCCAGACACCAGTCCCACAACAAAAAGAGATAGAAAATAGTAAGGAGACGCTGTATCAAACAAAAAGTCCAAAGACATCAACACAACGATCCTTTAATCACATCAACGACATCATTCCTTGATACATCGTCTTTCAAAACAGCCTGCCCAATACCTGATAGCAGCACAAACGTAATGGATTGTGCTGTCGCTTTTTTATCTTTGCGCATCAGGTTAAAAAGATCGTCAGCCGTTTCAGTGATCGCCGGTTGAATCTCGTCAATATTTGTTTGAAGACCAAACGCTTTTAAATGATTTTCTATTCGTGTCACAGCACCGTCATCCATCATCGACAGCGCGGCAGACAAACGCGCCGCCAGTACCATACCGACAGACACCCCCTCCCCATGGAGCAAACGACCATCGTAAAGCGCAGCCGCTTCCAGCGCATGGCCAAAGGTATGGCCCAGATTCAGCAAAGCCCGCACCCCTTTTTCCTGTTCGTCTTCCTCGACAATTTCAGCTTTGGCCTGACAGCTTTTTTCAATGATGTAGCTAAGCGCATCAACCTCTTTGGCTTTTATCTTCTCGTGATTATGTTCCAGCCATTCAAAGAAGGCCGCATCACGAATAAGACCGTATTTCACCACCTCGGCATAGCCTGCTTTCAGTTCACGCTCGGGCAGCGTATTCAAGGTTTCCACATCACAGATCACGGCTTTGGGCTGATAAAATGCCCCGACCAGATTTTTGCCTTGCGTGATATTAATCCCCGTTTTGCCGCCAACGGAACTATCCACTTGCGATAAAAGCGTTGTCGGGATTTGCACAAAATCAACGCCACGCATAACCGTCGCCGCGCAAAAGCCGGTAAGATCCCCAATCACACCGCCACCAAGCGCAATAATCAGAGACTGACGATTTAAGCCTTTTTCGAGCAACCAGTCACAGCATCGTTCATACGAGGCAAAAGATTTTGTTTTCTCTCCCGCAGGCAGCACCAGCATATCGGCACTAAAAGCCTTATCCTTCAAAAAAGACAAAACCCTGTCCCCATAAAGCGGCGCTACATTCTCATCAGTCAGGACAAAGCACGATCTGTGCGCCAGCGGCAAAGGCATATACTCTTCAAGCGAAGATAAAAGCCCCGCCCCGATATAAATCGGATAGGTGCGCGCACCAAGCCCTACCGTTAATGTTTTATTTTGTGTCATGGATCCATATGCTGCAGTAAAATTGAACGCAAAGAGTATCCCGCAGCCTTATACTTTTTCAAAGCGTAATTGTTCTTGTGCAAACAATTTATTACCAAAAAACCGCCGAACTTCCGTCAAACGACCTGCCTCAGAACATTTTTTAGCAGAAACATTAAAAACCTGCGCTACCATTATAAAACACAAGATCAAGCAAGAAACAGATAGATCATCCGTTATCATCATTCAAATACCCATAAAGCGTCTCAAGCACGCGATGAAGTGTTTCTTTTGGGGAATCATCATAGCCCTCCACCGTAAGAATCGCTTTTTCATACACCGGATAGCGATCCTTAATCATCTGCCCAAAGACCTCATGCGGGTCTTTCTCCTTAAGCAAAGGACGGTCATTGTTGCGAGACGTGCGTTTAACCAGCACATCTATATCCGCCTTAAGCCAGAGAGATAAAGATTGCGCCCAAATAAGCTCTGCCGTTTGCGGCGTCATCACAGCCCCGCCACCCGTTGCAATAATACAAGGCCCACCCTCCATCAGACGCGCTATAACTTTTCGTTCTCCGTCCCTGAAATGAGGCTCCCCGAAACGCTCAAAAATTTCCGAGACCGTACAGCCTGCAGCTTTTTCTATTTCTTCATCTGAGTCATAAAAACCAAGCCCCAGCTCTTTGGCCAGCAATTTTCCAACACTCGTTTTTCCAGATCCCATAAGGCCAATTAATACAAGAGGTTGTTCTAAACGACGGTAAATAATTTCTGATTTAAAATCTTTATTCATATTAAAAAATCTTTGTTAAAGAGACTTGTTTATACTTTTTTCTTCCTTTAAAAACAATGTGCAATTCTTATTAGAACCCGCTATAACATCTACAACAATCTATTACCACCTTTCGTGTTTGTGACTTAAAAATGAAGTTTTTAAAAGTTTTTCTGGGGATTCTACTTCTCCTTGCCATATCCGGTTTTGTGTATGTCGGCGTAACAGACGTTACGATTGAGCAACGCTCTGTTGAGAAAACGATAAACAATGATCGTTTTTTTAATCAGGATGCCGGCCCTGTTAAAGGGGATGGACTGAGACCGTGAAATTCCAACGTTTTTTGATATCCGCTGTCCTGTGCAGCAGCCTTTTGTTTCTTTCTTCTACTGGACAAGCAGAAGAAAAAGCGAAAACAATCTCGGAAAAAGAAATTATCAGAGCCGAATCTCTTGGCACCTTAGCAGGCGCAAGGGATCGAGCCCTGCCCCGTTCGGCATGGAAGAACACAAAACGATCCATGCTAATGAACGCCCTTGATGCGATATCACCTGAAAGCCCCTCTCCTGTTATTTTCGATCTTAAGAAAAAAATACTATTAAGTGAAATAAATGCCAGCGAGATCGAAAATGATGTAAAGCCAGACGCTGAAAACAATCTGCTGATCAAGCGACTGCAAAAATTAAATGACATGGGTGCTTTTGAAGACTCTCTTGCGCTTTACGCCAAGCTGAAAAGTCCCTTTGGTACGACCATAGCCAGACAAGGTATGACAGCCATGCTGGGCAGCATGAAAGCGTCTCTCGCCTGTCTTGAGCTAAAAGTGCTGGACAAAGAAACTTTTGGCCCCTTTGAAAAAGAGTTAGACGTTTTTTGTACACATCTTTTGGAAACCGATCAGAATACAGATGACACAGCTAAAAAAGAAAACGCTGATAAGAGGGAAACAGAAAAAGATACGTACCCTTTATTGAATAAGTTATTCAGCGATTCTGTTTTTATCTACACGCCTGACGACTTTGATCAGTTCAACAAAAAAAGCCTTATTAAGAAGATCGCGCTACTAAGTCAGGACAAGGTAGATTTTAGCAAACTTGAAAAAGCAAATATTCAAGCCGTCTCCTCTCAAACACTATCTCTTTTACTTTCTTATGACAAACTCCCGGACCGGCTGCGCCTGCCGCTGGCCATAAAAGCCGCGCGCACAGGCCTTAAACCATATAGCATTGTCGAAGATACCTACAACGCACTAGCTCAAAATGCCGTAGACGAGGTCACGATTCATGGAACAGAAGACTCCTTAAAAGAATGGCAGATACTGCCTTTCATCTACGCCCGCCTAAACGCTAAAGAAAACAAACCGTCAGAAGAAGAGATTCTAACTAAACTGACAAAAGCTATTCAACAATCAAAGACCTATGGCACAGAATCGCTTTATCCGTTTGCGCCCAGTTTCACAGAAAAAAGACTAAACGCTTTATTTGGCGCCGCCAGTGATGATGAAAAAAAGAGCATAAGGAAAACGCTGATCAGCGCATTTATCCTGTTGAATGAAACAGACACACAAAAATGGCGGACTCTTCTTGGGGACTCACCGGCCCCCTTCCCTTTACTGCTTTCCAGATTTTTAAATACACATATTGCGGAAAGCATTTTTGGTGAGAATACAGAAAAAGAAATTAGAGAGGCTTTCCTTGATATACCAAAGAAAACTGGAAAACATCTATTTTTCTTAGCCTCAGTGCTTGACAAAAAGATTCTTTTTATCCATAATCCAATTCCTATTTATGAAAAACAAATAGGCTTGACAATACAAGGTAATTATGTAATGCCTTCTGTAGGTCTTAACGACGCACTCTCCCAAGCCGTCGAAAATAAACAAATGGGAGAAATAGTGTTACTGAATCTCTTGGTTCTACAGCACGCACACCCAGATCATTTGTATCCTGGATTACTGGATAGTGTGTTGGAGAACCTTGAAAATGTGGGGTTAAACAGAGAAACGCAGGAACTAAAGAAAGAAACATTTCTTGCGCTCTCAAAAAAGATAGAAGGAGAATAACAATGGCACGTCCAGGCCGCCCAGCGAAACCTAAGCCGAATCTACATCCTTTAGTGGATTCTTTCTTAGATATGCTTACATCGGAAAGAGGTGCAGCAATGAACACCCGTCACGCATACTGGCGTGATCTGGCGGATGTTAGCATGTACCTGCGCAACGCACGCAACAGTGATGTTGATCGTGCAACGACAGATGACTTAAAAGCTTACCTGAAAGATTTGAGCGAGAAAACACATACGAAAGGCGACAACAAAGCACAAATCGCCGTCCGCACAGTTGCACGCAGACTGTCCGCCCTTCGTCAGTTCTACCGTTATCTGGTATCAGAAGATGTTCGTGAAGATGATCCAACATCCACAATAGACAGCCCAAAACAAAAACGGACGCTGCCTAAAACACTCACAGAAGACGAGGTCAGCCTGCTGATCAGAACAGCCGCACAAGGTGGCGGTGCTGACAGCGTACGTCTTGTTTGCCTGCTCGAAATGCTGTACGCAACAGGTCTTCGTGTATCGGAGCTTGTAGGACTTCCCATGTCTGCTATTGGCGAAAATGAGCAATTCCTGATGATCAGCGGTAAAGGTGGACGCGAACGCATGGTACCGCTCAGCGATCCGGCACAAAAAGCCCTGTCTACTTATATTGCTATTCGTAAACAGTTTGTTGGTTCTGATGATACATCAAAGCAAGAACAATGGCTCTTCCCGTCAAGAACGTCAGAAAGTGGACACCTTACGCGCCAACGATTTGCGCAGCTCTTAAAGGATTTGTCCAAAAATGCGGGTATTGAAGCAGGAAAAGTCAGCCCGCATATTTTACGTCACGCTTTTGCCACGCACCTCTTGAGTCGCGGCGCAGATCTGCGTTCTGTACAAAAAATGCTTGGCCATGCTGACATTGCAACGACACAGATCTACACGCACATTATCGGTGAAAAATTAAAAGACACAGTGGAAGACAAACACCCTTTGTCAAAAACCGGTACAGATAATAACGGCTAGCTGTTATTGGCGACTTAGACACAGAAAAAGATATACAGGCAGGTTATTTGTTTTGGTCACATAGCCTGCCTGTTTTATTCTGACCCTCCTGATAAACAACGCGAAGATTTTTATGAATCAGCTTGAATTTGAAAAACCTGTTCTCGAACTGGAAAGCAAGATTGCCGAGTTACGCAATGTCAGCAGCAATGGTGATATTAACATTGCGGATGAGATCAGCCGTATGAAAAAAAAAGCAGAGCATCTCCTGAAACAAATATACGGAAAGCTCACCCCGGCACAAAAAGTGCAAGTCGCACGTCATCAAAACCGGCCTCATTTCTTTGATTATGTTGATGGTCTGATTGATGACTACACGCCGCTGGCCGGCGATCGAAATTTCGGGGAAGACCTCGCCCTGCCGGGTGGTTTGGGCCGTTTCAAGGGGCAATCTTGCGTTGTCATAGGTCATGAAAAAGGCGACAGCACAGAAAGCCGGATCAAACATAATTTTGGCATGGCCCGCCCCGAAGGCTACCGCAAAGCAGTCCGTCTCATGAAGATGGCCGAACATTTCGGCCTGCCTGTCCTTTCTTTTGTTGACACCGCTGGGGCCTATCCCGGTATGGGCGCAGAAGAGCGCGGACAGTCCGAAGCTATTGCACGCTCTATTGAGGCAGGCCTTAATCTAAAGGTACCCTTTATTTCAACCATCATTGGAGAAGGCGGTTCCGGCGGTGCCATAGCCATTGCAGCCTCTAACAAAGTCTACATGCTGGAGCATTCGATCTACTCTGTGATATCCCCCGAAGGCTGCGCTTCTATTTTATGGCGAAGCAGGGATTTTGCGGATGAAGCCGCTACGGCCTTAAAATTAACGGCACAAGACCTCTACAAGCTTGACATCATCGACGGCGTCATCTCTGAACCGCTCGGTGGTGCCCACAGGAAAAAAGACGATACCATCAAAAACGTCGGTCATCAGCTTGAAAAAGCCCTTGCTGAGCTTATGCCGCAGGACGGAGAAAAACTCAAAAAAGACCGTCAGGCAAAATTCCTGAAAATGGGCCGTGCCGCCTAGTATAGAAGCCTTGCGCATAAGCTATAGTCGTTTAGAAGAAGAATCAACGCGCGGCGTCATACTGGACACCGATCCGGTATCCAGCCGTCAAATGATGTGCACGGCATAGGCCGTGCTCTTTGTTCTGGAGTCACGCTGTTTATGTTCAGCCTAAAAGGCCTCTCTCGCGGGCATGACAGCGCTCGTATGACACGGTCGATTTTAAATCGTAACGACTATATAACGCATTGCTTTTATAGCCAAAATTAAAAATATAGCTTATGCGCAGTCGCGGTCTTGATAGCGCATGTTTTTTATACTCATTTTATATGACATGCGCTATATAACTAGGCTACCCTTTCAGAACGGCTTTCCTGCCTTTGCGTTGAGGTGCTATAAACACCTGCACGCGCCTTCATACGTTTGAAATCACCGTGCCCTGCTTCCATGTGCCCCTGTTCCGTAGAAGAAGCTTTATAGTAAAGCATAATAAATACACGAATAGCAGCAGTTAAAGAACTCCCAGAATCTTTTCTTATTGAAACCAGTGAACAAATGTCATGAATTGAACAGTTTTCCCTTTTGGCAATATCATGAAGCGCTTTCCACATTTCGCGTTCCAGTCGAATAGATGTCCGCCTTCCAAAAATTGTTATGTTCTTACTCAGCAACCCTGCTTTTTTTTGTACATTTGTTCCAGCACCCTCTACCAAACAAACTTCATATTTCATTCAGCTTCTCCATCTTCATAACAAGAGTCCATAGAAGACTACATTAAGCTGAATTTTTACGCAACCTATAGGTGTTTATTTATTTTTTTAATTCCCCCTTTTTCCTTTCTTGCTAATTATGACATTAGAGATAATAATGTCTGCCATGCCGAAGATTCGCTTAAAACCTTCCTCTCCTGAATTTCATGACCCTTCTCAAAAAGAAAAGAAGGGGCATGTCTGTGATATGCCAGGATGCAATAGAGACGCCTTTCATAAAGCCCCCAAGAACAGAGAGTTAAAAGAATACTACTGGTTCTGTCTGGAACACGTTCAGGAATACAACAAAGCCTGGAACTACTTTCAGGGCATGTCGAGCGTTGAAATGGAAAACTATCTGAACAATCAGACGATCTGGGACCGCCCGACGAAGCGCTACGACCCACACGCAGCAACGGAAGAGCTCTTAAAGAAAAAAATATGGCAAAATTATCACTTCACAGAAAAAGAGCCGCCCAAAGAGGATTTTAAGCGAAAAATAAACGGTAGCGGCCCAGAACTGGAGGCCCTTGCCATCATGGAACTGGTGCCGCCTGTTACGCTGGATACCATAAAAGCAAAGTACAAAAAACTGGCCAAGAAACACCATCCAGACCGAAATCAAGGATCAAAAGAGTCAGAAGAACTTCTAAAAAAGATCAATATGGCTTATACGATATTAAAAGTGGCCTACGAGAAATATGATCAATTACCCAATGAAAAGAAATAAATATGGCTATAGATGACAAAGAACCAATGAGTGCCTCCTTTGATGTCACACAATTGACACCAAACAGTGGAAAATACACAACTATTCCAGACACAAAATATAACGCACACGACACATTTGGGATTGATACAGATTGGGAGATTCCAGGGTTTATGAATGATCACCCCAATGTGCCTAAAATAGATGACACGTACCGTTTTGATCCTGACACGACACGGGCAATCCTGTCCGGTTTTGCATTTAACCGGCGTGTTATGATTCAAGGGTTCCACGGCACCGGGAAATCAACCCATATTGAACAGGTCGCCGCCCGGCTCAACTGGCCTTGTGTGCGCATTAACCTCGACAGCCATGTGAGCCGGATTGATCTGCTCGGCAAGGATATGATCGTTCTAAAAGAAGGAAAACAGGTTACAGAATATAAAGAAGGTCTCCTGCCATGGGCGATCCAGAACCCGGTCGCCCTTGTCTTTGATGAATATGATGCGGGGCGTCCCGATGTCATGTTTGTAATCCAGCGCGTCCTTGAAGCAGAAGGCCGCCTGACCCTGCTGGATCAGAACACCGTCATTCGCCCGCATCCGGCCTTTCGCCTGTTCGCCACATCAAACACTGTAGGCCTTGGCGATACAACGGGGCTTTATCACGGTACACAGCAATTAAATCAGGGACAAATGGACCGCTGGAACATTGTGACCGTGCTCAACTATCTATCACCAGAGCATGAAATCGACATCATACAGGCCAAACATCCTGATTTTGACAAAGAAGACGTCTCTACCATGGTTCAAATGGCGAACATGACACGGAAAGGCTTTAAGCTTGGTGATTTATCTACGGTTATGTCCCCGCGAACGGTCTTAAGCTGGGCAGAAAATACGCATATTTTCAATGACCGTGAATTCGCTTTTCGTTTAAGCTACATGAACAAATGCGATGAGCTGGAACACCCGATTCTTGCCGAATATTACCAAAGGTGCTTTGGCACTGAGTTATAGTCACATGGATAACAAGGACATAAAAACAAGCCCTCTTGAGCAAGCCACCATAGCAACACTAAAGGCCTTATCCGGAAAAAGAGAGGTCAATGTCCAGTTCGCACGCACGGCAGAAGATTCTTCTCTAAAAGATGATATAACCCTCCCCCTGCCTGACCTGAACATCACACAAAACGATAGGGCTCTTTTGCGCGGCATGGCGGATTCTGGAGCAATGGCACTCACCCATCACAACAAAAAAAAGCACAGACGAAATGCCCCCTCTGCCCTGGAAGCACGAAAGGCCTTTGAAGCATTGGAACTTGCCCGCTGTGAAGCCCTCGGTGCGCAAAATATGAAAGGCGTTGCTAAAAATCTGAACACGCTGTTTATCGAGAAATGTAAAAATCTGCGTGATGACTGCGACCTGCCGCATGCCTTGTATATTATGGCGGAAAGTGCTTTTACCGGACAAGACCTTCCCGGCAAAACAAAAAAAACTTTAGAGGCATGGCAGCCCTTTGTTGACGCAAGGCTTGGCGAAAACACCCTGGCCTCATTAGCCTCATCTCTCTCCGATCAGACGGCCTTTGCCAGAGCGACGAAAGACATCTTGCACAAACTGGACTTTGACATCACAGAAGAAACAGAACCGGACGACACCGCACAAGACAACACAGAGGAAGGAAACCAGACAGATGAAAACACATCTGACTCAGATAATCCCTCTGCCCCCCAATCAAAAGATGAACAAGCCCCTTCCGATACAGACTCTTCTGAAAAAGAATCTGGAAAAACAGATATCGGCGAAGAAGACACCGGCACAGATAAACAAAATGAAACCAGCGGTGAACAGGTGCCGCCCGAAGCCCCGCTCCATACAGAGCGAAACGGCATAGATTTTGGCCCTGTCCGCCCCTACACCATATACAGTACCGCCTTTGATGAAGTCGTAGAAGCCGCCGATCTTGCCGATCCGCAAGACCTGATCAGATTGCGCGCCATGCTGGATAAACAATTGGAAGGCCGTAAAAGCCTGATTGCAAAGCTCGCCAACCGTCTCCAACGAAAACTCCTCTCCCAGCAACAAAGATCATGGCAGTTTGATATGGAAGAAGGCTATCTCGATACCGGCCGCCTTGCCCGTATTGTGGCTAATCCTACAGTACCGCTTGTCTATAAGCAGGAAAAAGACATGCCGTTTAAGGATACGGTTGTCTCTCTCCTGATTGATAATTCAGGCTCCATGCGCGGCCGCCCGATTACAATCGCTGCCATGTGTGCCGATATTCTGGCCCAGACCATGGAACGCTGTCATGTGAAGGTGGAGATCCTCGGCTTTACCACACGCGCATGGAAAGGCGGTAAAGCCCGCGAACTATGGCTTGAGAACGGCAGACCACAAAATCCTGGCCGCTTGAACGACCTGCGGCATATCATCTATAAATCAGCCGATACCCCATCGCGGCGCGGTCATAAAAATCTGGGACTGATGCTCAAAGAAGGGCTGCTAAAGGAAAACATTGACGGCGAAGCCCTCATATGGGCCTATAACCGTCTGATAAGACGGGCGGAAGAACGAAAAATAATGATCGTCATTTCAGATGGTGCCCCGGTTGATGACTCCACCCTCTCCGCCAACCCCGGCCATAACATACTCGAAGAAGACCTGAACAACGTCATCACATGGATTGAAAACAAATCCCCCATAGAGCTCACCGCCATCGGCATAGGCCATGACGTCACCCGCTACTACCAGCGCGCCGTCACCCTCGCCGACGCCAGCGGCCTCGCAAATGCCCTGATTGAGAAATTATCTAATTTGTTTGATGAAGGTTGATTTTCCTACTATAGCCCCCTTTCGCAAAAGAGTTAACAATTGCCTTCCCCGCGAAGGCGGGGATCTTTAACGCGTTAATTTCAAAGGATTCCCGCTGGAGTTCACCCCTGCGAAAGCAGGGGCGGAAAAAGCAAAAGGGTGTTTTTTCTTTACATAATTATGATCTTCACGTACATTACCCCGCATGTTTTTAGAAAGAGGATATAGCGCAGGTGTCGGGGCACCTATCACGACATCTCCGGCAGACATAACACCGGCAAATATCAGGCATAAGCTGATCAGTACTGGCGTGCCATGGGGGATCGAAATCATATCGCCTGATGATGCGATGGCGCGTATGATCGAAAATGGTTATGACCCTCGCTCCTGCTATGCCCCCCAAAATGTGATAGAGCTGCGGCTGAAAGATCCATATGATCTTTGTTCCCTAACTTTGTTTCTAGAGCAAGTTTATGCCCTCTTACCGCAAGAGAATCTCTATAAAGTCTTTGGTGAAGCTCATACAATGAGCTCGCATATTATGGCGCAAGTTTGCGCCATAGCGGCCCATCCCGGAACCGTTCTTTGCGATGAATATCCTGTTAATGATCTTGCGAATTATGCTCATGTTATTTACAAATTACCCAAATCATCCCTTGACCTGGATGCTTTGGAGAAAGCGGACCCGCAAGGGCATTTATATGCGCAAGCCTTAATCGCAAAGCCGGCCTTTCATGCGCCGCTGGCGGTAAAACATCGCTATCAAGCCGTTTTGAACGGTAACGGCTCTGTGGCTCTTGTTGATGTCATGAAGAAAAGGGGTGGGGATTATCTTGATGAATCTGATCCACTGGTCCGTGAAATGGTGCAGAGGCGATTTGGTGATCGTATCGATTTAACGCGTATGGATCTGCCGGTTCATCCTGATACTCCGGAAAATGATATACGCGGCGTAATAAGCCGTAATGATATTATGGCCCGCCGCATTGTTTCAAAGGCGTCTAATACGGCAGCGGCCGGAACAGAGAACAGCGCAGCCCCTGTTATTGGTACAGGCCGTGCTCATCTTGGTACAAAGATTAAGGGTATTTCTTATGAAGACGGGCTGCCTTGCTGCATTTTAAGGGAAGCAAAGGCGCAAGGCAAAAAAAATCCTGCCCTTGTCAGTGTGTTTTTTGAAACAACTCGCTATTCTTATACGGCAGAGCGCATCATACCGCGCGGACATACCGCCGGACATATCCCTGTTATTGTTCGTAATTTCGGGGAAGATGAGCATAAATATGGTTCTTGTCTGCAAACACAACAGGACTGCCTTGATCTCCTTGCGGCCTCTTTTGAAACAGCTGGGCAGACAGGCCATCCGGCTTATCAGGCGTTTAAGGCACCTGTGGAAAAAGATCCATCAGAAATGCGAAACACATTGCGTGTAAACCTTGGCATATCAAAACCCAGAGCCCTGTTACATAAATTTTTACAATCTAAGTTTTCGCTTGGATAATATCCCCCCACGGCAATCGCTTGAAAAGCATGAAGATCATCGTGCGCGTAATGCAATAAAAACAAATTTGTTTAATATCAATCTATTATTTTTACCACAGAGGTCACAGAGCGCACAGAGAATCTCTGTGAACTCTGCGTTCTCTGTGGTAAAAAGATAATTAAAGAAACGATCAGAACTAAATTATATCAATATAATCAAAGGGATGAGAACTTATTCCTTGTAATCAACGCTCAACGTTATCGTATAGATAATTTTTCAAGCGATTACCGTGAATCCCCCCCTTCGCGTTTGTTTCTTTAATGAAGATTGATTTATAAAACACCTGCTTTTATAGTCTTTTTTCGCGGTAATTCTTAGAAACAAGTAAAAAAAAGATGTCTGATAAAAAGCAAAAGAAAAAAATATACAAACCAAAGCCTGTATCCGGCTTTCCTGAATGGCTGCCCGAAGATCGTTATGTGGAGCTGCAATGGTTTGATCATATCAGACGCATATTTGAATCGTATGGCTTTTGCTCTATTGAAACCCCGTCTGTTGAAGAGATTGAAGTTCTCGCGGCCAAAGGTGAGGTGGACAAGGAAATCTATGTATTGGAGCGGCTCCATGCCGATCCTGATGAGGATAAAGAAGCGCGGCTCGCCCTTCACTTTGATCAGACCGTGCCTTTTTCCCGCTATGTAGCACAGCGGTTTAACGACCTGACCTTCCCGTTCAAACGCTATCAGATGCAGCGCGTCTGGCGCGGTGAGCGCCCGCAAGCCGGACGGTTTCGGGAATTCTATCAATGCGATATCGACGTGATCAATGTTGATGCCCTCCCCATGCACTTTGATGCCGAAATGCCCGCCATCATCTGGGAAATTCTCTCCTCCCTCCCCGGCATGGAGAATGAGACCATTCAATTACGGATCAGTAACCGGAAAATTTTGATGGGCTTCTTAAACGGCCTCGGCATAGAAGATGTGATCCCTGTCACACGCATCCTTGATAAAATTGAAAAAATCGGTGACGAAGCCGTCACCACGCAGCTTGCTGAACTGGGGCTCACAGACTCGCAATGCCAAAATGCGCTCAAACTCAGCCGCATAAAAACCATAGATGCAGGCTTTGCTAAAACCGTACGCGGGCTTGGTATTGAAAATGACCTGCTGGAAGAAGGTTTGAATGAACTCTCTTTCTGTATGGAGCAACTCGCCCACCTCCCCGAAGGGGCTGTGGTGGCGGATCTTTCTATTGTGCGGGGGCTTGATTACTACACTGGCACGGTGTACGAGACCGTCTTTACCGCGAATCCCGGCTATGGCTCTATTTGTTCTGGCGGACGGTATGATGATCTGGCTGGCTCCTATATTAACAAACACCTGCCGGGTGTTGGCATTTCCATTGGATTCTCACGCCTGTTTGACTACATCAGAAGCAAGGGCGCGCTGCCACAAGGCCGGAAATCCTCTGCCGATATTTTAATGGTTCTGCCCAGCGAAGAACAACGCCCCCTTGCGGCTCAAACCGCCAGAACCTTAAGAGAGCGCGGCTATAACGTAGAGCAATACCACGCCCCGCAAAAAGTCAAAAAACAACTCGCCTACGCCGAAAAGAAAAACATTCCTTTCGTATGGTTCCCGCCCTTCGAAGACGGGCAAGCACACGAAGTCAAGGACATGAGCACAGGCGAACAAACCACAGCAACACCGGAAAACTGGAAAAACTAATGCATAACATCGCTTTATCTCTTTTATTATCGTTTCTTCTAATCCTGCCGGCTTACGCGCAAGAGACAGAAGCTAAAGCTGAAACGGATGCAACTTTTGTCTATGAGAGAGACTACTGCGATTTCTCCTTATCTTTCCCGGAAGAACCACTCATCGAGCAAAACTGCAAAACAGAAGACGAATGTTATGAAGTCGTGACTTTTTCGCAGATTGTTGATGTCACCTCTTCCATTCATTTTCGTATCACCTGTAATCCGGCAGAAAAAGGCACAAAAGAAGCCTACAGCGAAGAGATCATGAAAGAGACCTTAAAAACCATGCTGGCCCCTCATGACCTCGAAATTCATAAAATATCGTCCAGAGAATTCGACCATGCCAAGCACGCTGGCCTTTTAGGCTTTGGCATGCGCGAACAAAACGAAAAAATGCTACTCATCCATCTATGGATTGGAGAAAATTCCATATTCACCCTAGAGGCCGAACTCTCCGGCCCTGAAAACGATATAACAAACAAAATCCTCGCCGACACCCTGCGCAGCATCACCATCAAGCAGGATGAAAAAAATTAGATTAAATAAACACCAATTATAACTAAATTTAGGTCTTGCTTTTTCATAACGTTTTATGCCATTACAATCCTGATTTAATTTTTAAGGTTTTAGATATGAGTACGCATCAAGGTATATTACAGGAAGAAAAAGATTTTATTAATTCTGCCAGAACAGCGCAGGCAAAACGCGGAAGAAGGCTCTGGGGAAGGACAGGTTTAAGCAAGGATCAGTATTCTGCTATTGAGGAGGCTCTACAAAATCTTTCTTTGAAAGGCGAGTTCAATAAAGTTGGCGGACATGACGCTGTAAAAACCCTCTTGACACGTTTCGAGGAACTTTGCCGCAGAAACCAAAGAACTATACCTGATGAGCAACGTAATAAGGTGTCATCGATTCTGGCAAGAGAATTATTCATCAATGGTGCTACGTTTTTTGAAAATGTGACAGAAAAAGAACTAGAACAGCTTGTTCCACTTACATTATACAATGGCGATTCATTGTCTGGTATTCACCATGATCCTGAATTCACGTCCCTGCAAGATACACCAAGCATCTTTAAGCGTGCCGTAATCAGCTATCCGAGTGATCCGCGCGAATTCCTGCGAGATGTAAAAACTACATTAGAATCATTACAGCAAGACAATACTCTCACCATCTTCAGAGACAACAAACCAGGTGCCTTCAAACGTGCAGCACTCAGCTATCCGAGTGGTCCACAAGAGTTCCTGGAAAACGTGATAAAAGGAACAGCCAGCCTAAAAGAAGTCCGGAAATGGTTTCCCGGTTAGAGCGTTTCTTGTTTGAACAGGATAAAAACAGGCTACTCTAAACCATTATTAATTTTTTCCACCATGGAGAAAAAACCGTTACGGCGATTAGGGCTTAAATGTTGCATAAGCCCTAATCGCGAAAACAGGTCTTCAAGATCAACCTCCCTTACCTCTGACAGACTTTTGCCCTGATATATCTTATGCAAAATAGCGATCAACCCCCTTACGATCAGAGCCTCGCTATCGGCCTCAAAATAACAGAGCCCGCCCTTGTTACAAATCACCATCCAGACTTGGGAGGCACAGCCTCGCACCAGATTCTCCTCTGTCTTTAAGCTTTTATCCATAACAGGCAGTGTTTTACCGAGATCTATCAGATAGCGGTAACGATCTTCCCAATCATCAAACAAAGAAAAATCATCTATAAGGTCTTCAAGGTCTTTACGCATTATATTGGCATTCCTTTTTATTTTTTGAAAAAAAAGTGTTTTTTTTAATCTACGGGCTTGCGAAGCGTTCGTCCAGTTGGCACATTGTAGTTTGTTGATTCAAAAACACTCCAATGTGAGAACGCTTAAATATGACCAAATCCGACGATAGTGATTCCAAAAACACGCTGTACTGTTCTTTTTGCGGTAAAAGCCAGCACGAAGTACGAAAACTTATAGCTGGCCCGAACGTGTTCATATGCAATGAATGTGTTGAACTCTGCATGGATATCATCCGTGAAGAAGACAAAACACAAATGGTTCGCTCTGAAGAGGGGGTTCCCTCGCCGTCTGAAATTAAAAAGACTCTGGATGACTACGTAATTGGTCAGGTCAGGGCGAAACGGGTCCTTTCCGTTGCCGTTCACAATCACTACAAACGTCTCGAGCATGCCAATGCCACCGGTGCTGATATTGAACTGGCAAAATCGAACATTCTGCTGGTTGGTCCCACCGGGTGCGGTAAAACGCTTCTTGCACAAACACTGGCCCGTATTCTTGATGTGCCGTTCACAATGGCCGATGCAACGACCTTAACAGAAGCCGGCTATGTCGGTGAAGATGTTGAAAATATCGTACTCAAACTTCTGCAGGCCTCTGATTATAACGTGGATCGTGCACAGCGCGGTATCGTCTATCTTGACGAAATTGACAAAATCAGCCGCAAATCTGACAATCCTTCTATCACGCGGGACGTCTCGGGCGAAGGCGTACAACAGGCCCTCCTCAAACTTATGGAAGGTACGGTCGCCAGTGTACCGCCACAAGGTGGTCGCAAGCACCCACAGCAGGAATTTCTTCAAGTTGATACATCCAACATTCTGTTTATCTGTGGCGGTGCTTTTGCTGGTGTCGAGAAAATTATTTCGGCCCGTGGCATTGCAAGCTCTATGGGATTTGGCGCAGATGTTCACGGCCCTGATGATCGAAAAGTCGGCGAACTGTTGAGCATTATTGAGCCAGAAGACCTCCTGAAATTTGGTCTTATCCCTGAGTTTATCGGCCGTCTGCCTGTCATTGCCACGCTGGATGAGCTGGATGAAGAAGCCCTCGTTCAGATCCTGACAGAGCCTAAAAACGCCCTCGTTAAGCAATATCAGCGTTTATTCGGCATGGAAAATGCGAAACTAACCTTTACAAACGAAGCATTACACGCCGTAGCTGAACAGGCTGTTGAACGAAAAACCGGGGCACGGGGCCTGCGTTCTATCCTTGAAGGACTTCTGCTTGACACCATGTTCGAACTGCCGGACATTAAAGATCTGGAAGAAGTTATCGTCAATGAAGACACTGTAAAAGAAAAGAAAGAACCTGTTTATGTTCTCAGTAAGAAAAAGAAAAAAACAAACTCATCTAAAAAAGAAGAACAAGAAACAAAGGAAGCAAAGGCGTAGATAATCTTTATTTATCTAGTATTAACTTTTCTTCCCTATCTTAGAGAACTGGTATAAAAACAATAAAAGAGTTAAGGAGATCGCTTAATTATGACCACAGCAATAGATAAGGGTATTCCTGCAACAGACAGAAAATATCGTCTTGTCACAAGAAGTGACATGGATGGGCTTGTTTGCGGTGTTCTTCTAAAAGATCTTGGGCTGATTGATGAAATCACATTTGCCCACCCAAAAGACATGCAGGACGGTATTATTGATATCGGGCCGAATGACATTACAACAAACCTGCCTTATGTGGACGGCGTTCATATCGCATTCGACCACCACGCCAGCGAGGTTACACGGCTGGAAGACATCCCTTTCAATCATATCATCGACCCGGACGCCCCATCGGCTGCACGTGTTGTGTACCGCTATTTTGATGGAAAAGCCGGCTTCCCCGACATTTCAGACGACATGATGAGCGCGGTTGATAAAGCTGACGCTGCGCAATTCACAAAAGAAGACATTCTGAACCCGAAAGGCTGGGAACTCCTGAGTTTTATTATGGATGCCAGAACAGGTCTCGGACGCTTCCGCGACTTTAACATTTCAAATTTTCAGCTTATGATGGAGTTGATAGATTTTTGCCGTAACCATCATAACATTGACGATCTTCTTGCCTTGCCGGATGTTAAAGAACGCGTAGATCTGTTCTTTGAACATCAGGAAAAATTCAAAGAGCAACTGAAACGTTGCACAAAAGTACATGGCAACTTCGCCGTTCTGGACCTGAGAGAAGAAGAAACAATCTGGCCAGGCAACCGCTTTATGATCTATGCCATGTTCCCCGAAACGAACATCTCCTGTCACGTTATATGGGGAAAGAACAAGCAAAACACCGTATTGGCAGTTGGTAAATCTATTCTGGACCGCTCCAGCAAAACGGATATTGGTGAGTTGATGCTGAAATATGGCGGCGGCGGGCACCATGCTGCCGGCACATGTCAGGTCGAAAATGACAAAGCCAACGACGTTCTGAAAGAACTTATAAAACAGATTAACAAAGACGGTTAAAAAACATTCCTGATAAATTCATACATTTAAGACCTGAATCTGACAAACTGAAAAATCTTGATTTTTTAAGATTTATTGCCAGTGTCATGATCGTTTTTCATCATTCTCATGAATTCTTTTATGCGCAAGCTTTGAGGGAATCCGTTTATACAAGGACGCATAACCTAGCTTTATTTGTTGACCTGTTTTTCATGATTTCCGGATTCGTTATGTCTTTTGTTTATGATAAGAAAATAACGTCAGTTCGTTCATATCTAACCTTTCTCTGGCGACGTGTTGCCAGAATATATCCCGCTCACCTTTATTGCCTTAGCAATTAACATCCTCGTCTGGTCTATTTTGCTAACAAGAGGAAGTAGTGAAACGGCCCCTTCATACGAACCAAGTTGCATAATCTCTAATACTTTACTGCTTCATGAATATTTTGATTGTGGTTCTCCTTATTTTTTCAATGGGGTAACATGGTCACTTAGCATAGAAATGGGGTTATATGTCCTTCTCCCCTTATTTTTACTACTCTTCATTAAAAGACCTTTAGGGGGTCTGGCTTTTTGCCTTTTTCTTATTTCTTATGTTATTCCGGAACTTGTTGAAAACAACGCATGGCTAGTTTTGCCTAATTTCATAAGAGGTATTACAACCTTTGTTTTGGGAATAATTGTGTTCAAGTATAAAGATTTTGTAAAAATGGTCCCAATCCCTAAATGGACCATTTCCACTCTTACTATCGCAATAATCGCCGAAATGAATTTGGGAGTAAATCAATTAATTATAATATTATCATTAATGGTTCTATTTATCATTTCCGTTTCGGCAGATCTAAAAAACCAGGCAGACAAACCGATCCAGAAACTTTTCCCCCTTGGGCAGCTAACCTATTCTATATACATATGGCACTCTACAATTGTTTTGGTTTTTATAAATGTTATTTCAGACAAACTTTTTTACGGGAATACGTTTATACTGGTTTCTGCAACAATATTTGCTTATGCCCTAATTTTTACAATTGGTTATTTTTCTTATATTTGGTTGGAAACACCATCTCGAAAAAAGCTACAAAATATTTTCAGATAACAAGGGATCACAGAGTTTTTTCTTCTTAAAAGCCCTCCCTGTGCACTCTGTATTTTCCGTGTTTAAGTCAACACGACATCCTCCTGAGCTATACGCAAAAGTGGTGTATGAGGCGGAACTGGTGAATTGATATTGGTTTGGGAAAGAAGGTGGCGTACCTTTTTGATTGAAAAAAAAAGAAAGGACACGCCATGAATGACGATACAGTATTACCCTTCACAAATCCAGCCCTTCCAGGCACAGATCCTCTGACGGATCTTTTACGGAGTGGCGCGCAAAGATTATTGGCGCAGGCTATTGAAGCCGAGGTTACCGCGCATCTTGCGTGCTATGAACAAGAGCGTCTGGCAGATGGCCGCAAAGCTTTGGTGCGCAATGGATACCTGCCTGAGCGGACGATCCAGACGGGGATTGGTCATGTGCCGGTCCAGATACCAAAGGTCCGTGATCGTGCTGGAGAAGGCCGGAAATTTACGTCAAGCCTAATCCCACCGTTTTTGAAACGAAGCAAAAGCATGACAGAGATGCTGCCCGTTTTGTACCTGAAAGGCCTATCTACCGGAGATTTTGGCGAAGCTTTGGAGGCTTTGCTTGGCAAGGATGCCAAGGGATTAAGCGCTTCGACCATAAGCCGTCTCAAGCAGTCTTGGGAAGAGGAATATACAGCGTGGTGTACCCGCGATTTAAGCCATAAACGCTATGTTTATATCTGGGCTGATGGGGTGCATTTTCATGTGCGCAGCAATGATGCACATGCTTGCGTTCTGGTTCTGATCGGCGTTACGCAGCTGGGCAAGAAGGAGCTGATCGCTGTTTATGTCGGGTACCGCGAGTCATCCGCGCACTGGCGTGATATAATCCGCGGCCTGAAAGATCAGGGGCTTAAACACGCGCCTGAACTGGTCATTGCCGATGGCGCTAAAGGCTTTTGGAGCGCAGTTAAACAGGAAAGGCCTACGGCTAAACATCAGCGGTGCTGGGTACACAAAACGGCCAATGTTCTGGCGAAACTGCCTAAAAAAGTCCAAAAGCCCGCTAAATCCTATATCCATCAAATCTGGCAGGCCAAGACCAAGAAGGATGCTCTGCAAGCCTATGATGAAATGTTTGGCGTTTTTGCCGATAAATATCCAAGCGCCATGACATGCCTGACAAAAGACAAGGAGGCGATGCTGGCTTTTTATGATTTTCCTGCCCGGCATTGGCACCATATCCGTACGACAAATGCCATTGAAAGCCTGTTTTCTACCGTAAGGCTCAGGTCTGATAAGGTGAAAAACTGTGTCTCGGAAACCAGTCTATCAGCCATGGTCTTCAAACTCGCACAGTCGGCAGAAAAAAGATGGATGAAAATCAGAGGCTTTGATCAGCTCGACAATGTCATCCGGGGTGTAAATTTTGTAGACGGCATCCCACAAAATACGCTAAAAGAAAAATCTGTGAGGTGCGCTATCTGATCTCGCCCATACACCACTTTTGCGTATAGCTCCATCCTCCTCCATCATCACCCGACTCACGCCACTAGTGATTTAAAAATATTTTACTGGCGCTATCGTGCCTTATACGCACCATATACTTCGTGTCTTCGCGCCTTCGTGGTTTAAAAAACAAATATAGCGTTTTCGATTAAGAACAAGACACTTCCTCATCGTCATTACCCGAACAAGTCAGGTGATGACAGTTTGTCTTATTATTAATGCGACTTACTATAGAAGCCTTTCGCAAAAGTCAAAAAATACGCCCTTTTGCTTTTCCCGCCCCTGCTTTCGCAGGGGTAAACTCCAGCGGGAAGCTTTTTAAAAGCAATGAGTTAAAGATTGTATCTTGCCGATACTGCATTCAATCGTGCAAATTGGATGAAGGGGTGCGGGGCGTTTCTATTTCTAAATGACTATAGTCGTTGCGACATAAAATCGACTATGTCATACGAGTGCTGTCCTTCCCGCGAGAGAGGCCTTTTAGGTCGAACATAAACAGCGTGACTCCAGATCAAAAAGCACGGCATATGCCGTGCTCTTTATTTAACTGGATACCGGATCGGTGTCCGGTATGACAACGAGCGTTAATTCCTCTTCTAAACGACTATACATATAACAAAAAAAGGGTTCCCCTCATACAAAAAGGGAAAGCCCTGACAAAAACTAAGGTCCCGTGCGGGGGGAGGAAAAATAGCACGGAACCTTGTTTAATAAATTAAGTTAAGCTAAACGATTAGCTTTGGATACGAATGAAAAGAGCACAATCCTGTTCATCAGCCGCTTCATCATAAGCATCGCCACCAGCATTGGTACAAGCATCAATCTGTGCTGGTTGAACAGCGCCAGAGTCAGACATACCGTCGTCCATTTTACGGTCAATACGAGCAGCCTGAGATGCTGTCATAGCAGCAGCATCATCAATCCCTGCGGCAGTAGCAGGATCTGCCTGAATAGCCAGATAGTGGCCACCACGCATAACACCAGGTGCAGCATTAGAGAAACCTTGACTTGAGTGACCAATTGTAAAGCCGCCGCCAATATCAGCTTGTGGATGAGACAGCCCCCAAGCAACAGCCGTGGAAGCACCATCTTTTGACATACCGGAGACAAGGTCAGCCGCAGCAAGCATCGCCCAGAAAGTACAACCTTCGTCATTCGCAGCCTGAACAGCACCGACGCCTTTATCAATGATGGAATCGCCGTCACCGCCATTGCTACATTCTTCACCACCAGCACAACCGGCAAGACGTACACTAGGGTTCGTCAGGTCACCAGGCATTGCATCATACATGTCACGGAACGTAGATGTGGCTGATTCAATCCCTTTAATCTGTGCAATTGTTGAGGTAATCCTCGCATTTGCGATCATTTCTTGTCCTTTAAGAACACCACCGATCAAAAGACCAATAATGATCATAACAACAGCCAGTTCGACGAGGGTAAAACCCGATTCAGCTTTCCGGCCTTTAGATAAAGTTTTCATTTTAATTATAACTCCTTACATGTTAGTTGAATAAAAAGAGAACAGTCGAATCACTATAAAAGTATACACATGGGCATGAAATAAACCAGTCTCATTTCTTCCAGATTGTCGTTTTCAGCTTAATAAATGCTTAAAAAAACTAAGCTTTTTCCTCAGATTTACAAAATGAGAAGCCATTTTTTCATAATGCATTGCGTCATTTTTCAAAAACTATGCCATAAATTGCATTATGTTTTTTTTCTGTAAAAAGAAGGTGAGACATTTTCTGTTTCCTTAAAGACACGGTTAAATGAGGCAATAGAATTAAACCCAACCTCTTCTGCAATTGTCTTTATTGGTGCATAGGTTTCTTTCAAAAGTTGCTTAGCCTCCTCCACTCTGTTCTCATTAAGCAATTGCGGAAAGCTTTTTTGAAAATGCAAATTGATGATACGGGAAAGGCTAGCCTCTGACGTTCCAAGCTCCTTGGCCAAATCAGCGCGTGAATAAGACGGCTCCTGATACACTTTTTCAAAATCAATAAGCTTTTCGATTTTAAAGGCTATTTCCAGTTCTGAATCCGAGAGCATGTCTTCTTTTTCAGAACTTGGCGTAATTCGTACAGCCTGCGGATAAATACGGAACAGGCTGGTCGACGCCAAATAAACAAGGGTAATGCCAAGAACAGAGCGAACCAGAATAGCCGCATCATAAGAAATCGAACCGCCAAGATAGATCAGATAAACAAACAAAAAAGACATATTGGCGACGATAAGAGCAAAAATCATCCAGTAACGCTCTTTCCCCGCCACCTTGTGGCTCCGCGCCTCATCCAAAAGCCCGCGCATAAACCAGACAATGAGAAGGCTGATCCCCCCCGCAATAAGGCCGGTGACAGTTAACCATGAAAAAAACAGATCACAGTTCTCTGGAAACGAGCAGGACGGCTCTTTTGTCGAAAAAAAATAGCTAACCCATACAGAAATCGGCAGTAAGAGCAAAATAGAATACTGCCCAGGCTCCGGCACTTTGGTAATACGTGCAATCTGAATAATCAACAGAACACTCAAAGGCGGGCTGGCCAGCCACAGTCCCCATTGAATATAGGGATAATATAGCGTGGCCTCTTCAATAAACTTGCTGGAAAAATCCAGAAAGAACGCCGTACCAAGGAAAAAGAAATACACAAAAGGCAGTGTCGCTCTTGATATCCGCCCTGCCCTGAACATGATATAAACCAGAACGAGCACGCACTGCGAAAGCCCTAAAAATGAAACAAGCTCAAAAAGAGAGAATCGTATTTCAGTAAGAGACATCGCACGAGCCTATTGTAAACAGTTAAATGTTATCCTGATCATCACCAATTTTTCTGGAAATCAGGCCAATGAAACCAAAATCAATCTGGCAAATTCTGACAAAGCGGATGTGTTTTCACATCTTCTTCGGGAATTAATTTATCACACATATAGATCTGAGTGAAACTAACCTCTGCAGGATCAAGATTCTCAGCCCTGCTTTTCAAAATATTAAGCATAATCTCATAGGCGGCTTCTTTATTGCCCATCTGTGTCTGGATAAAAGCAGGCATTTGCTTTGTCCATGCAGGCATATGCGTTTCAGACTCTAGGTTAGCCAGCTTATTAGCAAGCCCCAACGCCCGATCAAGATCATTCACCTCAAAACGGGCTAAATACATAGCATGAGCCAACCAACGCCATTTTTCCCCTGTTGTCCTTTCTCCCGCATACTCCAGAAAATCCACAATGGGTGGTAACTGGGTTTTATCAGGCGTCGCCCCAAAATAAAAAGCAGCTAAAAATGGCGCATAGTCAGAGCGTGAATCCATTTTGTCCATCAAAAAAAGCCATTTTGACAGCTTTTGATAATCATAGTCCGTAAGTGCCGTCGAACGCCCCCCCGTATCCCCCAGATTCTGGAGAGTCAACCCCGTCATTCTGTAGGCAAACTGTTGATCGCCAAGGGCCATGGATGAGGCTTGCCCCTCACCCGGAACAGGCGGCACATTCCCCCACTGCGTTCTAATGTCATTGCTATGAAACCATAAACCAACATGAAGGATTATAGAAACAATAAAGACAGCATATAGACGGTTTATATTTCTCATACGCCCTATTCCTTGAAATCATCCCTTAAAACTGGCGGCGAACCAGATCAATCAAAGCGGCACACACAATCATAAAACTAAATAAAATCCCCTGAACAAGGATAAAAACAAGTCCGACACTGTCATCCGGCGGATAAACAAGCCAGGAACTCTGCCCCATCAAATCAAGTCTCGGAATTAACAGAGAAATAAGTTTCATAATAAACACCAGAAACTTATCGCCCGGCAACACTATACCTGATTGTGAAATCCCCAAAAGCTGTCCAATCATCCGGGCCAACGCATAAAAAGAAAATGTCGCCAAAGCCCCTGTAGCGGCACTTGGCAATACAAGCGAAAAAAACAATGCGGCATTCGCCATAACCACCAATTCAACCAGCAAACTAGCCCCCCATAAGAGATGCCCATAGCCTACAGCCTTTGGTGCAACAACCAAAACAGCCGCAAATGTCGCCAATCCTATGAAAACAGCTAAAATACTAAACGCCATCACATGCGAAAACAAAAAAGACGTACGGCTAATAGGACGTGAGAGCAAATATTCTACATCTTTTGTATCAAATGAGCGTCTGACATGAAAAACGATAAAAAGGACAAGCCCTAAAACAGACAAAAACCTTAAGCCACCAGACGTATAAACTAAAGCAAACTGACTTTTTTCAAGCACAGCAGAAGAGCCCATAAAAACAGAAACACTCGTGCCCAATACAACCAAAAGAAGGACAGAGATAAGAATTCTGTCGCGAAAAGCTGCTTTTAGAACATATCTAACCAGACTTGATGACATCTTTAAACTCCATTTAAGAGAAAATGGGAAGAGTAGCTCTCCCCATTTTCCAAACAACATTTTTTAACAACATAAATCGTCCATGGTCATCTTCTTACATCCGGAAAGGACGACGATCCTGACCAAACAATCTGTACAGTTCTTTATCCGTATTATGAATACCAGAGGAACCCTTCAGGATCGTTGCTTTCAAGAGTACAACCAGCTCTGTTTTTGTCACATGGTCCTGCTGCGTTTTAAACAGATTACCAAAAATCGGAATTTCAGAAGCTACAGGCACGCCATTTTGTTCGCTGTCTGTACGATCCTGAAGCAAGCCACCCATCACGATAACCTGACCGGATTTAATCTCAACCACTGAATCGAGCTCCTGAACATTGAGAACAGGCACTTGAGATTCAATCCCCTCAATCCCTTCAATCGCTGCGATATAGTCAATAGCCGGGTTGTTCACACGATCTTCAATTCTTGTAATCGTAGGACGCACCTGCATGGAAACCGTATCGTTATCCAGATTGATAGACGGTAATACGTTGATCAGCACACCTTCCGGCACGTTTTTGATGTCAGCATCAATCTCTACCGTACGGTCGCCTGTATCATCATCCGTTTCAACGTCCAGATCAATTTCGAAATAGACTTCGTTTCTGGCAACATTCAACACAGCCGCCTGGTTATTGAGCATCGTCAAACGAGGGCTAGCCAGTGCTTTCACCGTACCAAAGCGTGAAATTGCGCTCACAGCCACAGACAAATCACTCCCTGCAAAACCGAGCGAAAAGTCAGCTTCAGGTATGACATCAAACTGCGGACGACCAGCTGCGCCAGCGACAGAAAGACCGCTAAACATTTCACCAGATAAAAGTGTATTAGGATAAGCAAACTGCCTCAGCAACTCACCACCATCTGTCACAGATGACTTCGTTATAATATCGTTCCCAAGGAATTGCCAATCAATACCGGCTGCATATTCATCAGACAAAGACACTTCAAGAATTTTAGCCTCAACAAGCACCTGCGATGTAACAGACCGCCTCAGTTCCTTGAGATATTCATCCACTTTTTTATGAAGACGTTCATTAGCGAAAACGGAGATTAGCCCAGCCTGTTTACTAAGAGAAAAGACAGGTGTAAACGCCACAGTATTCGCATCTTTCGCTGAGGCATCATCTTCCATAGGAATGAATTGCTGTTGCAATGTCACATCGGGTGGAGAAACCGTCTGGGTTGCTTTGGCAGAGCCGCCCATGCCTAAATCAGATTCGTTAACGGGAGCCACAGGAAGAGGCTCAACAGAAACAGGTGTGGCGTCCTGAACAGAAACACGAGGATCTCTTTCCGTACGCAAGGAGTTACCCGCTGCATTAGATTCAAGAATCTGCTTCAGGTTAGTATCAAGTTCCGACCAGAAATCTACTTCAACTTCACTTTGAGCAGAGAATGATGAGCCCGTATCGGCACCATCACCGCTCACAACAGACACATCCGTAGATACTTCACTTTTGCTTTTCCTAACAAAGGGCAAATAATCAATTTTGTAGTTTTTGCTATACGGCGTATCAAGCTCTACACGCAGGGTCTCCTCGTCAAATGTGTAACGAAGTCCTGCAATTTCGGCAATACGCTCCACCACAACATCAAAAGGCTTGTCTTTGGCCGTAAAGATAATGGATCCTCTGATACGGGGATCAAGCTCAATGTCATAATTAGCCTGCGTCGCCAATTCAAACATAATATCCCGCAAAGGAATCGTCTGATTAACAGACACGGAAACAAGAGGCATTGACTTTAATGAATCTGAGCCGGATGCAACATAGGACTCCAGATCAGGAATGCCAGCATCTTTCTCTTCGACAGGCTCCTCCCTCGGGGCCATAGCATCACGATAGTCCTGAAACTCCAGGTTTGTGGAACGGTCCATCTTCAACTGGTTTCGTGCAAGATCACAACCTCCCATAATAAAGAGAGCTGAACACACACACAGCAAACCAAGAGAAGGACGCGCGAACAAAGACATTTTTTTAGAAAATAACATAATTATATCCATCTTTTTTTCAGGACGTTAAAGCCAATAGAACAGTGACATGAGAATCACCCGTCAATTGTGTGATATAATATTTTTTTTTTCAAGGCCGTGAAGTACATCAGATAGAAACTATTCAGATTAAAGTTCTATCCTCACTCGGAAATAGACAAAAGAGAGGTATCAAGCTGTGAGAGCGCGCTGTTTTCATTCCCAAGCTTAATGCTTTGCAATTTCACTTTCATATCGCCGGGCACATCAGATTGCAAGACAGCCGTTTCCTCAGTAATAAGCCCCGCTTGATAAGAACGAAGCAAAGATTGATCAAAGGTACACATGCCAGACGCCTGATTTTGTTCCATGACATCTTTGATTTTGTTAATTTTTCCTTCCTGAATCATCTCCTTGACCACCCCTTGGTTAAGCATAATCTCCATAGCCAGCACAAGCTCTCCGGAAACGCCGGGCACCAATCTTTGAGAGATAATGGCTTTAAGATTCAAGGAAAGGTTTAAGCGAATTTGCGCATGCTGATCCTCAGGAAAAAGATTCACAATACGTTCAATCGCCTGATAAGAGTTATTTGTGTGAAGCGTTGACAAACACAAATGGCCGGTTTCAGCACTCGTCAAGGCCTGTTCCATCACTTCTCTGTCACGAATCTCCCCGACAAGAATAAGATCGGGACGCTGACGCAAAACATTTTTCATGGCTACGGCATAACTTTCAGTATCAACCCCAACCTCTCTTTGCGTTACAATAGATTTTTTGTGACGATGAAAATACTCAATAGGATCCTCAATCGTAACAATATGCCCCTCTTCACGTTGATTCCTGTAATCAATCATCGACGCCAGTGTTGTTGATTTTCCTGCCCCTGTCATACCTGTAATCAGGACCATCCCCCGCTCTTCACAAGCCAGATTTTTCAACACACCTGGCAGACGCAGCTCTTCAAAGGTTGGTATTTTGGTCACAATGCGCCGAATAACAAGCGCAGGATTTTGGCGTTGCACAAAAACGTTAACCCTGTACCGCCCGTGTTCGCCCATATCAAGTGCCGTATTAAGTTCTCTGGCCCCTTCAAACTCGCGGCGTTGTCTGCTCGTTAACAGAGCAGACAATATATCGTTCATATCCTCAATCGTGAGCAATTTCGTCCCTATAGACAACAAATTGTCCTCGATTCTCAAGGTGGGGAAGAAATCAACGGTCAGATACAAGTCACTTGCACGTTTTTCATTCATCGCCTGCAAGTAACTAAAAACGACAGGAATATTCAAAACGAATAACCTCCATCACTATCGTCCCCGCCACTGGGAACAGGGCGCGCAAAGCCGCTTTCAGTCGTATCCTCTGATAAATCCTCGCCTATCCGACCGCCACCCAGCGCAGCCGCGGCCACATCCTCATCACGATCCTCTTCCTTATCAGACGCTGTCATCAGAGCACGACGTGCTTCTTCTTTAGAAATCAAACCAGACTCCTCAAGGTCTGTAATAGCGTCTTCCATTGTAATCATGCCGTAACGAGAACCGGTTTGCATCATGGAGTACATCTGGGCAACCTGATTTTCACGAATAAGATTACGCACAGCATTCGTCCCGACAAGAATTTCAAACGCGCCAACCCGGCCTGAGCCATCAGCCCTTCTAAGAAGGGTCTGCGCCACAACGCCTTGCAACGAACCGGACAACATAGCCCGAACCATATCCTTATCACCTTGAGGAAACACGTCGATAAGACGGTCAATCGTTTTAGCCGCAGAACTCGCGTGCAGTGTAGCAAAAACAAGGTGACCTGTTTCTGCAGCCGTCAACGCAAGCGAAATAGTTTCATAGTCCCGCATCTCACCCACGAGAATTACGTCAGGATCCTCACGCAAGGCACTTTTCAAAGCGCGTGCAAATGTCATCGTATCCGTACCGACCTCCCTATGGTTCACAAGGGCTTTCTTAGATGCGTGGAAAAATTCCACAGGATCTTCAACCGTCAGGATATGCTTTGGCATAGTCTCGTTAATGTGATTCACAAGAGAGGCCAGTGTCGTCGATTTACCAGAGCCCGTAGGTCCTGTCACAATAACAATCCCCTTTTCAAGCTCTGCAAAACGACGCATAACCGGCGGCAGTTCCAATTCCTGCATCGTCGGCACATCAGATGGAATCGTCCGAAACACCGCGGCCGCACCAGTTCTTGTTGTAAAGGCATTCACACGAAAACGTGCTTTTTCACCAAAGGAAATAGCAAAGTCGATCTCCAGATCCTTTTCGTACACGGATCTTTGGTCTTCCGTCATGATAGAGTATAGCATCGTACGAATTTCGTCACTGGAGAGCGGATCCCCTTTAACGCGTTTAAGCAAACCGTGAACCCTGATAATAGGTGGGCTTGCCGCACTAATATGCAAGTCAGATGCATCATTTTGCATCACAAAGGCTAAGAGTTGGGTAATATCCACGGCTTTTTCTCCTTGATAAAAAAACAGTCACTTCTTTTTTAACGCAAAAATACAAACAGAAAGTAAAGAAAAACAAAGTTTATAACGAATCTCGTCAAAGCCCCTGCAAAAACTTTTAAAAAATCATCTTATGTTCCGGATGCCCCGCTTTCCAGAAATGAAAACGAGTTTGCTTTTCGTATTGTACATTATAAATAATATTTTTTTTAGTCTCTAGATATGTTTTTTTAGCATTAGTAAAAAAACCTAAGGCTCGATCCCCATTTCCTGAAGATTTAAGCAAAAGAATAGAGCCAGAACAAGGGCTGGCCCAAAAGGAAAAGCTTCTTCCCCTTTTTTTAAACGCCACAGCAACGATAGCAAAATACCAGACACACCAGAAATCATCATAAAATAGGGTAAATACGCCGCACCAAGCCATAATCCAGCAACAAGAAAGAATTTCACATCACCGAATCCGAGCGCATCACGCTTCAAAAGACGTGTCATGATTTCTCCCAAAAACCACGAAACAAAAGCATATAAAACCGCGCCCAACAACGATGACATGACTATATCCTGCCAGACACGCGGAGAACTATAAGGCCAGCAACAAGAAGAGGCCAGATAGGCTTTCCAGAGAATAAAAATAAGTGCGAATCCCCCCACAATAAACACAAGCTGATTCGGCAAAATCATGTGATCAATATCAATCACAAGCAGCGCCACCAAAAAAGGAACCGTCAAAAACAGAATAAAAGACGCTACCGTCAAACCCCATACAACGTATATAATCAGACAGAGGAGCACACTCAAAAGCTCTGTCAAAACATAGCGCGCCCCAATATGCGCCCCGCAATACCGGCATTTTCCTCTTAAAAAAAGCCACGACAACACGGGCACAAGATCAAAAGCCGAGAGCTTATGCCCACATGACACACACGCAGAATACACAGGTGCCGCATGTTTATGTTTCTTCGAAGAACGCTCCCAAGCCCACGGGATAGCACGCGGTACCCTGTAAATCAGAGCCGTCGAAAAACTCCCCAAAATCAGGCCAAAACCAACAACGGCAATCAATTCAAAAAGAAACACTGAACCATCCAAGAAAAAATATCACAAAAAAAAACGCGCCCTGATAATATCTCAGAACAGCACAACTGGCCATGAAGAAGCCTAGAAATTACATGAATTTTTATTGATTCATACCACTTTGCCATCATCCGGTGACAAAAGCGTTCAGACGCCACACAGACTTTCGCGCGGGATGGCCGCATCACTGTGTATTAAGGAAATAAGCATGTCCAGCATTAATCACATGAAACAACCGGGCTATGCCCTCTTAACAGAGGCAGCCCGGCATAAAAAACTTAAGCAACAGAACCCGGATTAACGTCTTAAATGTGTCAATCTGTCATAAATGAGATCACGTGAAACCTGACGCCCCGAACCATGGACAGCGTCTATCTCAAGAGCTTTCTCGTAATTCGCAACGGCCTGTTTGTAGTTCTTAACTTTTTCCGACAATACCGCAATATTAAAATAGTGCTGCGGATTTTCAGGATCCAGTATAGACGCCATAGCAAGATACTTAATGGCTTCAACATCATTTCCGATATCTGACTGCGTAATACCAATCTGCGCGAGAATAGAAGGATTATTCGGATTCTTTGCCTTTAGCTCCAACAAACGCTGCAACGCCACAGAAGGATATTCTCCACGAACAAGCCCCATCAGATTCACAATGGCTTCTGGATTATCATTATCAATTTCCAAAAGCTCTTCATAAGCCAATATAGCTGAGTTCACATGTCCCATTTTGTGCAGTGTTACAGCACGCCCCATAAGAACCCGCGCATCCCTTGGATTCTTTTTATGGAGCTGCTCATAAAACTCAAGAGCGGCCTGATATCGTTCCAGCTTAAGAGCCCGCTCTGCCGCCACAAGGATCGCGTCAAAATCCTTAGCAGAGCTTTGTTTATGAACCACTACGAATCGAGACCCCGGCTCAGTGACCGGATCAGCCTTTTTGATCTGAACCTCTTGTGTACTTTTTCTTTTTTGCCCCAACTTTGAATCATAAAAACGCTGTTCTTTCATGCCGATATTTTCAGGATTCGTGATCCCTTCTGAAACGGTCTCCCTCGAATAAGGCTTAGCAAAAGAAGGCAACGCCGGCATAGCCCCCTGCTTCATATTTTTATTAGAATAAGAGTTAAAATCTGGCAACGCGGGCACATTGGGCTGCTCAACAACCGTGGGCATGGGCAAAACATCTTCAGGAGCCTCATCCATACTCTCAGATACATTATGATAACCACCGACTTCCTCCACGGCAGAAGACTCAAAAGGCTCTTCATCTGCCATCATCTGGGGCAACCCAGAATCAATATCCGGCGTTTCTGTTATTTCCATGCCGAGCGTATCTAAGTCACCATCATCATCTGAAAACGAATCGATGGAAATATCGACACCGGAAGATATATCATCCACAGACATGTCCACTGTTAAATCCTGCTGCGCATAAAGAGGAGACGGTACAAAAACCCCGCCCAAAAGAGTCAATGACACAAACACTGGCAAAGCCCTGTAACGAGCGGCTTTCCCGAGGATATCCAAAAAAGATAAACCCTGCCCTGTTTGCTTTGAAGAGCGACATTCGTTCTCATAAAAATTCATTTTGAAAAACCCTTTTAACCCATTAGAAAAATCAAAGATTGTAAAATCGTTACTGTAGAATCACAGCGGACAACAACAGGAAAACTATATCATTCATGTGCAGATACACAAAGGGGCTTATTTAAATTAATCCTCAAGAATCAAGCAGCTTTTTTATCTGACAGTAATTCCATAAAAGCCATTTCAAGATCATTACAGGAGACCTTTTCCTTCAAAGCGGCAGGTGTCCCGGAAAAGTAAATTGTTCCACCGTGAATAACACCAATATGCTGGCACATTTCATCCATATCCGCGAGAATATGACTGCTTAAAAAAATTGTACGCCCCTCTTTTTGCACATTAAGCAAAATATTTTTGACCAAGCGGCGTGCTTTCGGATCAAGACCACTCATCGGCTCATCCAGTATTAAAAAAGAACACCCTGTAAGAACCGTACCAAGCAAACCTAATTTTTGGCGCATACCTTTGGAATAGGTCTGCACTTTACGTTTTAGGACATCAGGGGATAAATCGAGGCTAGAAGCCCCCTCCACAATAGCATCCCGATCAACTGACCGGCCATATATATTAACTGAAAATTTTAAAAATTCTTCCCCTGTAAGGAACCATGGGGGGTCAAAACGTTCAGGCAAGTACGCCAGGTTCTTTTTATTCTCCATGGAAAAAGAAGGTTTGCCAAATAAAGAGATATCGCCTTTCATCTGATCCCGTAACCCGAGAATTGACTTGATCAACGTTGTCTTACCAGCGCCATTTAAACCAATCAAACCAAAAATCTCACCGGATCGCACAGAAAGTCCTACATCATGTAAAACAGGAGCTTTACCATAGGCCACAGAAACTGAATCTATTAACAACGCCTGATCAGACATAAGAAACACACCCTAAACAGTTATTAACCTGGCAAAAACATTCTGGCATCCAGATTAAAGCGTTGATTCGGCCTTAACCTGACGGGGAATATTGTCTTTGTTTTAGCATCATACCAACGCAACTCAACATATTCGCCACTCACATCTATATGCATAACCTGATCAGGAAGGGCTTTAGGCGTCATACGTGTATTGTTTAACCAAACAATCCAGTCATCCTTTGAGGTAAAAAGAATACCAGCCAAAGAAATCTCACGCACAGCCTCCCTTGCAGCCTGCGCTTCTTTCGCGGCTTTTGCTCTGAGCTTAAACTCCTCAAGCTCTACATTAATCCCTTCCATCTCTGCCTGCTTAAGAATAACAACACGATCAATAAAGCCTGAGCGCATTTCTTTCAAAAGAGCATGCTCTCCTGTCGTAAAAAAGAGAGAAGGAATATTAGGACGCTCTACATAAGCCTCTTCTTCATATAGTTTGCGAAGCTCTGCCTCCACACTAAACATCAGATCATCTCTTAATGAAACCTGTGAAGAATCAAGTACAGCCCCCACAGTCCCGACCGCTTTTTCAACAGGCTGGGCCAGTGTCCCACCATAGGATAAGAGAAAAACAAGAATAGCTACAACAGGGACAAATACCCCCCAATTATTGTAAGTGCCCTGATTTTTTTCAGTGATATTTTCCATCATTTCGCGTCCATTTTCTCTTCTACTCGGTAAAGACATCAAAGCCCAGTTTATTTTCTGGCGGCATCGTTCTCCAATTAAATTCCAAATGCCCCTTCACCATAGAAACAGGTTCTCCGTTAGCTATTTTTCTAAGTGAAGCGTCATTTACCCGGGATCCCAGCCTTACATCTAAAGCCGTCAGCTCCACATTCCCTGGAAAACGTTTTTGAATCAGCTTTATGAAGTGATAGATGTCTATATCATCCAAGGCTTCCACATCCACATTGATGGCACTGCTCAAGAGCACATGTTCCACCTCTTCCGCTTTTTTATGCTCAATCCGTTCAGCGGCCTTGATGAAATACTTTGCTTTCAGAACACCAGACTCTTCCCTGATTTCTTGAAAGGCATCTTGCGCTGTAACCCTGTTTTGATTACCAAAGAATCCCGAATCTTGAAGAATTTTATACTTTTTAAGGTTTTCCCTTAACATCGCAATTTCTTCCTTGATACGGGCTATTTCCTCTTTCTTTTGAGCAACGGCTTTCTCGGTCCGACGCAGCTCAGACGTCACCTTTTCCTGCTCTGGGATAAGATGAACATAAAGAGCCAGCCCAAGACCGACGTTAAGCAATAGCAAAACGGTCAGGAATAAAACCCGCTTAGTTCCCAGAATTTGAATCATCTGTCTTTTTCCTAATTCTAATTTCTGCTGTGTACTGATCTTCGGAAGATTTTTCTGAGATCAAACCTGTTTCGAACTCAAACTCACCAGAATACGTCAAGTCCTGAAGTTCTTTTTGGAGCGTAACATCATAGTCAGGCAAAGCGAGAATCATCCTTTTCGTAAGATTTCGCATCTGAAGGTTCCCCTCCTCGACCCTAATCGTACCTGGAAACATAAACTGAAAAGTTGAATCAAAAATTTTCTGCTTCTTCTCCACATAGTACGGATCAAGCTCAGACCCTGATGTTGACTGCACCTTAACACCCATCTTAACAGCTTCCACCTTCATCACACCCGCCAATTCATTGGCAAAAGCCGTCAATACAGGCAAAGGATCAAAGCCATCATTTTCAATATCGTCATAAAGAGACAAAGCGTTCTGGAACAAATCAACATCATCTATCCCACGAACATTTTTCCTCTCTTTTTCCTCTTTATACACCTGCTCAAGATTTCTCTGCTCATTCTGCGCTGTGACAAGAGAGTCCCGCGTATGGTTAAGCATTTGAACCTTCTGAGAAGCGTCAAAAGACAACCAGCCAGCCCCTGCCAACATCACAAGCATTGCTCCAGCCGCAACCTGCCGGGGAAGCCTGACATGACTAATATCAGAAGACTGCATAGGAAGCAAAAATGACGATTTACGCCCAATCCAGGCGGTATGCAATGCATCAGCCCGACTACCATCCTGCGAACCAAGCTTAACACCAAGAACATGTGATGCCTGCTGAAGCGTCAGTGCATGAAAATCGCAAGGCACCTCCAACAACGCCTCAAGCCTGTTAGCTGTCTCGGGTCTCGCTATAACGATAACATCCAGACCATCTTCCTGAGAATAACCGAAACGGGAGAGATATCCCATCGTTGCATTAAGCTCCTGATTAACCTCAGAGGCCCATAATTCAGGTTTTTTATCTGTGTCCACAATCGGGGTAATACGTGTCAGTGCCAGATTTCCATCATTCACGACGATCTGACGTAGTTCACCACTTTGATGTTGCGCCAGAAAAATAGACCAGCGTGCCGGCTTAGCTTTCCCTTTTTTCTTAAGCTTTTGAGAAAGAGTCTTCACCATATCAGACGACTCAATTGGCAAAAGACAGAGCCCCACAATAGGAACCAGAGACCGTTTAACAACAGCCACTATCTTCCGAAACGATTTCGTCTCAGGCACAGCCGCAAGAAGGTAAACACCACCAGACGCGCCTTTTTTCTTTTCCTTCACATTAATTGGAAAAGCAGCCCGAATAGGATATTTCGGAAAAGCGACAGCTAACTTTCTTTTGATAATATTAGCCTTATCCAAAGGACTAACCTTTGGCATCTTTTCCATACGATAATGCTGTTCAACCATATCGCTAAGAATCAATACAGGTTTCCCCTTACAATCCTTCACAATATTGTCTGTAACAACGTCTTCAAAATCAGGATCCATCCAGGAAACTGAATTCACGAGCCTCACAGAACTGGCCCCCACGTCATAAACGTGGACCATCTCATCTGTTATAAGGAGGACACACCGGGATGGTGATAAAAAAGGAATATTCATTAGTACCCAAGCTTATGTCGTTAGATTTCCAAGGTTTGCGTAGATAGGACCAAAAGTTCCTGCTGCAATCCACACTAGGATACCAGCAAAAACAAGTATGAGCAAAGGTTCAATCAAAGATATTAACCCCTGAATCGCTTCATCCACATCTTTTGTATAAAATTCAGCCACTTTATCCAGCACTTCAGTAAGATTACCAGACTCCTCACCAATCTTGATCATACGAACGACAAGACTGGGAAACTCGCCAGACGCATTAAAAGCCTCAGATATCGGAGACCCCGTCTTAACAAGACGTTCCACACTATCAACCGCCTCATCCAGTGCCAGATTACTCACCGTATTCCGGGCAGAATTGAGGCTGCTCAGCACATCAATACCAGCCGCAAAAAGTGCGCCAAACGTTTGAGCATAACGCGCGATATTAATTTTACGAATCAGGTTTCCCGCAATAGGCGCACGCAAAAACATCGAATCCATTCTGTAACAAAACTCCTCAGAGAGCTGTCGCATTGCTTTATAAAGTGCGATAAAAGCCACAGGCAACATCGCGACAAGCCACCAATAACTCTGGAAAAAGTCAGAGGTTGCCATTAGGGAGGTCGTATAAATCGGCAGTTCCTGATCCAGATTTTTAACAAACCCGATAATCTGAGGCACAACCGTTGACATCAGAAAGATAACCGTACCAGAGACAAAAACAGACACAATCATAGGATAGCGCGTTGCTTTCTTAATCTTCGACTGCATTTCGTCAACCCATTTCAGATATTTCAAAAGCTGACGGTACGATGATGTCAAATCACCGGTATCCTCACCGGCGGCCACAAGCGAAACATACAAATTTGAAAAAACCTTCGGATGACGCGCAAAAGCCTCTGAAAGAGAAGTCCCCTCCGAGACATCTCTGTAAACCTCTGACATAATATCACGAAGCGTTGTGTTATCGGTTGTATCACGAACATCCGCCAAAGCATCAAGCAAAGGGACACCGGCTGCCTGCATTTGTTCCAGGTGAACGAACAACTGTATAAGATCCCTGACCTTCACCCGGGCGCGACCAATCGTAAAACCGCCCCCGACTTTCTCAGAAGAAACAGGCACACACTGCACAAGCTCCAACCCGGCAGTCTGCAACTGATTATACAAATCCACTTCATTTGCAGCGGCAATCAACCCGCGAACAGGCCGCCCTTTTGCATTAATGGCTCTATATTTAAAACGTTCCATGAGTTTTCTTTACCTTGCTATTCTTTGTAGATATCGACGACTTTGGCGAGAGCCTCGAGGCTTGTCGTCCCCTCAAGGACTTTTAGGATACCATCATATTTGATACTTTTGAATCCTTTTTCTACGGCAGCCCGCTTCAATTCCGCTTTCGTCCCTGAATTGGCGATAATTTCATCCAGATCTTCATCGAATGTCAGGATTTCAGCAATAGCGATACGGCCCTTATACCCGGTACCGCTACAAACAGGACAACCGCCCTCTTTGGCCCGGTATATCGTTGGCGGATTATCGGGATCAACCCCAAGCACATCGCACAATTCTCTATCCGGTGTGTAGGGTTCCCTGCATTCATGACACAGGCGACGCGCCAAACGTTGCGCAAACACAGCAATAATGGCCCCTGCAATCATACCGGGCTTTAGTCCCAGATCAAGAATACGAGGAATCGCACCAAAAGAATCATTCGTATGGAGTGTTGTATAAACCTGGTGCCCTGTCATAGCCGCTTTAAGCGCCATTTCAGCCGTTGTTGAGTCACGAATCTCACCAATAAATATAATGTCAGGGTCCTGACGCAAAAGGGCTTTAATACCATCGGCGAATTCAAGCACCCCTTCCCGCACATGAGTCTGGCGAATCATGGGCAGTGAATATTCCACAGGATCTTCCAGCGTTTGAATATTAATATCGACACTATTAATGGCATTTAACATGGAATACAACGACGTACTCTTACCACTACCAGTTGGCCCTGTCACAATGATAATACCTTCAGGTCGTGTCTGAGAATCCAGAATTTTCTTCAAATTATCAGGACTAAAGCCCAATCCTTCCAAAGGCATAATACTCGCGCTTTTATCAAGCACACGAAGAACGATATTTTCACCATGCACCGTCGGCAAAGAGGACACACGGAAATCAGCCTCACGCCCACCGACATTCATATTAAAACGACCATCCTGCGCAGAAAGTTTATCCGCAATGTTCATTTCAGACATAATTTTCAAACGCTGAGAAATACCGCTCCAGTGTTTTTTGTGGAGGATCTGAGCTGTAAACAGCACACCATCAAGACGATAACGAAGACGAATAAAATTTTCTTCCGGCTCAAAGTGCAAGTCAGACGCCCCGATCTTCACCGCTTCATAGACAAGAGAATTCACCAATCTGACGATAGGGTGTGTATAAGCTTCATCCCCGGTCAGTTTAGCGATATCAACTTCATCCTCACCAAGCTTTTCCAGCTCTTCTAAAATGTCGTCCACCGCACTGGCATAACCATAAGCCGCATCAATAGCCTCGGATATCGTGAAGGCTGTCGTCACCATAGGGCGAATCGTTGTGCCCTTTGGCAACGCACGGCGCAGCACATCCATCGCCATAACGTCATACGGATCAGCCATCGCAACGACGGCTTCGTGTTCCTGAATAACTATAGGCAAAATTTTATGTTTAAAGGCATCCTCTTTCGATATTTTCTCAAGGGCCTCACCGTCAAAAATAGCGCGTTTAGGATCAAAGACATCAAACCCTGTTGCCGCCGCCAATACTTCAGAAAGCGTTTTTTCGTCAATAAAGCCCAGGTCAATCAAGGCTTCCCCGAGCATTTTGCCGGAGAGCTTTTTCTCTTGCAGTGCAACCGCTACCTGACTTTCTGTGATCAACCCCATTTTAACAAGACGATCACCAAGCCGGCCCGAGCCGTCACCACCACCGCTACTATCCTTTTTCAGAGAGCCAAACGTATCCTGATGAACAATTTTAGGCCCTTCCCGAACAGTAACATGCTGAACTGTCTCATCATCCTGAGATGGTTTTCTTCTTGGCACCGCATCAGAAAGTACCGGCACGGATGACATATTTTCAGAATCCGCACCTTCACTGCCTTCCGGAATAAGGTCGATGATTTCAATCCCATCCTCCTCATCATCCAGACCGACCGCTTCGGCATCCAGAAGAGTCTCCTCGTCTCTTTCCTGCCTTAAAGAAATATCATCCTCCTCGCCCTTCTTTTTCAAAGGTTCTAATTCAAAATCGGTGCTCTCCATCGATGCAACCCTAAAAACATCAGCCTCCAGCGGAATATTATCCATTCCTTTGGTTTCAACAGGCCCCGACCCGTAACCATGAATATCCGGATCATAGGTTCCCTTACCGACAGACACCGAAGGTTCTGACACAGAAGCAGACGAATCTGACGCATCTGACGAATCAGCCGTCTCCACATCCCCAATGGAAATCCTTCCACCAAGGATAGCGGCCTCCAGGCCACTTACAATGCCAGCCTCTGCATCTGTTAGATCTGTTTCTGATTTATCGTTTTGCGACATAACCTTAACACTGATACCCATGTATTTTTTTATTATTACTGTTACTTAAGTTACTTTTAGAGACACCTGATTCAAGAGAACTTCTTAGGACACATGTTCGCAGAAAAAAGAAAAGAAAAGGTTAACCGTTTCAATAAAAGGAAAACAACACCCTTCCGACGAACGCAAAAGAGAATGACATATTAACATTTTCCAGACAACACAGCCACATAAAAACTCACCCCATAATATTTCGTTTTAAAGATTCCGTTCTAACTTCTGTGGTAAAAATAAAAATGGCCTTCGATATGAAACACAGTTTGTGGTAATAACGTTCCATGGCTCATTACATTTTTCGCAGACTGCTCCTTATGATTCCAACCCTGTTTGGTATTGTGTCGGTCAGCTTTATCATCGTACAGTTTGTACCGGGCGGTCCAGTCGATCGTATGATCACAGAACTACAGGGACATAGCGTCGGTGCTACGGCACGTTTTGCCGGTGGTGGTAACGCTGACATGGGCAGCAGTGCCATTGCCGCCACAGGAAAACAAGGCAGTTATCGCGGAGCGCAAGGTCTGGACCCGGAATTCATAAAAGAGCTGGAAGCCTTATACGGATTCGACAAACCCCCGCTTGAACGCTTTGCACAAATGCTCTGGAACTATGCCCGCTTTGACCTTGGGGAAAGCTACTACCGTGACATTGGCGTGTTAGAGCTGGTTCTCGAAAAAATGCCGGTCTCTATATCGCTTGGCCTCTGGTCTACGCTAATCATTTACCTTATATCGATTCCGCTTGGTATTAAAAAAGCCGTAAAAGACGGACAGGCCTTTGATGTCTGGAGCAGTGCCGCCGTCTTTATCGGTTATGCCATTCCCTCTTTCATGTTTGCCATTCTGCTCATCATTTTGTTTTCCAGCGGCCGGTACGAACATTATCTCCCCCTCTTTCCCTTACGCGGTATTGTCTCTGACGGGTGGGAAGATATGGGATGGCTTGCCGCCATTAGAGATTATTTCTGGCACATGACCCTCCCCATCGCGGCGATGGTCATCAGCGGCTTTGCCAGTCTTACCATGCTGACCAAGAACTCATTCCTTGATGAAATTAACAAACAATATGTCTTAACCGCCCGGGCCAAAGGCCTTACAGAAAAAAAAGTGCTCTACGGCCATATCTTCCGTAATGCCATGCTGATCGTCATTGCCGGATTCCCAAGCGCGTTCCTGTCCATTTTCTTTACAGGTTCCCTATTAATAGAAGTAATCTTCTCTCTCGATGGTCTCGGGCTGCTCAGTTATGAATCCATCATGAACCGTGACTATCCCGTTGTGCTTGGCACACTTTATATATTCTCCCTGATCGGCCTTGTTATGACCCTGATCCGCGATCTGGTCTATGTCTATGTCGATCCTCGCATTGATTTCGAAGCACGAGACGTTTAATTTTTTTCTTTACATAAACGTTAATAATTTGTTAACCTTTGGACACATCTTACATAACAGACCATATTCAAAGGGACAAAGTGCCATGAAAAAAACACTTGCGGTAACGACCATAGCCGTTGCACTGATTGCAACATCATCCATAGCACAAAATACAAACTGGACGGATCTGGACTTTAACCAGACAACAGGCACAGCAGAGCCTGTCGCACTGGAAACATCAGTATCAGATGCGCCAACATTTGATATCCCTGTCCTGCAACCACCGCCAAAAGCCCCTATCTTAATGATCCCGGCCCCGGCAGGTTTAGTACCGCCATCCCCTGTGGACACGGAATCTATTTAAGATTTTTATTTACATAAATGAAATGGCTATGATACACTCCGCCAATAATTTATAAATAGAGGGCAAAAAATTATGAACTTTAAACTTTTAAAAGCGGCCGCTGCATTTCTGGGCCTTATAACCTTAGCCACACCAGCCTTTGCGCAAGACAAGAACGACGCGCCAAAAACCACTGAAACAGATCCTATAAAAGCCTTTGTCGAAGACAACGGTCCACGATCAAGAGTGAAAAAATGTGTCGCAGAGGCTTTTAACAGAATAAAACTGGATAAATCCGGCTTAGTCTTTGATAAAGACATGGGCGAGCTCTCGCTCACAACACAGAATGACAAACGATTTTCTGATCCAAACATCAAAGGAACACTCACCGGCTTTGTAAATGGTGGCACAGCTCGAATCATAAGTGCTTCAGAAAAAAAAGGCGAGCCAAAATCAGAGATTCGTCTTTATTTATACTTTGACACAGCCACCTCCAGTTACAACGGCAGCAATATCGACAAAAAAGACCCTAACGACATAGAGGTTATGAAACGGGCTGCGGCTATCGGTGAAATGACCCGCCAGTGTATGGGCGTTGCCTCTCTTCCTGCTGTTCAATCTACCGCACCAAAATAAAAAAACGGACGTGATCCGGCATCCATAAACGCTATCAGAACATACGAATAGATCCCGGTTTTCCCCGGGATCTGTATTAATTTTTCCTATAGAAGGCTTTCGCAAAAGTTAAAAAACACGCCCTTTTGCTTTTCCCGCCCCTGCTTTCGCAGGGGTAAACTCCAGCAGGAATCTTTTAAAAACAATGAGTTAAAGATCCCCGTTTTCACGGGGAAAGCAACAATAGGACCTTTTGCAGAACCTTCTATAGCCCCCTTTCGCAAAAAAGGACGTTTTTTTAACTTTTGTAAGACGGTATTATAGCACCTTGAATAAATAACGTCATATGCTTAAACCGAACAGTCTTGGGTATTTTTACTATTTTGGAGGCTTCAATAAGGATACTCCAGATAGCGAAAACAAAATATACAACGGAATAACAAACACACTTTCACAACACACCTCCACAGAAGGTGTTCGTGTAAGCGCAACAACAGATAATAATACAGCCGAAATAGCCGTTTATGACGGTAAGGTTACAAGACTACTTACAATCGATTTTAATGAAACCCCTTCAAATACTAGTGGCTCTGTTATAGGGTCAGATGAGAAAAACGAAGTACTTACTGTTGCACAGAATTACGCTGCCAACTTACGTCGCTGCATGAATGTACGGCCATAATAACTAACACAGTTTCCAGCATTCCCCGCGAAAGCGGGGAATGTTTTTTCTTTCTTTCCACTTTCCTCTTCGCCTCCCTTTGCCTTCATGCTAAAAAGCATCTTATGAGTCTTTCACCTATTACACAGCGGCGCCTGCAACAGTTCAAAGCCAATAAGCGCGGCTTTTGGTCTTTCTGGCTCTTTCTTGTACTGTTTTTTATCGCGCTGGCCGCACCCTTTATCGCAAACGATAAGCCGCTGATCGTCTCATATAATAACGCTTATTATGTTCCCGTGTTCAAAGCCTACCCAGAAACCGTATTTGGCGGGGATTTTGAAACAGAGACTGAGTACAGGGATTCTTTTGTACAAGACCTGATCAACGAAAAAGGCTGGATATTATGGCCGCCTATTCCCTTTTCGTACGACACAATAAACTATAACCTGCCGCAACCGGCCCCTTCTCCACCGACAACGGAAAACATACTCGGCACAGATGATCAGGGCCGTGATGTCGCCGCGCGGGTTATCTATGGTTTTCGTATCTCCGTATTATTCGGCCTGAGCCTGACGATCGTCAGCACGCTGATCGGCATCACAGCCGGTGCTTTCCAAGGCTTTTATGGCGGATGGCTAGATCTGATTATGCAGCGCGTGATTGAAATATGGTCCAGCCTGCCAAGCCTTTATATCCTGATCATCTTTGCCGCGCTTTTTGCGCCCGGCTTTTGGAACCTGCTCTTAATCCTGCTGCTGTTTTCGTGGGTCTCTCTGGTGGATGTGGTACGGGCGGAATTCCTGCGCACACGGAATTTTGAGTATGTGAAAGCAGCACAAGCCCTTGGTGTCAATAATACCACCATCATGTTCCGTCATGTGCTGCCCAATGCCATGGTTGCCACTCTAACGTTAATGCCCTTTATTTTGACAGGTTCCATAACGGCCCTGACCAGTCTTGATTTCCTCGGGCTAGGCCTGCCGCCCGGCTCCCCATCCCTTGGCGAGTTGCTCGCCCAAGGCAAGAACAATCTCGAAGCCCCTTGGCTCGGCTTTACAGCGTTCCTGAGCCTCGCCATCATGCTCTCGCTCCTGACCTTCATCGGCGAAGCCGTCCGTGATGCCTTTGATCCCAGAAAAACCAATCTTTCTTAACGCATAAACAGAGTACAAAGCATATGAACATTTCAAAAGATATTCTGGCCCTAAAAGAAGATGTCACCGCATGGCGGCGGCTTTTCCATCAACATCCGCAAACAGCGTTTGAGGAAGTCTATGCGCATGATTTTATCGTCGAAAAGCTAAAAGAATGGCGCATTGCCTACACTGACGGATGGGCGACAACAGGTATAGTAGCCACCATTCAGGGCAACGAGACAAGCGCCGGAAAAACCATAGGGCTGCGCGCCGATATGGATGCCCTTGACATGACAGAGGAAAACGATCTGCCATGGTGCTCTTCCTTTAATGGAAAAATGCATGGCTGCGGTCATGACGGCCATATGGCCATGCTCCTTGGTACGGCGAAATATTTGAACGAACACCGCGATTTTAACGGCACCGTCCACCTCATATTTCAACCCGGCGAAGAAGGCGGCAACGGCGCAGAAGTCATGGTCAAGGAAGGCCTGTTCGATCAATATCCCTGTGATGCCATATTCGGCCTTCATAACTGGCATACGCCTTTTGGTACAATGGCCACACGCCCCGGCTCCATCATGGCCGCCGCGCAAAGTTTTGAAATCGATATAGAGGGCGAAGGCACCCATGCCGCCTTTCCTCATTGCTCAATTGACCCTGTTCTGGTCGCCAGCCATATTGTTCTGGCCCTGCAAAGCATTGTAAGCCGTAATATAGACCCCCTTGAACCGGCTGTCGTTACAGTTGCGAACATCAATGCCGGCACAGGCGCGCACAATGTCATATCCGAAAAAGCTACATTAAACGGCACGTTCCGCACACTCTCGAACGACAGGATTCCGTTTCTGAACGAAAAAATAGAACTGATTGCTCAAAAAACAGCACAAAGCTTCGGCGCCAAAGCCACCTATAAAGCCCATCCTTTCCTTCTGGCAACCGTCAATACGGAAAAAGAAACAGATCTGGCAGCGAAAGCAGCCTCTGCCATTCTGGGAGAAGAGAATGTCACAACGGATATAACCCCGGTCATGGGGGCTGAGGACTTCTCCTTTATGCTGAAAGAAGTCCCAGGTGCCTATGTTACGCTTGGGCAAGGCATTGAAGGAGACACTAAAAATCCTCATAGCCGCGGCTGTCACCATCCGAAATATGACTTTAATGACGACCTGATCCCCATCGGAATCGCCTATTTTGTAGAAGTGGTCAAACAAGCTCTGACAACTAAAGAGTCACTTTAAAAGCGCGCAATAGCGCACAATTATTTTATATCCTTTCCTCATCATCTGATGAGGAAAGGGTTCTATAGCTAAATTTACCGCAGGGCACACAGAAACTACAGAGATTCTTTTAAGAAGAAAAACCTCTGTGCTCTCTGTGTTCTCTGTGGTTTAAACTTTTTATTTGGCATTGATCAATAAATCACTATTTGACAAAGCATCTCAAAATATGCTCTTGTGAACGTATGAAAATGAAAACCGTAACGATATCCTTGCGACGACGTACTTGCTGATCACCCTCTCGGGATTCTTTTGGCAGGCTGGCTTCTTATTTTCTTTTTTCAACACAGCATCGACGAATTTAACCGGGACCAGGTGGTAACAGGTTTGTGCGCATAAAGCTTGCATACACCTTATGACTTATGGTAAATATTCACACGGTGTAAAAAAATGAATAAAAATAATAGCGGTTATATAACAGGGTTTCTAGGACAACAGGATATCGATGATATGCTTGCGCTGCAAGCGGCTGTTTCATCAGCTCTTGGCGAAAATCAAAAGCATTTCTTTATCCCTAAAACACAGGACGCACTAGAAGCGCATTTTTCAAAAAACGGAAAAGCTTTGGGCATATGGTCTGGCACGAAGCTTATTGCCCAATCCATCATCTTTTCTGATACATTGAAAACAGATTGGACAAAATCAACGCGGCTTGGCTGCGTTCTGGTCCACCCGGATTTCAGAAAAAGCGGTCTGAGCGGCAGCATGATAGAAACATGGCTTGATCTGGCCGAAAAAGAGCATTTTACGCAGGCAGAAGCCATCGTAAAAACAAAAAATTTCAAGAGCCTGAACAGCTTCCTGAAACAGGATTTTAAAATTTCATGTCAGGGACAAAGCCCGGAAGATGGCAACGACGTATTCTTCCTGCATAAAAAACTTGGCTCGCACAACGACAACGGGGCATCCCTACCCCCCATAGCCACACAAAAACACCGAGAATACGCAGTGGCGTAAAGGTGTCTTAGCATGAAAAAATTAATGTTTCTTTTGTTGTGATTCTAAGGCCAGTTCAATCGCGTGGAGCATGTTGCTTGTGCCCTGCATAACACCTTTGCCATGCGCCCAGATATAGTCACCGGCATCAAGAAATCCAGCTTCGGCCTCCACCCAATAAGAAACATAATCATTGGTAATAGGCCCTTCCACAACAGCAGGTTTATCTGACAACAACGTCCAGAAACGCAAAACATCTGGCGGTGGAAACGTGCTTTTACCTGTGCCAAAAGAAACGAAATCCAGTGCTGCATCATGTGCGGCGGCCGCATTTTCCTGAGAGGTGCCGCACGCCAGACCGATAATCCCCTCTTCTCCGAAATGTTCTCGTGCGATTGGCAGATCATCCAGCGTTTTAAGGAGCACGCCATCGGCCTCTATTTCAGCCGCCACAGAAGGCGAGCCGCGGTAAATCACAGCCAGACCGCCATCCCGCCCAAACGCGGCCACAAGTCCTGCCTTCTTACGGAATTCTTCGTCCGATTCATCACCAAAGATTTCAATCGCATGCATATTGCGCTCATAGTCCGAGCCATTAATCACAAAGAAAATCTGGCGTAAGTCTCTAAGCAATTCTTCCAGCACCAGATCCGGCCCGACACGCAGCCACAAGCCGACAGGCGGCGCGCCTTTTTTCTTTTGTTTTATAGGCTGTTCTTTTTCCATCTTGTTTTTCGTGGGTTCTTTTGTTTCTTTAGTGCTCATGATCTTCTTTTATGCTTAAATGCGCAACATGTCTGATGTTCTCTTAAAAGTTCAAACCTTATCCGTCAACTTCAAAACGCCTTTAGGGACGTTTGACGCCGTTAAAAAAGCCTCGTTCGAAATTAAAAAGGGCGAGACTTTGGCCCTTGTTGGCGAATCCGGGTCTGGAAAATCTGTCACAGCCCTGTCTATTATGCAGCTTCTCCCCTATCCTATGGCGTCCCACCCGCAAGGCTCTTCTGTTTTGTTTGAAGACCGGGAACTAATCGGCACAAAAGACTCTGATATCCGTGCCATTCGGGGCAAACGTATCGGCATGATTTTTCAGGAACCGCTCTCGTCCTTAAACCCGCTGCATACCATCGAAAAACAAATTGGCGAAGTGCTCTTCCTCCATCAAGCCATGAACAAAGAGCAGGTCAAAAAGCGCGTCATAGAGCTTCTTGATCTCGTCGGCCTACCCATGCTCAAAGACCGCCTGAACGCCTACCCGCACGAACTTTCCGGCGGCCAAAGACAGCGGGTCATGATTGCCATGGCTCTTGCCAATGAACCGGATCTCCTGATTGCAGACGAACCCACAACCGCCCTTGATGTAACCATTCAGGCACAGATTCTGGAACTGCTGAAAAGCCTGCAAAAGAAAATGGGTATGGCCCTCCTTTTGATTACCCACGACCTTAAAATCGTAGAAAAAATGGCGGACCGTGTCTGTGTTATGAAAGACGGCACGATCGTTGAACAAAAAGAAGCCAAAACGCTGTTCGCCCAACCAGAACACGATTATACAAAAATGCTCCTCGCCGCCCAGCCAAAAGGAGAACCGCCCAAAGCTGACACAGAAAACACTGAAAAACTGTTAACCGCCAGCGATATTAAAATTCATTTTCCGAAAAAGAAAACCTTCCTTGGCAAAACCACCGCGTGGGTCAAAGCCGTAGACGGGGTAAGCCTGCACGTCAACAAGGGCGAAACTATTGGTATCGTAGGCGAAAGCGGCTCTGGCAAAACAACGCTCGGCCTTGCCCTGCTCCGCATGATTAAATCGCAAGGCACGATTGTCTTTGCAGGCAAAGATATATCTGCCTTAAAACGCAAAAGCATGAAGCCGCTGCGCTCTAACATGCAAATCGTCTTTCAGGACCCTTTTGGTTCTCTCTCCCCGCGCATGACCATAGGACAGATCATCGGCGAAGGCTTAAATGTTCACAAAAAAGAACTCAGCAAGCCCGAACGCGAGACGCGCGTTATTCAGGCCTTGAAAGACGTTCACCTTGACCCGGAGACACGGCACCGCTATCCGCATGAATTCTCAGGCGGGCAGAGACAGCGCATATCCATTGCCCGCGCTATGGTGCTTCACCCTGAATTTGTGATGCTGGATGAACCGACCTCTGCGCTAGATGTCTCCGTTCAGGCCCAGATCGTGGATCTCCTGCGCGAATTACAGGAAAAACACGGCCTCACCTATATGTTTATTAGTCATGATTTACGCGTGGTGCGCGCCATGTCGCATTACCTCCTCGTCATGAAAGACGGCAAAATCGTCGAACAAGGCCCCGCCGACACCCTCTTCAACGCACCACAAGAAGACTACACCAAAAACCTGATGGAAGCCGCGATACATTTGAGAACGAAAAACGCATAAATATTTTTAAAGGAACCAAGATCATGTATGATACCATACATTACATAAAATATAAATTGGAGAAATCTTGCTATGGCAAAAATAGAAGGATTTAGAGTAAAAAACTTTAAGACACTAAGAGACATTACTTTCGGAAGACTATGGAACAAAAGAAACGTCCCTTCTCTTACCCCATTAACCGCCGTTATAGGTAAAAATGGCGTAGGAAAAAGTTCTCTTTTCGACGCCTTTGGCTTTTTAGCCGATTGCCTAAGATTAGGCGTAGAAGAAGCTTGCGATTCTAAAGGAAGAGGCGGATTCGAAAAGATAAGAACTAAAGGTATACACGAGCCTATAGAATTTGAAATATACTACAAAGAAAATGGCAATGCTCGCCCTATAACATATGAAGTTTCAATTGATCTAGACAAAACAGGACGTCCCTATGTTTTAAAAGAACGATTACGGCAGAGACGTAAAGGACAAGACAAAGGATGGCCTTTTTCCTTTTTAATTTTGGAGAATGGCAAAGGGATTGTATGGAAAGGCGATAAAGAAGGAACTCAGATAAAAGAAGAAGACACCGCAGAACTTGATATTTATAGATTGTTGAAAGAATTATATGAAAATGAAGAAGAATCGAAAGAAACAGAAAATGTGGAACTAGAAGATAATAGAAAACTTGGCATAGCAACGCTTGGCTCTCTAAAACAACACCCTAGAATATCTGCTTTTCGTAAATTTATTGAGGGCTGGTATTTAAGCTACTTTACACCTGACGCAGCAAGAAGCCTACCTTTAGCAGGCCCTCAAAAACACCTCAACATACATGGGGACAATCTAGGTAATGTTGTTCAATTTATGGAAAGAGAGTATCCTAAACAATTTAAATCTATTCTAAAACAGATAAGCCGTAAAATACCAGGCATACAAAAGATTGAAACCGAAAAAACAGAAGATGGTCGATTGCTGCTTCGTTTTAATGATCAGGGATTTAATGACCCATTTTATGCTCAGCAAATGTCTGATGGAACGTTAAAAGTATTCGCATATCTGTTGTTGCTTGAAGACCCTAATCCCCCACCATTCATATGTATTGAAGAACCAGAAAACGGTTTATTCCACAAACTTCTTGAAACACTCGCACAAGAATTTCGGAAACATGCTACAGGCAAAAAAGGAGGATCGCAAATATTTGTTACAACACACCAACCATATTTTGTTGACGCCCTTGATCCTGAAGAAGTCTGGATATTAAAAAAAGGCGACAATGGTTTTTCAACAATTCAAAGAGCTAGCGAAAATGAATTAGTAAACAACCTGGTAGCAGAAGGGCTCCCCCTTGGGAGCCTTTGGTACAGTGATTACCTGAACGAGATTTAATCCCCATGCCACACACTCATTTTGAAATACTAATCGAAGATATTTCAGGCAAAGAAGCTCTGGAAATTCTTGTCCCAAAAATCATTGCTGATACTGGCACACATACTTACACTCACAAAATAATTCCTTACAAAGGAATCGGACGAATTCCTAAAAACCTTACCAGCGCAACAGATGCCAGTAAAAGACAGCTATTAAACCAACTCCCAAGCCTATTAGGAGGATATGGCAGCACTTTTTCAAATGATCCTGCTGACTATAATCGCATAGTAGTCGTTGTCTGTGACTTAGATCGAAAATGTTTCAAAAAATTTCGTGACGAATTATTATCTATTCACAATCAATGCGCCCAAAAACCTAATACTAAATTTTGTATTGCAATTGAAGAAGGAGAGGCATGGCTCTTGGGTGATATTGGAGCCGTACAACTAGCCTACCCAAAAGCAAGAACGAATATACTTCAAGACTATGTTAACGACTCAATTTGCGGAACCTGGGAAGTCTTAGCCAATGCCATATTCAAAGGAGGCTCTGAGGCTCTTCGTAAAAAAAGTTGGCAAGAAATAGGAAGAGAAAAATCAAATTGGGCCAAAAAAATTGCTCTAAAAATGGATGTTGACAACAATAAATCTCCGAGCTTCCGTTACTTTAGAGACAAACTACGTTCCTGCTAATATAGCGTCTTGTACCATTTGATGGATTTACCATAAAGTGATACAATAGTACGTTATTCTGCTTTTTTGCGTTGCATCAGGAATGTACAGCTTGACAGTCCCTTTGGAAACATGATACCAACGCAATCCCGATAACCCTTAAGAACCGCGAAAAGCGAGGTGATTAGATTTGGTTACAGTAAGTGTACGCGACAATAACGTGGATCAGGCCCTTAAAATCCTGAAAAAGAAAATGCAGCGTGAAGGTGTGTTTCGTGAAATGAAATTACGTCGCCACTACGAAAAACCTTCAGAACGTAAAGCACGTGAGAAGTCAGAGTCCGTCCGCCGTTGGCGCAAGATGGAACGCAAACGTCGCGGCGGGTATTAATCCCTCCTCAGACGACATAAATCTAATACCTTATAAGACAAACCGCCTTTAATTTTTCGGGCGGTTTTTTTTATTTAAAACAAATCCCTTGATTCTTTTCATAATGCTTCTATATACTCCTGTTCCAACGACTATAGAAGGCTTTCGCAAAAGTCAAAAAATACGCCCTTTTGCTTTTCCCGCCCCTGCTTTTGCAGGGGTAAACTCCAGCGGGAATCTTTTAAAAACAATGGGTTAAAGATCCCCATTTTCACGGGGAAAGCAATAATCGGGACTTTTGCGAAAGGATCCTATAGAACGTAAAAAAATAAGAAACGATAACGTTCAGGATAAAAACAATGGCGAACACCTACCAAAACAAAATAGAAGCACTACAAATCTGGAAAGAAGGGCTTCAAACACTCGACATCGAAAAAATACAACAGGCACTCAATGCTGGTATAGCACCAGATACCTATGTCGATCAAAAGCACCCATTGCACCATATTATAAACAGCCAGAGTGCCAGCGGTTCCGCTAGAATAAAAAGAAATAGACAAATTACGTTCAGCCTCGTTCAAGCTATGGACGCAGAATCCAACGCTATGACACCATCCTCTGATACGCCTAAAAGTTCAAAAATTAAGATTATTAATCTGTTAGTAGACCATGGCCTTTCCCTGTTAGCCCCCATAAAAGATAAGAAACAAAAAGTTATTGACACGCTGTTAGAGGATCCAGACAGAATACTACTCTCCTCCATTGTTTCAATCGGCATTAGACAGTCTCTGGAACAAGACCCAAAAGCCCCATATTCCTTTGATCTTGACGGCATTCTAGAGGATATGACACCCGATAAAGACGCCAGCCCTAGCGAAACAGAACAATGTAAAGAACTTTTTTTAGAAAAGCTTAAAACATTAAAAGAAATTCACGGCTATGTCTCTATAGCACTCGATGATACCACTATAGAAGAAGAACCGGTTTTTGCAAACAATCGTGAAGCCTTATCCTTTTGGCGTACCCCGTTCAAAGGCCCTGACAACGACACGATCAATGCGGCCTTCCCTATAGATGACGAGGCATTAAAAAAAGAAAAAAAAGCGCAGTTCCTCCCCAGTCTTTTTGGTTTTGGAGGCCAACAACAGGAAGAAAATGAACATACAATCACGCTTAAACCAGAAAATCCCGAAGATATCATGAAGGAGCTTGGCCAATATACAGGCATTGAATCCTTTAAATCAAACATGCACGCTCTGATACTCAGCGTACAGTTTAACAAAGCGCGTCTTGCAAGCGGTTTAAAAACAGATGTGCAAAATTATCATACGGCCTTTTTAGGCAATCCAGGCACCGGAAAAACCACCTGTTCACGGCTAAAAGCCAGATTACTCCATTCTTTAGGACTAACCGGCCCACGGTACACAGAACTAAGCCGTGATAGTATTATCTCTAAATACCATGGGAACACCGAAGGAAAAGTAAAAAATATTATTGATGGCAGCGATATCATTTTTATTGATGAGGCCTATGCCCTTGTTGATGGACAAGGAAATCGCCATGATTACGGCTACAGGGCTGTTGATACGCTGGTCTCTGCCATGGGAAACAGAAAAGACGCCTTCACGCTTTTTGTTGCCGGCTATAAAGAACCTATGGAACGCTTCTTAAGTGCCAATGAAGGCCTGTCCTCCCGCATCAAAGTCTTCGAGAACATGCGTGACTTTACCATGCCTGAACTCGGTGAGATACTGACAAACAATCTGACGCTCCAACAATACACAATGGACCAGAATGTTATGGACTATACCTTAAGGGGCATAGAGACAGAAAAAAGGAAACAAGGCGGCCAGAATTTTGGTAATGCCCGTGTTGTCGTTTCACTTATTCAGGAAATCCCGAACCAAATGGCCTACAGGCTTGGAAAAGAAAGTGGCGGCTGTTTCACTCAATTCAACAAGGAAGCGTTATCCACAATTACAATCGCTGATGTAGAAAAAGCTTTGGAGACAAGAGGAATAGAGGTCCCCCAAAATCCTTTTAAATCCATAGAAAAAAAGCCAAAAATAGCCACCACAAAACCTGAACAAAAAATAATTCAGGGCCCATGGATGGGCTAAATCACTTAAATAACAACAACCAACGGAGACAAAAATGAAAATAGAAGGACAGCCATTTGAAATTCAAATCATCGGTGAAGATGATCAACCTGTGACAGAAACATCTGAAGGCTATGTCGGGCTACGACATGGTGAACACTATAAAATCAGGTTTACAAACCATTTAGACACGCGGGCCTGTATCCACCTTAACATTGACGGTACACCCGTTGAAACAGGGCTGGTTATTGGTAAAGAAAGAATTGGCGATCTGGAAACTATTCCCGGCACAAACAAAAGAATTACCTTCTTTGCACAAGGCTCTGAAGAAGCTAAGCAAGCCCTTCTTGATGACGTAACCGAACAAAATCTTGGCGTCATTTCGGCTTCATTCACACGTGAGAAAAAATTTGAAATGCCTAAAATGAAGTCTCTTCTTCCTCGAATAGACCTTTGCTCTCGCGGCTACGATGCCGGTGGCACAGGCCTGTCTGGTCATTCAAACCAAAGATTCGTACCGACAATTTTTGATACAGATAAAGAGTACCCGCCTGTAACCATTAACCTGCGGCTGGCTCATGATCCTGAGAGGACAAAAGCGCTCGATGCCGCACCCATCCCGGGCAGACGCCAACCTGTCTCAAATGATGTGCCCCCACCGGTAAAAGGCCCAACAAGAGAGTTTAAATAAAATTAATAAAAGCCGCCTTGAGATCTCAGACGGCTTTTTTATGTCTTATCCTATTCTTCAATTGCTTTTTAGCGTGCTTCCTCGTATGGTCTGGTTCGTTTGCAATACAACACTGTCATACCCGACTTGATCGGGTATCCAGAACATATAACAAAGAACACATGACAAAGCCGCTTGAACATATTCGCAATTTTGCCATTATCGCCCATATTGACCATGGGAAATCGACTCTTGCCGATCGTCTGATCCAGACATGCGGCGGGCTGGAAGAGCGTGAAATGAAACAGCAAGTCCTTGATTCCATGGATATTGAGCGCGAACGCGGCATTACGATCAAAGCGCAAACGGTGCGTCTGGCCTACAAAGCCAAAGACGGGATTGAGTATCAGCTCAATTTGATGGACACCCCCGGCCATGTGGATTTTTCCTATGAGGTGAGCCGCTCTCTGGCTTCTTGCGAAGGTTCCCTGCTGGTTGTGGATTCGACACAAGGCGTTGAGGCTCAAACCCTTGCAAACGTCTATCAAGCGATTGAGAACAACCACGACATTGTCCCTGTCATTAACAAGATTGACCTGCCCGCCGCCGATGTAGAACACGCGCGGGAAGAGATTGAAGATGTCATCGGCCTTGATGCCAGCGGTGCGATCCCCTGCTCTGCCAAAACCGGCCAAGGGATTGAAGACCTTTTAGAAGCCATTGTGAAAGAACTGCCGCCACCGCATGCCGGCGATCCAAACGCACCAACCAAAGCACTTCTGGTCGATAGCTGGTATGATCCTTATCTCGGTGTTGTGATCCTTGTGCGCGTTATGGATGGCTATTTAAGAAAAGGCCAAAAAGTCCGCTTTGTGAACACTGGCGCGACACGCGATATTGACCGGGTTGGCATGTTCACCCCGAAACACGTCTTGCTGGATGAACTGGGCCCCGGCGAAATGGGTTTTATCACGGCTGGCATTAAATCCATTCAGGACACCAAAGTCGGCGATACCATTACAGATGAAAAAACACGCTGCACAGAAACGTTATCAGGCTTTAAACCATCCATCCCGATGGTGTTTTGTTCCCTCTTTCCCATTGATAGTTCAGAGTATGAAAAACTCCGCGATTCCCTTGGTAAACTCGCGCTGAACGATTCATCCCTTCATTACGAGCCGGAGAACTCGCAAGCCCTTGGCATGGGCTTCCGCTGTGGCTTTTTGGGCTTACTGCATATGGAGATTATTCAGGAACGGCTGGAGCGTGAATTTGATCTGGACCTGATCCCCACCGCCCCGTCTGTGGTTTATCATGTCTACATGACCAACGGTGAAAAAATAGATCTTTATAACCCAGTTGACATGCCGGACGTCGTCAAAATCAAACATATTGAAGAGCCCTGGATCAAAGCCACCATTCTAACCCCTGACGAATATCTGGGCGGTCTGCTCCAGCTCTGTCAGGAACGCCGCGGCACGCAAATTGACCTGACCTATGCCGGTAATCGGGCCATGCTCGTGTATCGCCTGCCGTTAAACGAAGTCGTATTTGATTTTTACGACCGCCTGAAGAGTATTTCCCGCGGTTATGCCAGCTTTGACTACGAACTGGATGGCTATGCAGATGAAGATCTCGTCAAAATGACAATTCTGGTGAACGGCGAAAGCGTCGATGCGCTGTCCATGATCGTGCACAGATCGCAAGCTGAATACAGGGGCCGCCAGCTCTGCGAACGTTTAAAAGACCTGATCCCGCGCCAGATGTTCAAAATCGCAGTACAAGCCGCCATCGGTGCCAAAATTATCGCCCGTGAAACCATTTCAGCGATGCGTAAAGACGTCACCGCCAAATGCTATGGCGGCGACATCACCCGTAAGAAAAAGCTCCTCGAAAAGCAGAAAAAAGGTAAAGCCAAAATGCGCGCCTACGGCAACGTAGAAATCCCGCAAACCGCCTTTATCGCAGCCCTTAAAATGGGCGATGAGAAGTAACGCAGTGCTTAACAACCCGTCATCCCCGACGTGATCGGAGCTCCAGCAAAAACACAACCTTCGCGCTAAACTAAAATAAAAAAACATCCTATAAAAAGCTTAACCCCGGTGGTATGCTAAAAGCAGGGACGCCCGGGGTCTTACAGGTTAATTATATCACCAAGTTTGAGAATAACCAACAAAAACGTTTAACAAATTAATAGCTACACAAATGTTCATCTACACCAGAGAAACCATTAATAATTTAGAAAGAACACTTTCCTCTGACCGCCTTAGCACATATTTCAAAGAAACAAACAACGACAAAGAAAAAGCACTTGAACTATATCTAAAAAATGTACAAACAAGCTCTTCTTTATATCCATCTCTACAATGTTTGGAAATCGCTGTTAGAAATGCTCTACACTACGAACTTTCCCAATTTTATAAAACGGAAGCATGGTACAACCAAATAGAACTGGATTTAGGAGGAACTAAAATATTAAAACGCACCCAAGAAAACCTGAAAAAGACGCAAACTAAAGTAGATCCACCACACACAGTAGCAGCACTTTCCTTCGGTTTTTGGTTATCACTTCTTAATGGTAAATATCACAGAACATTATGGGTTCCTGGCCTACATAAAGCTTTTCCTTATGCGCACATAAAAAGAGCCAAAATTATAAAAAATCTAGATCATTTACGAACACTTAGAAACCGCATAGCTCATCACGAGCCCATATTTAAAAGGCATTTGGAAAAAGACTACGAGAACATAATAACCTCTATTGGCTGGATTTGTCCTGATACAGCACAATGGACAGAATATAACCATCCCTTCACCACAACCAATAAGCCTTTATAAAATAATCGCTTCTCCCCCATTTCCTTCCCCTTAAAAATCCTATAGACTCTTTCCCTCTAAAACCGTGCTTTATTCGGAGGCTTTCCTGTGGATTTTAACGCCACTCTTTTAAGAGAAAAATTTGAAATTTTTGGGAAGAAGAAAGGGCAGATTGTCGGACCACCTGTTATTGCGTTAAGTAACAGGATTGTACTGCCGCTCAGAGATGCGAGAGGGCATATTGTTGAAAAACTTATCGTCCGGGCACAAAATATGCATAGCTGCCTTCGCATGGCCGCTGCTATCATTGAAGAGTACCAGGCCAGAGGCCCTTTACTCAACCGGACGAGAACCGTTGAATGGGAAAACGCCTGGCGTAATACGATTGATGTCCATGAACGCCGCTATAATAATGAAGCGCGCTGGGTGGCTGTTTATCACAAGGGAAAAATCATCTACGAATCCGGCAAACGTCACAACTTCCTTGATATTATCGAACGCTGCGACAACAAAAACACAAAACAGTACGATAACGCCCTGCGCCTTGCAGAAGCTGCCTTTTTGCAGCTCGGTAAGAATGTGGTCATAAAATATGATTCAAATATCGCCGCGATTATCAGAACAGAGCATAATATAGCACGCTGCGGTGTCATCATGCGCAGCGCAGAAAAAACAACGACCTTCAACTTCACCGCCGAAGAGCAGACCAACAGACCCATCAGCGTGCCAAAATGCCTTAACATTGTAGCCGCTTTTCTGGAAGGTATTCAGCTCTGTTTCATGATCGGCATGGTCAATGAAAAAGTCAGGCTTTGCACTGTGCCCAATGACTCTCTTGAGAACCTAGAGGCTAAATCCGCCCACCGCAGATTGATGAAACTTATCCCCGAGATTAAATTATTCGATGAAACGCGGCAGGTTTTCTACCGGCCGGAAAAACCCGACCTAACCGCCCTGCTCATCGCCGCCGAAAATCTGGCCCACAGACAGTTCCTTAAAGACCGAAACAGCCCGCCAAAGAACTAGCACGTTTTTCTTAACACAAAGTGCAAAATACCGCCATTTCGGTAGTAATCAAGCTCATCTGCTGTATCAACACGGCAAAGAAGTGCCACATGCTGCACGGTACCGTCTTCTCTGTGGACAGTCATGGTTACAGCCCCTTTAGGGGTAAGCGTGTCTATCCCTTTTATATCGAATAGTTCCCGGCCTGTGAGGCCCAGCGTGACAAGGCTCTCTCCGTCTTTGAACTGCAGAGGCAAAACACCCATACCAATAAGGTTGGAGCGGTGAATGCGTTCAAAGCTTTCCGCTATCACCGCCTTAACCCCAAGAAGTCTGGTGCCTTTGGCCGCCCAGTCGCGTGAGGAGCCTGTGCCATATTCTTTGCCAGCCATAACAACCAGCGGCACGCCCTCTGCCTGATAGCACATGGCGGCATCATAAATAGACATTTCCTCACCGTCCGGCTGATGCATCGTATAACCGCCTTCAACGTCATTCAGCATTTTGTTGCGGATGCGAATATTGGCAAACGTGCCGCGCATCATCACCTCATGATTCCCGCGTCTGGCACCATAAGAGTTAAAATCTTTGGACAGAATCCCCTTTCCGGTCAGATAGTGCCCGGCTGGCGAGTCCGTTTTAATAGCCCCTGCTGGTGAAATATGATCCGTTGTCACAGAGTCACCAAAGAGTGCCAACGCGCGCGCTGCTTTGATATCTACCGGGACCTCGGCCAACGCCGCCATATCTTCGAAGAATGGCGGTTGCCTGATATAGGTTGAGTCATCGTCCCATTCATAACATTCAGTCTTTTCACTACCACCAAAAGCCTGCCATTCTTTTCCGCCTTTAAACACATCGGCATAACGTGTTTTAAACATATCATCCGTTAAGGAAGCCGCAACGATCTCGTCAATTTCTGCTGAGGTCGGCCAGATATCTTTCATATAGACCGGATGCCCCTCTTTATCTTCGCCCAAAGGCTCATTATAAAGGTCTGTACGCATAGTTCCCGCAAGCGCGTACACGACCACCAGAGGCGGAGACGCGAGGTAATTCGCTTTCACATGCGGATTAATACGCCCTTCAAAATTGCGGTTACCAGAGAGCACACTTGCTACTGTCAAGTCCCCTTCCTCCACCGCTTTTCGAACAGGCGCAGGCAATGGACCGGAGTTCCCGATACAAGTTGTACAGCCATACCCCACAAGCTGAAACCCCATCGCATCCAGATCTGCCTGCAGTCCTGCTTTTTCAAGATAATCCGTCACCACTTGCGACCCCGGTGCCAGCGACGTTTTAACCCACGGCTTAACGCGCAAACCTTTTTCTCGTGCTTTCCGCGCTACAAGCCCCGCTGCCACTAAAACCGAAGGATTAGACGTATTGGTACAGCTTGTAATGGCCGCAATAACAACATCACCATCTTGAAGTGCTTCTCTTTCTTTAGGAGAGGGCTGGGCTGAGGGTATAAAAGCCTGCTCAAACGCCACCTTGGCCTCAGACAACAAAATCCTGTCCTGCGGCCGTTTGGGGCCGGAGATACACGGCTCCACCGTATCCATATCAAGAGACAGCACATCTGTAAAAACAGGATCAGGGCTATGCAAATCGCGCCATAGCCCCTGCTCTTTTGCATACGCTTCCACCAGTTTAACACGGTGAGGATCTCGGCCCGTAAAGGATAAATAGCGAATCGTTTCCGCATCAATCGGGAAAAAGCCACATGTCGCGCCATATTCAGGGGCCATATTGGAAATCGTCGCCCGGTCGGCCAGCGTCAGTGCCTCAAGCCCAGAACCATAAAACTCAACAAATTTCCCAACGACACCTTTTTCACGGAGCATCTGCACAATCACAAGCACCAAATCCGTTGCCGTCGTCCCCTCTTTCAAAGCACCAGAGAGCTTAAACCCCACCACTTCAGGAATGATCATAGACACAGGCTGTCCTAACATAGCGGCTTCGGCCTCAATACCACCAACGCCCCACCCCAGAACGCCCAACGCATTAATCATAGTCGTATGGCTATCTGTTCCGACAAGCGTATCAGGATAGACCTCCCCTGTCTTATCATCCAGCCAGACGGACTGGGCGAGATATTCCAAATTGACCTGATGACAAATCCCGGTCCCGGGCGGCACCACCTTAAAATTATCAAACGCCGCCTGCCCCCAGCGCAGGAAACTGTACCGCTCTTTATTACGCTCGAATTCTTTTTCCACATTAACCTGAAACGCACGATCAGAGCCAAACTCATCCACCATGACAGAGTGATCAATCACAAGATCGACCGGCACTAACGGATTGATATCACTAGCCTTCCCCCCCAAAGAGACAAGTGCTTCCCGCATCGCCGCCAGATCGACAACCGCCGGCACCCCTGTAAAGTCCTGCATCAGTACTCTGGCCGGTCTATAAGCTATTTCATGGCTTGATGTTTTCTCTTCCTGCCAGTCCACCAAGGCTTTGATGTCGTTTTCTGTCACCGTTTGCCCATCTTCAAACCGTAACATGTTTTCCAACAGCACCTTTAAAGAATATGGCAAGCGCGATGCATCGCCATATATCTCTTGCGCTTTCTTAAGCGAAAAGAAGGCATGGTTTTTTTCGTCTACCGTAAGGGTATCAAGGGCTTTTTTTTCTATCATCGTGACAAACCGAGTATAAAATTTTATTAAAAAACAACAGATTAACACATAATCCGCATTGTAACACGCTCTGTTTCAAGAGGGTACAGAAAACGAAATAAGGCAAAAATAAGGCAAAAAACCCCCATCATTTCGCCATATTTAAGATACATAATAAGAATATAGAGGAATTACCGAATAAGAAGAGTTTTTATGATGTCTCCTCCTTACTAGCAAAAAACCAGACTAAGTATACACCAATACTGTTTTAAAACCACTGTCCGATTAGCCCTCGAGACGGTGGTTTTGTCTATGGAGGGAGAGAAGCCTAGAGGAAAGCAAAGAATATAGGAACCTCTGCAAAAAGATTTATAGTCGTTGCGATTTAAAATCGACTATGTCATACGAGCACTGTCATGCCCGCGAGAGAGGCCTTTTAGGCCGAACATAAACAGCGTGACTCCAGAACAAAGAGCACGGCCTATGCCGTGCACATTATTTAACGGCTAGATACCGGATTGGTGTCCGGTATGACACCAAGCGTTGAGTCTTCTTCTAAACGACTATAAAATCTTAGCGCTCCTGGCATATCCTTTGCGTCCTTTGCGTGAACGAATAATACACCTCTCATATTTAAGCGGCATGTATCAATTATTATGAAGGCTGAACATCAGACGCAAACACATTGCCTTTTGTACCTATTATCCGAAGGCTTTTTGCCATTTCCCCGTTACGTATTGCATCAAATTCATCTGATAGTTTTTTGGCAGCCTTTTCAGGCGTAATTTCAAGCCTGTCATCGATATCTGCCGCGCGCCCTTTCCTTATGACACTCACGTCGCCCAAAGGATATTTTCTTTCCCAATCACCGCCGACAAGAAAATCAGGAAGAAACTCCAGCCCTTTTCTACAAACGGATTCAAAATCCTGTTCAATAAAGTAAATTTTAGTCTTATCTTTAGGGTTCGTGTAAAGACATTCCCCCTCTTTAAGATCTGTAACCTGAGACTTAATAGCATCCCTTTTGGCTTTACTCAGGGCCGTATCAACGCTTGGTAAAAACATCGAACCAAAAAAAGTATATCCCAGACCCAACACAACCGTTGCGGCCACATAGCCTACACAAAGAGCCGCTGCTTTTGATAAGCCTTTTTGTATAAATTTCAATCCAAATTTCATGTCTAAATACGCCTTTTTCGTTACATTATCTTGCTTGCTGTATTCTTTTCCCGAGCGGCACCAAGCGGACAGAATGGTGCATTGTTTTGGGAGAGTCCTGTTTTTTATCTATTTGGTAGCCACAATATTCGACCACCCCTTGTGATAAACCGTCATAAAAAGCATTAAATTCTTTTTTGGGAATTCTTGTAATAACAGGCGCAGTAGGATTTGTTTTATATATTCTCTCAAGAATTTTGTCTTTTGGATTGGCCATACTCGCCATAAAAACAACATCAAACCCGCTATAATCAAAATCCTTTGCATTATCAACTTTATAGTCGATCTCCAACTCTGGAAAAAAACGCTCCAAAAACAACGTGCCAAGACATGCCGATTCCATTTCAAAATCAAAACACGTCATGCGCATATGCCCTTTTTGCGCCAGCAAAACAGCACTCAAAGGTAGCGCACCAGCCCCACAAAAAACAGCTTTTGCCCCCTCTTTTTGCATCCCATCCAAAAGGACTATCTCCTGAATAGCAACGTCTTCATAATCAGAAAGTGGCCCCAAAAGCGTATCCATATCTGCACACTTGCAATCAAGCAATAAGCGCACGGCTTTTCGTTCAACTTCCTCTTCCAACATCTGAAAATCCCGGCGAAAAAGAACATCCGAGTCTTTCAAGAAATAAGTTGATGGCCCTGCCAAAACCATGGACAGCATATCCTCTACCCTGCCTGATCGCGTCTGCTCTGTCCGAGATCGTTCTGTATCTTTACGCAAAGCCTCCATTCGCCACATCCCTCTTTCTTTGTCCGAAGATCGGATATTATTAAAAGTACTTATTTTATGTCAACAATATTTCAAAAAAAACGCAAATAGCGTTGACATAACACTACAACCTCTTTACAACATCTCCCATAATAACGCGACCAGGAAAGAAAGCGGAGCTCAAGAAAAGATGACATCATTACAAAAATTAGGCATCGCTCTATTCGGTGCAGTCTATTTGTGTTTAGGTGTTTTACACGCATCAATTGTGGATTGCTCATACCCTCACAAAATCGATGATGCCATAGATGGCGCAAAAGAAGAGGCCCTTAATATTATAAACACCCCGCTTGAAGAAGATGAATGCCTGTACGTTGATCCTAACAAAAAAATAACTCTCGTCTTTAACAAACAAACCAACAGTTCAGCAAGGAAGATCTTCCTTTGGCTACCAGATGCTCTAAGCAGACATAAATGGATACAAAGAGAGCCTCTTGGCGAAATCAACTGTATAGGAAGAGGTTCTGCACACCTGATTGATGACACACACGAACGTACAACCAATGAGGTTATAATTTTGCTGACAGATCAATTCCGTACGATCAGTAACAATGCTACGGTGGCGCAATTAAGAAAAGAAAAGGCGAAAGGCCGTATTGATCTTAGCCCCAAACCTTTATAAACCTTACCGCCGGTAACGGGATTGTGATTTACCTGTGTTCTTGCAGTCATAGTCTATGATCCTGTTAACCCGTTGATATTCTTCAAGAGAGTCAACACCCTGCTGACGTTCCATACGTTCCTGATTCATCTGGGCTGTATAGCGGTCTATGATACTTTTAATGTGTTCTTCCATTCTGGCCTGAAGCTCTCGCTCATTAGCCGTCGGCACAGGGCCATACAGGTAGCGGCGTTTAATCTCCTTCATAAGGGCCTGTCCGATAAGTTCGGAATATTTGTTCACAACCCTGCGGTCCACGTTCACGTGTTTATGTTCATGTCCAAGAATCGCTTTTGCTTCACAACCACCTTTGGGATATTTTTTGTTGATATAGATTGTCGGAGAAATCCAGATCTCGAATTTTATATTTTTGTACCACATACAGGTTTCACCTTTACCCGAATGCGTCAATGTTCCGATCTGCATGGAACTTAAGGCTTTAATCCCGCCCTGCATCAAACCGCCAACGTCTGTAATAACATCCCCGCCATACGGGTTTTTGGTATCTATATGGAACTGGCTCAATTCTGCTTCGGATTTTGTATAATCGTAATGGATCTCGTGCGTACGCGGTAAAATCTCAATTTTTGGCACGTCATTCGGATTGCACCACGAGGCACCACCACCAGACGAAGCCAGAATAACCCCGGTCGTTGCAATTGTTAAAGCGCCAGCAGACAGCATCTGTACATATCCTTTTTAAAAAATCCCCTACACTAGTTACTTATAGTAAAAGACCTTTGTTAAAATTTATTTTAAAAAAGCCATTCCATATCAGTGCATTTCGTCATAAAATCGCAAACGATGCTTCTAACACTTACCGGAGATCTCAAAACTATGTATTTTATCACCTCAGTAATTTCTCTTGCCATTGACCTGTATGTGCTGATTATCATTTTAGAAGTTGTCGTTCACTGGCTTATTATATTCGAAGTTTTTGATGCGAAAAACCCAAAAGCCGCACAATTGCTCTCCGCACTGCACAAAGCAACAGATCCTCTTCTGGGGCGGTTAAAAAAACATGTCCCCCCAGTCTCCGGGTTGGACATCACGCCGGTTGTTGCTATCCTGTTTCTTTGGGTGATCCGGGTCCTCGTTTTCTCTATTTTGCTCTAAAGGGAACAATAAAACAGCATGATTATTGATGGAAAAAACTTTGCGCAAAAGGTGCGTGAAGATATAAAAAAGAACGTTAACGCCCTTTCTTTTCAACCAGCACTTGCCGTTATTCTGGTGGGCGATGATCCGGCCAGTCAGGTTTATGTCGGGAACAAAATCAAAGCCTGCGAATCCGCCGGTATAAAAAGTCTGGAACATAGATTACCGGCCACAGCCTCAAAAGAAGAGATCGCAGCCCTGATTGACACGTTAAACGCTGATCCCTCTGTTCACGGTGTTCTGTTACAGCTTCCCTTACCAGATTCTCTATGGGAAACACAAGAAGACCTCGTGCAACGCATTACACCGGAAAAAGACGTCGATGGCCTGACCACCGTAAACGCAGGCAAACTCTTTCTGGGCATAGAGGGGGCTCTGATCCCCTGCACACCACAAGGCTCACTCGCTTTGATCAAGTCGGTAGAGGATAATCTCTCTGGCCTGCATGCGGTTGTGATTGGCCGCTCCAACCTGTTTGGCAAGCCCATGGCGCAGCTTCTTCTACGAGAAAACTGCACTGTCACGACCGCCCATTCCAGAACAAAAGACCTGCCGGCCTTGTGCCGTACCGCTGATATTCTGATCGCAGCCGTGGGACAGCCCAAAATGGTCAAAGGCGACTGGGTCAAAGACGGGGCGATTGTGATTGATGTCGGCATTAACCGCGTGGACGGCAAGCTCTGCGGCGATGTTGATTTTGAAGAGGCAAAAGAAAAAGCAAAAGCCATAACCCCCGTCCCGGGCGGCGTCGGCCCCATGACCATCGCCTACCTGCTCAAAAACACGCTCAAAGCAGCAGTGAATAGATAGATAGACTATATAGTGCCTCCCCCGCCGTGAAAACGGGGGTCTTTAACCCAAGTTCCGTCATCCCGGTGAAAACCGGGATCCATTTGCATGTTCTGATAACACCTATGGATGCCGGATCACGTCCGGCATGACGATAAGGGGTAATTTATTTCTGAATAAAACGTTCTAACACGCACCATACGACGGGCCATACCGCCGGCGATCTGCCCTTTTTACGAACTGTTCTAAAGCACCATTTATCTTTTCTTCGGCGTTGTTTACCGCTGTCGCAAAAGAGGCGTTTAAACCATTATTCGTCAAAATTTGCCTTCTGCCGTCCAGAAGAAGCGCGGCCTCTTCAAGATCGCCCCCTGGTTGTGTCATCATTGAGCGTGCTTCCGCCATAGAATATCGCCATTGCTGACGAAGAGATTTTGCCTGCTCAGCAAATTTCTCGTTAAAGCCATCAACAACGATCCCGCTTTTCTCTAAAATGATATGAAGATGGGATGCCGCTACCGGATCATCTTTTACAGCAGGTATGACAATTTCCTGTGCCATATCTCTTAAAAGAGCTTTGTAATAATCAGGAAAGTGGTGCTTACAATCAAGGAAAACCGCTGTGATTGAGGAAAGAGCAACCTCTGGATCTTCAATAAAAAGACGTCTTACAGCATTTCCGAAGAAATCTGCACCGCGGCTTTTAAGAAAGTCCGTATTATCACAACGTGACAAGACCGTCATCACAGCATGAAACCCCGTTACCGCATCCACATGAAGCAAATCCTCTTCAAACCAATTAACCAACTGTAATGCGGTTTCTTTTTCAGGATACCCTTCATGAATATTGCAATGAGAAAGCTTCTCAATAAATTCTACTGGTTCCAGCTTTTCTCCCAATCTATTCATAATATCCGGGAAATATTTATCCTCAACGTCTTGATCCAGACCGCAATTCAGCAATTTTACAGCCGGATACGCGCCTTCTGTCGTGTAGAATGTTTTAGAAACAATCAGCTCTTGCGCTGCTTTATCAAATGTCCCTATTCTATCGATCAACGTAGAAAGAAGCGTTGCATAAATAGCAGGATCACTTTGCACGTTCCACTGCTGAATTTTGATACCTAAATAAGTTGAATTCAATGACATTAGTTACCTCCCCTGTAATACTAAAGTATGATCTATTTCAAACAGAGGTTTTAATAAGTTTTCACATAATTGTCAACCCTCTATAAATCGCATACCAAGGCGCATAAACGCCTTGGCCGGAGATCTCTATACTTAACAAAGCCCTTTCAGATCGAACTTTGGCAGGGTTTTCTTTCTTGTTGAAGATGTGCCCGTTCCTTCTGTTCTTGATTCTTGAACGGCAGTCGCGAAAGACTCATATAAACCAGCATTTGTTAAAAGCTTTCTTTCTTCTTCCAAATCCCTTTGAGCGGCGTCCAACAATTTTTCCAGCGAAGTCACTGTTCTCTCTGCTGTGGCGATAGACAATATCCATTCATCTCGAAGCCTTCCTGTCGCACTGGCGAATTTATCACTAAAGCCTTCAACAAAGATCCCGCTTTTCTCCAGAATCATATTAAAATGCGCGGCGGCATCTTTATAACCTTTTACACAAGGAATGATAACCTGCGTAGCAACCTCTTTCAAAAGTGCTCTACCGTAATCAGAGGAATAGATGTTAATCTCAAAAAAAGTAGAGGCAATATCTGAAATAGCGGTTTCCGGCTTTTCCTCCAGAATACGATTTATCACATTCCCGTATAATATTTTTGCTTTATCCTGAAAGCCTTCTTCTGCACCATCATAGCGATATAACACGAGACTAACCGCCCGCAAAGCCGTAGGCGCATCAACCTTTGCCAGAGTATCTTCCAGCAAATCAACAAGCTGTACCGCTGTGTCGTTCTCGGGATAGCCTTTATGAATGTTATAATGAGGCAGCTGCTCAAGTAAGAGCCTGGGCTTCAACGCTTCCATTTTTTCTTTGATCTGCGGAAAATGTTGTTCCAGAACATCTTGATCCAGACAACCATCAAGCAAGGTCATCAGCGGATATGGCCCCACCGTTTTTTCCAATATTTTTGTGACAATCAGACCCTGTTCATCTTTATCCAATCTCCCTTTCTTTTCCGATAAAAGCTCAGAAAGAGAAACAGCAAAATTTTGCGTATCCTGCCCATATTCTCTTTCCCATCCCCCCATTGCCAAACCTAAATAAACTGATTTGATTGACATTTACGACCTCCGTTGTAAAATTTAAGTTCTTATAATTTATTTCAGTACACAACACTGAAACGTTTCACTTTTTATTGGGTCTTGCGTTGAAGGCCTCTCTTTTGCAGCCTTTTGCGCAGCCTTAACAAAAAAACTTTTTAAAGCAGGCTCTGTCATACGCCACTCTTCGCTTCTTACTTTACCTCTAAGTTCTTGAACTTTTTTTTCCATATGCTTTAATCTATCTGCATCAATAGCGAGGCAAGCAGACCATGCATCGCGCAGGTCTTTAGCCGCTCCTGCAAATTTTTCCTGAGACGCATTAACCACAATTCCTCTTTTTTCCAAAAGCATCTGAAAATAAACTGCCGTTTCCGTATCATCTTTTACAGCAGGAAAAACAACCGTCTCGGCCAAGTCTTGAAGATAATCTTTATCGTAAGGCTGAGAAAAAGACGTACGGGGCCCCTTATAAATCAAACAAATAGGATCAAAAACAGAAAAGACGGTTTCCAGCCCTTCTGCCGTCTTTTCGTTTAAAAGACCGCCAATGGCCTGTTTATGCAGGTCTCTGAATTTATTTAAAGGTGATAGCGCCACTTTTTTCTATCATACACTTTCAACAAAGTATCCACGACACCGAAGGCTTTAACGGTGCTCCCTTTTTCCAGACTCTGCTCCAGAAAAAACATAGCCTGTGCGGCAGTCTCTCTTTCCGGATACCCTTCATAAAGGTCAGGCACCTTCTTAAGCGCATCGAGCATATCGTTAGGAGCAAGGACGAGCGCCTCTATTCTTTTTTTCATTTCTAGAAAATGTTTATCCAAAATATTCCGATCAAAATTAGACTTAAAGATATCAATAACCGGATCTATACCGTCTTTTGACGCCAAAGCTTCACAAACGATAACATCCTGCTGATGTCGGTCAAACGAATGTGCCTCCATTGATAATGGGGGCAGAAATAGCTGTCTTATAATTAAACATTCCTAGCTTTTTTTAAAGCATTCAACTTTTTCTCTAAAAAGAAAGCTTTCCACGACATAATAAACACCTCTATCTGATTTTAAATTTTTTATGTAATTTAGAATGCAACTTTTAAAGAACATTCATATAATAATCAAGTTTTTACACCTTATGGCAAAAAATGAATTTACTTCTTGAACGAAAGCTCTTGCTTCTCTCCGAAAGAAGAACAACCTCTTATATGATCTGTAGAAAAATGCGGTCTTTTGCATTTTTCTGCCGCGGCAACGAAATTTGCCTTTAAACTGTCTATGTTCAAACGGCTTTGCGCTAACACCAGTCTATCTTCTTCATCCGCTAATGACTGTCTCAACTGAAAAATTCTTCCCTGTGTATCTGCTACAACCCCTTCCCATGCTCTAAGAAGTTCTCTAGCTGACGAGCCAAAAGTCATTTCAGCGTCTTCAACCAAAAGATCTCTTTTTTCCAAAAGAACCTGAAAGAAGACCGCCGCACTTTTATTATTTTTTACAAAAGGAAAAACAAGTGTCTCCGCAATATCTTCCAGATGATCATCAGCATGAGAACGATGCAGAACGCCCGTGACAACGCTATTTTCTGGAGACGCATTTTCCACACGCACATCAGTCGGATCAAAAACAGAAATGACTGTATTCAGCCCTACAGGTGTTTTTTCTTCCAAAAGACGTGCAATAATCTCTTTATGCAGGTGTCTAAATTTATTTATTTTAGGCTGAACGCTGAATTTATTGAAAAGCAGCGACTTTGGTTCGGCCTCATATCCTTTTAATAAAGTATCCACAACAGCAAAAGCCTGAAGCGTATCGGCTTCTTTCAGACTATTTTCCAGCACCGCCATCATCTGTACAGCGACATTTTTTTCCGGATAGTCCTCAAAAGCACCAGGCATTACTAAAAATCTTTTAAGAATGTCTTTGGAGTCTTGTGCTTCTATTCTCTCTATGACCAGCGGAAGATACCTCTCTAAAACATTTTGATCAAAGCCGCTATTCAGGAGATCAATCGCTGAATTTACATCTTTTGTTGAGGCTAATACTTCCTGAGCCAGCAAATCCTGTCGCTCTATATCGGGAAAATCGTCTTTTGATAACATACCACGAACAGCAACGCCGTAATCCGAAGGCACAGAATTTCCGACAGAAAGCTTCAATTTAAGCCATTTGAATTTCTGTTTCAAAAGGAATGACTGCCACGACATAATGAATGCTCCTGTAAGATCTGTGTTTTTCTAAGATTTAAACAGGACTTTTAATGCATCTTTACATAATAGTCAACTTTAAAATTATTCCGTTAAGGAGCCTTCGGCACAGTACCGGGCGCAGGGCTGGTTTTTGCTGACTGTAGAAAAAAGCCCTCTGTTCCAGCCTCTTTTACAGCTGTAACAAAAGAATCATATAAACCACTGTTTGTTAAACATTTTCTTCTTTCTCCCAAGATGTCTTGAGCAGCCCTCAGATCAACTTTAAGACCGGTTATCGCTTGCTGTGCAGACATTATAGAAGCGTTCCATTCTTCTTTGAGCGTTTTTACCGCGTCAGCAAAAGTCTCATTAAAGCCATCAACAACGATCCCCTTCTTTTCTATAATAACGCCTAAATGAGCCGCTACGGTTTTATTACCTTTTATAGATGGAGCGATAACTTGTCCGACAACATCTTTTAAAACAGCATAACCGAAAGGCGATGAACGACTTATATCGTTAAGAAGAATATTCACGATATAAGAAACAGCCCTCTCCGGTTCTTCTTCCAAAAAGCGTTCTGCTGCGCTCATATACAAGCTTTTAACCTTGTCTGCAGAGGCCTTATCGTCCCCCTTGTAAGAATAAAACAGGGTATCCACTGTATGAAAGGCCTTTTCACCTGATACCTTTGCCAGATTATTTTCCAGCAGGTCCAGAAACGGTACCGTCATATCTCTTGTTGAATGATCTCCTTTAGATACATGAAAAATATATTCCGAAAGAAAGTGTTCCGGTTCTATATCTTTTATTCTTTCTTTGATCTCTGGAAAATATTTCTCCAGAATTTCCTGATCAAGGCCGCAACTAAGCAACATAGTTACCGGATATATATCTGTTGTCTCTAATACTTTTCTGGCAAGCACATCCTGTTGCGCTTTATCAAATGATTTAATCTTTTTGGCTGATAACAGCTCGGAAAGATCCGACACATACTTCGTAATAAGTGTAGGCTCATATTTTTTTGCCATCCGGTTGATTTTATATTCTAAAAGAATTGATTTTAATGACATGAAACCCCTCTGTGCACTTTAAGCGTTTGTATGATTCAAGCCTAATTTATATATTTTTACATAACTGTCAATCTTTAATCATTATACACTGGCGCAGACTGTTCTATTTCCGTATCCTCTTTTTTGAAAATAGAGGATAATAAGGACGTTCCTTGCCCCATCAGTTTTTTATCTTCGCTGCGTTTGTAGACGTAAATGCCGAGCACAGATAAGCCCACCGCCCAGATCGTCCCTAAGGACTCCATGGCCTGCAGAACCAGATGAGCCTCGCTGGTCTGAAATATGATCACATAGGCCAGCCCAAACATCTGCGCCGCCCAGCTCAAGGCCATCAGATACCCGAATGTAGGGCGCATACGCCGAACATAGATATCATCCGAGCTCACCTCTTCCCGCAAAGACTGGTTAATCTCGGAGATGTTCGTTTGCAGCTCTTTTGACTCAAGCGCGGCGAGCGTCTCCATATGACGGTTCGCTTCTTCCAGTTCTTCTGCGGAGAGTTCCTTCTTGGCCAGAGCCTCTTCCAGACCACCAAGAGCCTCACCTGCCCCCTTTGCCGCCGGATGATCCATATTTTGCAAAGCCGCAGACACCGCACGCACCAACACAGGCAAGCCGATTTCTGCCAATACTGCAGGTATTGCCATTGTTTTTCTCCTATAATTTAAAAATGAAAAACCACATAAGAACACAGAGTGCACAGGGCTTCTTTCAAGAAGAAAAACCTCTGTGCACTCTGTGTTCTCTGTGGTGAAATAAAATGATCACACGCAGGCGCAGGCGGAAATCTTTTGAAATCAACAGGCTAAAGATCCCCGCCTTCGCGGGGAAGGCACTAATTAGCACTTTTGCGAAAGGCTTCTATATCAATTTATAAAATTTATGATGGCCGATTTGGGCGCACAGATACTCTTTTCTGGCCCAGTTCGGAGATATGCCGAAAGCGTGATAATGGGTTGCGCCCTTTGTTGCATCCTTTAGCACCCCCACCACAGCGCGGCGTGCAATCCGCAATGCACTGGCAAAATGGAGGTCTTTAGCATCTACGGTGATCAGCTTTGGATAATTCGGGTCCCGTTTATTCCAGCAGCTAAACTGATAGGGTTTCTGGCAGACCTGAATGATGGTATTCCCCCACCAGTAACGGCCTAAATCTTTTGAGACCGCGACACGGTTTAAAATAACACAAGCAACGGCCTCCATCCCTTTTACCCCTTCCCCGCGTGCTTCCCCCCACAGGGTACGGGCGAGCGTGTCAATTTCCATTTCCCTGTAAAAAGCTGCCGCATGCGCTTTGTCTTTTGGTACAGTTTTCAAAGGGGTGAGTTTCTTTTGGATTGTCATGATTTTAAAGTTCCTTTTTATTAAAACCCTTTCGTCATACCCGACTTGATCGGGTATCCAGCATGATATGTGTGCAGGCCAGGCTTGCGCTCTTTACTGGCTCCCCGCTGTTTGTGCATGGGCTTTGCCATGCCGCGGGGATGACATCTTTTTTTTCACTTAATTTACTTCGTACGGGCCTGCAACGCCTCGGCTTTGAGGGCCGTCACATCCAGCTTTGCCTCTATCCGAAGCAAGTGGCTGGTGAGGCGTTTTTCCAGTGCCTGAAGATCACTGTTCTGGGCATAGCGTTCTGCCACATCCAGCTTATACGACGCCAAAATGTCTCGAATCCGATCGTTTTCGTCTTCTGCATCTCTTCGCGTCCGCCAGATCAACCAGAACAAACCAGCCATAGCAGGCAGATCTACAACCGTGATCCACCACAACGGGTCAATATTCATTGTTATGTCTCCTTAAATACCGTTTCTTCATTTGCAATGAAAAAAGCGTTCAAACGCCCATGAAATCTTTGGGCAGGCTTCCGGCCTAACGGCTGCCTTCGCCGTCGCTCGATTGTTTTTATAATACAGTCTTTGCTTTATAAGATTGTTGTCCGCCACCGCCACCGCCAAAGCGTACAGGGTTTTGTGACAAGGCCCCCGCTACAGCATCAAGGCCATCATCATGGGAGCCGCCGGCATCAGGCTGCCATTCCTGCATTTCCATGATAAAAGGTGTCTTTTGCACGCTTTTATGCACATAAAGCGCACGTGCCGCAAGGACCGCATCAAAGGCTTCCAATATCCGCAAAGCCTTTGGTCGGGTCTGAGATATTTCATTCACACGCACGCGGGCTTTTTGCGTGGTCAGCGTCTTTCTTAAAATAGAGGGCAGAAAACGCCCAATCCCGTTAATTTCCAGCGATAACGAAGGAATATAAAGGCTTTTCAGCATCCTCGCGACCGCTTCACATTGCTGCGTGGCTTCGTCTTTTTCATCATCAGGTGCCACCGTGAGATATAAGAGCCTGTGCAAATAAAACTGCCCTTGCTCATCTACAAAAAGACAGGCCAGCACGCTGCCATCCCCGCCTTTTTTGCCAAAAGAAGGATCCCACCAGGCACTCGCCCCCGTTATTCTTTTACCACACAGAAACCACTGTGTTTGCCCCTGTACCTGCCTGAACGAGAGTTCATCCTCATAAAAGCACAAATGCTCTGGATTTAATCGTCCTTGCGCAATATTCACCGGTTCCAGCATCATCTGACTGTTGAACTTATTTGGTCCGGTATGCGCTTTCATGCGTTCAATATCAGACAGCGAAAACCGGTCCGGCCACACGCTCTTGCCCTGCTCATCAAGGATGGGAACTTTCAACCGTTTAAAGCCATTTAAGAAGATCGTCTCCTCCCCGGTTTCCTTGCGGGGAGTTTTTGCGTAAATCGTAAAGTAAGTATGCGGCGTACCGACATAAAGCTGCGTACCGCCCGGTACTAGCACATAATCAATCTCACTTAACCGATCCCGCAAATCTTCCCGCTTGTTCACCGTATCGCAGGTATTGGGCACCTCCACGTCATCGCATATGACGATATCGGCCCGGCTGCCTGTGATATTCGCACTAATCCCGCGGGCCAGCATCGACGGATCGCGCAGCTCAAGCGGTCTGTTCAGGGTAAAACGTTCATTCCCCCACTGATCAATTTTCTCTGGCTTTAGATGTGCGGTGAGTGGATGACGTTCAATAATCCGCTTCACATTCCGCACCATTTTTAACGCGAGCTGCAAATCCGCCGCCAGCACCAATATCCGCAAATTCGGGTCTTTAAAAAACAGCCACGCACAAAACAGCCCCACCAGCGTTGATTTCCCGCAAGACCGAAACGCCATTAAAAGAAGCTGCCGATCCCCCTTCTCCCAGCGTGCCTCCAGCCATCCCGCAATCCGAAAATGCACATCCGGCGTCGAGAGTCCCTGCATCTTGTTCCAAAAAGAGAGGAACAAGGGGAATGATATAGGCATTTTAGGGAACGTTTTCCTTTTATGGTTATAATATTAACATACGATGATCCAGCGTTGTGAACCTGGAAAACTGGATACCCGATCAAGTCGGGTATGACAGTTGACGTGCTAAATTTCGGCGGTTTCTTTATATTTCTGCAATTCTTTCTCCGCATTGGCCATCATGGCAGCCAGATCGTATTGTACCTGCTGATTATCCGTTTTCTCTTCGGGTAATTCGGCCCATTTGGCGAGTTTTAGGAGTAGTTCCACATGCGCAATCGCCACTTTGCAGGCACTGTGATGGGCGGCGAAGCCTTTGGCATCATCCGGTACAGCCTGATCCATGAACACATAGTAGGAATCCAGTGCTTTACTGATCGCATCGGGGAGAAATTCACCAACATTCTGGCGGGTTAATGCTTTTATCTGGTCTTGTGTCATTCAGAGCCTCTCATTAAAATTTTGATGTGATGTACCACTGCCCGCCATTGGAAACGACGGTGATCGCTTCATACTGGCTGTTTAGCGGTTGTGCGTAATTATCAGGGCCGGTGCCGCCTTGTTCCGTAACCGTCACCGTATTGGAAGAGCTGTCCGTTTTCTTGATCGTAATCGAACGCCCCACGGCACTGGCTGCGTTGGCGGGCGGTAATCGTGCGGTGAGTGCCCCACCATAAGAAGACAAAAGATAAACATCCACTGCCATGTCTATGTCATACGTACCAGTCCCATCAAAATAGCGCGTATTCCCTGCCATACGATTAGATGCGATAATAAACCACTTTGCTCCATCCGAGAGCATCGTCACATAATCATATTGCCCGCCCAACATCTGAGACTTGCCGTCAGGGCCTGTCCCACTATCTTCTGTGACAGTAACCAGATTCCCTGAACTATCGACCTTTTTGATTGTGATCATCACGCCCACGGCCTCTGATGAATTCGGCAGACGCATTTCAACATCTCCACCATAAGAGGAGACCAGATGCATGGAATGCGAGATATCGACCTCAACAAGACCGCTCGTATCTATATATTCCGTGTCATAGCGCATCAATCTCGCCCGCAGGTCACTCACCGCTGTACGGCGCATGGTATTTTTATCCGGCCAGCCCGCGTTAAAGGCTTCATAATTGCCACCCGACAAATCATAAATCGCGGCCCCATCACTCGCCGATAACAGGTTATAAATCGCCGTTTCCTGTGAACCGGCATCCAGTCTGATGTTCGGCACCATGTTGTTGCTCTCGGCATAGGGGTTAATCAGGAGCGTTTTGTTACTCCCGCTGCCAAGACGGAAACAACTGTTCGCTGTCCCTTTGACATTGGCCTCACAGTCAATAAAGGAATTGTTGAACGAGCCTTCTTCCACATAAAACCCGCTCCCCGTTATATCAGCCCCGAGCGAATAGACCCGGCACATATGGAAACGGTTCGCATTAGGCGTATCACCCGCACCAGAGCGGTAGAGATGAAAACCATGCACAGCCGGCTGGGCCACCAGAACGCGGGCAAAGTTATTCCAGTAACAGGGATAACTCCCGTTTATGTAGCCATCCAGCGCAACCCCGGTACCCGCGCCAAAAACACTCACATCCTGCACACAGTTTTGTACACAGGGTCCATCGCGGCCATAGAGCTTTATACCGGCCTCTCCGCCTTCAATACGAAGATCCCGCAGGCTTGTATAATCCGCGACAATCTCCACCACGTTAAAACTGTTATTCTGTGCCTTTAAAACAGACTTTTGCCCGGCACCGCATAGGGTTTGTCTGGCAGACAGCGTAATAGTGCCACTTAAAAGATAAGTGCCTTGCGGAACAAAAACGGCATCTTTTGCGCTCAAGGCCTGCTGAAAAGCGAGTGTATCATCACTCAAGCCATCCCCGACCGCCCCAAAATCCTTTACAGAGACAAGATCAGAGAATTTATCATGCGCTGTGCGGCTCACGGCACCTGCGCCAGAGGCTGTAAAATCAGGCATCGCCATTGACCCTTCTAAAGACACCGCCACAGGGTTCCCATCTCCATCAAAGCCAAGTGCCTTATTCGCCCGCAAACTCTTGGGCGGCAAAGATGTGTGCCCTGGTTCCTCCGTATCAGCATATCGCAACATCGTGTCATTGACACGGTTCACTTGCTGCAATGACGCGGTCAGATAATCCAGCTCGTTATTAATGGATTGCGCTGAAAAATCACCGCCTTCCAAGAAATCTGTCATACGCTCCAGCGGCAAAATACGCTCCAGCGTCACAATAATGTTTGCATCAGGAGCCGTATCAAACGTCACCGTCCCGCCGTTTGTCTCCCCCGCATTGTAGACGTCAAAACCTGTATATTGGCGTGCGCCGTCAAAATATACAGCCAGATCCTCACTGGCAAAAATCGGAAAAGGATACGTAAAAACGGTCTGAAAACCGTCAGCCAGATAACGCACAATAGGCGTTATGGCCGGCATTTTTATATGGTCGGTCATGTGATCAATCCTGATATTTTAATTTTTTTGAATAAACGGTTTTTTACCGCGAAGGCGCGAAGACACGAAGTTTAAGGAAAATTGAACGCGCGACAGCGCAATAAAATATTTTAAAACCACAGAGGACACAGAGAGCACAGGGATTATTTTAAGAAGAAAAACCTCTGTGCTCTCTGTGTCCTCTGTGGTGAAATAAAATGGCTGCACGCTTACGCGCGCGTTTTTTTCTGTAAACTTTGCGTCTTCGTGTCTTCGCGGTAAAAATTCTAAAAGCCCCGTATTTCTCGCTCTAACTGTTGTTTTTCCTCAAGCTGGGTTTTCTGCAAAATGTTCAAGCCCTGATTTTGGGATTGGGATAAATCAAGTGAAGCCTTTTTCATTGCGTCAATACGATCTCTGGCCTCTTTTTCGGCCTCGCTTTCTTCGAACAAACCGAGAAGCACCGCCTCGGCTGAACCGCCGGAGGAGGATATCCCCTGTCCCGCAAAATTCGCGCGCTGTTTAGCCACCGCCCGCTTTAACGCACGGCGGCGGTCATCTCCGGCTTGTGCTGAATTAAGCGCGAGTTGTTCCCGCTCCAGTGCCGTTTGCTCTGCCATATAGGCTTCATCTGTTGCCTGCCGGGCTTTTAGCTGTTTTAATGCCAAATCCTGCTGTGCTCTTAATTGCTTACGATACGCTTCTTCTGTGTTTGTACCAAAATTTTGAACCGTATCAAACGCACTATCCAGCGTCTTGATCAGCCCCATAGCACTCGTCAAACCACTTGTAACCGCGCCAATGCCTGCCATTTTTTTGTTCTCCTGTTGTTTGTTATTAATCATTCACCTTTAACTCTGTCGTCACAGACAAGAGTGTGAAGGGATAAGGTTCGTTTTGTTCTATGCGCCATAAGGGCTGTGTCAAATCATCCTGCCAGCCAAAAGCACGGACGCGGATATCCCCGCTGACCTGTGGCGGCGGGGCATCAAGAACCGGGTCTTCTCCGATCTGACGCAAGGCTATGTCTCTTAAGCCACGGCCTACATCCAGTTTGAGTGCGGCTGTATCTTGCAGGCGGAAAATGGCTTCGACCATGCGGGTGGCCCGCCCTGCCCCTGCCATTTCTACAGTGCTGGGCGGCAACGGTTCTATGATATGCGTATAGGGCAAGCCTATCTCAACGGTAGAGGCGGCCTCGTCCAGTACAACAGCGCCGCCAGAGACAGTTTTAGACGGCCGCTGCACGCCATCGGCCACAATAGAGACCGCCTGCCCTTCCAGATGATCCAGACCGGACCAGTTTGTGGTCGCCGTGTCTACGTCTCCGGTCAGAGCGGAATCAAGATTGAGGGTATCGTCAAACAGCTCAATCATGTGCGCACCATCCCGTTCGATTAAAAGATAGACCTCTTCTCCTACAACACAGACAGATTTTACGATTCCTTGCGTTTCATGCAGGGTCCAGGCAGCCACTTGTTCGGCTCTGTACACGGTGAGCGTGGCAAATTTTCCATCTGCCCGCACAATAAATAACAACCGCCTTTTCTGGTCAAAATCCTGATCCACCGGTGTTTCAATCACATGACGGGAGAGCAACGACAGATCAGTTGCCTGATAGGCCTGTTCAATATCGGTATAAAGAAATTCCCGGATTTCCTGCTTATTACGTGCCACGAACAGTGTCGCCCCATCCACACTCACAGGCGGAATGTAGCGTTCTATGACAGATCCTACACGCGTTTGCCGTGTAAGCTGGACCGTTTCTGGTGTCAGGGGCGAGCCTGTCACCATCCATTCCGCACCAGAGGTAAACACCTGCAAATGCCGGCCAGAGAACACGCCGCGAATGGCATTCACCTGATCAGACAAAATGGCAAATTCGATAGATTCATCATCCAGTCCTTCGCCTAAATCAAAATTGAACAAATCACCTGATTTTGAAAACCACAAACGGTTTGGCAAATCGCGACTCCCGCCAATCACAAGCCTGTCCTGATGGAAAGCGGATGACACCGGATAGCCTCTTACCTGCGAAAAAGCCTGTTCCTGCCAGTCTATGGTCGCATCTGTACTCTCCAGTGTTTCAATGACATTCACGGTAAGGACGGTAGCTGAGTCATAATCTGTGACCTCAACTTCTTTACCACCAATGCGCAACCGTGTGCCTTCATGCCCTTCTTCAAAGATATCACTTGAGGCTGTAACCGTAATTGTACCACTTGTCCCACTCGGTGTCAGTGTTGTCTCAGCGTTTGCGAATTTATAATAAGGTTGCGCAATTACATTATTGTCTGTGAAGAAATGCCAGTCTTCCAAAGACCAGGCCCCTGTGCCTGTCCCTGTCCCTGTCCGGCTGATCTTTTTAGGCGACACGGCAGGATGCGTTAATAAAAGCGTATCCGCGCTTTGCGTCCAGACAAGCTGTTCAATCTGCGCACTCGTCCATGGCGCACTCAAACTCGTTTCCTTCACGCCATTTGCATACACGTCCACTTGCCCTTCCGTCAGGACCAGCAGATATGTTTGCTCTGTATTAAACTCAAACGGAATAAGACGCCCCGCACCGGGCAGCGTATCAATATAGTAAAGCCCTGCCCTGCGCGTAACACCGCCCGTCGGTGAAATAAACAAATTACGCAAGGAAAGCGCACCGTTCTCATACGCACGCAGATCCCCCCGTCCCAACAAGGCACGCGAGACTTCACCCGCCGTAAAAGTGGTTTTAACCTGTCTGATACGGGACATTCGTTTTTCTCCTGTTTGTTTTTAAATTTAAATATAGCCTCGTCATCCCCGCGGCATAGCAACGCTATGCTTAAACAGCGGGGATCCAGTTAAAGCGTACAAGCCAGGCCCGCACACATGTTATGCTGGATACCCGATCAAGTCGGGGATGACATTTAATGAATATGTTGAAAAATAGTAATCCTGATTGCTTATCTGCCACCTCATCGGTAGCATTCCCCACATGAAAAAGAATATGAAGCAAAATATTGAAGCACTGTACTTTACGATTATGGGCTTTTCGTCCTACTCTTGTTCTGATGCGCTTCATAAGTCGCTCAGCACGACATATCCTTTTCAAAACAATCTTTTCTTTGCCTCTTCATTTTCTTTATGCTTTCTCGTGCTGATTTCTCCTTTTTTTGGTGGGCTTTTTTCCTGTCTAAAGACAAAAAAAATAAAGATGCATCTCCTAAGGGCTTTGCTATGTGTACCACAAGGACTTTTCTGTATTTACGCCTTTGCCAATCTGCCTTTGGCGAAGGTTTATCCTCTCTTGTTTCTTTCTCCCTTGTTATCAGCATTTTTAGCCGCCTTTCTTTTAAAAGAAAAAGCAGACTTGTATAAAATCATTCCTATATTCTCAGGGTTTCTTGGTGTAATCGTTATTCTGCGCCCTGGTATTATACCGATAACGCTGCCAATGTTTGCCGCCATTTGCTCAACCTTTTTCTTTTCCCTGATTACGATCACCGTCCGCAAAATGGGAGACAAAGAGCACATGTTCGCCTATGCTTTTTATCCTGTTTTAGTGATGATCATGGTGACCTTTGCCATCACTCTGCCTCAATTTATATGGCCTACGCCAAAGCATCTTATGGTTCTGGCCGTCACAGGTGCAGCCGCAGCCAATGGCGGTATGTGCATTTCACGGGGGTTTTCCATGGCACGCACAAGCCTTGTCGCGCCCATCCACTATATCCAGATCATATGGGGCGCGGTCTTTGGGTATATTTTCTTTGGCGATTTGATTGATATCTACACCGCTATAGGCTCTGCCATCATTGTTGGCAGCGGTCTTTTCCTTATTTACAAAGATAAAGAGACGTCAGAAGAAATACGTAAAACACGAGAAAAAGGATCTAGCTTTCCCTTGCCTCAATAAGTGTAAAGTTCTCAATCCTGTTCGGGGAATCCTGCTGTGCATCCGTCTGACGGGCACGGGCGAATTCATTTTCAGCCAAACGATACATACTTTCCGCGCGCGATGTATTCTCGGTTAAGGGGATCGTAAATTCAGCCGCAAGACGCGCAATCAAGGCGGCATCAAAAAAAGGCGGAAATTCTTCTTCGTCAGGCCTGAAAATATAGGTCAGAATAAGAGAATCCGCATTAGTATGAAGGGCCTTTCTGGCGATACGGTAATTAAGACCACGCCCCCTTGTCCCTGTGCCAGCCGATATAATCCGCAAGTAATCAAAAGGCAATTGAAACGCATTTTGATAATCTGCCACAGGTGCGGTTTCCAGCTTTACCAGAGCCACCTGCCCTGTTGCAAAACTCCAGCTATAAGAAGAAAGCAGCGCATCTCTCACAGGCCCGAACAAGGCCCCTGCAATTTCAGACTCAGCCGTACCATCATCAAAGGATGTTATAGGGGCTGCGCCTATACGAATAAGTGCCCGGCTACATAAAGCGATATCGTTTAATGCCATCGTTCTTTCCTTTCATTCATTAAAAAGAAAGGCAGTGCCATACATGACACTGCCTTTCAAAGCTGCATACATTACATGTCTTAGGAAGGGGGCCTAGGCATAGACCGACACTGTAACAACGCCGCCACTATTGCCCGTGACCACATAGAATTTGGTCACAGGTGTACCGTCCGTATCCAGATTGACAATGATCAGATCATTGACGCGGATCATATCGGACGCATTATTCAGATAGCCTGCCGCTTCAAACGCAGTATCATCATCGGTTGTCGCGTAATGCCACAAAGTAAAGTTATTAGCGTAGGCCAGCACGCTTAACGCTGATTCAGTAAAGCTCATTTTAAACTCCTGTTATATTATGTTTTGGATGTGTAAAAAATGTCATACCCGACATAATCGGGTATCCAGAATGCCATGTGTATAAGCTTCGCTTGCACGCTTTACTGGATCCCCGCTGTTTAAGCATAGCTTTGCTATGCCGCGGGGATGACATGGGGGAAAAAATTATCACCCTAGTCCGGTGTCTCATCACACCCGATTTTGACAATGCCGCTATCATCGACGAGGGCGGCCCCCTGGCTCATCATGTTATTGACAAAATGCGCCGCACGATCGCCGTGCCACGTGATATCGGTTTGAACATCAGAGCCAGACGCATGGCCTACGGCTGTTTTGTGATACCAGAAGCATGACCGTACACCATCCTCAACCGGCAGACCGGAATGCGGGATCCACATGGTCCCAAGCCATCTTTTAGCCTGTGTACCACGCCATGGCAGTTCATCAGGCCCGACATAATCCGCATGACCAAATTCCTCGATATTAAGAAGCTCGCTCCACTGTTTCCAGCCAATGATTGCAAAACGCTGCCCGTCATCTGGAATATCGTCCTCTCCCAAAAGTTCAAAGGCTTCAAGCACTTTGTCTTTCGTCAAACCTGTATTCGCATCCGAAATCGTATGAGAAGATGCCGCATTCATACCTTTGATAATAAGCTCATCCGTCTTGCGGCCCAGTGCATACGCACCGGCATTCGCAATAACCTGTCTTTCATCAATATTTGTTTTCAGCGCGTCCAACCGGTCTACCCAGTCACCGGCATAGTAATCCTCGAGCACGCACTCCACATTGCTATGCGCCAGATTCATCACAGGCACCATGCCATGTGTGGATTTCGTGGAGGCTGTGCCCTTCCCGACTTTCTGGAAGACGGCACTGGACCCTTGAATATTATTTATAGAACGTACGGTACCTCTTAATTTAGAGCCCATACGCTGATACGCTTCATGTACTTCACGTTCGAATTGCTTAATGAAGGCCTGGTCAATCGTTGTTGACATCGTTTCTACCTCTTTTGTGTTGTAGGGATTTCATGAAAAAGCAGCATCTTCAGTTCTCTTTTTTGAAACCGATGGACGGTATAGAAAGGCCGAAGTGATGCGGAAAAATGTACGGGCAGAGGCTGTTATCCGTAATAAAAAACGCAATGATGGCGTTTATGGTTCTATAATAGGAATTATTTCCTATATGTCAAGCGCAAAGTTTGAACTTTTGCCAGAATCTCTTCAAGATGTTAAGTAATCTTGTATATTTTCGAGAGAGGTGCGCCCAAAAGACTTGCAAAAACAGTAAGACTTCTATTAAATTGTCTGTCTTTGTGATTATGTCTTTAAGGGGAGATTAATTCGAAATGTTAAGAAAGATGGTAGCTAAATTGAGTTTTGACGGTGACAACGATAACTTTGATCCAGCGACACGGCGCAAACATCTGCGCCGCGGGGATGACAAGTGCGTATCCGAAGTTAACGGCACCTCTCTTCCCATTGAAAACTGGAGTCTGGGCGGTCTTCTGCTACACGCAGACCACCGTCTCTTTGGTATCGGGCAAGAACTGGACGTCAAACTGAAATTCAAGCTTTTTTCTCAAATCATTGATATCAAGCACCGGGCACAAGTCGTCCGCAAAACAGGCAGCAAAGTGGCACTTCAGTTTGTACCTTTGACAAACGAAGTCAGCCGTCAGTTCCAGCGCGTCATCGACGACCATCTTGCCGCTGATTTTGCAAGATCGCAGATATAAGTTTTATTTCTATCCTGTCATCCTGAGTGAAACCGAAGGCTCTTACTGCATCTTCGAAACGAGATCCTTCGGCTGCATTTCACTTTGTTCAAGATAACAACAAGCACTTAAGAGTAAATTTCCTCAAAACCTTTTGTAACCTTTGCAATGAAGGCCGGATCTTTTTGCTGCCAGTATTTCGGGTCACGCATCATGGCATGAAGATCTTTTGATTCAAGAGCTTTAGCGGGTTCGCCTTGTGCTTTCACACCCGGTTCCTGCGCTTTCATCATGCGATAGAGCGCCATCACACCTTCATAAGAGCTCGACAAACTGCTCATCACCTCTTTGGGCAAATTCTTATCCGCAAAGGTTAGAAGCTGTTTAGAGACAATCTTCCACTTTTCCGGGCCGCCAAATTCATGGATCAGACGATCCACTTCCCGCTCAGCCTGAAATTCACTGCTCATCTCAAGGATAAGCGGCACAAGCTTTTCAGCCGCCAGATCATACACAGCCTGCACCTGCTCGACCGTAAACCCAAGGCCGTGAAGACGCATATTCATCTCTGGATCTATGTCAAACAGACCATGAGACACATCAACGCTGTACTCCTCTGCTGTATCGGGTCGACCGGCCAGCTTTAAAAGCCGCTCTTTATCATCAACAGGCACCATCTCCGAAAGCTTTTTCTCCAGCGCAAGGTAAGAGCTTAAAAGCGCATCAGTACGAAGTGCGCCCGTTTCCGGGTCTTTAAATTTTTCAGGAATTTCCATTGGTGTATTCATAGTCATTGTATTGCTCTCCTTTTAAGGTTTGATAAAAAAATGAACCACTAAAAGACACCAGATTGTGTCATCCCCGCGGCATGGCTATGCCATGCTTAAATAGCGGAGATCCAGTAAAGCGGACAGCAAAGCTGTACACATATCATGCTGGATACCCGATCAAGTCGGGTATGACAAATCTGGTGTCTCGTGGTGAAAAGTTAAAAACATCAGCCGTTCTTACGGCCTCTGTCGATCAGGCGCAGGATGCTGCCCATCAGGGCACGCTGCCCTTCCGTATAGCGAAGTTTTTCGTCAGAACAATCCGGGCCGTAGGCACGCTGGAACGTCATCACCTGTAAATGGGCCAGCACTTTTCGCCCATCCTCTGTTGAAAAACAGCGCGCAAAACAGCGTTCAATCTCTTTTTGCTCCATCGCTTGCGGTGTCGGTACGGAAAACGTCTCCATATTGCGCCCTGTTTTAAAGATTGTCTCTAATAGCATCGGTCTTCTGCTCCTCTAAAACAGGTTGAATAGTTGACGGCGGTGTAATCTCGTTACGAATAAGGTCGCCCGGTACGCCCAAAGCCTGCCCCAGATAACGGGCCGTTTGTGGTAAATCAATTGCTTTGGCCGCTTCGCCGCCCATGGACAAAACGCTTTGCACCCATGAGAGCGTATTCTGCACATTCCGCTGCGCCTGCGCCCGTGCCAGTGGAGAACGGTAATCCAGCTCCACCAGACGGCCATCAAGCGCAATATCAGGAATTTCGCCGCGGCGTTTCAAAATCGTAAAAGCACGTTTAATCAAAGGCGTCAGCAATTCAGACTGCAGCCGTCCATAGGTCGCGCCTAAAACAAGAGCCATCTCGGCAGAACGTTCCAGCACTTCTGTTGCCGTCATTCGTCTATCGCCAATCTGCCCCAGACGATCAGCCAGCAAGGCATGTCTGATCCGTTTACGTAAAGAGTCCAGCACCAGTTCAGACACATCAAAGCGACCCGGCATATCAAGCGGCGTCAAGCCCTTTGATCCGATTGCTTTGGGAATAATACTGCCCGGCGTCAAATCAATATTGGCCGGATTCAGCACGCCATCATCATCCGCCTGCCAGATACCAGTCACCGCGATAGAGGCATTTTTCAAAATAAGCTCCACAACCTTGTTCGCCGTTTTGATATCCGGCAACGCTTTCATGACCGGCGAACGGCCATACAATTCACCCGGCGATTTCATCCAGCGAAAACTGATAAAGGGAGAACTGTGAAAACGCCCTGTGCTAAGGATGCTGGAGCTCCCCATCAACAAGGAAGCCACATAACGATAAGCCGTTTCATCAGGCAAAACCGTTTCCAGCACATCAAATTTTTGCTGCGGATCACGTTTAGCCTCTTGCAGAAGTTGCATGGGGTAGTCTGCCTCGGGATAACGATGGGATAAACTTTCATACGTCATGGCAGAAACACAGTATGTACCATCCAGCCTACCATCTCTCCCCTCTTCCAGCACCAACTCATTCAAAGGTACGGCTGTAAATTTAAAAGCAGATAACTCACCGGGATCAGCTTCTTCAAAATACAGAGACGCCGTCCCCCCGACTACCAGATCCAGAAACGCCTGATGCATTTCAACAGCAAAGTTGGAACGGTCGAAATGCGCCTGCATAATTCTGGCGGTTTTCTCCAGCAAGGGAGACAAGCTCTCGGCCTCTTCCGGCGATAAATCCGGTCCGGCTTTAAAACCAAACCACTGTGTCCAAGGCGGCGTTAAATTGCCAAGCAGACTGGCGGCCAGTTGATCAGCCGCATCCATAGCCGTCGCATCATATAAATGCTCCCCTTTACGGCTCCCGGCAGAGTGCCCGGAAAATCCATCACGGCGAGGCAAGGCATAATCGTAACAATCATGCCACAACCCTTCCCACGCACTGCGCCTTGCTTTGGCCTGCCGGTAGCGTTCCTGTAAAGCCCCGCTGTCTATGCTATCATTTTGTTCCATATTACTTATTCTCCTAAAAGACTTTTACGTGCGGGAGCGCTGCCGCTACTCTCCAAAAGCCCGCGAAAACCGGTTAGAATAGTACCGGCACGACCGCGGCTGCGTCTCAAAAGATCGCTTGTTCGCTGGTCGCTGGCCGTTTTCCCCTCTTCCGTGTTTTGCGTTTCCTCTGCGGCTGTAGCCGTCGCTTCACTTACCGTACTGACACTTTGTGCCGCTGACGCAGTTGTTGAAACAGGCACGTATTGAACGGTTGATTGTTGTACAGTCGGTGCCTTTGGGCGTGACGTTAGACTTCCCATTTTTAGTCTCCTTTTGCATTGGTCTTTGATTTTTGTGTGTAAACATGTGGATAATCTTTGTATTATTTGTTCATCTTTTCTGGATCGCTTCGTTACTTTGTGCCTCGCAATGACGCGTATGCTGCAAAAAACGATAAAGCTGCCACGGCGTCAGGATAAATCTATTGTGCAGACCCAAAATACGTTTAACCGCCTCAACGCAGCTAAACACGCCAAGCGGTGCACAGCACTGAACCGTTCTGCACAAAGGCGCAGCCACAACATGCTGCCCACGATCCCGCAGCCAGGCTGGTAAATCAAACGCAGGTGGCAGATGGTGTACAAGCACCTCCATATAATTGGACAAAGGATCCACAGACACCCAGTGCCGGCCATCATGCAGCAGCACAAAACAATGTCTAAACCCCGGTTTTAAAAATCGCAGCCATGCCAGATCCGTATCACCGGTAAAAACCACCCATGCTCTTTTATGCCGTTTCCTCATCATTCGATGAGGAAAGCGTTCAGACGCCACGCAGACTTTCGTCCTATCGGACGGACTGCCGTCGCAGCCTTCCGTTTCGAAATCATTACATAATTTCATAACGGTTTTATGCCGTTTCCTCTTCATTCGATGAGGAAAGCGTTCAGACGCGTTCGCCGTAGCGGAGGTGATGCCAGACGATTCATTCATTCAACCACCTCCATATAGGGAAGGCCTAATTGTTTTTGGACAAGGCCTTTGCGTACCATGACAGGTTCCAGAGCTGCGATGGCTTCTGCCCATAATTTTGCCGCCCGCACTTCTTTTATACGCCTTGGATCAGGGGCCAACATCCGCCGGCCATAGTGGCGCAGCACAAGAAAATGATCCCGCTTCAGAACCCTGTTCCTATAAAGACCATCCAGAATCTTTAAAATATCCAGCGGCTCACACGGACGGGCAAACAACCCGGCCCCCGCCGTAATACGTGCCCCTTCATTTTTGGCCTCATTCGCCTGAATAAACCAGAACCACACCTCTTCAACACAGGAAAAAGGCTCTGCGTTCGGGTTATCAATAACTGTAAAGGCATGTGTCTTCTTACCGCGCATGGGCCGGTTCCTCTCTTCTTTTTTTGTGTATGATTCTTTGTTTTAGATAAAATTGTTCCCTTTATGTTCTCTTTTATGCTAGATTTAAAATCCAGAGTCAAGAAAAAAATAGGAATTTTTTCCTGTATCTATTTTACGCCTGGTATGGGACTATCTTCCCATGTTAACGCATAATGAGATATGGACGGCTGTTGACCGTCTGGCACAAAGCACAGGATACTCGACCTCTGGCCTGGCCAAAAAAGCGGGGCTTGACCCCACGTCCTTTAACAAAAGCAAGCGATTTAGCCCGGATGGCAAGCCGCGCTGGCCCTCCACCGAGAGCATTTCAAAGATCATGGCCGTCACAGGCATAACATTTTCCGAGTTTGTCGGATTTGTTGAAAGCCCAAGTGCTAAAACGCCAGAAGCACAAACAGATATACCACTTCTGCATTCGAGCAAACCGGACACGGTATCAAAAGCACGCTTCACACGCCCTGTTATAACAGAGGATTATCATGACCCGGCCCTTTGTGCCATGACCGTTGATAATGATGCCTTCTACCCCTTTTATCCCAAGGGCTCTGTTCTTCTTCTTTCCCCCGGAACCGTTATTGAAAAAGGCCACAGGGTTGTTGTCAAACCGCAAGGACAGAAATTCTTCGCCGGAGAAATATTACGAAAAACCCCGAAACGGCTTGATCTGATCACGTTTCACCCGGACCATGAGGAACACAGCTTCCCCGCTGATAAAATAAGCTGGACAGCCCGTATCTTGTGGGCTACTCAATGATGTTGCGCATAAACAACAATAGTAATTCACTAAAGAAAGGTACCGTCACATGGATAAATCACGCATTGCGACTGAAGCAGCAAAAATATTACTGGACACAAAATCTGTTCTTTTTAACTCAAAAGAGCCGTTTGTGTTTACATCAGGCCGTATCAGCCCTGTTTACACCGATTGCCGCCGTCTGATTTCCTTTCCGGCAGAACGGACCAAATTAATGGATTTTGGCGCAGAAATACTCAAAGAGGCCTGCGGTCTGGATAATATAGATTATGTAGCAGGCGGCGAAACCGCTGGTATCCCCTATGCTGCCTTTATTTCGGAACGCCTGAACAAACCCATGCTTTATGTTCGCAAAAAAGCCAAAGGCTTTGGCCGCATGGCACAGATCGAAGGCTGTATGGACGATATGGGCAAAAAAGTTATTCTGGTCGAAGATCTTCAAACAGATGGCGGCAGCAAGGAACTCTTTATTGACGCGTTAAGAAAAGCCGGTGCAGAAATCACAGATTCCTTTGTTATTTTCCACTACGGCATCTTTGAGAAATCAAAAGAAAACATGGACAGAATGGGTGTAACATTGCATGAACTCACAAACTGGTGGGAAGTGCTAGCCGTGGCTCGTGAGAATAACTATTTTGACGAAGAGACATTACGCTCTGTTGAAGAATTTTTAAACGCACCTGACCAATGGGCAAAAGATAACGCACATCTCGCCCCCAAAGCGTAAAAGACGATTGTTATGAAACCAGCCTTTATTGCGGCAGAAACAGATGTGGCGCAAAATGCAAAAGCCATATTGATAGAAAAATATGGTGATTATGAACCGGAAGATGCCGATGTCATCGTGCCACTGGGCGGCGATGGCACCTTGCTGGAGACGCTTCACCGCACGATTGATCTTGATATCCCTGTCTACGGCATGAATAAAGGCTCCATAGGTTTCCTGATGAATTCCTACGAAGAAGACACGCTGACAGAACGTGTCGCTGCCGCCGATAAAGTCGATATTCATCCGTTAAAAATGAAAACCGTAGATAAACACGGCAACGAGTACGAGGCCCTTGCGTTCAACGAAGTCTCTCTAATCCGTGAAGCACGGCAAGCCGCTAAAATCTCTATTCATGTGGATGGCGTTAAACGTCTGCCGGAACTGATTTGTGACGGCATTTTAGTGGCTACGCCGGCGGGCAGTACAGCGTACAATCTCTCCGCACACGGCCCCATTATTCCAACCGGTGCCAACGTGCTGGCTCTGACACCAATTAGTGCCTTTCGTCCCCGCCGGTGGCGCGGTGCGCTCATTCCGCATGAAGCCCATATTCGTTTTGACGTGCTGGAACGCATAAAACGCCCCGTCAGTGCCACAGCCGACTACACAGAAATAAGGGATATCGTCTCGGTTGAAGTCTGGCAATCCAGAGACAACACAAAAACCCTCCTCTTTGATCCGGATTACAATCTCGAAGAACGGATTTTAAAAGAACAGTTCACGCCCTAAACGGCATATTATTCAATTTCCACGACAGTAAGGCCGCTGCGGTTCTGTGTGGTTTGAAAGGATCACCGTAAAGGGCCGTTTCTTTTGCATCGGGCCGGTCATCCAGTTTATGATATTTCTGCATACCGTTTTGAATACCAAGATCCCCGGCTGGCCAGACATCAGGACGCCCGAGCACAAAGATCAGATACATCTGCGCACTCCATGGCCCAAAACCTTTCAACGCTGTAAGCCGCTCATGAATTTCGTTATCAGGAAGATAATCAAACGCCGATACATCAAGCCTGCCATCTAAAACAGCCTCGCTTACCCCTCGCATATACGCCGTTTTCTGCGCACTAAAGCCAAACGCGCGGCACGCCTCATCGCTCAGTTCAAGACAGTGCTTCGGTGTCATTGTATCAAACGCACTATTAAACCGCTGCCACAGCGTTTCAGCCACCTTTGTGGAGAGCTGCTGCTCAATAATAATCCGCACCAGCGCAGGAAATCCGGGCTCAATATCCCGCTGCCACTCTACATCCGCCACAGACCACCCCTGCACAGAAAAGACAGGATCGTTTTTTAAAAGATGAATGAGCCCTTGTTCAATATCCGACATAATTATTCTTTTTACCACTAAGACACTAAGGACCCTAAAAAAAAACAGGCGCGATAGCACTAATAAAACATTTTACAGTTGTTACGATTTAAAATCGACTATGTCATACGCGTGCTGTCATGCCCGCGAGAGAGGCCTTTTAGGCCGAACATAAACAGCGTGACTCCAGAACAAAGAGCACGGCCTATGCCGTGCACATTATTTGACTGGATACCGGATCGGTGTCCGGTATGACACCGCGCGTTGATTCTTCTTCTAAACAACTATAGAACCACAGAGGACACAGAGCGCACAGGGATTCTTTTTAGAAGAAAAACCTCTGTGCGCTCTGTGTCCTCTGTGGTGAAATAAAATAATGACACGCTTACGCGTGGGATTTCTTAGAGTCCTTGAAGTGGTAAGCCAACAAAAAAACTAAGCCACAAGGCGAATGTCGTAATCTTCAATCACAGGATTGGTTAACAGCTTTTCGCACATGTCTTTGATCCGTGCTTCATCTGTACCTTCAGGCACATCCATTTCAATGGTCTTGCCCTGGCGCACATTCCCGGCTTCTTCAAAGCCCAAGCCATGCAACGCATGCTCAATCGCTTTCCCTTGCGGGTCCAGAACCCCTTTTCTTAAGGTAACATTAATAATTGCTTTCATCTTTTCCTCTTTATATTTTTTTCTCGTACGTCATGTAATATTCTTCAAATCCAGCATCTTTATAGAACGAATTTGACATTGGGTTTTTACTCGTTGCAGCAACCTTTAAAATATTTGCGCCCTTTGATTTAGACCATTCTTCCGCTTTTGTTAAAAGAGCTTTTCCAACGCCTTTTTTTACGAAAGCTCTCTTCTACAAACATATGATCTAATTCTGCAACAAAAACATTTTTTCTGTAGGAATCATAAAAACTGTCCTGCTTATAATTTACAGAAAGATAACCGCATACTTCCCCGTTTTCTTCAGCTATACAGGTGCAACAATCAGGACTTGTAACAACTTCCTTGTAATGCGCTATTCCAGCGTCTGATACTGGCCATGCCGGGTCAATTGTTCTATCGAATGCCTCTTTGTACTCCAGATCAAACAACTTTTGATTCAAACGCTGTATCTCTTTCCAATCTTCTTCTTTCGCTTTACGAATATCAACCATATTCAAATCCAATATCTCGTTACGCCTTCCCTATGGATCCCGGCTTTCGCCGGGATGACGCGGTGTGTCTGTACCGTCATCCCAGCAAAAGCTGGGATCTATACGATTTATCCGTTAGTTATGCGCCATAAGATCAGGATATAAATCGTACCAGTTCGGATTTATCTTTTCAATCAACTCAACTTTCCACGCCCGTTTCCACTCTTTCATATTTCGTTCCCGTTTAAGAGCACTCTCTGCTATTTCATGGTGCTCGTAATAAACCAATTGGGACACTTTGTATTTTTCCGTAAAACCTTTAATTATACCGTTTTTGTGTTCCCATATCCTTTTTATTAAATTTGACGTTACACCAATGTAGAGCGTTCCATTTCTTTTGCTGGCAAGAATATATACATAAAAATCCTTCTTTTGTTTCATGTTATAAGCCCTATAGCTCCCGGCTTTCGCCGGGATGACACGGTGGAGCACCTAAACCGTTCGTGGTTTTGGCGGGGCGGATTTGTTTATGCTTCTTAGGCGGCGTTCTCTGGCGAGTTCGTTTTCGATCCCTTCGAGGCAGGAGGCTATCCGTTCATTCACATCCCCTTCTTTGATAATGCCTTCTTCAGGGATCAGGCCAAGGCGTTTGGCGATTTCCTGATAGGATTCCACCAGCCCGCCAAGATCAAGACGGAAACGGTCTTTATCCATTTTCTCATTTGTTTTTTCATCCCACAGGCGGCAATTATCAGGCGAAATCTCATCCGCCAGAAAGAGATAGAGATCCCCATAGTCACCCCAGATACGGCCATACTCAAGCTTAAAGTCAACCAGCTTTATACCAATGCCAGAGAATAAACCGTTCAAATAGTCATTCACACGGTATGTCAGGGACACGATTTCTTCGAGCTCATAAATATCGGCCCAGCCAAAAGTCATAATATGATCTTCGCTGACCAAAGGATCGTTGAGCTCATCCTTTTTATAATAGAACTCGATCAAAGGCTTTGGCAAAATTTCACCTTCTTTTAGCCCTAAACGCTTGCACAAGGAACCGGCCGCAATATTTCGCACGACCACTTCCAACGGAATAATCTCCAGCTCGCGCACGACCTGTTCACGCATATTTTCCTGACGAATAAAGTGCGTTGGAATACCAATCGCCTCAAGCTTGGTCATGATATGGGCTGAGATCCTGTTATTCAGCACCCCTTTGCCAGCAATAACATCGTGCTTTACGCCATTACCGGCTGTCGCATCATCTTTAAAATACTGGATAACGGTGCCCGGCTCAGGCCCTTGATAAATCGTTTTAGCCTTGCCATCATAAATTTTTCTGCGTCTTGCCATGATCGACCTTTTTACTATTTATATCGTCCTACTATATGGACTATAATCACCTGTAAATACAAGAAGTGACGATAAAAATAATGACAATTAATCCACTAGACAGCCGAAAAGACAGGCACGAACACCTCTTTAAGCAGGATGAGAAACTCCGGTTCAGAGCCGAAGCGCGGTGCTGCAAACTCTTTGCCCTGTGGATCGCAGAACAACTGGACATGGAGAAGACGCTCGCCACGTCTTATGCCGAGCAGATCGTTGCCCTTAACATGGAAGGCCCCGGCTTTGACAAAATACTGGCCAAAGCCCATCAGGACCTCACCGCTCAAGAAGTAGAGATATCAGACCATCTGCTGGACGCTCATCTTGCAAAATTTGCCCGGCAGGCCCTCGAACAGGTCAAAGAGGAAGTCCTGCATCTCGAAGAAGACGACACGCTGATCGCTTGAGGCAAAAAAAATGTTCCTTATTCTGCTTCATGACTTTCCTTAAAAAGACAGGGATGCTATACCCTTCTCAAACGTTTAGAACATTAATGACACCGGATTTGACATGAAAACATCCATTATCCTTTTCCCTGGCACAAACCGTGAAAAAGACATGGCGGCGGCCTTTGAGACCGTAACCGGCACGGCCCCCGATATCATCTGGCATAAAGACACAGAGCTCGGCAATCCTGATCTGATCGTTCTGCCCGGCGGCTTTTCCTACGGTGATTATTTGCGGTGTGGTGCCATGGCCGCCCACTCCCCCATTATGAAAGAAGTGATCCGTAAGGCGCAAACCGGCACGCGCCTTCTTGGCGTCTGCAACGGTTTTCAAATGCTGGTCGAAACACAGCTTGTGCCCGGCGCACTGATGCGGAATAACTCGCTGAAATTCATCTGCAAACAGGTGCATTTGCGCTGTGAGAATGCTGACACCGCCTTTTCACAAAAAATCGGCAACGGCACCGTGATGGAAGTCCCCATCGCACACGGCGAAGGCAACTATTTCGCCAATGATGACGTGATTAAAGAACTGGAAGATGAAAACCGCGTGGCTTTTCGTTACTGTGACAAGGACGGAGAGATCACACAAGATTCCAACCCCAACGGCTCTATCGGCAATATCGCAGGGATCTATAACAAGGGCAAAACCATCCTTGGCATGATGCCCCACCCCGAAAACGCCACACAGGACTGGCACGCGAACAAAACCGGTCTGCCTCTCTTTGAAAGCATTCTGGAGGCCCTTGGATGAGTACGGGAGAGAACGCCGCCCCCTTACGCTGGAAACAACGCTTTGAGCATTTTGAAAAAAGCTACCGCCTGCTAGCCTCTGTTATGGATATTGATCTTAATGATCTGTCAGATCTTGAAAAACAGGGCTATATACAGCGTCTTGAAATGGCGTTTGAACTTGGCTGGAAAGTCATGAAAGATTATCTGGACTTCATGGCCCTTGACATAGAATATGCCGCCCCGCGTCCCGTTATAAAAAGTGCCTTTGCCGCCGGCCTTATAAAAGACGGGCAAGCCTGGATCAATATGGCACAAGACCGGAATTTGATGACGCACACCTATAACGAAGACAATTTCAAAACCGTTTTAGACAGACTAAAAACAACCTATGTACCGGCCCTTGATAATCTGTATAAAAGTTTAAAAGAGAAAATATGACATACGGTCTAACCGATAAAGAAATAGAGAGTATAAACACCGTGTTTCAAGGCTATCCCGCCATTGAACAAGTAACCGTGTTCGGTTCCAGGGCTCTGGAAACGCAAAGACATAATTCTGATATTGATCTGGCCTTGCATGGTGAGATCGGAGACTCTGTCTTGCGTGATGTAAGAGAGGATCTGGAAGCCCTGCCCTTGCCTTATATGTTCGATGTCGTTATTTATAATGACATAACACATCCTCCTTTTAAGGAACATATTGATACATACGAGCAGCTATTTTATGAGAGTAACAAATGACACACATAGCAACAGATATTCAGGAAGTCTCTGATCAGGATGCTTTGCTAAAGACTCTACCCTTACTGAATTTGCTTATGACAGAGTCAGGATTAGAACCTGTCACAGAAGAACAAGCCACAAATAGCTTCGAAAAAGCCAGACAGCATGGTTACAGACAGTTCTATGCGCAAGATGAAAGCGGAATCATCGCGGTTATCGGCCTGCACGCTTTTTACGATCCGCTAGAGCCTGATCTAGGCTTTGAGATTAACAACCTTATTGTCACACCGGAAAAACGCGGTCAGGGCATTGGTTCTGCCCTTTTTCAGTTCGCTATAGAGATAGCTGAGAAAAAAGGTGGCAAGTGGATCAGGCTCATGGTTGGAGAAAAGAATGAGAAAGCCATAACGTTTTATGAGAAGAACAAATTCAAAAAAGCCGCCAATCTAATGCTGAGGGAGGAATAAAACATGCACGCCGTTATTCTCCATGGCACAATGTCAACCCCTGACAACAACTGGTTTCCGTGGTTAAAATCAAAGCTGGAAGCAAAAAATATAGAGGTTTTCGTTCCCACGCTCCCTACACCAGAGAACCAAAGCAAAGAGAGCTGGTGCAATGCGCTGAACAATCAGGCCCCCATTTTCGGAGAAGACACCCTGTTGATTGGCCATAGCTGCGGAGCCAATCATGTTTTACACGTACTGGAATCCATGGATAAAGCTGTGGCCTATGCCGGCCTGATCGGATGCGTCACAGAGGAAACAGGCGTTAAAGACATCGACAAATTGAACGACACCTTCATTCATCATGATTTTGACTGGAAAAAAATTCGCCGGAATGCAAAACATTTCACAATTCTGCATGGCGATGACGACCCGTACGTCCCTTTAGCACAACCATTAGCCTTATCCAGAAATCTTAACGTGCCACTCACCATCCTTCCCAAAGGTGGGCATCTGAATGCAGAAGCTGGCTATACGACCTTCGACTTTCTTTATGAGGATATTACAAAACACCTGTAAAATAAGAGGAAAAGCGCCGGAACAATATCCGGATTATGACGAAAATTATGATGAAGAAGATGAGTAAAATATTGTCATACCCGACTTGATCGGGTATCCAGCATAATATGTATACAGCGTTGCTGTATGCTTTACTGAATTCCCACTGTTTATGCATGGCTTTGCCACGCCGTGGGAATAACAAAGAGGTTTTATTTGATAAGAGGAACTTTTATATGACTTTCACAGAACCGGACATTACACCAGAACTCGGCGCAGAACATGGACTTGCGCCTGATGAGTATGAGCGAATGTTAGATATTGTCGGACGGACACCGACCTACACAGAGCTGGGTATCTTTTCCGTTATGTGGTCAGAGCATTGCTCTTACAAATCATCCCGCCTGCACTTGAAAAAACTCCCAACGAAAGCCCCTTGGGTTATTCAGGGTCCTGGGGAAAATGCAGGCGTGATTGATATTGGTGATGGACAAGCCGCCATTTTCAAAATGGAGAGCCATAACCATCCCTCTTACATTGAACCCTACCAAGGCGCGACCACGGGCGTTGGCGGCATTATGCGTGACGTTTTCACCATGGGCGCGCGGCCAATTGCCAACGTCAATGCCCTTCGTTTTGGAGAACCGGATCACCCCAAAACACGGCATCTGGTGGATGGCGTTGTGGCTGGTATTGCAGGGTACGGAAACTGCATGGGCGTACCAACTGTTGCCGGTGAAACCAATTTCCACAAAAGCTATAATGGCAATATTCTGGTCAATGCGATGACCATTGGTCTGGCAGACACTGATTCTATTTATTACTCCAGAGGCGCGGGCATCAATCAACCTGTCGTTTATGTCGGGTCCAAAACGGGCCGCGATGGGATCCACGGCGCGACCATGGCCAGTGCAGAATTTGGGGATGGCAACGAAGAAAACCGCCCTACTGTGCAAGTCGGCGACCCCTTTACTGAAAAACTCCTACTCGAAGCCTGTCTGGAATTGATGCAAACCGATGCCATTATCTCTATTCAGGATATGGGCGCGGCTGGCCTCACCTCTTCTTCTGTGGAAATCGCCGACAAAGGCCAGATTGGTGTAGAGTTTGATCTTGATAAAGTGCCGCAACGCGAAGAAAACATGACACCATATGAACTGATGCTCTCTGAGAGCCAAGAACGGATGCTCATGGTCTTACAGCCCGGCAAGGAAGACATCGCCCGCGCTATTTTCGAAAAATGGGATCTGGACTTTGCTATCATTGGTAAAACCACCAAAGAACGCCGCTTAAAGCTTAATATGTACGGCAAAACATGGTGCGATATTCCGGTGCCGCCGCTCGTGGATGAAGCCCCCATTTATGACCGCCCGCAAGGTGCGTATCCAGCCCCTGCCCCATTGCCGGCACTGGATGATAAAGACGTTATCGAGTCCCTTAAAACGCTCATCACTTGCCCTGATAATGCCTCCAAACGCTGGATCTGGGAGCAATACGACTCTCTCGTCATGGGAGAAACACATATTTCTCCCGGTACGTACGAGACACAAGCCGGAAAAGCAGGCGATGCCGCACTGGTAAAAATCCCTGTCGCAAACAGGGAAAAAGCCCTTGCGATCTCCTCTGACTGTACGCCGCGTTACTGTCATGCCAATCCGTTTGAGGGCGGCAAACAGGCTGTGGCCGAGAGTTATCGCAATATCTCTGCCACAGGGGCCAAACCGCTGGCGGTCACCAACAACCTTAATTTCGGCAATCCCGAAAAGCCAGACATCATGAAGCAATTTGTGGACTGTATCGAAGGCATTGCAGAGGCCTGCGCCAAACTCGACTACCCAGTCATTTCCGGTAACGTATCGCTTTATAACGAAACCAGCGGCGAGGCCATTTTTCCAACGCCTGTTATTGGCGGCGTCGGCCTGATTGAAGGCTGGAGAAAAGCGCGCTCTATGGCGTTCCAGGACGAAGGCGAAACCCTCTTGCTGATTGGCCACACCAAAGGCCATCTGGGTCAGTCCCTCTATGCCAGAGAAGTCCACAATATCGAGGCCGGAGAGGCTCCACCTGTTAATCTCGAAGACGAGCTTTTGCACGGCGATTTTGTACGGGACATGATCTTCCGCAACCTGATCTCTGCCTGCCATGACATCTCTGACGGCGGCCTTTTAACCGCCGTAGCTGAAATGGCCATGGCGTCTGGTATCGGCGCAAAGCTTAAATGCGATACAAGCGCAGACTTCCTGTTCGGTGAAGATCAGGGCCGCTATATCCTGTCCACCAAGCATGCCGGTCTTGTCAAAAAGTTCTCGGAAGACAATAACATTCCGGTCACAGAAATCGGTGTAACACAAGGTGCTGACATTGTACTAGACAATGGACAATCTGTTTCTGTCACAGAGCTCATTACACTGAATGAGGGCTGGTTGCCGGCGTATATGGAAGAAAAGACCTGATGGTTTTTACGCCTGAGGAAATAACCTCGCTTATTACAAAATCCATCCCCGATGCCGAAATTCAAATTCAGGATATCCGCGGGGATGGGCGGCATTATGCGCTTTATGTTGCCTCTGGCACCTTTAACGGATTAAACCGTATAGATCGGCACCGTATGGTATTCAAAGCTCTGGGCAACCGCACAGAAAAAGAGCTGGAATCCCTCACAATTCAGACAGATGTGAGAGAAAATTAGAAAAACACGAAAGAGGCAAAGAATTACGCACGCGCTCACGTGCAACTCTTTTATTTCACCACAGGGATCACAGAGAACACAGAGTCTTTTCTTCTTAAAAAAATCTCTGTGCTCTCTGTGTCCTCTGTGGTTAGATTAGGTCATCGCACGCTAGCACGCCGTGAAACTTCGAATCTTCGGAACTTCGCGTTTAAAAAAGAAAAAAGGACAAAAACATGGAAAATGTGATTTATGATCGCATCCGCAAACAACTCAAAGAAAACGATGTTGTCCTGTATATGAAAGGCTCTGCCGTATTTCCTTTATCAGGCCCTTCTGCCTCAGTCGTGCAGATTCTTTCCCAGATGGGCGTCCATTTTAAGGATGCTAACCTGTCTGAAGACAGCCTCTTACGAGCCGGCGTTCTGGAATTCACCAACTGGCCCGTCCTGCCCATCCTTTACCTTAAGGGAGAATTCATCGGCGGCGCAGATATTATAAGGGAGATGTTTGAGACCGGAGAACTGGAAGAATTGTTTGGATCCCGGTCGGTTGGGTGCTATATGGCCCCCTAATATCACGCCTGTTATTTCTTATTGACACACATATTAACTTTATGTAAAATTGCAAAACGTTATATAAATAGTAGGGAAAGTTATATCAATGTTCTTAGATGGCATAAAAAACATACTTAAAAACGTTTTTAATCAAAATCATATAACGCCAGAATATCTGGTGACTGGCCCAAACTCTCCCAGATTGGAAAACGAAAGACTAACAAACGAGAGACCGGAACATCTAATGACTGGCCCAGTCTCTCCCTGCCAAGAAAAAAGGACAGCAGAATATCTGGTGACTGGCCCCGTCTCTCCAGAACGTACCAACAACACGGAAACATTTAATAATACAGCCACCGCAGCATCACGGCTTGGACACGCCATAACCAGCGTCATGAATACAATAAAGATTCATACAGCACCCTACGAACGAAGAATGTCTTAATATTTTCTTCGTTGATGCCCCATGTGCTTATGAAAGACTAGATTAGCGAAAGAAAAAAATATGTTAAATATAAAAAAAGCATTAACGAATACCTTCAATTTTTTTAGTGCAGGAACAAAGGCCATCAAAAAATGCCTAACGTTCCCCCCCTCTTCATCAAAAATTGAAAAAGCAAAAAACGCGCTGATTGAACTTGCCCAAAATGGAAACTATACGGAAAGTGCCATGAAAAAGCACCTTAGAACCATCGAAAACGTTCCTAATGTCTATACGAATAATATTGTACCAGCCGTAAATGCACTGAGCACACCAGAAGAAATCCCGACTCAAACGCCCCTTCTCTTCCACTACATAGTTCTTAATACAGCAGAACGTTGGTCTCCTCTGGCAGAACAAGCTTTCACAGCTTATAATACCCTTCTCACAGCATACAAACCACGTAGCAGCCACGTAGATCTAAAGGATTATTACGGATTCGTGGATTTCATGAATGCCCCTAAAATAAGAGACGAAGACAATGAAGGTACTACTATGGCCAATTTCAAAGAAAACATGGCGGTCATGTCCCGTAAACCTTGTTAATAAGGCCTACATCTTTGGCAATTTGGCATCTCTGTGCACATTGCACGACATGACCAGACCAAAGCCGATCATAGAGGCCAGCATCGCTGTCCCACCATAGGATATGAGAGGCAAAGGGGCCCCCACAACAGGAATAAGCCCCATCACCATCGCGATATTGATAAAGACGTAAAGCGAGAAATTCACCGTGAGCCCAGCCGCGAGATAACGCCCATACACATGGCGGCATCGAAAAGAAATCCAAAGCCCATAGAGGAAAATCAAGCCAAACAGGCCGAGCAGAAACACACCACCCGTAAATCCCCATTCTTCCGCCCAGAGGGTAAAGATAAAGTCCGTTTGCTTTTCGGGCAGAAAATTCAAGTGGCTTTGCGTGCCCTTCAAAAACCCTTTGCCCTCAATCCCGCCAGAACCAAGTGCGATCTTGGATTGCGTAATGTGATAGCCAGCCCCCAGCGGATCGGACTCAGGATTGAGAAACGTTAAAACACGCTGCTTTTGATAATCATGCATAAAGTGCCAACCCACAGGCAACGCCGCCAGAACGGCCGCAATAACACTGCCAAACATCCACAAAGGCACGCCTGCCATAAAGAACATGGCACCGCCTGCAAATATAATCATCAGGGACGTGCCGAGATCCGGCTGGAGCAAGACAAGCCCCACGGGCAGAAAAATAATCCCGGCAGCCGGCAATAAAAAAGGAATAGACTTCACGTTCTCTTCGGTTGCCGTACTAAAATATTTAGCCAGTGCCATAACAACGGCAATTTTCATCAGCTCAGAGGGCTGGAGCTTCATAATACCAAGGTCAATCCAGCGTTGTGCCCCCATACCGACATGCCCCATAATCTCAACAATCAACAAAAGGACAAGCCCGCCAACATAAGCCGGCCACGTCAAACGATGCCACCACTTGATATCAATCAAGGCAATAATCAGCATAGCAACAAAACCGATGCCATACCGTACAAGATGCTTCATCGCCCACCGATCAAAGGAGCCATTCGCCGCCGAATAAAGACACAGCAAACCAATCATCACCACCAGCGTGAGCAATAGCATCAAGCCCCAGTTCAACTGCTGAACCTTATATAAAAACGACTGCTCTTCCTTGATTTTAATCCTGTCAATCATGATTGATCCTTCAGCAAAAGGCTTTTTTTACCACAGAGAGCACGAAGTACACAGGGATCTTTTTAAGAAGAAAAAACTCTGTACCCTCTGTACCCTCTGTGATTTCTGTGGTTCCCCAATATGCATCTGCGCTATCACGCGTATTATGCGTCATGTCCTTTGTTGTTTAAAAAATAAAATTTAAAGGCCCAGTTTTAATGCAAATTGTTCCACATCCTCAGAGCGCGTTGCCCATGATGTAACCAGCCGGACAACAACTTGTCCGTCCCCTTTATCGGACCAGCGGTAAAAATTAAAGTCCTGTTCCAGTTTTTTAACTGTATCCAGCGGCAGGATAGGAAAAATCTGGTTTGATTGTGGCGGTGTATCAAAGGGTATTCCCTGCGCCGATAAATGCTCTACAAGCTGTTCTGCCATCTCATTTGCATGACGCGCCAGATCCATATAGAGCCCGTCTTTAAACAGCACCTCAAACTGAATCCCAAGAACAGCCCCTTTGGCCAGCAACGCCCCGCGCTGCTTTAGTGAAAACCTGTAGTTTTCTTTCAGCTTATCATTAATGATAACAACAGCTTCGCCGAACAAACCGCCATTTTTCGTTGCCCCGATATAAAATATATCCGCCAGAGAGGCCAGATCCGCAAGGGTAAGGTCAGCCTCTTTACAAGTCAGGGCACTCCCCAGACGCGCCCCGTCAACATAAAGGTACAAACCATTTTTCCTACAGCATTCTGATATGGCACCCAGCTCCGCCTTTGTATAAACCGAGCCTGTTTCGGTTGTCTGAGAGATATAAACCAGCCGTGGCAAAACCATATGTTCAAAATGATGCTCTCCAACAATTTTTTCGATATCGTCGGCACACAGCTTTCCGTTTGAATGGAAAACCGTATTAACCTTATGGCCTGTTGCTTCAATCGCGCCCGTTTCATGAACACTGATATGTCCTGTATCACAAGCTATAACCGATTCATACGGTTTCAGAATATGCCCGATATTAACCAGATTCGCCTGCGTTCCACCGCTCATAAAATGGATATCCGCTTCGGGCATCCCGGCTGCCTGCCTGATCAGCTCTTTTGCATTTTCGCTGTGAACATCCAGGCCATATGTTCCGTTTTGCTCATAAGCGTCGTTTTCAAACGCCTTGATAAGGCGGGGGTGACCTATTTCCGAATAGTCATTTCCAAAAGATATTTTGTTCACCATATTACCCCCTCACCCTCAACGGGTTCTGTTTTTGTGTTTGATATAAAAGATCCCGTGCGACCGGTGCAGCAGAGCCAGAACCAGAGCCACCATGTTCAACAACAACGGCACAAGCATAACGCGGGTCCTTCACAGGCGCGTAACCAACAAATAGCGCATGGTGCCTGAACTTCCAGGGCAAGTCTTCCTGTTTTGTGCCTTCCTGACGTTGTTTTTTTGAAATACGGCGGACCTGAGCCGTGCCTGTTTTGCCGCCCATAGCCATATTACTTTCCATTATACGCGCTGCCAGTGCCGTGCCTTTTTCACTGTTAACGACTCTGTCCATTCCGCGTTTTACAAGATTAAGATGCCATTTATGAAAGCCTATTTTTTCGCCTTTTTTGGCAGGTTGTATCCCATTGCCAATGGCCTCGATTATCCAGGGTTCAACCGCATAACCACCATTGACAAGACGCGACGTCATAACAGCAAGCTGCAGCGGTGTCGCTTGAATATAACCTTGCCCAATACTGGCAACAATTGTCTCACCGGGCCGCCAACTATCACCAAAATGTCCAAGCTTCCATTTTTTATCCGGCATCAAACCGGGCCGCTCTTCTTTTAGCGCAAAGTCATATTTACTCCCCAGCCCTAATAAATGAGCCATTTCTGCAATCCGGTCTATGCCAATTTCTGTAGAGATTTTGTAAAAATACGTATCACATGACTGTTCCAGTGCCGTAAGCAGATTCATGGGACCGTGCCCCCAGGTTTTCCAGCAATGGAAACGATCCCCGCCATACTCATAATGCCCTGGACAATGCACAATCGTATTCTCGTTAATCATGCCATATTTTAAAGCCGCCAGTGCCGTCACCATTTTAAAGGTAGATCCCGGCGGATATTGCCCAGCCACAGCCTTGTTATTCAACGGATGACCAGGGTTCGATAAAAGCTCCTCCCATGTTTGCACATCCATGCCACGTGTAAACATATTAGGATCAAACGAAGGGTGAGAAGACAGCGCATAAATCGCGCCCGTATGCACATCCATAATAACAGCAGACGCAGACCGTTCCTGTGATAGCCGTTCCTGCACATAGGCCTGAAGTGCCGCATCAATGGTGAGCTTTATGTGCTCTCCCTGCTGGCTTTGATCTCTTTGAAGCTCCCGCACTTCCCGCCCTGCTACATTGACCTCAACTTCTGCACTCCCCGATTTGCCGCGCAGTTTTTGATCACAGGCTTTTTCTATCCCTGTTTTGCCGATCCTGACACCAGGCAGTGTCAAAACAGGATCATCCCCAATCTCTGACTTGTTCACAGCCGCCACATACCCCACCAAATGCGCTGTCGCCTCTTTTAGGGGATAATGGCGAATTTCACCGACATCAATCGCCATACCAGGCAAATCAGGCAAACTAACCTCGACCTTAGCCACATCTTCCCAATCAAGATTGTTCTTAATCTCAAGCGGAATGAATTTCGCCTGCTTCCCTGCCTCTTTCAGAATTTTTTTGATATTTTTTTCGTCGAGAGAAATGAGCTTTTGCAACTGCCTTAAGGCACTTTCAAGATCGTCTGTCTGCTCTGGCACGACCACCACCCTGAAATCCTGTTCATTCGTCGCCAGAACTTCGCCAAACCGATCCAGAATATGGCCTCTGGAAGGGGCCAGCATTTTGACGTTAATACGGTTATTTTCAGCCAGACTCTTGTATTTCTCACCTTGCGCCACCTGAAGCCAGGCCAGACGACCGCCAAGCACAGACAACAGCAATCCCTGCCCAGCCCCTATAACAAAGGCCCGTCGCGTAAATTTTTTTGCCCGATCTGTATTCGAATCAAAACCCATTTTTTCTTTTTCCTATCTGGACGCCGGCAAAACTTTATGTACCAGAATAAGGAGCAATACAACAAAAGGAAAAAGGAAAAAACTTATCGCTACATTTATCCAGACAGGATCAAGCGAACGCCACACCATCGACGGCAACCCACCGGCCCCCCATCGCAAAATCGACGTAAGCACACATACGGATAAAAAACCAAGCCAGAATGTAAAAAAGGATTGCCCCGTTAAAAACCGTCTTTGCCGCCGTACAAAGAAATAAGCCAACAGAAAAATAAACGCATTCAAGCCAAAGGGGCTCATAGCAAGCAAATCATAAGCTATCCCTGCGCCAAAAACAGCCACAGGCGGCAACAAAGACGGTCTGTACACAGCCCAGTAATAGACACCCATAAGAAAAAAAGATGGCTCAACCTTAGAAAAAAAAGGGAAAGGAAGATAAACAAAGTCCAGTGCCAACAACACAAGCAGGACAAATTGCGACAACGCCATACGAAACAGCCATACGCCCCTGCCGTACATACCGTCCTCATACACCATAACTTATTCTATCCTGCGAACAACGCTTTCCTGATCGACGACCTTCACATGCGTGACACGGCTCAAATCCGTTAATAACGCGACCTCAGGTTCCCCTCCCGTCAGTGTCTCAACCGTCCCCACAGGCAGTCCCGACGGAAACATACCACCATGACCGGATGTCAAAACCCGACTTCCTTTTTCCAGAACAGCCCCTTCGGGAATGTATTTAAGAACAAGTTTATCGCCATTCGTACCGGATAAGACAGCCTTCTGCCCACTTCCCTCAATCAAAACGGGCACGCGCGCATTTCGATCTGTCAAGAGTAGCACACGGGAAACGCCCTGCCCGGCCTCAATAATCCGCCCGATCATACCATCCGGGCCAATTACAGCCTGATTCTTCCTGACTCCCTCCGTTATACCGGCGTCAATCAACAGGCTCTCGGCATAGCTGTTACCGGAATCTGCCATCACACGGGCTGTAATGTAATTTTTACGCGGCCCTTCCTTCAACGAGAGCAAATTTTTAAGGGAGGTATTTTCAGTACGTAAAGCCACAGCCGTTTGATACCAGGCACGCAACCTCTCATTTTCAGCTTTTAGTCTTTCATTTTCAGCCTTCAGGTCCGTATAACCCATCACAGATCCAACAAAAGCAAAACCATCCTCAACCGGTTTATTCACCGCCGAGAACAAGGGCATCATCATATCCACAGAACGCGTTCTGACCCCTTCTACAAGGCCGGGTTTGACAGACGTAAAAAGAAACAGGAAAAGCGCAAACACAAGAAAAAAAGCTGGAGACAACAAAAAACCCACCGGATGCAAAACGGCGAGACGCGTTTTATGTCTTGAGCGAATGGGGGGTTTCAAAAGAACGTCCTCTAAGCTTTCTCCAAAGAAAAACAACAACTTCAATACTATAAAAGACCCGAATCGGAATCAAACGATTTTAGCGACAATCTGCGCTAATCCCACGATTTATCCCCATCTGATTTATTTTTCATCACCAGGGAACAAAATGAACTCTAAGTTTCAGAAAAAACAAGATGCGTGAAAGTGCTTGTAAAATGTTCTATAATCACAGAGAAAATGTTTTCTTTGAAAATGTTTTCTTTGCCTAGTAGGTACCAATCAAAATATTTTTGAGCACTTTGATTTCTTCCAGCGTATGCCCTGTGCCAAGGGCCACACAGGAAAGCGGATCGTCCGCAATGGCAATGGCAAGCCCCGTAGCATGACGCAACACAAAATCAAGATTCGATAAAAGTGCCCCGCCACCGGTTAAAACAATACCTTTATCAACAATATCTGCCGCGAGTTCAGGCGGGGTGTGTTCCAGCGCGACTTTTACGGCCTCGACAATTTGCCCCACAGGTTCGGCCAGACTTTCAGAAACCTGGCGCTCGGTCACAACAATTTCCTTTGGCACACCGTTCATCAGGTCACGGCCCCGAATTTGCATTTCGCGCCCTTCGCCATCCGCTGGCGGACAGGCAGAACCGATTTCCTTTTTGATGCGCTCCGCCGTGCTCTCACCAATCAGGAGGTTATGAACCCGCCTGATATAAGCGATAATAGCCTCATCCATCTTATCGCCGCCGACACGTACGGAACGGGCGTACACAATCCCGCCCATAGAGATCACAGCCACTTCCGTGGTGCCGCCGCCAATATCAACCACCATAGAACCAGACGGTTCTGTCACAGGCAACCCCGCACCAATAGCAGCCGCCATAGGCTCTTCAATCAATCTCACTTCGCTGGCCCCCGCACTTTCAGCCGATTCAATAATCGCCCGTTGCTCTACCGCCGTTGAACCAGATGGCACGCAAATCACCATTTTAGGGCTCACAAAGCTCCGCCTGTTATGCACTTTGCGGATAAAGTGTTTAATCATCGCTTCGGTCACCTCGAAGTCCGCGATGACACCATCTCGCAAAGGCCGGATCGCAACAATGTTACCAGGCGTGCGGCCCAGCATATTCTTAGCCTCGTTCCCGACCGCCAGAATCTGTTTTCGGCCGCCCACCATGGAAATAGCCACGACAGACGGCTCATTCAGGACAATCCCCTGATCCCGCACATAGACGAGCGTATTGGCTGTACCTAAGTCAATCGCCATATCGGCGGACATAAAACCAAATAGTTTTGAAAGCATGCTTTTTCTGCTTTTTCCAAGTAAGTATAAATAAATAAGAATGACGAACTCGTATAACAAACGAAAATCAGGCAGAGATCAAGTGTTATATGAAAGCTATCTTCAGGTTTTATGTTGACATAAAACAAACATCTTTCGTATGGTCTTTGCCTTGCACAAAACATAGAATAAAACTGGAGCACTTAAAGGAATGACTGACTCAAAATCATTAGAAATTTTTAAAGAAGCTATTGAACAAACAAGAACAGAACTCACCGCAGAATGGGAAAAACAGGAAACAAGAAACGCCCAAAAAGAAACAGACCCAAGACTGGACGCGCTGAAGGACTTTATAGACGAGAGAATAGAAGTGCTGGATAGCCTTGCACCAGGATTTGTCGTAAGAAACAAAGATAACGATGATAATAAAGACGAAATAACAATCAAAACACAAGACAACATTGACTTCTTTGAACTCCACGTAAAGATCGAAAACAATAACTCTTACACAATACGCTTATACACTGCTCCTTATAATAAACGTGTAGCAATCGATACAAATATGAGTCCAGTAGCATCGGGCAGCATAAATAACATCATCAAAGAGAAAACAACACCATCACCACAAGAAATTGGCAACCTTTTAAACACCCTGCTAATCAATCTTACCAGAACAGTTAGCTTTAAGAATTTTGCAAGAGATACAAGTGCTAAAGCCCTACAAGAGCAAAACGCTTTTAACAGACAAGAAGCAACATTTGCTGATGCCAGACAATATCTGGCTGATGCAAACCCTGAAAAATACGGCCATTTTAAAATAGGGTAAAACCACGCAAGGGTCTGCAAAAGTCAAAAAACACACCCTTTTGCCTTTCCCGCGTAGGCGGAAATCTTTAAAAAACAATGCGTTAAAGATTACCGTTTTCACGGGGAAAGCAATAATCGGACCTTTTGCGAAAGGGTCCATAGATCCCCGATCAAGTCGGGGAAGACAACAGGTAAGGCAACAAGGGGCGTTTAAACACACGCAAAAAACCCGCCGGAATGGGCGGGTTTTGTTTATTGTGGGGGAATCGCCTTCCCCTGCAATACACTTCTATCCCTGACGGGCTTTGTAACGCTTATTCACTTTATTAATGACATAAACGCGGCCTTTGCGGCGAACAACTTTACAGTTTCTATCTCTCTTTTTGAGAGTTTTCAGTGAATTTGCTTTCTTCATAACTTTGTAACCCGTAATAAAAACTTCTATCAAACGATGCGAGGCCGGACACTACATGAGTCATAACGGCCTTGTCAAGCACTTCCTTTTAAGCCAAGCCGCCGTAATGTGCAACAATTATAATCAGGTAGGCCAAATGCGTCAGGTTATGGATTTCCTGATCCACACCAAAGGCCCACCAGAAGAACGTATCTCTGGCATGCCAGCCGGCTTTTCTGGTTACAACAGCCTTAATACGATCCACTGATGCATGCACAAGAATATCCACAAGCGCAAACCACCAAAGCGACGGCGCAAAAGCTAAAAAAATGAGCAAAGTCCCTACCCCGTGAATAAAAGCATGCACGAACAAGGCTTTGTAACCTTCGGCACCATCCAGCCCTTTATTCATGGCCATCCACGTTGTCTGAAGAACAAAATCACATACAAGCTGTTTAAGCCTGAAAACAAGATAAAGACTAAGAATAATAAGAGGCGACATAAATTTTTTCTTTGTTTTAGAGGGACACAGGCTTTGCTTAAAATGCACAAGGCAACACAAAGGTAGTCATAACAGAACAGTCTTGCATAATATAATAAAAATGATTGATTTAACAGCCAATGCCGCTCATCATTAATAAAAAAATAACCTCTTTAAAAGAGAATGTAATCTACTTTTTGTAACCAGCTATTACAAAATATAAGAAATAGGACCATTTATTCATGGACATGTCAGGTACACTAAAGAACTTCAGGAAAGGCGATCTTATCATGCGCCAGGGAGATTCTGGCGGCAGTGCCTATATTATAGAAGAAGGCCGGGTTGAAATCCTGATCAAGCCGCCATCCGGTTCTGAACAGTCTGTTGGCACACGTGGCCCCGGCTCCATTATTGGAGAGATGGCACTCGTTGATAACGCACCGCGGACAGCCACAGTCAAAGCCATGGAAAACTGCAAACTGATTGAAATTTCCAGAGAAGATTTTTCACGGCGTTTAAAAACCTCGGACCCTGTTATGAATATGGTCATGGGTGTCATATTGACACGTTACCGTGATACCCTGACACGCTCACAAATCATGGGGGCGCCACAAACATTCCCACCACCGGAAAGCATTGAACAAGCCTTTAGTGAAAACGATGCTGTCGCTTCCATTAAGATAGAAAACGAGTTTAAAGCCGCACTTAAAAACGGTGATCTATGCCTGAACTACCAGCCAATTGTCGATCTTGAAACTGGTTATATCAAAGGCTTTGAAGCCCTGATGCGGTGGAATCACCCTGAAAGAGGCGTTATTTCACCGGCCATCTTTATCCCGATGGCAGAAAAAAGCGGCCTGATTATTGAGGCCAGCAAATGGGCTTTGAGAGAAGCCTGTAACGCTTTAAAACGAATCGAGGGACGCGTAGGCCACATCGACAACCTGACCATGAGCGTTAATTTCAGCAGTAAAGACTTCGCCGAAGAAGATTTTCTGGAAACGCTTTACAATATTATCAGCATTAGCGATGTCAAACCGGCGCAGATACAGCTCGAAATCACAGAAACCGTTTTGATGCAACAGCCTGATAACGCAAAAGAGACCCTGACCATGTGTCAAAAAAGCGGCCTTAAAATTGCGATTGATGATTTTGGCACCGGTTATTCTTCTCTGAGCTATCTTCATTATTTCCCGATCAACGTACTGAAAATAGATCAGGCCTTTATCCGTGACTTTATTACACAGGCTCCGGCTCTCGAGCTAGTCAAGTCGATCATTGGTCTTGGCAAAAATCTGGGCATGAAAATTATTGCTGAAGGCGTTGAAACAAAAGAAGAAGCCATCAAAATCAAAGAGCTGGGCTGCGACTGTGTGCAGGGATATTTCTTTGCCAAGCCAATGCCCGAAAAAGAAGTTGGCGATCTGATTGTCAACTGGATACCTGTCGACTTATCATCATAACACGTTGTTTCCTTTGTTATTTTTATCATTTAAGAAAAATTTAGTTAAAATTGTTCCTATTAGTTACTTTTTTTAAATCTCAATAGCATAAAATGGTAGACAAGCCCTTTTGCGTGCGCGTGCGAACGTGTATAGTGTTTTTGGGGAAAAACAGAGGGATAACATCTTTTTCGTGTAAGGATTGGGGAATATGGAACAAGCACTCACAGATCAAAGTCCTATCGGTGAAATCGAAGAACTTTCAGGTAATGTAAAAATCACACATGCTAACGGCGTAGTAGAACAGGCCGAGGAAGGCATGCCGGTTTTTGAAGGTGATATCATAGAAACAGATGGCAGCGGTGCTGTGAATGTTTACTTCGCCGATGAATCCAATATTTCCTTATCGGAAAATGCGCATTTTTCTGTTGATGAATTTAATTACGACGAACAAAGCGGCGGCGGCGAATCCGATTTCTCCATGATCCGTGGCCTGTTCGTCTACACAAGTGGCGTTATCGGCCGGGAAGATCCCGACGATGTCACCATTGACACGCCTATCGGTTCCATAGGTATCCGCGGCACGATTATCGCAGGTGATATCAATGAAAACGGTCAGGACGCCGACATTACGGTTATGGAAGGCGCGATTGTTGTCAGAAACGATACAGGCGAAGTTACCCTATCCAACCCTTTCGAAACCGTTAGTTTATCGGGCAGAAACGTCCCTATCAGTGATATCAGACAGATCTCCCCCGAAGACTTCACCGTCCGTTTTTCCTCCATGCACAACGTAAATTCCAGAGTTTTTAGCAGCATAGAAAACGATCCTGCACAAGATCAAGCAACAGAAGAACAGTCTGGCGACGTCCTGCCAGGAGAAGAATCTGTTGAAGACTCAGCAGATGATACCGTAGACGACAACACAGAAGACACCTTGGATGATGGATCAGAAGATGGCACGGAAGACGGATCGGGCGACTCGGGCGACGAGGTCAGCCCTGATGACGGGCCGGAAGACGCAAGCGGCAGCGATGATGACGCCCCCACCTCAGACGGAGAACCGGCACCGGAAGCATCCGCTGATGAAGCCCCTGCCGCATCACTCAGTCCATTGGCATTGGATTCTAGCGGTTCTCTGGACTTACGCCCGGCCGCTAACATTGTTGAGGCGATAAAACCAGCCCTTGCTGAACAACCAGCAACAACAACGCCTGAACCAGTCGTTGAAGCCGCAACAATCAAACCGGAGCCTCTCGTAAATGATGTGCCGAATGACACCACAGTTAATAGTGATGGCGATACGAATACTGGAGAGGCAAGCACACCTCCTCCTCCACCAGCGGACCCATTAATCCTTGTCCATACAGGAGCCCTTACAGGCGTTACAATTGATGAAAATTCTGCTTCTTCTCTGCTTTCTGTTATCGGGCAACCCACCAGTGCCTCGAATTATGATGACATCACATTCACACTCGTAGATAATCACGACGGCTTTTTTGACCTGATTGATATGGGGAATTACGCAAAACTTGTGTACACTGGTGCCACGGACGCAAATGGGAACGGCCTGAACTATGAGCACATAGATGCCTACGATATAGACATCATTGCACAAGCCGGCACACAAACTGTTACTCACAGCTTTGACGTCACTGTCAATGATGTCGAAGAAGCACCGTTTTTCCATTGGGACAATACAGTCGGCTCGGTTGACACCATGGAATTCACAACAGTTGCCAGCAATCCTAACCGATATTTCGAATATGACCTGCGTAGTGCGTTCGGAGACGAAGATATCGGCGACACCCTCACCTTCACCCTTGAGGGCGGTGGAACCACCGTAGGCACACATTCATCACCTGCCACAATTACAGGCAGCCAGTTAAAAATCGTTGTAGATGGATGCGAAAACGACTTCAGCTTTGATATTGTTGCAACAGACGCTGAGGGTCACACAACGACGGGCACCTTTGATCTGACCGTCCTTCGCTCAAATGTCACCCTGGGTAACAATGGTAATAATTTCTTCGATAGTTCGAGTGACGGACAAATCTATACCGGCTACGCAGGCAATGACGATATAGACATCTATAACAGAAATGTCGTTGTCTTTGGTAATACAGGTAATGACATAATAGAATTTGATAGCAATGTATCTCAGCGTGCCGCAAGTAGCCGGGCCTATGGCAATGCTGGAGATGATACCTTCGTATTCCATGCGACCATGGGAGACTCCAACATTGCCTTTGGCGGTGTGGGGAACGACCAATTTGACCTCAGCGGCTTTCTTGCTGGGGTTTACCGTAATTTTGGTGCCCACGGCGGAGGCGGCGATGACCTGTTTATACTGAATGAGAGTGCCATGAACAGTCTTTCCTTTAACCCCCACACACACATAACCGGAGGCATTGGCCGCGACACACTCCAGTTTTCAGGCGACTTTGCCAATGACATAAACCTGGCCAACATGATTCGCAATCTTGAAGGCATCGAAACACTGGATCTCTCCACAGCAACCAGCGGCGTATCTCTTATCATCAATGAAGACGTCATGGATAAAGTTCTAGGCCAGGATGGCGATGTCTATATCAACGGAGATTCCGGGGATAGCGTCACGATAACAGGCCTAAATGGAACACTGGTAGACACCTCTGGTGGCTATGACCATTACCAGTCTCTTGATGGACATGGAGATCTATACATCGACTCAGACATCAATGTGATTGTCGCCTAACCCGGATAGCCTTTCCTGCAACAACAGGGAATGCAGCAGAACAAACAGACAAACAATCCCCGCTTTCGCAGGGATTGTTTTTTTGAGCACCCTGCTCCCAGCCTCATCCTTTTACGTCTTTAGGTGAGACGCCGCCTTTCCAAAGTGTGTGGGGAATATGGAATTAAAGACGGACGCCTCAGCTAAAAACAAACAGTTACAAGATTGCTCTTCATGTGGGGAAGATAACTTTTCTGTCTATGTTGGTATTTATACGACTTATTTTATGGAATGTCAATAATTTTCTGTAGATTTTACAATTTTTTTGTTGTATAAGGATAATAGAAAACACAATCAACCTCATCCGTGAGAGTACAGAATTTTATCAGAGCCCATCATGTTTATATCTATTGAACAAATCAAAGCCGCCAGAGCCCTTTTAAAGTGGACGCAAAAAGACCTTGCACAGAACGCCGGATTGAATAATGACCAGATCCACAGTTTTGAAGCAGGTAGAACACATTCTCTGGACGTATTAGAGGCTATTCACGCTGCCTTTACAGCGCACGGCATGCATTTTGAGGGCGGCGGTGTCAGACCGCGTAGTGTATCATCCTACTTACTGGACTCTTATCTGGCCCTTTTAGACGATATTAGCCGCTCCATGCCAGAAGGCGGCGAAGTGCTCAAGCACTGTGTCGATGACCGCCGCTCTACCCCAGAAGTGATAGAAAAAGTGAAAAAAATGCGGAAAGCCGGCATTTGTGAAAGACTGACCATTTCTGAAGAGAATAATTTTATTACAGGCAACCCGGCAGATTACAGGCAAATTCCGGATGGCTATTTCGCATCGTCCGAAGTTGTCATCATCTATCTGGACAAAGTTGCTTTTTTTGTAGAAGGAAAAGCCCTTGTCATTATTAGCACCAGCCTTGCTAAAGTTTTTAAAGACCAGTTCGAATATTGGTGGAAAGAAGGAAAGGAAATTAATGAGTCGTAGAAATTGGCGTGGATACGCACACTTTGACAATCCAACAATAAAACCAACAGGCAAAAATGAAGCCCTGATGACGGTCTGCCCCGGCAATCCCGATCAGGAAGGCCGCCGTTTTAGAGCGATCATGGAAGCGGCCGGTGCCAAACTGGATCGCCTTTATATCATTGAAGCAGGTGATTTGGGCTATCACAACCTGAAGCGCCTTGTACCAAAAAGTGAAGCACGTGCGTTCGCCCGGTGTCGTGGTGAACGCTGGGTTGACGCCCATATGCCTGCCATTAACGAATATATGAAAGGTCGCTGTGACGTTATTCCCATGCAGGATATCGTAGATGAGCCAACATACGAAGAACGTATTTCCCTGATCCGGGACATTTACGATCAGGGAAACAATCCCGTGACAGACTGGTTCGATTATTCCTTAAACCTTGATATTGAAAGCCGTGCAAAACGAAAAGAACGAGACGGCGTTATTATCGAACCATGGGCGATTAAAGAAAGTGCCCTTGATTATCTCTGTGATGAATACGCCATGCGCTCTCTTATGTGGCAAAGATACGGCCTGCAGGAAATTTATCTGGGGCTGGCCGTCACACAGCACGATTTATTTCAGACGCTCAATGCAAAACCAGCCATTGATCTCACGATCCCTGAAGTATTACCTATTACACTGAAAGAAGTAAAAATGGTCCATGTTCAAAAACTGGGCAGGTCTGTGCCGGCCAATGATCAGGATATACCGGATTACGCGCAAGACCTTGGAATGACGCTCTCCTGCCCTGCAAGGAACGGCCAAAAACACCGCCGCCAATAGTCATAAAGCACATAAATTTTCTTCAATTCCTTTGAAAAAAAATTTTCACGCTGTATGATGACCCACATTAAAAATCCGCCTCCCCGTAGCTCAGCAGGATAGAGCGCAGGATTCCTAATCCTGAGGCCATGGGTTCGAATCCCGTCGGGGAGGCCATTTATTCTGCGAGGAAAAATGCCGGAAACATACACCCCCCCGGAAACATACACCCCCATTGCCTTTGTCCTGGTTTACCTGCTGATCCTGTTCGCTTTGTCGTGGGTCTACAGAAAGCGTGAAGGGCAAGACGGTTTTATCATTGGCAACCGGAAGATCAGTTTCTTTGGTACAACACTCTCGCAACTTGTCAGCCTGACAGATGGGACAGGACTTGTCATTACAGTCATGCTCGGCATTATGTTCGGGTATGGTATGCTTTACGCCTTGCTCGGCGTTGTCGCAGGCACATTGCTTATTGCCCTGTTCGCCAAACGTATAAGACGGCTCGCAGGAGAACGGCATTATGTTACGATCAGTGACTTCCTCAAAGACCGGATCGGCCCGAAAACTGAATATATTACAGCCCTTCTTATTATCTTTGCCACATTGCTGGCCGTCGCCGGACAGCTTCACATCTCCGGTAAAATCATGGCCGAGCTTATCGGCACACCTGAAGCCTTTGGCATTATTCTGACCTCTGCTGTTGTGGCGGCTTATCTTTGGCTCGGTGGGTATATGACGGTGATTATCACCGATATTTTTCAAGGCGTTATCATTCTGCTCTTTTGTTTGTGTTCCTTTTATCTTTTTGTTCCGCCCTCTTTTGAAGACGTCACGCAGCAGGTCTCTGCGATTAATAATGATGTTGGATGGGGCTTTTGCCTGTTCATCGCTGCTGTTTGTTTTACCTATTTCAGCACATGGGAGCGTATTTTTTCAGCAAAAACAGAGAAAGTCGCAGCACAAGCCTCTTACACAAACATTCTGTTAAATCTTATCCTGTATTGGGCCATCTTTAACCTTGGCATATCTCTTCATCGCCTGTTCCCGAACATAGAAGCAGACCAGATCGTATATGAGCTTTTTTCCAATAGCGAGATATTCCCAAGCTTTGGCGCAGGACTTGGTGTTATTTCTCTGGCCCTTGTTATGTCTTCGCTGGATAGCCGGGCCTACACAATTTCAACCAATTTTATTTCAAACATCCTGAAAATTGACCATGAAACAAAGCGTGATCGCTTTATCATGTTGCAGAGATACATCACAGTCGCCATTTTCCTTATCCTGACACTGGTTGCTCTTTTCATTCCTGATTTCATACAATTCATGATTAATGCGACCTCGATCTGTGGTTTTTTCCTGTTTATTTTTCTGACATCACTCCTGTACACGCCTAAGAACAAAGCATTTTTCGATCTCTTGACCATGCTTGCCATAGGTGCAGGCATTCTTTTTTGGGGCTATATGTTCTTCGCCGGCCTGTTTGAGGGATTTATGCCCAACATGTACCCTGTTTTTCTAGTTGGCGTACTGATGGGCGGCGTTGTCCTGTGTGACAGGTTTAAAAAAGAAAAAGAAGGCTAGTCCTTTTTACCGGAAAGGCATTTGTTCACTACGTCCAGAAGCTCTTCCGTTTTAAACGGCTTTTTCAGTGTTGCGGAGGCGAAAGCTTCCGCGCCTGTTAGGGCCCAGTCAGCCGTTAACGCCGCGCCACCACCGGAAATAACGATAACCGGCAAGTGATTATCCTTGGCCTGCACGTGCAGCATCACATCAAAGCCATCTTTTTCGGGCATAAACATATCTGTAATAATCAGATCGTATTTATCCCTTTCGATCGCATTCTGCCCCTCTTGCCCATTGGACGCTTCATCAACATAGTGCCCCTCCCGTCTAAGAACAGAGGAGATCGCCCTTCGCACACCATCCATATCATCAATAACAAGAATTTTTGCCATTATATCAATAACCTGTTGTCATGCCTGATTAATTAAGCAGTTTTTACGACCTGAACATCCAGATAAGCAGAAACACAATGCTTTAAGCACTCTACAGACAAGTCTTACAGAAAAGCAAGACACACCGCAGCAAAGAGTAGCGTACGGATTCTATCTATCACCTTTATGCAAAGCACTATACTTTTGTATAGCACACAATCCATTAGTGTACAGCCTTTTGATGGTCAGGCGATATGTGATCTAATCTCGGACATTAAACCTTCCATGCCATCCTCTATCAAATCCATCATATATTCGTAATCTTCAATTCCGCCATAATACGGATCCGGCACCTCTGAGAGATGTTTGTATCGATTAGCAAAATCCATAAACAGCCTGACACGATCCTCATAACCGGAAGGCACCATACGCATCAGGTCGCTGTAATGCCCTTGATCCATAGCCAGAATTAAATCAAATTTTTTAAAATCTTCCTGAATAAATTTTCTAGCCACAAGGCCCTCGAGACGATACCCCCTTTTTGCCGCAGTCCTTATAGATCGTTCATGAGGAGAATCACCGACATGATAACCATGCGTTCCGGCAGAATCGACCACAACGCGCTCATCCAGTCCCTCTTTTTTTAGTACGTGACGAAGCACCCCATCTCCTGCAGGAGATCTACAAATATTGCCCGTACACACAAATAAAACTGAATACATTGCTATAACCTTTTTTTTTGTTTAATCTATGCCATTAATTTCCAGTTATAGGATACACTCTATATGACACTTCCCGCAGAAGAAAAAGGCATATCGGTTCGCCTTGCACAAAATGAAAAAGAGATAAAAGCGGCCCAGCACTTGAGGTATAACGTATTCTACGAAGAATTCGGCGCAACACCTACACCCGAGATGAAAGCCATCAAGTGTGACTTTGACTCATATGATGACTTCACCGACCATCTGATTGTTATTGATCACAAGCTCGGTGATGACGTCGATGCTATCGTAGGCACCTACCGCCTGCTCCGCAAAGTCCAGGCTGAAAAAGCAGGACGCTTTTATACATGTGCTGAATATGACATCTCAACACTTTTGGATTCTGGTCTGGAACTGCTGGAACTTGGCCGGTCCTGTGTTCTTCCACTATACAGAACACGCCCTGTCCTCCAGAAATTATGGGAAGGAATCGCACAATATTTGTGGGACTATAACATTGACCTGATGTTTGGCTGTGCCAGCCTTCACGGCACAGACCCACAGAAATTTTCTCAGGAACTGGCCTATCTCTACCATTATCATCTGGCCACACCAGACTTACAGCCAAGGGCACTGGATGCGGTCTACACTGACATGAATCTGCATCCAAAAGATGAAATTGACGCCAAGAAAGCCTTTATGGCCCTCCCCCCGCTTATCAAGGGATATCTGAGGCTGGGGGCCATGATTGGCGATGGGGCTTATGTTGATTATCAGTTCAACACAACAGATGTCTGTATTGTCCTGCCGACTGACAAAGTTACATCCCGCTACATCAAGCACTATGAAAGAAAAACACAAAGACCCGCCGATTAATTAAGATGCTCCAGAAAACAAAAGCCGTTTTAAAGTTACTGTTTTTCTTATTGTGGACAGGCCTTCTGATCTTGCCGCAAGCCCTCGTCCTTTTTATCCATAAAGGAAAATATTCTTATATTATACCCAAATTATGGCACAAAGGCGTTTGTCTGGTTTTTGGATTAAGATACCGGGTTATAGGCACGCCCCTAAAAAACAAACAGACCCTATATGTCAGCAACCATATTTCCTACCTTGATATCCCTGTTATTGGCTGTGTTCTAAACGCTTCCTTTGTGGCCAAGAGTGATGTTGAAAACTGGCCCTTGTTCGGGATACTGGCCAAACTGTCACAAACGGCCTTTGTCAGCCGAGCAAGGCAGGATACCAGAAAAGAAAACAACCATCTGGGCCGCTTTCTAAAAGAAAAGAAAAGCCTGATCATGTTCCCGGAAGCAACCTCTACAAACGGTGCTGAAGTAAAACCATTTAAATCCAGCCTGCTCGCCGTCATGTTCGATGAGCCGTATAAGCACATCCCTATTCAACCCTTTACGATTCAAATTACAAAAGTAAACGGGGAAAAACAGGAGACTCAAGCACAGCGCGATATCTACGCCTGGTACAGAGAAGAAGACGAGCTCGTCCCTCATTTATGGACACTGGCCAAAAACAAAGGGGTAAACATCACCCTGTTTTTTCATGAACCTTTAACAGTCGCAGCCTTTGAAAACAGAAAATCTCTTTCAAAAGCCTGCCATCATGTTATTTTAGAGTCCCTGACCTACGAAACGGAGTAAAAAACAAATGGATCTGGATAATAGAGAAATACAACAACTGCAGGACTATCTTCGCAGGAAGTTCGGTAATATCGGCTTTACCTTAAAGAAAAGGAAGCAAGGCGACTCTGCCGAAGTCCTGCTTGGAGGGGAATTCATAGCCACACTCTACAAGGATGTAGACGAGGGAGAAACATCCTATACCGTCACCATGTCCATTTTGGATATTGACTTGGAAGATGCCGCATAAAAAACCTTAAAAGTTTGCATCAAAACCCAAAACTCCTGTAAAATTTTACGAATATAGTCTGCATGCGTTTGATGTTTAACTAACAAAGCCAGAGAGCTAGAGAAATCATGAGAAAACCTGATTATTACACTTTGCCTTCGAAACCAGCCGTTATTCCGTTTTTTTTCTTGCTGCTCCTGTTCTGCGGAACGATTCTCCCCTTAACGACGGCAAAGGCCGGTTTAAATCCTTATTTATCAAATGCCTGTGACCGTGACTACTGGCAATCTCTGCACTACAAAGCCTGGGAACAGGCACAGCGTGAAATAGAAGCAAATGTTTTCTTCATATGGAAACCTGACAGTGTGCTGGAACTCACATGCTTTGATACATTTGGCAAGCATGCGGCCAGTCATCTGGGTAAACTTTTCAGTGATATAGACCGCGACGACGCTCTCGGCGATGCCCTGACAGATGCTGTAGGCGCACCTCTCGGTAAGTTTACAAAAAACAACTATGGTTATGATCTGGGCGGTGATCATATGGATGGCACCAAGATTGATCTTACAACCAATTTGCACAATGGCGGCTATGTCGACTGCGCCTACATGTACAAACTGTGGGCCTTTTACATGTGCCAAAACCACGAAAACCAGTCTTATTTCATGTCTTTTCAAGACCTTGTCGATCATGAAAACGATTTAAGAGACTATCCCAAAGATTTAAAGTGCAGTGCCGCGTCTCATGATACGCCGAATCACTGGAAAATGGCGAACTTCGTCTCAACCAGTATGACAGCCAGAGCAGACTCTCTGTACGGTTCGGAGTTTTTCGACCCCATCGTAAACTATTATGAAGTAACAGAACCTGTTGGCACACCTTTCTTCAAAGACTGTAATTCGGGTAAAATACTGACCGGCGTGGAGGTTATTTCCTCTGATGGCAACTATCCTGAGATTTTCTGCGCCAACCCAGGTTGTCACCCGGATAAACAAGGAAAAAACTGCGTACAATAAGGAATGTGAAACATGAAAACGACTGCCCTACCGAACGACACACATACAGGCCTCCGCCTGGCACGGGTTTTGTTCCTCGCGCTGTTTCTGTTACCGCTGTTTCATGGCCCATCCTTTTCAGAAGGTCTATTTTTGAATAGTGACGGACGGGGGCAAGCAAAGGACCAAACCCCCTTCTTTTTCGGATTTGGGGAAAGGAAAAGCGAAGGAGACTCTTCCGCCACCACGCGCTCATACTCGCTGCGCGAGACAAGAAACGCCTATAACCCTTACAACAAGGAAATAAATGCGTTGGAAGCCAGCATAGCTGATGTGAGTAAAAGCACCCGAACCATATCAAATGAGGAAGCCCTCAGAAAGCAGGCCCGTCTGGCCAGTCAAAGAGCACAAAATGTTGTGGACAGCGCTTTGGCAAAATCTCGAGCCGATCTTGATAGAGAACTGCAAAAATCCATGGCTCAAAATGAAAGAAACAGAGCGCAAAGAGAAGCATCAAAGAACGAAAAAAGAAAAACAAATAGAAATACAGCAAATACAGCAAAAACGAGACAAGAATACGTACATACGAAGATAACGCCTTACGCGCCTAAAAGAACCTTTGCTGAAAGAGACGAGACAGAAAATAAGACGCAAACACAAGATACAAAAAAAACAAACCGTCTGTTTCTTACTTACTAATGTAGTGCTCTTGCGCAGGTTTCTACAGATTAGCTAAAAGCCCTTTGTGCTAATGCTTTACACATTGCGGCCTTATCCGGACACAATCTGGCGAACTGAAGAACGACATCAAGCGTTCTGGCTTTATTTATTTTTATCATGCCGTTTTCATCCGGCTGCTCTTCTATCATCGCCTTAATATAGGCATCTCCTTGCGGATGTGTTTCAATTGCGCTACGCACTTTTTCCAACAACGTTTCACCAATATTTTCCTTTGCTGTACGCAACGCCATTAAAGCCTGCTGTTCCAGCTTTTTTCTCTCTGGTGATTTTGTTTTTGTATAGTAAACACGGCGCATGACAGGCTCCTTAATTCTCTGCTATATATATAATTAACAGCCCGTTACTAAGAGAAAGTTAAATTTGTGATTTTTCTTTATAAGGCCATATTAAGCACAATTGGCGCACCGCTCTTAAAAAGGATCTTGAAAAAAAGGATCAGAGCGGGAAAAGAAGACGAATCCCGCATAAATGAGCGCATGGGCATAACAGAAAAAGAACGCCCCCATGGCAAGCTGATATGGTTGCATGCGGCCAGTGTTGGCGAAGCACAGTCAGCCCTGATCCTGATAGAGGCCCTTCTTTTAAAATATAAAGACCGTCATATTATGGTCACAACAGGCACAAAAACATCGGCCGATCTGATGAGTAAACGCCTGCCAGACCGCGCTTTTCACCAGTTTTACCCACTGGATCACCCCTCATGGACAAAAAAGTTCTTAACGCACTGGAAACCTGATTTAGTCTTGTGGATGGAATCAGAACTCTGGCCTAACATGCTTTTAGAGATAAAAAAGCAGAATATTCCAGCCTTCCTGATTAACGCACGCATGTCTCCCCGTTCTCTTAAACGGTGGCGTTTACTTGGCTCAGCCGCACGCACCATGCTCTCCTCCTTCTCTGCTATTCTCTGCCAGACAGACACGGATAAAAAATCATATGAAACCTTAGGTGCAAAGAATGTCCATGTCACAGACAATCTGAAATATAGCGCAAGCCCGCTCCCTTGTGATAAGGGAGCCTTTGACAAACTTAAAAACGCCACCAAAGGACGCCTCCTATGGCTTTACGCCAGCACACACGCAGGCGAAGAACATCTGGCTTGCGCGCTGCATAAAAAACTTAAAAAAGAGTTCCCGACCCTGCTCACCATCATCGTCCCCCGGCACCCCGAAAGACGGACGGAAATAAAAGAAACCTGTGATAAAGAGAATATAATCAGCCGCTTAAGAGGTGAGTTCCGTAAATTGCCAGATAACAACACCGATATATATATCGCCGATACACTAGGGGAATTAGGGCTATTTTACAGCCTGTCCCCCATCGCTGTGATTGGCCGTTCTTTCAGTGATGATGGCGGCGGCGGCCACAATCCGATCGAGGCCGCGCTACTGAACTGTGCCACACTCCACGGCCCTTATGTCCAGAATCTTGCACAAATATTTGATGAAATGGACAAAGCCGGTGCCGCATTAGAGCTTAAAAACACGCAAGACTTCGAAGACACTTTGCGAAAATTGTTCAACGACAGAAAAATGCTGTGCGATCTTAGAAATGCCGGCCTTTCTTTCGCCAGCAAGAAATCAGGCATTGTAGGTAAAGTGATGGAGCATATAGACTCTCCGCTCTCTTCCCCTACACCTTGCAATGAGACAGGACAGGCGCAGGCATCGGCGTAATTGTCCCGTTCAGGTTAATCCCCTGTGTCAGTATAACATGTTCCGGCTTTATAGGCCTTCCCTGACTAAAGGTTACAGCCCGTGCCATAGCACTGCTCAATTCCCTGACATTACCAGGCCACTTATGTTCAAGAATCTTGCACTGTGCATCAAATGTTATCTCAGGCGGTTTTTCATACGCTATTGCTTTGGCAAAGGCTTGCGCAAAATGCTGTGATAATTTCGTGACATCCTGCCTTCTCTCCCGCAAGGGCAATATGTGCGCTGTAAACTGATCAAGCCGGTAAAACAGATCTTTTAGAAAACTACCACTATTAACGAGTCCTTTGATAGTCTGATTCGTTGCCGCAACAATCCTGACATCCGCTTTTTTTACCTTCTCATCCCCTACAGCAGAATATTCTCCACTATCCAGAAAGCGTAACAAAGCCTGCTGCCCTTCCGTCGGCATATGATGAATTTCATCTATGAACAAGGTCCCTTCATCAGCACAGCTTATTATACCATCACTGCTTCTATAAGCCCCTGTAAAAGCACCCTTCTTATGACCAAACAACTCTGCCCTGACCAAATCCTTGTTCATAGCCGCACAGTTAAGCGTATAAAAAGGCTTGTCATGACGGGAAGAGGCGCGGTGCAATGCTTCAGCCAGCCCTTCCTTCCCTGTCCCCGTTTCACCACAGAGAAGAACCGTAAGAGGCGTTGGCGCAACCAGTGAAAGATGCCCGTACATAGCCCTCATAGCTTGGTGATCCGATGGGATCAGGCCCATAGATTCATAAATGGAAATAATATTTTGTGCAGGCTCACCAGTGACATCATCTGCCTCAGGCGGCTTGTTTGAGAGAGGTGCAGGTGCAGGTGCAGGTGCAGGCTCTGGGGCAACAACGCCACACGCCTCCATTTTTTGTCTGGCCGCCTCACCAAAAAAAGCAAAATCCTTCTGTTTACGCGCGCCAATAACATAAACGCCCGCATGCGAAGGTTCTTCCCAGTAAGATTTTATACGCCCCCTGAACGCTGAAACCCCCACATAATGCTCTGATATACCGGCCATCTCAAGCCTGCCTGCCACAAGCCCGTATGGTGCCAAATAACGTACGCCTGCCCCCTCTTCTCTCAAACAAATGACCGGCACTATTTTATCACTATATTTTAGCTGATTGATCGCCACCTGTACTTCAGAGACAGACCTAGCCTCTTCAGAAACCCTGAATTCGTGAAACATATCTTCCCATTATCGCTACCGCCGAGCGGCCGTTTTTAATATTTTATTATCCGTAAAGCTATGTTCCGTTATAACTATTGCGCAAACTTATGTCAACATGTAACGAATATAATCAGACTTCTTCATCTACATTGTCACCACGCACATAGTCAGCAATTTTGCTGTCAGGCAGTCTTGCGCGCAAGGCTTCAATCTGCTGTTTCATCGTATCCGTCGATGTCATCTGATAGGTGCTTAGCGAAAAGATTGTATTGAAGCCGTTACTGGTCTGTTCAAGAAACTGTTTATTAAGGGCCCGCGCACTTGCAGACAGGCCGATTCCATTATCCTGACGGCCAATATCAAGGAGATCTACAGCACCCATACTATCAGAGAGAAGATTTGGAGTCGTCATAACACTTCCCTGCTGGTTCCCATACAAGGCCGCGTTATAATACCGCGATGCGCCGGCGACAAGTGCCATCCTTACAAACTCCTACAAATCCTTTGTATATTTGTGTACATCAATCAGGGAAGCATTCCCGCTTCCATACTCCATTATAACACATAACGAAGCAAAACAAAAAAATCCGTCGAAAAAATGGTGGGCCTGGCCGGACTCGAACCAGCGACCAATCCGTTATGAGCGGACCGCTCTAACCAACTGAGCTACAGGCCCTCACCAAGGAGACAGAAAACAAAATTCTGGCTCCAGAATCAAGTAAATTCTCGTTATCAGGCTTAAATTTATACTCTTTTGGGACAATTGGACAAAAATACCCTGTTTTGGGACATTACTTCCATAACCTTCGCAAAATGTGGAAAGAGAATCGTCTCTACTACAGAGGTAAGAAAAGTTTTTAAATATCGCTGACACCGTAAGCGTTAATACATTCTACTCTCTTTTGCAGATCATGTCCGGCTTCTTCCGCATATTCTGCCAGAAAAAGACCGAAAAACAATGGATAAAGATCCAACAAAACAGCACAAGACCGTTCAGAAAAAGGCCTGTTTTTTGAAATTTTACGATAAAGCAAAGACATGGATTTCCTGTCTTTTGTTATGCAGACAGCCGCTATATCCTGCTCAAGACCCGTTGAATATTTGTACCCTCTTTTTGTCAACTGTCCTCCAATCTCCAGCAGATATGCCGGCACCAACAAAAGAAGATATATGGGATACAAATACAAGGGGATCTTATCCCTTATATCATGGAGAAGGGTTCTAAATCTTTCACAACTATGGGACGTTGCAAGTATCTCTCTTTGTAAATCGCTGTTCTTTGTTTTTATTCTCACAAATTCATAAGCAAATAAACAACGTAACGCCTTCTCCGGCAAAGCCAGAGAAGCCGCAGACAGCAATAAGGCGTACTGTCTTTTGCCCCTGAGTTTGAGAGACGCTATTGTGATCTGTTTATTCAAAAAGGGAATTTCATAAATTACAGGAGACCTCACCCCCATTTGAATAGAGAGTTCTTCCAGAATTTTTTCTGCCATACTCCCTTTGATATTTTTTTCTTCCGCGCCGAGATATAAAAGGGTTTCATCGGGACACACCGAAAATAATCTGGTCACAGGTGTTCTTATCGTTGCTCTTAAGATAACAAGAGCCGTCACCAGAGGAACCAGAACACGTCCGGTATCAATATCAAAGGACAGGAGATATACGATACAGAAAAACAGAAAGCCGTAAAAAACCCAGATAAGCACCTCAACCAGAATAGCCACAGCATTCACACCTGCCAATCTCACCAGATTGTTCCAGCGAAGAGTACTAAGACCTACACTCTGAATAGCCACACTGGGTTCTCTGTACTTTCTTTCCTTTAAGTATCCAAAAAGCTGCGTAATTTACGGCTACGGCTTGGGTGTTTCAGTTTTCTCAACGCTTTGGCCTCGATCTGGCGGATACGTTCCCGTGTCACGTTAAACTGCTGCCCCACCTCTTCCAGCGTGTGATCGGTGTTCATACCAATACCGAACCGCATACGGAGCACCCGTTCTTCCCGCGGGGTCAGAGTAGCCAGAACACGGGTTGTGGTTTCGCGCAAATTCGAGTGAATGGCCGATTCAACCGGTAGAATAGCATTTTTATCCTCGATAAAATCGCCCAGACTTGAATCTTCCTCATCACCAATTGGCGTTTCAAGAGACACAGGCTCTTTCGCGATTTTGAGCACTTTACGCACTTTTTCAAGTGGCATGTGAAGACGTGCAGCCAGTTCTTCCGGTGTCGGCTCACGACCGATTTCGTGCATCATCTGCCGCGAGGTCCGCACCATTTTGTTAATCGTCTCAATCATGTGAACCGGAATACGGATTGTACGGGCCTGATCCGCAATAGAGCGCGTAATAGCCTGCCTGATCCACCATGTGGCATAGGTTGAGAATTTATAGCCGCGGCGATATTCAAACTTATCAACGGCTTTCATCAAGCCGATATTCCCTTCCTGAATAAGATCAAGAAACTGCAAACCGCGGTTCGTATATTTTTTTGCAATAGAAATCACGAGACGCAAGTTCGCCTCCACCATTTCTTTTTTCGCACGGGCGGATTCCCGCTCACCTTTTTGCACAATGGATACAATACGGCGATACTCTTTCAATGGCAGCATGGCTTCTTCTGCTGTTGCTGCAATTTGCTCACGGATTTCCGTTACTTTATCACCGAATTTTTCAACAAATCGGCCCCAGCCTTTCCCTTTTAACTGCCCCACACGTTCCAGCCAGGCTGGATCAAGCTCTGAACCGTAATATTCCTGTAAAAAAGACTCACGACTCACACCACAGTCCACAGCATGACGCATCATCTGCCCTTCGAGAGAAACAAGCTCACGATTCATACGATACAGACGATCAATCAATTGCTCAATCCGTGCATTATTCAGATGCACGTCATTCATCAACTGAACCATCTCTTCTTTTAACTCGAGATATTTTTTATTTGTCGCGGCTTTAGGGTCTTTCCCTTCCTGCAAAGCGGCCAGACGTTCCTGCTGAACCTTTTGCATCTTTTTGTAAGTCTTTTTGATATTCCCAAAAATTTCGGAAACCTGCGGCGCCAACTCTTCTTCCATAGCGGCCAAAGAGATATTCACCCCTTCTTCTTCATCGACTTCTTCGTTTCCGGCATTTTCATCGTCTGAATCACTATCTTCATCCATATCAGACTCTGTCATATCGTCTGAATCTGTATCAGATTCCGTGCTTTCCGACTCCTCTGTTCCCTCGGTATTATCCTCTTCCGGGCCATCATTATAGGTCGTATCAAGATCAATCACCTCACGAAGCAGGATATCTCCTTTTTCAAGGGCTTCATGCCATGCAATAATGGATTCAATCGCCAGCGGGCTCTCACAAATACCGCCGATCATCATTTCACGGCCAGCCTCTATCCTTTTGGCAATCGCGATTTCTCCCTCACGGGACAATAGCTCCACAGACCCCATTTCACGCAGATACATCCGCACAGGATCATCCGTCCGCCCCGTATCATCGGCGGCGATATTCCCCCCCGATTGATAAGAGTTGCCATCATCGTTGCCATCTGAAGACTCGTCTTCCATGTCATCCTCGCTATCAACAAGCTGAATGCCCATATCAGAGATTTTAGCCATAGAGTCTTCGATCTGTTCCGAGGAAAACTCTTCCGCAGGCAGAGCGTTGTTCAGCTCATCGAAGGTGACAAACCCCCGCTCTTTCCCCTTGGTAATCAACTGCTTTACAATCTGTGCCAACGTCCCTTTAGGGCTTTGTTCTACAGATTCTTCTTCTTTATCGTTTTTTTCTTCTTTTGCCATTACACTTGTCATTCATCTATGCCGAATCAGATTCTTCTGAGGTTAAACTTAATTTCAAACAAAAACAAAGCCACGTCCGCCCAAAGAGGCTCTTTATTCCATGACTTTCCACGAAAAAGTAAAAAATAAGGTCATTTTAGCGAATCAAAGCTCTCCATCATCATCATCTGGAGCACTCATCTCCCTTAAGACAGAGACCCTGTCCCTGTTCTCATCGGAATACTCGCCAGCAAGCAACCGTTCTGCGGCACGAAGCTCGTGTCGCATTTTCTTCTTATTCATGGAATCGAATATGTCCTTCCAGCCATTACGGGCTGCATCGATATCGGCATGAGGCTTCGAAAATCTGGCATGCACATATGTCGCATCCGACAGCAGCCTCTCGAGCACTTCTCCAAACCCTTCCCTGATTAAATGGCGATGTAAAGCCGTTCTGTCAAGAGATGATTCGTTTTCGAGCCAAAAAATTATTCTCTGACGCAGTTGATCCAGCCTGATATTCTGAATAACAAAACTGGAAAAATGCTCTTCAAACTCATCATAAAGTGAGGGATGATTAAGGATCGTTGTCAGGACAATCCTCTCTATCAGCGTTTCTCCTCGCTTTAAAGGACGTTTTACACGAACAGGAAATAAAGAATTTTTATTTTTTTGAAAACGGGTACCCGTTCTTGTTTTTTCAGGACGTTTTCTAAACGACTCCCATATTTTTTTACGGAACCAATCCCGGTAAAACCCCTGCACATCCGAATCAGATATACGGGCAGCTTCTTGCTCCAGCGTTCTGGACAGGCCTGCCTTTTGTTCCGGCGTATCAAAGCTTTTGTTCTTCGTATGCATCACCCACAAAAATTCAGACAAAGACAACGCCTCGTCCAGAACCGCTTGAAAAGCCGCCTTCCCCTTTTCCCGGATCAATGTATCAGGATCCTCCCCCTCAGGCAGAAAAGCGAGTTTCACACTCTGATTGGGCTTGAGAAGCGGCAGAATGCGGCTACACGCCCGCTCAGCCGCACGGCGTCCCGCATTATCACCATCAAAACAAAGGACCGGCACCTTCTCATCGACGGGGATCATGCGCCAGAGCACCATAATCTGTTCTTCGGTCAGAGCCGTCCCGAGCGGTGCTACCGCGCCTTTAAATCCAGCCTCGAAACAGGCCATAACATCAAGATACCCCTCGACCACAATCGGAAAAGCCCCTTCTACAGCAGCATGACGAGCATGTGCCTCTCCGTAGAGCATTTTGCCTTTGTGGAAAAGCGGTGTATCAGTCGAGTTCATATATTTGGGCGGCGTAAAATCCCCTCTGCTCGGTGCCCGCAAGTGCTCTGGCAAAATACGGCCGCCAAACGCCACGACCTGTCCACGCCGATTCAGCACAGGGAATATGATTCGTTCTCTGAAAAAAACATACGGCTCGCCCCCTTTTGTTGACTTTTTAAGCAAGCCAACATCCAGCATTTGCCTGTCCGTGTAACCATCTGCCTTTAAAAAAGACCGAAGACTCTGCAAATGATCAGGGGCATAACCTACATGAAACGCACGCAGCATCTCTTCCCCCACACCACGGCCGGTCATGTAATCAAGAGCCGTGCGATTTTCAGGCTTTCTCAACTGGTCTTCAAACCACATCGTCGCCGCCATCATCAGTTCATGAAGGCCTTTTTCCTTTTTGGCCTGCGCCACTTCCTGCGGTGTCTGTTTAGGCATCTGGAGCCCGGCTTCATTAGCCAGAAGCTCTACCGCAGCAATAAAAGACACGTTATCATTCTGCATGACAAAGTTGATGACATCACCATGCGCACCACACCCAAAACAGTGATAGAATTCTTTTTCATCATTTACGGTAAAGGACGGTGTTTTTTCATGATGAAAGGGGCAGCAGCCTTTAAACTCGTGCCCGGCGCGTGTCAGCTTCATCCGCCGCCCGACGATATCGGACAAACGAACACGTGATCGTATTTCATCTAAAAAACGCGGTGATACTGTCATCTTGTTATTATGTCTCCCTCACAGAAAAGACACAGCCGCAATATTGCTGGCGGTAAAAATCCTGTTCTTTTGCAACCTGATACATGCGTTCCATACCGCCGCTTTTTCGCCAGTTATAGTCCCAGAATAGTAAATCATCATAACGTGCCGCCGCTCTGTCCCCTGCCCCATGCACCTGTTTCTGGTCTTTCCAGCGCGATATAGAAAGCGATGTCGCCATCACTTTAAACTCATGCTCATGCGCATAAAGCGCGGTCCGCTCCATCCGCATATCAAAGCATTTTGTACAGCGCCCGCCGCGTTCCGGTTCTTTCTCAAGCCCCTTAATGCGCGCAAACCAGTTCTGCACATCATAGTCCACATCGACGTACTCTACGCCAAGCTGTCCGCAAAAAGAAACAACTTCCGCCTTTCTCTTCTCGTATTCCGCCACCGGATGAATATTCGGATTATAAAAAAATACAGTCGGGCTTAAATCACTTTCCACCATACGTTCAATAATGCCGCCCGAACAGGTCGCGCAACAGACATGTAACAGCACTTTTTTCTGATTATAAGGTAACTCTAATTTTTCCATAAGGCTTTTCTACTTGAGTTTTCAAACAGATACCACATTTTTTTGACTTTTTACCTCTTAATATGCTCTTCTCCTACGAAAAAAGAAGAGACATATAAAATGACCGAGACATCCCCCCTTACCCCAGAACAAAATGAATCCTTGCGCTATGCTTTTAAAAAAACAACAGACTACGTTGCCAAATTTCCTGTAAACTTTGCTGGAAATCTGGATAAATCTTTAACAAACAAAGACACCGGAAAAGGTAATGATCTTAGCATTTATCTTGCAACCCCCAGAATGATCGGCAAAAAAAACATTGCGCCATATCTGTTTAGTAAACCACTTGCTGACATGCCATCTCAAGAGGCTATAGAGAAACATTCAGGTTTCCAAAGTTTGAGAGAAGAACTCAACAAATTTGGCTGGGACAGCAAGATAACAGCCGTTAAACCACATACCAGCACAATTGAAACCCAATTTGTAAAACTCACGCCTTAATAAACATCGCATCGCCGTAGCTGAAGAATCGGTATTCTTGCGCTACGGCCGTACTATAGGCATTTAATATATTCTCTTGTCCGGCCAATGCACTGACCAGCATCAGTAAGGTGGATTCTGGCAGGTGGAAGTTTGTAATCAGCGCATCCACGGCTTGAAACTTATAGCCCGGATAAATAAAGATATCGGTCTCCCCCTTGTAGGGTTTTATCATCCCCGATTCTTTATCCCATGCGGTTTCAAGGCAGCGGACACTGGTTGTCCCAACCGCGATAACACGCCCGCCTCTGGCTTTGGCTGCGTTCACTTCTTCGCATAAGGCTTCATCAATCTCTATACGTTCGCTATGCATTTTATGGTTTAGGATATCATCACTGCGTACCGGCTGAAATGTGCCGGCCCCAACATGGAGCGTCACATACCCCATATCAACCCCTTTGCCTGACAGGCATTCGATCAGTCTTTCATCAAAATGCAAGCCAGCCGTTGGTGCCGCCACCGAGCCGGGGTCTTTAGCATAAACGGTTTGATAGCGCGCCTCATCGCCTTCCTTTGGATCGCGCTTAATGTAAGGCGGCAAAGGCGTCTGGCCGACCCTGTCCAGCACAGATTCCCAATCCGTTCCTTGCTCATCCAATGCCAGAAAAAACATGTCATCGTCACGCCCGGTCACCGTAAAAGTACGCCCTTTTCCGATATCAATCACAGTGCCCTCTTTGGGTGCTTTACTACTCTTAAGCTGAGCCAGAGCTTTATAGGGGGATAACAAACGTTCAATGAAAATCTCAACCTTGCCGCCCGTTTCCTTCTGTCCGAAAAAGCGCGCTTTAATAACACGGGAATCATTGAACACAAGCAAATCCCCATCCCTCAAAAGAGACGACAAATCCCTGAAATGCTTATGTACAATATCCCCCGTCACCTTATCAAGACAGAGTAAACGACTACCCGTACGCTCTTCACAAGGCTTTTGCGCAATCAGCCTTTCCGGCAGATCAAAATTAAAATCCGTTTTTTTCATCATTTTCACATTGTAATCCGTTAACCACTTGAAGACACGAAGGACTCTAAAAAAGAGGAACAAAAAATTTCGCGCGCATTAGCGCGTAGCTATTTTGTTTCACCACAAAGGACACAGAGTGCACAGAGTTTTTTCTTCTTAAAAGAATCCCTGTGCACTCTGTGTCCTCTGTGGTTCTAAAATACTTTATCGGCACTATCGCGCATTTTATTCTTCGAGTCCTTTCTGGTAAACACCCCTATCCTGCCAATGCGTCTTTCACAAAGCCGCTGGCTTTGCCCATATCGAGTTGTCCGGCAAAGCGGGTTTTAAGCACAGCCATAACTTTACCCATATCCCTGATTTCAGAAGCCCCTGTTTCTGCCACAATTTCTTTAATAGCCTCATTCAGAGCTGCATCATCAAGCTGTTGCGGCAAGAAACCTTCAATAATGCTGATTTCTTCTTCCTCACGTTCGGCCAGTTCCGCACGATTCGCTTCGCGGTAGATTGTCGCAGACTCTTTGCGCTGTTTAATCATGGATTGCAGCATGGAAAGAATTTCAGAGTCCTCAACACCATCAGCATGCCCTTTGCCACGCGCTGCGATGTCTCTATCCTTAAGGGCAGCAAGGATAAGACGGATTGTGGATATCTTCGCCTGTTCCTTGTTTTTCAAGGATTCTTTAAGACTCGCATTCAATTCTTCTCTTTTTTCTGACATTTTTTCTTTCCAATTTAATATAAATTCGTTATTAGACTTGTTTTCTAGCAAGGTCACCGCTAGAAAGAAAGTACTTATGTCACACAAAATACCTGAAAAAGCCACCGCCGTCATTGTTCTGAATGATGGAAGCCTTTACTGGGGATACGGTATTGGCGCGAAAACAAAGAAAATCGGAGAAATCTGTTTCAATACATCTATGACGGGCTATCAGGAGATCCTGACCGATCCGTCCTATGCCGCACAGATTATCACCTTCACCTTCCCGCATATCGGAAATGTCGGCACAAACGACGACGATCTGGAAGCAAAAGCTCCCGCTGCACGTGGCTTGATTATAAGGGAAAACATTACAAATCCTTCGAACTGGCGATCAACCGAGCACTTAAACGCCTTTCTTGAAAAACACACTCTGCCCGGCATTTGCGGCGTAGATACCAGAGCGCTGACCAGAAGAATTCGCGACAAAGGCGCACCAAATGGCGTAATCTGTCACTTTGGTGAAGAAAAGCCAGACATCGACACGCTTATCAAAGATGCCGAGGACTGGGCAGGTCTAAACGGTATGGATCTCGCCCCAGAGGTCACATGCAAAGCGCCTTATGAATGGACAAAAGAAAGCAACGCCAAAGTCCCACACATTGTCGCTATGGATTTTGGCGCGAAACAAAACATATTGCGCTGTCTGGCCGGCGCAGGCTGCAAAGTCACGGTTGTACCGGCAAACACCAGTTTTAACGACATCAACGCATACAAACCGGATGGCGTTTTCCTCTCTAATGGTCCGGGTGATCCGGCTGCCACCGGGGAATATGCTATTCCGACCATCAAAGCATTGCTGGATAAGAATATACCGATTTTCGGGATTTGTCTGGGGCATCAGCTCCTCGCCCTCTCCCTTGGCGGCAAAACAAGGAAAATGCATCTCGGTCACAGAGGGGCCAATCACCCCGTCAAGGATCTGCAAACCGGAAAAGTCGAAATCACCAGCCAAAACCACGGCTTTTGCGTACTCCCGGACACCTTGCCGGATAACGTCGAAGTCACGCACACCAGCCTGTTTGACGGCTCAAACGAAGGCATCCGCGCCAAAGACAAGAAGGCGTTCTCTGTCCAATACCACCCCGAAGCCTCCCCCGGCCCCCACGACAGCCACTACCTGTTCGACCGGTTTATCAAGATGGTAAAGGATGCGGGATGAATAATTTAAAAACCACAGAGGACACAGGGAGGACAGGAGATTTAAACACCTTGTCCGGACAAATCATTGATTGTGGTATTTATGTTCATAGACAGTTAGGCCCCGGTTTACTGGAAAATGCCTATCAGAAAGCCTTGGCTTACATGTTTGAAAAAAGAAACCTTCCTTTTGAAAAAGAAAAAATCATCCCTGTCAAAATAGACGGCATTACAATTGACAACGCTTACCGTGCAGACTTTGTCATCGCAAACACGATCATCATAGAAACAAAGAGCGTAAAAACACTACAATCAATGGATGAAGCACAGCTATTAAACTATATGAGATTAGGCAACTACCCGTTAGGATTACTCATGAACTTTAACGTAAAACTATTAAAAGACGGTATTGTACGGAGAAAACTATAACTCTGTGCCCTCTGTGCCCTCTGTGATCTTATAATTTCACCACAGAGAACACAGAGAGCACAGAGGATTTAGAGAGAGAAAAAATGGAATTAAAAGAATATATTGAAACAGTCTTGGTTGATATTTGCGAGGCTGTATCAGAGGCAAAAAGAAAAACCGAAAAGATAGCGGCTATTGCTCCAGCTTCTGTTGAGGGCAAAGTGGTAGATAATGGTCAACTTGTAGATTTTGAAATCCTTGTTGCTGCTTCCAACTCATCCCAAAAAGAAGTTTCAGGAAAAATACAAGTTATTGGAATAGGTGGAAAAGCTGATAATACTCAGGAAATTCAAAAGACGAATAAAATTAAATTTCAAGTACCTATTTATTTCAGTGCTAGTTTTATAAAAAAATAAAACTTTTCTCTGATAAAAACTCTGTGAGCTCTGTGCCCTCTGTGGTGAAAAACAAAAGTAAACTAAGGAAACAAAATGCCAAAAAGAACTGACATCAAATCCATATGCATCATCGGCGCGGGCCCTATTGTGATTGGGCAGGCGTGTGAGTTTGATTATTCGGGAACGCAAGCGTGTAAAGCACTGCGGGAAGAAGGATACAGGGTTATTCTGGTGAACTCCAATCCGGCCACGATTATGACAGACCCCGATATGGCAGACGCGACCTATATCGAACCGATTACCCCGCAAGTGGTGGCTAAAATTCTGGAACGGGAAAGACCGGATGCCATTCTGCCCACCATGGGCGGACAGACAGCCCTTAATACAGCACTGGATCTTGCCAATGACGGCACATTAGAGCGTCTGGGGATTGAGCTGATCGGTGCACGCGCTGATGTCATTGACAAGGCCGAAGACCGCCAGAAATTCCGCGAATGTATGGACGAACTCGGCCTTGAAAGTCCGAAAAGCCAGATTGTTCATACACGTGAGGAAGGCGCAGAGGCTCTCAAAAATATCGGCCTGCCTGCTATTATCCGCCCCTCTTTTACGCTTGGCGGCACAGGCGGCGGGATTGCCTATAACCGTGAAGAGTATGAACGTATCATCCGTGAGGGGCTGGACGCCTCTCCCGTGACCGAAGTGCTCGTGGAAGAATCTGTCCTGGGATGGAAAGAATATGAAATGGAGGTTGTACGCGATAAAAACGATAACTGCATTATCATCTGCTCTATTGAAAACATTGATCCTATGGGTGTTCATACGGGGGACTCCATCACGGTCGCCCCTGCCCTGACGCTCACCGACAAAGAATACCAGATCATGCGCAACGCCTCTATTGCCGTACTGCGCGGCATTGGCGTTGAAACGGGTGGATCGAACGTACAGTTCGCCGTGAACCCGGAAGACGGGCGCATGGTGGTCATTGAAATGAACCCGCGTGTCAGCCGTTCTTCTGCGCTCGCCTCCAAAGCCACCGGCTTCCCGATTGCCAAAATTGCAGCCAAGCTCGCTATTGGCTATACGCTGGACGAACTGGCCAATGACATCACAGGCGGCAAAACACCGGCCTCGTTTGAGCCTTCCATTGATTATGTCGTCACCAAAATTCCGCGCTTTGCTTTTGAGAAATTCAAAGGCACAGAAAACACCCTCACCACCGCCATGAAATCGGTTGGTGAAGCGATGTCCATTGGCCGTTCTTTTGAGGAATCCATGCAAAAATCGCTGCGTTCGCTTGAGAAAGGGCTAAATGGCTTTAGCGAGATGCCGATTGGTTCGCCCTCCAAAGAACAAAAAGTCCCGCACCCGGACCAGATCCGCGCAGCCCTTGCCAAAGCGACACCGCAAAGAATTCTTTATATCGCGCAAGCCATGCGCCTGGGATTCCCCATGGAAGAAATTCAGAGCATTACAAAATACGATCCCTGGTATCTGGAACGCCTGAAAGGCATTGTTGATACGGAAAACAAAATAAAAGAAAACGGCCTCCCAGCAACAGCCGATGACTGGCTGACGATCAAAAAAATGGGATTTTCTGATGCCCGCCTTGCAGAACTTTTGGACATTGATGAAAAATACGTACGCAAGGCACGCCATAAACAAAACATCCGCCCCGTTTACAAGCGGGTTGATACATGCGCGGCAGAAATCCCTTCTTCTACGCCTTATATGTATAGCTGCTATGAAGGGGATGGCATAACAGAGCCTGAAAATGAATGTGATCCCTCCGACAGGAAAAAAATTGTTATCCTTGGCGGCGGCCCAAACAGAATTGGTCAGGGCATTGAATTTGATTATTGCTGCGTCCATGCTTCTTACGCCTTGAAAGAAGCCGGGTATGAGACCATCATGATCAACTGTAACCCCGAGACCGTCTCAACCGATCCCGAGACCTCAGACCGCCTTTATTTTGAACCACTGACCTTCGAAGATGTGATTGAGATCATCGAGGCTGAAAAGAAAAACGGCGAACTCGTCGGCGTTGTTGTGCAGCTTGGCGGACAAACACCGCTTAATCTGGCCAATGCGCTTCAAAAAGCTGGCGTTCCTATTCTAGGCACTGATCCTGACGCCATTGATCTGGCCGAAGACCGCGAACGGTTCCAAAAGCTCCTTCATGAATTAAAGCTGCGTCAGCCGCCTAATGCGCTGGCCCGTTCTTCGCAAGAAGCCATAGACATGGCAGAAAAACTCGGCTTTCCACTTGTGTTGCGCCCCTCTTACGTGCTGGGCGGACAAGCAATGGAAATCGTGCATGATATGGACGGCTTAAAACGCTATATTGCGACAGCCGTCAAAGTATCAGGCGACACGCCGGTTCTGCTGGACCGTTACTTAAAAGAAGCCATCGAAATTGACGTAGATGCCTTGTGTGATGGCAAAGATGTCTATGTCGCGGGCATTATGGAACATATCGAGGAAGCCGGCATTCATTCAGGGGACAGTGCCTGTGTCCTGCCGCCTCACTCACTGCCCTACAGGACGGTACGTGAACTTGAAAAGCAGACAAAAAAACTGGCCAAAGCCTTAAACGTTGTCGGCCTTATGAACATCCAGTTTGCGCTGAAACGCAACCGTGATACAGGCGAGTACAACATTTTCATTCTGGAGGTGAACCCACGTGCCTCCCGCACAGTGCCCTTTGTTGCCAAAGCCACGGGCACGCCGGTCGCCAAAATAGCCGCACGCATTATTGCCGGTGAAAAACTGGACCACTTCAAAAAAGAAGGGCTTCTCAAAGGCATGAACCCGGACCACACCTCTGTGAAGGCCCCTGTTCTGCCCTTCACAAAATTCCCGGGCGTTGATCCGATTTTAGGGCCGGAGATGAAATCCACTGGCGAAGTCATGGGCATTGACTTCGAGGTAGCACACGCTTTTGCAAAATCACAGCTTGGCGCCGGTACAGCCCTGCCACAGGAAGGCACCGTCTTTCTCTCTGTCAAAGATGCAGATAAAGAATCCCTGACCCCACTCGCCAGAGAACTCGCTGAAATGGGCTTTCACCTGATTGCCACAGGCGGCACATGTGCTTTCCTGCGTGAACAGGGCCTAGAGGTTAAACGCATCAACAAAGTCATGGAAGGCCAGCCGCATGTTGTGGATGCCATTATCAACGGTGAGATAGACTTTATGATCAACACCACAAAAGGCCCGCAAGCCGTCGCCGATTCCATGAGTATCAGACGCAGTGCCTTGATGCACAGAATCCCCTACTACACCCTCATCACGGCCGCCCGCGCCGGCGTCCAGGCCATGCGCGCCATCCGCGCCCGCGAAATCGAAGTCGCGCCGCTGCAGGATTATTTCAACGGTGCCTTTGAGGAGGATGAGCGGGAGACGGTATAGAATTAGAGTTATAGCGCATGTCATATAAAATGAGTATAAAAAACCATGCGCTATATCTTATACCAATTCGCGTTCATTAAATGAGTATTGGTATAGGGGGTGCGACGGCAACCCCGCGCAAAAGCGCGAAGCTTGCGTAGCGTCTGAACGCTTTCCTCATCAGATGATGAGGAAATGGTATTACGCACCAACAGCACATTTCGGCGCAGATTTTTTTGCCGCAGCATTAAGATCAGCCAGCGCCTTTTTTGCCTGTTCAGGATAGTAATATTCACCCCAATAGTGGATACACTCTCCAGCCGTTTCTATTTTCGGCTCTTTCGTTGTTTTCCCGATATGCACCATAGCGTCCAAAATAGCGTCTTCATGCGTGGGGCCTTCTTTCCGGCCCTGTTTGTATTGCAGCGCCTCTATCCCCAAAGAAGCCATAAGCAAAAACACCCTGTTTAAGGCATTTTCAGTGTCTCTAATGGCCTCTACCCCGTGCACAAACAATTCATCATCACAAGAAGGAGAGGTAATAATATTGTAAATTTCTGACGTAGCCTTTTCTCCGCCAATATTCTTTAAATCAGTCAGAACAGCCTTCTTCTCTTCCAACGTATTCGCCGGTCTGGAAATAATCTCTTTAATGGCTGCTTTTTCTTGAAAACGACCTGATAGTCTCTCTAAACACGCTAACATACTAAAACCCTCTTAAAACTATTATTTTGTATTTCTTTTAAGATGTCATAACACCGCATTAAAAACATATGCAAGATTTTTTACGGTTAAAAAAACATTGACGCAAAATACAGAGCTCCCTTATAGTTCTTCCATTCCCTGTAAGTGAAAGGAACTCATCTCATCATGGAAAAAGTGCCCATGACCAGATCCGGCTATAATGCGCTGGAAAGTGAATTGAAGAATTTGAAATCTGTCGAGCGTCCTGCTGTGATTGAAGACATCGCAGAAGCCCGCGCGCATGGCGACCTCTCAGAAAATGCGGAGTATCATGCGGCACGCGAAAAGCAGAGCTTTATCGAAGGCCGGATCAAAGAGCTGGAAGCCGTTATTTCAGCAGCACAGATTATCGACCCTACCGCCTTGTCAGGAGATACCGTAAAATTCGGTGCCAAAGTCGTTATCGTTGATGAAGAAACAGATGAAGAGCGTTCTCTTCAGATTGTTGGCGAATATGAGTCCAACGCCGATGAAGGACGCATCTCTGTGACCTCCCCTATCGCACGAGCACTAATAGGAAAAGCCGTTGGCGACAGCGTCCCTGTCATAACCCCAAAAGGCACAGTTGACTACGAAATTCTGGAAGTGATTTACGGGTAGTGCTCCATTAACTACACACCATGAATAAAAAGCCCAAAATTGCTATTATCGCGCCTTCAAGCACAATATCAGAAGAGCTGTTTCATAAGGGTGTAAATATATTAAAAAACAATAGATTAGATGTTTTTATTCATCCACAATGCCAGTTAAAAAACCATGCTAGCGCAGGAACATCCGGTCAAAAATCCACAGCTTTTCAAGAAGTTATAACAGATCCTTCAATTGATATTGTAATGGCGGGCAGAGGGGGTAATCGTGCCGCTCATATTCTAGATGAACTTGATTACAATATCATACTGCAAAATAAGAAACTTTATATTGGCTTTAGCGATTCGACGGCTATCTCATGCGCCCTGTACAAAAAAGCAGGCCTGCCTTCTCTGTGGGGCCCAGTGGTACAAAGTCTTCCCTTGCTGAATCAGGATTCTCTGGATTTTTTCTTCTCCCTCATTCACGGTAAAAAAAGGCCGTATCCTACTGGCCAGTCCGAAATTTTTTACAAAGGAAAAGGAAGCGGCCCTCTTCTTGGCGGCTCTTTAAGTATAATATGCGCACAAATCGGTACAGATTATATGCCTAACTTTAACGGTGCTATTTTATTTCTGGAAGACGTCGGCGAAGAACTCAGCCGCATAGACCGCATGCTGCTACAACTAAAACGTGCCCTACCTTTTGAAAAACTGTCAGGCATTCTCTTTGGACAATTCACCAAAAATAAAGATACAGGAACGCCCTTCGGCTTTACCTTGAAAGAGATCATAAAAGAGCACACAGACGGGCTGAATATACCCATTATTACAAATGCACCTTTTGGACATACCGAAACGTTTTACGCGCTCCCCTTCGGCCAGAAAGCGACACTGGACACCTTATCTGAGTCCCCTTCTTTGACTTTTAATCACTTTAATTTTTGACAAGGGAATGAAACTTTTTTAAGTTATGCTGCACTGAGTAAATATGTAATAAATCATTCAAAACGACACCACTTTTTCAAGGAAACTTCCATGACTTTCGTTGTTCTCGATAACTGTATCAAATGCAAATACACTGATTGTGTAGAAGTCTGTCCCGTTGACTGTTTTTATGAGGGCGAAAACATGGTTGTTATCAACCCTGATGAATGTATTGATTGCGGTGTATGCGCACCCGAATGCCCTATTGATGCCATTGTAGCAGACGACCACAAAGACGCTGGAAAATTTTTAGAGCTTAACAGAAAATATTCTGAGATATGGCCCAATATCACACGCCAAAAAGCCCCCCTACCAGAAGCCGAAGAATTTAAAGACAAGCCCGGAAAATACGAGGAGCACTTCTCCCCCGAGCCTGGCGAAGGTGATTAAAAAAAGAGCCCCACCCCAAGCTCAGCAAGGAATCAGAAGACCACCTATTAAAAAATCGTAAACAAATTGTTGAAAATTTAGCAATTTTCTGATAGGGTAGGCGCATTGTTTAACGATGGATAACTAGCCAAAGCCGACCAGAATAGAGATGCGGAGCACTTTTTATCCGCCAGAATTAAAGAACATGCATTTGACAGAGCAGGCTCTCCCCATCGTTTCTCAAATATTTAAAATCGTCTATTTCTAGGACAAAAAACCTGTCTTGGAAAGGTGGATTTTTACGTTTTCAACAATAATAAAAAAAGGTATCATACATGGCTGTTAGCAACACAAATGTTAATTTTGATAAAGGAGACTACGTTGTATACCCCGCGCATGGCGTAGGACAAATCGAAGGCGTTGAAACGCAAACGATTGCTGGTACTGAAGTTAAACTTTACGCCATTTCTTTTGAAAAAGACCGTATGCGTCTTAAAGTACCTGTATTCAAAGCCAAAACATCCGGCCTGCGCAAACTGAGTTCAACAGACCGTCTGGACGATGCTCTTAAAACACTGAAAGGCCGTTCACGCGTTCGCCGCACGATGTGGAGCCGCCGCGCACAGGAATATGAACTAAAAATCAATTCAGGCGATCCGGTTGCCATCGCAGAAGTTCTTCGTGATCTGAAACGGAAAACAGATGATAACGAGCAATCATACAGCGAACGTCAAATTTATCAGTCTGCCTTAGAGCGTCTGGCCCGTGAAGTCGCCGCCGTTGAAAAACTAAGCGAAGCCGAAGCCACAGAACGCCTCGAAGACATCATGGGAATCGACAAAAGCAAAGACCTTCTCGACTTCGACGATGACACAGAAGAAATCGCCGAAAAAGAAGCGGCATAGAAAAACACTGCTTTTACAAAGAACACAAAAAGGGATACGTCACACAAACGTATCCCTTTTTTTGACAAGCCGTAAAAAGCGATCTACTGGAAACAGAATCGCCCCTGATCGTCACACCGGACATGATCCAGCATCCAGTAAAATAATGTGCACGGCATTGCCGTACTCTTTGTTCTGGAGTCACACTGTTTATGTTCGGCCTTGAAAGGCCTCTCTCGCGGGAATGACAGCACTCGCATGACATAGTCGATTTCAAATCAGAATGACTATAAACAGTATTAAAGCCAGTAAATTGAAGAATTACAGACGGGCATTTGATGTGGATGATTTTATATCAGAAATTATTTCCACAGTAGGTGTCAAGCCCGTATCGTTAGAAATCGACCATTGCAATCAAGTAGGCCAATAGATTTTAGTTAAGGGTAACAATGTGCCTGTATCCATATCCATGTTCTCATAGTTATCAATAACCAGATCAACAAGGTCATCAATATCCATCAAAGTGACAGGGATTTGAGCACGATCAGCTTCATATAGAGCATCTTTGGTGAAGCCGCCTGTGCTCACATACAAGCCTTTATCATCCTTATGACGACCACCTAAAAAGCTGCGGATTTCTTGTGAACCCATTTGTGTGTTTGGACGATGCTTCACTTCAACAACGATACGCGGCTGTTCCAATCCAAGGCCATCCGGGGACGCGACTATATCTTTTCCACGATCGGAACCATGTGGGGAGACGCGCGTTTTGTAGCCCATAGCACGTATCACACCTGCGACAAGCTCTTGCATCTCATCCCAATCAAGTGCCATTAGTTTGTCCTTAGTAAACTCTCTTGCTCTTGATTTCAAATCCTCTAATAGGCTTTGCCTATCAAGTGTCTCACTATCGGCGAATGCTTCCGGCCCTCCCTCTGTGTACTCTTTACCACTCAATAAAGCATCAAGTTCACGTTCAACATCTTCCGGCACTTCAAAAATAGTAAGCGTTGAACCTAAAGAGTTTTTAGAGGCTACGGAAAGACGATCACGATCAATCTTATGCTTCCATTTAACTCTGCGCTTATGCGCTCTGTCATTCTCGGTTTCTTGATCAAAAATATAACCGCTTTCAATACGGCCTATATGATACATTCGAGTTGAAGGATCGTAAGTAATAACACGATCCTTTGCCTGTATAACATTGGCAATCTTATTAAGTTGACTCCCCGTGACCACAGCTTTCATAGGCTTATATTCAGGCCATGTAACTTTGACTTTTTCAATAATCTGATCACGATCTTTCAGCGCACTTAATGAACCGACATCATCCCAACCAACGCCAACCATGCCTTTATCAATAAAATCATCGACAAATTTGCCGCCACTATTTCTAATCATCCACATTGCTATTTTCCTTTCCATCATCTGAAGTGGTCCTGTTTATTAGACAGGTAAGCGGCGATTTTAAGGTGAATTCCTATTGTTTAAAATTATGCTGTATATTCGTATCTTTTTTCAACATCTTTTATTCTTTCCTGTAAAACCATGCTGGTTTTTAGCATCGGTGCGTTAGCCTGAGGGATGACATAGGAAACACAATCTGTTATAGATCAACTTCTGCCATCAGTTCACAGGAAACAAGCATGAAAATTGTAAACTACATTTTAGTCGCCGTTTTATCTATCGTAGCTGTGCTTTTGATTATCAATCATCATCGCTCCCCTGATCGTGCTGACGCCTTAACGCGACTGGAACAGATTGAGACATCAGGCGTTTTGAAATGTGGTTACACCATATGGCCGCCGGCCCTTATGGTTGATCCCAATACCGGGAAGCTAAGCGGTATATTCTACGATCTGATGGAAGAAGTCGGCAAACAGTGGGGTGTTGATATTGAATGGACGACGGAGATCTCACCGCCGCATATGTTCGACGACATGAAGACAAACCGCTATGATATGGTGTGTTCCCCTTACCTGCCCTCTCCGGCACGCGCAAAAAAAGGGTTATTTTCTGACGCCATATTTTATAACACGTTAAATCTTTATGTCCGGGCAGATGATGCACGCTTTGATTATAAACACGACCTTGCCAATACCCCTGATGTCCGCTTTGTGGCCACAGAAGGCAATATTATGAGCCTTGTCACATCAAAAAGATTCCCCAAAGCCACGCTTATCGGTCTGCCGGCATACAGCACCCCGGCAGACACGTTCCTTCATATCGCCACTGGAAAGGCGGATATCCTTATCACAGAGCCTTTAACCTTTGCGCTTTATAACAAAAGCAATCCCGGCAAAATAAGACGCGTAAAAGGCGAACCATTATCCCTTTCCGGCGTTTCCATGCCCATGCCAGCGAAAGCACACGACTTCAAGGCCGCCATAGATACAACACTTCAATTCCTTCAAAACACAGGTTTCATTGATACAATACTTGATAAATATGAGTATGAAGGTGGACATTTGTTAAGAATCCTCCCTCATCATGAACCCTTTAACCCGGAAAACTAGAAAGACCTGACATCATTTCCATTTGTACCTACTTGTTTTTTCTGTATACTGTCTATGATTCTGGCAATTCCCCATTGCTGTGTTGTTAACTGCGCATCATCACAATACACATACACAAGGTCTTCAAGGGATATGTATCCGCCGCCGCAAGACAGGAAATTCGTTCATTTAGGACGCCCTGAGAGAATATGGGCGATTCCGGCTATTCACAGTGATGCCGCGCGCCTGATTGATCTTCACGACATCTTACTGGAACATTTTAGCCCCGGTGACCGGATCGTTTATCTCGGCAACTATATCGGATACGGCCCCCAGACACTCGAAACCATAGACGAACTTTTGACATTTCGCCGTCTGATTTTGTCTGTACCGGGTGTGCAGACCAATGACATTACCTTTCTGCGTGGACGGCAGGAAGAAATGCTGGATAAGCTTTTACAGCTCCAGTTTGCCCCTGATCCTGAGAATGTCCTGCTGTGGATGCTGGGAAACGGTTTAAGTCCCGTGCTTCAAGCTTACGGCCTTGATCACCACACAGCCTTTCACGCTGCCCGCAAAGGTGTTATGGGGCTCACCCAATGGACAAACCATGTCAGACAAGCTTTGCGCAAACACAAAGGTCATGAAATTTTTTATACACATCTGAAACAAGCCGCTTACACAGATGAACAGCTTTTGTTCGTCCATGCCGGCCTTGACGCTGATAAGCCGTTGACAGCACAAGGCGATAATTTCTGGTGGGGCACACAATCCTTCAAACAGATACACATGCCCTACACGCCCTTCCAAAAGGTTGTCAGAGGCTTTGACCCTGAACATAAAGGCATGTACATAAACGGCCTGACCGCCACGCTGGACGATGGCTGCGGCTTCGGCGGAGATCTTGTCTGTACAGCTTTCGACCAAAACGGCGACGTTTTTGATACCCTTCAGGTTTGATCGGAATGGAACCGTGTGTGTGTTTTACAACACCCTTTTTAAACGATCTTTAAATTTTTGAGCGTATAATTCATTTTTTCTAAAAAAGAGTCATCCAGTCTGGTATGCCGTGCGAATACCCATACATATATTAAAAAGGACTAAATTAGTCCTAGATTTATGGAAAGGGAACCAGATATGGCCTATATTGATGACACACAAACGCGTGCTGCGAACCTTGATTACATCCGCAAAACGATGAAGACCCCTATGCTGGAAAGAGAAAAGGAACAGGATCTAGCACGAAAATGGAAAGAGCATAAGGATGAAAGAGCCCTCCATACAATGGTAAAAGCCTACGGTAAGCTTGTCGTTTCCATTGCTTCAAAATTCAAATTTTATGGCCTCCCCCTCGGGGACCTCATTCAAGAAGGTCAGGTTGGACTCATGGAGGCCGCCAATCGTTTCGACCCGGAACGCGAAGTCCGCTTCTCAACATATGCGACATGGTGGGTACGTGCCGCCATTCAGGAATATGTTTTGCGGAACTGGTCGATTGTACGCACAGGCACGACATCCGCACAAAAGTCGCTGTTCTTTAATCTGCGCCGCCTGCGTGCCAAAATTGAAGGCCAGAAAGATGGCGCAGCGTTGACTGAAGAGGACAGAGAAGATATAGCAAATGAACTGAATGTTTCAATGAAAGATCTTTCCACGATGGAAGTCAGACTCTTCCAAAGAGATCATTCGCTCAACGTCAAAATTTCCGATGATGCCGAAGAAGAATGGCAGTCTTTTCTTGTTGATGAAAAGCCTAACCCGGAAGAAATGACCATTGGCATTAAAGACGGCGAGACACGCTCTGCGCTTTTAAACAATCTACTTGGCAAGCTGCCCGAACGTGAACAGATCATCATCAGGGAACGTCATTTGAAAAGCAAAACCGTGACGCTCGAAAAGCTGGGCGAGAACCTTGGCATCAGCAAAGAACGCGTCCGCCAACTCGAAAAACGCGCCTTTGAGAAACTAAGAGACACGATCCCAAGTAACATAAGAGATGAGTATCTACATGCCGCATAACAGAGCCTCGTTCACGCAAAGACGCAAAGCACAACAAAGATCACCAATAGAAATCTTTGCGAGACTCCATGTCTTTGCGTGAACAGAGAAGGCTAACGAAATGGTTACACCTTACTCCACAATAATCTTATACTGATGTCCAGGAAGAACCGGGGCCTCTGGAGCCAGACCGTTTAGAATTCGGAAACGCTCTTCCTTTAGATTTTCCTGCGCCATCTGGCTGGCAAAGCGTTTAACCGTATCGCCATCCCCTGCTTTTACAATTTTAACATGGTATGGTTTAATCTTTTTCTTTTCAGAATCTGTCATACGCATCAAGCTATAGGTTGTACTTTTAAGCCCTTCTACCACAGCAGGCGAACTGCCACGCGGTATGGCCATTTGCATTCTGAAATAGTGCCCCGGTGCCCACGCCACCGCTACGACACGAATATTCACAGGCTTATTGTCCAGCTTGCCATCAAAGGAACCCGTCACCGCCTTCATCCCGTTAATTTCAATGTTCTCAAGCTGTTCCAGACGTTCATTCTTCATCCAGACATGCTGCATATAGGCCATAGGATCCAGAACCTGAGAGGCCCGTGCCATATCGAATAAAATGATAGCCCCTTCCTTTGACACCGCAATAATTTCCTTTGGGTTATTAATAATGCGATAACCTTGCGGCACACGGAATTTAAACCCGATTTTTGGATGATAAAAATCCTGCCCACGCGCAAATCCCTGCTTTAAGCTATCACCATACAAAAGGCCGTTAATCTCCTTCATATACGCTTCACGATGATTAACACCGGGACGCCCCAGATAATTAGACGCCTCTTCCCTTACCCTGTCGATACGATCTTCTGTCTTGGGATGCGTTGAAAAATAACTAAAGCTGGAGCCAGGTTTTCTGGCCTTTAATATATCCTCAAAGGCACTATACCGCTCAAGACTGGTTAGGAAAGTCCCCATAGCCCGCGGATCATACCCCGCACTGATCATGTAGCGAAGCCCTAGCTGATCCGCCTGATGCTCTTGCGCCCGTGAATATGATTTGATGTAAAGGTTAGAGCCAAGGCCAGCGGCCTTGTCGACCCCCGGTTTATCCAGCGTTGCCGCAACGACAGCCGCTCCAAGTGAAGCCAGAACACCATGAGAATAACGCTCTGCCGAATGACGGGCTGTAATGTGGCCTGCTTCATGCGCTATAACAGCGGCTATTTCAGCCTCTGAATTCGCGAGACTCAAAAGACCGCGGGAGATATAGATATACCCCCCCGGCACAGCAAACGCATTAACAACGGGGGTATCCAACACAAAAAATTTATATGTAACGTCCGGCCTTTCCGTATTTTTGACAATACGCTGCCCCACCTTATTAACATACTGATCCAGAGACGTCCCTTTGTAGTCATCCCCGTAAAGCTGCATGATTTTTTCATGCTCCTGCGCCCCGAGACTAGCCTCCTGCACGGCTGGCATAAAGGCTGTAAACTGTTTTTCTCCTGTCGCAGGATTAGTCGAACACGCCGCGAGCAGAAGAAGGAAAAAAGACACAAACAAAAGCTTGCAATTTCGTACAAACATAATAGCTTTTCCAGTCATGAGGATCATCTTTCTGTTGTTCATATCTGTTATTTATAGTGCTTTCCCGGTGCTGGCAAGCCCTGAGGCAGAATCACCCGGAATTGAGAGCACTGATTTTTCATCCTTCAAGCAACCGGAAACCGTCTTTGTAAGACAGGTTATCAATCCCCTTACCTTTACCATTAAAAAAGATGATCGTATATTCAGACTGGCAGGACTCGATCTGCCGGGACAGACATCCTATGACGCGACCGACAATGCCATCAAAGCAAAAGAGCATCTATCAAAGCTGATTGAAGGTGAGAAAATCAGACTTTATCAAACCAAGACACCTGACAAGGGACGCCTTAATGGCATGGGGCATCATCTGGTCCATGTTGCTCTTGTCAAAGACGGTCTCTGGATACAGGGTGAGCTTTTGAAACAAGGCATGGCGCGTGTCCGCACCACAGAATCCAGCCCTGAAATGGCCGAACAGATGTACGAAGCTGAACAGCAGGGCAGAGCCGACCATAAAGGCCTGTGGCAAGAAGCTCGTTACGCTCTCCTCACCCCCGAAACCGCATCCGATGCCGCCAAAGCCTTTCAGATTGTTGAAGGCACAATCGTCAATACCGCCATCATAAAAAACCGGATTTACTTAAATTTCGGACAAAACTGGAAAACCGACTTCACCGTTTCTGTGCCGCCGGGAAAAAGAAAAGCCTTTGCAAAAAACGGATACAACCCGCTTGAATGGAACGGAAAAAAAGTCCGCGTTCGTGGCTGGCTGGACTCCTATAACGGCCCCTACATAGAAATAGACCATCCCGAAGCCATAGAATTTTTAGAAAATGAATAAACTCTTCCCTGAAATAGAACCATATAGCACAGGCTTTCTGGACGTAGATCCGCCTCATACACTCTATTGGGAACAATCAGGCAACCCGGATGGCGTGCCCGTTGTCTTTCTTCATGGCGGTCCTGGTGGTGGTACAGTACCGGAGCACAGACGGCTCTTTGATCCGGCACACTACCGTATCATCTTATTCGACCAGCGCGGTTGCGGGCGATCTACGCCGAATATGTGCCTTGAGCATAACACAAGGGCGCACCTTGTTTCGGATATGGAGACACTGCGTTATCACTTAAAAATAGAGCGGTGGCACCTTTTTGGCGGTTCATGGGGGTCAACACTGGCACTCTCTTATGCCTCAAGACACCCGGAAAAATGTCTCAGCCTGACGCTGAGAGGGATATTCCTGCTCTCTCAGGAAGAAGTTGACTGGTTTTTATACGGTATGGGACATATTTTCCCGGAAGCTTTTGAGACCTTTTCAACGTTTATCCCGGAAGATGAACGGGGCGATCTGCTACGTGCTTACTACAAAAGGATGACAGGCCCCGATAAGGCAACAAAAGAACAAGCCGGGCTGACATGGGAAGCTTACGAGGCACGCTGTGCTTCACATCGTCCACGGCCTTACAGCCCCCCATCCAATGAAGACAGTACAAAAAACGCCATCACTTTGGGCCTTATGGAAGCCCACTATTTCACACATGATATCATACCAGAGCAGGTCTCCCTCCTCTCACAGATAGATCGCTTTCGGCATATCCCGGCAACGATCGTTCAAGGACGGTACGATGTTATCTGTCCTATAAAAACAGCTTATAAACTCCATAAGGCATGGCCGGAAGCTAAATATGTGATTGTGCCCGATGCTGGACATGCTATGCTTGAGCCTGGCATATTATCCGCTTTAATAACCGCCACAGAAGATTTAAAAAAAGGACCTGCGCACCATGACATTTAAAACACTTTCTGATTTTGACTTTTCGGGCAAATACGTACTGCTCCGCGCTGATCTGAATGTCCCCGTTAAAGACGGTGAAGTCACAGACACAACCCGTATTGACCGAGTCAAACCCACCATAGATTATTTGGTCCGTGAAGGTGCAAAAATCCTTATCCTGGCGCATTTCGGCCGTCCGAAAGGAGATGCGCTGCCGGAATTTTCCTTAAGTTTCCTGCCCGAAATTTTGGAACGTCAATGGGGATATCCTGTAAAATTCGCCATGGAGTGTCTGGGGGATCAGCCGATACGCTTGAAAGAAAGCATGGAAAACGGCGATATCATGCTCCTTGAAAATGTACGCTTTGAAAAAGGCGAAGAGCAAAACGATCCGGCCTTTGCCAAAGCACTGGCCACCCTTGGTGATATCTTTGTTAATGATGCGTTTTCCGCCGCCCACCGGGCACATGCCTCAACCGAAGGCCTTGCACATCTGCTCCCTTCCGTACCGGGCTTACTGATGGAAGCTGAAATAAACGCCTTAACAAAGGCGCTTGAATCGCCTGCCCGCCCTGTAATGGCCATTGTAGGCGGTGCCAAAATATCCACAAAACTCTCTATCCTGAACAATCTTGCCAAAAAGGTAGATTACCTTGTACTCGGCGGCGGCATGGCCTCCACATTCCTGTACGCACAAGGATTTGAGGTCGGAAAATCCCTTTGTGAAAAAGACATGAAAGACGAAGCCCTGTCTATCATGGAAACAGCCAAAGAATCCGGCTGCGAAATTGTGCTGCCGGTTGACCGGATCACCGTAAAAGAGTTTGGCGCAAACGCACCACATGAAGTACATAACAGCGATCAAATTCCCGCCGATCGCGAAGCCGTCGATATCGGCCCTGAAAGCCTGAAAAAACTCGCTGAAAAACTGGAACACGCTAAAACCGTGCTTTGGAACGGTCCTATGGGAGTCTTTGAAGTGATGCCCTTTGATAACGGCACAAACACACTGGCTGAACAAGTCGCCACGCTCACAAAAGCAGGAAAAATCATCAGTATAGCAGGCGGCGGCGATACCGTATCCGCCCTTGAAAATGCCGGCGTCGCACACGACTTCACCTATATTTCAACGGCAGGCGGTGCTTTTCTGGAATGGCTGGAAGGCAAGGAACTCCCCGGCGTTATCGCCCTTGCCTGAACCTGCCAGACTGCCTGAACAGAGCAAACATCTAAACCTTCTGAAGTATGCGTTTGGCCGTTTCAGGACTAATTTTGTCGTAATAAGCCAGTGCTCTTGCCATTTTGCTTTGCGGCACAACCTTGCCATGAGAACGGCATCTGTTTGTCATCAGATATATATTCATAAAGTTCATCCGCTCAATGCCATAGGCTCTGCAAACGATGGCGAGTCCTTGCGCTGAATCCTGACGGATGATATTAAGGGCCGTATTCACACTCAGATTACAATAAACAGAAAACTGAGAGACAAAGCTTGGTATCTGCCCGCGTTTTAGCGTATTCATTATAAATCCTATGTTCAGTTCCCCGCTTGAATGAAAAGCTCTGGCGGTCGCAACCATACTGTCTGTTGGTACAAATATAGAATGATCAACTTCCACAAATTCACGCACCACCTCATCAATCGCTGAACGAGTCAGTTTTGATTTGAATTTGTAGCGTCCATGAATTTCTTTCTTAAGGGCCTCACCCACAAAATCATAGAGTATAGCGGCCACAGACTGAGGCACTTCATCACGTCCCAAAAGCGGCGTGGCCAGACGTTCAGACTCTTTCGCCATATCGGCAATCATCCCAATAGCTTGTTTCGTTAGCGTAATACATTGATTTTCTGCCAAGATCATAGCCGTTTCAAAATCATGTGTTGCGGCCAGCGCATCAATAACGGAATCATCTATATTGGCTCGTTTTGCGATAGCATGCCAGTATGCAGGCCCTTGCGCATTAATAATATAGAGTAAATCAAGCTCGTTCAAAACAGGACTGCGCTTAAGAACATGGCGCGCCACAGTAATCTCATCATTGGCAAGATGTAAAATCACACGTAAAGGCACACCATCAATAATAGACAACCGTTCGGATAGTGCCTGACGCAAATCAAGTTCAGCCTGACGAACCAGACTAATCAGGATGTCAGCGATAATTTCTCTTTCATTTTCAGAGATATAAGCCCCTAAGAGATCAATCACACTTCTGGCCAATTTGCCTCTGGCACATGGATCGCTCTTCTGCGCTATAGAATAAAGTTGTTGCGTTTCATATAGCCTCACCAAAAATGGTGCGGCCTGACTGTTGTTCTCCAGTAACGTCACATCCATGACGGCCCCCATATACACATATACACTTTTACACTTTTACACTTTCTTTCATGCCGCGCTCTTCCCCTTTCTCACCAGGAATAAGCAACGCCACGTTAGTCTCGATTCTTGATCGACATAACCGGAACGGATGCAATGTAGTAAATAAGACCCGTCTCCCCCTGTTTGCGTCTTAACAATCTCCAGATAATATTTAGCAGTAAATTATTACCATAAAGTTAATTTTAAAATTTTTATCAATTTTTATTAAAATTCTCCCCTAATTTTACAAATTGATATAGCGCATGCCATATAAAATAAAGACGAAATGAAGACTTTGTTAATTTCATCTTGTTATGCTAGAAGAGAGGTATCGTACGTTTTGTTCCGTCCAGACTATGAGGGATAGGGAACGTTTTCAGAGAAAGGAGTTTTTTTATGCTCGGCCCGGTTAACGCATATACCAATCAAGCGCAAATCGCCAATGGTATAAAAACTTCAAAAGAAACAGAAATCAACACACCGAAGCAGACACAAGAGACTGTATCGGAAAATCAAACGCAAGAATCAAAATCAGCGCTGAACATTAGCGAAGACGTTTCAGCAAAGAGCGACAGAAACCGCGGCGATCAAACCCCTGGAAAAACGGTCGCAGAAAGAGCTGAAAGCAGCGAGACACCGGAACGCGGCAGCATCATAGACATCACCGTTTAGATATAGCTTATGCAAAATAAAATATAGTCGTTACGATTTAAAATCGACTATGACATACGCTATACCGTTAAAAAAACATCCCTAAACGGACAATTTCACATGGAAAAGAGAATAATCGTCAGGGTCTACGCGCACGGTAAAGCCGAGCTTGCGGCACATAGCCACCATTGCGGTGTTCTCCGTTGCAACCTCTCCCCATAATTCCTTGATCTGACAGGTTCTGGCATAAGAAATTAAACGGGACATAAGCACCCGCCCAATCCCGTTTCTCTTCATATCACTGCGTGTCATAAGGCCATACTCCGCACGCCAATCCTGCTGACTGCCATCATAACACGACACCCCGAGCATTTCTTCATTACGCGGATCAATTGCGATAAAAGCCATAGAGCGATTATAATCGACATGTGCGACCTGATATTTAACCATTTCGGGTGAAAGCTGTTTCAGGGCTGTAAAAAAACGCAGCCGCATATCTTCCGGATCATTCCTGTTCATAAAGTCGGTATAGACGATCTCATCATCAGCCCGGATCGGACGAATAACCGCTTCCTGCCCATTGTTGAAGGTAAAATGTTTAGCCCAGCCCCGCGGATAGGCCAAAGGACAATAAGCCACCCCGCAAAGATCAACAGAACGCGGCATGGAACGAAGAATTGCATTTTGATTAACAGGATCCCTGCCCCCGGACCAGTCCTGAGCACTGTCCCGTTTTATTAAAAGCTGTCCTGTTTCGCGGTGCACCAAATCTTCACACTATACTTGTTCGAAAAAATCATTTACTAAATGTCTGTATAGCACCCCTCCTCTTTTTTTTCAATAAAAGAGCTGGGCGACCCACATGTTATTTTTATAAATAGAGAAAAATGAACGTATTTAAGAAACTAAAAGCCATAGCAGCCCCTCTTCCCTTGATCAATATCGACACAGATATGATCATTCCAAAGCAGTTCCTTCGGACCATAAAGCGCACTGGGCTTGGGATACACGCCTTTGATGAAATGCGCTATCAAGACGATGGAACAGAAAATCCAGATTTCATTTTAAACACAACTTTTTTTTGCAGCGCACAAATTTTAATCACTGGTAAGAATTTCGGCTGTGGCTCGTCCCGCGAGCATGCGCCATGGGCTCTGCTTGATTTCGGGATCAAATGCATCATAGCCCCCTCTTTTGCCGACATTTTTTATAACAACTGCTTTAAAAACGGAATCCTACCCATCACGCTGCCGCAAGAGCACGTCGATACACTCATGAAAGAAGCCGAAAACAAACAGGAAATCACAGTTGATCTGGAAAACCAAACGGTCCAGTCATCAACACCAGACATTATCTATTCCTTCGAGATAGACCCTTTTCGAAAAAAATGCCTGCTAGAAGGTCTGGACGACATAGGCCTGACCCTCCAGAAAGAAGCCGATATAACCGCCTTCGAAGAACAAGACAAACAGAAAAGACCGTGGGTTTAGAGAGAATCCCCTCGCCTCAAGGGAGAGGGGACAAAATCAAGGCTGCAAAGACCTCAAAGGAATATCCTGAACCGCAAGGCCATAGGCAGCACTATACAGGCTCTCAATCACACTATCTGCAGGTTCATCCCCCAAATGATAAATATAGCACGCCTCGGTAGGAATGTTATCATCCATAATCAATGCCCCCCAAAAAGGGTTAGCCTTAGAATCTTTGTTATAAATCTCAATGCCTGATTTACAGGCGATACCGGCTTGCACAACGTTATAAAAAATGGCAGTCGCATCACGTTCATTCATAATACGCGCATTCAGGTGTCCTTGCGCCGCAAGTGTATGATCCACATGGTTATAAAACTGCCCGCAAGACATTAAATGACACTCTGGCTCAAACGCCTGCACTATGCCTTCACCATTTTGATCTTTTTTTACATTATAAACGAACCAGTTACAAAGATGCTTTACATCGGAAGGCAGAACAACCTCCACACCAAGCACATCCCCCGGTTTTATACCCCCCATATCAAGCGAAGATGTTATAACACCAGCCTCATCCCCAACCGGCACAACACGCGCGACACCATTATCCCGCACCTTAATATTCCCACCGGAAAGAGAAATGTTACCATCCCTGATATCAACGGTAACATTACCATGAGAAAGACTTGTCCGCCCCTTACCATCCGTCCTGATCGTTAGACCATTCACACGAATAACAGCAGGCCCAAACGCCTCTCCCAAATTAATTTCGTTAGGTTTTTCTTTCGCCATTTACCAGCATCCTTATCTCTACACTTTTAACAAATAAAATTAGAGCACTCTTAAACGCTACAGTGTCCTTACCAGAATATCCTGAACGGCAAAACCGTAAGCTTGCTCGCTTGTATGAGGATAACGGCATTGCGTTCCTCTTTTATCAAAAATATAGGCCAAGCTACGATCCGTGTAATTAGCCGATTTATCTGAAAAAAAGAGCTTCTGCCGATCTCTTTCGTCAAACAAAGAGATCGGTGCTTTCTCAATTAAATTCGTTAGGATAAGATTATTAAAAATCTCCTTAACATCACCAAACGCCATAACACGCGCGCCCACATGCCCTTGTGGTTTAAGATCATCCTCTATATGAGAAACAAACGTGCTCCGTAGTCCAAACATATCCTCTGGCTCAAGCACCTGAATAATGCCTAAATCTTTTTCTACATTATAAACAAACCAGTTATAAAAACGATTATCACAGCCAAAAAGAAGATGGTCCACACCAAGCGTATCCCCTGGTTTTATAGCATCAAAATAAAGAAAAGATGTTATGACAGCGATCTCATCCTCCTGCTTTTCTGCAACCGGCACTACTTTCGCAATACCATCACGCTGCACCTCAATATTCCCACCGGAAAGAGAAATATTACCATCCCTGATATCAACGGTAACACCGCCATCAACAAGAAGAATACGGTCTTCTGTTACAGTTAAAACCTTTTTCCCTTTTTCAAGTTGAACATTACAATCATCACCGATCTTGATAGTCACGTCATGGGCATTGATCGTCATAGGTGTATCAAATTCATCTTTCAGGGACTTTGCCATTGCTGCTCTCTTTCCAAAATATATTCAAAGGGATAAACGCAATTAACATAACATTAAGTCGTATGTCAAGGGAATAGCAGAACCGTTATGCTTCCCCGCCCTCATGTCACCGCGCATGTTTTTCACCGCGAAGGCGCGAAGATACGAAGTTTAAGGAAAAAAAAGCACGCGTAAGCGTGCAGCCATTTTGTTTCACCACAGAGGACACAGAGAGCACAGGGATTCTTTTAAGAAGAAAAACCTCTGTGCTCTCTGTGTCCTCTGTGGTTCCAAAATATTGTATAACGCGCTATCGCGCGCGAAATTCTCCGTCAACTTCGTATCTTCGCGCCTTCGCGGTAAAAAAACGTTGATACACCTGTTCAAAACACTATAAACCATAACAGGATAACGATTCTTAAAAGCAGCAGGAAAAAAGAAAATGAAGAAAAAACTGACCCTTTTACCAGGTGATGGCATTGGCCCCGAAGTCATGGCGCAGGTGCGTAAACTCATTACATGGATGGATAACAATACAGAGATCTCCTTTGACATAGAAGAGCATCCGGCTGGCGGCGCGGCGATTGATGCGCACGGCGTGCCTGTCACAGATGAAGCCATAGAATCCTGCAAAAACGCCGATGCCGCTATTTTAGGCGCGGTCGGCGGTCCGAAATGGGATAATGTCGATTATGCGATACGCCCGGAAGCCGGCCTCTTACGTCTCCGCAAAGATTTAGGCCTCTTTGCTAATCTGCGGCCAGCCCTTGTATTTGATGCGCTGATTGACGCCTCTACCCTTAAACCGGATGTTATTCGCGGCTTGGATATTCTGATCGTCCGCGAACTAACCGGCGGTGTCTATTTTGGTGAGCCCCGCGGTATTGAAGTGCTCCCAAATGGTGAACGCCGCGGCGTTAACACGCAAGTCTATACCACATCAGAAATACAGCGCGTCACACGTGTCGCCTTTGATATGGCCAGGAAACGACGCGGCCGCGTTTGTTCTGCCGAAAAAGGCAATGTGATGGAAACCGGCAGGCTCTGGCGCGAAGAAGTCACAAAGCTACACCGGGACGAAAACTACACAGATATCGAACTCTCGCACATGTACGCAGACAATTGCGCGATGCAACTTTTGCGCAACCCGCGGCAGTTTGATGTGATTGTTACAGATAATCTGTTCGGCGATATTCTCTCTGACGAAGCCGCCATGCTCACCGGTTCTCTTGGCATGCTGCCGTCCGCCTCATTGGGTACACAATACGCCCTGTATGAGCCTGTTCACGGCTCCGCCCCTGATATAGCCGGGCAAAACAAAGCCAATCCGCTGGCCACGATTTTAAGCTTTGCCATGGCGTTGCGCTATTCTCTCGATGCGCCGACATGGGCTGATAAAATCGAGAAAGCCGCGCAAGATGTTCTGGAAGCTGGCATCCGCACCCCCGACATCATGGCCGAAGGCTGCACAGAAACAACCACAGACGGCATGGGCGACGCTTTACTAGAACGGCTATAGAATACAAACCCGAATCCCGCTATAATCCATCTATTATGATAAGATTTATAGCTTTTTTCTGTATTTCTCTCCTGTCTTTTTTGCCAAAGGCTAAGGCAGGAGATCCTGCTGTTTACAACATTACCATTCGTCTCTTTGAAACAGACAGCCTGCCCGTTAACGCGGGCGGCGTTGTCCTTGTGTTACTGGGCATTGCCTTCATGGCAAGCGAAACCTTTATCCCCGCCTTTGGGATACTTGCCATTGGCGGCCTCCTGACGTTTGGGCTTGGTGCCTCCATTTTATTTGATGGAGACACCATACCGGGGTTAAGCCTTGACTGGAGCATTATTACCAGCATCATCTTACTGGGCGTACTGCTCATCACAGTAATAACGGTTTTGCTGGCCCGCACCATCAAAGAACGGGTCAGCACAGGCACTGAAAGCATGATCGCTGAGTCAGCAGAGATTATCGAGTGGCATGAACGGCAAGGCCGCGTCCGTGTTCAAGGCGAAATCTGGAAAGCCATTTCAGACAAAGAGAAAGACCTAAAGCCCGGCGACAAAGTCACAGTTGAGAGCGTTGAAAATCTACTGGTAAAAATTATTTAAATAAAAGAAGGGAAACATCATTATGCCATTTTTAGGAATTGTGCTCCTCATATTACTGGGGCTTATAGCCGCGTCCTTGCGCATTGTAAAAGAATATGAGCGCGGTGTTATCTATACCTTTGGTAAATACACAGGCACCCGCCATCCGGGACTGAACCTTGTCATCCCTATCTTGCAGGAAATGCTCAAAGTTGATATGCGCGTACGCACCGAAGATATTCCGGCACAGGATGTTATCTCAAAAGACAACGTCTCTGTACGTGTCAATGCGGTTGTCTATTACCGTGTTATTGAGCCCTCTTTTGCCATTAACCGGGTAGAAGATTTTGGTCAGGCCACAAGCCAACTCGCACAAACAACCCTGAGATCCGTTCTAGGTAAACACGATCTGGATGACATGCTAGCCAAACGGGATCAGTTGAACAAAGACGTTCAGGAAATTCTGGACACGCAAACAGACGGCTGGGGCATCAAGGTTACAAATGTTGAAATCAAACACGTAGATATTGACCCGACCATGGTCCGTGCCATAGCCAAACAGGCCGAAGCTGAACGCGACAGACGCGCTAAAATCATCAATGCGGAAGGCGAATTACAAGCCGCCCAACAGCTTGACGAGGCCGCTGCGATCCTTGCCAAAAGGCCAGAAACCATGCAACTCCGCTACCTTGGCACCATGGGCGAATTCACAAACGCCAAAGGTAATACCATCGTTCTCCCCATACCCCTTGACTTTCTAAAAGGCATGCTAAAATAACTGCCATAGCTTCCCTCTGACACCAACAGGGGGAAGTCCTCTCATATCTCTTCACCGTCCGCCATGCACACGTGGTATATAGCACATGTCATATAGAACGATCATGGATTTATGCACTATAGTCGTTACGATTTAAAATCGACTGTGTCATACGCGTGCTGTCATTCCCGCGAGAGAGGCCTTTTAGGCCGAACATAAACAGCGTGACTCCAGCACAAAGAGCACGGCATATGCCGTGCACATTATTTAACTGGATACCGGATCGGTGTCCGGTATGACAACGCGCGTTGATTCTTCTTCGAAATGACTATATATCAAGAGCGCAAAGGCCAAAATCCTTTGCGCTCTTGGTGTCCCTTAACATCGTTGCATGAGCGATACGACAGTTACTCCGTATCAATCGGCACGCCGGGTTCATGTTTCGTTGAACGGATAGTCAAGTACGACTTTACCGATATCACATTAGGTGCTTTTGTCAGATGGTTTGTATGAAAAGACTGATAATCTTCCCAGTCTTTTGCCGCGATTTTAAGAAGAAAATCTGTCTCGCCTGAGACCATCCAGCATTCACGTACCATAGACCATTCGTTAATCGCCTTTTCAAACGCATCGAGATCCTTTTCCGCATGGCTTTCAAGCAAAACTTTGGCAAAAACGGTAACGCCATATCCCAAAGCGGGCGCATTCAATTTCGCGTGATAGCCCTCAATCAAGCCAGCATCTTCGAGCGCACGGACACGTCTTAAGCAAGGCGGTGCAGAAATCCCCGCATTTTTAGCCAATTCAACATTGGTAATTCTACCATTATTCTGCAGATCATCTAAAATCTTACGGTCAATCTTGTCTAATTTAGTGCGTCGCATTATCTATCATGCCTTCTTTTGTAAAAAAATTCTTCTTTAAACTTAACTCTTGATATAAAGTTGCGCAACTATGTACTCCAGTTTCTTTTCAAAGGCAACTCTAAAAACATGAAAATTTGGATTATAACCGAAGGCATAGCCGGTACTGAAAACCAGTGTCTAGGCGTAGCAGAAACACTTCGCGAAGAGCTGGGCGGCGACATTCTTATCAAACGCATCAGCTTAAATCAACCATGGAAAACATTTTCTCCTTTCCTTGGCTTTGAAAGCCCCTGCACCTTCTCAAGCAAAGGTGACAGGCTAACCCCGCCATGGCCGGATGTTGCGTTATGTGCGGGACGAAAAGCCATTGCCGCCGCACGCTATATAAAAAAAGCAAGCAAGGGGCATACATACGTAGTTCAAATACAAGACCCCCGAATTTCCCCTCATCACTTTGATCTGGTGGCGGTGCCTTTTCATGACCCGGCTCGCGGCGACAATGTCATTGTAACCGATGCAGCCCCCAACAGAATCACACAAGAGAAGCTTGAACAGGCAAGAAAAGATTTTTCAGAAGCCCTCCTATCCCTTCTCCCTCCCCCGCGTGTTGCTGTGCTGATTGGCGGGAATAGTAAGGCTCATACATTAACACCGGAGATCATGACAAGTCTGACCGAACAGCTACACACTCTGGTAGAAACACAAAATGTTTCTCTAATGGTGACCACCTCCCGCCGGACCGGGCCAGAAAATGAGGAAATTATGAAAAACCTTCTCACAGGCCCGAACGTATACATATGGGATGGCAGTGGAGAAAATCCTTATTTTGGTTTTCTTGCACACGCGGACTATATTATTGTCACGTCAGATAGCGTTTCTATGCTCTCAGATGCTGCAACAACCGGAAAACCGGTTTACATGGTAGCCCTTGAAGGCGGTTCAAAACGCTTTGACCGGTTCTATAAAAATCTGATGAACAAGAACTGCATCAGATTGTTCGATGGAACACTGGAACATTGGGATTATTCCCCTTTGAGCGATTCACGCATGGTTGCGTCAGCCATAAGGGAAGGCCTTAAAAAAAGAACAAAATAAAGGAAGTAAAAGAAATCATGTCTGAAACATTTGAAACAAAAGTACTTGTCATCGGTTCCGGCCCGGCGGGCTACACGGCAGCTATTTATGCAGCACGCGCCAATCTTGAGCCTGTTCAGGTCATGGGGATGGAACCCGGCGGGCAACTCACTATTACGACAGATGTTGAAAACTACCCCGGCTTTGCGGACCCGGTACAAGGCCCATGGCTTATGGAACAAATGAAAGCACAGGCAACAGCCGTTGGTACCAAAATGATGACAGATACCATCACGAATATTGATCTTTCCACGCGCCCTTTTAAGGCGACGGGTGATAGCGGCCATACATATATTGCAGATACCGTCATTATTTGCACAGGCGCAAAGGCTCGCTGGCTCGGTCTGGAAGGTGAAGAAAAATTCAGAGGCCTTGGCGTATCAGCCTGTGCCACCTGTGACGGATTTTTCTATCGCGGGAAAGAAGTTGCCGTAATTGGCGGCGGTAATTCTGCGGTTGAAGAAGCCCTGTTCCTGACCAATTTTGTGAGCAAAGTAACCCTTATTCACCGCCGCAATGAACTGCGTGCTGAAAGAATTATGCAAGAACGCCTCCTGAATCATGAAAAAATTGATGTCATCTGGGACAGCGTTGTCGAAGAATTCTTAGGCGATGCGCAAGGACTCACCGGTCTTAAGCTAAAGAATGTCAAAACGAACGAAACACAAGACCTTTCCGTTCATGGGGTTTTTATTGCCATCGGTCATGCCCCTGCAACAGAGCTGTTCAAAGGTCAGATTGATATAGACAAAGAAGGCTATATCATCACAAAACCGGATTCAACACAGACCTCTATCGAAGGAGTCTATGCCGCAGGCGACGTCAAAGATAAAACCTATAGACAGGCTATTACCGCAGCTGGTATGGGTTGTATGGCAGCCTTGGAAGCTGACCGCTTTATTCACAGTGGAGCATAGATAATACATGACAATGGACTGGGACAAATTAAGGATTTTCTACGCCGTTGCCGAAGCCGGTAGTTTCACAGGCGCAGGAAACACCCTCATGCTGAGCCAGTCCGCTGTCTCCCGTCAAATCAGCTCGCTGGAAGAAAGCTTAGGCGTTTCGCTGTTCTACCGGCACGCAAGAGGCCTTCTTCTGACCGAGCAAGGAGAGCTTCTTTTCGGCACAACACAGGATATTTTTGCAAAACTCTCCATGATTGAAGGGCAACTTATGGATTCAAAGGAACTTGCCGAAGGACCTTTAACCGTTACAGTCGCCGATTTTATTGGCACCACATGGCTCTCTTCCAGATTAGGGGATTTTCATACGCAATGCCCGGATATCAACCTGCGTATCATTTTGGAAAACCGTATCCTTAATCTCGGGATGAGAGAGGCCGACGCGGCCATACGGCTCTATCAGCCAGAGCAACCGGATTTAATTCAGCGGCACCTGACCACCATAAAATTCCATTTATGCGCGTCGAAAGACTACCTCGAAAAGAACGGCACCCCTAAAAAACCAAAAGATCTATCAGATCACGTCCTGTTGTGTTTCCCCGAAGATGTCGTGGTCCCCTTTGCCAACACAAACTGGTTTATGGATGCCGCCGGTATTGATTCGGAAAAGCACAAAAAACTCATCAAAATCAACTCAATTTCTGCGATATACAAGGCGGTTGAATACGGTAGTGGGATATCCGCCCTGCCCGATTACATCCTTCAGCGGAAAGAGAACATTATACAGATCCTTCCGGATATTCAGCATGACGGCGTTAACATGTACTTCGTCTACCCCCAGGAACGTAAGCATTCCAAGCGTATTGCCACATTCAGGGATTTTCTTCTCAGGCATATCAGCGAAACGCCCTGCTAAAAAACACGCCAGCCCTGCACTTGACGCATAGCTGATATACTCAAGTTTCTCTAGACAGAAACACTCTCTAAAGTTTATTAATTGGGACTACCAACGCAAAAGGCGTTGGGAAGGGTCCTCTTAAGGACCCTACGTCTCCCAGACGTGAAACCTCCCTGTTCAACTCGCCGGGCTTTTTGAAAGCCCGGTTTTTTTCTATTTGAAATAAGGAACACTCTACGGTTTAAGCTTTGCAAAGAAATTACCCATCCGATCACACGCACGATCAAGTTCATCATTTGATGCAGCATAAGAGATTCTAAAGTGCCCAGGCGCACCAAACTCTGTACCAGCAATAGATGCAACAAAAGCTTCCGTGAGAACCCCTCTAACAAGTTCTCCATCATTCTCAATATATAATCCCCCCGGCGTCGTTTTTCCGATATGCGCTGCGCAAGATGGAAAAGCATAAAAAGCACCGCCAGGCATTGAACAGGAAATGCCATCCATTTGATTTAAGTGCTCAACAACAAAATCCCGCCGTTCCTTAAACATATCATTCCATGCCGCTTTTAAGGACTGATCCCCCCGCAACGCTTCAATTGTAGCCGCCTGAGAAATAGAAACTGTATGTGAATTGATCAGGCTCTGTGCTATGGCCATACCATCAATCAATTTCTGCGGTCCAGCGCCATAGCCAACGCGCCAACCCGTCATAGCATATCCTTTAGACACACCATTCATCGTCAACGTGCGATCAAACAGGCGCGGCTCAACTTCTGCAATCGTATGGAATTTCTGCCCGTCATAAACAAAAGGCTCATATACATCATCTGCCATAATCAAAACATGCGGATGCTTTAACAATACATTGGTTAGTGCTTTCATTTCATCATAAGAATAAACGGCACCAGTCGGATTAGATGGCGCATTAAAAACAAACCATTTTGTTCTTGGCGTGATTGCCGCCTCAAGACTTTCAGGCGTTAGCTTAAAACCATCCTCTTCAAAGCAATCTACAAAAACCGGCTGACCATGAAGCGATCTGATGATATCTGGATAAGTGACCCAATAAGGTCTCGGAATAATAACCTCATCACCCGGATTCACCGTTGCAAAAAAAGCATTGAACAAAACCTGTTTGCCACCCGGTGCCACAATAATTTCATGTGGCGTATAAGTCAGGCTATTCTCACGTTCGAATTTTTCTGCAACGGCCACTCTGCATTCATAGGTTCCTCTGGTCAGGGTGTATTTTGTTTGCCCTCCTCTGATCGCACGTATAGCCGCCTCTTGAACAGGAAGGGGCGTATCCTGATCTGGCTCACCAAAACTAAGATTAATAACATCATGCCCTTGCTGTACAAGCGTTTTAGCAAGTTCATTCATAGCAGCCGTCGCGGAAGGCTGTACGCCCTGCAGACGAGTAGACCATTCGATCATTAATTTTCCCTCTTAATAGAACTACCGTTTATTTTGTTTTTTATAATAAAGGCGGAAACTCTGGCATTTTTCTGGAAAATTGTCAAAAGAATCTGTTGCAGATCACACATGTTTTTTTGGAATATATCACCATACGCTTGCGCAATGATATTTCATTATCATAAATGTAACTTTCTTACCTAAATCCGCGGTATTAAGCTATTCAAACGCGTTTTAAGAGAATTGATGGGCGATATTGGCGATAGACAAGCGGCATTTCTTTCTCGCTCTTCCAAAATTTCCAAGCATTTAGAAACATCAGCACCGCGCTTTTTGACAAAGAAATCAACAGACTCTTCAGTCTCTGCCCTTAAAACCCAATCATTCGCGACATCTTGCGGAAACTTATACTCATATCCCCCCACATATCCGCACGCACTAATTGCCTCTTCAGGCGTTGTTGTAAAGAAGGGCCCTATAAAATGAATGGTAAAAGTTCGCCGCCCCTCTTTTTCAGATATAATTCGGTCAATATCATCAAGACGCTCCCTTACCAGATCATCTTCATCCAGCTCAAGCGTCTTTAGCGGACCATCCGGCTCCGTCTGATAAACAAAATAAGCATGCTTAACCGGACGATCAGGATTAAGACGAATGCGATGTGTCGCCCCGCCTTGCTGAATCATAAGTTTCTCTGACCAAATATCAAAAGTCGTCGATGTCTTAAAAGGAAAAGCTATCATGCCAATATCTATACCAGCATCTAGACCTGCCTGAATCAGAAGATCATCAGGATAATAATCATTTTTTATGTTGAAAAAAAGGTGACCACTAAACTCTGGCTCTATAAACGCCTCCAGAATCCGAGCCTCCAATGCCTTGTTAAAAGCGGCCGCTTCTTCATCGGTATAGTCTGGGGAAGTCTGAACAGCCACAGAAGCCTGCATAAATTCAACGCCGAAATCATCAAAATCACCTTGTCGATCACCTTCACCAACCCAGCCTTTGATCAAAGTCTCTACGGTATCCGCCCGTAACAAGGAGGCCCAAAATTCAGCCATTTTTTTTGCGGCTACATGATGTGATTTTTCTAAAGCGTTACCCTCTGACATAAAACAATACTCCCTTTGTTACGAAGGGAGTATTCCTAATATTACGGAAATAGTCTGTCAAGAGACGTTAAAATACGCACCACAAGACGAGACGGTTCATTATCTAGGGCGTACGAGTAACACCATAATCTCTACGGTCTTGCCATGTCTGCCTTAACGCAGTGACGTCTTCGCCTGTATAGGATTCAGAAAGAGCCTGTCTCGTCTGCGCAGACAACAAGCTATCATCACCGGTCCAGACACTACGCAGTGAAGCTGCTGTTATAGTATCAATAGTATCAATTATTTCTGTTGTTTCTGTTTTTTTATTATCATTAGACATGAATAGTCTCCTTCTTTATTACCGAGGAGACTATTTATCATTACGAAAAGAAAATAGCAAGTAAATCAGTCGTCCAACGCAGCACATGCCTTTTGAATGCGCACACACGCTTCTTTCAGCACATCGTCAGATGTCGCATAGGAAATTCTGAAATGTGGTGACAGGCCGAAAGCTTCGCCGTGCACGCAAGCCACACCGGATTCCAGAAGATACATGACAAAATCCTCATCATTTTTGATCTCTTTACCAGATGGTGTTTTTTTACCGATACATCCATCACAGGACGGATACACGTAAAAAGCCCCTTCGGGCGTATGACAGGACAGCCCTTCAGCCTCATTGATCATATCGGCCACCAGATCACGGCGGCGTTTAAAGGCAGCCTTCCAGTCTTCAAGGAAAGATTGATCGCCATTTAACGCTTCGACCGCACCGGCCTGAGAAATAGAGCATGGATTAAAGGTACTCTGCCCTTGAATTTTTGCCATCGCTTTTATGATCTCTTGCGGGCCACCCGCATACCCGATCCGCCAGCCCGTCATGGAATACGCTTTGGATACACCGTTCACCGTCAAGGTCCGATCAAAGAGAGACGGTTCTATTTGCGCAGGTGTCACAAATTCGAAATCATCATAGACGAGATGCTCATACATATCATCCGTCATCACATAGACATGCGGATGTTTTACCAGCACATCGGTAAGGGCTTTCATCTCATCACGAGAATAAGCCGCCCCAGTCGGATTAGACGGCGAGTTTAAAATAAGCCATTTTGTTTTTGGCGTAATGGCCGCCTCCAAACGCTCTGGTGTCAGTTTAAAATTCGCTTCCTTCGGACAATCAATTGAAACGGGTGTCCCTTCTGCCAGCAACACCATATCAGGATAAGACACCCAGTAAGGCGCAGGAATAAGCACTTCATCCCCCGGATTTAACGTCGCAAACAACGCATTAAACAACACCTGTTTTCCGCCTGTGCCGACGGTAATCTGATCCGCGGTATATTCCAGCCCGTTATCTCTTTTAAATTTTGCAATAATAGCTTCTTTTAACTCTTTTGTACCATCGACCGCCGTATATTTTGTTTGTCCGGCTTTCATCGCCTCATACGCGGCCTCTTTAATCGGATCCGGCGTGTCAAAATCAGGCTCGCCCAGTCCCAAAGAAATAACATCCTGCCCCTGCTCTTTTAACTCCCGCGCTTTTTGGGATATAGCAATTGTAGCAGATGGTTTAATACGACTTAAACGGTCAGCAATTATAGACATAGATTTTCCCTCTTTTTTTGATTAAAACTTTTTAAAATGCATCTTCGCGAATATACGCGCCAAGCGCAAGACTATCGCTTTTATCCGGCCACTTGTCAAAGCAAATGCCCTCTCTCTCGAACCAGTCCCTGATGGGGGCCAGTACAGGGGCCGCGAGTCCTGCTTTTAAAAGCGCAGCCGTCCGTGGCAGATGAGAAAGATACGCTGTTTTGTGATCACGCACCGCCAGCCGAATAAACTGTCCCATAACACGGCAATGAAATTGTGTCCCGAGGACCCGGTACCAAAGCGCAAAGGTTTCTTTTTCTTCCGCGCTCATCGTCTCACAATAGCGCGCCATCATCCCGGTCCTTATATCCTGCGGTACGTCCACACGTACATCTTCGAGCACATTAACAAGATCGTAGGGCAAAGGCCCCCACAACGCCCCTTGAAAATCAAGCACACCGCATGTTGAGGATACCCTGCCCTCATTCAGCCACATCAGATTCTCAAAATGATAATCACCATGCACAAAACCGACAGGACAAGGCGGCAGGCTTTGCTCTATCTGATCCCAAACAGACACGTACGATTCCGCCAGTCCGTCCTCATTTTTCTCCTGCCGTACAAAAGGGATATACCAATCCACAACCCGCCGCCGGCCTGTGTGAATATGGCTCTCGTAATACAACGGCAAAGCAAGATTGTTGTCCTTCATCTCTTCCCGAAAACGGATAAGCGTATCAGTGGCAAGCCCATATAAAGCAGAAGGTGCTTCGTTTGCCTTTCCGAAAGAAACAGAGCCAAAATCCTCTAAAAGCACAAAACCGTTTGTTTCATCAACCGCATAAAGGGCTGGCACCCTTACACCGATTTTTTCCAACCCCTTCGTAATACGGACCAGATCCGCAATCTTATGCCCTGGAATAGAGGCCGGATCATCATCAGGTGGCGAAGACATCGCGACCAGAGACACCCCATCCCGTCTGACACGAAAAAACATACGCCCGGAACTATCGCCAGCAACAGGCGTTAACGTCCCAACCTCACAGGATTCTTTTCTTAAAAAGTCATCTAATACACACATGATAAGCGTCATCATATACAATGAGCACACACGCTGCAAGCCGCAGAATATCTCTCTTCCACATGAATAAAGAGCATGTTTTTTACCGCGAAGATGCGAAGTTTACGGAGAAATACCGCGCGATAGCGCAATAAACTATTTTAGCACCACAGAGGACACATTTAGCACCACAGAGGACACAGAGATCACAGAGGTTTTTCTTCTTAAAAGAATCCCTGTGCACTCTGTGTCCTCTGTGGTGAAATAAAATAATGACACGCTTACGCGTGCTTTTTATCTCCGTAAACTTCGTTCCTTCGCATCTTCGCGGTAAAAAAATACTACCGCATCAAGCGTTATTGGGAAGAATTTTTGCGGGCCAGCCTGCGGATAGCATCAATATGCTGCTGGGAAGCCCCTTTTTTCTTTATCGGGGGCGCCATACTTTCCTGTCCGAAGTTCGGGGCATTACGCCCTGACAAAGCCCCTAAAATCTCTTTCCCAAAACTCCCCGGTGCCATATCAAGCCCTTTAGGTGCTTTGGGCACCTCTGGCGGCATTTTTCCTTTTTGCGATATCACACGATTTACCGCATGCGCCACAATACCGGTCAAATGCGGCCGCGCCAGCGCATGAAGCAGTTTCGGGTCCTCATACGTCCAGGCAATCACCTGCTGCCGCGCTTTGGCCGCGTTTCCTTTTGCCAGACGCAGCGCTTCCGCTATTCTTTTTTCGGCATATTCCCGACTCATGACAGAGTCCTCCTTAATACTGAAATAAAGTGTGCCATATTTTAGAAAAAAAACCAAATTATTGAGGAACACCCCACTAACGATCCCTAAAAAAACACTTGCAATTCCGCTTTCCTTTTCATAACATCGCCCGCAATAATAATAATAATAATAAAATAAAGAATACAGCGGCAGAGTAAGAATGATTCAACAACATGGGCGGCATGTTTTTTATGTCAAGGGACTGAATGAACATAAAAATCTCCTACAAACAGCACAGGGACCTCTTCGTCATTTCAGAGGGGCCGTTTATCTGCGGGACGGTGTAAAGCCTAATCAACTCCCCCCTGCTGACATTTGCCTAATAAACAACATGCTAGACAGGAAGCCCATCCTTCGAAACACTTACGTAAAAATGGCTATTGCTTATGCCCTTGACACTCACTTTGCCAATCAACGCTATGTCCTGTACGAAGTAGGATGTGGCACCAGACCTATTGTTGAGCACATTAACGGCACACCCGCATTTCATGGCATTGAAATTGACACCAGCATCATTTCACAGGCTAAAAAAAAGAACCTTCTTGTCACCCACTGGAAATCAGCCCTAAAGGACAAAAGAGATATCGGCGTACCAAAAGTATGTACAGCCATCTATTCTCAGCACTATCTCAAACCCGATACACTTCTCAGACGAATAAAGAAGCTTATTAATTCGGATGGTTTTTATATCGGCAATACAATATCAGACCATAGTATAAACTCAGAATCCGCGCTCAAAACAGCCATAAGCCGGCACGGCCTCCGCTCTATCGGATCCACCAACCAGAACGGGCCTCAATATTGGTGTATCTTCCACCCTGAAGCCCAAAGAAAGGCCTATAATTTCTGGTCATGTTTTCAAAAATCACAAATAGACGCCAGAACAGATGCCGTCAATCTCATAAAAAATAACAGGGTACCCTTAATCTAGAAAGAGGCCAGATCCTTCACAAGAGACTGCACCCCTTTTACACGGTAGGACACTGTATCCCATTGCCGAATAACAACCAGTTTCTGGTCATGGCGGAGTTTTACAGCCCCTCTTTTTTCCTGCATCCACTGCATCAGACCGGGGATGTTTGGCGGGGTATCTTTGTAAAAACCTATAACAGCCCCTTTTGGCCCGGCTTCGATTTTTTCAATACCGGCTTTGCGGCAATGTTGCTTGATCTTGAAAATAGTCATGAGATTTTCAACTTCTTCCGGCAAAGGACCGAAACGGTCAATCAGTTCTGCCGCAAAACTCTCTACTTCATTTTGATCTTCCAGCTCGGACAGGCGGCGATACAAGCTCATCCTAACACTCAAATCTTCAACATATCTCTCTGGAATTAAAACAGAAGTACCGATATTTATTGTCGGTGACCAGCTTTCTTTCTCGGGCAACCCCGCCTCCATATCGACCCCCGCTTTTGCGGCCGCCACCGCTTCTTCGAGCATCTGTTGATACAGCTCCACCCCGACTTCCTTAATATGGCCAGACTGCTTATCACCCAAAAGATTCCCCGCCCCGCGGATATCCATATCATGAGATGCAAGCTGAAATCCAGCCCCTAAAGTATCAAGCATTTCAATAACTTCCAGACGTTTTTGTGCCTGATCTGTTAACTTTTTATCTTGCTGATACGTTAAATAGGCATAAGCCCTGATCTTTGAACGCCCAATCCGCCCCCTGATCTGATAGAGCTGTGCCAGACCGAACATATCCGATCTGTGCACAATCATCGTGTTTGCTGTTGGCACATCAAGTCCGCTTTCAATGATATTGGTTGCAAGCAATACATCATACTGCCCATCATAAAAAGCCGTCATCCGCTCTTCAAGCTCTGTTGCACTCATCTGCCCATGCGCTGAAATCACTTTGATTTCGGGCACCAGCTCTTTGAGCACAGCCTCAACTTCCTTAATATCCTTCACCCGTGGACAGACATAAAAACTCTGCCCGCCGCGATAATGCTCCCGCAAAAGAGCTTCCCTGATCACCATAGGATCAAAAGGCAGCACAAAGGTACGAATAGCGAGCCTGTCAACCGGCGGACTCGCGATAATACTCATCTCCCGCACACCGGACAGTGCCATTTGAAGCGTTCTTGGGATCGGCGTAGCCGTCAAGGTTAAAATATGGACATTTTCTTTCAGCTCTTTTAAGCGTTCTTTTTGCTTAACACCAAAATGTTGTTCTTCATCAACAATTAAGAGACCTAAGTTCGAGAACTTTGTTAATTTTGAGAAAATAGCATGCGTGCCAACAATAATATTAACCGAACCATCCCGCAGTCCGTCTCTTGTAAGTGCGGCATCCCGCCCCTTTACAAAACGCGATAACTGTTCCACACGAATGGCTGTACCTTTAAAACGATCCGAAAAGTTTCGAAAATGCTGACGTGCCAAAAGCGTCGTCGGTGCCACGACAGCCACCTGAAATCCTTCCATCGCTGCGGCACAGGCCGCACGTAAAGCGACTTCGGTTTTTCCGAATCCTACATCACCACAGACAAGCCGGTCCATAGGCCGTCCACTATCAAGATCCTCGAGCACCTGTTCAATGGCTGATTGCTGGTCTTCTGTTTCCTGATAAGGAAAACGCGCAACGAAAGAACGGTACGGTCCTTCTTGCGGCACAATCTTTTCCCCTTTGCGCAGCATGCGGGCTGCGGCGATTTTCAACAGCCCGTCGGCCATCACCATAAGATCTTTTTTGACTTTGCTCTTACGCGCCTGCCAGCCAGCCCCGCCAAGCTTATCAAGCGCAACACGTCCCTCATCCGCCCCAAAGCGGGATAAGAGATCCATATTTTCAACCGGTATAAAAAGCTTATCACCGCCATCATATATAATTTTCAGACAATCATGCGCCGCCCCAGCAACATCCAGTGTCTCCAGCCCCTCAAACCGGCCGACACCGTGCTCCACATGGACAACAAGATCCCCGGCAGACAGCGATGAAATTTCGGTCAGGAAATTATCAGCCTTTTTCTTTTTGCGCTTTTTACGCGCCAGCCGATCCCCCAGAATATCCTGCTCTGTAATAACGGCCAGATCAGACGCGACAAAACCGCTATCAAGCAACAATACAGCCAGTCCGATTTCATATTTATCCAGCTTTTTTACCCGGTCCCACGTATCGCACAGCACGAGATTAGCAAAGCCGGACTCCGCCAAAAGCCCTTTGATCCGCTCCCTTGAGCCCTCACTGTATGACGCAATCAGGATTTTTCTACCCTCAGCACGCAAATGCGACACATAAGCTGACAATTCCTTTAGAACATCGCCCTCCGGCAACGCTCTGATATCGGAAAAGTCACGGGCTTTCACCGCCACCGGCTGGTCGTCAGGTGTGTCAGGATTCGCAAAAGGAGAAAAAGAAACAGCGCGCAGGTCTTTGAGCAGTTTGCCCCACTCTTCTTCAGCGACATAAAGCCTTTCCACCGGCAACGGATGATAAACAAAGCCTCTTATATCCTTGTTTTCAGACAAGGTCTGTCTGGCCTGATAGAAGTCTCTGATATGTTCTATACGTGCCTGATAAGATTGAGCCACATGATAATCAAGCGTCACCACGCAGTTTTTGCCTACATAATCAAAAACCGTATCCATTTGCTCAAAGAACAAAGGAAGCCAGTGATCCATCCCGTTATATTTGCGCCCCTCGGATATCGCTTCATATAAAGGATCATCCCCCCTTACCACACCGAAAGCTTCTCGGTATCCACCTCTGAAACGCGCAATAGAGTCCTGATCCAGAAAAAATTCGCTCACCGGATGAAGCGCAAAAAACGCTCTGGCCTTGCCGCTCCTTTGGCTTATCGGATCAAAATCTTTGATGGTTTCAACCTCATCTCCGAACAAATCCATGCGAATCGGTTCTTTAGCCCCAGAGGGAAACAGATCGACAATCCCGCCGCGTATCGCATATTCCCCAGCCTCCCGCACTGTATCAGTGCGGATATAGCCATTATCTGCCAAATATCGCTGAAAAGCCTCTATATCAAGGGTACCGCCTTTAGAAACAGAGAACCCTGCCTTTTCGAGGGACTTTTTAGGCGTCACACGCTGCGAAGCCGCATTGACTGTCGTTAAAATCAGCCGCGGCACACGCTTTTCTTCCTTTTGCCAATCCAGAATTCTGGTGAGCGTGCTCACGCGTTTTGAAACAATATCACCATGAGGCGACACACGATCGTAAGGCAAACAATCCCAGGCCGGCAATACAGCCACATCCACATCCGGCGCAAAAAAAGATAAAAGTTCTTTTATGGTAGCAATACGCGAATCATCCAATGCTACATGCAACATAACAGAATCAGCACGCGCAGCCTCGCGCACCTGTTCAGCTATAAAACGGGCATCCTGCCCTTCTGGAAGTCCGTAGAGTACCGGGTTTGAAGACATCGTATTAAATTCTCAATTTCATTTGTATTCCGGCTCGAACTTATATATAGATTTTTTCTCCTTTGAAACTAAAATAAAAGAATCTTATGACTCCGAAAAAAGAGGCTGATATGGAAAGCCGCAAGGGTAAAAAAGCGCTCAAAAAAGAAATTAAAGAGCGTAAAAAAGTGCTCCTGAAAGATGCTGTCCACGATAATAAAAAGGCCAGCATTCTCGACCGCATATTTGCAACAATGTTCAGCGGCTTTGTGTACGCACAAATCTGGGAAGACCCGGAGGTGGACATGCAGGCCATGCAGATCACGCCAATGTCACGCATTTTCACGATTGCCTCTGGTGGCTGCAACGTCATGAACTATCTGACAGAAGATCCGGCGCACATCACAGCGATCGATCTTAATCCGGCTCATATCGCTTTGATGCGTTTAAAGCTGGCCGCCCTTCACCATCTCCCGGACTATGAGGCTTTTTTCCGCTTCTTCGGTGAAGCAGACAGCCGTGAAAACATCCAGCAGTATCAGGACGTGCTGGCACAGCATCTTGATCACGAAACCCGCCGTTTCTGGGAAACACGAGATCTGTTTGGCCGGCGCAATATCCGGTATTTTGCCGACAACCTCTATCGTTTTGGTGCACTAGGCCGCTTTATCGGCTCAGGCCATCGCATTGCCCGCGCTCTGTACGGCGCACACATGCGGGATTTCATGAACGCACGCGACATGGCCGATCAACGTCGTATTTTCGATGAAAAATTTGGCCCCTTATTTGATAAAAAATTCGTGCGATTTGCCTGCAACATGCCTGTGACACTCTATGGACTCGGTATCCCCCCAGCCCAGTACGAAGCCCTGATGGGAGACAAAAAAGGCAATATGGCAGATGTATTAAAAGAACGTCTGGAACGCCTTGCCTGTGATTATCCGCTTGAGACCAACTACTTTGCATGGCAGGCTTTTAATCGTGGCTATGACCGCATAAAACGCAAAGCCGTCCCCCGTTATCTTGAGAAAAAATACTACAAAATACTCAAAGACCGCACAGACAGAGTTGAGGCCATCAACACGACCATCACAAAACATCTCTCGAGCCAACCGGAACATAGTTATGATTGCTATGTCTTTCTTGATGCACAAGACTGGATGAATGATCAACAACTGAACGAGTTATGGTCAGAAGTTGTCCGCACAGCACAACCCGGTGCCCGTGTTATTTTCAGAACAGCCGGCGTAGACTCCATTCTCCCGGGACGTGTTCATGATGACATTCTAAACCGTTTCATCTATGATGAAGCGCAATGCAAAGAGTGGACCAAACAGGACCGCTCTTCCATTTACGGCGGGTTCCACCTTTATACGTTGAAATAATAGAACATCTCATCAGGAGAACAGCATGACAGAACAAGACGTAAATACCGTGGACGACATTGAAGAAACAGAAACAAAAAACGAAGAAGACGTTTCTACCGATCCCAATCTGGCTGTTAAGGTCAGTATGGACAGAATGTACCGCTGGACCCGTCATGTTTATGATGCCAGCCGTAAATACTATCTTCTTGGCCGGGATGAGCTTATTAAAAAACTGGACCCAAATGCCAATGATATCATTATAGAGGCAGGCTGCGGCACAGCCAGAAATCTTGTTAAAATGGCCAAAACATACAAAACCTGTAGTTTCTTTGGTTTTGATGCCTCTGATGAAATGCTAAAAACAGCGTTTAAATCCCTTGATCAGGAGAATCTGGTCGAAGATGTGCCAATTGCACAAGGCTATGCGCAAGATTTTGACCCCAAGGCTACATTCAGGATTGAGCAGCAGCCAGACATTTACGTCTTCTCCTTTGCCCTTTCGATGATCCCCCCATGGAAAGAGACGATAGACCACACCCTAAATCTCCTTCGCAAAAACGGAGAAATCCACATTGTCGATTTCGGTGATCAAGCAGGCCTCCCCCCCTGGTTCAGAAAATTCCTGTACTGGTGGCTGGACAAATTCCACGTTCATTACAGGCCGGAACTCCTCGACTATATCAAGGAACTCGCCGCACAAGGCAAAGTCGACCTTCATCTAGAGCCTTTATACAAGGGATACAGCTACTACGCTGTCCTGACTAAAAAGGCTGATGAAGCTTAGGCTTTCGCTTCATCAATAATCTGTCTCAGAATAGCGCAACTGATAGACTGAGGCACGGGAGCCTGCCCTGTGATCCATTGATAGAGCACAGGATCTTCCGTTGTGTCGAGGATAAGCTGATATTCTTTTAGCTCGTCTTCAGAAAAAGATGACAAGTGCGTTTTCGCGAAACGGCCTAATATCAGATCCATTTCCTGTGTGCCACGATGCGTGGAACGGTACAGGAGTTTCTTCCTTAAAATGCCTATAGACTCGACTTCTTCGTTACAGTTTTGCATAGTAGAGAGATATAAAACATAAACGGAGTCATTACCACCATGTCTTTTATACGGGAACAATTTGTTATCATCCTTGGCATATGCCTGCCGCTTATTTTAATCGGGATTTTTCTCATTGCTAAAAACGTCTCTGAAAAGCTGGTTGATCCTCCACAATACAAGGCCGTGTATCTTATTCAGGACTACAGCCATTACGGGGATTTAAAGTTCTCTGTTAAAGACGGAAAGCTCACCGCAACATACAAAGATAAGCAAGATGATTCAGACGAATCCGTCATAAATGCGACGCTCTTTATTTATGATCCAGCCACAGACAACACAAAGACCACCCCCATAGACATACCGACGTTAGAAAAAAATGAAACCGTCTCTCTTCAAATTCCGGGTATAGAGCACCTGTCTTTTCAAAAAGGCAAGACAGCACCGGATGGCTATCACTATCTATACAAATACAGAAACGGCGGTCTCTTCATGGAAATTTTTGGCGGGCATTCAAGCAGAAACTCAGACTTCCTACACAAAAAAGGCCGTTATATCAGTCTACCGACATCATCGTACCGTTACGCCGACGTTGATTTTATCGGCTGGGTTATTGAAGAAAATGGAGCCACACCATGAGCGAACGTGAAAAAGCCGAAAAAAAGCAGGCCCTAGCGCAAATCCTTACCATAGCAGAGAAATACAGTCTGACCGCTGCAGACATCACGGCTGCTTTTAACAAAAAAAGGGGGGGAGCACTGAATTCATCCATGGCGGTTACGCTGCTCTTTTCCTATATTGGCGGTGCCTTCATTTTTGCCGGCATTGCCATTTATGTAGGCCTTGTATGGGATGAGCTCAACAGTGCTGCGCGCGTTATTATTACCTTCGGCCCCGGCCTGATCGCCTTTATTATGGGGATAGCCACCTTAAGCGATAAACGTTTTGAAAAAGCATCCATCCCGCTCTTCCTGATTTCAGCGATTATGCAACCCGCTGGCCTCGGCGTTTTTTTGAATGAATATTTTGTTAGTCAGGATGCTACGATTGGCACGATGATTATTACCGGGACCATGACTGTCCAGCAAGGCCTGGCGTTTGCCAAAACAAAGAAAACAACGCTGCTCTTTTTCTCGCTGTTCTTTTTCTTTTCCTTTATCGCTTCCACGATGCTCAAACTTGACTTTGAAGATGAAGTCATGTCTGCCCTGCTCGGCTTTTCAATGCTGCTTGTCAGCTATGGGATCAGCAAAACAACGCACCGCATCATAACCCCTTTCGGTTACTTTATCGGTGCCACATTCTTTGCCACAGGCTGTTTTGGTATTCTGGAAGACTTTGAAAAACCATGGGATGTTCTTTTGATCGGTATTGCTACTGTGATGATATACACAAGCGTTCTGGCACAAAGTCGCACCTATCTGTTTGTCAGTGTGATTACGCTCTTGTCGTATCTTGGCTATTTCACAGATGAATATTTCAAAGACCTTATCGGCTGGCCGATTGCGCTTATCATTCTGGGCGGCGTTCAGATTGTGATCAGTGCCTTTGCCGTTAAGCTCGGCCAGAAAATGAGAAAGCCGGCATAAAGGAATCAACGTTGTGAGGCCATTTGCTCTGGATCCATTATGTCGTGCACTGACCGTGCTCCCTAGCATAGGGCCAAAGAACGTGAAATATCTGGAACGGCTCGTCAATGGTCCAAAAGTCCTTGATCTGCTCTGGCATGCACCGGTTGAGTTTATAGACCGGCGTTTTGCGCCCAAAATAGCGGACGCGCCCTCCGGCAAAATTGCCACGCTCACCCTGACCGTGAATAAACATGTGCCCGCCAGCAGGAAAAGCCTGCCGACCCGCGTACAATGCGCAGATGACACAGGCAGCATAGACCTTGTTTTTTTTCATGCGCGCGGTGACTGGCTAAAAAAGCAGCTCCCCGAAGGAGAGCAGGTTGTGGTCAGCGGCAAAGTCGAGCGTTTTCGTGGCCAAACACAAATGGTTCACCCTGATGGAATCGTAAAGCCAGAAGATAAGAAAACCCTGCAAACCATTGAACCTGTTTACCCTTTAACACAAGGGATAAGCAACAAGGTTTTAAACAAAGCCATAAACGCGGCCCTTTCCTTTATACCAGACTTACCGGAATGGCTGGATGATACACATAAAACACGTGAAAAATGGCCAAGCTGGAAAGACGCACTGGAAAAACTCCACCACCCGGAGCACGATAAAGATCTGGAAAACGACTCCCCTATTCGTGCACGTCTGGCCTATGATGAATTTCTGGCAAACCAGCTCACCCTTGCCCTTGTCCGGCATAATCAGAAAAAGAAACACGGCCGCGCCTTCGCCATTGGCGGGCCTCTAAGAAAGAAACTTCTTGCCTCCCTGCCGTTTGAGCTCACCGGCGCGCAACAACGCTGCCTGACCGAAATAGATGCTGATATGAGTGCCCCTTTACGCATGCTCCGGCTTTTGCAAGGTGATGTGGGGAGCGGGAAAACCGTGATGGCCCTGCTCGCTATGCTGAACGCCATAGAAACAGGTGCGCAAGCCGCCATTATGGCACCAACGGAAATTCTCGCCCGGCAGCACGAGCAAAGCCTAAAACCCTTGCTTGATGCGCTAGGCATACGGTTCGTTGTCCTGACAGGCCGTAACAAAGGCAAAGCCAGAGATCTTTTGCTTCAGCAAATCGCCAATGGAGCCGCACAAATCATCATCGGGACACATGCCCTCTTTCAGGATGATGTCCTATTCAAAGATCTTGGCCTTGCTGTTATTGATGAACAACACCGCTTTGGCGTGCATCAGCGCATGAAACTATCCGCGAAAGGTCAAAGCGATGGAAAGCATACGGACATTCTGGTCATGACCGCCACCCCCATTCCGCGCACGCTTGCGCTTACAGCATACGGCGATATGGATATCAGCCGTATTGATGAAAAACCGCCAGGCCGTAAGCCCGTTGAAACACGCCTGATCCCGAATGAGAAAATGCCAAACATGGTCGAAGGCCTCGCCCGCCAGATCAAAGAAGGCGCGCGCGTCTATTGGGTTTGCCCTTTGGTAGAGGAATCCGAAGTCCTTGATCTCGCCGCCGCTCAAGAACGTTTTGAAATTCTGCAAGGTGCCTTTGGCGATCGCGTTGGCCTCATCCACGGGCGAATGAAACCCGATGAAAAGGACGCTGTCATGGCGCGTTTTGTAGAAGGATTGATTGATATTCTGGTGGCCACTACCGTGATAGAAGTCGGCGTGAATGTCCCCGAAGCCACCATTATGGTGATAGAACATGCAGAGCGTTTTGGTCTCTCACAACTCCACCAGCTCCGCGGCCGTGTGGGACGCGGCAGTGACAAATCATGGTGTTTCCTTCTCTATGCCACGCGCCTGACCGGAAACGCCAAAGAACGACTTAAAGTCATGCGTGACACAGAAGACGGCTTTATCATCGCGGAAAAAGATCTGGAACTGCGCGGCAGCGGTGATGTCCTTGGCACAAAACAAAGCGGCCTGCCTGATTTTAAAATCGGCAATATCGAGGAACAAGGCGATCTGCTCGCCACCGCCAGACAGGACGCCCAACTCATCATCCAAAAAGACCCCGGCCTTGAAACCCCCAGAGGTCAAGCCCTAAAAACCCTTCTCTACCTCTTTGAATGCGATCAGGCCATCCATTATTTTAAGGGCGGGTAGCCCACTATAGTCGTTTAGAAGAAGAATCAACGCTCGTTGTCATACCGGGCTTGATCCGGTATCCAGTCAAACAATGTGCACGGCATATGCCGTGCTCTTTGTTCTGGAGTCACGCTGTTTATGTTCGGCCTAAAAGGCCTCTCTCGCGGGCATGACAGCACGCGTATGACGCTGTCGCATGCGTAAATTTTATGCCTTTGTGGTAAGCACTCACAAGGATGTCTCTCCTCCATCCCCACTTTCAACTCTTTGTTTCCAGCGAATAATCGGACCATCCTTATCCAAATCATCAAGGGAGCCTTTGACTTTTTCCAGTTCCCTAATAAGGGCTGTAATCGTCTCCCCGACCGGATCGGGTTCCGGGCCAACCGGCAGGCCGTAGGCAGTGCCCTTTTGTTCTTCCTTGCTTTTAACCAGACAGGCTGGATTCCCCACGGCTGTTCTGCCAGCAGGCACATCTTTTGTCACAACCGAATTCGCGCCAACATTCGCATGTTCATGGACCGTAATATCGCCCAGCACTTGCGCCCCGGCACCGACCATAGAATAATCCTTTAACGTTGGATGACGCTTACCGGTTTCATTCGGCTTTCCTTTACCACCAAGCGTAACACCGTGATACAAGGTCACATAATCACCAATAATCGCTGTCTCCCCAATCACAGCCCCCATGCCGTGATCAATAAAAAGATATTTGCCAATCTGCGCGCCCGGGTGAATTTCAATCCCCGTTAAGAAACGCGCCAAATGAGACCAGAAACGCGCCAGTGCTTTTAACCGACAGCCCCACAGAAAATGAGACACGCGATGCATACAAACCGCATGAAACCCGGGATACGCCAGCAACACTTCCAATATCGTAGGATGCGCCGGATCGCTATCCTGTATCCGTTTAATCCATGTCAGCATCTTTCAATCAATCCCCTATACCATCAAACAATTCTGTTGAAAGATAACGCTCTGCAAAGGATGACACAATGGTTACAATCGTTTTACCGTCATTCTCTGCCCGTTTTGCGACATCAACCGCCGCCACCAGTGCAGCGCCGGAAGAAATCCCCACGGGCAACCCTTCCAGCCTTGCCACGCGGCGTGCCATATCAAAAGCCGCCTGATCCTCTACCTTTATGGTTTCATCAATCAACGATACGTCCAGAATATCCGGAATAAAACCCGCGCCAATTCCTTGAATTCTATGCGGCGCAGGCGCACCGCCCGATAAAACCGGCGATAAGGCAGGCTCTACCGCTATGGTTTTAAAGGCCGGATTCTTTTCTTTCAAAACAGAGGAAATACCCGTAATCGTGCCGCCCGTGCCAACCGCACTCACAAGCATATCCACCGCGCCATTTGTATCTTCCCAGATCTCTAAGGCCGTTGTTTCACGGTGCGCTTTAGGATTGGCGGGGTTAGAAAATTGCGCCAAAGAGATACCACCGTCAATGTCTCTGGCCAGCTCTTCCGCTTTCTCAATCGCGCCCTTCATCCCATTTTTAGCAGGCGTTAAAACCACTTCCGCCCCCATGATAGCAGGCAGCTTGCGCCGTTCAACCGACATACTTTCCGGCATCACAAGGATCATGCGGTACCCTTTGGATGCCGCCACAAAAGCAAGCCCAATCCCCGTATTCCCTGATGTCGGTTCAATTAACACGGACTTGCCGGGCGCAATAAAGCCCATCCGCTCCGCCTCTTCCACCATATACAGAGCCGCACGATCTTTGATGGAGGCCAGCGGATTAAAAAATTCAAGCTTGGCAAGCAGGTCCGCTTTTAAGCCCTCTGCCTCTGCCAAGGCAGGCAAACGCACAAGGGGCGTTGCCCCTATCGTATCAAGAAAAGAATTAAATATATGCCCTCTGGCACGCACCTGTTTCATTGCAGTGTCCTATCATCTTTGTTTCAATTGATTATTAACCACAGATAAACGCAGATCAACACGGATATTTTTAGTTATAGCGCATGCCATATAAAATGATCATAGATTTATACGCTCATGCTTCTCATTTTTTCTATGGAAATACAAAAATAACTATGCTACCACCAATATTATTCATAATTTAAAAAGGTGTTTTTATAATGCAGGAAAATATATCAGAACCGGGCTCTTTATCGGAATATTTAGCTACGCATGCTTTTTTCTTTAAACGGGAGCTTAATAATGCTGTTTTAATCGCCGTTCACCCTGAAAAAGGTGTTTTTCTGGGGGTTGACGAAAAAAACGCACCTGTGTTTAAGCCTGCAGAAAACCTTCAGCCAGAGCAAAAGATTCCAGCCTCCGCTAATTTGGACGTCCTACTAAAAAGCGGGATCTATCATCCCGATCTAATCAGATCCGATTTTCTTCAGGTCAACATTTCTGGACACGCTGCGGAAAGACTTCTCAAAAGCGATGCCATCATGCAATATCACGTACGTTTTAAAGATATTACAGAACCCGAATCGCCTTATAAAATACAGCTTCAAAATGTGTCTGGATTATCATCAAATTTTAATTACAGATCAGGTATCGGAAAACCCATCGTTCAGTTCTACAACTTTCTTGACAGAATGATGGCAAAAACAATACCCCTTTTCAAAGCAGAAACCGTCCCCTATAAACCTTGCTAAAAAAGAGCTATCTTTTCCCTGTCTCTTTTTTTTGCCCACGATCAGGGGGCGTAATAATGCCGGCGGACACGACGAGCTTTACGCCCTCTTCTACCGTCATATCAAGGTAGACCAACTCGCTTTTGGGTACGAACAAGAGATAACCGGACGTTGGGTTTGGCGTGGTTGGGACAAAAACATTGATCGTTTCTTCTTTGGTCGCCCTTTGAATTTCCCCTTCTGTTTTACCTGTAACAAACCCTACAGACCAAACCCCTTTTCTGGGATATTCCATGAGCACTACTTCACGAAAAGCCTGAGACTTACTCGCCATCACAGTTTCAAAAATCTGTTTAATGGCCGCATAAAGAGTCCGAATAACAGGCATTTTATGGACAAAATATTCAGAAATCCGAATAATCAGGCGGCCCAGAAAATTCCGCGCAAACCAACCCACCAAGATAAAGAAAGCAAGAGCCACAACAATACCGATACCAGGCAAGGCATAAGCATTATATTCAGATGGCAACACCCGCTCCATCGGAATGAGGCGGCGCACATGGCTGTCAATAAAGCTTAAAAAGCTGTAGGTAAGAAAAATCGTAATCCCGATCGGGGCCGTCACAAGAATCCCGGCCAGAAAATACCCACGCAAACGAGCCACAACACCGACCTTCTGAACACCATTTTCACTATGCGTTTCAAAAAGATCCTTCAAACGATCACCCTTCTCAGCCATAAGCCCAAACATCCCCTATATCGTACCAAAGTGCCCAGACTATAACACACGCAAAAAAAAGAAGGAAAAGAAAATGCAGTGCGGGCTTTAGTGGGTATGTTTTTTACTAATTAAGGACAATATCAAATCCAATTCTGGAATTTCCTTTCTTTTGGCCTCCAGTTTTTCTTTTGAAAGATTCTCAATATAGAAGGCCTCTTCACTTTTGTTTTCCATCTGCTCCTTAAGCTTGCCTTTTAAAGTATCTATCTGAGTTCTCCTTTTTTCAGGATCATATTCTTTAAAAGGTAAATTCTTATCTAAAATCTGCAAAATTATAGATTCAACACAAACCGGTCTCGAAGTAACTATTACAGGTTTTTTGCCATCCTGATTATATTTGCTTTGTAAGTCCGGGAAAGGACATTCAAAAAAAGTAGCATCAGGCTCTTTTATATTCCAACACGTTAATAGGCGTTTTCGGATCTCTCGACTTAACGGATATTCTGGCTCAAAATCTTCATCAAGCCATGCAAAAACTCTCATTCCGTAAGAAGTCTTAATGGCTGTAGAAATAATTTTATCCGGAGTCCCTCCAGACGAATATTCTATGTTCAATTTAATATTGTTTTCCTTGAGCTGATATATCTCCTTAAGAGCCAATAAAAAAGCCTTTTCTCTTTTCCCCTCAACAGACGCAAAAACCGAAGTTTTTCGTTCTCTTTTCTTCTTTTTTCCCATCCTTACCCCTAAAACGACTTTATGTTAGGGGTTGCGCCATAAACACCGGCCAAATACTTTTGGAAAAAATTTTCATCATTCCTGACACCTTCAACATCATCTAAACGATATATTTCAGTTTCAAAATTGTCTTCATCCTTTTCAGTAAAAAAGATTTGTGTTTTCGTTCTATCATTTAAAAGCAAATGTTGATGGGTCGCAAAAATAAGCTGGGCCTTCTTGGGATTTGTTTCTTCTTTTTCAAAAAGAGAAATTATTTTTTTTACAACATATGGGTGAAGCCCATCTTCAATTTCATCAAGAACAGCTATACCGCCTGTATTTAAAATCGGAATCAAACTCGACAAAAGATTAAACCCTTGAATTGTACCACCGGACTCTTCTATCAACTCTAAAGAAAACTCTTTTTCCCCCGATCCATGAATACATTCTAATGTTTTTTTTGTAATCTCCTCATCAGGTTTATCGCTACTTCTCAATACAGCCTCACCAAATCGAAAATCAGATATCCCGAGATCAACATTTTTTACAAAATCAAGGACCTGCTCTTTTAACGTTTCATCTTCATACAATTTTTCAGAAACATTAAAAAATTTTGAAAAGATTGAAACGGATTGATAACCAAGCTGATTAACATTGGCATGAACATTTTCAAAAAAATGTATTTTATCAAGATAGCCCGTATGAATTAAACTGGATAAAACCGATACATTTCTTCGGTTTCTAAAGCGGTCCATATCTTTGTTATTTATAGTCCCCAAAGATTTTCCCACTGTAAATTCCCAAGCATTCCCATCTCTTTGATATTCAAAAACTCTGCTAAAATCCCTTTTTATATGCTGCCCCAGATACTCACTAAAAACCTGATTTTTATCAAGCGCAATTGAATATTTATAAAGTTTTCCATCACTTAAAAATTCTATCTCAAACTTTGTCCGTTCATCCTTTTTCAAGTGATGTGGCTCTACAGGAATTAAAGTAGTTTCTTTAAATGTCGTGTATGATTCTTCAACGAACCATAACAAGAAGGTTAAAGCCTTAATTGTTGTCGTTTTTCCTGAAGCATTATGCCCAACAATAGTAGAAACAAGATTTATATTCAGATCTTCATCTACTTTATAAGCAGAATCGTCCAAAACTGCATTATTCGAAATAGCCAAAGAAAATTCCTGAGTCTCTCCAATACTGTGAAAGTTTGTAATCTTAAAACTTTTTAACATTTATTGACCTTTTTAACGAATTTTCGTTATTTTATTAAATTAGCAACACTCATATAGCTAAATCAAGCAAAGACAAAAAGCAAGAATTAAAATATTTACGGAAAAGAATAGCAAAAAAATAGATTGTCTGGGGGGAATTAAATTGACAAATTTTAAGCCAAAAGTCGGAGGTCCGACTTTTATTTAATCGGACATTTATTCATAATATATTTTCTAAATGATTGATTTAAAATGGTGACCGCGCAGGGATTCGAACCCTGGACCTACTGATTAAAAGTCAGTTGCTCTACCGACTGAGCTACGCGGTCATTTCTTTTGACGGGCCATAGTTAAGGATATTAGCCCAAAAGGTCAAGCTTTTTATAAATTTTTATTGGGCTTTTCTATACCGATTTTTTTTCTAACCAAAAAAAATCGGACGTTCATACGCCACGCAGGCTTCCGTCCTAACGGACGCCTCGCAGTCGCTCGGTGCGCTTTGAATAACGTATTCAAAGTGCTACATACCAATCCTTTTTCTAACCGAAAAAAATCGGACGTTCATACGCCACGCAGGCTTCCGTCCTAACGGACGCCTCGCAGTCGCTCGGTGCGCTTTGAATAACGTATTCAAAGTGCTACATACCAATCCTTTTTCTAACCGAAAAAAATCGGACGTTCATACGCCACGCAGGCTTCCGTCCTAACGGACGCCTCGCAGTCGCTCGGTGCGCTTTGAATAACTTATTCAAAGTGCTACATACCAAATCCTTTTTCTAACCAAAAAAAATCGGACGTTCATACGCCGCTATTATCGCGCTTTTTTATTAAAGCTTGCTTGACCTGCGGCGTGACAAAGTCACAAACATCCCCGCCAAGCCGGTGTATTTCTTTTATGAATGAAGAGGATACAAACTGCCATTTATCCGATGCCATAAGAAAAACCGTCTCAACATCCGGGTTTAAACGGGCATTCATGCCTGTCATCTGAAATTCATAATCAAAATCAGAAACAGCACGCAAGCCCCTGAAAACACACACAGCTTTTATGTTTTTTGCGAAATCCACAAGCAAGTTATCGAATTTTTGCACTTCGATAGAACAATGCTTATCCGGCAAATTCAATATATCCTGTTCGACCATTTTCAAACGGTCTTCTATACTAAACAAATGTTTTTTTTCTACATTTTCACCAACAGCTACAACCAGATGATCAACAAGCTTGCTCGCCCGCCTTATAATGTGGAGATGTCCTTTTGTGATAGGATCAAACGTGCCCGGATAAACGCCAATGCGTCTGTTTTTATTCTTTTCTACCATCTTTTTTTATTTACCCGTCTATCTGCTTTCAGGCAAGGAAAGAAAATGATAGAATCCCCTTTTTTGAAGCAACAACGAAAAATTCCATGGTCAGTGAAATATAGCTAGTTCCATATATACTTGCGCGACACAAGAATATCTTCTAAAGATCCATTAATCTGATATTTCCACGCTTGCTTTATGTTTGCCCATAGCTTTTCGATGGGATTTAGGTGCGGAGAATAAGGAGGCAGGAATAGTACAAAATGGCCAGCATTTTTAAGAATATCCCTTGTTTCTTGCGATTTATGAAAGCTTGCATTATCCATAACAATAACACTGCCGGGTTTAAGTTCGGGCAAAAGATGATGCTTTAGCCAAACATTCATTGCTTGCGTATTACAATTTCCTTTAAACAAAACCGGTGCGATTAATTTGCCTTTTAGGTAACCGCCTATTAGAGACGTTCGAGGCCTGGACTGGCTGCCTACATCGCCATAAATGCGCTTACCCTTAGGGCTATAAGCGTGGCTCCGGCTTGTTCCCGGCGCAAAACCTGTTTCATCCATGTAAACGATGTCATGGCCTTTGCGAACAAAACGATCCAGCTTTTTTAGGTATGATCTACGCCATTTTTCATAGTGTCTTTTCTCTTTGTAGCGTGCCATTTTTTTTACGGGTATAACCAAGAACCTTAAGCGAATGCCAAACTGCGTTGATGCTCACGTCAAGCTCTTGCGCCAGTTCTTTGAGCATCATGTCAGGGCGGGCTTCTACAAGCTCAATAAGCTTCTTTCGGTCGGTCTTTCGCGCATCCCGGGGGCCGGGTTTAACCGCAACATAATCTCGACCTTGTTTAAGCCAATAAAATACTGAACGGGCGCTAACCTGAAATCTCCGGGCCGCCTCCGCTTTGCTCCCGCCGTTCTCAACAAAATCTATAACTCGGGTGCGTATATCTGATGAACATCTCATAGATCATAAAATAACATACGCAAATGTTTATGGGAATAGCTATAAAAATCATCTCCCTGAACGAAAACGAGCTGCACAAAGCTGTCCTTCGGCATATGCTCCGCAGCCAAAAGGGGGGCAGAGAATTCTTTATTAAAAGCCTTGAGATCACAGAAGAGATCCCCATCTCTACAAAGGTGACGATAGAACGACCAAGCGGCGTTGTCGAAGAGGAAGTGCTTGATCACACTTTTTTGGCCGCTGCCGTTTTACGTTTTTGCATGGACAACAAGATCCCGCTGCCCCGCAAAGCCACCAAAAACCTACAGATGGTCAACGGCCTGCTAAGCATCTTTTTAAGTATGAAAACAACAGATCTGGTCTAGGGTCCAGCATATAATCAGCCCTTTTGCAGCGCGTTCTATAATCTGCGGCATTAGAAGACTATTTTTTTAGTCTTCTGCCCCAACATCATCAGGCTCTGTTTTTGCTTCCAGTTCGTCGTCCAGCTCGGTTTCTTCGTCATCTTCAATAAGCCAGGCAACAGAAACAACCCGTTCATCCTTCGCAACCTTGAAAATCGTAACACCTTGCGCGCTCCGTCCCGTAAAGCGCACATCCGACACCGGCGTACGAATCATTTGCCCCTTATCCGAGACCAGCATCACCTGATGATCATCTGTCACAGGGAATGTCGCCGCAACATCGCCCGTTTTATCCGTGACATCCATATTGATCACACCGGAACCACCACGCCCTGTTATACGGTATTCGCTCGCATAGGTCCGTTTGCCAAAACCGTTTTCTGACACATTCAACAAAGCTTGCCCCTGTTCCCCTTCTGCCTCACGGCGCAAGATAGACATGGAGATCACTTCATCCCCTTTGGAGAGCTTAATGCCCCTGACACCGGTTGATGTCCGGCCAGCAAAAACACGAATAGCATCAACAGGGAAGCGAATGGCTTTGCCTTTGCGGGTCGCAAGGAAAACATCTTCATCGTCCTTACAAATCATCACAGAAACAAGATCTTCGTCATCACCCAGCTTCATGGCAATCAACCCGTTTGATCTGATATTCTTAAAATCAACAAGCTTGTTCCGCCTTACAGAGCCATGAGACGTGGCAAACATGATATCAAGATTGTCCCAGATCTCCTCATCTTCAGGCAGGCGCATATAAACAGAAATGTTTTCATCCTTTTCCAAAGGCAGAAGATTAACCAGAGCCTTACCCCGGCCTTGCGGTGTCGCAAGTGGCAACTGCCAGACCTTCATTTTGTGAACGATACCGCGGCTGGTAAAGAAAAGGATTGGCGTATGGGTAGAGGCTACGAATAAATCCGACACAAAGTCCTCATCTTTCAGAGACGCGCTGGACCGCCCTTTACCACCACGTTTTTGTGCACGGTACGTATCCAGCGGCACACGCTTGATATAGCCACCATTCGTCACCGTCACAACCATATCTTCGCGCTGTATCAGATCCTCAATATCCGTTTCAAACTCGGCCTCAACCAGTTCTGTACGGCGCGGCGTACCAAAACGATTCTTGATGTCTTCCAGCTCTTCACGCAGCACGTCAAAAAGTTTTTGCTTATCCGCCAGAATAGCCAGATACTCTGCGATCCGGTCCGTAATCACTTTCAGTTCATCAGCAATTTTATCCCGCTCAAGCCCTGTCAAACGGTGCAGACGTAAATCCAGTATAGCCTTAGCCTGCTCTTCTGACATCTGATAGGTTCCATCGTCTTCCAATGGATGTTCAGGATCATCAATCAACTCTATCAGCGGTGCGACATCTCCCGCGGGCCATGTTTTAGCCAGGAGCCTTTCTTTAGCTTCCTGCGGATTTGGGGCATGGCGTATCAGCGCAATGATCTCATCAATATTCGCCACAGCTACCGCCAGACCGGCCAAGATATGGGCACGATCACGCGCTTTATTCAGCTCAAACACAGTACGGCGCGTGATAACCTCTTCGCGGAAATCCACAAAAGCCTTGATAAAATCACGCAGCAATAACATTTGCGGCGTACCATGATGTAGCGCCACCATATTGCAACCAAAAGACGTTTGCAGTGCCGTATGCTTAAACAACTGATTCAACACGACATCGCCGTGTGCATCACGCTTAAGTTCAATCACAACACGCACGCCATCACGATCAGATTCATCACGGATCTCGGCAATGCCTTCCACAATTTTGTCACGCGCTACTTCGCCGAGACGTTCCAGCAAACGGCCCTTGTTCACCTGATAAGGCACTTCATGCACAATAATAGCATCCCGGCCTTTACGAACTTCCTCAATAGAGGTTTTCGCCCGCATCATAACAGAGCCGTTACCCGTCGTATAAGCCGAGTGAATACCACGCCGCCCCAAAATCTGAGCACCGGTTGGGAAATCAGGGCCTGGGATATACTTCATCAGCTCTTCCGTGCTCATCCCCGGATTATCAATCATCGCGAAACAGGCATCAATCACCTCAATCAGATTGTGCGGCGGAATGTTCGTGGCCATACCCACAGCAATACCACCGGCCCCATTAACCAGCAGATTCGGGATACGTGTCGGAAGAACTTCCGGTTCCAGCGTCGATTCATCATAGTTAGGACGAAAATTAACCGTATCCTTTTCAATATCCTGAAGCAGGGCTTCGGCTGATTTCGCCAAACGAGCCTCTGTATAACGCATCTGAGCAGGCGGATCACCATCCATGGAACCAAAGTTCCCCTGCCCGTCAATAAGGGGCAAGCGCATCGAAAAGTCCTGCGCCAAACGCACAAGCGCATCATAAATCGCCTGATCACCATGAGGGTGATATTTACCCATGACATCACCGACGATGCGGGCTGACTTTTTATATGGTTTATCCGATGTGTACCCGCCTTCACGCATGGCATGAAAAATTCGTCTGTGCACAGGCTTTAAACCATCCCGCACATCCGGTAAAGCCCGGCTTACGATCACGCTCATCGCATAATCAAGGTAAGAGCTTTTCATTTCCTCTTCCAGTGACACCACTGGAATATCAGAAGATGGTGGCACAGATGTTGTTAGATCAGTCATATTTCAAGTCTTTTCTTTTTCTATACTTTTTATGTTTTTGCCAATCGTTTATTTGGTCTTCGGGACAGCCTCAGCCCCTGCACCATAACGGTATGTCATAATGGCTTTATCAACATATCCGCTAATCTCAGGCGTTAAAACCTTAATGTAATCATCCCGTTTACCTTCTGCCGAACGCCCGATATCAGAACCATAATACGCGACCATGGCCTGCAACTCCTCAAGCGAAAACGTCCGCGCCATCGCTTCAATGGACTTGGCCTCAATGGCAGCATAATCCATCGTAAAGGACAAAACTTCCTCAAACGCAGCCTGTTCTTCGGGTGGAACACTTTGTGTGGCGATTTTTATTGCTTTTTGGACTCTGTCACGCGTTGGCCAGATATCGTGCATTTCCTGCGCCAGCTCAACACGGGCTGCCATATCCTCATCCCCTCCCCCTGTTCTCTGCTCTTCAGCAAACAAAGGAGAGGTCAGCATACACAGACCAATTACCAAAAACGCTATACGAAACATATCTTTCAAGATTTCTCTGCCTTTACTTTGTTTTAAAACGGAATCTCATCTTCAAGCTCATCTATAGCCGGACCTTGAGACGAGGCGGTCGTCTGAAAACCACCATCGGAAGGACGAGAGGCACCAAAACCGGGATCCCCGCCCATCGAAGGCGCACCGGCATCAGCGCCTCCACGGCTATCCAGCATCGTCAGCTCACCACGGTAAGGACGTAAAACAACCTCGGTCGTATAGCGTTCCTGACCAGACTGATCTTCCCACTTACGAGTCTCAAGCTGCCCCTCCAGAAAAACTTTGGAGCCTTTGCGCAAATACCGTTCAGCGACACCAACCAGCGCATCATTAAAAATAACAACACGGTGCCACTCCGTTTTCTCACGACGTTCCCCGGTTTGTTTATCTTTCCAGTTTTCTGATGTCGCCACCGTCAGATTACAAACCCGGCCACCAGACTGCATCGTACGCACATCAGGGTCTTTACCAAGATTTCCAATCAACATGACCTTGTTTAAGCTGCCTGCCACTTCTCTCTTCCTTTTCTTAGATGTTTTAAGGAATACACTATAAGCCCTTCCCCGCAAGAGTCAAAAGAGAGAAACGACAAACCCACCAGAATTATAGCTTAATAAGGATTTTCTATTTTTGTTCTTTATTTGTTCTTTGAAAGAATATATGTTTTGATATCGACTTTTCGTGCAAGCCTCCCTATATCTTTGAGCACACCCATTATATCCATAGGCAAATGAAGTAAATGGCAACAACTGACATAGAAGTACGCGGCGCACGCGAACATAACCTCAAAAACATCAACGTCACCATGCCGAGAGATAAGTTGATCGTCATTACAGGTCTATCAGGCTCAGGCAAATCCTCACTTGCTTTTGACACCATTTACGCCGAAGGGCAACGCCGCTATGTCGAAAGCCTGTCTGCTTACGCGCGTCAGTTTCTGGAAATGATGCAAAAACCGGACGTTGACTCTATCGAAGGGCTCTCACCGGCCATCTCAATCGAACAAAAAACCACCTCAAAAAACCCACGATCAACGGTTGGAACAGTTACCGAAATTTATGACTATATGCGGCTTTTATGGGCCCGTGTCGGCATCCCCTATTCCCCGGAGACCGGCCTGCCCATAGAAAGCCAGACCGTCAGCCAGATGGTCGATCGTATTATGGAGATGGGAGACGATACCCGCCTCTATATCCTTGCTCCCATTGTCAGAGGCCGCAAGGGAGAATACAGAAAAGACATAGCTGAGCTGCGTAAAAAAGGCTTTCAGCGTATTAAAATTGACGGTATTCTTTACGATATCGAAGACACACCCGCACTGGATAAGAAATTCAAACACGATATTGAGGTCGTCGTAGACCGTTTGATTGTACGCGATGATATCACTACACGCCTTGCCGACTCTGTTGAAACAGCCCTTAAACTGGCTGATGGTCTTATGGTTACGGAAAACGCAGATACTAATGAACAAACACTTTTCTCTGAACAGTTCGCCTGCCCGGTTTCCGGGTTTACCATCCCGGAAATAGAACCCCGCCTTTTTTCCTTTAACAGCCCGCACGGGGCCTGTCCGGCCTGTGATGGATTAGGCAAAAAACTCTACTTTGATCCGGACCTTGTTGTACCAAACAGGAAAAAATCCCTTGCAGAAGGTGCCATTGAGCCATGGTCCAAAAGCTTTTCCCGCTATTACATGGAGACACTGGCCTCCGTCCTTGACCATTTCAAGCAACGCATGGATACGCCGTTTAACAAACTCCCCGAAGATGTACAAAACGTACTGCTTCACGGCACCAGCGAGCACATCACGTTCGTTTATGAGAACGACAAACGCACATGGAAAACAAGCAAACCCTTTGAAGGCGTCTTGCCCAATCTGGCCAGACGCATGCTGGAAACAGACAGCGCAGGCGTAAGAGAAGAACTCTCACGTTACCAGTCCTCTGCGCCATGCGAAGACTGTCACGGCGCACGCCTCAAACCAGAAGCGCTGGCGGTAAAAATCGACGGAGAACATATCTCTGACATCACACAGCTCAGCATCAGACAGGCCGATCTGTGGTTTCAGTCTTTACCGCCCAAGCTCTCTACACAGCAAAATGCCATTGCAGAAAAGATCTTGAAAGAAATCAACGAACGCCTGACATTCCTGACAAATGTCGGGCTGGGATACCTTACCTTAAGCCGCGAGTCCGGCACCCTGTCCGGCGGAGAAAGTCAACGCATTCGGCTGGCCTCTCAAATTGGCTCAGGGCTAACAGGCGTACTTTACGTGCTGGATGAACCGTCCATAGGCCTTCATCAACGGGATAATAACCGTCTGCTGGAAACGTTGAAACGCCTGCGTAATCTGGGGAACACCGTTCTGGTCGTGGAACATGATGAAGACGCGATCAGAAGTGCCGACCACCTGATTGATATGGGACCGGGAGCCGGCACGCATGGCGGATCTATCGTAGCCGCCGGCACACCTGAACAAGTTATGGAGTCAAGAGAAAGCATCACCGCTGCTTATCTGACCGGCAGAGAGCATATTGAGATTCCTAAAAAACGGCGAAAAGGAAAAACCGGGCAAACTATCAAGCTAACCGGTGCCAGCGGTAATAATCTAAAAGAAATTGATGCCACATTCCCTCTTGGCACCTTCACTTGCGTGACCGGTGTATCCGGCAGTGGGAAGTCAACACTTGTACTGGACACGCTTTACCGTGCGGCCAACAAAATTCTGATGAAAGGACGCGATATCCCCCGCCCGTACAAAAACATCAGCGGCCTCGAATTCATTGATAAAATTATCGATATCGACCAGTCCCCCATTGGCCGTACGCCGCGCTCAAACCCCGCCACATATACCGGTGCTTTCACCCCTATAAGGGAATGGTTTGCCGGTCTTCCAGAAGCCAAAGTCAGGGGCTATGGGGCTGGCCGTTTCTCATTTAACGTCAAGGGCGGACGGTGTGAGGCCTGCAAAGGTGACGGCCTCATTAAGATCGAAATGCACTTTTTGCCAGATGTCTATGTAACCTGTGACCGTTGCAAAGGAAAACGTTACAATCGTGAAACTTTGGAAGTAACATACAAAGGTAAATCCATCAGCGATATACTGGACATGACAATAGACGAAGCCGCTAAATTCTTCAAAGCCGTTCCCGCCATCCGCAGCAAACTGGAAACACTCAAAAGCGTCGGGCTTGGCTACGTCCACGTGGGACAACAAGCCACCACATTATCCGGCGGCGAGGCACAACGCGTTAAATTGTCGCGGGAGCTCTCAAAACGTTCAACCGGAAAGACACTTTACATTCTTGATGAGCCCACAACAGGCCTTCATTTCCATGATGTAAAAAAACTGCTCGAAGTCTTAAGCCGCCTTGTAGAGCAAGGCAATACCGTCATCGTCATCGAACATAATCTTGATGTCATTAAAACCGCCGATCATATCATTGATATAGGACCGGAAGGCGGCTCAAAAGGTGGGAATATCATCGCCACAGGTACCCCTGAGGAGATCTGCACAGTGGCAGACAGCCATACCGGGAACTTTTTGAAAAAATATCTTTCATAGCAAGAAGAGGCTCGAATGAGCTCCCCGCACGTCATGACAAAAGCAGACAACCTAAAATCAAATAAACAAACAAATCGTTTTTTTTAGAAAATATGCAGACTGTCCATTTTTTCTCCTTGTTTAATTTCACTTAACGCGTACAATTGCTGCTATATTTTGTTAGTTTGAAAACACTGTATTTCTGCGTATTTGGTCTCTGCGTTTCTGTCTCTTGAAATCCGTAAATCTTTAGGAAACCATAAAAATGCTTAATAATATCTCCCTTAAATGGAAAGGTGCAATTATCCTGATTGTTGTTACTTTGGGTATGCTTATACAGGGATACATCTCTGTAACAAAAATGCGCGAAGTGATGATCCAGGAAAAGGAAATCAAGTTACAGGAAGTTGTCGATACGGCCTTAGACACCATCGCCCACATCCATTCTCTGTCAAAAGATGGAAGTCTGACAGAAGAAGCGGCAAAGAAACATGCTGAAAACATCATTAAGAGCATTCGTTATAACGATAAAAATGACTACATATTTGTGTATGATTTTAACGGTATAGACATGCTCGCCTCTGCTGACACCCCTCTGGAACAAAGGAACAAGATCAATGTGAAAGATCCCGATGGTGTCCTGGTGATCAAGGAGCTTATTGATCTGGCAAAAGCAGGCGGCGGATTCCTGCCCTACCGCTGGGAACGTGACGGGGAGAAAGTGCCAAAGATTTCCTATTCCACAACTTTTAGTCCATGGGGCTGGATGGTTGGCACAGGCATCTACATTGATGACGTTGATGAAGCCTATTACCTTCAGGCAAAAAAGACTGCCATAACAATTCTGGTCAGCCTTCTTATTATGGCAGCGATCGTGTTCTACGTTATTTCAAACATTATTCAGCCCATACTCGCGACATCCAGACAAATGACCGGCATCGCGAATGAGGAGCCAACAGAAATCACGGGTACAAACCGCAAGGATGAAATGGGTGCCATGGCAAGAACGCTTGAAAACCTTAAGAAAAGCGTTGAGAAACAACGAGAACTTGAACGTGAACTGGCCGCTCAGGAAGCCAGAAAAATGGAAGAGCACAAAAAAACGATGAACGACGTGGCCAATCGTCTCGAAGATCAGGTCGGCAGCGTTGTTGGTGCAGTGGAGAAAGCCGCCTCAGATCTCCAACACATGGCATCTGCCCTCTCGGCGGCCAGTGAAGAAACCACACAGCAAAGTGCCGCCGTTTCTTCAGCCTCTGAATCAGCCTCGCTGAACGTGCAAACCGTAGCGTCCGCTGCAGAAGAACTTTCCTCCTCTATTCAGGAACTGGTCAGAAGCGTGTCAGACACAGCAAAAGCAACAAAAATATGTGCAGAGGCCGCACAGGAATCTGAGACACATCTTCAGGGATTACAAACCTCGGTTGATGAAATCGACGGCGTCATTCAGGCTATTAACGATGTAGCAGAACAGACAAACCTTCTCGCATTAAACGCCACCATTGAAGCCGCCCGTGCGGGTGATGCCGGTAAAGGCTTTGCTGTTGTCGCGAACGAGGTTAAATCACTTGCTGGTGAAACCAATAAAATGACAGAGGAAATTGCAAAAAAAGTTGAAGACATCAAAGTAAGCGCTGCAAACACAATCGCGAGCGTGCAGGATATCCTTAAACAAATCACAGCCGTTGACGAACGAACAGCCGGTGTTTCAGCCGCTATTGAAGAGCAAAACTCCTCAACTAAAGAAATCAGTCGCAGTGCACAGGAAGCCGCAAGAGGCACAAATGAAGTGTCCGACAGCATCGGACAGGTTCAGGAAGCCGCAAATGACACAGCCTCCTCTACTGAGCAACTTAAGCTGGCCTCTGATGATCTGGCAAATCAGGCCGACAGCCTGAAAACAGCCGTCACTGGCTTCGTAACGGAGATCAGAGACGTATAATTCTTTTATGGCCGACCTCTTAAAAATGAGGCAGGACACACAGAAGTATTCAAATAAAAATAAAAAGCCCTGGAAAAATTTACCAGGGCTTTTTTATATCGCCATTTTTGTCTTCCTCACGAAGGCAGAGGATCCATTTATAGCTTACCTCTCGTTCTTATCTTCTTCTTTTATATCATCCTCCAACGTAAAGGCAAAAATAAGCCACAGCACAGCCGCATCAACTTCCAATGTTTCCTCTATATGTTCCAGACGCCCCTTTTCGAAATCAAAAAACAGTGCGACAAGAAGCAAACACAAAAAAAGAACGATATAAAAAGGGTAAAATCTTTTCTTTTTATCCTTCAAAAGAGCGATAAGAACAGCCTTATACCAAAAGGATAGAAAACAGCCGTAAAATAAAAGCAGCGCAAAAACAAGGCGCCCGGAAGAGACAATCAGGATCTCAACAAAACCTGGCCTCGGCGGGAGACCTTGAAAAACCATTTCAATCAATTCTGTAATCCCGTAGATATGCAATTCCAACACGCACACAATAAAAGAAGACAGAATAATAAACACAGGCCAGAATAATCCACCCCTTTTGTTATTTAACGCCGCCCTGCCTGCTATAAATATACTGACAACATAAAGAATAACCGTCTGGTTCTCCATGATGCCATAAGGCATATAGAAAACCCGGTAGACAAGATCACTCCCCGACATAACAATCAGTTGAGAGAGCAAGACATTCAGTAGACAAAAACCGAAAAAAAAGAGCGTGCCAGCCGGCAGGATATTTCTATTCATACCTTCTTCTTATAGTATTGGTTACAATGCCATACAGAGCATATCCGCTTTCCAGCTATTCGCAACACTTTGTTTTACGTTGCATTAATAATAAGCCACTTCCCTAATCGCCATTCCCCGAACGAGTCGGATGACATAGCCGTTTAGAAGAAGAATCAACGCTCGTTGTTATACCGGACATGGCAGAAGTGAAGTGCGCAAAGCCTTATATATGGCGTCATTGGTTGGCATTTAAGACAGTCAGTCAATCCCCGTTTTCACGGGGAAAGCAATAGTCGGACCTTTTGCGAAAGGTTCCTATATACAACGCACCGCTTTTTCTTTGCGCCTTCTTTTAAAACCAAACCCAGAAACACCAGCGAGACCAAGGCCAAATAATGGCAGAGCGGCTGGTACAGGAACAAAAGACACATTCAGATCATCCACAACGAAAATAGAGGCGGTACCTATATAACCAAGGTGTTCATCCCCATTAAAACTCGCAAAAATAACATAATCTAAATTTTTCCAATTGAAGGTCACCAATGATGGTTCAGTACTATCAACCTGAAAAGAAGTCGTATATTGCTGAACATCATCAAAATAACCGAACATACGGATTGTCAAATTATCTCTCCACCCGCCGGTAAAATAAGCGCTGTTAAGATTAAACGGCGTTGAAGAAGAAATTGTTGCCATCCTGGCACGCCCATTATAGGCAACATTATCAGGAGAAACGACCCCATTTTCAAAACCACTCGGGTTAGTCGGATAGGTCACAGTATTCAGCGCATAAAAATTTTCCCAGTTGAGCCCCGCATACCCATTTTCAACAGCCTCACCAACCCCTGCCCCGGCATGATCATCAAACGTAATCACAGACGCCTTCGCTGACGATACAGAAAAGACTAAAACAAGCAATACTGTGGCAACAGCCGTTAAATTCCTGAACATTTTTTATCCTTATTATGTAAGATACTCCGCATTAAAGGAACATAATCAGAACAAGCCATAAAGTCAATGTTTTATTACGTATATTGGCTACATCACCTCATTCACTATGAAATAAAAAAAACCGACTTGCGAAAGGGCCGGTTTTCTTTATTCGTGTCTTTTTTCTTAGACAAAAGGCTTATGCCGTTTTTTCTTTGCGTTTTCTTTTAAAACCAAGCCCTGAAACACCAGCCAGACCAAGACCGAACAATGGCAGAGCGGCAGGTACAGGCACAGAAGAAATATCCAGATTATCCATAGCAAAATGATAACCAGTGCCCGCATAATGGGGGTCATCTACACCACCGGAACTACTAAAAAGCACAGAATTGATGTTAGCCCAGTTAAAAGTGACAAGCGTTGCTATGCTACTGCTTACATCAAATGTCTTCGAGTATTGTTCCACACCATCCAGGTATCCTTTTACGGAAATATTCAAAGCATCGTTCCATGCTCCAGTGAAATAGGCGCTGTTCAGATTAAACAGGTTTGATGACGAAATAGTCGCATCATGCCCAAATCTATTATAAGCAACGTTATCCAGTGAAACCGTACCAGCCTGATAACCACTTGGGTTTCTATCATAGTTCACGGTATCTAACGCATTAAAATTACCCCAATCAAAGCCTTTATAACCATCTTCAATAGGCACACCGTGATACGTTCCAGCATGATCATCAAACGTAATCACAGAGGCGTTGGCTGATGGCACAGAAAAAGCCAAAACGAACAATGCTGCAGCAACAGCCGTTAAATTCCTAAACATCTTTTCTCCTTAGGCAGTACTCAATTTACAATGACTTGGATCGTAGATAGGGCCAAAAAGAGAGTCAACAGGCCACCTGCAAGTTACCCACATCGTAATTTTAAATAACACTACGTAAAATAAAAGAAAAACCCGGCCTGCAAAGAGCCGGGTTTTATCATCATTCGATAAATAAAACTGGTATTAAGCCAGTTTTTCCTTGCGCTTTCTTTTAAAACCAAGCCCTGAAACACCCGCCAGACCAAGGCCAAACAATGGCAAAGCGGCTGGCACAGGCACAGAGGAAATATCCAGATCATCCATGGCAAATTGCATGCCATCGCCTTTGGTATATTCTGGATTTCGTAGACCGCCCTCAGTTGAAAAAACGACAGAGTTTATATTGGCCCAGTTAAACGTAATAAATGACGGAGATGTACTAGCCAGTACAAAGGTGTTTGAATATTGTTCAACACCATCCAGGTAACCTGTTACAGAGAGATTTAAATCATCTCTCCACGCACCGGTAAAATACGCGCTGTTAAGATTAAACAAGCTTGATGACGAAATAGTCGCATCATGCCCAAATCTATTATAAGCAACATTATTCGGCGAAACCGTACCAGCTTCATAACCGCTTGGGTTGGATACATAATTCATAGCATTCAGTGCACCAAACTCATCCCAATTCAGCCCCTTATAGCCATCCACAATAGTGGCGCCATCTGTTCCCGGAACGGGATAATCATCAAACGTAATCACAGAGGCGTTGGCTGATGGCACAGAAAAAGCCAAAACAAACAATGCTGCAGCAACAGCCGTTAAATTCCTAAACATCTTTTCTCCTTAGACAGTACTCAATTTCCAATAACGTGGAGCGTAATCCGGGCAGACAGTTAGTGTCAATGCAACACGCCAACCGCTGAACGTGTTATCCACAGCCAGCAACAGCCCCTTTCCAGAGGATAGTTTTAACTGTATCATTTACTTATCTGATGGCAGATACTCTTTAGCCTCATCTTCACGCCCTGCGGCCATCAAAACAGTGCCATAATGAGACCTGATATCGGCATCCGGCTCCGTTTGAAGTGACAGTGCCTTCGCCAGCACCGATTCAGCTTTTACTAAATCTCCCGAACGAAAATACACCCAGCCCAGCGTATCAAGATATTGAGGATTCTCTGAATTGATAAATCTCTGCACCAGCGTTCTGGCACGTTCCATTGCCACGTCATCGTCGCTTTTGGAATCGGCCAGTATCTGAGCCAGGTTATTGGCGACAAGATCAATAGTGCTATCGCGCATCAAAACATTCTCATAAATCGCGATCGCCTCATCAATCCTATCTAGTTTTATCATAGCATCCGCACGCAAAACTGGTGCTTTGATAGCAGATGGCATAATGGCTTCCGCCTGCGCCAAAACACCTATGGCATCGTCTATCCGTCCGGCTTCCATCATTAGTCTGGCCAGGAGAATATAAGGCGTCTCGTCCTCCGGCTTTTTCTCAACAGCCGCCGTCAGAACAGCTTCGACTTCGGCCTGTCCGCCATTTTCCTGTGCTATTCTTGCAAGATTTACCCATCCTTCCACATAGTGAGGTGAACTGGTTGTAATCTCTTCCAGCATTTTCTGAGCTTGTTTCCCGTTACCGGTCTGTTCGTACACCTGAGACAATCTGATCTTTACACCAAGATCATCCGGCTTTTTTTTCATGATCTCATCAAGGATCTCTATCGCAAGATTAGGCTGCCCCTCAAGTAGCTGAGCTTCTGCCTCAAGTTTCGCGGCTTTAAGGGCTGTTGGGCTTTCATCAGGAATCATACGCAAATCCGCAATAGCCTGTCGGTAATCTTTACGAGATAACACTATAGCAGCGCGTAGAAAAATAGCCTCATTGTCATTAATATTTTTCTCAAGCACCATATTCACAAGATTTTCTGCGGCCTCAACATCCCCTTTGTTAAAGAGTATCCCGGCGAGCGTATTGCGGGCTTTAAGTTCAATTTTCTCTTCGGGATCCGTGCCAATAAGCTGATTTAGTGTCTCGATGGCGAGATCCTGCTCGTTATGTCTTACATATATATCGGCCAACCATAAGGGAAACACACCCTCTTCAGGATTAGAACTGATAAAGGACTCCACTATTTTCTTTGCCGGTTCAGCGCCACTATGCTGTTCTACAAGCAAGACAAGCTTGTATTTTACATCCAGATCCTCTGGGAAATCCTCCACCATTTTGCGGTAAACGGCCTCAGCACGCTCTACCTTACCGGATTTTATCAGCAGTGTCGCAAGCTCATATCCGAATTCAGCATTTTCCGGCTGAAGAGCTATAATATCATAATAGGTTTTTTCAACCCCTTCCATATCACCCAGTTCATTGAAAATAGCCGCTTTCAACAAGAGCAGTGACAAATTATCCGGGTTAAACGACACACCACGTTCCAGAGAATCCAAAGCCTCACGAAAACGACCTTCCGCAACATACGTGCCCGATAATACAGAAAAAGCGATGGGATTTTTGGGATCTTTTCTTAAGGCCGCTTCAACTTCTTTACTCGCCGCTTTTATATCCTTGCGCCTTAGAAAAGAGAGCCGTTAATGGCATGACCGTTGGCGTTCTCCGGATCAAGTTTAAGCAGCATATCAACACGCTTTTGCGCCTGTTCATCCTGCCGGGCCCAGAAAAACAGACCCGCCAGTTTTTCAAGAACAGGGATAAATTCAGGATTTTGCTGCTCGGCCATAATGAAGGTCGTGGCCGCTTTTTTCAAATGACCATCCGCTTCCTCTACCAGACCGATTTTGTACAGTGCCTCGGCAGAATCCGGCATAATCTTTGCGGCATTCCGATACTCGACACGCGCCCTTTCAAAATCCCCAGCCTCATAATAGCTGTTACCACGATCCATATATTTTTGATATCTGGTCTCTGCATTGTCACAAGACACAATAAAAAACAACGCACACAGCAACAGACACCCTTGTGACAACTTACGAAACAACATAACAGCCCTTTTCTTCATTTTCTGATTTTGTGAAGGGGGCAGTGTAGAACATCATAAGCACAGGTACAAACAAAAACAGGCTTCAAAGACCGTATCGGGACCATAAAGTATAAGATTCTATTTGTTCAATAACGGCCTCAACATGTGAAGCTTTAGCAGATGCCTCCCCAACAAAGGGCAAAAAAGAAAAGAAACCTTTTTCAGGAGACAATTCTACAAATTTGGTTTTATCACCGTATTTGTCCTTTAGAACAGAACGCATATCGCCAAAGCCATCAATCAAACCTTTGCCCAATGCCGTTTCCCCGCTCCAGAAACGCCCCTCAAACAGCACATTATCTGCGCCCTTTAATTTATCGCCGCGCCGCTCTGTAACCCAGGCTTTAAAATGCGCATGAATTTCACTCTGGAGGGATTTCAAATGTTTGACGTCAGCGTCTTTTTCACGCACAAACGGATCAAGAAAGGATTTATCTTTACCGGATGTATAGATGCGACGCTTGATATTGTGCTTTTCAATAAAATCTTCAAAACCAAACCCCGATGACACGACGCCGATTGATCCGAGCACAGAGCTCTTCTGCGCATAAATTTCATCACCGGCACAAGCCAGCCAATAACCACCGGACGCCGCCACATCTTCCACAAAAGCATAAACGGGCAGCTCTTTTTCATCGGCCAGTTTTCGTATCTGAGATGTCATCAAAGAACATTGTGCCGGTGCACCGCCCGGTGAATTAATCACAAGCGCCAACGCTTCCAGATGAGAGGTTTCAAACGCTTTTTCTATCAGCTTTTCAAATCTGGCATGGCTTATCCCTTTTCTTTTGAGCTGGCTGTCTGCAATGACACCGGACAAACGCAAAACAGCCACACGGGGACGTGGTTCAAACAGATTTTCAATAAGAGGCCATTCTTTAACGTTGTCAGTCACCTTTTTCAAACCATCACTTTTTAACTCTGACTTGGACATAAACCTTTTCCATTTCTTAATATTTCTTGTGCCTCTTTTGTATATGAACCATCTTCTTCATGTAAAACAAGGCCAGCATGTATTTTAGTCGGCGTTTTGCTGTCTTTTTTAGCGCGGATGATAACACGTTTTGCGAGGCGTCCCTGCTTAGGCCACAAAGGAATAATCTCAACGGCCCCAAAACGGCGGCCAAGTTCCTGTATAATACTGTCTGTTTTATCAGCTCTGTGAATCATGGTTAAGGAACCGCCCGATTTCAAAAGACGGTGCGCCGCTTTAATCCAGTCTTTCAAAGACAAATCCGGGAGCTGATTCCCCATCGCAATGGCTTTTTTTGCATTCGGGGACGGCACGTGCTCCCCAGATTCAAGATAAGGCGGGTTGCACATCACATGATCGAAACAATAAACCTTTTCTTTTGCCACATCACGAATATCCGCATGAATAAAATCGACCTTCCCCACCCCCCTGTTCAACGATATATTTTCTTTTGCCAGTGCTATGTAGGCCTGCTCTATTTCCACACCAGTGAGCCGACAATCCGGCACGCGATATAACAGGGAAAACAACGCACCACCAACCCCGCACCCTGCATCCAGCACTTTATCGCCTGCCCCCGCAAGACAGGCAGACGCGAGCATAACACTATCCAGACCTGTGCGAAATCCAGCCTCTGGCTGAAACAAATGTACTTTTTTGTCTAAAACGTTAATTTTTATCGTACCGACCATATTTTTTAACTTTTCATATACTGTTTTGCCATAATATTAATGGATGTAATATAGGCTATGGAGACTGCCATGGAGCATCTTTTTTCTTATTTGTACCCAAGTGTCATGGCAATCTCAATCGTTGGATTTATCCCACAAATCCGCTCCCTGCTTTTTGCAAAAACCAAACCGGACAATATCTCTTTATCCACTTGGGTTATGTGGAGCTTTGGTACGTTTATAGCCTTTGGCTATGCAGTCACAAATCTGCACGATCCCGCTCTGGCTCAGACATTGGGGATTAATTTCATTCTAACAGTCGTAACAGCTCTGCTGATTGCTTACAATCGTTATGTTCGCTTTGAGACACGGTTCATCTTTAGAGAAAATCGCGCCCCTGCGCTTCCTGTAAAAAATGAAATTCCCTAATAAATTCGCTTGCTGAAAACCGCTGTCTGGTTTAGCGTCCAGAATTATGAAAGCGTCGCAGTTAGAAAAATCAGCTCAAACGGAAAGCGTTAACAATCCGTTAAACACCCTTTTTCAATCCTTAAAAAAGGATATGGATCAGGTCAATGCGCTGATCATGGAGAACATGCAATCAAATGTGCCCATGATTCCAAAACTGGCGGGCTATCTGATTGCATCTGGTGGCAAACGTATTCGCCCACTTTTGACTCTCGCCTGTACGCGGCTCTACGGTTATGACGGCCCCAGACCTTATACGCTCGCCGCAGCAGTTGAGTTTATCCATACAGCAACACTTCTTCATGACGATGTTGTTGATGAAAGCTTAGAGCGCCGCGGCAAAGAAGCCGCCAGCCTCGTTTTCGGCAACAAAGCCAGTGTGCTTGTCGGGGATTTTTTATTCTCCCGCGCTTTCCAGCTTATGGTACTGGACAGGAATATAGAGATTCTACGCATCCTGTCCGACGCATCAGCTATTATCGCGCAAGGTGAAGTGCTACAGCTTTCTACCCAGAACAATCTGGATACGACATTTGAGCAATACACAAAAATGATCAGTGCCAAAACAGCCGCGCTTTTTGCCGCCGCTTGCCAGATCGGCCCCATCATGGCAGAGGCAAACGAAAACGATGCCGCTGCCATGTATGATTTTGGCCTGAATTTAGGCCTGGCCTTTCAGATCGTTGACGATGTACTGGATTACAGTGCCAATGCGCAAACCCTTGGCAAATCAATTGGCGATGATTTCCGTGAAGGAAAAATTACAGCTCCCGTTCTGATTGCACTTGAAAACGCTTCAGAACAAGAACGGGCATTTTGGCAGCGCACACTAGCCGATCAGCATCAACGGGACAGCGATTTGCAAACAGCGCAAAATATCCTGCTCAAGCACAATGCCTTTGAACGTTCTCTGGACATCGCAAGAGACTATGCCGAAAAGGCAAAAGCCGCACTAACACAAACCCCCGCATCCGCTATACGTACAACACTCCATGACATAGCGGCGTTTACAGTTGATCGCGATTATTGATTGCGCCATCATCTGCCATCACACTAATTCTGGCCAACCGGAAATAGCACAAGGGATATGAAACGATGGTGGTGTTGTGCTCAGTACTTCACCCGTTTCAAAATCAATCTCCTGCATATCCGGCAGGTATTTCAAAAACGCTTCCTGATCCAGTTCAATCAGTGTTTCAACTGCATCAGACTCGCCATCCCACGCCCACATACCAAGAATAGGCCAATCTATGCCGTACTCTTGCATAAGTGCTGGATCAAAACCATCCACGGTAACAGCTAAAACTAATTGGTACCCTTCAAAAGGTTTTGTGCCCGGCACTGGGTTCACATATTGACCAAACACCATATTTACGGCTGTCTTTTGTTCTTCTGCAAGTTCTTCAAACGTCAGGCCTTCTGGTACTAATAAAAATAATTGTTTCATTACGCTATTCCTCAAACTGTTGTTTCAGACGCAAACGTCGCTTCTTCAAGATTGACGGGATAATACAAAATAGACTTTACCCAGCCAGTTGTGGGGTTACTCGCTGTAGAGCGGCTATAGATGACTAATCTATCGGGCGTTGGTACTGTACCGGATGTGTCTGTTGCGGTGCTGCCATTGATTGCGCATATAAAATTATTTTCTTCATAACCTACCCCTAAAATAGCATGAGGCTCCATTCCACCATAGTTGATAGCTGCTCTACCTTGAGAAACCCCTCCATCGTCAACTTCAATAGAGGCTCTTGTGAGACCTAATCCTGAGAAATTTAGAGCTATTCTTTCGCTGAGTGTTCCATTATCGGCCTCTAAAAGCGTCATAAATATAGCCTCATCTGCATACGCTCTTGTCTGGTCGATGATAAATGCGCCTTCACTCTGATTATACCAATCAGAAAAGGTAGTGCCTTGTATTGTGCAACTATCTGCTATACGCGTTGAAGGCACACCAGTGGTAGGAATATAGGATGTGGGGTATGAGCCTGCCTCAAGTTGTGTTCCCCATATGTAGATACCGCTGGTACCATCACCCGTAAATGTGTCATCTTTTGCGGCGTTCGTGCTGTTTATCTGAAGATATGGTTGAGCAACGGTACCAACAGAAGTTGCTGTAACTGTAACTCTGTACCATCCGTTCCCCACATCCTCTATAGTCCCTGTTCCGTTTGTAGCGACATTTACTTCCCCTGTTGAAAGATTAAACGAAACTTGTCCTATATTGCTACCGGCCATGCCGTTCACATAAAAATAATTATAACCTGCTGGTTTAACATAGGCTGAAAACGTATATACAGTCGCGTCTACAATCGTCGTACTGAGCATAATCCTATGAATGCTTGACGTCTCGCCAGGAACAAATTTCCTAGCCAACGTACCATCAGGTGCTATTGTCGTATCCGTATCATCACTTGCTATATTGTCGCTATCCCAATAAGCCAGAGAAGGCACAGCGCGTTCCAAAAGGTTAGTCCTCTGCTCCTCCATAAGCAGCTTCCTCATCCCTGTACTATAATCAAATCGAGGCTCATTAATAGCCGCTGTTTGTATTTCGCCGCTCTCATCAACGTATGTTGCAGTAGAACTTCTTGTGAATGTGTGAATGTCAGAAAAAGTTTTCGGCTGCTGATTAACGGCATATCTTCCATTCTCATAATCCAGAACAAGAGACGGTAAAACACTATCCGCCTTTAAAACCGGGCTCAAAAACCAGGGTAATGTCGAACTGCCAAGGCCAAGGCCTAAACCTAATTTCATTTACTCTTCTCCTTATATCCTTTTAAAGAAACGCTATAAAAAAAGGCGAAAACCTGAACGGATTTCGCCTAAATATGAATTAATTCCTATCACTTAACTGCATTTATGTCAAGATTTTTTCGTAAAAGATTGTATAGCATAGGTTATATAAGAAAATGACCGTATAGAAAGAATGTCAGCGCAACAGACGCCAGAGGCACAGAGTATTTGAGAGACATCCCGCCTTTAACGAAGAAAAAATACATCACAAAATGGATAGGCAGGGCAGCCACAATAAACACCCTCACCGCCCCCATAAAGCCGCCCCCGCTCATAGGAAAAAACTCATAGCTAAACAGCAAAAGTGACACCATGACGCCTGCCGTTATTTTGTACCATGCATCGGCATATCTGCTATAGCTTGGCATTTCTTTGACCAGAATCCATATAACGGCCGGCACAGACACCCAAACAGAGATACACAACGCCAGATCATAAATACCACCATTTGACAAAATCGCCATAAGGCTCCCCTTTTTAAGGGCTATACCAATAATAGAAGAGATATACGTAAAGCTTAAAACCGGTAAATACCGGTTAATAATAATATCGAAAAAGTCCTTTGGCAAAATCTGCCCCTCTGGAATATCGCGTTCCAGTACAACCAGTTCTCTTTCTTTTCGAAGACGCCTAGTCACCCTTGTTCTCTGTTTTTAACCGGGCCAAAACGGCAAAAGGTGAATTATCCATTTTTTTGGCCGGTGCACTCATTACAACAGGAGATTTCTCTGTTTTTTTCTTATGAGGGCGTTGAGGCCGTTTGTTTTGCTCTTTCTTTTTGTTATCCTTGTTAAAAGGTCGTTTATGTGCCTGCCCTTTTTTTAGCTGAAAAGTAGCCAGTGCCGGTTTTTCCTGCTTTGCCCCGTCTTTCTTTTCGGTGCTTTCTGCCCCTTCTTCCGGGCTTTTCTCCGCATTATCCGCTTCTGCCGCGTTTTCTACAGCGTCTACTTCCTTTTCTTCACTTTGTTGTTCTTCTGGTTGTTCTTCTGGCTCATCAGCAGGATCATATATTTTTTTATGCCCCATCGCCTCCAGCACAGCATAAAGATCGGCAATTGAACAACCAAGCCATTCCGCCATTTCGTGACGGGCCTGAAATTTTCCATCCTGCGCTGAATCATAGACCGCATTAATAACACGATCCAGCATATCAATACGAATAGCTTTATTGCCATAAACAGGATAGCTGATAGACTGGTAGAACACAAAATCTACCTTATCCTGCCCTTCTACTGAAACAGAAACAGAAACTGCCCCATCAGCTGGCACCGGCGCGGGCAGTGTTCTGTCATTATATAAAGACCACAAAACAGCCCTTAGCCGCACTGACGCCGGTTTATTAAGCATCGGCAAAAAGACAAGAACAGGGCCCAGTTTTACGCGTTTCTGACGCAAATCACGGCGTCCATCCTGATCAAGTACAGAAATCAGATCCATCAACCGGCCACGCGGTATAACACCCAGAGATTCATAGAGCTGAAAAGCAATCCCTCTGGCAGAGGGCGCCATGTTTTCATCATCCCTTAACGCAATCAAAGGGGCCAGCACGTCTTCTATATGAGCCTTTAACCAGGACCCCAGCACTTTCTTAACAGCTTGCCTGTCATAAACCGTAACCAGTCCCTCTTTTAAGAGCTCCACCTCTGGCCGCAGCAACTCTTTACCTTTCACCAGATACGCCACTGGTTCTCCGGGCAGCGGATTTGTCGCATTTTTCTGCCAGAAAATGCGCCCTTCATCATTTAAAGAAAACTGTTTGGCCTGTGACTCTAACATAGATATTCGTACTCCTTAAGTGTCCAACATATCCTATATAGGATATAAAAAGAAAAATTAAGTTTTAAATTGTCCTATTTTTTTAATTCTCTCTAGCACAATCTGTTCATTTTTGGTTAAATGTTCGGTGTTATATTCGACCTCGGTCCAAAAATCAAACTTCCCTCAAGGAGACTTTTGTTATGTCGCGTTTTAAAAAACTTCTTCTCTCTTCTGCTTGCGTACTCGCCGTCTCGGCATCACCTCTGCAGGCAGCGGAAATCAGTGCTAAAGGGGCTGAGGATTTAAAATCCGCTTTTCAGGATTTGATCAGTTACCAACAAAATCTTATGCGTTTGCAAGGCAGCGAACTTAATACAGACGGTACAATCAGCGTAACACCTGAGAATGGATACTACGCTGTCAAATTGCCCGATATTTCGATTACAGACTTCATTGGCAGAAAAACGAAAGTCGGTGTTATCGCGGTTAACGCAATTCCCGGGGAAAAAGAAGGCCGCTGGAAAGTAGCCGTTGCACTACCCACCCCTATCACCTATTTCGATTCCGACAACACCCCAACCGGACAGCTTGATATCGGCCGACAAAAAATGGCCGGGCTGTGGCTCGAAGATATTGGCACCTTTGTCCAGCTTGACGCCGCCTATGACGATATCCGTTTCAGGGATGTGAAAGCAAAAATAGATATGACAGCCCCTCACATGGAGGCTAAATACGGTCTGAAAGAAGATGCCAATGGTCTGTGGTCCGGGCCGATGAATGGCTTTATTGAGAACATGACCGTCACCAATCCCGTTGAAAAATTTAAAGTAACAATGGGTAAGATCGGCATGGAAATGACGATGGATGGTTACAATCCCAAAGCCGTAAAGTCGTTCAAGGATCAAATGGGGGCCGTTGCAGAAGTCACAAACAATCTGCAATCTGATATGAGCGCACAGCATGCGATGGGCTTCTATAACATGATTACAGAATTCCTTGGCAAGGCGTGGAATGGCTTTACCTCACAAATCACGGTAAAAGATCTTACCGTTGACGTCCCCGCAACCCCCGGTCAACCTGCTACAACCGTTCATGTCGGTGATTTCGGCTATGGCCTTGACCTGACTGGCTTTAACACGCAGGACGTATCGTTGAGATTCAGGTTTGGCTTTAACGACATGGATATGTCTCCGTTCCCTAAAGATGCGGAAGCTATGAAAAACATCATCCCCAGCGGGGTTAATATGGATGTCAAGCTCGACAAACTGCCCTTCCAAAAACTGGTTGAGCTCGGTGGTAACACACTCAAACAAACAACGGAAAATCCACAAATGGCACAAATGGGCGGCATGACATTCCTTATGACACTGCCACAGCTTCTGACACAAGCCGGTTCAACAGTCTCTGTGGATAACAACTACGTAAAAGCCACAGATTATAAAGCCACACTGGATGGGAAATTCACCGCTAACATGAATGTACCGCAAGGTGCCGTAGGTGAAGCCACAATGCACCTTAACGGCCTTGATAAGCTCCTCGCTACACTGCAACAAGAAGCACAAGGCGGCGATCAAGGCGCACAACAGGCCATTCAGGGTTTGAGCATGCTCCAGATGTTTGGGCAAATGGAAGAAGGTCAGACAGATACACGTAAGTATCATTTCGAGATCACACCTCAAGGCCAAATGATGCTGAACGGCACAGACATGAATGCCATGATGGGCATGGGTGGTGGCGCACCGCGCTAAAATATGAAGCCGGGGATCTGTTCCCTGCTCACACGCTAAATTGAATTCAAAGGCCTGACTGCACAAAAAACAGTCAGGCCTTTTTACAAATATAAAAAACACATCTTGACATAAAAATAAGGAATCTTTACATAAAAACAAAAAACAAAGTCCAACAAGAGGGGCAAACCATGATTTGTTGGTTATTAAAAACACTTTTCTCTGGTGCCGCGCAAGATGAGCCTTCACAAAAACCGGCACAAGAAAAATCAGCACAGGTGCAGGCAAAAGCTCAGCCACAAGCAGAACAGACAGAAGCCATCGGCAGCTACGCATTGATCGTCAACACCGTATTTCCAATAGGTGGCGGCAAATTCGGTTATAATGGAATCGCACAAAGAGTCCCCAGCGAAGAGGATTTACCCTCTATCCTTACACAGGATGCTCTATACTACACATTTTATGATGAAACAGGACAAGCAACACCAAAGAGATATATAGCATGCCCATTTTCACTGGATCCCGAAACCGGAGACGTCTTTGTCGGCATCAGTACAAAGAAACACGGCCCCATACCAGTCAAACTGCAACCGGGCGAAAAAATCATTGATAGAAAGGGCGACGAGCTTTTTTGTATGCCCGAGGCCAAGACCGAGAGAAAGGCCCCTTTCCCGAACCCACATGCCTAAGCAACCAGATACGCAAGCACCGTATCAAGGCATAGCAGACCAGAACGGGTGGCCCTTAGCCTCCCGTTTTTCTTTTCCAGATCCCCTTGGGCCTGAAACACCGCAACATGTTTCATATCAAGCAGATTTTGCCAATCTTGCCCTGTTTCCTCTTCAAGACGGGATAACGACACCCCTTCCCGCAAACGCAAGCCCATGAGCAATGCCTCTAAACCACGGTCAGACGCAGACAGGCCCGTAATCTGTCTGGCCTTCCCTTTTAGCCAGATGTCAGCGTTCTTGTGTTCTTCTACCGCGCATTTTTGATCATCAAACACCACACGGCCATGCGCGCCGGGACCAATACCGATATATTCATCATAATGCCAGTATGAAAGATTATGCCGGGATTCACAGCCCTGTTTTGCATAGTTGGAAATTTCATAAAAAGGAAGGCCCTGTGCTTCCAGAAAATCTCTGGTAAAGCTATACATCTCCAGCAAGGTTTCTTCCTGCAGCACCATCAGCGTGCCCTTCTTGTATTGAGCGGCAAAGGGCGTTTTTTCTTCTATGGTGAGCTGATAAACAGATATATGGTCTCCCACATAAGCCATAGCGGCCTTTAGTTCTTTTTCCCAGTCTGAAAAAGACTGATCTCCGGTGCCATAGATCAGATCAAAACTATATCGGTCAAATATATTTTGAGCAGATTCCAGCGCATCAAGTGCTTCCTTTTTCGTATGAGCACGCCCCAAAAAATCGAGCCTTTTATCATCCAGTGCCTGAACACCCAGAGACAAACGATTAACCCCAGCCTCTTTAAACGCTTTCAGCTTACTGATTTCCACGGACGTAGGATTGGCTTCAATTGTGATTTCACAGTCTTTTTTAATCGGCCAGTGTGCCTGCACAGACGACAGCAAAGCCTCTACCAAAGCCGGCGACATTAACGATGGTGTACCACCGCCGAAATAGATGGAAGAGACCTGTCTTTCTTTTAGTTTTTCGGCATAGAATTGAAGATCCAGGCGATAGCGCGCCTTCCACTGTTCTTCGTCAATCTCTTTGAGCACTTTGGAATTGAAATCACAATACGGGCACTTGGACAAACAAAAAGGCCAGTGAATATAAACAGCCAGATCCTTCACTGATTAAAAACACCCTCAATCAGCTTTTGAAAAGCGCGCGCCCTGTGGGATATTTTCTGTTTCTCTGCCAACGTCATGTCCGCAAAGGTTGTATTGTACCCCAAAGGCTGAAAAATCGGATCGAAACCAAAGCCTTTTTCTCCTCTTGGCGGATAAACAATCTCCCCATCCACTTTGCCTTCAAAGGTTTTAACGTCACCATCTGGAAAAGCCAGTGCCAACACACAAAAGAAGGCAGCAGAACGATCCTGAGCCGCCCCGATCTCAGTATTCAAACGCGCCATAGCGCCGGCAAAATCTTTATCTGCCCCTGCATAACGCGCAGAATGAACGCCGGGTGCCCCACCAAGAGCTGTAACACTCAATCCGCTATCATCAGCCAGCGCGGGCTTCCCGCTCTCCAGCACTGCGGCTCTCGCCTTAATAAGGGCATTGGCTTCAAAGGTTGCCCCATCTTCCGGCGGTTCAGACAAATCCAGATCACCTGCAGAATAAAACGTATCTACGTAAGGAGACAGGAGATTTGAAATCTCCAGCACCTTCCCCTGATTATGCGTAGCAATAACAAGTTCTTTTATTATCTTCATTTTGACAATACATCTTCCTGCAAGACAGACAGCTCTTTACAGCCTTTTTTAGCCAGATCGAAAAGAGCCTGAAATTGCTCTTCCGTAAAGGGTTCCTTCTCCGCCGTTCCCTGTATTTCGACAAGACCACCCTTGCCTGTTATCACAAAATTAGCATCCGTACCGGCATTGGAATCTTCCATATAATCAAGATCAAGAACGGCCTGTCCATTAAATATACCACATGAAACGGCCGAAACAGAATCTGTCAGCGGTATATCCTTGATAAGGTTAATCTTCTTCATATATTTAAACGCTTCATAAAGGGCCACATACCCACCCGTAATCGCGGCTGTTCTTGTACCACCATCAGCCTGCAGGACATCACAATCAATACGGACCTGTGTTTCTCCCATCGCATGCAAATCCACAACCGCCCTTAACGCTCTCGCAATCAGACGCTGGATTTCCTGTGTACGGCCTGTCTGTTTTCCTCTGCTGGCCTCCCGGTCCATCCGTTTATCGGTAGAACGTGGCAACATACCATATTCAGCCGTCACCCAGCCCCGACCAAGCCCGCGCATCCATGGCGGCACTTTCTCTTCTACAGTTGCCGTACACAACACGTGCGTTTCTCCAAACTTCACAAGGCAAGAGCCCTCGGCATATCTGGAATAACCGATAATCAGCTCTACACCCCTTAGATTTTCAGCATTACGGCCGGATGGTCTACTCATGTTTTATATCCTTATTCTTTATTACTTTTTACTTTTTCTTATTTTTCCGGTGACTATCCGGTGACTATAAAGCCTTTTTCCTTTTTCACAAATGAAGAATCTGCTACCAAAATCAAATGAAATACTATTTGTCGCCATTTTTGATGCTGTTTGTTTTGTTGCTGTCTGATGTGTCTCAGGCTGCACGTTCCTATGTGACGTACCCCGGTAGACTACATACCGCGCGGATAAGCCTTTTGGGAGAAAGAGATTCTCTTATCTTACGCGTCATCTCACCCCTTACCATAGACGTTTGCGCCGATCTACAGCCCATAGGCTTCACGACCTCCTATGACCGGACGTCTATGGACATCATGATTGATGATTTCAGCTATACCGTTTCAGGCAAGGACTGCGATAAAGGCACGCAAATGGCCATTACGAACATCCCGCTTGATGTCAAAAAAATAGAAGAAAACGGCATTACGCTCATCCGCCTGTGGAAAGACACAATGCTTGATTCTTTTACGCTCGAACTGGACGATACCGGAGCGACATTAAAACCCACAAAGAAATTGACCTTTTTTCAGCCACTCAAAAAAAACGCACTCTCCCGCGTTTTCACAAATAAGGATACGGTCATCCTTTATCTTGATGTCCCGCCAGTAGCCGATGTTTCAGAGAAGATACATGCCTTGGCGATATCCAATGGACTCGTGCCCGATGAAAGAAAAGAAAAGACGGCCCGTTATGAACAGCCTCGGTTTTATTTTCTGGACAAAGAGCACAAATACGATAAACAACTTGAGAATGGTGGCTCTTTTGAGTTCGGAAAAGTGAACGTAAAGGTTGACAGAAACGGTCCTTACCGTGCTTATGGAGAGTCTGTAACCTATACCATCTATGCAAAGAAACCTTAAAAAAATACAGTAGCCATGACGTCTGAAGATCAACAAAAAAAAACGACTGCAGCAAAAATTGATACATCTCTTTTCCCCGAAGGCTTTACTGAGAAAACAGGACCGGCCGCTTACAAGGAAAAACAAACGCAAGCAGATGAACAGGCTCAAACACAAACTGAGCCAGTGAATGAAGGTCAGCCTGCACAGGCACCGCTTTCAGATGCGGTACAGGCCACCTATGAGGCCCGCATCAATACCCTTGAAACCGAACTGGCAGAGACAAAGGATCTGCTGATGCGTGCCGTTGCAGAAGCTGAAAACACCCGCAAACGCGCATCCAGAGAACGCGACGATATGCGAAAATTCGCGATATCCTCCTTTTCAAAAGACCTGCTGGAAATTGCTGATACGTTTGGACGGGCCTTGTCTTTTGTTGAAGATGGCATGTTTGAGGAAGACGAGCAGGCCAAAAACTTTATCGACGGAGTCAAAGCGACAGAACGCGTCCTGTTTAGAATTTTCGAAAGAAACGGCATCAAAAAAGATGAACCGCTTGACAAAGCCTTTGATCCGAATTTTCATGAAGTCATGTTCGAAGTGCCAAACACGGGAAAGCCCGCTGGCACCATCGTTCAGGTTTTGGAAAGCGGTTATCTTTTGAACGGGCGTCTCCTCCGTGCAGCAAAAGTCGGCGTGGCCACAGGCGAAGTCTCTGATGCGTCACCTTCCACAGACCCCGGTAGCCAGATTGATCAGGAAGTATAAAAGCCTCTCCTATACCTATGACGCTATCAGTGTATTGATCTGTTCAACAAGTTCATTCAGATGAAAAGGCTTGGACAGCACAGGTGGTTTTTGGGGAGAGCCTTTCAGGCGATCCATCGCCACAGCCGCAAAGCCTGTAATAAACAGAATTTTTATCCCCGGCTGTACCTGAATAGCCTTTTCAGAAAGCTCTATCCCATCCATCCCCGGCATCACAATATCAGCCAGCAGCACATCAAAAGGCTGTTCTGACTGGTTTAGGCATTCAAACGCTTTAAAACCGTCTTCCTCAGCCTCAACCTCATGACCAGCTCTTTCCAGAGCCAGTGTCAAGAACTGGCGCATGCCTTTATCATCTTCTGCTAATAATATACGGGCCATTTGTAGACTTTGCTATTTCTTGCTTCTTTTGCTTTACATTTGTGAGGCTTAGCTTCCCAAAATGCAAATTTTTCTTGCATATTCGAGCGTTTTTTGCAAAAAAATCATTATGTAATTTTCTATAAGGACAAAACAGTGGAAACGAAACATCCTGGTTTAATCGCAGATATTGGCGGCACCAATGCACGTTTTGCCTTGACCAACGCACAGAAAATTTATGCAGCACACACGCTAAAATGTGCAGACTACCCGACAATCGTCGCAGCCGTAAACGCCTACCTTGAGCAGCATTGTACAGAACATAAACCCGATAGAGCGTCTTTTGCCATCGCCGGCCCCATCTCAGGTGATACATTTAAACTGACCAACAATCCGTGGCAGTTTTCTGTTGAAGAAACAAGAAAAACGCTCAAGATGACCTCCTTACGTTTAATGAATGATTTTGCCGCTGTCGCCGCCGGTGTGCCGCATATAGGAGAAAAACACCTCAAAAAAATTGGCGGCGGGAAAGCCGTTAAAGATCAGACAATCGGCATTATCGGTCCCGGCACGGGCCTTGGGGTTGCGGCCCTCTTCTGGGATGGCTCACGCTACAGAGTAAATCCATGCGAAGGCGGCCATGTCACGATGCCCCCTAAAAACCAGCGTCAACTGGATCTGTTCAACATCTTACGCAAGAAATACGATCATATTTCAGCAGAACGGGTTTGCTCTGGCAACGGACTGGTCAATCTTTATAATGCCATTCGAACATTAGACGATTTAAACGAACTGCCGGAAAGAACAGCCCAAGAGATTAGCCAAAACGCGATCAGCGATAGCTGTGCCTGCTGTAAAGAATCACTTGATCTTATGCTTGAGTTCCTCGGCACGGTCGCCGGAAATCTGTCCCTCACCTTAGGCGCATATAGCGGCATTTACATTGCAGGCGGTATCCCCACAAAACTGGGAGACTATTTTTTTTCATCCCCTTTCAGGCAAGCCTTTGAAGACAAGGGACGCTTTCAAACATATCAACGCGACATCCCTGCCTATCTAATTGATCACCCCAATATAGCCTTTGTTGGTCTTCAGGCTGATTTAAACACAGCCCCTTCTCCTCCAAAGCACAACCTTGTGTGAAAAAGCAAAACCATTTATGAGGCTTGACCAGAGACAGCATATCTATCATCTTACTAGCAATATGAGATATCATCCTGTCCTAGCCCTTTTGTTCTTTCTTGCCAGCCTCATGACAATGCCAGAGGCTGCGCTGGCACAAAAACGTCCCGAATGTTCACAAGTCTATGAGATCATAACCCCCTTACGTGCCCCCATGTTTGGCAGCTCCAGCATGTGGCGGCGTATGATCGGTATTGAAGGTATGGACCGCTTTGTCGGCGCTGTACCACTTGAAAATAATTTTCTGCTCACCATGGGTGAAACCCGCTCAATGACAGACACAGACACCCATATTCTGTTTGCAGAACTCAATCATCTAGGGCGGATCATGTGGGAAAAACGGATAAAGAGTAAAGGGCTTAAAAAGATATCTTCGGCAGAATCCATTGGCAATCAGATCGCTATCCTTGGCCAAATCGAAAAAGATAAGAAAAAAGGGCTCTCCCTGCTCTTTTTTGATAAAGCTGGCGCACTTTTAAGAAAGAAGGAATTCTGGGACAAAGAATATGATCTAACACCGGAATATCTGCTGGAGGCCGGAGATCAGGGCGGTTATCTTCTGGCACTGGCCACTGGAAAAGAAACCCCAACAGGGCACGCAGGCCAAGCAGAAAAAGATGAACAACACACCGTCATCATTCGTTTTTCAACATCAGGAAACGAGCTTTGGCGCAGGGCTTATTTGATTGGCACACCTAATCGCATGTTTTCTCTTTCCCTTCTGGATAATGGCAGCCTGATCGGTGCTGGACATATCCTTCTGGATGATGGCAGAAACGCGGGATGGCTGGTTAGAATCAACGACGAAGGCGGCATACAATGGAGACGCACCTTCCCCAGAGGCCGTTTTGCCGAACTAAAAACAGCCAGGCAACTACGCAACAAAAGCTTTATCGCTGCCGGCAATGCCCTGCCCAGTACCGGGCCGGATTCCGCAGGTTGGGTCCTAAACGTTGATGAAGTTGGTAATCCTGTCTGGCAACGATTTTATACGGGACGATACGCCTACACCTCTCATGACCTCACAACAGAAAAAGATGGCCGTACGACGGTTTTAATGAATGCCGCCCCGATCAAAACGATGAATGCCGGCAGATCTCACATCAGGCTCCTTACCCTGTCACCGGAAGGTTATACAATGCGTGACGATGCCTATATTGAGGGCGCGCACAGTGAAGCATACCGCCTTATCAGACGTGACAATGGCATGCGCTATGTTGCCGGTATGGCACAAACAGGATATGCTGACCCGGAGAATAAAAAAGATAAAACCTACACGACCTATGACGCCTGGATGATGGCGGTTCCTCCTTTAGAGAAATACGCAGATCCCTGTCGAGAAGGTTTATTCATTCCCTGATCCTTTTAATTATTTGTGCATATATCTCATGACTGATACTTTTAGCATCCCGCCAGAACAGGCTAAACAAAGGCTAGACAAACTGCTTGTCGAACTTTGCCCTGATTATTCAAGGTCCTATTTGAAACAGCTTATTCTGGATGGCGCCATCAAAATTGATGGCACTGTATGCACAACACCTTCGTTCAAAGTCGCCGGTGGTTCTTCTCTGGTCTTCGACTTGCCAGAACTCAAAGAATACGAACCGGAAGCCGAAAATATTCCACTCGACATCCTGTATGAAGATGACGATCTTCTGGTCATCAACAAACAAGCCGGACTCGTTGTTCATCCCGGCGCAGGAAACTGGACAGGCACGCTGGTCAACGCTCTCCTCCATCACTGCGGTGATACTCTATCCGGTATAGGCGGCGTAAGACGCCCTGGCATCGTCCACAGGCTCGATAAAGACACAAGCGGGCTCATGGTGGCCGCCAAACGAGATAAAGCGCACAGAAAGCTCTCCGCTCAGTTAGCCTCCCGTACCTTAAGCCGTATTTATCTGGCCCTCGTTCTAAAATGCCCGGCCCCTCTAAAAGGTAAAGTTGATAAACCCATCGGCAGACACCCTGTCAGCCGAACAAAAATGGCCATAGACTACAAACGCGGACGAGACGCCGTTACACATTACACCGTAAAGAAAAATTACAATGACGCCTTAAGCCTCATTGAATGCAAACTGGAAAGTGGTCGTACACACCAGATACGGGTCCATATGACCTCTATAAAACATCCCATAATCGGTGATCCGCTTTACTATGCGCAAAAAACGGAAATCGAAGGCGCATTGCGTAAAGGCAGTTACAGTGAAGAGATCATTAAAGAAACACTCTCTTTCCCAAGACAAGCCCTGCATGCCCACAAGATCTCATTCATTCACCCAAACTCAGGCGAAGAAATGCATTTTCAAGCCCCCCTGCCAGATGACTTCATGCAGCTCCTTAACCTGTTCTAAAGCAAAAGGGCTTATTTTTTGACCTTTGTATATATTTCCATAAAATAACACTTGATTTTATAACAATTTTTATGTAAATTAAAAGTATAAGGTTTTTTGTCCGTAAGGATATTTTTTAGTTTTTATATTTAGTTGAATTTAGCAAGTTTTTTTGACTCCACGTCATCCATTCTGGTACCCAAAACTTATCAAGCCGTCTCTTTAGACGGCTTTTTTTTGCTTCATATTTAGATTTATGTTAACAACAAAAAACGACTATAATTTGAAAGTGTAGAAATGAAAAAAATATCGTTATCAACTCTGTTTATGGCGGCAAGCTTATTTGTCGCCGGATCTCTTATTCCGTATAACTCCACATCTGTTTCAGAAAACTCTTTAACAGACATTGACCGTGCCGTTATTCAAAGCAGACACGCTTCTGCTATATACCATCGTGAAATAACATCACTCACACAAGAAACGAAAGAATACATTAGCCTATCAAATAAATGGAGAATAGGATTCAATGTCGCACATACAGTTCTTATCTTAGGCGCAGGTGTCTATGGCACTTTAGCCTTTACCAGACGTAAAGAAGAAAATCCAACAGAGCCAAAAACTGCAGAACCAAAGCTATAGAGGCCTTTTAGGCCGAACATAAACAGCGTGACTCCAGAACAAAGAGCACGGCCTATGCCGTGCACATTATTTGACTGGATACCGGATCAGTGTCCGGTATGACACCGCACGTTGAGTCTTCTTCTAACCGACTATAACTAAAAAAAAGCGGTGCAATTAGCCCCGCTTTTTTTTAAATTCTCTATTTTATTTAATCGCTTAAGCGACAGCTTCTTTTGCTGTTTCCGGTGCGAGGTCCATATCATCAAAATTTTGAACCGGGCCGCTATCTTTTCCTTTGGCTTCTACATCACGATCAACCAGCTCAATCACAGCCATAGGCGCATTATCACCATAACGGAAGCCAGCCTTCATAATACGGCAATAACCGCCGGGGCGTTTTGCATAGCGTTCAGCAAGCACATCAAAGATTTTAGCCGCTTGTGTCTCATCACGCATCGTAGAAATAGCTTTACGACGATTGGAAAGGCCACCTTTTTTACCAAGGGTAATCAGCTTTTCGACATAAGGGCGAAGCTCTTTGGCTTTTGGCAAAGTTGTTGTAATTTGCTCATGCTTGATGAGCGCAGCCGCCATATTGGCCAGCATGGCTTTACGGTGTGAGCTTGTACGATTCAGTTTACGCTGTTTAATACGGTGTTTCATATCTCTTTTTCCTTTCCTTTTTAAGCAGCGGCCTTACAGGGTAAGAGCCATTAAACTACTGCCTGTCACCAGCAAAACAACACCGTTAACAGGCAGGGCGGGGCACGACACCCCTATTCACTTATTACTACGCGCTATAAGGATCATCCAGCTTATGCGCCAGTTCCTCAATATTTTCTGGTGGCCAGCCTTCAACCTGCATACCAAGATGCAAGCCCATGGTGGACAGCACTTCTTTGATTTCGTTCAATGATTTACGACCAAAGTTTGGTGTACGCAGCATGTCACTTTCGCTTTTCTGAACCAAATCACCGATATAAACAATATTGTCGTTTTTAAGGCAATTTGCAGAACGAACAGAAAGCTCAAGCTCTTCAACTTTGCGCAGCAGATTCTTGTTGAATGGCAGTTCTTCCTCTTCTTCTTCAGCTGTCTCATCTTCAGGTTCATCGAAATTAATAAACACAGAAAGTTGATCCTGCATGATACGCGCTGCAAATGCTACAGCATCTTCAGGCGTCACAACACCATTTGTTTCAATAGAAAGTGCCAGCCTGTCATAGTCAGTAATTTGCCCCACGCGTGTATCTTCAACTTCGTATGTCACTTTGCGCACTGGTGAGAACACACTGTCCACAGGAATAAGCCCTACCGGTGCTTCTTCCGGACGGTTTTGAGATGCCGGACGGTAACCGTTCCCCGTATTTACTGTCATCTCCATATTAAATTTAGCCCCGCGGTCCAGTGTACAAATCACAAGATCGGGATTCATAATTTCAATATCAGCCCCAGCTTCAATCATGCCAGCGGTCACTTCACAAGGCCCGGTCGCAGACAGACGCATTTTCTTAGGTCCTTCAACATGCATACGAACGGCAATCGCCTTAATGTTCAAAATGATGTCGGTTACATCTTCGCGCACCCCTTCAATAGAAGAGAATTCATGAAGAACGCCATCAATCTGAACAGCCGTAACGGCCGCTCCCTGCAGCGAAGACAACAAAATACGACGCATCGCATTACCAAGTGTCAAACCAAAGCCCCGTTCCAAAGGCTCAACCACAATCTTACCCGCAGTCGGGATATTTTCATTGCGATCAATTTCAACTTTTGAAGGCTTAATCAGTTCCAGCCAGTTTTTCTGTATCAAGGTTTGCTCCTTTTTCTAAAAACGTAAAAACGTAGTAGTAGTAGTAGTATATGAATCTAAAAGATCAGCAGAATTACACGCGACGCTTTTTCTTCGGGCGACAACCATTATGAGGAATGGGTGTAATGTCTTTGATCGAACGAATCGTAAAGCCGACAGACTGCAACGCACGCAAAGCTGATTCGCGCCCTGAACCCGGCCCTTTAACATTAACCTCAAGTTCCTTCATGCCATGTTCCTGCGCCTTACGCCCGGCATCCTCAGCTGCCATTTGCGCTGCATAAGGCGTTGATTTTCGAGAGCCTTTAAACCCCATCATACCGGCAGACGACCACGACACAGCATTACCTTGTGCATCAGTGATTGTAATCATCGTATTATTAAATGTAGAAACTACGTGTGCCACACCAGACGTAATATTCTTTTTAATCTTTTTTACTTTTTTAGCCACTTTAGCCATAATTATACCTTCCTATCCTACTTCTTCTTGCCAGCAATAGCTTTTGCTGGTCCTTTGCGTGTACGGGCATTTGTTTTTGTTCTTTGCCCGCGAACAGGAAGACCTCTACGGTGACGCAGACCGCGATTACAGCCCATATCCATCAAACGCTTGATGTTCATAGACACTTCACGACGAAGATCACCTTCAATCTTGTAGCTATCGGATTCAACTTCCTTACGGATATTGTTCAACTCATCTTCTGTCAGATCTTTCATACGACGCGCCAGATCAATGCCAACGGCATCCAGAATCTGTCTTGCTTTTGTATTACCAATGCCGTGGATATAGGTCAGCGCAATAACAGCGCGCTTATTATCCGGAACGTTCACACCTGCGATACGTGCCATGTTTCATAACTCCTTATATATTAATTTCAAACCGAACCGTCACACCGGTTCGTAAACCAAACCTTTCCCCCAAAAGGAAAAGGGCTCAAAACAAAAAAAATGCTCCGAGAACGGCCGCATTATAGGAATAAAACAAGAAAGGTCAACAAGTTTTTGAGAACATTTATTATTTTATGCCCTGCGCCCTTTATCTTTTAGGCTTATCCTAAAACAGCATCCATTATGCTTGACTTTTCCCGGGCTATTTATTATGTTAAATATCGTTTTTTTGTAGTGAGGTAAAAAATGATAAACAAACCAACGTTCCCAGTCACAGTTGCATTTGCACTAGCCATTGCTTGCGGTGCTCTATATCCCATACAACACCCCACCCATCAAGTTGTAACAACGGCACAAGAGCACCAGAATACGCCTGATATCCCTATTCTCTCATCATTAAATAAAGAGTATACAATGGCCCTTCGCGCCCCACCTTCGGAAGCTGGGGAGCCTTCATCCCATAAACAAGAGCCTTTTATTCTCATAGAAAACAGAAAAAAGTCGCCCCCCACTAAAGATATTGGACGCCCCAAGATCGTATAAAATGGGGCACTACGCCAAACAAAAGCGTTTATAGAGAATTCAAGGTGCTCTCTATTTCCGTTGCAATACCGTCAATCGTGCCCATACCATCTATTGGCTTGTGAATGCCTTTTTCCTTATAGAGCGGCAGCACAGGAGCGGTTTGGTCATGATAGGCTGCCAGACGGCTTTTTAACGCCTCTGCATTATCATCTGTGCGGCCTTCGATTTCGGCCCGTTTGAGGATACGGTCCAGCAACGCCGCTTCATCAACGACAAGCTCTACCACAGCGGCAAGCGGCTTTCCTTTTTCTTCCAGCATCACATCAAGTGCTTTTGCCTGCGCCACATTGCGCGGGAAACCGTCAAAGATAACGCCTTTAGCACAATCAGCCTGATCCATACGGGAAGAAATCATACCGATAACAATGTCATCAGAGACCAGTTTCCCCTGATCCATCACGTCTTTGGCCTGCTTGCCAAGGTCAGAGCCTTTTGAAATCTCTTCACGCAAGAGATCCCCGGTCGAGAGCTGCTTTAAACCAAATTTTTCTTGAATAAATTTAGCTTGCGTGCCTTTACCGGCCCCCGGCGGGCCAAACAGAATAATGTTCATTATCGTCTTCCTCTTGTTCCTTTAAGATTAGCTTTCCTGATCAGCCCCTCATATTGGTGCGCAATCAAGTGTGAGTGAATCTGTGCTACGGTATCCATCGTCACACTCACAACGATCAGCAAACTCGTCCCGCCGAAATAAAACGGCAAGTTATAATGTCTGATCAGAATTTCCGGTAACAAACAGATAAAGACCATATAAAGGGCACCAACAAGAGTCAGACGCGTCATCACAAAGTCAAAATAATCTGCCGTGTTACGGCCCGGACGAATACCGGGGATAAAACCACCGTTACGACGAAGCATATCGGCATTCTCTTCCGGGTTAAACACAATGGACGTATAAAAGAAAGAGAAGAACACAATCAACGCCGCATAGAGCAACATATAGCTTACCGTACCATGCTGCATATAACGGGAGATCAGTGCTGTAATATCACCGCCATCTGCGCCGCTAAAACCGACAATTGTCATGGGGAGCAGCAATAAAGAAGACGCAAAGATAGGCGGAATAACGCCCGCAATATTCAGTTTAAGTGGAATATGATTCGTATCGCCACCAGTCATACGATTTCCGCTCACCTGACGCTTGGGATACTGCACAATCACACGTCTTTGCGCACGCTCGAAATACACAATAAATATGATAACGCCCACAATCATCGCCATAATCAGCAACAGTGCCAGAAAATTAAACTGCCCCTGACGCCCCAGTTCAAGCGTTCCGGCAATCGCACGCGGCAACTCAGCCACAATACCGGCAAAGATGATAAGAGAAATACCGTTACCAATGCCACGCTGTGTAATCTGCTCACCCAGCCACATCAAAAAGACCGTTCCGCCGACAATCGTTACCACAGTAGAAAACCGAAAGAACATCCCTGGATCAATCACAGCAGAGCCACTGGCACTTTGCATACTTTCAAGTCCTACAGCCAGCCCATAGGCCTGCACAGACGCGAGAAGCACGGTCAAATAGCGCGTATACTGATTAATTTTAGTGCGCCCAGCTTCCCCTTCCTTCTTCATAGCCTCCAGATTTTTGAACATGGCTGTAGCCAGTTGCATAATAATAGAGGCCGAAATATAAGGCATAATGTTTAAAGCAAATATGGTCATCCGTTTCAACGCACCACCCGAGAACATGTTAAACATATCCAGGATACCACCGCTCTTTTGACTAAAAATTTCCTTCCAGACCGACGGGTCAATCCCCGGCACAGGGATATAAGTGCCAAGACGGTACACCAGCAAAGCCCCTAAAACAAAATAGATCCTTTGTTTTAGCTCCTTTGCTTTGGAAAAAGCACTCCAGTTTGTATTCTTTGCTAATTGCTCAACAGCCGATGACATAAGTCTCTTCTTTCTCTCTTACATAAGAATCAATATTAGAAACCCATCTATTAAGCAGATATCGAACACAAATTCAAGCCTGAGAACACCTTCTTTCCAGAAGAAAAAATACTTCACATAACTTAATATAGCTGCCTTATGCTAAACGATGAGCTGTAATAGAAAAAATCCTGGAAAATGTCCGTCTTGAGAGAAACAGAGAGACAGGAAACCGGCGCAACTGCCGGCGCAACTGTATGTGCTATGCTGAAAACACATGAAAAATTTGCACATAAGACAAATTTGATTGAAGAATCAAAGCGTTGTCAGAAAACTTTGCGCACATTGTGCCGCACAGGCTATACTCCCCCCTATAATAAATTAAAATAAAAACTATAAAATAATATTAACGTTTATGGCTTACAATTTCCTTTAATAAAGTGGGGTAAATTCAAAAGGATCAGGTAAGAAGGTGTCAATAAATGAGTGTCTATGATGTTGTCAAAAATGATTCACTGTGGAAGATCGTAAAAAATCTTTTGGAGGATAATGGGCTGGACACCTCGAATGCCGTTATCGCCAGTCGCGTAAAAGAATTGAAAACAATCAACAATCTGGGCGCAAACGGTACCATTTACCCCGGCCAGAGCCTTAAACTCTGGGAAATGGAAAACAATAATCTTCCAAAGCCGGCAGCCCCCTCACAGCCCCCTGCACAAACGCCTACAGAGTCCTCTCCTTCTGATAAACAGGACATATACCATACAACAGTTCGCGGCGATAACGTGTGGAATATAGCGAAAAATTTCGCAAAAAAAATTGGGGCCGATACCTCCAATACCGCTATTGCCAATCGTGTAGAAGAGTTAAAAAGAATCAACCACCTGAATAAAGATGGCGATATTGCTATCGGACAAAGGCTTAAACTTTCAGGAACAGAAACAAGTGCTATTCCCCACGATCCCTATAAAAAAGAGTCTGTGCTAAAAAATGAATTCAGCCCCATTGTTGATTTGAAATATAAAAATCCGCCTATACCGGCCAGATATCATAACCTTAATCCTGAACGCTTCATTGAAGGAAATCCGCACGGGGACAACGGATACGGCATTTCCAATCAAGCCATTATGACAGCTGTACAAGCCACGCTGAGAGGCGAAAAAGTGGAATTTGATCCCCGCTTTAAATCATCCCGTCCCATTGTTTTCACAGTGGCAGGGCATGGCTCTGGCGCCGATAAAGGCGCCCCATCGGTTATTAAAGGCGTTATGGAACGGGATGTCGTTAGTCCTATTGCTAAAGATATTGCACAGCAATCTTATGAGGCCGGTTTTAACGCCGTTGTTATTGGCAATCCTGACAGGCAATTCCCTATCCCGTACATGGATAACAAAGCCCACATCAGCTTCCGGGGCGCATTAGCGCATAATATTGCAGCCCTAACCGGCGCACCTTATTCCACGGTTTTAGCCATTGAAGCCAACGCCACACCTGACCGCAGCAGCCGTATGAGCGGGACCAGGCTCTATACTTATACAGATACAGAATCAGATGCCACATCGCGTCCAGCTCTAAATGCAGATTCAGACGCCATGAGCCATGCACTGGCTGACCATGTTCAAGTTGGTCATAACAACACAAAAATAAAGACCGCACGTTTTGCCGCAACAGGCGGTTTTGAAAGACTACGTCATGAAAGTGGTATCCCTGGCAGTGCTGTCCTCGTTGAAACAGGATACGTTACAAACCGCAGCGATACAGAATACCTGTTGGAGCACCCTGATGTCTTTAGCAAACAGGTCGTCGAGGCCTTGGCTGATCATGTGAAAAACGATAAACAGATCGCCCTTTCCCCGCATAATAATAGACCATTTTATGCGGGCCTCCCGAGCGGCCCCTCTCTTTCAGAAGGTCCCGGTTAATATACAACAGCCCAGCTTTGCCTCCCCCCGTAAAAACGGAGGGGACGTCCGTACCATTAGCTCTAAGAGAGCTGGTCCTAAAAAACTGGACAGGCAGTTAAGGTGGATTCTAACCTGAAAAAAGGAAGGAATTTACAGATATGGCAAAGAGACGAAATCATTCACCGGCATTCAAGTCGAAGGTGGCCTTTTAGGTCGAACATTCCAGAACAAAGAGCGCTGTTCCTTCTTCTAAACGACTATAATACTCCTATATGCGTATTTTCTTGACGTACGTGCTTAAAGCTGTCATAGATGCGCCATCGTTTGACGATGATGCTCTATTTTATATAGTACAGATCTTTTTTACAGGTTGTCTTGCTAAACAGCTAAGACCGTGAGCTTAGAAAATTCACCTTTCCTCTCAAAAGTTCAGTTTTATCGAACAGTTTTTCAAAAATCGAACGCGAAAATGCATTTGGCGGCGCAATGACGTTTGCCATTTGCCTAATAATTTTGCAGTGAAAGGAATAAAAATCATGCAAGACCAAGACCAACAAACCGGAACAGTAAAATGGTTTAACGATCAAAAAGGCTTTGGGTTTATCGAGCCTGATAACGGCAGTGGCGATGTATTTGTACATATCAGTGCCGTTGAACGTGCTGGAATGAATACTTTAAAAGAAGGCCAGAAGATTAGTTATGATCTTCAACGCGACCCTAAAAAAGGGAAAGACAGTGCAACTAATCTTAAAGAAGTGGCTTAAATTATATGATCTTCAACGCGCCCCTAAAAAAGGGAAAGACAGTGCAACTAATCTTAAAAAAGTGGCTTAAATTATATGATCTCAGATAAGATGAACAAAAAAGCTTTGTCTCCTAAGCCCGTTCATGCTGGTGATTATAGGAAAATCATCTCCCAAACAGATAATAATAAAGCTGAAGATGCCAATACAGATGGCCGGAAGGTTCTCTCCCTCTGGCGCAAATGAAATATACAATGCCTACAGCGATTTAGGCACAAGCCGTTCCTTATATGTAAGAGTTTCGACTTGATTTGACAGATCCATCATTCCAGCTAGCTGGAATGATGGGCAATAATCGCCTTGAAGGGGGCATATAGTTCTTCTTAATAAGAATAAAACATTATTAACTCTTCTACTGTTGTTTCGACGGGCATCCCTTCTCTTCTTTTTTTCATGGCACCGAAGGATTGTTCAATAAGATTAAAATCGGGGCTGTAGGGCGGAAGTGGTAACAAGGCATGCCCGCGCTCTTTTAGCAAAGACCTGATAGTCTTTTTGTTATGAACCGGCCATTAGAGCCATGATGACTATGCCGGGGCGATCCAGATCCTGCAACAGGGCCAGCATAGAGTTTCTTTCCTCTCGTAGCCCAGCCACTCAACCTCCCTTTATGGCTTACAAAACCACTTTGTCGATTTTGCGATGACGACTTTTTGGCGGCGGCTTCGGCGTAACGTCGTCAAGCTCGAGCCAACGATAAAGCATAGCGCGCGAAACCTTGAACAGAGCTGGTCCTAAAAAACTGGACAGGGTGTTAAGGTGGATTCTAGCCTGAAAAGAGGAAGGAATTTACAGATATGGCAAAGAGACGAAATCATTCACCGGCGTTTAAGTCGAAAGTGGCTATAGAAGCTGTACGTGGAGACAAGACGACAGCGGAGTTATCAGCGGAGTACGGGATACATCCGAACCAGATCAGCAAATGGAAGAAACAGCGTTTAGAAGCGTTGCCTGGCGTGTTTTCTGGGCAAATCGTATCGCCGGACTTGGCGCATGAGAAAGAAATATCGCGTCTTCATGAAAAGATTGGCCAGTTAACTGTGGAACGGGATTTTTTAGTCAAAGTCTCCGGCAAAATCTGAGCACGAACCGGAGATTAAAGATGATCAATCGTGCAAATGGTGCACTTCCTATTGCTTTGCAATGCAGGCTGTTGTCTGTCTCGCGCTCAAGCGTTTATTATGTGCCCTGTGGAGAGAGCGAAGAGAATTTAGGCTTGATGCATGCAATAGATGAGCTATTTATGGCGTATCCATTTTTAGGATCGCGGCAGATGGTTCGCCTTCTTGTACGGAAAGGCTGCCACGGTGTGGGCCGACATCGTGTACGCCGTCTAATGCGTCTGATGGGGTTGCGGACGCTTTATCAGAAGCCGCGCACATCCGATCCCCATCCGCAGCACAAAGTGTATCCGTATCTGCTAAAGGGGCTTGAAATCACAAGACCTAATCAGGTGTGGTGCACGGACATTACGTATATCCCTATGCGCAAAGGGTTTTTGTATCTGGTGGCGATCATGGATTGGTACAGCCGAAAAGTTCTGTCATGGCGGCTGTCCAATACACTTGATACGGCATTTTGCGTAGAGGCTCTGGAGGAGGCTATAACCCTTTACGGCGCACCGGAAATCTTTAACACGGATCAAGGAAGCCAGTTTACGAGCGTTGATTTTACAGGCGTTTTAAAAGATCACGGGATCAAAATATCGATGGATGGCAAAGGCCGGTGGATGGATAATGTGTTCATCGAGCGGCTTTGGCGGTCTTTGAAATATGAATGTGTATATCTGCATGCGTTTGAAACAGGCTATGAAGCCAAGTCCGAAATCGGTCGGTGGATAAGGTTTTACAATCATCTCCGGCCGCATTCCACGCATGGAGGGAAAACACCGGAAGAACTTTATACAAACAGCATGGCTTTACAGGAAAGGACAAAAGATGTAGAAGAATTTTACGAATGTGCGGCGTAGTTTTTAACAACGAGAATCCACCTTAATTTCGCCGCTTACCTGTCTAATAAACAGGACCACTTCAAACAGACGCGCTGCTTCAACCTTGCTTCCGCCTTCTTCAATAAAGGATAAAACGGCAATCCTGTGCGATACATGATAAGTCATTCATAACTATAACATGTCTTATTCTTATTAAGACGTACCATAAGAGCGCATCCACCAGCATCCGATTTCTTCCTTGACCTCATAACCGGTCTCGAAAGCACGCAGATAAGCGCATAAATCCATGATCATTTTGTATGGCATACGCTATAAATGAGCCTAATACCATTTCCTCATCATCTGATGAGGAAAGCGTTCAGACGCCACGCAAGCTTCGCGCTTTCGCGCGGGGTTGCCGTCGCAACCCTTATACCAATACTCATTTAATGAACGCGAATTGGTATAACAAACAAAGAAAAGGACGCATCCTGCTTGGAATGCGTCCTTCTTTTATGATTTTGTTCTTTATATAAGCTTATTTCTTAGCTTTTTTTTCAGCTTTTTTGCCTCTGGCCGCACCTTTGCTCTCAGCGTTTTTCTCGCTGTGCGCTGACTTAGCCTCAACAATTTCAACTTTACCGCCTGCTTTTTCAACAGCCGCTATAGCAGATTTCGTTGCACCACCTGAGATTTTAAGCGCTATTTTTGCTTTCAACTCGCCATTACCGAGAAGACGAACACCGTCTTTCTTACGACGAATAACACCTGCGTCAACCAGAGTATCCTCATTAATTTCTTTTTTTGCATCAAGTGCCTTGGCATCAATCGCCTCTTGCAGACGCCCCAGATTAACCGTCACAAAGTCCTTAGCAAAAATGTTGTTAAAACCGCGTTTGGGCAAACGACGATAAATCGGCATCTGACCGCCTTCAAACCCTTTTAAGGAAACACCCGTACGGGATTTCTGACCTTTTTGACCACGGCCGGACGTTTTGCCCTTACCAGACCCAATACCGCGACCAACACGTGTGCGCTCTTGGCTTGAGTTTTCTTTTGGTTGTAATTCATTCAGTTTCATTGTTCTTAACCTTTATCACTGGCTTATTATTAATTTAAGCAGCGTTTTCCTCGACTTTTACAAGGTGTTTAACCGCATCAATCATACCACGAACGGAAGGTGTATCCTCCAGCTCACGTGTTCTGTTCATTTTATTCAAACCGAGACCAACCAAGGTCTGTCTTTGATATTTTTGACGACCAATAGGAGACCCCGTTTGCGTTACAATAACAGTTTTAGTAGCCGCTGCTTTCTTAGCCTTAGGTGCAGCCTCTTTCTTGGCCGGTGCCTTGGCTGCTTTCGCTACAGCTTTTTTAGGTTCTGCCTTTTTAGGCGTAGCCTTTTTTGTCTCTGCCTTAGCTTTAGGCTTAGCTGCAGCCTTTTTTGGTGCCGCTTTTTTAGCTTTCTTTTCTTTTTCGTCAGCCATATCCTATCCCTCTTTATTCTCTGTTTCGTTCTGTTCCGTTTTAGCCATACCAGCTTCACGATTGGAGATGATATCACTCACCTTTTTACTACGGCGAGAAGCTACATGGCGTGGGCTCTGCGTTGCCTTCAACGCTTCAAAAGTCGCTTTTACCATGTTGTAGGGATTACTGGAACCAATAGATTTCGCAACAACGTCCTGTACACCAAGTGCCTCAAATATAGCACGTAAAGGACCACCTGCAATAATACCTGTACCAGCAGGTGCTGAACGCAAATAAACTTTACCAGCCCCATAACGCCCCTGAACATCATGATGAAGCGTACGGCCTTCACGAAGCGCAACACGAATCATGTTTCTTTTCGCTTGCTGCGTTGCCTTTTGAATAGCTTCCGGCACTTCACGTGCTTTACCATGGCCTGTCCCAACACGGCCTCTTTCGTCACCGACGACGACCAGGGCGGCGAAACCAAAACGACGGCCACCTTTAACCACTTTTGCTACGCGGTTAACGGCCACCAAGCGTTCATTCAGCTCAGGCTCTTCGTTTCTTTGATCTCTTTTGTTGTCTGCTGCTCTTGCCATTTTCTTATCCTTAAAATCTTTAAATCTCTAAAAGTCCAGACCGCCGTCACGTGCGCCATCTGCCAAAGCTTTAATGCGTCCATGATAAAGGTAGGAACCACGATCAAAACGAACTTTTTCAACACCGGCTTTTTTTGCACGGGCCGCCACAAGCTTCCCTACAGCCGCTGCACCCTCAACATTACCGCCATTCTTTACCTTCGCATCAGCGTCACGGCTGGAAGCCGCCGCCAACGTTACGCCTTGAACATCATCAATGATCTGGGCATAAATTTCTTTGTTAGAACGAAACACAGACAAACGCGGCAAACCAGCACGATTAATGCGGGAAAGCTTTGCTCTAACACGGCGAGCACGACGCTCTGATCTCGTTTCTTTTCTTTTTCCAATAGGCATTTTCTTAATCCTTTAATGCTCGAAAAATTATTTCTTCTTACCTTCTTTACGGAAGATTTGCTCACCCTGATAATGAACACCCTTCCCTTTATAAGGCTCAGGCTTACGGTAAGAACGAATTTCCGCCGCGACCTGACCAACCTTTTGCTTATCAATCCCCGTAATAGAGACTAATGTCTGCTTATCAACCACTATCTGAATGCCCGCTGGCACAGGATAACGAACTTCATGGCTAAAACCGAGTTGAAGCACAAGATCACTGCCCTGCAACTGTGCACGATAACCAACACCTTTGAGTTCAAGATTTTTTGTATAACCTTCGCTCACACCAACCAGAATATTGCGGACATTGCTCCATGTCGTCCCCCAAAGGGCACGGGCCTGACGGCTGTTAGATACAGGATCAACTTTGATCTGTGTCTCTTCCATTTTAACCGTCACGTCATCATGCGCACGCAAAGACAATTCGCCTTTTGCGCCTTTTGCTTTTACATCCTGCCCCTTAATTTCAACTGTAACCCCTTCAGGGATCGAAATCGGGTTTCTTGCCAATCGAGACATTTTTTTTACCTTTTTTTCTCTAAAACCTAAGAATACCTATTAAAAACACCAGACCCCTAAAATACCTGACAGAGGACTTCACCGCCCACATTTTCAGAGCGTGCCTGATGATCAGCCATAACACCATGTGGTGTAGAAACAACAGTAACACCAAGGCCGTTATAGTAATGAGGCATTTCTTTCACAGAGCTGTACACACGGCGACCTGGGGTCGACACACGGTGCATTTTCTGGATAACACCTTCGCCATCCATATATTTCAACTCAATCACAAGATTCTTCTTGGAACCATCTTCTTCGACGCTATAAGTCCGAATAAAACCTTCGTCCTGTAATACCTTACAAACCGCTTCACGAAGTTTTGACCACGGACAAGAAACAGCCGCTTTCTGGGCTTGCTGTCCATTGCGAATACGTGTCAACATATCTCCAAGGGGATCGCTCATAGTCATTTTAATGTATCCTCCTACTTTCCTTTACCAGCTCGACTTTGTTACACCAGGCAGTTCCCCGCGGGAAGCCAGTTGACGTAACGCAACACGAGACAAATCAAACTTTCTGTGGTGTCCTCTCGGACGACCGGTTAATGCACAGCGGTTACGCTGGCGAACTTTAGAACCATTGCGCGGCAATTTTGCCAACTTCAATGACGCACGCCAACGCTCTTCCATTGGCAATTCTTTGTTGTCTATAATAGCTTTCAAAGCCGCACGCTTATTCGCGTGACTTTTAGCCATCCGGCGACGTTTTAGATCTCTTTGTACAGCGCTAACCTTAGCCATGTTGCTCTTTTTCCTTTTTCTCTACGTCAATCTAGTTTTTGAACGGCATATCAAAGCCGCGCAACAACTCTTTTGCCTCTTCATCGGTATTTGCAGACGTGCAAATTACGATATCCATACCACGGATCTTATCAACTTTATCATAGTCAATTTCAGGGAACACAATGTGCTCTTTAATACCAAGCGCATAGTTTCCTCTTCCGTCGAAGCTCTTACCACTGATGCCGCGGAAGTCGCGTACACGTGGCAACGCAATCGTCACCAGACGATCCAGAAATTCATACATACGTTCGCGGCGCAGCGTAACCTTACAACCGATCGCCTGCCCTTCACGAATTTTGAAAGAAGCGTTTGATTTGGTCGCTCTTGTAATAACCGGTTTCTGTCCTGTGATAAGCGCCATATCATTAGCCGCATTCTCAATGAACGCACGGTTCGTCGTGGCTTCACCAACCCCCATGTTCAACACTATTTTCTCAAGCTTTGGAACCTGCAGTTCATTTTTATATTCGAACTTTTTCAGCAGTGCCGGCTTAATCTTTGAATCATATCTTTCTTTAAAACGCGTTTGCATTTTCTACCTTCCTTTAATCAATCGTCTCGCCGGAACGCCGTGCAACACGAGCTTTCTTGCCGTCTTTAAGTGTTTTATGGCCAACGCGTGTAGCTTTTCCCTCTTTAGGGTCCACAAGCGCAACATTCGATGCATGAATTGGCAGTTCAACATTTTCAATACCACCAGGACTCATCTGAGTAGGCTTTTTATGTTTCTTCGCTACATTAACGCCTTGTACAACCACACGGGTTTCCGCTGGAATTACACGAAGAATTTCGCCTTCTTTACCTTTGTCACGACCGGTCAATACCACGACCTTATCGCCTTGCTTCAATTTCATTTTTGCTCTGCTCATTTTTCAATCCCTCTCCTACAAGACTTCAGCAGCCAAAGAGATGATCTTCATAAAGCCTTTGCCACGCAATTCACGCGTCACAGGGCCAAAAATCCGTGTTCCAATCGGCTCTTTCTGGTTATTAATCAGAACACAAGCGTTCTTATCAAAACGAATGCGCTCACCGCTTTGGCGATTAATTTCTTTAGATGTGCGCACAATAACAGCACGGCGAACATCACCTTTTTTCACACGACCACGCGGAATAGCTTCCTTAACAGAAACTACCACAATATCGCCGATGCTGGCGTACTTACGCTTCGATCCGCCGAGGACCTTGATACATTGCACGCGGCGTGCACCGCTATTATCTGCAACGTCAAGATTTGTCTGCATCTGTATCATTTTCTTATCGCCTTCTTCTTATTCTTTGCTCTTATTACTTGTCGTCTTTTTTCTCAGCAGCCTCTTCAGCGCCTTGTACAAAAACTTCCCAACGCTTACGCTTGGAAATCGGCGCACACTCACGAATAGAAACAGTGTCACCTACTTTACATGTGTTGTTTTCATCATGCGCAGCATACTTATCCGTCTGCTTAAGATATTTCTTATAGATCGGATGTATAAATCTACGCTCAACAAGTACTGTTACAGTCTTGTCCATTTTGTCGCTAACAACTTTGCCTTCCAAAATACGGCGGGGCATATCCCTTACTCCTTATCCTTCTACGCAGCTTTCTTTTGATCTGCTATGCGTTTTTCGTTCATAAATGTTTTTACACGTGCAATATCACGACGGATCGTACACATTTGTGCTGTATTATCCAACTGGCCACCACTTTTCTGGAAACGCAGATTGAACTGCTCCTTGCGCAGGTCCATAAGCATATTTTTCAGTTCATCAACAGTCTTGGTCTTCAAATCTTCTGCCTTCATATCTTTTTATCCTTCTCTTTATTCACCGACGCGCTTAATAAATTTCGTGTCAACGGGAAGTTTTGCTGCTGCCAAAGCCAAAGCCTCACGCGCCAGTGTTTCAGGAATACCATCCATTTCAAACATGATGCGACCTGGTTTTACGCGGCAAGCCCAAAATTCAGGTGATCCTTTACCTTTACCTTGACGCACTTCCAAAGGCTTCTTTGACACAGGCACATCCGGGAAAATACGGATCCAGACTTTACCCTGCCGTCTGATATGACGCGTAATCGTACGACGTGCCGCCTCAATCTGACGCGCTGTAATACGATTCGGGGTAATAGCTTTCAATCCGTACGACCCAAAAGCAAGCGTTGTGCCGCCTTTGGCATTACCATGGATACGCCCTTTATGAGCCTTCCTGAATTTTGTTTTTTTCGGTTGCAGCATTGTCCTACACTCTTACTTATACTTTAAGCTTCTACTTTAAAATTATTACGATTTCTTACCAGTCCCAGCATTCGGACGCGGCATACCGCCTTGTGCATCCTGAATACGTTTATCACGGGCCTGCGGATCGTGCTCCAGCACATCTCCTTTATAAATCCATACTTTCACGCCGATAATACCATATGTCGTATCAGCTTCGGCTGTACCATAGTCCAGATCAGCACGTAAGGTATGAAGCGGCACACGGCCTTCACGATACCATTCTGTCCGGGCAATATCAGCACCACCCAAACGACCAGAAACATTCACCCGGATACCCTGAGCCCCCAGACGTAAAGCACTTTGAACCGCACGCTTAACCGCACGACGGAAAGAAACACGACGTTCCAGTTGTTGTGCTACTGATTCTGCAACCAGTTGTGCATCAAGTTCAGGTTTGCGGATCTCAACAATGTTAAGAGCCACATCGCCACCAGCACGGGCTGACAGGTCTTGACGTAATTTTTCAATATCAGCCCCTTTCTTACCAATGATAACACCAGGACGCGCTGTATAAACCGTCACTTTCGTGTTTGTTGCAGCACGCTCAATAATCACCTTACTGATACCAGCCGCCTTAAGTTTTTCTTTCACATACTCGCGCAGCTTCAGATCTTCGATCAGTTTACCGGCATAATCCTTACCTGAGTACCAACGAGAGTCCCACGTACGGTTGATACCTACACGCATACCGATTGGATTAACTTTTTGTCCCATCTAACATTAGCTCCTTATTCGTCTTCTGCTTCTCTTACAACAACCGTTACGTTGCTGAAGAATTTCTGGATACGACCAACACGGCCACGCGCACGCGCTCTAAAACGCTTCATTACGACTGATTTACCAACTGTTGCTTCAGCAACAACCAGACGATCAACATCCAATCCGTGATTATTCTCTGCATTTGCAACAGCGGACTGAAGCACTTTTTTAACATCCTGAGCGACACGGCGATTACAGAACTCAAGATCCGTCAACGCTCTATCCGCTCTTTTACCACGGATCATTTCCGCCACCAGATTGACTTTGTAAGGGCTTGCATCTACGTATTTCACGAAAGCACGCGCTTCATTGTCTGCTGTTCTCTTTTTATTTGCACTTTGTCCCATTTTCTAAATCCTCAAAAATATTGGGTCTTAACTCTTACTTCTTGGCTTTTTTGTCTGCACCGTGACCATAATAAGTCCGCGTTGGCGCGAATTCACCCAGCTTGTGGCCAATCATATTATCAGACACCAATACAGGAATAAATTTCTTACCGTTATGAACGGCAAAAGTAATACCTACGAACTGCGGCAGAATTGTCGAACGGCGAGACCATGTTTTCACAGGCGTATTCTTGCCAGAAGCACGTACAGCCTCTACTTTTTTCAACAAATATCCGTCTATAAACGGGCCTTTTCTAAGTGAACGAGCCATAATTTCCTATTCCTCTAATCTCTATTTCTTCTTCCGGCTGCGGACAATATATTTATCCGTGGCTTTATTTTTACGCGTTTTGTAACCCATCGTTGGCTTACCCCATGGCGTACATGGATGACGACCACCAGAAGACTTACCTTCACCACCACCGAGCGGGTGATCAACCGGGTTCATCACAACACCACGCACATGAGGACGACGCCCCATCCAGCGATTACGGCCAGCTTTACCCATGTTTGTATTCATATGATCAGGGTTAGACACAGCCCCTACTGTTGCCATGCATTCCTGACGCACAATGCGAAGTTCACCGGAAGCCAGCTTAATTTGAGCATAACCCTGGTCACGACCAACGAGCTGTGCATATGTGCCTGCAGACCGAATCATTTGAGCACCCTTACCAGGCTTCATCTCAATATTGTGAATAATCGTACCAACAGGCATATTTTTCATTGGCATCGCATTACCTGGCTTCACATCAACTTTTTCGCCAGCAATAATCTTATCCCCTGCAGCCAGACGCTGTGGTGCCAGAATATAGGCTTTTTCACCATCTTCATATACAACAAGCGCAATAAAAGCCGTCCGGTTTGGATCATATTCCAGACGCTCAACCGTCGCAGCCATATCCCATTTACTGCGTTTCCAGTCGATTATACGGTAACGGCGCTTATGACCACCACCAATATGGCGTGACGTCATACGACCATGATTATTACGACCACCGGTTTTTTTCAAACCTTCCGTCAAAGCTTTCTCAGGTGCACCTTTCCAAAGATCGGCGCGATCTGTAATAACAAGCCGGCGTGTCCCTGGCGTTATTGGATTAAACTTTTTTAGTCCCATTTCTTAGTCCTCTTTAATTCACTCTGTCTCGGCGAGCCACCATAGTTAGTGTTAAACTTTATCTACTTACACCCGAGCACAAACTTTGAAATCTCAAGCTTTTCTTTACCGTAAGCCCTATCATAAGCTGTACCGGAATGGTTTCCATCTCTTTGCACATTTTCGTGTGCCAGAGTTTCTATCAACTTCATAGCGGCTTCGACATCGCCTTTACAGGTCTCGTAGCCATGCACTCTTTTAGCTTTCGGCCCTCCAGCAGCAACAACCTCAGCAGCCTGATTAAAAAGCGTTGCCGCTTTTTGCCCCGGAAAGATTGAAAAATATATCGTTGTTGGAAGATCTGTCCTATCCATCCCTAAACCCCGGCACTCACATCAATTGTTTGACCATCTTCCAGAGATACCATTGCTTTTTTATAATCGCTACGACGACCTTTAATACCTTTAAAGACTTTGTTTTTGCCTTTTTGAACAAGCGTATTCACACCCTTCACCTTAACATTCCAAAGTGCTTCAACAGCCGCTTTAATCTCTGGTTTCGTTGCATTGAGCGGTACACGAAATGTAATCTGCCCATGCTCTGAGCCCAGTGTTGCTTTTTCAGTCACCACAGGTTCACGAATAATTTCGTACATACGCTCTGTGATCTGTGCTTGTTCTTTTTTCTTAGCCATTTCCTATACCCTTATCCTTTTAAGCGCTCTGTCAGTGCTTCAACAGCATCTTTTGTCAGAACAAGCGTGTCACGACGTAAAATGTCATAAACGTTAGCCCCTTGAACCGGCAATACATCAATCATCGGCAGATTATTGGTTGCGCGGGCAAAGTTTGCATCCACGTCTTTACCACCTACGATCACAGCACTTTCCAGACCCATCTTCTTCAAAGCAATCGCCATTGGCTTTGTTTTGTGCTCTTTGGCTTCCGCTTTATCAAGAATGATCAATTTACCGTCTCTTGCTTTCGCAGAGAGCGCAGATTTCATGGCCAGTTGACGCACCTTCTTTGGCAAGCTGATCGCATGAGAGCGTACAACTGGGCCAAACACAGTCGCACCACCACGGTCTTGTGTTCTTTTCAGATCACCCGCACGCGCACGACCCGTCCCTTTTTGTCTCCAAGGCTTAGCCCCGGTTCCTGAAACTTCAGAACGTTGTTTCACTTTGTGACAACCGGAACGACGTTTAGCGAGCTGATAGTTCACCATGCGGTGCAATACGTCCTGACGCACTTCACTACCGAAAACAGAATCGTCAAGAGCGATCTCTCCGACATCCTTATTCTGCAAATTTTTAACAGCACATTTCATGGCTTTTTACCTTATTCTTTCGTTTCTGCTTCATCCGCTGCAGCTTTTGGATTCTCTGCAGGTGTTTCAGCTTTTACTTCTTCTTTTACTTCTTCTTTTGGCACTTCCCTAAGACCTGCAGGAAAAGGCACGCCTTCAGGCACCCCTCTCTTGACAGCATCAAATACAAGCACCCAGCCAGAATTAGCACCAGGAACGGCCCCCTTGACAAGAACCAGATTTTCAGTCTCGTCAACAGACACCACTTCCAGATTTTGAACCGTACGGGTCACGTTACCGTACTGACCTGCCATTTTCTTACCTTTAAAGACTTTACCAGGATCCTGACATTGTCCTGTAGAACCGTGTGAGCGGTGAGAAACAGACACACCATGCGAAGCACGCAGGCCGCCAAAGTTCCAACGCTTCATTGGACCGGAAAAACCTTTACCCTTAGACGTACCAGTCACATCAACATACTGACCAGGTACAAAATGGTTCGCACCAAGCTCTGAACCGACTTCCAATACGTTTGCCGGATCAACACGGAATTCAGCCATTTTCTTTTTAGGCTCAACCTTCGCTTTAGCAAAGTGACCGCGCTGCGCTTTGGACGTGCGCTTCACTTTTGCTTTACCAGCACCGAGCTGAATAGCTGAATAGCCATCTTTTTCCTCATTGCGAACGGCCACAACCTGGCATTCATCAATTTTAAGCACTGTCACAGGAATTTGACGCCCATCTTCATCGAAGATACGAGTCATTCCTTCTTTACGTGCAATCAATCCCGTTCTCATTTTAGTATCTCTCCTATCCAGAGGTTGCACACCGCAACATAGTGGTCAATAACGCCTAGTATCTTATTCTTAAGCAGCCATTTGACCGATTTTAATTTCAACATCCACACCAGCAGACAAATCCAGCTTCATCAGCGCGTCAACCGTTTGTGGTGTTGGGTTTATAATGTCTATAAGACGTTTATGTGTCCGCATTTCAAACTGCTCCATTGATTTTTTATCAACGTGCGGCGAACGACAGACTGTAAATTTCTCAAGTCGCGTCGGAAGAGGAACCGGGCCACAAACACGGGCGCCAGTTCTCTTGGCCGTAGTCACAATCTCACTGGTTGAAAGGTCCAAAATCCCGTGATCAAAGGCTTTCAACCGTATGCGAATGCTTTGTGTATCCATAACCTAATTCCTCTTTAAATCCTTCGCTTTTCAAACTTACTCAATAATTTTAGAAACGACACCGGCACCAACTGTGCGGCCGCCTTCACGGATAGCGAAACGAAGACCTTCGTCCATCGCAATCGGTGCAATCAGCTCTACGTGCATTTCGCAGTTGTCACCAGGCATGATCATTTCTGTACCTTCTGGCAATGTCACTTCACCTGTTACGTCCGTTGTACGGAAGTAAAACTGTGGGCGATATTTCGTGAAAAATGGCGTATGACGACCACCTTCATCTTTGGACAGAATGTAAGCCTCAGCTTCAAACTTCGTGTGGGGCGTAATTGAACCCGGCGCAGCCAATACCTGACCACGTTCAACGTCTTCACGCTTCGTACCACGAAGCAACGCACCAATGTTGTCACCAGCTTCACCGCGATCAAGCAGCTTCCGGAACATTTCTACACCGGTACATGTCGTTTTCTGTGTATCTTTAATACCAACAATCTCAATCTCGTCGCCAACGTTGATCACACCTTGCTCAACACGGCCCGTTACAACTGTACCACGACCAGAAATTGAGAATACGTCTTCAATCGGCATCAAAAATGGACGATCTTTTGGACGCTCTGGCTGTGGAATATAGCTGTCAACAGCCGCCATCAATTCCTTGATCTTGTTCTCACCAATCTCTGGGTCACGGCCTTCCATCGCAGCCAACGCTGAACCTGAAATAACAGGAATATCATCACCAGGAAATTCATAAGATGACAACAATTCACGGATCTCCATCTCAACCAGCTCTAAAAGCTCCGCATCGTCAACCTGATCAACCTTGTTCATGAACACAACAATCGCAGGCACACCCACCTGACGTGCCAGAAGAATGTGCTCACGCGTCTGTGGCATTGGACCGTCTGCCGCGTTCACAACCAGAATGGCACCATCCATCTGTGCCGCACCCGTGATCATGTTCTTCACATAGTCCGCGTGTCCGGGGCAGTCAACGTGCGCATAGTGACGGTTCTCTGTCTCATATTCAACGTGCGCCGTCGCAATCGTAATACCGCGTTCCCGCTCTTCAGGCGCACCGTCAATCTCGTCATAAGCTTTAAAGTCACCGTAATACTTCGTGATCGCCGCCGTCAGCGTCGTCTTACCGTGGTCAACGTGACCAATCGTGCCAATGTTACAGTGTGGCTTATTACGCTCAAACTTTTCCTTACTCATCTTCTTTACCTTCTCCTTAAAATAAAGTTTCTATCTGATAGTTTTAATTACTCTTACTTATGCGAGACTCGCTTTAACTTCTTCAGCCACTTGCGCCGGTACAGCTTCATAGTGGTCGAATTGCATTGTGTAGTTTGCACGACCCTGGGACATAGAACGTAAGGTATTGATATAACCAAACATATTGGCCAGTGGTACCATCGCCGTGACAACCTTTGCATTACTGCGATCTTCCATAGCATTAATCTGACCACGACGGGAATTCAAATCACCAATAATGTCGCCCATATATTCTTCCGGCGTTACAACCTCAACCTTCATCATCGGTTCAAGAAGCTGAGGCCCCGCTTTTTGCATACCTTCTTTAAAGGCCGCCCGTGCAGCAATTTCAAAGGCCATAACAGAGGAGTCAACATCGTGATAAGCGCCGTCAACAAGACGTACTTTGAAGTCAATCACAGGAAATCCGGCAATAATACCCGTTTCTTTAGCTTGTGAGAGCCCCTTTTCAACGCCTGGAACATATTCCTTAGGCACATTACCGCCAACAATTTCTGACGCAAATACAAATCCTTCACCCGTTTCAGCAGGTTCGAAGATAAGATCAATCTTAGCGAACTGCCCCGCACCACCGGATTGCTTTTTATGCGTATAGCTTATTTCAGCCGTTTTGGTAAGCGTTTCACGATAAGCCACCTGAGGCGCACCAATATTCGCTTCCACTTTAAATTCACGTTTCATCCGATCAACGAGAATATCGAGGTGAAGCTCGCCCATCCCCTTAATGATCGTCTGACCACTTTCATGATCAACAGATACACGGAAAGATGGATCCTCTGCTGCCAAACGCTGCAATGCTGTTGACATTTTCTCTTGGTCAGCTTTTGATTTTGGCTCAACCGCGATCTCAATAACTGGCTCAGGAAATTCCATACGCTCCAGAACAATCGGCGAATCAACCGCACAAAGCGTATCGCCCGTTGTTGTTTCTTTCAAACCAACAAAAGCCACAATATCACCAGCATGCGCTATTTTAAGCTCTTCACGGTTGTTAGAGTGCATGAGCAGCATACGCCCCACACGCTCCCTTTTCTCTTTAACAGAGTTGGAAACATAAGAACCAGATTCAATAGTACCGGAATAAATACGCGCAAACGTCAGTGAACCCACAAAAGGATCATTCATGACTTTGAAAGCCAGCGCGGAAAAACCGACATCATCAGAAGGTTCACGTGTATCAACATCATCAGAATTCATTTTGTGACCTTGAACAGCACCAACATCAACCGGTGACGGAAGATAATCAACAACAGCGTCAAGCAAAGGCTGAACCCCTTTGTTTTTGAAAGCTGAACCAGCCAGCACAGGCACAAAATCACCTGCAATCGTACCCTTACGGATACAGGCCTTAAGCACTTCAACAGAAGGCTCATTCCCTTCCAGATAGGCTTCCATTGCTGCATCATCCTGCTCAACAGCCATTTCAACAAGCTTTTCACGCCACTCAGTCGCTTTATCCTGTAGATCAGCTGGAATATCCTCTTCCTGGAACGTTGCACCGAGCGTTTCTGCATTCCAGATAACGGCCTTCATCCGCACAAGATCAACCACACCGACAAATTCGTTTTCAGCACCAATTGGCAACTGAATAACAAGCGGATTAGCCCCAAGGCGATCAATAATCGTTTTCACTGTGTTGAAGAAATCCGCCCCAAGCTTGTCCATTTTGTTCACGAAACACATACGAGGCACGTGGTACTTGTCAGCTTGACGCCATACAGTCTCGGACTGAGGCTCAACCCCTGCATTCGCATCAAAAACAGCCACGGCACCATCAAGCACACGCAAGGAACGCTCAACCTCAATCGTAAAGTCAACGTGACCGGGCGTGTCAATAATATTCAGACGGAATTTCTCACCAGCCCCGACACCACCGACAGGTCCATTCCAGAATGTCGTTGTCGCAGCAGAGGTAATCGTAATACCACGCTCTTGCTCCTGTTCCATCCAGTCCATCGTTGCAGCACCATCGTGCACTTCACCAATTTTATGAGACTTACCGGAATAATACAGGATGCGCTCGGTTACTGTGGTCTTACCCGCATCAATATGCGCCATAATCCCAAAGTTCCGGTATTTGTCAATTGCATGTTCGCGTGCCATAGTCTGTTTCCTATATCCTAAATACTTTATACCTGTTTTAAATCAGCAACTCGTTTACCAGCGATAATGAGCAAACGCTTTATTCGCTTCAGCCATTTTATGGGTATCATCCCTTTTCTTAACAGCCGTACCACGATCATGAGCCGCATCAAGCAATTCACCAGCTATACGACCAACCATCGTATTTTCACTGCGTTTACGCGCAGCATCAATAATCCAACGCATAGCAAGTGCCATAGCACGATCAGGACGCACCTCAGTCGGCACCTGATACGTTGCACCACCAACACGGCGAGAACGAACCTCCAGCTGAGGTTTTACTTTTTTCAGTGCCGTACGAAAAACAGCAAGCCCTTTGCTACCGGAACCCTGTTTGCCTGTTTCACCTTCAGACTCACCATCTTCATCAAAATTTTCGTTCGCTGCCTTAACGTCCAGAATCTCTAAAGCTCCATAAACGATTTTTTCAGCGGCAAATTTTTTGCCATCAAGCATTATGTTATTAATGAACTTGGACAGCACAAGATCCCCAAACTTGGGATCGGGGAGGATTTCTCTTTTTTCTGCTCTATGACGACGTGACATATCTTAACTTCCTTATTTCGGACGCTTCGCACCATAACGGGAACGCGCCTGTTTTCTATCTTCAACTCCTCGCGTATCAAGCGCACCACGAATAATCGTATAGCGCACACCTGGTAAGTCTTTCACACGACCGCCACGCACAAGAACAACCGCGTGCTCCTGAAGATTGTGACCTTCACCAGGGATATAGCAAATAACTTCATAGCCAGTAGTCAGACGCACTTTCGCCACTTTCCGCAAAGCAGAGTTCGGCTTTTTAGGTGTCGTCGTATAAACGCGCGTACAAACGCCCCGCACCTGCGGATTGCTCTTAAGCGCCCTATTCTTCTTGGCCTTCATGGCCTTTTTACCGCCAATTGCGCGCGGCTTGCGGATCAACTGTTGTATCGTTGGCATCAGTGAGCCCTTCTTAAATAAAATTAACAATGTAAGGATGGTGGCGTTATTACGCGGAACCGACGTAAAGTCAAGAATAATTCCACTTAAATCTATAACGCAGAGCATCCGGTTTGTCTTTCGGTCCGAATGTTGCCCTTCTCCTACTAAAAAACTGACCTGAAAAAACAGGAAATCAACCTCTTTCGAAAAAGTCACAACGAGCTGCGTCTAGACCGCTAATTCCTGCGAGCTACAGCCAGCCCATCCCGTGTCAATGGCGCGGACTATAGTGCGAACAAAGCACCTCTGTCAAGGAAATATTTAATAAAAAGTTAACAACTAAAAAAGGTAGAACAGCATCACCCTCTGGAAGCAAGGAAACAGGCCACCTATTCCAACATTTCCATTATCTTTATAAAAAGCACAGGCAGCGCAACCCAGGTTAAAAGAAACTGTACTTGCATCAACCATCGCCGTGCAAACATGAATGTCAATACGATGATTCCCGTATAACCCATCAGAGCAAAAGCAAAGAATACGATAACATTTTGAGCGAGTTCGTTTTCGCCAAGATAAGGTATAACAAAAAAACGAAGCAGAAATAAACCAACGCCCACGCCCCCTGTAAGAGCACTGCTAAAAAGAATTTTTTGTTCTTTTTTATGCCGTTTAAGTTCTTCGGCAAGCATTCGACGACAAAAATCCGAATCCGATTCCATAAAAAGCCTCCCCTATAGTCACCCGAATAAATGTATTCGCCTTTATCCAGAATACTATAGCTAAAAATAAGCCCCTCATCATCTCTTTATAAAAAAGAATCAAATGAGGGGCTGAAAAACAAATTTATGAAGCGCGTTAAATAGCCGCTATTTCTGACGAATCATCCGATACCGGGACCGAATCATTGCTGCCTTCTTCCATCGACAACGCCATCATGTCTTCTGAAGCCCCCAGTTCATCAGCCATCGCTTGCTGTTGTTCTGCAATAACAAGCTGATCACGCTCGGCTGCCAGACGCTTCAACGTATTCACGTAAGCCCCCGTACCAGCAGGAATTAGACGTCCGACAATCACGTTCTCTTTCAGACCGCTTAGCTGGTCCACTTTACCTTGTACAGCCGCCTCTGTCAGGACACGTGTCGTTTCCTGGAAGGACGCCGCAGAAATAAAGGAACGTGTCTGCAATGATGCTTTTGTAATACCTTGCAGCACCGGTTTTCCTTCAGCCGGCCGTTTACCATCATCAATATATTTCTTGTTAAAGGCTTCAAATTCCTCACGGTCTATCAGCTCTCCAACCAGAAGTGTCGTATCGCCCGGTGCCAGAACTTCTACTTTCTGGAGCATTTGGCGTGAGATCACCTCAATATGCTTGTCGTTGATTTTCACACCTTGCAGACGATAGACTTCCTGGATCTCGTTCACAAGGTACTCAGCCAAAGCCTCAACCCCCATGACGTCCAGAATATCGTGCGGCACAAGTGCACCATCAAGAAGCGCATCCCCTTTCCGTACATAATCACCTTCGTGAACGGCCAAGTGACGCCCTTTAGGCACAAGATATTCAGCAGGCTCTCTATCCTTATCAACCGGATTCACGATGATACGACGTTTGGATTTGTAGTCTTTACCAAATTCCACTTGCCCATCAATCTCGGAAATCACAGCGAAATCCTTCGGACGACGTGCCTCGAACAATTCGGCCACACGTGGCAGACCACCTGTAATATCGCGTGTTTTTGAGGTTTCTCTTGGAATACGCGCAATAATATCACCGGCTTTTACCTCTTGTCCGTTCTCAACAGACAAAATAGCGTCCACAGACATGTAATAGTTCGCAGGCAACCCGTTAGGCAGCGTGATAATCTTACCCTTGGCATCCATCAAGGAAATACGAGGCTTAAGCTCCCCACCTTTTGGCTGAGAACGCCAGTCAATCACTTTCTTGGATGCAATACCTGTCGCTTCGTCGACATCATCAACAACAGAAACACCTTCAAGCAAATCAAAGTAATGAGCCACACCATCTTTTTCCGTGATAATCGGAATAGTATAGGGGTCCCACTCTGCCATCTTATCTCCAGGCATGATCTCACTACCATCAGCAACGAGCAAGCGAGCACCATAAGGAAGACGATGTACCACTTTTTCGGAACCGTTAACATCAAGCACCGCAAGCTCCGTATTACGGCCCATAACGATATCAACACCGTCTGAGTTTTTCACAACGTTCTTGTTACGGATTTCAGCCTTACCTTTCACAGTCGCTTCATAGCTTGACTGCTCTGCACCACGCTGGGCCGCACCACCGATGTGGAAGGTACGCATAGTGAGCTGTGTACCAGGTTCACCGATGGATTGCGCGGCCATAACACCGACAGCCTCACCAATATTCACGTCCGTGCCTCGCGCGAGATCACGGCCATAACACTTGGCACAAACACCTCTCTTCGTTTCACACGTCAACGCAGAGCGCACAAGAACTGTATCAATGCCACCGGTTTCAACCGCATCAGCTAGCTCTTCATCAATCAAAGTACCGCCAGGTACAATGACTTCACCGGAAAGCGGATTCACAATGTCAACCGCCGCGGTACGCCCCAGAATACGTTCTGCCAAAGACACAACAACATCTGCACCGTTCATGACAGCCCCCATCGTGATACCTTCTTCAGTACCACAATCAACTTCTGTAATCACAGCATCCTGCGCCACGTCCACAAGACGGCGTGTCAGATAACCAGAGTTCGCCGTTTTAAGTGCCGTATCAGCCAGACCTTTACGTGCACCGTGTGTGGAGTTGAAGTATTCCAGCACGGTCAAACCTTCTTTAAAGTTGGAAATAATCGGATTCTCGATAATCTCACCAGACGGTTTCGCCATCAGACCACGCATACCGGCAAGCTGTCTGATCTGTGTTGCAGACCCCCGCGCACCGGAATGTGCCATCATGTAAACAGAGTTCAGGTTCCCCTCATCAATGTTCGAGATCCCTTTCATCATAGCCCCGGCCACTTCATCCGTACAGGCAGACCAGATATCAACCACCTTGTTGTATTTCTCACCTTTTGTGATCAATCCATCAAGATACTGACGTTCATATTCCTTCACTTTTTCGTTCGCATCGCTTACGAGTTTTTTCTTCTCTTCAGGAATAACAAGGTCATCTTTACCAAAAGAAATACCCGCCGTACAAGCATGACGGAAACCAAGTTTCATCATACGGTCACAGAAAATCACCGTTTCTTTTTGGCCGCAATAACGATAGATCACGTCAATCATATTTGAGAGTTCTTTTTTCGTCAGAACCTGATTAATCAGTGATAATGGCACCTCTGGATGACGAGGGAACAGCTCTGAAATGATCATACGGCCCGGAGTCGTTTCAATCAGTTCAATCGTTTTATTGCCTTCCTTATCAACACCATGGTAACGGCATTTGATTTTGGCATGCATGGAAACGTGCCCTTCTTCCATTGCGTGGCGAATTTCACCAACACCGCGGAAGATCATGCCCTCACCTTTTTGGTTGTCCAGCGCAATAGACAGATAATACAGCCCCAGAACAATGTCCTGTGATGGCACGATAATCGGTTTACCATTAGCCGGTGACAAAATGTTGTTCGTTGACATCATCAAACAGCGTGCTTCAAGCTGTGCTTCGATAGACAGCGGCACGTGCACCGCCATTTGGTCACCGTCAAAGTCAGCATTAAAGGCCGTACATACGAGCGGGTGCAACTGAATAGCTTTACCTTCAATCAGCACAGGTTCAAACGCCTGAATACCCAGTCTGTGCAGTGTCGGTGCACGGTTCAGCATGACAGGATGTTCACGGATAACTTCTTCCAGAATATCCCATACTTCAGGGCGTTCACGCTCAACCATTTTCTTGGCCGCTTTCACAGTGGATGCCATGCCATAGATTTCAAGCTTGTGGTAAATGAACGGCTTGAACAGTTCCAGGGCCATTTTCTTAGGCAGGCCGCACTGATGCAGTTTCAGCTCCGGCCCCACCACAATCACAGAACGACCGGAATAGTCCACCCGTTTACCCAAAAGGTTTTGACGGAAACGGCCTTGCTTCCCTTTAAGCATATCAGACAGTGATTTCAAAGGACGCTTGTTTGCGCCTGTAATCACACGGCCACGGCGACCATTATCAAAGAGCGCATCTACAGATTCCTGTAACATACGTTTTTCGTTACGCACGATAATGTCAGGTGCACGCAGTTCCATCAGTCTTTTCAGACGGTTATTCCGGTTAATCACACGGCGGTAAAGATCATTCAGATCAGATGTCGCAAAACGACCACCATCCAGTGGCACCAGTGGACGAAGCTCAGGCGGCAACACAGGCACAGCATCCAGAATCATCCATTCAGGGCGTGTACCGGATTCAATAAACGCATCCAGCAATTTCAAACGCTTAACGTATTTTTTACGCTTGGCTTCTGAATTTGTTTCAGCCAGATCCTCTTCCACTTTTTCTTTTTCAAGCTCAAGATCCATGGAAGACAGAATCTCTTTCATGGCTTCAGCGCCGATACCGGCCCGGAAATTTTCTTCGCCAAATTCGTCCTGCGCATCCATATACTCTTCTTCAGACATAAGCTGCAAAGGCTTCAGCGGAGTCATACCAGGCTCAATCACGATATAATTCTCAAAATAGAGAACGCGTTCCAGATCCTTTAGCGTCATGTCCATAATCAGACCAATACGGGACGGCAAGGATTTCAGGAACCAGATATGCGCCACCGGGCTGGCCAGATCAATATGGCCCATACGCTCACGACGTACTTTGGTCAAAGTGACTTCAACACCGCATTTCTCACAGATAATACCTTTGTATTTCATGCGCTTATACTTGCCGCACAAGCATTCATAATCTTTGACCGGGCCAAAGATACGGGCACAGAACAAACCGCCTTTTTCAGGTTTAAATGTCCGGTAGTTAATCGTCTCTGGCTTTTTCACCTCACCAAAAGACCACGACAATATCTGCTCCGGCGATGCCAGAGACACACGAATAGAGTCAAAAGACTGCGGCCCCGTTGGCTGGCCAAAAAGATTCATCAGTTCGTTCATTTTCTTTCCCTTTTTCTTCATCCGCAACCCCGGGCACAGACCCGGGGTCTATTTAATTTAAACTTTTGCGCCCTATGGACCCCGTTTTAAAAACGGGGTTTCGGGTTTTACGCTTTACTCTTCGACCTTATTCCAAACGATCAATTTCAAATACAAAACAGTACATCCAAGCACTACCGCTATCACATTCCAGAAAACTATAGATACGGCCCCTTGAATAATTCCATAAATCAACCAAAGCGCATACGACCCTACTAACATAGAGTAAGTCATAGCCGAAACAGAATCAGCCTGCCTTAGTTTGATAATCCGGATTGTTTGAGGCATTGACGCAAATGCCGTTAAAAATCCAGCAACAATTCCCAATATCTCAATATGCTCCATTCTTTTCTACTTCCTTTCCGAAAGCCCGCGCTTGACACAGGGACCATCGTATCTAACTTTTCCTCGCCTATAGCCCCTGTTTTGAAAACCGGGTTTAGTATAGGTTAATTAACTTTTTTCTTTACGTCCTCATACAAATCCCGCCAATCGGGATTTCCTTTTTCAATTAATTCGATTTTCCAGTCTCGTTTCCATTTCTTTAAAAGTCGTTCACGATGTGCTGCCGCCTCTATATCTTCATGGATTTCGTAATAAACGAGGCTTTTTAACCCATATTTTTTTGAAAAACTGTCAGCGACTTCGCCTTTATGTTCATCCATCCTCTTAATCAAATTTGTTGTCAATCCAACATATAACGTTCCATTCCTTTTATTGGTCAGAATATAGATAAAAATTTGATCTATCCTTCTTTCCATTCATCATTACCTTTTCCGAAACCCCGGACAAAGATCCGGGGTCCATATGGTCCCCGTGTCAAGCACGGGGTTTCGGTTCTATCTAATCACCTGTTTAATCTCTTCCTTAATACCGGGAATAAAATCGTACCCATCAAGATCGTCTTCCCGGACCCATTCAAACGTTTCAAACTCTTTGTCACACAACGTCACAACAGCGTTTTCTTCATCTTTAAGGCCGCAAACGAAACGAAGGCCAGGAATGACGTCTTTCCCTGTGTCAATCCGGTATGTACCTGCTATTGATTGAACAACCACATCCAAACCGAACTCTTCCTTCATCTGGCGTTTTACAGCCTCTTCAAAATCTTCTCCTTCATGAACCTGACCGCCACCACATTCCCACAATCCGGCATAAAGTGCACGTCCTTCTTTGCGTTTAGCCGCCAAAACAAGACAATCACCTGCCGCATCACGGCGAAAAATCATCCCCGCCACATGCACTTCGATCTTATGTCGTTCTGCTTCACGCATTCGCTTTTTCTCTTAACTGCCGTCTAATCAGCCAGAAGAAAATCAATTGTTGTGATAACACGAATTTTCTTCTCAATAGACTCATTCTCTCCGTATTCCTGACCATAGCGCGGCAATATATTAAACCAGCCCTGAGAAGCTCTTAAAATAGGTCCAACCTCACTATCAGAATCTTTAGCAAATTTTAACGCCGCCTCACGCGCATTACGTGTCGCTTCTGCAATCATGTCCGGCTTAATATCGTTCAGCTTTGTATAGATATAATTCGGCGTTGCGTTCTTAAGCAAAATGCCCTGCTCAATCAGGGAAACCGTATTTTGCGCAGCTTTTTCTATCGCCCTGACATCAGATGTTCTCGCACTGATCGTTTGGTTAATATTGTACATTTCCTTGTAAAGGATATCTCCATCAACCTGTTTATCTATCTCGTTATTTTTGTAAACAGACAGCCGGTCAACCTTGATATCAGATTCTTTAACACCTGCTTCCAATAAAAATTGGCGGATAGTGGCCTCATTGCGTTTTAATTGAGCACGCGCTGCTGTAAGACTTTCATCAGAGACTTCATAAGACACATCCCAAACAGCAATATCAGCCTCGACATAACGCTCGGACAGCCCTTTAACCTCAACATTACGGCTATTACCACGTAAATTGACCAAACCGTCCTGCACAAAAAAACCAGCCACAGAAATACCGATAGCCAAAACAAGCGCTGCTAAAAATTGCCATGCATTATTCATTTTTATCTCTTTCTTACCCTTACTTTAGAGCGACCACGTAAGGACCTTCAACCACTTGAAATCTTGGTTCTCCCCGGCACGTCTCAGCAAGAGTGCGCGCCCTATAAGATTCACCGGATTTAAAAGCAATTAATCCATTTTTCTTTCCGTTAGAACAGCTTGACGTAGCAGAAAGAAAAACACTGGCTAAATCACTACGAGAAAGAAGTGGCCGATTATCCTCCGCTTCAACATAAACGCAATAATCTCCGCTGGTTAATCCTTGCATAACAAGAACATGTACAAGCTGCTCTTTTGTTAATCCCATGGAAATACCTCCTGTTTATTCTCCTGCACTTTGTTTCATATCAATATTAAGCCCCAGCGCTCTCAGCTCTTTAACAAGAACGTTAAAGCTTTCTGGAATACCGATTTCGAAGTTATCCTCACCGCGCACAATCGACTCGTAAATCTTGGAGCGACCTGCCACGTCATCGGATTTCACCGTCAGCAGTTCCTGCAATGTATAGGCGGCACCGTAAGCCTGCAGCGCCCACACTTCCATCTCACCAAAGCGCTGACCACCAAACTGGGCCTTACCACCAAGCGGCTGTTGCGTGACAAGGGAGTACGGCCCAATAGAACGCGCGTGAATCTTGTCATCGACAAGGTGGTGCAGTTTCAACATATACATGTAGCCCACTGTTACCTTACGATCAAATTTTTCACCTGTTCTGCCATCCACCAATGTCACCTGACCGGATGTATGCAGCCCTGCCTTATCAAGCAGTTCAGAAATATCGTCTTCCTGCGCACCATCAAAGACCGGCGTTGCCATCGGCACACCTTTACGCAGGTTCCCAGCCATCTCAACAAGCTCTATATCATCCAGCTTGTTTACTTTGGCTTCAAACTCACGATCACCGTACACTTCGTTCAGCTTAGCCTTAAGTGTTTGTACTTCAGCTTCCTGCGGGTTTTTCAGATCGCCAAAGCCATCCAGCATTTTACCAATCTGCCAACCAAGACTTGCAGAAGCCCAACCAAGGTGAGTTTCAAGAATCTGCCCCACATTCATACGTGACGGCACACCCAGCGGGTTCAGTACGATATCAACAGGACGTCCATCTTCAAGATACGGCATATTTTCCTGCGGCATAATCCGGGAGACCACACCTTTGTTCCCGTGACGACCCGCCATTTTGTCACCAGGCTGCATTTTACGCTTAATCGCCACAAAGACTTTAACCATCTTCATCACGCCCGGCGGCAGTTCATCACCACGCTGAAGCTTTTCAACCTTGTTCTCAAAACGGTTTTTAAGGTTATCAACGGCATCATCAAATGTTTTACCGATCGCCTCGATTTCTTCCATAACGGCTTCATCAACAATCGCAATCTGACGCCACATACCGCGTTTTTCGATCGCTTCAAGATCCGCAGCATTAATCGTCGCACCTTTTTTGATGTTCACATCTTTCGGTGCTTTCGCCACTTCCTGACCAACAAGCAATTCCTGCAAACGGCTATAGAAACCCTGTTCAAGAATTTTCCGTTCGTCATCACGGTCTTTCGCCAGACGTTCGATCTCTTCTTGCTCGATAGACAGCGCACGCGCATCTTTATCAACACCACGGCGGTTAAAGACGCGCACTTCAACGACTGTACCGACCGTACCAGGTGGGAGGCGTAAAGACGTATCTTTTACATCCGCTGCTTTCTCACCAAAAATCGCACGCAGAAGCTTTTCTTCCGGGGTCATCGGTGATTCACCCTTCGGCGTTACCTTACCGACCAGAATATCCCCCGGTCCGACTTCCGCACCAATATGAACGATACCGGCTTCATCAAGATGTTTTAAAGCCTCTTCACCCACATTCGGAATATCGCGTGTGATATCTTCCTGCCCTAGCTTCGTATCACGCGCCATGACTTCGAATTCTTCGATATGGATAGACGTGTACACATCATCTTGCACAACACGTTCATTAATCAGAATAGAATCCTCAAAGTTGTAGCCATTCCAGGGCATAAAGGCCACAAGCACATTGCGTCCGAGAGCCAATTCGCCAAATTCGGTCGAAGGCCCGTCAGCAATGATATCCCCGGCTTTGATCTTATCCCCTACTTTCACAAGCGGACGCTGATTGATACAGGTATTCTGGTTGGAACGCTGGAATTTGTGCAGCTTGTAAATATCTACAACCGCTTCATCAGAGCGCAGCTCTTCCGTCGCACGAATAACAATACGTGTGGCATCCACCTGAATAACTTCGCCTGCCCGGCGCGCAGCAATAGCCGCACCGGAATCACGCGCCACAGCCGTTTCCATCCCAGTCCCGACAAGCGGTGCATCCGTACGAAGCAGCGGCACAGCCTGACGCATCATGTTAGACCCCATCAACGCACGGTTCGCATCGTCGTTTTCAAGGAACGGAATAAGAGACGCCGCCACAGAAACAATCTGCTTCGGTGACACGTCGATAAACTGAATATCTTCAGGACGAGACATAAGGTTCTCACCCGCCTGACGACATGAAATAAGGTCCTTGACAAACCTGCCTTCTTCATCAAGCACAGAGTTTGCCTGCGCAATAGTGTAGCGAGCTTCTTCCATGGCTGACATATAAATCACTTCATCTGTCACCTTGCCATCCTCTACACGGCGGTATGGGCTTTCAATAAAGCCATATTGATTCACACGGGAGAACGTAGCCAACGAGTTGATCAGACCGATATTCGGTCCCTCAGGCGTTTCAATCGGACAAATACGACCATAGTGTGTCGGATGCACGTCACGTACCTCAAATCCCGCACGCTCACGCGTCAAACCACCAGGCCCCAACGCTGAAAGACGACGTTTATGTGTAATCTCTGAAAGAGGATTTGTCTGGTCCATAAACTGTGACAACTGGGACGATCCAAAGAATTCACGCACAGCAGCCGCAGCAGGTTTCGCATTAATCAAATCATGCGGCATGTATGTATCAATATCAACAGATGACATACGCTCACGAATAGCGCGCTCCATACGAAGCAAACCGACACGCACCTGATTTTCCATCAATTCACCCACGGAACGCACACGGCGGTTCCCAAGGTTATCAATATCATCCACCTCACCACGACCATCTTTCAAGTCATGCAGCGTTTTCAGAATCGCTAGAATGTCTTTCTTGGACAAAATGCGGAAATCGTCAGGCGCATCCAGATCCATACGGGCATTCATTTTCACCCGGCCAACAGACGATAAATCATAACGCTCTGGATCAAAGAATAATGAGTTAAAGAGTGCTTCAGCAGACTCTACCGTCGGCGGCTCACCAGGACGCATCACACGATAAATGTCAATCAGAGCCTCTTCCCTTGTATCACATTTATCAGCTTCCAGCGTATTACGTACATACGGTCCGACATTAAGGTGATCAATCGCAAGAAGTGAAATCTCTTTCAAAGATAATTCATTGATTTTTTCAATGTCATCTTGCGTAACCTCATGCCCGGCATCAAAAAGGATAAGACCATTATTCTCATCAATAACATCAGCCGCAAGATACGCACCCAGAAGCTGTTCATCTTGGACAAGAACTTTTTTAAGACCGTCTTCCTCAAGCTTTTTAAGCTTACGTGGTGTCATTTTGGTGCCAATCTCAGCCACCACATCACCACTATCAGCATTCACCAGATCATAGGTCAGTTTTGTGCCACGATAACGATCCATATCAAATGGGATTTCCCACCCTTTCTTCGCCCGCTTATAAGGAATAGCATCATAGAAGACAGACAGGATTTCTTCGTTATCCATACCTTGAACGAGAAGCGGATCAACCGGCTCATCATTTTCCGCACATTTAGCACGGTAACTTTCAGTTTCCGCACTATCAAGCGCGCGTAGGAAGGTCGTTACAGGCAGTTTCCGACGACGATCAATCCGCACATTCATGATATCTTTTGCATCAAATTCAAAATCAAGCCAGGAACCACGGTAAGGGATAACACGTGACGAGAATAAATATTTACCGGATGCGTGTGTTTTACCACCATCATGATCAAAGAACACACCAGGAGAACGGTGCATTTGCGACACGATCACACGCTCTGTACCATTTACAACAAAGGTACCGTTTTCAGTCATGAGCGGCATGTCCACCATGTAGACATCCTGTTCTTTAATATCACGGATAGAACGAAGCCCTGTATCTTCATCCACATCAAAGACAGATAGACGCAATGTCACACGCAGCGGTGCAGCAAAGGTCATATCACGTTGACGGCACTCATCCACATCATATTTAGGCTCTTCAAACTCATACTTCACAAAATCGATTTCCGCACGATCTGAAAAATCCTTGATCGGAAACACACTGGAGAACACCTCTTCCAGCCCCTGCAACTTGCGTTCATCCGCATGAATAGCCATTTGCAGGAATTGCTCATAAGAATTCCTTTGCACTTCAATCAGATTCGGCATTTGCGCGACTTCCAGGATTTTCCCGAAAGAACGACGAACCCGCTTGCGGCCTGTAAAGCTGTCTATATTGTTAGATGAAATGATTATGTCTTTTTTCTTGGTTGCCTGTTTTGCGCTCATTATATCTGCACCTTTGACCGTGTTTATTTCATGTTGTGAGGTACATCTCAGGATTACAAACGGAATTTCGGTAAAATCCTTATTCCCTGCAAAGTCCTCTTTTCTTAAGTACCCTAATGTACGCCGACGAAACGTCCCTTTTAAACGGACACTGCATGCGGCAAGTCAAAACCCCTTAGTTTTGAACAAAACACAATAGGGCGAGGAGTCAAAAAGACCCATCGCCAAATTGAGAAACGTATTTAAATGAAGTTAAAGCGGTTGTCCACTACTAATTTTCACCTTCTCTTATTTAGGTGAAAATTAAGCAAGTTCAACTTCAGCACCAGCAGCTTCCAGCTTAGCTTTCAGCTCTTCAGCTTCTTCTTTCGATACACCAGCTTTAACTTCTTTAGGTGCACCTTCTACCATTTCCTTAGCTTCTTTCAAGCCAAGACCTGTGATCGCACGTACTTCTTTAATAACAGCAATCTTGTTACCGCCAGCACTTTTAAGAACAACATTAAAGCTTGTTTTTTCTTCAGCGGCTTCAGCACCACCAGCAGCAACCATAGCAACAGGTGCAGCAGCAGCGGCAGAAACGCCCCATTTTTCTTCAAGCAGTTTAGACAGTTCAGCAGCTTCCATAACCGTCAGTGCAGACAGTTCTTCCGCAATTTTTTCAATATCAGCAGCCATAATTTATCTCCTTTATTTAGCCTTGATCTTCAAAAACAATAAAAAAATTTAAAAGTAATAAACCCTATTACGCGCCCTTCTCGGCATAAGCAGCACATACGCGCGCCAACTGCCCTGCAGGGGCTTGCAACACACCAGCCACTTTTGTAGCAGGTGCCTGAATAACACCAATGATCTTGGAGCGAAGTTCGTCCAGAGAAGGCATTTTCGCCAGAGCCTCAACACCACTGGCATCAAGTCTGGTCTCACCCATTGATCCACCGATAATGATCAGGTTTTTATGATCTTTGGCGAATTTCTGCACAACCTTTGCCGGCGCAACAACATCCGTTGAAGATGCAATACCGACAGGCCCTGAAAACATGTCCGCAATCCCTTCAAATTTAGTCCCTTGAAGCGCAAGACGTGCCAGCGTATTTTTTGTCACCTTAAAGCTGGCCCCTTCTTCACGAAGGTTATTACGCAGCTCTGTCATTTCAGCAACGGTCAAACCGGCATAATGTGTAACAATAAGTGTTTCATCTTCTTCGAAACGCTTTTTCAGCGCTTCCTGTTCTATAGCTTTTTGTGCGCGGTCCATAATTTCCGTCCTAAAATTCCAAATAATAAAAAAAGGATGTCCCTTTACCGGTTCATCCCGCCCAAAACGTCTCTTTCATACATCAAAGTAAAAGACACACACAACACGACAAATGCTGCACTTTAAATCTCTTACCCCAATCTATACAGGCCCATTTAATCCCCCCTACAACAATGGAGAGAACCTGCAGTCTCGGACAGGGAACGAAGGGCTTATACGAAGTTACAAACAGATTGTCAAATATTTTCTTTTACATTCGGAGCAATCCATGCCGTTTTAGCAGCCTGTCGAGCGTACCATCCCGTTTCATATCCTCAACAATAACATTCATATTTGTCATCAGACTAAAGCTGTCCTCGGCATAAAAGAATCGTACAGAGGCATCAATAAGGGAATCATCCGTCACCTGTTTTATTTTCCCGGGGTTCTCTTTGGCATATGCCTTTTCTGCCATATTAGAGAGAATAACAAAATCGACCTTCCCGGTATGCAACTCCAAAAACATGTTAGAAGGCGGCACCCCGACGGGAAGCATTTTTAAATCAGCCCTGGGAAACAGAATCGGTACATAAATCCCGCCGAGCTCCCCATCCATCCCCACAAATGTATATTTCGGATCATTCAACTGGTCCAGAGACGTAATCACAGAGAGATCTGCCTCGGCATTGGCATAAATATTAACCGGATCCTCAGAGATAAAAGCCCCCGGCAAGCCTTTCATCATAGAAGAAGGAAAAGACAGCAAAGGCGAACAAACCATATCAAACCGCCCTGCTTTCAAATCCTCAAACAATGTAGCAAAGGATGAAATTTCGGTATAGCGCACCTTAAGATTCGTACGTTTACTCACCTCATCAAAAAGATCAACCGTCAGCCCTCGCGGCTTTCCGTCAGTTCCATAGGAAAAAATAGAACCAAACACATAAACGCCGCAATTTATCTCCTGATTTTTCTGTATCCTCTTAAAAGCTGCGTCCTGCGCAAAAGCCACGACAGAAAATGACGACACACTCAGAAAAACAAGAACAACTGAAACAAGTATCTTTTTAATCATAGGAACACCATAAAGTTTTCATCTTCACAGCCTCCCTTATACTAAAACCCAGGTACCATACAAAACAAAAAAAAGAGAGCCACCTCTTGACGCTTATGAAAACATATCCTAAAGGTTATGTTTATGACAAAATAACCTTTAGAAAGCATTGTAAATAAGATGGTATCATTCTCTTTCTTTCGTTCTCCTCTTGAAAAATTGAAAACACGTATTCAAAAAGTAAAAAACGATCCAAACGTTGACACAGAAAATTACATTTTGGAAGCTTTACTCACGGCAAAAATTCCAGCTGGAGATGTAGGCATAGCGTTCCTTTTAAATGAATTACTGGCCACCGATCCAGATCTCCTATCCAAACACTGCGGGCAGATCCCCTACTTGCTCAGGAATAACATCGATATAACAACAACCAATGGAGACCTTGTAAAAAAAATACTGGCAAAACAAGAGCCGAAATCCTTATTGCCCCCACTTAAACACCCTTGCTTATACGAGAATTATCCAAACGATGAAACCGCCAGCTATTTTATGGCACAGCTTGAACAAGCACTCGAAAAATCAGAGCCTGAAACAACCTGCAAATACACACTGAATGCCATGAACTGGGGACTCAACAATAAGGCAACCCTCAGCAAATTCGTAGAGCTTCATAAAAAAGCCATTCAAAAATTGATGGAAAAAGACCAGGCCGTTGCCATTGAAGAGATCTGTAAAAACCTTAACCTTCAAGTTGTCGCCATCACCCCTCTTTCGGTAAAAATGGCGTGCCCCTATTCACCAGAACAAAAAGAAGAGATCATCAGGGAATTTTTGTTACCACTCACCAGGGAAAGAAAAGATCTCGGCATAACCTTACACCTGTTATCAGAAGAAAATGGTATCTCATTACCAGAATTGAAAAAAGAATTTGAAGAATCCGCTGAAAAAGTAAGAGCACAACAAATAACCGATATCCATAAAGCGACGGAAGCTCTGGAGGAGGCTAAGGTGCAGCTTGAAATTGCCAAAGACATGACCACACCGGAAGCACTTAAAAGTTATTTTATTACAGCATTAAATAGCCCCCATCAGACACTATCCGCCATTATTGAAGAGAGCAGAGGCACACAACAAAAACAAAAAAAAGAACCGATCCTCAAATAAAAAGTAATGACTATAAACGCCACCAACACCAAGAATATTTGAATAGAAAAAGCCCCGCACTAGATTGTACGGGGCTTTTGAAATCGTAGTCGTATAGACCGTTAAGCCGATTCAACCAAAGACGCTACATCAATCTTGACACCTGGTCCCATCGTAGAGGTCAGCGTTACTTTTTTGACGTATGTGCCTTTGGCCCCTGAAGGCTTCGCCTTAACAATCGCGGCATAGAAGGCACGAATGTTTTCAGCGAGCTTGGCTTCTGTGAAGCTTACTTTCCCAACACCGGCATGAACGATACCAGCTTTTTCAGCACGGAACTCCACAGCACCGCCTTTGGCTGATTCAACAGCCTTTGCGACATCAGGCGTCACCGTACCCAGTTTTGGATTTGGCATCAGGCCACGCGGTCCGAGAACCTTACCAAGACGACCAACAATCGGCATCATGTCAGGTGTTGCGATACAGCGATCAAAATTGATTTCACCTTTTTGGATCGCTTCCATCAGATCTTCCGCACCGACAACATCAGCTCCAGCCTTTTTGGCTTCCTCTGCTTTTTCATCGCGCGCAAACACGGCAACACGAATCGTTGCACCAGTGCCATTTGGCAGCTCAACCATGCCACGAACAATCTGATCAGCGTGACGCGGATCAACACCAAGATTCATTGCAATCTCGAGCGTTTCATCGAATTTACGTTCTTTCGCTGCTGTTTTTAGGATTTTCACAGCCTCGTCCAAACCGTAAAACTTTTCACGATCCACTACTTCATTCGCTTTAGTCATTTTTTTAGATGTTTTCGCCATGTGATTAACCCTCCACAACTTCGATGCCCATTGAACGGGCAGAACCAGCAATAATGCGTGCGGCATTATCGATATCATGTGCGTTCAAATCCTGCATTTTTTGTTCCGCGATTTCACGAACCTGCTTCATTGAGATTTGTGCTACAATGTCTTTGCTTGGATTGGAAGAGCCTTTTTTCACTTTTGCAGCCTGTTTAATAAAGTGGCTGGCCGGTGGCTTTTTCGTAATAAACGTAAACGTACGGTCTTCATAAACTGTAATGACAACAGGAATAGGAACACCCTTGCCCAATTCCTCAGTTTTGGCATTGAATGCCTTACAGAATTCCATGATATTAACGCCATGCTGACCAAGAGCCGGTCCAACAGGCGGTGACGGGTTAGCAGCGCCCGCCGGAATCGTCAGGTTAATAAACCCGTTAATTTTCTTTCCTGCCATTTTTTCCTCCGTTATATAAAAAGTATTTCAGGGGCCGTGGTACAGCTTATGGCAAAGCCTCCCACAGTTCTTTTCAACATAAAAAGATGCGGCACCATAAGGAACCGCATCTTAAAAATCAAGATAATTCTTAGCGTGTCAGCAAGAGCCTACAATTTTTCCACCTGAGAATATTCCAGCTCCACAGGGGTTGCACGGCCAAAGATAGACACCGTAACTTTCAGCTTGCCTTTTTCTTCATCAACTTCCTCAACCATACCGTTGAACGAAGCGAAAGGACCATCTGCCACTTTTATCTCTTCACCGATATCAAAGGTAATAGAAGGTCTCGGACGTTCCACACCCTCCTGAATTTGTTTCAGGATTCGCTCGGCTTCCGCATTACTCATTGGTATCGGTTTGTTACCAGACCCTAAAAAACCGGTCACTTTCGGCGTATCTTTTACCATGTGCCAGACTTCATCATCCATATCAAGCTTAGCCAACACATAGCCCGGAAAAAATTTCCGTTCAGCCTGCACACGCTGGCCGCGTTTAACTTCCATCACTTCTTCTGTCGGTACAAGGATATCCCCTACTTTGTCTTCCAGACCTTGTTTACGGGCTTTTTCATGAATTGCATCAGATACTTTAGTTTCAAAGCCCGAATATACGTGAAGGACATACCAGCGCATCGCCATCGTTTTTTTCCTTATTCTTTTTTAAATACTTAATCTAAAATTACGTTTTTTGTATTGGTTTTGTGAGTTCCAATTTCAAACTCTAGCCACCCAGCCCCAGCAAGAAGCTGACGACAAGGGCCATTGTCTGGTCCGCCAGGAACAAAAAAATTGCAGCGATCGTCACCATGACAAACACGGCAACAACACTGACAGTTGTTTCTTTTCTGGAAGGCCATGTGACTTTCTTTAGCTCAGTGCGCACTTGGCGGATAAATTCTGCAGGCTTCGTTTTTGCCATGTTAAATAACCTTATTCTCTTTCCTAACTTTCTTAAAAGAACTCTGACAAAAGGTTCGTGTTCTGGCACAGGCCAAGGATTAAATACTACTACCGTTTGTCAGGGAATGCTGTCTATTTAAACTAATCAGCACCAAAAATCCAGAAGATTTTTTACGCATAAAGCACAAAAAAGATACAAATTTGTAATCCACCTCACACTCTTGCTAAAATAAAAAAGATATATTTATTTTTGCTACAAGGGGTTACAGCATGTTTACAAAGCAAGAAATAAAAAATAACATTCTTGGTGTTTTTGAGATATTTTTATTTATGAGACAAGGGCTTGATAGATTTTCCTCATCAAAAAAATCAGCTATACATTCCTTTCTTATTCCCGTTGCCATGATTCCCCTTCTGATCCTGATATGGATACTAAAGTCAGACGGCACCCCCTTAACCCTGTTGATTGTTTTGCATAGTGTCCGTATCGTTTTATCCTCCATACTCTCTCTGAGTGCCGTTTTCTGCATATCAAAGGGGCTCAAAAAGAATGAACATTTCTTCAGATACATCACAGCCTGTAACTGGTTTTCAATTGCTTCTCTAATCCTGACCGTACCGATTTTTCTGCAACTCGGATTAGATATAAACCTTTTCGAAAAAATAGAAGTGTACGCCATTTTCATGTCTCTTGTAGATTATCTTTATCTGGCTTATATCACGACGCAGGTTTTTCGTATTCCATGGGAATTGGGGGCGAGCACAGCCATCCTCATCATGGGCATCGACCAGACCATGCTAAAGGCCATGTCCATGCTAAAGGCACTTATTGTCTAGCCGCGATAGATGCAGCCATTGATTCTAACTAAAAAAAACACGTGATCCTTGAAACATAAAGGGTTATACTTTACGCTGCGTTTGATTATACTCTCCCTTTATAAAGATTAACGACAGCGAATGTTTTTTGCTATGATACGACATATATTCTCTCTTTCGGTGATGGCCGGCGTTCTGCTTTTCACAAGCCTCTCCCCTTCATTGGCTGACAATCAGGATGATTTTAATCAGATTCTGCCACCCGCCAGTGTTTTAAATGAAAGTGTTCCAGATGAAATTGACGGGGAAATAACATCCTCCGCATACCCGATGATACGACTAACCCCCGATAAGCCGGAAATCGTTCGGCTCAGCCGGAATATGGCGAATGTTATCGTTGGGAACGATGCTCATTTAAGCGTTTACCCGGATTCAAGCCGCACATTGGTGCTTATACCGCGCTTACCCGGTGCAACATATTTCGAGGCTGTAGACAGCACAGGACGGGTCATCATGGGGCGTCACGTTATCGTCGCTTCCCCTAAACAAGACTATATCAGGGTCCGGCGCACTTGCACCGCAGAAATGGACGGGTGCCAGCGTTATAGTGTTTTCTTCTGTCCCGATATGTGCCATGAAGTAAATGTCATGCAAGAAGAAAACAGCTCAAAGGAAAAAGTCATCCCGGAAGAAGCGTCTAATGGCGGCATGCCCGACGACTTAAAGGAATAAGCACATTAGGAAATTTATTGAAGGTCACCACGATGCTAAACACACATGTTAAATTCTTGATTTTATCCGCTTTGTCCTGCTTCGCCTTGTCAAGCTGTGGCTTAACAATGTCCGATACCGAACAAAATGACAGAATCAGCACCGCCATTGAAAACGCGGCGAACACAGCGATGGACAAAGGTCAGACAAAAGAAAACCTCATCCTGCTTGAAAAAGTATATAAACGTAACCCAAACGATCCAAAAGCCGCAGTTCAATATGCCAGTGCGCTTAGAAAAAACGGTTATTTGTACAAAGCTGAAACTGTTCTCTCCCCGTTTGCCAATGATGAGACAGCCGACATTGCGCCCCTGATAGAGTTCGCGCACGTCCAAATGGAAAGGGGCAATTACTCTACAGCAGAAAGCTATGCCCGCCGCGCCGTCAAAAAAGACGACACCTCCTCTTCTGCCTATCATGCTTTAGCGATAGCTCTTGATGCACAAGGAAACCATGCCCCTGCAGAAGCCGCTTTCAGAAGAGCTCTGGAATCATGGCAAGGCGACCCTGTCCCTGTCATGAACAATCTGGCCTTAAACCTCGCCGCACAGGAAAGAGTCGAAGAATCTATCGCTATCCTGAAAAGAGCAAAAGACATGGCCCCACAGCGCCGTGAGATTGAACGCAACTTACGCATTATTAAAACACTCAATGAACCGGCCAGACCACTTGGGGACTATTACAGACCTGCACCAAAACCGAAGAAAAAACCAGATCACGCTTAAAAAAACAAACCAAAAAAACCATGGCCATGCTTGTTACCCTCGCCTTCACAAACCCTGCCCTACAAGCCAAGGCAGAGGAGATTTTGGCCATATTCTCAAAGGATATAGAAACAGGGGCTGATGCGTGCTTTGTTCTCCCACAAGCTGATATTGCAGACGAGGATTATCACGCGCTAAAACAATACATTGCCGATATCAATAAGCAAGACTACAACGATGAGCCTGTTTTTACGCTGTATAAGGGATAGCAAATAAAAAACATTGCGTTATGAATAATAATATCATAGAAAACATCTTGAACGTTATAATTAAATCGATGGATAAATAATATGAAAATAGCGAGCATTACTTTTAACGATGGAGCATACGCAGATACAGCAAAAGATGTATTGAAAAGGTTTTCCCAAGATGTACAGTTTAGCGCAGATGGATGCTCTGCCGGCTATGCTGGACGCATTAAAGACAATGATGAGGCTGATCTTAAACTCTTTACTTCAAACACGAATGAGCAAATAAACCCTCACGCTACGACACTTATACTAAACATTAAGTAAAAATAGAAACCTTTCGAAAAAGATCCGATTATTGCTTTCCCCGTGAAAACGGGGATCTTTAACTTATTGCTTTTAAAAGATTGCCGCCTGCACAAGAAAAGCAAAAGGGCTTATTTTTTGACCTTTGCAGTGGCTTCCATAGTCTTTTGTGTTCTTGGCGGCCCTTTGCGGTCTTGGCGTGAACGAATAAAACCGGCTCACACCAGCGTGTTTTTTGGATTGCCCTGCCTATCGACCAATAAAGGTTGGCTGATGTAACCTTCTCTTCCTTGGGGAAAGCCTTTTAAGAGAAGCATTCCACTGCCTCTCCCCTATCAGTCCTGCGCGAAACGCCACATTGGCAGAATTTCTCAATATTGCCTGCAAATTTAAACTATCAGGATCCAAAGGTTTACGTTTTGGACTTTGACCTTTTTTTTCTTGCATTTTACTCTCCTGCCTGTAATTCGCCTCTTCAAACGCCCCTCGTAATCATAGAGAACAAAAACACCCAAGGCTATCTCTATTTGCCGCGTTTCTTTTAGTCATGTTTTACGTCAAGCCCGCGATACTCGCCTTGATGAAGGCCGGGCCAAGAATAACGATGAAGAGAGCTGGCATAAAGAACAGGATCATGGGCACAGTGAGTTTCGGCGGCAAGGAAGCCGCCTTTCTTTCCGCTTCGGCCATACGGGCATCCCTTAGCTCATCCGCAATCACACGCATGGCGTTGGAGACTGACGTCCCATATTGCTCTGCCTGAATGATGGAGGTTGAGAATGAGCGGGCGGAACTGCTTCCTACGCGTCTTGCAAAATCTTTTAAAGCCGCCCGGCGGTCATTCAACATCCCCATTTCAGCGCTTAAAATACCCAGCTCTTCGGCAAGCAGAGGGGATTGCTCTACAACGTCATCAGCCACACGGTTAATCGTTTGCTCAAGCCCAATCCCGCCTTGCACGCAAATCAGCATCATATCAAGCGCATCCGGGAAAACGAGGCTGATCTCCTGCTGTCTCTTCTGAATATGGTTCTTAATCAAAAGCCCCGGCAGGAAATAACCAGAAAAAGCCATGCCGACAACAGCCAGCATCACCTCGCCCCCTTCAAACTCTTTTTCTCCTTGCGTCATAATCACCCATGCAAAGAACATCAGGACAATGGGAAGCACAATACGGGCTGCAAAGAAATAAATCGGGGCTTTGGGGCTTCTGATACCGGCCTGAAGCATCTGATCCCTTAGGCGTTCACCAAACTCCCCCAGCATCTTTTCGACCTTAAACAACGTCGCCATAGAATCTCTGGCTGACATCGTTTCCGCCTGCTTTGGATTTTTTGTCGCTTCGAAGAGCGCTTTTCTTTTCTTTTCAATCACATTGCGATAACGCTCTCTTTTTTCTGAGCGGTTCAAAAAGGGCAAGGCAAAAGCCACAAAGGAAGCCGCCGCACCAAAGGCACTCAGCAGGACGATCATTTGTTCTGTATCCACTAGCGTTCCCTTTCTATATTTTAAAGTTAATCATCTGACGCATAACAAGAATACCCATCCCCATCCAGGTCCCGGCCCCCATTAAAAGCCTGTGCCCTGCCGGGTCAGAGAATAACACGCCCATATAACCAGGATTAATACAATAAAGACCGCTCGCCACCAGAATGGGCAAAGCCCCGATAATGGCCGCCGACCCCTTTGCTTCGGCAGAGAGTGCCTGCACTTTTCTTTTGAGGCGATAACGCGCCCTTATAACATTGGCCAGACCTTGCAGAATATCAGACAAACTGGACCCCGTTTGTTGCTGAATCGCAATCCCGACCGAAAACATCTGCATTTCCGGAATCGGCATCCGTTTTGCGGCATCCAGCACCGCCTCACCCAAAGAGACACCTACGCGCTGTGCATCATAAATCATAGACATTTCTTCAGCCACAGGCCCTTTGAACTCACGCGAGATCATGGAAATCGCTTCAGCCACGGGCATACCTGCCTTTAAGAGACGCACAACAGCCTCTAGCGCATCTGAAAAATCATCAAGAAATTTTTTCTGTCGCCTCTGGATCATGAATTTTAAAATAAAACGCGGAATCCCAAGCAAACCAATCACCGAACAGGCCAACACCACAAATAGCCCCACACCGGAAAGTTTTGCCAAACTTGTTAAAACAACACTCAAAAGGATTGATAGCATCCAGAATCTCTTTGTCGATATATCAAGACCAGCCTGTTGCAAAAGCTCTTTTAACGTAAAGCCATCTTTCTTCCCTGCCGCTTTTTCACTGTCCTGCAGCTTTTGTGCAAGTTCTGCCCGTCTCTTGTTTTTAAGATCACCATCACTTAATGGCATATCCTGCCCGACACGACCTGAAATCACAGCCATAATCCGCTTTTTCTCTTCGGCCTTCTGATTAGCGATCAAAGCCCAGATCATCCCTATAAAAATAAGCACAACTAACACAATCAAAATGCTAAGGAGAACAGGGTTCATTTATCCATAGGCCTCTTCCATTGCATCAAGAACAAGCTGTTCGACACCATATGTTCTTGCATTATCAAAAAACTTGGGACGAAGACCGGAGGATTTCTGTTCTGTAATCAGCTTTCCTTTGGCATCCTCGCCTTTGATCTCGAGAGAAAACAGATCCTGCATCGTCACTACTTCCCCTTCCATACCGGTTATCTCCGTCACATGGGTAAGCTTTCTGGACCCATCGCGCAGGCGTTGCACCTGAATAATCACATTGACCGCAGACGCAATCTGTTCACGAATAGCCAAAATAGGAATATTAAACCCGCCCATAGCAATCATGTTTTCCATACGAGACAACGCCTCACGCGGGTTATTCGCGTGCACTGTGCCCATAGAGCCATCGTGCCCTGTGTTCATCGCCTGAAGCAGATCAAAGGCTTCCGGCCCCCGCACCTCACCCACAATAATGCGCTCGGGCCGCATACGCAGACAGTTTTTAACAAGATCCCGCATAGTCACTTCCCCAACCCCTTCCAGATTAGGGGGACGGGTTTCAAGACGCACGACGTGCGGCTGCTGAAGCTGTAACTCGCAGGCATCTTCACACGTAATGATGCGCTCACCCGATTCAATATAGCGAGTCAAACAGTTCAGCATGGTCGTCTTACCGGACCCTGTACCGCCAGAGACCAGCACGTTCACGCGGCAGCGGCCAATCGCCATAACAAGCTTTGCGCAACTTGGCGTCATAGAGCCAAAATCCACAAGCTTTTCAAGCGTAAGTTTATCCTTGCTGAATTTACGGATGGTCATACACGCCCCATCCACAGCCAGAGGCGGGATAATAACGTTCACACGGGAACCATCAGGAAGACGCGCATCGCAAATCGGAGACGCTTCATCAACGCGACGGCCAATCGCGCCGACGATCCTTTGACATATGGTCGTCAGATGTTGATCATCGCGGAATTTAATCGCTGTCCGCTCAATTTTACCACCTTCTTCCACATAAACCGTGTCAGGCCCGTTGATCATAATATCCGCAATGCCATCGCGATCCAAAAGATCTTCCAAAGGACCAAACCCCAGCATATCATTGGCGCATTCTTTTGCGATATCTTCCAGCTCTGTCGGGGTCAGATCCAGATTACGAAAGCGTGCAATTTCTTCAACCGCTGACAACACCTCTTCCCGTGCCGCTTTGGCGTCCATACGGGCAAGTGCCTTCAAATCAATACCGTCTCTTAAGTCATGCCAGATCCTGTTACGCGCCCTTTGCAAACGCAAAGAAGTCATGGAATCTTCTTCTGTCTCTTTTGCTTTCTCGCTTTCTGCCTGCCCTTCCTCAAAAAGCATGGTGTCATCCTCCATACTTTTTGTTCCTTTTTTATTTTTGGGATCTTGCGCGGGAGGGGGGTCTGTTTGATATGTGGCTTCGTCAACGACCTTCACGTCAGATGCAACAAAGTCTTTATCCTCCTGCGGCACTTTTTTTTCTGTTTTTTCAGAAATATCAGGCGTTTTTCTTGCCGCAGACTCCGCCGCCGATTTTTTAGTCCCTGAACCTGGTTGTTTTTTTCCGAACATCACAGGCCTACTTTGCTTTTAATATATCCAGAAACCCACCCAAAGCCCCTTTTGTCTTGTCTTTTCCAGCCTCTTCCTGTCCGTTTTTGGTTATCAGGGCCAGTATATCAGACATTATTTTCTCCCCACCTTTCATATCCGATACTTTTTTCCCCTGACTCTCAGCCACCAGAAAGATTTTAGGGTCATAAGGGACGAACAGCGCAGGGACGGCTTCGAGCGCCACTTCTATATCTTTTTTGGCTACTTCATTTGCCGGAAACAGTCCTTGCATATTAATCACCAGTTTAATCTCGTCACCTTCCCCGCCGCGCAGGTCTTTCAGCTCTTGAATAATACTTCTGGCCGCACGCAAGCCCGGTAAATTAGGCTGCGAAATCAAAATAATATCATGCGCACGATGTAACACCGTTTTCTTCAAGGTTGATGATGCAGAAGAAAGATCTACAATCACATGGGGATAAACACCCATAAGACGATCAAGGAGTTTCTCATACTCCCCAGCCTCCACAGGTTCTTCCAGCATAACATCACCGCCGCTTGAGACGATGCTCAAATTCGGTGCGGCAGAAAACAAAATACGATTAAAAGCCCCCTCATCGTCAGACTGAGACGTTTTCGCTGCATCTGCCAATGTAGAGATAGGCTCCGTCCCCATAGAAGCACTCAAATACGACCAGCCCCCAGACGCATCAAGAAGAACTGTCTTTTGCTCTTTTTTGCTTGCAATGCCTGTGGCCAGAGCCTGTGCCAACACAGATGTACCGACGCCCCCTTTCGCCCCCATAAGAGCCACCAGCCGGCTACCCGCCGTGCCCATACGGTCAATAAGCGTTTTAGCAATCACATCAGCCAGAACCATTTTTTCTATCGGACGGACAAGATAATCACTAACCCCCATCCCGACCAGTTTCCGGTAGAGATACACATCATTAACCGGCCCGACAATAATAGCTGCCGTTCCTTCTGCGCAGTGCTCAGCCAAGACCTCAAGACGAGCAATAAACGCCTCATCGGTTGTATCTGTTTCTATAATAACAAGATCAGGAGACTGCTTTTCTTTAAAAGACTCTATCGCCGTATCGACATCCCCTTCAACAACACCAGAGGACACACGCGCAAACCGCCAGTCGTCCGATAGCTGACTGGCAGAATCCAACAAGCCCCTGTCTTTCGCATAAACAAGAACAGAGGCCGTTGGCAACAAAACGGAAATAATCATTTTTTCCGTGTCACTCATATTTACTTACCTCTAAATAAACTCAAATTATAAAACGTATGCCCGGTTTTAAAAAAGATCTAATCATCCGTACCCGATGCGCTTTCCCCATCAAGCGGCTCACTCGACGTCCCGCTATAGTATCCACCTTTGGCGAGCACATTTTGAAGCCTGCGACCATCAGAATCCGTCTTATACCCGGCACGCCCCATAAGGTCCCTTGGTCTGGAAATCTGCTTTGCTATTTGCTTTTCAAGACTGCAACCATATTTGTACTTTGATGTTTCATCATGATCAACCATTGCGCCATTCTCCCACCCCGGCATATCCCCACATTCAGCGGGATCGCGTGCAATAATCATAGGATATGACACAAAGACATCAGAACCAGCATTCCCTTTAACCGGCAACACATCGACATCAACCGTCTTCACCCCATTGATACGCAAGGCATTTGCAATTTTTGCCCCTTCATGTGTTGCTACCATCGCTGTATTTGTTTTGGATCTCGGATCATATGTGACCGTAAGATTCAAGTCACCAGCCCCATAGCGGTAATAATGAGATGCAATAGACTTAATTTCGCTTTCTTGAACATCACCTTTTGGGTAACTCTTAAAGAAATTTTCTTCCCTGAGTTCAATCCGGCTTGTATTGATCTGACTGGGCTCATTAAACTCCTGACAACCAGAAAGTCCCAGAGCAGCAAACAACGAAACCGCAAAGCAAGGAAATAAGATGATTTTTTTTCTTACACGCTGTAACAGCATTTCAAACTCTCCTATTCAAGAATATAACCTATCCGCTCTGTTTTCGTAATTTTATCGGCTGCCTCATCCCCGTAAATCCGCCTGATATTACCTACAAAAGCCAGAGAAAGAGGGTTCGACACCTCTACAGGAATCACAGGTTCAGCCTGATTTTCATCAGCATATGGCTGAACAAGATAAGGCGTTACAATAACAACCAATTCTGTTTCTTCCTGATTAAAGCTTCTCGAAGAAACGAGATCCCCCAGAATAGGTGTTTTTCTGATACCGGGAAGACCTGTCATACCTTTTATCGCTTCAGACTTCAACAGTCCTGCAATCATCAGACTGCCCCCTGTCCCGAGCTCCACCGTCGTTGATGCACGGCGAATATCAATACCCGGAATTTCAACATCAGCCAGTGTCAGTCCCTCACCAAAATCAAGAGAAGACACTTCTGTATTGAGCTGAAGGCTAATTCTGTCTTCAGACAAAACCGTCGGTACAAAATTTAAAGACACACCGAATTCCCTGAATTCAATAATAATATTGCCAAGACGGTCACGCCCTATCGGCACAGGAAACTCACCACCGGCCAGAAAACCGGCCTGCTCCCCGGAAATAGAGGTCAGATTTGGTTCAGCCAGAATATTTATAAGCTGATCTTCTTCCAGCGCATTCACAAGCACTTCCAGAAAACCAAGCCCACCCCGTGTTGTATCCCACAAAAGACTGCCTATCGCAAATGGTGCTTTGGTCAATCCCGTCTCGTTAGCCACACCCAACGAACTGGTCAGTCCGCCGCTCATGTTCGCGGACGGTGCTTTCGAAAAAATATTAGTCAAGCTCGAAGCATCTTGGACAGGATCATTAAGACTCGTCTCCACGCCCAGCTCCTTTAAAATATTTCTGGATGCTTCAATAATCCGCACGCGGAGCATCACCTGCTGCTCCCCGCCAACATCCATTAAATTTTCAATCAGTTCATCAATCTCACCGCTCGCTTTACTGACCTCACCAATATGAGCCGCAACCAGACGGGAGATCTTATGAGAAACAGAGGGAGAGGAGACCTTCCCCGTCAGCACCAACTGACTACCTACCATATCGACCTTAACGTTTTTTTCATTAGGAAACAGCTTGAACAGCATAGCCTCAATGGCATTCGTATCAAGACGAACATGAACATTCAGACGTTTTACAACATCCCCCATATCATTCAAAACGATAAGATTCGTATCACCGATACTCATCCCAACAACATACAGCTTATTAGACTGCAAGGCGACCACATCAGCAATAGCCGGATTCGCCACCATGATATCGGAAACAGGGCTGTCAACATCCACAATCTCCGCCTTACCTTGTGTTAAATAAAGTGTCGGATCGTTACTTTGCTTGTCAGCACTCTTAAAAATAAGATCTTCCTTCGCGGCATAGCTCTCAGCTACCGGCAAAAAGACAAGCAGGCACAAGGCAAACCCCAGCACATTTCCGAATCCTCGGAATAACTTCGTGGATAAATATTTTTTCTTCATCTTTTTCAACCGGTTAAAGAAAGTTTTTACCCGAGCGGGCTAAGAAAAGAACAGAAACTAAGGATGAACAACGACATTTTGCACTTCATCTCTACCATAGAGTCGCACAATATTGGTTTTAATGCTAGTTTTTCTTTGTAATTTTGCAACCTGCGCCAAAACAGCACTAATCTTCACATCCGTTGTCAAACCATGACTAACATCACGAATAGTCGTATCACCAGCCCCGCGCAACGCCAGACTTATTTCCCCCATAGCCCCTGCCAAAACCAGCGTTTCGGCCTGTTCAGGCGTTACTTCAAGCGTAATCGTTCGACCCACTTTGGCATCATCATCATCCCGCCGCGCCTTCTGATCAACTGCCATAACCTTGATATTCTGAATAATCGTTTCACTAGCATCCCGGCTAACCGCCTGCGCCACTATTTCCTTATTCCGCCCCATGGCTTTTACCTCGTGCGTCACGACAACATCCACCATATCACCAGGCATCAGAAACCCGCCCACCATAGAGGCAGCGGACACTTTTATAGCGACGGCACGCATCCCCGTACCAAGCGTCGCTGCCAAAGGGTTGCCTTTTGATTCAGAGGCGACAACAGAACGAAGAACAGGCTCACCTTTCGCGACATCCCTGCGCAAACGACCAGATAAAACATCCAAAGGCTGCTGCCCCTCTTCACGCACAATCGCGCCTTTAAATATTGTCTTTTCAGGCCAATCCCGCCATTTCATATCAGAGGAGGCCAATTCCTTACCAATAGGCAAATCCTTCGCGGCCACCAGAATTTCCACCCTATCACCACCACTCGACGGCCCTTTGGACCCGAGACTAGCCTGAACAATAAAAGCCACCAACAAGGCAATCATCATCCCACCAGCCAAAACAATCATCACATTTTTATTCACGTTCCTACTCCCATATCCCTGTGCCATACAAAAGCGCAGAATCAAAATACCCCAGAATAACAAAAGAAATCAGGGCGCCAGCGGCTATAGCAACCCCGTAAGGCATGTTTAGTCTGCCATCCTTATATTGAAGCGTATGCAGCCAGGAACCCTCTCCAGCATGCTTAAACGGCCTCACCTTCTTGATAAAAAGAGCCACCAGCGCAACCCCACCACCGACAAGCGACATATAAAAGACAAAAGGCAACAGCCCTTTATATCCCAACCAAAAAGCATAAGAAGAGGCCAGCTTGGAATCTGCCGCCCCAATCAGTCTCAAAGCAAAAAGAATATATGTCAGCACAAACACAAGAACACCTGCCCCAAAGTGAGACAGGAACGAAGAAAAAACGAGATGCTCCTTGTTTGTGATAGCCATAACACCATACGCCAGAAAAAAAGAAAGCAGCACGAGAAGGGAAACAAAATTGGGAATCGTTAACCCCCGCAGATCAGACACGGAAGCCCATATCCCCATCCCTACGCACACAAATACACATATAAAAAAGACAATAAGAATCATTGTTTAAAGACTTGAGCGAATCACCGAAAAAAAAATGAAAGCAACCCCTCACACGCCATAATACACAAAAAAACACAAAAGTAAAAGCCCGCCTGCAAAAGAAACAGACGGGCTTTAAAAAATCAAAAATCCAACAGCATATTAGCCTGTCAGCTCTGTACTCAGGTCTTCCCAAACTGTTGTCAGGTTTTCACCGAATGTAGCAACCGCAGCAGCAATAGCCAAAGCAATACCAGCAGCAATCAAGCCATATTCAATAGCTGTCGCGCCTTCTTCATTTGTTCTATATGCTTCAAAAGCAGCAATTAATTTCAACATAGTACAGTCTCCTTATTTAGATCTAGCAAGATTTTAAAGTTCTGAAGAAATGAGATAGCCCCTCACTTCGCAACCCTTACCCTTCTATAATATACACATTTTTTTTAAAGAGTGGTTAAAAAAATCCGTTATTACTGCTTTTTTATTAGAAATATAAAAAATATTCATTAGAAATACTTTGCTATTTATTTACATAAAATTTAAAATACTTTATTTATGTATATTTATCTAAATTTTTACATAAATTTACTACGATGCGCTGCAAGAAGAAAAAAAGGGAGCCTCCCGGCTCCCAAGATTAACGCATTTATCGTTGTTATTCCCCCTATTTATTCCTTCAAATGAATGTTACTGAGCTCACGACTGATTGTTTCAAAGGCCTTAATAAGATCCGCCTGTCCCGGTGCATCGAAATACTTACTCTCATCTGTCGCACATTCCTTGTAATATTGCTTTGTGGTCGAGTTAAGGCTTGAGGTAAATGTCACGGTATAAATCGTAATCCCCTGTTCTTTCATCGCCTCACATGTCTCAGCAAAGCGTTCATTGAGATCTGTTACGCCAATCGAATGCCATCTATATGGACCATACGCCGTATAATGAGAGTTCATGGTATTGTTACCATCTGTCATCATCAAAACAGCTTTTTTCCAATCATTATCCTCCCAGTCCGCCCCTTCAGTAAAAGGCGCCTCTGGTGAAATAACACGGTACCCCCAGACCATCCCGAGATTCCCATGCGTATAACCATCAGGATAGAAATCATTAATAGACTCATGTAAATAATCCTGATTACTTGTCAAAGGCACAATATAGGATTTATTACATATGTAATTAGGCCCATAACTACGATCATAATACTCATAATTCGATCTATAGTAATAATTACTGGAACCTATAAAAGTAAAACGATACATATCCCACATCCAGCTACTATCGGAATCAATCGTATCATCTGGATAGTCCTGTGCGGTAACACAGCCCCACCACTGCGTTTTCTGGCTTTGATCAAATACCAGATTATCAGGATTATTCACAAACGGGTCATCGTAAACACCCCCATCCGGATCATAGCCTAAACCATAAGGCCCCACATTCACCGTTGCTGTATAGGGTACAATGCCAATCTTAACGGCATCTTCAAACATGGTCCTTGAAAAAAGAATATCAACGAAATTTGTTGAGGCCGTTCTGAGCGCCTGAATATTGTTATTGGTTGCCATAGAGCCTGTCACGTCAACCACCATAACCACCTCAAGCCCCGTGATTTCACGCGCCACTGTGGCTTCTTGGTGCACATTCAGCGTGTTGATCCCAAGAAAACGCATAAAATAGGTGTCAAAATAAGCATCTGCCGACACTTCGATATCACTGCCATTTTCTGTCACCTGAAGATTATATGCCGCCCCTATTTTATCAGGCGGATAATTTATATCAAAAAAAGTCTGAACCTTGGCCTGTATATCTACGCCGTCACTTGCAGCCGCAGCCGCCGCCAACGCAGCCGAGTCAAGCGCGTGACCTAACCGCTGCTTGACCATGTACGCCATACTGACATCAACAGCCATCCCCGCTGTGCCAACAACAACGGGAATAGCCAGAGCAAAAGCTACAGCCGTTACACCTCTGACATCTTTACGGTACCAGTCAAACAATTTTTGGCAGCGTTTTATTCTTGTTTTTATACTCATATCTTCTGCTCCCGTTATTTTTTATCCGCCCCATGTAACCGTTGGGCTTCTCCGTCCACGTGTAAAAGCGACTTCAGTAAATTCAAGTTCATCAGTCAAAACAGCCGAAAAGAAGGGGGTGTAGTTATATTTCACAGTAACGATGATCATCCCCTCGCCCTCAGGTGCAAGACCAACCGTACTATCAACGGCGCTATCGTTTGGTGACATATTGCGGGTTTCTCTCCACAGAATGTCAGGCTCTTTATTTTCATCGAATTCAATGCTTACAATATCAATACCGTAAGACGTTACATCATAAGGCTGAAAAGACAATTTCGAAGCCTCCACGGCCTCTTCCAATGTGCCGGTGTCAACGGTTTTATCTCTGGCAAGCAAATCAGCCGCAACTTGAGAGGCTGAAATAGCTTTCTGATTAACCACAATACCCCGGCCAATATCCCAAACCCCCATCATGAGAACTGCCATAACAGGCATGAGCAGCGCGGCCTCAACGCCAGCCGTTCCTTTTTCATCAAAAATGAACGAAGAGGCCCGGTTCAGTATCGCTTTTTTTGTATCAAAAATCATTTTATCAACTCCCCTCCTCTTCCTGATCGTAAGGCTCTGTCTGCAATACGACCGTCGACATCAAGAGCAGACTCTCGCCGTCTCCATCGGAGAAAAAACGGCCAAAGAAAGGAGTCACAATAGATTGGCGGTATGCTGTACGAATAAGAATAACATCACTCACACCACCCGGATCAAACCCGCGAGAATCCAGATTGCCATCACCATCAAGCTGCGCGGCATAATTTCCCGCATCTGAAAAGCCTTCCAGATGAATCACCTCATACTGCAAATTGTCACAGTTCAAAAACACACGGGCATTTTCGCACAGTGCCGTTTCGAACATTTCCTCCTGACCGGCCTCTGCCTGCTGAATCTGCCCGGTTCGTATCATGCGCGATGCTTCTTGTGTTGCCCCTTCCAGAACAGAACTCCCCGCAAAAATGAAAGATAATTCAATAATGCCGATTAGTGTGAATATGAAAGGTACAGCGACCAGAGCAAACTCTAGTGCCACAACCCCATCTTCTTCTTTACCCCAACGTTTTAATACGTTTTTTATATGCATTTATATTGTATTTTCCCTAAAACCTACTCACAAAAAAACATGTCCGGTTTTCGTACTTATTTTGTACTTGGACATGCCTTTTAACCCTACAATTATGTTAACGGTAAATGTTGAAAGAAAATTTAACTATAAAAACAATTTTAGACGTATTTGTGACGCATCATTTGGAATATATATAGTCGTTACGATTTAAAATCGACTATATCATACGCGTGCTGTCATTCCCGCGAGAGAGGCCTTTTAGGCTGAACATAAACAGCGTGACTCCAGAACAAAGAGCACGGCATAAGCCGTGCACATTATTTGACGGCCAGATACCGGATCGGTGTCCGGTATGACACCGCGCGTTGAGTCTTCTTCTAAACGACTATAGTCGTTTAGAGGAAGGGCTCTGGTCCTAATCCGACTCTTTTGCGCTCTCTTCAGCCTCAACAGCAAATCCATGAATATCCAAAGGCACCTCACCCGTGACTTCCGACCCCCATCGTTTGATAAGCTTTTCCTTTTGGTCGTCAATATTTTCAAGCCGTCTATAGCCTCTTTGAACAAGGACATTAGATACAATCCCGGTCATCGCCCACTCAATCAAATAGCCAATAGCTGCAGCCATATACATAACGACGATTGTCGATGGTTGGGTGATTATCTTAAACGCCGCCTCCGGCGTATGGTCTGTCGACACAAGATCCAGCCAGTAAGGAAAACAACCGGAAAAATTCATAAAACCAATGGTAAGAGCCCGAACCCTCTCTTTTGTGCGATCCACAATGCCCACCACAATCGTCGGGAGCATACCAACAAATAAAAGAACGGTTGTCGGCAAAAAGATAATTGAAGAAATAAACATGATGGTCACGAGAAGATTCCCTCTCCACCCTGCTTTCTTTCTTTTTTTACCTATGGCCATTTTTCAAATCTCCCCGCTAAAATATTTTGTCTTGAGAAAAATATATCAAGGTAAAAGCCAAAATAACCACAGCCGCAATCAGGCCTGAGACAATAGCTGAAATTTCCCGTCCGGCCTCTTTCCCAAATCCTTTCCCTTTTTCAAGACTGGCCTGAAGACGATGAGCCTCCGTACGCAGTCTCTGGTATTCTTCCATTGCAAAACGAAACCCCATATTGTCTGTTTCAATTGTGGAAACGTTATCCAACAAATCGAGTATCTTTGATAAATCCCCACCTTCACCGAGTTTAACCAGTTTCTTTTTTATTTTCTTTTTAAGTTCCTGATCATGAAAATGCTCTGACAAGGGCTTCATTTCATCCGCGAGCCACGAAGACAATCCCGGTAATTTTCCAACATTCGAACGCTTTTGAATATTCGAGAAAATTCTTAACGTTGCGGTCAGAACCCGGTATTTATCCTTGGAATTTAAATCAATAAAATGCGGCCCTATAACTTTATAATCCCGCACGGCTAAGAAAGCTATGATATGCCTGTCAAAAAAGAAAGGGAGACGCATTTCCCTTTGAGCCATGTCTTCATAAGCCAAAATAAGATCTTCGGGACTCTGCACATAGTACTTATCAAGCATTTCACTCATGCATGGTGCTTCAGCGCTTAATATATAAACACAGCGTTCCAGACCCCGGCCCGGTGCACGATCCTTCAAGGTGTCACGACAATCATTAAAACGGGTAAACAATGTTGGTGCATTTGACACTTCATCAACGTTTATATTAAGCCAATAAGAGAGAATCCCTTTCGTAAACAATTCCACAAAAGGCGTCATATTTTCTTTCCTTGCTATAGCTTTCGCCATGGCTGCCCCGACACCTTCAGGTAAAAGACAATGCCCTTTATATTGCAACGACAATCCAGGGGCTAATGCCGTACTAGCGCAACAAACAAGCTTTTCAAGATAGCCTATACCTTTTCCTGTTTCATTGGCCTTCTCAATAGCCCCCTCCAACGCCTTGGCCGCATCCTTGTCATCAACAGATCTTATAAGCCATTGATTCAGCTCATCGCTTTCAATAAGTCTGCCAGACTCCTCTACATCATCCGTCAGATCAACCGCAAGAAGGTCTGGACGTAAATAATTTTTCTTTTTGAATTTTATGGGTCTCGCAGCTCTTTTTAAAACGGACGTTCCCTGTTTAGGACTCAGACGACGGCCATCCATCCAGGTCAAAACTTCTTCAATCCCCCACCTTTGACGCCTGTCATCCTGCAAAAGACCGCGCAGCAATTCAAGAATCGCACCAGTAAAATGATCTTTCCCGATCAAAGTCGTATAGCTGCCGAATTCAAGTTTATGTTTAACGATTTCCCTTTCGTTGAAATCCTTCATATGATCATGTGAGCGCAGTAAAACGGCTAAGGTTGCACCAAAAGCATAAAGATCGTTCTCAAAAGAAATATAGCCGCGTCCTATAGGATCTGCCATGGCCCTTGGTGCAGGCTCAAACAACGCAGGTTGTGCATAAGAAAACGGCAGACTAAGGCAATCCCCCAGATACACCCCCTCCAGCTTGGCCCCTTCTTTTTTGTACATGTTAAATGGATTTACACAGCCATGAACAAGTTCAGAATCCCACATATCCAGAAAGACATTAACCAGCGGTTTAATCACCGCATTCATAACGACTTCCTGTTTTAGCCCCAGAGCCATCTCATCTCCGGCCTTCATCAAAGGCGCGCCGACATTCCTCTCATATATAAACCCCAGACGGAAGCTCTGATCAGGCGGCCAGAAAAACGTGCCATAGCCAATCGGCTTCATCAGATCCGGGTTAATAATGTTCCCGAGTTTTCCTACCGTAGCCGTTCGTGGCACAAATTCTTTTTCACACAACAGCACAAAACAATCATGACCGTTTCTCGATTTTGCCGCATACGCCTTTACCGGCCCTCTGTCATAAGCCGTCAGCCGTCTGTCTGGATATATTGTAATGTCTTTTAGCTGAACTGTTGCGGATGAAAGATCCGTTCCACCGTAATCCTCTTCAGTTTGCGGTGTTTTTTCTTTGCTTTCTTTTTTATTTTCAACATCGTCGGCTTCTGTCATGGATATTGCCTCTTATCATTTAATCGAGATAGCGTCCAAGTACAAAACCTCCTAGAAAAAAGGATCTTGAACAAGGATAGTATCATCTCTCTCAGGGCTTGTCGAAAGAAGCGTTACGGGAACCCCTATTAATTCCTCAATATAACGAACATATTTAATCGCCGCAGCAGGTAAATCAGCCCATGAACGAGCCCCTTTTGAACTTTCAGACCAGCCTTTAATCGTTTTGTACACAGGCTTAACCTCCGCCTGATGTATTTGAGAAGAAGGATAATAGTCGATCCGCTCTCCATTCAGCTCATATCCCACACACACTTTGAGTTCATCAAAACCATCCAGCACATCAAGCTTTGTAAGAGCCACACCATCAAGCCCGGAGACCTTTGCCGCCTGTCTGACAAGCACAGCATCAAACCAGCCGCAACGCCTTTTCCGGCCCGTGACCGTACCAAACTCATGACCGCGTTCTCCCAAAAGCTGACCAGCCTCATTATCCTGCTCTGTCGGAAAAGGTCCTGTACCGACACGTGTTGTGTATGCTTTTGTGATACCAAGAACATAATCCACCCCGTTAGGCCCCATACCACTGCCCGTTGCCGCTTGCGATGCCACGGTATTAGAAGATGTCACAAAGGGATACGTCCCGTGATCGACATCAAGCATAACACCTTGCGCGCCTTCAAAAAGAATCTTTTTACCTGCATAACGCGCCTCGTCCAAGCGTTTCCAGACGACATCAGCATGGGCCAGAATTGTATCGGAAATAGCCATAAGAGAATCATATATCTCGCCCGGATCCATAAGAGGAGCCCCCGCCCCTTTAAAAAAGACATTATGGTACCACATCATGGCTTCCAGCTTTTCTTTCAGGAAATCAGGATGTGCCAAGTCACACACACGTATGCCACGGCGCGCCACTTTATCCTCGTAAGCCGGTCCAATACCACGGCCCGTCGTCCCTATTTTTTTACCATCACTGCGAAACGATTCAAGCGCCGCATCCAGCGCAGGGTGAACAGGCAAAATAAGATTCGCATTTTCTGCAATTTTCAGATTATCAGGGCCAATATGAACGCCTTTTGCTTTTACAATTTCGATCTCTTTCAAAAAAGCCCAGGGATCAATAACAACACCGTTACCAATCATGGAAATCTTGCCGGGACGAACGATCCCCGAAGGTAAAAGGCTCAGCTTATACTCAACACCATCAATAACAAGTGTATGCCCTGCATTATGCCCGCCTTGAAACCGAACAACGACATCAGCCCGGCTGGACAACCAGTCCACGACCTTGCCTTTTCCCTCATCTCCCCACTGGGAGCCGATGACTGCAACACTTGCCATTTTATTTTACCCTCTTGCTAAATTTTATTTAATTTCTTTAATTTCACCTTGATCGAAAACGTGACAGCACCCTGAGACATCTGTCTCACCATAACAACGTTTCACTTTCCACCCTTTACCTTGAAGGACGGCCACCTCTTTCCAACTTACGTCTTCCGGCACACAAAGCCATTTTTCCGGCGAGGCTTCAGGCAATGCCCTTAAAACAGAATCCATATACAATGTAAACCCCGTAGCAAACTCCGTATAATCATCCCCTTTTTCGTCGGTAAAGCGTGTAACATAAGCCCCGCCACGTCCCAACTCACCACGCACATTTTTGGCAAAAAAGGTAAAGCTTGGAGAGGACTGATATTCAAAGCCTTTATACTCAACCGGATCAAGCGTTATCATGATCTGTTTCTCTATGCCGTAAGCGGTCAGCCCCTCTTTCAGCCCCAGATAAACAGCATAAACATTTTCGACTTTCTCCTTTGCCCTATCCGGTAAAGGCAAGTCTTCCAATGCCGCAAACGCACTATCCGCACGACCTGACAATTGTACAAGTGCGGCCAGACGTTTGCCAGCCTCCCCTTGAGACTGGAGTGTACCAACATCCCGCTTGTTAACCGCTTCGTAAAGAGACTCCCTGACTGTTTGATCGGACTCATCCTCTAACAGGCTTTTCACAAGTTGGGGCATAGAAAGATCCAACGTAATATCTTTAATACCAAGATCTGCCAGAGCCTTTAAAGCAATCAGACTAACCTCGATATGGGCCTTTGGATCATTATAACCAATCAACTCACAGCCAACCTGACGAAACTGCCTTTCCGGCCGCAACTGAGACCCCTTTACCCGCAACACATCTGCTGCATAAGACAGGCGCAGAGGACGTGGGGCCTCTTTAAGACAAGACGCCGTCACCCTTGCGAGCTGCATTGTCATATCGGAACGTATCCCCATCATACGCTGAGACAGCGGATCCATAAGACGAAAAACAGAAAGAGCCTTCTTTTTGCCCTCTTCTCCATTTAACAGGCTTTCTTCAAATTCAAGCAAAGGTAGCTTAATTTGTTCAAAACCAAAAAGAGCGAAATTATCAACCAGCTTGCGCACTGTTTCATCTTCCAATGCAGCATAAGGTGGCAAAAGATCCTCTATACCACTTGGTAACAACGCGCTATTCAAAGACATATCAGCTGTCCTGATCTTTAGTTTTACACATTAAATTGTGGTTTAACGGGCCGTATCCATTACCTAATAAGCGCGCCCCTCTGATGGCTTCCGCCACATATGCCTTTGCCGCATCAAAGGAGCCCCTGACCGTCATCCCCATTGCCATAAAACACGCTATCGAGGTCGCCAACGTAGCGCCCGTCCCCAGCACGGATTTGCTTTCGATTCTTTCCGTTTCCACAATTTCCAGTCCATCACGGTCAACGAACACATCATAAATTGTATCCGTCTCCATGGAACCGCCCGTTAAAATCACAGTCTCCGGCCCGAGCGTCATCAGCATCTCTGCCGCATGTTTCATATCTTCAACATCCCTGATTTCCATCCCTGTGAGTTCCTGCGCTTCCCTGATATTGGGTGTCAGAACTTTTGCATGAATCAACAGACGCCGTTTTAAGGCATCCCGGCCAAGTTTATCGGTCAACGGCCAGCCTGTCTTTGACGCAATAACGGGATCGATCACGACTTGAATACCGGATTTGCTATTCTCCATCTTATCAAGAACGTCACCAATCACATTCATGACGTCTTCATTTGGTAGCATACCGACTTTTATGACATCCAGATCAAAATCAGCGAGAACAGCACCAATCTGACTTTTGACGATATCAGCCGGAATATGATGCACACCGTACACGCCTTGCGTATTCTGGATGCTCACCGCAGATAATACCGTGGTCGCATATACACAATGTGCCTGCGCTGTTTTAATATCAGCCTGAACACCCGTTCCGGCACAAGAATCAGATTCTCCAATACATAATATTTCGGGGATTTTTTTTGTCATTGCAAATATCCAGGATCAAAGTCAAGGTCAAAACCAACCCAGATCATAACACGTGAAAAAGAAAAAGGAAACGTATAGAACGCGTTATAATTTTTGTATAACCTGACATACGTTTTCTACGAGAGGTTCAATAAGTGCTGTCTCTTTCCCTTCTGCCATCACACGAACAACAGGCTCCGTCCCCGATGCCCTGACCAATATACGTCCGTCATCAGCCAGCACTTCTTCCGCCCGTGAAATAGCGCAAAGAACAGCCTCATTTTCCAGAGGGTTACCCGAAGAAAATTCAACGTTTTTTAGTATTTGCGGAAAGGGATCAAAAAGATGAAGCGTCTCACTGGCCGGTTTTCCTGAATCCTTTAGTCTGGACAAAATCTGCAAGGCTGCGACAAGACCGTCTCCCGTTGTGCTATAGGCTGGCAGCACAATATGCCCTGATTGCTCTCCGCCCAAGGCATATTGTCCTTCACGCATTTTTTCAACAACATAGCGGTCCCCGACAGGGGTACGGATCAAATCAATCCCCTGCTCTTTCAAAAAGAGTTCAAAACCAAGATTAGACATGACGGTCGCCACAACGGCATTCCCGGACAATGCAGCCTCTTCTTTCATAGAAACAGCCAGAAGGGCCATAAGCTGATCCCCATCGACAACACAGCCCTTTTCATCGACAACAATAAGGCGGTCAGCGTCACCATCAAGGGCTATCCCTATATCAGCCTTTTCAGCCAGAACCGCTTGTTCAAGATTGCCCGTTGCCGTTGCGCCGTAGCCATCGTTAATGTTACGACCAGTGGGCGTCACCCCGATAGAGACGACATCAGCCTCCAGCTCCCACAGGACTTGAGGCGCGACCTTATAGGCTGCCCCTTGCGCACAATCGACAACGATCTTAAGACCTTCAAGATTTTTCCCTTTGGGGATACTGTGTTTAATAGACTCAACATAACGACCCGCCGCATCTTCCATACGGCTAGCCCGCCCAAGCTTTGAAGGCTCTGCCAGACGCTGCATCAAAGCCGGATCATCCATCCACTGCTCTATCTCAAGCTCTGTCTCATCGGGAAGCTTATAGCCATCCGGCCCAAACAGTTTGATCCCGTTATCCTCAAATGGGTTATGAGAGGCAGAAATCATAATACCAACATCCGCACGCATGGAACGTGTCAGCATCGCCACACAAGGTGTCGGTACAGGCCCTGCCATCACAACATCCATGCCCATCGCCACAAAGCCGGCCGCCAAGGCAGGTTCCAGCATATAACCGGAAAGACGTGTATCCTTACCAATCAAAACCCTGTTCTTGTGACCGTTTACAGCCGTATCACGTTTGAGCACACAAGCCGTCGCCATAGCCGCTTTCATCACCATATCAGGCGTCATCGCGCCTTCATTGGCACGGCCACGGATTCCATCTGTTCCAAAATATTTACGTGTCATAATAGATTCCTTCTATAGCTATAAAGAGAGAGAAACAAGAAAAACTTAAAAGCAGCACAGCAAAAAACAAGAAAGCATATAGCGGTCCGGCCCTTATGGGCCGCGAGCCTGTGCCCAAAGGTTTCATGGGCAACTGAACACAGACATAAAATGAAGGCGTTGTAAGCGTCCTCCCTTTAGGAGGAGCAAAAAAAGCCCTTTACTGGAAGAACTATGTCCAAAAGGGCTAAAATAATGTCCTATCACGCCCCTTGCGGTACTTCTTCAGTCGAAGCAGCCGGACCTGTTGATGGCACGGATGATTTTGGAGATCCAGTACCTGCAGACTGTGTATCACGAATGATAGGCTCCCCGCGCAGTAACCCCTTAATTTCATCACCTGAGAGCATTTCATATTCCAGCAGTGCTTTGGCCAGCGTATGAAGATCGTCTATCTGCTCTGTCAAAACAGTCTGTGCCCGCGCATAAGCTTCCTCAACAATACGGCGAATTTCCGAATCCACAAGCGAAGCGGTTTCATCTGACATGTTTTTGCTTTGCGCCACAGAATGACCAAGGAACACTTCCTCCTGATCCGATGCGTAACGAAGTGGACCCAGCTTATCGCTCATCCCCCACTCTGTTACCATGCGGCGCGCCATATCGGTTGCCATTTGAATATCACTTGATGCCCCTGTTGTGACTTTTCCTGCACCAAAGATAATTTCTTCTGCAATACGCCCCCCCATAGCCACAGCCAGATCAGCCTCCAGCTTCATCTTGGACACTGAAATCCGGTCAGATTCCGGCAGGCGCATCACCATACCAAGGGCTCTGCCTCGTGGAATAATAGTTGCTTTATGAATAGGGTCGGACTCAGGTTCGTTCAAAGCAACAATAGCGTGCCCGGCTTCATGATAAGCGGTTAGTTTTTTCTCTTCATCGCTCATCACCATGGACTTACGCTCTGCACCCATCATGACTTTATCTTTTGCATCTTCAAGGTCGTCCATTCCCACCACACGTTTACCACGTCTGGCAGCCAGCAACGCCGCTTCATTCACAAGATTAGCTAAATCAGCCCCGGAGAACCCTGGCGTACCGCGCGCAATCACAGAAGCATCCACATTATTAGCCAAAGGCACTTTCTTCATATGCACTTTCAAAATCGCTTCACGGCCTTTGATATCAGGATTAGGCACTGTAATCTGACGGTCAAAACGCCCGGGCCGCAACAAAGCGGGATCCAGCACATCAGGACGGTTCGTCGCTGCAATAATAATCACGCCTTCATTCGCTTCAAAACCATCCATCTCAACAAGGAGTTGATTTAAGGTCTGCTCCCGTTCGTCATTACCGCCCCCGAGACCAGCACCACGGTGCCGTCCTACAGCATCAATTTCATCAATAAAGATAATGCACGGTGCATTCTTCTTTCCCTGTTCGAACATGTCACGCACACGGGACGCACCAACACCCACAAACATTTCAACAAAGTCAGAGCCGGAAATCGTAAAGAACGGCACTTCGGCCTCTCCGGCTACAGCACGCGCAATCAGCGTTTTACCTGTACCGGGCGGCCCAACAAGCAGTGCACCTCTTGGAATTTCACCGCCTAAACGCTGAAATTTGCCGGGGTCTTTCAAAAATTCGACCACTTCTTCGAGATCCTGTTTAGCTTCTTCGGCGCCCGCCACATCCTTGAAGGTTACGCGGCCTTGCTTTTCAGCCAGAAGGCGCGCTCTGGATTTTCCAAAGCTCATCGCGCCGCCGCCTCCACGGCCTTGCATCTGACGCATGAAGAAAATCCACACACCAATCAGCAAAAGCATAGGAAACCACGATAAAAGGATACCAGCCAGCGTAATATCACCAGAGCCATCCGGTTCAACCTTAATCTGAACCCCCGTATCACCAATACGGTTAACGATATTCTCCCCTGCAGGCACAAGCGTGCCAAAGGCCTTTCCGCCATCCGCATAATGACCTCTGATCTCCTGCCCTTTGATCGTAACATCAGAGATAGAACCAGTTTTGGCTGCAGCCATGAAATCGCTGTAGGCGATCATCTCAACCTGCGAGGCTTTTTGATTCTGTGATGTCTGAAACACGCCAAACAGGAAAGCCAGCAAAAAAATAATCGCCAGCCAGAACATAAAATTACGACCAAAACCTTCCACGATTTTACAACACCTTATCTTTTAAAAAGAAAACTCTTCCTAAAATATCTATAGACTTTCTCAGAAGAAACAAGAGGCACTATACATTTTCTTCATGCTCAAGTGCCACAATAAAAAGGCCGGCCTTTCGCTTTTCACGAAACAGACAGCCGCCTAACGTAGCGGTTTTAAATGGTTCTTCGGCCATAAATCGTCTGACAAGGGCCTCAACCCGCTCCAGCCTGGGGCCATACGCCCCTGTCTGCCCCAAAACGGAAAACGCTTTTAAAAACAGCCGGATAATAATTTCTTCCGAACATTTTTTCAAAGTCTTCAAATCAAATTCAACACGAACAGATGACTGGCCCAGCACCATCCCGGCCCACGCTTCATCTGTAAGCGATTCGAGCACAGCACGTGCCCGGCCCATCCGCCGTGCTATTTTAGAAAGACGTCTGGTACTAAGCCCCTCTTCTTCCAGCACAGACCAGATTTTACGCAAACGCGGCCGCAGATAAGTGTCAGACCTATTGGAAGGATCTTCAATCCAATCCATGCCTTTTTCTTTGCAAAATGCCAAAAGCTGTTCATGCGTAAAAGGCAAAAGAGGCCGCACAAGAGATAACTTTTTGCTGAACACCTGCACCGGCGCCATAGCCGCCAACCCGTCAAGACCGCTGCCCTTCGTTAAACGGATAAGCACCGTTTCGGCCTGATCATCCGCATGATGCGCTAAAAAAAGATAATGAATATTGTGCGTCTTACAATAAGAGGCCATCAGATCATAACGCGCCGCGCGTGCTCTTTCTTGTATGCGACTTTCCGGTTTATCACTTCCCCACACAAGACCATGATGACTCACACGGGGCCAGTCTTTTACCCAAGATTCAACCTGTTTAACTTCCTCTTTAGCCTCGACCCGCAAGCCATGATCAACTGTTAGAATGTGAATGTCAGGACCGTCCAAAGAATCCGACCACTCAGACAGTAAACGGCATAAAGCCATAGAATCGCCACCGCCGGACACGCCGACAGCTATAGCCTGTTCATTTTTGAAATCCTTTAAAGATAGAAGCTCAGCCGTAAACTGCTTTAAAAGACTCACTGACATTGCAAGCGGGACATTTCTTGCTCAGCCCTGCGAACAACGGGGGTCGCACCAGCCGCAGCATGATCTTTCTTCAGTTGCCTTAACGCCACACAAGCATCACTCGTATTCCCCATACCAGCCAGAGACATACCGAGTTTCAAGAGATTATCAGCCGCTTTTTTGCCTTTTGGAAATTGCTGATAGCCTTGCGCAAAAACGCGGGCCGCCTGATCATATTGATTCCTTACATAGTGCGTTTCACCAAGCCAGTATTGCGCATTCTCCACCAGCGGGTGATTCGGATAGGTTTTGAGGAATTTATCAAATTCTGTCTGAGCCGCATCATAATTACCGGATCTTAGCAAGGAGAATGCTGTTTCATACATTCCGGTCGAGCCGCTCTTCTCCGTATTTCCCATACTGCCCAGCATTTGAGTCGACGGGACATCACTTCCAGATATTTGAGAATCCCCTTGGGACATAGGCTGTATAGGAACCGACGGTGCAACAGGTATAGATGGCGATACATTTTCCTGATAGGTCCCTGGTGCTGGGTTATACACTTGCGTAGAAGACATCGAAAAATTTTGTCCCCTCGTTTGCCCGGTGCCTCTTTCAAGATCCGACATTCTCATTTCCAGATCGGAGAATCGGCGTCCCATATCACGCGTGGCTTTATCTATAGCATAGCCATGCTCTTCCACTTTCCCGGTAAGCGCACGAATCTGCTCTTCCAAAGAAGACAAACGCACTTCCAGATCTGCGCGATACGACGAACCAGCACCATCCGGCGAAACAACAGCAGCAGAGGTATCAATCGGTGGCTTAACACCTTTGTATAACGCTCTGTTCAGCGTATCAATTTCACGTTCCAGACGCTCCAGACGATTAAAGACATCGTTGGACTGCGCATAAGAAAAGGAAGGAACAACGAATGAAAGAACGGCCGTTGCACAAAGAACGGCCGACCCTTTGTATAGAGAATCAAATACTCTCATCATACTAATCCACAACTGTTACGCCGCGGCGGTTCTGTGCCCACGCAGAAGGATCAGAACCAAGAACAGAAGGACGCTCCTTACCGTAACTGATCACAGAAATACGGCTAGCAGGCACCCCAAGGGCCAACAGGTAAGAACGAACAGAATTCGCACGACGCTCACCCAAAGCCAGGTTGTATTCACGCGTACCACGCTCATCAGCATGACCTTCAATCGTAACCGTCAGGTGACTGTGCTGAGAAAGCCATTGCGCCTGCATTTCAAGCAAGGAACGGGCTTCAGATGAAAGATCGTAACGGTCATACCCAAAGAACACACGATCGCCGATATTCACGACGAGATCTTCCTGAGAGCCCGGCAAAGGACTACCTGAAATAAGGGTTTCATCCACTTGCGCATCAGTCAGCGGACCGGCTGTTATAGCCTCACGGTTAGAGACATCAACTCTGGAATCCGCACCATCATCCGGCCTGGTACAGGCACCAAGCAACAGAACAACGGACAGCATTAACATTGTACGGAAGATCATTTTCCACTCCTTCGACATAAAAATAAGAATCCAAGCAGAAACATAGGACGTTAAAAATAGACTGACAAGGGAAGAGTGATATTTATCTATTTTTTTCCTTATTTTTTCATCATTGCTAATCTGTCGGCATAACCACACAACCTTCAGATTAGCGCAACCTATCCGATTTCATACCCCCAATGGGAGCGCCCTGTGACCAAAGCCATAGCATCCAGCGGCAATTGATCCGTCAAAGCGAGATAAGACCGCACAGGCTGCTCACCTATACCAGCAGAATATCTTCTTGTGTTGCCTATTAAAGACAGGCACATGGATTCTTTTTTAGATTGGACAGCACCATCAGCTATTTTGTAGGCACGTAGCATGTGAGAATTTGTTTTGTATGCTGTCAGATCAGCAACGCTGCCTGATTTTTTCGCCAGATCAGAGAACAAACGCCGCACCGATTTTCCATGCCGCATCTGGCCTATATTTGTCTGAGGATTATCATGAGTCTCTACCAAAATGTCTTTAGCAAAAGAACCGGCGGCAATTTGAAACGTAGAGGTTAAAACCTCAGGAAAAGCAGGAGAGGATCCCCCTTCGTTCCGTGGTAATATAGGCGCAGAAGCCAACAGAAGATCCATATATTGGAACTTCAATTTTTCCAGCAGAGCCTCACCTTCATCTTTTGCTTGCCCCATAAAACGCCGCACCCCATATCGGCTCATGGGTTTATGAGTCATAAACGTTATTTAGATTTCAGCAGGCACATAAGAATCTGGTATGCTTTCGCAATACCCGCCTGGACGAAGAATCGCCATCGGAACGACATGCTCTTTAAAGCCGGTCTCAAACACTGACGTGATAAAAGCAGGCACATAATTCGAATCATCGCAGTCCCATCCATCCACAGACAATACACGATACGGCTCGATAAACGCTGGCTTCGCCTCCAAAGAATGAAGAAACGAATCCTGCGCCTCTTTCTCAAGCGGAACATCTTTCTTCAAAAAATCAGACGCATGTAATGTTTTCATACAACAAAATAACGCACCATTATCATACCGATTATACCAGCTCATTCATCTCTCCATACGTAAATTTTCATATTAAAACAGGACGCTACAAAATATGAAAATAAAAGTCAACATGATTAATCAGGCACAGAAAATACAACCACATCACAGCTTTCCTTGACATTTTTAAAACATACACGCCATACCACTAGACATAATAAAAGCCACAGGGCGCATAAAAGGTAATAAAATAATGTGGGACACTTGGGACATTGATGACGAAATTGGAGGATCAACCAAGATATTAAAGATGCAGCGATCCTTGCCAAATTTAAAAAGAAGTCCTTTTAGAAGTCTTGAAAACAGATCACATACTTGAACGTCTATACAACAAATTTTGCACCATAACTTTAGATGGAAACCTTTCTATCAAAGAACAAGAAAGACAAATCAAAAATCAAAAAATACAAAAAAGTAGGCTACAAGAACTTGCCGCCGCGGGTCTTCAAGGTCATCCCGACCAAGAAAATTTATTAACAGGTATATTGGTTGCCAAAGGTGCCTTCCCTGTCATGTGCAAATTAGAAACTGTGTGGGGATGTTACACGATTGGGATCTTCGCAGAGGCAGGCATCGAAACCCAGACAGCCATCCTTGCCCAAAGTCCTGAAAATTTTGATGCAGCAAAAACGCTATTCCTCTTCGATCCTTATTGTAACACTAATATCTTGGAACCCGCTATTAATCACCTTAAAGCAAACAATCCTGACATACTGCAAAGCCATTACAAAGCGCTTGGCCTCGACCAAAACGGGCAAAAACACCCCTACCCTTCTCCAAGCATTTTAACGTAGCTTATCACCTGTTTAACGTGCCCGATTGTGCGGGCCGTTTCTATCACGCGGTTAAGCTCGGCCTGATTTTGCGCCACGCCCATCAGGTACACAATGCCTTGTACCGTATCTATGGAATAATTAAGAGACTGCACATCGCGGTCCAACGTCAAATGGCCGCGGAGCTGCGTTGTGATCCACGTATCACGCACAAAGCCGGGAATCCCTTCACCTTCCGCAATCCGAATCTCGTTAATGACCTGCTTAACGCCTTCCGGCTGCCAGGCCAGACGGACCGCCTCAACGCGATGCTCAGGGTCCTGAACCACGCCAGTAATAAGCACGCGCCCCTGCTCTACCGTCAGGCTTAATTTTGAAAACGTTTCGACGTTATAGCGAAACCAGAGATCATTAATCTCGGCCACAATCACAGCATCACTCACCGCGCCTTTGATCCCGCCTTCTCTAACCGCTGCAATTCCCACAGCCGCCCCGGCCCCCGCCGCCATACCAACAGGCGTGCACCCCGACATATAAACAGAGGAACACATAAGGGCCAAACTGGCCAAGAGTCTAAAATGCTTTTTCATGGTGAAGCTCACAGCTTTAAAGGTTTTAAAAAGGTTATAACAATCAACTGGCCCATTATGCCGGAGCTTGCCATGCATTGTCCAGATGCCGGACAGAAAACAGGCCAGTTACAGCAAAAAAATCAAAGCGCAGCGCAGGATTTAAAACTTTTTTCTGCCGGGATAAAAAATGTTCCGCCGCCCGCATAATACGCTTTTGCGCCTGAACCGGCAGCGACTCGAGGGCCTCTTCCATTGTCCTGCGCGCTTTCACCTCGACAAAAACATAGAGATCTTTTTTGCGCACAATCAAATCAATCTCCCCCACAGGGGTTTTATAACGCCGTGCCACGGGCCAATAGCCTTTGAGCATCATAAATACCAAAACCAGATATTCCGCCCACAGCCCCTTCCTATATGCACGTTGCCGCTTATTCATTTAATCTTCTTTCATTTCATAAACACATAGCCCAGGAGAGGCCGTTGCCTCCAGCCAAGCATATCTGAAATGCTCTATGGTTTCTTTTTGTGCCGCCTGTGCCTTTCCCTGCCCTAACGGATTATGAAAAATAACATGCTCATCTGTTATATCCAGCACAAGAACCTGATGAAGCTCTAACCCGTCTCTTTTTTCCAGCGCATTGTTATTGAGCACCACGCAACACACTTTCCCGTCTGCTATATTGCTTTGAAGATCGTTAAAACATGGTTTTCTGTAATTGTACTGAACATTATTGTTTCTCAAAACTTTTCCGATAACATCCCGCAAAGCATCCAGATCATATGTATTTTTTTCAAAATAAGCACACTCAGCCTCTGGCATTGACGATTTGAGCGCATTAAACCCTTTGTCGCTCCACATCCGATAATCAATATCATCCCAAAAAGCTACAGTTCCGCCTTTTTCCAAGAACCACTCCATAAAAGGGAACTCCCATACAACGTAGCCTTTGCGCCAATCTGCTATTTTGCCGATATCTTCGAATGTGTATTTTTCGGGAAAGAAGTAATGGGACACCATCGTATAGCAACACAAAGCGCACGCGTTGCCGGGATTTTCTTCTAATGGAATATCATACCGCGATGTCAAACGCATATATTATCCTTTCTGCTCTTTAATTTTCAACGCTAAATCATACAGTTCTTTTTTAGGCCTCCCTGTTTTTTCTGCCACGAAGGCAGCAGCGTCTTTTACGCGCATGGTTTCAAGTGCCGCATCAAGTTCCTGACTTAAGTCTTTCTCACTAAAAGCATTCGCATCATCCGTACTGCCTTCAACAACCAGTACAATCTCGCCTTTAGGCGGGCCGTTATCATCATAATAGGCGCATAAATGGGAAAGAGTGTCGCGGCGTACTTCCTCAAATCGTTTTGTGATCTCACGCACAACGGCGGCCGGACGATCTCCCAAAACAGACCACATGTCTTTAAGCGATTTTTGCAAACGTGGCGCTGTTTCAAACATAATCAGAGAACCGGCAACATCGCGCCATTCTGTCAGCACTTTCCTGCGTGCCACGCTTTTGGGCGGTAAAAACCCCAAAAATGAGAATTTATCACTTGGCAAGCCTGAAAGCTGCATGGCGGTCAGCGGCGCATTTGCTCCCGGCACACTGGTGACCAGCACCCCGAGATCGGCACAATCCCTGACCAGTTTATACCCCGGGTCGGAAATCAACGGCATACCGGCATCACTGGCTAGTGCAATAGCTTCCTTGCCTGTTGCAAGCCGTTCCAAAATAGAGGCTCTTTTGCTGTCACTTGTGTGATCATTGTAAGATATAAGCGTTTTTTTAAAGCCATACGCCTGCATCAGCTTGCCTGTCACGCGTGTATCCTCACACAACACAACATCCACAGACATAAAAGTTTCCAGTGCCCTTAACGTAATATCCCCCAGATTCCCAATAGGAGTCGCCACAAGATAAAGGCCAGCGGGTAATTTTTTTGCTTTTACAGGAAAAGAGCTTGTCTCTTGCATCATATTTTTTGTAGCGTGTGTCATTAATTTTCTGTGTCTTGTTACATCTAATGATTAATAGAAGGGAAAGCCTATGTGGCGCAATGGTCTTTTTATCACTTTAGCTTTTATATCACTTTTACTGCTAAACGCCTGTGTTGCAGATGGTTATAACAAAGAATGGGATGTTTCACCAAGCAGAATGCCTGCCTATAAAGCACCAAACGCCCTGACGAACAAGGCAGAATGGCCGGAAACACAGGCTGCCGCACAAAAAGACGAACCACCAAAATACGGTACCTATTACGGTAGAAAGCAGGCAAACGATCTGCCAGATCAGGAAGCCCCCCCTCTCTCCCACAACCCTTACGCGCCAGTGTTGCAACAGGTAGAGGAGCACGCTCATTATGTGCCAACAGCCGCACACACCCCGCAGCAGCCTCCCCCGCAGAACGTCACAGGACCGCCCGTGAAAGTAGCACTCCTTGTCCCTATGAGTGGAAAAAGTGCAGGTCTTGGACAATCCATGTTAAATGCCGCTCAAATGGCGCTGTTTGACTTGAACTATCCCAACTTTGAACTCATGCCCAGAGACACAAAAGGCACACCGGAAGGTGCCAGACAAGCAGCTGAATCCGCAATCAATGACGGTGCACAGCTTATACTAGGCCCGCTTTTTGCCTCTTCCGTGCGCTCTGCCAGCACTGTTGCCAGACAACACAATGTTAACATGATTGCCTTTTCTACAGACTGGTCTCTGGCTGGCAGAAACACGTTTATTATGGGATTTCTGCCTTTTGCTCAACTTGAGCGCGTACTCAATTACAGTACTGGAAAAGGCTATAGATCATTTGGTGTCATCGCCCCTCAGACCACCTATGGCGATGCCATTATCAAAAACTTTCACACGCTGGCAGGACAATATGGCATAAATACCGTTGAGACGATGAGTTTTAGCATGAGCGATAAGAACATATCGCCACTCATCCGCCGTTTTGCAAAGTTTGACACACGAAGAGCTGAGAGGAAATCTTCCCTTCCCTTCCATGCCGTTTTAATGCCTGTTGGCGGTGAGAAAGCCATGGCCATTGCAAACCTGTTAAGTTTTTATGACCTTGACCCATACCATGTTAAACGCATTGGCACAGGCCTTTGGGACGACCCGGCCATCGCACGCGACCCCAATATGGAAGGCGCATGGTTTGCCGCGCCTTCCCCCGGCTTACGCAAATCGTTTGAAGCCCGGTATAAAAACACCTATCTTGAAAAAGCCCCGAGACTGGCCAGTCTGGCCTATGATGCCACCGCTCTGGCCGCCGTACTCGGAAAAAATGGCGCACAACAACATGGCAAAGCTTACTTTAGCAAAGAAGCACTCACCAACCCCAATGGCTTCTCGGGCATAGACGGCATCTTCCGCTTTAACACAAACGGCCTCGTTGAAAGAGGGCTGGCCGTGCTTGAGATCAAAAATGGCACAGCCCGAGTCATAGACGACGCACCCAAAAGCTTTCAAAGAGCTTACGTGAACACCCAATACTAGGGAAGACAGTAGGTGTAACAAATACAAAAAACGTTAAAGGCCTTCTGCTTAGAGGCCTTTCTTTTTGCGGTCAAGATGTCTTTGCATGGCCTTGTATATGGATTGCGGCACATTGACATCACAGGCCTGTTCCAGTCCTTTAAAACCAGGGAAGGTATTAGCTTCACAAATCGTGAAACCATCTTCGGTAAAGAGCAAGTCAATACCGGCCACCTGAATATTCAGCACCTCTGCCGTTTTAAGCGCAAGGGCTTTACCCGCCTCATCCAGCGCAAATTCACGAACTGAACCGCCTTGAGAAAAATTTGCCTTAAAACCGCCTTCACGGGCCCGGCGTTCCATACAGGCAATCACTTCACCTTCAATAATGAAAACACGCAGATCACGCCCCTTGCTGTTCGCCACAAACTTTTGAAAAATAATCTGAATATTAGGACTGGTTTCACCGATCAACTCCATCAGATCGTGAAAAGCGCCGCGATTTTCAATCAGGAAAACCCCGCTGCCATTCACCCCCAAAAGAGTTTTTACGACAACAGGAAAGCCGATATGTTCTTCAACCAGATCAATATCGACAGGAAATTTCGCCAGCATAGTCGTTGGCGTTGGCAAGCCGCTTTCCGCCAAAATCTGATGCGTATGAAGCTTATCAGCCACAGTCTCAATACAGTTAGAGCCGTTAAACACATCCACACCAAGACGCTCTAGCTGGCGAATAACAGCCAAGGGGAAATACCCCGTTTCAATAACCGTCGTACGCGGTAAAAGAAAATCAGGCAAGGGCTCCAGCTTACCATCGACCAGAACCGTATCCCGTTCTTCTTCTGTGACAAGAAGATCAAACTGTTCAGGATGAATAATCCTGACGTTAACCCCCATCTTTTTCCCTTCTGCCAAAAAACGCCGTATTTCAAAGGCTTCCGCAGTCGGGGCTTCTATTTCCTCGCTAAAGAGTATCCAGACTTCCATATAGACTTATCCCAAGTAGGATTTAACGATGTATGGTTCACAATGCAGCAGCCCTGAATATGACTGTTAAATCCTAATTTTCTCTTTATAAAACATGCTGCATACGCACAAATTGAATGGGAAATATAATGATAAACCCTCCCCTAATGCAATCTCTATCTTTTTTTCTTTCGTACAGCTATAGCAAATGGCCGTATTTCTGCGCTCTGCGCGATTTTCCAAAATATCGAGCCCTCTTTACCTTTTCCAATTGTTGAAATTTTGTTCTAAAAAAACAGGGACGACTCGAAACAAAAAAAAGGGAACCGCCTGCGCGCCCGGTTCCCTAACCACCCCAATCTTATACCATCATTATAACAAAGAAATCTTACGAAAATAATAATTTTCTATAATCAGCACTTCGCCAAGCAGGCTTGGATTTTTAGCAAAATAAAAACAATGCGTTACGCAAATAAGCTACGAAAAGAAGAGAAGTCATATTGACTTTTTTTTGAAGAAACGCGATAGTGTCCCCTCTCAAACCATCACATGCGCCGTTACAGGGAAAAAGTTTTATTTTTTTTGTGCTTACCCCTTGCTATACAGGCGTTTATTCTATAAACAAGACGTAGCGTTATTTAATAAAAAAAGAAAGGTCCGGAATGTCCATTGCTGCAGCGAGAAGTATTGACGTTGAACAAAACGAAGAAGAAGAAAAAAAGAAGCCTGGACGCCCAAGAAGTAACAAATCACGGAGAGCCATCCTGACAGCTACAAACAAATTACTGCTTCAACACTCCGTAAGGGACCTTTCTATTGAAGCCATCGCCAAAAAGGCCAAAGTAGGAAAAACAACCATTTACCGCTGGTGGCCGAACAAAGTGGCCGTTGTCCTTGATGCTGTTCTGGAACAACAGGGCACACTGCCCAACCTGCCCACAGCCGCCACTTTTTCTGAATCGGTCTCAAACCAGCTAGGCCGTTTTACACGTATCCTAAAAGGAAAAAACGGCAAGGCCGTCATGGAAACACTGGCTGAGGCACAATCTGACCGTGACATGCTTACCCTCTTTTACGAACGTTTTATGCTGGGGCACGAACAACAGCTCGCCGATCTGATTGATGAAGGAAAGGCAGCCGGTGAGTTTCGCCAGAATATTGATACAGCCCTTGCCGTAGACATGATTTACGGTGCTGTGATCTATCACTTCATGAGCGGCGCAGAAATGCTGGATGATATGTTTATTGATCAGCTCCCATCCGAATCCATCAGACTATTGAAAGCGTAAAGGCCATAGATGCCAGAAGATGAAACGCTAGAAAAAATATATGAACCCATCGCCAGTTTTTCACACAAGTATCTTCTGGCTTGGGAAAACTGGCTGCAATTTGCTGTTATTTTAACGGCTCTTCTGGCGGGATGGTTTTTAAGGTACCGCCTTGTCCCTGTTTTAACAAAACGAATTGACTCTCTGCCCTTCCATTTCCGCATTCGCAGAGCGTTAAAAAACTTTTTAAAACTGACACTGCATATGAGTGCCGCCTTTTTTCTCCTCATTGCCGTACAGTTAAAAGAAGCCGGAATCATCCCCTTTGATATGCAGGTGGCCGCTGCCGCAATCAGCCTGCTTGTCGCATGGATATTTATTCGTATCGCCGCACAATTCATAAGGAACAGCTTCTTCCGTCATCTGGTCGCCGCCGTGGCCTGGGTCATTGCCGCGTTGAGCATCATGGGCGTATTGGAAAGCACAGCAGAAACACTGGATTCTGTGGGGATCACGCTCGGAGACTTTCGTCTATCTGCCTTAAGTGTCACCAAGGGCGTTATCTCTCTTTTTGTTTTACTCTACATCGCAACATTTCTCTCTTCTCTTGTCGAAAGGAAAATATACAAAGTAAGCGCACTCACCCCTTCTTCCCGCGTTTTAATTTCAAAAATCGTACGGGTAGCCCTGATTACATTTGCGCTGTTAATCGGCATTACCACCGCAGGGGTCGATTTATCACTGCTCGCCGTCCTGTCCGGTGCTATCGGTTTGGGGATCGGTTTTGGCTTGCAAAAAGTCGTCGCCAACCTTTTTAGCGGGATGTTGCTCCTGCTCGACAAATCTATAAAACCCGGCGACATTATCGAACTTCAGGGGACGTTTGGCTGGGTCGATCACATGGGGGCCCGCTACACCTCCATCGTCACACGGGATAATAAATCATTTCTGATCCCTAATGAGAACTTCATCACCCAGCAAGTGATTAACTGGTCACACGGCAACACACTGGTCCGTATTGAAGTCCGCTTCGGTGTTGACTACAGACACAATCCACATGAGGTGAAAGCTATCGCCGAGCAGGCGGCAACCAATCTGGAACGTATCAGCAAAGACCCCTCTCCCATTTGCCATCTTGTTGAGTTCGGAGAAAGTGCCTTGATTTTCAAGTTACGTTTCTGGATAAACGATGCAGAAAAAGGTGTAACCAATGTGAAAGGTGCTGTTATGCTCTCCCTGTGGGATGCCTTCAAAGAACACAATATCAAAATCCCATACCCGCACAGAGAAGTGCACGTGACACAAAAACAAAGCATTGATACATAGAAACACTACCCACAAAACAAAAGCCCCTTCCCATCACGAAAAAGAGGCTTTTGGTTAACGCAGATAAACGTTTGTGATTAAACTGCTTTTGCGACATCAATATTGTCACCACCGGCCGGACGGTTACAAGCACACAGGCCACGGGACTGAATAGCATCGAGCAAGCGCAAGGTCTCATTCGGATTACGCCCAACATCCAGACCATTGACAGAAATATGCTGAATAATATTTTCAGGATCCACTATGATCGTCGCACGCAAAGCCACGCCACTCTCATAATCACGAACCCCCAGTCCATCAATCAATGAACCATTCGTATCAGCAAAAGACCACTGATTAAGCGCATTTAGATCAGGATGCTCACGGCGCCAGGCCAGTTTACAAAACTCATTATCCGAACTACCGCCCAAAACAACCGCATCGCGTTTTTCAAATTCTTCATTCAGCTTTGCAAATTCGACAATTTCTGTCGGACAAACGAAGGTGAAGTCTTTGGGATAAAAGAAAAAGACCTTCCATTTCCCGCTAAAACTATCCTGTGTCAGAGGCTCAAACGCTTCCTGTCCATCTTCGAAAGGTTTCATAAATTTGGGTTTAACGCCGATAATTTCAAATTCCGGCAACTCATCTCCAATACCTAACATTCTTTAACGCTCCTCACGGTTATACATACGAAGTAATTGATATATGTGGTCACGTAAGGTGTTTCAAGGACTAAAAGGCATTTTTTTTACACCATCTTCAGCCCGCCCTCTGGGCTTACCATGAAAAGGACCGCCTGGATGCCCACCGGCACGTTCCACCAACCTTTTAGTGAAAATATGACGCTGATCAGGCGGTAATTCTTTTGCCAGTTTTTTGGTCGCCTCCACTTTAGAACGGTGGAGTTTCATCTGCATCTGGAGCATTTCCTCTGCTACACGATCAAAAGCTTTTTCATCAAAAGGATCTGTCAATAAGACCTTTTCCATTTTTTCACGAACAGCTCTGGCTTCCTTGTAGTGATCTCTCATATTCATGCGGGTTTCACGGAAAGTTTTGGCAACCTTGTGACTGACATCAGGTGGCAAATTTTGAGAAAACGCCTGTTCCCGCTCCACAAAATATCTTTTTATCCGCATGGTGGCACCAACCGTCACGCCAATGAAAACAATATTAAGCAAAAGAGACAGTGTAAAAATGATTTTAAGATTACGGCTCATTAAATTTCTCCCTCAACATACAAAAAATCACTTAACTGATCATCGTATATATCCCAGTTTGAAAGCTCCAAAGAAAGGCCTGCGGAAAACCCCAGGATAAGGCATATCGCAAAAACAGCTACCGGCTGCGGAACAAGCAGCGCGTCGAAAAATTCTCTAACAAACGTTCTTACCCCTACCACTGGTTTCTTTTGTGGCATAAGTGCCGTCCGCTCAATAATACGATCAGACAACCCCGTTGGGACAGGCGGTTTTTTTCTTAATTCGAGATATTCATCTATATAATCAGGCATACTCTCCTCCCTCTCTTGCAAGACGGTCTTTTAGCCCGGCTTTAGCCCGCATTAACAGGGATTCAAGTGCTTTAACCCCAACCCCCATTATGTCAGCCGCCTCCTTGTTACTAACCCCCTCATAGAAACACAGGTTCAGTGCATTTTTCTGCTTTAATGGCAGAGCCTGTATCGCTTGTTCGAGGGCACGTTCCTTTTGTTCTCTGATAACCTTTTCATCTTGCTTTTCTGTGCTATCCGGTAATAAATCCGGCATATTTAAAGGGGAGACAAAAGACGCTTTTCTTTGCCGGTCAATACACATATTCAAAACCACACGATAAAACCACGTCGTAAAACGAGTATTTTTAGATGGGTTCCATTTTTGTGGATCATGCCACAGCTTTAAAAAGGCCTCCTGCACGACATCCTCTGCTTCCTCGTACTGACCTAATGTACGGTAGGCAAGTGAAAAAAATCTGTTCGTATGCTTACGAACAAGAGAGGCAAAAGCCCGGTGGTCGCCTCCTGATATGCGTTGCATCAGGCTTTCATCACTCTCTTGCGTCATCTAAAACAATGAACCTCTTGATCTTTTTATCACTCTGGCTGTTTTGCTCCGCGGCCTTTTCCTTCACAGCGCGTTTTGCAATCATCCTGTCTTTTTTCTCTGATTTCTTCTCTCATTTTTTCATGCGCTTCTTTAGCTTCTTCCAATGTCACCTCACCATTGCCATCCAGATCCATTTTAGCAAAACGGTCTTCCGCATGTTTTATAAATTCGTCTTTGGACACAACTTTATCATCATTTGTATCCATTTCCTTAAGTTGAAACAGACCAGATCTAGGAGCGTGAGCACCAGGACCACCAAAGCCAGGCCCTCTTGCAGGAGCAGCATTTTGTGCAAAAGCAAGCCCCGTACCCAAAGTCAAAGCCAACGCAGCCGCGCCTAACATAAACATTCTATTCATAGTTTTTCCTTTCATAAATAAATCACTAAACATAATGTCAAAAAATATAACATATTTACTAAGGTAATACGGCGTAACACTGAAAACCCTTTTAAAAAATAAATAATTTTTGTTCGGGAGAGCTTCTGCGTTATTCAGAAACAATATCGACAAACAATCTGTACCCTTTTGTACCAGTAGGCTTAAGCACTTCTGCCGTTCTGATCCGCACAGGTTTTTTAAGCTGAAGAACAAGACGGCTGCCACCTGTCTGCTCATCATGCACACTATAGGACTGAACAAAAAGAGAGCGCGGCACCTGACCGGCCCTTGAAGCATTCCACGACACGCCCGGCAGCTCAATCACGAATATTTTTTCATTATTATCCAGATCAGTGCTAAAGGCTACGGGCCCGGACATATCCAGCACCAACCTTGTGCGCCCGCCATGCTCTCCAAAGCGAACATCCTGAACGGCTGACACGGACACAGGTTTTTCCAGCTGCGTAGAATTTCCCCTATTATCCATTAACTGAGGCACCTGCAAAGCCGATTCATAGCCGGACGTTAAAGGAATTGCGTTTTGCTGAGCCTCAGCGACAGGAATAGAAACCGGTGGCGATGCCGTTGGCATCCCTTGTGCACGCTGAATAACTGCTGATAACTCACTGATTTTCTGGTCAATCAACATTATTTTCTGAAAAGCAGGCACCGTTTTGTCAATCTCACTGCGCAATTCAACCAGCGCCATTTCGACATTCTCCAGACGCTGCATGATTTCTGCATCTGACGGGGTATTTTCATTGAGCGGGACATCATCGTTAAGCCCTCTGGGCTGGGCCATAACAGCCTGCATTTCGGCCTGTTCCCTTTGCAACGAATCGTAATCCTGCCCCCAGCCTTGTTCTTTTTGAACTGCCGACGCTGTCTCATCGTGCGTCTCCGAGAGCGACGGCAAAAGATCATCCGCCATATGTCCTATGTCGTTCGCAATATCTTTCACCCATGAACAACCGGAAAGTGCCAAAAGCCCCACGGTCACAGAGAGAAGAGAGATCCTTGAGGACCCGATATACCAAGGAACAAAAATGCGACTCTTTCCGTTTTTATTTGTGATCAACATCGCAAGAACAAAAGACTGTGGACAGGTTTACGAATAAAATTAGTTTAGAGAGCCGTCCATCTGCGCTCAAGGCTTCGTTTTCTGCGAATCACCCTTATCCACAGGCGTATTATCCACAACCTGTTGATAAACAGCAAAGGTCTTGTCTGCCATAACTGAAAAAGTAAAGTTTGAAACAAAACGTTCCCGCGCTTTTTTCCCCATTTCCTGCTGTTTTTCTCTGTCAGATATGAACGTTTTCAGAACGTTAAAGAGTGCGCCTTTATCTCCCTTAGGCACCAGATAGCCGGTCTCCCCTCTGGCAATCGCTTCACGAACCCCGGCCACGTCAGACGCTACAACCGGCAATCCGGCGCGCATGGCTTCCAATATAGAGCGTGGAAACCCTTCCCAATGGCTAATCAGAAGATAAATATCCGCTTTTTCAAGAAGTTCGGGCACATCTTCCCGTTCCCCGAGGAAATTTACCCGCTCATCAAGCCCTGCCGTCTGGACCATGTGTCTGATATCAGAATCATCGCCGCCTCCGACCAGATCCAGCACCCAATCTGTCCCCTTTAACCTAGCCAGGGCACGTATGAGCGTTTCATGGTCTTTTTGCGGCCCAAAACGGGCAACCATAATCAAGCGTGCAGGATCAGCCTCAGATCTGATTATTTTTTCCTGCACGACAGGCCGTTCAGGCATACCGTTATGGATCGTCGTCATTTTTTCCGCCCGCCCCACTCTTGAGCGAAGCGCAAGATTACGATCATACTCACTAACCGTAATAATATGATGACTAAACCAGCCACCTATCTTTTCGATAAGCTTGTACAGCGCACGTTTCGCAGATGGCACACCTTCGGTAAACGCCCATCCGTGCGCCGTAAAAACCACAGGAATACCAAGAGATCTAGCCGCCAACCGGCCAAGAAGCCCCGCTTTTGACGAATGGCAGGATAAAATATCAGGCTGGTGTTTTTTAAGAGCCTCCCTGATCTGAAAGAACGCTTTCCAATCCTGCAATAGCTGAATAGGACGCACAAGATCTTCTATTTCGGTGTACGCCACCCCCATATGTTCAAGAAAATCAGACACCCGGCCAGGCGACCCAGACAGCACGACAGGCTCGTGCCCCTTTGATTTCAGCCAGGTCGAAAGATCACGAATATGGACCTGCGCCCCACCATATTCATCCATACGAGTTATAAGATAGGCAATTTTCATTTGGCTCCTGACCTCTTTCATATTAGAAAAGGTGTACGCGTAAGTAAAAATGAACAAAAATCAGCATACAAAAAAAAGACTCATGAAAAAATCAAAAATTGCGGTTATTGGCGGCAGCGGCTTTATCGGCAGCGAGCTTATCACGACTCTTCTTGCTCAGGGCCATGATATCGTCTGTGTGGACAAAAATGAAACGAGCGCTCATCCGGCCCTTTTTATCAAGGCCGATGTCAGAGATCCCGAATCTCTGTTAAAAGCCTGCAACGGATGTGACGTTATATATAATCTGGCCGCCGAACACAAAGACGACGTTCGCCCCATTTCACTCTACCATGATGTGAATGTCACAGGCGCACAAAACATATGTGATGTAGCAGAAAAACTCGGCATTAACACCATCGTTTTCACAAGTTCTGTTGCTGTCTATGGCTTTCCTGAAAAAGCCCCGGATGAAACATTCCCCTTTGATCCATTTAACCCATACGGTCAAAGTAAAGCCGAGGCTGAAAAAATTTTTACAACGTGGCAAGAAAACGCTAAAGACGAGCGCACGTTAACCATGATTCGGCCTTGTGTTATTTTCGGCCCAAAAAACCGCGGTAATGTGTACAACCTTATGAGACAAGTCGCAGAAAACCGGTTCATTATGATCGGGCACGGCAATAACAAAAAATCCATGGCCAGCCTTTATAATATATGCGCTTTTCTTGTCCACGTATTGGCGCTCCCCCCCGGTAATCATGTTTATAACTACGCTGACAAGCCGGATTCATCAACGAATGATCTGGTCATCACCATGAAGAAAGCCCTTGGACGGAAAGGCAAGATTGGCCTGCGTCTTCCTTATTGCCTCGGTTATATGGCCGGATTTGGATTAGATATGCTGGCTATTGCAACCAAACGCACCTTTCCAATCAGCCGCGTTCGAATCAGAAAATTCTGTGCCGATACCGTTGTATCGGCTGAAAAACTTAAAGAAACAGGCTTTAAACCACCAAAAGAGCTACACAACGCCTTGGCAGAGACTATCGCGTATGAATTTTCTTCAAAAAACGAATAAAACCGTCCGGCTTCATAGTCATGGCTGTGTGCCCCACCCAAAGAGAAATCCACAGCGATGTCATGATATATTCAGGCACACCAGCGGCAAGACTAAACATACCTACCGCACCAAAGAACGCGCCGATCCCTAAAATCATGGTTGTCGCCTGCGCATCTGAATAGCCTGCATTAATGAAATGATGATGAAAGTGACGGCGGTCTGCTGAAAAAGGATGACGTTTTTCACTGATCCGCATAGCAAACAAGCCAAACGCATCCACAATCGGAAGAGCCAGAATCCAGGCAACTGAAATAGGTTCAATAACACGGTTATCGCCCTGCGCCAGCTTGATACAAAACCACGCAAGTGTTAGGCCAAGCGCCATACTCCCCGCATCGCCGAGGAAAATACACGCTTTTTTTCGAAAAGGATGCCGCATGTTATAGTACAGAAATCCCAGTAAAGCCGCCGCAAGAACAGCCATGGGTAAAAATTCCGGCATAGCACCACTGAAAAAAGAGGCCCCCATAAGCCATAAAAGAACAATAAAACTCTTACCGGCCGCCAGCCCATCGAGACCATCCATCATATTCATGGCATTAATCAGATAAACGACACAAGCGACAGAAAAAACAGGCGCAGCCCAGCCCAGCCCAAAATTACCAGTACTGAATATATTGCCCAAAGAGCGGAGCTCTGCCCCACCCGGCACAACAATCAAAATAGCCGCTGTAAAATGAATCAGAAATTTAAGCGAAGCCGGCACATAATAACGATCATCCACATATCCCGTCACCAACAAGAGAACCAGCGATAGATAAAACGCCCAGTTCAACGTCACATCCTGTCCAGATAGGAGCGACATAACAATAAAAATGCTAAAAATAATCAGCCCACCGACAGGCGGCACAGCCTCTTCATGCATTTTACGTCCGCCCGGCTTATCAACGAAACCAAAGGCCAGCGCAAAACGCCGTGCATAAGGCACAGCGAACAAGGTAACTCCCAGCGTTACAAGCGGAAAAATAATCAACTCAAGCATAAAGGGGACGTTATATTAAAATATCTGTCCCATCAACTATTCTAAGGCACAACAAAATCCTAGCCTGTTAATGCTTCTGACAGATCGGAATAAAACAGATTGTAAACTGTCTCTCCGAATGTCGCAATCGCGGCAGCTACAGCCAGACAGACACCGGCAGCAATCAGGCCGTACTCAATGGCAGTCGCACCATCACGCGCCACCAGCCATTTCACAAATAATCTATTCATGGTCTTTAAACCCCAACTTCTCCAGCAATACTATTTTTCATACACCGCCACCATTATAGCACAAAAAAGCGTTTATGTTTTGCAAACGCAGCAAAAAAATGCGAAATTTTCTGCCAAGGAATTATCCATTTCAGGCGTCTTATGAAAGAACATAGTGAAAAAGAGCTGATTAATCTTGCGCGCAAAGGCAATGCCGGTGCGTTTGAAAGGCTCATCAACACACATTATGGGACGATGTATAAAATGGCTTTTAAATGGTGCGGAAACAGGGAAGATGCGCAAGACATTACACAAAATGCCTGCATCAAGCTCGCCCGCAACCTAAACTCATTTAGAGGCGATTCCGCTTTTACAAGCTGGCTATACCGGCTTGTGATCAACACAGCCAAAGACTATATGAGAAGCAATAACCGCCACACAAGCAACGCAACACCGCTGGACGATCAAACAAAATCAAGCGATCAAAACCCAGATCAACATCTTTACACAAAAGAGGTTATCGCAGAAATCCATAAACTGCCCGAAGCCGAAAAAGAGGCATTACTGCTTGTAGTCAGCGAGGGATTCTCGCACAAGGAAGTGGCTGAGATCATGCAATGTGCCGAGAGCACCGTCTCCTGGCGTGTGCACGAGGCCAGAAAGAAACTGAACGCTGCATTAAAAGACAGAGAGGAGGCTCAGCATGGATGATAAAGATCTGGACAAAATGCTATCCGACATGGATGTGCCGCCCTATGACAAAAATGCAAAAAAGATCGCCTTAAACCTAGCTATAGCCACGTTTAAAGACGTTCAGCGAGAAAAAATAAAAAAAAGCGAAAAAAAATCCCAAGGATTGTTCTCATGCTTTCGTCTTACAAACAGTTCAACAAAAGAAAACAGGAGAGATCCAATGGCATTTTCAAAGAAAAAACTCGTTTATGGTGGTCTGGCTACAGCCTGTGTCGCCTTGTTTGTCGGCACGGTCCTTGTCGAATTTCCTATCAGCAAAGTAATAGATAAAAATAATTTCGGTCTGCGTACAGGCGATACATCAGCCAGATCAACCGACTTTGCACACATTGAGGAATCAGAGACAGCCACAAATAAACTATTCAGCCACAAAAGTTACGAAGGCAAATCTGAAGAAATGCCATACCAACCTGCCCCGCTTAATGAGTACCATAAAGACTCAAAAACTGTGCAAACAGAAAAAATTGCTCCCGCCTCCCGTGAAAGGCTAAAAAAGAGAAATGAAACCATGGGGTTTGCCCGCGGCTTTACCGATGGTCTCGCCGATATATCCGGTGCCGCAACACAGCACGCAGCCCCTGTCATAGCCATGGAACAAAAAGGCCTTGATTCTGAGATTTTCGATCCCGGCTATTATCAGGATGTCGGGCGTGACAAATTTGAAGATTTTAAAATCAATCCCGTTAAACTGGTCACAGAAGAACCTGTCTCTACTTTCTCGGTCGATGTCGATACCGCTTCATACAGCTTTGTCCGCGGACAACTGAACCGCGGTGTTTTACCGCAGAAAGATGCGGTGCGCATTGAAGAACTGGTTAATTATTTCGATTACGATTATCCGCTGCCAAAAGATAAAGCCGCGCCGTTCAAAGCATCCGTTGCGGTCACCGCCTCACCATGGGCGTCAGGCAAAGAGCTGGTCCATATCGGCATTAAGGGGTACGACATTCCCAAAGCCGAACAACCGCGGAGTAATCTCGTCTTCCTGCTCGATGTGTCAGGCTCTATGAACAACCCGAATAAATTACCGCTGTTAAAACAGTCCTTAAAAATGCTGCTGGATCAACTCGGTGAACAGGATACCGTTGGCATTGTCGTTTATGCAGGCGCAGCCGGCACGGTTTTAGAACCGACTAAAGCCTCTGAAAAACACAAGATCATAGCAGCCCTCGATAACTTGCGTGCTGGCGGCTCCACCGCCGGGGCCGAAGGGATTCGTCAGGCCTACAACCTCGCTGAAGCCAATTTTGATAAAGAGGCTGTCAACCGCGTTATTCTGGCCACAGATGGCGACTTTAATGTGGGTATTACAAACCGCGAAGAGCTGAAAGACTTTGTCGAGCGCAAACGTCAAACAGGGATCTTCCTGTCCGTCTTTGGCTTTGGTATGGGCAATTATAACGACCATATGATGCAAACACTCGCACAGAACGGCAATGGTGTTGCTGCCTATATCGACAATTTGAACGAGGCCCGTAAAGTCCTTGTCGAAGAAGCCACATCCACCCTCTTCCCGATTGCAAAAGACGTTAAGATTCAAGTGGAATTCAACCCCGAAACCATCGCGGAATACCGCCTGATCGGCTATGAAACACGCCATTTGAACCGCGAAGACTTTAACAATGACAAAGTCGACGCCGGTGATATCGGCGCAGGCCACACCGTCACAGCCATCTACGAAGTCACACCAAAAGGCTCAAACGCCCGTCTGATTGACGAACCGCGCTACGGCCATGCAGAAAAGGTTCAGAAAACAAAGGCTGATACGAATTTTAAGGACGAATACGCCTTCTTGAAGATCCGTTACAAACTGCCGGAAGAAGACACATCCAAGCTCATCACAACCCCAATCCTGAAAAGCACAACACAGGATAAACACGTGATGAACGAAATAGGCTTTGGTACAGCCGTCACAGGCTTTGCCCAAATCCTCAAAGGCGGTGAGTACACAGGCGACTTTGACTATGACGATGTCATCAAAATGGCACAAGCCACCAAAGGCGACGATGAATTCGGCTATCGCACAGAATTCATACAGCTCGTCAGACAAGCCAAATCAGCCGCCGCCATTCAAAATACGAATGACAAACCAAAAAGACACAGCAATACCCTGACGCCAATGCCAGACATACAACGGTAGAAGCGTTCCCTCCCTCTCCCTCAAGGGAGAGGGAATATCATAAAATATAGAAATATATTGATTTTCCATTTAGTTTTATGTAAATCTCGTAAAGTTAACTTTAAGAAAAAGGTAAGATCACGATATGAACAAGCCATTTGAGACTATAAAAGAAACATTGAAAAACATCTGCAATCACGTTTCTGGCGCACAAGGAAAAATCGTAGATCAAGACGCATTAAAAAACTTAACACAAGTTACGGACCACGTTTTCACAATGACCGATAGTCCTGCGGTAACAGCCCCTCTATCCGGTCAAGACCTTCTGAAAGCGCAACAGATAATAAATCTTTTGCAAAGCAACGTTTCTTCAGAAAGAATCTTAAGAAAACACGTTCAAGAAATTGACCATGTTCCAACCCTTTACAGAGACATCATTGGACCGGCAATAAATAAGATCTACAAATCTGCACTACTAACCCGTAGCGCGCATAAGCAAATCATTGAAACCGCAAAAACCTATAGCCCTATGGCAAAAGAAGCCTTTGAAGCATTCAACGACCTTACAAGACGAATGCACTCTCCAGGTTATGACAATCTAACCGCATATTATCTAGCAACTGCCCGGAGATTTGAAGAGAACGGCGCTAATGTAATTTTTGATTTTTCAAATTACCCCCCAAGGCCCTAACCTTAATAAGGATATAAAACAGGCTTGATTTTGTAACGTTTATGATTACCTTGTTGGAACGCTTATAATGAGTACAAAACAAGAGATCTGAACCTACATGACCGATAATCCCCTGCTTTCTCCTTCTTCTTTGCCGAATCAGGCGCCGGCTTTTAGTCTTATTCGCGTGGAACATTATGTGCCAGCCGTTAAGAAAGGCATAGAAGAGGCCCTGGCCAATGTCGAAGCCATTAAAAGCAATGCGGCAGAACCCAACTTTGATAATGTTATTGTCGCGCTGGAAAGAGCGTCCGAGACCCTGGACGGGGCAACCTCTGTCTTTTATAATATGCTCTCTGCCATGGGCGGCGATGATCTGCACGCCCTCACACAGGAAATTGGGCCGCTGGCCGCCAATTTTTCAACAGATATCGTGCTTGATAAAGCACTCTTTGCCAAAATAAAGGCCGTGTATGATCAAAAAGACTCTCTGTCTCTGACAACAGAGCAGGCAACGCTTCTGGATGATACCTATAAGGGCTTTGTCCGCGGTGGCGCGCTGCTTCAAGGCGAAGACAAGGAAACGTTGCGCACGCTGAATGAACAAATGTCCATGCTTGGCCCGCAATTCATGGAAAATGTCAGCAAATCAGCCGAAGCCTTTGAGCTGTTTATTACAGATAAAGCAGACCTGTCCGGCCTGCCAGAGAGTGCCATTGACAGCGCAGCCCAGGCAGCCGAAGACAAAGGCCGCGCAGGAGAATGGCTCTTTACACTCGATTTTCCCTCTTTCCAGCCTTTCCTGCAGTTCTCAAGCAAACGCGATTTACGCGAAAAAATATGGCGCGCCTTTGCCAGCCGCGCCTATCAGGACGAATTCGACAACTGCGAAACCTTGCTAAACATCATCAATCTGCGCCATAAGAGAGCCAATTTGCTCGGCTATAACACACATGCAGATTATGTTCTGGAACGTCGTATGGCAAAAGATCCAGACACTGTATGGCAATTTTTAGAAACATGTAAGAACACATATAAACCAGCGGCTATACGCGACCTTGAGGCATTAAAAGCCTATGCTGAGAAGATAGACGGGCTCGCCATAGACGATTTCCGCCCATGGGATTTTTCCTATTATTCAGAAAAGTTAAAACAGAACACCTTTGATTTTTCCAGCGAAGATCTGCGCCCCTATTTCCAGCTCGACAAGGTGTTAAACGGCGTGTTTGATCACTTTAGTGCCTTGTTCAATGTTCGATTCGAACAGGCACAGGACAAATATGACGTTTGGCATAAGGATGTCACTGTGTTTGAACTCTTTGATAACGAGAATGACGCTTTTATAGGCACGCTATACGGCGATTTTTACCCGAGAACAGGTAAAAAACCGGGTGCATGGATGACCAGTTTTCGTGATCAGGGCCTTTACAAAGGACAAACTGAGCGGCCAGTAACCGCCATTGTATGCAATTTTACAAAACCAACGAAAGATAAACCCTCTCTGATCACCCATGATGAGGTAAACACCCTCTTCCATGAAATGGGGCATGCCATGCACGGCCTGCTCTCGCAGTGCACCTATCAATCAACTGCCAGCCCAAATGTTCGCTGGGACTTTGTCGAACTCCCCTCTCAGCTACAGGAGAACTGGAGTTATGAGCCTGAGACTCTCAACCGATTCGCAGCGCACTACGAAACAGGAGAACCAATCCCCGCCGATTTAATCAAAAAAATGAATGATGCGAAGAACTTTATGGCCGGCTATGCTGGCCTGCGCCAAACGTCTCTTGGGATCATAGATATGAGCTGGCATACGCAAGACCTCTCGAACATTAAAGATGTAGCCCTGTTTGAGGATGAAAAAACGGCTGACCTTGCCCTCTTCCCGCGCTATGCCGGACCGACATCCACCTCCTTCAACCATCTTTTTGCTGGTGGCTATTCAGCAGGCTATTACAGCTATAAATGGGCAGAAGTTCTGGATGCCGATGCCTTTGAAAGTTTTAAGGAAAACGGCCTGTATGATCAGGAAACCGCCCTGCGCTATAAAAAAGAAATCCTTGAAAAAGGCGGCAGTGACAATCCCCTTACGCTTTATATCGCCTTCAAAGGCAAAGAACCCGACCCCAAAGCCCTCTTCCGCCGTGAAGGATTATAAAAAATCCTTTCTTTAAGAGAAAAACAAAATTTATCCTGAACGCAGAAATAAGAAACTTCGTCTCTTCGGCCCTTCGCGTTTAAAAAAACAATATCCTTGAGAACGCAAATAAGAAGGGGCTGCTCTTTCGAACAGCCCCTGTAGTTTTTTGTGTGTGGGGAATTTATTATTATTATTTAATTTACTCTCTATTACCGTAATATCCTAGGTTTTCACGGGAAAGTGTGTGTGTATGGGGAGAAAGAGGAAAAACTTAAGAGAAATATTTTCTTTTAAGTTTTTGCCTGAAACCCGCAAAAACCAAATTATATCACGTAAGGATGTTTTCAAAAATTTCGTTTCGTTCGTCATCCTTGAATAGAGTTATACCCTTTTCGATAACACGCGTCAACAAAAAAATAGCCCTAACTTCATTTTTTTTTAAGTTGAACTTTATTTTTTTAAAAGTTACCTCTTTTCACGATCTTTTAACGGTTTTTTAATTTTTCATATTTTTTTGTTGATAAAAAAATATATTTAGCTTATATATTATATAGATATCCGGGAATGGAAGTTTCCAGGTAAAAGGTGAACTAAAAACAGTAAAAGAAAATAAAAAGAACACCGTATGCCCATTACAACAGCGCAGATTAGGGGAGCACGAGGCATCCTGAACTGGAGCAAAGCAGAACTTGCCGAAAGAGCAGGTCTGTCGGGTGCTGCGTTAGGTTCTATAGAAAGCGGTCAGTCTGTACCTAGAGAAAGCACCTTAAATGCTATGCAAAAGGCTTTAGAGAATGCTGGTATAGAGTTTCTGTCTAATGATGGTGTCCGCAAAAAAAGCGGTGATGTCAGGATCCTTAAAGGCCGTAATGGTTTCTGGGATTTTTATGAAGACATCTACATAACGATCAAAGATAGCCCAGGAGAGGTCCTTGTTGGAAATGTTGATGAAAGAAAATTTGAAAAATGGCTGAGCAAAGAGAATCTACATACTCATGTATCACGCATGAGGCATATTGAAGGCCTTAGTTACAAGATTCTGATCGAAGAAGGAGATACGCATTATTTGGCATCTTCCGATTACGCAGAATACAGGTGGATACCGAAAAAACAGTACACCCCTGTGCCATTTTATGTTTACGGAAACAAGTTGGCTATCTTGCTTTTTGACAAGGAAGCCACCGTTATAATATTAGAATATCCTGCTGTATCTGAGGCATACAGGGTGCAGTTTTCCGCAATGTGGGAAGCTTCCATTGTACCCCCAGAGAAAGAAGCAGTTAACCCAGACAATTGAGGAATATGCACATGTCAGGATTAGGAACAAGTACAATGACGACACCAATTGCTTCAATATCTCCCCCTCCAGAGGAAGAGCTTAGCAATCACCTTGCTACGTTTGTCCCTTCTGAAACGACGACAGAAGAACGGCATAGAGCAGACGTATTTAAGGGAGCTTATATAAGCACCCTCAAAGGAGATGTGAGAGGCGCTCTCACACCGCACCTTTTCCATGATTTATCTGAAAAGAAGAATGCAAGAGATCCATTTAGTGGACTCGATTATGATGCCACAACACTTTTGTCTGGCGGCCTGTCATGGGATCGTCACATTGGGGAGAACGTCAATAAAGAGGCACAATACGGCTTTCACAACTCAGACCAAAGCGTTATCAAAACCAGCCTCGAAAAAGGCTTGCTTGATGCCCTCCCAGGAGGGGCTCTAAGATTATTCAGTTACGGTGGAGGAGATCGACAAGCCTTCATACATAAGGAGGGGCAGTTTATCAAAGCCCTAAAAAACAGCTTTGAGCACGAGGTTGTATCACTAAGTGCCGTTGACATTCTTAGACGCTACAGCTATCAAAACGCCTTTTTTTCTAGCGAACACCTCGGTGTAAGGTCTCATACTATAGTTGGTGACTTCATGGAAAACGGCAAGTTGGCCACACCTGAAAATGAAAAAGGCCGTGCCTTTATCATGGTTTTTGGTGGCCCTCTCCTCAATGCACCAATACACAAGGATGGTCCCCCGGCAGAAGATAAATATATTCAATATCTCCATAAAATGACATTGCAACACGGTGTAGGCACTTTTGTAGCCATGACTGTCGATACAGACCAAGACCCAAAAAGACAGGAAGAAAACTACAAAATAAGGCCACGAGATCCTTTTGAATCCTTCACACTCAGTGCTCACGCAAGAGCTATGCAACAAGGTATCATTCTAAAACCATTCGATATTTTCAAACACTGGCGTGCAAACTCTCGGTATGATGATACTATTAACGCTGTGGATATATTCTGGGAATGTAAGAAAAAACTCAATATCACAACCCAAGAGGAGTTTTTCAGTTTTTCAAGAGGAAACAGACAAACCGTTACCCTTTCTCACAAATGGGACGAAGCCAAGCATAGAGATTTATGCGCTCAGGCAGGCTGGAAAGTCCATGAAATATTTGAAGAAAAAGATAACCCAAATAAACTCGTTCTAGCAGAATCAATTGCGCTTCCAGGCCCTGCTTTCTAGAACTTATTTAAGAATCTGATGAACGGACGAATCACAAAGCAGCCCCCTATTCAAGGGAACACGATTCACCCTAAAAGCCAGCGTGTCATACGCATGTCTCCGCTTAAAAGGGACGACAACGCGGCCTTTGAGGCCGCCTTTATGGCAACAATCAGGGGAGACGAGAACGCTATTTTAGAACCCTTTTTGTATCATGATATTGATACTCATAAAGGAACTCTTCTATGCGAATTAAAAGACAGCACCGACCCGACCATTATTCTCTCTGGTGCAAAAGCATATGAAAGATACACAGAAGAAACAGAGAACAATTCAAATCAACGTAGCCGAACAGATAATGAAAAAAGCATTATTCATACGGCCGTTAGTCAGGGGCTCATTGACATGCTCCTCCCCATGCTAAGACCTGTTAGCTATGGGGGTGGCGGACAACATGCTTTCATGAATAAGGAAGGCGTAATCCTCTCCGCTATTATTGACAGTCCAAACCATGATATTAGCGCGCTTAGCGTTGTGGATCTCCATGATCGTTATGCCAGAAACAATGCTGTCATAGCATACGCAAAATTTGGAATTAATACAGAAGGTGTTCTCGGCGACTTCATGGAGAATAACAGGCTTGCTATAACAAAAGAAAACGGCACGCCTCTCGTTATGATCTTCGGCGATACGCTACTAAACATCCCCTCATATAAATATAAAGATGCTCCAACAGCAGAAGAAAAATATAAGTCATATTGGCGTAAGATGCACAATCAACATGGTCTCGGCAGCTATGTTTTGCTAGCGGTTGACACTGAACAATCAACAGAAAGACTACTTGAAAAAGAGAGGCATACCGAAAATCAGAAAGCTTTCCTGCTTAGTGCTTTTGCGCGCGCCGCCGCGCAAGGCATCATAAAAAATGAAAGATACGATATTTTCGGCCATTGGGACACAGCCTCAAAATATGACAATCAGAGAGATGGTGTAATACAACAATCCATATGCAAGAAAAGCCATATATTAGAAACACTTAATGGTGATTTCGCATTAGAAAAAGGGCACGCAATGGGCATAACTCTTTCTTATAAAAAATGGACAATCAAGAAACACCGTAATCTCATTGAGAGCGAGAACTTCAGGATCTGCCACATTTTTGAACAGGATAACAATCCCAGTAAGCTCATTCTGGCGCAAGCTGTTGCAAAAAGACCGCAGTTTATTTAGGGAAAAACGTATAAGTCTTTTTTCTCTGACAGGCTTTTTTCTCTGGCCTCTTTTATAGAATTTTTAGAAAAAAATGATAGAATGTTTCTCTGGACCTGAAAAGAGGAGCAAATGGGCTATGGCACATGACTTAGACGGGATATACAGTGTTAGCACAACATCAAGCTATCTGGGACCGCTCGAGAAAAAAAGCGATGGCCGAACGGAAATCAAAAACGGCCAGACAAAACGCTATGATGAAGCCCATTGTCTGTGGACCAGCACCTTTACGATCATCAGTGAAAACGAAGTCGAGATGATTTCTATTGCAGACCCCACAGAGGCAGAAGAAACTTTTGCTCTAACCAATGCAGATGGATCCCCTACCCGTAAGCCAGTTGAATACAAAACCGTTCTAAAGCTCGCACGCAAAGGCGATAAAATACAAATGTCAGGTCAGATAGAATATGGCAACGATGTTATCTTCCTCACCATGAGAAAAATATAATCCGCCAATGGCGTATTTCTGCCTGACGTAGCTTGACAGCCTCTTTAAGCCATTTTGCTATCATTCAATGAATGCAGATCGGTACTAACAACAATCCATTGTAAACTTGGCAGCCGGAGCCATAGCAACTCTTGCCTCTGGCACTTTATCCATTGAGATACCGCCCGCAGCCCAGTTAAAGGCCAGCGTATGGCTGGAAAAATCAGGATTTTGTCCTACTATTTGCTCTATTGGTGTTCCTCGTTCAATCATTTTTGAGCTCCTTTCATTTCCACACGCTCATAACAACTGTTACGCAGCCTGTCCCTGCCATGCTACATTAACATCAGCGACAGCCGTAATATAAGCCGGAAAACGTGGTATGCCATCTGGAAACTCTACCACCCCGACCTTTTTATTCTGTACCAGCCTATCCAGGATATCCTGTCTCTCACATAGTACATTCCCTATCAACTCGCCCCCAGAGCGAAATAAAATAACATCGCCATGGATTTCCATAGAAACAGCCCCCAAGCGCGGTAATTGTTCTGATACAACCACAACAATGGAGCCATTCTTTCCTAATATGTAATCACATGCTGTCAACAAAGGTTCCACCTCCTTTTTACCTTTTATTAAACTCTGCACCTAAATAGTTAAAAAATAGTTAAAAAATATGTTAAATATTAATTCTATTGACTCTTACGATGGCTTTGTATTGATTAAAAACATGGAATACGTGTTAAAATTTGTCGTATCAGACCGATTTTTACATGAAAAACCAAAGCGATAAGGGCACCAAATGAAACATTTACTGTTTTTTATATGCGCATATTTACTGATCATTTTACCGGTAACAGCGAAAGCCCAGGAAAAAGAGACAGCCTATGAGCGCGTTATAAGAACACAGAGAATCAGATGCGCCTATGTAGTGCAGCCGCCCGTCATCTATAAAGACCTTAATACGGGAGAATTATCAGGCTGGGCTATTGAACTGGCCGAAGAAGTAGGCAAACGTTTAAACGTGGATATTGAATGGGCCGAAGAAGTGACATTCCCCACAATGCATTTAGGATTACAACATGGCCGCTATGATGCCGTCTGTTTACCCATGTACCGGCAATCTGAAAAAATGAAAGTTGCAGATTTTACCTATCCGTTTTTCTATACAGGCACAGGCATTTATGTACGCAATGACGACACACGCTTTGAAACAGATCTCTCAGCGATAAACGCGCCTGATATCACGCTGGCGACAATTGACGGAGAAATGTCCCAGTACATTGCACAAAGAAACTTTCCAAAAGCTAACGTTTTGTCCCTCCCCGAGCTGTCGGATATCACCCAGAATCTAAAAAATGTTGAAACAAAAAAAGCTGATGCAACCTTTGTTAACAACCTCATCGCTGATGGATATCTGAAAGCCAATCCCGGTACGTTAAAAAACATAGCATCCAGCAAGCCTGTCCGGATATTCTCTCACGGCTATATGATGCCAAAAGGGGAATATGATTTCGTAAGGATGATGGATCTGGTTATTAACGAAATGCATGATCATGGTGCCATAAAAAATATCATGGATAAATACGATCCATCTGGAAATACAATCTTCTATAAAAAAGAAGGGCTTTAGCTGTATTTTTCAATGGCTTCAGCCACCATTCTTTTAAGCTCTTCAGCCACAGGACCTGCATCATCTTTCAGGTTTTCGCGGTAGACGACCCACATCACGTCTACGTGGGCCTGCACAATAACAACGTGCTCCTCACGATTAAGCGCGCTTTCAAGGATAAAATCCCGTAAAGAGGCTGCAAAATACTCCATAATGCTATATCCGAAGAGACCGGCAAGATCTTTAATCTGATTCGCAAGGTTCGACATCATTTCAACATCAGCCTCACGCGTATTTTCAGCCATACCACGTGCCTCTTCCCATTTTTCATCAAGTTCGCTCAGTGCTTTTTGAAGTTCTTGCGGATATATGTTTGCCATATTTTGAATAACGACATCTGCCTTATCCACCGCGTTCGGATCAAGACGGCCCGGCCCACCATTCAGGGAACCGCCTGCTTTCATTTTCAGCCTGTTCACACGATGATAAATTTTAATATCCATTCCACTCGTGCCTTTGGCACTATTATTTTGTTTATCAGGATTTGTATTAGACTCGTTCATGATGGGCCTCAATATCGTCTGTGTTCATCGTTCTTTTATCCTCCCCGAGGAAAGGCTTTTCCTTACGCCTGCGATCCGGGCCAAAGAAATCCGGTGTTTTCACAAACGGTCTGGGATTATCAATAATGGACAAAATATGTTTTGAGAGTTTTTTACCTGAGACAGGCTTTACCATAGACTCATTCGCCCCAAAATCGCGCGCCGCTATAATCGTTTTTTTGCTGGCATAAGCGCTAATCATCATAATGGGCGTAAAATGAATCTTGTCACTTTTGTGGTTTCTAACCCATTTTATAAGATCCTGACCGGAACCATCCGGCATAAGCCAGTCTGCAATAATCAGATCAATCCCTTTAACAGCAGCATTCCTTTGGCTAGCCTCGGTAATCGTTAAAAGATTTATGGCTTCTTTCCCACTGCTACAGACTAGAATATTACCTATCCCCAAGGCACGAAGCATTGACGTAATAATATTACGCATAAATTCATAGTCATCCACCAGCAAAATGGTGAAATTCTTTAAAGAATATGTTGTATCTGCTTTTTCTGTTTTCTCTGTTTTTTTATCCGGCAACGATGGCGAAGGCGAAGGTTTTTCAGCTTCCTCGCCTTTATCTTTGCCTTTATTCTCGTCTATTTCATCAAAATCAAGATCCATGCTTTGAATCAGACCCCGTTACATTGCAGATGCGTTCACTCACAGTGCGACCAGTGTAGCCAAGAACAGATCACAGGAAAACAATTTAAAAACGGAATAATTATAAAATACCCTGTTTTGCTTCCCGTTTTTTTGTATGCCGGCCCAACAATACGGTGCCACTCAAAACAACGAACAGCATTTCAGCGCCACTGAAGAGCGCAATATTTGTTGCAATATTTTCTGTAAATCCGTAAGAGTGAAGCCCTACATTAAGCAAATTCACACCAAACCAGGCCAGCACAACCACGACATTAGTCATCGCCATACCAAAAGCAAAAGAAAGCGGAGAAAGCATACCGGCAATCCGCCCATGTGATAACCAGATAAGCCACAAGCAAATCAACATGGCACCATTTTCCTTTGGATCCCACCCCCAAAAACGCCCCCAGGATTGATCAGCCCAGATACCACCCAGGATAGTGCCCAGCACAGAGAAAAACAAAGCCACCAGCGCAGTACCTGTTATGCTACGCAGCAAGGAGGATAAACGGCTTTCATTCTGCGGCGTATAAATTCTAGCCAAAACATAAAGATGTGCCAAAAGGGCCGCCACAAAACAACAGCCATAGCCAATCGTAATGGTCAGAACATGAGTCGCCAGCCAAAAATTCGTATCAAGCACAGCCAGCAGCATCCCCATCGAATCGCCTTCCATGCTGTAGCGCATACCGATAAACTGCAAGACAGAACCACAAATAGCCCCGATAAGGAGCCCTACCCCGTTTTTCCCGCGCCATTCTAAAAAGAGAGAAAACAACACGGCCACAAGTCCTACAAAAAGAACAGATTCATACAACGTCGCCACAGGCGGACGATTCATAATATACATACGCGCAAAAATACCGGCCGCATGAATAAAGGCGCCAGACAATAAAACGAGAAAGGCAGAACGACGTAAAAATTCGCGGGCAAAAAACTGCGCACACAACAAAAGCAGAAAAACAAATAAATACGCCACCAAAGAAAAATAAAAAGGATCCAACGCATTATACTTATACTCTGCGGTAAGTATTTTCTTACTCACCCGCTCTCCCGCCATATCACTTAACAATGAAAAGGCCTCTGCCATCTTTTCGTCCCACATTTTTGCGTCTTTTTGATCGTACGCCATTGCCATAGAGGTAAAAAGAGCAAACAACGATGCCGTATTGGGAGAACCGCGCCCCTCCTCCAACACAGCCCAGGGAGAAAACCACGCATCCCCATCCGTTTCCCATTGTGGCGGAATAATACGAAATAGTTCAGTTTTCTGATCCTGTGCCGTAACACGCAAATAGGTTCCAAGACGCAAAATTTCTAAAGAATACGGATCAAGCGTTTCGGCTTTTTTAGACTCCATATCTTTGGCAATATCTGAAAACACGGCGTTCCTGCCCATAAGATCCAGATAGGTCAGTGGCGTATCAAATGGCAAATCAAGCCTTTCCGCCAACGCTTTGTTTTTGATAGAGAAGTCAGGCAAAAGTAAGGAAAACGAACGGCTGATATCGATATACCACATAGATTTAACATATAAATCAAGAAGCTGGTTTTGTGCCTGCGACAAATTTTCACGCCCCACCTGATCAAGCGCGGCCATCATTGACACACGCGCTTTCAACGCTTTGTTCACCTCGTTGAAAGAATAACGGTGCCCCTCTCGGGATGGCAGATCTATAGCAAGCAGTACATCCGGGTTTGGAATATTGAATACATGACGCTGATAAGCCATTTCCTGATCAAACAACATCTCAGCCAGCCATTCTGTCGCGGAAAGTCCCTCGACATGTGTCCGACCATGAATAGTAAGGAGAAAAGAACGGGCAAACGTATCAAGCGGCTTAATACGCCCCTCGTGCAAAACAGGTACCCGCGCAAACGTGCTATAATCAAAATCGTCCGCTTTTGCCTGACATGGAAAAACAAAAAAAATCGTAATAATCGCAAATAGTAAAGAAGCCACTCTCATCCATTACCTCATTTTTTATTCTGCCAGAAAGGAGGAATCTTCACCCAGATTATCCACATATGCATCAAGAGCCCGATACACATCATGATACTGGATATGTAAGGAAATAATCGGCCCATATTTCTGACAACAGTCAGAACTGTCACCTCCCCTGCGCCATCCTGCACATAAGAAGACTGATAAAATGTGTATCCCTTATAGCGGAGAGGTTTATTCATCTCAATTCTGGAACGCCACGCCACCCCCTGATCTTCCAAAATAATATCAGACTTAAAACCCTTGGGCATATTTGTTGCAGGATGAACTTTTTTCTCGAAATCCAGTAACTTAATAGAAAAAGGTAAGATTGTACGTTCATGACGAAGCTCAACCATGTATTCAGAATCCGCCACCACGATCCCTTGTTCAATCGGCATTGACTCAAAAATACCGTATCTTCCATCAGCGCCCCCCGCCCCATCTATATCAAAAACAAGACTGGAAATATTTCGTCCATCCTGCTTATCAAGCGGCTTTTCTTCGAACTTAAATTTCTCTATAAATCCCTTATAATCAGATACACCAGAGAGGTTTTCACGACGCTTCAAATCACTATTCCGGTAAAAGTGTTTTATATAAATACGAAACGGGATGAATTCACCTTCGATTTTCATTCCTTTTTCAAACGCTTTTTCCTTTAGGTGAAGAACATCTCTTCCATCTTTTTTTACAATAAGCTCCAATTTATGGTAGTCAGAAATATGATTTGACGACTCGTTTTCACGAATCACCATATTCCCTTCATAACTAAACTGTGCCGTTAAAAAGCCACCAAAAATAAGCAGAAGAACACTCAGATGCGTTACAATCGTCCCCAGATTCCGTAAAGACCACCCCTCAACAAACATTTTCGTCATCAAGTTGACAAAAATCAGTGAAATCGTAGTCATACCACCCGGCAAAGGAATTACGCCAACCACCCAGAGCCACCAAGATAAAAAATACATCTCCTGCGCAGCATGTACCCCCAGATTCTTTTGCGACAATGTCCCAACGACCAGCAAAACCATAAGCCAGAGCAACGCATAAAAAGACCACTCCAGCCTTGCAAAAAAACTGAGTTTCTTAATAATTCCGTGTATATTTCTACTGTTTATCATCCATCACAACTTACAACGCAACCTTGCAGGAAAAGAACACTAAAAGATCCCCCTCAATCGGTCAAGAAACAACGATATTGTCAGAATATCGCAAAACTTCAGATATTCTGACGCAGAAAAAATTTTTCCTCTTAATTCTTTCTTTTTGCACTCTTGCGTGACGCTCATCACTCGCGTATCATCTCTCCTGACAAAAAACTCTAGAATTTAAGGACTACCTGTATATGAGTTTCAGCAAACAATCTGTTTGTATTGATCGCACTGATTTTTCAGCGCTTTTCGATGCACTAAAGGAACGGGGGTACAAAATTGTTGGCCCTACGTTACGCAAAAACGCCATAGTATTTGACGAGATTGATTCGGTAGATGATCTGCCCGAAGGGATCGGAGATGAGCAGGAGGCTGGGCAATATCGCCTGGTCAAACGTGATGATGCTGCACTGTTTGGTTACAATCAGGGGCCTCAGAGCTGCAAAAAATTCCTGTTCCCGGAGAAAAGTAAAGTCTGGACAGCAGAGAAAACGCATGAGGGCTATGATATCGTCGAAGAAGATCATGATGCCGATGCGCCTTGCGCTTTTCTAGGCGCAAGGCCTTGCGATATTAGGGCTGTTGAAATTCAGGATAATGTCTTTATTCACAATGATTACATGGATGTGGGATACACAACCCGCCGCAAGAAATCCCTGATCATTGTCGTAAACTGTGGACAGTCTGCGCATACATGCTTTTGTGTGTCAATGGATGGTAGCCCGAAAGCAGAAAGCGGGTATGACATTGCTTTAACAGAAGTTATCAAAAACGGAGCGCATTACTTCGTTGCTGAAATCGGATCAGACGAAGGGGCTGATATACTAAAAGATGTTCCATCCACTCCCGCGGAAGAATCTCATATAGAAGCCGCACAAGCCACCGTCGATAACGCAAAAGATCAGGAACGCGCTATTGATATGGATGGGATGAAAGAGTACATGACGCAAAGCCTGCATAGTCCGATTTGGGATGAAATAGAAGAACGCTGCATGGCTTGTGCGAATTGCACCCTTGTTTGTCCAACCTGCTTTTGTTCTAAAGTAGAGGAAACAACAGACCTGACCGGCAATATTGCAGAACGCTGGCGTTCCTGGGATTCCTGCTTTACACGGGACTTTAGCTATATGCACGGCGGTAGCAGCCACATCTCTATTGGCAGTCGCTATCGTCAATGGATTACACATAAGCTGTCCCACTGGATTGACCAGTTCGGAGAAGCTGGCTGCGTTGGCTGCGGACGGTGTATTGCGTGGTGCCCTGTCGGTATTGATATTACCGAAGAGGCCAGAAAAGTTGCAGAAAGGAAAAAAGGCGAAGTAGCATGACTGTAGCAAAAAAAGACATTAAAAAGATTAATGTGGAAGATCAAAAAGATCCGATGGTCCCTCTTCCCTTTGTCGTTGTTGATAGCTGGGAAGAATATCCCGGTTGCAACACAATCGTTGTAAAACCGGCTGATGAGCGAGGCGAATGCGTTTTCAAACCCGGACAATTCCACATGATTCATACATTTGGCGTAGGTGAAGTGCCTATTTCAAATTGTAGTGATGAGAGCGATACGGACTCCTTAACTTTTACCATTATGGATGTAGGGGAAGTTAGTGCCGCTCTTTGCAACTTAAAAAAAGACGATCAGATCGGTCTGCGTGGGCCATATGGCAGTGCATGGCCTCTTGAAAAAGCAAAAGGAAAAGACGTTGTTATCGTCTCCGGGGGGCTTGGCCTTCCGCCAGTTCGTCCGATTATTTATCACATTTTAAAAAATCGTGATGCGTATGGAAAGCTTACGCTTATTCATGGTGCCAGAACACCAAGTCATCTTGTTTATACAGATGAACTCAAAGAGTGGGACGAACGCGACGATATGGAATGTATCGTAACGGTTGATGATGCCTATGGATATGAGTGGGACGGCAATCTTGGTCTGGTGACAGAATATATAAAAGGCCTGTCCCTTGATCCAAAAAATACGCTGGGCATCACCTGCGGGCCGGAAATCATGATGAAATTTGCCGTTGCGGCACTACAAGAGCACGGACTAACCTCTGATGATGTTTATGTATCAATGGAAAGAAATATGAAATGCGCTATCGGCCACTGTGGCCGGTGTCAATACGCACCATATTTTGTCTGCAAAGATGGCCCTGTCTTTCCATTCAGTGGTGTTGAACGACTTTTTGCCATTAAAGAGGTGTAAACATGAGTAATAAACCCAAACTCGCCGTATGGAAATTCTCTTCTTGCGATGGCTGTCAACTCAGTCTTCTGGACTGCGAAGACGAACTTCTTACCATTGCAGGCGCGGTCGATATTGCCTATTTTGTTGAAGCGTCTAGAGAAGTGATCCCTGGCCCTTATACAATCTCATTGGTTGAGGGCTCTGTGACAACGCCGCACGAGAAGGAAATGATACAACACATTCGGGAAATTTCCGAGGTTGTGATCACGATTGGAGCATGCGCCACATCAGGCGGCATTCAGTCTTTGAAAAACTTTGCCAATGTCGATGACTATATCAATACAGTCTACGCGCATCCAGAATATATCAAAACACTTGAAACATCGACAGCCATTGCCGATCATATCAAGGTTGATTTTGAACTGCGCGGCTGCCCTATAAGCAAATATCAGCTTTTGGAAGTTGTGAACGCCTTTTTAAACAAAAGAAAACCAAACATTCCAACCTATAGCGTATGCGTTGAATGCAAACGTCGCGGCACACCTTGTATAATGGTCTCCGAAGGCAAGGCCTGCATTGGTCCTGTAACGCAGGCCGGTTGTAACGCCATATGCCCCAGCATTAATCGCGGCTGCTTTGGCTGTTATGGTCCTTGTGAATCGCCCAATACAGACTCACTGGCCACATGGATGTTAGAGAACAAAATAGCTGATAAAGCTGAGCTTGTTCGCCTGTTCAGAAACTTTAACGCAGATGCCCCCGCATTTAAGGAAGCGAGTAAAAAATATGACGATTGAAGTTAACGCAGACGGTACAAAAACCATTTCCGTAGATTATCTGGCCCGTGTTGAAGGGGAAGGTAATCTGCATATCGAAATTGAGAAAGATAAACTAAAACACGTTCAGTTCGGGATCTTCGAACCTCCCCGCTTTTTCGAGGCTTTTCTGCAAGGACGGAAATACACTGAAGCCCCTGATATCACGGCCAGAATTTGTGGCATTTGCCCGGTGGCCTATCAAATGGGTGCTGTTCATGCTATGGAACGGGCCTGCGGTGTTGATAAAATCGAAGGCCCGATTCGTGAGCTTCGCCGTTTCCTATATTGCGGGGAATGGATTCAAAGCCACATTCTGCATGCTTTTCTGCTTCATGCGCCTGACTTTCTAAACTACGAAAGTGCCATCCATATGGCCAAAGATCACCCTGATGTTGTTCAGGGCGCGCTTGACATGAAGAAGATCGGTAACGATATCATGGATCTGATCGGTGGCCGTGCTATTCACCCGGTGAACGTCCGTGTTGGCGGTTTTTACAGTGCCCCAACGGTCAAGGAAATGCGCGGATTACGGGACGAAATCAAGAAAGGTCTTGATTCTGCTATCGCGATTCTGGACCTTGTCAAAACTTTTGAGTATCCAGACTTTGATCAAGACTATGATTTTGTTGCACTAAGACATCCTGATGAGTACCCCTTGAACGAAGGTCGTGTGGTCTCCTCTTCCGGTCTAGACATTGAACAGCATGAATTCGAAAACTATTTCGAAGAAGAACATGTTGAACGTTCCAGTGCGCTGCATTGTGTCATGAAGAACAGCCGTAGACCTTACCATACAGGCCCTCTGGCACGCTATGCGCTGAACTATGATAAGTTCCCGGCCCATATTCAGGACATGGCTATTGATGTCGGTCTTGGGCCAGTTGTTACAAATCCGTTCCAAAGTCTTCTTGTGCGCGTTCTTGAATCTATCTACGCTTACGACGAGGCCCTTCGGATCATTGACGATTATCAGGAGCCTGACGCACCGTTTGTTGATATTGATCCCCAAAACGGCCCTGGCAAAGGTATTGGTATTACAGAAGCCCCACGCGGCATTTGTTTCCACCAATACGAAATCGGACGCGATGGCCTGATCAAAAAAGCATGGATTATGGCGCCAACCTCACAAAACCAGAAAATGATCGAAGATGATCTATGGAAGTTCATTCCAGAACATATGCATCTGGAAGATGAACGCCTCCAATGGCACTGTGAACAAGCCATACGGAACTACGATCCTTGTATTTCATGTTCCTGTCACTTCCTGAATCTGACAGTTAAACGGTCGTAAACATAAAATGACAAATACACTTATTTCAACCTCTCCCGGTAACAGTTACGCTATTTTGGGAGAGGTTTCTATTTCAACAGACATAGAAATTGAAAACACAGTTAAAAACGCCAGAGCCGCGCAAAAAGACTGGGAAGCTCTTGGCATTGAATCGCGTATAAAAAAATTGCACAGGCTGCTGGATCTTATAACAAGCAACACAGAACAGATTGCTGAAATCGTTTCAAAAGAAATGGGACAGCCTATTACGCTTTCAACATCCCAAACAGCCGGAGCCATCAGCAGTTTTAAATGGAACTTACAAAATGCACCTGGCATTCTGGAACCGGAAATCACCTTTGAAGACGAGCTTGAAATCAATCAGGTTATTCATGAACCATATGGCGTTGGAGCCTGTATTATGGCCTGGAATTTCCCGCTTCCTAATTTTGTATGGAGTGTCCTGCCCGCTCTGATTGCTGGCAATACAATGGTAGTTAAATATTCAGAAGAAATTCCGCTTTTTGCCAAAATGCTGGAAGGTCTGTGCCATAAAGCAGGGCTGGAAGATATCGTCTCTTTTGTCTTCGGAGATGGACAGGTCGGGGCAAAACTCACCGATCAAAATATTGATTTCATATCCTTTACAGGTAGTTATGCGGTTGGACAAACTTTATACCAAAAAGCCGCCAGTAAATTCATTCCCGTTATTCTCGAACTGGGCGGCTCCAGCCCTGCCATTGTTTTTGATGATACGGATCTAGATTCCATAGTGGAAAAAATTTACAGCAACCGTTTTGTCAATTGCGGACAGTTTTGTTCTGACCTCAAACGTTTGATCGTTCATAATTCCATTAAAGACGAACTTACCCAAAAGCTGGTGGAAATTGCAAAAGCTAAAAAAGTCGGAGATCCTTTATCCAAAGACACAGATATGGGGCCGCTCGTTGCTGAACGGCAAGTCTTACGCCTTGAAGAACAGCTTGCTGACGCTCTTTCAAAAGGTGCTAAAATCGAGCATGGCGGAAAAAGACCGGCAAATCTCTCTGGAGCCTATTTCGAGCCCACGATTCTGTCCTCCATTTCAAAAGACATGAAAGTCTGGCATGAGGAAGTCTTTGGCCCTATGCTTCCTATTGTTGGCTTTGATACCTATGAAGAAGCCATCACGCTTGCCAATGATACAGAATTTGGCTTAACAGGCTATGTCTATACAAAAGATCAGGCTCTAGCACAAAAAGCCATGCGTGATATCAAAGCCGGCGGCGTATCTGCTAATATCAGCCATATTTTCAGGCCACAAAACCCATTTGGCGGTTGCAAACATTCCGGCATAGGGCGCGAAAACGGCAAATATGGATATCATGATGTCTGCCAGATCAAGATTTTATCCTGGGAAAAGTAAAACATGGCAGAAAAGCTTCTAATATTAGGCGTAGGCAACCGTCTGCGGCAGGATGATGCGGCGGGGCCTTTTGTGATTGATCGCTTGAAAGAAAAAGAGCTGCCCTCTCATGTCACCCTTTTGGAAGATAAAGGCGAGCCCGCCAATCTTATGAATGGCTGGAAAACATGTGAGACGCTTATCCTTGTTGATTCGGTTTTAAGCGGGGAGCCAATCGGTACCATTCATAGGGCTGACCTCTCTAACGATCCTCTGCCCAATACATTTGGACAAACCTCCAGCCATGCTATTGGCCTCGCCGAAGCCGTTGAGCTTGGGCGAGCTATGGGAAATTTACCCGCACGCGTTCTTTTTTATGGCATAGAGGGACGGCGCTTTGAGATTGGGCAAGCCATCTCTCCCGAAGTTGAACAAGCCCTTGACCCTCTGGCCGAAAAAATATTAAAAACCATTAATGACATTACGGTTTAAAATTGAGATTACAGGACTTGTTCAAGGCGTTGGTTTCCGCCCTTTTATCTTTCGTACAGCAACAAATTTACACCTAACCGGCTGGATAAAAAATACAGAGCGTGGCGTTCTCGCCGAAATAGAAGGCGCACAAGACGCGCTAAATTTGTTCTTTAAACAGCTTGAAACCGACCTCCCGCCGCAAGCAAATATTTACACAATTCAAAAAAAAGAAATCCCGAGCAAAGGCAGCTCACTTTTTGAAATTTTGCACAGCCATACAGCACAAAAACCGGATGCGGTTATCTTAAATGATCTGGCTCTGTGTGATGACTGCCTCAAGGAAATGAATGATCCAACAGATCGCCGTTATCGTTATCCCTTTATCACCTGCACAAATTGCGGCCCGCGTTATACGATCATGACGGCCCTACCCTATGATCGCCCGCATACGACCATGCATAATTTTCCTTTATGTGATGAGTGCCGCAAAGAATATGAAGATCCTTTGAACCGCCGCTTTCATGCACAGCCCCTCGCCTGCCCGGAATGCGGGCCTCAGATTGCGCTATGGGATAAGAAAGGCAATATAATAACGGCGCAGCATGACAACGCCATAAGGGAGGCTGTAAACGCTGTACAGCAGGAAAAAATTGTAGCCTTGAAAGGGCTTGGCGGTTTTCACCTTGTTTGTGATGCGCAAAATGCAAAAGCCATAGAGACATTAAGGATACGAAAAAACAGACCCACAAAGCCTTTCGCCATTATGTGCCCCACCCTTAAGTCAGTACAAAACCTTTGCCATGTCAGCCCGGAAGAAGAAAAACTTCTGACTTCTGCACAAGCGCCTATTGTTCTGCTTAAAAAGAAAAAGGATACATTGGCTAAGAACCTTGCTCCCGATAATCCTTACCTTGGTGTCATGCTACCCTACACCCCCTTGCATCATTTATTTACGCAGACATTCGGCAAACCCATCGTTGCGACAAGCGGTAACCGTGCGCATGAACCCATCTGCACAGATGAGTTTGAAGCCCTTGAAGCGTTAAACAATATTGCCGATCTCTTCCTCATACATAACCGGCCTATTGCGCACAGAGCAGATGACTCTATTGTACGTATCATACAAAATCGGCCCATGGTTTTGCGCCGCGCCCGCGGCTTTGCGCCGCTTCCTTTCAGATATAAAGAGGCGAAATCATCTATTCTATCCGCAGGCGGACACTTGAAAAACACAGTCGCCCTTGCCATTGATGATAAGATCATGACTGGGCCACATATTGGTGATCTTGAAACCATAAAAGCCTGCGAAGGCCATAAAGACTCCGTAAAAACCTTGTGTAATATGTATGATCTAATACCAGATATTATAGCGCATGATCTGCACCCTGATTACACATCTACCAAACTGGCGAGCGATGTTTTTCCATCCGTACAACAATATCCCGTACAACATCACTATGCACACGCTTTGGCCTGCATGGGAGATAACCAGCTACACACACCATGCCTCGCCGTTGTCTGGGATGGCACGGGGCTAGGCACTGACGGGACCATATGGGGCGGAGAATTCTTGAAAATCACAGATCAGGGCTATGAACGTGCAGGACATTTTCGTCCCTTCCCGCTGCCTGGCGGTGATATTGCCGCAAAAGAGCCGCGCCGCACCGCCCTTGGGCTGCTTTATACCATGGAAGGAGATACCGCCTTTGAACACGTATCCGAGCTGTTTACAGCACAAGAATTATCGCTTCTAAAAACGGCTCTGTCCAAGGAGCTTAACTGCCCTATGACCTCAAGTATGGGCCGCTTGTTTGATGGAGTATCGGCCCTTCTTGGGCTTTCCACCCATAACAGCTTTGAAGGCGAAGCCGCTATGCAGCTTGAATTCATGGCAGATGAGAACGAAACAAACAGCTATCCGTTTGATGACCCTACAGACTGGCAACCTCTTTTGCGCGCTATACTGAAAGATAAAGAAAAGAACACCAATCCAGCCCTTGTTTCCGCCCGTTTTCACAATACATTGGTGGCTATGCTGGTTACATTTGCTAAAAAGACAGGTGAGACAGATATCCTCTTGACAGGCGGCTGCTTTCAAAACAAAGTCTTATCGGAAAAAGCGATAGAGGCCTTGCAGGCAAACGGCTTAACGCCGCACTGGCATAAAGACATCCCGCCCAATGACGGCGGCATAGCCATTGGTCAGTGTATCGCCGCGGCCCGCGCTTTAAACAAAAAAGGTTAATAATTATGTGTTTAGCAGTTCCCGGAAAAATTTTATCCATCGAAGGCGAATCCTTTGAACGCACAGCCCGTGTCTCTTTTGGCGGGATTGTGAAAGAAGCCTCCCTCGGCCTGCTGCCGGAAGCTGAGATCGGCGCGTATATTCTGGTGCATGCCGGAATCGGTATTAAAACCATCAACGAAGAAGAAGCCATGAAAACCTTCGAGTATCTGCAGGAAATCGGCGAAATCGAAGAACAGCTTAAAAAGCAGGATTCATAGCACATGAAATATGTAGACGAATTCCGAGATCCCGCCGCCGCCAGAAAATATATAGACGCCATTCATGCCATCACAACAAAAGACTGGATCATTATGGAGGTCTGCGGCGGACAGACCCATGCTATTGTGCGTTTTGGCATACAGGACCTGCTGCCAAAGCGCATTACACTTGTCCATGGGCCGGGCTGCCCTGTTTGCGTCACACCGCTGGAACAGCTTGATAAAGCGATGGAGATTGCAGCTCGGAAAAACGTTATATTCTGCTCTTTTGGTGATATGCTGCGTGTCCCCGGATCGCACGATGACCTTCGCAGCATCAAAGCTAAAGGCGGCGATGTGCGCATTGTGTATTCGCCACTCGATGCCGTAAAAATCGCAAAAGAAAATCCAGACAAAGACGTTGTCTTCTTTGCGGTGGGCTTTGAAACCACTGCCCCTGTGAACGCCATGGCGGTGTTTCAGGCGGCGCAATATGGCTTGAAGAATTTTAGTGTACTGGTCTCACAGGTCCTTGTGCCGCCGGCCATGGAAGCTGTTCTCTCTGCCCCGCAAAACAGAGTACAGGGCTTTCTAGCGGCCGGCCATGTTTGCGCTATTGTAGGCTATAAGGAATACCCGCCCCTTGCAACAAAGTACAAAGTCCCTATCGTAGCCACAGGTTTTGAGCCACTGGATATATTGCAAGGTATTTACATGTGCATCAAACAGCTCGAAGAAGGCCGCTTTGACGTCGAAAACCAATATACCCGGGCCGTAGAAGAAGACGGAAACCCTACAGCCCAAGCCCTCATAAACAGGATTTTTAAAGTCTCACACCGAAAATGGCGCGGCATTGGCGAAATCCCCTATAGCGGCCTCGCTTTGGCAGATGACTACGCCACCTTTGATGCCGAAAAACGCTTTGATGTAGAGGACAAAGAGGTACAGGAACCAAAAGACTGCATAAGCGGCCTGATCCTGCAAGGCTTAAAAAAACCCTCTGAATGCCCCGCCTTTGGCACCACCTGCACCCCTGAAACCCCCTTAGGTGCCACCATGGTCTCCGGCGAAGGGGCTTGCGCCGCTTATTATAAGTATAAGAAAACAGTTTAACTTTTGAACATGAATAGAAATAGATACATGAAAAACATATATATATTGCATGGTTGCTGCGATAAAGACGAGTATTTCTCGCAAAAATATCCATCCCCTTCAAATTTCCATTGGTTCCCCTGGCTACAAAAACAGCTCTTGATGGCCGGACATAACTGCCAAACACCAGAGCTTCCTGCCGCTTACAAACCGGATTATCCCCTCTGGAAAAAAGTCTTTTCCCATTTTCCAATAGATAGCAACACATGCCTTATCGCCCATAGTTGTGGATGTGGTTTTTTACTGCGTTATTTGCAAGATACAAATCAAACGATAGATAAACTGATTATGGTCGCCCCATGGCTTGATCCCTATAGAACAAGAGCTCCGTTTCTGGATTTTACCCCAGCACCTGAACTGGAAAATCAGATAAAGGACATTCATATTCTCTATTCGGAAGATGAATCCGTTGAGGGCGTAAAAGAAAGTGTTGATGTGTTACTCAATACCTATAAAAACGCAAAACTTCATACATTCAAAGAACACGGACATTTTTGTCTGGATGAAATGGGCACAGAGGCATTTCCTGAATTGCTCGAAGTTATAATGTCATGACCGTCACCCGCGAACGCATGTCAAGCAATCCAAAAGCCACAGCGTACGGCTTTTTTGGATTGCCACGTTTCCGTTGGTCGCTCACCATGACAGTATCTAATCTCTGTGTACACTGTGATCCCTGTGGTAAAAATTAATAGGTTATATAACAATGGAACTATCCTGCCCTCTCCCCTTATCTGATTACCCAAACATTCTCATGGCGCATGGGAGTGGTGGGAAGATTATGCAGCGGCTGATTGAAGAGCTGTTTTTTGCTACGTTTGGCGCACAAAATGCAAAAGAGGCACATGACAGTGCTGTTCTGGATATACCCTCGAACAAAATTGCCATGACAACGGATTCCTTTGTTGTGCAGCCTCTTATCTTTCCAGGCGGCGATATTGGCTCGCTCGCTGTCCATGGAACGGTTAATGACATCGCCATGAGCGGGGCTAAACCACTTTATTTAAGTACAGGCTTTATTCTGGAGGAAGGCCTGCCCATGGAAACACTGGCACAAATCGTGCGCTCCATGAAGCAGGCTGCCGATGAGGCTGGTGTAAAAATCGTTACAGGAGATACAAAAGTGGTGGAACGCGGCCATGGTGACGGTATCTACATTAATACAGCCGGCATCGGCGTTCTTGAAACAGACCGTACCATTCACCCGCAGCAAATATGCGCTGGCGATGTTATTCTGATCAATGGTGATCTTGGCCGTCATGGCATGGCGATTATGTCCGCGCGGGAAAACCTGTCCTTTGAAAGCCCTATAAAAAGTGACTCGGCTTGTCTGGTCGCCCCTATCATGGAGATACTCCATGCCGGGCTTGATATTAAATGCATGCGCGATGCCACGCGCGGCGGGTTAGCGGCTCTCCTTAACGAAATAGCCAGCAGCACAGGCTTAACATTCCAGATTGATGAGTGCTCTATCCCTGTCAATGAAGCCGTTCGCGGTGCCTGCGAAATTCTTGGATTCGATCCGCTTCATGTCGCCAACGAAGGCCGCTTTGCACTCTTTGTTGCAGAAAAAGATGCAAAGAACTCCCTCGACATTTTGCAGAAACACGCAAAAGACGGCGCGGTACCAGCCCAAATCGGTAAAGTCACAAAAAGTGACACAGGCGGCATGGTTACCCTTAAAACGGCCCTTGGGAGTGAGCGTATTCTGGACATGCCGGGCGGAGAACTCCTGCCCCGCATTTGCTAAAAATTTGTAGCTCTATCGTTCAATCAAAACCGCATAGAAATAGTTTTTTCCAGGCGCGGTTTGAGTGGTACCAGCCCCGGCTTTTGAACGCAGACAGCCCATTTGAAGATCAGCATAGTCTGTTTCTGCGATATCCAGCTTGGTGCCAGCCGCAAATGTACCATTAAATTTTACAAGAGAGAAAAAATCAATTTCATCTGGAATGGTTTCACTGCCAACAAGATCGTCATTAATTTTCGCGCAGACAGAATCCGTAACCTTTGGCAAAACCATTATAAGGTCAGCTTCTGTTGTGCCGATTTCACTACCGAGAGAAGCCCTGTTATCTCCTGTGAAGACCCAGTCAGCGCCGCCATTCATATCATCTTTTGGCTTCGTATAGTTAACGCCACCGCCAGATGGGCTAAACACCCTGTTTTCCTCTGGCTGCGCTACGGCATGCTTATAATCTGTATGCCCCCAGAAATCGGCGTGGAAAGATATATCTTCATCATTTACGCCGTCAATCTGCATCATCTGGATCGCAGTCTGAAGCGAATTGGTATATTGGATAATTTCTGTTGCCAGCAATTTAGCCTGCTCTTTTTCAACACCGCTTTCTCCGCCGCGCATGCCTCTTGTCGTGGCAAAAGATAACGCCGCGAATAAGGCCACTGCAATCAGGATAATAAATATTACGCTGCCGCGTTCTTTGTTATTTTTTTGTTCCATTATCTTTTTCCTCAAGAATGAAGTGCCCGGCCATCAACCGCCAGTGCCGCTTCTTTGATGGTCTCTTCCAAAGTCGGATGTGCATGGCATGTTCTGGCAATATCTTCAGAAGACGCACCAAATTCCATAGCCATGGTGGCCTCTCCTATTAAGGTTCCCGCTTCCGGTCCAATAATGTGTACGCCCAAAACACGATCGGTTTTAGACTCTGCCAGTATCTTGACAAAGCCCTCCGCCGCGTTCATCGCCCGCGCTCTGCCATTGGCCATAAAGGGGAATTTGCCTACCTTATATGCTATGCCGGCTTCTTTGAGTTGCTCTTCATTCTGCCCCACACTGGCAATTTCTGGCACAGTATAAACAACAGACGGAATAATATTATAATCAACATGCCCGCTCTGTCCCGCCAGTATCTCGGCCAGCACAACGCCTTCTTCTTCTGCTTTATGCGCCAGCATCGGGCCTTTTATAACATCACCAATGGCATAAATGCCTTTTTGCCCTGTCTCAAAACGATCATCAACCTCAATGCGGCCTGCCTGATCCAGTGCAATATCAAGATGTTCCAGCCCCAGCCCTTTTGTGAAAGCACGGCGGCCAACACAAACGAGCACACGTTCAGCCTCCAGATTTTGTGCATCTCCTCCACCAGCCGCCGGTTCTATTGTCAACGTAACAGATCTCTTTCCCGTTTTAGCCCCTGTGACTTTGGTCGATAGTTTAAATTTAAGGCCCTGCCTTTCAAAAAGTTTCTTCCCCTCACGCGCAAGTTCAACATCCATACCGGGCAAAATGCGGTCCATGTATTCGACCACTGTAACCTCTGCCCCCAAACGGCGCCAGACAGAACCCAGCTCAAGCCCAATAACACCAGCCCCGATCACAACAAGGCTTTTAGGCACTTTTGGGAGAGATAATGCACCTTCCGAAGACAAGATCCATTCCTCATCAATATCAAGACCCGGCAAACCAGCCACATCCGATCCTGTCGCAATGACAATATGTTTGGCCTTATATTTGTGTTTACCAACAACAACTTCACCGGATGCAGCGATCTGCCCCAATCCATTGATCGCATCTATCTTGTTCTTCTTAAAAAGGAAATCGATTCCCTTGACATTATCAGCAACAACAGAGTCCTTATGTCTCATCATCGCTTTTAAATCAAGTTCTGGCGCAGAACACTTGATCCCCAGTGTCTTGAAATGCAATCCGGCCTCTTCAAAACGCTCTGACGCATGAAGAAGAGCCTTTGAAGGAATACAGCCAACATTCAGGCACGTCCCACCGTATGTTTTACGCTTTTCAACACACGCCACCTTCATCCCCAGTTGTGCACAACGTATTGCACAAACATAGCCACCCGGGCCGCCACCGATAACTATAACATCGTAATTGCTTTCAGCCATGTCATTCCCTTTCAGAAAAACAGAGGAATCCTATTCTATTTCAAAAAAACGCAAAGTAAAACACGTAAAAAAATCAAGCGAAACACACTTGCTCACAAAAAAATATATTATATTTTTCAGACTTATTGCATTTTTTTGATTGTTTACCATAATAATGATTACATTCAAGAAAAAATAGCAGAAAATGAAATACCTTCTGCAGAATTCATACAACAGCTCAAAGAACATATGGAAACAACTTTTGACTGTCCGGGCATTTCTTCCAAAGATAAAACTGCCCAATTTGGTGAGAATGGCACAGTCAGAAGGGAATTGGAAGACAAGCCATATTTGAATTCTCCCTTGATAATTCTAAATTCTTTGCAACAGACCCGAAAACTGGCCAACCAATCCGTTTAGGGGAAGATGACGAGATTGAGTTTGAATTTCAACGCACGCCATGCACTTACGACAAAGACAACGGCATTTATGCCTCTGATCCTTCCCTTACAGAAGGAGAGGTCAAAGCAGGTCTTGACTTCATTGCAAAGGAAATCGTAAATAAAACTGTTTCAAGTTCGGCTGCCTTGACGTGGGGTGGCACAAGCAAACAATGCCGGGGTTTTAACGCATTGAAAAAATACGAAAAAGAAAACGGCCCGATCGGTCTTTTGGACACGCCAACAGCAAAAAGAATCCCCGTTGACGTTATCCCGTTCGATCCAAAAAATCTGCCGAAACCAAACAAGTCAATAGCCTATCTTAAGGACAGAAAGATAACACCTTAAAATGACAAAACAATTCGATGTGACATCCATTGGTCAGGTACCAGTCGATATTTTTGCCAGAGTTGATCATGATTTTTTGGAGAATAACGGCTTTCAAAAAAATCAATGCAATGTCGTTAAAATTGATCAGGCAAACAACTTCATTGAAACCTTGAAAGACACCTTACTCCTTGCCGGTGGTGCCGCAGCCAACACGGCAGCCTGTCTTTCCTCTCTTGGTGCAAAAACAGCTTTCCTGGGCGTCACGGCACAAGATGAACTTGGCGCCTTCATGGCCTCTACCTTTGAAAAAAGCAACGTATATTACCCTGTCAAAGCACTGGAAACAAACAAAGGCACAGACCGCGTCTTTGTCTTTGTCACCCCTGATGGAGAACGCACATTTGCTTCTTACTACGGTGCCGCTCACGATATGACCCCGGATCATCTTGACGAAAACATCATCGCCGCATCTAAAATCCTGTACATAGAGGGATATCACCTGAATGCCCTGCAGGGAGACGCTATTTTAAAAACCGCTATTGAAATCGCCAAAAAACATGGCACTACAATTGCTTTCAATCCTAATGACGTCAGCATCTATAAAAAGCACCAGAGTCGGGTTGATTACATTATGGCACGTACCGACATCGCTATCATGAACAAGGATGAAGCCAAAGCTGTCACAGGCAAAGCCACTGCAAAAGACGCTATTAAGCAGCTCTCCTCAAAAATAGACACAGGGGCTGTCACGCTCAGTGAAGAAGGGGCTATTGCCTTTGATAAGGGCGAGCAGTGCCATCTACCCGCAACATCAAAAACCGTAAAAATAATCAATACGAACGGCGCAGGCGACCATTACGCTGCAGGCTTTTTATATGGTATAGCCAATAATATAGCTCTTGAAAAAATAAACAGACTTGCTAATCTGTGCGCTCATGAGGCACTGCAACAACATAGCGGAAGACCTGAAACTGACCTCAGCCGCTTTTTAGAAGCTCTATAATAAAAAGTAACGCGAATATACATGTCTTTAGATCCTATACAGGCCATGCAGCAGGCCGTTGATATTGTCAACACGAGTCAGCATCCAAAAAACAAAGTCGCCGCTACGTTGTTTGGATATGATCGGAATAAAAAACCATACAGCCTTTCGACCACAAACTACTGGCCACCGGTTATCGTTGAAAAACTCGGACAAGAAGCCAGAATAGGGAACAGCAGCGGCACGATCCATGCCGAAACAAAATCTATTTTGGAAGCACCATGCACAAAAGATGCGTCGCTTTGTATTACAGATCCATGCTGTCCGAATTGCGCAAAAAATATTTCAGCATGCGGCATAAGTAACGTCTATATAGACCACAAAGGTTTCGATAAGGATTTTGCATCAAGACGTCACGAGGCCTTCGAAAGCATGTCACAACCAATATTAGAACATGCCGGCGTTAATATATATGAGATAAACCGCAAAGAAGAAAAAATAACATTAATCTCGGAAAACAAAGCCTCTGCCACAGAAACAGAAACAGAAACAGAAAAAGCAGATACTGTGGAATTGCTGCAAATCGACACTGCAAACCAGTCTAATTTCCTGAAACTGTGCAAAAGCACGCACAAAAAGCACTATGGTAGAAAATTTGCGGCGGCTTTAGCCAAAGACACCGACGGACACATCTATTATATAATTACCCGCGCGACCCCTGCTCCGGGATTTGAAAAAACACCCTCTCCACACACAAAATACAGTTTCATGATGGGCCCCATAAACCTCTTGCTCATGAATGCGGCAAAACAGGGGCTAACCCTTATGGATGGCTACGTCTATGCCTCTCAAGTCCCTATTGAGAGAGAACTCGTCAACATGCTGGGTGCCAATCTGGCCTCCCTCTTCATTGCAAATAAAACAGAATCACGAACCGAAAGTGCTATAGAGGCTATGACACTTCTTAATACGAACGGTATCATGCAGTTCATGAATCCGCTTTAAACATATCAAATTAAATATCCAGCACCAAACGTTGAGGATCTTCAATCCCTTCTTTAACGCGGACAAGGAATGACACAGCCTCGCGACCATCAATAATCCGGTGATCATAGGATAGTGCCAGATACATCATGGGACGCGCTTCGATAGAGCCATCGGGCATAACCATGGCTCTTTGCTGAATTTTGTGCATGCCCAGAATAGCGGATTGGGGGGGATTCAAGATAGGCGTAGACATAAGCGAGCCAAACACGCCACCATTTGTAATGGTAAACGTACCGCCCATCATCTCTTCCATGGCAAGTTTTCCTTCGCGGGCCCGCACACCAAGATCCATGATTTCGGCTTCAATATTCGCCATGGATTTACCTTCACAATCACGCACCACAGGCACAACCAGCCCCTGTGGGGTGCTCACAGCAACCCCGATATCGTAATAATTTTTATATACAATATCCGTCCCGTTAATTTCTGCATTGACCGCCGGAAAATCCTTAAGCGCATTAACAACTGCCCGCACAAAAAAGGACATGAAACCAAGTTTGACACCGTGTTTTTTTTCAAACACGTCTTTGTATGAATGGCGCAAGTCCATAACAGCCTTCATGTCAATTTCATTAAAGGTCGTCAGCATGGCCGCTGTATCCTGCGCCTCTTTCAAACGCTTGGCGATACTTTGGCGCAGACGAGTCATAGGGACACGCTCTTCCCGTTCTGCCAAAACACGTTTTACCGTTTTTTCCTGAACGGGATGAGTCCCCAGAACATCCATGGAAGGCACGACGGCTTGCTTCTCACGCTGTTCTATAAAGGCCTCAACATCACTTTTCAGCAAACGGCCATCTTTTCCTGTTCCCTTAACTCTGTCCGCATCTATGTTGTGATCATCAACAAGCTTTCTAACAGCAGGCGATAATTTATGACTCTCTTCTTCCTCAATCTGCTGCGGTAAAATCTCTTCTTTTTGTGCAGAAACAGCTGCCGTTGAGGTTGCTAACGCTGCGCCTTCAATGAGCCCCAGCAACGCGCCCATTTCCACCACAGCCCCTTCCGGCTCTTCTATTTTCAGCAAAACACCAGCGACAGGCGCATTTACTTCCAATGTCACCTTGTCTGTTTCCAGCTCAAGAATCGGCTCATCCACATTTACAACGTCGCCTTCTTTTTTTAACCACGCTGAAACAGTTGCCTCGTTAACAGATTCACCAAGTGAAGGCACAATAATGTCAGTCGTTTTAGCCATGAGAAGCCTCTTATCTTCTATTGTTTTTTAAAATTAAAAGTTTACCTAATTCTATTTCAGCGTCAATGCCTCATCAATCAGCTTTGCCTGCTCAGCCAAATGCCGTTTTAAATATCCTGTTGCCGTTGCCGCTGTGGCTGTACGGCCAGCATAAGAGACCCTTTCCGTTTTGTGCCTGATATCCCGCAATACCTCTTCGATTAAAGGATTCACAAAACTCCAGGCTCCCTGATTTTTAGGCTCTTCCTGACACCAGACAACATCAGCCTTCTTATAGTCTGCAAAAAAATCAGCCAGGATTTTATGCGGGAATGGATACAGCTGCTCAAGACGCAGTATCATGACGTCCTTTATCTTCCTGTCGCGCCGTTCCTGCAATAAATCATAATACACCTTACCAGAGCACAGAACCAGCCGCTTTATCTGTGCAGGCTTTGCCAGACTCTCATGATCATCATCCCACAGGAGACGATGAAATGTATGATCTCCGGTAAGCTCGGACAGATCTGATACAGCCAGTTTATGGCGCAACAATGATTTGGGCGTCATAACGATTAACGGCTTTCTGAAATCCCGGCACATCTGACGGCGCAGCATATGAAAGAAATTTGCCGGTGTTGTGCAATTACAAACCTGCCAGTTATCTTCCGCACTTAATTGCAGATAACGCTCTAACCTCGCAGAAGAGTGTTCCGGCCCCTGCCCTTCATAGCCATGGGGCAGCAACATAACCAGACCGGACATACGGAGCCATTTCAGCTCAGCAGACGAAATAAACTGATCAATAATCACCTGTGCCCCGTTGGCAAAATCGCCAAACTGTGCTTCCCAGAGCACCAGCGTATTCGGATCGACCAAAGAAAAGCCATATTCAAACCCCAGCACTGCCATTTCTGACAACGGGCTGTTATGCACCTCGAAAACAGCATCCCTGTCATGGGCTTTCACATGCTGCAAAGGTATATATTTTTCCTCTGTCATTTGATCATAAAGAACAGCATGACGATGAGAAAAAGTCCCGCGCCCGCTGTCCTGACCCGACAATCTGACAGAAAAACCATCCCGCACAAGGGACGCATACGCCAAAGTTTCAGCCGTAGCCCAGTCTATTTTACCACCGGTTTCCAATATCTTTTTGCGCGCCATAAGCTGGCGTTCAATCTTGGGATTCACAGAAAAATGTGATGGCACTTCTGTAATAATACGTCCCAGCACCTGCAGATCCGCTTCACTTATGGCCGTCTTCCCGCGTCTGTCCTCACCATGCGCAAGGCTAAGACCGGACCATGCTCCTTGCAGAAAATTAATCGTATTCTGCTTATAGTTCATAGTCGCTTCAAACGCTTCATCAAGGTAAGTATTCACTTCGTCCAGCATCTCTTTCGCTTTTTTTTGCGTTACGGAATGCTCTGCAATCAGCTTTTGTGCATATAAAAAGCGGGTTGTTTTATGCTCTTTGATTTTTTTGTACATTTGAGGCTGTGTAAACATAGGCTCATCACCCTCATTATGCCCGTAACGCCGGTAACAAAACATATCAATCACAACATCTTTTTTGAATGCCTGCCTGAATTCCATTGCGATACGCGCCACATGAACAACCGCTTCCGGATCATCACCATTCACATGAAAAATCGGCGCAGACAAAAGTTTTGCGACATCTGTCGGATAAAAACCGGAATGACCATATTGCGGTATGGTTGTAAAACCAATCTGATTATTCACTACAAAGTGAATCGTCCCCCCTACCCTGTACCCTGGCAGATCAGAAATCATGAGCGTTTCTGCAACAATCCCCTGCCCGGCAAAAGCCGCATCACCATGGATCAAAACCGGCACGACTTCCGCACCATCAACATCGCCACGCAATTTTTGTTTTGCACGCACCTTACCGATAACGACAGGATTCACGGCTTCAAGGTGAGACGGATTAGGACTCAAAGAAAGAAAAACCCTGTTGCCATCGAAATCACGAAAAGAGGATGTCCCAAGATGATATTTGACATCACCTGACCCCTGAACACCATCAGGTATGCTGTCCATCCCTTGAAATTCAGAAAAGATCGCAGCAAAAGGCTTACCCATGACATTACTCAGCACATTCAGACGGCCACGATGCGACATACCGATAACCATTTCTTTAACGCCGAGCTGTCCTCCTCTTTTCATGATCTGTTCTAACGCAGGAATAAGCGTTTCGCCGCCATCCAGACCAAAACGCTTGGTCCCTGTATATTTTTTGTGCAAAAATTGCTCAAACTGCTCCGCCGCTGTAATACGCTGCAAAATAGCCCGTTTTCCATTGAGCGTAAAATCAGTACGGTTTCGCACAGCTTCAATACGGCACTGTATCCAGGCTTTTTCCTCAGGATCGGAAAGATGCACAAATTCAACACCTATCGTATCACAGTAAATCGCCCGTAAAGCATCCTGTATTTCCTGCAGGGTCGCGTAATCCATCCCCAGCACACCGTTGATGAAGATAGGACGATTATAATCAGAATCCGTAAAACCATAATGCGACGGATCGAGTTCTGGATGATATGTTCCCTCTTTCAGCGATAAAGGATCAAGAGTCGCCGCCAGATGCCCCCGCGCCCTGTAAGCTCTGATAAGCATCAAAGCCTGAATTGAATCTCTTACGGATCGCTGAACATCGACATGATCAACATCAATATCAACAGACCTGTCACGCGCCGCGAGCGTTTCTTGCGGTGCCTGCATCTGCATGGCCTTTGTCGTTTCATGCCCGGCCCTTGCCACCTTGGCAAACCTGTCAAAAGAACGGCCTGTTTTTTTATGCGCCGCCGGCGTCCAGCTTGCGCCGCTTAACTCCTGAAGCAGCACTTGTTCATTATCGCTTAAATCATCAAAAAAGCCTCTCCAGCTTTCGTCAACATGATTAGCACCAAGCAAATAACGACTATAAAGCTGCGCGATATAGTCGGCATTCAACCCCGTAAGAAAAGAAAGATCATCTGACATTTTTGAAGTAATCATCCATCTTGATACACAATATACAACCGACTAAAGCTGCAGCACTTCTTTCAAGGTCTTGAGTGCTTTTTTCTCTTCCAAAGAAATATTTACATCGTAAGATTCACAGCCCCTTAGATGATTTTTAAAACAAATCGAAAGCTTCCTGAACAAAGTCGCCGGTACAAAAACATCACAAAAAGAAGGCGTTACCTGATTCCTGTGACAAGCTCTTGCCATAGCCTGTCCAATACCATACAAGGCCAGCCTGTAATTTTTCACATAACGCTCTCCCAGGGTACCTTCCAAGAGCGAAATCACTTTTTCACATTCAGGGATAAGCTGATCCATATTTTGTCGCCAGTCAGACCATTTTATCTGAGTCACAAACGCTTCAGCCGCCACTTCTTTCACAAAAGGCTGCGTAAAATCAGCCGCCATCTCCTGAAAAAGAAACAAAAGCTCTCTTCTTTCAAGTTTATCCAGAGGCTTCGCCTTCCCCCCCTCTTCTTTCTGGCAATGAGCCACAAAGGCCCCGACCTTATAAAAAAGGGACACAACAAGCTCTCTGTCAGCTTCAGCAATTTTCGAAAGAAATTCCATCCTTCCCTTATACCAAGAAAACCCTCTCCTTACAAGACAAGGAGAGGGTGTAAAGATGGGCCACAGGGAAGAAAGTGTAAGGGGTAAAGGATGGGCCCGGACTGTAGTTCTTTTATTCACTTCCATAAAAAATGTTACACATTTCTTATACAAGGCGTTCAAACGTCACGCAGGCTTTCGCCCTAATGGGCGCCTCGCAGTCGCTCGGTACATTTTGAATAAATGTATCAACATTTATCCAAAACACTATTCTGGGCACTTGTATAAAAAATGTTACACATTTCTTATACAAGGCGTTCAAACGTCACGCAGGCTTCCATCAAAACGGCATTAACAAGCCGACATAATAACCCAGATCATTGGGAATCATATCATTCACTATGTTAATCATCATCGTAACAGCAAACATTGTGCCTGCACCATAAAGATAATTTCCCATTTCTGTCTCCCTTTTAACATTAATCAATGAAACTATGTTTTACAGAATTGCAAAATACGTGCCATTTTATGACTACAAAAAAGGAAATGTAGATAGTTAATATGGGAAATATTTACCTGGCCCGGCAATTTTTTCTGTAACGCCACAGAAATTTTTAAAAACAGCAGAAAACTACCCCTTCATAGCCTCTAACACCGCATCACCAAGAGCTGACGGACTATCCGCCACAACGAATCCAGCCTCTTTCATCGCCCTTATTTTTGAGCCAGCCGTCCCCTGTCCACCAGAAATAATAGCCCCGGCATGGCCCATACGCTTACCCGGCGGAGCGGTAACACCAGCAACAAAGCCGGCTATCGGTTTTTTATTTTTAGCCTCTTTATAAAAAGCAGCGGCTTCTTCTTCGTCCGTGCCGCCAATTTCACCGATCATGAGGATACTTTCGGTTTCGTCATCGTCCAGAAACATTTTGATGCAATCAATAAAGTTTGTGCCGTTCACGGGATCACCGCCGATACCGATACAGGTTGATTGCCCAAGACCTGCCGCCGTTGTCTGTGCCACCGCTTCATAGGTAAGAGTCCCGGAACGGGAGACGATACCAACCCGGCCGCGTTTATGAATATGACCTGGCATAATCCCTATCTTGCATTCATCCGGTGTAATAACCCCTGGACAATTCGGCCCGATCAAACGAGAACCGCTCCCCTGCAACGCACGTTTTACTTTCACCATATCCTGAACAGGAATGCCTTCTGTAATACAGACAATCAGCTCTATCCCGGCATCAAGGGCCTCTAAAATAGCATCAGCCGCAAAGGGCGGTGGCACATATATAACAGAGGCGTTACACCCTGTCTCTTTTCGTGCATCAAACACTGTATCAAACACCGGCAAATCAAGATGCTTCGTGCCCCCCTTACCCGGTGTTACACCACCGACCATCTGCGTACCATACGCAAGTGCCTGCTCAGAATGGAATGTGCCCTGATTCCCGGTAAAGCCCTGACATATGACTTTCGTATCTTTGTTCACTAAAACCGACATGCTAACCTTTTCATAACATTTAATAAATAAAACCCTGATCTTAGAAATCTATAACAAAAGAACGAGGAGGGGAATTCCTGTTTTTTCAAAAATACGTTGAATTGTGTTATGAAAAAATGCTAAGACTGCGACACCTAATTGATAGAAAGAAATATATAATGAAAAATCAAAGCCTAAAGACACTATTTGTGCGATTAGCACTTTGCTCCAGTTTTCTTTTTTTAACCTCTTGCAAAACATTCGGGACACACCCCGAAACATATCAGAGCAACGGCAGCGTTGATTTAACCGAAGACACAGCGGAAACCTATTATGACGATGATGACACACCAGTATATGGAGATAGCATTATAGATACCGTCTGTGAAAAAGCGTTAGAAATTGAAACACAGATCATGGACTTCCACAATCAACTGGCGGAAAAATACGGCTCTTCCTGGGGGTTTATGAATCGGGACATTGAAACCCCTTATGAGGCGTTTATTGAAATACTGCAAAAGGTACAAAAAACAGAAAATTTTGATCATCTTGCCCTCGCCTTTTATACGTTTGAAACTATTTATGGAGAGGCATTAGAAGAAAACCTCCTCGAAGAAAGCCCTAATTTTTATGACTACATGGCGGAACTTGATGCAGGACTCCAGAATTTTGCAAAGAGCCAGGAACTGCCTCCTCCTAACATTTTGTCACACGAACGCAGAGAATATGAAACGCAAAAAGCTCTAGAAAGACAAATGCACGGTCTTAACACAGAATCATGCAGAGACCTTATGCAGCGTTTTAGATCGCATTTTATGTCATTCGCCCCGCAGGAAGAGCGTGACAGAATTACAGAGCATAGAATCGACGAAAATCCGTCTGATATAAAAATGCCCAATATCAGAGATATTCTGAGATGGCCTCAAACCATGTTCACAGATGAGCAAATCAATAATTTAAATGGTGAAATTTTTGAAACTATGGCCACATCTATTGACGGAGGCTATATCCATTACAAAATAGCAAAAGCCGAAGCGGCGAAAGCCCTTAAAGAGGAAATAAAACGATTAGGCGAGCGTTTTGATGAAAATAGACTTGAAGAGCTCAAAAGACAAACCCCCGCCCCTATATAGGCATCTAGTATCTACGCTGCTCCCACCACTTTATTAGCAGCTTCGGCCAGCGTATCTGCCGCAATAATGGGCAAACCTGACTTGGCCAGAATATCTTTACCCTTATCCACGTTTGTGCCTTCGAGTCGTACGACCAAAGGCACAGACAAAGAGACTTCCTTGGCGGCCGCTATAATACCTTGTGCAATAATATCGCAACGCATAATGCCACCAAAGATATTAACAAGAATCGCTTTTACCTTGGGATCGGATAAAATGATTTTAAAGGCCGCTGTCACGCGCGCTTCATCAGCCCCGCCCCCAACATCCAGAAAATTGGCCGGCATCCCGCCATAAAGCTTGATGATATCCATCGTTGCCATAGCAAGGCCAGCACCGTTCACCATACACCCAATGTCACCGTCCAAAGAAACATAGGAGAGGTCATGATCTCTGGCTTCACGTTCTCTGTCATCTTCTTCATCTTCATCACGCATTTCTGCCACAGCCTTTTGCCGGAACAGTGCATTTTCATCAAAATTCATTTTGGCATCAAGGGCGATCACATCGTCCTGCGCCGTTACCACAAGCGGATTAATTTCCAGCATAGACGAATCAAGGGCTGTAAAAGCTTTATACAGTGCCATGAAGACCGGCACCGCGTTCTTAAGAACAGCACCGGACAACCCCAACCCAAACCCTATTTTCCTGGCATGAAACGGCATCATGCCCGTCGCAGGATCTATGGAAACCGTAATAATTTTCTCCGGTGTTTTTTCCGCCACTTCCTCAATATCCATACCGCCTTCCGTCGAGGCCATAAACATAACCGCATGCGTCGCACGATCAACAAGAAGACTAACATAGAGTTCACGTGCGATATCAGCCCCTTCTTCGACATAAAGACGCCTTACCGTTTGACCTTCAGAACCTGTCTGATGCGTCACAAGCTGCATACCAAGCATCCGAGTCGCCTCTGTACGGACAGCGTCAATAGACGAGACGACTTTCACACCGCCGCCTTTTCCCCGACCGCCCGCATGAATCTGGGATTTCACAACCCAGACCGGCGTATTTTTCTCCGCCGCGAGCCTTTCAGCCGCCTGAACAGCCTCATCAGCACTAAAAGCCGGATACCCCGCAGGGACCGGCACACCATATGTTTTAAGAAGCGATTTCGCTTGGTATTCGTGAATATTCATACCAATGATTATTCAACATTTCCTGTGATTTTCAAGCTCTATTTTTTGATAAATTTTGACATAAATTATTTGAATGAGGTATAATCATATTAAATAGTCAAGAAAGGGTACGGACAGCAATGAGCAAGGCATTAGCAACAGCCTTAAACGATAATAAAAACCTCGACCAACCAGGTGGAGAAGATTATCATTCATTTCATGTAAACCCTGTCTCCGCTGCTTACAGACGCATCGCGCTGTACAACGAATGGATAGGTAAAAGCGGCGTTATGACAAACGGAAATCCGAACGAAGACTCTCCTGCCAAGAAAAAAAGACGGGAAGTAGAGGGATTTACAAGAGCCTACATGGCCACAACCGGCATTAGCAGCACAGTAACAGGCGCATTACAGGCCGCCTCTTCTTTCTTAAGCCTCCATGCAAAAAATGCAAAACAGGCGATTCTTGAAACGACGCAACAAGTTGATGCCTTTCAGGCTCAACTGGAAGCCATTCAGGCAGAAGCCGCTGAGACCGCATTGAAACTTGATGCTCAAAAAGCCGAACTCGCACACGCGATTGAGGAATTCGGTGTTTCTCAGGCCGATCTCAAAGATGCTCAAATGCTCTATGAAGATGCACAAGATCAGCTTGAAACAGCCTCAGCACAGCTTGAAAGACAGGAAACCCTCTACCAAAAAGAACATGCCAGACTTATTCTGGATAACAATGGGGCTATTGTCTTCAAAGGTAGTGGAAACTGGTTGAACAGATATTATGTTGAAGATGAGAACGGTGCACGTCAGCCACTTGGCTTCACTGGACAAGTCAAAACGCTTGCTCTGGACTTTTGCTTTAGAACAACCGGTGACGAGCTCCTTGAACGTGAAAAAGAAATCAGACGTGCGGAAAACCGCGTTGATCACTATGATCAAAGCTGTGTGGAAGCTCATGAACTCTGGGCTGACGCATCAGAAGAACACGCCGAACACAAAGCACAGGTCGATGGCCTGAGAAACTTTGTTGCCAGAACGCGTGGTGAGCTTGATACGACATTGAGCAAAATACAAGAAAACAGCACAAATGTGGCACAGCTAAAAGAACGCCTCCTCGTCTTGAACCAAAGATTTGTTGCGCTCTCAAGACTTCAAACGAAGCTTAAAGATCCTGCAACACAAAGACAGATCGCAGATGGCAGCCTGCAAATAGAAGATCTGGCAAAAGAATTGCCACCTTCCCTTCGCGGTGCCTTCATGAAAGAACAAGAAACACTTGCCTGTACGGCAAATGCAGGAACATCTGTGGCCAAAGAGCTGGATGCTAACGGTGTAAAAGCCCCAAGCAACGATTTGAGTATTGCGTTCAAACAAACAATCGAAGAAAAAATTGTGCCAGCGGCCAAGAAATTCTTCGACATGGTTGCCAAACCATTTACGCAAGACCCTCCAGTTATAGCTATGACAGCACCTGCCCCTAAATAAGCTGTATATAGGAAAACCACTCATTATAACACCTTCCCTGTGAAAGCGGGGAAGGTTTCGGCAAAGACAACAACGTTCAGATGCCACGCAGACTTTCGCGCTTTCGCGCGAAGTTGCCATCACACCCCTTATACCAATCCTCATTCAATAAATACGAATTGGTATGAACATAATCTGCCAATACCAGAATTAACCTATAATTAACCTTATTTTCATATAATTTCCCATAATGGCGCGTTTTTTATCTACAGGCTTTTATGCCTAACCGTCATTCAAAAAAGGCAAGAGGAAGGTGTTATATGACGGTCGATCCATTTGGCTCTCTGAATAGTGCGGAAGAACGTGAAATAGTCAGAAATCTGGCCCTTTCCGGCAATGACGGTGCACTTGCCGGACACGAGTTTGTCGACGCAAAAGACCCGACTAAAAAAAGTTACGGCGGCAATAAAGAAGAAAGGGATCAGTTCTACAAAATTCAACATATCATGAATGCTATGAGTGCCAGAACGACTTCGACACCACTTTATACCATTAAAATTGACAACATCGAATACAATGACAAACAAATAAAAGCCGCACTTGATATAGCGCATGAAGAAACGACGCAGGAAATCGAACGTTTAGAAAAAGACATGGAAGATATGCGGGAACGCGGCGAAGCCCCTGCTTCCGTTGATTTACGTGCAGTTGAAGCCCTTAAACAATTTGAAAAAAAGCAAAAAATTGAAGAGGCTAAAGAAGCGGCTGAAGATCCTGAAAAACTGAAAAAGATTGTAAAAGGATCACTCAAGATCAAAGAAATTATCAAAGAAAAAGCCCCGCCGAAGGATCAGGTTGCTGAAACTGACGCTGATGCAGAAACACAAGAACCTCTGCAAAGAAAAATATCCGTTGCGCCAGAAGAAGACGCTTTAAACGATATGGAGATAAAAGAACATTTCGCATCTGCCGTAACACCATCTGAACAAATTTCTGAACCAGCACCAGAGATACGACAACCTGCCCGAATACCGGACAGATCGCCTGAAGCCTTTGCCTAGAGCCGCTTTCAGAGAAAAATACAGTCACTTTTTGACATATATAAAAAAAGTTTTGTATAATAGGGGCAAGTGGTAATAAGTTTTATGGTTAATAAATAACCTACAGCGTGAGTAGAGTGTAAAATGCAAAAATCAGAACAACCATTCGATCTAATGTACTTTTTCTCAAAAGAAAACAATAGCGCGTTTTCTTCTTTTGGGAAGCTTGGATCAATTTTTGAAAAACTCACAGAACAAATCGGTGCCTTCTTTAACAACGTTATAGGCAGCTTTTTGGGAAAAAATCCCTTTGCCGACAACACGCACCAAACCTATAAAAATGAATATCCAGAAGTATGCGCTTCTAGTCATCAAAATATTTTATCAGGAAGAAATAATACATTTAGCTCTGCACCAAACCTTTTTAAGAGCTTTACTGGTCCAGCCTCTGCTATTTCCTGTATTACAGGTGCCGATCTTACGACATCCTTTGCAAAACGTTATGTAGCAAATAGAGGCTTTATAAATACTCAAGCGGACAAATACGGATTTTCATCACTCGAAGCAAAACATGGCCTTCCACAAGGCACGCTCAAAGGTGTCATGTGGCAAGAAAGTAAAGGCAATCCTTTAGCCGTTTCTAAAGTAGGTGCTGCTGGACTTATGCAGTTTATGCCCGGAACAGCTGGAGATATGGGAATAACAAACAGATTTGATCCTTATCAATCCGCAGCAGGTGCCGCCAAATATCTGGGCCAACTCTACAAACGTTATGACGGAGATATGAATAAAACACTTGCCGCCTATAACTGGGGTATGGGCAACGTTGAGAAAAAAGGCCTTGGGAAAATGCCTGAAGAAACAAGAGATTATTTAAACCGTATCGGAACCTATATACGTATCGAAAACGAGTTGCCAAAAGTCTCTCTCGCAGAAAAAGCGCCGACGTTTAACATAGGCTAACGTCAATAAAGAAATACAAAGAAAAACCCCGTCACAGAAACGGGGTTTTTGTTGTTATGCTGTCGTATCGGATGCCGCTTATTTAAGCGGCATTATCCATCGCGGACACCAGCTTTCTGACCGCATCAACAGAATGATCAAATTCAGCCTGTTCTTCGCTGTTGAGTTTGATTTCAACAATCTTTTCAATACCATCTGCACCGATAACAGCCGGCACACCGATATAAAGACCCTCTACCCCGTATTCACCGTGAAGACAGGCGGCGCATGGCAGCACGCGTTTTTTATCGCGGAGATAGCTTTCTGCCATTGCAATCGCACTGGATGCCGGCGCATAAAAGGCTGAGCCTGTTTTAAGGAGGCCGACAATCTCGCCCCCCGCATTGCGAACACGATCCACAATCGCATCAATCTTTTCTTTCGTCGTCCAGCCCATTTCAATAATGTCAGTAAGCGGTACGCCAGCAACGGTCGAATAGCGAATCAGCGGCACCATCGTATCCCCATGACCACCGAGCACAAAGGCACTGACATCTTCAACAGACACGCCCAATTCTTCGGCCAGGAAAAAACGGAAACGTGCACTATCCAGCACGCCAGCCATACCGACCACTTTTTTATCATCAAACCCTGTAACACGCTGCATGACTTCCACCATGACATCCAGTGGATTCGTAATCACAATAACAAAGGCGTTCGGCGCATATTTTTTAATATTCGCCCCAACCGATTCTATTACAGTTGTATTGATACCAATCAAATCATCACGGCTCATCCCCGGTTTACGCGGCACGCCGGCTGTCACAATCACAACATCGGCCCCTTCGATCACGTCATACTCATTGCTCCCACTATACACCGCATCAAACCCTTCAATCGGCGAGGCTTGCGCAAGATCCAGAGACTTTCCTTGCGGCACACCTTCCGCAATATCGACCACCGCCACATCACCCAGCTCTTTCAGACCAGCCAGAAGAGCCAACGTCCCACCAATTTGCCCCGCACCAATCAATGCAATTTTATGTCTCGCCATAAGTTCTTCCTTTCAGTTTTATAATTTTGTTATCGTTTTTCTATTTCAAATTCAGAAATTCAAGTTGCCAGTTCATATCATCTTCGGAGAGAGGATAATCTGTTCCGCCGCGTGGGTAAATCAGTTCTTTTGGGGGAATATGTGCCAGATCACGCTGTAACTGAAAAGCAAAACGCATAGACAGCCCAGCTTTCCAGACAATAGAAACCAGAACCTTTGGCGCCTTCATCTGAAGGATTTTGCCAATTTCATCTTCTTTTGTTCCAGCTAGATGTGCCAAAGCCCCTATCACAAATACCCGGTCATGCATACCAAGCGCATCAGACACAGCCGTTTCATTTAAAAGCCCTTCTTTTGCCAGACGCTTGATTTTGTCTTTTGGCTTTTCACCCGGCTTTTTTTTATCTTCAGCGAAATCAATACGGCGACGAAAAATCGTTGTAATCTCTTCCAGCGTTTCTTCATCAAAATCTTCGCGTTCAAGAAGAAGATTGCGCACCGATTCGTCAACATAGGCCGCCAGTTTTTTTGCCATTCTGGGCGGTAATGTTTTACGCGTCGCCACAGATTTTTGCCAGCCGGAAAATTTCTTTGCCATTTCTATGATGGTCTCCAGCAAAGTTAAGCTGATTTTTGCGCCTTCATTTTCAATCAGCAACGCCCCTGATGGTTCATCTTCTTTTTCGATCACGGCCCGAGAGACTTTTTCACTCACATTTTTACGAGATGCTATAGCCTGCAAAGCCCAGCTTTCCGGATGTCCTCTCAAAATATCCAAAAGATCATCATCCGACAACGCCGTACAAAAACGCAAAATGGGCTCAGACACCTGCCGTTCTATATCACGGGCGAGTTGCCCTGCCACTTTTGGAGGCGTTTGCGCACAATCTTTTAATGTACTGGACAGTGCCATTCTGATCTTCAAGACTTCATCCAGCGCAAGATCCCCCAATGCCTGTACTGCAAAAGCATAGATCTGGCTTTTTTTGTCATTTGACAACCCGGGGAGAAGGGCCATAAGACGTGCTGCCAGCGCTAAACGAACATCCTCATTTTTATCCTTAACCAGAACAGCACTCGCCTGAACCGGCATAGATTCATTCTCAACGACCGCTTTCCGAACGATCGGATCCGGGTCTTTTTCGGCAAGATAATAAAGAAGCTCCTGATGGGTTTTTGTGTTTTTGGCCAGAGTCAGACGTTTACCAGACTCTCCGGTTATCGCGATCTTTTTCTCTGCTTCATACCGCTCACGATCCAAATCACACCCCCCTCTTTTTTTCCATCAGACGCACGAGCAAAATCGAAATTTCGTACAGCCCCAAAACCGGAATAGCTAACCCAATCTGGCTGATCACATCAGGCGGCGTCAAAAATGCCGCAATAACAAAAGTAATGATGATCGCATATTTTCGAAGCGAGGCCAGCGTTTTGGAGGAGACAATCCCGGCCCGGCCCATCAAAGTCAAAAGCACAGGCAGCTGAAAACACAAACCAAACGAAAAAATGAGAACCATCACAAGGTCAAGATATTCGCCAACCCGGGCTTCTAACTGAATAGGCAAAACCGTATCCGGCCCTGTACTTTGAAAGCTTAGAAAAAAAGGCCAGGCCATTGGCATAATGACAAAATAAACCATCGCTCCGCCCGCGAAAAAAAGAACAGGCGTTGCAATCAGAAACGGTAAAAACGCATAACGCTCATTCTTATACAAGCCCGGTGCCAAAAAGAGCCAGACCTGCGTAGCCAGAATAGGAAAGGTCAGAAAAATACCTGCAAAAAAAGCCACCTTTAAATAGGTAAAAAAGGCTTCCGTTAACCCTGTATAAATAAGACGCCCCGTATCTCCCGGCCCCATGGCCTGTGCCAAAGGACGCACCAGAAAGCCATAAATAGGCTCAACATAAACAAAACAAATCACAGTCCCTAGAAACATCGCCGTAAAAGACCACAAAAGCCGTTTACGCAACTCCAAAAGATGCACCATCAGCGGTTCTGTTTTGGGATCGGATTTTTCAAGCACTTTGTTCATTTGGCTTTTGCTCCTCCGCGGCTTTCTCCTTTTCTTTTTCGGCCTCTATTTCTTCTTCCTCAACAAAATCCTCATCCCCTGCAGACTCTTGCAGCTCCTTAAGCTCGGCTTCCCGCATAAAATCATCAAATTGTTGTGTCAATGAATAGCGCATATATTGAACGCGGCGCACAATACGCCCCAGCCCATACATAATCTGGGGTAGTTCCTTTGGTCCAACGACCAAAACAGCAACAGCCATAATCAGAAATAATTCAGGCCAGCCAAAATCTAACATTACTTATCTTGGTCTTCTATTTGCTTAGAGCTTTGCGAGGGTTCTTCATCCCTCATCCCTTTTTTGAAGCTTTTAATTCCTTCGGCAAGGTCGCCCATAATACGGGGCAAACGGCCTGCGCCAAAAATAAGCATGACCAAAAGAACTATAATCACTAACTGCCCAATACCTGGTGCCATATTCTAGTGCTCCTCTTCTCTTTCTTCATTATCGTCTTCAAACAATTCCCCAGTTCCAGGCAATGTATCAATAGCCGGACGCCGGTCAAGTAAACCAGAGGATTTCAAGTCATCCATGCCCGGTAAATCCGTTAAAGCCTCCATACCGAAATGATCCAGAAACGACAGCGTTGTTACCCAAGTCAAGGGACGCCCTGGTGTCTCACGCCGCTTACCGGGTTTGATCCATCCTGTTTCCATTAGAACATCCAATGTGCCTCTATGCGTAGAAACACCACGGATATTCTCAATTTCAGCCCGTGTCACGGGTTGATGATAAGCCACAATCGCCAATGTCTCAAGTGCCGTTCTTGAGAGCTTCTTTTGCTCGTGCTTTTCAAGAGTCAACACATCGCCCAAATCATTAGCCGTCCTGAACGCCCAGGCCCCATCAATATCGACAAGATTAACCCCACGTGCTGCATATTCCTCTTTCAAGGCCAGCAACGCCCCGCCCAGATCGGCATTCTCCGGCAAGCGTTCCCGCATCATATCCAGAGACAAAGGTTCACTGGATGCAAATAACAACGCTTCAACAATTCGTTTTTCTGCTTTCATGCTTTCTCTATATCGCTTCCTTTGGCCTGACGCAAATAGATTGGACGAAAAAGGCCATCCTGTTTCAACTCAATATCCCCCTGCTTTGTCAGTTCCAACAATGCCGTAAAGGATGAGGCTAAAGCCGAACGACTAAATAATTGCCCCTGTTTAAGCCCCTCCGGCAATAAATTTTGCAAGCTTGTCCATACGCTATAAGGCCCTTTACGGGGCAAAGCCCCCAGCATGTTTGTCACACGGCTTAAAGCATCTTCCATAGACATAAGGCTGAATTTCATTGGCTCGTAGGTCTCATGTTCTTTTCTTTGCGCAATATTGCCATAAGCTTTTAAAAGATCATATAAGCCGGCCTTGTAGGCTGTATTTTTAGAAACGACCAGTCCTTCAGGCATCCCCCGTGCAAAAATATCCTGCCCCAGTTGTGGCCTTTTAGAAAGGTCTTCAGCTGCTTTTTGCATAGACTGTAAACGACGGAGTTGAAACTGCAGGGCTTCTGCCATTTCTTCACCACTTACTTCTGTCTCATCTTCCTGTTTGGGCAATAAAAGACGGGACTTCAAATAAGCCAGCCACGCCGCCATAACAAGATATTCAGCCGCAATATCAAGCTTGAGCTCTTTAACCTGTTCAATAAAGAAAAGATATTGGCGGGCCAGTTGCAAAATAGAAATTTGCGTTAAATCGACCTTTTGTTTACGGGAGAGTTCCAATAACAGATCAATAGGTCCCTCGAATCCATCAATATCCAGAAGAAGGAAGACCGCCTCTTCTTCTGGCATGATTTCCTCTTCAAAATCCTTATGCTCTGCTAGATTATTGTTTTCCATAATTTGCCAGCTATTTTTTCCATTTCCGGCAAATCACCGGCACAATATAAAGCAAGATCACACCCTGCCTGCAAGCTCCCAAAAGCTCGATCTGCTACATCGCCATACTTATCAAGGGCTTTCATGCTTAAGTCATCGCTTAGTAAAAGCCCCTGAAACCCGATTTCCTTACGTACAATCTCTGAAATAACAGTCTCAGAAACAGAGGCCGGATGTTTCGAATCAATCGATTCGTAAATCACATGCGCCATCATCCCCCACACGCCCTCTGATTCAGCCACAGAGACAAAAGGATAAAAGTCCGTTTTTTGTAAATCATCAAATGATGCTTTGACAACCGGCAAGTCATGATGAGAATCTTTCACCGCCCGCCCGTGACCTGGCATATGTTTCATCACAGGCGTTATGCCCTCTTCCAGACAAAGATCCGCTATAACTTGGCCTGCATAAGCCACAATCTCCGGGTTATCCGAAAAAGCCCGATCACCAATAGCGTCATGGGTTTTTTCAAATAAAACATCGAGCACAGGCACACAATTCACATTAATACCAACCGCTTTCAGCTCTTTCAAAATCTGACGAAAACGCGTTTTAAGTTCTTCTGTACCTTTTGTTTTATCCTGCTCTATTTGCTGTCCCAAAAGCCGCATCGGAGAAATCTCTGACCAATGCGGAGAGCTCATACGTGCCACGCGCCCGCCTTCCTGATCGATCAGAATCGGGCAATCCTCATGCTCTGTCAGCGCGCGCAAAGAATCTGTCAAGGCACGAAGCTGTGAAGGATTATCAACATTGCGACCGAAAAGAATAAAACCCGCCGGCCTGGACTCCTTAAAAAAGCTTTGTTCGGCACTGGAAAGCGTTAGGCCTTCTATCGAGAAAATTACAGGCAATGTCCCTTGCATCAACATATCCCTACGGACCGACGACAAGGCATCCCCCGGGTTTTCGTGCTTTTATAGAATCACATAAATCATGCGCCTGCCCGGCAGAAACAGGCCCCGCCTGCACACGGTAAAACATACCGCGCGCACCGAGATCCGCCTGCTGAACCCGCATGGACAAACTGGAAAGTTGTGACGGAAACTGCCTTTGTAACGTAGCCCAATGGGTCCGCGCCTGCGCATCCGACGTCAGACTGCCAAGCTGAATATAATGCGTAGCTGTTGTCGCGACAGGGGCAGCCCTCACGATTCCCTCATGGGCTGTGTACCCACTTGAAGGCTGAATAGCGGCAGCCGCAACAGAAGAAGGCGGCGGTGTAATTTTCTGATCAAGAACGGAACGAACAAAATCAATCGTTTCCGCATTGGCTTTCGTTTTTCTGGACGCCACAGAAGAAGAAGAAGAAGAAGGAATGGAGGAAATAGAAGAAGCTGCTATATCAACAACATCCCTACTTTCCTTAACACCTTTCATTTTGAACGCGATAGGACGTTGAGGCTTAACCCCAGGTACAGGCGTTGCCACCACGTCAGGCGTTATTACCTTCACTTTCGTTTTTTTCGGCAATGACACCCTTACCGTCTCTGTAATATCGTTGATCGGGGCCGTGATTTCAGTAACGGTTTCTTCTCTGGGCGGGGCCTCATTTTCAATGGAAAGAGACTCAATCAAAGAACCGGATGAAGCCGGAGACGCTGTTGCGCGATACTTGTTGGCACTTTCCTTTGCCTCTTCCAGAGTTGAAAAATAGGTGTCTTTATCTATGAGCTGCTCTACAGGTTGCTCGATAGGCTGCTCTACCAACCGTTCTTCTACCTCAGGCTCATCCAAAAGATTTTCAACACCTGACGAAGGACTCAAGTCCGAAAAGTCGCCTGCCGTCTGCATTGTTTCAAATATAACACTATCCCTGTGCGGCACTTCCATGCCGCCCGGATCATCAGGCGATACCCTATATGATCCAGCATCAGCCTGTATCACTGGCACAGGCCCGTCACTCACACTATCCCCATCGGGATACCCGACCCAAAGAACAGTGCCAAGCAAAATCCCTGTAAACAATAAGGCCGCCGTCGTCAGCAAAGGCTTATAACGATCAAAAACAACAAAGCGGTCCATATCCGGACGCTGCTTTCTATACAACTCTTCCAGGCTCATATCTTGATAGTGAAATAAATCATCCCTTTTGTCTCGCATGGGAAGAACTTTACGAAAAAAGAAAAAAAAACACAACAAGGCTTATTAGTCTAAGGAAACACTTATCCACACATTACATTAAGAACACGCTATTAAAAGAAGGAGCACATAAAATTGCCTGTCAAAGTTACACAATACACCAGCCAATTATCTGTTTTTGCACTTTGCTCATTCTTCCCTGTATTCTAAAGAAATAAACATCCCGATGAACCCTCCCCGGTATGGCGGTCAGAATAACAGCGCCCGTTTCATCAGCCGCCGCGGCAAAGGTCTTTTTAACGCTCCTTAGTGCTTCATCAATATCGCCATCCTCGGAAACAAGCCTAACCCTTTTATATTTATCTATATACTTACTCATTCTCGTGAAAATCCTTACGAATCAAGTTTTCAGCGATAGAATAATTAAAGCAAAAGAAATTTTACATCAAGATTGCCCTTTTATTTATACAAATCAAACAATCTCTCATGCTCCAGCATAGCATATTGATCCGTCATACCGGCGATATAATCAGCCACCATGCGTGCTCTTGCCTCACGTCCTTCTTTTGTGTCTTTATCGCCACCTTTCTCACGAATAAGATTCTGCCATTTGTCGGGCAAAAGTTGATAGTTGTCAAAGAAAGCACTGTATAAATCTCCAACAATTTTCTCAACCTTCAGCCAAATCCGGTTCAGCGTATAGTGTCGGTACATACGCTCAAACAAAAAGGCGCGCAGCCATTCGATTTCCTGAAAGATATCGCTGGAAAACGATACGATTTGTTTACTGTGAATTCTTATGCAATCCGGTCCTTTCGGGCAAATATCTTCCAGATTTTTTCGCGTTTGCGCAAGCACATCCTCCACCAGCACGCCATACATCTCCCGCACCAGCTGATAGATAAGCATGTGTGTAGACAGATTCGTATATTTACACCGGATTTTATCCAGAATACGTTTTTGCATAGGCAAGACAGCCACATCATCCAGCGTAAACAACCCGGCTCTTAATCCGTCTTCGGTATCATGACAGTTATAAGCAATATCATCAGACAACGCCGCAATTTGCGCCTCCAGAGACGGCCAACTATCAAGACGCAAATCTTTCTTTGCCTGAATCATGGCGATGGTTGGCGGCACATTCACTTTTCTCCAATCTGCCCCCCTTTCCATGAGCGGCCCGTTATGTTTCGCAATCCCTTCCAGACTTTCCCACGTCAGATTAAGACCATCCCATTCAGGATATTTTTGCTCAAGAACCGTCAGGACACGCAAAGATTGTTCATTATGATCAAAACCACGACCACACGTTTCTTTCATGCAGCCGCTGAGCGTTTCTTCCCCGGCATGCGCGAAAGGGGTATGCCCGAGATCATGCGCCAAAGCAATTGATTCAGCCAGATCCTCATTCACAAGAAGCGCACGCGCCATCGTTCTGGCAATCTGCGCCACCTCCAGCGTATGGGTTAGACGCGTCCGGTAGTGATCCCCCTCATGATACACAAATACTTGTGTCTTGGATTTCAAACGCCGAAAAGCGCCGCAATGAATAATCCTGTCACGGTCTCTTTGAAAACACGTTCTGTGGTAGCTTTCCGGTTCATCATAAAGACGCCCCACAGAACGATCAGGGTTGGAGGCATAAGCTGCCAGTGGCAGCGCGCAATAATTATAAGCTGTTTCTGTATTAGTCATTTTACTTTTGTTTTTGTGTCACGTTACATATGATTACGAGTATGAAGATAGCAACATGGAATGTAAACTCAATCAAGGCCCGTTTCCCAGTCGTCCAGAAATGGCTTGAAAAAGAACGCCCTGATCTCTTGATGATGCAAGAGCTAAAAGGACTCGACATCCCCTCTGATTCCTTTGCAGAGCTTGACTACAAAACAGCAAGCACCACACAAAAAACCTATAACGGCGTGGCAACCCTGTCAAAACACAACATGGAAACCGTTCACACAAAGCTGCCAGGATTCGAAGATGACGAACAAGCCCGCTATCTGGAATGTATCGTTAAAAACACCCACTTCATTAACATTTATCTCCCGAACGGCAATCCCGTGGACAGCGATAAATTCCCCTACAAGCTCAAATGGATGGAAAAACTATACCGCCATCTAAAAACCCTCATAGAAAAAGAGAAAAACTTTGTTATCGGCGGAGACTTTAATATTATCCCCGAGAACAAAGATTGCTACGCCCCAGACCAATGGCAAGGCGATGCGCTTTTTCACCCCAAAAGCTTAAACGCATTTAGAAAGCTCCTCTATCTTGGGCTAACCGATGCGTTTCGTATCTTTGATAAAAGATCCAGCCAATATACATTCTGGGACTATCAGGCCGGTGCATGGCAAAAAAACAACGGTCTGCGCATTGATCATTTTTTACTCTCCCCAATAATGACAGACCGCCTCTCAAATTGTACCATTGATGCAGAACCAAGGGGATGGGAAAAGCCCTCTGATCACACCCCCCTTGTTATGGAGATTTTACCGTGATTCGTTTTATCTCCTTATTGTGCCTTGTTATTTTGAGTGCGTGCCTTAACACACCCTACAAAGAAACGCGGGCACTCTACTACTCAAAAAAAGGCATCCAGCTTCCAGAACAAGGGCAATTCCAACATTGCCGGAATTACGGCTGCAAAACGATCGAAACGCTCCGCCTGAACGATGAGCAATGGGCGCAAATAAACGCCATCTTTTCCCCGCCGCCACAAAATGCCCGGCAAGAACGAGAAAAAATAAGACAGGCTATGGGCCTGTTTGAGAGAATTACCGGCGAAATCACCGGCAGCAAAGCCGACAAGGGCGGCACTTTTAAGACCATAGGCACAAACCAGCTTGATTGCATAGACGAAAGCACGAACACAACAACGTACCTTATCCTACTGAAACAAAACAATCTTATAACGTTTCACGACATATCTTCTCCTGCCACACGCCTCCCTCTGTTTGGCGGCGGAAATTGGGCGCATCAGACGGCCGTCATTGTGAACCTAGAAACACAAAAACCCTTTGCCGTCGATTCCTGGTTTAGAGACAACGGCGCGCCTGCCGATATTGTACCACTTAAACAGTGGCATAACGGCTGGAGACCACAAAGACAATTCCCCTCAAGCCGTTAAGCCAGAGAGAAATTATAAATTTTTAACGCTTAGTTCTATTGAGTAAGTTCTTTATAGAGTCCGTAAAAAGGAATCCTTCTTTGAGCTTCATTATCAAGTGCTTTCCCCAATTTCCCTTTTAACTTCTCCGTTTTTTCTTGTGCCATTTTTTCCACATAGTGATGAGCAACAGATGTCACTGCAACTCTACGGGCTTCAAGCTCGCACGCAATTTTATCTTCGGGAAGACCTTTTTTTGCTGCATTTTTAGCGTCAAAAGCATTCGTTATATACTCCCTGGCAATGCCTTCAACCTCAGGCCCATAAGAACGTCTGATTTGCTTCAGTTGAGTGTCAAGCGTCTTATTAAGATTTGGATTTCTTGGGTCAACACCATTTTTAACAGCTTTACTGACTGTGCCATATACAGGAGAAATAGCTTTAGTAGCCTCGCCCAATATCTTCTCGTCAATCTTACTACCCTTGCCAGCAATTTTACCAACAGCCGTATTAACGCCATTTTCAACCTTAGCAACACCCTTATCAATGAACCCTACACCCGTCTGAACACAGGCCTGAAGACCTATCGTAGTAGCGACATAAAATGAAGCCCAAAGTAATTTATTATTCATGATCACACCCTAAATTTAAATTATTAATAGTTTTTGTTTTATAATTTCCAGGATTATTTCACATTATGGGAATATTTGTCAAATTTCCCCCTAAAAAAATTTGTGATCAAATAAAGCATATCCTCTGGTCAAATGGTTTACATACACTTACAATGCACGGGCTGAGTTCTTTTCAGGTTTATTACTACGAAATGAGGAATGTAATGTCTAACCGTCCCAGGTTTTCTAAACCCCACAAAATTCTAGCCGTACTCTTTATGGCCTTTACGTTGTCCGCCTGCCTTTTAAGTATGCCCGCCATGAGGGACGAGGCCGCAAGACGCATTGCCATGCCGGTTTTCATGTATAACCGCGTTATTCCAGCCGGTATATTTGAACTGACCGCTTATGAGCGCGTCCATGATGAAAATAAACCCGTCACCATATACATAGAAGGCGGCACATACCCTATGGCCTATAACAGGTCATATAACCCAACACCGACAGATCCCGTTGCCTTGCGTCTTGCCGCACAGGACCCTTCACCAAACGTTATTTATCTTGCCCGCCCCTGCCAATACACAACGTGGGACAAAGAGGACGTCTGCCCATACGAATACTATAACAACAAACGGTTTGCCCCTGATGTTATTGAGACTTACAATCAGGCCATTGATAACGTGAAACGCTTTCACAGACTCCCTGATGAAATCAATCTGGTCGGCTTTAATGGCGGCGCGACAATCGCCGCTATTTTGGCAGCAGAACGTAAAGATGTTGTTTCTCTGCGCACCGTTGCCGGCAATCTCGACCATCGTGTCTTCACGGATATCCATGAAAGAGAACCGTTTGAAGGCTCGCTAAACGCTGTAGATTTTGCACCGGCCCTTATGGATATGCCACAACATCACTTCATCGGACAAAACGATACCTACATGCCGCCTGCCGTTTTTCACAGCTATGCGAAAGCGATGCAAGACAGCCGCTGTCTGAATTATACGCTTGTAAAAGATGCCAGACCACAAGAAGGCTGGGTTGAACAATGGCAAGCCCTCTTGAAAGAGCCTACAGACTGCCGTCCACCGCTCCCTCAGATAGAGCTGGCCCCCGTGCCTTTTGATCCTTCCACACTTGATGAGTTCGGCGGACCGAAAGAGCCCGGGAAATAAGTTTAGGAAAGGTGAGTCTGAAAACAGAATAAAACGCAGACAAACACTATTGTGATACAAAAAAAAGATAAAGCCATCTCAACCTATAGAATATCTATTCTTGTTCTACTGGTTGGGGTGGCTTTATCCGTTGGATTTTACTTTTTTTCTTCTCCAAAGCATCTGTCCTTTTGGGATATTATTTTTTCAACCAGTAAAGAATGTCTACACAGCATGCCGACACTCTTTTCTGAAATATTGTTTTTAAGTGCTCTTTTTATTACAGCATTACTTGCCCTTCTAACCTTTCAGCAAGCAAGACGAAATCTCCTTATAGAAAAAGAAGTCGCTAAAAAGACTCAAGATATTCTACGCACGAAAAACTTCCTAAAGCTCATAATGGAAAACGTGCCAGATATGATTTTTGTAAAAGATAAAAATCATAACATTATTGAAACGAACAAGGCTTTCCTTGACTTTTTCTGCCCTGAGGGACGCCTCCAAATGAAGGAAAACGGAAAACGCCCCTTCATGGAAAAAGACGAGGATGTCATAGGGACCGGATCAATTGAGTTTTACGAAGAACTGACCGATTACAAAGGTGATACAAAAACTATTTTAACCAAAAAAGTTGGTTTTACAGACAATAATAACGAACCTTTCCTTTTAGGCCTTTCACGTGACATCACAGAAAAAAAGCTCGCGCAGGAAAAACTACAAGCCATTCTTGATAATACCGCCGACGGTCTTGTTATTTCAAACCAAAGAGGAGAGATAGAACGCTTTAACACTGCCGCAGAACGAATGTTTGGTTATGAAGCCGAAGAAGTCGTTGGGAAAAATGTTAAAATATTAATGCCGGATCAATATGAAGAAAAACATGATGATTTTATGCAGCGATACCTAAAGACAAGACAAGCCAAACTCATTGGCAATGGTATAGAAGCCAAAGGCAGACATAAAGAAGGGTTCCTTTTTCCTGTTTATATTGCACTATCCCAGGCTGAAGTGGCTCATCAGCTCTATTTTTGTGCGTTCTTTAGAGATCTGACAGAAGAAAAGAAAACAGAAGAATCCCAAAGGCAACGACAAAAAATGGAAGATCTTGGCTATCTGGCGGGAGGCGTTGCACACGAAATCAATAACTTACTGCAACCTGTTATCCTGCTCAGTGAAAATCTGAAAGCCGATACGCCAAAAGAAAACACCGCTTTCCATGACGATTTGAATGCTATTATTGAACACACAGATAGTGCCGCCAAAATTATTTCAGACATTCTGGAATTTTCCAGAAAAGACAAAATTGAAGCCTCTTTACTTAATCTTGATAAAGCAATTGAAGCTGCTATTGATTTTTCAGCCGCGCTACTCCCTAAAAGCCTGGAAATAACAAAAACCGGATTCACCAATCAAGCCCTCCCTATTTATAGCATGCTCAACACCAATGATCTTAAACGGGTCATGAGTAATATTCTGATCAATGCCTCTCACGCTACAGAGTCAAAAGGCAAAATTGAGGTCGTCTTTGACACAACACAGATCAATAAAAAAGAAGCACTTGCCCTTGGTCTGAAAAACAGCGGAAAATATGGCGTAACAAAAATAACAGATAATGGGATCGGCATAAAAGAAGAGCACTTGCCCCATATTTTCACCCCCTTCTTTACAACAAAGGATATCGGCGAAGGCACAGGCCTTGGGCTTTCGATGATTTATAATATCATCAACGGATGGGACGGCACCATTAAAGCTGAGAGCACATACGGAAAAAGCTCAACTTTTACGATCTACCTTCCAATTCTTGATGATGCCGTTCTTCAAACCTAGACGGTCAATCTTTCTCGCTCCCTGGTGCCATAGTAACCCTTAACCCATCGAGTGCTTCAGACATCAAAATCTGGCATGAGAGACGTGAATTATCACGCACATCTATCGCTTCATCAAGCATATCCTCTTCTTCGTCGGACTTCGGGTGAAGTTTTGGCAACCATTCTTCATCTACATAAACATGGCATGTCGCACAAGAGCAGGCACCCCCGCACTCAGCCTTGATAGGCAAAAGATAATCACGAATAATCTCCATGACACGCCAACCTTCCAACGCTTCCAATTCATGTGTCTGACCGTCAAAATCGGTTACATAAATCTTCATGTATCATTTTCTCCAAAATCAATAATGCGGCCTGTAAAGAGTGTATAAAACAACGTCGCCATACCCGCAACAGAAAGAAGATCCATTAACATCCCAAAAATTACATTTAGAGCAATTGCTAAAAAAGAAATAAAAGGAGGCGCAGCATTAGGATCCCCGCCATATGGATCAAGCAAAACACCATTCATCATCATCATAATTAAAAGAACCGGTATAATGCAAAAAAGCCATATTCCAAGCATATTCATTGAAGCCTTAAGTCCCTTAATATGAGCCAAAAAACGCATCAAAGGCATATTCACGGATAATGGAATATAGAGCCAGAAAAACCGAAAAGCCCAAAAAAGAAAAAACAAAAACCCAATAGCCGGCAACGCACTCAAAAACTCTTTTTCAGGATCAGCCGTTTCCATAGGCGGAATATCTACAAGCTTTGCTTCTATGACAATAGCAGAAAGCACTGAAATAAACATTTTGGTCAAAACAAATGCAATAACACAGGAAAGTATCCCTCTTGCCCGTTCGTCCGTTTTTGGCGAGATCTGCTCATTTTCATTAAATTTCCGCGGCCAATACTCTTTTTTAAAAAAGGTGCGCAAAAATTGTGCAATGAACCATCCTTCCGCAAAAAAAGAGGGCAACATAACCAAAGACTGCCAAATCACTGTTTCAGGTGCGAAATAAAACACCATCGTCAGGCATGTTATTTTAATCAGGATCGGCACAAAAATAAGGCCGAAAAGATATCGCCTTTCGTCCCATACCGTTTTATAGGCATATACCGATGATTCTACGATATTTGGTGTTTTTTCCATCTGGCAGCTTACCACTATTTTTTGTCTTTTACACCAAGCTTGGTCTGTAAACTCGTTGAGGATGTTGTGTACTGGAACAACAGCCGTTTTTCAGGATATACGTACTTAAAAGCAGCTTGTGCCATCAAGGCAGCCTCATGAAAACCTGAGAGAATCAGCTTTAATTTACCGGGATACCAGTTAATATCACCAATTGAAAAGACCCCCTTTGTCGAGGTTTCAAACTTTTCTGTATCGACAGGGATAAGGTTGTTATCTGTCAGATCCAGCCCCAGCTTTGAAAGCGGCCCCAATTTCATCGTCAAACCATAGAAAAAGAGCGCATCATCACACGCTATCTCGTACGGTTCCTCTCCTCTGGCTTGCAGCATGGCTTTTTGAATTTGTCCGTTTTCTCCGCGCAGTTCTGTCACATTAGCGATTTTCAGATCAATCTCTCCGCGCTCTACCAGTTCCCGCATTTTATTCACGCTATTGGGGGCGGCTCTGAAATCATCCCGTCTATGGACAAGCGTAACACTTTTTGCGATCTCCTGTAAATCTATAGCCCAATCAAGAGCCGCATCACCGCCACCCGCAATCATAATTTGCCGATCTTTAAAGTGATTCCGTTCCCGTACAGCATAAAAGACAGATGTATCCTCGAACGTCTCTAAATCCGGAATATTCGGTTTTTTGGGAGAAAACGTCCCACCACCTGCAGCAATCACAACGACAGGGGCTTCCAGCACTGTGCCCTGATCTGTACTCACCCGGAACGTACCATCTTCCAGTTTTTCCAGATTATTCGCCATTTGGCCTAAATGAAACGTCGGAGAAAAGGGCTTAATCTGTTCCATCAATCGATCGGTCAGATCCTGCCCGTTAATCAAGGGCCAGGCCGGAATATCATAGATCGGTTTTTGAGGATACAGCTCTGTACACTGCCCTCCCGGACGATCCAGAATATCAATCAGATGCGCTTTCATATCAAGCAGGCCAAGCTCAAACACCGCAAACAACCCGACAGGCCCCGCCCCCACAATAATCACATCCGTTTTAATACGACTCATTTTCTATACGTTCCTTTTATTCAACATGCTTTGAAAGTAATCTTCATAAGCTTTTATCGTTTTTTCTTTTGAAAACTCATTTATATATCGTTCGTAACCGTTTTCAACCAAACGCGCCTGCAGCACTTTATCCTCTATCATTTGCTTTATAGAGTGCGTCAAAGAGGCCACATCATCCACAGGAAACATAAGGCCGTCTTCCTCGTGCCTTACAAACTGTTTCGGGCCATCAGCCGCACTTGTAATCAACGGTGTTTTTTGCGCCCAGGCCTGCACAAAAACTGTGCCAAAAGGCTCATAACGCGATGGAAAGACGCATATATCCGCCGTCTTAAACAGGGCAGCCCTGTCATTTCGCCAGCCTAGAAATTTCACACGGTCCTCAAGACCAAGAGCCGTGCGAAGTTGTTCCAGCGCGACACGCTGCGGACCTTCTCCTGCAATCCAGAGATAAGTACCCGGTACATCCTTTACAGCCCGCATCAGCGTATCAAACGCCTTGGACTCATGTAATCGGCCTAAAGAGAGTAAAAGTGGTGCGTCTTTCGGCGTATCAAGCGCAGCACGATCCACAATATCCTTTGTCTCTTCGGTCTCGGCAAAATTATTGATATGCCGAATACGTTCTTCCTCCACGCCGTTTTCCATGAGGTAACGCTTAATATCAGGCGTAATTGTTATGAAATAATCGGCTGTCCTGAAATATTTCGTTTTGTAATAACCACCAAGCCGGCACACTTTCTCATAATTTTTTGAGGCAGGCGTTTTAGCTGCTGCACGCGACATCCAGCACTGCACAATATCTGGCTTAAACAGACGGGCAATCCGCGCTATTCTCCAGGGCGTATAAAAATCAACGCGCCCACCAAACGGCAAGGTGTGAACCTTTATGCCGGCCCTTTCCAGACGGGGCACACGAACCGCATTTGCCCGTGTTACCACCTCTATCATGTGTCCGGCTTCCTTCATGGCTATGCAGGTATCAACAAAGGCTGTTTCGGCTCCGCCATGTTCGGCCCCAGCCAAACTTTGCAGGATTCTCATTATTCCGTTTTTTCAGACTTTGTTAAAGGCTGGTCCAGACCAAGAGATTCTTTCATGAGATCAAGCAATCTCTCCTGTGTCTCGTCCATTTTTTCGAGCATGGCTTCACAGGAAGCTTTCTCTGTTACAGGTTTTTTTTCAATATTTTTTTCCCTGTAGGCAATCGCTTCGTCAAAAGAGGTCAAATAAGAACGTACCTCTGATGGTTTTGCATAGTCCTGCAAAATGATCATCTTGGCAACACGATCCTCACCCTTTTTAAGAACTGGACGGATAGCAGACTTCCATGATCTGAAACGTGTTTCCATAGAATCTTTCAGTGTCGGATTTTCTTCAACGCAGGCTGTAACGGCCCTCCCGACAGAACTCTGGACCTCCTTAACCGAGCGTAAAACACCATGCGCCAGCCTAATCGCAGCAAACTGCTTGAGCTGTTCCTCATCCAGGCCATCCATCATACTATTTGTCAGATCTTCCAGCTTTGTAACAGGTGTTTCGGCTTTTTCATCACCAGTGGTTTTCACCTTTGTTTCTACCTTCACAGGTTCCTGCGGCACAGCCTCTTCAGCATCTGCAGAAAAGGCAAACGCCAGAGAAAATACGCACAAAGACAATATCAGTACGGTGTTTTTTTTCATTTCATATCACTCCACTAAACGGCCCCACCAGCCTTTTTTCTTCTGTGCAGGTTCTTTATTAACGGTTTCATATTCTTTAGGTTCCTGTTTTTCTGCCTTCTTTGAAACAGAAACTGATTTTTCATCGCCTTTTTCATCCGTCTTTTTTTTCGTCGAATCAGGAGAAGGAGGATTTTCATCTTTTTCCACTTTTTTCTTCTGAGTACGCCGCGCAGATGATGTTTTTTGTGACGTTTTATTGTCTTTCCTGCTTTCCTTTACATCATCGACTTCTTTGTTTTGTGCAGGCCGAGATTCTGCTGTTTCGTCATGGCCTTCTTTTATCTCTTTTTTACTATCATCTTTCTTTTGGGGCCTTCTGCGTGTTGGACGTTTTTTGGCAGGCTTTCTCTCCTTCCCATCAATATCAGTGCCAGTATCCGTATCTGTCTGCGTCTCAGCTACGACATCCTGTGGCTCATCTTCTGCCGTCGCCTGTTCATTTTTATCCTTTTGCTTATAACGACTCCGAGATGTTTTGCGACCACGCTTTGCTGTGTTTCCTTTATTATTAGAAGAACGAGCGGAACGGTTTTTATTCTTCTGATTCCCATCCTCATCCGGATCCTCTTTGCTCTCGTCTTTTTCGACTGGAGTCTCTTCTACTTTCAGCAGTTCAATTCTATAGTCAGAGGCTGGCAGGTCTTTTTCGACACGGATCAGAACACTGATACCATAACGTTCTTCTATATCAGCCAGCATTTGACGTTTGCTGTTAAGAATAAACAAAGCGACATCATTCGAAACAACCAGTGCAACTTTTTTGCTGCGTTCGCGCCCCCCCTCTTCTTCCAAAGCCCGAAGAACCATAATCGCCATCGCATCAACGGTACGTCTGTAGCCTAACCCTCTGCAATGAGGACAGGCTTCAAACTGCGCTTCAGTCAAGCTGGGATTCAGCCGCTGACGCGACAGTTCCATCAGACCAAAAGAAGAAATACGGCCGATTTGAATACGCGCCCGATCACTCGAAAGGGCCTCTTTCAATCGTCTTTCAACTTTACGATTGTTGCGGTAGTCCTCCATATCAATAAAGTCAATAACAACCAAACCACCCAGATCCCGCAAACGCAATTGACGGGCAACCTCGTCAGCCGCCTCAAGATTCGTATTAAGGGCCGTTTCTTCAATATGGCGTTCTTTTGTCGCCCGCCCAGAGTTCACGTCGATAGAGACAAGGGCCTCTGTCGGATTAATCACCAGATAACCACCGGATTTTAACGATGCGGTCGGCTCACCAATATCAGAAATCTGGCTCTCAGCCTGATAACGCTGATAGAGCGGGATCTTATTATCCTTATAAAATTTGACTTTCTTGGCATGTGAAGGAATCAGCATTTTCATGAAGTCCTTTGACTCTTTATAGCCCTCCTCCCCAGACACTAAAATCTCATCCACATCTCTTGTGTAAATATCACGAATGGAGCGTTTTAAAAGGTTGCCCTCTTCATAAACCATTGCAGGCGCTGTTGAATTCAACGTCAACTCACGGATTTTGTTCCAGATCCGCATAAGATAATCAAGGTCCCGCTTAATTTCAGACTTTGTTCTGGAAACGCCAGCCGTACGCATAATAACGGACATACCCTCTGGTACTTCCAGTTCCTCTAGAATTTCACGCATACGCTTGCGCTCTTTAACACTCGCAATTTTACGACTTACCCCGCCGCCACGAGGGCTGTTAGGCATAAGAACGCTATAACGGCCAGGCAGAGACAGATAAGTAGTAACCGCAGCCCCTTTATTGCCACGCTCTTCCTTTGAGGCCTGAATCAGCATAATCTGGCCGCGTTTAATCACTTCCTGAATTTTGTATTTACGACGAATGCTCGGGCGGTAAGGCTGCTCAATTTCTTCCCCGCCTACACGCTCTACCCGCCGTGAATGAGCCGATGAATACCGCCGGCTTTTACCTTTTTTTCCACGGTAGTTACGTCTCGGATATCTTCTTTTTCCATTTTTCTTTTTGTCATTCTTATCTTCCGAATCATCCTGATCGCCTGAATCAGAAGCATCTGACGCCTCATCAGAGAGCGACGTTTCAGTCGTGTCAGAGACCTCAGAATCCGAAGACAGATCAACGTCTTCATCCAGAGGCACTGCTTCAGAAGAATCAGGCTCTGTGGTTTTTACGGTTTTTTTATTATCAGTGATATCCTCGGATTCCGAAAGATCATCCATCGGCACACTGCCACCGATTTCCTCAATCTCATGATCTTCGTCATCGACGTCTTCCACCTCTTCGGCTTCATCGTCAATGATATCTTCATGCTCCAGATCCTCCTCTTCATTCCTTTTTTTACGCGCCTCAAGCTCAGCAAGCTCTTCAGCGATCAGTGCCTCGCGGTCCGCGATAGGAATACGGAAATAATCAGGATGTATCTCGGTAAAAGGCAGAAAACCATGACGGTTACCACCAAAATTCACAAAAGCCGCCTGCAGAGAAGGTTCTACACGTGTCACTTTTGCCAGAAAAATATTCCCCTTCAGGGGCTTACGAAACTTACTTTCATAATCAAAATCCACTAGACGGTTACCATCCAGCACTGCAACTCTCGTCTCTTCCGCGTGAGTTGCATCAATCAGCATTTTTTTTGCCATTACTCTTATAACTCCAGCAGGCTTAAAGCCGACAAAGCCTTCCTCTTAAAAGCAACGCCTTAAAAATTTATAAAAAGAGGCAGGACGGCGCACCTGCATAAAAAACTGTTAAATCCAAAAAAATGGTTCCTCAAAGGGCCGCCTTCTCACTATTTTAGTAAAAAAATAAAAGAAAAACGCTGACCTTCCTTGAAAAAAACCTTTCCATACAGCCCCCTCACAACAAAATAGAGAGCCTATGTAATACCGTTACAGCTAGCGAAACCTTAAAACTTTTGGAAAATCCTTAACTTCTTTTTTCGTCAATATGCTAAAACTGTAACATGTTGCTTTCAATAAATGACATTACACAGCTCTCCCAATCAGCACAATAAAAAAATGAGCAAAATAGTCAGGGAAAAAATTGCCTTCAAAAATACAACAGGATATGATCCGCTTTATGAAATTACCTGCTTTTTTTTTCTTCGTGCTATTTGTGATGAGCCTTCCCTTTTCGGGGGCTTATGCGCTGGACGTAAATAACGTCCGCTTCGGGGTTCATCCAGATAAAACAAGAATGGTCATTGAATTAGATGATACCGTAGATTTTAGAGTTTTTATGCTGACCTCTCCATACAGGCTTGTTGTTGACCTGCCTCAGTTTAAATGGCAGGCCGGCGTCATATCAAAACCATCAGAGCCTGGCATAAAAAACATTCGACAGGGAAATATAGACGGACGATTCTCTCGCCTTGTTCTTGATCTGGCACAGCCCACCCTTATCAAAAAGGCTTTTATGCTTCCAGCACAGGACGGAAAACCAAGCCGGCTTGTGGTTGATTTCTACAAAGCCTCAACAACGCTGTTTGCACAAAAGAAATCCGACATTCACGGCACGTTAAACTTTAATGATCCTATTTATCAGCAAGCCGCAAAGCATACACCACCGCCAGTACCTCCCCCGCCTGCCAATAAACAAAGAACGGGGAAAAAACCCATCATTGTTATAGATCCCGGCCATGGCGGTGTTGATCCCGGTGCTATTGGCATTAACAAGGTATTCGAAAAAAACGTAACACTTGCCGTATCCAAAGCCTTAAAAAATCAGCTCGAAGCCAGCGGAAAATACACCGTCAAACTGACAAGAAACACCGATAAATATCTAAAACTGTATGAACGCGTGCAAATAGCGAGAAAACATAACGCCGCCCTGTTTATCTCAATCCACGCAGATTCTATTCCCAAAAGAAACGTTGAAGGCTTCTCCGTCTATACCTTATCAGAAAAAGCATCTGACGCTCAAACAGCAAAACTCGCCACAAAAGAAAATCAGGCAGACCTCATCGCCGGCATTGATCTAAGTCATGAAGACGAAGAAGTTGCAGACATACTGATTGATCTTGCCATGCGGGACACTATGAATCAGTCAAAATTCTTTGCTAATACGCTCGTTTCCCAAACAAAAGCCAACGGCATAGAAATGCTGGAACGCCCGCATCGCTACGCCGGTTTCGCCGTCCTGAAAGCACCCGACACCCCATCTGTTCTGGTAGAAGTAGGCTTTATGTCCAACAAAACGGAAGCCTACCGCCTAAGCGGTGCGAACTATCAAAACAAAATAGCCGCCTCAATAAAAAAAGGAATAGATCAATATTTCATAAAAATGGACAGCTATGAACATTAATGCGCATAATACGGCAGACTGCTGATGTTATGGTAATTTTCTCTAAAAAAATAAGTCTTTTTCTTTAAAAACTATATTCAAACTGTACGATCTTGTGTATATATGGTTAAGGTTTCGTCCTTAATAGGTTAAGGATTATTTCTGTTTTGTTTCTCAAAAAATCGAAAAGAGGAAAAGTATGAAGAAGTTTTTTGCTATGATTTGTGTACTTGGCGCCTTTGGCCTGTCAGCATGTAACACAACAAACAAAGGTTTTGTAGATGTTGAGCCTCCATACGGACGCACAGCTGGTCATGAAGACACTGTAGAAGTACAGCCTGTGAAAAGTGCAGAACCTGTATTTGAACAAAAAATGAATAAATAATACAGCCCGTTGCTGTAATGTTTTAAGCTAAATAAAGAGGCTGCCTGACGTTCAGACGGCCTTTTTATTTTTGGGCTATTCGTCTTTTCAGGTTTACCATGCACGCTTTTAAAAAAACACTTGTCTTTCTTCTTACAAGCGGTCTTAGCTTCGTTCTTGTTGGATTAGTGTTCTTTTTAGCCCTGAAAACAAACGGGCTCCCTTTTAGCTATTACAGCAATATTGTTTTCTGGTGGCTCATTGGCACAGGACTGAGCCTGCCCTTTTTTACATTCGACGACAAACGCATTCAGGCATTTTTCCTTTTCATCCCGTTCCTCACACCAGCCCTTTACGCTATAATAGCCTATAGCCCGCCAGCCTGATCACAGCACCCATTTTACTGATTAAAATTAGCAGCAGATACAGATGGGGGAGATGATACATCAGACAAAACAACAGAGTCCGAAGATGGATTATCCTCGTTTTTATTATTATCCTTATCATCCGTACCATTACCATCAGCACCTTCATCAGACACCGAACGACTAGCCACAGCAATGGGATAGCCACGACGCTCACGCACCACCGTACGAATTTCTTTCCAGTCCAGATGATCAGCATATTTTCCAGCTTCTTTAATAATACCGATCATCTCTTTTTCGCTCAGCTCATAATCTCTGACATGACCTTCTTTTTCAAAATAGTCAGCCTGATCATGTGATGGATGTGCCTCGACATAAAACGTATCACCAACCCAGGCGACCTTTACCGGCTGATCAACAACATGAACAGGCAGGCCCGCCTCAACAGCATAAAAAAGCTGTACAATGCTTTCAGGATAAAGGCGAATACAACCGCTACTCACACGACGTCCAATACCAAAAGGACGGTTCGTGCCATGAATACCATATTGCGGCCACCCCAGATAAAGTATGTGCGTACCCAAAGGATTATCCGGCCCCGGCGGAACAGATACTGGCAACGCCGGATGCTCTTTGCGCATTCTGGCTGTCGGACGCCAGGTGGGGCCTTCTTTTTTCCATGAAATCACCGTCTCACCAATCGGAGTCGATAAGCCGTCACGGCCAATACCGATCGGAAACGTCATAGGCTCGTCTTCACCATTCACAAAAGCATAAAGACGCATGCCTGACAGGTTAATCACGATACCGTCACGCGGTGCTTTAGGCAACAAATGCATCTTTGGTAGTACAATTTTTGCACCGCGCCCGGGAATCCATGGGTCCAAATGAGGGTTCGCTGCTCTGATCTCCACAAAACCGAGATTATTGGCTCTTGCCAGATGAACAAGCGTATCCTCGTACTTTGCTTCGTATTCCTCCATTTCACCGATATAATCATATGGATAAACAGAAGCCTTTTCCGCGGCAAAAGCCGGAAAAGCTGTTCCCAACATGAAAAGCAGCCCGGTCAAAAGTACAGAAAATGTTCGTCGATTAATAAACATGACAGGTCAAGTTAACGAAAAAAGGTTTAACAAAAAGTTATAGATCGTAATTTAAATATAATTCATCCGAGCCGTTTTGCCACTCTATCCATAAACTCTTTTGTTGTCAGATGTTTTTGATCCTTACCCACAAGAAGCGCAAGATCCTTGGTCATATAGCCTTGCTCTACAGTATTAACACAAGCTTGCTCAAGTCTTCGTGCATAATCAATCAAAGGCTGGTTACCATCGAATTTTCCGCGATATTGCAGCCCTCTGGTCCAGGCAAAAATGGAGGCAATCGGATTGGTTGAGGTTTCCTGCCCCTGCTCATACAAACGGAAATGGCGCGTTACCGTACCGTGCGCAGCCTCTGATTCCACACAGCGCCCGTCAGGCGTTAAAAGGATTGAGCTCATCAGACCAAGAGACCCAAACCCCTGCGCCACAATATCTGATTGCACATCACCATCATAATTCTTGCAGGCCCACACAAAGCCCCCCTTTGACTTCACGGCCTGCGCCACCATGTCATCAATCAGACGATGCTCATACGAGAGCCCTTTTTCCTTAAAAGCCTGCTCAAATTCCTGCGCATACACATCGGCGAAAATTTCAATAAAGCGGCCGTCATATTGTTTTAAAATGGTGTTCTTTGTAGAGAGATAAAGCGGATAATCTCTGGACAGCGCGTAATTAAAGCAGGAGCGCGCAAAGCCTTTGATTGAATCATCCAGATTATACATCCCCATCGCCACACCGGCAGACGGGAACTGAAACACCTCAAACGTCTGAACATCACCACCATCATCTGGTTCATAAACGAGAGAGAGCCTGCCTGGCCCTGGCACTTTTAAATCAGTCGCTTTATATTGATCACCAAAGGCATGACGGCCAATCACAATAGGCTGTTCCCATCCCGGCACATAACGCGGAATGTTCGCACATATAATGGGCTCCCTGAAAACAGTTCCACCCAGAATATTACGAATCGTGCCATTGGGCGACTTCCACATTTTCTTTAGAGAAAATTCTTTTACCCGCACTTCATCCGGCGTAATCGTTGCACATTTAATACCAACGCCATATCTTTGAATAGCCTGCGCCGCATCAATCGTAACCTGATCATTGGTTTTGTCCCTGTTCTGAATAGACAGATCGTAATAATGAAGGTCAATGTCCAGATAGGGATAAATGAAATAGTCTTTAATCCATGCCCAGATCACACGAGTCATCTCATCCCCGTCAATTTCAACGACCGGTGATTCCACTTTTATTTTAGGCATAATATTCCATCTTCTATTCTTTTAAAAAGCCACCGGACTGCATGGACCAGAGCTTGGCATAAAGGCCATTTCGTTTCAATAACTCAGCATGTACACCATCTTCGATGATATTACCCTCATTCATAACAACGAGTCTATCCAGATGTGCGATGGTTGACAAACGGTGCGCAATAACAATAACGGTTTTCCCCTCCATCAACCTTTCTAAAGAGTCCTGAATCAGCTTTTCCGATTCACTATCAAGCGCGCTTGTCGCTTCATCCAGAGCCACGGGTTACGCGAAACAATATACAGCAGAAATTCAGGAAATGTTCTGGGTAGTTTTTTGACTGGCTTAGTAGGTAAAATGGTATTTCAATGATCATCTCCCGACACAATCTTTAACACTGTTCTATTTCCGTCTCAAGCCGGGAGAAGACCCGTTCAAACAAGCCGCTTTTGGCAATACGTCCTTTGCCAGCCTTCCAAAGCTCATACATCACAGCGTTCGGTGAGGCGCGCCGGATAATAAACTTGAATAATGCCGGATGATAAAGGCTTTTATGATAACAAAAAGTGGCAACACCCTCATCAAAATCGCAATCCACCGTCCGGTGCACAATAATTTTTTGAGACGCCGCACGCAAAAACAAAGCGTCCAACTTCTTAAATTGAGCGTTGGAAAAGCCCGCCTGAAGCACTTTTTTCTGAAAGTCTGGATGTGTCGTCAGATCAAAAACCATAAGAGATATCGTATCATAAAAAGAAAATATCTGGAAATCGTAGCACTTTTCTTTATAGTCCCACAAATAGCCCCCGATAGCCTATGCTGAGAAGGTCGGGTAGACATAACGCAAACATGAATAGATAAACAATGACAGAAAACGCTTTTATTCAGGAAGTTGATGACGCTCTAAAACAGGAACGCCTAGAAAAACTTTGGAAAAAATATGGAAATTTTATTATCATCGCTGTTATAGCACTCGTTGTAGGCACAGCCGCCATAACAGGCTGGAAAAGCTGGAACAAACGTCAAAATGAGATAGAAACAAAACGTCTCGTTAATATTCTAGAGACAGGAGATTTCGAAGGGAAAGACTTCCTGGATTTCCTGAATAACACACGGCCGGGACACAAAGCCATTGCCTTGTTAAATGCGGCTGGCTCTTCAATAGAACGTGAAGAAAAAGAAAAAGCGCGCAGCCTTTATATCTCAATAAGCAACGACCCTTCTATAGATTCTGTTTACAGAGATCTCGCAACCATCATGAACGTACGCCTCGGGCTTTCAGATGAGGAGGTCAATCATACAGAACTGCTACCATTGCTGGAGCCGATCGTTAACGCACCAGAAAATCCATGGTATCCAACAGCTCTTTTTCACAAGGCCCTACTCATAGCACATGGCAAAAAAGATCTAAAAAAAGCAACAGATACGCTCAACCTTCTTTTAGACTCTGATAAAGCCTCCCCCACCTTGAAGGAACAGGCCAGAGCCCTTGTCCATGTTTACACACTCACGCAGGAAGAGGATACACAATAATGAACCGTTCTGTTTTTATATTACCGTTCTTTCTGGCACTTGTTGTCTTAAGCAGTTGCTCTAGTGATATGTGGCTGGGTGCCGAAGATGATGCCGCACCACTCCCCGGCGAACGACTCTCTATTTTAGAGCTGCACAAAACACTTATGCCCAAAAATAAAGAACCGGTAAAAAACATTGCTGTGCCAAAACCCTGGTCAAATGAGTTCTGGCCGCAAGCGGGCGGCTACCCGAATCATGTCATGCAAAACTTATCCCTGACCCCGGATACCCTGAAAAAAGCATGGTCAACCTCCATAGGAAAAGGCAGCACCAGAGCCCTGCCCCTTACAGCACAGCCCATCGTATTTGGAGACAAAGTGTTTACACTTGATACCCATCTTGACCTTTGTGCCTTTTCTGTTGAGAAAGGCAAAAGACTCTGGAAAACCGATATCCAGCCTGAAAATGAGGATGAGACTGTCATTGGCGGCGGCCTCTCTTACGCCTCTGGCACACTTTACGCCACGAACGGGTTTGCAGAGTTGATTGCGCTGAACCCCGATAACGGACAGATTAAGTGGCGCATAGACACCACCGCCCCCTCTCGTACAGCCCCGACCGTCATTGGCAATCGTATATTTGTCCTAACGCTTGATAATCGCGTTATGGCTTACAGTGCTGAAAACAGGACACTTTTATGGGAACATGCCGGCTTGAATGAATCCGCCGGGCTTATCGGCTCTGCCAGCCCGGCCGCCACACAGGGGCTCATCGTACCGGCCTATTCGTCTGGTGAGTTATACGCGCTTCACATCGAAAACGGGACCGTTGCCTGGTCAGAAAATTTTGCGCCCACCAAACGCATTGGCGGCCTGGACTCTCTGGCTGATATTCGTGCTCTGCCGGTTATAGACAGAGACATTGTCATTGCCATCAGCTTTGCCGGGAAACTTGGTGCCATTGATGCGCGCTCAGGCAGGCCTTTATGGCAACATAATGTCGGCGGCGCAGAAACACCATGGGTCACGGGAGATTATGTTTTTGTTCTTTCTTCCGATAATGAACTGATCGCGCTGGCAAGAAATACTGGTGAAATTCAATGGATCAAACAACTCCCCCGTTTCAAGGATGAAGAAGACAAAACCGGCCATATATTCTGGAAAGGGCCTGTTATGGCGGGCAGCCGCCTGATTCTGGCAGGGACTGACGGAGACGTGCTGGAAGTATCCCCCGCAAATGGAGACATCCTAAGACAATGGTCTACGGGCGATACGATTACCATTGCGCCGGTCGTTGCCGGTTCAACCCTGTACCTTCTGGATGAAGACGGTACATTAACGGCCTTCAGATAAAAGAAAGTCAAAGAGAAGAACATAATGTTTACACTCGCCATTATAGGCCGACCTAATGTCGGAAAGTCTACCCTGTTCAACAGATTTGCCAAAAAGAGGCTTGCTATTGTTGATAACACCCCGGGCGTCACACGTGATTTTCGGGAAACGGATGGGTGGATTCTGGATTATCCCATCCGCATTCTTGATACGGCCGGCCTTGAAGACTCGTTCGATGGCAGCATAGAAAGCCGCATGCGAACCCAAACAGAAGAAGCCCTGAAACGGGCAGACGCTGTGCTTTTTTTGATTGATGGCCGCGAAGGCGTCAATCCACTTGATAAAGCTTTTGCAAAATGGCTTAGAAAACTCGGCATACCTACGATTCTAGTGGCCAACAAATGTGAGAACGAAACCACCGCCATGGCCGGCACAGCCGAAGCCTACAGCCTTGGCCTTGGCGACCCCATCCCCATTTCAGCCGCACACGGCCACGGTATTCAAGACATTTATGATGCGCTGGCCCCCTTCTTCCCCGATGAAGAATCCATGCATGATAAAGACGAATCCTTCGATTTTCTAAAAGGCAAAGATCTCGACTCTCTCGAAGGCGATGAAGACTTTGATTTTGCAGCACTGGAAGACGAAGAAACAAGCGACGACAAACCTATAAAAATTGCGATAGTCGGGCGTCCAAATGCCGGAAAATCGACTCTTTTGAATGCACTTGTAAAAGAAAACCGGGTTATGACAGGCCCGGAGGCCGGCATTACCAGAGATGCGATTGCGGTTGACTGGACGTTTGAAGAAAAAAAATTCAAGCTGGTTGACACAGCCGGCATGCGCCGCAAATCAAAAATCAAAGACAAAATCGAAAAAATGGCCATTGATGATGCGTTGCGTGCCATCCGTCTGGCCCAGATCGTCATCCTTGTGCTGGACGCAGAACAAGCCCTTGACAAACAGGATCTGACGATCGCCCGTCACGTCATTAATGAAGGCCGCGCGCTCGTCATTGCTGTCAATAAATGGGACATTACAAAAGATAAAAAAGAAGCGCTGGAATTCTACAAAGATAAAGTAGCGCATTCTCTGGCGCAGGTGAAAGATATCCCCTATGTCACTATTTCAGCCTTAAAAGAAAAAGGCCTTGAGGCGTTGATGAAAAAATGTCTTTTTGCCTATGATAACTGGAATAAGCGAATCGCAACCGGCAGATTAAACCGCTGGCTGGATCATCTGGTGTCCCATCATCCGCCGCCCTTGACGCAAGGCCGTCCAAACCGATTACGCTATATAACACAAATCAAAACGAGACCGCCTACTTTTGCCGTGTGGGTGTCAAAACCGAAAGATCTGCCGGATTCATACAAACGTTATATCATCAACGGATTGCGGGAAGATTACGATATTAAATCCGTTCCGATACGATTACTTGTCAGAACGAGTAAAAACCCCTATGCTTAGCCTCTATTTCAACATCGAGAGGAGGTCGTAACCATGGAAGAGACGATTCAGACTGGCGCATCTCTGGCCGCTATATGGGGCGTGCGCGTCTTAAGTGCTATTTTAATTCTGATTGCAGGTTGGGTCATCGGAAACTGGATACAAAAGCGCTTCCTGAAGATTCAAAAACTTGATGAGACACTCAGGCATTTTCTAGGCGGCTTACTTAAGTATTCAATTTTGTCTGTTGCCCTTATCACGGTTCTGGCCCAGTTCGGTGTTCAGACAGCCAGCTTAATCGCGGTCCTTGGTGCGGCAGGCCTCGCCATCGGTCTTGCTTTACAAGGCACGCTCTCTAACGTCGCCGCCGGCGTTATGCTTTTAGTCCTTCGCCCTTTCAATGTTGGAGACTTTATTACATTTGGCAGTACAAGCGGCACTGTAAAATCACTTGGTTTATTTGGTGCAGAATTATCTACATCAGACAATGTTTACATCTTTTGTCCAAACAGCGCCATCTGGAATAACGAGATTATGAATTTTTCCCGTAACCAGCAACGCAGACAAGATTTCATCATCGGCATTTCTTATAATGACGACATGGATGATGCCATAAAAACGCTAAACAAGGTTGTAAGCAAGGAAGAACGCCTTATTACGACAGATGGCAAAGAACCGCAAATCATGGTCAGCAATATGGGGGACTTCTCCGTTGATATTATTGTCCGTATCTGGTGCAAAGCCTCTGACTACTGGACCTTGAAATGGGATATGACCAAAGCCTTTAAGGAAGCTTTGGACAAAGACGGCATCACCATTCCGTTCCCAACGCAAATCGTTGAACATGTCGATCCAAAACCGGCCAATAATGCCGCCTCTGCTAATAAAGATAAAGCGGCTTAAACACGGCTCATGCCAGCGTCATTGCGTTTTAGCGAACGCAGTGACGGGACATTACGTGTCACCACACACCACACACCCCACTGCACAAAGTATCTAGTGCTCTTTTAAGCCTGAGACGTTGACGCCCGTTTGCTGCAAATCATGATCGACCAGATCCACCGCATAATCGCCTGTGAAACACGCATCGCAATATTGCGGACAATTTGCATCCCGGCCTGTTTCACCCATAGCGCGGTAAAGTCCATCTACAGATATATACGCCAGAGAATCCGCTTTAATCTCCTTGCAGATTTCTTCTACACTATGGGTATGCGCCATTAATTCTTCGGAAGATGGCGTATCAATACCATAGAAACAGCTATGTTTTGTCGGCGGCGAAGAAATCCGCATATGCACTTCTTTTGCGCCTGCCGCACGGACCATTTCAACTATTTTTCGGGACGTCGTTCCGCGCACAATGGAATCATCGACCAGCACAACTTTTTTATCTTTCAAAAAAGCACGATTTGCATTGTGCTTTAACTTAACCCCGAGATGACGAATATAATCGGTCGGCTCAATAAAGGTACGACCGACATAGTGGTTTCTTATGATACCAAGCTCAAAAGGCATATGGCTTGCCTGCGCATAACCAATCGCAGCCGGCACCCCGCTATCCGGGACAGGCACAACCAGATCGGCCTCGCACGGTGCTTCCCGCGCCAATTCTACGCCAATATTTTTGCGCATTTCATAGACAGAGGCCCCTTCGATAAAGCTATCCGGCCGTGCAAAATAAATATATTCAAAGATACAAAAACGAGACCGCGCCTCAGGGAAAATTTTATGGCTCTTTATACCGTCCCGGCTCAACACAATCAGTTCACCCGGCTCAATTTCCCTGACACAGCTTGCGCCAATAATATCAAGCGCACAACTCTCCGAAGCGAGAATATAAGCATCCCCGAGCTTACCAAGAACAAGGGGACGAATACCGTAAGGATCACGCACGCCTATAATCTGATCGTTAGAGCAAGCCACAATAGAGTACGCCCCTTTTATTTGCTTTATCGCATCAATGAAACGATCAAGCACTGATGCCTCACCAGACGCCGCCATCAGGTGAAGAATAGTTTCCGTATCCGTTGTAGAATGAAACAAAGAGCCGTTTTTTACAAGCTTCTGCCGCAAAAAATGTGCATTAGTCAGATTACCGTTATGCGCCACAGCAAAACCACCGAAAGCCATATCCGCATAGAGCGGCTGAACATTACGGAGCAATGGTTGACCTGTTGTAGAATAACGATTATGCCCTATCGCAAAATCGCCCTTTAGTGTCTCTATAACATCCTTGCTGCTAAAATTGGTATCCACCAGCCCAAGCGCTTTATGAGAATAAAAATGCACGCCATCGTGAGAAACAATACCAGCGGCTTCCTGTCCTCTGTGTTGAAGCGCGTGCAATCCCAAAGCCGTAAGAGCAGAGGCATCCTTATGGCCAAACACGCCAAACACACCGCACTCCTCATGGAGTTTATCATCATCAAAAGGACAGGATGGAATGTGAGATATCATTGGGTAAATTCTTTTTTCGTTTCTTGTTCAATCAGTTTTTCAAGGCCCGTTCGTTCTTCCTTTTTGTAGCCTTCTTCATGATCCGGTTTATCCGTATTAGACGCCCCGGCATTCGTGGAAGATGCCTTTTCTTTTTCTTCTTCGGAATCATCACTGCGAAGCACGTCAATTGCCTGCAATTTCTTGCGTGTTTCTTCGAGCAAATCACCCGTTTTGGCCGCGTTTTCTTCAATGACCTCTTCTGCCCCGCCAGGCAGGAAAGTTGAGAGCCACGAGGCTGTCATCTCAATATAGACATGGGAGCGGGACTCACCAAAATAAGAATCCTTTTCCTCATCGGAAAGCATCATATGAAGAGGAAGATAGAGTAGACCAAGTAATAAGACACCTCTTACAAGACCGAAAATAACACCAAATGTGCGGTCAATTGCACCAAGTCCGGCAGAACTGATTGCATTAGAAATAAAATGATTAACAATAGAAAGCGCGATCAGAACAGCGACAAAAATACCGCCGTAAGATAACCCTTCAGCGACATAATCATAAGGAATCGCACCAAATAAGCGACCAACATCATCCCCTTCTTCTATACCAAACCAGCTATAAACGAGGGGAGACAGCAGCGGCGCAAAGAAAACAGCAGCAAAAAAGCCACCAATAACACCTAAGACCGTCAGGAACTCACGAATAAAACCACGCAGAAATGAAACCAGCGCAGAAATTAATAAAACCAATACGGCAACAACATCAATGATAAGGGCAATTGTCATGAATCTACATATAATTCGTAAGTATAATTCGTAAACCTCAAGAGTTGATTGATACGTGAGCGAAAGACATATTGCAAGAACTCATAGGTTAATTAAGTCCTTTTATTCAGAAAATCAAACTGTTCTGCCAAAAAAATCGGCCAGATCCAGAACATGTTTGATCTTCTGTGTATCAAAATCAGTTATTTGTTTTTCTTTCTTTGAAGACACAAAAGGCAGGACAGCCCCATCAAACCCCAGCTTTGCAGACTCCTTCAAACGCAAGTCAGGTTGTGCCACCGGCCTTATTTCACCAGACAACCCTATCTCTCCAAAAAAGACACGATTCCCCATCACAGGCTTATTATGATGAGAACTGATTAAAGCCGCCGCAACAGCCAGATCTGCCGCTGGCTCTGTAATTCTGATACCACCCGCAACGTTTAGAAACACATCATGACCAGAGAACTCAATACCACAGCGCGCTTCCAAAACAGCCAAAACCATTGCCAAACGGCTATGATCCCAGCCAATGACTGAACGGCGCGGCGTCGCCAGAGAAGATGGCGCGATCAGTGCCTGAATTTCGACCAACACCGGACGGCTCCCCTCAAGCCCGGCAAATACGACACTCCCCGCAACATCATCCTGACGTTGAGCCAGAAAGAGTTCAGAGGGATTCGTTACATCCATAAGCCCTGTATGAGACATTTCAAATACGCCAATTTCATCTGTCGGACCAAAACGGTTTTTTACCGTACGGAGAATACGGAACTGATGCCCTCTGTCTCCTTCAAAATAAAGAACCGTATCCACCATGTGTTCCAGCACACGAGGGCCCGCAATCTGTCCCTCTTTGGTCACATGCCCGACAAACAAAACACAAATGCCGTTTTTCTTGGCCACACGCGTAATTTCCTGCGCACAGGTCCGTACCTGCGTTACCGTTCCGGGTGCACTGTCAATCGTATCAATATACATTGTCTGAATAGAATCTATGACAAAAAGCTTCATATCGCTGTCTTCCATAGACGCCACAATATCCCTGACATTCGTTGCCGCCGCGAGATTAACAGGCGCATCGGCATGTTCAAGACGGTCCGCACGCAGGCGAATCTGGTCAATCGCTTCCTCACCGGAAACATAGGCACAGGCCGTACCGTTCTCAGCTAAAGAGCATACAATCTGCAAAAGAAGTGTCGATTTTCCTATACCGGGATCACCGCCGATGAGAAGAGCCGCACCCGGCACAAGACCGCCTCCTGTGACACGATCAAACTCTGCGCTCCCCGATTTATGACGCACAATATTCCTAGAGGACTGCGCTCCTTTCAGGGACGTAAAATTCAGTGTTCTTCCGCTTTTATTTGAGCCAAGCCCTTTTGGCGCAGTACTTTCTGTAATTTCTTCTACAATACTGTTCCACGCACCACACGCATCACATTTGCCGGACCAGCGCGGTTGCACGCTCCCACATGTCTGACACACAAAATTTTTCTGAGACTTCCTTGCCATCGTGTAAAGGATGATAATACCACTAGATGGCAAAATCAAATGATCTCCGCGGAGAATAAATATCATGACCGGCAGGCGGCAAACTTTTGCCCTGAAAATGCACTATACCAAATCTTTCACGCAACGAGCAGGCTTTACCGACATCATCAACCCATTCAGCCACAAGAGACACCTGAGGCAGCATCCGCTTGATCGTCTGAATTGTCTCCTGCAACGCATCAGGATTATTGGCCACCTCTTCTAAATATTTACCATCGAGCTTCACAAAATTAGAATAAGATCCAACAACAGACAACCGCTTCCAGTCCCTTTCACAGGGCTGAAAATCATCAATGGCAATGCGAACGCCTTTTTTCTGCGCCGCAAGCATCCCCGACAAATCAGAATGAGACGACATGTCATGTTCCAGTATCTCAACCACAACATTTTCATGCCCAAAAAACGTTAATACGGGTTCGATATCCGCCCAAAAGACAGGTTTTATAAGAGAATCCGTTCCGATATTGACAGAAACAGGCCCTACATCTGCTGCTTTTGCCTTGGGCAGCGCAATCTTAAAAATCAGAGTATCAACATCCGGCCCACAGCCAATACGGCGAAATAACGCATCCGCTTTGGCAAAATCAAGATTTTCACGCTCCCCAGGCTCTGCATTAAACAATAACTCACAAACATGAGAGGGGTAATTCGTGTCAGCATGATCAAGAACGTGCCAAGGCTCTACCCTAAAGCTGACACGCTCACGCTCAAGCGCACCCAAAAGAGCATAAGACGCTTTGATATCTTCTATCGGAAATTCATGTTGAAACGCAGAAAGGCACTCATACATATGATGTATATGATCAGACAACACCAGCCCCCTATGTTTTTTAGTTACCAATAAACTCTACTATAAGCAACTATATCACAAAATTAGGGAAAAACATCACAAAAAAAACCGTGGCTACAGCCCTTCTCTTTGCAGAGCCCATTTAACCTGGGCAAAGTCGCTCTCCATCGTGCCATAGAGGATTAATTGTTTTGTTTTAACGGGGGAACTTCCCTCACCGAGATACACGCTGTTTTCCAGGGACAAATGGCCCCCAGCATGGAAAAAACGCCATCCCGTACCACTCGGCAAGCGCAAGAGTGCTTCTTTGCCATCCCGAATAAGAGAAACAAGCACTCGTGGGTGGAGGTGGAAAGCAATTGAAACCGCGACCGGACGGCTGAGACCAATAGAGCATGTGAGTGTATCTTCCCCTCTTAAATCGTGCCCCTGCTCATTTAAGAACAGGCGGCGTCTGTGTGTTATACCGTTTAAAGAAACATACCCGGAATGAGAGCCTTCAATAAGACAAGAGTCCTTCTTTTCATCCCGAACTGTTAAAACCTGATTTGACTTTCGTCCCACATGTCCATCCTGCCTGATTTCATATGCGTTCCGAAAGTCCAAGAATGCCGCGTTATGCGCAGCCGTACCACGAAGCATATCTTGCCACGTATCAAGCATCGGATGCGAGCCACAATTTACAAAAATGCGCTCTTTTCCATACGCAAATTCAAAAGACAAAGGAGACGCATGGAATTTTTTATCATATTGCCGTTCCGGCACCTTGCCAGTATCAAAAAGCAGAAGACTACGTCCCTGTGATACACGCTCAAAACCGGTCTGAGGCAAAGACTGCAAAACCTTCCCCCGTGCATTGGCACGATTCTGAACCGCATCCATAAAAACAGGATCCCCTTCTTGCGTCCCATGAAACAACGCGAGTTTCTTATCAGCAAAACGGAAAAACCGAAAAGCCGGTACAGCCCTGTCTATCGCATGCTGAATTTTGGCCGGCACTGGGAGCTTTGCCGCCCGCAAAGCGGCACGTATTTCAACCAGTATCGTCAAAACCTCTAACAATTGCGCGGGTGAACGGCTCACATGTCCGCCATCACGCAATACCTGCTTTTCTATTTCTTCAACGAATAAATCAAGCCCGTGCATAACCCAGGACTCGCGCCCCTCCAGCACAAGCCCTGCAAACACATAACCTTTTATAGCCTTTAGAAGCGGCAGACCGTTTAAACCAGCAGGCAAAGAACGGGATAAATGCCGTCCCTGACGCATCAAAAGCGCATAGAAATCATACTGAAAATTATCATCGGCATTCGCACAAAAGAAATCATGCGCCAGAATCCAGTGAGATAGACGCTCACCTAAAATATCGGCACGCCAGAAAACCTCATCCCAGACACTATGGCGAGCGATCCAGCTCTCAACCAGCGACCTTGCCTGCTTCCGTGCTTGATCACCACTTAACGCGCGCAAATCACGCAACCATGAAAACCCATGTAAATGAGACAGGCAGGCCTCAGACACGCCAACAGGTGCCCAGCACTCACCACGCAGCTCCAGATGATCGCCATTCAAGTCAAAGACGCCCTGACAAATCAGTTTTCCTTTTTCAGCAGACCCTGTCCATAAATCAGGCAAAGAGCAGGTCAATGATGCCGGAATCTGCCCCCCCCCAAGGCTCCAGTTATAAAGTATGGTGTTATACGCCATACACCCCGCTTTGTGGCGAAGCTGATCAAATAAAGCCATTGGTGTCTGTTTGATGTCATTAATATTCATCATCACCCGCTACCCTATTCTCAACGCCTTGATATTCTTTGCATAGCCATCAGGCCCATCTTTAAACACAGACGTTCCAGCAACCAGCACATTTGCACCTACAGTGATCACCTGCCGCGCTGTCTCCGGTGTAATACCGCCATCCACCTGAAGATCTATATCGCGCCCCTGTTCAGTAATCAGAGCCCGCACTTGTGCTATTTTTTCAAGCAACGGAATAAAAGACTGTCCGCCAAAACCAGGATTAACCGTCATAATCAGCACCATATCCACCATATCCATCACATGGGAAAGCGCAGAAACAGGCGTCCCCGGATTCAAGGCAACCCCGGCCTTTTTTCCCAAGGATTTAATCCTTTGCAACGTACGATGCACATGCGGTCCGGCTTCCGTATGCACTGTAATAATATCAGCCCCGGCTTTAGCAAACGCCTCCAGAAAGGAGTCAACCGGAGAAATCATCAGATGAACATCAAAAACCCTGTTTGTATGAGGGCGTAGATCTTTTACAACATCGGGCCCAATTGTAATATTCGGCACATAATGGCCATCCATAACATCCACATGGATCCAATCAGCCCCGGCGGCATCAATCGCACGAATTTCTTCTCCCAATTTAGAAAAATCGGCAGACAATATAGAAGGTGCAATTTTTACGATTCGATCAGACATAATAGCTCTAGAGAAAATGAAATAGAACAAAAGAAAAAGAATTCAAGTGCTTAGAGAAAGCACAAGAGAGATAAAAACACTACATACTCCCATTATACACGAATCAGTCTGGAAATAAAGAAGCCATCCATACCACCATGCGCTGCCAAATGATATGGCAAAACACGAACATCCCCGTTTTCATTAACGAAAGCCTTTATATGACCGACTTCTTCATAACTAACAGGCTTTCTTTTTATGTCGGAATTATCCTGAAGAAGGCGTTCGATTTGCCGTTCTCCCTCTTCTTTTTGCAAAGAGCAGGTACAGTAAATCAGTGTCCCGCCGGGGGCCAGCATGCCGACCGCATTATTCAAAAGCCGTGCCTGAATATCAACAAGAGCCCACATGTCTTTTTCCGTCTTGGTCCACACCACATCGGGATGACGCCGCAAAGTCCCCGTAGCAGAACAAGGCGCGTCAAGTATTATGTACTCAAGTGCTTCTTTCGGGGACCAGACACTCGCATCCGCAATCTCGACCCGCACGTTATTTTCCAGCCGAAGACGCTTTAAGTTTTCTTCTATTTTTTTAGCGCGGTTCGGTGAGCGATCCAGCGCCAGAACATCAGCCCCGGCCGCCGCCAGTTGCATCGTTTTACCACCAGGTGCTGCGCACAAATCAAGCACAAATTTACCGCTCACATCGCCAAAAAGCTTAACAGGCAAAGCGGCAGACGCATCCTGCACCCACCACATCCCGTCTTTAAAACCTTCTTTTTCCTGTATAAGCCCGCCTTTTTCGAGACAGCGAAGCGTACCGGTCGGCAAAACAGAGGCTTTTAAAAGATCCGCCCAGTGCTCGAGCCTTTCCTTATCCCGCACAGACACATCCAGCGGCCCTTCTGACATATTAGCCTCACCAATATCAATCGCACCACGAAGTGTATAATCTGCAATCCACTGTTTCAAAATCCATTCAGGCGTATTTAAACGTGGCACATCCTGACGCGTCGTCCAGTTTTTCCCCTCACGCGCAATGGTCCGCAAGACACCATTCACAAAAGCTTTCTTTTTGCTCATGTTATGATGCTGGGTAAGTTCAACGCTTGTGTTCACAGCCGCATGATCTGGCGTATTCATAAAAGCAAGCTGAGCCACTCCGATCCTTAATATATAAAGAAGCATGGGCGGACTGATAACCTGATCCGGTTTACTAAGAGCCCTTCTGATTAAATCATCAATTTGCCCGAGACGGCGGATAGTCGTCGTGGTTAGCATACGAACAAACGCCCTGTCCCGCGTGGAGACAGATAAAAACCCCTTATGACTTTCAAGCACCTGATCCAGAGGACGGCTTTTCTCCAGCACATTATAGAGAATATCCAGTGCCGCCTCCCGGGCCTGTAGCATACCGGCAGCAGTTTCTGTATCGTTTATTGACTTACCATTTGAATTATTTGTTAAATTATCAAGTTCCAAAGACATCTTCTTCTGCTTTTTGACGCGCAATCACCCCTTCAAGGACATGCGCGTAATCAATTATTCTTACATATAAATCCCGCACCAGATCAGCATCAAGTCCTTTGGCCTTTGCTCTGTCTACGTTACGTGTAACAACTTCTTTCACACGATCAGACTGAACAACAGCAATATTTTCACGCGCTTTCAAGTCAGCCACGTCCCGGACAATATCAAACCGCTCAACCAACAAGTCCACAATCTGATCATCCAGCACATTAATTCTTTCACGAAAGGGTTTCAATGCTTCCATAAAGGGGTCCTCTTTTATCTTCGTCCAGAATAGAAATAAATCGTATCAAGGTCCAGAAAAAGAGGATGATACAGCAATCCATACACATTTTACAAAAACATCTTGCGCTGCACAAAAAAATATGGTTCCCTATAGTAATATTATAAAAACTAATTTTGAGATAATGATGAACAGCATCTCTATCGCAGCAGCAAGAACTCATTCGATTATTCGCACCACAGCGTGGGGCGGGACGGGTTTTGTGTGCGCGTTTGATATGCTGAATTCCCGTTATCAGAAGCCATCACGACATAAGGCTGAACTTTAGTTTTTAACACTTTAAATCAGCCTGAACAAAAACGCAGAAGGCTGATTTCAAATCCCACAAGATAAAACCCATATGTGATCAGTCTTCTCCTTAAAAAAAGGAGCAAGGGGATGAGACTCAGACTTAAAAAAGAGCTCAAGCATTTCAAAGACAATGGATGTCTTGAGACAAAAAGACTGCATTTAGAAGCACACGAAGAAGCAGAAAGCCAAAACATCCTGTCTATTTGTGCCAAAGACAAAGAAACCGGACAGCCCGTTGGCGGTGTCACACTTCATATAGAAGAACAATCATGCGGCCCCATCGCTTTAAGCGGATATTGGATTCAAAAAAATCATCATGGCAAAGGCTATGCGATAGAAATACTAAAATCCGTTTTAGTGTTCGCCTTTGAGACACTCGACCTTGTCTGTGTGCACACAAAAGCCCCAGAGCACAATCTGGCCTCACAATATATCCTGCAAAAAGCCGGTTTTGTTAAAGAAAACAAAGAAACATTCAAAGCGAGAAGAAGGACATAAAGAAAATGAGCCAGGAACAAAACCCTGTATTGATCGACCTGCCTATGCCAATTATAACGCCACGCCTTATTTTGCGCCCCATAACGACAGGCGACGGACAAGCTATACACGACGCAAAAAAAGAAACATGGTGCCAGCTTTATCAATGGATGCCTTGGACAAAAGACGGCATAAAAACGGCTGAAGAAGATGAAGTCACAGCCCGTACACAGCATGCCAAATTTATTTTGCGCGAAGATATTATGATGCTCGGCACAGAAAAAGAAACAAACAAAGCTGTTGTCTTTACAGGCCTGCACCGTTTTGACTGGGAAAGCCGCAATTTCGAGATCGGGTACTGGGTTCGTGAAACAGCGCAAGGAAACGGCTATGCCACAGAAAGCACAAATGCGCTCATACGCTATGCCTTTAAAGAATTAAACGCCAATCGTGTGGCCATCACGCACGCAGAAGACAACAACAAATCCGCCCGTGTCATTGAAAAACTCGGCTTTGAAAAAGAAGCGGTACGCAAATTAGCACAAACCCTGCCGGATAGCTCTGTCGTTAATACGCATGAATATGCGCGCATAAACATGCAAAACTTGCCTGAACTAGATGTCAAATGGGGCGAATAAAAGAGCTTACAAAATAAAGAAAAAGCCATGAACCGCGCAAATCGTAATATAAAAGTATTGAATGCCATGATGCTAATGCACGGCTTGTGCTTCTTTCTTCCCATTCTTTTACCCTATTTTCATGATGAAATCGGCATTGGCTTTTTTGAAATGATGATTACAGAAGCCGCTTTTTGCCTGACAATTGTCTTAATGGAAATCCCAAGTGGCTGGCTGTCCGATATTTTCAGGCGTAAAGATTCTGCGCTTTTCGGCTCTTTCTTTTTAGTTCTTGCGACCTTCATATTATTGATCGCAGATAGTGCTTTTGATGCCACTTTGTCACAAATTCTGTTCGGCATCGGCGTATCGTTCCATTCCGGCACATTGAATGCCATTTTATACGATTCCCTGCTCGAACAAGGTCGAGAAAAAGAATACAGAAAACGGGAAGGCTTTCGCACCAGCCTGAATTTTTACGCGCTAGCCAGTAGCTCATTTACCGCGGGTTTTCTGTATGAACTGGATCACCATCTCCCTATTCTATTGAGTCTCTGGGCCTACATCATCACATTTATTTTTACTTTTTTCCTTCAGGAGCCCACACGTGAAAAAGAAAATGCTCAGAAAAATCCTTTTAAGGATATGCTGGACACGATGCATTACGCGCTACACGGCCATAAAGTGGTTGCAGGAATCATCGGTTTATCCTGCCTTGCTTTTTCAGCCACAAAACTGATGATGTTTGCGCAGCAACCTTACTATGTTGCATTAAACCTGCCAGAAAAATGGTTCGGGATTTTAGGGGCTGCCGGATTCTTTGCCGCCGCTCTGGGCAGTCATTTCAGTCATTTGATAAGCGATAAAATATCGCACCGTATCGTACTGGCTGGTGCGTTGCTCACTATCATCCTTGTCTGCCTTACGACAAGCTGTTTTATTTCGATCTGGTCTGTGCCTGTATTACTGCTGGCCGGAAACGCGCTATATGGCACCGTATGGCCGCATGTTCAAGACGCAATAAACAGCCGTGTCACATCCGCACGAAGGGCCACGATATTATCCACGGCCAGCCTGATGATCAATCTGGTTTTCATCCCGATCAGTGCTGTCTTTGGATGGATATCAGATGAAATTCATATTAGCTGGGCGTTGTTTGCTCTGGCCACCTTTGAGACCGGCATTGGCTCTATCCTGATTGCCCTTATGTTCACAAACGGTAAAAAGAAAGTCAGAGCATTAAGTTAAAACCACTCTAAAACCACTCTAAAACCGCCAGGAAAAATCCGTTGGTTCAACACTTTCTGGATCATCGGGTATTTCCTGCTCCAGCATACTGACATAGTTTGGAGCATAAATCTCAAACCATCGCAGTGCGAGTCGGTGCCATGTTTCTGCCGCATGGCCGTATCTAAGAATATAATTCAGGTAAAAAGGCTGGCTGCTACCGATATTACAGCGGTAGAGTTCATAAGGACAGGCATGAAAAGCAAAAAACTTCATACTTATACTTCTACACCTAAATATCCAAATCTACAACAACAGGAACATGATCAGAGGGTTTTTCCCAGTTTCTGGCCTGCGTTACAATATGATGTCCGGTAAGATGGGGGGTCAAAGGTTCTGTCACCCAGATATGGTCAAGCCTGCGCCCTCTGTTTGATTTTTCCCAGTCACGATTGCGGTAAGACCACCATGTATAGCATTTTTCGTCCAATGGCACAAAATGACGGGAAACATCCGTCCAGTTAAGAGACTCCTTCATAACCCTGCACTTCTCAATCTCGACAGGCGTATGGGACACCACTTTCAAAAGCTGTTTATGAGACCAGACATCCTGCACCTCTGGTGCAATATTAAAATCGCCCAGCGCAATAAGAGGATCATGCGGCGCGTAATGCGACTTAAACCATCTCGCCATTTCATCAACAAAAGCAAGTTTATGTGCGAACTTTTCATTCACTGCGGGATCGGGCTCATCTCCGCCTGCAGGCACATAAAGGCAATGAAGCTCAACGGGTTTATCAAAACCCTTACGGTCAAGATGAATGGCTATATGACGGCAATCCTCTTTGCCGGCACGATGGTAAATCTCCGTACGCGCAAACGGGAGGCGCGACAACACAGCGACACCGTTATAGCCTTTCATGCCATGCACATGCATATGCGCATAACCAGCCGCAGCAAAAATCTCAAAAGGAAATTTATCGTCCGGTGATTTTGTTTCCTGCAAACAGAGAAGATCCGGCTTGTGCTCTGCCATAAGACGCAACACAAGCCCGGCCCGAAGCCGTACCGAATTAATATTCCAAGTCAGAATACGCATAAAAAGGCTTTGCCCTAGAACGGCAGCCCGCTACCATCCAACATGCCAGGCGGCAATCCTATCTCAGCCATCGCTTTTTGTGTTTCTTCAGCCATTTTAACGTCGGCCTTGGATCGTGCATCGTTTAGTGCCGCCACAATAAGATCTTCCATCACTTCCTTTTCTTCAGGATCAATAATGGTGGGATCAACTTTCAGACCTTTCACCAGACCTTTGCACGTAATCGTCACAGTCACAAGCCCGCCACCAGAAGTGCCCGTCACCTCCAGCAAGGCCAGTTTTCCCTGCATTTCTTCCATTTTGCCCTGCATCTCCTGGGCCTGTTGCATCATTTTTTGTATATTCATAATTTATAAAACCTTTATCTATAAGAAAATTAACGCACTAAACCGACTTTTTCATTTTTGAAAAAGCCCAATCCAGCCATGGCATAAGGGCTTTCAAATCAGCCTCTTCGACCGTTGCCCCTGCCCATATACGAAGCCCCATCGGCGCATCACGATAGTTTTTAATATCATACGCAACGCCTTCATCATCCAGTGCCTTGATCATAAAGTTAAACGCTTGCGCTTTCTTTTCATCAGACAGAGCAGTAAACCAAGGATCAACAATATTCAAGCATACAGATGTACGGGAGCGTATGTCATCGGTAAGCGGCAGGAAATCAACCCAGTCTGTCTTTTCAACCCATGTTTCAATAACGGAAAGATTAGCCTTACAGCGCGCAACCGTTGCCGATACACCACCGATAGAGGACACCCATTTCAGCGCATCAATACAATCTTCAACAGCCAGCATGGATGGCGTATTAATCGTGGCACCCTCAAAAATCCCTTTGTTGAGCTTTCCTTTTTTAGTCAAACTGAAGATCTTCGGCATCGCACGGTCCGGCGTATAATTCTCCAGACGTTCAACCGCACGCGGAGACAGAACGATCATACCATGAGCCGCTTCACCACCAAGCACTTTTTGCCAGGACCACGTCACAACATCAAGCTTATCCCATGCCATTTCATAAGCAAAAACGGCTGATGTCGCATCACAAATGGTGAGCCCCCGACGATCCGCCTTAATCCAGTTCGTATGCGGCACACGAACGCCGGATGTCGTCCCGTTCCATACAAAAACAACATCACGATCCGTATCCACTTCAGACAAATCCGGGATCGCGCCATAACCGGCTTCAAACACCCTAAGATCCTTCGGTTTTATGTGATCTTTAATATCTTTCATCCAGCCCGTACTAAAACTTTCCCAAGCCAGCACATCCACACCACGTTCACCAAGCAATGACCAAAGGGCCATTTCAACAGCCCCCGTATCAGACGCTGGCACGATACCGACAAAATACCCCTCTGGGATATTTAACAGTTCACGATGAAGATCTATCACGGCCTTAAGCTTCGCCTTTCCGGGGCCTGAACGATGGGAACGCCCTATACAAGCCCCTTTAAGAGCCGTCACAGACCAACCGGGTCTCTTGGCACAAGGACCGGAAGAAAAATTAGGACAAGCTGGTTTATTATCTGGCTTTTTCATAAAAGAAACTCCGCAAATTTGTTTTTTAAAAGACTTCATCAGCGATAAAAAATTCCAGCCGCGCTGTCCAGTGCTTTTTGAGTAAAAAAGGGAGAATTACCGCACAAAGATAAAACACATCCTATATTTTACTATCCAGACATGGCACGTATCATATAAAATGGCGACGGTGTATCCCTCCCCCCCCCTTTTTTTTAAGACACCATCAGGAGAAAAGCATGAAAAATTCCGGTTATATGATTCTGGCTACCTTATTGATGATTTTGCCCTTCAGCCCGGCAGCAAAAGCACAGACATCGAAAACCGAGAACAACTGTGCCTCCTATGTTTCGAAACTTGCAAAATGTGAAAAATTTTCCTGTGTTTCTTATAATGCAGCGTCCAATTCATACACCAAAAAAGTTGTGCTCGGTTTATCACGCGACCTTTGCAACACCTACGAAGAAATAGCCTATGGCAACACCATCGTGTATCTGTCATGCAAACTGAATTCAGATGACAGAAAAGATCTTGTCTCTTTTTACCGCAAAGGCCCGTACTACGATAATGGCAAATCTTACAGTGAAGCGACAAAACCGGGAGAAGAAGTCCCTTTTCAAGATATCCCGTCGCAACTTTTACAAAGAAATGCCTGCACCCAGAAAGAGCATTACATAACGCAGAAATAGCTTTACGCTTTCTTGAGCGCAATCCTGAAACAAGTTCCATTATTTGCCATCGTATCGGCGAGTTCTATCTCACCGCCATGAGAGTCAAGAATAGACGATACTATCCCAAGGCCAATCCCTGTGCCACCGTCGCTTCTGCGTGTCGTAAAAAACGGGGTAAAGATTTTTGCGACATTGGCTTTGGAAATACCGTTCCCGTTATCAATCAGCATAATAATAACCTGATTATTTATGATTTCTGTTTCTATCTCAATTTTTGTTGCGCCGTTTTGATAAGCGTTATCGCACAAATTAATCATAACCGCTTCAAAATTTTCACGCGCCATTTTGATGGGAACAGAAACACTCTCTGGAAAGGTGATGTTAAAATCTTTTGTATCACTATATCTTGTTTGAACAGCCTGCAGAGCCTCTTTTAGATCGCATGTTTCGTCTCTGACCGTAATATTGTCAGCCCGGGCAAGTTCCAGCAAGCGGGTCACAAGCTGTTTTAAACGGTTGCTGTCTACAATGATATTCGAGAGAAATTTTTTCTTCTTTTCCCGTTCCATATCATCCAGATGGTCCAGCAGAAGTTCCGCCGATCCCTGAATGGATGTAATCGGCGTTTTAAATTCGTGAGACACATGCATCGCAAAATTGCGAATATAATCAGAACGATTGTTAAGCGCGTGCGCCATATTTGAAAAACTATCTGAAAGCTGCGCAATTTCATGTACGCGGCATGTCCCATTGCTTTCAAGTGCCTCCACCTTCCCTTTGGCAAAATCCTCTGTCTTTTTAATGAGTTTCTTAATCGGTTCGGATATAAAATAAGACGTCAAAAGCGCAATAACGAGTGTAAACACCAAGAGACCACATATAACAAAAACAACTTTCCATTTCTCAGAATACATATGTTTCAGGATATTTTGCGGTGTGCGGGACAGATAAACCACACCCCAGATCCGTTCTTTGTGACGAATGGGATACGCCACAAAAACACGAACCCCTGTCCCCCGGCTGATAGACGCCAGTGCAGGCGGCGGGGAATCTGATATTCTTACACGAAGCACGCTATTGTAATAACCGGACAACGCACGCCTGATTTCAGGCAAATGAGAAAAATCAACCTGAAGCTCTGCACGCCCGGCAACAGAAACGCCTTGATAATCAAGAACCTTTATACCGGAAAGTGTTGTTTTCTGGCTCTCAATAATCAACGACGATATTGTTTTTGAAACTTTGAGTGCCGCAGCATCGGCCTCTTTCCCCTCTCTACCATCCCCTCTGGGTGGTAGAATCTGTGCGCTGGAAAAATTCAAACCGGGATTAACCGGTGTGTAGTATTCGTCCAGAACAGGCAGGCTTTCCGGTTCTGCTTTTATGCCATACGCTTCGATATCCCCAATATCCTCTATCTGCCCTTCAATTGCATGCTTATAAGCCGAAGCCACGACAGCCGCCTGCGATATAAGTTCGGTTTCTGTCTGCTGGACCAGCGTGTTTTCGTAGACACGAAAAAACATAACACCGACAAGGGGGAGCAAAAAAACCATAATATTCATGGCCATTAAAATGGTACGCAAATGAATTTTTGTCGGAATTGTAATTGTGATTCTCATGGCGTTAATTTATACCCCACACCACGCAAAGTGGTCAGGAGACTGGCACATCCATTGTCCGCCAGTTTTTTGCGAATATGCCTTATGTGGCTATCAATTGTGCGGTCACTTACGCTAATGTTGGGGCCATAGGCCATGGTCATGATCTGATCGCGATCATAAACCCGATCCGGCTGTGCCGCCATGCCTGAGAGAATAGAAAACTCTGTCGCTGTAAGAGGAATATTCTTATCCTCCCATGTAACCTCATGGCGGTCTGTGTCTATTTTTAATGCGCCACATTTTAAAACCGGTGCACTATTTTCGCTTTGAAAACCGGCTGACCGCTTTAGTATCGCTTTGACCCGAGCGACCAGTTCCCTTGTGCTAAACGGTTTGGTCAGATAGTCATCAGCCCCGAGTTCCAGCCCTATAATCCGGTCTATTTCTTCATCACGAGATGAGAGGATCAAAATCGGAATATCGGATGTTTTGCGCAAGGTCTTACAAACGTCCAGTCCGTCCATTTCAGGCATATTAATATCCAGAACGATCAAATCAGGCTGCATCTTTTGAGCCAGAGATAAAGCCACGGCACCGTTTTCCGCTTCTTTTGCGCACATCCCCGCACTATTGAGCGCAAAAACGACAACGTCCCTTATGTGCGGATCATCATCTACAACAAGAATGGTTTTGCTCATCTTTTTATCAATACTCTCTTACCGTTTCGCTCTTTTGTGCATACCAGATGGTCATCAGATGACCATCTGGTTACGATAGAAAAAACTGTCTACGGGGTCAAACTTTTAGACAGGCTTCCCCTTTCTTTCCCCCTTCCTCCCCTTTCTTTTGCGTATCGCCGACAGACCGGCGCCCCCCAAAACGATTAAAGCGCCAGTTGTGCCGGGTTCAGGCACAGAGCCGCCTGAAAAATTATTGGCATACGCCAGCTGTGTAACCCCCTTCACCATAGGAAGCGGCACATTGGCCTCTTTTGTTTTTTCCGGTGTTTTGTTGACGACTTTTTCCGACACAGCCACAAAGGATGTCCACTTTGTCATGAGTGAGAAATCCAGCCCCAGCTTTACAACCGCTTCCTTTAGATCATCATCCAGAATTTTTTGAGAACGCACTTCATAAGGCGTATCAAACAAACGCATAAGATCCGCCATACTGGAACGGGCCCAGAGCAACGAAATAGCTTTGCCTGTCTCTGCCGCCCGCCCCTCATTATCATTCGACGGCGTTAAAGAGATTTTCAAAGGAAGAGAGGCCATTTTTCCTTGCACTTTTCCTTTTACACGAATTGTGCGAGTTCCGGCTCCCTCAAAACGCCCCTGAACACGGATAGAATCCCCTGCAAACAGATCAGGTATAATATCCGGCGTGACATCTGATACCTTCAATGTTCCCCAGTCAATTTCAATATCGGTCAGCACAGGTGCATTCAACTTTTTAGCCAAAGAAATAGCGACATCATTCATATCTTCTGTCGGATCTATAAAACGTGCAAACCCGTGCCCTCTGTGGCCCATTTCAGACAATAGATAACGATTTACAGATGAGCCGACACCAAACGCATACACTCTGGCATTCCCCATCGCTCTGGCCATTTGTTTTAAAACGCTTGCTTCGTTGCCAATATAACCATCTGAGAGAAACACAACGATGCGCAGCACATCCTCCTTTTCCTCTGGCGCAAAAGCCTGTGATATGGCAAGCGGAATATTGGTACCGCCACCGGCCTCCAGTTCATTGATGAAAGCCATTGCCTCTTTAACGTTATCCGGCGTCGCCGGCAAAGGCACGGATGTATATTCACTTGCCGTATCATTAAAACAGATAAGACGAAAAGAATCTGTGGGCCGCAGCTCTTTTGTAGCGTACTGCATAAAGGTTTTGCTGGCCTCTATAGGCAGACCGTCCATAGACCCCGATGTATCAAGGACAAACACCATTTCACGGGCGGTAATCTGGTTACTTTCGGGCAGTGCAGGCGGCTCGATCATCAGGCTAAAGAAATTGCCCTGTGCTACGCGCTCGCTTAAAAAACCGGCTTGTGTATCTTTACCAGCCAGTTTATAGCGCAACACAAAATCAGCATTATCAACGATGCGGCTTTTCTCAAGTGTAATGGTTTTCTTTTTATCATTTCCAGCCGTTATAATTTTGTGCGTATCGCTATAAACACGCTGCACGTCTATTGCGCTCTCCAGATTAACCTTGATAGACACACGCTCTGCGTCAATCTGTTTGGGCAGATCAAGATTATTTACTTCGGGATAGTCTACCCTATTTTCCAGCTCCCATGTGCCAAATCTTACAGGATCATCAATAACATCCGGTGCCTCACCCATACCAGCCGGATTAAAGCGCGGACCGACAATAAGCGGCACCACCAACTCATAGGCACCATCTTTTTTAGGAACGCTCTGCACATACTCAAGCGTCACGGTAACAGGCATACCGGGCATCAGATTTGCAATTTTTTGTGTAAACATATTCGGTCTATGCTGCGTTAGAAGAGACGCCGTTTTACCTTCCTTTTTGGCTTTCTCAAACGTTTCCCTTGCCTCTTCCTTGCGCTTGATTTTCGCCCGCACAATTTCATCACCGATCTCCATCGTCATGGCATGCACAGCAGAATCTTTATTCATAGGAAAAAGATAACGCGCATTAAGCGGTACATTTGTTGGATTTTCAAAAATCTGGATGATTTTTACATTTGCAATATCGCCTTTAATATCGGCTATAACATCTGTTTTAAGGGCCGGAAACTGTATAAGCTTCCCTTCTACTTCCGCTTCAACCGACCCGCCCAGCCTGTCTTCTATCTCTTTTGCAAAAGCCGGTGCGGTTGTGCCTGCGATAACAAGGCAGCATGTCATTATTATTTTTAGATAAGTCATAGTTTTACTCCTGAATGGGCTATTAAAATGGGTGAATTGTCAGGATCCAGATCAAGGGCCGCAATAAAGGCCTGATCAAAACGCTGATTACTTTCAAAAGGGGTATCCCACGGAGAGATACGCTGCACAGCCATCCAGCTCTGCCCCGGCTTTTGCAGCCAGTGCCAGACGGCTTCTGAAACATTAGGGGTAATATGGCTTTTATCCTCCGGGATAAAGCTCACCGCAATACGGTATGCTGCACCTGTCTGATCTGTCGCCTTATAGATAGCACTCGGGATAGAGCTATAATCCACCCCCTTGTATTCAACTGTCATACCAAGACCACGCAAACACGCATCAGGCGCATGCAAATGCCGCAGAGGCGCAGAGGTACGTACCATCATAAGACCATGAGAACCATATTGTCTTTTCTCGGCCGAACCGCCATATTGTGTGAAATATTGCGCTTCCGCAGACCTTAAAGGAATGGATATACCAACAATACCATTAAGGCTGTATGGCAAAGAAAGCGGTAAATCCTTACGCACAACATCAAGTGCCGTGCGTGGCATGGCTGTGATAAACAGCGCAAGAAAAACAAAGCTTATCGCAGCACCAACACGGACATATGGCATCTTGTCTTTCGTTTTTTGTGTATCCTGCAACCACCAACCATCTTTTTTGAGGCTCTCAGGCACCAGAAAGCAGGCACGATCCAAAACAGGCGGGAGCTCTTTTTGAGGCACATAGAATTGTCTCCCCCACCAGACAACCGGCAGACACCCCAATCCAAGTGTCATCAGGCCAATAAGATCATGCCATGGCTGTGCCATCACATCTATGCCGAACACAGGATAAGCAAGTCCCACAGACAAAAGACATATGCGCAACATATTCATGAGGAGTGCAGAAAGAAGTGCCACAAATAATCCAGCTATCGCCACACGCACATTAAACCGCGACAAAGCCGCACAAGCGCAATAAAAAAAGAGCAACAACAAAACAGAGCGTGCACCGGAACACGGCAAATCCACCATAACATCCCGCGCATTAATCAGAATACGCACGCCGTGACACACTACATTATCATGGAAGACACCAAGAATACGGCAGGCCCCTGCCGCTGAAAAGCCCTGAAGCATATACCCGATTGTGCGTTGAATGATGCGCTCTAGCGGCAGTGAAAAAGCAAAACACAGAGCAAGCCAGAGAGGAGAAAGGGCCCGCTTGCGGTTTTCCACTGCCGCTATTTTGCAAAGAGCGTACACATCAATGATCAGTGTTAGCGCACCAATCACATTCACCGCTGCCACCTGACCTATGAGCCGTACAACAGCCGATCCCCCAAGCAATGCATAAGGCTTTTTTTTGTCATTGGGGCGACACGTCACCTTCGGACTTGTCATACTCCATGTAAAGAGCGTTGCGCATAGAGCAAAGACAAAAAAGCCCTTCGAATCATAAGAAGGATCCATCCATGTATGGACAAGCCACCGTACAGGCTCATAAGCAAGGATGAGAGCCGACACCCACAGCAGCAAGTAATGAGGTGCTACGGCTGAAATAGGTGTGGCGTTCCAATATGTGACAAGCGGTTTCATGGATAGGACGATCACATGTCAACGTGCAGCCAGTATGACGCCTTTTCGTATTTTCACAGGATGTTTCGTGCAATTTCAGTGCAGAGAAAGAATATTTCAAAATCCTCATTTCAAGATATCCTCTTCTTATTTTTAACTTCCGCAAAAAATAATTAACGATATGACAAAACACAATGGTAGGCTTTTTCGGACCATAGTTTATGACATGAAACGAAACTTAGGAGAGGTGAAAATGACACGAGCTAAAGAACAAATTCTTAAAAAATTACAGGTTCTGATGACAAAACAAAGTCCCTCACAAGATAATTTTTCAGGTATCCCTTTTGTCAGCTCAGAAACAACATTCGGCATTACAACAGGGCTCAAGGCCAGGGATCTATACGCCATGCATCACCTGATTGACAGCCTTAACCAAAGCAACTTCTTTGGTGCCGAACAAGCCTCCAAAACATACTGTGATACAATGCCTTCCGAATTTGATTTGGGCGAAACAAAAAGCATATATAGCTATTCCCATAAACATTTGCGTATGTTATTTTATGATCTATGAGATGTTCATCAGATATACGCACCCGAGTTATAGATTTTGTTGAGAACGGCGGGAGCAAAGCGGAGGCGGCCCGGAGATTTCAGGTTAGCGCCCGTTCAGTATTTTATTGGCTTAAACAAGGTCGAGATTATGTTGCGGTTAAACCCGGCCCCCGGGATGCGCGAAAGACCGACCGAAAGAAGCTTATTGAGCTTGTAGAAGCCCGCCCTGACATGATGCTCAAAGAACTGGCGCAAGAGCTTGACGTGAGCATCAACGCAGTTTGGCATTCGCTTAAGGTTCTTGGTTATACCCGTAAAAAAAATGGCACGCTACAAAGAGAAAAGACACTATGAAAAATGGCGTAGATCATACCTAAAAAAGCTGGATCGTTTTGTTCGCAAAGGCCATGACATCGTTTACATGGATGAAACAGGTTTTGCGCCGGGAACAAGCCGGAGCCACGCTTATAGCCCTAAGGGTAAGCGCATTTATGGCGATGTAGGCAGCCAGTCCAGGCCTCGAACGTCTCTAATAGGCGGTTACCTAAAAGGCAAATTAATCGCACCGGTTTTGTTTAAAGGAAATTGTAATACGCAAGCAATGAATGTTTGGCTAAAGCATCATCTTTTGCCCGAACTTAAACCCGGCAGTGTTATTGTTATGGATAATGCAAGCTTTCATAAATCGCAAGAAACAAGGGATATTCTTAAAAATGCTGGCCATTTTGTACTATTCCTGCCTCCTTATTCTCCGCACCTAAATCCCATCGAAAAGCTATGGGCAAACATAAAGCAAGCGTGGAAATATCAGATTAATGGATCTTTAGAAGATATTCTTGTGTCGCGCAAGTATATATGGAACTAGCTATATGATGGCATTACAACAACACGAACAGAAGATGGTATGACCCTTACCGTCACAACCGATCGTTCGGTTCATGACATTCTCAGCGCTATTGACGCAGGCACTAAAGCCGCGCAGGCCATACTGGATCAACAAGCACAAGAAAGGGAGCAATACGTACGAACACTCCACCAGGAGTTCGCAAAAGAGAAAACCGCTCCCATATTTGGTATTGGCACAGACGACAAATTTGTTAGACATTACCTGAAACTAAAAACAGACTGTTACTTCACAGGCACACCAGATACCAGAGTTCAAGGGCCTTTTCCTCCCGCGCATAACCTGACTGGCATTTTTTCTGATATGGGAATTGAAGAGGATGCCCGTCCTCATTTTGATGTAGCCTTCCAGCACAGAAGACGTGACTATCAACCATTTGATATATTCCACCGCGTATATCTGCCTCAAGTATTCACAGCACCGCTGGCCGTAAATTTTAATCAAATAACCCATGCAGAAGAAGGTGGTACCATAGAATTTGAGGTTCGCGGCAATCCGGCACGCCTTGTCAGAGACATCACGAACAATGACGGAGCTTTAGCCTCCACTGTAGCCAAGGAAATGGGATTAAAAATTTGAGGGATGGTGCCGCATGGGTGATTTGAACACCCGACCTTTGCTTTACGAAAGCACTGCTCTACCACTGAGCTAATGCGGCACAGGGGGAGATTATTATCCTTCATATTTGAAAAATTCAAGAAAAAGACGAGAAAAATATTGATTATTTTTTGGAAAACACTATGTTCTCTTCTCGGAAGGTTGGCTTACGGGCGGGCATTTCGCCAACCCGGTCAGATCCGAAAGGAAGCAGCCGCAACGAATTTATCCGGGTCGTTTGTTCAATCTTCCACTAATTTTCACCATTTCCCATCAAACATTAAACCACTGGAGGTCCTCCATGAAACTCACAAGCCCTGCTTTTGATGAAGGTGCTGTCGTCCCTGCTGAGCATACCTGCGAAGGCATTGATTCCTCTCCTGAACTCCAGTGGACAGATGTGCCAGAAGGTGTAAAAAGCTTCGCGCTGATCTGTGATGATCCGGATGCCCCGAATCAAACCTGGATACACTGGGTGGCCTTTAATATACCAGCCACTTTTTCCGGTCTGCCGGAAGGCACAGTCACCGCTGATTTAGGCGGCGGCGAAGAAGGTGTAACGGATTTTAAAGAAATCGGCTATGGCGGGCCTTGTCCCCCTTACGGTCACGGGGTTCACCGTTATTATTTCAAGCTCTATGCGCTTGATACCCTCCTTGATCTGCAACGCGGCTGTACAAAAAAGGATCTTCTGACAGCCATGGAAGGCCATATTCTGGATGAAACCGTCTTAATGGGCCGTTTCGAACGTGCATAATTTTCAATAATTTCTTGCGAAAACATCTTGTTTGCTATAACCATTCCTTACAAAGTGGCTGTGTTGCAAAGGGTGTTTTCATGAGTGCCGGTTTTTCAGATCTCCTTCAAAGGGAACGTTTGTATTGGCCCCTCATCTGTATTTCTGATTTACATCTGGGTACAGAGGACTCCTGCCCAAACATGCTGTTTGAATTTTTACAGCACGCAAATTGTGATTTTTTAATTCTAAATGGCGATATTATCGATAACTGGATTCTACAAAAAAACCTGAAACGCCACTTCCTGAAATGCACCAAAGAGTGCTGGACGCCATCAATGCACACACAAGCAAAGGCACAAAAGTTTTCTACATCTCCGGCAATCATGACTCGTCACTAAAAAATAAGAGATTTACAGACCATCGGATTAAAGATTCTTTATGCTACCACGATAAATGGGGAAAACGCTGGCTGTTTTCGCATGGAGATCAATTTGATCCTCCTTTTTTAAAAAAACACACATCTGCTCTTTGTCACTTGGGTGATACATTTTACGATGGCTTATCGGCGGCCAAGAATACGGCGGACAAAGTTATACAAAAAACACTCAATCAGCATTTTTCAACGGCAGCACAACTAAAAGAGCAAACAAAGAGCCTTTTAAAAAGACTCATTCGGTTTTATCAGGCGGCTTTAAGTGCAGCGGTTGAACATGAGGTTGACGGTGTTATTTGCGGCCATACCCATATCCCTGAATTATGGGAGATTCCTGTTTCATTGAAAGAACATAAAAGACAGACCCTTTTCTATGGTAATGCCGGTAACTGGACAGATGAATGTAGTGCTATCGTGCAGAACAGTCAGGGAAAATGGGAAAATATTTATTGGAAAAATATGCGTAAAGAATTTGACCTAAAAGAACTGCCTAAAGACTCAGACCCCAATCCGTTTAGAGCGTTCAGGTCCATAACACAAAAGCAGATGTCTTTATTTCAAAAGACTTCCTTAAACATAAACGCACCAGCACGATCTCTGCGTAAATCCCCAATGCCGCAAATTCTGTGAACCTCTCCCGGATAATACCAGATAATAATTGTGTCCCGGCTCGAATCTCCTTACATAAGAAGCATGTCTGAAGATCAGGAAAATTATCGCGTACTCGCCCGTAAATACAGACCGCTTGGTTTTGATCAGCTCGTCGGTCAGGATGCACTGGTCAGAACACTTAAAAATGCGATAGAATCCGGACGGATCGCGCATGCTTTCATGTTAACCGGGATCAGGGGGATTGGAAAAACAACCACCGCCCGCATTATTGCCAAGGCGTTAAACTATGCCGGGCCTGATGGCAAGGCCGCCGCAACAACGGGCGCCACAGACGATTGCGAAATTTGTAAAGCCATTGCAGAAGACCGTCATCCTGATGTTATTGAAATGGATGCAGCCTCCCGTACGGGGGTAGAAGACATTCGAGAAATTCTGGATGGTGTCCGTTATGCACCGACCTCGGCACGCTATAAGATATATATCATCGACGAAGTGCATATGCTCTCCAGACAAGCCTTTAATGCACTGCTCAAAACACTGGAAGAACCACCACCTCACGTAAAATTTATTTTTGCTACAACTGAAATCCGCAAAGTCCCGGTAACGGTTCTTTCCCGCTGTCAGCGGTTTGATTTACGCCGTGTCAACGAAGAAGAGCTGCTCAAACATTTCAAAATGATTTGCGACAAGGAAAATGTCACCGCTATTGATGACGCCCTTGCCATGATTGCGCGCGCCGCTGACGGTTCTGTCCGTGATGGTCTGAGCCTGCTGGATCAGGCTATAGCCCTTGGAAATGCCGATATAAGCACAGCACTGGTCCGTGATATGCTAGGCCTGGCCGATCGCAGCAGAGGGTTTGATCTGTTTGAAAAAGCGGTAAAAGGTCAGACACCAGAAGCCCTTGATATCATAGAAGACATGCACAATAATGGCGGTGATCCAGCCGTCATCATCAAAGACCTGCTGGATGTCTGTCATCTTTTGACAAAGCTGCATGTCGTCCCGGATGCCAAAAACCTAAAAACAGGGATGAGTGACAATGAACAGCAAAGGGCTTTGACACTGGCAAAATCCTTGACTATGCCCAGCCTTGGCAGAGCCTGGCAAATTCTGTTAAAAGGCATATCAGAAGTCAATATTGCGCCAAGCCCGCAAAACGCCGCCGAAATGGTTATCATTCGTTTATCGTATGCCGCCGACCTACCGGACCCGGCAACCCTGATCAAAAAACTGAAAAAAATGGAAGCCAGCGGAGCTGTGGGTCTCTCCTCACCAGCCTCTGCCGGAGGCCCTCACGGCAGCGGCACATCTGCTAGCACGTCTGCTTTTACGGGCGTAACGGGTACAACTACTCAACTGGCCGTTCACACACAAGCCGTGCCAGTTGCAAACGCCAATCTTGAAACCTTGCAGGATATCGTTGCGTTATTGGAACAAAACGGCTCTGTCATGCTCTCCGCACAAGTATTCCAATATGTTCGCCTTATCAGTATAAAAGCTGGAAAAAAACTCGAAATCGCTTTAGCAGAGGGTGCGCCTAAAACATTACTTCAGGATCTGACAAAAAAGCTTCGCAGCGTCACTGACCAAAAATGGGTTGTCATGCTCTCCGCCACACAAGGTGCTCTGACACTAGCCGAACAGGAAGAAGCGCAACAACAGGCCGAACTTGATAAAATAAAAGCCCATCCCCTCATGAAAAAAGCCCTGGAAGCTTTCCCAGACGCAGAGATTGTAAGGCTAGTCTAACGCTTTCAGCTTACCTCTGAAACACTCAATATCCTTATAGCCTTTTTCAAGCATGATCACTTTTAGCTCTTGCTCAATGCGGGTAAACGCATCTGTTCCTTCACTCATAAGGCAGGTGCCAACTTGCACAGCCCTTGCGCCGCACAAAACATGCTCGAACGCATCACGGCCCGTTTTTACGCCGCCACATCCGATAATCGCAATATCGTCTTTCAAAAGCGTATAAAATTTACGCACATTGGCCAGTGCTGTCGGTTTAATGAAATCACCCCCTATGCCACCAAAGCCGGATTTTGGCTTGATAACAACAGACTCATTATCCGTATCGATAACAAGACCATTCCCGATGCTGTTAATACACGTCACGAAGGCGAGCGGAAAATCATTTAAAACATCTGCCATCATATCAAAATGCGGCAAGTCAAAATAAGGCGGCAGCTTCACACCAAGCGGTTGCTTTAGTTCTACCTCTCCAAACACCCTATCAAGCAAGGCGCGGCTTTCTTCAAAATCATAGCCAGTTTGCGGCTTCCCCGGCACATTCGGACAAGACAGATTCAGTTCAATCGCTGCCACATGTTCGTATTCAGACAAAGCCTTGATGATATGCACATTGTCTTTATGGCTTAAACCAGACACCGACATGATATAAGGCTTGCCATATTGCGCCGCTTTTTTAGAAAACGAACCGTAGTATTTATATCCCTCATTGGGCAGCCCCATGCTGTTAATGCTGCCCCACGGTGTTTGTGTTTCTACATAACGGGGTTTTTCGTTCCCTTGACGCTTTTCAAGGGTTGCGCTTTTGCTCAGAATGGCTCCCGCCGCACTTTGTCCAAGAAGATGCAGTTCATCTTCCGTAGTACAGATAGGCCCCGATGCATTATACAAACAGGAGTCCAGATCCATACCAGCCAGTTTAGTTGCGATTGAAACAGTCGAAATCATCGTTGTTTGCCCCCTCCTATAAAAAATTTCACGAGTTATAGCGCACGCGCCCCTCCTTTTAACAGGGATTTTTTTATTTATTTTCAAACGAAGAAAAATAATTAACTTCCATTTTTCCTTCCACTCCTATATGGAGTATGCGCCGGGTGGTGGCAGACATATAAACAGACAGGGCCAATTTGATGACAGAACATCTTAGAAATATCGCAATTATCGCACACGTTGATCATGGTAAAACAACCTTGATTGACTCATTGATGAAGCAAAGCGGCATGTTCCGGGACAATCAGGCCGTTGATGAACGGGTTATGGATTCCAATGACCTTGAAAAAGAACGCGGGATCACCATTTTAGCCAAGCCCACCTCTATCCACTGGGAACGCGGCGGCAATGTCACACGCATTAACATTATAGACACCCCCGGACACGCCGATTTTGGCGGTGAGGTTGAACGTGTCCTGCATATGGCAGATGGTGTCATCCTCCTGACAGACGCCGCAGAAGGCCCCATGCCACAAACAAAATTCGTTCTCGGCAAAGCTCTGGCCCAAGGCTTGCGCCCTATCGTTATCATTAACAAGATTGACCGCCCGGATAGCCGTGCGGAAGAAGTCGTTGATGAAGTTTTTGATTTATTTGTCTCTCTTGATGCCAATGATGAGCAACTCGACTTCCCGATCCTCTACGCCTCAGGCCGTAACGGCTGGTGTACGCGGGAACTGGACGATGAACGCAAAGACCTTTCTCCGCTTCTTGATCTTGTACTGGATCATGTTCCTGCGCCCAAAGGCGATAAAAATGCACCTTTTGCCATGCTGGCGACATTGCTTGACTCAGACCCGTTCCTCGGACGCTGCCTGACAGGGCGTGTTATTCAGGGCTCTGCCAAAATCAATGAAAGCGTTAAAGCCATTAACCTGAATGGCGAACTCGTTGAAAACGGACGCCTGACAAAACTCCTTACATTTGATGGGACAGAACGTGTGCCTGTTAAAGAAGTCAATGTCGGTGACATTATCTGTATCGCAGGCCTGAACAAAGCCTCTGTGGCAGACACAATCGGTGCCCCATCCCTAAAAGAAGCTGTAAAATCCACCCCTATTGATCCACCAACCATGGCTGTGATGATTTCAGTGAACGATTCTCCTTTTGCAGGCCGGGAAGGAACAAAAGTCACCTCTACCATGATACGCGACCGCCTTCTGGCTGAAGCCGAAGTCAATGTTGCCATTACGTTTGAGGAAAGCGAAAACAAGGAAACATTCAAAATAGGCGGCCGCGGCGAACTGCAACTCGGCGTTCTGATTGAAACCATGCGCCGCGAAGGATTCGAGCTGACCGTATCCCGTCCGCGTGTTCTGTACAAAGAAGAAAACGGACAGCGTCTTGAGCCTATCGAAGAAGTCACTATTGATGTAGATGAAGAATACAGCTCAACGGTTGTTGACAAAATGAACCGCAGAAAAGCGGAAATGACAGACATGCGCAGCTCCGGTTCTGGTAAGACGCGTATCACCTTCCTTGCCCCGTCCCGCGGTCTGATCGGCTATCAGAGCCAGTTCCTGACCGACACACGCGGCACAGGTATTTTCAACCGCGTATTCCATGCCTACGCCCCATACAAAGGAGATATTCCGCAACGTGCAAAAGGTGTTCTGATCTCTAACGGACAAGGCACAACCGTTGCTTATGCGCTCTTCAACCTTCAGGACCGCGGAAAAATGTTCCTTGGCCCGCAGACAGAAGTCTATGAAGGCATGATCATCGGTGAACATTCCCGTGAAAACGATCTTGACGTTAACGTCCTGAAAGGCAAAAAACTTACAAATATGAGAGCCTCAGGATCAGACGAAGCCGTCATCCTCGTACCACCTGAAAGAAAAAGTCTGGAAGAGATGATGTCCTACATCAACGAGGACGAACTTCTTGAAGTGACACCAAAATCTTTACGCTTAAGAAAGACATATCTGCGCCCCCATGAACGGAAAATAGCCGCCAAGAATGTGAGTGCCTAAAGCACTCCATTTTGAACTTTTTCATCTTTTGAAAGATTTTCCTTTTTAAACAAGGATTGCGTTATCACAAGAGGTAAACCGATAATGTTCACAGTTGTCGTAGCAAGTAATGTAATCACTATATTGGGATCCATTACCGAATAGTCCCCCTTGGATTCGATGCCGACAAAAAGTAGTTTTAGCATAAAACAAGCAATAACAGACAGCCAGACACTCACAACAACCATAACCCAGATAAAGAGCTTACGTCTCAGGGCAATGTTTTGCTTTTCATTTTCTTGCCTGAGAACCTCAGCTTTACGTTCCAGCCGCTCTATTTCAGTTTGATGCAGCTCCTCTGCCTGCCTTCTGGTAGCCTTCTCAGCCTGATCCTGACTAGGTGCCTTTTCGGCACCTCTTGATAAGACCCGTTTTCTTATTTCGTCTATCTCACTCGGCATAATGCTTTTTTATGCCCTCTAAGCTACGTTCCCTTATATCCGCATCATCCAGCTCAGACCTTATTCCGCGTTTATAGGCTTTATCCCACGCACTATCGTGATTATGCGTTATATCGCTCAGTGCCATTGCAGATTTACTCTTATAACATTTCCAGATTTCGGCTATAACGGCATGAAGCTCTTGATCTTCCTGATCAATCATCGGATAAGTGATTTTATCAAAATCCCCGGTATCAGGATTTAATAAAGCCTGACTGGCAAACCCCTCTATTGGATTTTTACCAAACCTCTGGAACTCATAATACAAAGAAGGAATCACAGGGCCATATTGCCATGCCTGTATCTTTTCATCGAAAATTTTTCTATCAAAAAGAGCCAGCGACCACCCATAAACAAAGTACACCAATTTGAGAAGCTTCATTGGTGTAACCTTTACACCGTCCTCACTCGCCTGCCATAGAATATTATTAGCAATAGCCGCTGGTGAATATGTTTGCTTATGTTCAGACATTACCTTAACTCCTTGTATCATAATGACTTATTAGCCACTCAATATCAAGATTTGTTTCCCTATTATACAGCAATCCAAAAGACTGTACTCTCGTAGCTTTTCTGAATTAACTCGCATGCATTCGTAACAACAAGTGCCCCCGAGAGCAAACAATTAGGTCCAAAAGAGATTAAAAACCAAATAACAACTAACTATCCTCACAATTCAAGATCAAAGAAGATCCTGTAGTTTGGATTTGAGGAACTCGGTTGCAGCATTTTCTGCTGAAGAATGCGTGTTGGTTTCTTCAGTGAGAAAATAAGCTGCGTATTTCGCCCATTTTCCTGAGCCTGTACAGTATAAGAGGAAAGCAGGGAATTCTTCCCAAAGTTTTGCTGTTTAAGTGCCTGCCAAACCGTATTCGGCAGCTCAAGCACCAGCAGATGCTCCTCATTATCAAGATCCAGCTCATATGCCGCCTTCCCTGTCAGATCAAGAACCAGCCGGATTTTATCCGCATGAACGCCAGTCCGTAGATCCTTTACAACAATAGAACCAACACTACCATAGGCAGCAGAGGGCTGAACCGTTGTAACGGGCTCCCGTTCTGGCGCAGCCGCAGAAGATACAGAAGCAGAAACACTGCTGACAGAAAGAGATTCTGACGCAGTTTTGAGAGATTCCTGATCATTCTGCACCACTGGCGGCGGTGCTCTTGATTGTATAGGGATAGGCTCTGTATAAGAACTGGACTCTTCCTGTAGCAAGACATCAAGCTGTTCCACCAGTTCCTGAATATCGGATTCAACCGCCACAAGCCTTATAATCGAAGGCTTAAGGCTTTCAAATTCCTTATACAGTTGGAGGACAGCCGTCTCTACACGATCCATGCGCTTCCCGGTATCCTTGATCTTCTCGGAGAAAAGCGTTTCCACATTAACACTTTTCATCGGCTGGAGGTGCGAAAGTGCACCTTTTGAAGACCGCGACTGGGCATCCTGTTTTACTCCAGGCGTCGGCAGATCAAAGGATGGGGGAATTGCAACAGGTGCCTGAATGGAACCACCTTCCTGTATTGGTGGTAAATCATCAGCCTGTTTTTCGTTTTTTCTGTCTGAAGAAGATGAACCTTCGGTGTCAGAGGATATCCCCGGGAAGTTTCCACAACCCGTTACAGTCCCCAAAATAAGGAGACAGCATAGATATAAAAAGAGCCTCTTTTTCATACAACCTAATGGCATCCGCTCTCAGACAAGAAAGGGATCGTGTGGACTTAGAGCGGGAAAGAACCGCCCAACAGGAAAATGCAGCTCTTATAGAACAAAGAGCCAGACAAGTGCGCACGTATAAATAAGGACGGCATATATTGGATCCGTTGCAGCCCTGCACTTACACGCATGCGAATCACATTTTACATGCAATTTGAAAGGGAGGAAAACAATTCTTGCGACTTTGTTTGCTTTTAACTATCCTCGTTCAACGATTTGCGCATAATTTATAAAGGACATATTGACATGAAAGCTCCAATCTGGATTATGTTCCTCTGTTTCGCATTTACTGCAACAACACCAGCAACAGCAGGCGTTACCGTGATACAAGAAATAAGTTTCGGTTCCTTTGTTGTCAAAAACAATGACGCCCAGCACACAATCACCATAAACCCTGGCGGTACTTACAGTTTCTCGCCTGCAGGTTTCTTGGAAATACTCCCCCCTCAACAAGGTATATATGATATTGACGGCTTACCAGTCAGCACAGCCATCACCAGTGTAACTGTAACCCAGCACCAGCCCTTGGCCGGCAGCGGCGAAAATTTTCAAATTATAGATTTTCAGGAAGTACACCCGGCAACAACAGATGGTACAGGCGTGGCCCGCATCAGAATTGGCGCAACAGCCCAGTCAAGCGGCAACGGCAATCCATATGCAGACCAAACGCTTAACGGAAAAATTGATATTCAAGTGAATTTCTAGGAAAGGATCCTCAAAAAACAATGTATAAACAATATAAACAACCTATTTTTTTAGCTTTTATTATAGCAGTTATTGCGATTAGCACTTTTCTGCCCTCAAAAGCTTACGCCAATATCACCTTACTCCCCACACGTATAATTTTTGAGGAAGGTAGCCGCTTTGCAGAAGTCACGCTTGTAAATACCAGCGGAAAAACAAAAACATACGAAATGAGCTGGGCTTTTTTCCGCATGCAGGAAAAAGGGAGTGTCTATAAACCTTCAAAGACATCCATAACGGACTTCGACCCATCCAAATACATTTTTTTCACGCCAAAACGCGTTACATTGGCCCCGCATGCGAAACAGAAAGTTAAACTTGTCCTGCGCCGGCCAAATGAAGCCATTCCACCTGGCGACTATCATTCGCATCTTCGTTTTGCAGAAGTCCAGACACCACAAGCCGCAGGAGAAGATCTCAAAGAAAAGAAAACAGTCGTAAAGATTAATGTCGGGTACACAATCCCTGTCATCTTACGGTCCGGAAAACCAGACATGAAAGCCGAGATTGAGTCTGTCAGCTTAAAAAGAAACGATAATAACGGTCTTTTAACACTAACCGTCCCGATTAAAAGAACAGGAGGCCCCTATGCCATTATGGGTCATCTTTTCGTTTATCACATGGGAGCAGATGGAAAGAAAGAACGCGTAGGGGAAATCAGTAATGCACACCTCTTCCCTGAAATAGACAAAAGATACATTGAGGTTCCCCTTATCAAAGACATCCACAGCGGCTCTTTACACATTGAGTTTCGGAACCACGATCCGAAAAACAATTTCCTCTATGCAGAAAAAACGGTTCCTCTTCAATAGAGGCACCATAAAAAAACAAAATAAAAAAGGCACCACTCCATGTGGTGCCTTTTTTCTAAAATCTTTTAAAAAAACTTTCTTAATAAGAAAACGTAATATCGAATGAGGCCGTGTGGCTGGCATCCGCAGGAGATGCACCAGCACCGCCGATATCAATATCCCCACCAAAGGTCACCGTTTCATCAGTCGCACCGGCCAAAACAGTAATAGTTCCAGTATCAGTGTCACCGTCAATCGTACCAGCCTGTGAGGCTGTTCTGTAGGTCGTCGTAGACAGTGTAAGGTTAGCATCGGCAAAGTCTGACGAATTGGAACGAGTCATCGTAAGCGTTCCAGGAGCAGGAATCTGAACAGTCAGCACACCTTCCGTTGCAGGTGCCGTAATCTGAACAATCTGAGAACCGTTGGCTACGGTACCAGTCTGTGTTGCCGCAACACTGCCATCATCAGTTAGAGTAATTGTTGGCGCATCACCCGCCACAAAAACAGCCAACCACGTACCGAAATCCATATCGGACACATCAGCTGATGAGATCGCACTTGTCGTCGTCAACTTGGCATCCACCGTTTCCACCTGCGCAAAAACAGGCTGAACAAATGCAAAGCCAAGAGCAACGGCACTTGTTAAAGCCATAGTTCTTAGAGCGTTAAATTTCATAAGGATTCTCCTCTTCTTCCCTTTCAGTTCCCATAGTCAAAACGGAAATAGCTATTCTAAATTTTTTCTTCTAGCGATTACCGTATTGTTCAAAATATCATACAAATGTGATAAATTCATTAATAATGCGTAAGCAAAAAAAAATAAAGCGAATTTTTATCAAAAGAATGCTGCACTTTATCTATTTTTTATAATAATAAAATTGTCTTTATAATATGAATATGTTTTACTACACAGAACGCCTACCCGAACACAAAATAACCATCTGATTTAAATGACTTTTTATTCTAAAATAAACAAAATTACGGGCATAAATTTTCATTTATTTCTCACCCTTTTTTTTGTGTGGACACCTTCTGACACCTATGCAGAAAGTGTTATTCCCCATGAAAAAAGGCTCTCTTTAGCCCGAGATTTTGTGCAACGCATAAAAAAAGGAAACAATGCAGCAGATCAATTTTTGATAACGCAGCAAAATAGAAAGATTACGGCAAATATATTGCCGGATGGAGAAGAATTATTCTTTCAGCCTTTACTTTTACAAGATTCTTACCCGAGACGTTTTAAAGTTCAGGGCATTGTGTCAGGTCATGTTAAACAACAAAAACTTCTTCTATCTTTAAAAGACTTTGCAGAAACCATGCAGGTTCCCATCCATATTGACATGGAAAACAAAACAGCATCCGGCTGGTATATTCGTGAAAACAAAACATTTGAACTTGACATAAAAAACAAACAGTGCACAACCGATAACGGAGAATTTGAAGTCTCCGACAACATTGTCATACAGGAAAACAATAACGATTTTTTAATTCCGGCCGAAGAGCTGGAAAAATGGCTTAATCTGGACATGGATCTAAGAACCGATAGTCAGGAACTCATTATCAAAACAACCCCGCCCTTTCCTGTTCAGGAACACTATGCGCGCAAAAGAAAGAAAACCGCTGGCACATCCCCACAACCCTCCACACTGCCCAGAGGCGACAAAGAATATCAAATCGCCTCTATTCCGGTTGTCGATATAGCCACAAACACAACATACAGAAAGAAAAGGGACGACAAAAAAGGGACAAAATACAACACGGCCAATATCCAGACATCAGGCGATTTTGCAAAAGGAACGCTTACGACACAAACGCTCCTTGACGACACGGATCGTCTTAGAAATATCAGAGCAAATTATAAGCAGGAATCCAATACTGCAGACCTGCTAGGCCCTATAAAAGCCAGGCGGTTTGAGTTAGGAGATATTCTTGCGACACAGCAAAACATCGGCGGAAGCAGTGGGCAGGAACTCGGAATACGCCTTACAAACACAGACCCTCTGCGCAGCTTGACACAACCGACGACCAGTATTACAGGCACTGGTTTTACGGGATGGGACGTTGAACTATACAGAAACAATCAGTTTGTTGAGTTTAAAACCCTTGAAGACGACGGATTTTACAGCTTTGACGATATCGACCTGTTTACGGCTGAAAACAATTTTAGACTCATTTTTTATGGGCCACAGGGGGAGGTTCGGGAAAAAGAGATCTTTGTACCGGTTGATAACAAACGTCTTTCACAATCGGGCGGTGTTTATGATGTGTCTCTTAGTCTTGAAGGGAAAAATGCCTATACAAAAGAGACAGGCATGTACAAAGACAAAGACCTTGGCACACTGAATATGTCAGCCTTATACGAACACCCTCTACCCAATGGGGCTGTATCGGCAGGATTTGAAACCGGGCAGGATGACGGCACACGCGATTACATAGCCCATGTCGGCCTTTCAACAACATTCAACCAGTTTCTCATTAATGCAAACACCGCCATTGATGATGAGGCGGAATTTAAAGCAGAACTCACAGCCAGACGGAAATTTGACAAACACAACATAATAAACAAAGCAAGCTGGACCTCGCCCAACTTTGACACATTACACACAAGCGGCACAAATGATGTCGGTATTTACAGCAATACTTTCCGCGCAAACGGCCCCATTCCCGCCCCGTTCAATATAGGCAATAAGCCACATTATAATTTCTCCGTGGATTATAGTGGAAACACAGATGGTGACACTAATTTTTCAACGACATCCGGCATAAGTACAGGCTGGAAATACCTCAACACGAGCAATCAGCTCACTTACGCAACAAACAACAGCAGCAATGAAAACGAAACGCTAACGGGCATGACAACCCTTTCAGGCAATTACAAAAACAACTTTTTACGCTTATACTCTCAATATGACATGATGCCCGAATATATGTTAAAACGTTTGAAAGCGACATATAAACGCGAAATCACAAAAGACATTGATATTGATGTTGATCTGGAACATCAGGTCAATCCGACTAAATTTAGTGAATTAACGGCCAAGCTTGACTGGCAAGCAGGCTTTGCCCGCATATCCCCCAGCATTAGCTATAATTCAGAGCAGGATTTTTTTGCAGGGCTTAGAACGCGTTTCTCTCTGCTTAAAGAACCACAAAGTGGCGACATACGGTTTTATGACCGTGGTTTAACAAATAACGGCGGTCTCAGTGCTTTTGTCTTCCTCGACAAAGACGGCAACGGAGAGTTCAATGGTGATGACGAGCCCCTCGAAGACGTTCTGGTCCGTGCGCCCCAAAATGGCGGTCGTGAAAGAACGGATAAAAATGGTATCGCTCTTTTTACCCGCATGAGGGAAATGAAAAAAACAGACATTGTTCTGGACAACGATTCTCTGAGGGATCCGGCATGGGTTTCCACTTTTGAAGGTATTTCCGTCCTGCCCCGCAAGGGTTATATTGCGGAAGTGTCCTTTCCCGTTCACATGGCTGGAGAATTAGACGGCACCGTTTACGCTACAGCGAGTGGGGAACAAAAAGAAAGAGTCTTAAAAAACATTACACTTCACCTCTATAACGCAAAAGGACGAATTGAACAAAGTGCCATCACCGATCCGGGCGGCTTTTATTACTTTTCACGCATTCCACCCGGTCGTTATCTGCTTATGATCGATGAAAGGAATGCCGAAGAAGGCCACTTTATGCGCCCAGACCCGCAACAAATCGAGATCCTGTATGATGGTGCCGTATTTTATGGGAATGACTTGTATGTTGAGAGCGATAGAATCGACATTCCAAGTATCGTAAAAACTGATCTGACTGAGTTTAAAGAAAGAAACACTGACGCAGCCTTTGATCCATCGGCGCATCAGGTTGTTTTAAATCTCGGCGAATACAAGTCACAGCTTCTTATGTCTCTTGTCTGGTACCGGCTGCAAAAGACCTACAAAGAGTCTCTACATGATGCACAGCTATTTGTTGCACCGGCACAGAGTAAAGCCTCCCCCAAAAGCGGAAAACACACATTGCGCGTAGGATTATATAATGAGGAGGTAAGCCGCGGCTATGATCGTTGCCATACGCTGATAGAACACGGCCTGTTCTGCAAAGTGGAAATTTACCCGGCCAATGAAAAGCAGGCCAACACAGACCTCTAACCCTCACCCCCGTGCCAACGGGACATGATATTCTCTGGACATACGCCGAGCTGATCAAGCACACGGGCGCAGCTCTGTGTTACAATATCTTCAATCGTTTTCGGTCCCGTGTAAAACGCCGGCACAGGCGGCGCAACAATGGCACCCATTTCAGTCACAGCCTGCATGGCTTTTATATGACCTAAATGAAGCGGCGTTTCCCGTACCATCAAGATAAGCGGCCGCCGTTCTTTTAACGTTACATCCGCCGCCCGAATTAAAAGAGTATCCGAAAGACTATGCGCAATGGCAGACAGTGTTTTAACCGAACAAGGTGCAACAATCATACCTTCCGTCTTAAAAGAACCACTGGCAATGGTCGCCCCGATATCATTCTCATCATAATGTATATCGGCCAGCGCATATAAATCTTCCGGGCACAAGGCCAGCTCATGCGCAATCGTTTTTGAGGCTGCATGCGATAAAACCAGATGAGTTTCTACCTCCCTCACCTCTCGAAGCAGCTCAAGTATCCTCTTACCATATATGGCACCAGAGGCCCCACTGATACCAACGATAATTTTTTTCACTACATTAACCCCAATTTCTTCCACTTTTCATTCACCTGACGCACCACTTCCGGCGACATTTCGAGTTTTTTGCCCCATTCGCGCGTCGTTTCATTGCCTATTTTATTAGTGGCATCTATCCCCAACTTTCCGCCGAGTCCACTGATGGGAGAGGCAAAATCGAGGTAGTCCATGGGGGTGCGGTCAATCACCGTTAAATCCCGGGCCGGATCCATGCGCGTGGAAACCGCCCACATGACATCTTTCCAGTCCCGCGCATTAATATCCTCATCTACCACAATCACCATTTTTGTGTAGCTAAACTGATAGAGATGAGACCATAGCCCCATCATGATTCGTTTGGCATGTCCCGGATACCGTTTTTTCATTGAGACCACTGCGATTCTATAGGAACAGGCCTCTGGCGGTAGATAGCAATCCACGATTTCAGGGAATTGCTGCTGAAGTAACGGCAGAAAAACATCGTTTAAAGCCTCGGATAAAACAGAAGGCTCATCCGGCGGACGCCCTGTAAAAGTCGAGAGATACACCGGTTTGCTGCGCATCGTAATGGCTGTCAGCTTGAACGTTGGGAAGCTTTCTACAGCATTATAGTAGCCCGTATGATCGCCATACGGTCCCTCTTCTTCCATCTCATCTTTTGAAATCGTACCTTCGAGAATTATTTCCGCATTGGCAGGCACCAGTAGAGGCTGCGTTTTGGCCGGCACCAACTGGAGCTTTTCCTTTCTTAAGAGTCCGGCAAAATAATATTCAGACATATCATCCGGTATAGGCGTCACGCCCGAAAGAATTGTAGAAGGATCGGCCCCGATCGCGACAGCACACGGCATGTCTTTACCCTCTTCCTGCCAGAGCCTGTGATGCTGCGCCCCGCCGCGATGTTCCATCCAGCGCATGATTGTCTTATCTTTACCCAACACCTGCATGCGGTAAACACCCATATTATAGGCTTTTGCCTCTTCCGAATCCGGGCGGCGTGTAATCACAAGGGGCCATGTGATAAGCGGTGCTGGCTCTCCCGGCCAGCATGTCTGAATTGGCAATCTGGAAAGATCAACATCCTTTCCTTTAAAGATCACATCCTGAACGGCTGCTTTTCGTACGATCTCGGGAGACATACTCATAGCTGTTTTTAGAATCGGCAACTTGCTAAACGCATCCATAAACCCTTTGGGTGGTTCAGGCTGTTTCATCGCCCCTAAAAACCGGCCAATTTCTTTTAAACCGGCCCGTCTGGTTCCAAGACCGGAGGCCACGCGATCAATTGTCCCAAAAAGATTAACCAGTACAGGTATATCACTGACAGAGCCATCCGGCTGAACAGGTTTTTCAAATAAAATGGCAGGGCCACCCGCCCGTAATACACGGTTATGAATCTCTGTCATTTCATAGACCGTTGACACAGCTTCGGATACACGGACCAGTTCGCCTTTTTCCTCTAATACAGCCATATAATCCTGCAAAGATGAGAAGCTCTCTTTTTCGCGGACTTTTTCACGGACCATTTTATTCTCCTTATCAGGGGCAATTTATTGACTTTACGCTCTTACAACAGATAAACATATCAGTATGAAAAAGCTATCCTCTTTTGTACATGACGTGATCCCGGCAGGTCCTGAAATTTTATTAAAACCGGTCCTGTCCTTTGTTCTCTCGACGATAACAGAGCGCCATCCTCAAATTTTTGAACGGCTGGGAGACTTTCAAAGAAAACGCTTTCTGGTTGATCCTACAGACATGCCTTTTGTGCTTCTGCTGGCACCGGATTCCGCTTATCCGAGACTCTTGCCCTACCGCTCAAAAGATGAGGTCGCGTATGATGCCTCAATTTCAGGCACTTTTTTGAAATTAAAAGATCTGATTGATGGAAAACTGGATGGAGACGCCCTATTTTTCTCTCGCGACCTTATGATTGAAGGCGATACAGAAGCTGTGCTGGCCCTGCGCAATGCTATTGATGATATAGATATCAACCTTATAGAAGAAATCTCGCGCGCGCTGGGGCCACTTGCTATGCCTTTGGCCTTTGCAGAAAAAGGACTTGCGCACATGAAAAAGGCCTTCTCAAAATGAGCAAAATGGAACTCGTCTGCCCGGCCGGCACCCCCACCGCCCTGAAAACAGCCATAGAGGCTGGCGCAGATACCGTTTACGTCGGCTTTCGCAATGAGACCAATGCCAGAAATTTCCCCGGCCTGAACTTTAACTTAAAAGAGCTTGAAGAAGGGCTGGACTATGCACATACGAGAAAAAAGCACGTCTATGTTGCGATAAACACCTATCCAGAAGCTGGAAACATGGCGCTTTGGCATCAGGCCGTTGATGACACCGCCCGTTTAAAAGCCGATGCCGTCATTGTCGCCGACATTGGACTAGCGCATTATGTTGCACGAAAACACCCAGATCTACGCCTGCACCTGTCTGTTCAGGCCTCTGCCTCAAATCCTGATGCCATATCATTTTATTGCGAAGAATTTGGCGTCAAACGCGTTGTTCTGCCACGTGTGCTAACCATACCGGAAATAGCCACCCTTAATAAAAACATTAACTGCGAAACAGAAGTCTTTGTCTTTGGCGGTCTGTGTGTCATGGCAGAGGGACGCTGCGCTCTTTCTTCTTATGTCACAGGAAAATCCCCTAACATGAACGGTGTTTGCTCACCCGCCAGTCATGTGCGCTATGACGAAGATGAAAAAGGCAATCTGACCTCTTCTCTTGGTACTTTCCTGATCAATCGTTTTAAAAAAGGTGAAAATGCAGGCTACCCGACCCTATGCAAAGGACGCTTTAACGTAAATAACAAAACAAGCTATATATTTGAAGAACCGACAAGCCTTAATGCCGCCACCATGCTGCCTGAGCTAAAAGAGGCTGGCGTTGTTGCGTTAAAAATAGAAGGCCGGCAAAGAAGCAAGGCCTACGTTCAGCGCGTTGTAAGCACATTCCGTCAGGCTGTTGACACACTGGAATCCGGCGGTGCACTCGACTTAAGCGCGCTTTTAGCACTTTCAGAAGGACAAACTGAAACACAGGGAGCCTACAAGAAAAAATGGCGGTAAAAGCTATAAGCAAACTCACACTCGGCCCTCTTCTTTTTAACTGGGAACCAACGTACTGGCGAGATTTCTATTTCAGAATCGCGGATGAGGCTCCTGTCGATATTGTTTATCTCGGTGAAGTCGTCTGCTCAAAACGGGCCCCGTTTTTTGATGCACATCTGCCAGACGTCGTAGAGCGTTTAAATAAAGGCGGGAAAGACGTTATTTTTTCGACGCTTTCTATGGTCATGAACAAGCGCGAAGCACAGTCTGTTCGTGATCTTGCGCAGCAAAAAGACCTGACCATCGAAGCCAACGATATGTCAGCCCTCTTTCACTTAAGAGGCCAGCCGCATACAATCGGGCCTTTCCTGAATGTCTACAATGAGGACACCCTTTCCTACATGGCCTTAAAAGGAGCCAAAAGCATATGTCTCCCGTATGAGCTTTCCTCTGCCTCTATTAAGGCCATAGTAAAAAGAGCAAAAGAAGAAAAAATAGAGATTGAAACTCAGGTCTATGGGCGTACCCCACTGGCACTGTCAGCCCGCTGCTATCATGCCCGTGCCGAAGGACTGACCAAAGATAACTGCCAGTTTGTGTGCAAAAAACACCCTGACGGTATGGATCTGGAAACCCTGAACAAGGAAGCGTTCCTCACCGTCAACGGTATTCAAACCATGTCGCACACCTGCCTGAACCTTTCTCAGGAACTGGCAGAAATGCAAAACTTTGGCGTATCCCGTTTTCGTCTATCTCCACAAACCAGTGATATGGTGCATGTCGCCAAAATCTTCCGTGATGTTCTGGACAGAAAAACAGAAGCTGAAACCGCCATCAATGACTTGAAAGGAACAGGCTTTGACGCGCCCTTTTCAAATGGCTTCTACCACGGACAAGAAGGACATAGCTGGGTAGCTTAAACACAGTATTAATTTCTATGTTCTTCATGCGGTATCTTAACGGATATAATCCCCATGAAATCACCTTCGGAAAACTCTGCCGGATCCTCTTGAAAGTAATATGCCCCTATTTGCTTTTCAACAGCGGGGTCCAGATTTCCCCCATGACAGGAAATACAAGCTTTTTTCATATAGATACCTCTGGCATATCGAAAAAAATCTTCGCTATTCTCATGATATTCCAGTATGGCGTCTGGCTTGTGCTGCTCTTTTTGCGCTTCGAATTGTTTGAGAACCGTTTCTTCCCAACTATCAGGCATCATATCAGGATTTTTTCTCTTTAAGCCAATCCGCTTTATAATTATAGCCCGGCTTTTGGACAATATCTCGGCAAATCGCGGCGCCTGTCTGGAACAAACGCTTAACGCGGCATGAGGTGGTATCTCTTTCAAAACATTCTCAAGGGTATGGTCGATAAGACCTGTATAGACATTCACGGCCTCCTTGCTTTTCTTTAAGTCACAGGATTCCGCATCATGCAAGGCCTGAGCATAAGAAAGATCAAAAGACAAGAAAACAAACAAAAGAATTAAAACCAGAACAACAACATTATTCCAGACTGAGATAATCGTATCCTTCTTTAATCCAATCATTGATGCCTCCCACCAGATTGTAAACCGTCTCTCCAGTATTACTCTCTAAATATACGCGGCACGCAGTCTGACTTCGGATACCTGAACGGCAATAAAATACAATTTTCTTTCCTACCGAAGGTGGAACTTTCGATGCATGAAAAGATGATAACGGAATAAGTATCGTTCCTTCAATATAAGCTTTTGCATACTCATGTTCTTCACGAACATCAACGAGGAGAATCTCTTCTTGTTTAAGAAGCATTTTCAACGTCTTAGAATCAATGTTCTCCATTTTTTTTGTGCTACCTTTTTTTCTCTTAAAAAGAGTATCGAATACTAACATATGCGTTTGTGTTATCCTCCAGCTGACCAAAGAAGGTATCTCTGCTTTCTCCGTAGAATATGTTCCCTCCGGCTTCGAATGTCCAGTTATCATCCAGCTTATAATTTATCTTTGGCCGTGTGTAACCATCACGCTCGGTTACACAATAAAAATTAAACAATGAAAGGGTTAAATTCTGGTTCAAAAGCTGCTTTGTCAAGCGGAATGTCACAATATGTCTGTCCTCTTCCGGCCTTGGCCCCGGCATAGCCGTACGCGTCAGATCGTCATAATCCATCATATGTTCCAGATTATATTGAACACCGGCTATAAACTCTTTTGCTATTTCCTGTTCATAGCCTGCCAGAAAACGAAACTGATCGTTCGGGATAAGAGGGTTGTCCCCGTCCCTGTCACTGCGACTGTCGTAATAGGCCGTTTCGAGATTTCCTATCCCTTTATAGACCGGTCCCCGAACACTCGCGCCATAAACGGCAAGAGGCGGAAAAAACGCCCTGTTCTCAGCAGGTTCCAGTCCTTGAGGATTCTTCCAGTAACCGTAATAACCATATAAAGCGGTCTCGTAAGCACCGAAATTGCGGTAGAGGCGCGCTGCCCATTCATCTTCATCAAACCATTTGCCGCGGCGATCAACATCCATGGGATTGGATGAGCCAACAAGCCCGCCAGCGAGAGGACTATAAACAGACACACGCCCGCCATCCGCATAACGATTGGCATCAAAATTGGGCAAATACACCACATCCAGATTGGCCCATTCAGAAAACAGGCCTGTCTTTACCGCATCAGACGGGGCTTTCAGGTACTCTTCATCCCGGCCAATAAAAAAGGAATTATAGTCCTTTGGAAAAAGATCGTTCAAGAAAGCCAGATCACCTGTCCCCCAAGTCAGAATCTGCCGTCCAAGTTTCAGATCCATAAAATCCGTAGCACGCCAGTTCACAAAAGCTTCGCGAATATCCACAAAGCCTTCTCCCTTTTCCAGATCAATCGCGTGACGATCATAAACCGGGTCAAAAAGGAAATCTGTTGTAAGACGTATACTCAAGGAATCCCAATACTTCTCGGCCTGTAACTGCAAGCGCGCTTCTCCTATTGAGACATCTTTTTCAAGATCGGTCGCCATACTCCTGTGCCCTGCGCGCAGCTCCATAAAACCGGATAAATCAAAGGGCAGAGAAGCCTTTGTCGTATTTGCAAACAATCTCTCTTCGCTTTGAGACATCGGCGTCTCGTCCAATCCCATAGGCAAGGCCGGCTCACTACTTTCTACAGGCCCGCCAAGACCAAGCGGCAGAGCGGGCTCTTCTCCGTAGGACACAGAAGAACAAACCAGTGCCGCGCAAAAAAATGTCAAAAATCGTTTCATTTTTTACGTCCCCTTATCTCAACTAGCGCAAATACTCACGCGGCGCGCTTCGTAAATAGCGTTCAGTAAAGATATCTTCAGGCAAGCCTACATCGTACTTCACCATGTTGTAGGATAGGGTGGTCTCCCCACCTGACAGCAAATCCTTCACACGCGCTTTTGTTATCGTTTGATGACCTTGGATCTCTTCCACTTTTTCGGCCATATATTCGCGGTATTTTTCACCCTTTTTGTCATAGAATTCTGATTTCACAGGCAGGAATGATGTTTTGTGAATGAAGTTCTTGTAATAACCAAATTCAACCAGCTCAGGCTTTTTGGGCACGCTTTTTACGATGTAGTAATTATCCGTTTCTTCCAAAAGCGTGTGCGTGTCTTCTTCCGGGTTCCGGCCAGACACATCTTCATAAAAGAAATGAGAGCCAACAAAGCTTGTGCGCTCATCCGTCGCCGCAATACGCTTTACCAGATCAAGGGCCGGCAGATAAAGCCAGCGATCATCATCAGCCCCGATATGTTTCCAAACCATAAAAGCGGTCTTGTTCACATCCGCCGGACGATTAAAGAATACATAGAATTTTTGCGCCCCATCTTCCTCGTCCGGGCCGATATCTTTGCGCAAAATAACGAAACTTTTGTTCCGTTCGCGCCCTTGTGAATCCGTAATCACCATATCCACACGGGCTTTGCCGTCCTGTCCCTTGTAATAGGACACGTGATTAGCCTTTTTCACAATCTCATTCACATCCGCGGCAAATGCAGGCGCGATAAACGAAACACTCAACAGAGCAGATAAAAACAGCTTTCTCATGGTTTTTGTCCTTTCATTAGTTTTTGGACGTTCTAAAAAGTAGTTTTTCCATCACTGTCATTAAAGATGGCAGGATGATTAAAGTCGCTATGCCTGCAAAAAGCAAGATAGCTGAAATAAAGAAACCAACGGTCTGGTACGGCACCAGCGGCGCAGCCAGCAGCGGCATAAAGCCAATACCAATAACAATCACATTACGGGCAATCGCACGAGCCGGTTCCCCGAACACGTGGGTAAGTGTTTCCTGCCATGTGCCGTACTGTTTTGCCATCTCACGGCTTCTGGCCAAAAAGTGAATAGCATAATCCACAGCCAGCCCCAAACTGAGCGATGACAACACAGCTACTGGCATATCATAGTCTTTTCCAATCAGCCCTATAATACCGTAGATGAATGCAATCGTAACGGTTAAAGGAATCATACTCAGAAGCCCCCACCAGAAAGAACGGAACAGGAAAATCATCATAACCAGCACGATAACAAAGCTGCCCGCAAACGCTTCCAGCATGCCGGTTACCATTTTCTCCTGCCATATGACATTAATATAAGTCAGACCGAACCAGTTATGCTCAACCTCTACAGGTGCCGCATTATCTTTAAAAAACGCGTCAACGGCATCAATCAGCTTTCTGGTATCCTTATTATCGCCACTTTTCAACTGAATCCACAAAACGGTCTTGTCATAAGAAGGCGTTGTAAAGTGCCAAAGGTCCTCCGGCCTGTGAGAATTCTGATACGTCATCAATGTCTGTGCGATCGCATTTTGCGTATCAGGGATGCGATAAGCCTCATCTTCCCCTAAAAACAATTCACGATGGATCGTTTTAACAATATCAGGTAACCCATTGCTTTTACCGACTAATCCTGTCTCCAAAAGATAGGATTGCAGTTTCTCAACATAACCCAGCATGTCAGGCCGCTTGAAGGTCTGGCCCTCCCCTTCGACCGCATCAACCAGAGCCATCAGATCATCCAAAGCCATCCAGACTTCATCCGTTTCGGCTTCTTCCTGTTTCTCAAGAATATAGTCTTTTAACGTACCGGGCGTCAGCGTTCCCTCTTGCAACTGAGCCAGAATCTCTTGCGCATAAGCATTATCAGATGCCTTCAACCGCATCATTAGTGTTTCTTTGAGAGAAGCTGCCGGATCAGCCGTTGGTTTTACAACGAGATAAGCCATGTATGTTCCGGCAAAACGCTTGTTCAAAGCCTGATCAGCGATCCTTATATCATGAGATTTTTCAAACCATTTCACAGGATTGTCGTTAATTTCAATCTTGCTCATACCGTAGAGAGAAACAGCACCCAGCACCAATGTGCCCAGAATCAAAAGCCGCGCATAGGTATAAGTCATACGCCCTGTTGCGTTCAGTATTTTTGCCAGAACACCTTTATTCTCCGCGGCCTCATCTGTGTGATCCATCCCGAATCCAGAAAGAGACTCCTCTGACATCAGCATGATATAAGCCGGCATAAGCGTAACAGTAAAAAACCAGGCGAACACAACACCAATCGCGATAAAGATACCAAACACCTGAACCGGCGGAATAGGCGTAAAAGCAAGAGACCCAAAACCGGCCGCAGTCGTTAAAGAGGTAAACAACATAGGCTTTGAGAGCTCTTCCATGATGTGATCAATCGTCTTCTTCCTGTCTTTAAACATAGGATAACGATCAAAAAAGTCAGACAGAATATGGACAGAATCCAGCACCGCAATCGGCATAATGAACACAGGAATCATAGAACTCATAATGTGAACCGTATGACCTGTTGTAATAAGCAATCCCATCGTGCAAATAACAGAGACCAGTGCCACGACCATCGGCGATATAACAAGCGTTACCTTCTTAAAAAACCACCACATCAAAAGAAAAATCAATAACATAGCCAGCGGCGCAGAAATTGCCATCTGTTTAAACATTTCTACGCCAAACGTATCCTGAGCAATCGGCATACCAGTTATATGGTACGTATCGTTTCCATTAAATTCGGCAATTTTACGGCGAAGTTCAGACGCCACACGGTAACTGATATTTTTAGAGGTAATCGGAATGTATAAAGCCAGCGCTTTTTTATCCCCTGAGACCAGCGTGTTATTCAAAAAGGGCAAACGAGCGGCTTTTTCTGCAATAGATTTCGCCTCATCTTCTGTTTTTGGCGGCTCTTTCATAAGCCATTCAAACCGCACCGTGCCCAGACCGTCCTGTTCTATATTATCGACAAGAGATGGCGCAATCAGATCAATAGAGACAACCCCTTCTCTCTGTCCCTTATCATTTTCCCATGAGATATTTTTGGCAAAATCGGTCAAAGCATAGATGTTGCTTAAAGAACGAACATTAAATACGCCATGTTCGTCTTTTTCGTTCACCACCCCAACGACAATCATATCATTCAAGGAAAACTCTTTTTTCTTCTCGTTATGATAGACGCGTACAGGCTCTTCTTCCGAGAGCATGTTTTCAGGATCCGTATCTATATGCAGCCCATGCAAAAAAGGCGCGGCGTCAGGAAACAGACTCGGCACAGCCACGGCTAAAAGCAAAAGCACGCTAATAAGCCCAGCCAACGACATAAAGACTTTGGGACGCTTAACAGCGACCGTTGATAATTTTTCCATATAATTCACAGCTCCCTAAAAAGCGTTTCCCGGTTTAAAACCAATTTTTTTAAGAATAGTGGCCGCAGGACAAAAACCCGTAAAGGCCGCCTGAAGCATATTCAGCCCAACAAAAGCCGTAAGCACGAAAAAACCTTCATGCACATAATAGCCCAGCCCCAAGCTTAAAAGAACCATAGAGCCAGCAAAAGCAAACATAATACGGTCGATATTCATCTTTTTCCTCCTCAACATCATGTATTGTATATTAGAATATACTAATGTAAGTTACAATTGTAAAGAAGATCGTAAAAATCCAGTCTAATTTTTATATTTCCTGTAAAAAGTTGACTTTGCAACCCCTAAAGACTTTGCTGCTTTCGTAATATTGCCCTTAAAATGATTAACCGCAAACGCCATGATTTCCTGCTCTATGTCATCAAGCGTTTTGAGATGCCCTTCTTCCGCAAAAAGATCAATACCTGACGAGATATCGGCAGGTACCCGGCTTTTCTTTCCATCCAATAAGAAAGATACAAAATTATCAGGATCAGACAGTACAACAGCCCTGTGAATAGCATTCTCAAGCTCCCTGATATTACCGGACCATTCCCTGGCTTTCAAAGCCTGCAGTTCTTCTTCTTTTAATGATTCGAAAAATTTATTCTCCTGCGCCGCATATTTACGCACAAAATGCAACACAAGGGCCGGCAGATCTTCTATGCGCTGTGATAAAGATGGCAAATGAACAGGCAAGACATTTAAACGAAAATACAAATCTTCACGAAAACGTCCCTCTTTTACATCTTCTCCCAAATCACGGTTTGTGGCCGATATGACACGCACATCTACCGGCACAGCCCGCCCCGCACCAACCGGCTCCACTTCATTTTGTTGAAGAACCCGCAGAAGTTTTACCTGGGTATCAAGGGGCAATTCCCCCACTTCATCAAGAAAAATCGTTCCGCCTTCTGCTTCCCTGAACTTACCAATGGTTTTCTCGATAGCCCCTGTAAAAGACCCTTTTTCATGCCCAAAAAGCGTGCTTTCCACAAGCTGAGACGGTATGGCCCCACAGTTCACCGCCACAAAAGCTTTTCCGGCCCTCTCACCCTCACCGTGAATAGCCCGCGCAAACAGCTCTTTCCCAACCCCGGTCTCACCGGTTACAAGCACAGGAATATTTGACGCAGAGGCCTTACGACCAATATAAACAGACTCCTTTAACCCTTTATCAAAGCCTACCAGATCGGAAAAAACAGTATTGCCTTCCTGCTGACGGGACAGACGGGACACTTCTTTTGTCAGCACATTCATGCGTAAAGCATTACGAATAGACACCAGCAAACGCTCAACCTGCACCGGCTTGTTCAAAAAATCTGTCGCACCATACCGCATGGCCTCAACCGCTTTATCAAGTGCCTGCGTAGCGGTCAGCATAATGACAGGCAAATTAGAGCGCATCTTCTTAATCCGGTTCAACGCCTCCATCCCGTCCATGTGCGGCATCCCCAAATCAAGAATAACCGCCACAATATCCTCGTTCCAGTCTTCTTTTATAAGGTCCAGCGCTTCTTGCCCATGCTCTGCTTCAAGAACATTATACCCCCCCTTTTTTTGCAAAAGCATGCGCAGAAAATGCCGCTGGGAACGGTCATCTTCGACAATCAATACTGTTTTCATTTCAACGCCTCCTTACAGGCTTAATTCAAAGCGCGATCCTATATTTTCTGCATAAATACTGTCTCATATTCGAACGCTTTCTCAAAATAAAACGTTTCATTTTAAGAAAAAAGCCTGCAAACGAGAACTCTAAAAACCATAACCCATTGATATAAAACAAAATTAAAAACTGGCACATCCGTTGCTATTATGAAAAAGAAAAAGGATGTGATAAAAATGATTGTTATAAAAAAAGACCCGGAAAAAAAGCTACACAACAGCCTCCGTTCACTGAAAGGACAACTTCCAGCTTACCGCTGTGCTGTATTACGCTTTTCGACCATTGATGCCGCTTTCTTACCTGAAGATTGGTTCGAAACATTATTACGTGCTGTATTGGATATCCTTTATGATGAAGATACACAAGTATATCTATGTTCAAATAACGACGTTTTTATTGTGTCCCGTGTAATTTCACACAAGTTTACAAACAGTCTCATATCCCACCCCTTGCTCTTACCTTGGCCAGTCTCCCTTAACGGGGAGCTGGCTACTCTTTTTGAAGTGGGGTTTGAGCCAAGAGATCTGGTTGAAAGCTTTTTTAAAAACAAAGACAAAGAGGTTGAAGGAAAAGAATATGCAAGTCGTAACGGATAATGCAGAACATGCACTGACAAGCCTCCTTAGCTCAATTAATGCACATGCAGGTCACTGGGATGGCTGGCTGTGCCTTCATATCGAATCAGAAGAATTAAATTATCTTTATTTAAGCCCGGCACTCCTTTCTTACGCAGAAGCTGTTTTGGAAAACGCCTTTGACTCTCTGGAGGGTGTTATGTTCTTTTGCGGTCATGAGGATTTGTACATCCTTGCTCAAAATGTTTCTTACGCTAACCTGGAAGAGATTGGACGAACCATCTGTGCACTTATTCTAAAAGACAGACAAGAAGCCTCTGAGTTCCATGTTTACGATCTTGCCGATAAAGGCTTGTCTTTCATTTACTCCGTTCAGCAAAGAGGCGAAATTTATAAACTCTTCACCGAAAGAACCCGCCAGAACCAGATATCCCCCCCACGTGTTCTGTTAATAGAAGACGATCCAGGCACAAGCTGGCTCGTAAAAAAAGCCCTAAAAAACGAATGTACCTTTTTCTCTGCCCATGGCGCAACAGACGGGTCGCGTCTGTATATTGATCAAAAACCGGATCTTGTTTTTCTGGATATCGGCCTGCCGGACGGGAACGGGCTTGATCTGCTGGGCTGGATGAAAAAAGAATACCCCGGATCGAACATCGTTATGTTCAGCGCAGATGATGACAGAGAAACCGTATCAAATGCAACAAACCAGGGCGCTCAAGGTTTTATAGGCAAACCATTCAGAAAAGAACGCCTCATTCACTTTTTAAATGAGTGCAAAGCCGCTTAAACAAACAAATTCCTATGCCATTACAACAGTTTTTAAACGAACTGCTAGACTTTTCAAAAAAGAGTCGCTAAGAATAGCCTGTTCATGCAAACAGGCCCATGAACAAGCCATGAAGGGGTGTAGCTCAGTTGGTAGAGCGACGGTCTCCAAAACCGTAGGTCGCAGGTTCGAATCCTGTCGCCCCTGCCATTTTCTTTTTCGTCACTTTTCACTCACAACCGTCAAAGAACTCAAAACCCAAGAACAGCAAAGGTTTTTTTGTTTGTCTGTGACCGTTTGAAGTAGTCCTGTTTATAGGGTCCTTTCGGCCTTTACCAACGCATTAATACCACCTTGTTTAATTAATAATCTATGATCAGCGTATCTAGGATTTCCTGAATAAGCTCTTCCTGTCATATACGCAGCGTTACTAAGTTTTACGTAATCCAAGCCAGCAGCCGTTTGAAACAAATCCGTCGTAAATATTTTATCAGCTTCATGTTTTTTGGGTAATACAGCTTCACGCCCGGGATGATACATACCAAAAACTGTTCTGTTCCACATTCCGTGAATGGTATGTCGTGCTATAATTTGATCCCTTGTAAAATCAAAAGAATGTCGAATTTGGCAACTAGGCGCAAATTTTATTTTTTCTCCTCTGACACCCCTCAGATAAAGGGACATTTCTCTATCTTCTGCGGCACCCAAAGCTTCATTAAAACCGCGATCCTGTAGGCTTGAACGCTTAATTACCTGATTATATCCTTGAAGCGTACGGCATTTTCTACCCGCTAAGCCATTAACAATTTCTCTTATTCGTTCCTTATCTTCTTCTTCAGAAACAGATGAGCACACCAGAGAAATCCGTACATTTCCCTGATCAGAAAACATCATTGCATCCTGAATCGATCTTAAATGCCTATCCAAGTATTTTATACAAGGTGGATGGCAGATTGTAGCTACCCCAATAAGCGACATAACACCCTCTTTTCTTTTTATGAGAAAACTTATGACAAGTAGCATTATTTTATTTATATGTAAATATATTTTGTATTTTGCTGCGCTTACAGGCCAGAAAGGAGATTATCTCCAGTGCACACAATCATTTCTACATATTGCCATGAATATTCTTTTTAAGTAATATCATGGCTGGGTGCGTCTGTTTTCTTTATTCATATTTTTTCGGAGCTGTTCAATGTCACGCAATATTTCCCGTTACGCTTTGCTTTTGTTATCTTCAGTATGTCTTGCTGGTTTCAATCCTGCTGCCGCTTATTGTGATGAATATCTAAGTGATGAGATTGATATTGATGAGGACTGGCAGGGCGCATCAGTCGCTACGAAATTCGGGAGCTCTCAGGCAGTTCACGACAATGACGGGACGATTGACAACTATGCGAGACAAATTGACTGTGTTGTTGATGGCCACCCCGCCATTTGCGCAGACGGAGAAGTTTCAGCAGATGTTGTCAGTTCTGGAACAGGTACTGTACATGGCAAAACCGGGCTTTATTACCACATGCATTATCCAAGCAACTTGGGGACCGGCACGCAGTCCCTTAAACCTTTTGTTGTTGAAGGGACCGGTACAATCAACACATCGGTAACACTGGATTTTGACGGGCTTTTGGTCGTCAAGCAAACCAATAGCGGGAATGCGGATGACTGGGTGAATGCCGAAGTTGAGTATTCCGGTGCCATTGAGAAATGGGACGATAGCGAAGGCATCCGTACCGATGTTTCTTTCTTTGAAGGGAAAGCGACGCTTGAACAGGATGGCGACGGTAACACAACAGTCATTATTCCAGAGACATATACCACAGACGATTTCCCGGATGAGATATATGAAAATGACTGGTACAACAATCCCAATATTCAGGTTCTTGAGGTTATTGATGGCGCACCAGGCGCAGGACAAATTGCGCTGGCCTCTCTGCCAGATAACGGCACAAAAGCAGAAGCCACAACACACATAGGTCAAGGAAGAACCGTCTATTACCTTGTGTACAGTGAAACACTCACTTTTGATGCAGAGGGTGGAGAAACCTATTATATCGCGCTTGATCTTGCCAACGAAGTGAACGGCTCTGCCGGAAATTACGAAGCGACTTATGCACTGTCCGATTTCTCCCACACCATAGGCTATACGATTGCCGGAGGGAACGGCATTACAACGCTTGTAGAAATTGACGGGGACCAGACCATTGCCGACGACGATGCGTTGGGCGGCGCAAATTCCAAAGTTTCTATGGATGACGGCACACTTAACTTTTCAGCAAATAACAAAACACTGCATGAAGATCTTGTGCTGGCAAGCGGCACCAGCAATACGATTAACACCAATGCGAATACGTCCACTTTGGCCGGCGATATCACCGGACGTGGCGCACTTGTAAAAACCGGTGCAGGGGCGCTTGTCCTGACTGGCTCCGAAAACACATATACCGGCGGCACAGACCTTTCTGCAGGTACATTGAAACTTGGCGCGAATAACGTTCTACCGCAGAACGGTGCGTTGGATATTGCCGCGGGAGCCTCCTTGAATATGAACGGGAATAACCAGACTTTAGCCGGAAGGCTGAGTGGTACGGGTACAATCGAAGGCGGCGGTGTATTTACAATGACCGGACTTGCTGCACCGGGTAATTCCATTGGTACACTGACCGTTGATGCAACAACCTATACACAAGGATCCAGCTCTTCCCTGCAGATTGAGTTTGACGATGACGGTGCCGCCTCAGGCGATGTCGACCTGATTGAAGCCGTTAATGGCGGTAATATTGTTATCGAGTCCGGCGCGACTCTTATTCCGGTAGCCTTGGAAAAAATCACAGGCCCTCATACTTACACCTTTATGACGGATCCTGACGGCATTACCGGAACATTTACGAATATTCAGGATAATTATGCCGTACTGGACTTCTCGATTGCGAAAGCTAATGCGGATCAGGATTATCAGTTAACCATTACGCGTGCTTCTTATGCTTCTGCTGCATCAGGCACACCGCATACAGGTGTTTCTGCTGCATTGGACGGCGTGTTGAACGCAGGATCCGTTCCTTCTGATATACAGGCTATTCTGGACAGTCTTGACACCATGAGCCTCCAAGAGATTGAAACAGCCTATGATGGCCTTTCGCCAGATGCTTCCGGCGGGGCGGCTGCCTCCACAGGTGCTGTTTCCGGACAAATCCAGAACATTGCCGGTAACCGGATGAATGCGGCGCGTACAGGTATATCTTCGGGCGATATGGCTGTTAGTCACAACGCCTGGATGCAAGGCTTTTATTCAAAAGCCGATCAGGGATCACGTGGCGGCATTTCTGGTTATGATGCCAACACAAGAGGCTTTGCACTCGGTGTAGATCAGGAAATAAACGATAATCTGCGCCTTGGCGTTTCATACGGCTATGGTAATTCGGACAGCAAAACAACGGACAGCTCTACAGATGTTGATGGTCATACACTCCTCCTGTACGGTTCCTATGATACCGACGGAGGATGGTATATAGACTCTCAAGCCTCTTACGGATTTTATAGTTATGACAGTGTAAGAAACACTCTGGCTGGTAATGCTGCAGCCGATTACGATGGCACGCAGCTTTCTCTGCGGGTGGATGCAGGGCTGCCACTATCTGTGAAAAATAACATCACACTAACACCACAGACCAGCCTGCGTTATTCGAGGTTATCGCTTGACAGTTATCAGGAAACTGGTGCGCCAGGGGCCAATCTGGCTGTTGATTCAGCCGATTACAATACAGCAACAGCCGGTCTTGGTGCCAGTGTATCAGGCACTATTGAGCAAGCTGGAAGCTGGAAGATTGATGCACAGGCAAACGCCATGTACGCGCATGATTTTGTGCAGGATGACGTGGATACAACATCACGGTTTGTATCGGCGGGGACAGCCTTTAAAACCAACGGACTGGATCGTTCCTCAGGTGCCGTTGAATTTGGCACAGGCCTGACATTCAGCCATAATAACGGTCTTGATATTGTTGTAGATTATAACGGTGAAAAACGAACAGATTATCTGGCCCACACCGGCATACTCAAACTGCGTCAGGCTTTTTAATGACGGGGAGTCTAATAGACAGACATGAGTAAATCCCCAAACCTCTATAGTCGTTTAGAAGAAGAATCAACGCGCGTTGTCATACCGGACACCAATCCGGTATCCAGTCAAATAATGTGCACGGCATAGGCCGTGTACTTTGTTCTGGAGTCACGCTGTTTATGTTCGGCCTAAAAGGCCTCTCTCGCGGGAAGAACAGCGCTCATGTGACATAGTCGATTTTAAATCGCAACGACTATAACGATCCAAAACGTGTCATAGCTTCCCTTCCGACACGGCTATGCTATACTTAATGATTTATCGCTCTGCCCCCGCGTCAGGTCATAGCTTCCCTTCCGACACGGCCTATGCTATACTCATCCGAAATCGCCAGTGGCAACCTGATATGTCATAGCTTCCCTTCCGACACGGCTATGCTATACTGCATGAAGGAGCTCGCACCGTACGTCCACAGTCATAGCTTCCCTTCCGACACGGCTATGCTATACTGAGCGATTAGCTCCGAGCCATGTTCCTTTAGTCATAGCTTCCCTTCCGACACGGCTATGCTATACTTTTTGATCCCGATCTTGTGAAGGTGCAACAGTCATAGCTTCCCTTCCGACACGGCTATGCTATACTCGTGCTTGATCAGGATGAGAAGCAGAAAACGTCATAGCTTCCCTTCCGACACGGCTATGCTATACTGGATCGCATATTGTCTGCCTTTAAAGCATAGTCATAGCTTCCCTTCCGACACGGCTATGCTATACTGCCAATCTTGATTATAACGCCCCGGATGTTGTCATAGCTTCCCTTCCGACACGGCTATGCTATACTCCACATCATCATACCCAGGCGGTGCTTGGCGTCATAGCTTCCCTTCCGACACGGCTATGCTATACTCTGCCTCAATCTCATCAAGCGCAATAGGCAGTCATAGCTTCCCTTCCGACACGGCTATGCTATACTCAAGAAATTTAGCATATGCGCTCATCAAACGTCATAGCTTCCCTTCCGACACGGCTATGCTATACTTAGCGTCAATAGGAAGCTTGAAGACGTGATGTCATAGCTTCCCTTCCGACACGGCTATGCTATACTTTTTAGCAAGGAAACTTGGTTTGCTGGGACGTCATAGCTTCCCTTCCGACACGGCTATGCTATACTCCGCTTTTATGTGGCAACGCCTTGCAATGAGTCATAGCTTCCCTTCCGACACGGCTATGCTATACTATATATATTTCTATTATATTATATTTTTTTGTCATAGCTTCCCTTCCGACACGGCTATGCTATACTTTAAATGTATGGTGACAGCCAAAATCTTTTGTCATAGCTTCCCTTCCGACACGGCTATGCTATACTTTAAATGTATGGTGACAGCCAAAATCTTTTGTCATAGCTTCCCTTCCGACACGGCTATGCTATACTTGTTTGACAAACCATAAACCCTTGTGTAATGTCATAGCTTCCCTTCCGACACGGCTATGCTATACTTACTTTGTACATATCTGCTCCTTTCGTTATGTCATAGCTTCCCTTCCGACACGGCTATGCTATACTGCAACAACACGTTGCGACGCTGCAACAACAGTCATAGCTTCCCTTCCGACACGGCTATGCTATACTTGTGGCTCCGAGAAGTGAATAGGAATAGCGGTCATAGCTTCCCTTCCGACACGGCTATGCTATACTGCTGCGGGCGGTGTTTATTTCTATTGCGCTGTCATAGCTTCCCTTCCGACACGGCTATGCTATACTTTGCTGGAAAAACCAAATAGCCATGTAATCGTCATAGCTTCCCTTCCGACACGGCTATGCTATACTACTTGCCACAGAGCGGACGATTCAAAGCTTGTCATAGCTTCCCTTCCGACACGGCTATGCTATACTGGATTGTATCCTACGTAGGATCGTCCGCACGTCATAGCTTCCCTTCCGACACGGCTATGCTATACTATTTCAAGGAAGGTAAAGCGTTAGGTTTGAGTCATAGCTTCCCTTCCGACACGGCTATGCTATACTACGATGATGGTAACACGTTGAAGTAAAACGAAAAAGGCTGGGCAGCTCTAGAATAAAAGGAGCTGTTCGGCCTTTGTTTCTTCGTTGTTTTTTTGTTTTCCAACAAGAATCTTTTGTCTGGCATACTGCTTGTCCGTGATCTGAATAGCCCTTACACTGCCTTTCGAAGGCAAGCTATGTTCTAATTTCTTAAAATGTTTATCCACATTATCCTGCCCGTTACAGATTCGGGCATAGACAGAGAATTGTAACATCATATAACCGTCTTTTATAAGAAAATTCCGAAAGCGTGTTGCCGCACGACGTTCCGCCTTCGATCCAACCGGTAAGTCGAAAAATACAAAAAGCCACATATAGCGATCCTTTCTCATCTCTCTGCCTCCTTAATAAAAGAAGGCATAACAAGGTGTTTTGGGTTTTTCTCTTTTATCGCCTGTATCAGTGAAACGCTGATACGATCACATGCCGTTGTCATGGTAAGATGCTCTCCCTCCATGTCACAGGAGGCCGTAGATATGCCCGCCAATACCTGCCTGTCCTGTACTGAAAGCGTTTCTTCCGCCTCCAGAGATATGGTCCGCATCACCAGATCATCGGCAAAGGGACGGAAAACCTCCAAGACATCATCAGCCAGATTAAACGCATTCAGATTATTATTATGATGAAGGCCAAAAGCAGGGATAAGGCCATATGAGACAAGAGAGCGTGCAACACAAGCCCGCAAAACGGCATAGGCATAATTGAGTGCTGCATTGGCGATATTATCTTCCCTGCGTTTAAATGTTTTATCAAACAAACAGGGAAAGTAATAACGGGCGGCTTGTGCCTCTATATTATCCGGGTCGCCTGATTTCACAGAAGCCGCTAAAGACAATAAACGTTTTTCACCTTTACCATCATGCCGCTTTAGACAAGCCGCCTGATTTTCAATTTTTGTGCGGACAATACGTTGCCAGAGACGTTTTTTTAAAGCGGCCGTCCAGGATAATTGAAGATACGCCACTTCGCTTTGTCTGGAATGCGGCTGAAACGGCGTTAACAGCCCGTTTGGCATATGTTTTTTATCGCATGTCAGAACAGCCACGCCCCTCTCCTGTAAATAGGATAACAGGGCACTGCTTAACTGTATTTGCGGTGTATCCAGAATGACCACGGTCAGATCCTCTGCCGGGAACGTAAAACGCCCGTCATCATTATCCAGCGCAAGCTGGTTATTCCACAGCGAGAGTCTGGCCGGATTCTGAATCAGCAGCGTACGCCATGCCATTACGTTCCTCCTTTCTTACTCTTGATTTATTGCCAAAATAATCAACCGTGTATTTTTCAAAAGATTTTAAATTTTGCACACCAATTTTCATCAACCCTTTATTTCCAAAGGAAGAATCGTTATCATGCGCACATATTTTTATTGTACCTCCACTTCTATCTGTCGTTCTGTAGTAGCCAAAAGCATTCGTCCCATCTTTTTTCACAACGCGGATCAAATCGTTTTTGTGCATGGAGAACAGAAAACGATAGCTATCATCTATGACTGTCCAGTCTTTTTCTTCCTTGCCTGTAATCACCTTATTCGGCAACGCTCCTTTCCCTTTCCTGATCTGGTGAACATAAACGGGGCAGAGATAATATTTTCCTCCTTTTTCAAACACATCGGTGCGCACCATACCGCCATTACTGGCGATACCCTCATTAATCGGAATGCCGGATTTTTCTTTTGTTACAATCCGCACGGCATTAATTTTAGGCCCCTGTTTACCAGGATCCTTACAGGGCATGTAAACAGGTTCGACAAAGGCTTTCTCCGGTTTTCCACCATGAGCATCAAGCCGTTCCTTTAGAACAGTGTACAGCGCAGTATTCCGCTCTTTATCAACGAGCCTTTCAAGCATATCCGGTTTTAATCCGGCAAGTTTTACACGTTGAACAATCTCACCGTTCGCACGCTGGCTGCGGATTGTATCTTCGTGGGCTGCGCCTGTGACCTTGCGGACAGGCAGGCGGGATACAAATATCTGGCTGACAGCCTCTAAAGCATCCTCCCGGAAGGTATCCCATGGTTTGGGCGCATAGGGTTCTGCCTTCCCCTTTTTGGCCTCATACCGGTTCCAGTTGGACAATCTTTGCACATGGCTTTGCGTGGAACAGGCCAGAACAATGGCGTCAAGCGCATGATGGCGATCCGTATCCCTGCTTTTTTGCAAGCCCCACATACGACGTAAATGAGCTGTCAGGCGGCCGTTTCTGGTCTGGATACGGTTCCCTTCTCCCATATCCAGATGCTTTTCGAGCAAACTTTTCAGCAAACGGGCAATATAGCGCGTATCATTCAAATTCCGCTCTTTAAAGCCCTCTTCATCCAGTACCTCCATAACAAACCGGTCGGCTTTTGGCTTTGGCAGGTGAGCGGAAAGAGCCTCAACCTTATCCCATATGGCTTTCTGCCCCAGCCATTCAAAAGGTGTTCTATTGCCCTTATCCTGATTACATTGCATATGACACAAAACCTTGTTCATATAGGAATCATCAAACGTCCGGCTGTAAGGTAGTATGTGATCGATTTGCGTAGCCAGAGGATCTTTAAACTCATCGCCTGAGATGCAAACACCGCAATAAGGACAAGTATGATCCTGTTCTTGCCACAGGCGATATTTTAAGATGTCTCCGCCTCTGGCTTCTGCCTGTCCGGTTAGTTCAATAAAATGTTTTTTCGCTTCTTCTCGGTGAGCCTCATTCTGCTTAATGGTGCGCTCTATTTTGTCTCTATCCTGTTTGGATTTCCCTATATCCCGACCGAACTCAAGGATAATCGTCTCCGGCATACCATATGTCCGAATGCAGGCATTTATGATCTTGCGGGACTGCGCGAGTGCCCTGTTCACAACAGGATTCCGTATATCCTCAAACGGCGGCAGTTTATCGCCTTTTTGCCCCCCGGCAGCCCCATGCGGATCGTACCCAGCCTTATCACACGCCTTATCATAGGTCAGGCCCTGCATCATATGGGGCAGAATTTTACGAATGGCCTTTAAGGAAAGATCAACCGTTTTGCTAAAGCCGGTAATCTTTAATAAACGATCTTGCTCTTTTTCAGAAAAACCGGCCTGCGATAACAAATCACGGATTTCTTTTTCATCCTCATAAAAGGATAAAATACGGGCGGCTTCATCAAGCTGTTCCCGCTTGTTTTGAAGCCGGTTCTGCCAATCTATGTCGCTGTCTGCCAAGACCTCTTTGAGCGTTTGATAGCCGTCCAGAACAAAAAATTTACCGGCTTCTGTCGCTTTTCTGATTTTTTCCCAGCTATCCTGCTCTTTTTTTGTCTTACGATAACCGATGTTAAAACGCTCTGCCTCTTCAAGAGACAGGGTGTTACGCAAACGCGTATAAGTCACGCCTGTTTTATGCGCGTGAACGAGTGCCGTAATTTTGTTTTTTTCATCCGGCGTTAAAAAGCGTTCGCCCTTGCCGGTTGTTCGGATTTTGAGGTTATTGAGCTTTGACCAAAGAACGAAAAGCTCTGCCGTATAGCTGTGTTTCGGTGCCCGTTTTTCTGCCGGCTCCAGCGTACAATCCCCCACCATCCAGGCAGAAGACCGCAAAGGTTTTTGCGTAAACGCTATTGCTGCATATTCATGCTCAAGCTCTTGTGTTGCCTTGTCATTTTTATATTTACGCTGCGCATCGAAAATATACTTAACCTCGGAATGCAGCAAATCCCGTGTCACCATGCGGGAATAATCCCCGTCTCCATTGCGTTTTTTATCCAGTGTTGAGATATACGCCCCTACCGTTTCCCTCCCTGAACGGATCATAGCTTCTTCCAGCTCTTTTGCGCCGGTTAAAACCTTCATGCCTTCGATATCATTACGTTCTGACTGATCTTTTCTGTTGGACTGAAAACCTCTGTGTTTGGCTATATGAAACAGGACACGGACAAATTCCGCATCGTTTAAAAGACGTTCTAAGGCTTCTTTTCTTAATTCCCAAACACAAAGAACATTACTGCTTTTAGAGGCATCAATAACATCAATATCTCTTAAGCCATGCTGTGACAAAAGACGGCGCACGGCTTTCTTTCTGCCTGCCCTGCGGCGTATCACACGGCGTTGCCCTCTCTTTTCACGGCGCGGTAAAGCAAGAGAGGCCCCGTTCTTCGGATTCTCTGCCGCATCAAAAACATGAGAATTACAAAACAATATGTCTTCGTTTGGATAGTCAACGCCTGAAAGACCAACAGATGCGATACCGATATCAAGAGCTAATACATAAGCCATAACAGCCTTCCTTGTGGATAAGTGGACAAAATGTGGATATATATAGTCTTGACACAGCCTACCACAAATTGCAATACTGCTCCTATAGCATAACCGTGTCGGAAGCGTTGTTATGATAATGCCGTGGAAACACGGTACAAGAAAAGTTCTACCCCTTTATCCTTGTGATAAAGGGGTATCTTTTTGCTGATTCTATAGCTGTATAGATCCTACCCCTCGCCCGGGCCACCCAGCACTTTGTATAGATTAATCAGGTTAGAGAGGTACTGAAGTTCAACACGGATTTCGTTTTGCTGATAGGTGTAGAGCTCGCGCTGTGCATCCAGCACACTCAAAAAACTATCAATCCCTGATTTATAACGGGCGTCTGAAATATCATACACTTTCTGCGCGGCCGCCACGAGACGACGTTGCGCTTTGAGCTGTTCATCAAGCGTGGCACGCGCCGCCAGCTCATCGGAAACTTCCCGAAAGGCTGTCTGGATCGCTTTTTCATAGTTTATAACGGCCTTTTCTTTACGAATTTCCGCAAGATCAAGATTTGCCTTGTTTCGCCCCCCTTCAAAAACAGGCAATGTAACTTGCGGTAGAAAAGCCCATGCCCCGCCCGCACCGCCTGCAAACAAACTGCCAAGACCCTGACTGGCAAAACCATAAGTACCCGTTAAGGTAATACGCGGGAAAAAAGCGGCACGGGCTGCCCCTATACTGGCATTACGCGCCAGAAGCTCAAACTCAGCCTGACGAATATCCGGACGCATAAGAAGCACATCAGAGGGCAAACCTGGATTCAGATGATCCTTAATTGAGGCTGAAATCGTATCCAGCTCTGCCTCAGGCAGGAAAGCATCATCTTGCGACATCCCCATAAGGAGGAAAAGTGCGTTTTTATCCTGTGATACGGCACGGCTATATTGGTGGAGATTAACACGCGCCATCTCAACAGCCGTCGCCGCACGCGCCACATCCTGTTCAGTCGATACGCCTTTATCCAGACTTTCTGCCAAAATATCATGCGTGCGCTGTTGCGCTTTGAGTGTCTTCTGCGTCAGGCACAATAGCTTCTGATCCGCCAAAAGCTGTAAATAAGCATTAGCCGTTTCAGCAATAAGCGCATTACGCACAACCGTATGCGCTTCCTGTGTCGCCAGATAGCTGTTAAGCGCGGCCTCATTATCGCTGCGCAACTTGCCGAAAAGATCCAGTTCGTACGAGGCTATCCCCACATTGGCTTGATAAAGCTCGGACTTTGATGCGCGCCCTGTCACACTGCTTTCATCCGAACTTTCTGAAATAGTCCCCTGTCCAGCAGCATTAACATTCGGAAAAAGATCGGCCCGCTCAATACGGTACAGAGCCCGTGCTTCTTCAATATTAAGCGCGGCTGTTTTTAAGTCCTTATTATTTTGCAGCGCCGTTTCGATCACCAGACGAAAGGCTGGCGCATCAAAAAATGTTTTCCAGTCCATCTGCTGGGCTATATTCTCTCCAACAGGATATTCATAGCCCGGCACATCGTTCCAGCTTCGTGCAGCAAAAAAATCAGGCAGCACAAAATCCGGGATCATGGTACACCCTGTCAAAGCTGTGGCGGCCAACAGGATAGTGAAAGCCTTACGAGTCATTGTGATCTCCTTTTACTGTCTTTTGTTTTTCTGTCTTAGCTGCGTCAGTTTTTTGTCTGTGAAAAATATTCTCAACCATTGTATAAAACATCGGCACAAAGAAAATCGCAAGGAAAGTTGCACCAGCCATACCGCCCATCACCGCAATACCTATCGCATTCTGACTCGCAGCCCCTGCCCCTTTTGCAAAAGCCAAAGGCGTCACGCCAAGCATAAAGGCCATTGAGGTCATAATGATAGGACGGAAACGCTGCTGGGCCGACATAGCGACAGATTCTGCCAGACTATACCCTTGTTCTTTTAGTTCTTTCGCAAACTCGACGATCAAAATCGCGTTTTTGGAGGCTAGCCCTACAGTCGTTAGAAGAGCCACCTGCAAATACACATCATTTGGCAAACCGAAAATATATGCAGCAACCGCCGCCCCTAAAATACCAAGCGGCACAACCATCATAACAGCCAGCGGCACCGCCCAGCTTTCATAAAGAGCCGCCAGACACAAAAAGACAATAAGAACGGACAATGCATAAAGAAGCGGTGCCTGCGCTCCGGTCTGGCGTTCCTCGTAAGACAAGCCATACCATTCCACACCAATCCCCTCTGGCAGCGTGTCCACAATGCTCTGTATTTCTTCCATCGCAACACCGGTACTAATCCCCGGCGCAGGCGATCCCTGGATATTAACGGCGGACACACCATTAAAACGGCTCAATTTTGGTGAGCCAAAAATCCATGACGCACTGGAGAAATTATCAAAAGGCACCATCTCTCCGTTGCTGTTGCGCACATACCAGTTTTGCAAATCATCCGGCATCATCCGGTAGGGTGCCTCCGCCTGCATATAAACCCGCTTAATACGGCCCTTATCCAGGAAGTCATTCACATAACTTGACCCCCAGGCAATTTGCAGCGTTTTGTTGATATCGCTCAAAGACAAGCCAAGGGCAGAGGCTTTTTCACTATCAATATCAATCTTGAACTGCGGCACATCGCTTAATCCATTCGGGCGAACAGCCATCAATTTCGGATTTTGCGCAGCCGCGCCCAATAGCTGGTTTTGCGCATTCATAAGGGCTTCATGCCCCAGCCCGGCACGATCAACAAGCTGAAGATCAAAACCGGATGAATTACCAAGCTCACGAATAGGTGGCGGGAAAAAGGCAAACGCCATCGCATCCTTGATCTGGAACAAAGCCCCACCTGCCGCTTGCGCAATAGCAAAAACACTTTGATCAGGTGCCGTGCGTTTTTCCCAGTCTTCCAATCCGACAAAACCAAAGGCTGCGTTTTGCGCCGACCCGGCAAAACTAAAGCCCACAACAGTGAACAGGTTTTTGACAGAGTCTTTTTGCTGTTCCAGAAAGAAATTTTCCACCTGTTTCACAGATTCCAGCGTACGTTCCGCCGTAGAACTTGGTGGCGTCTGTACCATGAGATACATGTTCCCCTGATCTTCATCAGGCAGGAAAGAACCGGGAAGCTGACTGAAAATAGCGATAAGACCGCCGAATAAAAGAACATAAACCACAAAAAACCGCTTAGCCCGTCCCGCCATATAGGACGCCGTTTTCTGATAACCGTCACGCCCGCGGTTAAAATATTTGTTAAACAGACCAAAAAAGCCATCATCGCTGCGGCGTTTCTCTCCTGTCTGATGCTTAAGAATAGTTGCGCAAAGTGATGGAGATAAAACGATAGCAATAATCACGGACAACGTCATGGCCGACACAATCGTGATCGAAAACTGACGATAAATAGCCCCCGCCGCACCGCTAAAAAAGGCCATAGGAATAAACACCGTAGAAAGCACCACTGCAATACCGACAAGAGCCCCCGTAATCTGATCCATTGATTTACGCGTGGCTTCTTTAGGAGAAAGCCCCTCCTCGCTCATAATCCTCTCAACATTTTCAACCACCACAATCGCATCATCAACAAGCAAGCCAATAGCCAGAACCATAGCAAACATCGTCAGCACGTTGATCGAAAACCCAAAAGCCAACAGTACAGCAAACGTACCAAGCAATACCACAGGCACCGCAATCGTAGGAATAAGTGTCGCACGCAGATTCTGCAAAAACAGCAGCATCACAAAAAAGACAAGGACAACCGCCTCAACCAGCGTATGCACCACCGATTGGATAGAGAGCTCAATAAAAGGTGTAGAATCAAAAGGATAAACAATTTCCACCCCGTCCGGCAAATATTCAGAGAGCTCATTAACTTTCTGCTTCACCAGTTTTGCCGTCTCCAGCGCATTAGCCCCTGTCGCCAAAGTCACAGCCATACCAGAGGCAGGATGTCTTTTATACCGAACAATCCTGCCGTAACTTTCCGATCCCACTTCAACATTAGCCACATCTTTGAGCCGAACCTGCGAACCGTCCGTATTGACGCGCAAAACGATACGTTCGAAATCTTCAACTGTTTGCAATCTCGACTGCGCTTTAACCGTGGCATTAATTTGCTGACCATGCAACGCAGGCATCGCACCAAGCTGTCCTGCACTGATATCAGTATTCTGAATCTTAACCGCATTCTGCACATCAAGCGGCGTCAGGTTATAGCTATATAATTTTTCTGGATTAAGCCAGATTCGCATCGCATGCTGTTCACCAAAGACATGAACACTGCCTACACCATTAATACGCGACACAGGATCGCGGAACGTTGTCACGAGCTTATCGCCAAGGTCACCTTGTGACAAACTACCATCTTCTGAATAAATACCCACAACAAGCAAAAAGCTGTCATTGGATTTGGTGACCGTAACCCCTAAAGCCTGTACTTCCTGTGGTAGCTGGGTGACAGCCCCTTGCACCTTGTTTTGCGTTTGCACCTGTGCAATATCGGGATCAGCCTCTGGCTCAAACGTCAACGTAATCGACATCGAACCATCCGAACTATTGGATGTAAAATACCGTAATTTATCAATCCCTGTCAGACGCTGTTCAATAACCTGCGTCACAGAGTTTTCAAGGGTTTCTGCCGATGCCCCCGGATAACTCGCATTAATGGAAACAGTCGGCGGCGCAATTTTTGGATATTGTTCAATCGGCAGAGAGCGAATGGACAGCACGCCAGCCAGCATAATGACAATGCTGATCACCCATGCAAAAACGGGACGGTCAATAAAGAAACGAGCCATAACGTCTTACTCCTCACCCTTTTTTGTATCATCAGCAGATGGTGAATTATCATCCTTTGCCTGTTCCTTTGCCTGTTCCTTTGGCTGTTCCTTTGCCTGCCATGGCACAGGCGTCACAACAGTGCCCGGCGCAAGTTTTTGATAGCCAGCAATAATCACAGTATCACCTGATTTCAGTCCTTCTGAAACAATCCAGCTGTCCTCATAGGCCTGACTCACTTGAACAGGACGCGGACTGGCTTTATTTTCAGAATCCACAACCCAGACCATCAGGCTACCATCGGGTTTTCTGATACTGGCCCTTTGCGGCACCAGCAAAACAGATCTTTCGCCAAAATCAAGTGCCGCCCGTACGAACAACCCCGGCAACAGCAAACCATCCGGGTTTGGCACAAGGGCCCGCAATGTAATAGAGCCCGTCGTTTCATCAACCGTCACTTCAGAAAATTTTAACGAACCCGTTTGTTCATATTGTTTTGAAACCGTTTCATCAAAAGATAAAGAGACGGGAATCTCTTCCTTCCCAGCCATATAAAAACGTAAATTCAGTGCTTTAGAGCCAGATTGCTGCATATCAACATAGACCGGATTCAACTGGGTAATGGTCGCAAGATGCTGGGACTGGTTGGCCGTAACCAAAGCCCCTTCCGTTACAAAAGAACGGCTGATACGACCTGAAATAGGTGCATAAACTTTCGTGTAGTCCAGATTAACCTGCGCCACATCAACCGCAGCCTGTGCCACCGCAATAGAAGCCAGTGCCTGATCATATTCAGCCTTCACGTCATCATATTCCTGCTGACTGACCGCATTAATTTTTACAAGATCCTTATAACGGGCCTCACGCGCCTTAACGGTTTTGATGTTAGCCTGCACACTTTTAAGATCAGCCATAGCACTATTCAGCGCAGCCTTATAACGGGCATCATCAATCTGATAAAGCTGCTGACCTTTTTCAACATCCACCCCCTCTTCAAACAAACGTTCTGTCACAATACCATTAACCTGTGGCCGAACCTGAGACTGGCGAAAAGGAGAGATCCGCCCTGGAAGGTGGCGCGTCACCTGAATGATTTGCGGCTGAAGTGCCATAACATCAACAGCCATCGGCGGCCTGCCAGCAGCACCTCCGGCAGCAACAGAGGCGGGCATATCACGATGAGACGACCACGAAGAATACCAGACACCTCCGGCAGCAAGGGCTGCTAACATCACTATAGGGACTATTTTTTTCATACCGGTTTTTCCTTTTCCCGCACTTTCGCACTCAATAATAATCTGTTTAATCTAGCTCGCACTTAATACGCACGATATAATTGACATACAACTGGACAAAAATATAGTTATAGGCTACCGTCTGACCATACATACACGGATGTATGGTGTCAATAGACGTAACAAGCATCTGAATAAAGAGTAGAGCGTTTTTTATATGAAGCGAACAAAAAAAGAGGCAGAACAAACCCGGGAAGACATTCTGAATGCAGCCGTAACCGTTTTTTCAGAAAAAAGCGTTGCGCGCAGCACACTAAACGACATTGCCAAAGCCGCCAATGTCACACGCGGAGCCATTTATTGGCATTTCGACAATAAGACGGATATATTTAACGCCTTATATGAACGCCTCCACCGCCCCTTTATTGACATAGTTCTAGAGGATTTGGAAAAAAACCATCCGGAACCTATGGAACAATTGCAAGCACTATGGACACGCTTGTTTCTGGACATGGCCGATGATGAACAAAAACGTCAGGTCTTAAGCCTTTTTCTAATCAAATGTGACTATGCGGGAGAATTAGCCCCTTATAAAGAGTTACACCGTAAGAGAAAAAACGAAAGCATGCGCCTGTTTCGCCGCTATTTTGAAAAGGCTCAAAAAGCAGGAAAACTCTCACCAACTGCCAATCCGGATTTACTCAATCTCACTATGTCGTGTTTTATGAAAGGTATATTGTTTGAATATCTTGAAGATCCGCAGGATTTTAATATAAAACAAAACGCGCCTGAGTTAATCTCGCTATTTTTTAAAAGTATTAAGAACGATAAAATATAGTGATTTTGATTAAGAATAGAGTATATGTGTTGGCGCACGGTTTTTATCAGGATAATAAAGCAGCCCTGAGATTACCTTAAACGACAAACAGGGATTGTGTATTGAAAAACAGGTTGAATAATACAGCCGGAAAAACGACCATAGGCTGGAAGGAGTGGTGTGCCCTGCCGGATCTTGATCTTCCTGCCATAAAAGCAAAAATAGACACAGGCGCGAAAACATCTGCCCTGCACGCCTATGATATCAGGATATCGACACAAAACCACATTGATTATGTACATTTCAAGGTCCATCCCTTACAGCGGAACAACAATATAGAACGCATTTGCACAGCCCCCCTTCTCGACTACAAAAAAGTTACAAGTTCAAACGGGGAACAGGAAAAAAGATATGTTATTACAACACAAATTGCCTTTCCAATATGCTGTATTATGGCAAAAATAACACTCACATCGCGCCACAATATGACATACCGTATGCTTTTAGGGCGTGAAGCTATACGAAAAGCACATTTTACGGTCGATCCCTCACAATCATTCCTGCTCGGGAAAAAAGAAAATATAGAGAGCCTATATAACAGGAGAACTTCATAATGAAAATTGCCGTTTTAGCGTCAAATCCGGCCCTTTATTCAAACAGGCGGCTGATGGAAGCTGGTGCCATGCGCGGGCATGATATGCGTTTTGTTGTTGTAAAAAACTGCTACATGGACATCACAGCACGCAAACCGGAAATCAATTACAGAGGCGGAGAAGTCCTCGAAAAATTTGATGCGATCATCCCACGCATACGCCCATCCCTTACTTTCTATGGTACAGCCGTCTTACGGCAATTTGAAATGCAGGGGGCCTATTGTCTAAACGGCTCCATCTCAATTGCAAGGGCACAAGACAAACTCAGAACAATGCAGCTTTTGTGTAACAGCAAAGATGTTGACATCCCAAGAACAGGTTTTGCCAACTCTCCTCTTGATACAAAGAATCTGATCAAAACCGTTGGGGGCGCACCCGTTGTCATTAAGCTGCTGGAAGGCACGCAAGGAAAAGGCGTTGTTTTGGCCGAAACAGCAAAAGCGGCAGAATCTGTCATCAACGCTTTCAAAAGCCTGAAAGCCAATATTCTGGTTCAGGAATTCATCAAGGAATCAGCCGGCGTCGATTTACGCTGTTTTGTCATAGGAGATAAAGTCGTAGCAGCCATTGAACGCCATGCCGCAGAAGGTGAATTTCGGGCCAATATCCATCTGGGTGGCACAGGGCATAAAATCAGAATCACTCCAACAGAACGAAAACTTGCCGTAGCCGCCGCAAAAGTTGTTGGCTTGCGTGTCAGTGGCGTCGATATGATCCGTTCAAAAGACGGGCCAAAAGTGATAGAAGTCAACTCAAGCCCCGGACTCGAAGGCGTGGAAACAACCACAGGGAAAGATATTGCCGGATTAATGTTCGGACACATAGAAAAACAAATCGAGAAAAAGAGAAGAGCACTAAAAGCTTAAACAAAAAGCTACAAAAATTGTATCACACCCCCTCTTGAAACGAAGAGATATTCGCAGTATTATCTCTTCGTCAGTTGATAAAATCTTGGCCCGTTTCTGACTTGTTCCCCCCCTTTCTGTTTTTTTCAAAAAAATTTTCATTCTAAAAACGCAAAAGGAGCTATTTATGAAAACACTACTACTTTCTGCAGCAGCTATGGTGGCTGTTACATTTTCTGGATCAGCCGTTGCCCATGCAACAGAGCTTAAAGCATTAACCGCTGAACTCCCCCCTTATACCATCAGTGCCGATGCACCATTACCAGGTATCGGTCATGAACTGGTACAAGAGATCAGCCACCGTTCAGGCGTACAAATCGACATAGAATACATGCCATGGAAACGCGCACAGAATATGGCTAAAGAAACGCCAAACACACTTGTTTTCGGCCTTACCAGAACACCGACCCGTGAACCGGATTATATGTGGATTACCAAACTTGTCGACTCTAGTGATATTTTTGTAACCATGGATAAAAATGTTGACTCATATGATACCGCTAAAGACCTTTCCAAAATAGCCGTCATGGGTGGTACACCACGGGAAAAATCTCTTGTTAAAAATGGCGTAGAAAATATCGAGCTGGTACCAGAAGAGCAGCTTTGCGCCAAAATGCTGCAGGCTGGACGCGTGGAAGGCTGGTACACACTGGACCACCGTGCCGCCTTTATCTGGAAACAGGAGGGAAACAAATTAACCGATCTGGTTCTGGGCGCACCTGTTCAAACACAGGAAATATGGCTTGCTGCAAATAAAGACATGCCGGCTGAAGATGTCGAAAAAATAAAATCCGCTATGGAAGACATCAAAGCTGATGGCACTTACGATAAAATCTTCCAAAAATATGTCGGTGAATAAATCATCATTTTTTAAGTAAATACGCCACAGTGAGAAAGGTTTCGTTATGAACATCATAAAAGGAATAAGATCTTCTATTCTTTATCCAGCACTAATTTTAACATCTCTGTTGTTATTTGTGCTTTGTTCTTTATGTATTAGTGCGTTGTCATATAACACAACACACAAAGAAAAAGAGGCCTTGAATGAAAAAGCGCAGCTAACAGGGCAACTTCTTGCTTATAGCCTGACCTCCCCACTGTGGACTTTCGGTTACGATCAGATAGACACATTTCTGGCAGCTCTGCACACGGATCCAGACTACGCCTACTCTGTCGTGTATGATGCCAAAGGAAAAGTTATCAGGGAAGATAAAGCCTTATCCGATGTAAAACACTCTACATCCATAAACGCTAATATTCTGGCACCCAATGGAGAAGATAAACTAGGGCATATTCTACTGGTTTATACAGGAGACAATATTGATAGCGTTATTCGTTATGAAATGGAGTCTATGGCAATCGCCGGATTATTTATTATGCTGCTGATGGGCGGCGCTTTATTCCTGATTATCAGAGGCATCACCAAGCCTATATGCACCATGACAAAACTTATGTCCAGCCTTAGCGCAGGAGATCTGAGCATCCATATACCAGCCCTTAAAAGGCATGATGAAATCGGAAAAATGACCAGTGCAATTAGCATCTTCAAAAATAATGCGCTACAGGTAAAAGAGCTGCATGCCGAACAGCTTAAAAAAAGCGAAGAAGATAAAAAACGCTATCACAAACTTCGTCAAACAGCAGATTCCTTTGAGAAAAGGGCCATGGACGTTGTTCGTTCCGTCTCCTCTTCCTCATCAGAAATGCAGTCTACCGCCGAAAGCATGTCCTCTATTTCAAAAGAAACAAGCCTGCAAGCCACTTCTGTCGCAAGAGCCGCAGCAGAAGCCAGCAGCAATGTTGAAACGGTAGCTTCGGCAACGGAAGAACTTTCAACATCCGTCAGAGATATCAGTGCGAGTGTACTAGAAGCCGCGCATATTTCTCAAGAAGCCGCGCAAGCCAGCAGTGAAACAACTCAAACCGTTGAAAATCTTGCCGTTACATCATCAAAAATCGGCGAAATTGTTGAGCTGATTAATTCGATTGCCTCTCAGACAAACCTTCTGGCACTCAATGCAACCATCGAGGCCGCCCGTGCCGGAGAAGCCGGAAAAGGCTTTGCCGTTGTTGCAAACGAAGTTAAAGGACTGGCCAACGAAACCGCAAAAGCGACAGAAGAAATCACAGAGCAAATCAATGCTGTTCAAACAAAGACGGACAGTGCTGTAAAAGCCATGCGTAAAATTTCTGACATCATTGAAAAAGTAAAAGATATTTCATCCAGCATTGCATCCTCTGTTGAACAACAGGAAGTAACAACACAGGAAATATCCAGCAGCATTCAGCATGCGGCGCGCGGTACACAAGGTGTCTCAGACAGTATCACAACCGTGACACAGGCCGCCACACAGACAGAAACAGCCGCAGATCAGGTCCTGTCAACAGCCAATCTCCTTGCAAAGGACGCAAACGCTCTGCACAAGGAAGTCAACGATTTCCTTACAAGTCTAAGAGAAGAATAAGGAAGGGATAAGAGAGGTACAAAGGATCATGGGGCCTTCGCTGATAAAAGGTCAACCCCGCCGCCCATAGCTTTGAACAAATCTACAGAAGCGGAGAGACGGTCAAGTTTCGTTTGGGAAAAGCTGTCTTCAACATTGAGCAAACTCGCCTGTGTATCAAGCAATGTCTGAAAATCTATGGAACCAGCATCATAGCGTGCTTTTGAAATATCATAAGCACGCTGTGCATTTTGCACAGACACAGCCATAAATTTTTCGCGCTTTTGCGCCGCATCAAGTGCCACCAGTGCCTCTTCGACCTCAAGAAAAGCCTCCAGAACGGTTTTGTAATAGGTTTGCACCAGCTCTTTCTCGTACGCCGTCGCGCTTTCCAACGCCCCTTCAAGTTCTCCCCCTCTGAAAAGCGGTGCCGTTAAAGCGGATGCCAGAGAAAAAGCCGTTGCCGTCGGATCACCAAAACCGGTCGTTACAATAGAATCGTTCAGTCCCAAAGAAAGAGACGGATAAAACGCCGCTCTGGCCACAGCGATATCAGCATTAGCCGCTTTCAGTCTTGCTTCTGCTGCACGAATATCAGGACGGCTTTCCAAAAGCGTTGAAGGCTGTTCCAATGCAATCGCAGGCACATGAATATCTTTAAGAGATCTCCCTTTTATATCCAGCGCATGTGGCATTTCCCCCAGCAACACAGCTAAAGCATTTTCTGTGTTTTTTATACTTTCATCAATACTCACACGAGACGCTTCATCGGACGCCACAGCGGATTCCTGCTGCGCCAGCTCAAGATCGGCCTCACTCCCTTCGCGCACACGTGCCCTGATAATACGCAACGTCTCTTTGGCATTTTCAAGGTTTTTATCAGCAATCGAGAGCCGTTCCCGCAGGTTCAGCAATGTAAAATAATTCTGCACCACATCCCCGGTAACGACAAGCGAAAGTGCCTCTACATTGTAACCGGTTGCGTTCAGGGATTCTTTTGCGCTTTCAATATTGGCACGGTTCTTCCCAAACAAATCAAGCTCATAGGAAATACCAACGCCGCTTGAAAGACTTGTGCTATAAGTCGATTTCCCTGATGAGGGGTTATCATACCGACGCGTTGCCCCTGCCGATAAATCGGCAGACGGCCATAATGCTGCACCTGTTTTTTTCAACATGGCACGCGCCTGCGCCACTTGCTCAATACCAACAGCCAAATCCGTGTTATGGGATAAGGCTTTTTCAATCAGGCCGTTCAATTCTTCATTTTCAAAACTTTTCCACCAGTCAATCTCCCGCTTTACAAGAGGCGTTGTTTCCTCTTTTCCTCCGAAACGCCACTGCTCAGGCATACGTATCTCTGGCATTTTATAGCCTGCAGACGTCGTGCACGCTGAAAGAACAACCAGAGCACTTCCTATTAAAAATATTCTTTTTTTCATGTGTCTTTTTCCTTATTCCGAGCTGAGCGCAATAACAGGATCAAGCCTTGCTGCTTTACGCGCAGGAAGATAGCCAAACAGGATGCCTGTCACAACAGCACTGGTAAAAGCCAGAATAGCAGGCGCGGCTGAAAAAGCGATATTAACCTCAAACAGCGATAAAACCAGACCAGCAAAAACCCCAAGCATAATACCAATCACCCCGCCAATGGTACAAACGACAGCCGCCTCCGTATTAAACTGTATCATAATGTCCCGCATCCGTGCCCCTGTCGCCATACGAATGCCGATCTCTCTGGTTCGTTCGGCCACGCTAACCAGCATAATATTCATGACACCAATCCCGCCCACCAGTAAAGAGATCGCCGAAACAGCCCCCAGTAAAACAGTCAGCGTATTTTGCGTACTGGTCGCCATTTCAAGAAAAGAGGCCGAATTTCGTACAGAGAAATCCTCCGTACCATGGCGTTTTATTAGCAGATCAATAATCTCATCTTCCGTTTGTGCAATATCGTCAACATGATCAACCTTTGCTGTGATGCTGTTAAGATAGGTTGAGCCGAACAACCGCACCAGACTGGTTGTATAAGGCACATAAGCGACATCATCCTGATCGCTCCCCCATGGCGCGGCCCCTTTGGACTTCATAACACCAATAACCTCAAACGGGACGTTACCCAGCATAATGAATTTACCAACAGGATCCTCATCCTTAAAGAATGTGTCAGACACCGTCGTCCCGAGAACAGTCACTGCAGCATAACGATCCAGATCTTCTTTTGTGAAAAAGGTGCCTTGCGCAACTTCCCAGTCAAAGACCAAAGGAAAATCATGACTAACCCCTCTGATCTGCGTGGCATAATCAACCGTCCCATAGCGCAGCGTCTTTCCCCCTCTTCGCTCAGGCACAACCGCAACAATATTGTCGAGATCAGCTACAACTTTGGCATCCTCCGGGACAAGTGTTGCGATATCACCGGAACTACGGATACCGGGGGCGCCAGGGCGAATATTCAGCAGATTCGTCCCCATTGCGCTGATCTGGCTCAAAACGGCCTGTTTACTGCCATTCCCCACCGCCAGCATCGTCACAACCGCCGCCACCCCAATCACGATACCAAGTAATGTTAAGGCCGTTCTAAAGAAATTAACCCTTAGTGACCGCATCGCCGTTTTAACAGCTTCAACAGAACTCGCTGTAACAGAGCTGTTATTATGATCTTCTATCGCGTTGTTTTGTTTTTTCTTCGCAAAATCAGTATCTGTTTTGCGTTCTTTATCTATGCCCGTGTCCTCTATGATTTTTCCATCCTGCACACGAACCGTACGCCGGGCATGTGAAGCAATATGCCTGTCATGTGTGATCAGAATAACGGTACGTCCTTCATCATTGAGCTTTTTAAGTAATGCCAGAACATCTTCACCACTTTTACTATCCAGCGCGCCTGTCGGTTCATCAGCCAGCACAACAGGCGGATCATTCATCAAGGCCCGCGCAATCGCCACACGCTGTTGCTGCCCCCCTGACAAAGCAGCCGGCCTATGATCGGCCCGGTCCTCCATATCCAGTGAACGAAGCAGTGCCATCGCACGTTTTGTTCGTTCATTTTTGCTTAAACCAGCATAAAGAGCCGGAATTTCAACATTTTCCGCTGCATTAGCCGTTGAAAGCAAATTATAGCGCTGAAAAATAAAGCCAAATGTTTTCCGTCGCAACGAAGCCAGATCATCAAATTTTAGACCGGATATTTCTTTCCCGTGGATTTTATAAACCCCGCCTGTGGGCTTATCAAGGCAACCGATAATATTCATCATGGTAGACTTTCCAGACCCGGACTGCCCGATAATAGCCACAAATTCACCGGGCCATATGGAAAGGTCTACCTCATCCAGTGCTTTTACAACCGTATCGCCACTTCTGTAGTGACGGGAAACGCCTTTCATCTCAATAAGAGGTGTATCATCCCTATTCATTCATCTATCCTCTCACCTTTTAGAGACGCCCTCTCATCCCCGGACGCTTTATGGATTGCTGCCTTTGTTTATTTTTAGAGCCGGAAAGATCAATTGTTTTCACCTCAAGAGACACCATTTCTCCAACGTCAAGTCCGCTTACAACAGCCGCTTTCGTACGATCCATTGCACCAACGAGGATAATCCTTTCCTCAGTTGTCTGGTTTGGCTTTAAAACATACACTTTATACGCAGCCCCTTCTTTTGTATTTTGATCAGGGAGCGGCTCAACAAGGGCTGCTTTTGGAATAACCGGGACGTTTTCAGCATTAGAGAGCACAAAAAACATCTGGGTTGTCATACTGGTCATAAGCTCCCGGTCTTTGTTCTCAACATCCACCAGAACGTTATAGAGTATGACATCATTTATTTCTTCCGGCGTCGGCAACACCTGCCGAACAGTCGCCGTCCATTTGCGGCTCGATCCCAGCGTTGTGAAATAGACAGGCATGCCTTCCTTGATATGTGTGATATCAGCCTCAGCCACTTCCGCCCAGACCGTCATAACATCCAGATCGGCAATCTGCACAATATCCGGTGCCGATTGGGACGAGTTAATCGTTTGCCCCTCAACAACAGATTTATCAACAACAGTGCCATCCATCGTCGCGTAAATTTTGGTATAGTTCAGATTAATTTTATCCCCCTCAAGCGTAGCCTGCGCCTCTTCAATCTGAGCTTCAAGAGACAAAAGCTGTGCCACTGCAATATCAAGATCCGTCTGGCTGTCCTCTACAATTTCAGCGCTGACGGCCCGCTCTTTTAACAATCGCTGATTTCGTTTTAATTTTGTTTTTGCCTGCTTGATCAGGGCCTCTTGCTGTGCTTTCTGTGCTTCCAGCTTCTTAAGATTCGCCTCATCACGACGCATTTGCGTATTATAAGTATCAGGATCAATTTCGGCTATTAGCTGGCCTGTTTTTACATCATCACCGATATCGACATAAAGGTTCTTAATCATACCGGAGACCTGCGCCCCGACATCCACATAATTTTTAGGTTCTAGCGTACCTTGCGATGAAACGACTGATTCTACCGAGCCAATTTCAACCGTAGCAAACCGGGCTTTCTCACCGGCCTCTTGTGCCACAATGGTTTGCGCATAATACGTATAGCCACCCCATGAGACCAGCCCAAGAGAAAGTATCGCTACCGAAAACAATAGAATTCTTTTCATTAAAATATATCCCGATTATAAATCACGTTCTTTTGAAGATTACCCTGCCACAATCAATAATACGATCCAAAAAAGAAAATCCTTCGCTATACCCTAATTTTTTTCAATATTGCTGCAAAGCAACACAACAAACCCTTGCATTAAAAGGGTTTTTTTAGCAGACTGTTGCCTGCTTGTTTTTTTGCTATGAGGAACCCTTGCGATGGCTTCAGCGCACAATAAGAGTTTTAATTTTGAAAAAATTGTAAAACTGCGTCACTGGCTGCATGCACATCCCGAAATGCCCGGGAAGGAAAAAGAGACATCAGACTACATAATTGACTATCTATTGGACAATTGTGCCCCTGATGAACTTGTCCCACTCGCCGGGACTGGATTCGCCGTTGTTTACAAAGGGCGGCGTTCGGGTAGAACCATCCTTATTCGGGCGGAGCTGGATGCCCTGCCGATTCAGGAAACAAATGAAAACCTCACCTACAAATCACTTCATAACGGCATCGCCCATAAGTGTGGCCATGACGGACATATGGCTATTGTTGCAGGAATCGCACAGATTTACGCCCGCCACAGACCAGAGAGCGGCCGTATCGTTTTACTGTTCCAGTCATCAAAAGAAACAGGCACAGGGGCCAGAGACTGTTGTACTCATGACAACTTCAAAAAAATTGAGCCCGATTATGCCTTTACACTCCAGAACGTTCCGGGGTTTCCAAAGCATCAGATTATTTGCCGGGCAGATGCCGCCGAGATGATTCAAAAAGTAGCAATTGAGAATGGACTGCACTGTAGCATTACAGACATGTCCTTCCCCGGCGATGAAGATTTTTCTCACATCACAAAACGTTATAAAGGGGCTTTGTTTGGTCTGGGAGCAGGCGAAGACTGCTCGGCTCTTTATGCGCCTGACTATGACTTCCCTGATGAAATTCTTCTAACAGGTGTCATAATGTTCAAAAAGCTCATAGATCAGATACTGCATCCCGAAACACAAAAAAGCAAACGAGCCGCAGAGAATCAAAAGAAAGCAGCCTGAAAGAATTCGTCACTGTTGCAGACGATTGCAATCCAGCTTGAAAAGACTCTTTGACTATCTTATAGTCCACTCTGTATCTGAATGATAACATGTGTGGGAAATGGATTATGGCAAAACCTCTTCTAGCAAATGCTGCCATTGGTGAAGAAAACAATGAGAAGAACGATGATCTAAGAACAAGGCTCGATTATATAGAACTGGATGCCCTCTCCGTTCAGGAACTGAAAAAAGCTAAAAAGGTTATCGATAAACATCTGCCTGACGCGCTTGACCGTTTTTACAGTCACATATCACAATGGCCGGACCTCATATCTTTCTTTAGTAACCCGGATCACATGAACTACGCTAAAAAGGCGCAGCTTAAACACTGGGAAAATATTACAGAAGGCACGCTTGATGAAAACTATCTTAAATCAAGCCTGAAAATTGGTAATACGCATTCAAGAATCGGGCTATCCCCCCAGTGGTACATAGGCGGCTACGCCCTGTTAACAACCGATCTCATAGCAGGAATCGTAGATGAGCAAATCAAAGGCTTTGGTACCGCCAGCGCAAAAGGACAGCTCAAAAAAACACTAACGGCCCTTATCAAGGCCGTTTATCTGGACATGGATCTGGCGATATCGACTTACATCAAGGAAGAAAACATTGAGAAAGAGAAAAAGCTTGACCGTATAACAGATGAGTTTGACTCTAACGCTACCACTTTCCTGCAGGATTTGCTGCAAACCATACATCATATAAGCAGCTCATCAGAAAATTTATCAGACCTTGCTCAACTAGGGTCAAAACAGGCAAAGGAACTCGCAAATTCGGCCGAAAACGCGTCCCAGAATACAAACATTGTGGCCTCTGCGGCAGAAGAAATGTCCGCCTCTATTGCAGAGATTAACGCGCAAATAAGCACCTCCAACATCATTTCGAAAACAGCAGTAGAGAAATCAAACATTGCAACAAATGCCATTACACAACTTCAGGAAAACGCCCAAAAAATTGATGAGATTATTTCTCTTATTCAGGAAATTGCCGAACAGACAAACCTGCTTGCCTTGAATGCAAGTATTGAGGCCGCCAGAGCCGGTGAAGCCGGTAAAGGCTTTGCCGTCGTTGCCGCTGAGGTCAAAGAGCTGGCCAACCAGACAGCCTCCGCCACATCAGAAATTTCAACACATATTCAGGATGTTCAAGGTGCTATAGGTGACACCGTAAAAGCGATTGGGGAGATCGGTAAAACCATTAATGAAATGGAGGAAGTCTCAACATCCATTTCATCTGCTATGGAAGAACAAACTGCAGCGATGAGTGAAATTGTACGCAGTACGCAAGGTGCCTCTGAAAGTTCTCAAAAAGCTTTTGATATTGCTGAAACAGTGTCAAAGACATCTGCCGACACAGGCGACATGTCCCAAAAATTAAGTGACTCTGCTATCGACCTTACACACAAGAATGATGCCTTGCGCGGAGAACTTGAGATCTTCCTGGCCAACATAAAAAGACAATAACCTTAAGAAAGGGGGAAAGAATGAAAACCTGTCTAATTGTCGATGATGTAGAAGTCAGCCGCTATGTAGGACATACTTTCATAGAGGCACTTGGCTTTAATGTTATAGAATCCTTTGGCAAAGAAAGCTGCCTGAATGCCCTAAAAGGAAACAATATCGACGTTGTGCTTCTTGATTGGCACTTGAAGAAAGAAAACGGACTGGAACTCATCCCCCTTCTCCGTCAGGCAAAAGGAGAGAACTTACCCATTATTGTTTTCTCCGGTGTAGAGAACGAAAAAAACAGGCAAGACGCCTTAAAAGCAGGTGCCAATGCTTTCCTCGAAAAACCAACCGAAAAAGAAAAAATAGAAGCCGCTTTCAAAATGGTTGGCGTTCTTTAGATAAAAAAAAACAGAAATGCTATCTTATGGATATGGATTTTAAATTTATGAAAATGGCCCATGAGATTGCCTATCAAAGCAGAGAAAAAGGGCGAAAAGTTGGCTGTGTTATTGTTGATCAACACAATAACATTAAGTCATCTGCCTGCAATAACTTTCCAAACGGCGTAGACGAAAATCTGCCGGAACGGCATAATAAAGAGAATGGAGAAAAATATTTCTGGAGCTCTCACGCAGAGAGAAATGCTATATATTATGCGGCAAGAAAAGGCATCGCGCTCGAAGGGTGCAAAATTTATGTCCCCTGGTTTCCTTGTAGCGATTGTGCAAAAGCCATCATCCAAAGCGGTCTTACACACCTGATCGCCTACGCACCAGATCTTGATGAGCCCAAATGGGGCGAAGAGTTCAAAAAAGTTGTTCAGATGCTTGAAGAAGGCGGCGTAAACATAAAATACATCCCTGTCATTGAAGAATTACCAAACGGCAATTAACCCGTATAGGTGCCTCTAAAGGGGTATCAATAAGATAGAAAACAAAATCAGTATGCCGAAAATCGTATTGGATTTAAAAAACGCCAAACAACTTTTTTGGCTATCCGTTTTCCAATGTTTAAATTCCCATCCGGCATAAAGGGCAGAACACCAGATCCCTACAATAAAGAACAGCCCCGCACCCATATAAAATCCTGCACACCCGATAAAGAACAGAGCCAACGCATAAAAAACAGCCACCATACTCTTGCCGTTCTCTCCGAATTTTAATGCTGTTGATTTGACCCCGACCGCTAAATCATCTTTTTTATCCTGAAAAGCATAAACCGTATCATAGGCGAGGGTCCAAAAAATCGCACCGAGATACAAAAGAACTGTAGAAAAAGAAAGCGTGCCTGATACAGCCGCCCAACCCATCAGAATGCCAAAATTAAACGTCACGCCAAGAAAAGCCTGCGGCCAGAACGTAATTCTTTTCATGACGGGGTAGAATACAATTAAAGGCAGGCTCAGAAAACCAAGCAACACCGTCATAACAGGCAGATAAGACAGGATAAAAAGCCCGATTAACAAAAGAAGTGACAAAAAAACAAAGGCATGTTGTCTGACAACCTGACCGGAGGGAATCGGCCTTTGTCTGGTGCGTTCAACCCGTCCATCAAGATCCGCATCCCATAAATCATTGATGACACATCCCGCGCCCCGCATCACAACAGCCCCCATCAGGAACAAAAAAGAAAACCATAAAACCTCCGGGTTATTTAAACCGACATGACCACCTGAGGCCATAAAGATCCCCCAAAGAGCTGGTAGAAAAAGAAGCCATATCCCAATAGGACGATCCAGACGCATCAAATAAAAATAAGGGCGTATTGTTGCAGGAAAAATTTCAATCCAGCCAAATTTTCTGATATCGGTATATGTCATGACAAATTTTTATAAAACCCCTCGGCTGTTTGTAGACTGTACTTTAAAGGAAGCACAGAACGTTTTCCTTGATCACAAACAAATCCATTATCTCAGAAGCGTCCTAAGACAGCAAGCAGGAGATCACATTCGTCTTTTCAATGGCAGAGAAGGCGAATGGCTTTGCACTCTTTCAGACATGGAGAAAAAGAAAGGCACAGCAAGGCCTATGGAATTATTAAGACCTCAGACAGAGGCACAAAAAAAACAACACCACCTCCTCTTTGCACCACTTAAAAAGAAAGCTGCCATGGATTTTTTAATCGAAAAAGCGGTAGAACTCGGCGTCACCGCCCTGCATCCTGTTGTGACAGAGTACACACAGGTACACCAGCTCAAAGAAGAACGGCTAACAGCGCAGATCATTGAAGCGGCAGAGCAGTGCGAACGGCTTGACTTGCCTTCACTCTTTCCCCTCATGTCTTTGGAGAAAAAAATAGAAACATGGCCGGATACACGCCCTGTCATGGCATGCATTGAGCGCAAAAACACAGAAAAACTTAAAGCCACGAACGATGATACCGCCTTTCTCGTCGGACCGGAGGGCGGTTTTTCAGAAAAAGAAAAAGAATATCTGGAAAGCAAAACATACGTAAAGGCCGTCTCTTTAGGCAAAAACATCCTGCGTGCTGAAACAGCGTGCTTGACGTGTCTTGCCATTTCAGGCACATAAACATAATGACTGATAAACTAACCGATAAATTATTAGAAGAAATTTTAAGAGCCAGAACGCGTATCTACCGTATCGGGAAAGCGACACCCTTACAGAAACTGCCGCTCAATGGTGAAGCATATGACGTTTTCGTAAAACGCGAAGACCTTTCTCCCATTAATGCCTATAAATGGCGCGGAGCTTACAACTGCACTTCCCTGTTAAAAGAACGGGAAGATTGCAAAAAAGTTGTTGCCGCTTCAGCAGGTAATCACGCACAAGGCGTTGCCCTTGCCTGCCGGGAGCTTGGTATAGACGCCAAAATATTTATGCCGCGGCCAACGCCGAAAATGAAGCAAAAGGCGGTTAAAAAACATGGCGGCGATCATGTAGAAATAGAACTGATCGGCGACACCTATAACGAAGCCGGCGATGCTGCAAAAGCGTATGCAAAGGAACATGGTTACACCTATGTTCACCCTTTTGATGACATTTATACCATTGCGGGACAAGCCACGATTGCCGATGAAGTTATTTTATCCGGTGAAGGCCCGTTTGACTACGCCTTCATTCAGATTGGTGGCGGCGGCATGGCCGCAGGCGTGGCAAGCTGGTTAAAAATCCACAACCCGGATATCAAAATCATTGGTGTTGAAGGCGTTGATCAAGCCAGCATGAAAACCTCTCTGGAAGCCGGAGAGCCCACAACGCTAGACTATGTTGATACTTTTTGTGATGGCACAGCCGTAACACGCCCCGGCGATCTGACCTTTAAAATATGCCAAAAATATATTGATGAGATTGTTACCGTCACAAATGCAGAAGTTTCCGCCGGCATTCAAACATTGTGGGAATCCATCCGCGTTATCCCTGAACCAGCAGGTGCCATGGGCGTTGCTGCGCTCATGAAATATGCGGAAAGCCACGAAGATGCGCTCAAAGGCAAAAAAATCCTGACCATTATTTGTGGTGCCAATATGGATTTTGAAAAGCTTTCCCTGATTTCCAGCCAGTCCGCCGTTGGCGCAAACCGCAGGCGTTACCTCCGCTTTCACCTGAATGAAGAAAAAGGCAGCCTGCTCGGTCTGCTGGATTCGATTTTCTCAGATGTCAACGTATCTGAATTCCAGTACGGCAAAGTGCATACAAAAACAGGCTATCCGGTCGTGGCGTTCGAGGCCTCCGCCAAAGAAATGGAAAAACTGGAACAAGATTTGAAAAAAGCCGGTATTCCGTTTGAAGATGTCACAAACGACCCGGACATCAGGTACCGTATCATCAATTATAATCCGGCACTTTTTGAAAATCCCTTGCTTATGCACATCCATTTTGCAGAAAGGCAAGGCGCGTTACGCGATCTGTTGCGCAAAATTTCAGGCATTGCCAATATATGCTATTTCAACTATGTCTATTCTGGTGAAGACATAGGCCGTGCCCTTATGGGGTTTGAATTCGAGCAGGCAAGCGACCAGGAAAAATTCCTGAAAGTCATAGAAAACAGTGGTGTAAAAAAAGCACAAATGGTTGAAGACAATGTCAAAGAACGCGTCTTTGCGTTATCAACCGATTAAAGTTTCAACGAAACAGGGGAAACCCCGCTACTGCCAGCGACTGAAGCAATTTCAGGACGGGACATCAATGCATCAAGGGCTCTTTTTAAGCCAAACTTGTTCAAGAAACGCTCGGTGTCCTGAGGCGGTGTGTTTTCGTCAAGTTCGAGCGAAACACGGCCAAAATCATCTGATACAGTAATCTTTTCGCCTGGATCGAATACATCGTCCTTTACTGTACATCTAACATTAAAACCACCATCCGGCTGGTTCACAACTTTACAGGCTGCGATTTCATTTGGATTTGGAACTGGCACTGACTCTGGTTCCGCGGCCGCAGCGAGCATTTCTTCACCGCCCTGACTGTCAAGAACCTGTCCAATATCAGAGGCAGGATGAATCCTGTTAATCCAGTCGAGGTTTTCCTGTGCACCCGGCACATGAGCATCCGCAGCCATACGATATAATTCTTTAGCGAGATCAATATTCCTTGGCACACCATCCCCGTTATAGAGGTGATACCCCAAATCAGCCAAAGCCTGATCCGACCCATTAACCGCACGCGCCAGAGCTTCTTTAGCCAGTCTGCCAGTTATATCATACTCAAGAGATTGCACACGCTGAAGCGGCGATAACGTTTCAGGCGGTAAATCCGCTTCAATTATCGGTGCTGTATCATCGTAAACACCCATTGTTGCTACCTGAGCATCCGCAGCAGGCGTTACATGTTCAGCCGCCAGCGGCGCAGTAATGACATCTTCATCAAGATCAGCCACAGCAGAAACCGGCACCGGATGTACTCTGTTAATCCAGTCGAGATTTTCTTGTGCGCCCGGCACATGAGCGTCCGCTGCCAATTTATAAAATTCTCTTCCCCACTCAATATTTTGCGATACACCATCTCCGTTATAGAAGTGGTACCCCAAATCAGCCAAGGCCTGATCCGACCCATTAACCGCACGGGACAAGGCTTCTTTAGCAAGCTGCCCGGTCACATCATCCTTAATACGCGCAGCAAATTGCTGCAATGTTTCAAGCGTAACAGAAAAAGCCTGCCCGGCCGCAGAGGCCTCCTCTGCCAAAACAGCCGCATTCGCAGCTTCCGGCGCAACATCTTCTATGTCCGGCAACGGCACAGCCGCCTCATTAAACGTGCTGGCCAGAGCTTCGCTGCCATCAAAGACATCACCCAGTGCTGTCTCCAGACCAACAAGCGTCAGGGCCAACCCACCAATACTAAGTGCGGGGAGCAAACCTCTTGCAACCTGCCCCCATTTGCCTTTGGGGCCAGAACGAAAGGCTGTCCAGCTATCTTTCAAGCCTTTGCCGGCATCTGTCATCTTTTTTTTGAGAGTCGCAAGACTAAAGAAAGGCGATTGTGCCTGCCCGGCCGCTTCGGCTTCTTTGTGCGCTTTGTAACCAGAGTAAACACGCCGCCCCAATGAAAAAGCAACAACCCCCAAAGGCCCCGTAGCAAAGCCAATCGCAGAGCTCACCGCCATCATCGTGCCAGCTCTCTTGCTTATATTCCAGGCCATAGAAAAATATTTTCGCCGTTTTTCGCCAGCGGCCGGATCAACTTCCCGTTCACTGAGCGGCGCAATAATAGAATCATTTTCTTTTCTGCCCAAAAGCCGTGAAAAGAATCCTTTTTTCTTCTGCGTTACAGGAGACGGTACCGTACGTTCATCCTTAACAGCCGCACTATGTGAGACATCCAAGGACGGCTTTTCGGCATCAGGCGATGCAATCAGATCTATATTTTGGGAGCGGGAGAGCAGGTCAATCGTTTTCCGCCCCACATGTTCAACTTTAGAGATACACTCGTTTTCCGTATGCAGCGTCACGGAATCATCCTGCAAAGAAAGCGTCAAAGGCTTCCTTTTATTAATATGTCCCGGAACCAGAAGCGTAACGCGTTCCGCCCCGTCAACTATTATGTCCATGTCTCTAATCATGGAACCGTTTTACACACTTCCGTAAAATAAATCAAACTAAAGTTAAATATATGTTATTTTTCAAACATTTAACGATTTTTCTTGACATAAGCAGATATAAAATGCTCTGTGAACCATAATCCCGAAACTAAAACCAAGTTAATGAAGGTACGAGAACATGAATATATTCCAAAAAACAGCTACCATGACGGCACTTTGCCTATCCGTAGCATTTTCAAACGCCTATGCTGGCGGCTGTGATGAACCATACTGTGGCGGACCACCTCCTGCTGGTACTACAAACCAGAACGCTAATTCTAACCAGAATGGTAACAACAATGTTAACGATGTGGATGTGACAACAGGTGCCACTGCCGAGGGTACAGGCATTTCTGATGTTGATGTCAATGTAAACGGCGGTGATGATACCTTTACAGGCACTCAACAGTTTGATGGAACCCAAAATTTTGATGGCACTAACATACAAGGTGATCAAACACTTACCGGAACTCAGACACAAGGTGATCAAACACTTACCGGAACTCAGACACAAGGTGATCAAACACTTACCGGAACTCAGACACAAGGTGATCAAACACTTACCGGAACTCAGACACAAGGTGATCAAACACTTACCGGAACTCAGACGCAAGGTGATATGATACAAGGTGATATGATACAAGGTGATATGATACAAGGTGACATGAAACAGGGTGATCAAAACCAACAAACCGAGGCAAAATCCTCTGCGGACAACAGCTTCCATTACAACCATGAAGAAAAAAATGACGGCTATGACGGCCCTGCAAACCCTGCGGGTACAGCGGCGTTAAGTGCGTCAAAATGCCTTGGCAGTTATGGCGGGTCGTTTACACTCCGCTTCTTCGGTGACGTAGCCGGCACAATTGGTGCACACAACACGCGATTGATCGTTCCATGTGCTGAGGTTGAAACCGCTCAAAGGCTCCTTGAAATGGGCTGGAGACTGGCCATCGATCCAAACGCATCGCCAGAAAACAAAGCAGCAGCAGATCAAGCTGCCACAATGGGTATTGAAGCACTCAGAGACACACTGCCAGCCGTTGATAAGGCCGTGTCTAAAATGCAGGCCCATACAGAAAATCCAGAGACTGCACCAAAACCTTTCTCTTTTGGTTTTGGATCTAAATAAAACCGTTTCCACGGTCATCATAAAGAATTTAACCGCCGCGCCGCACAGCCCGGCGGTTTTTCTTGACAAAAAGAGTGAATATATGTAAAATGCGGCATAATTTTTAAACGGAGGTATATAATATGAAACTAAAACAGATTATCTCCCCTACCCTTGTTATATGCTTTGGCATGGCGGTGGCTGGCGTTACTTTTACAGGTTGCGCAAGACCGATTGCAAAACCACTCGGCCCCTCTGATCCCTGTATGGATCAGGACCAGTATAATTTCCTCGGCCTGTTTAGCAGTGCCACGGAAGAATTTAATATGGACTGCGCCACATTAACCACACTACGTATGCTGGCAGACAACGGAAAAATCGCAGCTGCCAGAAAACTGGTGGAATATATGGCCGCAGAAAATACCGATATCAAAGCCGCCTTTGAAGCCATGAAAGCCAAAGGCCTGATCTCGGAAGAAGATTTTGAACCACCGGAAGAAGAAGATCCATTCGACGTGACAGAAAAGAACACAGGAAACGGCGAAAAAACAATAATCTTCTCCCCCAAATTCCCTGACAGCCTGAAACCTGAACGACTCAAACCACCTCAGACATAAAGGCCTATTTAGGCGTTATTTGCTCAATAACGGGGTGTTGAGAAATCTGAGACTCTCTCATCGCCAGATAGTTTTCAATAGCAGAACGATAGGTATCTTCTGGCCCTTTTCCTCCCTGCCCTTGATCTAACTCTATAATAGGAGGCTGTTCACTGATTTTTGCAGACGCAGCATTGTGATCTGGAGAAGAAAACTGATGGGAATAAACCATACCAGTCAAAACAGCCCCAACCACTGTGCTCGCACCAAACGCAACACAAAGCTTCTTTTTATGTGGGTCTTCTGTTTTATTATAATGATAGGCTGGAATACCAACACCGGCCATAAGCATAAGGTTAGCCGCCGCAACCTCGAAATCTGATCCAACAAGAGGCCCTTTACAAACAAACCCTAACGCCCCACCACCGAGCATAGAATTCACCAATTGCTTCGTCTTCTTTTTTGCTTTTGCATACCAATATCCTGCCCCTGAAAGACCCGTAACAACAAGACCTCCCTGAAAAACAGCAGAAAATTTTGAAAGTATTTCCTTTTCATAATTCACAAACCCAATTACACCGCCTAGAAAAGCTGCATAGATGACAGCTCCAAACCAAAGAGCTCTTGAAACTAGCTTATATGCTTCTTTTTTTTCCTGAGGATCTTCTATTTCTTCGATTTCTGAAACTACTTCCTGAAGAAGATGCTCCCGAAGTTCTCTTCTGAACTGCTTCCGCTGCTCCGACACAGCCCTTTGCGCCTGTCTTGCGTCTTCTTCTGCTCTTCTTTGAGCAGCTTCCTGTTCAGATTTTTTTCTTAGTTCATCAGAAGAAGTCGTTGAATTAAGGGGGCCAGAAGCCTGCTCCGTGCCTCCCGCATTAGGCTGCTTAAAAGATGTTTTTTTAGGCGCATACCTTCTTTCCCATTCATAATACTGCATTCTTTCAACTTCAGTACCTAATGGGTCATATGGGTTCATTGGTTTGTAAGCCATTTATCTTTACTCAAAAAATTTCTGTTATTCTGGATACCCACGCATACAATATTTTTCGTAATACCACAACCCAAAAATGAAAAAGGCCGCAAGTGAGCGGCCTTTGTTATCCGGAGTCTATCATCCTTATATTTTACTTAACCCTCAAATATTCAACCAATCCCCGCATACTGTTCTCAACATTTTGCCTTCTCTGTAGATTATATTCAATCTCCCCCGCCTTCCCTTCACAGGCTTTCATAGCATTTGCCCGCGCACGTTCAAATGAATTCCTAAAAGCATCATGTACAGCAGGAGGCAACTTTCCTGCACTATTAAAACTACGAGCCATACCTTCTACAGTATAGGAAAAAGCATCGCTGTTTGCCTGATAAGAGCACTTGGAAAAAGGTGTGTCAGCCTCCCCTGCGTGTAAGCTTAGCCTATGTTCAACAGAAGCTTTTTGTGCCTTAAACACGGCTGAAGGCTCTGGCCATAAATTATACGCAACAACAGCCCCGATAATCGCCGTAATAACAGCCCCTGATATAAGAAATGGATTTAGCAAAGTACGCATTAATGGGCCAGCTTCTTCCAAGCGTCTAAGTTTTTCAATATCTTTAGAAATCCTCTTTCCTTTAATGTCTGCAGCCTCCCTTATCAAAGCCTCCCTTTCATCCAGAATAGCTTCTTTTATAGCTAAATTCTCCGCTTTAAGTTTAAGAAATTCACTGCTTGAAATTCCCTGTTCAGAAAAATTTCCATCCATCATATAAGCCTCCATATTCACATAAGAAATTAAACAGAATTTAACATATATTTCAAGACAAAATTAAAGGCCGCTTACTTGCGGCCTTTAAAAATCAGTTATATTTTAGAAACCTATACTAGGGAGCAAAAACTGGTACTGGCAAATTCGGCGTCTTACGAACAAGGTCCGTAACTGTCGTTGCAGCCTCTTGACCAGCAACGCTTGTTGCCATTTTACCCCATTTTCCCATCGTCATAAACTTGGGCGCAAGCCTAACAGCAGCACCACCACCAACAGCGCCCGCTGCCAGAGCCTCACCTGCAAAAGAAGAATATTTATGGACGGCTTTGTCCAGATCATCTACCTGTTTAACATCATACCTTTCTGTCAAATCTCCACCATTTGCAACTTTGAAAGCTCTCACAAGCAATGCATGTGGCGTAAGATTGTAGTCCACGAAAGTATTAAGTGCATGAAGTTTATCAGTAATTGACTCAGCGCTCATACCGTCAGGCATATCAACGCCCACTTTCTCACCAACCCAGTGAGGAAGACCCAAAACTGAGCCAAGCACACTAACACCACCGTGCATAAGGCCATCTCTGGCAACCAATACACGATGCAGGAGATCTGGGTCCTGCTCAGCCTGCTGAGCAATTTCTGTTTCAGAGGTTGTAATTTCAGAGGTCACAGCCGGAACCGCACCTACCGCTGCAGGAGCCTCATTATTTCTTTCAGCATCCTGAGTTGCAAAATAACCATCAGGATCACGCATCATAGCTTCCATTTTCCTATGAATATCGTCGATATTTTTCTGAGCAATATCAATCTTAGACTGTTTATCTGTAATATTATTAGTCGCCCACTCATTCACGGCGGGAATAAGCCTAAGAATCTGCCCAAAGGTGCCATTCCAGAAATTGATAAAGCCAATATCACCTTGCAATGAGCTTCTGGCAGCTTCAATTTCTGTCTGCGCCTCTTGACCAAGAAGATCAATCTGCATCTTCACGGCAGCAGCTCTGCTTTCTTCAATTCTAGTCTGACGACCACCGAGCTCTTGTTGTCTTTTTTCTGCCATAGGCTTCAAAAGATATTCGTCATGCCACTGGTTCGCGTTCTGAACAACAAAACCACCAGCGACCATACCTAAAAGACCTTTCAGCCCCACCTTCTCAGCGATACTCGCCATGAATGGACCTGCTGCTTGCCATATGCTCATAATATCAACTCCTCTTATTAACCTTTTCAGTCTTGCCCCTATTATACGCTGTCCTTTTGGACTCTGCAAAGAAGGTTTGGTTTTTTCTTCTTTTTCCGTATGTTACGGGCTTTCATGTTTCCAACTTATCCCTATTATACGCATCTGTTCCGTATTATGCAAACTTTTCTGCTACTTTTATTTTAACATAACTTAAACTCTTAGTGCACGGGGTTTTCGGTCACGCCAGGAAAGGTATGCATCATTCTATGCAAGGCTTTCGCAAAAGCTCCAATTATTGCTTTCCCCGTGAAAACGGGGTCCATTCGTATGCTCTGTAAGGCCTATAGATGCCGGATCGCGTCCGGGATGACGATAAGGGGCGGTTCTGTTTATAAATGATACCAATTCTCGTTCATTAAATGAGCGGGAACTGGAAGGCTACGACCGTAGCCCGCCCGTTTGGGCGAAAGCCTGGCAGAAGGTTTCATGGGCGTTTGAACGCTTTCCTCATCGAATGATGAGGAAACGGTATGGCTATAGCTTATGCGAAATAAAATGATTTATAGCGCATGCCATATAACCCCCCCTTTTGCAGAGGGTCCTATATTTCACCACAGAGAACACAGAGCGCACAGGGATTCTCTTAAGAAGAAAAAACTCTGTGCGCTCTGTGTTCTCTGTAGTTTTAAAATATTTTAACGACCTAATGCCTGAAATGGCGTATATCAGTAAAAACCATAGCCAAGCCACGTTCATTAGCCGCCTCTATGACTTGTTCATCCCTGATGGAACCGCCGGGCTGGATCACAGCGGTTGCGCCAGCCTCTGCCGCTGTGATAAGGCCGTCTGGAAACGGAAAGAATGCATCCGAAGCCACCACAGAGCCTTTTAGATCTATATCGACATCCCTGGCTTTCTGTGCCGCTATGCGGGTTGAATCAACGCGGCTCATTTGTCCGGCCCCCACCCCGACAGTTGCCCTGTCTTTAGCATACACAATAGCATTTGACTTCACATGCTTGGCCACACGGAACGCAAACAAAAGATCTTCAAATTCCTGCGCGGTCGGCTCACGGTCCGTTACAACACGCAGAGTTTTATTATCTAAACGACCCGTATCCGAATCCTGCACAAGCAAGCCGCCAGCAATAGATTTCACCATACGACGTTTTTGGAACAAATCAGGCAACGCCCCTGTTGTCAGCACTCTGACATTTTTCTTTTCTGCCAAAATACCCATTGCTTCCGCCTCAATAGAAGGCGCGATAATCACCTCACAAAACAGCTTGATAATCTCTGTAGCTGTTTCCGCCGTTAACATTTTATTCAACGCAATAATACCGCCAAAAGCACTCACCGGATCACAGGCCAGAGCCTGCTTATACGCCGTCAAGGTATCAGCTGCACTTGCCACACCACAAGGATTCGCATGTTTGATAATAGCCACCGTCGGCTCATCAAACTCTGCCACAAGCTCAAACGCAGCATCCGTATCATTCAGATTATTATAAGAGAGTTCTTTGCCCTGAATCTGTGAAGCTGTCGCCACGCCGGGTCTGGTCATACCATCCAGATAAAGTGCAGCCTGCTGATGCGGGTTTTCCCCGTAACGAAGGGCTTGTTTCAAATCGCCAGAGAAACTGACACGCCTTGGCAAGAACTCTTCCATCTGCTGTGCAAACCAGCCTGAAATGTTACAGTCATAGGTCGCCGTCATGGAAAACGCATTGGCCGCAAGTCTTTTACGCAAGGAAGACGTCAACGCGCCATCATGTTTTTCCAGCTCTTCTATAACCAGAACATAATCCTGCGGATCTGTAGCAACAGCCACAAACTCATGATTTTTAGCGGCCGCCCTGATCATGGCTGGCCCGCCGACATCAATGTTTTCAACGCATATGCTAAATTCTGCTCCGCTCTGTACCGTTTCGCTAAATGGGTACAAATTCACCACCAAAAGATCAATAGATTCTATGCCATTTTCTGCCATAGCATTTTTATGAGACTCATCGTCACGTCTGGCCAATAATCCACCGTGAATCATCGGGTGCAGTGTTTTGACACGCCCATCCATAATCTCTGGAAACCCGGTATGCGCAGACACATCTTTAACCGGAATACCAGCATCCTTTAACGTCTTCGCCGTGCCGCCAGTAGACAGTATTTCAACCCCATGCTCATGCAGTTTTTCGGCTAATTCTACAAGGCCAGACTTATCGGACACTGAAAGCAGTGCACGCCTGACTTTAATCGCGTTTTTATCACGAATTGTTATCTCTTCACTCATAATACGAACACCCTAAGATATTGGAACATAAAGGCCTTTGGCACCTTCCTGTAATTTAAATCTGTCTGAAATACCCAAAACGGTCTCTGCCCCACCTAAGAACAAAAAACCATCAGATGCAATTTGTTGTGACATGTTCATAAGCACTCTGGTTTTTGTTTCATTATCAAAATAAATCAATACATTCCGACAGAAAATAACATCAAAATTCCCTAGTGCCGACATGCGTTCAAGCAAATTAAAATTCTCAAACCGCACCATATGTTTGATCTCATTCGAAATGCGCCATTTTTCATTATCCTGTGAAAAATACTTCATAAGGTAGGTCACAGGCAGACCTCTTTGCACTTCAAACTGAGAATAAAGGCCCTGTCTGGCGTGCTCCAATATATCATCAGATAAATCAGTCGCTAATATCTCAATATGCCAATTAGATATCTGAGTCGCTTTTTCCTTTAGAATCATGGCAAGGGAGTAAGGTTCCTGGCCACTTGAGCACGCGGCACACCAGATCCTCAAGCGTTTTGCTTTGGCTCTGTGCTCAATCATGTGCGGCAGCACGTACTTTTCAAAATTATCAAATGGCCGGGTATCACGAAAAAACGACGTTTCGTTCGTCGTCATCGCCTCAACAATATCTTTTACAAGCCCTGGATCAGGAAGCCCCCTCAAGCTGCCACTCATCACATCCAATGAAGGAAACCCCCATTTCTTTGCAATAGGCGTTAGACGAGAATCCAACAGGTAAGACTTATCAGGCGTCAACTGAAGACCTGATTTTGTGTAGAGCAAGTCCTTATAAAGCTCAAAATCGACTATTTTCATTCTTTTTTGTCCTAAGATGTAATGATCTGACGCACCTTTTGTCCTATTTGAGACAAAGGCAAAACAGACATACATAAGTTATTCATAGCAACAGCGCCAGGCATACCCCAAACCGTACTAGATTCTTCATCCTGAGCAACAACACGCCCGCCCTGTTCTTTCAGAGCACGGCATCCCTCAAGACCATCCTGTCCCATCCCTGTTAGAATAAGTGCCAAAAACTTATTCCCGTATATCTTCATAATACTTTCCAACATAGGATCCACGGCAGGTTTACAAAAATTGACCGGCTGCGAATCATCAAGTTCGAGAACAATTTTACCACCCTTTTGCTTCAAAAGCATATGGTACCCGCCCGCTGCAACATAAGCCTGTCCAGGTAATATTTCCATACCATTTTCTGCCTCATGACAAGGAATACCTGATTTTTCATTAATATGCTGTGCTAAAATACGCGTAAAAGTCGCAGGCATGTGCTGTGTTATAACAATCGGAATACTAAGCCCGCTCAAATGCACCAACGTATCAAACAAAGCACGCGGCCCACCAGTAGAGCTCCCTATAGCCAAAAGAGGTGGCTTACCGTTATAAAGGGTTTTAGGATCAACCAATTGATACTGCCCATCCCCATAGAGATGCTTCTTTTTCGGCAGTTCTTCATCCTTAGGCGTAACATTTCGTTGAGACTTAACAACAGAAGAAGCTAAAGACGTTCTCGTAAAGCGTGGCCGGGCAATATTTTTGACCTTATACAAGAGCTCTTGACCAAATTCCTCCCTGTTACTTAATTCGGAGGTCGTCGACGGTTTACCAATACAGTCCACAGCACCAAGAGAAAGAGCCTTAAGAGAAATCCCAGCATTACGCTGGGTCAACGTTGAACACATAAGAATTTTGGTATCCGGTGACTTTTCTAAAAGCAAGGGAAGTGCTGTAATACCATCCATAATGGGCATCTCGACATCCAGAATCAAAATATCCGGTTTGACGTTCTCCACCTTCTGAACCGCCGCCTCTCCATTATGCGTTGTTGCCACAACAGCAATATCTGGATCAGACTGGAGAATGCGCGTGAGAAAACCACGAACAATCGCAGAATCATCCACCAACATAACACTGATTACATCAGCACCTGCCGCATGAGATGAATTATCGCCTAAAGAAGAAGAAGAAGAAATACTCATTAAAAATTTTTATCCTTAACCTATAAAAGCCCCACTTGCATGAACTTAGTTTCAATAATTTCGCTATCAAAAGGCTTCATTATATACTCATCGGCACCAGCTGTCATAGCTCTTTGAATGTGCTCAATATCGTTTTCTGTCGTACAAAAGACGATTTTTGGATGGTCCCCGCCCTTCATCAAACGGAGCTTCTCTAAAAACTCAATGCCACTCATAACTGGCATATTCCAATCAAGAAGGATAGCATCAGGCATAGAACGTTCACACGCTTCATAAGCCTTTTGACCATCTTCCGCCTCATCGCATGCAAACCCAAGTCCCTCTGCAATACGCATAGCAACTTTTCTTACAACACGACTATCATCAACTACAAGACATGTTTTCATCGTTATAACTCTTCACCTATATTTTTTTTGCAGATTTTATGGAACCAATAAGCTCCGGTACATTAAGGACAACAAGAAGCTGACTTTCCAGACGATATATGCCGGAAGAAACATCCTTCCACATCTTATCAAGTGTCGCTGGCGTCGGCTCATAATCTTTATCCTGAAGTGAAAGCACGTCGCCAACACTATCAATTATAAGACTATAAAGCTCGTTATCATGTTCGACAACAACGCTCATATCCGTCTTTTTCTCTTCTATCAGCTTCAACCCCAAACGCCGCCGGACATTAATAGCCGTTACAATACGTCCCCTGAGATTCAAAGCACCATCCACCTCAGGCGGAGACATCGGAATTTTGGTGACAGATTGCTGCCCGAGAACATCCTGTACCTGAAGAACAGGAATACCAAAAAGCTGATTTGCAATTGTAATTGTCAAAAATTCCTTTGCCGGACCAGAATCAACAACAACCCTGTTCCCCGTACTGTCTATTTCAAACTCTTCTAATTGACTCATAAAGCATTCTCCTTCTCAGAAAGTGTTTCTGACAATGTATTCAAAAGAGATTCCCTGTCAAATTTCGCTATATACTTTGAAAAACCAACCGCAGCCCCCCGACTAACATCCTGTTGTGTCGCGTGAGACGTCAGAGCCACCATGGGCGTATTTTTCCAATTCTGCCCCTCTTTTACTTTTTCAGCAAACTCAAAGCCACTCATCTCCGGCATTTCGATATCACTTATGATAACATCGAATACTTCACCATCCTCTGACATATTAAGGGCATCCCTAGCTGACTCCAAGGCTGTCACATCGTACCCTGCCATTTCAAGCAATGGAACAAGCATATTCCTGAAAAACGCGCTGTCATCAACAAGAAGAACACGCCTTTTATCACTTCCCAAACCCACCGAATCATAAGGCTCATCTCCATGATTTTTGAACCAGTCCGTATCGGTCGTCCTTAAAAAGTATCCTACATCAATAACATCAGTTGCTTTACCTGAAATAATAGCACTGCCGAGCACCCCACCCTGTCCAGAGACCTGAAGATCAATATGCTCTTCAACAATATCAATTATTTCATCAACAATAAGCCCTGTCACCTTTGTATCTTCTGCAAAGACAAGAACTGGCTTTTGCCCTTCAGTGCCAACAGCATTTGTAGAATCCATGGGGAGAAGCGGCATTAATTGCCCTCTGTACTGAATTAGCATTTTACCATTCGACCGCTCAATCTTATCGAGATAAATGTTCTCAAGCCTAGAAACCAAAGCAAGAGGCACAGCCTTTGGCGACTCGGTACCGGCCCTGAAGAGCAAAAGAGATGTTGTCTGGCTTCTTCGAACAACTCTTTTTCCCCTTTCTTCATCTTCCGCAGATTCCGAGGTATCAATTTTACCCGTTGCCTTGGCAATACCAGCAGGATCAAGAATCATGATAACCGTACCATCACCAAGAATTGTGTTGCCGGAAAAAATCTCAATACTCTTCAGGATAGAGGCCACCGGCTTCACAACAATTTCTTCCGTATCAAAGACACGATCAACAATAATACCAAACAGGTAAGAGCCTATCTGAGTAACCACAATATACTTGGCTCTTGCCTCATCAGAAACACGGATAAAATCCTGTTTTTTCTCCAATTCAGTATTGTCAGAAGACGGCCCATCTCCCATAAGAAAAGAGTTATCAGACGGAAGCCCCATAAGATCGGACAAAGAAACAAGAGGTAAAAGCTGGTTCCTTAGCCTGTAAACCGGCGTCCCCTTTATTTTTTCAATTTTGTTCTCTGATTTTTCAGAGATCATAACAAGCTCTTTAACGGTAAGTTGCGGTATAGCAAAACGCTCCCCACCGACCTCAACGATCAAGGCTGATACAATAGCAAGTGTCAGAGGAATTTTAATCTGGAAGGTAGATCCCTTTCCTTCTATTGAACGCAGCTCAATAGACCCCCCAATCTTCTCAATATTGGTACGCACAACATCCATACCAACGCCGCGACCAGAAACCGCCGTAACGACTTCCGCCGTTGAAAAACCGGCTTTAAATATGTACTGATGAATCTGCTGCGCCGTCATATCAGCCACTTCTTCAGAGGTTGCCAGATTATTCGAAAGAATTTTTTCTTTAATTCTTTCCGTATTGAGCCCCCTGCCATCATCCTTAATCTCAATGATAATGTGCCCACCTTCATGATAGGCATTCAGATGCACCGTGCCAATTTCCGATTTTCCGGCGGCTATGCGCTCTTGGGGCATTTCAAGGCCATGATCGGCCGAGTTTCTGACCATATGGGTCAACGGATCTTTAATCAGTTCAAGCACCTGACGATCAAGCTCCGTATCCTGACCGTTCATAACAAGATCAATTTTCTTACCCAGATCCAGACTGATATCCCGTATAATTCTGGGAAGTTTCGCCCAGGCATTGCCGATCGGTTGCATGCGGGTCTTCATAACACCTTCCTGCAAATCAGATACGACATGATTCAAACGTTGAAGAGGTGCTGTAAAATCACTTTCCTGCTGAGTCCGCAGAATCTGCAATAGCTGATTACGGGTCAACACCAGCTCGCTGACCATCGTCATAAGACCTTCGAGCACTTCAACATTCACACGCAACGACTGTGCCGCCACAGCAGATTCCTTAACGACCGGTGCGTCATCATGATGCTCAACCACAGCAGGCGGTGGTGGTGGTGGTGGCACCTTTGCTTCTTGAATTTTCTCCACAGGTACAGGCTCTTCCACAGGCGAGGATTCCTCAACCACTGATTCTGCCTCAGCCTCAGCCTCAGCCACAACCTCAGCCTCAGCCTCAGAGACAGCCATAACAGCATCGCCATCCTCGGATTCGGATTCTGATACTGACTCAGCCTCATCTTTCCCTTCATAAACCGCATCAAGCTTTGCAATCAGCTCGCTGTCATCCCCTTCCGGCTCCGCCCCGTTTTCTTCCAGCGCCGACAGCAAGCCACGAACACGGTCCAGAGATTCAAGAATAAGTGTCACGTAAACAGGCGTTACCTTCAGATCTCCATCCCTGAAACGACCCAGAACGTTTTCAGCATGGTGTGCCACTTTCTCCAGTCGTGGCAACCCAAGAAAACCGCATGTACCTTTTATGGTATGCATCAAACGAAAAATATTACCCAGCAGCTCTTTATCATTTGGGTTTTGTTCCAGATTAATCAGATCAACATCGAGCTCTCCAAGACTCTCTTGTGTCTCTGTAATAAACTCAGGTATCAAATCATCCATAATGGAAGTCTCCCACTCTTTTTACATTTCAACAAGCACCAGACAGGTGCTTTGGGCAGATAACACAGCTACTGAAAAGATACACAAACAGCTACAGATTAGAGGAAAAGATCGGAAATAGCTACCGAGAAGGGTAACAAAAATCATCTTCATGTCATAATCAAAAATGATAATCTTTATTAAAAAGGAACTGAACGAACTAAAACTCAATCATTTGGACTAAACAGGGTAAGAACAACACGATTCTCATCGCGACTCGTTACTTTTACATCAAATCCATAGCTTTTGCCAATAAATCCGATTGCATACGGATGTACAAGCCGAGGGTCAAGATCTTCCGAGGATAATTCGCCTTTTAAGGCTTCCTCCATATTTTCTCTGACGCACGCACCATCGCCTTCAGCTATGATTAGCGTTTCACTCTCTTCACCAGCCTCAACAAAAACCATACCGCCTTTAGGCAAACACTCATAAGCCAGCATCAATGCCGCCATAAGCATTTTACAAAAACCGGACGGCAGCGGTTTTTTGGGCCCCAAAGAACCAAAAGGATCCCAGCTCTGCTTTACTTTACCTTCCGCCCGAATAAAATTGGAAAACGCTTTCTGTACATCCTCCGGCTTAATATTGGGATCTTTCCCGCCCGCACCATAAGAAAGGCGAAACGCCTGCAACTTGGCCGCCGCCTGAGACGCACTATAGGAAATAAGCTCCAAAGCCTCCTCCAGAGACTCAGCCCCCATCTCTTCCAGAAATTCAACGCCATTGTTAACCGCCCCAACAGGACTGATCAAATCATGACAAATGCGTGAGGCCAGTAATTCCAAAACGCCAGTATCCACTTTTTCTTCAAACATAAATTATTTTCCCTCTTTCTCTTTATTTTTTATCACTTACAGGCATTTTTATATCAAAGGCTTTGCCTGCCGTATTAATAAAATCATCTACTGACAGACTTTGCGAAGGTTGCCAGTCAGAGCGAGGCAACGCGTTGGAATAACGAGCTACATAATCCGTTCGTCCACCATAGTATCCCATCTCCTCACCATAATTTACAAGCGCAATAATCACGACTAAAATAGCACTGCTCACCCATGCTGTCTTTGATATTTTGCGCTCATCCACATAGGCGATAAACATAATAGCCATGACCGCTAATATACTCGACAAAATGAAGAACACCGCTTTTTCCAAGGCATAACTCATCAAATAAAATGAGAAATATTTATCCAGCAGCAAGAACAGCTCCATACCAACAAAGCTTAGAGAAACGTAGGATACAAAAATAAAGAAAACACTTTTTCGCTTTTGCATATACTCGCTCAAAGCAGCCAGCGCGGACACACTCAGGATAGCGATAGGAATCCCCAGAATCATCGACAAGGCATTATCCACCCAAAAATCCTGCCCGTAAAACCCGATATAACTCGTAAAAATACTAAAAAGGACAGAGAACGCCAACAAAACGGACGCCATAACAGGACGCCCCAGACATTCTTGCGTTTTCCTTGTCCAGTCATTCTTAACGGTTGGCTCCATTTTATGTAATGACGACAAAACACGCGCTTTTGTTTTGCCAATAGAAAAAATCTGACCCGACTCAATTTCGCAGGACTCGCCTCTTATAATATTTTTCTTTGTCCGAACACATGTACCATTGTCGCTTTTAAGATCTTCAATGATAAAAAACCCTTCTCTTACAGAGACAGAAACATGCTCTTCAGATACATAAGGATCATCCACAATAATGCCGCACCCATAGGAACGACCGATCAGAATTTTTTTTCCTGCATCAACGATATGGCGTTTCGGAGTCTTCGGATCGTTATGCGAAAATATTTCTACAACAAACTGTTTCATTTAATCTGTTCCAGCATTTTTTTGATAAAGGCCATACTGCCCTCTTTTGAAAAACCTTCTAGACTAACCTGCACAACATTCCCGTCCTTTTGCCCCCCGAGTTTTGCCATGATAATAAAGCTATCATAAAAATCCGGGTAGTTTTTATAACGGCGCGCACAAAGTGCGGCCTTCCAATGCTTATCTCCCAATTGCAACAGCTTTTCCTCGCATTGATAGGATGTGACTTCAGATTCTTCACGCCACGCATTAGACCACAGCCCAGAGAAGTGCTCGCTATAAAGTATTCCAAAAGAATAAGGGCTTAATTTCGTACTCTCCACACCAGAAACCTGATAAAAAATTCTACCCGTCATAAAGTTTGAAGAAATATAAATAGCGTCATCATTTTCACACATAAACTGGCTGTACGAATATTTTTGCGTAGCCTCTTCCTTTTTACTGCCTCCCCAGCATTTCAGAGAAGGAGAAATATCCTTTGGCACAGTAATGTTTCCAAATTGGCCAGTACCCCATGTGCCTTCCATAAATTGCTGCATCACAATTTTTTCATTTTTTGCAAGCTGTGCCTGCAACATCTCATGTAAGGCCGCTTTGGCATTATCCTTATCTGAAAGAGATTTCGAAATATCAGAACGCAATAAATCATCTATATGTGATACGGGTACAAGATAACTGATATCGTTTCCTTGCGTTGCTACATTCACCCCGATGATATTGCCTTCATAATCAAAGGCCGGGCCGCCACTCATACCAGGATTCAAGGCCCCGGAGAAAAGCATCTTTTTATAAAAAGAATTCTCCAGCAAACCATTATATGTTCCCTCAACAATGATCATGCCCAGATCATGGGGATTCCCCATAGAGAAAACCCTTTCCCCATTTTTCAAAGGCGTCTCTCTAAAGTGAAACAAAGGCGTCTTAAGCGGCGCATCAGAGCTTAAAAGAGCCAGATCATGAATGAGATCAATATTCCGAACCTGAACCGGACCGGTTTCTCCGCTTTCATGCAGATATTCCAGCCGGTACAGGTTCTGATCATGCAAAAACGCAGAAACAACATGAAAATTCGTTACAAAATAGCCATCCGGCTCAACCCTGAAAGCAGAGCCAATTGACAACTTTTCACCAGAATGAATGTCTATAACACGTATCTGATAAACAGCATGCTTATACTGCTCGTAGAGATTCTCCGCCCGCTCGGATTCCTTGGCAAAAGCGGCAGAAAAAAGCCCGGAGAATAATACAAAGATAAGCGTTACAAAAAGAATTAAGTGTTTAGGCACAACGATGTTTTCTAATCCTTGAACTAGTCGAAGGAAACATCATATCCTATTTTCTTTACTTCTTCACTAACCATTTCCTTTAATTTTTCAAGGGCCGCTTCACTGGATGCCTCGACACGCGCCACAAGGACGTTTTGTGTATTAGAGGGGCGAATAAGCCACCAGCCTTCAGGCGTTTTAACACGGATACCGTCAATATCATTGATCTCGAAATCCGCACTTTCTTTTTCGCGCATTGTTTCAAGGATTTGCGGCACCAGATCAAATTTATGGCTCTCATCCACATCAATACGAATTTCCGGGGTATTATACAAAGACGGAATATGTGCCGTCAGGCTTGAAAGAACCGTGCCTTCCGTACCCATCGCATTTAAAAGGCGAATGCTGCAATAAAGCGCATCGTCAAAACCGTAATATTTATCCGCAAAAAAGATATGCCCCGACAATTCACCTGCAAGCGGTGCGTTTGTTTCTGCCATTTTCGCTTTCACAAGCGAGTGGCCTGTATTCCACATAATAGGATGACCGCCAAGACGCGCAATTTCATCAAACATCACTTGCGAACATTTAACATCGCCTATAATAGCGCCGCCGGGGTGGCGGCTAAGGACATCTTTCGCATAGATAGCCATCAAAACATCGCAGCGTAAAATCTCTGCTTTTTCGTTAACCACGCCAATGCGATCGCCGTCGCCATCAAACGCAATACCGAGATCACACCCATTTTCCAGTACCACTTTTTGCAAATCGACCAGATTTTTATCAACCGTCGGATCAGGGTGGTGATTTGGGAAAGCCCCATCAATATCATCATAAAGAAGAATGTGTTTACCAGGCAGACGCGCCGTCAACATGCGCAAAATATCACCTGCCGCACCATTACCGGCATCCCAGGCAACCGTCATGGGACGCTCTGTTTCATAGTCTTTCAACAAACGCGCAACATATTCTTCCTTGATATCAACTTCAGTTACAGAGCCTTCGCCAGCTTCAAAATCGCCAGCTGCAGCAAGCTGGCCAATTTTTTGAATTTCTTCACCAAAGATAGGTGTTTTCTGCAAGGTCATCTTAAAGCCGTTATAATCCGACGGATTATGAGACCCCGTCACCATAATACCAGCATCTTTTTTGTGCTCTTTTACAGCAAAATAAAGCATAGGCGTTGGCCCAAGCCCAACAGCCTCCACATCAATACCCACCTCGACCAGACCTTTGATCAGTGCCTCAGCTAAAGCCGGAGAACTATGACGGCCATCATAGCCCACAGCCACAGAAGAACCGCCATTGCGGCGCACATATGTCCCAAACGCACAGCCAAGTGCATAAGCATCATCCGCGCTTAAATTTATGCCAACCTGACCGCGAATATCATATTCACGCAAAATTGTAGGATCGAAATTATATGATTTTGTCATTTTTTGCCGTCTCTTTTTCGTTGTTTCGTATAAGTTAAAATTTACGCACTATGTTGCGCACCGCTTCCCCGATTTCCGGGTCATTCAAACCAAAAGCAATATTCGCTTCAATAAAGCCCAGACGGCTGCCGCAATCATATCGCACGCCATCAAATCTAAAGCCGTGGAATTTTTGCTTACCGATCAGCTTGGCCATTGCATCCGTTAGCTGTATCTCGCCCCCTGCGCCCTTTTCAAAAACAGATAAATAATCAAACACATCAGGCTGGAGAATATAACGGCCGATGATCGAGAGCGTAGAAGGCGCATCCTCCGGCGCAGGCTTCTCGACAAGACCATTTACACTGGCCATTTTGCCATCATCATAACCGATATCGAGAATGCCGTACTTTGATGTCTCTTCACGGGGCACATCTTCGACAGCCACAATATTGCCACCTGTTTCGTTATAAGCCTCAACCATTTGGCTTAAGCAGCCTTTATCTGCCAAAATCACATCATCCGGCAGAATAATGGCAAAAGGCTCATCACCCACCAGACGGGCAGCACACCAGATCGCATGACCAAGCCCAAGCGGACGGGCCTGACGGGTCAGAAAGAACTTACCTTCCGGCATTTCGCTGTCCCGTACTTTTTCGAGCACATCCGTTTTATTTCTGGCCTCAAGTGTTGTTTCCAGCTCTGGCTGATAATCAAAATGTTCTTCCAGCATCTCTTTATGACGGCCGGAGACAAAAATAAACTCTTCAATACCGGCATCACGCGCTTCCTCAACAGCATGCTGAATAAGCGGACGATCATTCAAAGGAAGCATTTCCTTAGGCATAGCCTTGGTTGCAGGCAAAAAACGTGTTCCCAGACCAGCCACCGGAAAAACCGCTTTACGTACTTTTTTATTCTGTTGAGATGATGTCATTCGAGAGGCCCCTTGTTTTCAAGAAAAATACATGGGCCGCTTATTGCATTATTAGACGGACTTTGTCAATAAATTTTTGTCTTATGGAAACGAGGATTGGGTTTATATTTATCAGGATTAATTTCAAGTATCAGTTGCCTGACTTCCTGTCTGGCTGACAGTTGTGATAACGTCAGATTTTCCCGCAAGCCCTCTTTCAGATCCAAGAGCGTCAGCCCTTTTAAGAAAAGCTCTCTGAATATCACGCGCTCTCCAAGACCCGGAGCAACCCTGAAACCAAAAACGGACGACAATTTTGAGAGCACCTCTCCGACATCTTTTTTGTTCTTTGCGTTAATATGGGACAAGCGGTTACGCATCACGATCCAGTTAATATCGCTGTTGTCCCGCAATTTTTTTTGCGCACGCTGTGTATCCACCATTTTAGTATAAATGGACGGCCCTTCAATCTCGTGCGTTTCCTGATTGATACGGGCAATCACGTCCAGATCCACAAAGCTGTCATTGACAGGGGTAACAAGCGTATCAGCATAGCTATGCGCCAGACGGCTTAAATAGGTATCAGAGCCCGGCGTATCAACAACAATAAAATCACATTCAATGCCAAGCTCCATAATAGCAAGCGTTAGAAAATTTCGTTCTTCTTCCTGTTGTGCCTCAACGTGACTGGCCGTACTTCTTTCGATCGCCATATGCAAAGGAGTAGGCAAATCACGCCCCTGCACCGTAATAAAATCAAACCGGTTCTTGAGATACCGGGAAAAAGTACCCTGACGTGCATCCAGATCAATAGAACCAACCTTATACCCCAACCGGAGCAGCCCAATAGCCACATGCATGGCAGAGGTCGATTTCCCGGATCCCCCCTTTTCATTACCAAAAACAATAATATGCGCCGTCTCTTTAGCCATAATGTTTAGACTATAAAGGAAAAACCCCTATAGACATAGAGGGGAAATGTGGTATCTCATCCTTATGAACAAATATAAAGACCGTTTAGCCTCCTTTAGAAAAGAACTTCAGAATCAAAATCTGGATGGATTCATCGTGCCGCGTGCAGATGAATACCAAGGAGAATATGTTGCACCCTATGCCGAACGCCTCTCCTACCTCACAGGTTTTACCGGTTCCGCCGGTATCGCAGCTATTTTACGACATAAAGCCTTTATCGTCAGTGACGGACGCTACAGAATCCAACTCGCGCAGGAAGTAGATCAAACCTTGTTTGATACCGCCGACATCACCGAAAAAACAGCCGCAGACTGGCTATCAGAGCATAGCGAGAACGGACAATTAATCGGCTACGACCCTTTTCTGCACACCCCGGCTCAAATAAAGGCCCTAGAAGAAAAAGGGCTTAGCCTATGCGCTATCAAACAAAATCCGGTCGATATGATCTGGAAAGATCAGCCATCCCGCCCCAAAAGCCCTTGCGCCTTGTTCCCTGAAGCCATCGCCGGCAACACATCAATGGAAAAACGGCAAGAGATCGTAAAAGAGCTTAAGAAAAAGAACATCAACGCCGCCATCATCACCCTGCCAGATTCCCTTTGCTGGCTTTTGAATGTACGGGGCACAGATGTTGCGCATCTGCCAGTTCTGTTATCCTACGCCATCATACACACAAAAGATGCCAGCATAGACTGGTTTATTGACGAAAGCCGCGTTTCTGTTACTTTGGATACAGACATAAGACTCTGCGCCCCTGACAAACTAAAAGAGCACATTGAATCGCTCAAAGGACCAGTTTTGCTGGATTCCAATACAGCCCCGATCTGGTTTCAACAGACTCTTAAAAAAGCAGATATCGAAACAGTAGATGAAAGAGATCCCTGTCTTCTGCCCAAAGCCTGCAAAACCGAAGCTGAACAAAACGCCATGCACAACGCCCATATACGTGATGGCGTTGCGTTAAAAAAATTCCTGAACTGGATTAAAAAAGAAGGCTTAAACGGCACACTAACAGAACTTGATGTAGTAAGAGAGCTGGAAAAATTCAGGAAAGAATCACCAGAATACAAGGACAGCTCATTCGAGACCATTTCAGGCTGGAACGAGAATGGGGCGATTGTGCATTATGCCGTTTCTGAGAAAACGAACAAGACAATCTCTCCGCCGGGCCTTTTGCTGGTTGACAGCGGCGCACAATATCCTGATGGCACAACAGATGTTACACGCACAATTGCCATAGGCACGCCGACACAGGAAATGAAGGAGAATTATACGCATGTGCTAAAAGGGCATATTGCGCTCTCACACGCACAATTTCCCAAAGGCACAACCGGCGCACAACTGGACACACTCGCCAGACGGCCTCTTTGGGACGCTGGCCTTGATTACGCACATGGCACAGGTCATGGCGTAGGATGCTATCTCTCTGTCCATGAAGGCCCTGCAGCTATTTCACCGCGCAATCACGAACCCCTGCGCCCCGGTATGATCCTATCCAATGAGCCTGGATATTACAAAGAAGGCGCATACGGCATTCGTATTGAAAACCTGATACGCGTCATTGAAACAGGCAAAAAAACACCGGAAGGTAAAGATATATACGCCTTTGAGACATTAACCATGGCCCCCATGGATGAGGATCTTATTGTTGAAGACAGGCTTTCTGAAAAAGAAAAAGAATGGCTGGACGCCTATCACAGAAAAGTAGACGAGGTACAGACTCTTTAGACTCTTGACCTAAAAACCCTGACCTTTTTTCATATCGAGGAGTTGGGAGGGTCTTATTTTTGGCTGTTTGCCGCCGCCTGAGCTGGATTTATCTCCGTAGCGTTCACGGCTATGAAACTCTCTTTGCAGCAATTCGTCAAAATTAGGGATAGAGCCTGTCCGCAACGCCTGAACAATGGCACGAAAAAGAGAACACCCCTTGGTTTCCCAGTCATAGACCTTGCCAACATAATCTTCCTGACGGACACGAATCTCTGACATAGTCCATTTCCCTTGCATTTTTGGCAAGGCTTTCATCCATAAGAGTTGTTCAAAACCGGGTTTTCCCGCCGGCGGATTGTCATAGACCATCATTACTTCGACTTCGACATCTTCCCCTTCAGGCCCCATACGCACTTCCGCGCTGCATGTTTCTTCTTTTCCCTCATCATAATGGGACCACGGAAACGTCTCATACGGGGAAAGAGAATACCCTACCCCCAACTTTTCCATTAGTTCGCTTAAGGTCACGCGCATAAAAATCTCCAATTGTCTATTAAAGCGCCGTTCAAAGAAAAAACCGATCAGAGCTTCTTATCACATCATTTCTATAAGATGCATCTAAAAAAGCTGCCCCTGCCCATTTTTTTGCCTATCTTTGAGTATAATCTCTTTTTTATCCTGATCATTATAAGGCTTTTCCCCGCCAGTCATGATGGCAGCACGCTGTTTGTTATCCTTGAAGTGCAGCGTTACAGCCTGTCCTGACTTTGTCATACCGGCCTCAGAGACAACCTTCCCCATATTATCTCTCACCACGACAAAGCCACGATCCAGAACACGTTCAAAAGAAAGACTTTCCAGCATTCGTACAGCATGGTTTAAACGTTGTTCAGGCTCCAGCAGCATTTTTTCTTTCAATCGCACAAGGCTTTTTTCGTGATAGAGAAGCATGTTCTCAGATTCCCTGATCAAATCTCTCGGGTGCCGGATTTTACCCCCTAACGCTGTCACACGCATTTCCATTCCTGAAAGATTTTTATCAAAAACACGCGATAGCTTATCGAAAAGGAAATCTAGCGACTGCATTTTAATCTCAAGCAATTGCACAGGATCACCCAGCTTTGAAGCCAGCAGATCCAGTCTGTTTTTGAGATCGGAAAAACAGCGTATTATACCGCCATCCAAACGCTGCGCATCATCCCGCAACTGAGCCAGAAGATTAAGGCGTTCCGGCACAGCCATTTCAGCCGCGCCTGTAGGCGTTGGTGCACGAAGATCCGCAGCATAATCAATTAACGTCGTATCCGTTTCATGCCCCACAGCAGAAATCACGGGAATATCACTTTCTGCCACAGCTCTGACGACATTTTCTTCATTAAATGGCATCAAATCTTCCAAAGATCCACCACCTCTGGCCACAATCAAAAGATCGGGCCGACGCTGCCCTTCGAGCGCATTAAAGCCTCTTATAGCAGCAGAAATACCATCTTCCGCACCTTTGCCCTGCACATTCACGGGCCACAAAAGAACAGACATCGGAAAACGGTCTGAAATACGATGAATAATATCACGAATAACCGCCCCTGTTGGAGAAGTCACAACCCCGATAGAGCGGGGCAGGAAAGGAATTCTTTTCTTTCTTTCAGGCGCAAACAGGCCTTCAGCCGCGAGTTTTTTCTTGCGTTCTTCCAGCATCTTGAGCAAAGCCCCTTCACCGGCCAGCTCCATAGATTCAATAACAAGCTGGTAACTAGAACGTGCCGGATATGTCGAAATTCGCCCCGTACATATCACTTCAAGCCCTTCTTCCGGCCGCACAGACAGTTTCGAGACCGTACCCCGCCAGCACACCGCATTAATGACAGACTTCTCATCCTTTAGATCAGAATACATATGCCCTGATGTATGGATTTTAACCCGTGACAATTCGCCACGGACACGCACATAGCCGTATGCCTCCTCAACTGTTCTCTTTAAGGAAAAAGAAAGTTCGGACACGCTCATTTCAGGCGCGTTTGAAAAAGAAATGTTGTCTTCTGTCATATTTATAAAATCATATAGTGAATTTTTCTTACGCAATGCTAAACTTTCATACCATGAATAGCAATTCGTATAAAGATGAAGCCTTGTGTGTGGATGAAATGCTGAGAGAATTATCTCAGCCGCCCGATCTTAAAATGCGCATAGAAGCGCAGGCGCGTGACTTTGTAAAACGCGTCAGACGAAAGCCACTCGACTATATGGCCCTTGAACACCTGCTTTCAGAATATTCTCTGAGCAGGCACGAAGGTATTGCTCTTATGAGTCTGGCCGAATCGCTTTTACGCATCCCGGACTCAAAAACCGCCAAAGACCTTATCCGGGATAAAATAGGCACGGCAGACTGGTTTTCCGCAGAAGATGAAAGCAGAAAAAGAGACTGGCTGATAAAAGCGTCCTCCCTTGGCCTGTCCTTAAGCCAAAAAACGCTAAATTCCCTGTTTTCAAAGGTCGGAGAACCTTTTATTTACCGCGCCATGATGCAGGCCATGCGCATCATAAGCCGCCAGTTCATCCTTGGCGAGACCATTGAAGACGCCCTGCAAAAAGGAAAAGAGAAAAAAGAAAGCGGCTATAGTCTCTCATATAACATGCCTGGTGAAGACGCACACACACAAGAAGACGCCGCGCGTTACTTTCAAACCTACAAAGAAGCCATTACCGCCATTGCCAAAACAACATCACCAAAAGAGTTAAACCGTTCTGGCATATCGGTAAAGCTATCCTCCCTGCACCCGCGTTATAGCTTTTCACAGCGGGAAGCGTGCTTTCCTGTCCTGACAAAGAGACTTCTTGAGCTGGCACAGGATGCCGCCAGACACAATATGACACTCATTGTTGACGCCGAAGAGCATGACCGTCTGGCTCTTTCTCTGGACATTGTCGCACGCGTTTTTTCACACCGTACGCTAAAAGACTGGGATGGCTTTGGTCTTACTGTTCAGGCCTACCGCAAAAACGCAGCGACGCTCATTGATCGCTTGAGCGATATGGCAGAAAAAGAAGGAAAAAAATTAATCGTCCGGCTGGTCAAAGGGGCCTATTGGAACACAGAAATCAAGCAGGCTCAAATGAAGGGCCTACGGGATTATCCGGTCTTTACACGCAAGGCCAATACTGACTTGTCTTATCTTGTGTGCGCAAAAAAGATGCTCGATAACCGGGACATATTCACGCCGTTTTTTGCAACACATAACGCACACAGCGTAGCCGCCATTCTGGAAATGGCAGGAAAAGAACAAAGAGGATTCTACTTTCAGCGTCTTCATGGCATGGGCGAAAAACTCTTTAGCATCATAGATGAGGATCATCCTGTTCCGATTTCCCTATACGCCCCGGTTGGTAACAGGAAAACTCTTTTACCTTATCTGGTAAAACGTCTCATGGAGAATAGCGCAAACAATTCTTTCATTCACCAGATCCATGATGACGCTGTTCCGATTAAAGCGCTGATTGCCCATCCTGCTGACAGGGCACTCTCTCACAAAACAAAACGCCATTCAAAGATCCCGTTGCCCGCCAACATATATGGCCTTTTGCGCAAAAATTCACAAGGGATTGATTTATCCGATCCAGGAGAACTGGACACATTGCTGCAGGAACTCGACCAGTGCGAGGATCATCCTTCTTTTAAAGCGCATCCGCTTATTGGGGGAGAAATTCTAAAAACACATAATCAGGTTCAAATACGCAGTCCTTCTCACTGGAAAACCATTATCGGAGAAGCCGATTTTGCCAACACAGAAGCTATCAACCTGTCTTTTAAAACAGCAAAAGAGGGCTTTAAAATATGGTCTGAGACTCCTTGTGCGACTCGTGCAAAAGCGCTGAACAGCTATGCGGATCTTCTGGAAGAACACCGCGCAGCCTTCATTTCGTTGTGCGCTAAAGAAGCCGGAAAAACTATTCAGGATTCTATCGCCGAAATCCGTGAAACTGTTAATTTTTGCCGCTATTACGCAGCACAGGGCCTGCTCAATTTTAATGAAGAGGGAATCGCGTTACCCGCCTGCGAAGGCGAAGACCTTAGAATGCAACTCAAAGGCCGCGGCATTTTCGTCTGCATCAGCCCGTGGAATTTTCCTTTATCCATTTTCAGCAAACAGATTGCAGCCGCCCTTATGGCAGGCAATGCCGTTATTGCCAAGCCAGCCGCGCAAACGCCTCTGATCGCCATGAAGGCCGTTCAACTTATGCATGAAGCAGGTATTCCGGTAAAAGCCCTTAACCTCCTCCCCGGCAATGGCATCACAGGCGAAGAACTCGTTGAACATCCCGATGTTAGCGGTATAGCTTTTACAGGAAAAGCGGATATTGCGCACATCATCAACAAAACGCTCGCATTAAAAAAAGGGCCCGTTGTGCCTTTTATTGCAGAAACGGAGAGACAGAACATACTAATCGCAGACTCTTCTGCCCTTACGGAACAGCTTGTCGATGATGTTATATCAAGTGCTTTTGGCACTGCCGGACAAAGAGGGAATGCCCTACGTGTTCTTTTCCTTCAAGAAGATTCTGCCGACAATGTTATTCATATGATCTCAGGTGCCATGCAGGAACTGTGCATAGGAAATCCAGGCAGCATCTCAACCGACATAGGCCCACTGATCGACGCACAGGCACAAGAACGTATGACACGCCACATAACACAGCTTGAAAGTTCTGCTAAACTACACGCCCGCGTTCCTATTGACACATCTCTTACAGCAACAGGCTATTTCTTTTCTCCCGCCTTATATGAAATCAAGGATATGGAACCGCTGACAGAAGATATATGCGGCCCTATCCTTCATGTCATTCGTTATAAAGCAAATGACATCAGCAAGGTTATAGAAATGATCAATAACACAGGATATGGCTTGACGCTTGGCATACATACACGTATTGAAAATAGAGTAAAAGAAATTGCCCAATCGGCAAAGGCAGAAAATCTCTATGTAAACAGGCCTGTAACCGGCACTATTACAGACCTCCAACCTTTATACATGCCGCGTTTTGCCACAGAGAGGACAATAAGCATTAACACTATAATCGGTGGCGGCCCTGCCAGGCTTGTAACCGCAGAAGAATAAAAAAGTAAAAAAAGAAAGAGTGAGAAATGAATATACTTGTTGTAGGAAGTGGTGGACGGGAACATGCACTCGCGTGGAAACTCGTACAATCAGAGTCTTGCGATCTTGTTTATGTTGCGCCCGGCAATGCTGGCACTCAGGAAGAAGCAAACGTTGAAAATATCGCTATTCCCGCAGATGACGTTGAATCCCTTGTTTCGTTTTCAAAAGAAAAAAATATTGGCCTTGTTGTTATAGGCCCGGAAGCCCCTCTGGTTCTAGGATTAGCTGATCGCCTGATAGAAGAAAATATACCGGTTTTCGGCCCAACTCAAAAGGGCGCACAACTGGAAGGCTCTAAAATTTTCATGAAAAATTTGTGCAAAAAATACAATATAAAGACAGCCGCCAGCGAAAACTTCACAGACATTGAAAAAGCCCATGCCTTTATCGAACAACAAACTCCACCTGTCGTCGTCAAGGCGGATGGCCTGGCCGCAGGGAAAGGCGTTATTATCGCACAAACCATACAAGAAGCCAAAGACGCCGCCAGCATGATGCTTTCGGATAAAGAATTCGGCGATGCAGGTGCCTCTATTGTCGTTGAAGAATTTCTGGAAGGAGAAGAGGTCAGCTATTTTGCGATTACGGATGGAAAAACCATTCTCCCCTTAACATCCGCACAGGACCACAAACGTGCCTTTGATAACGATCAGGGCCCTAACACCGGCGGCATGGGTGCCTACAGCCCCGCCCGGGCCGGAATCATGCTGGATGGACTGGAAGAGACGATTATAAAGGACATTCTGGAACCAACCGTCAGAGGCATGGCTGCAGAAGGCTGCCCTTTTCAGGGTGTATTATATGCCGGCCTTATGATCGTAAATGGCACGCCTTATTTGCTCGAATATAATGTGCGTTTTGGCGACCCGGAATGCCAGCCGATTATGATGCGCCTCAAAAACGATTTATGCGATCTTCTGCTCAGGACAGCAGAAGGCCGCCTCGACACTATCACGGCCGCGCAGTGGGATGACAAAGCGGCCTTGTGCATTGTCATGGCCTCCAATGGCTATCCCGGCTCATACACGAAAGGCACCGTTATTGAAGGCATAAACAAAGCAGAATCGCGCCCTGAAACGCTTGTTTTCCACGCAGGAACCAGTAAAAACAGCGATGAAAAAATGGTAAATACAGGCGGCAGAGTTCTTGGGATTACCGCTTTGGGTAACACGATACCGGATGCACAAAACAACGCTTATGAAGCCGCTTCAAAAATAACATGGCCAGACGGTTTCTACAGAAACGATATTGGATGGCGCGCTTCTTCAGAGAAATGAGAACAAATAAAAATAAGAACAAATAGTTGTCAGCACATGTACCAGGAAGACGAAAAAGATGAAAAAAGCACAATGGTGCGGCGTGCCTTTGTGCCTGCCGGCAGTGTATTCTTTAAAGAATCGGAAAGCCGGGATCTTGCCTATATTATAGATCAGGGTAAAGTCGATATCATACAAAACCATGAAACACCGGACGAAGTTTTGCTCACGACACTCTCTCCGGGGGAAATTTTCGGTGAAGACGCGCTCATAGATCAGGGACCAAGAACGGCCACAGCCGTTGCCGCAGAAGATTGTCTTGTCTTTATCCTTTCTCCTACACTCATCAATGATCGTATTGAGAATATAGATCCCTTGCTGGCTCTTTTTATCAACATCCTTGTAGAACGTTACAAGATAAGCCGCATCATGATGCCTGAATTTTTTGAGAGCAAAAGCCACAAGACAGCGAGTGCCAAGATAGAGGCAAAGATCAAAGAAGCTGACGACAAAAACGTTTTGCAAAATTTGCTTCTCCAGCAAAAAACAGCGCTTGAGAAATTGTCTTTGGAACAAGAACTCAGAATGGGGCTGGAACGCAAGGAGTTCATCCCTTTTCTGCAACCCATTATTGATTTACGCACAAAAGATATCGCCGGTTTTGAAGCCTTGATACGGTGGAATCATCCGACACGCGGCCTTGTCTTCCCCAATGATTTCGTGCCAGTTGCAGAACGCACGCATGTTGTGCAACATCTTGACCATATGATGCTTGAAAAAGCCTGTAAGGAAGTATTTCTGCTTAATGACACCGCCGGGAACATTAATGGCAATATGTTCGTTAGTGTAAACTTGTCAGGCATTAACTTTGAAGAAACCGATCTTGTCTCTGCCGTCACCGAAATCCTGCAGGACACGGGCGTTAATCCAAAACAAATCAAGCTGGAAATTACAGAAAGTGCCTTTATCGTCGACCCGAAAGTGGCTGAACGCGTTCTAAAAGAACTAAAATCACTCGGCATAACCATTGCACTTGATGATTTTGGCACAGGCTATTCTTCCCTGGGTTATTTGCACAAATTTCCTATTGATGTCCTAAAAATAGACCGCTCCTTTATTCAGCAGATTGAAACAGACGCCAGAGGTATTGATATCGTGCGCGCCGTCGTTAATCTCGCCCATGACTTTGACTTAAACGTCGTCGCAGAAGGGATAGAACGTGAAGAAGATGTTGCGCTTCTGAAAGGTCTGGGTTGCGAAATGGGACAAGGCTATTTCTTTGGAAAACCCATGAATATTCAAGACGCGCATCGATTCATTCTTAAGCACAAGGAAGAGTAGCCTCCCCTTTCTTCTGACGTTTGGCTGCAAAGAACGCCTTTAAAAGCTGGCCGCATTCATCGGCCAAAAGACCATGTTCAACACGTGGCTTATGATGAAGGGCCTTATGTGTATAAAGAGCCGGTCCATGAAGAATGCCACCGCTTTTAGGATCCGACGCCCCGAAATACAGTCTGCCTATCCTCGCATAGCTGATCGCTGCGGCACACATGGGACATGGTTCCAGTGTCACATACAGATCATATTCCGGCAAACGCTGCACGCCAAGCGTCCGGCACATTTCACGAAGCACAAGAATCTCTGCATGTGCTGTCGGGTCGGCCTGTTCAATCGTACGATTCCCGGCGCGCACAACGATTTCTCCGCGCGCGCGATCAACAAGCACAGCCCCGATCGGCACTTCATCACGTTCATAAGCGTTACGTGCCTCTTCCAATGCGGCGTGCATACAGGTAAGATCATATTCCTTAAACATAAAGAATATTTACAAAACAAACATGAAAAAAGAAAGACCAGAGATAAAAAAAGAGGGAGAGCGCATAGCCAAAGTCATGGCACGCGCCGGCCTGTGTTCCAGACGGGAAGCCGAACGCTGGATAGAAGAAGGACGTGTTTCGGTGAATGGAGAAACGCTTTCAAGTCCTGCGCTCAGCGTCACAGACAAGGATAGAATCCTGGTTGACAATGCGCCCTTACCGACAAAAGAAAAAACACGGCTGTTTCTTTATCACAAACCTGCGGGCGTTGTTACAACGCATAAAGACGAAAAAGGCCGCAAAACGCTTTTTGAACAACTGCCCGAAGGCCTGCCCCGTCTGATCAGTATCGGACGGCTTGATCTGAACACAGAAGGCCTCATTCTGCTTACCAATGACGGCGAACTTGCGAGATATCTTGAATTGCCTTCGACCGGATGGGTCAGAAAATATCGTGTACGCGTTCACGGAAAACCTGAGCCTAAGAAACTCGCAAGCCTCAAACAGGGGGTGACTGTCGAAGGCGTACGTTACGGACCGATCGACGCTGTCATAGAACATGAAGGCCCTTCAAACGCATGGTTATCGGTCTCTCTGTCTGAAGGAAAGAAAAGAGAAGTACGCCGCGTACTTGAACATACAGGCCTTACGGTTAACCGGCTGATTCGCATTTCCTATGGCCCCTTCCAGCTAGGAAAGCTTGAAAGAGGCCGTATCAAGGAATTCCCGCAAAAAGCCCTAAAAGAACAAATATCAGGATTCTACAAAACATGAAAATTACAAGCGGCCTATATGGTGGACGCCCCTTAAACCTCCCGAAAGGTAAAGACATACGCCCAACCTCTGATAAAGTCAGACAGGCTATCTTCAATATGCTTGACTCCCGCGGCCTTGTTAGGGATGCCTATGTCCTTGATGCTTTTTGTGGTACAGGGGCCCTCGGCCTCGAAGCCCTTTCGCGCGGCGCAGCCTTTTGTATTTTTATCGACAAAAGCAAAAGCTCTATTGATTTGTGCAAAGAAAACATAACGTTACTAAACGCAGATAACCGCGCAAGAACCCTAAAGGCCGATTCAACAAAACTGCCCTTCCCCTTGCATTCGATGAAGCGATCCTCCCTTATCTTTCTTGATCCTCCTTACAATAAGGGTCTCGTTCTGCCTGCCATCATCACACTAAAGGAGAACGACTGGATAGAAGAAGACAGTGTTTTCCTGATCGAAACAGCCAAAAATGAGAGTCTTCTCCTCGAAGAACACATACAAATCCTGATAGAAAAAGAATATGGCGACACCCGCATCATCCTTGCCCGGAATAAAAAATAATTCATTGCTAAATAAACTGCATTTTGGACTGTTTTTCGTATGCGGTATCAGGTAAAGTCATCAATGCTATGAGAAAAGTCTATTACCTTTGGATACATCCCTTCTCTAATAAGGTCCGCATCGCGTTGACCGAGAAGAAACTCGACTTCGGGCTGGAGATTGAAAAGATCTGGGAACGCCGTGTTGATTTCCTTCTTCTAAACCCGGCCGGTGACATTCCGGTTTTGATTGAGAAGGATGGCACGACCCTTGCCAATAACTCTGTTATTTGTGAGTACATCGAAGAGGTCTATCCGGCCGAAAACCTGCTCGGGAAAGACCCCGTTCAAAGGGCTGAGACACGGCGCCTCGTTGACTGGTTTGATAACAAATTCAACAGGGAAGTCACCGAAAACATCGTTGGCGAAAAGCTGATGAAGCGTTTCCTGAAATTAGGAGAACCACATGGCCCATCGATTCGGGCTGGACATGCGAACATCCATTACCATCTTGATTATATCGGCTTTCTGACAGAAAAGAGGAACTGGCTTGCTGGCGATAACTTTTCTCTGGCAGATATAGCCGCCGCCTCTCATCTGGCGGCCATAGACTATATTGGCGATATTCCGTGGGAAGAGCACGAAGATGCTAAAAAATGGTATGCCCGCATCAAGTCTCGCCCCAGTTTTAAACCCATTTTGGAGGATCGTGTCCCAGGACTCTCTCCATCCAAACACTATGAGAATGTAGATTTTTGACCTTGAGCGACGATAATAATAATAAAAAGCTCTTTTGCTTTGGCTATGGTTACTGCGCAGAACATCTGGCAAAGGAACTGCTGAAAGACGATGGCAACTGGAAGATTGCCGGCACAACACGCGACCGCTACAAAAAGCAGGAACTCAAAGAATCCGGTATAGATGGCTATTTGTTTGATTACGATCACCCGCTGGGCGATCCCATTCACGCCTTGAGAGATACAACACATTTGCTTATCTCAACACCACCCTATTCAGACGGCGGCCCAGCCTTCATGGCGCATGCCGCTGATATTGCAAAATCTTCCTCTATTGAATGGATTGGCTATCTCTCCTCTACCAGCGTTTACGGTAATCGGGATGGTGACTGGGTAGACGAAACGTCAGAGCTTAAACCCTCTACCATTCGCGGCTCCAGAAGAGCCGCCGCCGAACAACAATGGTATTCGCTCTTTAGAAACCACGACATTCCTGTCCATATTTTTAGACTATCTGGCATATACGGCCCCGGCCGCTCTGCGATAGATACCGTAAAAGCAAATGTCGCCCGTCGTATCGACAAACCCGGCCAAGCCTTTAGCCGCGTTCATATCGACGATGTTGTTCAGGTCCTAAAAGCCTCTATTGAACACCCCTCCCCCGGCAGTGTCTATAATGTTTGCGATGATGATCATGCTCCGGGTCATAAGGTCATTGAATATGCCTGCAAACTTCTGCACTACGAACCACCGCCGCTCGTCTCCTTTTACGAAGCAGACCTCGCCCCTATTGCAAGAAGCTTTTATACGGAAAACAAGCGTGTAAAAAATGACAAAATCAAAGAAGAGCTCGGCATAACCCTGAAATACCCAAGCTTCAAATCGGGCTTAGAATCCTGTCTTTAGTTCATTTTAACCTGACATCCAAAACTCTATCAGGCCTGTACTGTTGCGGAACCTCCGCGAAAGACGGGTGAGATGCTGCATCTGTTACAATAGATGTTTGAACTTCAGGATTTGTCAGTGTCTCATTAAAATTTTGGGCCACATTAGAGAGCGCTCTATCAACAGCAACGTCATTCTTAAGAGCAAAAGAACAAGGAAAATTGCCCTCTTCATCCACAACAAAACTATTAATAGATAACAATCTATAGGGCTCTATAAGATCTTCCAACGTCTTATGAAGCGCACTCAGGCCATAAGCATCCACCGTCGCTTTGTTAAAAATAGCTACTATCATTTTTTCTTATCCTTACGCGTTTTAGAGGCATCATAAGGCAACCGGACCGTTACGGTTGTGCCGACACCAACGGTCGAATCAATATGGAGGCTGCCACCGTGAAGCTCCACCAGATCCTTTGTAATAGCCAGCCCCAGGCCAGTGCCTTCATGCTCACGGGTATAATGGCTTGCGGCCTGCTCAAAGGGGTTCGTAATGCTGCGCAACTTGTTTGCCGGAATACCAATCCCGGTATCAGAGACTGTAATAGAAACAATATGCTCCCGATTATCTGTTTTAAGCGTCACAGCCCCACCCGGCTCTGTAAACTTGACCGCATTCGAGAGAAGATTTAAGAGAATCTGTTTAATGGCACGGCGATCCGCAATAATTTCTTTTTCATCTTCAGCCAGATCAAGAGTAACTTTAACATCGGCATCATGCGCCTTTCCACCCATCATATGGGTGACAGAATCAACAATTTTCGACACTCTGATCTTTTCGAGATCTAGCTCATACTTACCGGCCTCGATCTTCGACATATCAAGAATATCACTAATCAGATCAAGCAAATGGCCACCGCTATCCCGAATACCGTCAATATACTCCAGATAAGCTTTGGTGCCTATGGGGCCGAGAATCTCCTTTTGCATCATCTCGGAAAAACCAATAATCGCATTTAAAGGCGTGCGGAGCTCATGGCTCATATTCGCAAGAAACTGGGACTTTGCTGCGTAAGCACGCTCAGCTGACTCCTTTGCTTTTCTGAGTTCGCGCTCGTGTTCCATGCGTGCGGTAATGTCCTGCATAACACCAAACAGCGCAACAATTTCCTCATTATGATCCGTTTCACAGCGGCCTTGCAAACGCACGTGGCAAACATGTCCCTCAGGCGATAAAATCCTGAAATCAGTCTCATAGTCCTTTTTTTCAATCAGTGCTCTCTGGAAAGTCTGCATCATACGCCCCACATCCTGACGATGCAAACAGGATTGTATAGCCTCAATCGTAGGAGAAAACACATCCCGCTTAAGACCGAAGATACGGTAAATTTCATCAGACCAGTTCAGACTACCCGCCCCAATTTTCCAGTACCAATGACCGATATGACCAATGGCCTGCGCTTCTGAGAGTTGGCGTTGATGGCGCAGCAAAACCTGTTCGTTCTTTTTGATTTCGGTCAAATCCCTGCCAACAAAGTAAAGCAGACCATTGCTGCGCTTTTGAGACCATGCCATAATGTGGTCTGCCCCGTCTTTAGCCATAATTCGCGCTTCGAAATCAACAACCTGCCCTTCAGCCGCTTCATCGCTGCGCATCAAACTCCTGACAATAGGCCGCACCGCCGCACGATCATGCGGATGAACAAGATCAAGAAAATTCATACCACGCAGTTCGTTGCTGCTATAGCCGAGTATTTTGTTAAACGTCGCATTCACGCGCAAAAAACGCCCGCTTATTTCTGATGTCGACATCAGATCATGAGACATATTCAGGAAATGTCGAAGCTCTCCCGCATGTGTTTCTGTGCCAATCTTTCCATTATTTTCAGCCTCTGTTGCTTTTTGGAGAAGCTGCTCAATATCGCTGGAGAAAACCTCCTCCACTTTGACAGCCTTTTGTTCACGATCCGCAACAGATGCCACCAGATAGAAATGTCCGTCAGGCAATGTAACCGGCGTAAAGTGAAAAAAATGGCATTTTTCTTCTGCCTCAACCGGCTCTTTTTTCCTGAATAGCACCTTGTGCATGCCAGAACGTAAAGTACGCGGCCATGGAAGCGCAGTATCATTTCGGCCAAACATAACCGCATCACGTCTAAACACATCTTCGCCGGGATCAAAGCTAAAAATATCCAGAAACGCCGTACCAAGCACCTCTTCTTCAGACAGTTTATACAAAGACAGAAAACGCTTTCCAGCATAGGAAAAGCATCCCTCTTCTGAAAGAATAAGACGCGGAAGAGTAACCTCCGAAGAAGGTTGTTCTTTGCCTTGTTCCTTTACCGCCTGCTTAGTCATTATTCTCAATATCAAGCTCCCAAAAACAGTATATAACATAATGCATTTTTTTCAAAAAATACACTCTCTTTCTTATTTTAATTCTTCAAACAAAGCATCTATCGCGTCCGCACTTAAGATTTCAGGTAAAAGCTGAGGTTCTGGGCGCTCTTCCTGGTTCGACACAGGTGCAGCATAGTAAATATATAGCGGCACACCGACGCGCTTAAATGATTCCAGATACGCCGTTATCTCTGGATTCTCATTCGTCCAGTCTCCTTTTATGAGAATCACCTCATGCGCTTTAAAAAGATCTCGTGTTTTCTGCGTTTCAATCACTCTTTTTTCATTGAATTTGCAGGTAATGCACCAGTCCGCTGTCATATCCACAAACACAGGCCGCCCGGTTTTCAAAGCCTGTGCCAACATATAAGGCGTATAATCATACCACTGCCCGCTGTTAAAGGTCTGAGGCATAATGGCGACTTTGCAGTCTGTTTCTTTTTGCTCAAAATGAAAGAAAACAAGCTGAAAACCCGCAAAACCCAAAAACAAAAAAGCAAAAAGAAAATGAAACACACGCCTTAAGCCACATGCAGGCTGTTTCTTTAGAAGCCAGATAGAAAAAGTGATAGAGAGCATCCCGGCCAGCGCAATAAGCACCCCATCATCGCCAACCTGTTTTGACAAAACCCAGATAAGCCATATGGTCGACGCATACATGGGAAAAGCCAGAAATTGACGGAACGTTTCCATCCATGCACCAGGCTTTGGCAACACCCGTCCAAAAGACGGCACAGAGGCCAGCAGCACATAAGGCAGTGCTAGCCCGAACCCCATCATAAAGAAAACGAGAAGGGCCACCAAAGGCGGCTGCGTTACCGCATAACCAAGCGCAACCCCCGTAAATGGCGCCATACAAGGCGTCGCCACAAGCGTCGCCAATATACCAGTGCAAAAATCCTTTATATAACCCTGCTTCTCAGACAACGCTTTACCAAACAGGCCAAGACGCAGCTCCACATCAAAGAAGCCTGAAAGATTGAGTGCAATCACAAAAAGTAAAAAAGATAAAAACAAAACAACCGATGGATTTTGGAACTGAAATCCCCATCCGATCTGCTTTCCACTGTGCAGCAAAACAATCAAAAGCAAAGCGATAAACAGGAAACTGCCCACCACGCCAAGCATATAAAGAAGACCATGAATAACCGCCCGCTTACGTTCCTGTGCCGGCATATTCACAAGGCTCAGTGCCTTAATAGAAAGCACAGGAAACACACACGGCATCAAATTAAGAAGAACGCCGCCTAAAAATGCAAGAAAAAGAACCCCGGGAAATGTAGAACTTAACGACTCCATATAGAACAATTTATGCCTTCTTCACCGCCTCGTCAAAGCCTGTGTTGTCCTTGGCATGCATTTTTTATGCTTTTAGACAGTAGAAGTTCGTGGCGTTTTTGTCGTATCTTGTTGCAATTCTTCGCCAATCCTTGATCCTTCCGAACATGCGCAAATGGTTTGCATCACACGCCTTGTCCGCGAGAAAATATTTGACGGACGGCAATGAACCGGACAAAACCACAGCACCCATAATGTCCGACTGTTGCCCCGGTGTGATATATAGCTCAATTTAGAAACAGAATCGCCCCGCATCGTCATGCCGGACGTGATCCGGCATCCATTCGTTCACGCCAAGAACACAAAGACTATAGAAGCCACTGCAAAAGTCAAAAAATGCGCCCTTTTGCTTTTCCCGCGCAGGCGGGAATCTTTTAAAAATAATGCGTTAAGAATCCCTGTTTTCACAGGGAAAGCAACAATCGGACATAAAAAGTTTAAACCACAGAGCACACAGAGAGCACAGAGATTCTTTTAAGATGAAAAAACGCTGTGATCTCTGTGTCCTCTGTGCTGAAACATAAAAACGCCCCCTGCCATCCCCGCGATCCCTTTGGTCAGAGCTGGTCCCAAAAATTCGGACAGTATGTTAAGCTACATTTTTGAGGCCTAAGGAGGGTCGATAAAATGAGCAAAAAGATAAGGAAGAATTATCCTGCGAAGTTCAAAGCGCAGGTAGCGTTGGCAGCATTACGCGAGGATGCGTCAGTGGCGGAACTTTCGAGCCGCTACGGGGTACATGCGACGGTGATCCACCGCTGGAAGAAAGAGGCACTGGCCTCGATGGAGGCTGGATTTTCCGGGAAGCTTGAAATTCAGGAAAAAGATCATGAAGCCGAAGTAAAAGAACTCCATGCAAAGATTGGTCAGTTAACGGTGGAACGGGATTTTTTATCCGATGCCTCCAGCCGATTGGGGCTAGGAGGCGCAAAGAAATGGTAGATCCGTCCAATAAAAACGTAACTATATCAAAGCAATGCGCCTTATTATCGATCAGCCGTTCCGGCTGGTATTACGACCCAAAAGGCGAAAACCCTTTGAACTTGCATTTGATGCGGTTAATAGATGAACAATTTTTGGAAACGCCTTATTACGGCAGCCGCCAAATGGCGCGGTATTTGCGCCGCCAAGGGTATAATGTAGGCCGCCACCGTGTGCGCAGATTAATGCGGCTGATGGGGATCGAGGCAGTCTATCAGAAGCCGCGTACATCTGATCCACATCCCTTGCACAAGACTTACCCGTATTTGCTTAAGGGGTTTCGTAGCCGAACCTGGTGCAGGTGACGACAAGATCGTTGATAAGAATTCCCAAAGAAGAGGTGTTAGAAGGAAAGAGAAGGCTAGAACCATTTTCGTTTTTAACAAAAATTGGGGCCATGATAGTTTTGCCACAAAGTGTAAAGGAAAGCGGGACGGCGGTCTCATGCAAATAAATGGTAAAAAGTTTTGGTCAGAGAAAGACTTTCAGTACAATGCTTTTCTAGTTTTTGGTCCGGGTATTTATCCTGAAGATATGGCGTGGGATGAGCCTTTTTTATTAAGAAACCAAAAAACTGGAGACAGCATTAAGTTCACAGAAAGCTCTCGATGTAACCATCTTGTTTTTTACGAAGAGGGAGAAATCAAGCCTTTTACATGGTTGCGTTTTTATAACAAGTTGTAGCAATCTCGCCTTTAGAAAAATCTATACAAACCTCAACATAACATTCTCGTTTCCATAAGACATATTATCTGAACGTCTGCTTTTGGCCGCCAGCCAAAGTAAGACAAGTTGTGGTAAATTGCTAAGAGAGTATTTTTGGTTTATCGAAGATGGACAAAAAACAAAAAAACTAACCGGCATCTTCTAAGATCACGTCAATTGTTAAATTTTGTAACACTACCGTATTATCCAGGGTCGTATTGGCTTGACCAATAGCAAGGATTATCAGCCTTTTGAGGCGATGTCGTTTTGCCGTTGTATGTAAATCCGAGGGACTCGTAGTGGTCGGCGAGTATTCTTTCGCATTTTGTAGCAAGTTTATTGTCGTTCGCTTTTTCAGCCATCTTTATTGCTTTTTTTAATGATTTTATAGCATCGGTAGAGTGCCCTACGTTCATATAGGCTTCACCAAGACTAGCATGAGTGTGTCTGTTTTTGGGGTTGATTTTATTTGCGTCCTTAAAAACTTCTATGGCTTCATTAGGCATGCCAGCATCAAGGCAACGTTGTCCAACCTTATAGAGTTTTTCTTCGTCGTATGGACATACTTTTACAGCCCTTTCTAAATAGAGGTTCTTCCTTTCTCCACCGTCGGGGTCATGTGCTTGTGCAAAGTCTAGTAATCTACTTATGCTTTTCATTTGTTCTGCATGTTCTTTTGTTGACTTCAACATTTTCCTCTCCCGGTTATTGTCAAAATTTTAAGTTAAATGATTTATCATCGGTTGGGAGATATGTCAAACATTCCAGAACTCATAATGTCACCGCTATTCCAAACTCTTGAAAGAGATGGGCACACCCTAGAAGTTCACATTTATCAGGATGATGAAAAAAAGCGGCTATTGGAAACGGTAGACATGTATGGAAATTCATGTGTGTTTGATCATCATTTCAACACTGACAACGACGCTTTAGAAGAACTGCTAAAAGCCATAAAATCAGAAGGAATTGAAGAATTTATAGGCGAAGAAGATAAATCCTTCAAAACTATCAATTAATAATATGGTTTTACAGTGAATGTCTGCTTATGGCCGAACCCAGACGGTTTAGGGTTATCAGTATATAGGTTCTTGAATCCAGCAATAGAGATGGTCCCGAAAATTCGGACAGGGTGTTAAGCTACATTTTATGACTTGATGAGGGGAAATTAACTGTGAGTTTTGCCGCTAAACCACCCGGATATACTCTCTTGCAGCAGCAGAAAAACTGGATCAGTTTACAAAACGTTATAACGAAGAACGCCCGCATCAAGCTATCAGTATGAAATATCCTGCTGAACTGTATAGGCCGAGCATAAAAATGGCGGAGACGAAGGGATTTGAACCCTTGAGGGGCTTACACCCCAACACGCTTTCCAGGCGTGCGCCTTAAACCGCTCGGCCACGTCTCCTGCTCTTGAAATCCTCTCGTTCAGGATTTCAGAATGGGCACCCTAGCGATTGTTTGATAAAAGCGCAAGTCTCTTTTGTAAACTGATATACCAATTCTTTGTGTGTTCGTAGACATTTTCATAGATACCCTCATCAACATTATAAATTTGTAAGATTATACAGTATATTATTCAGACTGCCTTGATAGACAGCCCCCAATAAAACGCCACACAATGCCCCTATAACACCCGGAATAAGCGGGCTTTTCGTCTCATGCACCCCCGCCATATTATCAGCCAGAAAAGAAAGGGCCGCCCCCATCATCGTCAAACTGATAGCGGTCGCAGTATCATCCGTGAACACAGAAAATGACAAATCAAATTCTGCCAGACACAAATACGCAAAACACAGCGACACGATATAATAAAATATCATAGATGTCTCCCGTCATACCACACTACCCCATTCCTTATATTTTACATAAATTTAACAAATGGAGCAATAAGTATTGCTTTGCATCCATTTGAAATTATTATAAAATTTTAATTAATTTCTTGCATCATAACTCTAAATAAAAGATGCTGTATATGTGAAAACATGCCTTACTTTTTGAAAGAAAATGAAAATGAACAAAATTTCTTTATTGTCGTTGATCGTTTCAGTTATTGCGATGGTAAGTGTATTTTTGTTTCATAAAACACCTGACAAAATGGAACAGGTAAATGCAAAAGAGACCATATATGAACGCATTTTAAAAACGGGCACAATTCGTTGCGGGTATGCGCTCTACGCCCCCCTCCTTATAAAAGATCCAAATACTGGAGAATTAAGTGGCGTTTTTTACGATATCGCGAATGAAATGGCTAAAGAACTGGATCTGAAAATAGAATGGGGCACAGAAGTCGGATATGGAGAAATCGAAGAAGGATTCGTCTCCAACAAATATGACATGTTCTGTACTGGTGCTGTTGTCACGCCTAAAAGAGCAAAATATGTTCTATACACAACGCCGGTTTATTTCCAAACAATCTTTGCCTGGGTTAGAGCAAACGATAACCGCTTTAACAAATCTCTGGACAGCATAAATTCTCCTGAAATAAAAATTATAGCCAAAGACGGTGACGTACAGGAAATAATTGCCCGTAAATCTTTCCCAAAAGCCAAAATTATCTCATCACCACAATTGCTTGATTACACACAACTGCTTGTTGATGTTCAAACAGGCAAAGCCGACGTTGCCTTCTTTGAAAAATCATTCGGCGACAACTATCTTACCAACAACCCCGGAACTGTAAAAATGATTATGCCGGATCAACCAGTGGACATTAATCCTGTGAGCATGATGTTGCCTATGGAAGAAAGTGGTTTGAAAAGTGCTGTCGATGCAACCCTTACCAAATTGGTATTAAACGGGTTTGTAACAGAGTCTTTCCGCAAGAATGCACCTGATTATGATCTTTGGTCGGTAGCCCCGCGTTACAGGCACTAAATGGGGGGGGGGAAAGTAGCAGAATAGCCAAAGGATTTTTGATATAATTTATAATATCAGACGTTAAATCATGTCCCGATACGCTCTAAAATAGCCTCAAACGCGTCTTTATCTGCGAGCACAGAGCGGTCTCTTAAAAGATTCTCAGTCTCCAGTGCCGCTACTTTTTCAGCAATGGCCATCACAAAGAACTGATTCAGTGATGTTTTGTCCGTTTTAGCGGCTTTTTTAGCCGCCCTCATAAGGGAATCTGGAATACGAAGAGGATATTGACTCATGCGGCGATGTCTCCTTTTTCAATAAGATCAGGGTCAGTTACAAGATCCAGCCGAAAGCGCTTGGCCGCTTTTTTATAAAAATGCGCGGTTTTATCCGTCAAAAGCAAAGCATCCGCCTGTCCAAAAAAAGCGGTTGCCATTAAAATATCCCGCCCCGGTTTTTTCAGCACAGGCCGCCATAACGAGTGCAATTTAACAGGCGATCCCTTTTCAGCCAGCATGGATAACAGCCCCTGAATATCACTATAGCGCAAGCCCAACGCCTTCTTATTTTCCAGCAACGCTGCCTCATAAAGATAAAAAAGGGGCGCAGAGACCAAAAGCGTATGATATCCCAGCGGAATTTCCCTGATAAAGCCCCGCGCTGCACTTTGCGGCAAATGCAGGGCTTCAATAAAATATTCGGGCTCTAATGCAATTCTCATGTTATATTTGATATCAAAAAAAGCATAACACTGTCCAGAGAAAACAGTATCACAATGCTATCGCATCATGCCCAGCACCTTATCAAGCTTTGCCTTACTCCAGTAAAAAAAGAACAGTCCTGCACAGAAATTCACCAAAGCCATCGCAAGGAAGAGCCCTTTTGCACCATTGAAAGAATAGCCCACATATACCGCAGGAAGGGTAAAAACGAGGCCTCTTGCAAGAGTCAAAAAGAAAGAACGCGACGGCATCCCCATGGCGTTAAAAGCAGAAGAACAACAGGGGATGAGATTGCCAAAAGCATAAGAAAAAGGCACGATCCAGAAAAACAGGAGCGCATAGTGAACAACCTCTGGATCCTTTGAAAACAAAGATATGAGAGAATAAGCAAAACAACTAAGCAATAAAGCCAGCATCGAGGACCAGATAATGTTCAACCGCACCACCAGACGGAACACTTCTCTCACGCGGCTATATTGTTTCGCACCAAAGTTTTGCCCAATAATCGGAGCTGCCCCCATCAGAGTCGCCATAAAGGGAACAAAAACAAACGTCTCAATACGGCTTACCACACCATACGCCGCCACAGCATGCGCCCCAGACGCCGATAACATAGAAATAATAAAACTGTTTACGATTGGAGAGACGCTATTGCTCACGCTGTTGGGCAAAGCAAAACGCAGCACTTCTTTTGCTGAAGATACGAAAAGGACAGGTTTAACAATATGGCGCACACAAATCAGTTTTTTACGTTTGTAAATAAAATATAAGGCCAGAAGAGCCGTTAAAATATTAGCCAAAGCCGTTGCCAGCGCGGCCCCTTGAATACCCAGTGCCGGAAAAGGACCGATACCAAAAATAAGGAAAGGATCAAGGATAATATTACTGCCCATAGAAACCGCCAGAATAACGGCTGGACTTTTTGCATCCCCAAACGCACGCATGGTACCATTAGAAACAGGAATAAAAGAGGAAGGTACGGCCCCAATAAGCCAGATCATCATATAGGCCCGAACATTTTCAAAAAGCCGGCCACTTGCCCCCAAAAGCGTAAAAATCTGATCATGAAACAAAAAAGTCAAAAAGGTAAGAATAAGCGAAACGAACCCGGCCAGCATATAGGTATGCGGCACAATACGTCTTACTTTACCCACCCGTCCGCTTCCGATTAAGCGGGAAGATATAGAAGAAACGGCAGAACCAAAACTAATAGAAATTGAAAAAAACAAAAACGTAATCGGAAAGGAAAAGCTTAACGCGGCCAAAGGCTCTGTCCCCAAAAGAGAAACAAAATAGGAATCAACCAGTTGAAACCCCATAACACTCATAACGCCCCACAGCGCGGGGAACGAAATCCTGAACAAATGCTTATGAAGAGATCCTTGTGTGAGCTTTTCGTTTTTCATGTTTGCGTAAACGTCCCAATAGACCTAAATTTGGAAACATGACTATAGAACTCTTTGACATGGTTTGTCACGAGCAGGATTTCTCTTTCGATGGTAAAAACGTCCTGTTTTTGCACGGCCAGTATAATGATAAATTTAATAAGCGTCTTTTAAATGCTGCACTGGATGTATGGCAACCCTTCTTGCCATACGCCCGCCAGTGGGAAATTTCTAATGCCTCTCTTGTGCAGGAAAAAGACTTCTTGGGCAAAAAATATGCCGCCGCCTTTATTGAAACAACAAAACAGCAAAAAGAAACAGAATACCTGATAGCCGCCGCCTTGTCTGTTCTGGAAGACAACGGACTTTTAATGTGTGTTGCCGCTAATAACGCCGGCGGCACCAGACTTCCAAAAACACTAACCTCCATGGACATAAAAGCGGAATCTTTTTCCAAGAACAAAGCCCGCTGCGTATGGGGACGAAAACGGAATGAACCACCTAAAGCTTTTCTTGAACAGGGCGCGTTGCAACATATAACGCAAGAAACATATGAATTCTATAGCCGTCCCGGTATTTATGGCTGGAATAAAGTTGATCAGGGCTCCCATATATTGCTGCATGCCCTGCCCGAATCATTAACCGGCACAGGCGCAGATTTTGGCTGTGGTTATGGCTTTTTATCCATGAACGCGCCTATATCCGCGAAACTATATTGCATAGACGCTGACAGCCGCGCCCTTGAGGCCTGCAAAAAAAACATGCAAGAACAAGACGCAACCTTCGTTTGGGCTGATTTAACCGATACAGCTTCTGTAGCCCTTCCGGCCCTTGACTGGATTATAATGAATCCTCCATTCCATGAGGGAAAACAAAGCAATGCCACCATAGGACAAGCTTTTATCAAAACAGCCTATAATACCTTGCGGCGTAAGGGCGTGCTCTATATGGTTGCAAACGCCCACCTGCCATACGAAACCATACTGCAAGAGCTTTTCCCGCACTGTAAAAAACGGCATGAAGGCAACGGGTACAAAGTATATGAAGCCATAAAAGAATAAAATCAAAACCTTGTAAATAGTGCCTTTTCAAAAAATAAGAAAACGTGTAGACTCAGCGGAGATGTATTTTTCTTAAACCCGGTTTTAGTCGATGAATCGTTTCCTTCTTTTTTGCTTTACAGCCATGATCCTCTCCTCTCCCGCTATCGCCGATGATACTTGGGAGGATAATCCTTATTTAAAGGATCGTGTATCTCATCAAAAGAAAATGGATGAAAACATTGAACGCTGGATGACTTACTATAAAGAATACAGTGAGTACCGCTTTGACCCCGAACACGGCTTAGGCATACAAAAAGACTGGATGGCCGACCAAAGGGAAAAGGTCGAAGAACCACTAAAATACTGGGAACTAAACCCGGTCTTTTAGGCTAAAGCTCACCCACCCCCATCAAAACAGTGCCACGCCACACCTATCCAGTATTATAGAATCCTTTCCCAAAAGGTCAGATTATTGCTTTCCCCGTGAAAATGGGGGTCTTTGACTCATTGCTTTTAAAAGATTCCCGCTGGAGTTTACCCCTGCGAAAGCAGGGGCGGGAAAAGCAAAAGGGCGTATTTTCTAACCTTTTGCGAAAGACTTCTATAGCTATTCCCATAAACATTTGCGTATGTTATTTTATGATCTATGAGATGTTCATCAGATATACGCACCCGAGTTATAGATTTTGTTGAGAACGGCGGGAGCAAAGCGGAGGCGGCCCGGAGATTTCAGGTTAGCGCCCGTTCAGTATTTTATTGGCTTAAACAAGGTCGAGATTATGTTGCGGTTAAACCCGGCCCCCGGGATGCGCGAAAGACCGACCGAAAGAAGCTTATTGAGCTTGTAGAAGCCCGCCCTGACATGATGCTCAAAGAACTGGCGCAAGAGCTTGACGTGAGCATCAACGCAGTTTGGCATTCGCTTAAGGTTCTTGGTTATACCCGTAAAAAAAATGGCACGCTACAAAGAGAAAAGACACTATGAAAAATGGCGTAGATCATACCTAAAAAAGCTGGATCGTTTTGTTCGCAAAGGCCATGACATCGTTTACATGGATGAAACAGGTTTTGCGCCGGGAACAAGCCGGAGCCACGCTTATAGCCCTAAGGGTAAGCGCATTTATGGCGATGTAGGCAGCCAGTCCAGGCCTCGAACGTCTCTAATAGGCGGTTACCTAAAAGGCAAATTAATCGCACCGGTTTTGTTTAAAGGAAATTGTAATACGCAAGCAATGAATGTTTGGCTAAAGCATCATCTTTTGCCCGAACTTAAACCCGGCAGTGTTATTGTTATGGATAATGCAAGCTTTCATAAATCGCAAGAAACAAGGGATATTCTTAAAAATGCTGGCCATTTTGTACTATTCCTGCCTCCTTATTCTCCGCACCTAAATCCCATCGAAAAGCTATGGGCAAACATAAAGCAAGCGTGGAAATATCAGATTAATGGATCTTTAGAAGATATTCTTGTGTCGCGCAAGTATATATGGAACTAGCTATATAACGCATGCCATATATCGTCGTTTAGAAGAAAAATCAACGCGCGGTGTCATACCGGACACCGATCCGGTATCCAGTCAAATAATGTGCACGGCATATGCCGTGCTCTTTGTTCTGGAGTCACGCTGTTTATGTTCGGCCTAAAAGGCCTCTCTCGCGGGCATGACAGTGCTCGTATGACATAGTCGATTTTAAATCGTAACGACTATAAAATGATTTTATTGAATCATTTTGTTTCGCATAAGCTATGGTAATTTAGCTATAAAAACAGGACATTATAAGCTTCTCAAGATTTTTACTCTTGGTGTTCTTGGCGGCCCCTTCGAGACCTTGGCGTGAACAAATGATAGAGTGCTTTTGAGGTAGGAGATTACAAAAAAACGTTCTTACTGAACAGATTTCGGATCTTCGGCCTGTGCAAGCTTCATGCCTTTTGAAAGCGCAGCATATTTTTGATCAATTTTTCTGATTTTTTCTTTAAGGCGTTTTAGCTCTTTTCCTTTAAGAATTTCGCCTGTCGGCAAATCAACAGAACGAGGATTAACCTGCTTATCATTAACAAGGACCTCGTAATGAAGATGTGGCCCTGTCGAACGGCCTGTGGTACCAACATAGCCGATAATCTGGCCTTGCTTAACACGCTTGCCCGGACGCATACCGTTGGCCAGTTTAGACATATGAGCATAAGCAGTTTTCAGTTTTGAATTATGGCGCACACGCGCATATATGCCATATGAACCATTTCGCCCTGCCTTTTCTATAACGCCATCACCCGCAGCATAAATCGGCGTCCCCGTTCTGGCCGCGAAGTCCATCCCTTTATGCATTTTACTATAGCCAAGAATGGGGTGTTTACGCATACCAAAACCGGAAGAAACACGCGCACCATCAACAGGCGTTCTAAGGAGCGCTTTGCGAACGCTTTGACCATCAGGTTGAAAATAATCCACCCGGCCATCTTCCATTTCAAAACGGTAAATCGGTATTTCCTTTCCAGACAAAACCATCTTGGCAAAGATAACATCCCCGTTTTTAGCCACATGACCATCATCAGTCATATAATTATCATAAAGAAGAGCCAACTTGTCCCCTGAGCGAATATCTCTTTGGAAATCAACATTCCATGAAAAAGCTTTCATAGCATTTGCAACGACCGTCATCGGAATACCGGCACGCTGCGCCGATCCGAAAAGAGAGCTCTCAATCTCTGTACTCGCCGCATGTATTTTTCGGTAAACTTCTTTTTCAGCGACACGTGATCTAAACGCATCATCAGAACGATCCACAAAAACAGTTTTCATAGGATCAAGTGCCATCGCTACTTCGTATAGCTGTCTTACCCCTTCTTCATTCCTGTTAAAACGAACCTGAACTTGCTGTCCCGGTTTTATGGAACGCGGATCATAATAGGATTTCATTGAATCAACAATTTTATAGGCCTCTGCCGAAGACGCCCCTGCTTTTTGCAGAACACCAGCCAGCGTATCCCCTTTGCCAATCTCGATCATACGTTCTTCAGGTTTGGGAGATGGATTTCGAAATTGCATAGCATAAGACTGGACAAGTGCTGCTGTCTTTCTTGTCGTATCAGTCCGTCTGATTTGGCCGCTTTCATCACGAAAAAGATCAAGTGTATCTTTATAACGAATAGTCTCTTGTTTCCCTCGTCTATCCGCTGCGCCCTCCGCTTGCGCAAGCTGCACCGCCCCTTTTTCAGTTAAAATGGCAGAGGTTAATATCTTTTTTTTATGAAAAGAAGCAACATCAGAGGCCGAAAAATAATGCCATCCTGCAAACGTTAACAAACAAACAGCAAAAAGAGACGGCATAACGGTATAACGCAGCCTCAGACGGCAACTTCCTTTTCTGTAAACATGCCGTACACGAAGCGGAAAAACCCGGTACAATTTTTTGGAAAAATTACAAAAATATCCGACCATAGAACCGTCTTTGCCTGCCCGTTTCTCTCTCTTTAAAATCTTTAAACACGAAAGAAGATGGTAATAGCACAAAGAACACAAACGACCAATGTCTTTCATGACTCTGGACAACAGAGAAGAGTGGATAAACCCAAAAACGTTTTTAGCCAAACTCTGTATCAATGGACTGCAAAATATCTTCAAGAATTTCCTTTGGTTCACTAAGCTTCTTACTAACATCAATAACAACATAAACACCGATGAGAAGAAAAATAAGCGCATCCATGGCCCCGCCCTTATCGCCGGTCTCAATAGAGCCGGGCAAAAGCCCCACAGCGAGAATAGCCGCAATAAACGACGCATAAATAAAGACAAGCGAAGAGGACACCTTGGTATAGCCAGCACAAAGAATACGAACGAGTTTATCATCCTGCAAAATTTTAAATTTCACACTCACACTGGCATGTCTGGCGATAGCCCCGGGTGCCCCCGTAGACGCTTTTACACTAAAAATATCATCTTCTGAAGAAACAAACTGAACATCCATAGCCTCCCCTATCCTCTCGACAAGAGAGTCTTTCAATATTTTAGGGTCTAATTTCTTTGTAACAGAAATTTTCTTAGACACTTCCAGATGTTTCATTTATTACCTCCAGACATAAAATCACATTCCACAGGCTTTGGTAATCGCATCATGCGCCGCGCCAGAGCCTTTCAGAGAAAAAGTATCTGTTGTCAATGTCCCTCTTGAAGAGGTTCCTTTCACAACCATTTTAGACCCTTTGCGAATAGCCTCAACAATCTGCCCGTCTGTTGCAGCATCAGGGGCCCAGGCCGTATCATCCTGCGTAAAAAGACCAAAGGAACGGCCATTAACTTTCACAGTCACATCACTGCCCGATTTGTACGTATAGCCTGTCACGTAGCTAAAAACATCTTTTGTTCCTTCTGCCGGACGATGCGTAACCATCGCGAAGACTTCACCCCTCTTGTTGTAATCCCCTTTGGCATCCTCAGGCTCACTGGCCATATAACAAACTTTATTGCCATTCTCCACAAATTCGTAAGCCTCCCACGCACCAAAAGTGCCTATCCGCTTGGTGCCCGACGCGTGGGCCACAGGTGCCATAAAGAAAGAGACCGTAATAGCTGCCACAGTAGCTGAAAGAATAAGCGTTTTTTTCATCATATTATCTTCTTGTTTCATTTGCTGATTTGTTTTTAGAACGAAAAACCTTTGAAAAATAGAGATAAAGGCAAGCGGTAAAGAGCAAAGCCCATAACACAAAAACCCTTATCAGAGTATATCCTAGTCTTTTCTTTCAAAAAACACAAATCTTTGAGTCGGCTCCTTTACAAAGAACTGAATAAAAATAAAAAATCAGCCCTTTTTTTTCAAACACACTGCCTTATTTCAGCAAATCAAGCATCTGCGCACATACGCACATATCTTCCTTCACCGGCCTACCCCTTACAGCCGGGCAAGAACACAGGGTAGCATAATCCAGTGCCTCTTTACCCTGAGCATCTTTTTGTTTTTTATCCGCCCCAGCTTCTAAAAGAACCCTTACAGCCTCTATCTGTCTGTTTTTCACGGCTAAAATTAACGCTGAACTATCCTGTTTGCCGTAGTCGTTTACATCAACACCTTTTTCCAACAACAATTTAATAGCCGGCACATTATTTTGTGCCGCTGCCATTTGCAAAGGCGCATCCTTCCTGCGGCTCCATATCCTGATTTCGGGCATTTCAGCTAAAAGCATCTTTATAATTTGTGTATTCTTTTCCCGTTCAACATCGTTGGCCGTCTTGCCTTCTTCTGACAATCCTATCTTGGGCGCAGCGGGGGTGTTTCTGGTAACAAAAACATTAGACAGGAGAGCCACATCAAGCGCATTACCCTGTTCAGACTCGAGATAAACATCGGCCCCCAGCTCTATAAGATTCTTAACCAGCACAGGATCATTGCTTTTCACAGCCTCGGTAAGCACCAGCGGACGGGTAGAGCGCTCAGACACGAAATTTATATCAGCCCCTCTGGATAGCAATGCGTCAATAACAGCCTGATTCACCTTATTATTCATTGCCGCCGCAAGAGGCGTAAGCCCGTTCCACGAGGCCTGTTTTATATCAGCACCCGCCTCAATCAAAAGATTAACGACCGTCAAATCACCGTTCCTGACCGCCCGTATCAGAGCCGTTTCACCTTGATAATCCGCCTCATTCACCCGGGCCCCTTTCTCAATAAGAAAGCGCACAAGTTCAGCATGTCCGTTCTCACTCGCATGCATCAAAAGCGTTGCCTCACGCCTGTCAGACAAATTTACATCCGCACCATTTTCCAGTAAATATTCGACTATGTCCGTATGACCACCCGCCACAGAAGAAAGCATAACCTCTTCATGACGCATCCCGTGTTTCAATAATAGCTTTAACACATCCAGATCGCCATTTTGAGACACAATGCCAGCCATACTTGAATCATGATCAGGGTCAGCCCCGAGAGAAAGAAGTGCTTCCATCATTTCAAGAGAACCATCTCTCCCCTTATATGACCAGGCAAGGGGCAGTGCTGCAGGCAAATCAGGAGCTGGTTTGTATCCCTCAACCTTACCGTCAAGAAGTGCCTTTACCAAGCGTATATCATCATGAGCAACAGCATAGACAAGCAAATCAACCCCCTCTGGAATGGCAACACAGTTTCCCAAAATACAACGAGGTGTGGGAGGAACGACAAAAGCACAATCCGACATCTCTGGCGGCGGGTTCAAACGGTAAAAAACATCAACAGCCTTTTTTAACTGTCCTTCATCAACTGTTTTTGACGAATACAGTAAATGCTCATAATAACCGCCACAGGCCTTTTTCCTAAAAGGCATCGCCTTGCATTGGTTATCGTTCTCACAAGAAAGGTCCGCTATTAGATGCTCTATATCATCACGGCTCACCGGCTCCGCGAGAACAGGATAATCGCCAAGCACAACACCAAAAAAACAAAACAAAATCAGTAATTTATTTAACACAAAACACCTCAAAGCACTTTCAAAGCCCTATTTCGGGGCATATTGTACGTTTATTTCATAAAAGAGGCATTATAAATTAACAAAGTTTTCACATTTTACCTATATTATGTCATCAAGAAATAAATCTATTGTGTGTGATTTGAGTTAATTGTGTGGGTGACAAAGTGGGAAGAGGCACTATAAAAGAGCAGAACGTTCGTTCATTACAATCCGTTATGAATGAAATGGCAAAAAGAATTGATACGCTTTTGCCAGAAGAAGAACGTTCTGCGCTCTCCCATGAGCAAAAAACGGCTGAAATCGACATATACAGCAGCATTGATCCAACTCTGGCTGCACTCTGCAAAGAATATGAAGATATAAAAGAGCAACACAACAGCCTGCTTAAAACACATGGGACAAACGATCCCATGACAGAAATTTCTGCCGATATGACAGAAAGCGCAAAAAGTGCCATTGATACGCGCATGATTGAGCTGAAAGCTGATCAGAAGATCGTCGCTATGGCTCTCCTACGCTATCAGAAAGTGCAGGAAGAAGAAAAACTGGAAGAAGAAAGAAAACGTCAGGAATATCTAAAACGTCAGGCGGCTTACTGGCAAAGAACAAAAGAACGGCAAAAAAGAGAATCCGAAAAAACCGATTTTGCAGACGTCATGCTTGGCACATTCCTGCTCTACATGACCATAAAATGGAGTAGAAGCGCCTTCAAATTCACGCCCATGCGCCGCGCTTTTATCCGAGCTGTGTAAACAGAGGCGTTTCTGTTTATTAGGACCAACTTTATATGAACTCAATATCCCAGAACCAGAAAGTCTAAAAAAATCAATGACTTGCTGACGACATTCTCCGTCAATATTAATCACGTAATCGGATGCAATCTGGATAATTGGTTTGGCGCAGAATATTTCTTTTCAATGAGAGATATAACTGCTCATGATGACATTCCTTTCTTTCCTTTGCAGTTTGTAAAGAATGTCAGATTAAATCTCAACTAATACAGATTAGATAAATCTTAAATCACTTGCAATAGATCCGCATTATACATCGCCATAATTTCAAGGTCGTTTACGCCTTCTACTTCAACCAGATCTTGCCAGCTATATTGAGAACCTGTGCCATCACGGTCTATTTGAATAATACTGTCACTTCCAGCATTCACGGACTGGATAAAATCTTCTATGTCTGATGTACCTTTTACAAAGCCATCCAGCACATCTTCAATACGGATAGCATCCGTCTCTCCCCCTGTGCCCCAGTCTTTAATCACATCACGTGACACTATATCACCATTCATATCCAGAATATCCTCATCAAAAGCAAAGATATCAGAACCTACAGCACCATAAAGCGTATCTGCACCATAATCACCATATAAAAGGTCAGCACCAGCTTTACCATAGAGCGTGTCATTACTCCCTTCTCCATGCAATTCAGTGCCCTGAAGATTAAGCGCTGTAAGGGTATCAATACCGGCTGTGCCTTTGAACACAATATCAGTATTCAAGCTGATCGTTGTCCCATCATCCAGCACTATATTTTCGATCTGATAATAATCATAGGCCGTGTTTTTAGTATAATCTGACCGGAACTGGTTATTCAGCTCTATATATTCGCTGCCGACTTCCACACGAACATCATAACTGCCGTTCCTGACAAAACGGATATCGTCTGCATCAACACCATGCAGCACCAGCTGATCCACACCGCCTGTATCATAGATATTGTCGTTCCCATCGCCTATAGACCATACAAAGATATCATTCCCCTCATACCCGTAAAAAATGTCATTCCCCTCATACCCCTCAATCTGGTCTGACTCTGAGGTACCCTTCAGCGTGTCATTAGAAGGCGTCCCATATATATAATTATCGGGTAGCGACAGCTGTACAGAGAGGCTAACATTTCCTGTATCAGAGCCACCCTGACCATCCTGCAATGTATAACTAAATCCATCTGTACCCGCAAACGCTGTTAAAGGCGTATAAACGAAGCTACCGTCAGTATTCACAACAACACTACCGCCTTCTATTGTACTAAAAGTACCGGAGACAACAGATAATATATCGTTATCTATATCGCTGTCAGTACCGTTGCCATTATCTGCAAGCAGGTTCCCGACAATATCAAAATCCTTTATGCTTGAAAATGAGTCATCCTGCGCTTCAGGCGCATCATTAACAGAGGTCAATGACAATGTGACTTTCGCCGATGAAAGTCCTCCATTCCCATCCAGAGCAAAATAAATAAAGGTATCTTCTCCATTATAATTCTCAAATGGCGTATAAATAAAATATCCGGTAGAAAAAATTGTTGCAGTTCCACCTTGTGCCGTCACCAACGTTTGTGCAACAATGCTCAATATATCACCATCGGAATCCGTATCCATACCATTGCCATTATCAAGCAAAAGGTTGCCTGTCAGAACAGTGTCTTCTATTCCTGCAATAAAATCATCCTGTGATACAGGTCTGGTATTACCGGGCAGATTCTCCCCTGTATAAATAAACCCCTGCGCTGTATAAACACCGTCTGCAAAAATGACGTGTTCTATCTCAGTTAGTGTATCGCTCCCCTCCAAACCGACATTATCGGTAACTGTTATCACACCAGCCGAATTCGTAGAAACAGTATAGTTTTCATATAATGACGCATAAAAAACTTCATCCATCCCATCATAACCATACAGCTTATCATTCCCTTCACCACCGACAAACTTATCGTTACCGCTTCCGCCACGAAGCGTATCATTGCCTTCGTATGCCTTCATATCATTATCTAAAAGTACATAACCATACAGATAGTCATTCCCGGATGTCCCATCAAAATGTAAACCCTGCGTCAGATCAATCACCGTGCCATCATCCAGCAGAAGATTTTCTATCTGCCTGGAGTCATAGTTACTGTCATTCTGCTCGACCGAGCGTAACTGAGTATTAAGCGTAATGATTTCCGCGTCATTAACATGAATTTTCAGATTATATGAGCTTTTCTCAAAGCGCAAATCGCCTTCCGTCACGCCGTGCAGCACCAGACGATCAACACCGCCCGTCTCACTAATCGTGTCGTTCCCATCCCCTACAGACCATATATAACTATCATCGCCTGTGTAACCGTTTAGAGTATCGTCGCCTTCCAGACCTTCTATAACATCAACTGTGTTCACACCAGAGAGATAGTCATTAGAAGCCGTGCCCGTCACATAATTTGTTGGCACAGTGTCTACCATCACGGTAACACTCGCCGTATCAGAACCCCCGTGCCCATCAAGAAGCGTATAGTCAAAGCTGTCCTGTCCGGCAAAGGATGGCAGTGCTGTGTACACGAAATTGCCGGATGCATTCAGAATAACCGCCGCGCCTTGCGCCGTTGTGAACGTGTCTGCCTGAATACTTAACGCATCACCATCAGAATCCACATCAACCCCGTTGCCATTATCGACAAGCAGGCTGCCAAACAGCGCTGTACCTTGCAATGCATAGAGCATATCATCAGCCGCAACAGGCAGATCATTCACTGAATCAACCGTTATACGCACAACCTGCCCCGGCACCGGATGATCACCATCTGTGACATCGAACAAGAAGTTATCCGTGCCATGAAATTCTGGATCAGGCACATAAGAAATCAGACCTTCCAGCACATCCTGCTGCGTCAATGTATCATCCACAGCCAATACCGTGCCATCACGCAAGAGGTTGCCATGCCTTGTTAAACCGGTCAGGGTCAGAGTCAGTTCCCCTGCCGTATTATCAGCATCTGTAATATCCAGATATGCTGTTGTCAAAACAACAGAGCTATCTTCTAAAAGCGTGACATCAGAGAGTGCCACAATCGGTGTTTCACCCGGCACAACTTCATTCAAAACAAAGCTCACCGTTGCTGTATCACTCCCCCCTTGGCCATCTTCAACCGTATAGCTAAAACTATCCGTCCCAAAGAACCCGGCAAGCGGCGTATAAACAAAGTCCCCATCGGCCGACAGCACAACACTCCCCCCTGCCGTCATCGCATATGTCCCTGTTACGACAGTCAATACATCCTGATCCAGATCCCGGTCATTATCCAGTACATTGCCGGCAATCACCGTGTCCTGATCATCATTAAATATATCATCCATTGCAATTGGTGCTCTGTTTGGCACAGGCACTCTGATCAGGAGATCACCAATGCCACCAGTAAGGTCATCATAATCCACGCCCTTGATTGTTATGCTGCTTCCATTTGAAAGCTCCAGCTGAATCGAAGAGCCTAGATCCGTTTCCGAGACAATACTGACCCCATCCAGATCCAGAATATCCTGTCCCAGCTCAAAATCGCTGATGATATCATTACCCGCCATATCCGTACTTTTGAAGACAAAGTCATCCCGTCCGTCACCGCCATAGAGCGTGTCATTCCCATCTCCACCATAGAGGGTATCATCTCCTTCGCCACCAAAGAGCCTGTCATTCCCGCCACCACCATAGAGAATATCTGCACCGCCATAGGCATAATATGTTTCATTTTCCTCCCCGCGGCCAGTCCAGTAATCCACGCCCCATGTCCCTTCATGTGACATTATCTGCTGACTCCGCCCTTCAATTGTATAACCGGCACTGTTAATCGTAATTGTGCCACCACTCTCCAGCTCTATCTCGAAGCGGCCATTATAGGGGTTCGTCTCACGATAGCCATTAATCGTGATACTGCCGTCACTCCCGTTATCCCCCTGCCTTGCAATCGTCAGAATCGTGTTTGTCCAGTTCGTGTTATTGGCTGTAACACTAATGTCCTCCAGGCGAATGTCATCATCCAGAACAATCTTGTTTAAACCTTCCGCAATATTATAGGTATCGTGGCCGCCGCGGTAATGAATAGTCAGTCCGGCATCAGGCTCTCGCGCTGCCAGATCTTGTGCATTAACGATCGTATTCCCGTCGCCAGCATAAAAATCAAATGTTGATGAATAGGAATAATTCCCGAGATAGCCGATATTAACCACATCGCTATATTGCGTACCGTGTATCACATCGAACTGCGTTACATTATTCGAAACACCCCCTATAGAGGCTATTTCATCCATCAAGAAAAAAGAACTGCCAACATAATGTCCCACCCCGCCATTATAGGTCATAGCCGTACTGGCAGAGGAAAAATCAATCATCATATCAACAGGCAAACAGGCTTCTGTATAATCAACACACTGCCCATCCAGATGCACAATTTTCCCTGACGTAACCAATTGGTGGGTCTCAAAGTTTCTGGCTATAAAAGAATTCCCCCGATAGTCATATCCCTGAACATCACCATTATCCAAAAAAGATACCGCACGCCCAAAATAAATCTGATCCAACTCCCCCCCGGCGGCATCAATGATGAGGCCGGAATTGACAACGCCAGTGCTCATGTCGACGATGTCGGATTTATTTGTCAGGGTGATGTTTTCTATGCTCATGAGTGTGTCGGTATCCTCTATGGAACAATCATAAGAGCGTACAGTCATCTGCCACTGGCTCTCCCTGTCCAGCGTTTCAAACTCTCCCGTATTCTTTACAAGCACCCCCGTTTGATTAAAACCGGATGTCCGATAATCGACGCTATCCACACCCGCACCACCGTAGAGTAGATTATCCCCCGTACCGCCAAAAAGCACATCATTTCCCGCACCACCATGCAGGATATTGTTTCCATCACCACCATGCAGATTATCTGCGCCGTCCCCGCCATACAGCAAACTATTGCCGGAATCCCCTGTTACTGCATCATCAGTCCCCCCGCCAAAGAACAGCGTGACTTTGTCTGTTGAAGTGGCTTTATCCGGTATGATGAAATGACCATTCTCACTTAAACCAAAGACAACACGGTCTATGGTATTAACGTCTCTATCACCCCAGACAAGCTCCATCAGATTGCGGAAATCCTGATAGGCACCGGTAGAGGTCAAAAGTGTCGTTACGATCTGGCTTTGCGGGCTCACGCTGCTATCTGGCATTATCGCGTCCCACCGTGCGTCTGCCAGATCTATCATCAGCATATTGTTGCCGTATTTTAAAACACCGGCAAGGGCCTCCGAGTGATCCCCGCGCTCAACCTTGGCCAGTGCCAATTGCCCCGCAAACTGCACAAAGACTTTGCTGATATCGGTCGCAAACGTTTCTATCACATGCCCCGCCCCAGCCACCGTCAACGCCGCACCCAAATCATTCGCATCATCATAAAGTGCCCGTATCCCCGTATCGCCAAACACCGGCGTACCCTCGTCTATCGCAGAATAGGCGATGACACCGCGCAAGATGTCAGCGTATTTGTGATCGGCTGCTAATGTGCCTGTGACACGCCCCATGCCGATGCTTTGTGCAAAGTCATTATCGTAGAGAGACTCCCACATGTGGGAAGACACTTGCTTCCAGTTCGTTTGCGCCTCAATTTCTGTTCTGGCATACAGACCTATGACCAGTGTCGCTTGAGAATGAAGATCTACAGCCCCCAAAGCAGAGCCATCACCGATATCAACTGGAACATTAATGGGAGGTTCCGCCCCCCAAGGCGTTAAGCCTAAAAATTCTCCACCAATATGATACCCACTTATTCCCACATCATCCAGATCCCTCATACTTTCTTCGCCATAGATTTTTATTGGCGTAGAGTTTCTTATATCTTCCACGGCAAGAACTGTGTAAAAGGAATTCGACAAATACTCATAACACTGTTCTTCTGTAAGATACATTGTTGCAGAAGACATTTCTGTTGTCGCTATAGTTGTCTTATATACCCTGTCTTCCGTAATATAACCTTGATATTCAACCGCTTTATCATATGTATTCTCAGCCGCATCTGTAAAAGCCATACTATCAAACAACCGGGCGTCCTGATCGTAAAGAGAGCCGATATAGCCAGCCAGCCCACCACCGAGAGAATGGCCAGTCAGGGAGATATTAGCATCAAGGTATATATTTTCACTGCCGGGCAATTCAAAAGATTCAGCAACTGTACGGTAAAATTCAACCGCCATTTCGCCTTGTGCACTCGCATAGAAGCCTTTACCCAAAGGCCAGCCATTGGTTGTATCAGGCGTACCTGATAGTATATCAAATGCGCCGTTCACATCATTCGTCCCACGAAATGAGATGATCGTGCCACCATCGTAGCTATAGGCTAGAGCATAAAAGCCGATATCATCATCTAAACGTTCTCCTGTCACAGGATCCGCCATAACAGCAGAATCAAGATTAACTGTGATACCATCAAGCTCTGTAGTTAATATAGTTGCTCTTCCAATTTGGTTTTCAGACAAGACTATACCTTCATCATAACCACGATTGTAGGCATCCATTGATAAAATCGCGTTCATTAAGGCTGTATTCATTCTGTTTTCCCCTTCTTAAATTCGTATGGTCCTACCGCACAACGTTTACCAAGATATTTCTCTATCCCCCACGTCACGGGCTCATCGGTAATCTCCACTGTCACAGATTTTAATCTGACGCCCGCACCAAAAAATTTCTCAAAATCGTCAACAAACTCGCTCTTCTGCGTTTCGGGGTTAAACTTTCCGCCACGAACCAAAACCACTGATTTCGGGTCCTTCATATCTGTAAAGGTTACCATCTTTGGAATATTCTTTTTTAACGCCGCTTTCATACCGAGTTTGAGGGCATTAAAATGCTTTATGCCGCCAACAGTTGTTTCACCGCCCCCGCCATTGCTGTATGGAAAAGCCTCATACAACTCATAATCTGAAGCAGAGCTAATCAAGGCAAACAAAATACCGCGATGCCCCAAATCAACCACGACCGCCTCGCCCCGCTCCTTGGCAGGGTTCCCCGCCTCAGGTAAATCAATAATTTTGATACTCGATGCAGAATTAGAAATCTCCCGCACCGCTGATCCAGAAATCTCCCCTTCCGGCGTTTCAACCGTCACCGTCATCTTATAACGCCAAACACCAGAAACATAAACATCACTCATCGCATAAGCGGCAACCCCGCCCAGCATAAGCACGCAGAGCACAATTAAAACTTTTTTCATTTTGGACATCGCCTCCCTCATCAAACGAGAAAAAAACACCTCAACCATAACTTATGTTAAGAGATGTCCAGCTTCTATCCCTATTGTAAGAAACAGTAACTCTATCCACTCCCTTACGATAAGCTATGTCGTTAAAATGTTTGGAAGTTTTGATATTACGTCAATATTTTTATAGTTATAAACTACAGAAAATAATGGCGATTCTTTTACAGAAGGAGTAATGTGCAACATCCTTTGATAAAGGTTTTTACTTGAACAGGAGGTAAAAAATGGGTGCAGCAAAGACATCAAAAACAACAGAACATAATAATATTTCAAAAAGAAGTAAATTATCAGAAAAAAATAACACAAAAGAGCAAGGCTGGCGAAATTTTGCTGCGGGTGCATGGAAACATGAAATAAATGTCCGTGATTTCATACAGCGGAACTATACCCCCTATAACGGGGACGCTTCGTTCCTCGAAAAAGCCACCGAAACAACAAAAAAGCTTTGGGAAGACACAAGCCGTCTTCTTAGAGAAGAAAGAGAAAAAGGGATACTGGATGCTGATACGTCCGTTATCTCTGATCTGACATCACACGGGCCGGGCTATATCAATAAGGATCTGGAACAGATTGTCGGTTTCCAGACAGATGCGCCGCTAAAAAGAGCGCTGATGCCAGCGGGCGGAATCAGAACCGTGGAAAACGGGCTTGAAGCCTACGGCTATGAGATAGATCCCAAAATCAATGAAATTTATACAAAATACCGCAAGTCCCACAATCAGGGCGTTTTTGATGTCTACACCCCTGAGATCAGGGCCGCACGCCGCTCTGGCATCATAACAGGCTTGCCTGATGCGTATGGCCGCGGGCGTATTATTGGCGATTATCGCCGCGTTGCGCTTTATGGCGTTGACCGCCTGATCGAAGATAAAGAGGCGCAAAAAACCTCCTTGGATAATCTGCCGATGAGCGAAGAAAACATTCGTGCCCGCGAAGAATTTTCAGACCAAATTGCTGCACTTTCGGACCTGAAAAAAATGGCGTCATTTTACGGCTACGATATTTCAGAACCGGCAGCCACAGCCAAAGAGGCTGTGCAATGGACGTATTTTGGCTATCTTGGCGCGGTCAAAGAACAAAATGGCGCGGCTATGTCCTTTGGACGCACATCAACCTTCCTTGATATATGGTTTGAGCGCGATATGGCCGAAGGCACACTCACAGAAACACAAGCACAGGAATTACTGGATCATCTGGTTTTGAAACTGCGCCTTGTCCGTTTCCTGCGCACACCGGATTATGATGCGCTGTTTTCCGGCGATCCGACATGGGTTACAGAATGCGTTGGCGGGGTTGGAGAAGACGGACGCCACATGGCGACCAAAACCTCTTTCCGGTTCCTTAATACATTAAACACGCTGGGCCCGGCACCAGAGCCCAACCTCACTGTCCTGTGGTCAGAGAATCTGCCAGAGGGTTTTAAAAACTTCTGTGCAGAAACCTCTATCAACACATCTTCCATCCAATACGAGAATGATGATCTTATGCGCCCATACTGGGGGGATGACTATGGCATCGCGTGCTGTGTCTCCGCCATGCGCATTGGGAAACAGATGCAGTTCTTTGGTGCGCGCGCTAACCTTGCCAAATGCCTGCTTTATGCGATTAATGGCGGCGTTGATGAAATATCCGGCGCTCAGGTCGGGCCTAAATCATCACCGATTACAGATGATATCCTCGACTATAATGCCCTCATGGACCGCTTTGAGCCTATGATGGACTGGCTGGCCAGAACATATGTGAATACACTCAACACTATCCATTATATGCATGACAGGTATGCCTATGAACGCCTTATGTTTGCGCTTCACGACAAAAACATCTTCCGCACAATGGCCTGCGGTATGGCTGGCCTGTCTGTTGTTGCAGATTCTCTTGCTGCTGTGAAATACGCAAAAGTGCGTATCCTTCGTGATGAAAACGGTCTGGCCACAGATTTTGAAATTGAAGGAGACGCGCCTCGCTACGGCAACAAGGATGAACGCGCAGATTCAATAGCGCGCTGGCTGGTCGAAGTCTTTATGAACAAGATCCGTCAAAACCCGACATATCGTGGCTCGACACCAACACAATCCATTTTGACTATTACATCCAATGTCGTGTATGGCAAAAAGACCGGCTCGACACCTGACGGACGCAAAAAAGGAGCCCCCTTTGCCCCCGGTGCCAACCCGATGCATGGCCGTGATCATAAAGGGGCTTTAGCCTCTATGATGTCCGTTGCCAGCCTGCCGTACGAGCATTCACAAGATGGTATTTCCTACACCTTTTCCATTGTGCCAAAAGCTCTTGGAAAAACAGAAAACGACAGAATAACTAACCTTGTAAACATGCTGGACGGTTATTTTGCAGCCAATGATTACACGGCCGGCGGCCATCACATTAACGTGAATGTCTTTGACCGTGAAACCTTGCTGGACGCCATGGAGCACCCGGAACAATACCCGCAGCTCACCATTCGCGTATCAGGTTATGCCGTAAACTTTATTAAACTGACAAAGGAACAGCAGTTAGATGTTATTAACCGCACGTTTCATGAACGTGCTTAGCCATTTATTGCATCCCATCGAACCGGCATAGTGCAATAAAAAGAAAGGCAGAGAGGATGTTTCCCTCTATAGCAAATCCTTCGACAGGCTATATACATTCAATTGAAACCGCCGGGACCGTAGACGGCCCCGGTGTTCGTTATGTTGTATTTTTAACAGGCTGCCCTTTGTCCTGCCCATACTGCCACAACCCAGACGCCCAGAAAATGAAGGGCGGGGTTTTGCGCAACATAGATGATATTTTAACCGACATCCACGACTACCGTTTCTTTCTGGAAAAAGCCAAAGGCGGCGTTACCATCAGCGGCGGAGAACCCTTGGCACAACTGTCCTTTACCAAGAACCTGCTACATGGCTGTAAAAAGATGGGACTCCACACAGCACTCGATACAAGCGGCTTTTTAAGCGAAAAGGTTGATGACGACATGCTGGATCAGATTGATCTGGTCCTTTTGGATATCAAATCAGGCATTCCGGCCCTTTATAAAAAAGTCACAGGCGTTCCGCTACAGCCCACGATTAACTTTGCCCAAAGGCTGGCGCAGAAAAACAAGCCTGTCTGGATCCGCTTTGTTCTGGTGCCCGGCCTGACCGACTCTCCTGACAATATAGAGGAAGTCGCAAACATCGCAGCCTCTTTGGGCAATGTCGAAAAGGTAGAGCTTCTCCCCTTTCACAAAATGGGCGAATACAAATGGGATGCCCTGAACAGGCCCTACATGTTAAAAGAAACGAAAGAGCCCACGCCAGAAGAAATAAACAAGGCAAAAAAGATCTTCGAAAGAAAAGGATTAAAAGTAGAATAATACCGTTCCCCTATCCTCCTATAGAAAGCGCTGCATAAGGTAATCGCTGTGCAAAAGACCTCCTTTTCTTGACATTATTGCCCATAACTCCTTATAAGGAATAACTTACAATTATAAATTTATGTCAATAGACACTTGGAAAACACTATGACGCATGATCAGATGATAAAATTATACCCACCCTATTGTATCCCCCAATACCTTCCAAAATTTCCGATATACCCCGTTCAACCTTTGGCACCAGGCAATGATGAAGAGCCCTCTAATTCCATTCTGGCACGCTTGCATAAACAGATCACAGACGAAACACTGGAGACTGAAACACGCCTGACATGCGCCAAAGAAGGTCTTGATAAAATTGAAGTATTAAGAATTATTGCCGGTATGGGAGCCTCTGACCTCAAAGAAAACCCCGCACTCAAAAACAGCCCTCCCGCTCTGCTTGATTATATATCAGACCCGGGTCTCGCGCAGGCACATCTTGATAAACTTATACCACATGTCTTCAAAGACAGGCTTGCCACTGAAAACCCGCGGACGTTCTGGCATACCAGACTGGACAGCAATGGCGATATACTAAATATGTATTCGACCCTGACTGAATTAGGTATCGAAATAGCAGGAAAGCTCTATGGGAAGGATCCTGACGCTATTCTTTCTTTTAAGCCATTTTATGCGGAAAAAGATGGGCAACGCTTTAGAGAGTCAAAAGAATATGAAAATACAATTATGGTCCGTACAGCACAACTCATCATCGCATCTGGTAAAGTTCAACTGAATAATACACAGCTCGGTTTTCTAACTGATTTTGTGAAAGCACATGAAAACGCCCCTGAAATAGCCGGAAAACTCCTGTCCTGTTTCCATGAGAATAGCGATATTTACTGCTCCCCCAAATGGTCCTACCGCTTAAACTGTCCTTATGAAGGACTTTGGAGAGACGCAAAGGCTACGCTTGAAAACCAATTGGAAAACGAAGAATTTGAGCAAGCCGTAAAAAAAGAAAAAGCACGACGCACAGACGCCGAAACACGGTATATTTCCTATTCACGAAACGACAATATAGCGCGTCACTATATTTTCCAGCTTTGTGTTAAACAGCACGAAAGAGCACTTAAACTAAAAGATCCGGTCCATGCCGGACTTTGGAAAAGCAGAGCAGAAGATCTGGCGAAAACAATCCCTGAAAAAGACTGCCCGCAAGATCTTCTGAATGATCTGATCCTATACAGAGACAAACAGGCCAAAGGTCCTCAGCTCTGTTCTTTATTTAACCGCTCGACAAGAGAAGCCGAACGTTTCGGCGTAGATTCCAACGAATATATCAGCCATGTAATAAAAAAAACCTGGCCCCCCAGCCCGTAACGAAATCAGATCCCAATGGCTGCGCGGTAGACTTCTAAAAGCTCGTCTTCCTCACGGCGTTTTTCGACATCCATTTTGCGAAGGCGTACGATTTTACGCATGGTTTTGACGTCAAACCCTGTGGCTTTTGCTTCGGCATACACTTCCTTGATATCTTCGGACAGGGCTGTTTTTTCTTCCTCCAAACGCTCCACACGCTCAATAAAGCTTTTCAAACGTTTGCCAGCCACGCCGCCTACATCTTTGCCCTCTTCTTCGATTTCATTATCAAGAACTGCCAAGTCTGTCATTTAAGTATTTCCTTTGTTTGCTTATTTTACAAGCCCATCAAAATAGATATTTTCTTTTTCAATGTCACCTAAATTATTTAACTTTACATATTTGTAATATATGTGATATGTCAATCAACTATGATATCATGGCCCCGCAATAAATATGAATGGCAAGACGCTCTTGCTACAGCCCTCATGTGTACGGGCAGTTTTTTCATGATGCCAACAAATTCACATGGCATTGCGACGAGTTTATCTCTCTTGAGTTTTGGTAAAGCGCTAAAAATACTCATACCAAAAATTAAACTGCAAAATGCTCAGGAACCTGATGCAAACAGCCAAATACATCAAATTAATAAAAAACTTTCAGATCAAGTAGGTATTTCCCCGCCTGAACTCTTTTTGAGTAAGCACTTTGAAGAAAACAACGCTAGTGTATTGTCCGGTAAGATTGTTATGGACAGAAAAAGCTTTTCAGATGAAAGTGGCCTGACACCCGCCGAACAAGAAGCCGTTCTGGCGCATGAAATAGCGCATATAATAAGGCGTACAGAACAAAAACAATTCTTAAAGTACGCGCTCTTTTGCTCTTACGTAGGGGGCTTTTATGCCAGCCTTCCCTCATGCACGACAATGAGCGATCTTGGAATAAGGACAGCAACCCTACTAAGCACGCATTTTTTTATACAATACAGCACAAAACTGGAAGAATTTTCTGCAGATACCGAAGCCGCAAAAATAATGGGGGACGCAGAACCACTCTCCCTCCTTTTCAATAGGATACTTGAAGAGAAAAGAGAATTCACGCAACCACCCTCCCGAAGTAACAAACTCGCCAATACTTTCAATTGTCTTGTCAACCTTCCAATCAAAGCTATAAACTTTCTTTTTAATGATCATCCCAGTCTGGATAAACGCATTAAAAATCTGGAATCCATGAAATTGCCAGACCTCAATAAACCATAGTTTTTATATACCAAATTCATTTTACTTTGCATATTAACTTAAAAGCATGATATGTAAATACCCATGATTTCATGGCCTCGTAATAAATATGAATGGAAAGAAACCTTGGGCACAGCTCTTCTTTGCGCGGGGAGTTTTTTTATGATACCAGAAAATTTGCCTGGCATTGCAACAGCCTTGTTCTTTTGTTTTTTTAAAAAATGCGCCGTCATGAACATAGAAAACGCTATGTCACATAATAGTTACGAACCTGCTACAGATAAAAGAATAAACGAACTTAGCAAAAAACTTTCGAAAAAAGTCGGTATTTCTCCTCCCAAAATGTTTTTTCATGAAGAATTGTACGGAAATACAGCCTCTGTGCTTTATGACAAACTTATCCTGCAAAAAAATAAATTCTCTGGAAAAACCGCCTTAAGTCCAGACGAGCAAGAAGCTATCATTGCCCACGAAATAGCGCATATAAAAGGACGAGATACACATAAAACACTCTGGGAGGGCTACCTGTTTAGTTTTTGTATAGGAAGCACTCTAGGAGGCTTGGGCTCATACACGATAACAGAAACCAGCATAAAAGCATTGACTCTACTTGGCCTGCAAGCACTCTCCCAACACAATATAAGACTGCGTGAATTTTCTGCGGACACTGAAAGCGCAAAAATGACAGCCAGCAGGATCCCACTGGCTAACTATTTCAAAAGATCCATTAAAAATAAAGATGAAGGCAAAAGAAGCGGGCTAGACAGAACTTTCAATCATTTAGCCCAAACCTCTATAGAAAACATAAAAAGCGTTCTTTGTGACGACCACCCAACACCAGAAAGCCGCATAAGAGAACTGGAAGCTATAAAGCTTCCTCGCCCTCATCAGCCATAGGCCAATTCAAATCATCAAAAACGCAAGTGTTTGACTTGCTTAACCTGTGGCAGTTCCGAAAGCTCATTCAAGAGGGCTTGCGTTACAGGCGCATCAAGTGATACCAGTGCCACCGCGCTATCGCTACCCGGTACGCGGCCAAGACGGAAATCTGCAATATTCTGGCCTGCTTTGCCAAGAATTGTACCAACACCGCCAATCATGCCCGGTTTGTCTTCATTACGGAAGAAAAGCATGTTTTCACTCAAGGCCGCCTCAACGGGCACACCTTCGATATTCACAATACGAGGCTCCCGCCCGGCAAACAGAGTGCCGATCAGAACACGCTCGCGCTCTTCTGTTACAACGGAAACTTTAATGGCTGTTTGAAATTCCTTGCATGTTTCAGCTTTCGTTTCAGATACTGCAATATCCTTCGCTTTGGCAATCTGCCCAGCATTCACCATATTAACCGAGTCCGTAAGCGGTGCCAGAAATTCGGACAGAATGCAAGCCATGAGCGGCTTACTGTTCAAGGTTGAGACCTTGCCCAGAAAATCAACATTGATCTCACGAATAGCATGATCTGTAATCTGTCCAGCAAAGCTGCCAAGCTGTCTGGCAAGGGCCATATATGGTTTTAGTTTCGGTGCTTCCTCAGCAGAAATAGAGGCCATGTTAAGCGCATTCGTAATCGCGCCGCTTGTCAGATAATCGGACATTTGTTCGGCCACCTGAATAGCAACATTGACCTGCGCTTCTGTGGTTGAGGCACCCAGATGAGGCGTACAGATAACATTCGGATGACCAAAGAGTGGATTTTCTTTCGCCGGCTCCTTTTCGAAAACATCAAGCGCAGCCCCTGCAACCTTACCACTTTCAAGGGCTTCAAGAAGAGCCTCTTCAGATACAACACCACCGCGGGCACAATGTATGATACGTACACCATCCTTCATTTTGGCAAACGCCTCTTTATTTAAAAGATGTGCTGTCTTGTCATTTTTAGGGATATGGAGTGTGATAAAATCAGCCCGTTTCAACAATGTATCAAAATCAACTTTCTCAACACCGATTTCTGCTGCACGCTCTTCCGTGAGGAACGGATCAAACGCAATCACTTTCATCTTAAGACCCAATGCACGAGACGCCGCTATGGAACCAATATTACCGCAACCGATCACGCCGAGCGTCTTGCTATAAAGCTCAACCCCCATGAATTTGGACTTTTCCCATTTCCCGGCATGCGTTGACTCATTGGCCTGAGGAATTTGTCTGGCAAGGGCCATCATCATCGCAATAGCATGCTCCGCCGTTGTAATAGAGTTCCCAAACGGCGTGTTCATCACAATGACACCATTTTCTGTAGCAGCCGGCACATCGACGTTATCAACACCGATGCCCGCACGCCCTATCACTTTCAGATTGCCGGCTGATTCCAGAATTTCACGCGTAACAGTGGTGGCCGAACGTATGGCCAGCCCGTCATATTCGCCAATAATGTCTTTTAATTCTTCCGGGGAAAGGCCGGTTTTAACATCAACCTCTACCCCATTTTTTTTAAAAATCTCTGCAGCCAGAGGATTCATTTTATCACTAATCAAAACTTTTGGCATGTTACACTCCCTTGAACGTTCAAAGAACATACTTTATCGAGTTGACGCACTGCGTCAAGAGCCAAAAAACAGCTTATGCGCTAGCTTGCATAAAATTTTGATACTAATATGATCCTCTGCCAAAACAAGAGAAGCTAATGCCAATCACCCAGCAGCCCTTGACGAGCCGGTCTTTCTGGAGCTGGAACGATCGGACGATTTTCCAGCTGAAAAACCTTCCTGATTCCCGGTTCTGTTGGGACGCTTTTTAGCCCACGTTTTTTTAGTCCGTGGCTTATCGGCCCATGCTTTGTCACCACGGGATTTGTCAGTCCGCGGTTTATCGGCCCATGCTTTGTCACCACGGGATTTGTCAGCCCGCGGTTTATCGGCCCATGCTTTGTCACCACGGGATTTGTCAGCCCGCGGTTTATCGGCCCATGCTTTGTCACCACGGGATTTATCAGTCCGCGGCTTATCGGCCCATGCTTTGTCACCACGGGATTTATCAGTCCGCGGCTTATCGGCCCATGCTTTGTCACCACGGGATTTATCAGTCCGCGGTTTATCGGCCCATGCTTTGTCACCACGGGATTTGTCAGTCCGCGGCTTATCGGCCCATGCTTTGTCACCACGGGATTTATCAGTCCGCGGTTTATCGGCCCATGCTTTGTCACCACGGGATTTGTCAGTCCGCGGTTTATCAGCCCACGCTTTGTCACCACGGGATTTATCAGTCCGCGGCTTATCGGCCCACGCTTTGTCACCACGGGATTTGTCAGTCCGCGGTTTATCGGCCCACGCTTTGTCACCACGGGATTTATCAGTCCGCGGCTTATCGGCCCACGCTTTATCGCCACGGGATTTGTCAGCCCGCGGCTTATCAGCCCATGCTTTATCTTCCGAGAATCTATCAGCCCGTGATTTATTTTTATGACGGTATTTGCTGTTTTTCTTCTTACGCCCGTTAGGCTTACTCCCTTTGTCGTTCGCTGCTTCCGGGTTTAAAAGCCGTTCAATCGCATGCCATTTACGCCCGTCTTGCGCCGACACAAAGCTGATGGCAGAGCCTTGCGCCCCGGCTCTTGCCGTACGGCCCATGCGATGAATATAATCTTCTGCAACCTGTGGCAGATCATAGTTTATGACATGCTCAATATGCGGCACATCAAGCCCGCGTGCGGCAATATCTGTTGCAATCAAAACGCGGAAATTCTGACTACGGAAATTTTTCATCACGCGGTCACGTTTATTTTGTTTCAAGTCACCATGAAGGGCCTCAGAGGTAAAACCATCCCGGCGAAGATTTTTCGCCATTCTGTCAGCCCCATACTTCGTTTTAACAAAAACAATCACAGAACCATCACGATCATGAAGCTGAAGCGTCAGTTCTTCGTATTTGTCATTTTGCTCAATACGGATCATTTCCTGCTCAATATTCTGGGCAATCACATTGGTCTCACCCACAGACACACGCTCAGGATTTGTCAAATATTTATTCGAAATACGAACAATTTCTTTTGGCAGAGTCGCAGAGAACATAAGCGTTTGACGATCTTCCGGCAGATGTTCGGCAATTCTATCAAGCTGAACACCAAACCCCATATCAAGCATCCGGTCTGTTTCATCCAGCACCAGAAAACTCGTATCATGCAGTTTGAGCGTTCCGCGATCCAGATGGTCGTTGATCCGACCCGGCGTACCCACAATAACACGCGGATTAGCCCGAAGCTGTTTGAGCTGCTTGCCCATAGGCTCTCCGCCAATAATAAAGGCTGTATTAATCGAACTTCTGTACCCCAGAAGCTGATGCACAACATCCAGCACCTGTTTGGCGAGCTCTCGCGTCGGAGTCAGGACAAGGGCCGATCCATCAGGCGAACGCATCAGAGCTTCGACCATAGGAATACTAAACGCCGCTGTCTTACCTGTACCGGTCTGCGCCGACCCCAAAACATCCCGGCCTCTCATCGCGAGCGGAATCGCTTTTGCCTGAATAGGTGTAGGGGTTTCATAGTTCATCTTACGCAACGATTTATTCAGCGCATCACAAAGGCCAAAGCCTTCAAAATTATTCATTATTTTTTCTTTCTTATTTATCGTTCATTTTAAAGACGTTCAACACAGCCCAATACAAAACGCATACGAGCCTTGCTCTTTCTTTTTTCCAAAAGAGCATCAAACAATCCATTTTTTATATTTGTAAATGTGAACTTTTTTGAAAAAAGGTGAGGGTTTAAGTTCACTTCTAAGACCGCCTGTGGAAGGCCGATTTTTCCTGTAAGCTCCACTCTTGAATTAAGGCTAAACCCCATCAAGAGATGCATTTATCAATTTATAGCACCGTTTAATGACAGATTTTAGCCATAATGTCAAACTTTTCTTTTTAAAACACTACTTTTGGTTCAGCATTGGCTGAGCCAGCCCTGCATCCACTAAGACGCTTGTGCTCAACAGGATCAGCCCATCTCTGTTCTTCTCTTTCTTGAGCACACAAAGTGAACAACACGCCTCTATCATTATATAAAAATTAAGAGTTTACCAAAGATTATTGCTTTTTTGAAAGGAATTCGGTATAAACCGCGTCAATAGAGTATAGAGTATATTTATGGTGGATCCGATTTTTAAGAATCCGCCGACCAGACAATCAGGAAAGAGAAGATAAAATGCGTATTGCGATGGTTGGAACCGGCTATGTCGGTCTTGTATCCGGTGTTTGTTTTGCAGAATTCGGGCATAATGTCATCTGTGTTGACAAAGATGAAAGTAAAATTGAGCGTTTAAAAAACGGTGAAGTGCCAATTTATGAACCCGGCCTTGATGCCCTTCTGGCACGCCAGATTGAAACAAAGCGCATAGAATTCACAACCGATCTGGCCAGTGCCGTCAAAGGCGTTGACGCTGTATTCATCGCCGTAGGCACCCCGTCGCGCCGTTTTGGCCGTGATGCCGACCTGTCTTATGTGATGGCCGCCGCGAAAGAAATCGGTGAGAATATTGATGGCTATACCGTCATTGTTGACAAATCCACCGTACCTGTCGGCACAGCCAGAGACGTAGCCCGTACCATAAAGGAAGCAGCGCCAAATGCAGAGTTTGACGTAGCATCCAACCCTGAATTCCTGCGTGAAGGCGCCGCCATTGATGACTTTATGCGCCCTGACCGTGTGGTTGTTGGTGTCGATTCAGAACGTGCTGAAAAAGTGATGAGAGGTATCTACAGACCACTTTTCCTGAACGAAACCCCTATCCTGTTCACAAGCCCCGAAACGGCAGAGCTGACGAAATACGCAGCCAATGCCTTCCTTGCCACAAAAATCACATTCATCAATGAAATTTCAGACCTTTGCGAAAAAACGGGCGCAGACGTTCAGCAAGTTGCCAAAGGCATTGGCCTTGATAACCGTATTGGCAGCAAATTCTTAAATGCAAGCCCCGGTTATGGCGGTTCATGCTTCCCGAAAGACACACTGGCTCTGACACGGACCGGTCAGAAATACGGCACGCCACAGCGCATCGTTGAAACAGTTGTTGCTGTCAACGAAGACAGAAAGGCCCGTATGGCAGACCGCATTGTGGCAGCCTGCGGCAATGACGTACGTAACAAGAAAATCGGCATCCTCGGCGTGGCCTTTAAACCCAACACCGATGATATGCGTGATTCCCCTTCCCTGACCGTTATTCCTATGCTCCAGCAAGCAGGTGCCGAGATCATCGCTTACGATCCAAAAGCCATGGAAGAAGCCGAAAAACTTCTGGAAGATGTGACATGGAAAGATAATGCCTATGACGTCGCAGAAGGCGCAGACGCCCTTGTGATCCTCACAGAATGGAACGAATTCCGCGCGCTTGATCTGGACAAGATCGGGAAAAGCATGAAAAGCAAAATCCTGATTGACCTTCGGAACATATACAAAACCAAAGATATGGAAGATACAGACTTCCAATACACCTCCATCGGCAGAGGTTAAAAGGATAAAGCCGTATGTATATAGAACTATAAAGAAAGCCCTCATCTCTGGAGGGCTTTTTTACTAGTACGCGCCCTTCCCTGAGAGAAGCACACCAACGGTCTTAAACAAAATGACGATATCATGCCATAAAGACCAGTTGCGGATGTACCAGTCATCCCAGATCACGCGTTGTTCAAAGCTGACATTATTCCGGCCACTGACCTGCCATAGTCCTGTAAGACCAGGCCTGACAGAGTTATAGAGCTTGATCGTCTTGCCATACTCTTCCCGCTGATCCTCCAGAATGGGACGAGGTCCGACAAGGCTCATATCACCAACAAACACATTCCAGAGCTGCGGTACTTCATCAAGGCTTGTTTTTCTCAAGAAAGCGGAAATTCTGGAATCAATACGCGGATCTTTTTTAAGTTTCTTAAACGTCTCCCATTCCTCTTTTTCTTTAGGATTTTCAGCGAGATAAGCCTCTAAAATCTCATCACCATTTTGCTTCATTGTGCAAAATTTCCAACAGCTAAACATCTCGCCACCTTTTCCCGGACGCTTGCCACCATAAAAAACAGGCGTGTTAGAGCCCTCCAGTTTCTTTAGTACAAAAACAACCAGTGTAATTAAGCCTAAAAACGGCATAACAGCACCAGAGGCCATAATATCCAGAAAACGTTTTAAGAAGCGGCTGAGGGGCATACTCATCTTCCTGTGATTATGAAGAAGAATAATGTCCGTACCAAAGAAATAATGTGGCCGGAGCCCTTGCGTATAGATTCGTCTGGTTGGCGGCACAATTGCATATTCTATGTCCAGATCATTAAATGTATCAATCAGAACATCTCTGTTCTTTTCCCTAAAGCCCTCCATACCGACAACATAGAAATAATGTCGGTTCTTTTTAATAAACGGCTCATAGTCATCCGCGACTCTTTTAATTTTTATGTTCTGGCACCCGGGCGGCAGACAGGTGCAATCAAAACTGACTTCATCTCTATCACGAATAAGGGCTATTTCTGGCCTATAGCCTGTAAATCCGTCTGACGAAAAAGCAAAAAGCGTATCTAAAACCATCTGCTTATCCCCCAATACAACGACAGGAATAGGCCAGTCTTTCTGACAACTGATGATAGAAAAAGCGATATAACGAAAAAGAACAAGAAACAAACCTGCCAGCAACCAATTGGCAAACACAATCAATGTTGAGAGATTTATTTGCAGGGAAAAATGAGCAAATCCGTTGATAATCAAACAAACACATACGTTTTTAACGATATTCCGAACCTGCCCCCACCATGGCATACGTCTTGTATAATCACCTTGATACGCAAAACTGACCAAAGCGACCGCTTCAAGGACAATGAATAAAAAGAACTGATAATCAAACGCATCAGCAAATGCCATATCCCGATCTGCATAAAAAGCAATCCAGTACTGCTTCAAACAAAATCCCAAGGTAGCATAGGTCACAACAAACGCTATCAGATCCGCCAGCAATATCTGCATACCGAGTTTCTTCGGTATGAAACGGGTCACATGGCTTTGAGAAGAATTGTCTTTAGCGTCTTGCATATTATTTGTATATCACTTCTTTAGGTATATAAAAAGATCGCAAAGGCTACCATATTACATAATAAAAAATCAATAAAAAAGCGGTAAAACAACAGCCATCGTTTAAAATTAAGCACAAACATCCTCCCGATAGAAGCTGAAGCTCATCCCCCTTCGCACGCTGTTCCCAAGTCCCCAACAAGGCTTTACTTATATTAAAAAATCAACACCAAAACCAGCACAGAGTTACAAATTTTTCTTGCTAAATATATAAGCATCTGCTAATTAATGTGTTAATTACAATAATAACAATAAAATATAGAGGTGATGAATGGTATATGATGACTATGATCCTACAGTCAACTTTGTCGTATCTTTAAATAAAAGTAACAATCCCCAACTTTCCTGGAAGATAGCTGATAGTTTTCGTCGTGTAGCCGACCACGCAAATTTGGAATTTAATCCGAGTTCCTGTATACTTAACTTCCGCACGAATAGAAGTAAGACTGAAGAGCTAGAATCTCTTGCAGATAAATGTGGGTGTAAAGTAATGAGAATACCTCTAGCTTCTGTAAAATAGTTTTTTACTCCGCGATAAGTGCTTTTATTTTCGCTTTCGTTTCGTCTGAAGACCAGTCGAGTTTTCCGGCGATCTTATCGGTCATCATGCGGTCTTTGTTAATGAAGACCGTCTCTGGTACGCGTACGGCGTTGAAATGCTTTATAGACAGCGTTTTATCCTGATCCCATACCCAATAGAGATGAGGGTTGTTGAAAAGATCAGGCTTGTGTTTTTCGAGTTTCCCCCTAAAACGATTCATAGCCTCTTCACTATCATCAATAGAAACAACAACAAGCGCAACATCCTCCCCAAAAGACTGACTGGTTTTAAGCAAAGCCGGGAACTCAAGAAGGCATGTCGTACACCAGGACGCCCAGAAGTGAAGAAGTACACCCTTTTCTTTCATATCATTTAGAGCGTACACCCGCCCGTCCAGTGTCTTAAAAGAAAGCGCGGGCACTGATGCTGCCTTAAAACTAGCTGTTTGCGCTGTACGCACCCCGGAGAAAACCGCTGGTGTGCTAAATTGTTCATACGCCATGCTAGCAAGCGCAACAAGAACAATCATACTTAAAATAATAAGCTTTGGTTTTTGCATGAGAATTTTTCACCTGTCTTTTTACGTCAGAGAGTCTATAACGATACTGTAAAAATCAAAAGAAAAACCATCTAAAGGAGAGCACATTGGAACAAATACCAAGCGATGCAAACGAATTATGGCACGAAATTGTATCCGTCTGGGAACACGGTTTTATGGGGATAGACATCGGCAGTATTTTAATTGCACTTGGTATTTTTGTTGGATTTTTGATGATCCGGGGCCTGTTTAGTCAATATATTCTCTACAGACTGCATAACTGGACTGAAAAATCAAAAACAACGCTTGATGACAAAATTGTTGACGCTCTGTCTCCTCCTATTCGTTTTGTCCCGATTGTTTTAGGCGTCTTTTTTGCCGGCCGTTCATTAGATCTAACAAGTGACATGGCAGAGCTTCTGGGCCGAATCGTTCGATCCATGGTCGTCTTTACACTTTTTTGGAGCCTGCACCGCGCCGCCGATCCGCTCAGTCAAGGGCTTGAAAAAATGGAAAAAATCCTAAGCCGCACCATGATGCAGTGGTTGTTTAAAGTTATAAAGGTCCTGCTCTTCTTCATTGGAGCCGCCATTATTCTTGAAATCTGGGGCATTGCTGTCGCACCACTTCTGGCTGGTCTTGGCCTATTTGGGGCGGCTGTTGCCCTTGGCGCACAGGACTTGTTCAAGAACCTGATCGGCGGCATTACAATTATCGCCGAAAAACGTTTTCATGCTGGCGAATGGATCCGCGTTGATGGCGTTGTGGAAGGCACCGTAGAAGACATCGGCTTTCGCTCCACAAAAGTACGCCGCTTTGACAAAGCCCCCGTGCATGTCCCGAATTCCCAGCTTTCTGATGCCGTTGTAACAAACTTTTCCCGCATGACACACAGACGGATCAAATGGAAACTTGGCGTCAAATATGGCAGCAGCATTGAACAACTCCAAATTATTCGTGATGAAATCACGCGCTATATTCTTGAAAATGAATCCTTTGCCTCCCCGGATGACGTTTCAACCTTTGTACGGGTTGACAGCTTTAACAGCTCCTCTATTGATTTTCTGATTTATTGCTTCACCAAAACCACCAATTGGGGAGAATGGCTCAAAATCAAGGAAGATTTTGCTATAGAAATCAAAAAAATCGTTGAACAAAAGGCAGGCACCAGTTTCGCCTTCCCATCACAATCCGTCTATCTGGAATCCGTCCCCGCCGGCGAAACCCCAGACATTTTTATACCGCCTGAGACAAACTAAATCAGCTTAACCCAAAACTTTTTCTACACCGTCAAGCATTTGTTTCGCTGCTTTTTCGGGCACAAATTCTGCAATATGGGCTAGGCATGTCTTTGCCGTTTTTTCCACATCTGAGAACACTTTTGCCGCTTCCAGCATTCTGTCTGTCAGATCTTCTACGCTAAATGCATCATGAGAAAAACCTGTCTCGCCTTCCATAACAAGTTCCGGCACACAGCCACAACGATCACTGACAATTACAGGGCAACCGTAATGTAGAGATTCATTAACCACCAACCCCCAAGGTTCGCTTGTGCTTGGCAATACAAAGCTTGTCGCTCTGGCATATTCATTAAAAAGGTCCTGTCCGCTTTTACTGCCCACCAGAATATCATCTGGATCAAAAGCCAGATCTTTTGCTTTTTGCTGCAATTCTTCTTTTTGAGGCCCACCTCCGACAACAATCAGCTCAGCCCCTTTTCTTTCTTTTTTCACCCGCGCGAAAGCATCCATAAGGCGCAGCAAATTCTTTTCTTTGGAGAGCCGGCCGACATACAGATAACGAGGGGCCTCTGGATTAGCCTCTTTCGCCATTTTGATACGGAGATCCAACGCCTTTGCTGCATCATAATCATGCGGCAAGGCCGCGGCCTGACATCTCATATGCCAGTTTTTTGCCTTCACGCCATAAGAGAACACATAGTCCCGCGCCCGCGCACCATAGCCAAATACACCATTTGCCAGACTGAAAACAATCCGCTTGGCCATATTTTTTATGACCGTCTCAGGCTGATCAAACTTTGTGGCATCACAGAAAAACATCACCTTCTTGCCGCGAAGCCTCAAAATAAAAGCCTGTACCCACACTTCCGGCTTTTCATACCCCGTCAAAACAGACAGATCAGCATCATTCTTAAAAGCATAACCCGCCAGCGCACGCAACCGCGTCATAAAAGATATCTTATCCAGAGAGCCCTTAAACAGCAAAGTGTAGGGATAGGTATGATAGGAGTCATCGACCGCATTCAAAACAGCGCGATCACCAGCCGTCTCTGCCATTTGATAGAATCTGATATCATAAACCGCCGGATCATTCATTTCATGCAACGCAGAAAAAACGCCCCCTTTGTAACGGGACCAAAGAATATTATGCCATATATCTATGCGTTTTTGCTGCGCTCTCGTCATGATACTTTTACCTGCAACGTTTTTTAAATTGTTGGTTCTGGTTTTATGATTTTTGGCTCAAGACGAAAACAATTCTGCGCGATATCAAAGGCCTCGACCTTATCGCGCAAAAAGGCTTCCCTCGAAGCCGCTTTCAGATCATTCAGCGCGGACATGTCATCGGCCTTCTCTTTAAGCCATGTCACAGCAGATTCTTGAAAATTCTGTTCTTGTTTGAAAACAGCCCCACAACTCCCCACCTGATCACAAATACAGCCACGCTCAAAAGAAAGCACCGGAATACCGTAGGATTGCGCCTCAGCAATCACAGTAGGCTGTGCTTCATTCACATACTGAGTGGGGAACAAAAACACATCAACATCCTTAAAGAATTTATCTTTCGTCTTACCGTAAACAGGGCCGCGATACTCAAGCTTATCACCGAGAGATTTTTGTGCATTTTTTATTCTGACACGATCCACTTCCGAAGCCGGTGGTCCGGCTAAAATGCCTTTGACAGGCAAGTCTTCTTTCAGGGCCAGCTCAATAGTTTCAATAAAGGTGGAGAGACCTTTATCTTCATTCAGATTACTAACCAGTCCCAACGTCAGCACATCACCTTCCCTATTAAGCCGCACAGGCGTTTCGACATGATCAACGAAGGCGCTGTTAGAAATCACAATAGATTTAATTTCACGCCCATACCGCGCAGCAAAACGTTCTCCCATAAGAGGGCATAAAAAGATATGAACAGCCTCTTTTCCTGCAACCTTCAAAAGAAAAGACATCAAGGCACTATGCTTATCAATAAACGTAAAGTTATGATAGTGAAGATATGTGGGGCATTTAAACCGGCGCGCCATCGCTGATAACAATATCGTATAAATCAGCCCCAATTTGCTTTCGCACGCAATATAAACGGGTGCCCCTTCATTCTTGGATGCATAAGACGATATAGAGAGAGCCCCTTTGATGGCAAGAATAGAGCGTCTCATATGATATAAAAGCCCTCGCTTCCCACTATGCGGCACAAGATCCACAATCGTGGTGTCATATTGCTCCGACAACAGCGCAGCCATCTGCTGCGTAATATAGGAGAACCCATGCACCGGCGGCGGAAACTGCCCCGCAATCAAGAGCGGTTCTTCTGGTTCTTTGTTTTGCATTATCTTCAGTGTCTCCTAATTATTCTCTTAAGACGTTGATAGGTTACAACCATTTTCTGATACACCCAAAGAAGTACATGAACCTGAGATTTGTCAAATCTCTTTCTGTAACTTAGAAACTCGAGAACAGGCTTACTTCCTGGACAATGAACAAAGCTATGTTTCATAAAATATGATAACGAATGATCTGTATGGCGGGACCAGTGACGCGCAATAATAAAATAAGGGTTCTGTATTCGAACTTGCAAGCCTCTTCTTTCTATCAGATCATTTAAACACGCAGAAACAAACATTTCATCTCCTTTATGGTGCAAATGATCCAAATGAGAAAAGTAACTCGGCAAAACACCTTTAACTAAAGAAACGAGTTCTAGTAAAGCGTCCCTCTTCCCACACAAAAACTCTCCCCCAAACCAATGAGGTTCAATCAAATTTTTGTTTAATACTATGTCGATACTTTTTTTTATTCTGGAAGACCCAGAATTCAAAAAAACCTGATCCGATATGTCGTAAACCAGTAAATCAGACATCTCTATTATTTTCAATTGCTCTTCATCAAAGGGCCTTAGAGCAATAATATCTGTATCAAGTAAAATAAAGCGATCTTCATCACTTTTCAAAAGCGATGCCGCTTTTTCTACAGCATCAATTTTGTAGTGCGCTGTATAGAAGGGAGTCCCTTTGGGAACACTCATATCTGATTGAAGTTCTACAAACTCAGGCTGTGGACCGCCTTTCTTTGCAAACCAGTCTGAGAGTCTTTTTACATCATTCGTAAAAATATGGAGAGGCGCATCAAAAACATCATGCAAAGACACATTCAGTACCTTTGCCTGCCTAAAATAAGAGATAACGCTCTTGTTTTTATTGTTAACAGCAGAGTGATTCTCTTCATCTATCCATAGCAAAGTTCCAAAAATAATCATTATTCCGATCCTATATAATCAAAGATTGTCGTTTTTGTTTCAGACAAGAATTTATCAAGCTTTTGCTCCGCCATTTCTTCAGACGACTTTTCTGTTATTTTTGTCGTCAAACGTATCATAGCACCATCCATTCTTTTCTTGAATAAGGCATTCTTGATTTGAATGAACTTGGCAAAATTTGTGTCATATGATGGTTCGCCCGCCTGAACAAACCAGAAATAAACCAGATGCCTTTCTAACCCTTTGGAAATAAGGAAACGATTTACCGTAAAATCTTGTCCATCCGGCAAAGAAATCGTCTTACGCCCCTGTTCCATAATTTCCCAACCCCCGCTAGGGATACAAACGGCAGGCGTATGGATAGCCTGATTACTCGTACTGTCTTGTTTCGGATAATAAAGGATATACAGATTAGCTCTATCCCCTTTTGGATTGATATAATCAGCGATCAAATAATCATCTGTACCCAAAATATCAAGAGCTGCCTTATCCATCGTTCCAGCCTGTCCGTGCCAATTTCCAATTTGCAGAGGAAATTCGGTCAGTGGTTTTTCAAGTGGTACAGGCTCTATCTTTTTAGCATTTATAGAAAGTAAGAAAAAAGCAGCAACCATAGAAAACAGGCAAATAACAGCCGCTGCCTTGACTGGTTTTTCTATTGGTGCAGGAAACAACATCGACCATGAGTCTTTCGTAGGTATAGAGATCACATCAAACGCCATCTCTCCCTTTTTACCCATCATCTGACATAACGCAATCTCCCCACCAAGCACAAGAAGACAACCCAAAAACATCACCCAGCCTTCAACATCATGAACCAATCCTTCGGCAATCTCAGCACCCCAGATATTAGCACTGAGACCAATTAGATAAATGCGCAGACTATTCATCAATATTGTAATCGGCACAGTAGAGAAGAACAAAACAGCCCGCTTTAAAAAAGAAGCCTCGTACATATAGGCCAGCAAATAGCCCAGCGCCATCAAAGGGAAAAGATAACGTAATCCATTACAAGCCTCCGCCACCTGAAGCTGCGTAATACCAAGATCGATGACATTCCCGTCCTGAAAAACAGAAATGCCGGAAAAATCAAGCAGGAGCACGCTAACGGTTGTGGCAATCATCTGCATTTTTACAGAAAGCGTATAATATAAAAATTTCGGCAACGGAGCCAAAAAGAAAAAGAAGCATAACGGTCCCGCAAGAGACACGGCATATCTATGCCCATAAAAAAGAACAAACAAGCTAAGGAGAAAGCAAACAAGCAATAAGGGCTGAATACCATTTATACCCGTTAAAAGGAAAAGAACTTCAACAAGGAAACAAAAAAGAACACCAGCAAGACCAAGCCATGAGTTTTTTTTCTTCCCTAACACCTCTTTCTTTTTCCAGTTTAGTAGCAACATCATCCCAATAACAGGAATAAGATAACCATGGCTATATTCTTCTTGTTGCCACGAAGTCCATGTCTCCATAAAAGCCACATTAAAAAAGGAAAAAAGCATTATAAGAAAAACACCGACAACGACAGTGCCTTGGAGAAGGTACCAGCCAGATTTTTTTTCAACAGATGTTTCCATGTTACTTTGTTTTTCTATTTTCTATAAATTTGCCCGAAGACTACCCTTTTTTCTTGTAAAAAAGCAACCTTTAAGGTTTATAAAAGGTCATTCAAACAATGTCAGCGAAATAAAAAAAGTAAAATGAAAGTTATATTCTATACACTGAACCATAAACCTGAACGTACCGGTATCGGGAAATATCAGGATGAAATGACAAAATGGTTTGTCGATAGGGGACACGACGTCAAAGTGGTTACCGCGCCTCCTTATTATCCGGAATGGAAAGTCAGTGAAGGATATAGCGCCTGGCGTTATAAATCTGAAAAGATGGATGGCGCGAAAGTGTACCGCATCCCTCTTTATGTACCGACAAAGCCATCAGGGCTCAAAAGGATTATTCATCTGGCTTCCTTTGCTTTTTTTTCGGCACCTATCATGCTGTGGCAAGCCATTCGGCATAAACCGGATGCTATTTTGCTAACCGCACCGCCGCTTATGTCTGCCCCTGTTGCTTTACTCGCAGGCTGTATAGGCCGTTCGAAAACATGTCTTCATGTTCAGGATTTTGAAGTCGATGCCGCCTTTCAGCTTGGCATGCTCAAAAAACCCTGGCTATATAAATTAGCTTTAAGACTTGAGCGGGCAGCTTTACGCTCCTTTTCACATGTTTCAACTATTTCTCCAAACATGAGAAAAAAGCTTTTAGAAAAAGGGGTGGAAGAAGACAAAGCCCTTCTTATCCAGAACTGGGCCAATACGGACATCTTTTCTCCTGAAAAAGGAGAAGGCAAATGGGCAGACACCTTCAAAAAAGATCCTGAAACAATTCTGGCCCTTTATTCCGGCAACCTTGGACAAAAACAAGGCCTCGAAACACTCGTTGACTCAGCCAAACTTCTAAAAGATGAAAAAAACATTCATTTCGTCATTTGCGGAGACGGCGCAGGCCGTCAAGACATGGAGAGACGCGCCAAAGGGCTGAAAAACATAACCTTTCTACCCCTCCAGCCTATGGAAGACTTCATCCACCTCATGATTGCCGCCGACATACATCTCCTGCCACAAAAAGCAGATGCCGCCGATCTTGTTATGCCTTCGAAACTCGGGAATATTCTGGCCAGTGGCCGTCCTGTTGTAGCAGGTGCGTCAAAAGGCACACAAGTCTATGACGCCGTTGAGGGTTGCGGCCTCGCCGTAAAACCAGAATTGGCCGAAGATTTTGCCAAAGCGATTAAAAAACTTGCAGATGATAAACCCCTGCGTAACCAAATGGGCATAGAGGGACAAAAGCGGGCTGCCTCTGACTGGAGTAAAGAAAGCCTCCTCCTGAAAATGGAAAAATCTCTTAGCGAAAGGATTCTATAGCCATTTATAGTCGTTTATACCGTTTTGCCATCATTCGATGACAAAAGCGTTCAAACGTCACGCAGGCTTCCGCACTTCCGCGCGGGGTTGCCGTCGCAACCCTTATACGAATGTTCATTCAATGAATGCTTATTGGTATTAGAAGAAGAATCAACGCGCGGTGTCATACCGGACACCGATCCGGTATCCAGTCAAATAATGTGCATGGCATATGCCGTGCTCTTTGTTCTGGAATCATGCTTTGCGCGCGGGGATGACAGGACCTAGGTTACAGCATACGCTATTTCATCCTGCCGCATCAAACACAGCAGGTATGCCACATTCTTTTTTCTTCTGCTGCCAGTCCCAGGCTGTTTTTACGATTGTAGACAAATCAGAATGCACAGGCGTCCAGCCTAGTACCTCTTTTGCCCTTTTGGCCTGCGCGACAAGAATAGAGGGATCACCGGGGCGGCGCGGTTTATTTTCATGCTTAATCTCTTTGCCTGTAACGTCACATGACGTATCGAACACCTGACGTACGGAAAAACCGGTACTTGTCCCAAGATTTAAGGTTATGCTTTCTTTCCCTGCCATAATGTGATTCAGCGACAAGACATGGGCTGTCGCAAGATCCGACACATGGATATAATCACGTATGGCTGTCCCGTCATGCGTGGGATAATCTGTGCCGTAAATATCAATCTGCGTACGTTCTCCGCTGGCCGTCTGCATAAGCAGTGGAATAATGTGCGTATCGACTTTATAAGCTGTACCTATTTCTGTTTCAGGATCGGCACCGGCTGCATTAAAATATCTCAAAATAGCGTAAGACAATGGATAGGCTGTACTATAATCGCGTATCATATTCTCCATAGCCAGCTTTGTATTGCCGTACGGATTAATCGGTGACAGCGCATGATCCTCTGAAATCAAATCCGTTTCCGGCATACCATAGACAGCAGCCGTACTTGAAAAAACCATATGACGTATATCATGCGTACGCGCTTGCTCTAACAAACAATACGAACCGTACACATTGTTATCATAGTACTTTGCCGGATTACTTACAGATTCGCCCACCTGAATAAGCGCGGCAAAATGCATGATAGCCGCCGGCTTATACGCCTTCATCACGGCATCAAGACGGTTTTGATCACGTACATCTCCTTGCTCAAAAGGCCCCCATTTAACAGCCCCCTGATTCCCGGAACACAGATTATCGTACGTTACAGGTGTAAATCCCTGTTTTGAAAGGGCCTTACATATATGAGACCCAATATAACCGGCCCCACCTGTCACCAAAATATTCGTCATAAACTTAAAACCATCTTTTTTATTCTTTACTCTCTTTTACAGGAAATGTGACCTGATCAGGAAAGGTCTCTTTCATCTTATCGACCAGCACCTTGACATGCTCTCCTTTGCTGTAATCCGCAATGAGCAACGCATCTCCCGTATCGACAATAACCAGATTTTCAAGCCCTGCACAGGCAATTACACGGTCTTTTGACTGGACAAGCAGATTTTTTGTATCGTGACAAACAACCTTACCCTCTAGCACATTACCGTTCTCATCTTTCGAACGCAGTGCCCAAAGGCTTTCCCATGAACCGATATCAGACCACTCAGGATCACAAGGCACAACAGCCCCGCGAGAGGCTTTCTCCATAATAGCGATATCAAAAGGAACAGACATAATAGAAGCATAAGCTGCCGGATCTACACTTTTTGTGTTTTCATCTTTAACTTTAGCTCTGGCCTCTTCTACACCGGAGATAATCTCGGGAGAATGTGTCTCGAACGCTGATAAAACAGTATCTGCACGGAACAAAAACATACCGCTGTTCCATAAATAGCCCTTTTTAATGTATTCTGCGGCACTTTCACGGTCTGGCTTTTCCTTAAATTCTTCAAGATAAAGCACACGTTCATTCATCAAGGCTTTCCCTGCCTGAATGTAACCATAGCCTGTTTCCGGCCTGTCCGGGTTTATACCCATCGTCACAAGATAACCATCCTCTACGGCTTGCAACGCATCCTCGTAAGAAGCTTTAAGGGCCGCTTCATCCCCCATATGATGGTCTGCCGGCATAACCCACATAACAGCCTCTGCACCAAAATGATCTTTAATATAAGACGCGGCAAAGGCTATGGCAGCAGCCGTATTTCGTGCACTAGGCTCCCCTAAAATATGCTGTGTTGCCTTTGGCGAAAGCATAGAGAGTTGTTCTTCAACCTCTTTTGCGAGCCCCTCACCTGTTACAATTACGATATTGTCGTATGGTGCTTCCGTCACACGATGCGCACGCTCAACAGTAGACTGCAACAGAGAATCTCCCATGCCCAGCAAATTCAAAAATTGCTTTGGATACAAAGACCGGCTGGCTGGCCATAAACGTGTCCCGGAACCACCGCACAATATAACGGGAATAGTATTTTTCTCAGTCATTTACACTACATTTTCATCAGTTTTTTTATGCCACAGCATTCAAAACAACACCGAGAACTTTCGCAGAAGAGAGAATATCCAGACTGCGTTTTATCTCATCTGTTGTTGTCACACCTTCCCTCACGACAAGAAGGAAACTATCAACATGCGGCAGGAACACAAGCGGATCATCCTGTTCCAAAAGCGGCGGCATGTCATATATAATAATCCTGTCGGTATAGCGCGCCCGCAGTTCAGCCGCGAGTTTTTCCATTTGCGGAGACCCCAATGTCTCTGAAGACTGGTCAACAGCCTTACCCGCCGGAAAAAGAGAAAAACGCTTGAACGGCACACGCACAAGACACGCCTCAACTGTCGCGTCTCCAGCTAGAAAGTCGGTCAGCCCTTTTTCAGCCTCCAGCCCGAGATAAGAATCCAGAGAAGGATTTCTCAAATCGAGGTCAACAAGCAAAACGGTTTGCTTCAGGTCTTGCGCAATACTGGCACACAAATTTGAAGCGATCGTAGATTTTCCGTCAGCATAACGAGGACTACTGATCGCCAGTGTTTTAAAGCCTTCCTTGTTCATTTTTTGCAATATTTGCGTTCTTAAAAAACGGAAAATATCAGCTTCCTTACTACGTGAACGATGCGCAATAATGTGATTTTCATCCAGCGCACCTTCAAATTTAGAAAGACATTCTTTTTCTTTCTCCATAGAAGAAGGATCCAGCTTCAGGACAGAAATCCCCTTTTGGACAAAAGGGTCTGCCTTTTTCTGGATAAACGTAACAGCATTTTTAATCTTATTTTTCATCTATCTATTCCTTATCACAACCCTGACCCTAAAACCCAAGGCGGCGTGTTAAAACAGCCAAGAACACATCAAAAGGCATAACCAGCAAGAAGAACAGGATAATGCCTGCTATCAAAATAAACGGCATGGCAGAAAGCAGTTTTATCGCCCATTTTCTGATCCTGATTTTATCATCCAGTGTTCGAATATGCGGAATCGTGACAAGCGGTGCCACACCAACAACAGATTCAAGATGATGCGGCCCAATAATACTGCGATTTAAGAGCTGAATGGCCAGAACACTTCCGACAGCCACCATACCACCCAGAAGAAAACCGGCCAGCACGAATAATTTACGCGACGGTGTCGTACCACGCGGCAATTCCGGCGCATTGATAATAGAAAGACGCTGCCCAATCCGCCCCTGTTCAATCGTCTCGCTGATATCAGCCTGCAATTTTCTGGCCATCAAATCACGGTACAATGCCATTGAGTTATCGTAATCACGGGCAAGCGCGGACAAAGCTTTCTCTGCTTCCGGGTTCTCAGCAATAGCTGCCTTAAACTCTTCTTGTTGCTTTTGAATCTCCGCTTTTTGATTTTCAAGTGCTTCCTTTTGTTTTTGCGCAGCATCAAGCTGCGTTACAATCTGCAGATAAGCCGGGTTATCCGCATCTGTCTTTATAAAAGATAAAATATCGTCTGACTCCCCATCCAAAACAGCCAATTGCTTTTCAAGCTTTTTTTTCTGATCGGCCAAAGAGATAACATCCGGGTGTTCTTCCCCGTAAGTTTGCTGCGCCGTCTCGTATCTTGCCGACACGTCTTGAATTTTAGCTTTTAAGCGCGCTTTTTCTGCTTCAGGCTCGCCATTTTTTTCCAATGTCTTTATTTGACGTTTTACTTTCACAACATCTGGATGCGCCGGGCCGTATTTAGCTGTCAGCGTCGCATACTGGGATTTCAAAATTCTAAGCTGAATAGAAGGAGAGGTTAAAACCTCGCCATCTTCTGATAGTCTCGTGTAAGGATCGGTCTGAACAAGCTGCGATTTCAACGCGCCAATCAACCCAAGTGTTGATATAATATCGCTTTCAATGGAATGGAGCCGTGCTGTTGTCGTAATAGACGCCTGCTGATTAAAAGCCAATGCCTCAGGTCTGACACCTCCATTCGCCGAACGAAATGCAGCAATTTTATCTTCCTGCTCGGATAGGGCTTTTGCCAGAACATCAATTTGTCCCTGAAGGAACTCAGACGTTTTTTGGGCCATATCTTTTCGTTCTTTTATATCTTCATCCAAAAAACGGGAGACCAGCTCGTTGAGCACTTTCTGGGCCACATGCGGATCGTTATGTTTAAAGCTCAAAACAAAAGCAATAGCTGACAACTGCGACACAGATGCCTTATTTGCTGTTGCCGGATTAGCCAGAGAGGTACTCACGAGTTTTAAACCGATTTTATTTCTCATCCCTTCGGCAAGATAAGCAATAGGTGTTTGTTTTCTGGCTTCCTCATAAAGATTAAGCTTTGTAATCAACTCTGCCAGAGAAGGCGTTGAGAGAACTTTTTGTCTTAAACGGCTAATCTGAAGATCCGCAATCGTCTCTATGCTCACCCCGCCCTTGGACACATCTGCTGCATCAAAGGCAATCTTCGATGGTGAGATTTCTATCGTCGCCACAGCTTCGTAATTATTCCATCTTAGGGCCATTACAAAAAAAGCTAAAAAAATCACACTAAAAACAGCTAAAAACACGTACCGTCTGCGCCATAAAACCGCTATATATTCCAGAGGATGTATTTCTGTCATGTCATTTAATCTTTCTGATTGTTCTCTCATTCGTCTCTGCAAAACTGCATTAAGCAGAGCCCATCATCTTTATACCGACTTCTATTTACAGAGGAAGGAAAATTTTTTCAAGTTATTTTCCAGAAATATATTTCTAAAAACGTCTAAACCGTACCAGCCCTACGCGAGATAGCTCACATTTTATAGGAAAGACCAACCCTTATAATGTCTCTATCGGCACCTTTACTGGAATTTTTAAGTGTTTCTTCCCTATGCCTGTACGTCGCATTCAGATCCCATTTCCTTGTAATCGAATACGAAAGTCCTGTCTCTGCCCCCCAGGCCTTTTCCAAAGCACTTGAAGAAACCGACGGCTGTTTGGCAAGCTGATAATCCGCATCAAAATTTATAGAAAATTTCTCATTTACCTTGTAATTCTCACGAGCGGAAAAAGTCGTAATGTACGACTCTGTACCATTACCATACGCCTGTCTTGAACGTACAAGGGAGACAGACGCCCTGTTTTGTTCGTCCTCATAATTCAACGTACCGCTAAAAGAAGGCGCCGTTTCCCATCCGCCCGAGCCATTCACATAGCCTTTATATTTCGTCCTGTACAAACCACCGGAAAGCGCCAAAGATAAAGACGGATCGAACTCATAAATCCAGTTAACGGAAGGCCCAAGTGTATCTACTTTCTGATTGCCACTCTCCAGCGACTCATAACGCCGGAGAAGGGTTGATATCTGCAACTGCTGCAAAGGAGTCAGATTGTACGTGTATGAAGGCGTAAGTGACATTGTCCTGTAATCAGACAAAACATCACCCTCATACCGGGTCTCGGTCCATGAACCGGACAACGAAAAAATCCCGCGCGGGGAAAGAACATAATAAAGCTCTGGACTAAAAGCGTAAGACAGCCGTCTTTTAGAGCCAACATCAAGGTTAAACGTCGTTATTTCACTTGTTCTTGTTGTGTCATAATCCGCGTTAGATCTCAAAGCCAGTCTCCAACGCGTGGAATTCCAGGCAAGTTCTGACGTACCGCTAAAATCTGTAGAATTGTACGCCCGCTCGTTAAAAACATTCTGCGTAACAGATAAAGAAGACTTTAACTGCACCGCCTGATTGCCTTTATCGTAATCCACCGTAACTTGTGTACCACTGCCCCATATATCGGTCACGTTACGGGTTAACATCAGCGGATTGGAATCCCAAATCGCTTTCTCACTCAAGGTCAATCCAATAGAAGGTGTTTTGGCCATGGCTGCACCGGCAATCACCAAAAAGAACACAGCATTAACGCCCACAGCCTGCAGAAGAAGATCCTTCTTCCTATGAAACTTTTCAACGGACATACTAAAAAACCTCTAAAACAGCCCTGCTGTTGGTACTAAAACAACATCCCCGGGTGCAAGATTGATGTCTTTTTCCAGATTTTTCCCTCTCGTGATATTAGTATAAGGAAACTCTATAATTTCCTTTTTACCCATCTCGTCCGTCCTGATAATAATAATATCATCTTCATCCGCATAAGGTGTCAGCCCACCAACCTGACTAAGGGCCTGCATCACACCTGTGTGTGTGTACATAATAACCTCGCCAGGTTGCCCCACTTCACCCAGCACGCTCACTTTGTGCCCAAGTGGTGCCACAACCGCTACAGAGACAGACGCCGCCGGTATAGACTGGCGAAGCCTGTCTACAATAAGAGCACGAACAGCAGATAAGGTCTTGTTTTTTATAGAAAACGTACCGGTCAAAGGAAAGGAAATTGTTCCATCGGGCAAAACACGAACCTCGAGATCCATCCCTTCCTCTTTCCAGACAGAAATCTGCAATACATCCCCTGGCAAGACAACAAATTCACCATCGGCAGCAAAAGCCTGGCAAGGGAGGAAAAAGAAAAGTGCCAGCAAGGCTGACTTAATAAGAATTGACGTTTTTTGCACGGGGGCTCCTTCAAAGACTGTAAGGTTCTCAACAAGAAGAAGATACCGCTTTTTATCCACAAGGTCAATCCAGAGAAGCTCACCTATTTTCGTTCAAAAGGGAATCCATTCTTATCAAGAACATAGTCTTTAAAGGCAAAGACATATGGATGTCCTTCCTGCTTCTTGAGGTGCCACTCATTTTTATGATTAAATTGGATGACTTTTGTCATGGTGAACAAATCAAGACGCCAGCTTCCATCTTCCCATTTAAAGAAGTAAGGCGCACATTGTCTTTGCTTTTCGGGATGAAAACGAACAACGGCATGCGTTTCGTTACTTCTCGTATCAGAGAGCCCACAATTACGAAGATCACGCGCCTCATTTTCCATTTGAGTATCATTTACAGGCCAGGTTTCCAGCCATTCTCTGGTCTCTTTTGTATAAATGGACAAATGTGGTCTCACATCCCGATTTTCCAGCGACTCCAGATAAAACGCGAGCACATCTTCCGGCTTTGCCTGTGCCAGCCGTTGCGCATACTCATCCGCCATTTCCTGTGCCTGCACCGTGTTTTCTGATACTGAGAAACACAAAACCAGAAAACTCAAAAACATTACCACTAACTTCATAATAAAGTATCCCTTTCGTCTTTACAGCGCATCCGGATGAATTTTACATTCAATAGACACCATTTTCTTAATTGATTTTTCATCCAGATCCGTATGCCAGCCATGCTGCATAACGTGGTGCGCACAAGCACCATCCATAACAATAATAGATTTATCCGGCTGATTCCGGCGCAACATATGACGTTCGGTTAGCGATACAATCAATTCAAGACACGCATCCGGTATCTTTGTCTGATGATGTTTTTCATAGCCGCCTCGAAGCGTTTTAAGGATTTTGATAGTTTCTTGCGCGCTTGGAATAGCCAAAGGCACTTTCTGGAAACGACGGTCAAGGGCTGGATCCGCCTTAACATAGATACGATATTCATCATTAGTCGTCGCCCCAATGACATGCAAATCCCCAACTGTTAGATACGGTTTCATCACCTCCGATAAACCGCGGTAACCCGACCCTTCACAGGTTGGCATGATCGTATGAATCTCATCCAGAAATAGAATGTATTTCGGATAATCATCATAGTGATAACGTTCGGCCACCCCTCTGCAAAGGGGAATAAAACGCTCCTGAAATTCGGCAGGCCCTGACGTTCCCGAAGCCATACTAGCCAGATCGACTTCTAATACACGCGCATTTTTAAGATATTCCGGCACCCTACCTGCCACAACCTCTTGCGCAAGACCAACGACAAGGGCTGTTTTACCGACACCAGCAGGGGCCAGCAAAGCCACATTTTTTCGTCCCTTTTGCAGCAGAATCAAAATCATGTTCTGAATTTCTTCATCCCGCCCGGAGATCTTGTCAAAACGGCCTCTTCGCTCCAACTCCGTATAATCCCGGCAATACTGGAAAATCAATTCTTCAAGCGCGTCATCAGGGACAACAAACTTTTTAACCATGCTTACATCCAGTCCTTAAACGTTAATCATTCGGTTGATGGTATATTACACTGCCTAACGCTTTCTTAACAGATTTCATTGTTATATAGTGAAGGCTGTTAAAAACGACCTCTTCATATGGAGTTTTTTTATGAGTGTGCGGAACAAAATCATCGACCTAAGAGACAGAATGTCAAAAGGCATCATCGGGCAAACTGATCTGCTCGATCATTTGGTCATCGGGTTACTTTGTAACGGCAATTTGCTTGTTGAATCTGTTCCCGGCCTCGCCAAAACCCGCGCCATACGTACCCTATCAAAAAATATTGAAGGCGATTTCAAGCGTATTCAGTTCACCCCCGACCTGCGCGCAACCGATATTACCGGCAAGGAAATGTATTATGAGTCTGAAAAAGCCGGAAAAGCAGGCAGTTATAAATTTATCCCCGGCCCTATTTTTGCCAATCTGGTTTTGGCAGACGAAATCAACCGTGCCCCGTCAAGAGTTCAAAACGCGCTGCTGGAAGCCATGGAAGAAAGACAGGTTACAGTAGCCGGCGTTGCCCATAAAATGCCAGAACTCTTTATGGTTATGGCCACACAAAACCCGGTTGAACAAGCCGGCACTTATCCGCTGCCAGAAGCCCAAAAAGACCGCTTTCTGATGCATGTCAGCGTAGACTATCCTGACGAAGAATCCGAAGGCCATATTATCCGCATGGTGCGCGGGGAAGAAAATGCGGCAAGAGAAGTCAGAACCGGCATGACAAAAGAAGAAAATATTACCAAAACAGATGAAAAAACTATCTTTCAAGCCCGTGATGAAGTGAAACGAATTGAAGTCCCCAAAGAGGTCGAGGACTATATGGTAGAACTCATTTTTGCAACACGCTATCCGCAAAGATATACGTATGAGCTAAGAAGTTTTATCAAAGTCGGCGTCAGCCCCCGTGCCTCCATTGCGCTTGACCGCTGCACACGCGCCCATGCCTGGCTCCATGGCAAAGATAAGGTGGAAATCGAAGACATACACGCCATGGTCAAAAGCGTCTTCCGACACCGCATCGTCCGCGGAGAACGCGCCATTGAACACAACATCACAGAAAATGATATCATAGACGAAATCAAAGAACTTATTGCGCGGGAAAAAAAGAATAAATGATCAGGCAATACTAATCTCTTCTCCCTTGTAGCCCTGCGCATAGAGCAGAGCTGTAAGATCGCCGTGCAGCACCAGATTGTCCAGTTTTTCTTTTAAGAGTGGCTTGGGGTGATAACCGACGCCCAGCCCTGCTATACTCAGCATATCCAGATCATTGGCTCCATCACCAACCGCCAGAGTCTCGGATAAGTCTATCCCCTGTTTTTGCGTATAATCTTTTAAGAAAGCAACCTTTGAATCCCGGTCAAGAATCTCCCCTTCCACTGTCCCGGTCAGTGCGCCATCATGAAGCCCTAAGCTATTACCATGATGCGCATCAAAGCCAATCTGCCACGCAATAGCCCCTGTAAAAAAAGTAAAACCACCAGAGACCAGAACACATAAAGCATTATTATGCTTCATCGTCTGAACCAGTGTTTTTGCCCCTTTCATCAGCTTTATTTCTGACAGCGTTTCTTTTAACGCCACTTCCGGCAAATCTTTCAGCATAGCGACACGCGCCCTCAACGCCTCCTTGAAATCGAGATCCCCTTTCATCGCCCGCGCCGTAATCGCAGAAATCTTTTCTTTCAGCCCACAGTGCGCCGCCAAATCATCCAGCGTCTCCCCTTCAACCATCGTGCTATCCATATCCGCAACCAAAAGCTTTTTTTGTCTCGGCAAGGACGCTGACTGAATAAAACAATCTATTCTGTCTGCCGCCAAAAGATCATGAAGCTGTTTTAGATGAGTAGGTGATGGCTTATCCGTCAGCCCGATATCGGCCGCTTTATTTTTCTCCAGCCACACCGGATTTTCAGTCAGGCTAATGTGATGATTATTGAAAAACTGATAGACAAGTGCCATATGTCCCGTAGACAGGAGCGCACCGGAATGTGAAGAGACAAGGGTCAAAATAAAATTCATACCAATTATGTTCCATACCTTAAAATTTACAGCGATCTCATGATCGGCTCTTTCAGAACATTAGAAACGATTCTTTCTCCTTAATTAACACAAAAATAACAATTTTTTGTCATAATATGCGCCTATGTGATATTATAACAGTATAAAAAAACAACAGAGTATATACGGTCAATATGAAGATCAGCAAAAAATTTGTAGGCCTTTTACTTGGCGTTTCCTGCCTTGCTGTTGTTGCAGACACAAACATTGCACATGCGAGCTTTACACCGGAACAAGTGCCTTCAATGCTACTGGCGGCCGACAATAAAGACGTACCGTCTCTTGAAGAATCTTTAAATAGTCTAAAACTACAGTTTTCAAATAGCGCCGTTGATAAGAAAAGCCTCAATCACGTTAAAGAACACACCCGCGCTCTAAAACAGCTCATCAGCATATCTCAGGGCTATATTGCCAATAGTGCGCTTAACGTAAACCCCGAAACAGAAACATTAGAAGAAAGCTTCCTTTTAGACTCTCAAAATCTGGAAGGACTCCAAACGCTTATCGAAGCAGGCGCAAACCCATATATATTATTTCTCCATGAGAAAGCCATAAATACTATATATGAAAACCCTGACATCATGGCCTATCTAATTGATTCCGGCGTAGATTTTACACTATGCGGCGGACTGCACAACACATTCAAACTTGATACACCCAAAAGGCAGCTCCAAAGATTCATGCGTGTTGACTATCGTGATGGTCCATCTTCCAAATTTCAGAAAGAAAATTTCGCAAAAAGTTTTGGGATTTTAGTAAAAGCCTTCCCTGAACTCAAACCCGATGTAAACGCAGCTTATTCGGAATTATCCAGATCAATAAACAACCAAATGAGGAATTTTGTACATTACTCAAACCAATGCTATTTAATGGCACAGCTTGAAGAACACGGTATCATTTCACAAGAAGAAGCTGAGCTTATCTTAAGCCATTCTAATCTCCACATACCTTCCGGTAAGACAATAAACCCTTTAGACTATCGCAGCGAATTCTATGAACGTTATCGTCTTGGTTACAAAGATCACACAGTCCACGAAAGAGATACTATAGAGAGCATAGCCGATCGATATCAACCTTATTCGACTGCACCAGACACAAAAAGCTTCACGCAAGAAATCATTGAATATAATCAGCTGGATAACGATATTTTACCAGGACAAACCATAAGAATGCCTATTGACCCTAGCGCAAATTTAATCACCTATAAGGTTCCTAATAATACGACCATTCTAGACGCAATAAAAAAATTTCAATCACAATTGTTTGGAGGCACAGGAGATCTGGATAAAGACATCAAAGCCGTATTAAAATTAAACGGCGTTGGCGACATACCAGACACCCTGTCGGACAAATTGATTAGAGCCCCATCAACCAATGACTCTCAAATAAGTATTAAAATCCCCCTAAAAAATGACTTTGCTAATACAGAACAACTAAACCTGCCTGTAGAAAAAGACGTTACATTAGTCGTCATAGAAGGAGACACTCCGCATCTTATAAAGACCTTCAAAACAGCCAGCGGCCTTGATTTCTTTAGATCTGGAGATGATAGCGATGTCATTGCCGTAACAGAACGTAATATGGGGAAAATGGATGAAGATGTCTTAAAGCTCTATCTTTCCGCTAATGCCAGAAATAGCGAGATCATATTCAGCAAAAGTTACGGCACAAACCCCAATAATGACATTAGAAAAAATAACACCCCTGCACAAATGGAAGACGACTATGATTGTGCACCAAAACTATATGATCCTGCTTACATACAATATATTGATTTTTATGAACGAAACAAGACTATCCACTTCTATGGAGCAGGCAATAATCATGACACCCATCCTGATTTGAATATATCAGATCCAGGCTCACTATCAAGAGGCGGTGTTACCGTAGGTGCAATTCACGAGCAAAATGGCATTAAATATATCGGAGGATACAGCAGCGTTGGCGTAGATATTTGCACCGGAAGACTTCATAACATAGACGGAGAGGAAGTGGACGGAACCTCTTTCTCCACCCCCGATATGATCGATTTATATCAAGATATGGCGCAAGCTTATGGCAACGATTTAACCCATGAAGAAATCATGACAGCCGCATTTTACAGCACAGATCTGGATATAAAAGATTTTGAACCGCACAACACCATAAAATTAAACACGCAATACAATGAAGCCTCTAACAACGTATCAGGCGAGCTAAAAGAAGGTGCGGTCGATCAACTGGCATGGGCTAATTTTGACATTAATGCGGCTGGCATCCCCCACCATCCGCGGATAGGTGCCGGCGTGATCAATCCTAAGGAATGGATAAAAAACCTCGAAAAAATGAAAACGCTTAAACAATTAAGCCATTGCGATGACGAAATACTTACAGAACGCGTCCCTCTGCATGATATAGAACCTGAAATCATTCAAGAAAATGGTAAAGCACTCTATGCCTATAAGATCCCGATCCATTTAGATATGACACTCGGCAAAATCAGTATGATACTACCTCAAGAAGCATTTTACCGCAGCAAAGCCGCTATAGTAGCACCATCAGGCACAAAAATAGATATGCCCTATTTAAACCAATCCATATATTCAACTTTTGCATTGTCATGCGAAGATGCCAATGAAGGAGATTATCTTACAATAACAACCGAAAAAAAATTCACTGACGAAGCAGAAATCATAGTACGCGGCTATGAAAGAGGGAGTGCTATAGAGGCTTTTCGTGATTACATGTTACAAAATAACTTAACGCAAAAGCCCCATACAGTTTATCAAACAACTGATCAAACGCTTCAAAACCTTCAAACCCCTGCGCTAGCCGTGACGCACGACCTTAATACACAACCTTAATACAGGCCTTACAACGGGAATAATTAATTGACACAAAAACTTTCCTTAATGAAAACTTCTTGTTAAGATGTTACGGTACAGTGATTCACTGTCACAATTTTCAACATCTTAAGCGAGAGACCTTTCGGAAAATATCATGCGCGGAGTTATAGTTTTTTGTATTTTGATTGCCCTGCCAGCGCTTGCTGCCTTTGGACATGATGCTTATCTTGCTTACGACACACATCATCCTAAAACACTGGAAGAATTTTGGGACGTCTTCTCCCTGAGTGATTTTGGATGGCTCATACACAATTATGAGCGAGACAAATTCTACACGCTTGAAGGCTATGTCAAAGATGGCACTTTTACCGAAGAAACCATGCGTTATCTGATCTCTCTCAAAGCTTTCCATGTCGGATTGGGTGTGGCCGGGGTATGTTACCTGTACCTGATCATCGCCTTTTTGTACGGCATATGGCCTTTCAAAAGTCTTATCGAAGGATCACTTAGCTCATCATCGGATTCGTTTTCACGTTCAAACAGAAGCAGAACCGACAAGTTTAAATACAACAGAAAATGACCTTATTTACAGGACATTATTCCACGCTATAAAAAAACTCTACAAAAGGATGAGGATGGCCTTCCCCGGATCAGTATACTACTGTCCGGGAAAGGGAATGCTTTTTGACTTTTGCAGAAATTCCTATACAAACTTACAGCTTTATGCTCACAGAATGAAATCCTGAGAGGACTGATTTTTGCTCTGCAGATAATGAACTCAGCAGACTGCCGAGTACGTCCAGATCCTCATCACGTGACAAGGAATGTCCAGCATCTTCAATCATGTAAATACCAACATCCCTACTTTCAAGAAAATCCCTGATCTGAAGGGCTGTACGCCAGGGTACATCATGATCTGCCATCCCTTGTATTAAACGTACAGGCACAGTAATCGGAATCGCCTTATGTAACAGACAATGCTCTTTACCGTCCTCAATCAATGCCTTGCTGATATAATACGGCTCATCACTGTAATCGTTTGGGATCTCGACATATCCTTGTCTGTCCATAGTCTCACGCATAGAATCAGTAAACCGGTTTTCGTATATATCCTTTGTAAAATCAGGTGCAGCAGCCAGACCAACCAAGCCTTTCACGCGGTCAGGACGGGCTTGCGCGCATAACAGAGAAATCCAGCCGCCCATAGAGGAGCCCACAAGAATAAGCGGCCCTTTAGCAACGTGATCCAGCATGCACAAAGCATCATCCGTCCAATCACCAATCGTACCTTCTTCAAACTTTCCACCGGATATACCGTGCCCGGTATAATCGAAACGTAAAAAACTCTGTCCTCTTTCCCTACAGATTCGTTCAAGATACAATGCTTTTGTCCCCGCCATATCAGAGCGAAAGCCCCCCATAAAAACGACCATTGGCAAAGAAGACTCTTTTCCTTCGCTTAAAACATAGGCAAGATCAAAACCTCGCGCATTTTTGATTCTTTGTACTGACATATAATTCATACTGCGTTAAAAATTGATGGTCATTAAACTATAGCAAAAAAGATGATGCAAAAAAAACCTGTAATTATGCAGATCATTCCTGAACTCGGGCCGGGCGGCGCAGAACAAGGATGTATTGATGTTGCCGCCGGCATTGTAAAAGCGGGAGCTAAAGCGATCGTTGTTTCCCATGGAGGTGCCCGCCTCCATGAATTACAAAGAATTAATGCAACACATATCAACCTGCCGGTACACAGCAAAAACCCATTCACCTTATGGAAAAATATAGGCCGATTGCGAAAAATTATCCGGCAGCACAATGTAGACATCGTGCATGCCAGAAGCCGTGCCCCGGCATGGAGTGCATGGAAGGCCTGCGCTAAAACAAAAGCTCGTTATATGACGACATGCCATGCGCCTTATAATATCTCAGGCAATGCCAAGCGTTTTTATAACTCATCCATTGCCAAAGGTGAGAGAATCATTGCCATTTCAGCTTTTGTTGCCAAATATCTTACAAAGAACTACACGCTTGATCCTGATGTTATCCGCATCATACAGCGCGGTATTCCAATTGAAAAATTTCACCCGACCGCTGTGACACCGGAACGCATGATTCGTCTCTCTAAACAGTGGCGGATCCCGGACGGTGCCAGTATCGTTATGCTTCCCGGCCGTCTGACACGATGGAAAGGGCATTCTGTTTTTATCGAAGCACTGGCCCGTCTTCACCGTCCTGACACCTTCGGCCTTATTATAGGTAGCGATCAGGGGCGGGTCACATACAGAAAAGAGCTTGAAACCCTTATTCAGGAAAGAAATATGGGAAACCGTATCCGCATGGTTGATCATTGTGATGACATGCCGGCCGCCTATATGCTCTCCACAGCCGTCATTTCAGCCTCCACGGACCCGGAAGGCTTTGGCCGTATTCCAGTCGAAGCGCAGGCGATGGGCCGCCCCATTATTGCCACAGATCATGGCGGCGCACAGGAAACGATTGAGCGTGGAGAAACAGGCTGGCTCATTCCGCCTGAAGATCCTGAAACACTGGCCAAAGCTATTGAAGAAGCCCTTTCTTTAACGCCCACACAACGGGCCATACTCGCGACTCGCGCTATGGCCCATATCGCCCAACACTTCACAAAAGACCAAATGGTAGAAAAAACACTGGAAGTATATGCTGAACTGTTAAGTGACGGATTTTCTCATGAGGAAAAGAAAAACATCATTGCGCAATAAGTCATGTTCATGAATAACGATAAAGACAAAAAACGCATCCTTGTTATCAAACTTGGTGCTTTAGGTGATTTCATTCAGGCTTTAGGGCCCATGAAAGCCATTAGAAAAGCGCATCCTGATGATCATATGACACTCCTGACCACAACGCCTTATGTATCCTTTGGAAAAGAAAGCCCCTACTTTGATGACGTGTGGATTGACGAGCGTCCCAAATGGTTTGATATCAAAAAGCTCTACCGCTTTAGAAAAAAATTAAATGAAGCAGGCTTTTCCCGTGTCTATGACCTGCAAAACAACGATCGCACAAGCTTTTATCTAAAACTGTTTTCTGCCTCAAACAAACCGGAATGGGTCGGTGCAGCCAAAGGGGCCTCCCACCGAAACGATTCACCAGAACGCACAAAGGGCAGAGCCTTCGAAGGCCATATACAGACTCTGGCTCTGGCCGGTATTAAAGATATCGACATAGACCCCATGGACTGGATGAAAAGTGATATCTCCGCCCTCCCGCTCAAAAAGCCATATATCCTGATTGTACCAGGCTGTGCGCCCTCAAGACCGGGGAAAAAATGGCCGGTAAGATATTATAAACAACTCACCAGAGTGCTCTTAACAAGAGGCTTTCAACCCGTCATCATTGGCTCAAACTACGAAAGAGATATTGCAAAAGATATCATAAATGCGAATCCTGATATTTTAGACTTAACCGGCCAAACCTCTTTTTCTGATATCATTACACTAGCCAGACACGCAGCCGGTGCCATCGGGAATGACACTGGACCGATGCACATGATTTCAGTAACAGGGTGTCCTTCAACGGTTTTATTTTCGACAAATGAAAGCAACCCGAACAAGCATGCGCCGCTCGGCCACGATCTAACAATTCTCTCAGCAAAACAGATTGAGGATATTACCGTTGATCAGGTCTTAAGCAAGATCCGTCTCGCCAGTTAGGCGCAAAGATATCATGAAGCGTCCCAAGTATCATTTTCACGGCTCTATCCTCAAGCGAGTAATAAATAGTCTGGGCCTCGCGCCGCGTCATAACAAGATTATCACATCTGAGTTTTGAGAGATGTTGAGACAAAGCCGACTGACTGAGATTGACAACCTCCTCCAATTCACCTACCGAACACTCCCCCTTATAAAGGGTACACAAAATAAGAAGGCGCTTCTCATTCGATAAGGCCTTTAAAAGCTTTGCCGCTTCCTTTGCATTCTTTTCGACTTCAACAGTCATTTAGCCATCAACTCTTAATCAACTTTAGCTTTAATTCAACATCTATTCTTTTCTACCCCGATTTTTTATCCTCTGGCAAGGCTGTTTTCACAGGGGCTTTGGATAAAACAACAGACATAAGAGATGGCGGCAACAGACCAAGCGCACGCGCCACGAAATAAGTCGGCCATGGGAAAGCAATGCGTATTTTCTTTTTCGTCAAACCACTGGCAATACGCTGCGCCGCTTTTTCCGCAGACATAAAGAAAGGCATGGGAAAATGGTTCTGATCCGTAATGCGGGATTTTACAAAGCCGGGGCAAATAACACTCACGCTAACCCCGCTCCCCTTCAAGGTGCCGTGCAGAGATTCCCCATAGACACGTACAGCCGCTTTGGAGGCACTATACGCCGGTGCCCCCGGCCAGCTTGCCAAAGAGGCCAATGAACTCATAAGTGCAATCTGTCCGTTTCTTCTTTCAAGCATACGGGGTAAAACGGGCTCTATTGTATTAAGTACGCCTCCCACGTTAACGTCAAAAATCTCTCTGCTCTGCGCGACTGACTCGGCATCACCCTTTGTACCTGTCCCACCGGAAATCCCGGCATTAGCGATAACCAGATCTATATTAAAACGCAGATCCATGGCTAACACCCATTTACTGAATTCGTCACGCGTACGGACATCAATAAACGAACGGTGTACCTCTGCCCCTTTTTCCTTACAAAGGCGGGACACTCTGGCCAAACGTTCTGCATCACGGCCACAGAGCAGCAAACATATATCCGGGCCTGCATAATATATGGCCAGTGCTTCACCTATGCCACTTGAGGCGCCGGTAATAAGAATGGTTTTCATGAGCAGCTTCCTGGTATATACTTCGCCTTAAAAAATTTTTGACCTTCACGCTAGCTAGTATGGGCCCAGCTAATCCATGACTCAAGAACATCTTTTTGAAAAACGCGGACTAATGTATGTACTCTCCTCACCTTCCGGTGCTGGAAAAACAACAATTACCCGTGCGTTACTCAAACAAAATAAAGCACTTGAGGTTTCAGTTTCTGCCACAACAAGACCACGCAGAGCAGGAGAAGTCCACGGCCGGGATTATTACTTCATAGATATTCCGACATTCGACAAGATGGTAGAAAACGGCGATATGCTGGAGCATGCCAAAGTGTTTGGAAACTATTACGGCACCCCAAAAAAACCTGTAGAAGACGCACTGGCAGAAGGAAAAGACATTATTTTCGATATTGACTGGCAAGGCACCCAGCAACTCAAACAAGTCATTCAAGACGATCTTGTCTCGGTTTTTATCCTGCCTCCCTCCCACAGAGACCTTGAAAAACGCTTAAGAAATCGGTCCCTCGATACAAAAGAAAATGAAGAAGACATCAAGAGCCGTATGAGCAAGGCATCGGCAGAAATCAGCCACTATGACGGCTATGACTACGTCATTATTAATGATGACATCCATACATCCATTCAGGAAGCCCAAACCATTTTGGATGCCGAACGCATGAAACGCCACCGTATGAAAGGCCTGCCGGGATTCGTTCGTGGATTGATGGAAGGCATTTAAAAGTTACAAATACAACTTATTATCCTGAACGAGGTCTATATTACACGGCTTCCTCAGCAGATAATTGAGCGAGTCTCACATAGGCCTCTACGGGTAAATCTTCTGCTCTTTTTTCAGGCGCAATACCACATGCATCAAACAGATGCGTATAGTTCTTTAAACTGGAGCGCACCATTTTGCGACGTTGGCCAAAAGCCTTTGCTGTAATCTCCTCTATCTTTTCAAAAGGCGGCGCATCGGGAAGCTGTTTTTTAGGCACAAAATGAACAATAGAGGAATAAACTTTTGGCGGCGGCGAAAACACGGTCGGCGGCAAATCGAAGGCTTTATGCACATCACACAACCACTGAGACAAAATGGCCAGGCGACCATACGCTTTATCGCCCACCTGCGCAACAATCCTCATGGCCACTTCTTTTTGAAACATGAGGCTCATAGAAGAAAAACTGCTGTGATCTTTTCTGATCTGTTTTAGCCAGTTCACAAGTAAAGGTGTCGCAATATTATAAGGCAAGTTCGCCACGATAGTTCTTTCTTCTGCCTCCGGTGCCAAATCCAGCAAATTTGTTTTCAGGGCATCCGCCTGTACAAGCATCAAGCGGTTATTAGATGCTGTCACAAGGCTTTGAAGCGCCGCAATAGCTCTTTCATCAAACTCCACAGCCACAACTTTTTTTGCCCCGGCCTTAAGCAGGCTGCGCGTTAGTCCTCCCGGCCCCGGACCAATTTCAAACACGGTTTTGCCTTCAAAAGGCCCGGCAACACGCGCGATTTTGTCTGTGATATTAAGATCAAGCAGGAAATTTTGTCCAAGTGCCTTCTTCGCACACAAATCATGTGCCGCAATTATGTCTTTTAAAGGAGGAAGAGCGGAAAGATCAGTCACGAATTTCTATAAAAGCTGAAGACCTGATGTCCAGGAAATAGCCCCGTTGTTTCCTCTCTAATTGTTCCATACTGATATTTTGATGCAACTGATGTATTGAGGGAATGTTTTTGTCTTCTATCTTTCTTTTATCAATCAGCTTTAGAATATGATAACCGCTTAAAGACTTTACAGGCTGACTAATTTTACCAACCCCCATTTTCGATACCGTATCAGCCACTTCTGCAGCGAGCTGGTCCTCTGTTACCCAGCCAATATCGCCCCCTTGCGCGGCCGTCGCAGATTTAGAAAACTGTGTCGCCACTTTTTTAAAAGAAGAAGGAGTCGCAGAAATCTCCGCATGAAGTTTTTGAGCCAGCGCAGCAATATCAGATTCTTTTGTTCCTTTGGTCAGAGGCAGTAAAATCTCGGCCACATGGTATTGATCCTTGCCAATATTCGCCTCAAGCCGGCGCAATAGCGCATCAACATCTGTTTCAGTTACTTTGACTTCGGGCTTAATTTTCCAGTTCACAACCTTGGACCATGCTATCTGTGCCCTGATTTGATCTTTGAGTGTTTTCAGGTTAATACCTCTGGCCTCCAGCATCTCTTTAAACTGCTGGCCTGTCATTTTATTTTGTCCGCCGATAGCGCCGATGGCCTCCTCAATTTCCTGCGGAGAAATATCTAATGACAAACGGCGCGCCTCCTGAACCCTTAGCACTTCATCAATCAACGCATGAACGATTTGAGGACGCAGGCGATCCTGCATATCCGCCGTATCCGGCATACCGGACGAACTAATAACAAGCTTGATACGATCCGACACATCGGAATAAGAAATAACCTCATCATTAACAACCGCCGCAATACCTTCCATTCGTCTTGCATAAGCCGGAGCCGAAACAAAAGTAAAAAGAATCAATAAAATAGCCAAAAATCTGTACATATATGCCTTCCTCAAAATACGGAGTATTGAGAATATCTCAAAAGACAACAAGTTCAAGCTTTGTCACCTTTTTAATTATAAATAACGCGGTAAAACCGCTGCCAAAGCCGTTGGGTGAATTCCCAAATCATCAAAGGATCTGGCCCCTTTGCCAACAATATTGGCTGTTTTCAAAGACTCCACCTGATCTCTTGTCAATAAAGGTGTTGGCATAAACTCCATAAAGAAAGCCTGAGATTTAGCTACCCACCAAGGCAAAGGACACAAAACCGTTTTCCGGCCTGTATATTTAAAAAGTCGTTCATATATCTCTTTAAACGAGAGTATTTCAGGGCCACCCAGTTCATATACTTGCCCTTTAGCCTTTAAATCTTTAAAAGATTCGATCACAGCCCGTGCCACATCCCCGGCATAAACCGGCTGAAACTTTGTTTTACCACCCCCGATAAGAGGAAAAACGGGCAAAAAGCGGGACAAAGCAGAAAACATATTAAAAAACGAATCTTTAGGGCCAAAAATTACACTCGGCCGCAAAATAACCGCCTCTGGAAAAGCACTCAAAATACGCCTTTCTCCCGCCAGTTTGGTCTTAGCATAAACAGATTGCGCTGTATCCACAGCCAGCGCCGATATATGAACAAAATGCTGAACGCCCTGCTTTGCACAGGCTTTGGCAATCCGTGCGGGAAGTTCTACATGTGTTTTTTCAAATGTCGTTTTTCGTGTCTCGTATATGGCACCAACACAATTAACAACATAGTCAGCTCTTTTCAGCGCATCATTAAGTGATCTGGCCGTATAATCACAAAAAAACGACTCGACCTGTCCCGGCAAACCACAAGGACGAAGATAATAGGCCGATTTTGGCGTACGGCTCGCAATGCGCACCGACGCCCCTTCCCGCGCCAGTTTCTCAACGACATGTGCGCCCACAAAGCCTGTCCCGCCAAAGACTATTGCTGTTTTCCCTTCCATAGATGTGGCAGACATAATGATGCATCTCCATAGTAGATTGCCTTGCAAAAAATATAGAACAGCACGCATAATTATTCAAGATACACGAAAAACTATTCCAGCTCTACAAAGCTATCCATGATGCGTTTATGCGTGCCATCATCGAACTGAATATCAAGTTTTTTCCCCGCAACATGGATGATTTTACCGCCACCAAAACTATCATGCACGACACGCACCCCAACGTGAAACCCTGACACTTCCTGCGCTTTTTCTTTTTTAGGCAATGCCCTGAAACCGCTGGAATCCCAGTGCGAAGAGCGCCCCGGATTATAAAGGCCGCTTTCCGTTTCAGCCTCTATATGGTCAGCCGGCAACTCATCGACAAAACGCGAAGGGATCGCGCTAATCCAGTTGCCATACATCCTGCGATTTGCTGCATAGGAAATATAGACTTTTTTGCGAGCACGCGTAATAGCAACATAGGCCAGCCTGCGTTCTTCTTCCAAGCCCTTTAGGCCAAGTTCATCAATAGACCGCTGCGATGGGAACAGCCCTTCTTCCCATCCCGGCAGGAACACATAATCAAATTCCAATCCCTTGGCCCCATGCAGAGTCATCAGGGTTACACACTCTCCCTCTCTGCCGCCTTGATTTTCAAGGACAAGGGCGATGTGTTCCAGAAAGGCCGCCAGCGTTTCAAATTCGCCAATCGCATTCACAAGTTCTTTCAGATTCTCTACACGACCCGCAGCATCTGGAGATTTTTCCTTTTGCCACATAGGGGTATAACCAGACTCCATAAACACCAGATCCGCAAGCTCGGGATGGGACATTGTCTGCAGCAAACCGCGCCACCGATCAAAATCAGATAAAAGATCTTCCAGTGTTTTTTGCACTTTCGGCCGCAACACACCAGCTTTACACGCGCCTTGAATAGCCCGGTAAAAGCTAATCCCCTGCTCTCTCGCCTGCTCATGAAGAATCTGCAGCGTAGAGGCACCAATGCCGCGTTTGGGCAGATTTATAATACGCTCAAATGCCAGATCATCATCCGGCTGCACCAAAACACGCAGATAAGCCAGCGCATCACGAATTTCTTTTCTCTCATAAAAACGCGGCCCGCCTATCACACGGTAAGGAATGGCCAGATTAATAAAGCGCTCTTCAAATTCACGCATTTGAAAACCGGCACGCACAAGAACAGCGACACCATCCAGAGACATTTTCTTATGCAACTGCTCTATTTCCTCACCGGCCCAGCGCGCCTCCGCTTCACCGTCCCACAAACCGCGCAGGGTAATCAGATCTCCCTCACCGGCCTGAGAATAAAGATCTTTTCCCAAACGGCCATCATTATTCGCAATAATGTGATTAGCGGCCGCAAGAATATGGCCGGTTGAACGGTAATTCTCTTCAAGCCGCACCGTCTTTGCTCCCGGAAAATCCTTCTCAAAACGCAAAATATTGCCGACTTCCGCCCCGCGCCAGCCATAAATAGACTGGTCATCATCCCCTACACAGCATATATTTCCGGTGCCTTGCGCAATCAATCTAAGCCATAGATACTGCGCAACATTGGTATCCTGATATTCATCCACCAAAATATAACGAAAACGCCTGTGATAATCTTCCAGCACATGTGCATTCTCTGGTTTTCTCAAGATTTTAATAACATGCAGTAAAAGATCGCCAAAATCGCAAGCATTAGAGGCCTTCAAGCGTTGCTGATACAAACCGTAAAGCCGCACCATTTTTCCATCTGCCACCTCTCCGGCTTCGCGGGGAGATAAGTCTTCTGGAGATTGCCCTTTGTCTTTCCAACGCTCAATATAAGAGATCATGGCTTTGGGAGCCCATTTTTTGGTATCAACGTGTTCAGCTTCCATAATCTGTTTCAGAAGCCGCACCTGATCATCCGCGTCAATAATGGTGAAATTGCTGCCTAATCCCGCTAAATCAGCATGACGACGCAGCATCCTTGCCGCCAGCGCATGAAAAGTACCAAGCCACCAGCCTTCAACGCCTTGCCCACCAAGAAGTGACGAAACACGCTCTCTCATTTCCTGCGCGGCCTTATTTGTAAAGGTCACAGCCAGAATCTGTGACGGCCAGGCCCGACTGGTCGCCAGAATATGCGCCAGCCGCGTTGTCAAAACCCGCGTCTTGCCCGTACCAGCACCCGCCAACACCAGCAAGGGCCCATCAACTGTCTGGACGGCCTCTGACTGCGCCTCATTCAATCCTTCCAGATAAGCGGGCATATTTTTCTGCTGCATAGAATGTTGCATTATAATTTGTTAGTACGGCATTGGATAATCACGGCGAACAGCCTCGATATCATTTAAAACCTCTTCGCTCAAGGTAATATCAACAGACTCAATATTGCTCTTTAGCTGTTCCATATTTGTCGCGCCAATCAGGTTAGAGGTGACAAAAGGCCGGTCATTCACAAAGGCAAGAGCCATCTGGCAAACATCCAGACCGTGTTTCTGTGCCACATCAATATAAGAATCGACCGCCCTGTTGGCCCATTCAGTATCCCTGAACAACGGACGATGATCCAGTGACCAGCGCGTACCGCCCGGCCTTTTACCATCTTTATATTTCCCGCTGATCATCCCACCAGCCAGCGGAGACCACGCCAGCAATCCGACATTTTCAGCCAGTGACACTTCACCCATATCCCAATCAAACATACGGCACAGCAGACTATACTCATTCTGAACAGATGCCATACGTGGTAAGCCGTATTTTTCAGCCAACTGCAAATATTTCATCGTGCCCCAGGCTGTCTCGTTTGACAGACCGACATGCCTGACTTTACCGTCTTTTACAAGTTCGTCCAAAGCTTCTAAGACTTCAACAAACTTTTCTTCTTCGGCGGCCTTATCAATATGCGCCGCTGAATAGCCCCAGCGGTCATCAAAATGGTAGACATCACGATTGGGCCAGTGAAGCTGATATAGGTCTATATAATCTGTTTGCAGCCTTTTTAAACTGCCCTCGATTGCGGCCAGAATATTCTTTTTATCAATGGCACTTTTACCCTCACGAATCCAGGAAAACCCGGCACCGGCAACTTTTGAAGCCAAAACAACTTTATCCCGGTTTTTTCGCGCAGCAAACCACGTCCCTATAATCTCTTCTGTTTTACCGATTGTCTCCGCTGTCGGCGGTATTGCATACATTTCCGCCGTATCAAAAAAGTTCACGCCCCGTTCAAGGGCATAATCCATCTGCTTATGACCTTCTTCTTCAGTATTCTGACGCCCCCACGTCATCGTACCAAGCCCTATCACACTAACCTGCAGACCGGTTTTTCCAAGTTCTCTGTATCTCATATCCCCCTCCTATTTATCGTAAAAAACAAAGTTATAGCATTTATTATTAAACGTAACGCTATCACCCGTCACTTTATTACGATAAGTCAACCCGTCCCATTCCATATCCTGTTCCCTCACCTGCGGGCCAAAAACCACAAAGTTGGAGAACTTGAACGTCCAATATCTGTTCAGCGGATTTTTGTCCGGTATGGAATTTTTTGTAATAATAGAATCTCGGCAATCCGCTTTAACTTCGTCATTACCCCAACCTTTTTCAAAAACAAGAATTTTCCGGCCTCTTCCCGCAAAGATCTGATCATTTCCTGTTCCACCATTAATAATTTTATTGCCCTGCAGATCAGTGATCTTATCATTCCCCGGTCCACCTAAAAAAAGCTGGTTCTCTGAAACATCCTCCGGCGGCACCTTACAAATAAAAACATTGTCAAGAATATCACCCACCAGAATGTGAGCATAAGCATACCCCATGTCCTGAACATCCTTGCAATCCACCTGCACTACATCATTCCCCATTTCACTGGAATTAATAACACGTTCTGCATCCATAAACAGTCTTTCATATCGCCGTCTCCCACCATCTGTCTTATTTGGCGCACTAAGAAAAACGCTTGGCAAGCGTCCTTTTTTCATACTGTTTATAAGAAGTTTTATCGTAGAACTGGCCTGCCTTGGTGCATGCTCTTCAAAAACTTCATAGTTTGCCACAGCACTTTTAATCTCTGTTTTGGCCCTTATATCAGACCGGACCGTTCTCACAGACATCTTTTTTTCTTCAATCGATGAAGAGGACGGAGAAACCTTATCAGAATTAGATGCCACCACAGGCGTGCGTGTTTTAGACGCCGGTGGAGAGACAAACAAAAAATTAAATCCGGTATAAAGAAATCCCAGAGCGATAATCACAGCAACAGAAATCACGACAATTCGCATAACAACAACCCACTTTCAAAGTATGGCTAAAACAGTAAAGAGACAAAAACAAGGCCCCACATATAAATACATCATACTAAAAAGAGTTTCCAGACCCAGAACGCTTTAATCCAGCATTATGGTCATGAGGCAAGCTCTGAAATATTAAAACTGTCTTTGATGGAGGAAAGATTCGAGGATCTCGGATAAACCGGCACGTCATAAAAACGGCCAAAATCTTCCTTTTTTAACCCCCAAGGCGCAATAGAGCTATTTTCTCTGTTCGAGACCTGCTCACGCACGAGCACATGCCCTTGTTTATGAAGGTCCTCTATAACATAATCAGGCAGATCCCGCAGAAAAAAAACCTGATCACGATTACAAAACAGAAAAGCGTCGTAGCCATCAATCTCAATATGAGGACGATACAAAACATCCTCCAGTGCACTCAACTCAATGCACCAGCGATTTAAACCGCTTCGCTTTAACGTATAATGTATTTCTTTTTGTTCGTCCAAGTCTCAATGTTCCTTATGCAAGAAAGAACACAAAACCTCACCTTACCACCATTCAACCAGTACACACTGATTCCCCTTAAGATATTAACCTCAAAGGAAAAGCCCATTAACCGTAGATTGTACAGGAAAAACAGCTCTTTTTCAATACTAGTTTATTTGCTCAACACTCTGAGGCGCGGCCGCCACCTGATTGCGACCATTATGTTTTGCCGTATATAAGGCAGCATCCGCCCTGGAAATCAAATCTTCAATAGATTCACCCGACTGATACTCAGCAACCCCGACAGACATCGTAATCCGACCCATTTTATTACCGGTAGAACGGTTAATGATATCTTTTGTGGCAACAGCCTTACGCAAAGAATTACCAACAGAGATGCCAGCGACAAGGTTCGTATTAGGAAGAATAATAGCAAACTCCTCGCCGCCATAACGTGCAGCAACATCCCTGCCTTTAACGCCATCGGTCAACGTACGCGCCACCAGACGAAGCACCTGATCCCCAACCTGATGGCCAAAATTATCGTTAAAACTCTTAAAGTGATCAATATCAAGCATAAGAAGTGTTAAACGATACCCCTCTTCTTCTGCCTCTTCTCTGAGAGTCACGATCTCATCATCAAAAGACTTACGATTAGCCAGTCCGGTCAATCCATCAGTCATAGCCTCACGGCGAACAGACTCAAGATCCCGTTGCAGTTCATGAATAATAAGTGATGAACGATCCAGTTGCTCTTCCAGAGTCTGGTTATACTGGATCATTTGCTCCGTACCGCTTGTTACTTCGCTTAAAATCGCTTTAACATCCTCGACATCACTCACATTTTCGATTCTTTTCGATGTTTGCGTCAACGTCTCATTATAGGTATTCGTTGCATCACGAACACCTTTAACTGCTTTGGTTACGCCTTCAATCGTCGCGTTAATTTGCTCTCCAGCTTCTTTAACTGCTTTTTCGTTACGCTCATCGCTCAGGAATCGTTCATAAATCGTCTGACAATCCTCGTCTGTAATACAGGCATTATTCTGCTCAATAGAATCAAGCGCAAGAATGAGCTCCTGATTCATTTTCGAGTAATAAACATACCACAGCTCGAAATTGTTCGGGGTAAGCGGCAACTCTTCCTTATGCATGCGCTCCAAAGCCTCGCAAGCATAGTCATTTGCCTGGTTTATGTCATGCGGATAATGTTGGGACAATGTTCCTACTCTCGAATTGTTCTCAGGCTACTTTACCAAGCCAAAGTATTATTAACAAATATTTTATAGCAGTTAAATCCGTTTTATTTCGGGATTAAAACGCTCATCCGGTGCTTCCAGAAGAATATCTTCTATTTGCCCCACAGTTTCAGCCACAGAAAACAGGTTTTTATGCGCAGATACAACAAATTTTTCCTCGATCATTTTATCAATCAAATTCAAAAACTCATCCCAGTAGCCATGAGAGTTCAGAAGAACAACTGGCTTATCATGCAATTTAAGCTGTTTCCATGTAAGAATCTCAAACGCCTCATCAAGCGTCCCGAGCCCACCTGGAAGGATAACAAATGCATCAGAACGATCAACCATCATTTGCTTACGTTGATGCATCGTATCAACAACAAACAATTCAGTCAGCCCCTCTTGCGGCTTGTCCTGCTGTTTCAAGTGCTCAGGAATAATACCGACAGCCTTCCCACCATGAGACAGAACAGAATCAGCCACAGCCCCCATTAGACCACATCCACCGCCACCAAAAACCAGAGACCAGCCATGCTGCGCCATAATTTGCCCAAGTGCTTTTACCTCCTCCCCGTAGTGGGGCGCAATATTTGACGACGCGCTACAATAGACGCACACAGCCTTAATATTTGGTGACATATTCGTTTTATTCCTTTTACTTCTCAGATGACACAGGAAGTGCTGCCGCTCTGGAAATGTAATCAACACCATCCCAATAAAGAACAACCGGCGGACATTGCCCATCCATAAGCTGAAGTGCCGTAGCACAAGCGCCAGCTACATTAGTCTGTTCGTTCTTTTTAACAGAATCGAGCGCAGACACAACAGCAAACGACAATTTTGTTTTACAAAAAGACAAATCATTTTCGCCTTTTAACTGAACAGGAAAATGAAAAATGCGCGCATGCGGCTTACCAGTCGCAGGATTTTCAACAACGGCCACAACAGCGTGCATAAAATTTTCAGCCTGCCCGCCCTCCTCTTGCATCACACCGGAAATAATCTGTTCATACTCACCATCACAATCCAAATCAAACCGACGACGACTTCCAACATCCCAGAAAACAGCCGGATAATCTCCAACCAGCACATTCAACCACCGTGGAAAAGTACCAAATTCCCGGGGACCGATCCGAAAAGCCTGATCCAAAGATAGCACCAAAAGATCCGAACGCGTATCCGTCAATGTCGCAAGACAGGATAACTCAACAACACGCTTCAAAGCCGGATTTTCTTCCTTCTCAGCCTCCCAGCTACATTGGGTATTACGATATTCCAGCCATTTTTTTTGTGAAAGCGACAAAAAGCTGTCTTCTTGCGCTTCTTTTTCTGTCACAAGCTTCTCAAAAACAGCATTTAGCCTTTTTTGAGCATTATTGTTATGCTCTTTAACACAATCCAGAACATCTGCCGTGCTCTGAACGGTCTCACAATAATCGTAAGAGCCCGCCGCATAGGCTGCCTGCCAGAAAGAAAGACATAATAACAATACAAAAAGCCTGAGAAAAAGCACCGCGATACCTTTAGATTTGAGAGACAGTCATACCTGACCCCGACCAATATAGCAGACTTATCAAGAAACAAGAAAAAAAATAAACACCACACTAAAAAGGGCCGCTGTAAAACGACCCTTTAAACAATGGATTAGAACGGTTTTCAAAAACCTAAACGGGCGGCGTTGGCACTGCAGCCGGCGCAAGCGGTTTATATTCATAAACAAAATTGTGCACAGCAGCAAGAGATCTTTCCTGCTCTGCCATTTGGGCCGTAAGCCCATCTTCCGCTCTTTGCAGATCTTCTTCCGTTGGCAGCATATCCTGAGCAACAGAAGGATTATTATCAAAGAAACCAAAGACTTCTGCCATAGAATCTTCATAGCTAGGCCCTTCCATATCACCCATCCGCATAGGCTGAGGGATCGAAGGCTGTTGCTGGAAGTTCGCCTGCTGCGTCACATCTTTGGAAGGCGTGTCATAACGTTGGTAAACCTCGCCACTTTTCGCATCGCTCATATATTCACCGGGGTGCATTTCATCCCAGCTTGCCGTTCTATCAGCGCGGTTCCCCATGAGATTCACAACAGTGTTAAGTGTCGTACCCGCACCAACAGCAAGACCGAGCCCGGGATTAACCGCATAAGCTGCCACTGTCGCAGCCCAGCCCATGCCTTCACTCAAAGCCACACCTGTCAAAGAAAAACCTTTGCCCGGATCAGCTTGCGGCTCTTTATTTTCCTGCGCCCCGCGCATTTCCTTGCGGGCATCTTCTATCGAACCCAGTTTTAGCTTAGCATCCGCAATACCGCTATGCGCAGACTTGGCTGCCTGCCCTATATTCGGGGCATAACGCTGTCCATCATGACTGATTTTTTGAGCAGGCTTAAAGGAAGCGGACAAATCCATCTTGGCAACAGCCTGAACAGCCGGCCCCATTACACCCTTATCTAATTCTCGCGCGAAAGAAACCACTCTACACCTACTCTTTAAGCTTTCTCTACAATTATCATTATAACGTATTATCGTTCGTAATATCAAATTTAGATGCATATTGTAAAAAAACAATTAATATTTCGGAAAATAAAAATTGTCAAACTTTAATTATAAAGATAGTAGAAAAAGACCGTTTTCTAGCCATTTACAACCATTTTTTCCGTCAGGCTGCTTGTGCCCAGCAAAGCGGCCTGAATCTCGTCCCCTTCCTCCAGAGATCTTATATTACTTAAAACCCCATGATCCATAAGCACACGAGTCACACGGGATAGACGCCTTAAGTGATACGGGCCATCCCGCTCCGGCGACAAAAGAAGAAAAACAAGGTCAACCGGCTTTTGATCAACCGATTCGAAAGCTACTTTTTCCCTTAACTGCGCCAAAAGAGAAAAAGGTCTTACCAAATTCGGACAACGCAAATGCGGAATAGCCACCCCATTTCCGATCCCCGACGAAGATTGCCGCTCACTATGCATAAGCTTATCAAACAAATCTTTCTGACAAAGACCTGTGTCTTGCGCCACTTTTGACGATATTTTTTGAAAAACACGTTCGCGTGTGTCTGCATTTAACCTAGGCAGCACCGCATCCACTTCCAACAAGTGTTCTTGTCCGGCCATTCTCATTCTCCCCCGAGTCATTTATGGTCTGGGATAGAGTCATACCCTGAAATGCCAAAAAAAGAAAGAAGAAACTATACTGCGTTTGCGCATGTGGTATGCGTGAAACGCATAAGATGTTGTAAGATATAAGAAAAAATGCGGCTAAAAAAAAGCCGCATTTCTTATTTTTCAGTGCATAACGTGCCAGATAATCAGGCAGCGGCTTCCTGTGATTCTTCCGGGTCTATCCATCCAATATTGCCATCAGCACGTCTATAAACCATATTCAGGCCATTATGCTTTGCATTTCTGAACAGCAAAGCAGATTGTTCTGCCAGATCCATTCTCATAACCGCTTCAGAAACCGTCATTGTCTGAATATTTGTGCTCATTTCAGCGATAACAACAGGATCTTCCCCATGAACAGCATTAGCATCTTCCTCTGCATCGTCATCCGTAGACGCCAGAACATAGTCACGGGCTTTCATACCTGCTTCACCCGGAACGCTTTCAAGACGCTCATGGTGATCACGGAGGCGCTTTTTATAGCGGCGCAATTGCTTGGCAATTTTTTCAGCCGCTGCATCAAAGGTATTATATGGATCTTTTTCTGTTGCTTGCGCCTGCACCATAATCTCTTTACCGATACGCAAAGAGATCTGCACTCTTGTAAAGGCATGCGCATCAGGTGAAAACGTGACTGTTGCACTAATCGCATGATTAAAATATTTCTGGTTTAACTCTTCCAGCTTTTCCGTCACGTGCGTTTGCAACGCATCGCCTAAGTTCATTTGTTTTCCTTGAACGGTGAGTTTCATATTTCCCTACCTTATTTCCTAAACCTTGTTAATTTCGGGTTACGTAATGTATGCACGCACCCCCCTCTCGTCAAGAGACGTTTTCCTTTATTTTATACAAATTAATGAGCATGATCTCAATCACTAAAGAACAGAATGAAGAATAGATGTTAATTTTATTGACATAATATCAAGCCCTCTTTAAATATACTATCCTAACAAAAAGGAGAGAAACGATGAAAAAGCTATTTCCTTAAGCGTGCTTTTTGGAAGCCTTGAAAAAGGCACCTTTGAGGCAAGAACAATAGAGGACATAAAACAATGCCACGATGGTACAAGTCTATACCCAACAATACAAAACCGTATAGGAGAAAGAATCACCCTTCCTTATGAAACTAAAGGGATTTTTGCTGAAGCCGTTAAATCTGTAAATGAATCAAACTTATACTGCGATTTAACAGACGAAACATTAGATAAACTTAGGGCAAAGCATAAAATTAAAAAAATAGAACCCCCTGAAAATTCTATGAAATAAAACCATTTAAGCCCTATTCCTTTTTATCTTTCGTCTCTGAACCGAAGATGGAATATGTAGGGCTTCTCTGTACTTTGCAACCGTGCGGCGGGCTATATCAATGTTTTCCTGTTTTAACAGCTCGACTATTTTGTCATCAGAGAGGATTTTTTTAGGCTCTTCAGCATCAACCAGAGTCTTGATTCTGGCTTTGACAGATTCTGCAGAGTGCGATGTACCATCAGCCCCGACCAGCGCGGTTGAAAAAAAGTATTTCAGCTCGAAAATACCGCGCGGCGTGCCAATATATTTATTGTTTGTCACACGGGACACCGTGCTTTCATGCATCTCAATTTCTTCGGCAATATCCTTTAATGTCAGCGGCTTTAGGAATTCTATCCCATAGAGAAAGAACGCATCTTGCTGTTCTACAATCTCACTGGCCGTTTTCAGGATCGTCTGCGCTCGCTGGTCCAAAGCCTTTACAAGCCAGCTTGCTGAATTAAGCTGCGTGCTCAGATACTCTTTATCGTTTTTGGACTTTGCCTGACTGGCCACCGTTTTGTAATATTCCCTGTTAACCAGAACACGGGGCAGCGTTTCCTGATTAAGCTCCACGCGCCAGCCACCCCCTAAATTTTTGGGCAGCTTTTTCATTAAAACATCCGGCACCACCGTTTGGACAACAAAATGATCAAATGAAGCAGACGGCTTTGGATTAAGGGCCTTTATCTCCTCGATCATGTCACGTACGTAAGATTCATTCGCCTCACAGACCTCCACGAGGGCTTTCATATCGTGAACGGCCAAAAGATCAAGATTCGCTAAAAGCCTCTCCATCGGCGCATCCAGCTTTCCCTCTTCAGCTAATTGCAAAGACAGACACTCTGTCAGATCTTTTGCAAACACACCTGTAGGATCAAAGCCCTTCATTTTGGCCAGCAGTTTTTCTATACGCGCAGCAGAACAGCCTAAACGAGCCACCAAATATTCCGTATCTTCACGCAAATAACCGGATTCATCCAGCCGTTCAATAAGCAAAGCACCAATCATACGATCACGCGCATCGTCAACATCAAGGTGAAGCTGTTCCAACAGATGTTCACGCAAGGTTTTTTCTTTAGTCATACGGTCTTCAAAGGATGTGCCGAAATCATCAAAACTACTATTTCCACCTGCCCCCACAGTCGCCATAGATGAACCTGGATCAAAATCCTTCGATGAGATCGACGCATCCGCTTCATTACCGGTCCATCCTTCATCGAAATTCTTTTCAAACTCATCCCGTTCCGGCGCCTTGGTTTCTTTTTCGGATGACTCAACATCCGGCTCTTCAGGCGGCGCTTTTTCAAGTAACGGATTTTCCGCCAGTTCCTTTTCAACGACATCCGACAGCTCCTGATTCGAGAGTTGCAAAAGCTTAATCGCCTGCTGCAACTGCGGTGTCATAACCAGAGTCTGGGATTGTCTTAAATCAAGATTTTGCGTGATACTACTCATAAGCAAAAGTGTACCACGAACACAGAAAAATACAGCCACTATTTAGCGCAAACTAAAGAGAAAACCCTTCGCCGAGATAGACGCGGCGCACATCGTCATTTGAGACGATGTCATCCGGCGTGCCATTCATGAGCACTTTGCCGTCATGGAGAATGTAGGCACGATCAACGATGCCAAGACAATCCCGCACATTGTGATCTGTAATAAGAACACCAATCCCTTTGGTTTTCAGATGCGATATAAGGTTGCGAATATCGTTGACCGCAATAGGGTCGATACCGGCGAGTGGCTCATCCAGCAAAATAAAGTCAGGACGACTGGCCAGTGCGCGCGCAATCTCAACACGGCGGCGTTCACCGCCCGATAGCGCAAGCGAAGGCGTTTGCCTTAAATAGCCAATCGAAAATTCAGCCAGCAGATCCTCTAACAGAAGCTCCTGCTTTTGATGCGGCAAATCCTGAGACTGCACCACAGCGCGGATATTTTCTTCGACGGTTAATCCTCTGAAAATAGAAGACTCCTGTGGTAGATAACCAACCCCCATCCGTGCACGGCGATACATGGGCAAAGAGGTAATATCCTGCCCGTCCAACTGTACATAGCCGTTATCAGCATTGATCAAACCCGTAATAATATAAAAGCACGTCGTCTTACCGGCCCCGTTCGGCCCAAGCAGAGCAACCGCCTCTCCGCGCTGTACACTCAAGGAAACATCACGCAAAACGGGACGTTTCTTATAGTTTTTTGAGAGATGCCGCGCTATCAATCCTTTTGGCACAGCTTTCAAATGTGACCTTTTCCTCATGGCTTGTTTTTCTTTTCGCTTTCTGGATAGAACACGCCACGCACACGGCCTTGTTCTATTGTACCGCCATACAGCTTGCTAACATTCGTATCAAGATTCACAACCGCCCGCGCCCCTTCCAGGGCATTGAGACGACGCGTTATTTTCACATGCCCTGTCAAAGTTACCGTATTATTTTCGCCATCATAAACACCATAATCCCCTGTCACAACTTCGGTCGGCGTTGTGATAACCACATGACCAGCCGCCTCTGCTTTTGCCAACTTCCTTTTCTTATCTGGTCCTTCGGAAAACCATGCCGTCATGGTCTGGCTTTCTATGGTATCTTCCCCACGCTTGACTTTTGCCGCGCCTCTAGCCACCAGACGGCCTTCTGTGACCCAATACTCAAACACTTCATTCGCTGTCATGACCTGATCAGGAGAGACCATTTTCAGGTCCTTCCCCGTCATAATAGCCAGTCCCTCATCCAGATTATAAACCGCTTTATCACCATGTGCCGCGTTCTGTTTCGAGAGAATGACAACGTCTCCAGCCGCCGTTAAACGCCATATATCAAAACTGCTTTCACTCTTTTCATGATAATCGGCCGTCAGGGTTTGTCCTTTTATTGTCAGCCCACCCTGCCTGGCCTCCACCGCCCCACGTGCAATATACTGACGGCTCTTTCTATGCCACTCCAGCGTATCCTGTGCCGTAATCTCAAGGGGTTTATCCTTGTCTGGATTCGGCAGCACCTCCTGCGCCTGCAGACAAACCGGGCAAGTCAGTAAAAACAAACATATATATACGTAAAGTGACCTCATCTTCTCGTTTATGCCTCTACCCTCCCGGCAAGTCAAGAGAACGGTATATCGTTGCCTTGGCCGGCCCTTTAAAAATAATTGCCCCTTTATTTCCCTGCGCCTTCATACCTGAAGCCTGCAGCGTCCCGGCAGGCCCCTCCCCTGACACAGGCAACCCGGTTTCCGCATATTGCCGTTCAATATCAATATCAAGCCTGTTTGTATGAAGAACATAGCCGTCATCATGAAAAAGTTTTATCTTGCCATGCAAAGACAGCAATCCTTTTTCCTGATCATACTGACCATTATTAGCTTCCAGCTCAACCCAAGAACCATCTTTCAATGACATGTCAGCCTTTGGTTTTTCCAAATGAACAAGATCCAGCCGGTCCTGATCCTGATACGCACGATCCGCCGTAATGTTATAGGGCTGCTGATCCGCATCATGAGATTCAAAATGCGGGTTTATAAGCTCATTCTGACCGATTGTTTTGGGCATATTCTGCTCCTCGGCAAGTGGCTCTATATTTTTTTCCATTGATGTCCAGGAAAACAGTACAACAATGATGGTCAGCGCCATAGCCGGCAGTAAAAAACGTAATATTTTTACAATTTTGGAATACCGTTCTATGCCGGGGTCCGGAGACACCGATGCGCCGCCCCTGTTGCGAATAAGCCTGTCTTTCGACGAAGCCGCCATCTACGCTACTCCGGCCTGCAAACATTCCTGAACACGAATCAGACCCGCCACCTTACCATTTTCCTCCACAACCAGACTGGTAATAGGCTGTTTAAAATGATTAAGCATAACATCAAGGGCTTCTGCTGCCAGCGAATCTGAGTCAATCGTTTTTGGTGTAGCGGACATAATCTCAGACACAGTTTTTTGAAGCAGACCAGCCCCCATATGCCGTTTGAGGTCACCGTCCGTAATAATACCATCAAGCCCCCCATTCTTACCGGTTACAAGTAAACAACCGAGGTTTTTCTCTGTCATAACCAAAAGAGCCTGATCCATCGTGGTTTCTTTGGTCACAAGCGGAAGATCTTCGCCTTTGAACATAAGATCCGATACTCTCAAAAGCTGTTGCCCCAGTTTCCCACCGGGGTGGAACACTTTGAACTGTTCTGGCGTCAACCCTGCACGCTGTAACAAAGCAACGGCCAGCGCATCCCCCAACGCCATCATCATCGTTGTAGACGTCGTCGGAGCCAGCCCATTCGGGCACGCCTCAGGCACCTTTGGCATCACAAGCGCAATGTCAGAATGTTTAGCCAGTGTGCTATCCGCATTGCTCGTCATCGCAATAAGCGGAATACCAAAACGGCGTGTGTAGGCGATCAAATCAGACAATTCCGCATTTTCACCGGAATTAGAGAGCATAAGCACAACATCTTTTTCAGTGATCATACCAAGGTCACCATGACTGGCTTCCCCCGGATGCACAAAATAAGACGGCGTTCCCGTCGAGGCCAGCGTAGCCGTTATTTTCCGGGACACATGCCCACTTTTTCCAATACCGGCAACTATTAAACGACCCGTTTTGTTTTTCTTCATTTCATCAATCAGATCAACCGCTTCCACAAAATGATCATCCAGCGCTTGAGATAAAGCCGTCAAGCCCGTTGCCTCGGCCTCAAGAACCTGAACGGCATGCTCCAAATCAGAAAAATCATTTCCTTTTCTGGCCGTATTTTCCATTTCAATGCCTCAATAGTTATTCTTGGGTTATTCTTGGGTTATTCTTAAATAAAAAAGTATCTCTGACGTCTAAGACGCTATTTTTGTGTCATGTGAAAAAATATCAACATTTGGCCATCCACGAAGATCCAGCTCTGCCCGATGAGGTAAAAAGTCAAAACAGGCTTGTGCCATAGCCGTACGGCCTTCACGCTCAAGCATATATTCAAGCTTGTCTTTTATTTCATGAAGATACAGCACATCACCGGCAGCATATTTCATTTGATCTTTCGACAGATTTTCAGCACCCCAGTCAGAAGACTGCTGTTGCTTGCTTATGTCGATATCAAGAAGCTCCTTACATACATTCTTTAGGGAATGCTTGTCTGTATAGGTCCGCGCCAGCCTTGAAGCGATCTTTGTACAAAAAACAGGACGGCACTCTACGCCCAGATATTTTTTGATCACAGCCAGATCAAAGCGAGCAAAATGAAAAATTTTCACCACGTTTTGATCGGCCAACAACTTCTTCAAATTCGGTGCATCATACGAATCCCTGTCACACTGAACCAGATGCGCCTGCCCATCACCCGAAGACAACTGAACAACGCAAAGACGGTCACGGTTCTGATTGAGTCCCATGGTCTCCGTATCAACCGCAACGCTGCTGCCAAAATCCAGATCATCCGGTATATCTTGTTTATGGAGTGTTAATTTCATTTAAGGCACATCTTCTTTTTTCTAAATACATCAAGAAAGGCAACTATATAGTTTTTCATGCTGAGAATCCAAGCCTTTTGCTAGGCACAGCAACAAATATACGGCAAATATTAAGAGAAAATGAGAGAGATGGTGCCCAGGAAAGGACTCGAACCTTCACGACCATACGGCCACTAGCACCTGAAGCTAGCGCGTCTACCAATTCCGCCACCTGGGCACGGGGATATTCGTACTTAAAGCACCGCGATTAAAAAGTCAACGAACAATAAACGCCTTTGTTACAATTATTGTTATGAATAACAAGGATACACTTTTTAAAAGTTTCTCTTTCCCTTTTATCTTTTTTTAAGGATCATATAGTATGACTGAAAGACATGTTCGGGAAACCGAATACCTTTTAGAAACCGCAATCGAGTTTTGACAAGCCATGAAAATACTTATTATTGACCGTGATGACGTTGCTTCCGAACTGATAAAGAACAAACTGATCTCTTTGGGGCACGATGTTGTCTGCACAGCCTCTAAAAACGACGGCGCAACAACGCTCGCACAAGGGCACTTCGATGCTGTCTTTATTGATCCCGCCCCCCTTACGGATACCAAGCAAATTGTTCTGAATGTAAAAAAAGCCGCCCGAAAGAACCCTTATGTCCTCGTTATGTCTTCAGAGATTGACCTCGCCACGGCGTTGCGTTCATCCGCCAATGATTTTCTTGAAAAACCCGCCAGTGCTGAAGAAATAAAAACCAAAGCAGACAATATAGAACGCCTGCTTGAGCTCATTAACAAGATTGGAAACACAGCTGAAGATTTTCCAAGTTCAGGCGGCGTTATCTCAAAATCAGCCTTCAACCAGTTATTTCTTTCAAGCATAGAACGTGCAGACCGTTATGGAGAAAGCACTCATCTCCTGTTCATAGGAATTAAGGACCCCAGACAGATCATCAAAGAAGGCGGGGCTTTCGGCCTTGATCATTCCGTGGCAAAGCTGGCACATTATCTCGTGAAAAACAGGCGGCAGAGCGATATCATCGCACAAACTGAAAAATATGAATTTGCTCTTTTGCTTCAAAGGCCTTCTCATGCAAACGAAGTCCTTGAAGCCGCAAACCGTTTCGCAGATATCCTGTCACAATCCCGCGACATCATGTCTATTGGTATGCCTGACATGTCTCTCTACGTCTCTCTTATCCGACTACCTACAGGCAGCCTTGAAACAGAACACGTCTTTCCCGCCAGACAGGAATTTGATATCCCCGTTGAGCCGCTCAAAGAAACAGAAACACCTTAAAATGGAGTCTTCTCCTTTTCCGGATTCCATTACCTTTATCATTGGGCTTGCTGTGTTATTAACCGGCTGTCTCCTTCCTTTTCTGGAGGATATATCTGTCGTCAGAAACCTGCTGTTATCTTTCTGGGCAGGGCTTGGCAGTGCCGAACTTATTTATTTTGTCCTTTTGTATCAGGAAAAGAAAGAAACCGAGACAGAGAAAAAACATGGTGTCCTCCCTTCAATTTTGCTCATAAGTCTTTCAAAAAAACAAAAAAATGAACAACTAAAAGCGGCAATTGGAACACTACAACCTTTTCCAGTAACAACAGCCCTTTTGTTCGTTATTTTTTACTGCGCACAAGTTATGGGAATGTCTCCTTTACTCTTTGCTATTGTCCCAAGCCTTGTTCTTCTCAATAGCAGCCTGTTTTTTTCTTACGACAACAAAAAAATTATACTGCCCTTCCTTCTTGCTGGCTTCTGTTTTTTAGGAATTGCCGCAACATTCTATAGTGCTCCCAGTATAAAAAGCGGCCTGTATGTCCTGATATGGAGCATAATCGGTACGCTCAAAGAAAAATTATTGACAACAGCATAATCATAGGATAACATTCCTATCATAAACGCCCTAAATGCGTCCTTTTATACTTTATATTTAGCCCGCCGATCCTCATCGGCGGTTTTTTTTGCTTAAAAAAACGGAGACCTATCATGACAACACTTCTTCCAACTGATGCCAACAACCACGCCATTCCTGCCATGCGTTTCAAAGAAGATGGCGCGCATAGCCTGTCCATTAGCGAAACGGCTACCCGCAATGCGCAAGCCTTTACAGAGGATACTAAAATCATAAGCCTCTATGCTACGGTCCCTGTGTACATCGCTTTTGGAGATTCAAGCATTACAGCCAGCAGCACGGATCATTATTTTCCGGCAGGTGTTTATTACGATATCGCGATTGAAACCAACAGTGCCGCACAACACACGCATATCTCAGCCCTTCGTGTTGATAGTAACGGCACGCTTTATATCTCTGAAAAAGAATAACTCACGGCTTTTTTGCTATATATCTGAACGAGATCTTAAGGCCGCTGTGATTGTGCCATCATCAAGAAAATCCAGTTGCCCCCCCACAGGCACCCCGTGCGCGAGGCGTGTTATTCTGGCAGGCCTGACAGCCGCAGGAAGACTTTCCAGACGGTCTGCAATATAATGCGCCGTCGTTTGTCCATCGACTGTTGCACTCAAGGCCAGAATAACCTCCTCAACTTTTTGTGCTTCAAGACGCACCAACAGCGAATCGATTCTTAAACGATCAGGTCCAACACCATCCAGCGCAGACAAAAGGCCGCCAAGTACATGGTAAACGCCTTTAAAGCTATGTGTCCGTTCTATCGCCCACAGCTCAGCCACACTCGAAATAATACAAAAACGACTTGCATCCCGGGTCGAATCACGACATATACTGCACGGCTCCTTGCTATCCAAATTGCCACACAAGGGGCACGGCGTTATATGATCTGCGGCTTTTTGCAGCGTCTGGACCAACGGAAACATTGTCCTTTCCTTATTCACCAGCAAATGCAACGCCAGCCTTTTTGCCGAACGGGGCCCCATGCCGGGGAGACCGGACAACGCAGAAATAAGATGATCAAGAGGAGTATCTGACATGATTCGCCTTTTTGAGGTTGTGATTCGAAAAAAAGAGATTCGAATCGGATCTGGGTGCCCGAGTATACTAAAAAAATAAAAAAATCTTCCTATCAAAAATAACTATGTAAAGAGGATAAGCTGTGGGTAAAGCTGTGAATCAGCTGTTATTTTCTTTTTATATGAAAAGGTTGATTATTGTAACAATATTTCCACATATTGCGTTGCGGTGAAATTTTTTAACAAAAATAGGCAAAAAAGACTCGACTCCTGATCATGAGGATGGCAAGCTTGAGTCATCGCTTAAGACGTTATTTATTTCCTAATCGGAAATAAAATCTTTGGAAAGAGGTTCTCCTCTCCTTCGAAGATCTCCATTAGAGAGCTTTGCTCTTTCGTTTGAGAAACGCTTGTGCGTGATTGGATATGTTGGTCCATGTCCGGGGTTCTGTAAAAAGGCGACCGTTTATTCTTCTGGAAACAAAGGGGTACGCGGTCTTTACAGGGCTTAAGGAGGAAAGCCGCATCTACGCTGAGTTGGGTAAGTTGACCCGTTGTAGCGAACGTTAAAACGTTTTTACCCCTCATGCGGCAATGCATTGCGTTCCCCCGTAACAGGTAAAACCAGCGCGATGGTTGAGCCGAGTGGTTGATCTGCCACTATAAAAAGCGGGTGTGGGTTCACCCGCGGGACTTGAGAGACGCACAGGCCACATGTCCTGTATACTCTTTTAAGACCGGATCATAGAGAGCGATGATCCTTGCAGGCTCTAACATAACCCGGTCTCTGACCTCTGGACCTTTGTGTCCTGAAGATTCAGATACTGAAAAAAAGTGATTGCCGCACTTGGTCGTTAGAGTAAATGAAAGCTGCAAGAGCATGCTTCCCAGACAGGCCTCGGTGCTGTTTTATATCTGTTTTTTTTGTTCTTCCTCTGGTTGGGCATCTCAAAAAATAGGTGTGGAGCGCACCGAGGTTCTTTTTTTATTTATTTTTTTTCACAGATTTATATGATTATGCTAGAATAATATAGCTAAAACGTTGTTCCTATTCATATTACTATGGCTCTTAACTTTAAAAAACTAAGCATACTTGTTGTTGAAGATACGAAGGCTATGAGACACCTCATCGTCTCTGTTCTTGATGCTCTGGACATAGGAAAAGTCTATTGGGCCAAAAATGGCGAGGAAGGCTTTGAAATGTATAGACAACATAACCCGGATATTATCTTAACAGATTGGGTTATGAAGCCAATTGATGGTATCGAACTGATCAGAGAAATAAGAAACAACCCGCTTTCCCAAAACAAGAGCGTACCGATCATCATCATTACAGGATACAGCGCACGCTTGAGGGTTGAAGAAGCCAGAGATAACGGCGTGACCGAATTTCTGGTCAAACCCTTTACCGCCGCTGATCTGGCAAAACGCATTGGTTACGTCATTAACCGGCCAAGAAGTTTCGTTCAGACAAAAAGTTATTTTGGCCCAGACCGCAGACGGCGTCGCGATACAGAATATAAGGGGTCCGACAAACGTAAGAAGAGAAAAATTCGGGAAAGAGACACTTGGGAAATATAGCCTTTTTCGTATAACCAAATAATAATCAGAGTAGTAACTTAAAAAGCCATGACAAACACACCACAGAATGACGATGACGTCCGCATATACAAAGCAAACCGTTCTCTACAAATCACTGTAGGAACAGGAAAGCTTGACGAGCAAAAAGTTAGAGAATCACAAAAGGTAATTGATGAAAACACAACAGATTTCAAGCCCATCGCACTCGATTGCCTCAAACGTCTCCAGGACGGTATAACAAACGCACAAAGCGCAGAAGGTGATAACGTCAAAGCCGTTCTATCCGGCATCTCACAGCCTGTTATGGACTTAAAAGCCAATGCGAAAATGTTTAAATACGATCTTGTCTCTATCCTTACCAGTGTCATGCTTCACTTTCTGGAAAGCCTGAACAAACTTGATAAAAACGCACTTGATATCGTAGACGCTCATCTAAAAACGCTCCGCGTCATCGTTATAAAAGAAATGAAGGGCGATGGCGGGGCTTATGGGAAAGAGCTTTTAAAAGAGCTCGAAAGTGCCTGCACCCGATATTATGCACAGCACTGAATTAATATAAATTCACCTTTATTAAACACCACCCGGCGCAGGGGCTTTTGGTACAATAGCAGGGCCAGAGCCTCTATTCAATCCATCTACAGAGCCGGCAAAAACAGCTAGAGCTTCATTTGTCAAATCAATCATTTACACATCTCCCTCATCAAGTATCAGGACGGCATTTTCCTTCGAGGTGCCAACATCACCCAAAGCATAAAAGATAATTTCCGTCCTATCAGAGTCATTATCCTTCGGTTTACGGTGAAAAAGCAACCTTTTGTCAGTTTCCCCACTTAAATCAACAAGTTCCCGCTTTCCATTTAATACAGAAACAAGATTTTTTACTTTTTTCTCTGTAAAAGATATATTTTCATCAACATCCGTCACTGTGTAGGTGCCTACCGGTTCATAACCACCCACCTCATCTCTTTTTAAAATAATAAAAACACGTTGATCAGTTGCGTTTTTCTCATAGGAAAACACTGGTCCATTGGCAACATTTTGAAATTTAGAAACATCCATTTTGACAAAACCTCTTAATAAAACAACCTGAGAAAAAAACTTGCTTTTTTTTTAGGCTCCGCTTAAGTCTTCGCATGAAAAGGTAAAAAAATCATGAATTTCATCCAAAATCAGGAGAATTAAATGTCAACAACTGCACACGTTGCCACGGACAAAAATGACTATAAAGTAAAAGATATTTCCCTCGCCAACTGGGGCCGGAAAGAAATGGATATGGCCGAAGCCGAAATGCCCGGTCTGATGGCATTACGCGAAGAATATGCGACCCAAGCCCCTCTGAAAGGGGCCCGCATTGCCGGTTGCCTTCATATGACCATTCAAACAGCCGTATTGATTGAAACACTGCAGGCCCTTGGTGCCGAAGTCCGCTGGAGCTCCTGTAATATTTTTTCAACACAAGATCATGCCGCCGCTGCCATTGCCGCCGCTGGCACACCTGTCTTTGCCTGGAAAGGCGAAACAGAAGAAGAGTATGAATGGTGCATTCACCAAACAATCAAAGGCCCTGATGGCTGGACCCCCAACATGATTCTGGATGATGGCGGTGATTTAACACTTCTCATGCACAACGAATACGCTGACTTGTTTAATGACATCCGCGGTATTTCAGAAGAAACGACCACTGGTGTTCTGCGTCTTTACGAAATGGAAAAGAATGGCAGGCTCCTGGCCCCTGCTATCAACGTAAATGACTCCGTTACCAAATCCAAATTCGATAACAAATATGGCTGCCGTGAAAGTCTGGTCGATGCCATCCGCCGCGCCACAGATCTAATGCTCGCCGGTAAAGTTGCACTGGTCGCCGGTTTCGGTGACGTAGGCAAAGGCTCAGCCGAATCGCTCCGCAGTGCAGGTGCCCGGGTGCTCGTAACAGAAATTGATCCCATTTGCGCCCTGCAAGCTGCTATGGAAGGATTTGAAGTCGTTACAATGGAAGACGCCGCCCCACGCGCAGACATTTTTGTGACAGCCACAGGTAACAAAAATGTTATTACCGTCGATCATATGCGTGACATGAAAGATCGCGCCGTCGTTTGTAATATCGGCCATTTTGACAACGAAATTCAGGTGGAGCCGCTGCGGAATATGAAATGGACAAACATCAAGCCGCAAGTTGACGAAATTGAGTTTCCAAATGGTAATCGTATTATCCTTCTGGCAGAAGGCCGCCTTGTTAATCTTGGTTGTGCCACAGGCCATCCAAGTTTTGTAATGAGTGCATCGTTCACCAACCAGACTCTGGCCCAGATCGAGCTTTGGACTCATGCAGAGAACTACGAAAAGAAAGTGTACGTACTGCCAAAACATCTTGATGAGAAAGTGGCCTCTCTTCACCTTGATAAGGTTGGTGCCATGCTCTCAAAACTCTCGCAAGAGCAGGCTGACTACATTGGTGTAGACGTAGACGGTCCTTTCAAAAAGGATGATTACAGATACTAAAAACCAAAAAACGGGCACTTTAATGTACGTTTTGCAATTGAGCTGTGTCGATAAACCGGGAATCGTGGCCGCTGTGGCCACGGCTCTCCGTGATTCGCGCTGTAACATTGAAGAGTCCTCTCAATTCAACGAGCCTTTTTCCGGTCAGTTCTTTATGCGTGTCGTTTTTTCGCCTCTCTCAGAGAACGCCGAAAAAACCTTTGAAAAAGCCATTAAAGAAACGGTCTCAAAGACCTTTGATATGAAATGGGCCATTAAAGCGTTAGATGAGCCTGTCCCAACCATTTTAATGGTCTCGAAAGACGATCATTGCTTGAATGACATCCTTTACCGCTGGCGAACAAATCACCTCTCTATTGATATTAAAGCGATCATTTCAAACCATAATTCCTGCAAAACACTGGCTGATGAAAGAAACATTCCTTTTCACCATCTGCCCATTACAAAAGACACAAAAGAAACGCAAGAAGCCGCAATCGCTCAAATTATAGAAAAAACAGAGACGGAGCTTGTTGTTCTGGCACGTTATATGCAGATTCTCTCCGCAGCATTCTGCCGTACATACACAGGACGTATTATCAATATCCACCATTCTTTCCTGCCCGGTTTTAAAGGGGCAAAACCTTACCACCAGGCCTATGAACGCGGTGTAAAAATTGTTGGTGCTACCGCTCACTTTGCAACACCGGACCTTGACGAAGGCCCTATTATTGAGCAGGAAACCGTGCGTATAGACCACACATACGGCCCTGAAAAACTGCAACGCCTCGGAAGAAACACAGAAGCCCGGGTTTTATCCCGCGCCATTGAGCTCTACACAGAACAACGCATTTTCCTGCACGAAAACAGGACTGTTATTTTGTGATATAGCACTACGCCTTCTTTTCCCAGCCGCCGTTTTCTTTTTGCTTCCAGTACGTCACCTCGTGCCCGGCCTCTTTATAGGCTTTCCAGCGCGTGCGGGCGGCCTGTACCTGCTCGCCACTTCGCCCATCGAACATTTCACAGCACATGGCATAGCCCTCCAGAGAGTCCATCTGCGCCCCTTGGCTCAGTATAAGGACAGTTGCCCCATTCGGATTTTCATCCCTGTCTGTCAAATAAATCGGATGATAGGCCGCATCCCCATCTTTTTGCGCACCATGCGGTAAGAAGACGTTCGGAGAAAAACGCCACAAATAATCGTTCAGCCTATCAACCTCATTCTCATCTTTTAATTTTACCAGAATACGATGCCCCCCGCCGTACGCCTTTTGAAGCAGAGCCGGCAGGGCCTGCTCAAGTGTTTGGGTCTGGAGATGATAAAAACGGATATCAGCCATAATAAATGCCTATGCTTCTCCATCTTCATAATGCTGTGCGATAAAATCATTCAAAAGACGTACGCCATAACCGGTTGCCCCTTTTGGAGTCGTAGGCCGATGGAACTTTTTCCAGGCGGCCCCTGCAATATCCATATGCGCCCAGGGAAGATTTTTATCAACAAAGGCCTGTATGAAAGCCGCCGCCGTACAGGCTCCCGCATGAGAGCCCATACCACCAAGATTTTTAAGATCAGCAATATCTGCTTTTACATCCTTGCTAAACACCTCATCCAAAGGCATGCGCCAGAGCTTTTCCCCGCTCACCGCACTGGCCTGTTCCAGTTTTTCCCACAGAGCTTGATCGTTCGTAAACAAACCCGCATAATCATTCCCCAGAGCCGCCATAATAGCCCCGGTCAAGGTTGCCACATCAATCAGCAAAGAAGGATCGTACGTTTTTTGTACGTACGTCACCGTATCCGCCAGAACCAGACGTCCTTCGGCGTCCGTATTAACAATCTCAATCGTTTTCCCCGACATGGAGCGGACAATATCCCCTGGCCTTGACGCCCGGCTTGAGACCATATTTTCAGCCAAAGCCACCGCCCCGATAACGTTAACCTTCGCTTTTCTTAGAGCAAGAGCCTTCATCATACCCGCGATCGTTGCCGCGCCGCCCATATCAATCTTCATAATGGACAAATATTCGCCCGTAGGCTTGATATTCACGCCCCCTGTATCAAAGGTAATGCCTTTCCCTACGAAAGACAGCGGTTCCACATCTCCACCACCTTTCCATTTCATAACGGCCAGTCTTGGCGGACGCGCAGAGCCCTGCCCCACAGACAGAAAAGCCTCCATACCAAGCTTTTCCATTTTCTTTTCATCCAGCACATCAATCTCAACACCAAGGGGAGAGAGCTCTTCTTTGAGACGCTCAACAAAGCTTTCGGGATAGATCTTATTCGCCGGCTCATTCACAAGGTCACGTGCCCAAAGCGTACCTTCTGCCACACAGTCCATCGTATCATAAAGCGTTTTAGCCTGTTCAGACTCTGACAACAGAAACTCAACCGAAGAAAGCAACGGTAAAGCCTCTTCTTCTTTTTCCTTGTAACGATCAAAACGATACGCGGCAAGCTTTATCCCAAGGGCCATGTGCGCTGCATAAACAGGCGATTCGCCTGCTTCTTCCATTTTAATGGCAGCCGTCTCCAGACCAAGAGAGGCAAGTGTCTTATACAAACTGTCAGCCGCCTTTTCACACGCCAGAGCCGTTAACCCTTCGAGATCACCCATCCCTAAAAGGACAAGATAACGAACTCCGCTTTCCTTTGAAGCCGGCACAACCAGTGTCTGTCCGTTTTTACCCTTAAAATTTTTACTTCCCTCTATGTGCCAGATCAAGTCTACACCAAGAGCCTGCGCCTTTTCCCGACTTTGCAAAGCAAACTCATTTTCAGTATAAACACATAAAACAAAAGCTTCCGGCTTTGTTTGTTCCTGTTCAAGAAAAGAAAAATCCATATTTAGTACTCCGTGTTATGTAGACGAACCAGCCTCTCATCTGATAAAGAAAATGACAGACTGTCAAGAGGACTTGAAAATCATAGCGATGAATTTAATAGAGCGTTACCTTTTTAAAAATATTTTCTGGGCAACTTTGTTCGCTACACTCATTCTTGTAGCCGTCATTATGCTGACGCAATCTTTGCGCTTTTTAGAGCTTGTTATTAATTCCGGTGCCTCCAGCCTATCCTTCTGGATTTTGACAGGCCTCGCTTTACCGCGTTTTTTTGAAGTCATTCTCCCTGTCTCTCTTATGGGCGCGATTCTTTTTGTCTATAACAAGCTGACAATGGATAGTGAAATCATCGTCATGCGCGCCGTGGGTCTCTCCCCGTTCAAAGTCGCACGGCCTGCCATTATTCTATCCATTATGATTTGCCTTTTCCTTTTTGTTATGACCGTATGGGCAGGCCCCACCTCCCTGTCCCAGATGCAAAAAATGAGACAGATTATTAAATCCCAATATTCAACACTTTTGTTTAAAGAAGGCGTTTTCAACAACATTGGCAAAGGATTAACGGTTTACATCAGGGAAAAAGGTTCAAAAGGAGAACTAAAAGGACTCCTGATCCATGATTCCCGCAAAAAAGATGTGCCACCTGCAACAGTCATCGCCAAACACGGCTCTATCGTGTCAACAGAGGAAGGCCAGAAAGTTGTTGTCTATGAAGGATCCAGACAGGACTTCAATCATAAGACAGGGGCCTTAAACCGTCTGAATTTCGAGCGTTACATCATTAATCTTCCAGATGAAGCCTCCCCCATCAGGCAACGCTGGAAAGAGCCGGACGAACGAACGTTCATTGAGCTTTTAAACCCGGACCCCACGAATAAACGCGATGCAGAAAACAAACGGGAATTCACGGTCGAGATTCACCGGCGGATTATTTCACCTTTTCTGGCCCCTGCCTTTGCCATCGTAGCCCTTTGTACGCTGTTGATAGGCCCTCTTGACCGCAGAGGGATGGCCTGGCGTATTGCAACAGCCATTGTACTGGTTGTTATTATTCAAGGACTCTACCTTGGTGCTTTCAGCCTGGCACGCCATAGCAATATTGGCTTAATCCTAATGTATTTTCTTGTTTTTCTGCCCTCTGCCTCCGGCTTGTTCCTCATGAGCCGGACCGGAGAAAACATCAGAGGAACGCTGTTCTCAAAACATTCTTTCGCTAGAAAAAGAAGGAGGCGCGCATGAAAAATTCCGTCACATTAAATCTTTATCTGGCAAAGATATATCTTTTCAATTTTCTTTTCCTGCTCTTTATCTTTTTAGGCGTTGTCTATCTTTTCGATACTGTTGAATTGCTACGCCGTGCTGGAAAGCATGACGATATTCCGCTCACACTCGTTCTCCAGATGGGGCTTCTCAAGCTGCCCGAAATGGAAGGCATTATCGCGCCCTTTGTTATATTATTCAGCGGCATTTACACCTTCTGGCAGCTAACAAGACGCTCCGAGCTTATTATCATGCGTGCCGCCGGTTTTTCAGCCTGGCAATTTCTTGCGCCCATTATAACGTTAAGCATATTTATTGGCGTTTTGCAGATCACGCTGATCAATCCCATCGGGGCCATGTTTGTCAGCCGGTTTGAAGTTTTGGAAAACATACATCTTGAAAGAAAAAAAAATCTGGTTTCCCTATTTGATGAAGGACTGTGGTTACGCCAGCAGCACGAAACAGATTATATCATTCTTCATGCCGATAAAATTTCCCTCCCTGACTGGGAGCTAAAAGGCGTTTTTGCTACAGAATTCTCCGAAGATGACATCTTTAAGAGACGCATTGATGCGCCAAGAGCTGAACTAAAAGAAAACAAGTGGGTCTTTTACAACACAACCATCCACAGTCCCGGCAAGACAGCCGAGCACTTAAAAAGCTATGCGCTACCAACACAGCTTTCTGCCAAGGAAATAGAAGAAAGTTTCTCATCCCCTCAGACAATGTCTTTCTGGCGGCTGCCCTCCTTTATCAAAACCATGGAGGCTACCGGTTTTGACGCCACATTACTAAAAATCCACTATCAGATCCTTTTATCAAAACCATTGCTTTTTGCCGCGATGATTCTCCTCGCAGCATCCGTTGCTCTCCGCTCTCCGCGGTCCGGTTTTACGCTTTATCTAATCAGTGGCGGAATCTTTGCCGGATTCGCTGTCTTTTTCCTATCAAGCTTTTTACAGGCACTTGGCGCATCACAACAAATTCCGGTTTTTCTGGCATCATGGTCTCCCTCTTTCATATGTCTGTTGCTAGGCGGCACCGTTATCCTCAGCCTCGAAGACGGTTAGGCTCCACATACCAGAATACTTAGGCTGGGGATCGCCTAATATTCTCCCATATTAATTATTGACCCTTTCTGGACTTCAACGCATTATGACGTACAGATCTGATTCATTTAGTTTTTCTGTGTGTGAAAAGAAGATAAATACGTTCTTTTTTTAACGAAATGCTAACCAGTTGTGGTTTATTTTCAATACGGAGTTAATTCAAAAGGGCTGATTCGCCTGAATTCACAGCGTATCTATCAGATGTATCTTTCTTTTAAGATATTTTTTGTAAACAGATTTAAATGCCAAAGTTAGGATTAGGGCTATGCAAAGAACGAAAACAACAACAAACATTTTGAACCTTGCGTTCATCGCTGTTTTAAGCTTGGGAATGGCTGGTTGTTCAACGACAAACGAAGCGGTCTATGTTGGTGAAGAACAGATTCAAGACCCTTTTGAAGGATATAACAGAGCTGTTTTTGCTTTTAACGATGCCGTCGACACGACAATATCAAGACCTGTCGCCAAAGGCTATCGCGCCATTGTGCCAAAACCGGCCAGAACCGGCGTTAAAAATTTTCTACGCAACCTGAAAAGCCCTATTATCATCGCCAATCAGCTTTTGCAGGGCGATCTTGAAGGCGCAGGCGATGCCGCAACGAGAGCGGCTGTTAATACACTCATCGGGGTTGGTGGTCTTATTGATGTTGCCGGAGACGAAGGTATTCAGTATGAACCGGAAGATTTCGGTCAAACGCTTGCTGTCTGGGGCGTAGACCACGGACCATATGTCGTGGCCCCCATCTTCGGCCCAGGTTCTTTTAGAGACTATACCGGCATGGTCGTCGATATGTACGCCGATCCGATACACTGGTGGATTCACAATACGGATCAGGAAGAATGGTTCTATGCACGTGCCGGCGTTACCTTTGTAGACCGTCATGATGAGCTTATGGATGTTCTCGAAGAGCTCAAAATAAGTTCCATTGATTACTATGCCGCCATGCGTAGCGTTTACTATCAACACCGCGCCGCCCTTGTCAAAGATGAGGATCCAAATTTGGCTGGTATTACTGAAATTCCGGACTATGATAGTTTTTAATAAGACGCTATGATAGCTATGTGAAAATGATGAAAAAGGGCTTTCTTGTATACCTGTTATCTGGTGGGGAGCTCTCTTTCTTTTTTTACTGTTTTTTTGAATTGAGGCCAGATTATGTTTTCGAGTAAAATGACTTTATTGCTATCTGTAGGGATCACTGCCCTTTCTTTTGGGACAATCTCATCAGCCAGCGCTTCAAATACCCTGTTTATGCCCACGCCATCGCGTCATAGCGCACAACTCAATATACTGTACGTTGGCGAAGAGCAAATTGGCGTCGGCGCACAAAATTTTGTCCAAAACATGGCAGAACGTGCGCTGAGTTTCCTATCGGATCCAAATCTTCAGCAAGATACAAAAAAACAAAAATTTCAAAAACTTCTTGATAGCAGCTTTGATATGAAAACCATTGGGCGATTCGCCCTTGGCCGTTATTGGCGTACATCATCAGCAGAAGAGAAAAAAGAATATTTCAAGCTCTTTAACGAAATGGTCGTCGAAGTGTACGCGAACCGCTTTGGTGAATACAAGGGACAGCTCTTCGAAGCCCGCAGTTTCCGGGATGCCGGTAAAAACGACACCATCGTGAACTCTCACGTCATTTCTCCAGATGGCTCGTCTAACATAGAAGTTGACTGGCGCGTACGTTATAAAGAAGGACAGTACAAAATCGTTGACGTCATTGTTGAAGGGGTCAGCATGAGCGTAACACAACGCTCTGACTTTGCCTCTGTTATCCAGCGCGGTGGGGGAGACATACAAGTCCTGCTCGCCCATCTGCGTACACAGTAACCTCCCGTCAGACCGATACGTTCTGCGTCTCAATTAGAGCGACTAACTTATCCATGGCACGCGAGTCGTTCTTCAGGAAAACATCCCAGAAGGCTAAAGAAGCTTCCTGAATGACCTGTTCATGAGATTTTCGTCTCGGGTTGCTTGGCAGTTTTCCACGACTCCCACTAAAGACCATATGGTCACCGTCTTTTAGGACAAGAAGGCTTTTATCGTCTCTCGGGTTTTGTTCATAGACATGTAAACAGCGATTAAAATCTTTACCTGTCGCAGGGCTCTTGTCTTTTGTGCCTGTCATATAAAACGTAGGCACCGCAACATAGCTGTAAATAGCCTCATCAGGGGCATCCGACAGGTGAGAAATGGGCACAGGACTGTACGCAATCGCCGCTTTAAAACGCTTATCCAGATAAGATGTCAGGATATCGTGTTCATTTGGAAAACGTTGTCCCGTTATAACTTGAGTCGTAAGCGCACCAAATGAATGGCCGGACATACCAACGTGTGTAAAATCCATGAGATCATGTAATTCTTTCTTTATACCCTCTCCTTTTTCCAGTTGATCCAGCATAAAAGAAACATCTTTAAAACGGTCCAGCGTTGTCTCACGGCTGATAGGCGTCTTAAGAATGATATCCCATGGATGCCCCTCCTTTCCTTCCCAAAGACTGCTATCCGTGCCCGCATGTTGAATATGAACAACTATATACCCCTGCCCGGCCAGATAACGGGCTATAAAACCGGCACCATCCCGGCTCCCGCCAAGACCGTGGGACCAGAAAATGACAGGCATTTTTAATGATTTTGTTACACAAGGTGCATAAATTTTGAAAGGAACGACCCTATTCCTACGTCTAAAATCAATAAAATTTCCTTTTTCCAGCATAATGGCATGCATCTTTTGTCCACCCATGTATTAATAAAATTGTTTAGAATCAATAGATAAGGATATTTTTATACATTTTTCTACAAAAAAAATGATTTTTCTTAAAAAAGATACTTGCATTTTTTGTAAGTTATACTATAAAAAAACTAAAGTTTATTAGTAACAGACGGTTGTAATAGAGTGTGAATATGGACCTGTTAGACAGGTTCACTATTAACCGTCAGGTTTTCGATTAAGAACTATCTTTCTCCCCCCAGAAAGACCTACAGACTTTAGAGGGCCACGGCTCTTTAAAGTCTGTCTCTTTTTGTGGCTATAGTCATTCGTTCACGCCAAGAACACAAAGACTAAAATCCTTTGCGCTCTTTTTTGACTTTTACAGAAGGTTCTATAGTGCTTTTGATTAGGAAAAGCGACATCATCCCCTATCTTTCGTTCATAGCGTTATCAAGCGTTTTGATGAGCGGTTTTAAGAGATATTGCATGACACTTTTATTACCGGTCAAAATATCAACACTTGCCACCATACCCGGAATAATAGGGAGCGCCTTCCCATTTCTTTTCAGGCTGTTTTCGTACGTACGAACACGTACACGATAAAACTGTTCGCCTTGTTCATTCATAATCGTATCGGCCGAGATATCAACAAGCTCCCCTTCTAATCCGCCATATATTGAGAAATCATAGGCTGTAATTTTCACAACCGCTTTCTGCCCCGGATGCAAAAAAGCGATATCAGAAGGCCGGATTCTAGCCTCAACAACCAGTTGATCATCCAGCGGCACAATCTCCATAATATTATCACCAGACCTGATAACGCCGCCAACCGTACTGTTTTTAATGTCCTTGACAATACCATTAACCAGTGAGACCACTTCCGTTCTGACTTTACGATCCTTTAACGCCGTTAACGTCTCCTTAATCGCATTCATTTCTGTCAGCTTGGCAGAAAGCTCTGCCTGTGCCTCTGCCTTAAAGGATTTGCTCATTTCATTAATACGGGCTTTTGCTTCATCAATGGCAGCCTGTGCACGCGGTCTTGCTTTACGTACACCGTTCAGCTCAGTCATCCGTTCTCTGATAGCCCGCTCTAACTGAATAAGCTCCAACTTTGGCGCAGAGCCCTTTTCCACGAGCGGTTCAATCATTGCTTTTTCTTTACGGGACAATCCTATGACACCTTGAATATCACGCTCCTTGGTTTTCAGCTCCAAGAGCTCCTGTTCTCTTTGCGTCAATTGCTGCTGAAGCACGCTAAGTTGTCCGTTTAATTGCTCTTTATTTGCTTTAAAAGCATTTAATTCCTCTTTTACGCTTTGTGGAACGCCTTTAATAACGTCCTGAGGAAAATTAACAACATCCCATCCTTCTGCTTCTGCCTGAAGACGTGTCACCGTCGCAAGCAAACCAAGATAACGAACACGGTGAGATGCCAGATCAGAAGAGGCCCCAACATCTCTTAAACGTACAAGTTTTTGCCCGGCTTTAACTTCATCACCTTCTTTGACAAAGAAGGCATCAATAATACCACCTTCCTGATGCTGAATCAGTTGTACCTCACTAGACGGAATAATTTTGCCGCTTCCTCGTGTCACTTCATCAAGTTTTGCCCAGTTTGCCCAAACGAGAAAAAAAACAAAGAAAAAAGCGATAGAAAACAACAAGATATGCCGCGATACCGGAAAATCATCATCTGTTGTAAAGAAACGATCAGCATGCGCCTGTATGCGCTGAACCTGTTCCTGCCCCCAGTTACGACGAATAAGGCTCCAATCCTCCGCAGAATTTATGTTGAGCTTTACTGTTTTGTTTCCTTTTTTATCTGAAACCATCTTTATACCTCCGTATTCCCGGCCTGCGGCCCATACTGACGGGCCTGAAGCTTAGCTACAACATCTTCTTTCGGGCCAAAGGCTACAAGCTTGCCCCGGTCTATAAGAATAAGTTTCTGAACCAAGGGCAACATAGCACTTTTATGGGTAATCAGAATTGTTGTTTTTCCCTGACAAAGCGTATCAAGCCGCCGACGCAAACGATTCTCAGACGCCGGATCCATAGACGCTGTCGGTTCATCCAGAATCAGAACGGGCGGATCATATAAAAGAGATCTGGCAATCGCCACAGCCTGCCGCTGACCACCCGAGAGGGCTTCCCCTCGTTCGCCAACCTGCGTATCAAGACCGGCCTGAGAATCCCGTAGAAATTCCATCACACCCGCCAGCTCTGCTGCACGCAACACTGCAGCATCAGGCGCTGTTTCATGGCCCATGGTAATATTTTCACGTACAGAACCATAAAAAAGTTGCGGGCTTTGCTGCACACTGCCTATATTGCGGCGCAAATCACCTGGATCAATCTGCCGTACATCAGAACCATCCAACTGGATAGAACCGCTCCCCGGTTCATACAGATTAAGCAACAGCCTTTCAATCGTGGTTTTACCGGACCCAACAGCCCCAATAATACCCACACGCTCCCCCGATTTAATGTCAAAGCTTAAATGATCAAGGGCCGGTGTCGTCTGTCCGGGATAATGGAACACAACATCCTTAAATTCCACACCGCCTCTAACATCTGGCAGAGAGATAAAATGTTTACCCTGTGGACGTTCCACCGGCTTCCGCATAAGGTCTTCGAGCTGTCTTAAGGCCTCTTTACTTTGATTAAAACGCGTCAGAAGCCCTGCAACCTGCGCCAGTGGTGCCATAGCACGGCCTGACAAAATCACACAGGCAATCAAGGCCCCCATAGTAATAATAGAGTGCTCAATAAGATACACCCCTACAATTACAACAAAAATAGCGGCCACTTGCTGCACAAAAACTGAAAAATTCAAGGCAAAAGAAGACACGCGGCGAGACTTTACCGATGTTTTTGCTGCCTTGGTTGTAAGTTCTTCCCACCGTCTTTGGGTATGACCTTCTGCCGCTTGCGTCTTAATAGTTTCCAGCCCTGTAATCGTCTCAAACAACAACGCATTCTTTAGCGCATTTTCCTGCATGGATTCTCTGACGATTTTCTGCAAGGGCCGCTGCAATATCCAGCCACTGAACAAAACAATGGGAATCGCCAGAACCGGCACAAAAGCCACCGGGCCACCAATAAAAATCATAATAACAATAAAGAACAGCGCAAAAGGCACATCAATCAGCGCAGACATCGTCGCTGATGTAAAGAAATCCCGGATCGTTTCAAACTCCCTCATATTGCTGGCCAGCACACCAGCACTCGCCGGACGGGAAGCCAAAGACATGCCTTGAATCTGCTCAAACAATGCTGCAGAAATCTTCACATCCGCGCGCCGCCCTGCAAAATCAAGAAAATAGGCACGCAGATTTTTTAAAATAAAATCAAAAACAAAAACAACAAGCACACCAACAGCCAAAACCCAAAGTGTATCATAAGCCGATGTCGGATTAGGCACAACGCGATCATACACCGTCATAACAAACAAAGAATTAGCCAGTGCAAATGCGTTAATCATCACAGCCGCAACAATAACCTCAACATACAAGCCGCTATTTTCTTTAAGCGTGCCCCAAAACCAGTCACGCGCCCCCTCTATTTCGGCAGGCCCGGCACGCTCATCATTCCGCGCAACAGGACGCACAAAAAAAGCGTAATCTGAATAGATGGCCTTTAAAGCCTCCAGTCTCATTTCCTGTTTTTCATCTTCCGTTTCAGGAAACTGAACAACAAACGTTGTTTCCGGGTGAATACTCGGCTCTTTTTTGCTGTTCTTGTTTTTCTTTGGCGGATGTTTTTCAGGGTACCTCACCTGATGCAAAATACAGGCCTGCCCCCCTTCCAGCACCAGAATACAAGGCAGATTAGGTGCAATGGCCAGAGCCTCCAAAGACCGCTGTACAAGCCGAGCATTCAGGTCAGCCCTTCTTGCCGCCCGGACAAACAAAGCAGGTGTTATACCTTCCTTTGAAACCGGAAGGCCCGCCGTCAAGGAAGAATAGCTCGAACGTCTGCCATACTGTCCCGCAAGAATGCGCAAAGACTCAACCAATGGTGAATTAATCGCCATGCGATCGGCCTGCAAAGGCCAGCTATCTTGAAGTCTTGCTTCCTCACTTGAATCTTTTGACGTCATCATCCACCCTTAATGTCTTGATAAAATTAAAGTTTGACACGCCATAGCATTGGAAAGGGAAAGCCCCCTTTTGTCAATATCAGCTATAAGAAATAAAATGATTAAAAAACCACCTTATATCTGCATATCTGCGTTCAAACACTCTGTGAGTTATACATGAATGGGCCGCTCAAAAACAAATTTAAATGGCTTGAATGATTCTTTTTCCTGCAAGAAACAAGACAACGCCTCATCTTCTATTGAAATCTCTGTTTCAACAAAACCGCAGCCCTGCTCACCCCCAAACGCCATAGCTTTTTGTACATCACCTGACAATGACAATGCACCCGTGTCATCTAAAGCCCCAGCCTGATCATTAAAACGGAGACTGAGCGTATGATGCTTATACCAGCTTCTGGCACTTTGACGCTTCACAAAAGCAGAAACCAGCCCTGTTTCAAACGTTCTATCATCCTCCACCGCTGGCATATCAGTGCCCAGATCAAGGTTCTTGGCCAGAATAACCTTAGCAGGCGTTAGCTCAAGTTCTTCAGCTAGTGCTAACGACCATTCATTATTACACAATACGTCCTCCCGCATCGTCTCATACCCACGAGCAGAAGCCCAACGTGTAAAATCCTTAACGAGATGAATAGCTGAACCGTCATGTCCATCCAAAGCAATCATATTATCCAGCACCACCATTTTGGACGATTGCGACGATTCAATACCATACAAAACGCCGACAGACTCGCTCTCTTGCTCTGCCAGCTTTAGATAAAAAGGCTCCTGCTTTTTACCCAAAAACCTTTGAAGAAAAACGTTTACGGTATCAAGCAAATTTGGAAATTTTTGTACTATTACAGATAATTTGAATTCCGTATCTGTAATATTTGTAACAGACTCACGATAAACATCCAGCCCCTGTGCCTCTGAGAGCCGCAAATGTAGCGCGTGTGCGGCATCAAACGCCCTGACAACAAAAGGATAATCAGATATTTTGGAATTAATCAATCCTCTCGGATAACGAATATTTACACTCATAAAAAACTCTCTCTTAAAAAAACTCAGCACCCCCTTTCTCAGAGGGTACTAATTAAAAAAACATCATTATTTATCAATTATCGCTTTTATCTGTAATTGTCCGTCGGATCAATCTCCTGCGGATACGCGACATTCAACGTTGGCAACAAATCACCACGGAGTGCCAGCAGCCTGTACACAGCAAACATTTCAAGATATTCATTATTCACTGTATTACTGCGAGAGACAAACAACTCGTTTTGTGCATCAAGAACATCCAAAAGCGTACGGCGATCGAGTGTGAACTGATCCATATAAGCCACAACGACTTGCTCATTTGCTGCCGCCTGTGATGCAAATTCACGCGCACGCTCACCAGCAGAAACCATACGCGCCCAGGTTTGACGTACATTCTCTTCTACGGCACGCGCTGTATCAACACGGCGTTCCTTAGCTTCCGCGTGACGATAAACGTGTTCACGCTGACGCGCTACATCCGCGCCACCGCGGTAAAGGTTCCAGTTCATAACAACAAGAGCCGAAGCACTTGTATCTTCACCTTCAGAGCCATTCATATCTTCACCATGACGCGCATTAAGTTGCAAATCAAGCTGAGGATACATCGTAGAACCAGAAGCATGCCATTCTGATTCAGCCACCGTGATATCAGCATTATAAATATCAAGCGTCGGGCTATATTCAAGAGCGCGCTTCACTTCAGCCTCAACATCGGCAGAAAGCATATCCATAGGCACAACAGGCAACTGTATATCACCTGGGAAATCCCCAACTTCACGTCTAAAGGTAGACTCAGCCATACGAAGTGCCTGACGCACATCAGATTCTTGCGCCTTGGCAGAGGCTAGACGCGCTTTGGCCTGCTCCACATCAGCCTGTGTTGAACGGCCGGCCTCAGAAGATTCTTCGATCTGCTCAAGAATTTTAATGTGCTGAGAAACATTCTCACGCGCAATATCAAGCACCGTACGTTGACGCAGCACTTCCAGATAAGCTTCCACAATATCCAGCCCTACAAATTCAGCCGTTTCACGCACACGGTGAGACGCAGAAATAACACGATTTCTTTGACGTTCTACCTCGTATTTTGCGCCAAAACCATCAAAGAGCATCTGTGTCAGCGTAACACCGGCATCATAACGCCACAAACTTTCTTCATCGTCGTCATCTATGCCACCACGCGTACCGGGATCATCGCTATATTCAAATCCCGTATCGCCCCGAAAATCAACAGAAGGAAGGTAAAGGGCTTTCGCCTGCATAAGCTCTTCATCTGTTGCGCGGCGATTATTGGCCACAACACCATACTCAGGATTTGTCTGAACACCAACAGCAACAGCATCCCGCAATGTGTTAATTTCGTTATCTGCGGCAGCCAGAACCTTCCCTGAAACGCCTGCGCACAAAAGGGCCGCCGCACACACCGCCAGACCTACATGTTTAAATTTTTTCATCGAACTCTCCTTGCTCCGACATGGCTCTGATTTTGCTCGAAAAAACTGTCGAAAAACCACAAACTATTATCTTTATTTATGGCTTCTTTAGACAGATGAAGCAAGTATCTTATACCACAATTAAGGGGATAAATCCCCAATTACTAAAATTTACCAACAAAAGAACCGAAAAGATCTTTTTTACCCCGATTCTTCTTTCAAGCCCCTTCTTCCCATTCAAAAAAGAAAGCAGAGGCCTAACCTATTTAGCCTCTAAATAAGCACCGCTTTGTTAACCTCAAGTGCCGTCATACCAAGCGTATTGAAGACATCATTAATAATGGATTCAGCCGATGTAGCAACAACAGTACCAGAATGATCATTTGCTGGCGCAGGCACAACCGCTGTTTCCTGAGTAGTCCCTGAAACAAAATCATTAATAGCGTCGCCCACTGAATCATTTGTTTCGAAAAGCTCTGAAAACTCAAACACTGTACTTTGCGATCCCGATTCACTTTCCTGTGACAAAGAAGTAGACGCCAACAAGTCAAAAACATCTCCATCATGAACAGAAGAAGAGAAAGAGGACACATCAACATCTACATCAACGGTATTTACATTAACGTTCTCATTAATATTCACATTAGTGTTTGTATTTGTATTCGAGTCCGCATCAATAATCAGACAAAAACTGTCAGAGACACTCGTATGATTGTCGGAGTAGTCATATTCCGTACCACCAAGATGAACTTCCTCAGCATACGTTGTCACCTTGATAGAATGACCACCTGCCATATCTTCATTAACTTTGATTGTCAGGCCTGTCAGATCCGTTTCGGTCAGTTCCCAAACACCAGCACTCACTTCCGTACCATGATTAAGTTCGGCCCCAAGAGACGCGATATCCGTTGGAATTTCTATCACAACTTTTGTAATAGCTTCAGAGCCATCCAGATCCGTTACCGCTGTATCAATATGAAGATCTATATACTCTGTTTGACAAACCGTTTCCCTGACATAAGAATCAAAGTCAAGAACAGGTGCATCAACCACAGCATCCACAATCACAGAGAAGGTATCCGTATCATAAGCACTCGTGCCCGTTTCCGGCTGATAGGCTGTCGCCGTCGCCACCAGACCGCTTAAATCAATATCGCTATCTGTTGGCGGCATAAAGGTCATCACCGTTGACAGGTTCGTGCCTGGTGCCAATGTTATCGTCCACGTCCCGGTATTCGCATTATACGTACCAAGTGGCGAACTAAAGCCCCAGCTCGCATCAATGCCCTCTACAGTCACGGTCAACACTTCATTGCCATGACTCCCAGAATTAAGCCACGCGTCAATATCGACTGTCGTTATGCCGTCCTCTTTAACGTAAGCGTCACTTACATCAACATCCGGCGTCATAGCCACAGGGCTCCAGCACAGGCAGATGCAATCCGTTGCCTGATTGTTATTGTCGCTTGTGTCTGTTTCGCCATCGCTGACTGGCGTTTCTGTGCTCAGTACCGTGACTGGTAACTGCAGACCGCCGACATAGCTCGCTGTCGGGGTGATCTCAAGACCGGCAATCTCGGCCGGTGTGAACGTCCAGACGCCGCCGCCCATATCCGTGCCCGCATTAAACGTAAAGCCCGCCGGCACGCCCGTGATCTCATAACCGCTGATATGCTCAGACCCATCCAGATCTGTCACAGCCGCCGTTACATCTATCGCAATCGCATGCCCTTCATGCGCCGTACCACCCGTCGCATCAATGGTCGGTACATCCGCTACCGCATCCACCGTAATATTAAACCCGTCTGTATCATAATCGCTCGTGCCTGTTGATGGCTCATACGCTTGCGCCGTCGCCACCAGACCCGTCAGGTCAATATCGCTGTCCGCTGGCGGGGTAAACGTCATCACCGTTGACAGGTTCGTACCCGCGGCCATCACAGCCGTCCATGTCCCGGTGCTCGCATCATACGTCCCTACCGGGGCGCTAAAGCCCCAGCTCGCATCAATGCCCGTTACCGTTACCGTCAGCACTTCATGCCCGGACCCGTTCGCGCCAAGGCGCGCTTCGATATCAACATCTACCGATCCGTCTTCCTTGACCACCACATCATCCACGCCGCCATTTACTTCGATAGAGGGCGGATTCACCACAGGGCTCCAGCACAGGCAGATGCAATCGGTTGCCTGATTGTTATTGTCGCTTGTGTCTGTTTCGCCATCGCTGACTGGCGTTTCTGTGCTCAGTACCGTGACTGGTAACTGCAGACCGCCGACATAGCTCGCTGTCGGGGTGATCTCAAGACCGGCAATCTCGGCCGGTGTGAACGTCCAGACGCCGCCGCCCATATCCGTGCCCGCATTAAACGTAAAGCCCGCCGGCACGCCCGTGATCTCATAACCGCTGATATGCTCAGACCCATCCAGATCTGTCACAGCCGCCGTTACATCTATCGCAATCGCATGCCCTTCATGCGCCGTACCACCCGTCGCATCAATGGTCGGTACATCCGCTACCGCATCCACCGTAATATTAAACCCGTCTGTATCATAATCGCTCGTGCCTGTTGATGGCTCATACGCTTGCGCCGTCGCCACCAGACCCGTCAGGTCAATATCGCTGTCCGCTGGCGGGGTAAACGTCATCACCGTTGACAGGTTCGTACCCGCGGCCATCACAGCCGTCCATGTCCCGGTGCTCGCATCATACGTCCCTACCGGGGCGCTAAAGCCCCAGCTCGCATCAATGCCCGTTACCGTTACCGTCAGCACTTCATGCCCGGACCCGTTCGCGCCAAGGCGCGCTTCGATATCAACATCTACCGATCCGTCTTCCTTGACCACCACATCATCCACGCCGCCATTTACTTCGATAGAGGGCGGATTCACCACAGGGCTCCAGCACAGGCAGATGCAATCCGTTGCCTGATTGTTATTGTCGCTTGTGTCTGTTTCGCCATCGCTGACTGGCGTTTCTGTGCTCAGTACCGTGACTGGTAACTGCAGACCGCCGACATAGCTCGCTGTCGGGGTGATCTCAAGACCGGCAATCTCGGCCGGTGTGAACGTCCAGACGCCGCCGCCCATATCCGTGCCCGCATTAAACGTAAAGCCCGCCGGCACGCCCGTGATCTCATAACCGCTGATATGCTCAGACCCATCCAGATCTGTCACAGCCGCCGTTACATCTATCGCAATCGCATGCCCTTCATGCGCCGTACCACCCGTCGCATCAATGGTCGGTACATCCGCTACCGCATCCACCGTAATATTAAACCCGTCTGTATCATAATCGCTCGTGCCTGTTGATGGCTCATACGCTTGCGCCGTCGCCACCAGACCCGTCAGGTCAATATCGCTGTCCGCTGGCGGGGTAAACGTCATCACCGTTGACAGGTTCGTACCCGCGGCCATCACAGCCGTCCATGTCCCGGTGCTCGCATCATACGTCCCTACCGGGGCGCTAAAGCCCCAGCTCGCATCAATGCCCGTTACCGTTACCGTCAGCACTTCATGCCCGGACCCGTTCGCGCCAAGGCGCGCTTCGATATCAACATCTACCGATCCGTCTTCCTTGACCACCACATCATCCACGCCGCCATTTACTTCGATAGAGGGCGGATTCACCACAGGGCTCCAGCACAGGCAGATGCAATCCGTTGCCTGATTGTTATTGTCGCTTGTGTCTGTTTCGCCATCGCTGACTGGCGTTTCTGTGCTCAGTACCGTGACTGGTAACTGCAGACCGCCGACATAGCTCGCTGTCGGGGTGATCTCAAGACCGGCAATCTCGGCCGGTGTGAACGTCCAGACGCCGCCGCCCATATCCGTGCCCGCATTAAACGTAAAGCCCGCCGGCACGCCCGTGATCTCATAACCGCTGATATGCTCAGACCCATCCAGATCTGTCACAGCCGCCGTTACATCTATCGCAATCGCATGCCCTTCATGCGCCGTACCACCCGTCGCATCAATGGTCGGTACATCCGCTACCGCATCCACCGTAATATTAAACCCGTCTGTATCATAATCGCTCGTGCCTGTTGATGGCTCATACGCTTGCGCCGTCGCCACCAGACCCGTCAGGTCAATATCGCTGTCCGCTGGCGGGGTAAACGTCATCACCGTTGACAGGTTCGTACCCGCGGCCATCACAGCCGTCCATGTCCCGGTGCTCGCATCATACGTCCCTACCGGGGCGCTAAAGCCCCAGCTCGCATCAATGCCCGTTACCGTTACCGTCAGCACTTCATGCCCGGACCCGTTCGCGCCAAGGCGCGCTTCGATATCAACATCTACCGATCCGTCTTCCTTGACCACCACATCATCCACGCCGCCATTTACTTCGATAGAGGGCGGATTCACCACAGGGCTCCAGCACAGGCAGATGCAATCGGTTGCCTGATTGTTATTGTCGCTTGTGTCTGTTTCGCCATCGCTGACTGGCGTTTCTGTGCTCAGTACCGTGACTGGTAACTGCAGACCGCCGACATAGCTCGCTGTCGGGGTGATCTCAAGACCGGCAATCTCGGCCGGTGTGAACGTCCAGACGCCGCCGCCCATATCCGTGCCCGCATTAAACGTAAAGCCCGCCGGCACGCCCGTGATCTCATAACCGCTGATATGCTCAGACCCATCCAGATCTGTCACAGCCGCCGTTACATCTATCGCAATCGCATGCCCTTCATGCGCCGTACCACCCGTCGCATCAATGGTCGGTACATCCGCTACCGCATCCACCGTAATATTAAACCCGTCTGTATCATAATCGCTCGTGCCTGTTGATGGCTCATACGCTTGCGCCGTCGCCACCAGACCCGTCAGGTCAATATCGCTGTCCGCTGGCGGGGTAAACGTCATCACCGTTGACAGGTTCGTACCCGCGGCCATCACAGCCGTCCATGTCCCGGTGCTCGCATCATACGTCCCTACCGGGGCGCTAAAGCCCCAGCTCGCATCAATGCCCGTTACCGTTACCGTCAGCACTTCATGCCCGGACCCGTTCGCGCCAAGGCGCGCTTCGATATCAACATCTACCGATCCGTCTTCCTTGACCACCACATCATCCACGCCGCCATTTACTTCGATAGAGGGCGGATTCACCACAGGGCTCCAGCACAGGCAGATGCAATCCGTTGCCTGATTGTTATTGTCGCTTGTGTCTGTTTCGCCATCGCTGACTGGCGTTTCTGTGCTCAGTACCGTGACTGGTAACTGCAGACCGCCGACATAGCTCGCTGTCGGGGTGATCTCAAGACCGGCAATCTCGGCCGGTGTGAACGTCCAGACGCCGCCGCCCATATCCGTGCCCGCATTAAACGTAAAGCCCGCCGGCACGCCCGTGATCTCATAACCGCTGATATGCTCAGACCCATCCAGATCTGTCACAGCCGCCGTTACATCTATCGCAATCGCATGCCCTTCATGCGCCGTACCACCCGTCGCATCAATGGTCGGTACATCCGCTACCGCATCCACCGTAATATTAAACCCGTCTGTATCATAATCGCTCGTGCCTGTTGATGGCTCATACGCTTGCGCCGTCGCCACCAGACCCGTCAGGTCAATATCGCTGTCCGCTGGCGGGGTAAACGTCATCACCGTTGACAGGTTCGTACCCGCGGCCATCACAGCCGTCCATGTCCCGGTGCTCGCATCATACGTCCCTACCGGGGCGCTAAAGCCCCAGCTCGCATCAATGCCCGTTACCGTTACCGTCAGCACTTCATGCCCGGACCCGTTCGCGCCAAGGCGCGCTTCGATATCAACATCTACCGATCCGTCTTCCTTGACCACCACATCATCCACGCCGCCATTTACTTCGATAGAGGGCGGATTCACCACAGGGCTCCAGCACAGGCAGATGCAATCGGTTGCCTGATTGTTATTGTCGCTTGTGTCTGTTTCGCCATCGCTGACTGGCGTTTCTGTGCTCAGTACCGTGACTGGTAACTGCAGACCGCCTACATAGCTCGCTGTCGGGGTGATCTCAAGACCGGCAATCTCGGCCGGTGTGAACGTCCAGACGCCGCCGCCCATATCCGTGCCCGCATTAAACGTAAAGCCCGCCGGCACGCCCGTGATCTCATAACCGCTGATATGCTCAGACCCATCCAGATCTGTCACAGCCGCCGTTACATCTATCGCAATCGCATGCCCTTCATGCGCCGTACCACCCGTCGCATCAATGGTCGGTACATCCGCTACCGCATCCACCGTAATATTAAACCCGTCTGTATCATAATCGCTCGTGCCTGTTGATGGCTCATACGCTTGCGCCGTCGCCACCAGACCCGTCAGGTCAATATCGCTGTCCGCTGGCGGGGTAAACGTCATCACCGTTGACAGGTTCGTACCCGCGGCCATCACAGCCGTCCATGTCCCGGTGCTCGCATCATACGTCCCTACCGGGGCGCTAAAGCCCCAGCTCGCATCAATGCCCGTTACCGTTACCGTCAGCACTTCATGCCCGGACCCGTTCGCGCCAAGGCGCGCTTCGATATCAACATCTACCGATCCGTCTTCCTTGACCACCACATCATCCACGCCGCCATTTACTTCGATAGAGGGCGGATTCACCACAGGGCTCCAGCACAGGCAGATGCAATCGGTTGCCTGATTGTTATTGTCGCTTGTGTCTGTTTCGCCATCGCTGACTGGCGTTTCTGTGCTCAGTACCGTGACTGGTAACTGCAGACCGCCGACATAGCTCGCTGTCGGGGTGATCTCAAGACCGGCAATCTCGGCCGGTGTGAACGTCCAGACGCCGCCGCCCATATCCGTGCCCGCATTAAACGTAAAGCCCGCCGGCACGCCCGTGATCTCATAACCGCTGATATGCTCAGACCCATCCAGATCCGTCACAGCCGCCGTTACATCTATCGCAATCGCATGCCCTTCATGCGCCGTACCACCCGTCGCATCAATGGTCGGTACATCCGCTACCGCATCCACCGTAATATTAAACCCGTCTGTATCATAATCGCTCGTGCCTGTTGATGGCTCATACGCTTGCGCCGTCGCCACCAGACCCGTCAGGTCAATATCGCTGTCCGCTGGCGGGGTAAACGTCATCACCGTTGACAGGTTCGTACCCGCGGCCATCACAGCCGTCCATGTCCCGGTGCTCGCATCATACGTCCCTACCGGGGCGCTAAAGCCCCAGCTCGCATCAATGCCCGTTACCGTTACCGTCAGCACTTCATGCCCGGACCCGTTCGCGCCAAGGCGCGCTTCGATATCAACATCTACCGATCCGTCTTCCTTGACCACCACATCATCCACGCCGCCATTTACTTCGATAGAGGGCGGATTCACCACAGGGCTCCAGCACAGGCAGATGCAATCCGTTGCCTGATTGTTATTGTCGCTTGTGTCTGTTTCGCCATCGCTGACTGGCGTTTCTGTGCTCAGTACCGTGACTGGTAACTGCAGACCGCCGACATAGCTCGCTGTCGGGGTGATCTCAAGACCGGCAATCTCGGCCGGTGTGAACGTCCAGACGCCGCCGCCCATATCCGTGCCCGCATTAAACGTAAAGCCCGCCGGCACGCCCGTGATCTCATAACCGCTGATATGCTCAGACCCATCCAGATCTGTCACAGCCGCCGTTACATCTATCGCAATCGCATGCCCTTCATGCGCCGTACCACCCGTCGCATCAATGGTCGGTACATCCGCTACCGCATCCACCGTAATATTAAACCCGTCTGTATCATAATCGCTCGTGCCTGTTGATGGCTCATACGCTTGCGCCGTCGCCACCAGACCCGTCAGGTCAATATCGCTGTCCGCTGGCGGGGTAAACGTCATCACCGTTGACAGGTTCGTACCCGCGGCCATCACAGCCGTCCATGTCCCGGTGCTCGCATCATACGTCCCTACCGGGGCGCTAAAGCCCCAGCTCGCATCAATGCCCGTTACCGTTACCGTCAGCACTTCATGCCCGGACCCGTTCGCGCCAAGGCGCGCTTCGATATCAACATCTACCGATCCGTCTTCCTTGACCACCACATCATCCACGCCGCCATTTACTTCGATAGAGGGCGGATTCACCACAGGGCTCCAGCACAGGCAGATGCAATCGGTTGCCTGATTGTTATTGTCGCTTGTGTCTGTTTCGCCATCGCTGACTGGCGTTTCTGTGCTCAGTACCGTGACTGGTAACTGCAGACCGCCGACATAGCTCGCTGTCGGGGTGATCTCAAGACCGGCAATCTCGGCCGGTGTGAACGTCCAGACGCCGCCGCCCATATCCGTGCCCGCATTAAACGTAAAGCCCGCCGGCACGCCCGTGATCTCATAACCGCTGATATGCTCAGACCCATCCAGATCCGTCACAGCCGCCGTTACATCTATCGCAATCGCATGCCCTTCATGCGCCGTACCACCCGTCGCATCAATGGTCGGTACATCCGCTACCGCATCCACCGTAATATTAAACCCGTCTGTATCATAATCGCTCGTGCCTGTTGATGGCTCATACGCTTGCGCCGTCGCCACCAGACCCGTCAGGTCAATATCGCTGTCCGCTGGCGGGGTAAACGTCATCACCGTTGACAGGTTCGTACCCGCGGCCATCACAGCCGTCCATGTCCCGGTGCTCGCATCATACGTCCCTACCGGGGCGCTAAAGCCCCAGCTCGCATCAATGCCCGTTACCGTTACCGTCAGCACTTCATGCCCGGACCCGTTCGCGCCAAGGCGCGCTTCGATATCAACATCTACCGATCCGTCTTCCTTGACCACCACATCATCCACGCCGCCATTTACTTCGATAGAGGGCGGATTCACCACAGGGCTCCAGCACAGGCAGATGCAATCGGTTGCCTGATTGTTATTGTCGCTTGTGTCTGTTTCGCCATCGCTGACTGGCGTTTCTGTGCTCAGTACCGTGACTGGTAACTGCAGACCGCCTACATAGCTCGCTGTCGGGGTGATCTCAAGACCGGCAATCTCGGCCGGTGTGAACGTCCAGACGCCGCCGCCCATATCCGTGCCCGCATTAAACGTAAAGCCCGCCGGCACGCCCGTGATCTCATAACCGCTGATATGCTCAGACCCATCCAGATCTGTCACAGCCGCCGTTACATCTATCGCAATCGCATGCCCTTCATGCGCCGTACCACCCGTCGCATCAATGGTCGGTACATCCGCTACCGCATCCACCGTAATATTAAACCCGTCTGTATCATAATCGCTCGTGCCTGTTGATGGCTCATACGCTTGCGCCGTCGCCACCAGACCCGTCAGGTCAATATCGCTGTCCGCTGGCGGGGTAAACGTCATCACCGTTGACAGGTTCGTACCCGCGGCCATCACAGCCGTCCATGTCCCGGTGCTCGCATCATACGTCCCTACCGGGGCGCTAAAGCCCCAGCTCGCATCAATGCCCGTTACCGTTACCGTCAGCACTTCATGCCCGGACCCGTTCGCGCCAAGGCGCGCTTCGATATCAACATCTACCGATCCGTCTTCCTTGACCACCACATCATCCACGCCACCATTTACTTCGATAGAGGGCGGATTCACCACAGGGCTCCAGCACAGGCAGATGCAATCCGTTGCCTGATTGTTATTGTCGCTTGTGTCTGTTTCGCCATCGCTGACTGGCGTTTCTGTGCTCAGTACCGTGACTGGTAACTGCAGACCGCCGACATAGCTCGCTGTCGGGGTGATCTCAAGACCGGCAATCTCGGCCGGTGTGAACGTCCAGACGCCGCCGCCCATATCCGTGCCCGCATTAAACGTAAAGCCCGCCGGCACGCCCGTGATCTCATAACCGCTGATATGCTCAGACCCATCCAGATCTGTCACAGCCGCCGTTACATCTATCGCAATCGCATGCCCTTCATGCGCCGTACCACCCGTCGCATCAATGGTCGGTACATCCGCTACCGCATCCACCGTAATATTAAACCCGTCTGTATCATATGCCGTTTGAAGGGTATCGGGATCATATACTGAGGCTGTTACATTCAGCCCACTCATATCCACATCGCTATCGGCGGGTGGAAGCAATGTAAAGCCTCCATTGTAAGATAATTGGCCAACCGGAAGAGTGATACTGTACTCACCAGGGTTACCCGTAGCAGCCCAGCCTGTACCATTAAAATGCCAACCAGTAGCAATACCGGTTAGAAGAAGCGTTACAGTTTCATTGCCTGTGCCATTGGCGACACCGGTTTCAACGGCCACAAAAACAGAGCCATCTTCTTTGACCACGACATCATCCACGCCCTGATTGACCGTTAATTCAATATCGACTGGCGGACGATTACATTCAAAGGACAAGGTTGCTGTTGATGTATCACCATCAGCATCTGACAGTTCGTATATAAACTCATCAGCATTACAGACCGACGTCCCAAAAGAAACATCAAACACGATATCTTCAAAATCATGATCCCCAAGTTTTGGAAGATCTTCAAAGCCAATACGAAGCGTTGCGGAATCAGAAGGATCAGCTAAGCCAGAAACAATACGCACAGAGTCATCAACATTGAGATTATTTGCACTGCCGCGCTCTGTTGTATGGTAAACAGCCCCTTGTAATACTGTTTCTGCAGATGTTGCGCCATCTGTAAAAACAAGAGACACATCCGCCCCGTTATCAGCAATATTCGCAGGCCGTTCGCCGGCTGTACCATACCCGTAAACAAATTCGAGCGTACCGTTTGAAAAATCAATCCCGGCATAGGCTGCGTTTGCATCATAGCCATCAGCCACGACAAAGAACGCGATTTCTTCTCCGCCAGCGGCTGTAAAATTCGATGTTGCACCAGCCATCACAGCATTGCCATTCTCAATAAGAACGGAAGCCGTTTGCAACGTACCATCAGCGGCTACCGTGTACATACCTAGCGTGTTATTATAGTCAGCCCCTTCAGAGACAAACGCCACCGTACCAACACTGGCACCAGACGTTAAAAGAGCGTCCTGATGAATCCCCAGATTATCCAAGGTAGCACCTGAAATCGCAGCGCCTTCTGCCAGAGGCGGAAATCCAAGCGTTTCATTATACTGATGAGCACTATACTGATAGGGAGAGGCTCCACCTGTAAACAGCGTGTAGTCATAATGACCGTCCGCCGAAATTTCCAATACGCCGTACGTGCCATCTATTGTCACAGTACCTGTTTCTGGCACATCAACGACCGTAGAACCATAGCGTACTTCTGTCACTGTATTATCAACATCATTACTAAGATCATCAGCCGCCCCCGGGCCACCGTTAACGCCAGTAATAACATTGCCATCCGTAGCGCCTGTTGTAAAATCAAAGCTGTTTACATCATTATGCGCGGTTAAACCATCATCCAGAACATTGATTTTAATCGTACCATCTGCCGGATCACCCTCATTATCCGTCACAGTTACGCCGAATTCCAGAGCTATAGAGTCGTTATGATCCGTCACGTCAGGATGATCAAGCACACCATGCAATTCAAACGTATAGCTGCCATCAGACTGAAGCGTTAATGTAAAGATTGCACTACCACCGGTTGGGTCGGCCGTACCGATATAGCCATTACCAACATGAGATACAAAGACAGGCTGTCCATCTGAGGTCAAAGGCACAGAGCTTGTAAAGCCGCCATTCGTTGAAAACGCCCCTAGCGTATCATTGCCGAAATCAGCCGTAATTATATCATTGACAATAACCGGACCTAGATCTGTCTCATCAACAGTACGTATCTCGGGGTCAATATCAGGGGTATCATCTTCCCTGATACACAGACAAATAAAATCATGCGCACTTGCCGTATTATCCGTATCATCAACCTCACCATCAGATACAGGCACCTCTGTTGCAACAGATTCAACACCAAGCGCATAACCACCTGTTACACCATTAGGCACTTTGATACCAAGACCAGAAAGATCCGATACGGAAAGCTCCCAAACACCAGGAGAGACCTCTGTCCCCGCGGTTAGCGTGGCACCGGCCGGCACATTACTGATACGCACCACCTCGATAGATTCGGAGCCATCAAGATCCGTTACACCTGTTGTCACCGTCAAGGGAATCGTAGAGCCTTCTTCACCAAACCCGCCATGCGCATAGAGATCAGGTGTATCAGCCACAGCATCTACCAGAATGTTAAAAGCATCGGTTGCATCAGCCGTTGTCGCTGTGGCCGGCTCATACGCCGTTGCAGTTGCGAGCAGGCCATTCAGATCAATATCGCTGTCCGCCGGCGGCGTAAAGGTCATCACTGTGCTAAGATTTGTATTGGGCGATAGAGTAACCGTCCATGTACCAGATGCCACATCATATGTGCCAATCGGTGCACTAAAGCCCCACGCCGCATCTATACCCGTTACCGTCACCGTCAGCACTTCATGCCCTGAGCCTGCCGGATCAAGCCACGCCTCAATCGGCACATCAACGGTATGATCTTCTTTAACAATCGCATCATCAACGCCCTGATTCACAAGAACTTCTGGCGGATTCACAACAGGTTTCCAACTCAGGCAAACAGCATCTGTTGCCTGATTATCGTTATCCGTGTAATCAATTTCACCATCCGATACAGGGTTTTCTGTCGTCAAAACAGTAACATTCAGCCCCAGCCCGCCGACATAGTTCGACGGTGGTGTGATCTGAAGCCCCGCGATCTCGGCTGGTGTAAAGCTCCACACGCCGCCACCCATATCCGTGCCGGCATTAAACGTGAAGCCGGTTGGCACACCTGTTATTTCATAACCCGTAATATGCTCCGACCCATCGATATCTCCGGCTGCGGCAGTCACATCAACCGGCAGCGCATCGCCCTCATTGCCAGACGCATCCGCTACATCAATTGTAGGATCATCTGCCACAGCATCAACCAGAACATCTATCGTATCTGTAACCGTTGTACTCAGGCCCGTATTCGCATCTGTCGCAACAAGCTTAATATCAAGATCAGGAAGATCAACATCGCTATCCGCCGGCGGATGCAATATCGGACCACCGACAAAACTTTGACCGGCAGGGATATTGATTGTCCACGTTTCTGTCGCCGCGTCATATGACCCGCCCCCTGTTAACGTCCATGTTGCAGGAATACCCGCAACGGTCAGAACCATAGAAACAGCACTACCGCCGTTATTGTTCACTTCGATATTGAGTGCCTGAGACCCATCTTCTTTAATAAAGGCATCTTCTACCGTCAAGCTGGCTGATGGTGGCAGCGGCTCGACAAAATCATTATCCAAAAATAACTCGTCCTGAACATCAGGAATACCGTATTGCAACGCTGTTGGCGCAATCGGCCCTACAGCATCCGGCGTATCAAGAGAAATCGCTTCCGGCACGCTTTGAAAACCGAAACCGCCACGACCAGACGCCCCAGCACCAGCCGCCGCAGTCCCTGCCGCTGGTTCAATTTGCGCCGCTTCCAAAGCCGCTTCCGACATTTGCATGCCATCAAGATTAATATCGCCCGAAACGGGCTCTGCTTCACCAGCCGCAGGCTCTACCGCTTCTGGCGCAGACTCTTCAACAGCAACTTGCGGTGCGGATTCATGCTCACGAAGCTCGGCCTGAACTTCTGCTATCAGCTCTTCTTCTGCTGGCGCCTGCGCGAACTCTGTGGAGGTAATAAGATCAGAGGCATTAATAACACGACCATCAAGTAATGTCATTTCAGGCGGCAAATCACCTTCCGTGACAGCAGCAAAGGCACGAAGAACGAGAACACCGCCTTCTTTAAAATCAATAACCAGATGACCGTCTTCTTGCGTAATAGATTTAGCTTCATTCAAATCAAAGCCGAGTTTGTAACCAGCCCCCTCTTCAAGCCTTATCTCACGCGTAATACCCTCGGCTGGCTCTGCCAGAAAAACAGGAAGCTCTGTCGATGTAAACTCGGCAGCACCAGAGGCCGACAGAGAACCGTACAGCTCCGACAAATCCATGCGCGTAAAATCTGAAAGCTGGATAAGCCCGCCCGCTTTGGCAAGAGACTCGAAATTCTCAATCAACAACACAGAACCGTTATCGAACTTGATTTCAAGAGCACCATCAACCTCTCTCAAATTATCAATTTCATCCGCTGAAAAAGAGAAATTTGTGCTCTCCCCCGGATTTAAATAAATAGATTGCGCTGTATTGGGAACAGGCTTTCCAAAAACGGTGCTACTATTGTTATCCATGTGTATGAGCCTCCACTCTATCGCATGTGCCGTATCATAATTAATCAACCTTTTCTAAATCAGGTTTCCTCGAAACGACAAATAATTAACAAATTCTTAACGGATATAGTGGGATATTAAGGGGACACTAACTATTTGTCAACTGATTATGAAAAGATTAATACCCGAACGGGCCATAAAAAAAACAGCGTGACTATATATTAAGGAGAAAAGCTGAAAACTACTGATTAAAGTCGTAGGAGGATTTATCCCCGGGTTTATGGTACGCAAAGAGATTCCTTTCAAAAGAAACATCGCGCTCCATGTCAAACAGCTCTATTTCGGTGATATGCCCTTGCGGATCAAGGACGCGCCATTTTTTCAAGAAAAAGGGTTCCTCATTAAAGCCAAGTACAAGAGAACCGGACTCTGGGTCTTCGGTTTGCACAAGCTCAATCTGAAGCGTCCGCCCGCCCCGGCTAACGCTCTTAACCGTAATATCACCACTCAAACGCAGATCCTCACGAAGAAGAAAATCAGCCAGTGTCTGCCCTATAGGCGCATTGCTCTGCTCATCCAGTTCAGCATCATAGAAATAAATAAAGAACCCGTCCGCGACTACAAAGTCTTTAATCGGGGGATCATACTCAAAACGCAAACGCCCGGGACGACTGAGATAAAATGTACCAAAAAGCTGAGCACCATCAGGCGATGTCTGCATAAAGCGTGCCTTGGCTGTTGTCAATCCTCTGAGATACGCCTCCGCCTGCTGTGCCTCATCCGGTAGCTCTGCCGCGAGTGCAGGCGTTGCACACACACAGAAAAGAGTCAGAATAATTGTCAAAAAATATCTCATACGCCCCTTATATAGGTAAAAAAGGAAAAAGGGAAAGCAAGATTATAAAACAATAACGAAAACACTTGACTTTTTTTCGTAATAAAATATCCATAACACCAAGTTTAATGAACCGCGTTTAAGAAAGGACTGTGTAAGTAATGGCACAAAATAATCAATGGAAAAGGCAATATAAGCTGAGTGAACGGGTTCCGGATGTTCCTGCTTTTGAGGATTTGATCATATCTACGGATGGTAAAGGACTGGTTCATATCGAACATGGCTCTGCTGTTGTCGATATTTCGAACGGATCCGCGTTCGTGTATCATAGGATTACGGCTAAGCCAAGCACGGCACTTGACACGCTCCTTTCCGAAGCTAACGAACCCGTTGATGAAAACGTACCAGATTCCGCTTTTATCCGTGTGGGTCCTATTCAGGTTAATACTATAAATCCGATCATGAAAAATCTTGATTTGGATGATAGCGAAACCGCTATGTTACTGCTTGTGCCGCAAGACTTGGCCAATATTGACGGTAAAGGGCCAGGCACATGGACGGACAGCATGCAAAGAATTTGCGATATCAACGGATATCCCGGTGTTAACGGAATAGCTTTTTGGAATCATCACCTTAGTGAAGATTCTTACGAGACTCTGTGTTGCTATAACATTCAACAGGATGCGTCATATGCTCGTTCTTATAAAGGACAAGTAACAACTGGCCTCTTCATGGCAACAGAAGAGATTATTATGGATCACCTCTATCCTCGAAGAGATGAGCTTGCCGAGCGGGGCGCACCGTTCCTTAAAGAAATATTTTCTGGTGAGGCCGAACACAAAGTCTGGGCCGCCAATGAAAATCCGGATCATCCGGCCAATGCAAAAAGCATAAATTTCCCAAGTTGTGCTTCTGGTTGGGAAGAAAAAAATGGCTCTAAGCAATCCGCGATTGTCGTCGCGTTAGCTTTTAATCACAATTAATCAAAAAAAAGCGAGCCCCCGTTCCAGACACGGGGGTTATCGTTAAAAAGTAACCCGTAACGCCGGTCTTCTACTCCACGTCCCGCATGTTGCGATCAAACATTTCGCCGTGTTTTTTCTTTGCCAGGATTTCTCTGGCTTTTTCGTATGCGGGGTCGTGCCAGAATATATGGCAGCCGTTACATCCTTTGCCGCAGCAGCCCTCAATCCCAAGCCGTGGAGAACGCGGCGTGCGTGCCATCAGGTTGTCCGCAAGGGCTTTAACAAGTGCGCTTCTATGTTCCTCATAAGCGGTTTCGCGCCCTGTGCCCTGTTCGAGACGCGTACTTGTCCGGTCAAGGTTGAGCCGTGCCCATTCGGCTTCCGTCATGGGTTTTTCTTTGCGCAAAACGGTCATGAGCGGGATGTTATCCTTAAGCCACTGCGTATCCTCATGATCGAAAAGCGAGAAAGGAATACGGATCGTCGGCGTCGTATTGGAATGCGCTTTATCAAGCATTTTGCCAGAGCGCGCATCTTCAAATTCATACAGGCGAATACGCACTGTCTCTCTGGCGTTCGGCGGCAAGAATTCCAGCACATCGCCTGCGAGCAGGCGGTTCTTCACATCAACAAAAAACGCATCTTCAGTAATATCCGAAACCATACCGGCAAATTCCCATTCTGCCAGAGAATGCGTATCGTCATAATTATGCGCGTAATTTGTCAGGCGGCCGTCATGAAAGGCGAGTGAAAAACCTCTGTTATGAACGGTTTCCAGCTCTTTCATATAGGCTTTTGGCGACCAGTTCTCAGGATCGGCATAATAATCATCAATCGCCATGCGATAGGTGCGGGCAACCGTCGCCACATAGTAAAGGCTTTTACCGCGCCCCTCTACTTTTAAGGAATCCACACCAATACGCAGCAAATCATTAAGCTTTGGCATCAGACACAAATCTTTGGCGTTCAGAATATAAGAACCGTGCTCATCTTCTTCGATCGGTAGAAAATCGCCCGGCCTGTATTCTTCCTGCAATAAAAATTCAAAGAGATCCTGATTATCTTCATTGATCTCCAGCTCTTTTAAACTACCGTCTTTGAGCTTGAGATGAACGGTGTAATGCCAACGGCAGGAATTGGCGCAATTGCCCTGATTGGCTCCGCGTTCCGCCATAAAGTTGGACAAGAGACACCGCCCTGAATAGGTCATGCACATGGCCCCGTGCACAAAGCTCTCCAGCCTGATATCCGGGCATTTTTCACGAATTTCTTCGAGTTCGTTGAATGTTACTTCGCGTGCCAGCACCACCAGTTCAGCCCCTTGTCTTTCCCAATGCTGCACACTGAGCCACGATGTAATATTGGCTTGCGTTGACACATGTAAGGGCAGCTCTGGTGCATGTTCCCTGACATAGGAAAAAACGCCGGGATCTGCCACAATCACCCCATCCGGTTTCACTTTTTTGAGTATTTCCAGATAGTCCGGCAGTTTTGGGATATCCTTATTATGTGCAAAAAGATTAAGCGTAAGATACACACGCTTGCCATGCTCATGCGCAAAGGCAATCCCTTCCACCACATCATCCAATGTCATTTTTGATTTGGTACGGAGCGACATATCAGGCGTGCCCATATAAATTGCATCCGCCCCGTAAAGCACCGCCATCTTAAGCTTTTCCAGCGACCCCGCCGGCATGAGAAGTTCAGAGCGTCTCATGCCGCAAGTCTTTCTTTTATTTTCTCATAAGATTCCAGATGAGACAGATCGCCCAAAGCGGATAAAGTGGGCTTGCTTGAAAAAATGCGCTTGGCCACACGAAGCAGATCTTCTTTTTGCAGTGCGTCAATTTTTTGTGCCAAAGCATCCGTATCAATAAGCGCGCCATGCGTCATGAAATGTTTTACCTGTGAATCCATACGGCGAACCATGGATTCCTGCCCTTTGAGCATAGACGCCTTCATTTTTGCCTTGGCACGAGAAAGCTCTTCATCCGTAATATTTTCCTGAATGTTCAGGATTTCATCGCACATCACAGGCATCAGTTCTTTTACCCTGTTCGGGCCTGTGCCGGCATAAATGCCGTAAACACCATCATCCATAAAGGAAGAAGAAAAACCGTAGATAGAATAGACAAGCCCCCGCTTTTCACGAATTTCCTGTGTCAGACGAGACGCACTACCACCGCTTAATATAGTGGAAAGAGCTTTTTGTGCGAAGAAATCAGGGTCTTTTTTACTCAGTCCATTAAAACCGAGAATGACGTGGAGCTGCTCCAGCTCTTTCTGGTCACGAAAATCGCCACCCTTATATACCGCAGGCACAAGTTTACTCTCCTGATCTTTCGGTAAACTTGTAAAGAGTGCGTCAACTTTTTGTGCAAAATCATCGTGCACAATATTGCCAGCCCCTGATATATAAAGGTTCTGCCCAGTGTAAAATTGCTGCACATAATTTAAAAGCGTTTTTTGCGGCATATCCTGAATAATATCAACTGTCCCAAGGATTGGCGCACCAACCGCTTGTCCCGGGTAAGCGGTCTCCTGAAACACGTCAAACACAAGCTCATCAGGCGTATCCTCATACATACCGATCTCTTGAATGACCACACCGCGCTCTTTGGATAACTCGTCTTCATCCATAGTAGAATGCTGCACCATATCAGAGAGCACCTCAAGCGCGAGATTTGCGTCTTCTTTGAGCATATGCGCATAGTAACCGGTGGTTTCACGCCCTGTATAGGCGTTCATATACCCCCCCACATTTTCAATGCTTTCTGCAATGTCCGTGTGGGTGCGAGATGGTGTCCCTTTAAAAAGCATATGCTCTACCATATGTGCTACGCCATTTTCAGCAGGGCATTCATTGCGCGCCCCCACAGAGGCCCAGACACCAAGCGCAACAGACTCTACCGTCGGCACAACATCCGTAACAACATGAATACCATTATCGAGTTTTGTTAATTCAATACTCATTCTTCTTCACTTTCTTTTGGTTTTCTTATAAGCACCGCAGCAAAAAAGCCGTCCGTGCCATGCTGACGCGGGCTTAGACGCATATAACTTCCCACACAAGGGCATTTCAGACCTTCGGGCCATGTTTTTTCCAGAGGCTCCAGCACATAGTCATTATTCCGAGCAAGAAACGCCTCTATCTGCTGCTCATTTTCCTGTGCTAGTACAGAACAGGTTGCATAAACGAGCCGACCACCCGGTTTTACCGTATGGGCGACTTTATCAAGAATCTCCGCCTGCACCGGCACAAGATCTTCCAGCGAAGGGCCAAACGTCCGCCAGCGTGTGTCAGGATTTCTTCGCCACGTACCGCTCCCCGAACAAGGCACATCCAGCAGCACCGCATCAAACGTGCCTTTCTGACGACGGAGCCATTTTCTATGACGGGTGTCAGACAAAGGCCGGACTTCTATAATGTCATGCACATGCGACCGGCGAAAACGGGGCCGCGCTTTTTTCAAGCGCGACTCTTCCGTATCCATCGCCACAATACGGCCTTTGTTGTTCATGGCATTGGCAAGGGCCAGTGTTTTTCCGCCGCCGCCAGCACAATAATCCAGCACTTGCTGGCCCGGCTGCGCATGACAGGCCGCCGCAATTAATTGGGAGCCTTCGTCCTGAATATCAATCCAGCCTTTAACAAAGGCCTTCGTTTTAGAAAGAAAAACTTTGCCTTTTGTGCGCAAGCCCCATGGAGAATAAGGCGTAAGCTCTGTAACGACCTTATCCTTGGCTAAAACATCTTTGACCGTTTCGACATCCTTTAAATGCACATTGACACGAATATCCAGCGTAGCCGGTTGTAGCATCGCTTTCATTTCAGCAACAAAATCATCGCCATAAAGGCTGCGGAGTTGCTCTTCATAGGCCGGCGGACATTCAACCCGGACAGCTTCCGGCATGTCCTTATCATCAAAGGAAAGCGCACGTTCTTTTTCTGTTAAAGCTCTTGCACTATATTTCGACCCGTCAAACAAGAGATCAAGCTCTTCTCGAGACTTCTTCTCTCCCCAGATCAACCATGTCAAAACACGGTTAAACGGCGTATCCTCCAGCCCGGCCTGTGCCATAAGCCAGCCAATTCGGGCATGATGACGCGTAATATTGTATAGCCGCTCCACAATATTCCGGCGATCTTTGGAACCGATATAACGCCGATTCCGCATAAAGTCGCCAATGGTTGCATCCATCGGAACAGGAGAAACCGCAAACGTCTCCATTATTTCAATCACGGCCTTGATTCGTGCGCCTGGTGTCATATATTAACCTCTGATTATAAAATTATATCATTGTCCTATTTTAAGAAACCCTTCCTTGTAGCAGGAGAAACGCCATGTGCCCAACTCTTTTTGATCCAATTTCTTTCGGTAGCATTGAATGTACAAACCGCATTGTAATGGCCCCGCTCACCAGAGGACGTGCAGAAGACGGGGCTATCCCCGGCGATCTGATGGTTGAATATTATACGCAGCGCGCCTCAGCCGGTCTGATTGTCGCCGAAGCGACCGCGATTTCAACACAAGGCTATGGCTGGATTAACGCGCCGGCTATTTACAATGATGAACACATGAAAGGCTGGAAAAAAGTAACAGACGCTGTTCATAAAGCTGGTGGGAAAATAGTGCTCCAGCTCTGGCATATGGGCAGAATTTCTCATTCTGACTTTCACGATGGCGCTTTGCCTGTTGCGCCTTCAGCGATTCCCGCCGAAGGGGGGCTGCGCGTCCCAAGCGGTGAAAAGAAGCCGCTCGAGACACCGCGCCCCCTAGAAGAAAGTGAAATACCGGCTATTGTGCAAGACTACGTGACTGCTGCCAAACGCGCCATGGATGCTGGTTTTGACGGCGTTGAGATCCATGCGGCAAACGGTTATTTACTCGATGAATTCCTGCGCGATGGCACGAATAAACGCACAGATTCCTACGGCGGCTCTATCGAAAACCGCGCACGCTTTACCTTGGAAGTGGTAAAGGCTGTTACACAAGCCATTGGCGCAGATAAAACGGGCATTCGCCTGTCTCCGACCAACCCTAAAAATGATATTGAGGATTCTGCCCCAGAAGCTCTTTTCCCTTATGTGGCAGCAGAATTGGATAAATTCGGGCTGGCCTATCTTCATATTATGGAGCCACTGCCAGGCCATATGCTGGCCGATCCGCAAGGACGCGAAATCCTGCCAGCGATCAGAGCGGCTTTTAAAGGGCCACTGATAAGCAATGGTGGATACAATGCTGACACAGGTAACAAAGCCCTCGCGGCACAAAAAGCAGACGCCATTGCTTACGGCATGTCCTTTATCGCCAATCCAGATCTTGTGAAACGCTTTGAAACAGGCGCAGCACTAAATGAGCCTGACTTTGAAACATTCTACGCAGACGGACCAAAAGGCTATACGGATTATCCGAAATTAGCCTAAGGTTTCGGAAGTAACGGGGCTATATACAGTGTTGAGGAATCTTTTTTTCCAAAAGTATGGTCAGCGTTATCTCCTCTTGTTGTAAGGGTTACTTTGGCCCCTTCTGCAATAGCATTGATGTGAGTACCTTTATTAACTGAAATAATGGTAACGCCATCGTGAACTTTTCCGGCAACAGTCACGGCAGGATCTTTGTCGTAAGGGAATTTTTTGCTTTCCGAATAAACGAGCATACCAACGTATTTGTTTAGATCCCCTGTACTAAAGAATTTTCCCTCAATATCGAATGTGACGTGTTCAGGGGTATCGCCATCAACGATCACAAGCCCGTCAAAACTGTAGTGTTTTCCTGATTTTAGTTCGTTTCCTTTGACAGTGCAAACATCAGCCTGTCCTTTAGGATGCCCCGGCACTCTGACATCAAAAACATCTTGAGGTGTTTCAGAACGTTTGCCAATCATAGGATCATCCGGATTTTTGCTGCACAAATCAGTAGCCCAGGCATTAGCACATAATGCAAAAGTAAGAACTAAGTTAGATAAAATGCCAACTTTCATAAAATAATACCCTCTATCGTAAAAAATTTGAGGGAGGGTATCATAAAGAAATTACTTATGTCAAATTAATTATCCGTTTGCCCGGTAATTCGGTGCCTCACGGGTAATGGTCACGTCATGCACGTGACTTTCCCTGTAACCGGCCCCTGTCATACGCATGAATTCGGCCTTTTCCTTCATCTCAGGAATAGTACGGCATCCCGTATAACCCATGGAAGAGCGCAAACCACCAACTAACTGATGAATCACCGCGCTAATTGGTCCTTTATGTGGAACACGGCCTTCGATCCCTTCGGGGACAAGCTTCCGGCTTTCCGTGACATTGCCTTGGAAATACCGGTCAGCAGAACCGCGCATCATCGCACCAACAGACCCCATACCACGATACGCCTTGTAAGACCGGCCCTGATAGAGAATAACCTCGCCAGGTGCTTCATCTGTACCGGCAAACATAGAGCCAATCATAGCACAATCGGCCCCTGCCGCTATGGCTTTACCAAGATCGCCTGAATATTTAATACCGCCATCTGCAATCACGGGAATGCCGTGCTCTTTACACAACGCCACAACATCCATAATAGCCGTAAGTTGCGGCACACCAACACCAGCAACGATCCGTGTGGTGCAAATAGACCCCGGACCAATACCGACCTTAACCGCATCCACGCCAACATCAATCAGGGCTTTTGCGGCAGCGGCGGTTGCAATATTACCCGCAACAACCTGCAGCCCGTTTTTGCGGTTTTCAGTTATGTATTTAACCGTATCAAGCACGCTTTTTGAATGACCATGCGCCGTATCTACAACGACGACATCAAGCCCCGCAGTGCTCATGGCTTCAACACGTTCATAGGCACTTCGCCCTGTACCAACCGCAGCACCAACCAGAAGACAGCCATCATCATCTTTACTGGCATTTGGGAAAAGCTTTGATTTTTCAATATCTTTCACTGTCATAAGACCAATACACCGATCATCGCCATCCACAATCAACAATTTCTCAATACGGTTTTTGTGAAGCAATTTTTTAGCCTCTTCCTTAGAGACCGTCCCTTGCACTTTAACCAGATTATCAGAGGTCATCAGCTCGCTGATTGACTGATCCGGGTTTTCGGCAAAACGAACGTCTCTGTTCGTCAAAATCCCCACCAGCTTTCCATTTTCCTGCGTAACGGGCACGCCGGATATTTTATTCGTCTGCATCAAGGACAAGGCGTCTTCAAGCCGCGCATCAGGCTGAATAGTGATAGGGTTTAGAACCATACCGGACTCAAAGCGTTTTACCCTGCGCACCTGCTCGGCCTGTTCTTCTACGCCCATATTGCGGTGAATGATACCAAGCCCCCCATGTTGCGCCATAGCAATGGCCATTTCAGCCTCTGTCACAGTATCCATAGCAGAGGAGAGAAGCGGAATATTCAGTGCAATAGACCGGGTCAGAACAGTCTTTGTATCCGCATCATTGGGGTGAATGTCTGATTCTGCCGGTAAAAGCAAAACGTCGTCAAAGGTAAGTCCTTCACGGATGGAATGTACAGGATGGGAATCGGAAATAGAAGACATGCGCAAATTCTCTTTTGTTGAAACAATTAAAAACCTTGAATTTGCAGGCATTCTATACGCTTACTATTTAAAAAAGTAAAGATAAAAATGTAGCACAATCAATAACCATTTTTTAAGGCGCAGCATCAAGAACAATAAACTTAAAAGATGGCCTGCCCTGATGATGTTCTACAGAGATTTCTTTCCATGTTGAAAAATCAACATCGGGGAAATAAGCATCAGCCTCATAATCACCCTCAACGAGCGTCAGATAAAGGCGGTCCACATGAGGCAGGCATTTTTCGTATATTTGCGCGCCACCAATAACAAAAACTTCGTCCAGCCCCTTCTCTTTCGCGCATTTAACGGCAAAGTCGATAGCCTCTGCCGGACTTCCATGCACGACAGCCGCCTCTTTCGCATCAAAACCAGAGCGGCTAATCACAATATTATCGCGGCCAGGCAGGCCTTTGCCGAGATGCGCCACGATTGACTCCCACGTTTTCCGCCCCATAATCACAGGCTTTCCCATGGTAACGCGCTTGAAATATTTCAAATCTTCAGGAATATGCCAGAGCAGCTTGTTCCCCTTACCAATAGCATGATCCGGTGCCATAGCAACAATAGCACAGACTTTTACCCCTTCTTTCATGATCCCTCATCTTAAAAAAATTGTTTGTAGCCCCTTAAGCGACTATATTTTACAGAGCCATGATAAACAAGCCGGGGTGTTATGAAGCAATATCTAGATCTGTGCAAAAGAATTGTCGATGAAGGTAAGTGGGTTGAAAACAAAAGGACAGGCAAACGTACACTTGTCGTCATTAATGCCGACCTGCAATACGATGTAGGCGCGAATGAATTTCCTCTGATCACCACAAGAAAAAGCTTTTGGAAGGCGGCTGTCGCAGAGTTCCTTGGCTATATCAGAGGATTTGATAATGCCGCTGATTTCCGCGCTCTTGGCGCTAAAACATGGGATGCCAATGCGAATGAGAATCAGGACTGGCTGAACAATCCGCACCGCAAAGGCGAAGATGATATGGGCCGTGTCTACGGCGTACAGGGACGCCGATGGCAAAAGCCTGATGGCGGACATGTCGATCAACTGCGCACCATTGTTGATCATCTCTCTGCCGGCCTTGACGACCGCGGCGAGATTTTTGGTTTTTACAATCCCGGTGAGTTTCATATGGGCTGCCTGCGCCCTTGTATGCATACCCATACATTCTCCCTCACCGGCGACACCCTGCATCTTACATCATATCAGCGATCCTGCGATGTACCGCTCGGTCTGAACTTCAATATGGTACAAGTTTTCTTTTTCCTGAAACTTATGGCACAGATCACAGGCACAAAACCCGGCATGGCCTATCACAAAATCGTAAATGCCCATATTTATGAAGACCAGCTAGACCTTATGAAAGACATACAGCTTAAAAGAAAGCCCTTCCCGTCACCGCAATTCCACATCAACGAAAACATCAAGACACTCGAGGATGTCGAAACATGGGTGACAACTGATGACTTTCACGTCACAGGCTATGAGCATCACGACCCCATAAAATATCCATTTGCCGTATAGATCTGAAAATATCAGAACATACAAAGCTCTATTTGACGTTTTCGTTTACTATCCCTATAATGGTTAGTGCTGCTTTTGCAGCTAAGATGCTAAACGCTCTATGGAATAGGCGTTGTGGACCCGGGGGCGGTACCCGGCGGCTCCACCAGAGTTCATAACAAAACAATGTGAATTACAATGTGAATTCTGGCGGGGCCGAAATAGGATCGACACGCGTAATAAAGATAAAGTCTGTATCCGGTATGGTATCCGCTGTTATTGGGCCAAGGCTATTAAATGCCAATGATAACTTTGTCGTAGCGAATGATGACTTCCGTGAGGAAGCCCTCGCTGCTTAATAGCAGTCAGTAGTTACACACCAATTCCTGATAACTAGACACTATCAGGTGGGGCGTGGGTCGGCCTCGCAACAGAACTGGCCCATTTTATTATTTCCATTTTCTGTGATCTATTTTTCTGTTATTCAGACAGAATGGAAAAAGATACACGCCCCTCTTTGCTCGCCTTATTCTCGGCCATTTTATGGTGTTTTGCGCTTTTTTGTGCGCTTATCCCGTTTCCAGCTTTTGAGTTCAGCTTTTTTTTCTTAAGCGTTGCCTTTCTTTTGAGCGCAACCATAACAGCCGACGCCATCGGACTTTACAAAGGAACGTGGGACCTGCCAAAATCCCCCATCCTTCTTATCGGCCTTGCTTTCTGGGGACTGGCTCTCGCCAGTATATTCTGGTCTGAGATTCCTTTTGTTTCTTTTGTTTATTTCTGGTTTTTCTCTCTTTTGCCTTTGTCTTTTTTGTCTTTTATTTTAGGACATGCAGCTAAAAAACGGCTTGAATATGCGCGAACGGGCCTTTTGATTATTCTTACTGGTGTCGCATCCTATGGCCTTTTACAGTTTTTTTTCCTGCCTGACTTTTTATTCAAAGGCCTGATCTGCGCGCCTTTAAAAAACCCTAATTCGCTCGCTGCTCTTTTGTCTTCAGGGCTCTTCTTATCTATTGGCGCGCTGTTTATGTCTGGCAAGAGACATGCTTTTTCAAAACATTTCATTTTCTTATGCGCTTTATTGATCCTTTGCGCCCTTATTCTGACAGGCAGCCGCGGCGTTTTGCTTCTCACGACGATTGCTTTTACCCTTATATGTCTCTGGCTCCCTGTGCAGGTTAAAAAACATAGCACCATCCTTGGTGCATTGATTGCTTTTGGTGTTTTATTTTCCTTTTTGATCTCCGGTTTTGACCCGGCAGGAGATGGCTCTCCTGTCAAAGACTATGGACAAGCCTTTACAACACCGGAAACACTCTACGCAGAGCGTTTGCAAATCTGGTCGGCCACCCTTGACATGATTAAAGATCATCTCTGGACAGGCACAGGTATAGGCACATTCTTTTTGTATTATCCGGCCTACCGCCCCTTGGAAGACAGCACCGCTGGCTTTATGGCACATAATGATGTTCTTCAGTTCTGGGCTGAAATGGGCATTGTTGCCCCTATCCTGTTCTGTGTTTTTGTCCTTTGGTCCATTATCCGTACGTTCAGAGCGTTAAACTGCACAGAAAAAGACTCTGCAGACCGTATTCAGCTTATCATTCCGTTTTGTGCATTAAGCGTTTTAATTGTTCATTCAACGATTTCTTTTAATTTCCATGTTGTCTCTGTCCTTTGTGTTATGGGCTTTTTGCTGGCCCTTTGGTTTGTAACGAGTGCCGCACTGTTAAATGAAAGAACCATCACACTCAGCAAGCCAGGTTGGATGACAATCCCAAATGGCTGGCTATGTTTCCTTTTGCCCACCCTTTGCCTGCTCACCCTTTTAGGCTCAGCATTAAACAGTGATTTTTATATCAAGAAAGCACGTACAGCTCTATCCGAAGGAGACATGAAGACCTTCGCCACAGCCGTAGAAACCGCAGACAAGAGGGCATTTGGCCTAAACAGCAAGACGTACACACTCGCCGCCTCCATTCCCATGGGCATTCTTGAAACAAAGGGGCAGACACTGCCCATACCGGAACAAAAAAAACTGTATCATCAGATCACAACACTACTGGATAAAGCCTACCGGACAAATCCCCGGTCCGCTGCCATTTTTTATCACAGGGCACAGCTCTATGATATGGTTGCGCCCTCGGTTATCCCTGAAACAGCACCCTCACAAGCAGCACTTCTTAACACCGCCCTGAAACTCGACCAACTTCACCTTCCCTCAAGAGAACGACTCGCCGCACTCTATATGGCAAAAGGAGAGCAAAGAAAAGCCCTCGATCTGCTGTTAGAAGGACTAGGCTGGCCGTACACGGCACACGATCCCCTATCCTACTACCGCATGACTGAATATCTTATGAAACGGGAAAATGATTTTACAAAGCAAAATCTGCTCCAGAATAAAATCAAAGCATACAAGCGCAGGGCTATATCTGTAAAACCATAATACAGAACACCTTGGGGTCTAAGGCAAAAATCAAAAAGAACTTTTCCCCTTATAAAGCTATGGATTCTTTGTTCTGGCTCTTGAAGGATAGGAAAGAGAGAGATACTCTCGTGATTCATAAAACTTGATTCGGATGACATTTGAGCTGACTTATGGATGATATGGACGACAATACGCTTCGCTATGACAAGATGGTAGAAAATGCCCTGCGCGGCGTTGTGCGCCAGGCACTTAAAGAAATTATAGACCGGGGGGGCCTGCCGGGTGAGCATCGCTTTTATATCACCTTTATGACAGACTATCCGGGCGTAAAAATTCCTGATTATCTTAAGGAACGCTATCCGGGAGAAATGACTGTCGTCCTGCAATATCAATTTCATGATCTTGCCGTTGATAACGATAAAATGAGCGTCACGCTCTCCTTTAATAATATTCCTGAGAATCTTGTTATTCCTTTGTCCGCCATAAGCATTTTTGCCGACCCTTCTGTTAACTTCGCCCTGCAGTTCCAACCGCTAGGGGAGTTTGAAGAAGGCGGAGACTTTGATCCAGACGACGATTCCGACAGCAAAAAAGATAAAGAGAAAAGCAAAAGAGACGATGAGAAAACAGGTGAAGTCGTTTCTCTCGACAAATTCAGGAAGAAGTAGAAATCAGCCTCTCTTTGCTGTAAATCCAGCCGTTAAAGCCATCGCTTGAAAAAAAACAAAGACAGCCATCTTGTTCAGAACGGTACTGTCTTTTTTCAAAAAACGGTTACTACGAATGAGAGTTTTTGATTTTGTTTTGGTTTTAATCCTAATTAAGTAGTAAACTCGACTAATGGATTGACCAAAAGTACATTTTTATGTATAATGCGTAACTTATCTGGAATATCATTTAAATAATAGGAGAAGGCTATGATCAAAACCTGGTTTCACATGTGTGGTTTGGGTCCTCAGTTTGATCAGTGGGATCGTCATGGTGCTGATTTTATCAGAGCAAGCCTTGGCCATCTGACCGATGAGCCTACTACCGATTCTTACAAACCTGGCACGCTTGTACCAGAAATATCCATGTGCCTCGGAAAAGATGCCGACGGACAGGATGTTCATGTAACCATTGGTGAGGCACACAAAACACCAAAAGATATATTAGAGCAAATAAGCGTGGCAGATCTTCATGCATTTCTGAACTACTACGATAGCGAAGAACTTATCGAAGAGTGCGAAGATGCTGTTGAAGAACTAAAAGGACTTATGGCTGCTGGCGAAGAAGAAACTGTCTACGCCATAATGCTAAAAGATCTCATTAAGCTCTACAACAAGCGCGATTCAGATGTTTTATTTATCGAAGGTATTATAAGAGCACGTAACCCGGTAACGGAAACGCTTGAACTTAACCTTACGGCAGAGCAGAACAGCTCGGAATCAAAACAATCTGGCACAAAAGCAGCCTAACATCTGGCGTTTTTAAAGAGCTTGAGTTTGCTATAGTTTAACTGTTACGCTCCCGACTATGCTCCTCATAGAAGCACGCAGTTTATCAAAACGCTTTTGCAAACCGGATAAAACGTTTGTAACGGTATTGGATGATTTCTCCTTAAAGATCAAAAAAGGAGAAAGCAGCTCATTATAATTTGTCAGGCAACGGTTTTTGTGTCTCACGATAGTGATGAAGCCGTATATCTGGGGGACCGTGTTATTGTACTCTCCCCCATGCCGGGAAGAATTAATTATTGCAGATATTAAGGTACCTTTTGCTAGAGAACCGCGTTCTCCACTGGGTTGGACGGTAGCTTTCTTCTACAAACAATCAGCGAAATAGTTTTTGCCGAAACCGTCCTCTTTTTCCTGCATGTAAATCCGAACCTCACCACCAAGGGCTGTTTTACAGGAAAAAACCGGGAAGAGTGTACGTATAGTAAGTTCGAGCTTATAGCCCTCATAAAAGGGGCCGTTCGAGCAGACTTGTTGACGTTCATCTTTGCCGAGCTTGATGTTTGATACATGTCGTGCTTTTTGTCCGTCCGGGCCAACATAGTAATCTGTCCCGATGGAGCCATACAGCGTATAGCCTGTATCATTATGCAGAATCATACAGTAGCTTTCTTCCGTAATCAGCGGTTCTCGCTCCTGAGCCAGACCGGTGACCGGCCACAAGGAAAGAGCCAAAAAACATGAGAGCATCACTGGAATATATTTTTTCATCTTCTTTTCCTTTTAAGCAAAGCGCGTGGTTGAATACTCAAAGTGGAGATCTTCTTCAGGATGTAGAAAACGGTGAATATCCTGCGCCGCCTGTGCCGCTTCAGCAAAACCACTTAAAATGAGCTTTTGTTTATTCATATAGGTCGCTATATCACCAACGGCATAAATACCCGGCAAGCTCGTTGCGCAGGTCGTGGGTTCGACCAGTACATGATGATCATCCATTTTCAGCCCCCAGTCTTCTAATGGGCCGGTATCCATGGCCAGGCCAAAGAAGGATAAAAGCGCATCCGCTTCCAAATCTTTTTCTTCTCCGTCCAGATCCACCACACGTACAGAAGAGAGTACACCCGCTTCTCCTTCTAAAGATAAGAGCTGATAAGGAATAACGGTTTCTATTTTTTTTGTTTCAATAAGATGTTCCAGTTGTTCTACAGCATGAGAGGCCGCACGGAATTTGGAGCGGCGGTGAACGATTTTCACACTTTTGGCAATGTCAGCCAGCACACAAGCCCAGTCCACAGCACTGTCCCCACCGCCAGCGATAACCACATTTTTACCGGCAAATATCTGAGGGTCACGGCACGCATAAAAAACGGAACGCCCTTCAAACGCTTCAATATTATCCAGTGGCGGCTTGTTAGGTCCAAAAGAGCCACCACCAGCGGCGATAATAATCGCCGCACAATCAACCTGAACACCCTTATCGCCGATGACAAGAAACCGGCCTTTATCATGCCGCCTGAATTCTGTTACCTTTTGGGATAAATGATAGGTGGGCTTAAACTTTCTAACCTGCTCTTCCAGTCCCAAAATAAGGTCGGATGCCTTGACAACCGGAAAGCCCGGAATATCATATATCGGCTTTTCGGGGTAAAGGGCTGTACATTGTCCGCCTATATCTTCAAGCGAATCAAAGACATGACAGCTTAAATTCTGCATGCCACACTGAAAAACAGAGAAAAGCCCTGCCGGGCCTGCACCAATAATTACAACATCGCTCTTGAAAAAATTGCTCATAACGTTTTTATACCTCTATGGACAGTATATCGTACAGTGAAAAAGAAACTATTTCTATCGCCGAGACACTCGCAGACAAGATCGAGGGCGGCGATATCCTGCTCCTTGAAGGGCCATTGGGGGCTGGGAAAAGTGTGTTTGCGCGGGCACTTATTCGCGCACTATGTGCCAATCCCGCTTTGGAGGTGCCAAGCCCTACATTTACCCTTGTTCAGCTCTATGATACCAAAGACAAGGGACCACTTTACCATTTTGACCTCTATCGTATTGAAGATACAGAAGAACTTTATGAACTCGGGTGGGAAGAGGCCTTATCTGAGGGCATTCTTCTTATCGAATGGCCGAATCGCCTTGATTTTTTACGGGATAACCTGCCCCCCGGACATGTGTGGGAGATTGAAATCAGCCCTGAAAAAGGGTCTGATGGTATAAGACGAATCACAATCTCTCATTAGGGCGTCCCGCTCTTCTTTTGTCATTTAAGTTCTGATGATGGCCTATAGTGCTTTTATTCTGGCTGCCGGGATGGGAACCCGGTTACGTCCCTATACGGATCATAAGCCTAAACCCATGGTGCCTGTTCACGGCAGGCCTGTGATCGACCATACACTGGACCGGCTACGGGGTATTGGTACAAAGGACATCACCGTTAATCTCCATTACATGGCTGATATTTTAGAAGCGCATTTAAAAGAGCAACCGGGACTCACGCTGTCTTTTGAAGAGAAACTGCTGGATACGGGCGGTGGCGTTAAAAAAGCCCTATCCACGATAAAGACAGACCCGTTCTATGTCATTAACGGAGATGCCTACTGGCAAAATACAAATACCGAAGACGCGCTTATCCAGTTATCAAAGGCCTGGGACCCTAAAAAAATGGATATCCTGCTGCTGCTTCAGGACACAAAGAGCATGATCCTGACAAAAGGGGTCGGTGATTATATTATTGATGAGACAGGCCGGGCGGTCAGGCAAAAGGACAGAAGCGGTAACTATATGTTTACAGGTGTACGTCTGTGCAAATCTTCAATTTTTAACGACACACCAGACGATGCTTTTTCGTTTATGCTGATGATAGATCGGGCGGAAAAAGAAGGGCGTTTATTTGGACTGCCACATAAAGGTGACTGGCATCATATCAGCACCCCTGAAGAGCTCTTGAATGTAGAAAGGGGGGCTGTAACGTGACCCTTTTTTCAATCCCTCCCTCTGCCCCTTTCCTTGATACGCTAGCCTCTCAGCTCTTTGACCAAACACGCGAGACCCCCGAAGACTTATCCCATTATCGTATTCTGCTACCCACAAGACGGGCGTGCCGGGCTTTGCGTGACACCTTTTTGCGCTTAAGCAAGGGAAAACCACTTTTGCTCCCTGTTATGCAGCCTATTGGTGACATTGATGCCGATGAACTCGACCTTCAAATAAACGGCTATGGTCTGGCGCAGGCACTCAACCAGCTTCCACCTGTGATGCCGCCCTTAAGACGCCAATTACTCCTTGCGCGAACCATTCAGGCCCTCCCCGGCTATACAGATCACCCGGAGCAAGCCATTGCCCTTGCCAAGGCTTTGGGACAGTTAATGGATCAGATCTACACGGAAAATCTTTCTCTTTCAGCTCTGTCCGGGCTGGTGCCGGAAGATTTTGCAGCGCACTGGCAAATCACACTCGACTTTTTGAAAATTTTAAGTGAAGCCTGGCCAAAAATTCTGGAAGAGGAAGGCGTTATTGAAGCGGCAGACTACAGAAACCGTCTTATACAGAATCTCGCAGCCCTTTGGTCGAGCCAGCCGCCGCCCTACCCTGTGATTGCCGCCGGATCAACCGGTTCTATCCCTTCCACGGCAAAATTGCTTGACACCATTGCCCGTATGCCAAAAGGCTCTGTTATTCTGCCGGGGCTTGACCAGTATATGGATGATACAAGCTGGCACGCACTCGATGATACACATCCGCAAGCCACACTAAAAAATCTGCTGGCTGCTATGGAGGTTGAAAGGGAAGAGGTGAAAGAATGGCCTCATACTCCTTCCTCATTGAAAGTGCCGTCAAAGGTGCCATTAATTTCCGAAATTATGCGCCCGGCAAAAACGACAAAGATTTGGAAAACATTTTCCCAAAAACCAATCGACGCGTTGGATGAGACTCTTTCGAACATTCATCTTTTAACATGCAAGAGTCTCAAGGAAGAAGCTCTTGCCATAACTCTAATTATGAGAGAGGCCCTGGAAGAACCGGAAAAGACAGTCGCACTTGTCACACCCGATCGAAATCTGGCCAGGCATGTCAGTGCCACTTGTGAAAGATGGGGGATCAGACTTGATGACAGTGGAGGCAAAACGTTAAACGAAACATCCATTGGTATCTGGTTCAGATTGACATTGGATGCCATGCTTCATGACCCTTTCTCATCCTCTTTTTTAGAACTTTTGAAACACCCCTTCCTCTCCCTGTGGATAAATTCGGAACGTTTCAGAAACATAATAGAATTTTTTGAATCCAGGGTCATAAGAGACCCTGTTTATCGCCGTTTTATACCGGATGACCCGCATGAACCCCTAGTAGAAGAACGGGTTCCGGGCATAGGTGCATTTCTGGATCAAATTGACGCAATCCTGAAACCGCACCAGAAATCGCTTAACAGGACGCAGAGTTTCGATACGCATCTTAACTTACACATTGAGATGTGCGAGCAGCTTGCAACTGATCCATCATGCGACGGCGCAGACACACTATGGACCGGTGACGACGGCGAAGCGATGTCCCGGTTTTTATCCGAGTTGAGGGAGCATGCACACACTTTGGGAGAGATGACCCTTCACACCTATAATGACATTCTGGGGCAACTTCTAAAGACAGTTACAGTGCGTCCAAAACATGGAACACATCCACGTTTATCCATTCTGGGGCAGCTTGAGGCCCGTATGGTTCATGCTGATATACTAATTCTCTCAGGCTTGAACGAAGGCACCTGGCCACCTGATCCCGGAGCCGATCCCTGGATGTCACGTCCTATGCGCAAGGATTTCGGTCTGCCCAGCCCTGAACGCAGTGTAGGCTTGTCCGCCCATGACTTTGCGCAAAGCTTCTGCGCCGCCAAAGTGTACATGACCCGTTCGGCACAGATAGGCGGGGCCCCGACTGTACCTTCCCGCTGGTTATCGCGTTTTGATACCGTGCTTCAGGCCCATGGAAAAAGTTTATCGTTGCTGGAAAACACGAACCATGGGCAATGGGCACAACTCATTGATAAAACAGGAAAAGCGCCGATCCCCTGCAAACGGCCAGCCCCGACACCACCTGTTGAGAAAAGACCAAAAACACTCTATGTCACAGACATAGAACGCTGGATGAGAGACCCTTATGCGCTCTATGCGAAGAAAATCCTGCGTTTAAAAAAGCTGGCATCCCTTGATGAAGAAGAAGGACCGGCTGAACGCGGCACACTCATCCATGAAATTCTTGAGGCCTTTATAAAAGCATACCCGTCAAGACTGCCGGAAGATGCGCTGGACCATATATTAGAGCTGGGACAAAAGAAGTTGTCAGAGCATATACGCTCGGAAAAACTGCAGGCTTTCTGGTGGCCACGTATAGCGCGTGCCCTCACATGGTTCATTGAGCATGAACAACAATGGCGGACACGGGGCTTTTCCCCCTGTGCGGTTGAGATACAGGCCGAAAAACCCATGGATATCAAGACTCCCTCAGGGTCTTTTACACTTAAAGCCCGCATGGACCGCCTTGATCTGGATGAACAGGGCAAAGCCGCTCTTATTGACTATAAAACAGGAACGCCGCCCTCAAAACCGCTTATTCAAAAGGGTTATGCCCCTCAAATACCGTTGACGGCCATGCTTATACAAAAAGGGGCGGTAGAGAAACATTGTTCCGCAACGGAGATATCCTATCTCGGACACTGGAAAATCTCGGGTGGCGCGGTGCCGGGTGAAGAGGCCGATATGGCTGGCGGGCGTAACAAGATAGACATTGACACCCTTATACAAGAAACAGAACAAGGCTTTATAAAGCTTGTCGAGGTTTTTGATTCTCCTGCAACGCCCTATTTTAGTTTACCTGACCCGGACTATGCACCAAACGCCGCTTACAGGGATTATGATCATCTGGCCCGTTACAGTGAATGGGAAAATGAAGGCGAGGCCTCATGATACAGCCACGCAGCAAAGAACAAAGAGAATCGGACCCCAATATCCCTCAAAGAAGTGCTTCTGACCCTTCTGCCTCTGTCTGGGTGAGTGCCTCAGCCGGCACAGGTAAAACAAAAGTGCTGACCGACCGTGTCTTGCGTCTACTTTTGCCTGACATTGACAGAAAAGCCACGCCACCTCACAGAATTTTATGTATCACTTTCACAAAAGCAGCAGCGGCTGAAATGGCGATCCGTATAAATGAACGGCTCGCGGCCTGGGCTATTATGGACGATGACGCCCTGATCAAAGAAATGGAGGAAAAGCTCCTTGGCAAACCGCCAACACAAGAACAGATAGAGGTCGCCAGAACACTTTTTACACAAGTCATTGATACGCCAGGCGGGTTAAAAATCATGACGATTCATGCCTTCTGCCAGTCTGTTTTGGGGCGTTTCCCACTTGAATCAGGCCTTACGCCCAATTTTAAGGTTATTGATGAACGGGAAGCAACCCAATTTTTAACACAAGCCAGAGATCAGGTTCTTAAAACGTCGAAAGAGACAGACAACAAAGTCCTCACCAATATCGCAACCGAGCAAAACGAGGATCAACTGACAGAGCTCTTAAAAATCGTTCTAAAAGAAAGATTACAACTTTCTCGCCTCAGCAGGCGTTACCCTGATCCGTCATCCCTTTTTGAAGGCCTTTGCGATGCCTTTTCCTGTCCTGTTTGTACAGATCCAAGAGAATTTATGAAAGAGATCTGCCATACAAAATCCTTTAACGAAAAAGGCATGCGGCAGATATGCACCGCCATGGCACAGGGCACAAAAACGGACCAGGGACGGTCCGTATCGCTTCAAGTTTGGCTTGACGCAGAAGAAGGCCAACGTATTGATTTATTTGAAAAATATTACAGTGATATTTTAACGCAGAAAGAAACACCCAGAAAACTGACCCAAAAAATTGTTAATTTTGACCCCGCCTGTGAACCTGTTTGGCTAGAAGAGGCGGACCGTCTAAAACAAGCAAAAGAGACTCTAAAAAAACTGCATGAAACGCACTTAACAAGAGATCTTGTTTTACTCGGCACCTCTATTCTCAAAGAATACCAGAAAAAGAAAACAGCCCTTAATCTCCTGGATTACGATGATCTTATTTTGTCCACGTTGGACCTTTTGCAAAAAGAAGGACAAAATGCCTGGGTACTCTTCAAACTGGATGGCGGCCTCGATCATATCCTGCTTGATGAGGCGCAAGACACAAACCCGGAACAATGGGAAATTATTGATCGGCTGTCATCTGACTTTTTTTCAGGACAAGGACAGGCCGAAGACATAACCCGCACTGTTTTTGTTGTTGGCGATGAGAAACAATCTATCTACTCTTTTCAGCGGGCCGATCCTGATTCTTTTCAAAGAATGCGGGATCATTTCAGGACGCGCATAACAAATGCCCACAGGACATGGAAAGATATTGATCTCTTTGTCTCCTTCAGATCATGTGATGCGGTCCTTAATCTTGTCGATCAGGTCTTTGCCGCAGAAGAAGAACGGGCAAGCCTCGCACTGCCAAAAGATCAGTGCCTGTCTCACGAATCATTCAGAACCGGACAGGCCGGTCTTGTTGAATTATGGCCACTTTATGAAAGAGAAGAAGAAGAAGAAGAAAAGAGCGCTAATTCTGGCTGGAAACTCCCCGTATCCCCTGTTAACAGAAAAACAGCCATTGAGCATATGGCACAGGACATGGCCCTGAAAATCAAAGGCTGGCTTGATAGACAAGAGTACCTGCCGTCCAAAGACAGGCCTATTCACGCCGGAGACATTATGATTCTTCTGCGTACACGAACAAAGCTTGTTAATCCGATTGTCCGCGCCCTTAAACATCACAATATCCCGGTCAGTGGCGTTGACCGAATGGTGTTAAAGGAACGGATTGAAATTCTTGATCTGCTCGCCCTTGGGAAGTTTTGCCGTTTAACAGAAGATGATCTTTCTCTGGCCTGTTTCCTGAAATCACCGTTGATTGATATGAGTGAAGAGACCCTCTATGAAGTCGCTGTAGATCGTAAAGGGTCTTTGTGGAAAGCACTGCGCGAACGAAAAGATTTAGACGCTATTGCACATTATATCAGCGCCCTCATAAACCGCTCCAGAACCCTTAGGCCTTTTGAATTTTATAACACCGTTTTAAATATGTCCTGCCCGGCCGGCAGTAAAAACACAAGTGCTTTACGCGCTTTTATAAAAAGGCTCGGCGAGGATGTTCTTGATCCTCTGGAAGCTTTTTTGAACGAAATTCTCATCTTTGAGCAGGACAATATCCCCACGCTGGAAGGATTCCTGCACTGGATGGAACACAGCAGTGAGGAAATAAAGCGTCAGATAGAGGAAAAATCACAGCAGGTCAGAATTATGACCATCCACGGCGCAAAAGGTCTGGAAGCCCCTATCGTCTTTCTGCCAGACACCATCATGTCACCCGGTGCGATGAAGAGTGAACGCTTTCTTTGGCCTCACAAAACAAAGCTTGATACCCCTATATGGTCCCCGCGCTCTGCGGATGCCTCTTCTTTTTACAAGGAACATCTGCACCGGTCCCAAAAAGACCTGAAACAGGAATACCGCAGACAGCTTTACGTTGCCCTTACCCGCGCAGAAGACCGGCTTTATATCTGCGGCTGCAAAGGCAAAAATGAACCGGATAAGGAAAGCTGGTTCTTTTCCATCAAAAACGCCATGGAAGAGCTGGGTGAACAGGATGGCGCACTCTACCGCTATCAAAGAGAACAGGTCAGTGAATCTGTCCCAAAAAACACTATAAAAGAAAAACCAGCAAAAGAAAAACCAGCAAAAGAAAAACCAGCGGCGGAAAAAGAAACGGTCTCACTGCCTGGCTGGGCCATGACGCCCTGCCCGATTGAACCTGATCCGCCGATGCCCCTTGTCCCTTCCAAGCCCTCCATCGCTGAACCCGCTTTTGCCTCCCCCCTTGATAAAGAAAATAACAACCGCTTTAAACGGGGTAATATTACGCATAAGCTGTTACAGCTTTTACCTGATCTTCCGGCCCATCAATGGGAAGAGTCCGCACGATTTTTTGTATCCAAAGACACGTACAGGCTTTCACAGGTACAACAGGGCAGTATCGTGTCAGAGACACTTAAGATTCTGAATGATCCCGATTTCTCAGATATTTTCGGACCGGGTTCCATGGCAGAGGTACCCATTACCGGGCTCTTACACAAGAATCAGCTTGTGAGTGGTCAAATCGACCGCCTTCTGATTAAGGACGATAAGATTCTTATTGTCGATTATAAAACAAACAGACCCTCGCCCAAAGAGGCCAAAAATATCCCCGAGACATACGTACACCAGATGCGTCTCTATAAAGAACTGATCAGTAAAATATATCCGGGCCGGGATGTCTCATGCGCCTTGATCTGGACGGATGATGCCAGATTAATGCCTGTAAATGTTTGAAATTAAGCTGCATTATGCCTTGATATTTTCCATTAGGGCACCATAATAAACTTCTGGTTCCCACGTTTATAAGTATTGAAGGATAACAAATGTCGAGCATTAAAGTTACAGATGATAGTTTTGAAGAAGAGGTTTTGAAAGCAGACGGCCCCGTTGTCGTTGATTTCTGGGCAGAATGGTGCGGCCCTTGCCAAGCGATGTCTCCGCTTATTGATGAACTGGCAGAAGAACTTGCCGGAAAAGTAAAAGTGACAAAGGTAAACATTGAGGATAGCCCGAATTCTCCGACCCAATACGGTGTACGCGGCATCCCGACCTTTATGATCTTCAAGGATGGTCAGGTCGTTGACACACGCGTTGGCGGCATGTCTAAAGATCAGCTCACCACCTGGGTTGAAAGTGTAGCATAGTTTATCCCCCCCGTACCACCGATTCGGGGGGCTATAAGTGCGGGGATCGCTTTAGAAAGTCAAAGGTGCTATCTTTACTTTTTTAAAGTGATTCCTGCGCTTTCCTTAAAAATCAATTGAAAAAAGAGAACGTTCGTGGTTTAAGGAAAGCCACGCGCCTGTAGCTCAGTGGATAGAGCGCTGCCCTCCGGAGGCAGAGGCCAGGGGTTCGAATCCCTTCAGGCGCGCCATTCCTTTGGGAATGGTCGCCCTGTCTTTTAAACAATAGTTCGAACAAGGTTCGAACGGGCGCGCCATTTCCATCGGAAATTGAAGATGTTTTTCCACGATTATACGTTTTTGGCACTGGCTTCGAAAATTTCATCAGCAAAAACATCTTCCCAAGTGCCTTCTGTTGCAGCTCTGGAGTATTCTGTAGAGCGGTTTTCAAAGAAATTAGCGTGTTCTGCACCATTGAGCATTTCATCCATCCACGGCAGGGGATTTTTTTCAATATTAAAGATCGGCTCCAGTGAGAGTTGCTGCAAACGGCGATCTCCGATCCAGCGGATGTAGTCTTTGATCTCCTGTGCTGTCAGTCCTTCAACACCGCCCATCTCAAAAGCGAGGTCGATAAAGCTATCCTCAATCTTGATAATATCGCGGCAGGATTGTGTAATTTCATCTTTCAGCGCATCATCCCAGATATCAGGGTTCTCCTGAACAAATGTGTTAAACAGGCGCATAACAGACAAGCAATGCAATGTTTCATCGCGGACGGACCATGTTACAATTTGTCCCATACCCTTCATTTTATTAAAGCGTGGAAAGTTCATCAGAATAGCAAAAGAAGCGAAAAGCTGTATGCCCTCTGTAAACCCACCAAATAGAGCCATTGTCTTTGCAATATCGCGGCGGGTAGCCATAGAGGCATTTTGCATGTAATCATACTTGTCTTTCATTTCCTGATATTTCAGAAAGGCCTGATATTCTGTTTCAGGCATACCGATCGTATCCAACAGATGCGCATAAGCTGCAATATGAATGGTTTCAATATTTGAAAAGGCGGCCAGCATCATTTGCACCTCTACAGGACCGAAGACGCGGGCGTAATGTTTCATGTAGCAGTTATTGACCTCGACATCAGCCTGCGTAAAAAAACGAAAAATCTGCGTCATCAGATTTTTTTCAGCCGGCGATAATTTTTGTTTCCAGTCCCGTACATCTTCCGCCAGCGGCACTTCTTCCGGCAACCAGTGAAGACGTTGCTGCGTTAGCCAGGCTTCATAACACCAAGGGTATAGGAAGGGCTTGTAAACATGCCGTTCCTGCAACAATTTGCAATCAGATTTTGTTACATCTTCTGTTATTTCTTCAACAGCGCAAACAGCAGAGGTCATGAGGCCATACTCCTTTTAAAAAACTATAGTCCCTACAAATCTAGAGCGTTCTTCGTCTTCGGACAGTGCAAATTCTTTATTCATCCACATATTTGATTTATACTTCCAGCAAGTTAAAAGAAAGGTCTTCCAGTGACAAAAGAAAAATCTGCCCTTCATGAGCCTCTGCCAACTCAAAAGAAGCCCCGACCAAAGAACCCCGTTCTTCTTTCTCTTCCTACGCACACCCATATGTATGGAACGCTTGTTGATGCGCTGCGGCCTTTGTTTGTGCAAGCCGGTAAGCTTGAGAGTACATGGAATAGAAGCAATTTTGAAAAGCGTCCTATCCAGAGACCCCTTTTTATTTGCGGTGCCGCCCGTTCGGGCTCCAGCGCCTTGCTTGAGGGCGTGTACAAAACGGAGGCTTTTGCCATACACAGGAATAAGGATTATCCTTTTGTTGATACGCCGATTATGTGGAACAGATTTATTTCGGTCCCCACAGGCAGAGATCGTATCCCGATAGAAAGAGCCGGAGATGACGGCTTGAACATCACCTCGGAAAGCCCGGAGACTCTGGAGGAAATGCTGTGGACACCCTTCTTTGACAATCTTCATAATCCAGCAAAAGACAATCGGCTAAGGAGCGATACGGTCAATCCAGATTTTGAGCGTTACTACAAGGATAACATTCAAAAAATGCTGCTCGCTCAACGTAAAAATCGTTACGCTTCCAAAAATAATTATGCTTTGATGCGCATCAAATATTTAAACAGGATTTTCCCCGACGCCTGCTTCGTCGTTGTTATCAGACATCCGGGCCCACAGATTGCATCGATGATAAAGCAACATCGGCTTTTTCTAAAGTGGGAAAGAAAGAACCCGCGCATGGCGCAGTATGTGCGCCGTATCAAATATTTTGATTTAGGGGCCGGCCGCCGTTCCATAAATATCGGAGACTCTGATATAACGCATGAAATCAGCCAATGCTGGAAGAGCGGAGATGATATTTCTGGTTACGCGCATTTGTGGAATCATCTTTACCGCTATGTCTATGACCATTTGATAGAAGACCCTGCTTTGAAAAATAATCTCATCGTTCTTCGTTACGAAGATTTGTGCGAAAACCCATCGGCGGTATTGCGCCGTGTCTTAAGAATGGTCAATTTTGATCTGGGCGATGAAAAACTGTTCCCCATCGTTGATGGTATAAGGGCGCCAAATTACTATGAGAGTGGCTTTACAGACGAAGAACGCAGACGCATCAGAGCCATAACAGGACAGACAAGCAGCCTGTTTTACCGGTAATCTTTAGTAGCCTGTCTACTGACAGGACAAGCATTCTTCATACTGATTATCGCCAAGTTCCGGTTGGTGTTCGCCGCCTTGTGGTGAGGCACCTTGAGCACGTTGCCAACTGGCGTGGCTTTCGGCGCGCTGAATGGATTTGGAGCGACAATAGTAAAGAGATTTAACGCCTTTTTCCCATGCTTCCCAATGCACGTTGTGCAGTTCTTTTTTGTGCACATTACCGGGCAGAAAAACATTCATGCTTTGCGCCTGACAAACATAAGGCGTGCGGTCTGCTGCGTGTTCGATCATCCAGCGCTGATCTATTTCAAACGCTGTTTTGAATGTATCTTTTTCATTTTGTGTGAGGTAGTCAAGATGCTGTACAGAGCCTTCATTCGTAAAAATAGAAGACCATGTATCATCGTCATTTTTTCCTTTTTGCTGCAGCAATCGCTCAAGATATTTGTTGCGCACGGGGAAAGATCCAGACAATGTTTTGTGCGTGTAGGCATTGGCCGCAATGGTTTCGATTCCGGGAGAGGCCCCGCCGCATATAATAGAAATAGAAGCCGTCGGCGCAATAGCCATCTTGTGTGAAAAACGCTCTTCTATACCGTAATCAGCCGCATCAGGGCAAGCCCCACGCTCTTTTGCCAGTTTTTGGGACACCGCATCAGCCTGTTCTTTGATTTGCTGAAAAATACGTGTGTTCCAGACTTTTGCCATGACGCTTTCCATGGGAATCATTTTTGATTGCAGGAAAGAATGAAAGCCCATGACGCCGAGACCGACAGAGCGTTCCCGCATTGCAGCATATTTAGCGCGCGCCATAGAATCCGGTGCTTTTTTGATAAAGTCACTTAAAACATTGTCGAGGAACCGCATGATATCTTCAACAATGCGCGGATTATCCGCCCATTCTTCGTATGTCTCAAGATTAAGCGAAGAGAGACAGCACACGGCTGTGCGGTTATTGCCCAAATGATCTACACCTGTTGGCAGCGTGATTTCCGAGCATAAATTTGACATTTTAACAGACAGGCCGGCCATTTTATGGTGCGCAGGGAGCGCTTTGTTCACATGATCAATAAAGACGATATAAGGCTCGCCCGTTTCAATGCGGGCGGTTAAAAGCCTGATCCACAAGTCACGCGCCCGAACCGTATCAACGACCGAGTTGTCTTTGGGAGAACGCAGTGCCCAGTCCTCATTTTTTTCAACCGCATGCATAAAGGCATCCGGGATTAAAACACCGTGATGCAGATTTAAGGCTTTACGGTTTGGATCGCCACCTGTTGGGCGGCGTATCTCGATAAACTCTTCTATTTCCGGATGCCATATAGGCAGATAAATCGCAGCAGATCCACGGCGCAGAGAGCCTTGGGAAATAGCCAGCGTCAGCGAATCCATAACACGAATAAAAGGGATAATCCCCGATGTTTTACCGTTACGGCCAACGGCTTCACCGATAGAGCGTACATTGCCCCAGTAAGAGCCAATACCACCGCCCAGAGAAGCCAGCCACACATTTTCGTTCCAGAGCTCCACGATATCCTCCAGCGAATCACCGCATTCGTTCAGAAAACACGAAATCGGCAAACCACGACTTGTGCCGCCGTTTGACAACACAGGCGTGGCTGGCATAAACCAGAGTTTTGACATGTAATCATATAAACGCTGCGCATGGCGACTGTCATCGCCATAATACATGGCAACGCGCGCAAATAAGTCCTGATAGGATTCCTCCGGCATAAGATAGCGGTCTGTTAAGGTCGCTTTGCCAAAATTTGTTAAATACGCATCGCGTCCTCTGTCAATTTGAACACGATTCCCTCTTTCCATTTGCGCGACGTCAAACATCACCTGCAGGCTCCTTATAAAAAACTTTTCGAATATTAATGCATAGAAAATGCGCGATAATTTTAAGCCGAAGAGATAGACAGAAACACAATCCCTTGCGGTTTCAAGGTATCTAACATACTATATATCGTATGATCGTGCCAATATGATTTTTTAAAAAAAGCACCTGTTTCTTCTACTTTATTGTTATAAAAATTCAATTTTTTTAGAAAACCATTCCCTCTCTTGAGGGGATCAGGAGTATGTGTTAATACTCTAGACCTTCAGGATTATTTTTCTAAAAAAAGAGCGTTTTATGACATCGGAAAAACCAGTAAAAGTAATTTGCGGTTCCTGTAACAAAGGCCGCAAGACAAAGATTATCGCGACTTTAGGGCCTGCTTCCGAATCAAAAGAGAAGATTCGAAGCCTCCTTGAGAAAGGCGTTGATGTCTTTCGGTTAAATTTTAGTCACGGCACACATGAGGCTCATGCCGAACGTGTCCGCATCATTCGGGCGTTTGAAAAAGAGTTTAAGAAACCCATTGGCATTCTGGCCGATCTTCAAGGGCCCAAACTGCGTATTGGCATGTTTAAAAACGGCGAAATTACGCTTAAAAAAAACATGACAATTCGTCTAGATCTTAATGAGGAAAAAGGGGATGAGACCCGTGTTTGCCTGCCTCATCCAGAAGTGATTAATACGTTGAGAGAAGGTGTCAGGATTTTGCTTGATGACGGAAAAGTCCGCTTCAAAATTGTTGAAAAAGGAAAAGACTATCTTATTGCAAAAGTACAGGCCGGACGGGTTTTGTCGGATCGTAAGGGCTTTAACATCCCAGATTCTGTTTTACCACTGGCACCGCTGACACCGAAGGACAGAAAAGACCTGGCCGCCGCGCTTGATATGGATGTTGATTGGATTGCCCAGTCCTTTGTTCAAAAGCCGGAAGACCTGATTGAAACAAAAAAAATTATTGATGGCCGTGCCGCCCTTATGGCCAAGCTCGAAAAACCTTCGGCACTGGAGCATCTGGAAGATATTATTGATTTGGCCGATGGCATTATGCTGGCGCGGGGTGATCTCGGCGTGGAAATTCCGCCCGAAGATGTGCCGCCTGTTCAAAAGAAAGTGATTCGCCGGGCACGTCTGAAAGGCAAGCCGGTTGTTGTCGCCACACAAATGCTGGAATCAATGACCGAGAATCCTGCACCTACGCGGGCAGAAGCCTCTGATGTAGCAACGGCTGTGTATGATGGCGCAGATGCTGTTATGTTGTCTGGAGAAACGGCATCAGGCAAGTACCCGAAAGAGTCCGTTGCCATTATGGTACGAATCTGTGAACGCGTTGAGCGCGATATACTGTATCACGATATTATCGACGCGAACCGCCCCAAAATCACAGACACAAATCTCTATGATGCGATTGTTCAGGCATCCGTTCAGGTGGCAGAGGATATCAGGGCCGCCTGTATTGTGAATTTTACGGATTCCGGTTCAACCGCTTTAAGAACAGCACGTCAAAGACCTATGGTGCCTATTTTATGCCTGACAGAAAGAATGACCATTGCAAGAAGACTTGCCCTTTCCTATGCCGTTCATCCTGTTATTATTGAGCATCTTAAATCTTTTTCTGAAACAGCGAAACTGGCGGAAGATCTGGTCAAGCAGGAAAAAATGGGCAAAAAGGGCGACCGTATTGTTATTACAGCCGGTGTTCCCTTTGGTGTAGAAGGATCAACCAATATTCTCCACGTACCGAAGTTGAGTTGATCTCCCCTTTTTATCTTTACCGGGGCTACCGGGACGCTACGATCGTTGGTGCAGGATCGCTGTGTAACCACCATGCAAGCTGGTTGATAGAAAAGATGGGGCGGTAGCGGCGCACTTTGTCTGTTGCACGAACGCTCTTCATCTGATTATCAAGCATAAGCGCACCATTATCCGTGTACACGACCAAAATAGCATGCGGAATATTTTTGAGCTTGTCATACACAATGGCAATCCGAAGCCGTTCTTCGGGTACCCCAAGGGCCTTTAATGAGGCATATTTGGCGATCGCAAAATCTTCGCAGTCACCACCATATTTTAAAAACTCCACAGGGGTTGCCCAGTAATCGGAACGCCCCCAGTTTCTGTTGTCTGTTACATATGGTTTTTGATTTACAAGGTCGTTCACCCTGTCAGCCATATATTTCAAAGGCATGCCTTTAAATTTTTGCAAACCGTTTTCCCATGTTTTAATGACTCTGGCATCTTCCATATTTCTCATGGAAAGCTCATAGCGTTTGAACATGCCTTTCCATTTTGTGAAGGCAGAAATATCAGACGACCGTCTTTCGAGAGAATCAAAGAGAGATGGATATTGTTTTAAAGGCTCTATTATCTCGGTTGCGACAGATGTTTTTATGATATCTGTCGTTGTTATGGCAGGTGCCTCTGCAACTTGAGCAAAAGCAGATTTTAAATCCACTGTTGAAAAGGACAGGCATAAAGTAAAAGCCGCTACCAAACAGCGCATTGTGAACTGGCGCAGCAGTGTGTGGCGAACGTCATTTTTCGAGATATAGGCGTGTTGAACGGCCAGATGGCCAAGTGGTTGGCCTGTTTGTTTTTGCATAAATAATAATTCACGCAATTGATCCGGTGTAATTCGCCCCTGCAAAACCAACAGCTCACCTAGTTTATTTCGCTCCAGGCAGGCTTTTATTTTTCTTAATATGCCATTATTCTTACTCAATGTACTTCCCCCAAAACTTTTTTAAAACCGGCTATTTTCCGCTGGTTTTCAAACCTTTCGGATACCTAAATCTCCGGCATATACATATTAAACATGAGAAAGGTTGACGAAATCTAAACAAAGTGCAAAAAAAACATGGTTTATACGAAAAATATTATGTTGTCCCTGTTGACCATAGAATATGGAGGTTTTTAGTGGGATTAGACTCTCTTATGGCAAAGAATCTTCGGGCGCATCTGGGCCTTTTTGAAAAAACCAATCTGCTCATAATCGGCGATGTTATGCTTGATTGCTTTATTTACGGTCATGCGAGTCGCATTTCTTCTGAAGGGCCTGTGCCTGTACTAACCGCCACAAAAAAATCTTTTATGTTAGGCGGCGCAGGAAATGCAGTCTCAAATCTGCAAGGACTGGGAGCGAATATATCCTTCATTGGTATAGTCGGCAATGATTCGCAAGGTGAGACGGTCAAGGATCTTCTGGGAGAGGCCCATCTGGCCTATGATGGTACACTGACGCTCAAAGACTGGCGCACGACCGTAAAAACCCGTTTTCTGGCACAGAATCAACATCTTTTGAAGGTAGATGAAGAAAATGGCCGCCCTATACCGGATGAGGCCGAAGCGCAGATGATAAAGAACATCAAAGAGGCCATACCGGCTGTGCAGGCAGTAATCCTTTCAGACTACGGGCAAGGTGCTATAACAGAGGCTATCGCGCAGACCGCAATTACACTTGCGAAGGAAAAGAATATCCCGGTTCTGGTTGACCCCAGGGGATTTGATTATTCAAAATATAAGGGCGCAACACTCATAACCCCCAACAGAAAAGAGCTCTCAGAAGCAACGCAGAGTCTCAATCTGGTCAGTGATGACGAGATTGAAAAGGCCGCTCACAGGCTTATTGACACAACAGCACTAGAGGCCGTTGTTGCAACGCGCTCACAAGATGGTATGAGCATTATTCAGCGTGGCAAGGATACAGTTCATCTTAAAACGCATGCGATTGAGGTTTATGACGTGTCAGGGGCTGGCGATACGGTTATTTCTGTTATCGCCACAGCCTTGGCAACGGGGGCCTCGCTGATAGAGGCTGCGAATCTGGCCAATCTGGCAGGCGGTATTGTGGTTGCCAAAGTAGGGACAGCCCCTATTAGACGGGAAGAATTGTTTGCCGCACTTACCGCGTCGCCTTCAAAAACAAATCAGGTTCTCTTAAGCAGTGAAAAGAAGGCGATGGAAGAGATTGCCCGCTGGCGTGCGCAAGGGAAAAAGATAGGTTTTACGAATGGGTGTTTTGATATCCTGCATAGCGGTCATGTTCGCTACCTGAATGAGGCGCATACGCATTGTGACCGTTTGATTGTGGCCTTAAATCATGATCAGTCTGTCAGACTTTTAAAAGGGCCTGCACGTCCCGTTCATGATGAACGGTCAAGAGCAGATGTCTTAGGCGCTCTGGGGGCTGTTGACATGGTTGTCCTGTTCGGTGCCACAACAGCAGGAGAGGATAACACGCCTTGTGCTCTGATAGAGCAACTTAAGCCTGATATTTATTTTAAGGGCGGCGATTATGCAGCGGATGAGCTAAAAGAAGCTTCTATTGTGCGCGCTTATGGCGGAGACGTTAAGATTTTATCTCTTTTTGAGGGACATAGCACAACAAACAGTATAGAAAAAATGGTATCAAAAAAGGCTGGGTAAAGCCGGACAAACACCCTGTACGAGAACGAAAAGACCTGTTAGGATACCTCTGATATTTTTTAATTTTCCTTTGAAAAAGTGGTAAACGACATGTCACCTTTTAGTCTTCGCTCTTTTAGTTTCTCCCTCCTTGTTGCTGGTGCTATTGGCCTAAGCGGTTGCGCAAAGCCCTATCCGACAATTGATTCAGCCGTGTTTGCGCCCGGGGCCAATATAACAGGTAAGGGATATACCTACCATGACAATACGCCACTGTCATCACCCGCACGGACGGACTATTGGCATGAGGACATAGCCTTTGATTCGAAGGATACAAAAGCAAGGACCGAATCATGGCGTTATGCTGTTGGGGATATGGTGTCACGTGTTCTTGATAAAAGGGTGTTACCCACCGGCCCGATCTATCTGAAAACGAAAGAGCGGATGGATCCTTATAACATTGCCTTTGATCACTATTTGCGCGAAGCCTTGCAGGCACACGGCATGTATCTGACAACAAATCCGCATGCGCCTTATGTGATTCACTTTCATGCCAGTGAAGGAAAAGCCACACTGCCCTATCACAGCTACAACGATCTGATACACAGAAGAAAAGACGATCCCCTTTATGACGATGAAAAAAGAACGGAATGGGAAGAGGATCAGGCCCCTTATGAAGGCATAATGTATATCGCGCCATCCCGTGCTTTGCGTCTTTCTCTTACCGCTGTAGAAACCAGAATCGTAGAACATGAAGTGATCGAAACCCCTTTGGTTAATCTGGACGGTTACTATGATATGTTGAACCGGGTTTGTGTAGAAACGAATGAGCCTGAAATGGCTGTCCCTGGAATGGTCGCCTCAACACCACAAGTGACACCACCTGCTTCGGTAGTCCTTTTGACGCCTGAGCCTCAGGCATTGTCGACGCAAGACCCAAGTGTCGTTGTTTTTGAGGAGACCAGTGTTCCTCAGGCTATCTTGCCTCGTGAAACACAGCCACAACCTCAACCTGTCCCTGTTGAAATTTATGTTCAGGATGAGGTTGATGTTATGACGCCCCCTCATGAGGCACCACCCGTTTATTCCCCAATGACCTATCAGGTTGAGCCTCATGATGCTGTTGTTGAGCCTCTGGAATAAAAAGACGGATAAGTCTAAAGGCTCCCGCTTTTTCTGTTTGTTGTGCCTTGGTCTTTTGAGTGCGCCCGCCTTGGCGGGGTGCGCCGCCGGTTTCGCAGCCTCCAGTCTTGGTGATTTAGGATATTTTTATAATGAAAAGATTAATCTGGCTGATCTGAACTATGCCGCTGCGGATATGCTGTCCCAGAACGCGAAGATCTCAACCAGTACGCCCCTTGTGCTTGGGCGTCTTAAAAACAAAAGCAACCCCGGCAGTGATGTACCTTTTAATACTGTTATTCTGGAGCAGGTCGGCACCCGTCTTTTACAGTTAGGCTATGATATAAAAATGCGTCAGGACGGCGATGATTTTGTGTTTGACGGGCCGGAGAACAGCAACGACTTTTCACGCCGTGATGTCTTGCTCACCGGTAGCTATACACCCGGCAGTCGCGAATATTTCGTAAGCCTTCGTCTAATTCGCCTTCGGGACAGCACGCTTTTGGGGGCGTACGACTATACGATTCCGGTCACACGTGAAACCCGTGAAATGGGCTACACACAGCATAACGGCAGAAGTTGGCTTGATTTGCCTTGATATAGGGACACGTACAGGGCGCTTTTTATTTAGCTAATTTTGTTCAGAAAGACCCCCTTTTGCAATCCAGCCACCGCCAAGAACCCGGCTTTCTTCGTAACAGACGGCCGCTTGTCCCGGTGCGATGCCGAATTGCGGTTCATCGAATATAATCAGAGCCGTGTTGTCGTCCTGCTTGATCAGATGGGCACGTACAGGTGCCATCATGGAACGGATCTTAACCAGTACGGGTTTTTCTTCTTTTTCTTTATAGTCAAACGGATACCAGTTACAGTCTTTTATGCGGATGCTTTTTTCGTGCAAAGCTTCTTTCTGGCCCACAATGACTCTGTTATGGATCGGATCAAGTCTGACAACGTAGAACGGCTCATTATCTTCTGAAATACCGCCGCCTATACCAAGGCCTTTGCGCTGCCCGATTGTATAGTGGATGAGGCCGCTATGTGTACCGAGAACGTTTCCAGACATATCAGTAATGTCACCGGCTTTAATAGCCTCTGGACGCATCCGGGCAACAAAAGAAGCATAATCACCGTCAGGGACAAAGCAAATGCCCTGACTGTCCGGCTTTGCGGCATTCAGCAGGCCGAATCTTTGTGCATGTTCACGCGTTACGTCTTTTTCCCAACCGCCGAGTGGGAAACGTAAAAAATCAAGTTGTTCCTGCGGCGTAGCAAATAAAAACCAGCTCTGGTCTTTTACCGGATCAACGCCGCGCCACAATTCTGCAATTTTTGTATCGGGATTGATGATGCGCTGTACGTAATGGCCGGTGGCAAGGGCCTGTGCCCCCAGTTCCTTTGCCGCCTTTACAAGAAGGTCAAATTTTATTTCACGGTTACATTTTGCACAAGGTACAGGTGTTTCTCCCTGTAGATAGCTTTTAATGAAATCCGTCACAACGGTTTCATTAAAAGCGCTTCTGGAGTCAATTACATGGTGAGGAAAGTTAAGTGTAGCGGCAAGATGACAAGCCTCTGCAATGTTGCTTTCCGTGCTGCATGGCGCAGCATCACCGCTAGCCTCATCATGTAAATGAAGTGTAATGCCAATGACATCGTATCCCTGCTCTTTAAGCAAAGCAGCCACAACGGAAGAGTCAACGCCACCGGACATGGCCACAGCAATACGCATATTTTCAGGCTCTTTAATAACTTGTTCATTCATTGGGAGCAATATATGGTGAGTAGCTAAAAAAGACAAATAATTCAGGACATAGAACAGCATGAAAACATTCACTTTTTTCGGTGGTGCGCAAAATGGTAATGATCCGTCTTATATGGCACAGGCTGAAAAGCTCGGCTATTGGCTTGGCAAAAAACCCTGTATCATAAAATATGGCGGCTCTGCGATGGGCCTTATGGGGGCCTTTTGCCGTGGTGTTTTAAAGGGGGAAAAGGAAAAAGGCCTCAAAACACGTATTATCGGCGTGTTGCCAGAAAAATATTTTCGTGTAAACCGTCCGGAAACACTGCCTATTGAGTTCAAAGTCACAGAAGATTTGACAGAACGCAAAGAACTTTTGCTGGAAGGTACAGATGCCTTTCTGGTTCTGCCGGGCGGCACTGGCACGCTGGATGAAATTTTTGAAGCAATAGAGCAGGATTACCTGCCAGCCGATCGTGACCCGTCTTTTCAGGATTATTGTATCCGCCCGATCTTTGTCCTGAACTACAAAGACTATTACAAAGGCACGATTGAGCAACTCGAAGAAATCAAACGCCGTGGCTTTATCAGCAAGCAAAAACTGGCGAGCCTTCATTTTTACGATACACTGGACGACATGATAGGAGCCCTTGAACGCTTTTATAACGGTGTGGATACCGGTAAGTAGACGTGTTTTGATCTTGATGAACAAAGTCTCTTGACAAAGGCAGGCAAAAAAAGCGATAAAGCCTTCTTCCAAAAAAGCTTGTCATACAGTGTTTTGGACAGTATAAAATCATAAACCCAGCCCTTTTACGGGGGTTCATTAGGGTAACCATTTAAGGTTATGGCGGTGTAGCTCAGGGGTTAGAGCAGTGGAATCATAATCCATGTGTCGGCAGTTCAAATCTGCCCTCCGCTACCATTTTTTCTTCCAAAGATATTCTAAAGTCCTTATAAACCAGGAAACACAAGAGACCTGAAAACCACAAAGACCGGTGTTCCAGTAGTAGATTTATGCCCCGTGTCCAGCTATTTTTGATAACGTATAGTCATTTGAATAATTAACGATACATATTGATAATTTGATCGATGGATTTTTCATGGTTGTATTCTCTGATTTTCTTAAGAGTGCCGAAGTCGCCTTCGATGGGATTGAGATCTGGTGAGTAAGGCGGCAAGCACAAAGCTCAAAGCCGCTTTCATCTACATAGATAATGTGCTTGCCGCCTGAGGCGTACTTGTACCAGCGTTTCAAGAACTTGCGGCGAACTTTTTCATAACGTCTCGCCTCTTTGTAACGCCACGTTTTTTTTACGCGTTATACCCATCCGCTTCAACGCTTTGGAAATGGTTGATGGATGAACCCCAAAATGATCCGCAAGCTCAATCAGCCGCGCATCATCCCGCGCCTTGATCTCTTGCCTTAAAGCTTCCTCACAGACAAGACGATTGCCCCGCGGACCCGGACGACCCGCGCAGGTCTGGCCACGTTTCGTCTCTCGAAGCCAACGGTGAAGCGTTTGACGGTGAACGCCAAACAACGCCGATACTTCGCTGATCTTCTTGCCTGATGAAATAAGCTTAAGTGCTCGATCGCGCATGTCTGATGAATAACTCATACTTCATCTTAACATAGCTCATTATTTGTTCAAAGGACTATAACATCAATATGTTATAGACAAGTTTAAAGATACCAGGACATTTCCGTTCGTTATCCTCGAACGAATGTGACGTAATCCAGAGCCACAGCGTACAGCTTTCTGGATTGCCGCGCTCCCTCTGGTCGCTCGCAATGACAAATTAAAGAAACGTCTTGGTGTTTTTAAACTTGGCTATAACTTTTTACTTCAAGTCCTTCCTCCTTAACTCACCCTGCCGCCTACGTAGAGCCAGCGGGCGTTTATGCGGATGAATTCTGATATTTCGTGCATGACTTCTATTTTTTCAGAGTTTGGAGATTTAAACCAGGCTTTGAATTCCACTGTTCCTTTATCTCCTTGTTGTGATGATAAAATAACGTCCAGACTTTGCCAATCGACCGTTTTCTTTGATAGTTCTGATGCACTTAAACCTGCAGCAGAGGCTGGGAACCACGTGGAAATCAGATACGCACCATGCCCCCCCAAAGCATAGGCCGCATAGCGTGAGCGCATAAGCTGTTCCGGTGTTTTGGCATGCGTCTCACCAGAGAGAAACCGGCCGCAGCACTTCGCAAAAGGTTTCGACTTACCGCATATACAGGATGTATGATTCATATCAGATCTCTTTGCTCACAAGCGTATAGCCGTAAATTACTCTGGCACAATGTCGGCCAAGGGTTCTTTTGTAACATCCGGGAGTGTTTCGATTTCTACCAAACGGCAGGTGTTGTTGATACAAGCGGGTTCTATCAGTGTGTTTACCTCATTCAAAGGCGCGCAATTGACACGTGCGCCATAAGTTACAGCCGCTTTTTCGAAACATTTCTGGGCAACAAGAGCAATGCTTATTTTTTCATCACAAGCCCCTGTTGTCAGGATACAATCCGCATCATTAACACAGGCAAAAAAAGGTGTGGGATGGGTGCCAATAATATGGCGCGCATGGGAGAGTCTTTGATCGTAGTCTAACTCATCTGATTCCAGTGGAGAACAGTATCTTTCAAGATTATTCGCCTGCGGGCTTGTAAGGCTCTCGGCATACAGGGCTTTTGTGTAGCTACAGACCGAGAGTAATACCAAAATTAGTATGGGTCTCAATATCTTGTCCCTTCATTGGACCCATTAGAACAGATTTGCCGCCAAATGGCTATGAATTATTTTTAAAGAAGATGAATCGTAATCGGGGTATAAGAATCTGACATAAACACTGGCACACCTCTATCAGGCGAGAGGCAGAGAAATTGTAAACGTCGAGCCTTTTCCTTCTTCGCTCTGGAGAGAGAGGGAGCCTTTGTGAAGCTCAATAATATTTTTGACAAGGGAAAGGCCAAGGCCTGCGCTATTACTGTTGCGTTTTTGATCTTCTGTTTTTATCCGCTCAAAGGGTTCAAATATACGCCTCTGATCTTTCTCGGGAATACCAATACCAGAGTCTGCCACAATAATATCCAGTGTCTCCTTGCGTCTTTTGGCCGAAAGAGTAATTTCCCCATTATGCTCTGTAAAACTGATCGCGTTACGAATAAGATTTAAGACAGCCTGCTTTATTCTTCGTTCATCTGCTGTAATAGAGCCAATATTTTTAGGGCACTCTATTTTAACCTCTATTTTCTCTTTTCTGGCCCAGTCCCGGGTAAGCTCAAAGAGACCTTGAAGCATATCACGTACATTGAAACGCTCTGGATGAAGACTCATATACCCCGCTTCAATGGTAGAGAGATCAAGAATATCATTGACCAGATTAAGCAGACGTTCTCCCGCTTCATACATACCGGCTGTGTATTCTTTCTGACGTTCGTTCAACGTACCAAAATATTCCTTATCCAGAATCTCGGCAAATCCCATAATAGCGCTCAGAGGCGTACGGAGCTGATAAGACACATTAGCCAGAAAATCAATTTTAAGGCGTTCCGCGGCTTCCAGCGCAGCGTTTTTCTCACGCAAGGCATTCTCAACACGTACAGTGTCCGTTACATCAACATGAGTCACAAGCGTTCCGCCATCAGGCAACGGCACAGTCGCATAATCAATCAGCTTGCCATCCGCTCTTTTAAGTCTGCCCCCTTTTTCATCACGATTTAAGCCTTGAGCCAAAAGGCTATTTCTTCGTTCTTCTTTTTCCTCATCCGCAAAGAAAAGCTTCATTTTTTCAACAAGCCGTGTGATATGAGGCTCCCCACCAAGATCTTCTGGATGCAAGCTCCACAGCTTGGAAAAAGAAGGGTTCGACAGTTTTAAACGGCCATCACCCCCATACACGGAAACCCCTTCTGCCAGATTGTCGAGCGTTTCTTTTTGTACGGCAACGAGCGTGTTGTAGGAAGATTCAAGCTCAAGACCGCTTGTCACATCTTCAAACGTCATCATCAGACCACCCATGGGATGGGGCATTACAAGCATGCGCAACGATGTACCATCGGGAAGGTAAAGCATATCTTCATACGGTTTCATAAGGGATGTAAACATCCCGATCCAGCTTTGCTTGTACTTCTTAAAGTCTGCCTGTTCCGGAAGTCGGCGCGTTTCCCTGAGTTTTTCCATGATATCGCCGAGCTTTGGTTTTGTATTCAGCCATTGCTCCTTGAGCTGCCAAAGCCTTGAAAAAGCAGGATTATAAAATTCGAGCTGTTCTTCACTATTATATATGCCAATCGCCGTGCCAAGCTGTTCGAGCAGCTCTCTATTAGCAGACAGATGGCGTTTTTGCTCTCTTTCCAGATCTTCTTCGCGCGTAATATCACGCACCATACCAACCGTAATATCCAGATTGCGAAGAGGAATTTCCTGAACAAGCATAAGTTTGCGTTTCCCTTCAACAATCATATGCCGGTTATCCTGCTGTACCTCTCCTGTACGCAAAGCCGTCTCAGCCATAGTCTGTATATTCTGGGCGAGTTCTTTCTTTCTGGCTTTGTTAAGTGGGGTTAACGGCAATTCTTCCTGCTTTGCGATCACCATCGCTGGCGTTAGATTCAGACTTTCTGCATAACTCAGATTGACCCATGAAATTTCAGAATCCGCATTTCTCATCCAGATAGGCGTTGGAATAACATCCAGAGCCCCCCGCATACGTTTTATTTCCTGCGCAAAAGAATCGCATGTATCCTTTGTTTCCTGAAAAGCACGTTCATGCTCTGTAATATCCTCCAGCCAGAGAATATGAAAACGGTCCTTTTTTTCAAGATCTTCCCCTTTTGCGCCTGAAAGATTGAGGATTTTTTGTTTGTTGTTTGTCCTGACATGTGTTGAGAAGGCTGTGCCGTGTTCTTTTAAACGTTCAAACAAACTCTCCAGCGCAGCAGCATCATCCACCATCAGCACATTTTGGATGTCAATAAGACCACCCAGTTCCTTTAAGCCCAAAAGGTCTATAAACCCCTGACTATACACAAGCGTTCCATCAGGATTAAACCCGCAATATTCGCCCGGAAACGCCGCAAGAAAAGCCTCTAGCCGGGATCTTTCTTCCCGCACCTGCTTTATATTTGTAAAAGATTCAAAAAACCTGGATAACAAGGAAGACTCCCCCTCGACGTGATAGCAGAGAGTTTAGTTTTTGTAGGCATAAAGAACAAGGGTAAAAAGGCGGGAATGTTTTTACAAAATATTTGACATATACTCAATTCATACTTTATTAAGTAAAACAAGAAACGATTATATAAAAAGAAAGAAAAACATGCCTATAATAGACGATAGTAGCGATCCTTTTGAAGAAGGCCTTTTAAAAGGCCGCCAACAGCTTAAAGACTTATTTGAAAAACAGGCCCTCCTTGTACTATCTGACATAGTAAAAAAAGCTGTAGAAAATGAAGAGCACCCCTTCCACCGAGAAATAAAAGCAATAATGACAGCAAAAAATGATGGCCTTAGCGATAAGGAAAGAACCCTCAAAGCTTCAGATCTAATATTAAGGAAAGAAAAACTTCGCCTGGGCCTTGACATTACCGAAGAATGTAGCTTCTCAGACACGTTTTCAGACGGTGGTGTACCTGTTGCAGCATATTTTTACAACTTAATTCACAAGATTCCATAAGGAACAAAAGACGCCGTCTTCCATCCCATTAAAATCCAGCTTTTTTTGGACACTTACGCATCTTTCCTTTATACCAGAGTTTGTTGTTAACTATGCCAAAGGGTGGACATTGTAAAAATGGTGGAAAACAATTATAAGAAAATCGCTTTTCAAGGGGCCATCGGGGCCTATTCGGATCTGGCATGCCGTACGGCCTTTCCAGATTTGGAGACCGTCCCGTGTAATTCCTTTTATGCCGCCTTTACAGCCGTACAGAACGGCGAGGCTGATCTCGCCATGATCCCGGTTGATAATACACTGGCCGGCCGTGTAGCAGACGTACACAATCTTATGCCCAAAGGGGGCCTGCATATTATTGCTGAGCATTTCCAACCAATTCATCACTCCCTGCTGGCTTTGCCGGGCAGCAAAAAAGAGAATTTAAAAGACGTTTACAGCCATATTCACGCCCTGCCACAATGCAGAGATTTTATTCGGCAAATGGGCTTAAAAGAACACGTTCATTCCGACACCGCGGCCGCTGCTGCTTATGTACGTGACACAGGAGACAAAACAAAATGTGCCATTTCTTCTGAACTGGCCGCAGAAATATATGGGCTTGAAATTCTAGAGCACAACATTCAGGATGCGGACCATAACACAACCCGTTTTCTTGTCTTAACAAAAGAGTCCGACATACCACCCAGAAAAAACGGGGACGACTACCTGACAAGTTTTGTTTTTGAGGTACGTAACATTCCAGCCGCTCTGTATAAAGCCCTTGGCGGTTTTGCAACCAATGGCGTACAAATGGTCAAGCTGGAGAGTTATGTGGATAAGCATTTCAATGTCGCCCGTTTTTACGCCGACGTAGAAGGACATCCAGAAGACCGTTCTTTAGCACTCGCCCTTGAAGAGCTAAACTTCTTTGGCAAACATGTTGTTATGCTGGGCACGTACAAGGCTCATCCATTTAGAAAATCAAAAGCCTGAAAAGGTTAAAGAAAGGACATCCGTTATAATGAATACCAACGCTGATATCGCCGCCAGATTACTTCGGGAAGCCGCTAATTTTTTCCGCAAAATTTCAGAGGAGCAACCCTCAATTAAGGATCAGATGGCCGTAAATGCCAACATGTACGACCGTGTGGCAGAGCTCATTGAAACAGACCCAACCGGTACAATAGAAAAGCCCGAAGAATAAAAGAGCTTTTCCTTATTTTCTGTATATCTTGTTTTCAGAGTAATTGCTCTGTAGAATAATCTCGTCTGGACATTGTCAAAATGTCCTTTTGTTATCTGTTATTTCTCTAATTTTTTTGGTTCCATGGCTCGCACCGCACGTAAAAAGAAAAATCGTCTATCCGCCTTTATCCCAGAAAGCCTGCAAGTCTTTATTGCCCGGCGTTTAATAGATTCTCTTGGTTTTATATTCCTTGGCATTGGCTTGTTTACGCTTATCGCCCTGATGACTTATGATCATACAGATCCTTCATGGAATACAGCCGGGGAAACACAGGATATAAAGAACTGGCTGGGCGCCTCAGGGGCTTATTTTGCCGATTTATTGCTACAAACATTGGGCATTGCAAGTTTTGTCTTTGGCATCACGACCGTTCTGTGGGGCAGGCGCGTTATAAAAAGGAAACCGCTCTCCCCTTTTGCAGGACGGCTCGCCGCCCTTATTTTTGCGGTATTATCCTTCTCGGTTGCATTTGCGATCATGCCTTCCCCTTTTGAGAACTGGCTGACAGCCGCTTATATGGGGGGCAGCGGCGGCATGCTGGTGCTCAACAAATTCGCCTCAATTTTTTCTATCATATTGGGAAGCTGGGCACATATGGGCACCGCCTTTCTAGCCCTTATCACAGGCATTTTAACCGCCTCCTATAGCTGGGTTGTCACGCGTGCAGAATGGAAAAGACTTGGGCTTTTAGCCTGGTATTTCACACTTTCAACGCTTCAGCGTTGCTACGGTACGGCGTGTCAGTTCATTGACTGGGTACGCCATTACGGCGACCCGGATTACAAAATGCCGATCAGAAAGACATCCGAAAAACTGGAAAAACTTAAGAAAGAGATATCCCCCAAAATATCAAAAGACAAAAAAGAAGCAGAGCCAGCCTCTATAGAGCAAAACACCGTCCGCTCATCAAATGCCCCTATTAAAGTCATAACGCCAGCGACCGCAACGCCTAAAGCAACATCAAAGCAAGGCAATTTAAGCGTTGAGGAGACAGGCAACTGGAGCCTGCCGGAGCATGATTTCTTACAAGACACACCGATTTTGTCCGGCGATGAACGAATGGACGAATCCTCTTTGCGTAAAAATGCAGAGTTTCTACAAAGTATTTTAGAAGATTTTAACGTCAAGGGAGACATCGTCAGCATTCACCCCGGCCCTGTGGTCACACTGTACGAATTTGAACCGGCCCCCGGCATCAAAACCTCCCGCGTGATCAGCTTAAGTGATGATATTGCGCGCTCCATGGCAGCCCTTTCTGTACGTGCTGCAGTTATTCCTGGCCGCAACGTCATCGGTATTGAGCTGCCAAACAAAAAACGGCAAATTGTGTACTTGCGGGAAATTATGGCTTCGCGCAGCTACGAAAAGACAAGTGCGAAACTCCCTCTTGTGCTGGGCAAAGACATTGGCGGGCAACCCGTTATTGCCGATCTCGCCCGTATGCCTCACTTGCTTGTGGCAGGGACAACAGGCTCAGGTAAATCCGTAGCCGTTAATACGATGATTCTCTCCCTTCTTTACCGTCACGGCCCCGACAAATGCCGCTTTTTGATGATCGACCCCAAAATGCTAGAACTATCCATGTATGACGATATTCCGCATTTGCTCTCCCCTGTTGTGACAGAGCCGGGCCGCGCCGTTGTTGCCCTTAAATGGGTCGTACAGGAAATGGAAGAGCGTTACCGCTCTATGTCGAAGCTGGGTGTACGTAACATCGAAGGCTATAACGCCCGCCTAAAAGAAGCCCGTGATAAAGGCGAAGTCCTGATGCGCAAAATACAGACAGGCTTTGACCCGGAAACCGGCAAACCGGTCTACGAAGAACAGCCCCTGGACCTGACAGAGCTGCCCTATATTGTCGTAGTCGTGGATGAGTTTGCCGATCTTATGCTGGTCGCCGGCAAAGATGTTGAAAGCGCGATCCAGCGTCTGGCCCAAATGGCACGGGCGGCGGGCATTCACCTCATCATGGCAACACAAAGGCCATCCGTTGATGTTATTACCGGTGTGATCAAAGCCAACTTCCCAACACGGATCAGCTTTCAGGTCACATCCAAAATTGACAGCCGTACGATTTTAGGGGACGGCGGCGCAGAACAACTGCTCGGCATGGGCGATATGCTCTACATGGCAGCCGGCGGGCGTATTACACGCGTACACGGCCCGTTCGTCTCCGATGACGAAGTCGAAAAAGTCGTCAGATTCCTAAAAAATCAGGCAGAGCCTGCCTATCTTGATGAACTTGAAGGCGGCGATGCCTTTGCCGAAGGCGGCCTGTTCGATACAGGGAACGAAGGCGGCTCAAAAGTGGATGAGTTATACGACCAGGCCGTTGCCCTTGTAGCGAGAGAACGCAAAGCCTCCACAAGCTTTGTCCAAAGATACCTCCAAATCGGCTATAACCGCGCCGCCCGCATTGTCGAGGAAATGGAACGCCAAGGCGTCATCAGCCCCGCCAACCACGTCGGCAAACGCGAAGTCCTGGTCAGCGACCACAGCGGCGGCGAACTGTAAAAACCACACTCCATTCCATTCGTTCACGCCAAGAGCGCAAAGGACCACCAAAACTACGTAAAGATTTTTAACCCAAGTCCCGTCATCCCGGTGAAAACCGGGATCCATTCGCATGGTCTGATAACACCTATGGATGCCGGATCACGTCCGGCATGACGATAAGGGGCGATTCTGTTTCTATAGAAGGCTTTCGCAAAAGGGCCGATTATGGCTTTCCCCGTGAAAACGGGGCGCTTTAAACCACAGAGCACACAGAGGGCACAGGGATTTAAGATAAAAAAACGCTGTGATCTCTGTGCCCTCTGTGGTGAAACATAAAAACACACTTTGTCATCCCCGCGCAAAACGGGGATCCAGAACAAAGTGCACGGTATAGGCCATGCACTTGATTTGACTACTGGATACCGGATCGGTGTCCGGTATGACACTGAGCATTGTTTCTTCTTCTAAACGACCCTATATATCGTTATATCGTTCACGCAAAGAATCCCCTCTCCCAAGGGAGAGGGAGGGTGAGGGGCATAAATTACTCCGCATTCTCCCCAAAATAAATCAGCGCAAGCCCGCCAGTGCCGGAAACGCCGTTGTTACCACCTTTGCCTCTGGGGCTTTGATAATAGACATCATCAATATTCGATGGGTCTTGCCCAGAGCCAGCCGCCACAGCACCAGAAACGGTGTAGTTCGAACCACCTTTCCCGCCACCAGCCGGTGCTACATCTGTCCCGTAGGCACCGCCTGTACCACCACCGGCCATACCACTACCAGTCCAACCAGCACCACCGCCGCCACCGCCGGCGCGGTATCCTAAAGAAGGATTTCTTCCCGTTTCCCCCGCCATCTGTGTGGTAGAAAATGGTCCTGAACCACCAGCAATACCTGAATTCCCAGGCATACCACCTTTCCCACCACCGCCGCCGCCGCCGCCAGCGGCCAACGCCACCAGCACACCGCTCACAGACGGATCACCATCAAACACAAGGGTAGCACCACCACCACCACCACCACCTGTAGCATAGCTTCTAAAGAAGCCACCAGCACCACCGGTGTAACCAGCATAAGAAGAACCGCCTGCCACGTTAGTATAGTTAACATCTGTACCCGCTTGACCACCGCCACCAACATAAATGTGATAGGTCGTATCCACACTTGGCGTTGTAATAAATTCACTGTAGCCGCCGCCACCGCCAGCACCACCATCGTAGGTTCCAGTATCACCGCCCCCACCGCCGCCGCCGCCCCAGAGTTTTATGCGGACCTTTGTGCCGGCGTTGACGCTGTACGTGCCGCAGAAGCCAGAGCTGTTACAAACATAATCCGGTGCCGCCGGCGGCGGTGCCGTCGCCGCATCCGATGACGGATCCACAATACAAATCAAAGGCCGCGGAATACTGCAATCCTCATTAGCTGCAGCCCTCCAGCGGCCCATATCTGTACTACCTGTAGAACCATATCCCCCACGAAACAGTGTAGCATTACTCCATACACTACAAGAAGCCGAAAAACTAGCTTGAGCACTCCCCCAATACGTACTCGTATCTCCAGTACCACCTCTGCCACTCCAATAATTTACTACACCGCCAAAGTGATTAAGGTCCGACCAGATAGCAGAATCATTCGGCCCCAAACCGGTTGAGCCTGTATCGAACCAGCCAAAACCGCTGCTGTTCACGGCCGTATTATTGGACCGGGCGAAATAATACCGCTGCATCGGTAAAAGCGTATTACAGGTATTCCCACACAAAAACGCGCGCACCGTGGCGCTATTCAGCGTCGCGCCGGACCGCCCGTACCAATCATGATCGGTCAGGTCTTTTAAGCACAGCGCATTGGCCGCATCCAGCCCTGAGCCGCTTAGCCCGCGGTTGGCCGCTTCAGTGACAAGGTCGCCAGTGTACGACTCACTCGTCATCACAAAATACCCCGGCCCCGCATCCAGCGGATCCGCCGGCGGCGGCGTCGGATCATCCTCCGGCGCAGGGTCGACAATACAGATCAGGTTTTTGAGCTGGTCGCAGGTGAAAGTCGACCCGCGCCATCTAGCTGCGCCAGTTGCATTCGCAGTACCAACCCCCGAAGCAGCGCCATGTGTTGAATCTGAATAAGTCCACTCTTGGCTAACGCCGCTACCACACATATATGACTGAGCAGACTTGTCTAAATCAAAGAGTGTGTTTGTCCCCGCCTTCCTTGGGCCTGTCCAATATTCCCGCGCACCGGCAAAATAATTAGAACCGCTCCAGTTATAAGCATTCCCTGGGCCCGCGCCTGTGGAATCAGCATCAAACCAGGCCCCACCAGCCGTCGCATTCCCCGCCACAGCAAAGTAATAACGCTGGTTTGGCAGAGGATTCTGACAGTTCGTGTACGTCGCGCACAAAAACGCCCGCACCGTAGAGCTATTCAGTGTGACATTATCCCGACCGCGCCAGTTGTTGTTCGTCATTTCACTCAGGCAGATAGCATTAGCCCCCGCCACGCCGCCCAGATTGCCATTATACTGGTTCTTGGTCAGCACAAAATACCCGGGGCCGTTGTCGATGGGGTCTGGCGGTGGCGGTGTCACCTCATCCCCCGACGGATGCACCACACACACCAAATGCCGCTGCGTGTCGCAGGTCGCTGTAATACTGTACCATCTTTCTGCATCCGGCTGTGTACTATCCCCTATACGACCTTGCTCAGTTGACGAAACATCTGAAGTATAGTTACTGCAATCCTGAGGATATGTGAGCTCAACAGTTGAAGGCCAGTTAATACTTGATCCACCGCTCCCATACGTCCCCCAATATGTCGCGGCCCCATCAAAATAGGTTCTGCCCGACCAGGGATTCGAATCATAGGGACCGAGGCCATTTTCATAGGTATCAAAATACGCCCCGCCAGCATAGGCATCCCCGCCTTTGGCAAAATAATAGCGTGTATTAGGCATAAGTGTCTTAGTACTTATAAACATAGCCCGCACAGTAGAACCATTTAAGGCTACATTATCGCGTCCTTTCCATTGGCTACTCGTCAGATCAGACAGGCACAGTGCATCCGCACCAGACTGACCACCCAGATTACCGTCATATGTATTTTTGGACAGGACAAAGAACCCCGTCCCCGCCGACCCCGGATCCGCTGCCGGTGCCGTCGCGGCCTCGGACGACGGATTCACAATGCAGATCAAATGCTTTTCGTTAGAGCAGGAGTCAGTGGAAGCCAGCCATCGCCTCTTATCTGTTGCAATGGCAGAACCATATGAAGCTGTATAAGAAGTACTCTTCCAAGAATTACAATTTCCAGATGCATTAGCAATGCCGGTTAATGGCCATTTGGTCTCCGTGTCAGAACTTCCCTGATATGAGCCCGTCCAATAGGTAGCCGGTGTTCCAAAATAATTTTCGGCCGCCCAGTTTATATTGTTACCCGGCCCCCGCGCATCCGCATCTGTATCCAGATAGGCACCTCCAACGGTAGGTTGACCAGCCGCCGCGAAATAATAACGTGTGCTAGGAATAACATTAAGCTTATAAGAAGAAGAAACTGCTAAAAAAGCCTTGACCGTTGTGCTATTCAGCACCGTATTTTCCCGGCCCATCCACTGGTTGTTCAGGAGTTCGTTCAGGCAGATTTCATCCGCCGCCGAGGTACCAACAGTCTGGCTGTTATATTGGGTGAGGTTGCCCTGATATGTGTTTTTGGTCAACACCAAATACCCCGGCTTCGTCACCGGCTCCGGCGCCGGCGCACTACTCCCACCACTGTGCCGGCGGACGCAGCGGATGTAGTAGTTGTTATCTTTGTAGAGAGGACTGCCCGCGCCAGTACCAAAAGATCGAGTATATGCTGAATAATAATTAATTTCTCTGGAAGTCCAGTAAAATGCTGCGGCAAAGCCTCCCACAAGATCTTTCACGCCATACAGTACGGAAAGCTCGTAATATGACGGCAAATACCAATCATCATACGTCGCATCTGTGATCAGATCATTACAATATTCAGCAGCCGGATGATCTGGAGTCACAAAAGAGAGCATTCTTGATATATTAAATGCCGAATCATCAGGGCTAGTTGCGCCAACATATGTATCCCGTGTCGTCGACCATTGCTTTGTCATCCAATCCGCGCCCGTACATTCTGTCGCTGTATTCACAGCCGCCTGATCGGCGCAGCCGGCAGGCATGGCGATCAGGTCGTATGTGTCATAGCACGCGACCTTGATGCCGCCGCCCATAGGCTGGCCTACGCCGGAGCAGGTGTCTGTGGAGGTGCCTTCCAGTGATAAGACCGGTGCGTTATTCTGGTTTACCTTTAATGTCGCGCTGTAAGACCCATCTGTATAGGCGTATGCACGGAGTTCCAGCGTACAGCTGTCCTGCGCCCCGCCGCTTTCCGTCAGAGTCACGCCGGTACAGTTATTTGTCACAACCTCAAAATTGCCATTACTGCCCCAGACAAAGTCACCAGCCACAAAGGCCGCCGCCATCGCAGCAGAGCCCGTGTTCTTTACCGTCACTTCTACGTACGGGGCCGCGGTGTGGCTGTATCTGGGGGAGGTTGTCTGGCCGGTGCCGTCTATGTCTATGGTCACGGTATCGGGGCTGACCACCAGTGTGGCGGCGGTGGAGCCCACGATAATTTCACGCCAGCCGGGGACGCTGCCATCGCAGACCTCGTACTTGGCACTCGCCGTGTTGTACCTTACCTTACCGGTATCGTCCGGCGTGCCGTCGGCATCGGCATCCGTCGCCGTACAGGTCTCAGAGCCATCATCCTGCACCAGTGAATCCGCCGCGCCGCCGCCACTGCTGATCGGTTGCCAGCCATAGAGGCCGCCGCTCAGGTCACAGACCTCGATCCCCCCTGTGCCGCCAGAGGCAAAGGGATCAAAGCGCATCACGCCTACATCTGTCGGGCCCGTACACACGGCATCCAGCACAGAACCGCCTGTGCCCTCTGACGTGCCCATTTTAAGCCCGCCGCTGAATTCTATGCTCTTGTTGATCTCCGCCGTGCCGGGATCACCGGATTTCAACGTCCAGAGCCCACCTGTAGAGCCTGCGGCTTCCGCATAGGAATAAGAAATTAAAATATCATCAGACCCGCTCGGCTTGTAGACCAGTTTTTCATCCGTATCCAGCGCACCGCTGTCATTCCCGCCATTGGCCGAAGAATCAGCCTCCGCCGCTGTACGACATATGGTTTCAAACGTACGGTTCGGCCCGGCCGAAATAATAGCCAGTGCCGGAAAAGCCGTTGAATTCGTTCCCTGAAGCCGTTTTTGCGTCGCGCCGCCACAGCCCGCATCATCAATTTGCGCCCCGTGATCCCATACGCAATATCCATATTCCGTACGCCAGGGATCCTGTTTCGTTACCCCCACCTGATTAGGAATATAACCGCCCCCTGTGGGGTGCGGATCGGTTACGCCATCCCTAAAAGGCAGCGGTTCAACAAAAGTATCCGCATCACAGTCGCCATCATCACTTTGCTGCGTCGTTGCCGCGACCATACCCACCTGCATGCCTGCCATCATGTTTGTTTCGGCCATGGTCTGGCGATTGATGTTCGCCATGGTCTTGATCGGCCCTTTCATAATGCCCATCGTCGTAGCCCCCACCACGCCCACCAGCGCCACCGCACCGAACAACGCAAAGAACACGTTACCACTCTGGGATCTTAAGGGGGATCTTAAGGGGGATCTGTCGTCATTGCGAACTGTCATACCCGACTCTCCCTTTGTCATACCCGACTTGATCGGGTATCCAGAAGTCCTCTTTGCTGGATCCCTGCTGTTTAAGCATGGCTTTGCCATGCCACAAGGATGACACGCACCCGAAAAAAGATGAACAAAGAACTTTGCTAAACGGCTTGGCAGTTTCATGACGTAACCCTATCTTTTTGCAGAGAAAATGCTGCAATTGCACACAAACAGGTCACAGAACACCCCCATCAGAGCTCATAGACCTCTTCCCAATATAATATAGTATAGAATCTTTGTTAAATTTTATTAAAGCTGTATAGAGAAAAAATTATAGAAGCCTTTTAGACTGAACATAAACAGCGTGACTCCAGAACAAAGAACACGGCATATACCGTGCACATTATCTGACTGGATCCCGGATCAGTGTCCGGGATGACGATAAAGGGCGTTTCTATTTCTAAATAACCATAGAAGGCTTTCGCAGGGGTAAACTCCAGCGGGAATCTTTTAAAAACAATGCGTTAAAGATCCCCGTTTTCACGGGGAAAGCAATAATCGTACCTTTTGCAGGGCTTCCTATAGTAGAAAAACATAATTTATTAGCCACCACTTGGTGGCGTGCCCGGCTGGTTCTGGCCAACGCCTTGCGCGTTTTGACGAAGGCCTTGTGCAATTTCCTGCAGACCGCCACCAGCTTGTCCGATACCGCCTGTGACCTGACTAAAGGTCATGTTACCGCCGATCGCCACGTAACGCGTCATACCATCAGCCGCATCAGGGGCCTGATCACCGAATGTGGCCACACTCGCCCCCATCCAGCGCAGAATACTGTTTGGAATAAGGTCGACAAGTTTAAAGGAAGACAGGGCCATCATATAAAGAACGATCGTATAAATCACGGTAAAGAACAGCTCATCAATCGGGCCCCGCACCATTTCGGTGAGAGAGGCCGCATCACCGGAATCATGACCGGTCAGGTTCTCTACCACAATATCAAAGATATCATGAAGCACGGCTGCCATGGCAGCAAAGGTAGAAATACCTGCCAGCAAACCAAAAAGAACCAGTATAGGACGAATCAGGATCTCGAAAATCAGATAATAGCCATTCATCGCCGCATCGCCGGGCAGACCATTACCATCAATCCGTATATGTGCCAACGCCCAGAGCGGCACACCCACCATCGCTTCAAAAATTGTTCTGACCCACTTACCGGCCGCAAAGAAGAAATAAATAAACGGCAGAAACGGAATAACATAGAACAGGATAAACCCGGCCGTCAAACCAATACCAGCCACAGAGAGGAAGAAGGAACTTGCCACACCGGACAATTCACCAAGCTGCTCGGGCACAAGAATAGCCCCAATACCCGCGATACTGCCCATCCCCACGTTGCGGATCGTACTTTCAATCAGCGATTTTCCAACGCCGACAAGCTGCGCCAATGGATGGGCTGTCTGGTTATCACGAATAGAGAACAAGCCAGACGTACCAAAAATAAAGTTAATAATATCAATAATGGCATTACCCGTCGGCTCTCTATGCGTATCATCCGTCAGACCGTCATTTCTGGCATACAGGTATATACCGTATAATGAGTTTGCAACCGCCAGCTCTCCTTTACCTCGTGAAAGATGTACGCTTTCTTCACCTGCAATTTTTGGATTGTACTGGTCAAGCGTTGTCACATCCTCGTCAGCCTGACGCTTTTCTTTTTGGACTGTTTCCATCACGTACGGATACGATTTCGGTTTTGGCAACCCCCATGCAGCAGACACAAGCGCGCCATTCATCCGGGCTACGCGGTTATACCAGATACCGGCCCCAGCCCACCCACGGCTGATTAACTGGTCCGGCATGTTAAACATACCATCGGCAACCTGTTTTTGTTTTGCTTTATCAATGGCGCATTTCATCTCGGCCTGCATAGCTGTCCGCGCACGATCCATCAGATCCCGTGTAGGTTTCGGGTGATCTTTATGGAGCGCGCTGTTGACGCTCGATTCTGCCCAGTTCTTGGATTCCTTGATAATATCGCTGGCCACTGTGGCAAGGCCTTTGTCACAGTCCCCGTGATGAGCACCAGTCCATAAGGTCTGCACAATATTATAATACTTTTCACGAATAATCTTGGCCCCTGGCTCAAAAATATCTGTCACCGGCACAACCAGATCACCACAATAGGGGAAGACCTTACCAAGTTCATTTGTATAAAGTCCTGCTACATCATGGGCTTTTTCTCCGAAACGAATCTTAAGGTCGCCATTATTAAAAAATTTCAAAGCATCATCATAGCTTGTGCTGTTAAGCGCTGCTCTTTCAGCCCCGCCGCCAAGGGCAGGGTTTCTGACGAGGAAAGCCCCTATGAACTTGTCAGTCGTAGGATTGGATGCCGGCGCATAACAAGAAGGCTTTGTCCCATCACCCGGTGTACCAGAAACCCAGGCTCCATTAGCCGCTTCAACAGATTCAACCGTCTGCAGATACATTTCTTCAAGACAGGTACATGTATGCACATACAGCATATATTCCGCCAGATCCACAAACTCAGGGGTTTCTGGCGTTGAAATCATATCATTGCGATCAATAAGACCGTTTTGGCCTTTGGCGTTTAATTCCCTATTAAAAAGAATCCATCCGTTTGTTGCCATACCAGAGCCGTATTTCGCGGCATAAAGCGTAATATACTGGGCGGAATTCAGACCATGCGCTATGGGGATCAACAACCCCAAAGCCACCACCATACGGATCGGTGCCCATACGGAGTTAAAACGCTTCCCAAACGGCGTACCGGTTTGCGCTGTCTCTGCCGTAATCGCGACGACAAAATAAAGGAAGATCATAACCGCAACAATCAGAAGCGCAACGCTGTAAAACTGAAACATCACATGCAGCGCATCGTGAAAAGGCCATGGAAATGTCGCAGGAACAGGCACAACACCGCCCAGCGTACCATCAGGTTTCGTCCCCAGACAGCCGCCCCCCAAGCTCACACATGAGCCAAAAATCTTAGGCACACCAAAAACACGGTCAAGCAATATGAAAGCAATATCCTGCCTTGGGCTCGGCGTAAGGAAAAAGCCGGAAAATGTGTTCGGCATAGCCGCCGCCATGGCTTCTGGAATAAGAACCGCAACAAAAAAACTTACGACCTGCAGAACAAGAATTAACAATCCAAACAAAAGCGCAACAAAGATAATAATCTGATCGGCATTTTCTTTTTTCAGCACAAGATGGTTTGCTGCCTCACCAATAACATGACGAACACCAAAACGGCCTATATTCGCAGGCCTTAGAAAGGGATGTGTCTCAGGCAGCAATCTTACAGCCCTGTACACCAGGGCCACAAAATATGCAAAATAAGAAAAGCCTTCCGCCCCAAACTCACGCATACGAGGAAAAACACCCGGCAGGAGCGTATATTTAAGAACACTTCGCTTTGATATGGATAATTCAGTCATACCCTCTTACCACTTCCCGAAAAAATCTGTTCCAGAAACTATAATAAACAATTTTATTCAAATCCTTATTAATTTTAACAGCTTTCGCTCACAATTTGCGAATTCTATCATTTATCTTATTGTTCTTCCATCATTATCCCGGCCCATATAACCGGCTTGCAATATCCTCTATGCCAGATTTTATGCTGTGAGACATCTCCCCACCTGTCACAGCATCGCCGGCGGCTGCCGCTGCCTGCCCAAAACCAGAGCTGGCTGTCTGCGTCGCCTCAGCGAGCTGCCCTGTTACCATCTGGCTACCGATAGCACCATGCGTCGTGAGGTTCTCAGCCGGATCTGTCACCATGCTGGCAAAGCTGCTGGCACCGCTGCCAGCCCAACGCATAATTTCATTTGGAAGACCATCAATCAATTTGAATGTTGACGTTGCCATCAGATAAAGGATGATAACATACACAAGCGTATAGAAAAACTCATCAACCGGCCCTCTGTAAAATTCGGGGTCCGAGACAACAGGCACACCGCCAGATGTATCCAGCGCATGACCGGTCAGGTTCAAAACGACAAGATCAAACAGCATATGCAGCATAATAGCCATGGCAGAAAATGTTGTAATAGCAGCAATAAAACCGAATAATGTCAAAATAGGCCTTAGGAAAATCTCAAGCACAAGAAAATAACCGTTTGTAGCCGACCCACCTGGCAAACCAGGGCCGTCAATCTTCAAGTGCGCCAAAGCCCACAAAGGTATCCCGACCATCGCCTCAAAAATAGAACGAACCCAGCGGCCAGCAGAGAAAAAGAAATACAAAAACGGCAAAAACGGAATAAGATAAAAAAGCACAAATCCTATCATAAAACCAACCATTGCAAAGGCTGTGAACATGCCTGAAATAGCGGTAATCCCTTGCCCCACATGCGGCGCACTCGCAGACGTAAAGCCCCCCAGAGCCGCCAAAAACGATGACGTCCCCATATGAGCAATAGCATTTTCAATCAGGCTTTTTCCTAAACCAACAAACTGCGCAAAAGGATGGAGCCCGTTGTTGTTCCCATAGCGCATGTCAAACAAGCCGCTCGTACCAAAAACCATATTCATCGCATCTACGATAATGTTGCCAGACGTTTTTGACATTTCGTAATCATATTTGCGGTCCTGAGCAAAATAATTATGGGTCTGATTTAAAAGAACCGCGAGTTTATCTTCTTTTTTCAAAGGCAATTTAATTGCCTCGCCTGAAGGAAGACGTGGAATGAATTTATCAAGATCCGCACCGGACGCTTCTGCAAAATGTTTTGCCGCCGCAACAAAATCCATCACAAAAGGCGGTTTTTTCATTTCGGGCAACAGATAAGCGGTTGAAATAAAAGCACCGTTCTTTTCTGCAATTTTATTAAACCATATACCAGCCCCGGCCCAGCCATAGCCCAGCAACGTTCTATCCATTTCAAACGTACTGTTCCCACCCGAAGATAAAGTATTGTAAACAGCATCGAACTGCGCATTAAATTTAGCCTGAAAAAGGTTTATAAACTCTTGCGCAAACGTTGCTTCCGGAAAAGCAGCACAATCCGCACCCCATGTGTAGTTCGGTACGGCAATAGCGCATGGATCAGCCGGCAAAGAATTTTGAGGGTCTTTCTCTTCCCTGAGCACAATAATGCTGGCCCTGTCACCAAATTTAACCAGTCCCGGATCCGTCCAGGCATCTTTGAGTATCGACCACCAGCCATTTTCGTATAAGGCTTCAATAACCGGCACACCCGCATTATCGGTCGGGATCGTCAGAGTACCACAATAAGGAAAGACACTGCCCATAAGACTTTTGTAGCGCGTTTCGGATTTCTCACCAAACACAACCTTAATACTGCCACCTTCATAAAACGTCTTCGCCGCCGCAAAAGAAGTCCATTCCTGCGCCGTTTTTTCTTTAACCAGATACGGCTTGATAACAATCGGCATCTCATGCTCATAAAAAGACCGGCAAGCATGCGCGAGGAAGAAAAATTCTGCCAGATTATGAATCTCAGGCTTCTCAGGCTGAGCCACAAGAGCATCATCCCCAAGCCCCAGAGGATTGCGCATTTTTATGTTGAACGTCTTCCAGACATTGGTCGCCAGACCCGACCCCCATTTAGCCACATGCAAGGTCGTAATCTGCCCCATATTCAGGCCGTAATAAGCCGGCACAAGAATACCTATCGCAATACAGAGTCTGAGCGGGACATACACATGTTCAAATCTTTGACCAAAGGGGGTTCCTGTCTGCGCAGACTCAACAATAACAACGAAGAAATAATACACAAGAACAAGCCCGCCCACAATCAGCATAGCCATGCTATAAAACTGGAACAGCGCATGCAAACTGGCATGAAACGGCGTACGTGCCGCAGCGCTGAGAGGTGCGGCCTGAGAATTGAAAATTTCAGGCACCCCAAACGTACGATCCATGAGAATAAAGGCCAGATCGTCACGCGGCGGATTCGTAATAAAGAGCCCCATAAAACCAGCCGCCTCCGCTGTTCCCATGGCCAGAAAAAGAAGAGCCCCCACAAATTGCATAAAGAGTAGGACAACAGCGGCAAATAACGCGGCAAACACAATCATCTGATCAATATTTCTAAAGCCCCGGCCCACATGGTTCGCCGCAACCGCCATAACATGCCGCACACCGTACGTCCCAATTCTCTGCGGAGAAAGGTACGGATGGTTCGGTGGCAAAAGACGCACAATTGAGTATATGTGTGCCATTAAAAACGCAAAATACGCAAAATCAAGCCCAAGCCCCTTGATCCGAGGCCCAAGATTCGGCAAAGCCGCGTATTTGAGTGTTTTTAATGCCAGTTCTCTCTTCATATACTATCTCCCCAATATACTGCCAATAATGCCCGGGGAAGCTTGTGGAGCAGGCAGATCTATAGAAGGATCGGGCGACGTTCCTTTTATCGCATGGCCAGCCGCCAGACCAAGACGCCCTGATAGAGAGGAAATTTGCCCCATAACCTGCGGTACGGTCTCGGAAACCCCCATAGCCGCGTACATGTTAGTCCCCTCCAGCGGATCCCCTTCTTTATCAGCCAAACTCGGCACATCTGCCGCGAGCCAGCGCGTAATATGGTCAGGGATCAGGTCTATCAATTTAAAGGCGGAATTAGCCATGATATAAAGAATAACAACATAAATAATAGTATAAAAGAACTGATCTACCGTTCCGCGCAGCACCTGTTCTTCTATACCGCCGGCCGTACTACGCTCGAACCCGGTGACATTGACGATAACAAGATTAAAAATACTGTTAAGAACAACAGCCATCGCCGCAAAAACATTCAAGCCCGCCAAAAGACCAACAACCGTCAAAAGAGGACGAATGAAAATCTCAACCAGAAGCTGATAACCACTCGTCACCGTCTGAGGCAGCAAGCCATCACCATCAATTTTCAAATGCGCCAGAGCCCACAAAGGCGCGCCCAGAATCCCCTCAAACACAGATTTAATCCACGTACCAACAGCAAAGAAGAAATACATGAACGGCAGGAAAGGCAAAACGTAAAACAACATAACACCAATCGCAATAGTCACCGAAGCCATACGGGACGCCACACCGCTCAGCATCGTGATCCCCTGTCCAATCTGTTGATTTCCAAGCACAGAGGACAAACCACCAAGGGCCGCTGACCCTGTACCAATCGCATAGTTACGGATTGAAGCCTCTAATATCCCCTTCCCAATGGCCACAAGTTGCGCCATAGGATGTATTTCTGCATTCGCATTATCTCTAACCGAAAACATGGCATCGGTTCCGAATACCATATTAACCATATCAATAAAGACATTATCTGTTGGCTCATTCTCTTTCTTGGTGGGATCAACAGGGCCCGCTTCCTGATATAGATATTTGTACACATTATAAAAAAGCTCTGCCAGTTGCGGATCATACAAGCCTTCGAGCTCTTCCTGTCCTGTCCCGCCGACTTTGGGATTAAAGCGTTCGACATGGTCAAACTTATTACCCTTTTTGGCCTTTTCCATCATGACCTGTTCCATCACGAATGGATATTTACTCATATATCCCACAGCATACATGGATTCCACAAGCGCACCATTACGCTCTGCTATCTTATTATACCAGACACCAGCCCCACCCCAGCCAAGCTTCATGATATCATCCGTCATATCAAAAGCAGTTGATTTCTCAAGCTCTCTAATAGCCTCATCGCGCCATATCTCAGCGACCTCATTGTAGTCCTTAATTTTTTCAGAAAATTCCTTTGGATCCAGTGGCGCACAATCACCAACTTCGTCTTTACATGGCGCATCCGTCAAATTCGTATAGGCATTTACAAAACGATAGGCCAGATCATCAAACTCAGAAGCAAACACATCCTCCAACATAAGCATCATAGCAAACAAGGAGCCTCTTTGATTCATTTTCGCTTCTGGTGTCAGATTTGTAACAGGCACAACAAACTCACCACAAAAGGGAAAAACCGCCCCCTTGGCAACGTCTATAAAATTAGCCTCATTTCTTTGACCAATACGAATAACGATATCATTGTTTTTATAAAACGCTAAAGCAGCGTCATACTGTGCCCATACATCAAAGTCATCCATTTCCTTATACTTGTTAAAATCAGTAACAAAATAAGGTTTAATGGAAATATTTATCCCCTTTGTTTTGTAGGCCTCCTTACAAACACTAGCCAAAAACAAATGTTTGACCAAATCCGTATGATCCTGAGGTTTAGGAATAGCGATCAGCTTATTATTCTCGACCCCCAGAGGGTTCGAAAGGTTTTTGTTATAAGCAATCCAGGCATTTGTGGCCAGACCAGATGAATATTTTGCGGTGTAGAGAACAATATATTGGGCCGTCGTCAATCCGCCGCTTGTCGGGATCAGAAGCCCCATGGCCAGCACCAGACGCAAAGGCGACCATATCGCGTGAAAACGTTGTCCGAAAGGCTGCCCCGTCAGCGCGACCTCTGTCACAACAGAGGCGATGTAATACAGGAAAATAAGCACAGCAACATAAAAAATCGCCGTCGCATAAAAGCTAAAAAGAAACTGCAAACCACGATGAAACGGGGTCGGAATGGCGGCCCCCGAATGAAAGATGCCAGGGATACCAAAAACCATATCCAGCAAGGTCAATGCCACATCATCTGTAGGATTGGGCGTAATAAAAGAAAACCCTGCAGGCACCCCGGGAATAGACCAGGCAAAAGCCGTCCCAACCAGAACATACAGCAACAACGATACAAAAAAACCAGCCAGAATAAGAAAGCCAAGCAGAACAGCACAGAACATAACAATCTGATCACTGTTCTTTCTTGAAAAAACCAGATTACGCGCCGCCGCCGCAATCACCTGAGAAACCGTAAACTTTCCCTTGTTAGCGGGATTAGTATATGGATGCCCCGGCGGCAACAGACCAACCATCTGATACACAAGGGCAACAAGAAAGGTTAAGTTATAAAATCCGGAAAAAAACAGCCTTTGGACACGCGGCACAATCCCGGGCTTTACCATATAGGACACGACCTGCCCCCCCTGGATTGATTTACTACGATCTAAAATGTCCTGCAGTTGTCTGTTATTCACCCCTACACCCGCATACGCCCTTTTTCACTAGCCCAACACAAGACTTTACCAGATAGATAAAATTTTAGCCAATTTCTATATAATATAGTAGCATAAGAAGAACCCACATAGCCAACTTTTCAAAAACAATCGCTTGAAAAAAACGAACAACTCCGTTGTGAGCCGTCAAATATTGACCATAATTATAATTGCCGTTTTTTCTCGCATACATAAAAGTCATAATTCCGTTTTATGTAATTTATTCCTTGAAAAAAAAAGATTAGAAGCGTAGTATCCGCCCGCAATGCTCCTCTAGGCTGTTTTTTTAAAGAGGGGCGCGAAAGAAAATTGCTTTTCAGGCACAACAAATAAAAGACATTTAAGGAGCATAGCTTTGACGAACAAAACTGCACTGATCACTGGCGCGACCGGGCAAGATGGCGCCTATCTTATCGAACTTCTTTTGAGCAAAGGATATGAAGTTCACGGCCTTAAACGACGGTCTTCTTCCTTTAACACAGCGCGTGTCGACCATCTGTATCAGGATCCTCATCAGGAAAATCCGAAGTTCAAGCTCCATTACGGCGATATGACAGACTCAACGAACCTGATCCGTGTTGTTCAGGACACACAGCCAGATGAAATTTACAACCTCGCAGCGCAAAGTCACGTGGCTGTTAGTTTTGAAAGCCCGGAATATACAGCCAATGCCGATGCGATTGGCGCACTCCGCCTCTTGGAAGCAATCAGAATTCTTGGCCTGGAAAAGAAAACACGTTTTTATCAGGCATCCACTTCCGAACTTTATGGTTTGGTACAGGAAACACCGCAAAGAGAAACAACACCCTTTTATCCTCGCAGTCCTTATGCAGCCGCCAAGCTGTACGCGTACTGGATCACTGTGAATTACCGTGAAGCTTACAACATGTTCGCCTGTAACGGCATTCTCTTTAACCACGAAGGACCAACACGCGGTGAAACTTTTGTAACACGTAAGATTACACGCGGTGTTGCTGCGATCGAACTCGGCCTTCAGGACAAGCTGTTCATGGGGAACATTGATTCCAAACGTGACTGGGGCCATGCCAGAGACTATGTAGAAGGCATGTGGCGTATTCTTCAACAGGACAACCCGGAAGATTTTGTCCTTGCAACAGGCGAAACACACAGTGTACGTGAATTCATCGAACTGGCCTTTGCCGAACGCGGTATGAATATCGAGTGGCAAGGTGAAGGTGTTGATGAAAAAGGGATTGATTCAAAAACCGGCCGTACGCTTATTGAAATTGACCCACGCTATTTCCGCCCAACAGAAGTAGACCTGCTTTTGGGTGATCCATCCAAAGCCAAAGAAAAACTTGGCTGGACTCACACAACCAGCTTTAAAGATCTGGTTAAGGAAATGGTAGCGTCTGACCTTGACGCTGTTAAGTCAGAACATAACCGTACTCACGGTAACGAAGTCTAAAAAAAAGGAAACCACCGAGAATGAGTGTGTTCGATATCACAGGAAAAAAAATATGGATTGCCGGGCATCGTGGCATGGTGGGCAGTGCGCTTGTACGCAGGCTGGAAACAGAGGATTGCGACATCCTGACCACAACGCGTGATACGCTTGATCTGTGCGATCAGGCTGCCGTGTACGCATGGCTGGAAGAGCATAAACCAGATGCCGTTTTTCTGGCAGCCGCCAAAGTGGGCGGCATCTGGGCGAACGATAATTTTCCGGCCGCCTTCCTGTACGACAATCTGATGATTGAGACGAACATTATCCATGGCGCTTATAAAGCAGGCGTTGAAAAGCTCGTTTTCCTTGGCTCTTCCTGTATTTATCCAAAAATGGCAGCGCAGCCTATGAAAGAGGACGCGCTGCTCACCGGCCCGCTAGAGCCAACAAATGAATGGTACGCCATTGCCAAAATCGCAGGCATTAAACTGTGTCAGGCATACCGCCGCCAGTATGGCTGCGATTTCATTTCTGCCATGCCAACCAATTTGTTTGGCGCAGGCGATAACTACGATGAAAAAGGCAGCCATGTTGTCGCCTCTCTCATTCAAAAAGCACACCGTGCAAAACTGGCAGGAGACAGCACCATGGAGCTTTGGGGCACAGGTACACCCTTGCGGGAGTTTCTGTACGTCGATGATCTGGCCGATGCACTTGTGTTCTTGCTGAAAAATTATTCCGATGAGCCGCATATCAATGTCGGCAGCGGCAAAGAACACACCATCAAAGAACTGGCCGAAACAATCAAGACCGTAACCGGCTTTGACGGCGGCCTGACATTTGACACCAGCAAACCAGACGGCACCCCCCGCAAATTAATGGACAGCACCCGCCTGTCCAACATGGGCTGGACCGCCCCAACAAGCCTTGAAGAAGGCCTGAAAGTGGCCTATCAATGGTATCTGGAGAACAGGGTTTGAGGTATTTTAGGCTAGGATTTATAAAGAAATGCGTAATGAAACTTTTGTAAAAACCACAGGACTTTATCTCCTGCGCTTTTTTCCAGATAGGTTGGCTGTGCATTTGTTGTTCCTGCGCAAGTTCAGACGTGTCGCTAATTTTAAAAACCCTGTAAGTTTTAATGAAAAAGTAAACTGGCGCAAACTGTATCAACGAGACCCGCTCATTATTACCTATGCCGACAAGCTCGCGGTGAAAGATGAAATTGAAAAACTGATCGGGGAACAGCACATAATCCCAACCCTCTGGTCTGGCGACAAAGCTGAAGACATTCCTTTTAACAATTTTACGCCGCCCTATGTTGTAAAAACAAATCATGGCTGTGGTGATGCCGTTTTTGTACGTCATAAGGATGAGCTTAATGTACAAAATATATGCAAAAAAATTACAGAATCAAACAGTAAAAAATACGGTGTAGAACGGCGCGAATGGGCCTATCAGCATATAAAACCAAAGATTCTTGTTGAGAAAATGCTTGTAACACCGGATGGGACATCTCCAGATGATTACAAATTTTTTGTTTACGATGGGCAAGTTCATTTTGTGCAATATGACACAGGCCGTGGAGAAAACCATGAAATGGCTTTCTTTGACAAAGACTGGAACAAGCTTCCCCTTACGAAGGGGCATAAACGCATAGAAAAAGAAGTTCCAAAGCCTGAGCACTATACTCTTATGCTGGAATTAGCTGAAAAGATCGGCAAGCAATTCGATTTTGTTCGCGTAGACTTTTATGATACACCGGAAGGTGTTTTCTTCGGAGAAACAACATTCTATCCTGCCGGCGGCTTTGGCCTATTCCATCCAGAAGAATGGGATTTCAAATTCGGTGAACCGTGGGTAATTAAATAAGGAATTATGATGAGTCAAAACAAAGAACATTCGAAACTACACGGTTTTATAGAGTATTTTGCAACCCTGCATAATAGAAGCGGCCACTATACCAGAAATTTAAGAACGGCACTTTATCATCAACGAAAAATAAAGAAAACACTTGCTCAAAAAGGAATAAAAAGAAGGTCTATACCTGATTTTCCCTTAAAGGGATACACAAATGGCTCGTGGCATGCTTTATACGAAAATATAAACGGCATTAAGAGCGACATGTACGTGCCTGACGATTTGTTCTTTGTAAATATAGCAAACAAACTTGTTCCTCGAGAAAGAATAAGTTTCTACACTGACAAGAACTGTTACGACAAACTGAATGTTCCTTGCAAATTCCCGAACACCCTTGGACGTGTAATATCTGGAGCATTTCTTTCTGATGATTATGAGTTATCAGATCCCATCAAATTAGGGACATATAAAGAAGTTATCATTAAACCCTCGATTGATAGTGGGAGTGGAAAAGGTGTTATTTTTCTCTCAGGGAATGATGCGGTTTCTTTTATTAAAAAGACTCTGACAGAAACACCACACATGGAGTACATTATTCAAGAACCAGTCCAACAACTACTCGGAACCAAAGCACTTGCCCCAGATTCTATTAATACGCTTAGAATCATGACTATGAATATCAACGGATCTCCGTCGGTGCTTTCTACGGCCATACGGATGGGACGAAAAGGCTCTAGACTTGATAATGTTACTGGAGGCGGTATGTATTGCGGTGTCAGGAAAGGACAGCTACTATCGCGCGCCTATGATGAATTCTTCGTTCCTTTTGAAAGCCACCCAGAAACAGGCGTTATATTCAAAGATGTTAACATTCCCGAAGCTATTTCTGCTGAAAATGTCTGTCAGGAAGCTCATAAAAGAATTCCCGAACTTGGGTTTATTTCATGGGATGTTGCCATAGACAAAGATGGAACCCCGATAATAATTGAGGCAAATGTTCGATGCCAGGGCATATTCCTTCACCAAGTGGCACACGGTCCTTTATTCGGCGATAACCTTCCAGATATACTGGAACTCACACGCCCCAATATCGTGTTCGGTATCCCTATCGATTAAAGAAATGGCTTGTTTTTTGGCACATGAGTAAAAAAAATAAGGTCTCCTTTATCCGCCTGTATTTGTACAACGTAGGTAAAAAGAAAGAATAGATGAAATGAAAATAACAAAAATCATTTTAATTTTTTGTCTTCTTTTTGTCTTCTGGCCAACACTAAGGATTGGCGGGCTTACGGTTTTTGATTGTTTAGCCCCTTTTGCTATTCTGTTTATTTTATTTTTTGTCCAGAAAAAGAATAAGGATCATATTCATGTCTCCGGTTTTGGAATACTTGTATTAGCCCTTGCACTTTTTACATTGTCTGCCGCTATTTCTTCATTGATATCTGCGGATTTTTCTGAACATTTCATCCGTGTGTCCACGCTCTTTATAGCACTTTGTGCAATGATTTTTCTTTGCTACTTTATTGTAATTAAAAAGCTTCTTACGATCACACAATCTCTTTGGGTACTAGCACTCTCGGCAACTGTATCTTCCTTTTTCTGTGTCCTTCAAGGTCAGTTTGGGCTCTTTCTGTCTCTCACATTTAGATCAATGCTTGATATTAACGAAATGAGCCGTTTTACAGGATTAGCAGAACATCCCATAGAAGCTGGGTACGTAGCTGTCTTTGGCATATTATCCCTTATAAGCCTCATTATGCGTTCAGAAAAAAAAGGGCTTCTTTTTTTATGTCTTGTAATTAATCTTTATTCCTTGCGCTATTCAGCGTCTTTAACAGCGCTAGGTGCCTTAATTCTTTCAATAGCTATTTTGCTTTTATACCTGAAGCTATATAAAATCGTTATTGCCTTTGGTTTTCTAGGTTTTGTTGCTCTATCTGTTCTTCTAATTGCAGCACCATCCTCCCCCTTATCTAAAAGGATATTAACGCTGCATGATTCCGGAACAGAGTACAGCACATTAAAAACAAGAGAAGAACAGTTAAAAGAAGCGGTAAAACGCATTGATCTCGTAACTTTTGTGCTAGGAAAGGGCTATTCCAGACAAGAATTACCGAGGGGAAATATCCATAATGGCATTATCGCCTCAATATACCATTTTGGTTTACTAGGGCTATTTAGCCAGTTGCTTTTCTTTGTATTCTTTATTCGGGGATTAGCGCAAGATGGAGAAAAGGAAGATAAAGCACTTTTATTAGCATTTCTGCTCGTTTTTACTGCGGCCTATATGACAGGCCCCCCTTTCTCTAGAAGAACACTTTGGATGCCTGTCATTCTTCTTTCTTCTCTTTTGAATACGGCAGAATACAAAGACAAGAAAGAAAAAAGAAAAGGAAATATTTTATAATGCTGCGTTTTTTATCCTTTAAATGTTTAACCATATTCGTTCTGATTTTTTTCAGTTCATTTCTTCTAGTATTTTTGAACAAATCACTTGCTGATCCTTCACCTGATAGTGTTCCTCCGCCCAATGCAGCAAAGGAACAAGGGTATGAAACCAGAACATTTCATGGAATTTTTACACCAGAGACCATTGATCTAGGAAAAACAAAATCCCCTGGGTATTCTTGGTATTTTTGGGATTTGTTTGGACGAAAAGCAAATATTTCCTCTGTTCAAATTAATGATGATGGCTCAGCCACTTTCTTAGGAGACCCTGACAAATCGTATGGTCAATTGGTTTCCGCTGTAAAAACAGGAAATTATCCTCATTTTGCTGGAACGGCTTTTGGTGGCGGCGCCTACATTGAAGCCACTCTGAAATTTGATAGAGAAGCTGTTTTTAAAGCTAAGAAAGGCCCTGTTCCAGCTTTTTGGGCCTTACAAATGGAAGGGGATATCCTTTGGGGAAAAGGACACTGGCCAGGTATGCCCCACAGATATGTCCATAATATTGAAGTTGATATATTTGAATTGGTTAGAGATTTACAAAAAGGAAAAAAGAACACTTATGGTGCGTCTATGCACGATTGGTTCGGTATTCATAATGAGACCTGCTCTAAAAGTTTATGTCAGGAAAAAATGCCTCACCGCGAAGGAACACGCGTTGTTCCTGAAGGAACAGATTTTTCTGAATATCACAGATACGGTTTCCTTTGGGTTCCTGCAACAGAAACAAAGAAAGGACTCGCAAGATTTTATTTTGATGGCGAACAAGTTGGGCCTGATCGACGGTGGAACCGTTACAATAATGAGCCACCCCCGCCAATAGGAAAATCATGGGCTTTTGGCATTATAGACCAGAGACATCTTGTGCTGATACTGAGCACAGGATTAAAGCAACCTATGACCGTTAAAGAAGTGTCAGTTTGGCAAAAAGATGCCTCTTCAAATCTGGTCGGTTTCACTCCTAAATATGACTAATTTATGCTTTAATTCTTCTTGTTGCCGCCAGCTCTCAAACAACAAAAGAACTGGCAATCCGAGACCTATTGTAAAAAACAGCACGTTAAGAGACTCTTTTGCAGGAAGCCAAAAATAGGAAATTGTAGCCAAAAATCCTCCGATTAAGACAATGGCTATACTACCGTATGACATAAACAATCCTTCGCAAAAAGAATAAAGAAGCATTGAATACATTTTTTGAGCGACAATAGCACCTAAGAATACGCTCAAGGCAATTACGTCCCACAGTTCACCTTTAACTGTAAAATCAAACATATAATCAATATAAAATGGTGCAGCAATCCCAATTGCACTCGCAATCAAGGTTCCCATTCCTAACCCAATAATAACGAAAACCAAATGCATTTTAATTTTTTGTTCGAGAGAAAGAGCTTCCCAATGAATTGAGATAAAGCTCGTCAATGGAAATAGAATAAGCATCAAAGGAGACAGAAAAGTTATAAAAAGCCTATTAAACGTTCCGATCCATGCCGCATAATCAGCGGAAACATTCTGAGACACCCAATAAATAACAAAGCCCATTATAGAGGACAACACACCCGTCGAGAAAGTCACAGCCAAGGAAGAAAGAAAAAAAGACTTAAGGCCTTTTATCTTACCATGTAACAAGTATCTTCTACGAAAAAGAAGAAGAAACATGGTCCCTATGCTCGCATAGGCATAAGGAAAAAGAATAAGGGCGCATAATAATAATGCGCCTTGGGGTAATCCAAGAAAAATAACAGCCCCATAAATAATAACTTGTGAACCAAACTGTAATTTAGCCGTTACATAATGTTCATTAAAAGAGGCTCTTATACTGTCAAAGCTGTCCAAAAAAGAGGCTAGCACAGGCAGCATGCATATAAAGATCAGCACACCAGAGTCCCAAGAACTTAGTGAAACATAACCAACTAAAAACATGACTGATACTGAAAGAACAGACATCAAGGACATAATTGTGACAAACACCTGAGACTGCTCTTCTTTATCACCCGCACCAAATGCTTGCGCAAGCCTTCTCCTTCCCACAGTCTTGATACCACCCAAGGGAAAACAAAAAGAAGACCCCAACCCTATAGCAGCCAAAAGACTTCCATACATTTCAGAACCTAAGGACTTACTAACTATCGGAAGAACAAAAAATATAGATAATATACCAGGGAGTTTTGCTATAAAATTAAACATCAGAGACAACAAAAGCTGCCGACGTGCTTTGGTCCCCATCAACTCTTGATATATTTTTTTAAAATAATAGGTCATAGATCAAAATCAATCAGCTCAGGAACATCATCCAACGGAATAAAAAGTTGTTTTGTCTGGCCCTTTGAAGAAAATCTGCGATTTATAACATTACTCTCGGTTTTTAACCACAGAGAAGGCATATTTCCAAAAAAGGCTGCCCAATAAGAAAAGGTTGATCGTGAACCAACCAGTATAGAAGAACGACTTAGCATAAAAAGATCATCAACATCTGTTTGTCCGTGGTATTTTTCTGCTCCAATTTCTGTAAACGGAACAAGATCGCGGTCTGCCCCATCTGAAAATATCATGACAGGCATTTCCGGATATCTCTTTTTTAATCCTTTTATCACATCAATGTACCACTTTATTGGGATTCTGGCGTTAGGCGTTCCTTTCTTAAGTAAAGATGTATCTTCAATTGCCTTGAAATCACCAAGACGAACATGAACACCAATAAAACCGCCATTCCCCCATGAAAGAGCATCACTCCTCTGTTTTTTTGTAATTTCAAGAAAACGAGATTTGATCTGCTCTCTGTATTCGAATAATCCATCAAAAGTAAAAAAAGAGCTCGGCACGGATACTACGTTGAGTCTATTTTTCTCAACTTTTACCACACAATCTTCAGCAATCACAATTTCATTTCTTCCCAACCATAGCTTTATCAATTTCAAGATTTTTTTAATTCCGAAAAGATCCTCTTTTACTGGAGAAAACATCCCCCAATAAAGCCTTTTTGAGTTTTCTCCCCGCAAAAGAGGGCCAATTTTCAGTGTTGGCCAAGGAGGGGCAACCATCACTCCTTCATTTTTTAAAGCCAAAACATATGCATGAAAATAACTATAAAGGCCATTTCCTATTCCATCTCCTGCTAAACGGAAAATCCAAAAATCTTTTTTCCCCCCCAATAGTGGATAGAAATATGTTTTTTTATTCTTATTCATTTTGAGCCCTTGCATAACAGACAGAGTTTACGAAATTAAACATCTTGGGAAGCCCTTATAACACTTAAAGCATAAAAAATGGAAGGTAATTTTTGCTTTAAGTGCTACTTCTAAAAGCCATGATATATATGGTCGTTTAGAAGAAGAATCAACGCGCGGTGTCATACCGGACACCGATCCGGTATCTAACAGTCAAATAATGTGCACGGCATATGCCGTGTTCTTTGTTTTTCATTAAACAAAGGCACATTTAATAGAAACGAAGAGGCTTTAAAAAGACGATCCCCCATTCCTTTCAGGATTGAATATACCATTTTATGTGTATTCACGCAGACTGAAAAACTTTTCTGGTCCATCTTTTTTGACCACATATCAAGGGAATATGTGCTTATATTTTTATCAATTGATAGTTGTGCTCTTTCAGAATGATCTGGTGGAACGCCGTGTTTATTATGAAGGCTAAAGGTGCCGTCTTTATTTTTTTGACAAACGAATATTTTATGGTGCCTGTTTTCTTGTTCTATGACACGGCCCAAATATCTCAGAAGTTTGTCATTTTTATCAAGACGGTGCTCTGTTGGTACAGAAATTAAAGGGTTGCCTTCGAAGGCTATAATTTGCGTCTCTGGTAGTAAAGCATGGAGCTTTAAAGCGTGCTCCCCGGCCCCTGCACCAATATCAAAGCAAATGTCTGGTTTAATTTTTCGTATAGCTCTGTGAGTTTGTCTATGCTTTTTTCTCTCTCTTCCGATTTTGAAAGATCATAAAGGACGGCTTATTCTTCGAGGCAGAAACCTGTTTTTATATTTTTGGATGGATTTACCATGTTCTTCTCCTGTTTGTTACAATAAAAAACCGCCTCTCTGTTTAAACAAAAAGGCGGACGCAAAAGTCGAAAAGTATCCCATGTTGCCTTTCCCCGTGAAAACGGAAATCTTTTAAAAACAATGCGTTGAAGATCCCCGTTTTCACGGGGAAAGCAATAATCAGACCTTTTGCAAAAGGCTTCTATAGTCATTACGATTTAAAATCGACTATGTCATACGACGCGGAGGCCTTTTAGGCCGAACATAAACAGCGTGACTCCAGAACAAAGAGCACGGCATTGCCGTGCACATTATTTGACTGGATACCGGATCGGTGTCCGGTATGACACCGCGCGTTGATTCTTCTTCTAAACGACTATATATGTCATTCACGCAAAAAATTTCGGGCTTTGCGCTCTTAGCGTATCTTTTCTGTCCTTGGCGTGAACGAATAGAAAAAAACGCCTGAACGATTTCAGGCGTTTTCGTGAGCTTTTAGAGCTTGGGAAACAGGCGATGATTTACATCATGCCCATACCACCCATGCCACCCATATCAGGCATGCCGCCAGCGGCCTTGTCTGTTTTCACTTCTGTAACCATGGCTTCTGTTGTAATCAGAAGACCAGCCACAGAGGCAGCATCTTGCAGTGCCGTACGAACGATCTTCACAGGGTCAATAATACCTGCTTTTACCATGTCCGTATAATTATCATTTTGCGCATCATAGCCGAAGTTTACATCGTCCTGATCGGTAAGTTTACCAACAACGATAGAGCCTTCACGACCTGCATTCTCGGCAATCTGACGCACAGGGGCCTGAAGCGCACGGCGAATAATATCAATACCAACATTCTGGTCATCATTATCACCTTTCATGCCTTCAAGCGCTTTACCAGCATAAAGAAGTGCACAACCACCACCGGCAATAATACCTTCTTCAATAGCAGCACGTGTTGCATTTGTTGCATCATCAACGCGATCTTTACGCTCTTTCACTTCGACTTCTGTAGCACCACCAACACGGATAACAGCTACACCGCCAGAAAGTTTAGCCAGACGTTCCTGCAGTTTTTCGCGGTCATAATCAGATGATGTTTCTTCGGCCTGTCTCCGGATTTGGGCGCAACGAGAATCAATATCTCCCTTATCGCCAGCACCATCAACGATGGTTGTATCATCTTTTGTGATCATCACTTTTTTCGCTGTACCAAGCATATCGAGCGTTACGCTTTCAAGCTTGATGCCCAGCTCTTCAGATACCAGCTGACCACCTGTGAGAAGCGCGATATCCTCAAGCATCGCTTTGCGGCGATCGCCAAAACCAGGTGCTTTAACCGCTGCCACTTTCAAACCACCACGGAGTTTATTAACCACAAGTGTGGCAAGGGCTTCACCTTCGATATCTTCTGCGATAATAAGAAGAGGCTTCCCACTTTGAACAACGGCCTCAAGAACTGGCAGCATGGCTTGGAGGTTCGAGAGCTTGCTTTCGTGCAGCAAAATGTACGGATTATCAAGCTCACAAACCATTTTTTCTGAGTCTGTGATAAAGTATGGAGACAAGTAACCACGATCGAATTGCATGCCTTCTACGACTTCCAGTTCGTTGTCGAGAGATTTGGCTTCTTCAACTGTGATAACGCCTTCATTACCGACTTTGTCCATAGCTCTGGCAATCAATTCACCGATTTCCGTGTCACCATTGGCTGAGATTGTACCAATTTGTTTAATCTCTTCATTGCCTTTAACCGCTTTTGCACGTTTTTTAAGGTCTTCAACAACTGTTTCAACAGCCTTGTCAATACCGCGCTTAAGATCCATCGGATTCGCACCGGCTGCGACCATTTTTGCGCCTTCGTCCACGATTTTTTGCGCAAGAACTGTAGCCGTTGTTGTACCGTCGCCAGACACATCATTTTGTTTGCTGGCGACTTCACGGATCATTTGTGCGCCCATATTTTCGAATTTATTTGGCAATTCGATTTCTTTAGCAACCGTTACACCATCTTTTGTAATACGTGGTGCACCGAATGATTTATCAAGCACAACATTACGACCTTTAGGACCGAGCGTTACTTTTACAGCATTTGCGATAATGTCGACGCCCTTCAGCATGGAAGCACGCGCATCCGTACCAAATTTAACTTCTTTTGCAGTCATTTTTTATATTCCTTTTCTTAATGTCTTTCTTAAATGATTAGGATGCCAGAATACCGATGATATCGGATTCCTTCATAACCATCAGCTCTTCACCTTCAATGGTGATTTCAGTGCCGGCCCACTTGGAGAAGATAACCCGGTCACCTTCTTTTACATCAAGAGGACGTACTTCGCCGTTATCATTAATATGGCCGCTGCCGACTGCAACAACTTCGCCTTCCATAGGCTTTTCTTTTACTGAATCAGGGATAATAATCCCGCCAGCTGTTTTTTCTTCCTGCTCTGTGCGACGCAGAAGAACACGATCATGTAAAGGACGAAATTTCATTTCGTAACTCCTTTTCTCTTTATTTAAGGTTAAACAAGCAAGCTTCTCAGAGCTTTTAAAAAAAGCCTCCGATCAGCTCCTCCCAAAAGCCTGTTCAAAAACAATTTTAAAGCAGGCAGCTATTATTTAGTCACCTGCTTCTTCAAAATCAAGGGGTTTTATATGATTTTTGCTTAAACAAACTGTACCGGCTACATCTGTTCCGGAATTTTAATGCCAAGCACATCCAAAAGCAGCTCGATTTGCGCATAGGTAAGAGCACATAACGCAAGACGGCTGTTACGCAGGGCTTCATTTTCCTCTGACAGGATATGACAGTTACCGTAAAAAGAGCTAAATTCCTGCGCCACTTTATAAACATAATCACATATGACATGCGGCGTATAATGACGCAGAGAAAGCTCAATCACTTCGGGCAGTTGCGCAAGAAGAAGAGCCAAAGGCCGATCAACATCCTCTATCAAAATACCTTTTTTTTGCTGCAGCATATAATCAGATTTGCGCAGCAAAGATTTTATCCGAACAGCCTGATATAAAAGGTAAGGTCCTGTTTTTCCTTCGAAACTCGTCAAACGATCCAGATCAAAAACATAGTCCGCTATCCGGTTATTTTGTAGATCAGCAAACTTAATGGCCGCCACAGCAACCCGGTACGCAATATCTTCGCGTTCCTCATCATCCACATCTTTAGCAAGGGCTGCCTCATCCAGACGTGCACGCGCTTTTTCCAGCCCCATATCAATCAGATCTCCGAGCCGCATAACGCCGCCTTCACGGGTTTTGAACGGCCTGCCGTCCTGCCCGTTCATTGTGCCAAAGCCCGCATGTATCAATTCGACCTTCTCTTCCGGCGCTATACCAGAAAGTTGTGCGGCGCGAAAAACCTGTTCAAAATGCAAATGCTGCCGCTGATCGACAACATACACTATTTTTGCCGGCTTATATTCTTTGACCCGTTCAACAATCGTGGCAAGATCGGTTGTGCCATACATGGCCGCCCCATCACTTTTAAGCAGGATAAGCGGCGGAAATTCCTTACTATCGCTATTCTTCTTCACAGGCACAACCAGTGCCCCTTCACTTTCAACAGCAAAATCCTTCTTCTTCAGCTCTTCAACCATTGGAGCGATCAGATCCTGCACATCAGACTCACCTTTCCAGAGATCGAAATACACGCCAAGTGCAGCAAAATTATCCCTCATACTTTCAATGGACACCGCCATAAAATGCTTCCAGAGCGCATAATAGCCAGGGCGTTTATTCTGGAGCTCCAGCGTTGCCTGACGGGCTTCTTCCATACGCGTGGCATCTGCTTTACAGGCAGCCGACGCGGCAGGGTAAATTTCCTCAAGATCTTCCATGCTCACAGGAGACTCTTCCGGCTCAGGATACGGGCCGGTATAAGAGGCATCAAAATAGTTCCAGTCAGGATGACGGCGTTGCAGCTCTGCAATAATCATCCCCATTTGAGTGCCCCAATCACCCATATGAACATCGCCAAGTGTTTTATACCCTGCAAATTTAGCAATTCTTCGCAGAGAATCACCAATAATAGAGGAGCGCAAATGCCCCACATGCATGGATTTGGCAACATTCGGTCCGCCATAGTCAAACACAATTGTTTCACCGTTTGACAAATGCGGCACAGCCAGACGATCATCATCCTGCATAGCCTCTAGGGTAGAGGACAAAAGTTCGTCTTTTACCGTTATATTGATAAAACCAGGCCCAGCCAGATCAAGGCTATCAAACAGATCATTTTGCTGCAGTATTGCCAACACTTCCTCTGCAACAACACGCGGTGCTTTTTTTGCAATCTTTGCTGCACCCATAGCACCATTACATTGGAACTGCGCAAGATCCGGCCTATCGGACACCTGCACCCGCCCCAATTCAACCGGCAAACCGACATCAACAAAAGCCTGCCCAACAATTTCGCTTAATATTTTTACGAGTGAACTCATGTTTCTACGCCATTCTTTTTATTTATTTTAAGTATCCACCTGCGCCCGCAAGGCATTCTTTTGTATGAACTCACGGCGGGGCTCAACCACATCACCCATCAGGGTCGAGAAAACATCATTAGCATCTGCAGCATCTTCAACTTCAACCCGCAGCAAAGAACGCACTTCAGGGTCCAGTGTTGTTTCCCACAATTGTTCTGGGTTCATTTCACCAAGACCTTTATAACGCTGCATTTGCAGGCCCTTACGCCCCTGCGCCAACACTTCTTCATACAATTCTACCGGACCATTAATTCTGGCAACTTTTTTTCCTTTGGCTTCCATCTGGCCCACACCGGCAAAGTTTTCATCAAGCCACACCTGACTACCATGCACACGCACCGCATCAGGTGAACGAATTTGTTCCGGCGCAATATGCACACTCTCTGTTACACCACGCAAAGTACGACGAATAATATAGCCATTCTCTGCCGTGAAGGAAACTTCCCATGTTTTCTCATTTCTGGAAGAGGCTGCGTTAAGACGCTCTTTCAACGTTTCAGCCAGACTCTCGCCAAGCTTTATATCATTCAGCACTTCATCATTCAAAAGATCCGCAATAGCCGCCTGTTCAGCAATATAACGACTGCCGACACGCTGCCCCAGCTTGTTCATACTGTTTTTAAGCGTACGCGCCTTACCGAGAAGATCATATAAGTCATTGCCACTACGTGCGTTCCCTGTATGATCAATAAAAATCAGATCATCGAGCGCAGCATTAATAAGATATTCCTCCATAGCAGGATCGTCTTTCAGATAAACTTCCCCTGCGTTGCCACGCTTCACTTTGTAGAGTGGTGGCTGCGCAATATACAAATACCCTTTCTCAATAATCTGCGGCATATAGCGGTAAAAAAACGTCAACAGCAAGGTACGAATATGCGAACCGTCAACGTCCGCGTCAGTCATGATAATAATTTTGTGATAACGGGTTTTTTCAATATTAAATTCATCATGAATACCAGTCCCAAGTGCTGTAATGAGCGTCCCCAACTCCTGAGATCCGAGGATTTTATCAAGACGCGCCCGCTCCACATTCAAGATTTTACCCCGTAGAGGCAATATAGCCTGACTTTTTCTGGATCGCGCCTGTTTAGCCGAACCACCCGCGGAATCACCTTCCACGATGAAGAGTTCTGATAAAGCAGGATCCCGTTCCTGACAGTCGGCCAGCTTACCCGGCAGGTTAGAGATATCCATAACCCCTTTACGGCGCGACAAATCACGTGCACGACGAGCCGCCTCACGCGCCGTTGCCGCCTCAACAATCTTACCTACGATGCGCTTTGCTTCGGTGGGATGCTCCTCAAACCAGACACCCAGCCCCTCTGAAATAGCGGCATCCACAACCGGCCGCACTTCCGATGAGACAAGCTTATCCTTGGTCTGGGAAGAAAATTTAGGATCAGGCACTTTCACAGACAACACACAGGTCATGCCTTCACGCATATCCTCACCATTGAGCGAGAGATCTTTTTTCTTCAGCAGATTATTGCCTTCTGCATATTTCGTGATCGTACGCGTAAGTGCTGCACGAAAACCTGCCAAATGTGTACCGCCATCCCTTTGCGGGATATTATTTGTAAAGCACAACATGGTTTCATGGTAGGCATCCGTCCACTCCATCGCAGCCTCTACGGTCATACCTTCTTTTTCTAAAAGAACGTTAATACCAGGCTTAAACAAGGCTGTTTTTGAACGGTTCAAAAACGCCACAAAGCTTTCAATACCACCTTCGTAATGGAGCTGTTCTTCCTGTGGTTTTTCATCACGAAGATCTTGCAGGATAATGTTCACACCAGAATTCAGGAAAGCCAGCTCCCGCAAGCGGTCCTGCAATATATTGAATTCAAAATCTGTTTTTGTAAACGTCTCAGGCGAGGGCAGGAAAGAAACCTCTGTTCCGGTGCGGCCCTTCTCAACCTCACCAACCACTTTCAAAGGCCCTTCTGCTTCACCGTGACGAAAGCGCATAAAATGCTCCTTACCATCACGCCAGATGCGCAAAGTAAGCCATTCCGAAAGCGCATTCACCACAGACACACCCACACCGTGCAGACCACCCGACACCTTATAGGAGTTCTGATCGAACTTACCACCCGCATGAAGCTGTGTCATAATAACTTCAGCCGCAGAAATACCTTCTTCCGAGTGCAGATCAACAGGAATACCGCGCCCATTATCCCGCACAGTAATGGAGCCATCCGCGTTAATAATAACATCAATACGGTCACAGTGCCCTGCCAACGATTCGTCAATCGCATTATCGACCGTTTCATACACCATGTGGTGGAGACCTGTACCATCATCCGTATCGCCAATATACATACCCGGACGCTTACGAACCGCATCCAGCCCTCGCAGAACCTTAATGGAATCCGCGCCATATTCCTCGTTTTTTTCTACTGCTTGATCAGTCATCACTTTTATTCAATCCAAAGGGCATCAAACGCCCTGTTTTCCTCATTTTTTCGATATTTCTTTATAGCACGGCAAAAAAGCAAAAATACAGCCTTATTTCCAATAAAAAACAGTTATATACGGCCATTTCGCGTTAAATCCGATCTCTTTTGACGCATTTACGAAATATAGATCAAAATTGTGTAAAAAAGACCAGCAAGAATGGCTTGATCTTGAAACACTCACTATAGTCGTTGCGATTTAAAATCGACTATGTCATACGCGTGCTGTCATGCCCGCGAGAGAGGCCTTTTAGGCTGAACATAAACAGCGTGACTCCAGAACAAAGAGCACGGCATATACCATGCACATTATTTGACGGCCAGATACCGGATCGGTGTCCGGTATGACAACGCGCGTTGATTCTTCTTCTAAACGACTATAACGATATTAACGCGCCAGAAAAATAAAATAATATAGAAAATATAACCCACACCTGATTTCCCCCCTTTAAATTTGCCCATATGTCTTGACATGAGGTACTTAATTTTCTAATAAATACTCTTATGAAAAAAGGTATAAAAAAGATTAACCGTCACATTCTTCTTGAACGGCTTACCCGCACAGGCATGGCCATAGTAGCCATATTCCAACTCCCCCTCATCAGCAGTTTTCTTTTCGAAAAATACAAAACCGCCTATGATAAAATACAAGAAAAAGACTGGCTGGAGCATCAGGAAAAACATGTCGAAAAAACACACCCCATTTATAAAAGCCTTGATACCATCAAGAAAAAAACAGGGCTAAAAGAAAATATTCTTGTATTCGAAAACATATCTGGCAATGCTTGCGATATTCACAAACATAAGAATTCTTACTACATAACAATTCTTCGTCCCTACACAGATAACTTTACCCATGAAGACTGGGAAAGCATTGTTGCGCATGAATTATCTCATGCGCTGAACAATGATCATTTAGGTTACAAGGAAGAAGCCATAGGTGCCGGCATCTCAATAGAGGTACACACCTGGGCAAAACAAATCGAAGCGGTCGCAAGCAAACTCCTGTCCTTCCCGCCTGTCACCTTTGCTTTTCCTGCTTTTGCACCGGAAACAACCTTTGCCGCGCTCTCCACCTGCTTTTGTGCCATGAGATATGCCCGGCCTATTTTTGACAAATTAAGCCTGTTTGCCAACAGACAAAGGGAATTGGCCGCCGATGAGATCGCCCTGCAGCTTGTAGATAAACCGGAAACATACCGAAATACCATAATGACTCTGGATGGCATAGCCGAAGTAGAAAACAAGGGCCTCTATATTCCGGAATTCGAAAGCAGACCGAAGGATTTTGCCTCCTATGTTGAAGAAACAAAACAAAACAGTGATGCAGAAGGATTTCACACCTTCTTCAAAAATCTGCCAAATGACCGAACGCTTCTTTTTATGTTTAGAAAAGCAGCCTCCCCAGAAAAAATAGAAGACTTTACACATCCAACACTTGAAACACGTTTAAAGAATATAGACCATGCTATCTCTGCTTTATTTGGCAAAGCCACGCTCGCCCACTGCAGATCTGTCGCGCCATGTGAAAAGGATATTCTGATGAAATGTTATGCGGCACGAGGTGCTAACGACGTCATTAATGAAACTATCATGAATGAAACTATCCTGACAAAATTTGATTCTCCCTAATCTCGAAAAACTGCCCTGTGTCGTGCAGGTAGTTAAACCAACTTTGATCCGTACCGGTCAGCCAGACCTGACCACCGAGACCAGAGAGCCTTTCATACAAGGCATTACGACGGGATTCATCGAGATGCGCTGCCACTTCATCCAACAAAAGCAACGGCGGACTGCCACGTTCTGCCTGAACCAGGCGGGCATGCGCCAGCATAATCCCGATTAACAAGGCTTTTTGCTCCCCTGTTGAACATTGTTCTGCCGGAATATTTTTACGCGCGTACTGTACCAGTAAATCACTCCTGTGCGGCCCAACAGAGGCCCCACCCGTTATAGCATCCTGCTCACGCCCGGCCCGAAGTCCTTTCTTAAAAAGAGCTTCAACTTCGAGAGCCGGCATCTCTTTTAACCGCTCTTCAAACAAACCAGCCATAGAGAGACGTACCTTTGGAAAGTACGCCGATTCCCGATCATCCGCCGCATCACAGGCCGTCTGCAACCGCTCTATAAAATCCAGACGAACAGCCGCAATCGCGCCACCTGTTTCAGCCATTTGCGTTTCTATACCGGAAAGCCAGCTTTCATCACGTACACCATTTTTTAGGAGCTTTGAGCGTTCTGATAACGCATGATCATAGCGTGTCAAGCGACCCGCATGGCCAGGATCGAACGCAAAAACAAGACGGTCGAAAAAACGACGACGTTGGGCGGATGAATCCAGAAACAGCCGGTCCATTTGTGGCGTCAGCCATACACTGGCAAGATATTCCGACAGGGCAGACTGGCTCTTTGCCGTCTCGCCATTGATACGTACAATTCTTTTCCTACTATCTGTATGACACCCCGTTCCTATGCGTACAGAACCATAAGATGTCATAAGCTGACAAGAAACCGCCCACGGTGCAGAAGACGCATGTGTTATATTTTGTAACTCTTCGCTTTTGGCTCGCCTTAGTCCTTTACCAGGGACAAGCAGCGATAGCGCCTCCAGAAGATTTGTCTTTCCAGCACCATTTGTACCAGTCAGCACAATAACACCTTCCCTCAGATCATCAAGAAACGCCCGTTCGTAAGAGCGGAAATTTGTCAGTTGAATCTGCGTTAAGTGAGTCATTAGACTCCAGTCATCAAAAGCGTACTACACACGAAGTGGCATTAAGACGTACAGAGACGTCGTATCGCTCATATCCTGAATAATCGTAGGAGAGGCCCCATCCGCCATAACCATACGGCAACCCTCACCTTCAATCTGAGACGTAATATCAAGCAGATATTTTGCGTTGAACCCTATTTCAATAGGGGGAGCCTCCGTCGCAACCTCAAGATCCTCTGTCGCGCTGCCGGACTCTGGAGAATTAGCAGACAAGGTCATCGTTTTCCCATTCAGTGTCAACTTAACCGCACGCGATTTACCGTCCGAAATAGTAGAGACCCGATCAATCGCGCTGGAGAAAACTTTTGGATCAATCTCAACAATTTTATCATTCCCTTCCGGTATAACACGCTGGTAATCAGGGAATGTACCGTCAATCAGTTTTGATGTGAGCACAATGTGATCAAACGAAAAACGAATTTTGCTTTCCGACAGGCTGACTTCTATAGAATCAGCCGCTTCTTCTAAAAGTTTACGCAATTCACCTACCGCTTTACGAGGAACAATCACACCGGGCATACCTTGCGCCCCTTCCGGCAACGGCATTTCAAAACGTGCCAGACGATGACCGTCCGTAGCCACAGCGCGCAATACCTGTACGCCTTCTGTTTCAGCCTCGTGTACGTAAATACCGTTCAAATAATAACGCGTTTCCTCTGTTGACATGGCAAAACGCGTACGATCTATCAATGCACGCAGCGACGCCGCGGGCAAATTAAAACTGGCAGGCATCTCTCCCGCCCCAATTTCAGGAAAATCAGCTACAGGCAAACAGCTTAAACGAAAATTCGAACGCCCGGCTTTCACGCTCATGTTATTGCCGGTATCGTTGACCGTAATTTCGACCTGCGCATCATCCGGCAATTTTCGAATAATATCATGAAGCGTATGGGCTGGTGCCGTTGTTTCTCCAGCTTCAATAACGTCTGCTGCCACAGATTCATTAATCTCAAGATCCATGTCGGTCGTCGCAAAACTAAGCGATCCATCTTCTGCCTTGATCAAAACATTCGAAAGAATAGGAATAGTGTTCTTGCGCTCAACAACGCTTTGCACATGATTCAAAGAACGGAGCAACGCTGCACGGTCAATAGTGAATTTCATATCGGCTTACCTGCATAATCTATTTCTTAAAAAAGCTATTAAGACGCGCACTATAGCACAGGAGTTTTCATAGAGAAAACCTCTTTCCTTTACCGATTCGCAATTTATCCCGTACGAACTGGTATTAAAACGGCGCATTCTTCATAAGCTTTTGAAGATTAGGCATACATGCGAGCATGTTTTGTCTAGTATTTTTTTCTATTCCTGAAAAAACCCTTACAAAATCCTCTCTTTTTGTATCCAATTCGCCCTCTGTTGCAACATAGTTATAAATACTGGAAAGGCATATCACAGCTTCGTTTTCTTTTGTTGATGACGGCAAAAAAAAGCGATCTAACTGCTTAAATAATTTCTCTCTTGGACCGACATTAAACTTTGCGACACTACCAAACTTTGTGTTACTATCCCCAATATTGAGAAAACAAAAGTAATGATCAAACAGCTAATGCAGCTGGGGCTTGTTGTTGGTAATCATCTGCTGCAACAACTGGAGTTGGGGCAGTTGTCGCTGGTGGATTATATGGCTTAAAACCTGTCTGTTCTATTGCTTTATTAAAGTCCGCTGATAGTTTTGGTGTCGCTTTAGTTGCTTTTTCGTAAGGATCATATTCTTCTGCGGCAGATTTTGGTTTCTCTTGACTTTCTGATTGTGGAATTAGCACGCCCTCTAAGTCTGTTTCATCATCTATTTTTATTTGAGAAGTTTGAGCATTGCTGAAATCTGCACCTTTTAGGTCTGCTCCTTTGAAATCAGCGTGCCTTAGGTCAGCCCTGCTAAAATTAGCTCCTTTTAAGTCGGCTTTCTCGAAACTTGTTGCGTAGAAGTTGGATATTCCTTTATCTTCTCCTTCTTCATGTTGAGACAGCGATCTGAGTTCTTGTGCCTCTATGTTTTCCAGTTTCGCTCCAGCAAAGGAACTATGCTGAGATTGCACACCCCTCATTGAGGTCCCGGAAAGGTTAGCTCCGTTTGCAGTGACATGATTAAGTGAACTACGTTCGATTAATGCAGTAGGAATATTTGCACCATCTAAAACGGCATTATCCAGATTACTGTTTTTTATCTGTATTGAGTGTGAATTAGGAATACTACTCTTTGCTTCTACATCACTAAGGTTGGCCCGATTTAGATCAGAGTTTCTAATAATAGCACGACTAAGTGTACTTCCACTGAAATTGGTTCTTTTTGCAGAAGAATTTCTAATATCTAGATCAGAGAAGTCAGTTCTACTAAGGTTGGCGTCATCCAATTTAGAGTGTTGAATAGAAAGTCTTGAGTCTATAGCACCGATACTTCTCGTATCCATACCTGATAAATTGGCCTCGCTCATGTCACAATTAGTAAAAGTTAAACCGGAAACACCAACCCGAATATCAGATATGTCAACATTCTTAAGATCAATACGAGCCCCTTCTTTATTTTGAACTATACCTTCAAGATATTCCGGACGACCGTTTTTCTCAATATATGCGTTCCATGCATCTGTTCCGCCCCTAAGCGCTTCAATAGCTTGTTTATTTGAACCCATTATTACCCAACCGAACTTTATGTTATTTATTATGTTAACACATTCTTTGTTGGTGTCGCAAAGTTTAATATAAGCGTCCCTGCTTATATTTTCATATCATAACATTATCAAACATTTATTTTCGTTTGTTATCAATGACTTACCTCCCACTACGTCGCATAATGTACCTTATGTTAAATTATGTACCCCCTCTTAATCAGTCACGTATTCTAAATTTGGTCTTTTAAACTCTGGATCATCTTCATTTAAACATCTAAAGGTTATCTCATAATGTCCTATTGGATCTCCCATAAAAGGTAGTGTCGCAAAGTTTAATGTCGGTCCAAGAGAGCCTCAAGACGTGAAGCCTTAGATGGTAGCCAGGCGGTAAAATTGCTGAGCTGGTGTAAGGTTTTGATCGATGTACTTGGTGAAGTTGAGTTGTCCTTTTTTTATCATATTCATAAGTTCAATGCCTGCAATAGTTCGAGCGGCGGTGTGCATTTTCCTGAAAGATCCCATAGGTGTTGTTATACGCTTAACGTGGCGATGGTCTTGTTCAACAATATTGTTGAGATATTTGGCTTGGCTGAGAATGGAGTTCTTTTTTCCTGTGATAATGTCTGGTTTGTTAAAATGGTCTAAAGCGGCTTTATTAGCGCCGCTTTTGTCAATATTAATGCGATATGGCAGTCGATTGTAACGGAAAGCCTTGCGGAAGAAGGCTTTGGCGGCTACCGCATCTCTTTTCTTTGAAATCATAAACTCAATTGTTGCGCCGTATTTATCGACAGCGCGGTACAGATAGTGCCATTTTCCTTTGATCTTGATATAAGTCTCATCCATGCGCCAGCTTCTATGAACCGGGCGTTTATATTTTCGGGATTTCTCTTCCAGCAAAAGCGCATAGTGTAAAACCCAACGGTTCAGAGTAGCATGATCTATATCAAAACCACGTTCTTTCATCATTTCTTCGATGTTCCGATAGCTTAATGCATAAGAAACGTACCACCGCACGCATTGCAAAATGATAAACCGGGGATAGTGACGGCCTAAGAATGAGATCATTGTGTTATTCCTACTGCAGAAAAACAGTAAAACTAACCTGCAATTTCTAAGATCCCGTTAATTCATTAAACTTTGCGACACTACATTTCTATCAGGCAATAGCTCAACCAGTCAAAGCGCGACGTACAACTTCTACATCTTCCTCGAATGCGACGTCACCTCCCATGAGCTCTTCAATCTTACGCACAGCATGCATAACCGTTGTATGGTCACGACCACCAAACTTACGGCCGATTTCAGGTAGTGAACGCGCTGTTAGCTGTTTTGCCAAATACATAGCAATCTGGCGTGGCCGCGCAACAGAGCGTGCCCGGCGTGCTGAATGCATGTCTGATAGGCGAATATTATAATGCTCTGCCACTTTGCGCTGAATTTCATCAATCGTAATACGGCGGTCATGCGATCTTAAAAGATCCTGCAAAACATCCTGCGTCGTTTCCAGCGTTACAGCTTGTTTCGTCACATCGGCATGAGCCACAATCCGGTTCAAGGCCCCTTCCAGTTCTCTGATATTTGAGGTCACTTTCAATGCCAGAAACTCAAGCACAGAGTCCGGAATATCCGCCCCAAGCTGGGCACGTTTGGAATTCAAAATACCCAAGCGAAGTTCATACGTACTTGGATGAATATCTGCCACAAGCCCCCAGGCCAAGCGAGAACGCAGGCGTTCATCAACACCTTTTAGATCAGAAGGTGCTTTATCAGCCGAAATAATAATCTGCTTATTGTGGTCCACAAGCGCATTAAACGTATGGAAAAACTCTTCCTGTGTTGATTCTTTACCACTGATAAACTGGATATCATCTACCATCAGCACATCAACAGAACGAATCAGCTCTTTAAAGGCCATCGTATCCTGAGAACGAAGGGCTTTCACAAACTGATACATAAATTTCTCAGCAGAAAGATACATCACTGTTTTTTCCGGCCAGCGTTCTCTAAATGCATGCGCCATAGCGTGCATCAAGTGAGTCTTACCAAGCCCTACCCCCCCATAAAGAAAAAGCGGATTAAACGGAATGGTCGGGCTTTCAATAACACGGCGCGCTGCCGCATGAGCCAGCGCATTAGGCTTGCCCACAACAAAAGAATCAAAGGTAAAGCGAGCATCTAGCGGTGAAGAAATTTCAGGATCCCCTGCCATAACATTCATATTGGCTTTGGCTTTGGCACTGACTTCCTCTGGTGCACCTTCTTCAAAATCCAGCGGGGAGCTGTTTTGGACAACAACGATTTCCAAACGCTTGACATCTGATTCAAGCGCGGCGCACATTTCGAGGATTCGGGCGGCATAATGCGTCTGAATCCAATCCTTCATGAAGCGTGTTGGTACAGACACTTCAAGTGTTCCATGATAATATGCCTGCAATGTCAAAGGCTTAAGCCAGCTCCTGTAAACAGCTTCGCCGAACTCCTTCCTTAAGTCTTTATATACGTTACTCCAGGCCCCCAGAATCTCTGGTGTAGGCTGTAAAGACTCACTAAAGAATTCCGCATCCGTTCTAAGAACAGCTTCTGTTCCCCCGACTTCATTCATTGATATACGCTCCAATTTTTAAGTTCATTTCAAAAATAACCAGCTTATTGACCAGAAATCAGGCACAAAAGTCCTCATCGTGCGAATCTAGATGTGTCGCAACGTATGACTTTTCCAATCAATAAGAAACAAAAGGCTTTAACAATAAACAACGGACAGTAGTGTTTATGTGCCCACCCTTTAATACACACAAGAACGGCCCCAACCGTACTTTGTCTTCCTCTTTCACCAATCAACGATCACCACGAAAACCAATGGTACAGCGGGATTGAGCCCCAATAGAAGCCTCGAGCTGTTTCGATGTCGGTATAAAGAGAGACTAGTAGGTTTTTGTGTGTGATGCAACAAGATCAAATAGGGAACAGGCAAAAAAAAATAATATTACTTAGGCAAAAAACACAACGACAAAATGATCCAAAGAATAAATCTAGTGGATCAAAAAAAATCAGATGCTTACAAGAAACAAAAAGCACCTTTAACAAGGTGCTTTTTTATCATTTATTTTTTGATAGTTTTTATACGGGCTGACAGTCTGGAGATTTTTCTCGCTGCCGTGTTTTTATGCATAATGCCCTTAGCTACGCCACGAGAAATTTCAGGCTGAGCCAGCTTAAGAGCCTCGTTTGCAGCGTCTTGATCACCAGAAAGAATCGCGACTTCTACTTTTTTAATAGAAGTGCGAATTGCACCGCGACGCGTACGATTAATGTCTGCACGTCTTGCGTTTCTACGAATTCTTTTTTTCGATGAGGCGTGATTTGCCATGTTTTTTATCTTCCCAAAATTCTAACTGTGTTCTCTTCATATATCCTAGGGACGGGAGTGTTGTAATAGGTATAAGGTCGCTTTGTCAAGTGAAACTGGCACAGATCCAAAAAATACTTTTATGACTAATTCGGAGACAGCACCAGATGTACAACAATATGCCCTTCTTTTTCTTCAATACTAAGGGAAAGCTGCTCACTATTCCTGATAAAAAGAGCCTTCGACTCCTCACGCCACCCAAGCTGAGGCAATGTTTTTTTGTAAAATGTCAGAACAGCCTCAGATGTCACATCTTCTGCAACGGCAAATGATTCGACGATTCGGCCGGCCGGCTTATCAAAGACCAGTGTTTGATCCTCAATCTCTTCAAATCCCGCCATAAGAGGCACATCCGGCATGTAAGAAAAATAAGACACAGCCACATCGGCCCTTGCATTCACCGAAAAGGCCAAAAAGCTACAAAAAACAATCAAAAACAAAAACCGTGTCATACTTATTGCTAGCACGCCATCTATTAAATGGAAAGCAGTGTTTATGGATGCCGGATCACGTCCGGCATGACGATAAGGGGCGATTCTATTTCTAAATGACTATAAAAAAGGCCCCCAATTGGGGGCCTTCCAAAGATTTATATAAATTTGATATCACATAGGGCATTAAATTTAGTTCTTTTCTTTATCAACCAGTTTGTTTTTGGCAATCCAGGGCATCATTGCACGAAGTTTTTCGCCTATTTTTTCGATTGGATGTTCGGCATTCCGGCGGCGAGTTGCCTTGAAGCTTGGTTGGCCAGCCTGACATTCAAGCATCCAGTCTCTTACAAAACGGCCGGATTGAATATCATCCAGAATGCGTTTCATTTCTGCTTTGGTTTCGCTTGTGATCACACGTGGGCCGCTTGTGTAATCGCCATACTCTGCCGTATTAGAGATAGAGTAACGCATATTGGCCATACCGCCTTCATACATAAGATCCACAATCAGTTTTACTTCGTGCAAGCACTCAAAGTAAGCCATTTCAGGCGCGTAACCCGCTTCTGTCAGCGTTTCGTAACCAGATTTGATCAGCGCACAAAGACCGCCACAAAGCACGGCTTGCTCACCGAAAAGATCTGTTTCACATTCCTCACGGAACGTTGTCTCAATAATACCGGAGCGGCCGCCACCAATCGCAGACGCGTAAGACAAACCAATGTCTTTGGCGTTACCGGACGGATCCTGTGCCACAGCGATCAGGCATGGTACACCGCCACCTTTTGTGTATTCACCACGCACTGTATGACCGGGACCTTTCGGAGCCACCATGAAAATATCAAGATCAGCACGCGGCTCAATCAGGTTAAAATGAATGTTAAGACCATGTGCAAAAGCCAGTGCAGCCCCTTCTTTCATATTACCATGCAAGTATTTGTAGTAAATATCGCGTTGCAATTCATCCGGTGTGGCCATCATCACGACATCAGCCCATTTGGCTGCTTCGTCCGGGGCCATGGTTTCAAAACCGGCATCCTGTGCTTTTTTGTTGGTCGCACTTTCAGGGCGAAGCGCGATGCGCACCTCTTTAACGCCACTGTCTCTCATGTTAGCCGCATGGGCATGGCCTTGCGAACCATAACCAATAACGGCCACTTTCTTATTCTTGATCAGATCAGCATCGCAATCTTTTTCGTAATATACTTTCATTATTATACTTCCTTTCAGTTTTTTGTTTGTGTTGTGTTGTTTTATTCCATTTAAAGGTGCCGACTAAAAAAGACGGCACACAAAAGAAATCATTGGTAAATCTTGACCTTTATGCAGCCGGCAACCCTCTTAGCAAGGCCGCAACACCGGTGCGGCTGGCGTTTACGAGACCAAGCGGTTTCATGAGTGCCATAAATGCCTCGACTTTCTCTGCATCCCCTGTAATTTCAAATATAAAGGACTCGAGTGTTAAGTCTATGACACGGGCTCTGAAAATATCAGCGATACGCAAGGCTTCCAGTCTTTTTTCGGCTGTTGCCGCCTTAACTTTGACCAGCGCAAGTTCACGCTGTACGCATGGCCCTTCAACCGTTAGATCATGGACAGAGCGTACAGGCACAAGCCGTTCCAGATGGTGGAAAATCTGTTCAATAACAGACGGTGTACCGGTACAGACAATTGTGATACGGGATAAATTCTGATCCTGATCCATTCTTGCTACCGTAAGGCTTTCGATATTATAGCCCCGGCCTGAAAAGAGACCGGCAACCCGTGCGAGTACGCCCGGCTCATTTTCGACCAGTACGGAAATCGTATGCGTCTCTTCCTTTCCACCATCAGGGGCGGAACCGTACACACTTCGTTTTCCTGTTTTGGGTTCTTTTGTCACCATAATCTTTTATTCCTTTCCCTCTTCTTTCGCCGCGTCTTTTGATAGAAGCATTTTATTATGTGGGTTTCCAGCGGGAATCATCGGAAAAACGTTTTCCCCTCTGGCTGTACGAATATCTACGAATGTCACACGATCTGTATTGAGTGCTTTTTCTATCACGTCATCCAGCTCATCCGGCGTTGTGGCACGGAAACCATAGCCACCATAGGACTCAACCAGCTTTATAAAATCAGGCTGTGTTTCGGTAGATACTTCAGAGTAACGTTCTCCATGAAGCAATTCCTGCCACTGACGCACCATACCAAGCCAGTTATTGTTCAAAATAAACACCTTAACCGGCAAATTATAGTGAATAGCCGTACCGATTTCCTGTATATTCATTTGAATAGAGCCATCACCCGCGATATCAATTACAAGAGCATCAGGATGCGCTTTTTGAACACCAATAGCAGCAGGGAAACCATAGCCCATAGTCCCAAGCCCCCCGGAAGTCATCCAGTGATTAGGTTCTTCAAATTTAAGATACTGCGCCGCCCACATCTGATGTTGCCCAACTTCCGTTGAGATATAAGTTTCCTTATCATGTTTTTCGATATGAGCCTGAATGCGTTCCAAAGCATATTGTGGCTTAATAACATCGCTAACCTTTTCATATCTCAGGCATTTTTTTGCCCGCCATGTTTCAATTTGCGCCCACCAGTCATCAAGAGCCGCCTTATCAGCCTGGTACCCTTTTTGACGCCAGACTTTTAACATAGCATCAAGCGTTTTTCCGGCATCAGCGACGATACCAATATCAATGGTCACATTCTTGTTGATAGAGCTCAAATCAATATCAACATGAATTTTCTTCGAGTTCGGAGAAAAATCCGGGACAGTACCGGTAACACGATCATCAAAACGAGCCCCAATGTTAATCATAACATCACAGTCATGCATCGCCAGATTAGCTTCGTAGGTGCCATGCATACCCAACATACCCAGCCATTGGTCATCACTGGCAGGATAAGCACCAAGCCCCATCAACGTACTTGTGACAGGAAAGCCCGTTTCTTTTACAAATTCACGCAATGCTTTCGTCGCATGCGGACCAGAATTAATAACGCCGCCACCAGTATAAAATATAGGTTTCTTTGCACTGGCTATCAAATCAACCGCCCTTTCCACAGCCGTCATATCAGGCTCAATCTGCGGACGGTAGTTCTCAAAAGCCATTTCACCTGGTGCTTTATAGATCCCTTCAGCGAACTGTACGTCTTTTGGCAAATCAATAACAACTGGACCGGGCCGACCGCTTTTCGCAACGTGGAACGCCGCATGAATGGTTTCAGCCAGTTTATTCACGTCTTTGACGAGGTAGTTATGTTTTGTACAATGACGTGTAATACCTGTTGTATCGGCTTCCTGAAAAGCATCCGTACCCATCAGAAAGGTCGGCACCTGCCCACAAATACAAACAAGCGGAATAGAATCCATCATGGCATCCGTTAACCCTGTAATCGCATTTGTCGCACCAGGACCGCTTGTCACAAAGACTGCGGCAACCTTTCCAGTGGAACGCGCATAGCCTTCAGCCGCATGAAGCGCGCCTTGTTCATGGCGGGTTAAAATATGAGTCAGCTTATCTTGCTGATGCAACGAATCATAAATCGGCAGCAAAGCACCACCCGGATAGCCAAAAACCGTATCGACTCCCTGATCTTCCAGCGCCTTTATGACCATATCCGCACCGCTCATTTTCGGTGCGCTTTCGTGATTGCAGGAACAATCAGCATTACACGTCTCGTCCTCGTTTTCTATTATTGTAGTCTGTGCCATTTTTTCTACCTCGTTATAAAATCTGTCACAATTTGTTGTACCACCTGATGCAAAATTGAAAAATGGATATAAAAAAAAGCGCTTCTAAATTTTTAGAGCGCTTCATCCGGTTTCCATTATGTCTTTAGAATTACCCGATAAAGCACCCTCCAAGCACCACTAGAAGGAGCACGACAAGACCCAGCACGCTAATGAGCAGGCTCGGTTGTTCGTTAATAGCAATGGTCAAGTTTCTAGACATGGAGGGCACTCTAACAAATCTTTCTCGCATTTGCAAACTTTAATCTTTTTCAGCCAGACGTTTCTATAAGATAAATCGACTCAGATCTGTGTTTTCTGCAAGCTCGGACACTTTTTCGCGGACATACTCTGCTGTGATATTGATCGTTTCTCCACCACGGTCAGACGCTGTGTAGCTGATCTCATCCAGCAGCTTTTCCATGACGGTCAGCAGCCGGCGTGCGCCGATATTTTCGACGGTTTCATTGACCTCAAAAGCAATTCTTGCAATTTCGTGGATGGCCTCATCATCAAAATCCAGCGTTACATCTTCTGTGCCAATCAACGCTTTATACTGTTTGATCAGACAGGCATCGGTTTCTGTTAGAATTTTAACGAAATCTTCTTCTGTCAATGCGCGAAGTTCGACACGAATCGGCAAGCGACCTTGCAATTCGGCCAAAAGATCGGATGGTTTCGCATAATGGAAGGCACCGCTTGCAATAAAGAGAATGTGATCGGTTTTAACTGTACCGTATTTGGTTGTAACCGTTGTGCCTTCAATGAGTGGAAGAAGATCACGCTGTACGCCTTCTCGGCTAACATCTCCACCCCGTACGTCTTGACGGTGTGCAATTTTGTCCATTTCATCAATGAAAACAATGCCGTTATTTTGAACAAGTTCCAGCGCATTCTGGATGATTTTATCTTCATCAAGCAATTTGTCAGATTCTTCGGCGATAAGAATATCGTACGATTCAAGAACCGTCATTTTCTTCTTTTTCATTTGCGGGCCGAAAGACTTTCCAATCATTTCTCCAATATTGATCATGCTCATAGAGGCACCGGGCATGCCCGGAATATCAAAGCTTGGCATACCGGATGAAGGATTGTCCTGCACATCAATTTCTATTTCACGCTCATTAAAATCACCTTCACGTAATTTTTTTCTAAAATTCTGGCGCGTCCCTTCAGAGGCTGTTTCTCCGACCAGAGCGTCAAGTACGCGTTCTTCTGCGTAAACTTCCGCTTGTGCTTTGACTGTTTTGCGCATTTTTTCACGCGTCATATGGATGGCAAACTCGGTTAAATCACGCACGATAGATTCAACATCTTTCCCGACATAGCCGACTTCTGTGAATTTGGTAGCTTCTACTTTTACGAAAGGTGCCTGAGCCAGTTTGGCCAGACGTCTGGCAATTTCTGTTTTACCAACGCCGGTTGGTCCGATCATAAGAATGTTCTTAGGATACACCTCTTCCTGAAGCTCAGGGTCCAAACGCATACGTCTCCAACGGTTCCGCAAAGCAATAGCAACTGCACGCTTTGCATCTTTCTGACCAATGATAAAACGATCAAGTTCCGAGACTGTTTCCCTTGGGCTAAAAGCTGGAATTTCAATTGTGGAAGGTTCGATTGTCATGATTATTTATATATGCTCTTATGAGTTTTTGTTATGAAATTAACGTGTTACAGTTTTTCTACAATGATGTTGCCGTTTGTATAAACGCAAATATCTGCAGCAATCTTCATGGCTCTTTTTGCGATATCTTCGAGGCTCATATCTTCTCTGTCGATTAAGGCTCTAGCGGCTGATAAGGCATAGTTACCACCGGAACCGATACCAATAACGCCGTCTTCGGGCTCTACAACATCACCCGTGCCTGACATAATAAGGGAAACTTCTTTGTCGCATACGGCCATTAACGCTTCCAGACGGCGAAGATATTTATCTGTACGCCAGTCTTTAGCCAGTTCGACACAGGCGCGTGTTAACTGACCTGGATGTGCTTCCAATTTTGCTTCCAGACGCTCAAATAATGTAAAAGCATCGGCTGTTGCACCCGCAAAACCGGCAACAATTTTTTTATCTTTACCGATTCTGCGAACTTTGCGGGCATTGGATTTTAGCACTGTATCGCCCATAGAGACCTGTCCGTCTCCCGCGATGACAACCTCGTCACCTCTACGAATGGCCAGGATCGTTGTGGAATGCCATTTAGAAGCATCAAATACACTATCGGTCATAAGTTTTTCCGTTTCTTACTTTTTTCGTCCGCTACTGACATGCGCTTTTCATAGCCTGATGTCAAGAGGGGAACATTATTTCTGTTGCTCATACTCAATATCCAGAGCTTTTAAAGCCTCAGCGATTGGAACAAAGAGGTTTAGCCCAGAGAGTGCCGCACCCTCATCATCGGTAAATCCAGCAACGCTCAATCCGATAATATTACCAGCCTCATCCAGCAAGGGGCCACCGCTATTCCCCGGATGAATGGTCACATCACCCTGAATATAGGAGACATGAGACCAACGGTCATCAGGCCTGTACGCACTGACAATACCTTTGGTCACCGTATCCTGCAAACGTTTTGCATAGACAGGTGCACCGATTGCATAAATATCCTTACCTACACCGGGTACAGTGGAACGTATGGGAAGTACAGTAACGCCATACGCATCAGGCAGCGTATCCAGTTTGATGAGAGCCACATCCCTTACCTTGTCTACACGAAGGACTTCGCCAATCAGTTTATGTTTTTTTTGTTCTGTGACAATTCGTACGCGCTTGGCATCGCCGGTTACATGCGCATTTGTCAGGATATGCCCGTCTTTTGTAATGAAGAAGCCGGAACCATGGCCGTTCCCTGTCTCTATCAGGACAGAGGCTTTGCGCAGAACATCCATTCTGTCTTGGGCCGTTGTTTTAAATAAAGGGATAGAGACGATGGCAACTTTTTCCTGCGGATCAAAAAGCCTGTGCTCGGTTTTTTTATCTTGTTTGTGTCTCCAGTCAGGTTTTGTGCCAAACACAATTAAATCATGAAAGCCTTTATCCGCACCGAGATTATGAGAGGCCGAGGCAAAAGCATCATCCAGCAAAAGCCCGATGCCTTCCTGATTGGCCCAGCGCAGCTTTGAATACCCCTTGGTGGTTGTCTTATAGGCTGTTGTTTTACGGAGATTATCATAGATCGTCCATTCGACAACCATCATGGTTTCACCGGAATAACCTTCTGTTGAAAAGCCGAAGAAAGTGCCTGTCTCATGACAAAAATCACCTTTTATGTCTGTAATCCGTGCACCAATCCTGTACACAGAACGGGCTTCATCATCATCCGCATCAAACATAATATGCGATCGTCCGGCAACATCATAGCCTTGTGTTTCCAGCGTTGTCTCAAAGGCTTCTTTCATTTCGCTTCGCTCCATATGGCGCGTGACATCGCTGCGCGTCATATCCCCCCACGGGAAGGCACACACAAAAGGATTGCGCGGACTGATCGATCCCAGATGTGTGCCACGTGGTATGGAGAGCTTTACGCTGCTGAACTTTACCGGGGAGGGAGCAGCATCATCCGGTATGGAAAGGACAGGGGATTCTTTTATCTCTTCAACATCTGTCAGGCTGCATCCTGCAAAAAACAAGGCTAACGCCAGACAAAAGAAAAGAGAGACAGGCCTCATCTATAACACCCCTTTGGTTGATGGCATTTCGTCTCCCTGTTTGTGAAGCGCGGCACGCAGCGAGCGACCCAACCCTTTAAAGCAGGCTTCCACCATATGGTGCGCATTTTCGCCCGTGACTTCCATATGTATTGTAACACCGAGACTCTCGGCAAAAGAACGAATAACATGTTCTACCATTTCAGTAGGCATGCCGCCAACATCTTCGCGGGGAAAATCACCTTCAAATTTTAAGAAGCCACGCCCGGAAATATCAAGCCCGATACGGGCCAAAGATTCATCCATCGGTGCTGTAAAACCAAAGCGGCCGATCCCTGCCTTGTTTCCAAGTGCTCTCCTAATAAGCTGGCCCAGCAAAATGGCACTGTCTTCCATTGTGTGATGTTCATCAACATTCAAATCTCCTCTACATGTCAGGATCAGAGAGAAATTCCCATGGCTGGCAACTTGCTCTAACATGTGATCGTAAAAGCCGATGCCTGTATCAATCTGAATGCATCCCGGCTCATCCAGATCCACAAAGCCGTGAATGTCTGTTTCCTTTGTTGTGCGGGACAAAAAGGCAATACGGCCAGACTCATTCCCATCCCGTATATCCGAGGCATCCACACCCAGAACGGATAAAAGCCTCTTGTTTTCATGAACGTCACCTATGCTAAACCGTATGTGATCTTTCATGACACTATCTTGTGATCGCACAAGAACACCAGCGTCCAGGCACTTATCCGTGAATTTTTTTGCGTTTTTTACCTTTACCAAAAAGAAGTTCGCATCTGATGGATAGACATGCACAATGTCGTCTGATTTTTGCAGCATTTTTGTAAGATAGTCGCGTTGTTGCCGTAGCAGTCCGACAAATCTGTTTAATTTTTCCAGATTGGCCGGCTGTAATGCTGTGCAAACGGCCTGCACTACAGGCTGAGGCACAGGATAAACAGGCAGAACTTTTAGCAGCAAGGCAATAATATCCGGATGTGCGATAGCCACGCCACAACGCGCACCAGCCAGCGCATAAGTTTTTGATAAAGTGCGCAAAATAACCAGATTCGGATAGTTATCAAGAACGGAGACAAAGCTCTCTTTATCCGAAAACTCAATATAGGTTTCATCCAGCACAATCAGCGACGTGCTCTCCTCACATAGCCTGATTATATCGGCTTCATTCATTAGGTTTGACGTCGGATTATTAGGAGAACACACAAAAATTATTTTTGTATCATCCGTTTCAGCCTGCAATATTTTTTCGACATCCATCTGGAAATCATCTTTTAATGGCACATCTATGACATCAGCGCCCTGCACACGTGCCGCAATGCCGTACATTGGAAATGTCGGAGAAGAAACAATAATGTTATCCCTCCCGGCATCACAAAAACTGCGCACAAGAAGATCAATAGCTTCATCTGCACCGCGTGTTGCAATAATCTGTTTGTTTGTTACACCGTATAAAGAACAAAGCTTTTCCATCATTTCTTCGGGTTGCTGATCTGGATAACGATTGACAGAGCCTGAATTAGCATAGGGTTCACGCGGGTTTTCGTTAGCGTCCAGAAAAATTTCAATACCCTTGCCGCTATGTATGGATCGTGCAGACTGATAGGGTGTGAGTGCAGCAATATTGGCGCGTGCCAACTTTAATACATCTTCAATTTTCATTGTCATTTTACTTTTTATCCTTATCCTTTTTTAGCTAATCTGATGGATACGGCACGTTTGTGCGCATCCAGTCCTTCGAGTTCTGCCAGTATTTCTACCGTAGGGCCAAGGGTTTCGAGGCCTTCCCGGGAAGCTTGCTGCACTGTAATTGTCTTCATAAAATCACGCACGGACAAACCGCTGTAATTGCGGGCATACCCATAGGTCGGCAGCACATGGTTTGTGCCGCTGGCGTAGTCCCCGAAAGATTCCGGCGTCCATGCACCCATGAATACAGAACCGGCATTTTGCACTTTATCAAGAAGTGTATCGGCTTTCTCACAATTGATGATCAGATGTTCCGGGGCATAGATGTTTGAAATTTTTATGGCTTCATCCAGTGAATCAACAATGAATCCCGCACTGTTTTCTATGGCGGCTTTTGCAATGCTCTGGCGGGGAAGAATCTCTAACTGTTTTTGCAGTGCGGACTCTACCGCATCATAGAGCTTTTCCGAGGTTGTCAAAAAGACGACCTGAGATGATACATCATGCTCTGCCTGAGATAAAAGATCCGCTGCCACGAAGTCAGGGTCTGCCGTTTCATCGGCAATCACGAGCACTTCAGAAGGACCGGCAGGCAGATCAAGAGCGGCCCCGCTTGCATCAAGAGCCGCTAACTGCTTGGCCTTTGTCACATAAGCATTGCCGGGACCATATATTTTGTCCACTTTAGGCACTGTTTCCGTACCATAGGCCATGGCAGCGATAGCTTGTGCGCCGCCGATCTGGTATATGGTTTTAATGCCGCACAATGATGCCGCATAAAGAATGTATGGATTGATCCCCTCTGCCTGTGGTGGCGTACAAAATACAATATCGGAACAGCCTGCAATTTGTGCAGGTACACCCAGCATCAATGTTGTAGAAACAAGTGGTGCGGTACCGCCTGGGATGTAAAGCCCAACCCGTTGCAAAGGCCTAATTATGCTGCGACATGTAATGCCTTTTGTTGTTTCTGTTTCATACGGCATTATCTTTTGCCAGGCATGAAAAATGGAAATATTCTCATACGCTGTTTGCAAGGCCTGTTTTTCGCTTTCGCCGATTTGTTTTGTTGCTTGCGCAATATCCTCCTCGCTCAGGCGCAGGTTATCTATCGTTATACCATCAAACTTCTCTGTAAACTCATGAACCGCTTTGTCTCCATGCAGGCATACATGATTCATGACATGCTGGACGGCCTGTGTCAGTTGTTCATCATTGCCTTGTACCGGACGCGCTAAAAGCTGTGCCCTTTCTTTTTCTGACAGATTCTGCCATTTATGTTTGCGCATGAGAGCTCCTTTTCGTATAGAAACAATATAGACATCATGCTCACTATTTTTTTTCAAGAGAAAAACTTAAAACATGCGTCACACTATTGCTATTATTGATTATGGGTCCGGGAATTTGAGATCAGCCGCCAAAGCGGTTGAACGTGTTATATCGGAAAAAAATATGCAAGCCGATGTTTGCATTACCGCGCAGGCAAAAGAGGTAGCGGCGGCCTCCCATATTATTCTTCCCGGCCAGGGAGCCTTTGCTGATTGCATGGAGGGGCTATCGTCCATTGATGGCATGATTGAAACCCTTAATGAGGTTGTTCTCGAAAAGAAGACGCCATTTCTTGGCATTTGCGTTGGTATGCAGCTCATGGCCACAAAGGGTTTTGAGCATGGAGAGCATGACGGATTTAACTGGATCAAAGGGCGCGTTGTTCCTATAATTCCAAAGGACCCTTCCTATAAAATTCCACATATGGGCTGGAATGAGCTGCACGTTTCTACGGACCATCCCGTGATGAGAGATATAGGAGAAGGCTCTCACTTTTATTTCGTTCATTCCTACGAATTTAAATGTGATGATCAGCAGCATGTGCTGGCTTGTACGGATTATGAGGAGCCTGTGACGGCTATTATTGCAAAAGATAATATAGTGGGGGTTCAGTTCCATCCCGAAAAAAGCCAGGAAGTGGGGTTGAGATTGTTATCAAACTTCCTAGTTTGGAGTCTTTAAAAAGGAAGATTTTATTTATGGACGAGAATATCAGGAAAGTTAAAGCCACAACATCTGTTGAAGGACTCTCTAAAGCGTTAGCTGTAGGAGACCTAAACGATCTGTGCGATTCAACAGATGCCGTTATCGAATCAGATGGTGGCTTCCGCTGGATTAAACCGCCCTTGCGTGACACACTCGAACGATATTGGCAAGGCGTTATTACGATGCCAAGCCGGACGCTGTTTGTTGCGCGTCTTGATGGCGTTGTTTGCGGCGGCGTTGTCTTGGTACGCCCGGAAAGAAACAATGAAATCAGGCGGTTTTCTGCAGATATCAGATCTCTTTTTATCGCACCATGGGCTAGGCATTATGGTCTGGCGGATGAGCTGATGAAACAAGCAGAAGCTATGGCCAAAGAAGAAGGCTTTGAGGCGATTAATATTGATGTTCAGGAAACGCAGGAAAATGCTATAAGGCTTTTTGAACGCCGCGGCTATGTGCGTATTGGGACACATCCTTTCTATGCTAAAATACGGGCAAAAGTTATAAAGGGATGCTATTACTATAAGCTTATTAGCCCGCAAAAATCGAATGAGGCATCATGATTATCTACCCCGCTATTGATTTAAAAGACGGAAAATGTGTTCGGTTATATCAGGGCGATATGAATCAGGTCACGGTTTATAACGAAAGTCCAGCAGATCAGGCACTTTTTTTTGCAAAAGAGGGATGCTCGTGGCTTCATCTGGTCGATCTGGACGGCGCGGTTAAGGGCTATCCCGTTAACGTTGACGCGGTTAAGGAAATCATAGAACGCGTTGATCTGCCTGTTCAGTTGGGTGGCGGCATCAGAACGGAGAAAGATATCGAAACATGGCTGCAAGCGGGGGTGAATCGCGTTATTTTAGGCACCAAGCTGGTCAAAGACCCCGCTCAAGCCAAAGCACTCTGCCATAAATATCCTGATCAGATTGTGGTTGGTATTGATGGTGATGGCGAACATGTCATGGTTGAGGGCTGGCTTGAGAAATCAGACATCAGGGTGCAGGACCTGATAAGTGATTTTGAACAGGCCGGAGCGGCGGCTGTTATTTATACCGACACGCGCCGGGACGGTACAGAGCAGGGCCTTGATGCAGAAAATATCAAAAAGCTGGCTGGTGATACCTCTTTGCCCTTTATCGTTGCTGGCGGCGTTGCCACGCTGGCGGATTTAAAAGCCATGAAATCTCTGGAAGAGTCCTGTGGTATTAATGGCGTTGTGATTGGCCGCGCGTTCTATGAAAACGCGTTTACACCAAAGGAAGCCCTTGCCCAATGCTAAAGAACAGAATCATCCCCTGTCTTGACGTTTCTGAAGGCCGTGTTGTTAAAGGCGTTAACTTTGTGGATCTGATTGACGCAGGCGATCCAGTAGAACAGGCGCGTATCTACGGCGCACAAGGCGCTGATGAACTCTGTTTTCTGGATATTACGGCAACGCATGAAAAACGGGATATTATTCTTGATGTGGTTTCTCGTGTGGCAGAAGAAGTCTTTATGCCGCTTACAGTTGGCGGTGGCGTTCGCGAATTACAGGATATCAGGAACTTGCTCGAAGCCGGGGCTGACAAGGTGGCGATTAACTCTGCCGCTGTGAAAAATCCTGATTTTGTCAGGGAAGCTGCCCAAAAATGCGGTAGCCAGTGCATTGTCGTTGCGATTGATGCCAAGCAAACAGGGCCGGATAAATGGGAAATCTACACGCATGGCGGACGAGAACCGACAGGTCTTGATGCGATAGAGTGGGCTAAACGCATGACAGCCTATGGAGCGGGGGAACTGCTTCTTACTTCTATGGATCGTGACGGTACCAAAAACGGCTTTGATATTGCGCTGACCAGAACAATATCTGATTCTGTTTCTGTCCCGGTGATTGCCTCTGGTGGTGTTGGGACACTTGAACATCTGGCCGAAGGTATAAAAGAAGCACATGCCAGCGCTGTTTTAGCTGCTTCCATTTTTCATTTTGGTGAATATACTATTCAGGAAGCAAAGAAATTCATGAAACAAGAAGGAATCCCAGTCAGGTTATGAGCGGACATATTATAAATAAACTCTACGACGTACTTGTTGACCGGAAAGACGCTGATCCCAATTCTTCTTATGTGGCCAGTCTGTATAAGGAGGGGATAGAAAAAATCACCCGTAAAATAGGCGAAGAAGCGACTGAAACAATCATTGAAGCGCTATCACAAAAAGAAGATCACGCAACACGCCTTGCCAGCGAATCGGCCGATCTTATATTTCATCTGATGGTTTTATGGGCCCACAAGAATATCAGTCCCGATGATGTCTTTGGCATTTTAGAAAAACGCTTTGGTATGAGCGGCATCGAAGAAAAAGCCTCACGGTAGCCTGACTACTCTATAGAAGCCACTGCAAAAGTCAAAAAATAGGACCTTTTGCAGAAGGTCCTATATACCCATTTTGCCATCATCCGATGACAAAAGCGTTCAGATGCCACGCAGACTTTCGCGCGGGATTGCCGTCACAACCCTTATACCAATCCGCATTCAATAAACACGAATCGGTATGAGATGACGTCTTATTCTTATTAAGAAGAAACCGCTGGCATCATGCCCGGCGCCAGAATCATGATCATTTGACGACCTTCAAGTTTTGGTGCCAGCTCTACCTTGCAGACATCAGAAAGATCTTCTTTCATGCGTTTAAGCAGATCCATGCCTAAGTCCTGATGAGCCATTTCACGGCCTCTAAAACGCATGGTCACTTTGACTTTGTTTCCTGCCTCAAGAAAACGGCGTGCGTTGCGGAGTTTTACCCCGTAATCATGCGCTTCCGTTGTCGGACGGATTTTCACCTCTTTAATATCTACCGTTTTTTGCTTTTTACGGGCTTCGGCAGCTTTTTTCTGCTGCTCATACTTATACTTCCCGTAATCCATTATCTTACAAACAGGTGGATCAGCATTCGGAGAAACTTCAACCAGATCAAGGCCGGCTTCATCGGCCATGGCCAAGCCTTTTTTTGTATCTACCACACCGTGCATTTCTCCTTCTTCATCAATGAGTCGGATTTTGCTGGCGGTAATGTCTGTGTTAATACGCGGCCCCTCGTCCTTTACGGGCGGTTTAAATGGTGGTCTGGCGATGATCTTTTCTCCTCTTTTATTAAAAATAATAGTTATTAATACGGTGGTTTACAGTCTTGTGCAAGAGTTGTAATCGCACTTTCCAAAGATTCTACTGATTGATCTTTGGACCCAAGACGGCGAATAGCCACTGTATTTTCCTCGGCTTCACGTGCGCCCACTACAAACATCACAGGCACTTTACCTACGGCAGAATGCTCCCTGACCTTGTAGTTGATCTTTTCATTTCTGATATCGAGTGTGGCTCGAACGCCTTGTTCTTTCAGTTTTTTGACAATATCTTGCGCATAGTCATCCGCTTTGCCTGTAACCGTGGCCACGACACATTGAACCGGTGCCAGCCATAAAGGCAGTTTGCCAGCATAATGCTCAATAAGCACCCCGATAAACCGCTCAACAGAGCCTAAAATAGCACGGTGAATCATGTGAGGACGCGCTTTTTCGCCATCCGGTGCTACATAAGACATATCCAGACGTGTTGGCATGTTCATATCAACCTGAATCGTACCACACTGCCATTCCCGGCCAATCGCATCGGTCAGGATAAAATCAAGCTTCGGCGCATAAAAAGCCCCATCACCAGGATTTAAGACCCATTTCATGCCGATACGGTCCAGAACCTTTTGCAAGGCATTCTCTGCGCGGTCCCAATCTTCGTCCGAGCCAATTCTTTGCTCAGGTCGTGTTGAGAAGTTAATAGTGATATGATCGGCCATACCAAGATCGGTATAAACCTCTCTGATCAGATCGCACATAGAGACGACTTCATCTTCAAGCTGCTCATCCGTACAAAAGATATGCGCATCATCCTGTGTAAAGGCCTGAACCCGCATCAAACCATGTCGTGCGCCAGATGGCTCTTTCCTGAAAACACGACCGAATTCTGCCATCCGAATCGGTAAATCGCGATAAGAAACAATGCCATAATTATAAAGCTGGGCATTTCCCGGGCAACTCATAGGTTTCAAAGCAAAAGGATGTTCGCTGGTTTCTTCATCCTCAAGCACAAACATATTTTCGCGGTACTTGTCCCAGTGGCCCGATTTTTTCCAGAACCTGGCATCCAGCATTTGAGGTGTGTTCACCTCAACATAATCATATTTTTTGACTTTCCGGCGCATATAATCCATCAACGCGACATAAACTGTCCAGCCTTTGGGGTGCCAGAACACTTGTCCCGGCGCTTCATCCTGAAAATGGAATAAATCCATTTCTTTTCCAAGCTTGCGGTGATCGCGCTTTTCGGCTTCTTCTATGCGGTTTAGATAGGCTTTCAGCTCTTTATCATCGCGCCAGGCCGTACCATAGATGCGTGATAGCATCGCTTTGGAAGAATCGCCGCGCCAGTAAGCCCCTGCGACTTTTGTTAACTTGAAAGCCGTTCCGACGTGGCGGGTTGTTGGCAGGTGCGGGCCGCGGCATAAATCCAGCCAGCCCTCGTCCCCTTCTCCCTGACGATAAAGGCTGATTTCCTCGCCTTCAGGCAGATCTTCAATCAGCTCAACTTTGAACTGTTCGCCCTGTTTTTTGAAATAGGCAATGGCGTCATTACGATCCCAGATTTCACGGGTAAACGTGGCACCACGTTCGACTATCTGGCGCATGCGCTTTTCGATCTTTTCCAGATCTTCTGTTGAAAAAGGTTCATCACGGGCAAAATCGTAATAAAAACCATCCTCTACAGAAGGGCCAATAGTCACTTGCGTGCCGGGGAAAAGTTCCTGCACCGCCTGCGCCATCACATGCGCGGCATCGTGACGAATAAGGGAGAGGGCCTGTTCATCTTCGCGCTTTACAATCGTCAGCGCACAACTCTCCTCTAAAGGACGGGACAAGTCAGCAAGCTCTCCATTAATTGTTACAGCCAAAGCTGCCTTGGCAAGGGACTTGGAAATCGTGCCGGCAATCGTGAGTCCTGTCGTTCCTTTGGCAAAAGTTTTTACTGATCCATCTGGAAATGTAACTTCAATTTGATCTTCTTGTACCAAAAGAGCCTCCGACATTGTATTTTCCTTTTTTTTAAAATTAACCAAAGATTATTAGAAACCGTAAAATGGTAAGAAATTCAAGCTTTTTCCTCAAGCGTTTCTTCCGGGAGAAGGCGTGTTTCCCTCAACAGGCCTTCCGTTTCGAGGATAGGGTAGGCGGTGGCACACATATAGCCGTTGATATTCCGGTAATCACGGATAAGGTCCAGGTGAATAGAGCTTGTCGCGATAGTTTCATGATTTTCATGCCTGATGCGTTCAAAATGAGCATGTGTCGCCTCCGCGACACGCACGCGCAAATCAGCTTTACGCTCCACCAGCTTGCGCGCCAGTGTAATATCGTTAGATGCCAGAACATTTTGCGCCAACCGCATGGTCTCAACGACATAATTATGCACCTCCTTGATTTCACGCCATCCTTCTCTGGAGAATCTTTTTTGATTACGGATTTTCTTTAAAACAAGAGAGGCCATACTCCGGTCAATAAGATCGCCAACATGCTCAAGATTAGTAGCAAAAGTCAGAACCTGCATATAGTGCGTTGCTTCTTTGGGGTCCAAAGATTCTTGCGTAATACGGGCCATATACATTTTTATGGCCTTATAGATATTATCAACGATATCATCTTGCGCCCTTACTTCCCGTATCAGTTTCTCGTTATCTGTTCTGGAGGCGGTCATGGTATCCTCCAGCATCGCCTGAATAACGTCAGCAACACGCAATGTCTCACGCATGGCTGCTGTTAAAGCAACAACCGGTGAATCTATCGCATTCTCATCAAGATATTTAGGCACGGAAGGATCTTCCTGATCTACTTTCTCGGGAATAAATTTTGCGCTTATTTTTGACACAAGCCCAACAAGCGGTAAGAAAACAATCGCCAATATCAGATTAAAACCCGTATGAAAGTTCACAATCATGCGGGCAGGATCAGGATCAACAACCTGTACTAATTCAACGGCAAGTGCGATCAACGGTAAACAGACCAGAACACCGGCAATTCTGATCAGAAGATTTGAAACCGGGATCCGCCTTGAAACAGGCCCATCCTTGGATGTTGCCAGAATCGAGGCAAAAACAGCACCAAGATTGGCGCCTAGCACAAGCGCAAAAGCCAAAGGTACAGGAAGTAAATCGCCCGTTACAAAAGAAACAACCAATAAAACAAAGGCCAGCGAGGAATGCATCAGCCATGTAATAATGCTGGCCAGCAATATGGCCATAAGTGGTTCTGTTTCAAGCAAAGAGAGCATATATGGCAGATTTTCAGAATGTTTTAATGGCTCTACCGCATCTTTAATCCAGCCAAGTGCCAGAAGCATAAGCCCCAAACCAAACAAAAACCGGCCCATATGACCTGCATTCCCTGTTTTTGCATATTTCGAATAAAGAAAGAAACCGGAAATAATAAGAAGTGGTAATAACAAGGTTAAATTAGAGGATAAGAGCTGTGCCACAAGTGTCGTACCAACATCAGCACCCAGCATCGCAGCGATACCGGCCTCCACACGAACCAGTCCTTGTGAAGCAAAACCACTCAGAATAAGTGCTGTTGCCGTAGAACTCTGCAAAATGGCCGTAACACCCATACCTGAGAAAAAAGCCGATATTCTGTTTTTTGTTCCAACAGAAATAATATTTCTGAGCCTGGCACCAGCCGCACGGGAAATACCTTGCCGCACTTCTCGCAATCCCCATAAAAGGATACATACACCTGAAATAATATTAATTAATACAATTGTCATTTTGGAATCACCCCAGCATTATTCTGGCACGTTATTTTTGTTTTTGTTTTTTGTGTTAAAGATTCCGACACTTCATCAAGTTCGGCACTGCCCACAGGGGCGTACAAGCCCCTTCAACGCCACAAGCCTAAGGCATCAGGCTTGAGAGTACGCCACTATATAGAAGTGAAAGAATAAGGCAGCCTAGCACCATTCTGTATATAACAAAAGGCATAAAAGTCGCTTTATCCAGCCACTTCATCATAAGAGCAATAGAAGCCCACCCTGCCAGAAAAGAAAGAAATGCCGCTATTGCCGCTTGTGCGCCAAGCGCAAAATCCCCGGATTTTATCAGATCAAGCCCCGCCAACGTGCCCGCACCACTTATGGCAACCAGCGCAAGCAGCATAGAAAAACGGGCCGCTTCCGTACGTGAAAAACCAAAGAAACGGGCCGCGGTCATAGTAACACCTGAACGGCTAGTCCCTGGAATAAGCGCAAAAGCCTGACTTACGCCAATAAGAAACGCGTCTTTAAGGGTCATTTTATCAAGTGTACGCTCAGTACTGTAATATTTATCTGAGATCCATAAAAGAACACCAAAAATAATGGTTGTCCAGCCCACGACCTCTACAGAACGAACCCAATCAGGCTTTGCGTAGTGAAGAGCAAAACCAGCCAATATGACAGGTACAGAGGCTACAATAACGTACATACACATAGAACGTCCGTCTTTTTTGTCTCTGGCACCAAGCGCACCGAACAACATATCGCGGATATCTTTATAAAAATAAACAAGGACGGAAAAGAGCGTACCAACATGTACGGCCACATCAATCATCTGATTTTCAACCCAACGCGCCTCAATACTATTCCCATCCAAAAACCCGTGTGCCAGTACAAGGTGACCACTCGAACTGACGGGCAAAAATTCTGTAACACCCTGTATCAGGGCCAATAAAATGATGTGCAATATAAACATGTGGCCCTTATAATCCTTTCAAAGGGAAATGGACAGAAAAAAACACGATCTCGTCTTTTTTTCTCTTGCATTCATAAGATAAATAATTATAGTCCTCTCATTCTTTGCCTCTAACACACAAATGCGGGTGTAGCTCAGGGGTAGAGCGCAACCTTGCCAAGGTTGAAGTCGTGGGTTCGAATCCCATCACCCGCTCCAAATTTTCAATGACTTAGCCCGAAACGCCGAATGGCGTTTTTTCTTTAGGCATCACATAGGTACCAATGTAATCTATATTTGGAACCATATTGGAACAAAAACAAAAAATGAGCTTTGAGATTTTTCTTGCAACTGCGCCAGGTCTGGAAAACGCGCTTTACGATGAAGTGCGCAGCAAGGGATTCAGGCAGGCCAAGGCCATAAAAGGTGGCGTTACGATTAACGGAGACTGGCCCGACGTTTGGCGCGCAAATTTATGGGTACGCGGTGCTTCGCGTGTTTTGGCCCGTATTGCCTCATTCAGAGCTGCGCATCTGGCACATCTGGACGCGTACGCAAGAAAAGTGCCCTGGCTTGATATTTTTGCTCCTACACATCCTTTTCGTGTTGAGGTGAGCTGTTCAAAATCACGCATATATCATTCAGGTGCAGCAGCCCAGCGCATCGAACGTGCCATCAGCGATGCGTTAAAAGCCTCACCGTCACCAGAGGCTGAAATAACAATCATGGGACGCATTGACCATGATATATGCACATTAAGTGTCGATACATCAGGCGCACTCTTACATAAGCGCGGCTATAAGGCCTCGATCAACAAAGCACCAATGCGTGAAAATATGGCCGCTCTTTTTCTTCAGCAATGCGGTTATCAGGGCACAGAACCTGTTTTCGATCCTATGTGTGGCTCCGGCACTTTTGTCATTGAGGCCGCGGAAATAGCCGCACGCTTAAATCCAGGACGATCAAGACATTTCGCCTTTGAAAAACTCACTACATTTGATGCACAAGCCTGGGAAAAGATGCGCAGCGTTAAGCGGCAATCACAAACAGATATTCGTTTTTATGGAAGCGACCGCGATAATGGTGCCATAAAAATGAGCTCTGACAATGCTGCACGCGCAGGTGTTGATATGTTTACAGACTTTAAACAACAAACCATCAGCGATATAAAACCGCCCGGCAGCCTGCCCGGCCTTGTTATCGTGAACCCACCATATGGCGGGCGTATCGGAGACAAACATAAGCTTACGCCTTTGTATAAAACCCTGGGCACGGTTTTGCGTACGCATTTTTCAGGCTGGCGCGTCGGTATTATCACGACCGATACATCTCTGGCTCAAGCCACCGCCTTGCCCTTCCTGCCAACAAGCGCGCCCGTTCAGCATGGCGGCTTACGTGTAACACTCTTCCATACAAATGTTCTTGAGTAAAAGTCATAAATTCATTCATCCTTGCCACTCATCATCATGCCGAACGTGATCCGGCATCCATAGCTGTTATCAGAGCATACGAACGGATCCAGGTTTTCCCCCAATTGTTTCCCTCTTTGGATTAAACGTAAACAAAAAGGCTACACTCGTACCATTTCCATTAAAGGCTCAAAAGAATACAATGCAGGTCTTCTTCCTGATGCTGGCTCTTTTAACGCAATAATACCATTCTCTAGCAAAACCCTAGCAAAGCGCGCTGCTGTTGGCGCTGGAATTCCGCTACTTGAAGTAAATTTATTGTTTCTAAATATAGGATTTGTAAACACGAAGTCTAAAGCATTAACACTCCACTTAGACGCTAAGACCGCAGAAAAAGTACTCTTCATTTCTTCATAAAGATCATGAATATTCTCAGATATCTCTAAATTTCTTATCGCCTGTTGTTCCATGGCTTCCAAGAAAAAAATGCACCAGTTTTCCCAATCATTATTTTTAGACACATTTCTCATAGTATCTATATACAAGTCTTTATTATCTTCAAAATAGCGACTCACATAAAAATGCGGAGCAGATATTGCCCCAGATGACCACAACATAAGAGTAATTAACATACGGCCAATACGGCCATTTCCATCTTTAAACGGGTGAAGCGCTTCAAATTCAATATGTGTTATTGCAGCTTTCAATAAATTTGCATGGTCACTTTTGTTTACGTAGTCAAATAACGCATCTAAACCTTCTTGTAGCTTATCTGGACTAATCGGAATAAACAAAATCCTTCTTTTATCCTTATCCGCCAGATAATTTTGTTCTGTTTTAAACTCTCCCGGCGATTTTGTCGCTCCACGACCGTATGAAAGAAGTCTTTGATGAATGCCTTTTACAAGTGATTGAGAAAAAGGATAGCCATCCTCTATAGCACCTTGTGCTGCTTTCAACGCCCTTTGATATAGAATGGTTTCTATAACTTCAGATCTAACATTAGATGTTCCTGTGCTGTCTTCATCATGGTCTGCTTCATACTGCAAAATTTCATCCATCGTGCTTATCGTTCCCTCCATTCTAGATGAAATGACAGCTTCTTGATTTCTAAATGGCGCCAACAATATTTCACTATTGTGCATCCCCTTAAGCATTTGATCATAACGCGCAATTGCATCAGCTGCTTTAACCAACGATGGTATAATCTTTTCATAGTTTAGCCGCTTGGGAGGAAATGCTTTATAATGATAATCAACAGCATTATCTAAATTTAATTGCATATTATCCATACTTGCCTCTAAAATTTATATAACTCTTTGTCTACAAAAGAGTTTCTTAATAAAACACTACATGTTTTGATTATCAAAATACAGTATTTTATAATAACAAGCTGTTTTGTTTATCACATTTGGTGAGTTTTGATTGTCAAGAGAACTTGATGTAATTCCTTTTATATCAAAACTGTTTGTTTATCACATTTGGTGAGTTTTGATTATCAAACGCCAATATTTATCAAAATTTAAAAACCGCCCCAAATCAATGTAGTCACGAGATATCAGCCCGGAGAGCGATGCATCCGATACGCACAGCAGCTAAGGGAGAAGCTGTATATGCTTTTCCTCTAGTCTTAGCATTCCAGCATTATGTATCTTTATATATCTTTCAGCTTCATTTTGGGGGCACAATGTAGGCGATTATTTGCGAAAATCTACGAATAATAATGAAGGGGGGGTGAAGGGGAAAATGGTGGACCCGATCGGGATCGAACCGACGACCTCTACAATGCCATTGTAGCGCTCTCCCAACTGAGCTACGGGCCCTTTTTCAAAGGAAAGCGTAAATTAGGCGGTTTTTAGGAAGCTGTCCAGCAAAAAAAGAAAAAGCCGCTTCCTGCCTTGAAGCGGCTTTCTTCATTATCTGTTTTTACTTTATTAATTCCGATTCAAAAAACTGAGTAGATGAACAAATATTGCAACAAAATTAATGTAGAGGCTCAGCGCGGCAGACCAAGCCATGCGGCTGTTGACTTCGCCGCCGTAAGACGCGTTGTATTGCTCTTTCGTGGCTTGTGTTTCCCAGGCGGTTAAACCGGAGAAAGCCAGAATGGCAACAATATCAACGACCGCTCTCATGCCGGTTGAGTAACCAAAAAATATACCAAACAACCCCATAAGAAGCACACCGATAACGCCCATGACACAAAAGCTTCCAATTGGTCCAAGGTCTTTTTTGGTGGTATAACCAAACAGACTAAGCCCTGCGAACATGGCTGCCGTCATGAAGAAGGCGCGCGCTATGGACTCGCCTGAAAAAGCCAGGAAAATAACAGAGAGGCTTACCCCGTAAAGAGCTGAAATAGCAAAAAATACTATTTTAAGCTGGTTCGAGGGCATACGATCCGGCTTAAAGCCGAACCAGACCAGACCAACAGGGGCGAGCATAACCACCCATTTCAACGGCGTGGCAAAAATTAACTGAAGCAACGGTTCTGACTGAGAGACAAAGAATGCGACCAGAGCGGTAACAACCAGACCCATGGCCATTCTGTTGTATACGCTTTGCATGTGCGTACGAAGCCCTTGATCAAAGGCGGCCCTTGATCCGGCAGCTTGTGTTGTTCCAAAATGGTTAGATTGCATAGTGAAATCTCCAAAAATATAAAATGTTAAAAACCATATTCTAAGGACAATATATATCTCAATTTCAGCAAAATTCAATAAAACTCGTGATAATCGCTTAAGGTGTCCAAGGGTTCTTTTTCCGAAATCCCCATGGGTTTCTTCTTTTTTCTGTTTTGGTTTCGGTGGTGATATCATTTTTAAAATAAATCGCCGGGGAAATGTCCGGGACAGGGGCGCCGGTCATGTCCGAAATAGTTTGAATTCTGCTATCAATGGGCGGGTGTGTCATGAACAGACCAAAGAAAGGCTGTGAGTTTTCAACACACATCATGGCAATATCAGCGGACGCTTTTTCCATTTTATCTCTTCCAGAGATACGCTGTAGGGCCCGCATCATAGCTTCGGGATTTTTGGTTAGCATGACGGCACCGGCATCTGCCATAAATTCTCTACGTCTTGAAATGGCAAAACGGGTAAACATGGTGACAAAATATCCGGCCCACAAGACAAGCAGGATAATCAAAAGAGCGATTTTTCCTTTGCCCTTATCTGAGTCTGATGAGCGGTATAGGGAACGCCAGAATATGCTCCACGCAAGCTGTGCGAAAAAGCCGATCATACCGGTAAAAATCACAGAAATAATCAGCAATCTGACATCGCGGTTTTCTATATGCGTAAGCTCGTGTGCGAGAACAGCCTCAAGCTCATCTTTTTCAAGATTTTCGATAAGCCCGCGCGTTACTGTAATGGTAAAGCTTTTTTGACTAATGCCGCTAGCAAAAGCGTTGAAAGCGTTGCTTTCTATGATTTCGAGATGCGGCATGGAAAGTCCGCGGGAAATACACAAATTTTCAAGGAGATTATAGAGTGCGGGCTCCTCCTTTCGGGTTATGGCGTGCGAATGAGCCAGTGCCCGTATCATGCTGGTATGGAATTGCCAGGAAATCATAAACCAGATGGCTGTTGCAGTAAGGATAAGGAGCCATGAATCCATCAGAAGCCGATTCGCAACACCGAATCCGTAGGAAAAGGTCTGTTCCGGCCCTACATTTCCCGGAGAGGCAAAAACAGAAATCAAAAGCACGATTGCCCAGAAAATAGCAAGCAGAACGACCGGATAAAGGATCAGCAACATCACGGAACGAAGATTATTGTTCCAGATATGTGTTGATAGGCCGACTGCCATATCTTAAAACTTTACTTCCGGTGCCTGACGAATAGCAGCTTCTTGCGCTTCATCCAGCTCAAAGAAGGTTTCTGCTTTAAAGCCAAATGGCCCTGCGATCAGGTTTGCCGGGAATTGTTGCAGGGAAGTGTTATATTCCGAGGTCGCACTGTTAAAGAAACGACGTGCAGCGGCAATTTTGTTTTCAATATCAGAGAGCTCCGCCTGTAAACGGAGGAAACTGCTATCTGCTTTCAGAGCGGGATAGTTCTCTGCGACAGCAAATAGCCCCATCATGGCACCGCCTAAAAGACCTTCAGCAGAAAAGCGTTCGCCTTCACTACTGCCTGCTTTTTCAACGCGGGCGCGTGCCTTTGTTACATTCTCAAACAATTCCTTTTCGTGGGCAGCGTAGCCTTTGACAGTTTCAACCAACTGTGGGACCAGATCGAAACGTTGTTTTAGCTGAACGTCAATGTCTGAGAATGCGTTATGTCTTGTCTGACGGAGGGCGACCAAGCGATTATAAATAAATATAGTCCCTAAAACAGCAAGAATGACAAGTCCGATAATTACTGACAAAATGCTCATATTTTTCCCCTAAGCCTGAAAATTTTAAAAAAACTGATAGTAAAGCTACACGAATCAGCTTTATCACTCAATGTATTTCCTTTAAGGTGTCCGGGTAATGATCGTACGAACTTCCAGAGATTTTACATGTATTTCAGCCTCAGGCAAAGATTGGCGCGATATATCCCGGCAAGTATTGTCGGCGTTTGAGAAAACAGATAAGACCTATTCTCTTGGCCTTTTATACGCGACACAGGACCTTTGTGAAGATCTGGGTAGTATCTTAACCCTGTTTCAGTCTGTGAGTCAGGTGGAACAATGGGTAGCTAATACAGCACCTTCCGTGTTCGCGAATGGGGAAATCCATGCCAATAAACCCGGACTGGTTTGCATGCTTTGCAAGCTGGACAGGGAAGATTTTTGTCTTTTTCCGCGATCAGAAATCGGGCTTGGCAGGACCAAGGAAGTTCTTGCCCCGTGGCTGCAGGAAAATGAAGCCCTTTTAGGGCTGATTCACAGCGACATAAGTCTTAAGCAGGATACAGCCCAGATTTTAAAAGAACTTAATAATTATACAGAAGCCTATCTGGTGGGCGGTTTAACATCACCTGCGAAAGACACAACGCAATTATCTGATAACATAGCAACAGATTCCTGCTCAGGCGTTCTATTCTCACGTTCTTTGAAAATAATAACAGCCCTTAGTCAGGGGTGTCTGCCTATCGGGGAGCCGCATGAAGTAACAAAAGCTGAAGGTCCTATAGTTGCTGAACTGGATAAGCAAAAAGCGTTTGATGTGTTCAAGGCGGATTTGAAAGCGTTTGCCGAAGCGAAGAGCCGCAGGGAAAACTCAAACGGAGATTCATCTGGGGATCCAGACTGTCTGCTTACAGAAGCTGAGGATTTCCCGCAAGGTGAGCTTGATAGTATCGCAAAAGGAGAAATTCATGTCGCGTTTTCTGTGGCAGGGTCTGATGTGAAGGACTATCTGGTGCGAAATCTAGCGGGTGTCGAGCCTGATCATGGGTGGATTGTTGCGGCAAGTCCTGTCTATGAAGGAGATGAACTTCTTTTTGTACACAGGGATCGTGAAACAATCCGCTCTGATTTGTCCAGAATGCTGGTGGATATCAGGAATCGTACAACGCGTGATCAGGGTACATTTTCGCCAAAAGCCGCACTATATATTTCCTGTATAGGCCGTACGAGAGAGGGGTACGGCATGTCCGCAGAAGAGGAAATAAGCCTTGTAGAAGAAATTTTAGGACCTGTCCCTCTCATAGGGTTTTATGCAAGGGGGGAGATCTCCAATGATCGTCTTTATGGATATACGGGGATATTGACATTGTTTCTTTGATTAACAAGATAAATGGCTATAGACTCCTGCATCAGTATTATAGCTATGAAAAGGCCTGGTTTTTATGAATTGCTCTAAAATATTTCTCTTTTTCTTTCTCGCCCTTGTGGTTTCGTTCCCTGCCATAGCACAGGATCATGGGTTACCGCCGTTGCCCAAACCGTTGCAAAACATGGTTAATGAAGGCGCGCAACTGCGTTATCTGGGCCGTGATCATGGTATGGATGGCTGGCTTATGATCAAGCGGGGTAAAGAGCAATATTTTTATGTTCTGCCCGATGGAAAAGCTATGGTTATGGGCGTTCTGTTTGATCATGAAGGAAAAGCCGTTACGCTGGAGCAGATTGACAAATTGAGAAAAAGCGAAGGGGATCAAATTGATACACTGGCGCAAAATGTGCCCTCTTTCAAACCGTCAACCATAAAAAAACCAACGCTGAAATCCCCTTCGGCACGTTTATACGAATCAGTTGAGACAGCAAACTGGGTAGCCTTAGGCGATAAATCAGCCCCCTATTTTTATGTCTTTGTCGATCCGCAATGCCGTCATTGTCACGATTTTATAAACAGTCTGCGCCCTGATTATATTGAGAAAGGGCGGATGCAGGTGAGGATTATTCCTGTGGGGCTCATTAGCCAAAACAGTTTGAAACAGGCCGCTTTTCTTTTGGGGGCAGCCGATCCTGCCGGACGCTGGATGGCGCATCTTGATGGAGATGAAACAGCGTTGCCGGTTGATCGCTCTGTTAACACGCAAGGGATTCAAAGAAACATGGGCATTATGCAGGACTGGAAACTGGATGAGACACCTTTTAGTATCTACAAATCGGTTTCTGGTGAAATTAAAATTCTCCGGGGAGCGGCCAAAAACCCGGAACAGCTCTTATCGGATTTAGCCCGGTAGGGTAGCTTTTAAAGCAGCTTTTGAAATGGATTGGATAAATGACACAATATTCTGATTATCTTTTACAGGTTTTTGAAAAATTAGGTACGCCGCTTTTGGCTGTCGCTATGGAGCAGTCTGCTCAAACCCCCGCCACAAGTGTAAAAGAAGCTGAACTCATGGCTTCTTTGCTGGGAAAATCAACCCAGCTTGGTCTTTCTTTGTCTGAGCTTGTTGATATGCCTGCCAGTCCTGAAGATTCGGATTCTGCAAGGCTTGCGCTTACGGCACTGGCTGCGCCTCTGGTTGCTAATCAGTACCGTGTAAGTGGTCGTATGCCTGAGGATCAGGACCTTCAAAAGACCCTGGAAGCGTTGAAAACCGTCATGACGTACTCTGACAATTTTTCCGGTACAAGTCAGGCGGTTGGGCGTCTTGAAACACTTGATAAAGATGGGACTGGTGGCGATAGAACACAACAACATGTCCGTTATCTTTACACACTTATACCTGCTGTTAACTCAGTGATGGCCTTCCCTTTTGGCCAAAAAGAACAAAAAATGGCCCAGGAAGTAACAGAACGCCTGGTAAATCGTGCCAGACAAATGCGGGAAGAGATTTTTCCTGCTCTGGAAGGTGATCAGCAGAGTGAAGCAGAGCTCTCTTTGCTCAGATCTCTTGTTATGATTTACAGCCAGTGTCATTTTGCAGAAATGGCAAAACTTATGGCAGTGCCCGAACAAAACAGAATGGCGGCCTTATCAACAGACCCGCTTTGGGAGGCTTTTGAAAACAGAGTAGCTATGCTAGAGATAGTTTCCACATCTCTGGTACCTGGTGCCGCCTCTGAAGGCACAGCTAACACAGGGACAATTTCTCCGTCTCCTGTCCCGCAGCAAATGCCACAAACGCCCCCTTCTTCTGTTGCTGCGCCGCCAATTATGCCACCGGTGGCCCCGCCAGTGGAACAAGCATCGCCGATCCCCGTAACACCACAAGTGACACCGCCAGTGACACCACCACCAGTTGCGTCTTCTGCGCCGCCGCCTGCAACCGAATCAGTACCCGCTCAACCGGTGACACCGGCAGAGGGAGATAACAGTAATCCAATGTCTTTCTTTTCCAAACCGCCTGCAGATGCAACGGACGGGACAGCATCATGACAAGGGTTATTGCAGCCTGTTTGCTTCTTGCGGCACAAACCTATTCTGTGCCTACAGCCGTGCTCATCGGTATTCTGGAGGTAGAAGGCGGCAAAGTGGGGCAGCAGGTCGCAAATCAGAACGGCAGTTACGATCTTGGGCCGATGCAGATTAATACCATCTGGATTCCAGAGCTCGCTAAACACTGGGGCGTTAATTACAATACAGCGAAGGCATGGATTCGCGATGATCCTTGTACAAATATTGGTGTGGCAGCCTGGATTCTCAGAAAGCATAAAGATGAAACAGGCTCTCTGGGTAAAGCGATTGCTCATTATCACTCCAGAACACCGCAATATGGTTATCCCTATAGAAAAAAAGTCATCAAAGCGATGAAACGTTATGGTCTTGTGAATAGCCGCAAGCCGTAATGCCAACGCCATTTTTTCACAGATATGATTTTTATACATTTTTCATGGAGTAACTTTTAAAGTTCCCTTGATTCCCTTCTGCGGGAAAGAGTAGTTTTAGGAAGAAGCTTCGTAGGATTATAGGGGATTACCTGTATGAAAATTGTTTATTGTAAAAAAACTTTCTTGTTTTTGGGTGCGACTGTTGTGCTTTCGGCTTGTTCGTCAGGTCCAATAGCCGACAGAAACCCTCAGCTTGTGGCATCGCCGGATAAGGTTTCCGGTATGCTGGCAGAGGCGGCTGACAGGGCATCTGTAGCACTGGAAACTTTGGCCGCTATTGAGCAGTCAAAATCATCCGACATCAGTGCGGTGCCGCCACCTGTTGAAAACGTACCGCCGGAGCTTAAACGTGCTGTGACGGTAAACTGGGTTGGACCAGTAGAGCAAATCACAAAGAAAATGGCAGAGCGTGCCGGGTATCAGTTTATGATTCTCGGAGATCAGCCGCCTATTCCTGTTGTGGTATCTCTGGATGTTGAAAACAGACCTGTTCTTGATGTGCTCCGTGATCTTGGGCTCCAGATGGGACGCCGGGCTAATATAAGAGTGGATGGCTCACGCAGAATAGTTGAAATTCACTATGCCTCAATTGCAGGAGTTAGCGGCTGATGAGCAAATACCAAAGAAAAGCAGGGGCTTTGGCCTTTTTAGTTCTTCTTGCCGTGTCTTTTTCTTTTCCATCAAAAGCAGAAGAAGTCGCTGCGCCACGCCCCCTCCATGATTTGCAGGAGATTGAAAAAGTAGGCGATATCGTTAACGAAGAAACCGGCATGAAACTGGACATTCGTTTGGAAGCGATGCGGGAGTCTGCTTTGTCTTTTGGCGCGCGCGGCGGTTTGGCGATGCGCACTTTTGAAATCAGAAAAGAGCTTGATTCCCGTGCATCTTATCTGAATAAGATTTTTGACTTTAATCAGCTCCTTATTCCTGCACCTTCAGGGCTTCTGATTGAACCGCCTATTATTTCCGAGTCTGTGGATGCTATGATTATTGAAGCAAGCGGAACGGAAGCGGCTGTCGCTGATCGTATTTACAATATTAATGTGAATGCCCGAATCGTGAGCAATAGCAGAAACTGGCGCGAATATCTCGAAAGAGACTGGGGCGGTGTTCAGGATCCGCCTGATATATTAAGGCCAGAAAATGACAAAGAGCGTGAACAATGGCGCAAACTCGTCGAAAAAGGCTGGAACAAGGGTATTGAACAGGCCGACGCAATTTTCGAAGATGACCTTAACCGTTTGATTGCAGATTTTTCCGGTATGGTCAGATACAGAAAGCTTTTAGCACAAAATATGGTATCTGCACCTTTTGCACTACAGGTTGATCGTGGTGTAACAGGTGGTGGTGATGTTATGCGTATCGGTGACAGAGCCATACAGATCACAGGAATGCCTGAGCTTATTACAGGACATGACAGATGGCAGCCCGCAAGCCGATAAGCCTTTTAAAAGGTAAGGATAATATTGCCCTTACCTGGCCTGAGGAACCGGATAGATTTAAGGAAGATCATGTTGATGCCTTGATTCTCTGGTGTGTTAAGAGAGGCTCTTCAGATATTTCCATTCAAACAGACCGCCCTGTTTATAATGAAATTAGCGGCGTACTTTATCCTGCTACTTTTCGCGCCATAGATGCGGCAGATATGCTGGCTTTTCTTGCAAAAATATATGGAGCCGATGCACAGGCCCGGCTCGCGGCCGCCAAGGATCTGGACATTTCATATGAAATTAAACCCGATCGTTATACACGGGTACGGTTCAGGGTAAATATTACGGCGATTCTCTCTAGAGGACGTGATTCTGCCCAGATTACCATGCGTGTCCTTCCAGAAGAGCCACCAACTATGCTGGATCTGAATGTTGAAGAGCATATTATTGAGAATTGGGCACCCCGGCAGGGCATGGTGATTATTACGGGACCGACTGGTTCTGGTAAAACCACATTGCTGGCGGCCGGGAACCGTATGCTTTTGGAACAGCCGACTGGTTGTGGGAAAGTCCTTACATACGAAGCACCGATTGAATACGTGTATGACACTATCCAGAGTCCGCGCTCTCTGATTGCACAAACCGAAGTACCAAGACATATTCCCTCTTTTGCACAAGGGGTTAGAAATGCTTTGCGCCGAAAACCCAACATCATCTTGGTTGGAGAGGCCCGTGACCGTGAAACAATTGCTGCGGCTGTTGAGGCCTCTCAAACAGGACATGCTGTATATACAACGGTGCATACCATTGGCGTATCAGCGACGATTCGGCGTATGATTTCGGTCTTTGAACAAGAAGAGCGTCATGAGCAGGCTTATGCTCTTATGGAGACAGTGCGTATGATTGTTACACAAGCTCTTATACCAAAGATCAGCGGTGGCCGGGTTGGCATTCGTGAATGGATGGTTTTTACGGATGAAGTACGTGAAAAACTGCTGGATATGGACTTTAATGATTGGGGCGCAGAAATCCAGAGGATGATTCCGTATTATGGCCAGACTATGAACAAGTCCGCACGGATCGTCTTCGAGCAGGGAGATATTGAGAAACGCCATTATTTGCAGCTTGCGGCTGGTGCGGGAATAGAATGATTTTCTTAACTTTTTTGTGTTACACTGCAATTTCGTGAGCGTAAAAGATCAGGGTGATTCATGGCTAATAGAGCAAAAAATCTAATTGAAGAACAGGATGCCATAAACTGGCATTGGCGAAATACTATGCGGCCTGCGCGTTTTTTTGCTATGGATGCCAGAGCGGCTATGGCCTTTCTTATTTTATTGCCAAATTTGGCGCGCGTTGGTGTCTGGATTTTCTGTCTGGTCGTTACGTTTGTTTTTATTGCTCTGGAAAAAAGAGGCCTTGTTTTCAGTTCGGCCATGCGCCGGTTGCGAAGCTGGATTATTGGCGATTTTAGACCGGCCTGGAATAGCGTGCACTACAGAAAAACCATTGATTTCGGTTAATATTTCCCTCGCTTGTCTGAATTTCTTGTTCAGAGATCGAAAAACATTCTTATCTGTACTTGTTTTTTTTTTGAGAGCGTTCTATTTTCAGGGAAGTTCTCCCGTGTTTTATTAAATAAGCTCTACGGATAGGCCAAGGATGATTGGAAATTCTTTAAATAAGCTAGCAGTCAAAACCACGTTTTCTTTTGCTATTACAGGTTTTGCTACACTTCTGACGCTTTCTACAGCCAATGCTGGCTTCGATTGGGTTCCTCCAGCAGGAACAAGCGCAAGCGAATCAGTGAGCACAACAGTCCCAATACTTGATTCTCTGGAATCTGTCGTGCCAGTGCCAGTCCCACTGCCCCCTGTTCTGGATGGGGATATGGGAGCACCTTCTCTTATGTCTGGTATGTCTGGGGACATTACTGCACCAGGAATCGCTGTCATTCCGGCTGTTAACCAGATGCCAATGGCGGCTGTGCCTGTTGATATGTCCCCTAATATCCGTTCAGCGACGCAACCAGATCGTTTTTATGAGGATGTACATGGTTTTGGCGATGGTTTGCCTCTAGCAATGGCCCTTGGACAAATTGTGCCGCCCGATTATACATATTCTTTTGCCGAGGGTGTTGATCCCGGCACACGCGTTTCCTGGGAAGGCGGACGTCCATGGAATCTGGTCTTGATTGACATGATGGCCCCGCATGGTTTTGAGCCTGCTATCATAGATAAAACGGTAGTCGTACGTGTTGCGGCTATACCAGCACCACCACCTGTGCCGGCATATATGGTGCCACCACCTGCTCAGGCCAAAGTGACGCCTATACCTGCGCCATATCGCAGTCACGAACTCGTCAGCAGCTCTGCTACTGGAGAGGGCGTGCTGGATCCGCGTTTCGTAACATCATGGGAAGGCTATCCAGGCTCCAGTTTGAAACGGGTTCTGGAGAATTGGTCCGAACAGGCTCATGTGAAACTGTATTGGCGTTCACCCTATGACTATCCTTTGAATTCAGCTTTTCGTATTCAAGGAACATATCCTGAGGCTGTTGAAGCAATTCTATCGGCATATGGCGCATCGGTACCAAGTCCTGCTGGACGGCTCCACCCGAATTTACCTTATGGCCCCTCTGTCCTGATTGTGGAATGATAATTAATGCGCAGCATTTTTTTCTTGCTGCACAGTAAGGTAGGAAAGAAGAAGGTCTTCTTCGCAAACGCCTTCAAGCTTGAAGTCTGTTATGCTATCGCGCACAGCATTGAATTGTGCCATATATTTTTTGTGGGAGATTTCATACAGACCAAATTGCTCCAGATGCGGGTTATGAAATTGTGCGTCCAGCAAGGTGAATCCCGCTTTTGAGAGCCTTGCGCAGAGATGTACCAGCGCTATTTTGCTCGCATTGGTTTCTTTTGAGAACATGCTTTCACCGCAAAATGTACCGCCTAGAGCCAGACCATACAAGCCACCGACCAGCCTTCCCTCCCGCCAGCATTCAACGCTGTGGGCGTAGCCCATTTCATGGAGTTCGGTGAACAATCTTATAATTTCATCATTGATCCAGGTTTCTTTTCGGTCTGCGCAAGAGCGGATAACGTCTTCAAAGGCTGTATCAATCTGAATATCAAAAATATGTTTTTTCAGGCTCTTTTTTAAGCTTTTTGTGACATGGAGCGTTTTGATCGGTAAAAGCGCACGGACATGCGGCTGGACAAACTGATATGCGTCGTCTTGTGCATGCTCTGCCATGGGAAAAAAGCCTTGCTGATAAGCAAGAAGGAGCATGTCAGCAGAGATCTCCATATCCGTTTATTCTTTCCCGTCTTCTCTACTTTTTTCCTTGTTCTTTTTGGCCAGTGCTGTTTCCAGCCAGTGGATTGTGTAATTTCCTTTGAGGAAGTCTTCCTGAGTTAGAATCCATTTGTGCAGGGGCAATGTTGTACTAATACCTTCTACAATGGTTTCTGTAATAGCACGGTTTAGCCGGTGGATACATTCCTCACGGTTTCTGCCATGAACGATCAGCTTGCCGATCATGGAATCATAATAGGGCGGGATGCGGTATCCATTATACACAGCACTATCAAAGCGTGTGCCTAGACCACCTGCGGCATGAAACTGACGAATTGTGCCTGGTGACGGGATAAATGTATCAGGGTCTTCGGCGTTGATACGTACCTCAATAGCGTGACCACGGAGATGAATCTTGTCTTTTTGTATGCTCAAAGGCTCTCCGGCAGCCACACGGATCTGTTCAGCAATCAGGTCAATGCCGGTAATCATTTCTGTGACCGGATGTTCTACCTGTATGCGCGTATTCATTTCCATGAAATAAAACTTGCCATCTTCATAGAGATACTCGACCGTGCCGGCCCCTAAATAGCCAATATTGCGAACAGCTTCAGCACTTAATGTCCCAATATAATCACGTTCTTTCGCGCTTAAGGCTGGGGAAGGTGCCTCTTCAAGCACTTTTTGATGCCGGCGTTGCAAGGAGCAATCACGTTCGCCCAAATGTATGGCGTTACCATGAGAATCACCAAATACCTGAATTTCAATGTGACGTGGCTTCTGGAGAAATTTCTCAACATAAACCCGGTCGTCACCAAAATTTGCCTTGGCTTCTGAACGGGCTGTTGAATATTGTTCAGCAAAATCTTCCTCTTTTGTGACAACCTTCATCCCTTTACCGCCGCCACCAGAGGCAGCTTTAATAATAACAGGGAAGCCGGCTTCTTTGGCAAACACTAGCCCCTCTCCAACCGTTTCAACGGCGCCGTCTGAACCGGGGACAACAGGCAGACCGGCTTCAATGGCTGTTTTTTTGGCCATCACCTTGTCACCCATCATTTCGATGTGTTCCGGTTCCGGGCCGATAAAAGCAAAGCCGTGCTCCTTTACCATGCGCGCAAATTGCGCATTTTCGGATAAAAAGCCGTACCCTGGGTGAATAGCATCCGCATTTGTTACAGTGGCGGCACTTAAGATAGAAGGAATGTTTAAATAGCTGTCTTTTCCGTGCGGTGGACCAATACATACGCTTTCATCAGCGAGACGTACGGCCATGGAATTTGCATCTGCCGTGGAATGAACAGCAACGGTCTGAATGCCCATTTCTTTACATGCCCTGTGAATACGCAACGCGATTTCACCACGGTTGGCTATTAGAATTTTTTTGAACATATCTTTTTTTTCTTAAAGTTGCGTCTTATTCGATCACCACAAGCACATCACCAAATTCAACGGGCTGGCCGCTTTCAATCAAAATTTGCGTAATTGTACCGTTTTTAGGTGCTTTAATAGGGTTCATCACTTTCATAGCTTCAATAATCAGTAGAGTCTCCCCTTCTTTTACCGTATCTCCTTTGTTGATAAAGGAGGCCGCACCGGGTTCAGGCTGCATATAGGCTGTGCCGACCATAGGAGAGGTTACAGCACCTGGATGACTTTCAACATCGGCCGTGGGGGCTTCTGTAGAGGCTTGCGCAGGGGCTGCTGGATCAGAAGACATCAGATCATGCGCAGAAGGCACAGTATGTGACGCTGTCTGGAGGTGTGTCGCCGGTAAAACACCTTTATTCACACGAATAAGCTTTTCGCCTTCAGCTACTTCGATCTCTGTTAATCCGGTCTCATCAAGAAGACCTGCCAGTTGGCGTATTGCGTCGGAATCTATTTTCATGTTCTATAGTTGCTCTTTATTATTAACACTATTATCAGTTTCGTTCGGGGACCCTATAAAAAAGAAATACAAAAGTCAAAGATTCACGTATTTTTATTTTACAGAATTTCTATCAATTTCCTTATAGCCAACACATAACTTTGCGCGCCATGTCCTGCGAATACGGCTCTGGCCAATGGTTCTACATAAGAAACATGCCTGAATTCTTCCCGTTCTTTGGGGTTTGAAATATGCACTTCCATAATCGGCACATCATGTAATTTTAAAGCATCGTGAATAGCAACGGAGGTATGTGTATAGGCTGCGGCATTAATGGCTATACCATCAACCTTGCCAAAAGCTTCCTGAATCCAGGTAACAAGTTCTCCTTCGTGGTTGGATTGCCTGAAATCTATCTCATAATCCGTTCCTTTGACTTCTTCCACACACATATTTTCGATATCAGATAAAGTCTGTGCGCCATATATGTCCGGCTCACGCAAACCCAGCATGTTTAAATTCGGTCCTGATAGAACAAGAATACGTCGCATTTTTTTAAGGCCTTTACTGTTCGTTTGCCGTGTTGTTTTCCGTCTGTGGCCTAACGTTTACCATTACCTCAATATCCCCTTCTTTTTCAAAGGTAAGCGTTAAAGGGAAGGCATCTCCCGAAGATAACGGTATAGTCAGATCCGTGAACATAATGTAAGGGCCGTGAGGTTTGAGCACAACTTGTTCATTGGCAGGTAATTCTATTGCATCCTCTTTCGCTGTGTCTGAATAAATCTTTGTTGTATCAGACACAAGGGCGACAGCCTTGATCAGACGGTCATCTTCAGCCTTATGGCTCTTAAGCGTAAGAAAAACAGCGCTTTCCTTTGCGTCATCTGCTGTGGGGTAGGCATAAGCATCCAGAACGTCAATCGGGAGAATCATCTTCATTTCTTCCTGCGCCAAAGCAAGCCCCGGCAAAGTAAGCAGAGCGAAAAACAGTCCTAAAAACAGTACTTGTCTCATATCACTTTCTCCTTTTCGCACCCATTGTTCTAAAGAGAACATGGCGTCAAAATATTATTGTTTCTTGCTCAAAATTATTTGATCAAACGCTTCAGCCGTAGGTTCTTTGCCATACAGCCCAACATAGAGCGCATCATTAATCAGGAAAGCAGGAACGGCCGTAATGCCGATATACATGCCTTCTTTTATATTCTTTTTAATCGTTTCTCCAATAGCATCAGACTTGGCGTCTTCTTCCATTTTCTGAACATCAAGCCCCATAATGTCGGCCATTTGTTTTACATCTTCTTTTGATACAGGCAGACCCTTTGCAAGAAGGGCATTGTGCAAATCAAGAAACCGGCCCTGATAAGAAGCAGCCATTACAAATTTAGCAACCGCTTGAGATACACCGGGTTCTACGACAGGAAAGGGTTTCAAAATAACCCTTACATCATCACTGTGTTTTTGAAGGGCCTCGTCTAGGGCATCATGTCCTATTTTACAAAAATCACACCGATAATCAAAATATTCGACGATTGTAACAGAGGCATCCTCAGGCCCAAAGGCCCAATCGGATGATACGCTGGTTGCATTGGCGTAAACTGTGCGCGTCAGGTAAATCTCATAAATCAGAGAACCCGAGAAAAACAGGACCGCGCCTGAAAAAACAAGCGCGATCAGCCATTTTGCAATCAGAATATACTTATCCATTTTCATTTATTTTTTACGGGCTTCTTTAACGGCTGCTTCAAGACCGGAAAAAGGAACATACCCTCTCATTGGCTGGTCTCCTACAACAAAAGCAGGCGTACCGGAGATACCCAGATCTTTTGCAACACTTTTAACTTTTTCCAGCATTTTATCCGTTTTTTCACTGGCGGCATCTTGTTTAAGTTTCGCGATATCCAGTCCAAGTTTTTTGGCTTCTTCCTCAAGTATGCTTTCAGACAAAGCCCCTTTATTGTTCATCACGGCTTTGTGGAATTCAAAGTATTTGCCTTGTTCATTTGCAGCCAGTGCCCAGCGCGCTACAGTTTCAGAACGGGGGCTTAAAATAGGCAGTTCCATGAAAACAACACGAATGTTGCTGTCTTGCTCGATGAGCTTTAACACGCCATCAAAGGCTTTTTTACAATAGCCACAGTTATAATCAAAAAATTCAACAACCGTAACATCGCCATCAGGATTTCCTGCTACGGGAAGATCTGTGTTTTTATCAAAGAAAGGTCTGTGTTTTTTGATACTTTCCTGCGCTTTCTTTTCCATTTCTATCATTTGTTCCTGTTGAAATTTTTCTACGGACATCATGATAAGTTCAGGATTGTCCATGATAAAACTTTTCATGTGGTCCTCAAGCGCAGCTTCTTGCGCAGGGGAAAACGCTTTTTCTTCTTGCGCGACCGCCATTGAAGAGGATAGGCCTGTCACAAGGAAAAGCGCGACAAAGAACAGCCCAAAGCCACGTAGTCTATTTGGTGTAGAAAAAATAGGCACAGTTAAATCTCCTGAAAATCTATTAAAATGAAAGAATCATACTTCGGCGAGAATAGCGTTATTTCTCTCCCATTTCAATAAAATGGAGAATATCTTTTGCACGCTGCCATTCCGGGGTGTTTTGGGGCAGAGAGGCAAGGGCTTTTTCTGCCAGTTCCCGGGCATAAGGCATTCTTCTTTGCAGGAAGGCTTCTTCTGCCAGATGAAGTTGGGCCAGGGCTTCTTGTCCTGCACGGCCATAGGCTGTAGCCAGATAACGGTGAAGCCGCGTTGTGTTACGTTCTTCTTGCAGTGCGATTTTAAAATGTTTTATGGCTTCTTCGAGTGTGGCCTGATCGTTTTTTGTCGTAGACTCCAGCAGGCTATGGCCGAGTGCCATATGAAACAATGGGGCCTCCGGCATTAAGGCAACAGCTTTTTCATAGGAAGGGAGACCTTCTTTTACGCGGCCAAATTCGACCAGTATTTGTCCCTTTAATTCATAAAAGAAGGGATTGTTTTTCTCTAGCGCAATCAGTCCATTTACCTCTTTTAACGCGGCTTCGATTTTGTTTTGCCTGTAATAAGCAATGGCGCGGGCATAACGTGCGGGAATGGCGTGGTCTTTATCTGAATATTCCCATTCGACCCTGCCGGGAGAAATGAAGCCCATCAGTTTTGCTTTCATACGCGCATGTTGGTCTTTCCACCGTTCTTTTGTTTTGTTCTGATGATGAGAAGAGGCCTTAACCCGTTCCCGAAGCGCGTCTATCCTGTTTCTGGTCAGAGGGTGGGTTCGTACATATTCACTTTGACGGGCATTAGACAAAAGGTCATCAGAGCCGAGTTTCTCAAGGAAGGTTAACAAGCCGTCCGGATTAATACCAGCTTTTTCAAGATAGGTCAGTGCCGCCTGATCGGCGCTGGATTCCTGTACACGGCTATGTTTCAGATACCCCCGTTCTGCCATGGAGCGTGTACCCTGTGATACCGCAGCCGCAGCCGCACCGTCGCCGGTTGCCAGTGCGGCACCAACCCCTAAAAGGGTACCCAGCAATGTTTCATATGACGCCTGTTCCATAGCTTCGCGTGTTCTGATCAAATGGCCGCCGCGAATGTGACCCAGCTCATGCGCGATCACACCAATCAGCTCCTCCGGTGTCTCTGTTTTCTCAATCAGGCCTGTATAGATAAAAACATTCGCACCGCCGGCAACAAACGCGTTGACCTCTCTGCTCTGTACCAGAATGAAGCGTACAGAAGCCGGATTGAGGTCTGCTGTCGTAATGACGTCTTGTGTCCATTCTTTTAATATGTTCTCAATCTCCGTGTCACGGATGATGGCCGAGATCTCTTTTGCCTGAAGGGGCGTAGGTGAGACAAATGTGGTCACGGTCAGGCAGATAAGAAAAGCAAGAAAAAACTGTTTTAAGTTCATAATTAAAGATGGCTTTCAAAGAGAGCTTTGGTTAAATCCAAAATAGGGTGTATAAAGAAAAAAACAAATTTTATGGTTCTATGGCTGATATTATTATTCACTGGATCGATATATTGTGGCTCCCTGCCGCTTATTTTGCCGTTCACAAACACCAAAGAATAAAAGCACTTCTTTTCATTTTGATGTGTATGTTTGTCATGCGCCTTCAGATAGAGCTCATCAAATCTACTGGCCGCGATACCGGATTTATGCCGTTTTTAACGTCTGATGTACATAGCCGAGCCTTAATCGTCTACGGTTTATTTATCATGATTTTTTTGATTCTCTCTCATTACTCGCCCCATACAAAGGGTATTATTTATTTAATGGCCTCTTTATCCGTTTTTTTCATGGCCTTCCTCTCTTCAATGGTTATTATGGTGCTATGACAAAAAAGAAAGGGTCCGGAAAAAAAGGACCAAACAAAACAACGCCAACAAGCCGAAACAAAACGGAGAAAGTACGCTCTGCCAGAGGCAGAAAGCTATCCTCTACGCTTTGGCTTCAAAGGCAGTTAAATGATCCTTATGTTCAAGAGGCCCAGAGACTGGGATACAGATCCCGTGCGGCCTTTAAGATCAAGGAAATAGATGAGAAGATGGGGCTGTTCAGGCCGGACACCGTTGTTGTCGATCTCGGGGCTGCGCCGGGGGGATGGTGTCAGGTTGCGCTTGAAAAAGGCGTTAGGAAAGTTATTGCGCTTGATTTGCTGCCCGTTGATCCTCTGCCAGGGATGAATTTCCTCCAAATGGATTTTATGGCGGACGAAGCACCTGAGGCCCTGGAAAAGGCTATAGGCGGTAAAGCGGACATTGTCTTGAGCGATATGGCACCTAATACTACAGGACACCAGCAAACAGATCATTTGCGCATTATGGCTCTTGTCGAAACAGCCTATGATTTTGCAACGCAGATTCTAAAAGCAGAGGGCTCTTTTGTTGCAAAGGTTTTTCAGGGTGGTGCACAAAATGATCTTTTGACGCAAATGAAAAAAGATTTCAGAAAAGTCAGGCACTTCAAACCACCATCAAGCCGGAAAGGCTCTGTTGAACAGTTTGTTATTGCACAAGGTTACAGAACAGGGGTATAAAAAAATGTGTCGTAACAACGCTATGCTTTTGCGCGGTTTACTTCTGTTGTTTGTCTTTTTTGGCATATATTTCTCGCAGGCTGTTGTTGCGCAAACACAAGAAATTCCAAAAGCAGATTTTCTGAAATATCGGGGGAAAGATGAAAAAGGCGCATTCGACCGAGTCATAGACGCTTTATCAAAGGATCAGCTTTTGGTTGTCATCTTCTACAGTGAAAACTGTTTATTTTGTAAGATTTTGTTTCAACAACATACAGAGACCTTTGAAGAAAAAGACCTGAACCGGAAAATTATTATCCTGAATACAGATCTTTTCCCGGACATAGCAAGTCATACCATGAATGATAACCAGATACCGGAGAGCCATTATTATTTCCACGGAAAGAAACTATCAGAAGCAAAAGGCTCTTACAGATCGACGGAAGAGCTCATAAAGACTCTAAGAGAACTGCAAAAAGCCTCTGCCATGTAGCTCACTCAGAGCTGGTCCTAAAAAACTGGACAGGATGGAGAGCTTTAGAAATCGGAAAGCGGTAACAATAAATATTGTAACGAGATAGCGTTAAATAGCGCAGAAAAGTCATAGTGATGCCTCACTTTATGACACACCTAGAAACGCCAAAGAGCTATGTAACTGATATACATATGGGATTTAGAAAAATGGTGGGCGGTACTGGGAATTTGCAGTAATAACCTAACTAACTGATATTCAATAAATTAAAAATCGCATTTCTAATTTTTGTGTACCAGCGCAGTGTAGCAATATGCCTGCTGAGTGCAAGTGTTTATTCGGTTCAATCCCATAATGGGGGATGGGGTGGTTATATAATACGGCTGCTACAGAACGATTTTCCTTTTTTGCCTGCTCTTTGCTTTTTACTTATGGCTCTTTTAATTTCGTTTAAAAAGTTTTCATTGGATTTATATCTTTGCTGTAATTCTTCGGCAAAGCCCATTTGAATTAAAGCATCTAACGCTAAGCCGCCAATTGTCCATTGAGGTCGTTCTTCATTTATTAAGGCGTATAAAGCGTCTTTGGCAGGTAAGGCGTTGTTGCCGAGTCGACAAAGGCCAATTATAGCTCCAACAGGCGCATCTCCCATTTCGCGTAATTTTTGTTTTCTCGAATTATATCCTGGGTCATTTAATGCAGCTTTATATTCCTCTAAAATATTGATGTATTCTGGAACCGCTTTTTCTCCACCATCTCCTAATCGAATAACAGCTCCATATGCACGCTCACGCAATACCTTGTCGCGGGTAATCTGTTCCAATTGCGGGTATATGATGGCGGCATCTCCATTTGGAAGAAAACGTATTGCCCTAGCAGCCTCTTCGATATTTTTCTTTCTCAAAATTCTATTAGCGAGCTCTTGGGCATACTTTTCGGGTACTGAGCCTCTTTTATCACCCCATAGCCACGTGAAGTTGCTCAGGTGGAACCATTCTGTAGTGCGATCATCCTTTAAAGCTTGGATTACGAGTTGCATATCTTCATCTGTGGGCGTCTTCCTTTTCAAGTAAAGATCAGCAAGGAGATTACCAATCATGGCTAAGCCCGCTGAATTATCTTGTTTATTACTTTGCAAGGCATCTTTGACCAGCTGCTTAGTATCTTGTTCAGCTGGCTTAATAGGCTTTAAGGCTTCCCCAAATATTGTCTCCATTTGTGGCTTAAACTCTTGAATTGGGTTGCCGTAAGAGAGGCCGGGATTGTTTACAGTCTTGCTCATGTGGAAGAAACCGAAGTTCAATGACATGTTTCCGCCACCAGCTCCTAAAATAGGGCCAAAACTTAGGGGGTAGGCGAAAGGTTGCGCGGAAATTTCACTGTAGCGGTATATGGTATCGAATGTGTTTCCTGTATTTTTTAGTATCTCTATGTAATCTATAAAGACAACCCTACGCTTAAGGCTGCCATATTTCTGGTAACCGTCATTCAAATTGATATTATCATTAAAGAAAATGGCTTCTGCTTCTGATAATTGTGTTGTGCTTTTTTCTAAGCATTCCCCGGCGGCGATACGACTTTCAACATTAGCACCAGCGATCTTACCCCACCTTTTGGAAATAACATGTGTGTTTGTGCAATTGTCGCCTTGTTGTATTTCATAGGTCGTTACTGACTGATTTGAGGCGTTTTGTAGAGCGGAAGGGTCTGTAATTACCAATACTTTTTGGGCTACTTTGTTGAAAAGTAACCCTTGGCATAAAGCGTTACAAGCGTCTCCATGTCGTGTGTATCGGTTTCGATACGTCTTTCTACGCGTACATGCAGAGCGTTCTTATATTTTGGCTTTTGTTGGTTATCTATTAGTTCGCGCCTTTTATCGTACACGTATGCGATTGATTTCGTATCTTTTGTAAAGTTTAAATATTGTGATTGTTTGCGTCCAGTATCGCTGGTGAATAGCTTTGATTTACTATCTTTATAATATCGCACTTCCATATCGTCGAGCGCGATGCCTAGAATATCGACGGCGATATGAATGTCGGCGATTGTGTTTTTCGTTTTTGCAAGACTGTCATATTTTATGTGTCCATCTGAGAATTTCTCTATTTCAGATATTAAAAACGCAACACCTTGTTTTGTTAGTTTCGTGGGATTGAATGTAAGGCGCATGAAGTGATTGCTCTTTTTGACAGGATTAAGCTGTATGAGCACGCTTGAGTTTGCATCGGGTGGAGTGAGTTCAAAGTTGTTGTAGAATCCCTTTTTGTCTTGTGGAATCGCTTTGTATTCAGGGTGCTTTGAAGAAGATGAAAGCGAATTTAATTTCTCTAAGATAGCACCTTTAGCACCTGCTTTATTTTTGATGTCTTGCAAATTATATCGCACAACAAGTTTGTCGATTGTTGGTCGGAGGATAACAGCAGGAATGTCTAGGAATTCTTCGGCAATCCACGTTTCCGGTATCGCCGTTTCGGTGAAGTCATCCGCAGATATCTTTTCGCTGACCTGCCGCAGCTTGAATTTTTTAAAAGCGATGCCCATAGCCGCATTCTCTATTTTTTATACAAATGCGACAAGTCTAATTCTGGATATTTGATCTTTGAAATATTCTCATAAAGCACAACGGGGGAGAGTTTACCCACATATCCGCCTTGAACGCCTTGAGCAGCCCATCCGCCAAGTGACACAGCAACATCGTATGCTAATTCTGCATTACCGATATTGGTTCTAAAATTGTGGCGGAAGCTGTGAAAGCTGGTCTTGCTTTTCTTTGCGCCTGATTGTTCTAAAAATCTTGCAAACCACTTGGAAAAACGGTCTGAGTAGTAGCCTTGGTTATCTTTTTTTATATCTGGCCAAACGTGCGTGTGACCACCTTTTTTAATCTCGGCAATATAATCTAATAGGCCAATTTTCTTTAATTCAGGATGGATCGGTATGAAGCGAACCGATGCGTCAGTTTTCAGTTGTTTGCTGCCGTCTCCGTTTTCGCTGTCCTCCCGCACTAAGATTACATCAACTCCATTTTTTTGAACAAAGTCAGCGGTTTCAAGCTGGCATATCTCATTCAGCCGCATTCCTGAATATAACGCAATAAGCGGAATCCAAAAGCGTGTGCGTTTAATGATATTGGGGCCGGGTATGTTATATCCATGCCCATCGTCTTTACACCCCGTATAGAGCGGGGCAGAAAATATTGTCTTGAGTTGTTCTTTGTCGAAGGGATAACGATCTTTGCTTTTCTTTTTCGATTTTACCTTCAAGCCTGTTGCCGGGTTATCGTGAATATATCCCTCGCTTTTAGCATAATTAAGGAGCGTGGCTAATACGCCGAGGTAATTATTGATGCTTTTCGTCGAGAGCGTTTGCCAACCATGTTTCTGACCAAGCTTTACCGCTTCTTGTAATGTTTTTCCCGGTGCTTTCTTAGTCGCATTTGATGGGAGTTTCATAAGCAAATCACGAACTTTCTTGCAGTCTGCGCGGGTAATGTCGCGGATCAAAGTGTCCTCGCCGAGCATTTCTTTTAAAGCCCTGAACATGACGGTGTAGTTTTTTAGCGTGCCTTGCCTGTGCTGTGCGGCGGGGTCATTGATATATTCATCACAGAGTTCGGTGATTGTCTTCTTGGGCAGGTTAGAAGCTTGATATGGATTGCCACTGCCTTGGATAAACATTTCATCGTGAACGGCGTAAGGCTTCTTCGTCCATTGTCTTAAATCTTGTTTTGCGCTCTCTGCCAGTGCACGGCTCATATACTGTCCGAAGGTTTTGAAAGCATCTGATTTAGAATTGTATGTGATACCCAGTTTTTTCAGATAACGACCGCCAATAGTCATGCCGTGATGTTCAGCTGTTTTACTGACACCTTTGGCTTCGGCATCATAGGTCAGCATATCGTTTTCTAATTCGGCAAGGATTTCATCTGCGTCGGCATCGGGATGTGTACCACCTGATACGTCGGATTTCTTCTGTTTGTAATCGTGAAACCAACGTATGGCGAGCCGCTCTAATTCATATTTATTGTAGAGCGAGAGCATGTCCGGCTCATCTTTTTGGGCTTTTAATTTTAAACGCAGCTCATCAAATTCGCTTTCGATCTGTGCGCGGGCATTGCCTATGCGTTTACGGGCTTCGCTGTAATCTTTTGTAGCGAGGGTTTTGATAACTTCAGACTTGCCGTAATCATTTGCAATGTCCGTTGGGACACGCAGGCGCAAATAGTATGTTTGTCCCCTAAGCTGCAATCCGGGTATCTTCGGCACGTCGTTTTCCATCCGTGTTGTGTACCATATTTGTGTACCAAATCGGAAGAAAAACGATTTTAAATCAATAAGTTTGTTAAATATCAATCCCTTAGAGGGGAATGGTGGGCGGTACTGGGATTGAACCAGTGACCCCTTGCGTGTCGAGCAAGTGCTCTACCGCTGAGCTAACCGCCCTTCTTTCAAGAAGAAGTCCATATCAATAATGGGTCTTTGTTCCTTTTTCAAGTGCTTTATTAGCATAACCCTCAAGATCTTCGTTTCGTTAGAAATCAGATAGCCGTCGCGTGCCGTTTTTTTATTTCCTGAAAGTAAAGATCAAAGGCTGCGCAAGCCACCCGAACCATTTGCCGGGCTTCTTTATTTATAGTGACTTTACCGTTATTTTTAATTGTAAGAAATCCCTCTTTTTCAAGAGGCCGCAGAGACTCCGTTTCCTTGGAGAGGTAATGGCTGTGGTATCCATATTTCTTACAAATATGCGGAATATCGGCCTCAAAATCACACATCAGCCGTTCAATTACCGTACTGCGTAAAACATCCTCGCTAGAAATGCTGCAGTTTTTTTCTACCGGTAAAAGGCCGTTTAACAAAGCCTCTTTATAGGGAGCCATACCACGGAAATTTTGCACATAGCCCTGCGGCAGCTTTCCGATTGATGAAACCCCCAGTCCCAGCAAAACATCGGCTGTATCCGTTGTGTAACCTTGAAAGTTACGCTGTAATTTCCCCTTTTTTGCAGCAGCGGCCATAGGATCATCCGCACGTACAAAATGGTCTATGCCAATGGCAGCATAGCCTGCCTGCTGCAGCATTTTTGCTGCACTTTCAAATAAATCATAACGCAAGGATTTATCCGGCAGCACTTTTTCATCAATCAAAGCCATGTGTTTTTTCATCCATGGCACATGTGCGTAACCGAACAAAGAGATACGATCCGGATTTAGGGTCAGCGTTTTTTCGATTGTCGTACGCATCGTTTCAAGCGTCTGATGCGGCAAACCATACATTAAATCGACATTAATGCGTTTAATCCCTCTTTCACGGAAAGCCTGAACAGCATTATAGGACAGGGCAAAATCCTGCGTTCTGTTTACGGCCTCTAGAACTTTCTCATTAACGTCCTGAACCCCGAGACTCACCCGTGTAACGCCTGTTTTAGCATACATCTTTATATGATCCAAAGAGAGCGTTCTGGGATCAACCTCAATAGCAAGCTCAGCTTCCGTGGCAAAAGAGAACTGTGCACGAAGGGCTGCCATAAGCCTTTCAAAATCATCAGCTCTTATAAAAGTCGGCGAGCCGCCACCAAAATGCAGATGATGAATTTTTAGCCTCTCAGCAAGATGAGCCGACAATAACACCATTTCCCTTTTTAAAAGCGCAACATATTCTCTGGCTGGTTCATAACGCTTGGAAATTTTTGTATGACAGCCACAATACCAGCACATATTGGCGCAAAACGGCACGTGCAGATAAAGAGAAACTTTTTCGTTTCCAGAAAGAGTACTTAACCAATTCTTATAACCAGCCGACGAGAAACCTTCCTTAAAATGAGGCGCCGTTGGATAACTTGTGTAGCGGGGGACCTGTTGATCATAGTCCAATATACGTTTTTTCATCGCGTTCATACTTTATATAAGTTGCACGCAAATGAAGGCGAATCAAACTTTTTCGTCGAAAATTCGAAAGAGTTCTTCAGACATTTCTTTTTCCGTCTCAATCGTCTTGAGGTTAGCCTTATATGAAAGTTCTGCAAGCTTAAGGTTTACGGCTTCTTCTGCCATATCTACGTTTGGCACACCAATCAAACCGGCACTATCGGCAAATGGTGCATTAGGGCTATAGGCTGGTACAAAAGCAGGATCTTTAGCGGCAAATGTGCTTTTAACACCTAAAGAGTTACCGTTTGTGTCTGTGATAGTGCTTTGAACAACCGTCTGTGGTGTATAAGGTGCAGGGCCATTCTCTGCACTTAAAGCACCTGTTGTCGTCATATTGGCAATATTACTTGCCGCCGCCCCTGCTTTTTTGGCACTGGCGTCTAATCCGGTCAAGGCTATAGAAATTGCGTCTAACATGCTTCTATTATAGCAAAAAATTTGTTAATATGGGATAAGATTTGTCTTGATTTTTAAGGATTTCCCCATTATGCGCCTGTTTTCATTATATTTTTTAGTGTTTTGTGCTGTTTGTGCTGTTATGATTTCTCCAGCAAAGGCAGAACCAAAACCCTGCATCTATTTAGGCTGGTGGCCAGCACACTGGAATCATCAGGATTATCAACCCCATTACGAAAATGCAAAAGACCCTCACAACACGCAATGGAATGACAAAGCATGGACACCCGATGACTGGGCCGCTCAAAGAGTCGACCGCCTGTCTATTATTGACGATTTTTACCGGGCTGATATTCTACGCAAACAATATATGGATGACGACATTCCAGTACTTGAAGTAGGGCCGAATTTTTACCATCTCTCAGGCTTTGACAAACGTCGTGTCACCCAGATGGTAGACAACGTGTTTGAAGCCACAGACAAAGAACCCCATATGTTCTACGTTAAAGACCCGAAAACAGATAAGGTCATTGGTCTTTATACCAAAAACGGCGGCTTGCACTTGCAATAACAGGCTTTGTTCCGTTTTTGTAACCACCAGAAGGCCCCACCAGGGGCCTTTATAGAAACTTCTGAAGAGATCCGATTATTGCTGCGCACAGAAAGAGAGCATCATGAAAAAATTTTGATATTGGCCGCATCCCTGCTCCTTGCGGTAGTGTCATCCTCAGCTTCCGGTTTTGCGAAGCGGTTTGTATTTGATACGGTGAGGCTGCTGTGCGTCCTCGCCGAGACGGCGGCGGCGATCCTCTTCATAGTCCTGATAATTGCCCTCAAACCAGACAACTTGAGATTCGCCTTCAAAAGCCAGTATATGTGTTGCCAAACGGTCAAGGAACCAGCGATCGTGTGAAATGACGACAGCGCATCCGGCAAAGCTTTCAAGGGCTTCTTCCAGAGCAGACAATGTTTCTGTATCCAGGTCGTTTGTTGGTTCGTCAAGCAGCAAAAGATTAGCCCCGCTTTTCAGCATTTTGGCCAAATGTACACGATTACGCTCCCCGCCTGACAACTGCCCCAGTTTCTTTTGCTGGTCAGGTCCCCGGAAATTGAAAGAAGAGACATAAGCACGGCTCTGCATTTCAATTTTTCCAAGCTTGATAATATCCTGTTCATTCGAAATTTCTTCCCAGACAGTTTTTGTATTATCCAGAGCATCGCGGCTTTGATCAACATAGCCGAGCTGAACCGTATCACCGACACGGAAAGTACCCTCATCCGGCTGTTCCTGACCTGTAATCATACGGAACAGCGTTGTTTTACCGGCACCATTCGGGCCAATAACACCAACAATACCACCCGGCGGCAATTTAAAGGATAAATCTTCAATCAGGAGACACTCACCGAATCCTTTGCGGATATGATCAGCCTGTACAACCAGATCGCCAAGACGTCCAGGCGCAGGAATAACAATCTGAGCCCTTTGAACCGTTTCCCCTTCTGATTTTGAGAGCAATTCTTCATACGCTGTAATACGTGCTTTTGATTTGGCCTGCCGTGCTTTTGGCGATTGACGAACCCACTCCAGCTCACGAGACAATGTTTTTTGTCTTGCATCTTCCTGTTTGGCTTCCTGCTCCAGTCGTTTTTGTTTTTTCTCAAGATAAGCAGAATAATTGCCCTCGTAAGGAATGCCCCTGCCACGATCAAGCTCTAAAATCCAGCCTGTAACATTATCCAGAAAATAACGATCGTGCGTTACCATAACAACCATGCCCGCATAATCAGACAAGTGACGCTGCAGCCACGCATTACTTTCCGCATCTAAATGGTTCGTTGGCTCGTCAAGCAGCAGAATATCAGGCTTTTGTAATAAAAGCCGGCACAAGGCCACACGTCTTTTTTCACCACCAGAGAGCATGGACACATCTGAATCAGCAGGGGGGCAACGTAACGCATCCATAGCAATTTCAATTGTACGGTCCAAAGACCAACCATCCACGGCATCAATTTTTTCCTGAAGCTCACCCATTTCTGTTAAAAGGGCATCCATATCACAGTCCGGGTCAGCCATTTCAGTGCCTATCGCATTATAGCGATCCAGCATTACTTTAATTTCGCCCAAGCCTTCAGTGACATTTTCCTGTACGTTCTTTGATGGGTCCAGCTCCGGCTCTTGCGGCAAATAGCCAACCGTAACACCATCCGCTGCCCAGGCCTCACCCTGATAATCCTTTTCAATCCCCGCCATAATTTTCAAGAGCGTGGATTTACCGGCACCATTCGGCCCTAAAACACCAATCTTTGCCCCCGGTAGAAAACTCAATGTAATGTCATTTAATACGGTCTTTCCACCCGGATAGGTTTTCCCGAGACCTTTTGTTACATAACAATATTGATAAGATGCCATATCTCTTTTCTTTCTTTAACTACGTTTATTTCTTAAAAACCATCTTCCGGCTATTTCTGGGAAGACTAACGAATTTGATTCATTTTCCATTTTTCTATTAAAAGCCCATCCAGACGGAGGGTTTCGGAGACCCGCGCCACTTCTAAATGAACCCTGTATCTAAGTGTTTCTTTTGCTTTGCTTTTGTGACTTGCTGTTTTTCGATCGAATACCGTCAATATGACAGGAAATTCGTAATGCCACCTGTACCGCTCACCCTGCACGCCTTCGTACAACAAATATGGATCTTCTTCAACAACGGCGTTGATCTTAACGAACTTTCCACCAAGAAGTTTCTTTAGATTGTTCTTTTCCAGAGACTGCAGATATTCGTTATAAGCTTTCCCGACAAATATCCCCTTGTTCACACCTATCTTTTTCGCCGCATCTTTAGACGAAAAAGACAGCAGATCAGAAACAGAAATAACCACCCATTCACTCATTTGAGAGGGGGTTTTATGCGGCTCACCCAAGGCATCTATCGTTTTTCTCTTTTTTGTGTTTCTCTGATACAGATTAAGCAAAGATTTGGGATCGTTTCCCATCAATGGTTTTTCCGCATCAGGATCCCCAAACGGGGCCATCCCATCTATAGGCGCGTTACCAAAATCCTGAATAATCGCATGCCCCTGAAGCACTTCTTCTCTACTGGACGGCCAGTAAGGAACTGTGGTTGTTTTGTCCACCTCCTGTGCCTTAAGCGGCAAAAAAGGCACAAACACCGCGACAAAAGCAGACAGATATATCAGATATATTTTTCCCATTTCCAGATCATGCGCTCCGTTTTTTATAGAACATAACATGCCTCACCTTACGAAAAAGGCTTTCTATACGTTTATCAAGACAAGCTCTTGTAAAAGATAAATCTTCCGTTTGATCGTGGAACCATGCCGGCATTGTAGCCGCAATAACGACACTCAGCAGAGCTCTCTTTGTATAACGGTTATAATCCTGAGACGTATCACCCGCCCACAACCATATTTTGTCGGCTGTACGCCACAGTGCTTTGCTGCTATCGACAGACCGCAAAGACGCCATCCAGAATATACGTGATTTCTGTACAGCCCCCTTATAAGGAGACAGAATGTTAAAACGAACCATGACAGCCGTTTTTATCCGGTCACGCACCCTTGAGCCATCTTCAGGTTTTTTCGGCAGGTTATCCAGCATCTGCCGATCCGTCCAATCTGAAAAGTGACGAAGAAGATCCCAGATACCCGCCGGAAAGGCCTCTTTCACGGCCTCTCGTGCATAGCCCAATTGATCCGCTGCACGCCACATAATCTCTCTTTTCCAGCCATTAAGAGAAATAAGGGGGAGTGCGGTCTCAAGAATTTCATCTTTGATCTTCACATCTACATCAATCATTCATCTTTTCTGACATAAAACACATTATTTTTAAAGAGACTCTTTGCAAAACCCACCGTATAAATAGAAACCATGACCGAAAAAGATAAAAACAGTGCCATTGAAAAAAGCTCTTTGGGCAAAAGAGTAGCGCGGTACGGAAAAGTCTCAGGCAAAATGGCCGGACTTGCTGCCCGCCTTGCCGGGGAGCGTTATCTTGGCCTTAAGATAGAACGGGAAAAGCATGCCTTAAGCCTGATGGAATCACTCGGCCATTTAAAAGGTCCTTTGATGAAGATCGGCCAGATACTCGCCACTATTCCAGAGGCACTTCCCCCTGAATATGCCTCTGCCTTTCAACAGCTTCAGGCCAACGCTCCTTCTATGGGCTGGCCTTTTGTTAAACGCCGCATGAACGCAGAACTCGGCAAAGACTGGGACAAACAATTCAAAACATTCGGCAAAGAAGCAGCAGCAGCGGCCAGCCTCGGACAGGTCCATAAGGCCTTAACACTTGATAACCGCTCTGTGGCCTGCAAGCTACAATATCCCGATATGCAATCAGCCATTGATGCCGATCTGAACCAGTTAAAGCTGATCTTCTCTCTCTATGAGAAATACGATAAGGCCGTACAAACACAGTATATTCACGATGAGCTTGCTGCCCGCCTTTATGAAGAGCTTGATTACGATCTTGAGGCCAGATATTGCAAATTATACCGCCATATGCTGCACAACGAAAAAGATATCCATGTCCCGGAAATCATTGATTCTCTTTCAACAAAACGCCTGCTCACTGCTACATGGCTGGAAGGTGAGAGAATTTTATCTTTTACAGACGCCTCACCGGAACAGCGAAACAAACTCGCCATGACCATGTTCCGGGCCTGGTATATTCCACTGTACCATTACGGCATTATTCACGGAGACCCGCATCTCGGCAATTATACTGTAACAAAAGACGATCACATTAATCTACTCGATTTTGGATGCGTACGAATCTTCTCAGCAGACTTTGTTGGCGGGGTCATTAATTTGTACAAGGCCTTGCAAAACGATGACCGGGATCTGGCCGTTCATGCGTATGAAACATGGGGTTTTGATAATCTAAGTACAGAGCTGATAGACACACTTAATATATGGGCAAAATTCCTTTATGGCCCCATTTTAGAAGACAAAGTCCGGCCTATCGGTGAGGCCAAAGGCGGCTTTTATGGTCGCGAGACAGCTCAAGAAGTTCACAAAAAACTCCGTGAAGCAGGCGGTGTTACAATCCCGCGGGAATTTGTCTTTATGGACCGTGCTGCCCTCGGGCTTGGGTCTGTCTTCTTACATTTGAAGGCCGAAATAAACTGGTACAGGCTCTTCAATGAAATGATCGAGGATTTCAGCACTAAAAAAATGCAGGACCAGCAGGCAAAAGTCCTTAACCAGTTTAAGATCCCAAATCCTTTATAAAAAAATAACGCTTGTTTTGATCCAAAAGCTTTCTTACAGCGTACTCACTTTTGTACGAATTTTCTTTGGAGAACAAATTGAACCGTTCTTATTTAAAAAAACGCGACGAAAAGCTTTACCACAAGCCCCCATTTGCTATAAATATCAGTATGACACGAAAGGCTGTAAATGATTCCGGGCGGGCGCAAGCTGTATCCTTTGACCATCTTCTGGTCTTAATAGGCAAGGACAGGGATAAGGCGGCCTTCATTGATTTATTCAAACATTTTGCCCCCCGCGTAAAAGCCTATCTCATAAAAAACGGCATGAACGACTCGCAAGCGGACGAGCTTGCGCAGGAAACACTGCTGACCGTATGGCACAAGGCTGAACGCTATAATCCTGAAAAAGCAAATGCCAGCACCTGGATTTTTACTATTGCAAGAAACAAAAGAATTGATGCTTTAAGAAAAATATACAGGGACGATCCCGATATAGATTTTGATAACAACGACCCGGATTTACCAGACCAGTCTTTTGAAGAAACAGAAAAATCAGAACATATTGCCGCCGCTGTCAAAACCCTGCCGGATGAACAAAAAATACTCATTGAAAAAGCATTTTTTGAAGATAAAACACACAGTACCATTGCAAATGAAATGGGGTTGCCCCTTGGTACCGTGAAATCCCGCATCCGGATGGCTTTGAGCACCTTAAGAAAGAAGCTGAACATGTTTAAGGGAGAAAAACAATAAATGCATAACACAGAACTATCTGACTTTTATGAACTTCTTCTTATGGATTACGCGGCAGGAACACTCCTGGAAGCAGAAGCCCTTGCCGTTGCCAGCCACATCGCCTTATCCAGACGCGCCTCCAGAATCGTGCGGGAATATGAAGCCCTCGGCGGTGCCTTAATGGGAGAATGCTGTGCACCTGTTGCACTTAGGGAAGATAGCCTTGCAGCCGTTCTTGCGAAACTTGACACCCCACATGACCCACACAGAGCCTGCAGAAAGAGGCATGTTGCAAAATTTGAGAACATTCCTATTCCCGACCCGCTATACAATTATGTTGAGGATATTTCCAAACCGAAATGGCGTCGTTTTTCCAGCGTTGAGTTTTTTGATGTGCCACTATCCTGTTGCAAGACCAGAGCAAGGCTTGTCAAAGTGCCGCCCGGGGCACATATCCCGGCACACGGACACAGAGGCATCGAAATAACGCTCGTATTACAAGGGGCCTTTTCCGATGAAATGGGACAATATGAAGAAGGCGATATGATTGTACTGAACGATACAATCATCCATACCCCCAAAGCCAATGAAGGAGAGGGATGCGTCTATCTGATGGCAACCTCCTCCCCCGTATGCCCCAAAGATATGCTGACACGCGCACTAAACCAGTTCTTCACGCGTTTTTAGATTCGGATGCTGCGATAATGCCTTGCCTTATTTGTCAGCTTTTATCACAACAGGAATCCTGTTGCTCTTCGTCCGGTTCTTTTTCTTTGGTTGCAGAGTCTTTATCTGCAGAGCAAGAGCACGAACAACAACAAGCACCTGCGCGACATGTGCTAACACCCATCAGCAAATAAAGAGGGCAAAAGCTCGTCATACTGGTAACAGCCATAACAACGGCTAAAAGTCCTAAAGCAATGACAAAGACACCATCTACATGGCCGCCCAAAATTAAAACAACCACCGCCAAAACAATAAGAAGGCGGAGCATTTTATCTACAGTTCCAACATTCTTTTTCATATCAGGCCTCCTCTCATGAAGCGTTCTCCTTCAGAGTAAAGCCTGCCATCTAAAAGGCAAGCTGTTTCTTTCGCTCGATCCCTTGTTCAAGACGATCCAGCGCGTCTATAAAACGTTGTTCCGACACGGTGAAACAAATTCTTGTATAGCCTTTTGCTGCATCTCCAAACGCGATGCCAGGCGCAAGACTTAAAGCAACTTCATCAATAAGAAAGCGTGATAACTCTATACAATCGTCTTCTCCTTTCACGCGCAGGAAACCGTAAAATGTGGCTTTGGGACGTGTAATATGGACAAGCGGATTCTGTCCCAGCCGGTCCATCATAAGATCAAGATTTGAACGCCAGAGAGAAAGCTGCTCTTTAATAAAGGACTCGCCATGACGCAAGGCTTCAACCGCGCCATATTGTGTAAAGGTGGGCGGCCCCATATTGTTGTACAAAGCGATGTCATGAATAACAGACTCCGATGCAGCCGGTCCGACAAGCCAGCCCAAACGCCAGCCTGTCATAGCCCATGCCTTGGAGAAACTGTTAACAACAAAAAGTTTATCTTCTGGTAGAGCCACATCAAGAAAGCTTGGGGCCCGTACCCCTTCATACACAATCCGGCTATACACTTCATCAGCGATTACCCACAGATTACGCGCTCTGGCAAATTCGAGCACAGCCTGCATTTCCTTAAGCGTCATTACCCAACCGGTTGGATTAGAGGGTGTCACAATCATAAGAACTTTTGTGCGTTCATTACACGCAGCAAACAAGAGATCCAGATCCAGATACCACTCGCCTTGAGCATTCTCTTTTAGTGGCACCTGTTTAATTTTTCCCTGTGCCATTTCCATGGAACCAATCAGATTCTTCCAGATTGGCGTTACAGCCACAATCTCATCATCCTCCTCCAGGAGAGCCGTTAGCGCAAGATGAACGGCTGTGCTCCCTGACGTCGTGACAAACACGCGCTTAGCCGGCACATCCAGACCATAAATATTTTTGTAGTAGGCTGATATTTCTTCTCTAAGAAAAGGCTGGCCAAGTGCCGGGCCATAAAAGGTTTTGCCGTCCTGCATAGCCTTTGTTGCCGCCTCACAAATAAAAGAGGGTGTTTGTTGATCACCTTCGCCTTGTGCCAGAGAAATGCAATTCTCTCTATTCCAGCCACGTACCAACAGCGCGCTACCAAGGTTCGGCGAAAGATTTTTAACGACTGATCTGAAATTATAATCCTGATTTTTAGGTGTCACAGGCACCGTACATTTTTGCGTTATCATGTGTAAATACCATGGGCAGAATAGATCTATCCTGCCTTCGTTGTCTTTTTAATTTTGGAAAAATATAAACGCGCTCTTTTGCGCTATGCGAAAAAATTATGCGGGCGAACCCGCCGCCGCTGCGACTGCCATTGCGGCTGCCATTGCGATTGCCATTGCGATTGTACGTGCAAGAACTGCCGGAGAATGCGCTTTCGCATACCGGTCCAAATCAAATCTGCCCATGTCAGAAATCAGTTCCATGCCGGGATGATAGTCTCTTCTTTCTTGTTATTCAAGAAAAAAACCGAGGGTGTAAAAACAACAAAGAGTTCGTCCAGCCCCCGTTTTTTGTAATTACTTATCCTTTGGGGGTAAATTGAAGCTTTCGGGGTCAATATTATGACGAACACCTTTCATTATATCGAGGATGTTAAAATTATGAGTAACATCATGCTCCAGCTTTTGTAAAAGCTCTTGTTCATACCCCCCTAACAGGCCATCGCTCCAGAATATTTCCTTGGCGTATCTGATACAATCCCTGCGGTCTTGCACAGCCGTCACTTTCGATAGAAAATTATCGAATGACTGCGGTGTTGCTATATCAATTTCCAGCTGTTCCTTTTGAATAACACTAAAAGGTATATCAGAAAATATATCCCTTAATTCCTGCTGCTTTTTTGGTGTCAGAACATCTGCCTCATAAGCCAGAGCAATAATGACACGCCACATATGAAATCGACTTTCCGTCAGTCCTTGCATATTTTTTCTCCAAAAAAGATGTCTTTGCTTTAGTAAAAAGTAATCCTGAAAAGAGTCAACCACGTTTTTGCTGATTTTGATAAGGAATAGGCTATAGAAAAAAATATATTATTATGTTAATATCTCACCGTCGAAAAGGGAACGAAAGGTACAAGATGACAGATTTCAGAGGCATTATCTTTCCCAAAGGGGCCGCCAGATATGTTCAGGAAACATCTGCAGCCATAGCTCTTCCCTACTACAACGGACAGCACGAGCGCACCTTTTCTATTCCCCAAAACAAGATCAGGAAAAGAAGCCCCGTTATTTTTTCAGACGAAGCCGCCGGCTCTCTCATAGAAACCGTCGGTGACAATGGCGGCGTCATTTTTATACTGAGCAGAGCAACGCTACAGGAGATTTTCTTCCCCCGGTGCACCAGCAGCCTCGAAGAACCGCCCATTCCCATCACAAGAGAGGAAAATGCGATCAAACTCAATGACGAATTAAGAAGAGCCGCCGGTATTAAGCATTATCAGAATCTACCGCCCTCGGACCAATTTCATTATCCCGTGATGTCAATACGGCTTTAATAATAATGCCATATTCTGTTGCCACTTTTGCAAGACCGCCACGCATGGTTATGCCCTCGGCCTGAAAGTGCCACTCAGGCCCCATACGCTCTAAAAACCCAATCTTGATCACCGTCGCCTCGGGCTTTTCTTTGAATTCCTTATCCAGCTCATAGCGAAACAATTCCATTTCAGAGTCAAGATTCTGGAGACGAACATATGTATTCCGTACATCCTTCTCAAAGCTTTTTTCGCGTTCATCGCCATCATAAATAGAGATAACAACCTCTATTTTAAATATATCAAACGGTATGTTATCCAGCTCCAGAACAATTTTTTCATCATCACCAGCACCGGCACCAGAACGGCTATCACCAACATGCCTTGCAGCACCGTTACAGCCCTCAGTGTTGTTATAAAAAACAAAATCCTCATCCTCACGAGTCATGTTATGTTTGTCGAGCAAAAAGATACTGGCATCAAGATCAGCCCCTTTCTCACCAAAACCTGTCACATCCCAGCCAAAGCCAAATTCCAGACGTCTGATTGTGGGATCCATCTGTGTCAGATTGAGGCGGTCACCTTTATGTATAAGGTTCCTGCCCATATTATCTCTTTTTTGATCAACGCGTCTGGAAAGATTGTTGCTGGGCAGCATATCTTCAAAGTCTAGGCCTGAGTCGTCTTTTTCCATTTTTTTCCTTTTGGTGCCGCAAAGTGATTACAAAACAAGAAAAGCCTCTTAGAGAGGTATTTTAAGATTGCCCATATATAAGCTAAACACAGTAACCATATAACCAACATACCCTAACAGAAAAATTATGCCAACAGGCCATGCCTTATTCTACCTTTTTTTGCCGTCGTCCCATTCCAGACCGAAACCAAAAGCACGATCCATCTCAGCATGACCAGGGTAATATTCTGTATGATTTGTTAATTTGATCCCATCACGAACATTTTCAAGCATGGCTATTACACAAAGATCCAGCTCTTCTTTTCCTACATCAGGTGTAACAATCAACGGGGTTTCGTTTGGAATTTGCACCTGTACCTGTGGCCTAAGCTGTGACCAGTCTGCGATGCCCTGATAAATATAGACATAGACCAGAATACGTTTGATTTCCGGCCATTTTTTACCATTCACACGGATATATTCGTCTTTTCCTTCTGTGTCCCCGGTTCTCTCGTCACCGGACAGGCAAAGAAACGGTGGCCGGTCCCACTCTCCAAACAATTCTCCAAACGCCTGAACAGCGCCACGCTTCCCGTTCTGGAGCTCATACAAGCAGCCCAGATCAACATCAACATTGAGTGCCCTCTTCTTTTTAAAGAGTTTACCCATCAGGCCTTTTTCCTGAACATAGATGTTATCCCATGCCGCAGCAATGTCAATTTCAGCAAAACCATCTTTGGGAGGATTGAAAGAAATCGCGTCTCCGGAACGTCCTAGAAAATCATAACGTCCAGCAGCATCTTCCGGACTCACATAACCGGACGCACCCTTTGAATCACCATGGCCGGAAAACGTTGCCCGGCCACGTGTTGCTTCATTTAAGGAACCTATCGACAAACCATCATCAGCCATTCTTTCCTCGCTTTGTTACTCAAACTTAATTTTGGCAAACAACCCTGGAAAAGGAGCTTAAAATAAAGCCTGTTTCAAGTATAGCTTTTTGTAAGGTTAAAGAGAGGAAACTACTCAGCGTCTCTCAGATTCACCGCATTGGTTTTTCCCCGCTTAGGATCTGTTTGAATGTCAAACGTAATCGTTTGACCGTCTTTCAAACTTCTCATGCCGGATTGCTCTACAGCACTAATGTGGACAAAAATATCTTTTTCTTCACCTTCAACAGTAATAAAACCGTAACCTTTATCAGCGTTAAACCATTTCACTGTACCTGTTTTTGTAACAGCTTCTTCACTCATTTAGTCATTCCTCGTAGTATATAATTAATAACAGATCGACTCTACTTAGACTTAGTCTCTGATCTGTTGTGCGGCATAAAGGCAATAACAGGCAGTATCTCATCTTCTAAAGTCACAGAATACTCAGTAGAGAAGTATTAAAGAACTGTCAATTAAAAAGACCCCAAAATAAATCGTATAAAAGGACAATTTTTAAAATATAACGCTTTGAAAAAAGGCTTTCTTTTGTCTAAAACCTTAAGAAAGCTGACCGTTGTAAAGGAAATAAAAATGACTCTGGAACACAAAATCACACAAGCACTTGGTGTCGAACAAGCCGATCTGGTTATAAAAAATGTGAGCCTGCTGGATGTCGTCACAGGAAGCATCACAGAAACAGATATCGCAATTACAGGACAGACGATCACTGGCACCTATGATTCCTACGAAGGCAAAGAGGAAATTGATGGTAGCGGCCTCTATGCGGTTCCGGGCTTCATTGACTCACACCTTCATGTGGAAAGCGCGATGATTACCCCCATGGAATTCGATCGTTGTGTTCTGCCAAAGGGCACAACGACAGCCATTTGCGATCCTCATGAAATGTCTAACGTGCTAGGCATAAAGGCCCTTGAATATTTTCTGGCCTGCTCGGAAAATACATGGATGGATCTGCATATCAATTTATCCTCTTGTGTGCCGGCAACCACGCTGGAGACATCTGGCGCCATACTCGAAGCCGAAGACCTTGCCCCGTTTATCACACACAACAATGTGATCGGCTTGGCTGAATTCATGAATATAGGCGGTGTGTTGGGCCGGGATGAGAAAGCCCTTGCCAAACTAAACCGGTTTAAAAACGATCATATCGACGGCCATCTGCCGGGAATCGGCGGCAAAGCCCTTAATGCCATGCTCTCCTGCGGGATCAGCACATGCCACGAATCCACCGATGCCGAACAGGCCATAGAGAAAATCCAAAAAGGTGTGCAAGTCCTGATACGGGAAGGGACAGTATGCAAAGATCTGTCCTCTTTAATCCCTGTCATCACGCCTTTTACGTCTGCTTCTCTTTCATTTTGTACAGATGATCGTAATCCACTGGATATTGCCGAAGAGGGGCATATAGATCACCTGATTCGCACAGCCATCAAAGGCGGTGCCGATGTGGCCAGTACGTACCGTATCGCCAGCTGGTCTGCCGCAAGAGCGTTTGGCCTGGACAAAAATACAGAAAAATGGCAACGCAGAGGTTTGATTGCGCCAGGATACAAAGCTGATATTGTCTTATTGAACGACCTTGAAAAGGTCGACATCCATGCTGTTATCAAAAACGGTACCTTCATAACAGACTCGCTATTCAAACAACGTACCACTGTCAGCCCTGTCGGCATGGATTCCATCAAAATAAGAGAACTGACGGAACAGGATTTTATAATCAGAGGCAACGGAAACGGAACACCCGTAATCGGCCTTATCAATGACCAGATTATTACAAACGAGCTGCAGGAAACCCTGACACCGGATGAACATGGGTGTTTAAACGCAGATATCTCTGCCGATATTTTAAAACTAGCCGTTTTGGAACGGCACGGAAAGAACGGGAATATAAGCCTTGCTTTTGTAAAGGGCTTTGGTCTTAAAAAGGGTGCTATTGCGTGTTCTGTTGGTCACGACAGTCACAATATCACCGTTGTGGGGGTAAAAGAGTCTGACATGGTTCTGGCCGTTAACCGCTTAAAAGAAAACAAAGGCGGTTATGCCGTTGCTTGTGATGGAGACGTTATAGGAGAACTGCCACTCCCCATTGCCGGCCTGATGTCCGATCTACCGCATGAACAGGTAAAAAGCTCCCTTGAAACCCTGCGCCGCACCATTGCAAAACTTGATCCGGCTATTACAGAGCCGATGATGATGCTTGCTTTTTTACCTTTGTGCGTTATCCCGAAATTGAAATTGACAGACTATGGTCTGGTGCGCTTTGATCCTCTGCAGGATCACGGGCCTGTCCTTATACAGGACCAAAGAAAACAAACGGCTGCATAAAAATAAGATTAAGATAAGGACGCTGTATCATGACAATAGACTTAAAAAACGCCTTGCTGGTTTTTGCTATGACGGAAGAAGCACAAGGCCATTTTACCAATTTAAACGTTCTTTACACAGGTATTGGAAAATTAAACGCCACCTACGCCCTGACGAAAGCACTGGGAGAAAAAAAGCCCTCTGTCGTTATTAATCTCGGCACAGCCGGAAGCCCTTTGTTTCCGGGCGGCTCTGTCGTTTGTTGCAAAAGCTTTATCCAAAGAGATATGGATGTTCAGTGCCTTGGATTTGCCCCCTTTCAAACGCCTTTCTCGGATACACCTGTTGTTGTAGAATATGGTCAAATCGTACCGAACCTTCCCATCGGGACATGCGGCAGTGGGGATAATTTTGAAGTAACCCACAACACCAGCGCCTATAACGTCATTGACATGGAAGCCTATGCCTTAGCCCGCGTATGCCAGAACGAGAAGATTCCCTTCCTATGCCTGAAATATATCTCAGATGGTGCCGACGAAGAGGCTACAGATGATTGGCAAAAAGCCCTTGATCGCGCCGCTAAAGCCCTTGAGGATACTCTTTTGTCTCTTTAGCCTCTCTTTTCATTTCCCTTACATTAAAAATCCCCGTATAGTTATCCGGCTATGCGCTATTTATTCTCTCTTCTTTTAGTGTTTTTTCCCTCGCTTTTTCCGGTTTTTGCTTTTGCAGCGGAGAAAGCTGATGTGCAGGCCGTTGCTGAAGCAGGCAAGAACGCTAGCCATAACTTCCCTGCAGAGGCTCTCACACACCCCGTTTCCCTTTTATGTCTTGTTATTTTTATCTTCTCCTACATCATTGTTCTAGCAGAGGAAAAAATACATCTGAGAAAATCAAAACCCGTTATGCTAGGGGCCGCTCTTATCTGGCTTTGTATCGGCCTTATCGCCCCAACATATGGCATTGACAAAAAAACGCTTCACCATCAGGTCTTTCATGCGCTTGAGGAATATGGCGCGCTGCTACTCTTTCTGCTTGCCGCCATGACATACATCAACGCCATGACAGAAAGAAACGTTTTTGCCGTTCTTCGTACCAAGCTTGTTCAGGCCGGACTTAATCTTCAGCAACTATTCTGGGCAACAGGCGTTTTTGCGTTTTGCCTTTCTCCCATTGCTGACAATCTCACAACTTCTCTGGTATTAGGAGCCGTTGTCATGGCTGTTGGCGCCGACAATCCCCGCTTTATTGCCCTTAGCTGCATCAACATTGTAAATGCCGCAAATGCAGGCGGTGCTTTTAGCCCTTTCGGCGATATAACCACCCTGATGGTCTGGCAAGCGGAAAAAGCCGATTTTTTTGAGTTTTTCTCGCTGTTTCTGCCCTCTCTTACCTCCTTTTTAGTTCCCGCCGCCATCATGCACTTCTTTGTCCCAAAGAAGAAGCCATGGCATATGGAGGAAGGGGCTAAGCTTAAGAAAGGGGCGGTAACCATCATATTACTCGGCCTAGGAACCATCGCAACAGCCGTAAGTTTTGAACAGCTTCTCGGTCTGCCGCCTTTTCTCGGTATGATAACAGGCTTGTCTGTTTTGATGTTTGTTGCCTATTTCATTCGCCGCAAAGGCCGCTATGTGAACGATGATTTTGATATCTTCAGAACAGTCTCAGCCGCTGAATGGGATACCCTCCTTTTCTTCTTTGGGGTCATTTTCAGTGTTGCAGGACTTGGTTTCATCGGATATCTGGAAATTGCCTCTAACACAATGTATCACGGTATAGGACAAAGCGGGACCAACATCATGCTTGGTATATCCTCTGCCCTCATTGACAACATCCCTGTCATGTTTGCCGTGCTTACCATGAATCCTGAAATGGATCATTTCCAGTGGCTGCTGATTACACTGACAACCGGCATCGGTGGCTCCCTGCTTTCTATTGGCTCTGCAGCAGGCGTTGCCCTGATGGGGGTCGCTCGCGGCCACTATACATTTTTTTCCCACTTGAAGTGGACTCCAGTTCTAGCTTTGGGCTACGCAGCAGCCATTGCCGTCCACTTCGTGGTGAATGGATAAGAAAAACTTCGTTTAGGGCTTGCTTTATCATTCTTTATCGGTTAAAACCGGACACCTTCTCTTGAGAACCCCCCTGGAGAAGCGCATTATATTCCAATTAACGCGGGATGGAGCAGCCCGGTAGCTCGTCAGGCTCATAACCTGAAGGTCGTAGGTTCAAATCCTACTCCCGCAACCAATTTTTTCCTTTGTATTTCAATGGCTTAAGTCGATAGCGCCGAAAGGCGCTTTTCTGTTTTTAGCCCCAAGGGACACTCACGGGACAGTAGGAAACAAACAACTACAATCACTTACGATAAAATGTCCCTTCGGCTGTCCCATGCCTTGGTATGCAAAGGCTAAGTTGCTGTATCCACTGTATATTTTCCTGCTGCAAGCATAAGAGTTGCAATCTGTTGTGATTGATGGCTTGATGAATGTACATGTTTTGTTCTATTTTGAATTATGGCGACGATTGAGAAAAGAGAATTGAGTGATGGCGCGACATCCTACCGTGCCAGAGTACGGATCAAAGGGCATCCGCAGCAGATTGCGACCTTTGAACGCCTGACCGATGCCAAGCGCTGGGTACAGCAGACAGAGGCCGCTATCCGCGAGGGGCGGTATTTCAAAACCAGCCAGGCACGCAAATTTACATTCTCTGATGCGCTGGAGCGTTACCGCACCGAGATCCTCATCTATGAAAAGGCCAGCAATAAAAATCTGGCAAATTACCTGGCTTATTGGGAGAAAGAGCTTGGCGCCTATGCCATGGCCGATATTACGCCCGCCTTGATCGTATCGGCGCGTAACAAACTGCTGGGCAGCAAGGGGAAGTATGGGCGGGAGCGAAGTCCGACAACCGCAAACCGTTATGTTTCCGCGCTCAGTCATGTTTTTACGGTTGCGATTAATGACTGGGAATGGCTGGAGATTCATCCGGTGCGCAAAATCTCAAAACTGAAACAGCCGCGCGGGCGTGTGCGCTTTCTCTCAGATGATGAGCGTGAACGGCTGCTGGAAGCCTGTAAAGATACGGATAATCCGCATCTGTATAATATCGTTGTGCTGGCGCTCAGCACCGGCGCGCGCAAGATGGAGATTGTCGGCCTGAAATGGAAAGATATTGATCTTGAGCGCGGTACCATCATCTTGCATGAAACCAAGAATGGTGAACGCCGGGTGATTCCGATCACGGGTTATGCCCGTTCTTTAATGCAGGCACAGCATGAAAAGCGCGACAAGAAATGCGATTACGTTTTTCCGTCAAAAGCCAAATGCCAGCCGATTGATATTCGCACCGCATGGGAAAATGCGCTGACCAAAGCCGGCATAGATGATTTTCGTTTTCATGATCTGCGCCATAGCGCGGCATCTTATCTGGCGATGAACGGCGCGACGCTGGCGGAAATTGCCGAGGTTCTTGGGCATAAAACCCTGCAGATGGTGAAACGCTACGCCCATTTGTCCGAGGCGCACACGCATAAAGTTGTCGCCAGCATGAATGAAAAGATTTTCGGGGAAGCGAGATGATGCTTGATAAAGAAGAGTTATTGAGCCTGCGAGATCGATATTTAATCAGTAAGGGCGATGTCCGGTTTTTACATCAGGCGATCATTAGCATCCTTCACAAATTCGAAAACAATTATCAGCAAGCAGAAACAAAATGGCTTTATGAGGCCATGGAATCAGAATTTAAAAGCAAATCTGCAACAAATGAAAAAAGAGAGAGAATTGCTGCTCTTGTGGCTCATATTGTAAGCAATGGCGCTGATGTTGCAACGACTTTAGAGGCTGTTGCTGAGTGGCTCGGGCTTTCTAAGACCACAGTCAGAGATGCTTACTATAAGCTGGTTAAAGTGTACGGTTTTGATCCTAAAATAGACAACCCAATGGATGATTGGGGTTTCAGGGTTTTTTATGGCCACATTCCTCACCAATATGCGCGGGAACTTGAAGAAGCCAATCGATCGTTTCCAGACAATCCAGATTATGAGCGCGTCTATAAAGCCACAGTGAAGGCCATCGAAAGCAGCATTAAATTTGAAAACGCCGGATTTGAAAATGAAATAGCGATGTATCGTCTTATGTTTGGCGATCAATGGCTTGAAGAAAATACGCAAAAAAAATCTGCGTAGGCAAAGATAATTTGCGGAATGTTATAAAATTCTAAAATCGTTCAGGCTTTCTCCATGTCGTGCAATTCAGCGCGGCACTTACCAATAAGGAGAAAGAAAAATGTCTGAAACACTTGAAATATCACCGCCCCTGCAGCGGCGATTTATCCCCCTCACCGAATGGCCGAAACATCACAGCTGGCCGCCTGTTGGCGGTTTGCGCCATCTGGTTTTTTATGCCGACCAGAACGGTTTTGATAAAGTTATCCGCCGCGCCGGTCGCCGCGTTCTGATCGATGAGCAGGCCTTCTTCCAGTGGCTCGATGAGCAGAACGGAGGCCAAAAATGAGCGCACAACTTTTCCTAAATCAGACTGAATTGTCCAGACGCTGGAAGATTTCACCGCGCACGCTGGAGCGCTGGCGCTGGCTTGGTACTGGGCCCCGATACCACAAAATCGGTGGGCGCGTTGTTTATAAAATCTCGGATATTGAAGAATTCGAGAATGGCCGCAGCTTTACCTCCACTATGGATGAACAGCATGGGGGTGCACAATGATTCACGATTACCCCAAATTGAACCCTGAACATGATGCTGAGCGGTGCTGTTTGCACCAGCTGCATTACGATGCGGCACTTCCGCTAGCCGGAACGCGCGCAGAGCGGAGTCTGAAACAGAAATATAAATTTCACAAAATCCCATCATTGCTGCGATACTACCCAAAGACTATGCCGTCTCAGGAACTTGGCAGAGAGATATGTGAAGGTTTATGTGCGCTGGGCTATGAAATGGGCACTGCCCATCCTGCCGGGTTATGGAACATGCCGCAAAATAAAAAACCTGAACAGGGTTTTGGCAGCGCTCATTTCCAGATGGATAAAAGGCATGCCGCCATCTGGCTAACACCGCCGGGCACCGATCTGATCATCAGCGAATGTTTTTTCACCGCCATGCACGTCTATCAGATCGAAGGCAATTCAATATGGCTCGTTCCGAAGATTGTAGATATAGCACAGGTCATTCTTCCATCTTTGCCGTTGGCACAGCGTATTCATATCGTCCGTCCCTTTTTATACACTATTCCGGATCTGGATGTGCTGGTCGAAACGCCCGAAAGATGGCGCAGCCAGGGGCGGCAGGTGGCACTGGTCGATCATGCTTATTATACGAACACATTGTATTCCTAAGGGAGGGGAAATTTCATGCCCCTCAAAACATTGGATTATAACGATCCTGACCTGCCGCCTCGGGATGAGGTGAAGGCTGCGATGCTGGCGCGGTTGCCGGAGGCTTTGCGGCATCTGTTTCCTGGTGGCAGGCAACTGAAACGGGAATTCCAGATCGGCAGCCTTCAGGGTAAAAAAGGCCAGAGCCTGAAAGTCAGCATGTTTGGCGATAAAGCCGGGCTGTGGCAGGATTTTGAGAGCGGCCAGGGCGGCGATATTTTCGACCTGTGGGCGGCTGTACATAGATTGGATACGCAGCGCGATTTTCCGGCGGTGTTGCGATCCTGCGCGGATTGGCTGGGAATGGCAACAGTTATGCCGTCATTATCACTGGAACGCCGAGAATGGATGTATACGGATGTATCCGGCAAACCGCTGGTCACTGTCAAACGCACAGACAGCGCAGACGGCAGGAAGTCATTTCTGCCCTATGATCATATCGCCGGGAAGCATGCCATGCCCGAGATCAGGCCTTTGTATAATTTGCCCGGCCTTGCCGTCAGTAATCATGTCATCATCACCGAAGGTGAAAAATGTGCACAGGTGCTCATTGATCTCGGCATTCCGGCCACGACCATTATGGGCGGTGCGAATTTTGATCCGGCAAAAACGGATTTCTCCCCGCTGGCTGGTAAGGACATTATGATCTGGCCGGACAATGACAAAGCGGGACAAGGATATGTCGAGCGCCTGAAAGCTGGATTACAATCCGTAAAGCCCAGAAGCCTGCGGGTCATCATCCCGCCCACTGACAAGCCGGAGAAATGGGATGCCGCCGATGCGGTGCTGGATGGGCTTCATATTCCGAGCTTTTTGAATTCTGTACCACAATCAAAAATCCATATGCAGCGATACGAAGCCTTCTCTCTGGCCGAGCTGATCGCCGATAAAAGCCCGATGCCGGATGATCTGATCACCCCGCGTCTGCTCACGCCGTCGGGCATGCTGGTGATTGGCGGTGCGCCAAAATCCGGCAAGAGTGATTTTACGCTTTCGCTGCTGACCCACATGGCTGCCGGACAGCCGTTTTTGAAATTCACTCCGCCGCGCCCATTGAGAGTTTTCGTTTTGCAGGCAGAAATTCAATATGATTATCTGCGCGAGCGTCTGCAGAAAATGGGACTGTCTAAGGAGGCTATTCTCCAAGCCGGGCAGAACATCCATATTACACCGCAATTAAAGCTGCTGCTGAACGATGACGGGCTGGAAATCATCAAAGACCTGATCCATAAGAAATTCCCTGACGCGCCGCCGGATATAATCGTCATCGATCCGATCCGTAATGTATTCGATGGCGGGCCGGACTTTGGCAATCTCGGCGAGAATGATAATAACGCCATGCTGTTTTTCCTGCAGCAGCGCGTGGAAATGCTGCGCGATATAATCAATCCGCGCGCCGGAATTATCCTCGTTCATCACACCAAGAAAATCAGCAAGGCGATGTTCAAGGATGATCCGTTTCAAGCGCTGAGCGGCGCCAGTTCCCTGCGCAGCTATTACACCAGCGGTATGCTGATCTTCCGGCCCGATGAAGCGGAGGATGTCCGCTCCCTGCATTTTGAGCTGCGTAACGGCCCCGGGATTGTTAATATGCATGTGGTCAAACGCGCTGGGCAATGGGTCGAGATTGATCCGGACACGCAGCCGCTGATCCGGCAGGATTATTCTAACAAGCTCAAATCCGAACGCCACCGCCAGCATGACCAGATCCTGCAACGCCTGCTGGAGGATGCTCAGTTTGATCAAAAGCTCTATACAATTGAGAGCTTCAGCGAAGCATACGAGGATATTGACGGGCTGGGGAGCCAGACGACCATCAAAAAGCGCATCAGCGTTTTGATGGGCAAGGGCTATATCAAATGCCTCAAGACCCCGCATCCGCTGACAAAACAAACGGCGGAACGCAGCAAGTATGGCTATCTGGTTGTTGAGAATATGCAGCTGGGGCAGGATGAAATAGATGAAGATACTGGCGAAATTATGACGTCGGCCATTGCTGTTTTGCCCACGCATTATAAAGACGAAGGCTCCGGCGGCGTGCGTCAGGTCGAGAATGCGCAGAGCTGGGTTTATCATGATGAGGAAAAGGCCAGATGAATCTGCAGCAGATCTGCCGGGCAGTAACATCTGCTTTTATTTTATTACAACAGCTTACGCGCAGAGCAGAAATTCTGTTACATCTGCATCTGCCGTCTGGTTTTCTGGCTATAAGGCTTGGTGTGTATGGGGTTGCGGCGGGTAAGCAGATGTCACTCTCTCCACCCCTCCCTAAAGGGAGGGGGCGTGGAATACAGATCCACGCACCCCATCCCGGTCGGTCAGGGTTTGATGCCGAGCAGCGTGCGGATCTCTTCCCACGTGACAAAATGGACGGTGTTGTCTTCAAACCCCAGATCACGCGTCCAGTCTTCCGTGGGTGTAAACACGGCAGCGTCATTTGTGACGCCAAGAACGGTTCCGACAAAGGTACCGTGTTGCTCGGCATAGATCTCCAACGCACTGTCGACCTGTCCCATATTCAGCTTGTTCATGCCCAAGATGATTGTCTCCAATGGGTGGCCGCGTGAGTAAATCGTGATGGTCGGTATCTCATCCATGCAGATATGAATGCTTCCTTCGCCCGCAATAGCCAGTGGAATATGCAGAGTTTCGCAAATCATTCAGTGATGCACGCACCATTATGCAGAGCGGTCTGGCATCCTCGCAGGAATTCGCGCGGGTCCTGTGGGGGCATTTCCTATAGGGGCGGGGAACGTGCGGGACTTTTTTAGCGTCAGAAGTTTCAACTTAGTTGACACGCTTACTTGACAGATTTTGTACAAGCCTTTGTTTTCTTTAAATAAAAGCGTCAAGTAACAGGGTAAACTGTCAACTTACTTGACATGATAAGTGTTTGATTTTATTGAATAGTCTAGTTGACCGGTAAACTGCCCCAGTTTACCCCTTGGTTTACTTTTTCTGTTAAATGAAAAACACCATAATTATTAACATTATGATAGCACTTAAAGTGCTTTTAATGGTATAATTAACATTATGATAGCTATATTGACCCCTAAAGACACTTTTCTGGAGCTTTCCCGGCTTCTTCGCGAGCATCGGATTGCCAGAAATATGACACAGGCCGAGCTGGCGGATCGTTCCGGCGTGAGCGTAGCCGTGCTCCGGAAATTCGAGCAGACGGGCAAAATATCGCTCGAATCCTTTATAAAGCTTACATTTGTTTTGGGGCTGAATGAAAGGCTGGTCAAAGCCCTCCAGCCGCAAACACAGTTTGCCAGCATGGATGAATTATTGAAAGCGAGCGAGACAGACAAGCCCTCCTTAAGAACTGCGCCGCGTTCCAGAAAGAAGGCCAGAAAGAAGAAGGTGCCCCATGACTAAGAATTTTGCGCCTGTGAACGCGCTGAATGTCATGCTGGATTTTGCGGGTGCGCCTGTTCCTGTAGGGCGGCTTGCGCGCCGTGAGGGCAAAATTTTCTTTGAATATGATACGAACTTTATAGCCAGAAAACTTGAGCTCTCACCTTTTAAACTGCCCCTTGCGCCGGTGCTGCAAGTTTTTGAGCCGGGACTGTTTGAAGGGCTTCCCGGCCTGTTCAATGACAGCCTTCCTGACGGCTGGGGGCGGCTTTTGCTGGATCGCGCCCTACGCCGCAAAGGCATTGCGCCGGACAGTTTCTCACCGCTAGATCGGCTGGCGCATGTGGGTGCATCGGGCATGGGCGCGCTGGTTTATGCGCCGGATTACAGCGAGGATGTGCAGGACAAGGCCGTTAATCTCGACGCGCTGGCGGGTCAATCGCAGAAGATTTTAGAGGGCAACAGCGAGGAGGTATTTGAAGAGCTTCTGGCGCTGGGCGGATCTCCTCAAGGCGCACGCCCCAAAGCCATAATCGGGGTCAGCCGTGATAAAACCAAAGTCATTCAGGGCGTAGAGGATCTTCCCGCCGGCTACGAGCCCTGGCTGGTTAAATTTGCGAATACGGCAGACGGGCAGGATGCCGGAGCGATTGAATATGTGTATAGCCTGATGGCGCAGAAGGCCGGGCTGGAGATGATGGAGGCGCATTTATTCCCTGCCAAAAGGGGAGCCGGGTATTTTGCAACAAGGCGTTTTGACCGAACGAATAGTGGTGGGCGGCTTCATATGCATACAGCGTGTGGCCTGCTGCATTCGGATTTCCGTGTGCCCTCGCTTGATTATCAGGATCTGATTAAGGCGACGATGATCCTGGCGCGTGACATTCGTGAGGCCCAGAAAATGTACCGTCTGGCGGTGTTTAACGTACTCAGTCATAACTGCGATGACCACGCCAAAAACTTCTCTTTCCTGATGGATGAGAGCGGTGTGTGGAAAATGGCACCAGCCTACGACCTCACCTTCTCCAGCGGCCCGGGCGGAGAGCAAAGCACCATGGTGATGGGTGAAGGCAAAAATCCGAGCGTCGAGCATTTATTGAAACTGGCCGAGGTGGCGGATCTATCAAGGTCAGACGCCCAGCGCATTATCGATGAAACCGTGACGGCGCTGCTGCAATGGAAAGAACTGGCCAAATCCTGCGGCGTATCAAAAACCAATATCAAGCGGATCGGCGATGTGATTGGGGCTTAAGAGAGCGTGCCGCCAAAATTGGCGGCACGCAAAGTTAAGATTAAAAATGGTTTTTGATGTTGGTGATCAGAGATTGAATACCATGTTCAGCCATTTGCTTACTGGAGTATGTCTCTGAATGACACAACGTTTCCCCATTTCCTGCTTTAAATCGCCAAAACCATTGGCCATTTGTTGCTGGTTGGAGTTCAAATTTGGGATTGGACTGCCCCAACAGTGAAGATAGACTTGTCATGAATTTTCCTTTCAAGTCGTTATTGATGCCTCCCTGCCGAGGGAACAGGGACGGCATCGTTGACATTGTCAGGAAAGCCTATTACACTGAAAGAACATTGAATATCAGTGTGGGTAGGATTCCTGCCCTCTATTAAGGTCGTTCATCGCAAGTGAACGACCTTAATTCTTTTATGGCACATTATTCGACTTAATACAAGTCTTCTACGCTCTGCACCTCATTTTCCTGCTCATCTTTTTCTTCGACAAAAGATTTTCCTATAACACTAAGCCCTTTGCTCGTTATTTCGTATTCCCCTTTGTTCTGTGTAGGGGATAAAAACCCTTTTTTTACAAGCCTGTAGCATGTAGTCATCATATATTGCCGGGTTTTAACTTCTTTGTGCTTTCTATAGTACCCCACTAAAAGAGTGGATAGATCGAGAGTGCCCCCAGCTTCATGGAAGAGGCTAAGAAGAGAGTTGTCTACATCACCAGCGAGCTTGAGCTCTTTAATGAGCTCTGGTGGAAGGTCGCTAATATTGTCTATATCAAATATTGTCATGGCATTTCCTTATGAATTAAAGAATTATACATTGAAATTTGCGTGATTGTCAATGTGACTAATCTGTAATTTTATATGTAATTTTTTGATGTGCGAGTTTTCTGCAAGAGGAAAATTTGCTTACGATACGAGGAAAGAGATAGGTTATTTCTCCAAAAACCTTGATTGATCTGCTAATAGGCAGCGAACTATCTTTAGTTTCAATCTCTCTTTTTTATAGTGCCCGCATCGGCATCATACTCATGATCCACAATAGAGCCGTCTTTTAGGCGTGATATGGCCTCGGCGATTGTATCATGCGGTACTAGGAACCATTCACGCGGCTTGATTTTCTTACCGAACCGGTCGGTTATATCTATATCCAGTCTGGCTTTGGCAAAGAAATTATGGAGTAGATGCTCTAATTTCACCTTGTTTATGTTGTAGAGCGTGTATGTCGCCACTGGGTGCACAGATGCCATTAAAAACGTTGGATCATCCTTTGCGTTCTGGATGCGCACTTCCATCTTTCCGGATGTGAAGCCGATTTTATGAAGCAGCCCATCTAATTTTCTGATCTCTGGATCCCGGGAGAGACTCTTTACCACATAGATCATCCCGGTCTGGGTATCACCTTCCTGTGGTACTTCGTCGAATAATGGTCCAGCATCAGGGGAGCTCACGCGGCGGCCATTCTCATCCTTATAAAGCTCGGTCGCGAGAGAGCGCAGGAGATTATTGCCTTCGGTGCCATTGTCAAAAATCAAGCGCAGACGGGCGTTTTTCTTGCCGTTACGAATATGGGTTTCCCCGACTTCCGCCACATAAACCATAATGCCATTCAGAATAAAAAATTCGCCAGCTGAGATCTCTTGTTCTTTGCGGAATTTAACGGTTCTACGTTTGCCAGAGTTTAAATCTTCCATGCATTGCTCAAACAATGGCTTGAATTGTTCAAAATCTCTGCACATCACCCGTTCCGAAACTTTGTCTGTCTTTGCGATAGATGGCCGGGCATGAACCATTTTGAAAATATCATCCTGCGGCGTTGTCAGCAGATCATCGTCCATATCCAAAATTTCATCGAGTGTTTGCGGCAATGGCTCTGCGGATTCTTTTAAAATATGATGCCTGTCATATGTTTTGAGAAAACTATGGTGCTCAGGATTTCTTAAAAGGCCTTCCAGTTTCATTTTAAGGCCGCGCTCAGTAATAGAAGGCGTATTCGTATCGCCCGGCTTGCGCCCAAAACGATCCATAAAGGTGTTCACTTCTTCGAAAAGAGCCAGAACGCGCTGTTCTTCTGTGCTGCTAACGCTGCTTGAAACTTTAACATCAAGCAGGTCATCATCATCGGATAGAACGTCATCAAGGCTCATACGCGGCATAAAGTTACCCCGCCGCCTGTTGGCGCATTTTTTCACGTTTCTTGTTACGGAGCCATTCCAGAGCCTCAGCCATACGCTTTTCCATGGGGTTAGCAGCAACCAGGCTGGGCTCACGACCATGTGTTTCTTTGAACTCCTTAATGCGTGGGTAAAGTGCCGTGGCTTCTTCCTCACTCATCTGGATCTTTTTGCTCGTAATGGCACCGTGAATGCGTTTGAGAACTTCAGCATCAACAGATTTAGACATGATTTCATATGCCATTTGGAATGGATTGATACTGTCGATCAGATCAATATCCAGATCTTGAACATTGATAAATTTATTGGCCATTTTGATGAGGTTATTGTTGAGTTCAGGCAGGCCGCCATTTGTGGATGCCTTAAACGCCGCGTTGGCCACCACATGCTGACGGATTTCTTCAATCTCTTGTGGTGATGCATCCGGATATTTCTGCTCAATAATTTTCGGGATGAAAACTTGTGTGACAACCTCTGGCGCTATCTCATCCGGGTTCATCGCTGCACGTAACACACGTTCATCTTGCATAACAGCCGCCGTCAGATCATTTAAATCGCTCTGAATAACCTGATGAACGAATTCGGAGCTGGGCTCGGCAAAACCTTTAATGGCGATGGTGGACTCGCTCTGTGTGTAGTCAATATCAACGACTTTACTGCCACCATCCATCTCGTCATCAGATGGCCGTGTTTTGAATTTAAAATTCGGGGCCAGCACTTGCTCCATGAGCAGTGAAGCCGCAATAGCCTTGAGCATATTATTCACGGCATCGGCAACATTATCGGCGCTGGTGTCTGGCTCAGCGATTAGATTGGTGAATTGCGCGTGAGATTTGCCGTCACAATCGCGCGTGGCACGTCCGATAATCTGAATAACTTCTTGCAAAGACCCACGATAGCCGACCGTCAGCGCATGTTCACAATACGTCCAATCAAAGCCTTCCTTGGCCATGCCCAGGGCTATAATGATATCAACATCGTCTCGGCTCTTGACGTTTCGCAGCGTTTCCATGACCCGGTCCCGGGTCTTGGCGTCATCTTCAACCAGATCCGCAACCTTCAGGATTTTACCGCTTTCATGCTTTATGTGGTGTAAGCCTGTATTCAGGTCAACATCCAACCATTCACCCAGATGGCTGACAATCCGATCGACTTCCTCATATTTTTCCTTGGTGCTTTCTGCAGCATTCGGGCTGGGGATGTGAATGATGGTTTTCTTGTTCGGATCCAGCACTTCATGAATGGCGTTCAAATAGCGGCCACGGTAAAAATGATACCCAATGCCCAGTGTTTTGAGATGTTCGTACCCATTGAGCTGCTCATAATAGGTATAGGTGATGCGGGTGAATTTGGCTTCATCATCCGGGCGTAGAACAGGCAGGCTGTCTCCACGAAAATAGCTTCCTGTCATCGCAACGATATGAGAGCACCCATCATCAAGCAGGCCGCGTACAACCTCTCCCAGACGGTTATCAGCGTCGGCAGACGCATGGTGAAACTCATCCACGGCCAACAGGCAATCTGCAAAAGCGCCAGCGCCCAGCTTGTCATAGGCGTTTCGCAAAGTAGCGTGCGCACAAATCAGGATCTGCGCATCGGAATTCATGAATTCGAGAAATTTCTTAGATTTTCCTTCGCCAATGCCCGCAGTACAAAGATTCCATTGCTCATCAACTTCCCAATCGGCAAAAAAGCCATGAGCGGTCAGGTCGGTGGTTTTGAAAGAAGCTCCGATGGAGCGCTCCGGCACAGCGACGATAACTTTACGAATGCCCTGATTATGCAGCTTGTCCAGGCCGATAAACATCAACGCCCGGGATTTACCGGAGGCAGGCGGCGCCTTCACCAGCAGATATTGCGATCCGCGCTCGGCATAGGCTTTAGCCTGCATCGCGCGCATGCCCATTTGATTGCTTTTCTGGCTTTCACCGGTCTGTCCATACGTGACTTCTACAAAATTAGGCATTTTTACTCCGATCTTTTATTGTGGCGAATTCGCCGTATTTAACTTTATTCTGCAATTTTTTATCTTCATATTCTTTTAAAATCAGTGACTTAGTGAAAAAATATTCTGCATTTATTCTGCAAATCGCCTGTTTTATTCTGCAATTCTCCATTCCGGCTTTTTATTCGAGCCAGCATTATAAATAACCCCGGAGCGCCTCATATTAGTAAGCAAATTCCCAATTTTTCTTTTCTTTTGGTAATCATTCAAAGCGTCACTGAGCTTATCTTCCAGAAAATCATCAATGTCTTTTCTAGAGGCTTTGCTAAACTTAGTTAAATATTCTGTAATCAGCTTTTTATAATGCTCATCATCGAGAGCCCGCGTACGAATGTAATCAGCCTTGCTGGCAGTTGCCTCAGCCACACTGGCAGAAACATGCAGATTTGGTTTCCGGCCTTCAATCAAGTTGGCACGAAGCAGCTGTGCAATTTTTTGATCTGATATAGGCAGGCCTTTTTGCACACGATCCAAAGCCAAAATATCTTCAAGGGGCAAATCTGTTTCCTGCATGAGCAAACGACTATAGGCCGGTGAAACAACATTACCGTAAATGGTAATCCGTACGACATTGGCTTCAGAAAGGTTATAATCCGGCATAGGCAAATAGCGGCTGGCTTGCCTGCTGTGCATTTCATGAATACCGTATCCCATCGTATCAATCATGTTCAGTTCAGCCATTGCCTGAACGAGGAACGGATTGCGGTAACGGCGCGGTGTTTTTTCACCCAGGATGTAATCCTCAGGCTGCCCTTCAAAGAAGCCGCCTTCATTTTCGAAGGTTAGCTTGTCTTGCTGTTCCGTAACAATGATGCGGCCATTACGGGTGTAATCCTGGTGCGCGATGCAGTTATGCAGAGCCTCTAATATAATTTTCTGGTCATATTTTGAAACCTCATGAGGCAAAAGCTCATCCTCGGGCAGGAGCCGGAGCTGAATGTTACGAATTTTCTTATAAACCCAAGACGTGCTGAGCAAAAACGGCAGGCCAAAATGTTCGTAAGCTCGCTCAACACCCTCGAGTTTCCATGTGATCTGCGCCGGATGTGGTGATAGCAAATAGGTTGCCTCTGGCTTGCCCAGCAATAAAAGCGCGGTGCATGTAATATTACCGTCTTGTGTGATCTTGGCGCGATTTAGGAAAGTTTCATCCGACCAGCCTTCCATTTCCTCGGCAGAAAAACGGTTTGCGTATTTTTTAGCAAAGGATGATCGTGCTTTGGCAATCGCCTCTTCATCAAGATCATTCAGCGTAGCATTCGGAACAATCTGCGCAGACCAGTCTGTGGCCATGGTTTGTTGGCGCATTTCATCCTGTTTATCAAGCGTCAGGGCGGTGAGGCTTTCACCTGCGCGGGCAAAATAATGCCCTTTCCAGGCAATCGGCATGCCCTGCGGCGCTGGGGGGATTTCGAACAAGATAACGCGGCCATCCGCATGGCTTAACTCATGGATATTGCGGAAAGTGATATTGGGCTCGGTGTCCTGAGAAATCTGCATTTTTAGGCTTTGCAGACGCTCATGCTCTGGGCGGTAATCCGTTCCGACAACGTCCCGGGATGCGTTATCAACGCCGAATACCAGCCAGGCGCGATCCAGTCCGCGCAAATTGGCCTCATTCGACAGCGCAGAAAAATACTTACCGATTTTGTCCGTGTCGTAATCGTGATCGGCACGCTTGAACTCTACCGCCTCGCTCTCCCAAGCGGTGATTAAATTATTCAGCGTTTCTTGTAATTGCTCTGCGTTCATTATTTTTTATCCTTAATCTGCCACCACTGTTTCTTTTGGGGAAACCATTCATACCCTTCCCAGCTTTCTATCGGCTTAGGTGAAATAGCTTTATACTTTTCATGCGTTAGCTCTATTGTTTTGATCTTCATATTCTTGCCGAACGTAACTTTTCCAAATTTAATCAGCACATCAACCAGCTTATTGGTGAGGTAGAGAGTGCTATCTAGCTGCTCATATAAGAGTTCGTTTTTCATTATCATCATAAACAGAGCCTTCGGCTCAAACTGTTCTTTGCCGCGCATAAAACCATCAACGTCAGCGTTAATATCATTGATCATTGTATTGAGGGTTTTTATAGATCCGTCTAAAACCCCCGCAAGCACAATCACGTTTGGATCTGGATGAGAAAGAAACTCTAATTTTTCTTGCGCGACTGGCCGCTCAAAATGATCCGTATAGATATATTTCGACATGTGTTGAATTTGTAATTTTGGATGCTCCTCCGTCTCCAAGATCCTTTTACAGTTCTGGCATTCTTTGTAGCGGTGTTGAGCAATCTGTTCTTTGAGAGCGTATAAATTGTTTGATAGGGATGTTAAGCCAGCAATGAAGAAATGTAGAGTTGCATGATTTTCTTGGCTTTTCTGGTGCTTGTATAGTTTCAAGCCAAAGAAAAAGGCCAAGAGAGCACCGATTAAAGTCGCAAAAATTTGCGTGAAAAAGTCACTATTCAAAAATTGCCAGCTGGCGTTCATGATGGCCTGACATACTTCCATCACTTGCCGCCTTTCTTTGCCACCATTTTTTCGTACATCTTGAACAGATGTTCGAGGCGTTCGGTATCGTCTTTGAAGGGGCGGCCTATATAGATTTTTTCTAGGGCGTCATCGAGGGCGCGGTGGGCATCGCGCAGGTTTTGCGGCATGGTTTTGGGATCATACAGCCAGGCGATGGTTTTGCCCGGGTGCGCGTCGCGCGCGCCGATAATCGCCCAGGCGTGCTCCTCCAGTTCCGTCTTCTGATCACTGCTCAGCGATGGAATGGGGAATGTGTTGTAGCCCAGCGTGTTTGAATAGCGGTAGTCTGTTTTAAAATAGCCACATACGCTCTTAATCCAAATAATATGTAGCAAAGAAGAGAGCACTGAAAACATATACATTGGCGCGTCAGCAATTGTGTATACTTGGTCATTCGGCATTTCTGAAGAATTTAAAATACCCGCTTGAATGTATGGACGAGTAGATGTTGTTAGTCTTGGTATTATGATAGCGTGATCTTTATGTTCACTAGAAATAAAACCGAAACGATGAGAGTTATCAGACAGATCTCTTGTCGCTTGTCGCTTACTCTCTAATCTCATCTTTTTGCATGCAGCAATTCGCTTCGCAATAATGGGAATTGAATTAGCAAGTTTTAGTTGTTCATCCTTTATCCAAAGGCAATATCTTTCAATTCCTTTTACCAGCTCTTGCGAACCATACAAACGCCTCACCAATGTTTCTGATTCAGGATAGTCCTTTATTAAATCTTCTCTTTCTTTTGCAGAAAGAATTAAATGACCGCCATCAACAGTCATGTTCCCGTAGTTAATTTGCGGTAATCCATTCAGCGGATTAGTACTTTTGCGAACGATTACGTCAGACATTTCAATTAAGTAAGGGCCGATGTTGCTTACAGCGCGCGCCACATCATCATGAAATAATATTTTTTTATCGTTTGATTTTTTACGCAATCCGACGATAACGCAAATCACCCCCGCATTATTGGTCGCCAGATTTTTCCATTTGAAGGATTGGTGAGCGAAGCCTATCTCAATACCCAGATCAAAAATAAGCGGCCAGAGCAATGCCACTTGTTCGCCCTGACAAATTGAGTTTGTTGCCACGAGTGCGCTTTGGGCATTCTGTCTTTGGCAATAATCGGCGGCTTTGAAATACCACGCAGCAACATAATCTAAGTTTTTGTAATTTTTTGTGAATTCGCCAAAAATTCGGTGCATATCGTCTTTTTGGTCTTTGCCTTGCCACTTTGCGCCCAAATAGGGCGGGTTGCCGACGATATAGGTTTCGACCGTTTCATCCTCCGGCGGGGGGCAGACTTCGTGCCAATCGCGGTGCAGGGCGTTGTCGTGGATAATATGCCCGCCCTCAACCAGCGGGAACGGATTGCGCGTTTCCCCGAACAGCATTTTAAAGCGCTGGTTCATTTGATATTCGGTAATCCAGAGGGAGAGCTTGGCGGTTTCGGCTGCGAAATCGGCGATCTCGATCCCGTAAAAGTTTGAGAGCTTTATGCCGGTGCCCCAGCGGTGGGTGATTTGCCCGCCCTCCAGCTCATCCAGGCGCAGGAAGATCCGCATCTCCAGCTTGCGCAGTTCTTGATAGGCGATGATGAGAAAGTTGCCGGATCCGCAGGCGGGGTCAAAGACACGGATTTTTGATATGCGCTCCAGCAATTTATTCAGGCGGTCGCGCTCATACCGGTTGCCGTGACTTTCCGCGAATTCTTCTTCCAGATTCATCAGGAAGAGCGGTTGCAGCACCTTCATGATATTGGGCACGGAGGTATAGTGCATACCCAGATCGCCGCGCATATCCTCATCCACCACGGCCTGGATCATGGAGCCGAAAATATCGGGGTTGATTTCTTTCCAGTCGAGCTCGGCGGCCTCCATCAGCAGGCGTTTGGCGCGCTTGCTGAATTCCGGCACCTCGGTGCGGTCGGCGAACAAGCCGCCATTCACGTAGGGGAAGTCATTGATATGCTTTGGCACATTGCCGCGCTCATCTTCCGGCACGCTCATGATGTCGAAGACTTGCTGGAACAGGGATTGGAGATGCTGCCCCTCATCACCGCCTTGTTCCGTGATAGTTTTGACGAAGATGTCTTTGGCGAAGCTGCCCGTATCCTCAGAGAATAAGCAGAACAGTACGCGGGTCATAAACTGGTTCAGGGCGTGGCGGCGTTCGGGCGTTTTCCAGCCCGGGTTGGTGCGCATGATTTCATCGTGCAGGCGGGCAAGGCGGTCAGCGGCTTTGACATCGGCCTCGGCCTCATCAATGCCCGCGTATTTTTCGATGCCAGCCAGCGGCAAGAAGAAGTCGAAATTATCGTTGAGCTTATCGTAGTCGCAGTGGAGCGTGTCGTTCAGCTTGGTATCGAGGGCTGAAAATTCTTTGCCGTCTGTGGTAATGATAAAGCGGGGTTTGTGGGTTTTGACGGGTTTGCGCTGCTTCAGGACATCGAGCGTAAGGGCAGTCTGCCCGGGCTCGGCAGTGCGGAAATAGAATTTGCGCTGCCAGAGGATATCGCCGACCAGATCGGCCTTGTTCGCGCCGCCGGATTTGAGTTTTTTGATACTGGCGGGCGGGGCGTTATACAGCTCCATCAGGCGGTAAACGAATTCCGACTGGTCATACGGCTGTGTGACCAGATCTTTCAAACCCATTTCCAGTTCAGCGACGTTCATAGTGTTACGATGCTTTCTTTTCTTGGGTTAATATCCATTTTTCAATCTCGCTTTTGCGGAAGCGCCAGGAGCCGCCGACCTTAAAGCCGGGGATTTTGCCCTCTAAAGCCAGTCTGTATGTGGTCTTTTCGGCGATTTTCAAAAAGGCCGAGACCTCTGCAATGGTCATGATGTCTGCGTTCATATCCTTTTCTCACAATTTGGAGTCATTTGAAAATAGGGGAATATTGAGAAAACAGCAAGTTAAGAAGCTGAGATATCAATGATATTTTGAGTTGTTCGGGATTTCCGGATAACTGATTTTGGGTAACGCTTTATCCCTTGGCGGATTTCAGTTGGTAGTATAGGAGGTTTCCGGCTTGACTGGTGACGATTGTATGTTTTTGGCGCAACCGTGACAAAAACGCTCTCACAGAATGCGCCTGCCAGCCCGAGACTTTGATCATTTCCGCTGAGGTGGCGCCGTTCGGGCTTTGCAGGAGGGTGAGGATCTTGTCTTTGGCGGTTTGCGGCTCTGGCGCTGGTGTGGGCTTTGTGGCGCGGTGCCGGGCGACTGGTGCTGACATTTGCGGCGCAGCCTTGCCGCCGCGTTTTTCCAGCCAGTAACGACCCAGCATGCGGCGGGCTTCCTGCGTGATTGCGGTAGAGTTGTGAACGCTTTTGCCGCGCCGGACTTTCCCGCCCTCATGCACGAACCAGCGCGTGTCCATGCTCGCAGGCTGAAAGAAAATGCGCCACTGTTTATTGTCGCTGGGTGCCTCGGCATAGCCTTTGGCCAGCAGCATTTCGGCAATATCGGCGGAGAGATTGGGGCTGGTCATATCAAACCTTCCTTTCATGATAGTTGCATCATCAGCATGAAGGCTTGAAAAGATTATTTAATCAAGTGGTAGCCATGCCGATTCGCGCAATGATGAGTATAAAAAATATATGATTAAGTTTTTGTAAGGTCTAAATCTTATTTATAACTAATTGAAATTAAATATATTTATATTTTATACTAGTTACTGTACTTCAAATGCTTGACATATGGACTCGCCAAAACTAAAACAATAGAAAAGGAGCGAAAAGTATGACACAAGTTAGAAAACGTAGTCCCAGATGTCCTTCTATAGCCTTAGAAGAGGCTATGCAGCGTATTGGGGACCTGTATGAAAAAGAAAACAAGCATGCTGTAGCAGCAGATGCCGCCGCGCAGGGCTTGGGGTATAAAGATGCAAACAGTGGGGCAGCCAAAACTATGATTGCATCAGTATCGTATTATGGCCTTCTTAATAGAGGTGCTGATGGCAAGCTTTCGGTATCATCTGATTTTGAAAAGTATAAATACGCCCCAAATAATGATGTGAAGGCAAAATTTATTAACGAATGGCTCAAAAAACCCAAGGTTTTTGGGGAATTGATAGCTAAGTATGGAGATAATTTTCCCTCCGATGCAGCACTAAAATATGAACTTATCGAAATGGGATTTAAACCTGATGCTGCCGAGGATGCATTGAACGTCCTGAAACGCTCTGTTGATTTTGTAAAAAGCCAAGGGGGGATAGTACCTATCGCAGAAGCAGCGGATGACGAGGAAGATCCGCAAGATGATTTTGAAGAAGTGGCTGAAGATAAAGCCATTGAAGAGCATAAGCCTGATCTCAAGAAGCTGGGCTCCACTGCTGTGCCGAACTTGCCGGCGGGCGATTTCAAAACAGTCACGGTCTTCCTGCCAGAAGGTCGAGAAGCTTTACTCTATGTTCCCCGCCCTTTTTATAAAAAAGATAAGGTTGCCATTAAGAGGCAATTAAACGCTCTTTTGGCTGATGACGAAGATTGGTCAGATGATGAGGGCTCAAACGAATAACCCGATGCAGTTGTCGCTGCACCGGGCTAATAATCTCCAATGGATAAATGGATTGTCCAAAAGGAGGCCAGGACGGATCCTAGCGTGTACGTATATCTATTATATCGCTCTTTGGGTCGCTGGTGTCAAGAAATCCTTCTTTATTAATAGAGGTGAAGACATGAGTGATCGTGTTAGAAAACCGCCGCCGCCTGGGTTTCGATGGGTATATTGCCCTCGGTTTAAACACTGGCGTACAGGTGAGTATGTTTACCCTAAAAATGCAGAGTGTTTCGCATTTTTAGTTCGGTGTTAATAGGGAACAGGGCCTTGATTGGCCCTGTTTTCACCCGCCCAGCATATTCCCGACAATATCGTCCGCCGCTTTATGCATCGGATCCGTCATTAAATGCGCGTAGCGGGCGGTGGTTTGCACCTGGGTGTGGCCGAGGAGTTTGCCGATCATTGGCAGGGAATGCCCGGCGGAGACGGCGTATGACGCGAAGCTGTGGCGCAAATCGTGGATGCGCACATCCTCCAGCTCCGCTGCCTTACGGATACGCCGCCAGGGTGATTGCAGATCGGTGAGGTGCGCGAGCGGCAGCGTGCCATAGATCACAAATTCATTTTCCTGCGGCGTGTCGGCATGGTTCCAGATGGCGGTGAGCAGGTCGATGACATGCTGGCTGACCGGCACGGCGCGCGCTCCGGTCTTAGTATCGGGCAGGCGCAGGATACGATGCTCGCGGTCGATATATTTCCATTTCAGCGTCTGGATCTCCATCAGTCGGCAGCCGGTAAAGGCCAGCAGGCGAAAGGCATTGATGGCGGAGCGGTGGACGATCAGCGGGGTTTGATCCTCGCGCCCCTCCAAGATCCGGCCATCCAGAATCCCTTCGGCATAATCGAGGGTGGAGAGTAGACGCTGCAGCTCCTCACGGGTTAAATACCGCTCCCGCTTGCGCTCGGGATATTTGGCGATATGGCGGCGCGGGTTGGAGTGCTCGTCGCGCCAGCCCCACATCTCTGCCAAGTTGAACATTTTGGAAATTACCTCCAGCATACGGTTGGCATCATAGGGCGTGCGGCGCATGCGGTGATGCAGATCGGCGATGTCGGCGCGTTTGATGTCTCGCACCAGAACCTCACCTAGCGCCGGGCGGATGAATTTATCCAGCACGCGTTTGTAGCCAGCGGCAGTGCGGGGCTTGAGGCGCACCTGCACATGCTCTTCCCAGAAACGGTTGCACAGATCGTTCGTGTCCGGCGCGGTTTTATCGGCCTGTTTTTCGTAGGCGGGATCGGTGCCGTCCTGCACCAGCGCAAGCGATTTCACAGCGCGGCTGCGTGCCTGATCCAGCGTCATGGTGCCATAGGCGCCGAGTGTTAAACGTCTTGTTCGGCGGCGGAACCGGTATTGCAGGATGAAGCTTTTTCTACCGCCCGGGCTGACCCGCAGGCCAAAGCCGGAAACCAGGCTGTCGAAGATTAGCAGCTCCTTTTCCTGCGGTCTGGTTTCATCGATGATGGTTTTGGTGAGTTTGACGGGCATGGGTGGATCCTCCTTCGTTAATCATGGGCGATGCGCTGGTGATGCTGGCCGATGCAGCCCTGCATCTTTGGAAGCATTCCGGAAGCAAATTCCTGCGAAAAGCTGCCAAGGCGCGTATAAGTCCATGATGCTTGGAACAGGGATATTATCAAGCAATATCAGCGCATTAGCGTGGATGTGCGCAATGTTTCATAGGGGCGAGAAAGGCCGCCGCACAGCACTCATAACCTGAAGGTCGTAGGTTCAAATCCTACTCCCGCAACCAATTAAATCAATAAGTTAGCCGCTTTTCAGCGGCTTTTATTTTGCGCCATTTCTACCATATTTCTACCGCTGAACAACTTTTTATTGTGACAAAGATATCGTGAGAGTATATGTGTGTTTATTATGCAGCTTTCTAAAATATAACGACAGCCGGCTAACTTAGCATGTTCGTAATAAGATCGAAAAATGTGATCTGTTCCACATATATCTGTCCATCCATCTTGCATGGGAAGCTCTCCGCTCTTGAGCATTTCAAACCACCATTGTTCTTCATAGCTCAGGGAATGTATTTTTTGCTCGAGAAGTGCTTCTGTTTTGGGTGTTTCTCGCAAAATATCTTCCTCATATTTATAATTCATCAAATAGTGCATTAACGCTTCATAGCCGCCGTTGTTTAGCTGCTTGGCAATCGCCGCAAAATAAGCTTTGTTCTGCATTTCTGTGTCTTTGGCTTCTAAAACAAAGAACCTTCGCTCTTCTAGCCCCGCTGGAATTGCCCATGCAGAATTTGTTGTGATGACAACACGCGCATAATTTTTTGCAAGAATTGGCTCCTTACCTTTATATTCCATTAAAATACGATCACCCGTGATCATCTCTTTTAACGTGGCTTCCAGCTTTTTATAGCTATTCCCATAAACATTTGCGTATGTTATTTTATGATCTATGAGATGTTCATCAGATATACGCACCCGAGTTATAGATTTTGTTGAGAACGGCGGGAGCAAAGCGGAGGCGGCCCGGAGATTTCAGGTTAGCGCCCGTTCAGTATTTTATTGGCTTAAACAAGGTCGAGATTATGTTGCGGTTAAACCCGGCCCCCGGGATGCGCGAAAGACCGACCGAAAGAAGCTTATTGAGCTTGTAGAAGCCCGCCCTGACATGATGCTCAAAGAACTGGCGCAAGAGCTTGACGTGAGCATCAACGCAGTTTGGCATTCGCTTAAGGTTCTTGGTTATACCCGTAAAAAAAATGGCACGCTACAAAGAGAAAAGACACTATGAAAAATGGCGTAGATCATACCTAAAAAAGCTGGATCGTTTTGTTCGCAAAGGCCATGACATCGTTTACATGGATGAAACAGGTTTTGCGCCGGGAACAAGCCGGAGCCACGCTTATAGCCCTAAGGGTAAGCGCATTTATGGCGATGTAGGCAGCCAGTCCAGGCCTCGAACGTCTCTAATAGGCGGTTACCTAAAAGGCAAATTAATCGCACCGGTTTTGTTTAAAGGAAATTGTAATACGCAAGCAATGAATGTTTGGCTAAAGCATCATCTTTTGCCCGAACTTAAACCCGGCAGTGTTATTGTTATGGATAATGCAAGCTTTCATAAATCGCAAGAAACAAGGGATATTCTTAAAAATGCTGGCCATTTTGTACTATTCCTGCCTCCTTATTCTCCGCACCTAAATCCCATCGAAAAGCTATGGGCAAACATAAAGCAAGCGTGGAAATATCAGATTAATGGATCTTTAGAAGATATTCTTGTGTCGCGCAAGTATATATGGAACTAGCTATAAATTCCCGATTGCTGCAAAATTTGCCTTTCGTATACCCTTCTGAACCTACGTTAAGCGTCAACGCCTTTTTGTGCAGAATTTGACCCGATGCTTTTTCTTATGTTAGCTTCTGGCTTCATTGTTTAAAATGTTATTAAAAATAAAAGGAAAATAGGGTGAGTAATTTTTTTTTAGATTCTGAACGAGCTTATAGAGATTCTAAAAGTTCTCAAAAACTTTCTGGGGCTGCTATTGTTGCTAGTTGTTTTACTACCGCTTGTACGGGGATCTTGGCTATTCCTGGTGCAGTTCTTTCTGTTGGTGCGTTTGTTTTTGCTAATTGTGGGATTAAAAAAGCTGAACAGGCACATGATGATGTTAGCGATTGGATAAATGATCGGGTTGTCGAGAGCAATTCAGAGGCAATTCTTCGAAAATCTCGCAGCCTGCGTATTGTATCTACAGGGCTTTCTCTTGTTTCAGGCTTTGCCTCTGCTACTGGTTTTTATCTTGATAAACAACTTGATAATAAAACATTGGTTTCCAAGGAAGACAATAAGCCTGTTCAGGAAGAGGCTTTGGGCGCAGAAGGATTAGATGAAGTTAGGTGTTCTCGCTGTCATGTAGACCGGACTGAGGATGGTGATATAATTTTCTCTGGACCTGCAGTGGAATAAATTGTCGGCGTTTTTCTAGGGAAACTCATGAAAACCTAGATGGTTGCTAGACGATAGAATTGCTGGAGCTATACCCAAAAGTGGTGTATGGAGATGAGTTGAGAGCTTAAGGTTAGTTTTGAAGTAAAAGTTGGCGTACCTTTTTGATTGTTAAAAAAGAAAGGATACGCCATGATCGATGATACAGTATTGAGTTTTCCGAATCCAGCAATAGAAAGCACCGATCCCCTGACAGATATTTTGCGCACAGGGGCGCAGCGGTTGCTGGCGCAAGCGATAGAAGCAGAAGTTGCAGAGCATCTTGCCTATTATGAGCAAGAGCGTTTGCCCGATGGGCGCAAAGCTGTGGTACGCAATGGATATTTGCCAAAGCGCGCGATCCAGACTGGTCTTGGGGATGTGCCTATACAAGTTCCCAAGGTTCGTGATCGTGCTGGAGATGGGCGCAAATTCACATCCAGCTTGATCCCTCCATTTTTAAAGCGCGCCAAAAGCGTGGCGGAGTTGTTGCCGGTTTTATACTTGAAAGGCTTATCGACCGGTGATTTTGGCGAAGCTTTGGAGGCTTTGCTCGGCAAAGAGGCAAAAGGGCTTAGTTCATCGACCATAGGCGATGAAACAAATCGACGTGGGCACGAGTTTAACAAAGAGGTTGCTCAGGAATTAAAAACTCTTGGGTATGAAGCAAATGCCGATGTTGATATTTCATCCATAATTTCAAAGCAAGACTTGGATAAAAATTATGGAGATGTTGATGTGCTAGCGTGGCAGAGTGATGAAGGTAAGATTTACCTTATTGAATGCAAGGATTTATACTATGCGAAAACCGCGAAAGAAATTGCTGAACAGCTAGCGGAATTTAAAGGGGTGGACCGCAATGGAGAGCCCGATAGATTAAAGAAGCATTTGCAACGATACGATCTTTTGTCTGAGAAGGTTGATGAGCTCTCCAGATATTGCGGTTTACCAAAAGAAGAAATAGAAATTATTCCATATATTATTTTTTCAAATCCTGTGCCTATTCTTTACGATCAATCCCGCTCGATCAATCATGTTAAATTGGCATATTTGGAGATGGTTAAAGAGAAGGGGCTCTAAACCTTCCCCTTGTTGTACAATCTGTAATGGCGTTAAACTCTCCGTTCTGAGCCATAAAATCGAGCCTTAACTACGGAAATATTACTTTATTTAATAATAAGGGAATAATAAAGAAAACGGCTTATTTCTTCGCGGAGCGTCCAACGCTGTTAATACAGCGTAAAAACAGCTTTAAAGGGCCTGTTAATACAGGTTGAAAACAGGCGTTTTCCAAGCTTGTCATTTTCGCCATTTTCTACTGTTAATACAGTGTAAATAATACATCTATGGAAATAAAAATGATTGTTAATACAATTAAAAAACAATAGGAAATAGGCGGTTTTGAAAAGGTGCCCCAAATGTTGTTAATACAACTTAAAAACAACTGAAATGGGGCTATCACACCTGTTCACCTACCTACCTTAAATTTGGCTCTCTTCTATAGGGATTAGGAAGTCATTGTCGTTATTCGGATCAAGATCAATAAGGCATGATTTAATCCCAAATCGTCCCCCCGCAACCAAATTTAATTTATCACCAGATTTTCCGCTTGATTTAATCCCGTATCGCCCTCCCGCAACCAATTTTTTCCTTTATATTTCAATGGCTTAACAGTCATTTTGATGCGATGCAGATCAATGCCCTGCATCGGATTTGGAAGCAATCCGGAAGCAAATTCCTGACAACCCCTTCGAAAAGCAGTGAAAATAAAAACGGCTTCAGGTGTGCCTGGGTGGTTCATATATTGATATTCATGAGCTCATGCTTAATATTAAACGCAATATGAGCACGATGAATGTTACATGTAAAAAGCAGACTGATAAGATGAACATGAACCCATATGTGATACGTCAAAGCACGCCAGAAGAAGCCGCCGAGATTGTTGGAATTTATCCGGCGATATTCCCGGAGGAGGATTTGCAGCCGCTGGTGCGGGATTTGCTGGATGAGGGCGAAGCGGTTTTGTCACTGGTTGCTGTGGCGGGGGATGCTATTATCGGTCATGTGGTTTTGACGCTTTGCACGGTTGAGGGTAACACGGATCAAGTCGGGCTTCTCGGACCGCTAGGCACTTTACCGGATAGCCAAGGTCAGGGTATTGGCCGCGCGCTTATTCAAGCCGGGTTTGAGGCACTAAAACAGCGCGGTATTTCTAAAGTTTGTGTTCTTGGTGATCCTAATTTTTATAGCCGGTACGGGTTCGAGACAGAGAAGAATATCAAGCCGCCTTATGACCTGCCCGCTGAATGGGACGGCGCTTGGCAATCTGTGCTGCTGGATGATAATGCCACGCCTGTCACCGGCACACTCACCCCGCTCAGGCCGTGGCAGAATAAAGCCCTCTGGCTGCCCTGAGTTTAAATTTGTCGCTGTAACGGTACTGTGAGTACCCTTATCGGCGAAAATTTAAACCAATCCTCCCGCTACTTGCGTTAACCCTGCTATATTACTGATCCATAAATTCACGTTTTTCGTGAAAAAATGGAGCGTTAGTATAGCAATAGAACAAGGAACTTTTGTGAATCAAGGCCGGGCAAGGCTTTCCGCTGTTTTGCAAACGGCGGGTAAGCCGGTGTCTATCCGCATTTTTCGTGGAAATTCAAACGTGAATCTTTATATAGCCCGAGTATTTTCATACTGACGGTTATCACATCGCCTGCCTCATCGCTGACGTCGCTTATTTCAGCGTATAAAATCATTTTGTATTAATGGTTATTATATTGGACATTATATGCATTTTGTGGTTATAATAATAACCATTGAATAGGAGTTCGTAATGGCTCAAAAAACAGCCCCTTTATCTCCGGCTTTAGAAGACATTTTGAAAGAGCTTGGAGAGAACATCAAACTGGCGCGATTGCGCCGGAAAATCACGACGACCATGCTTGCCGAGCGTGCGGGCATGAGCCGTACAACGCTGCGTAAAGTTGAAAACGGTGATAGCGGCGTAACATTAGGCGCGTATGCGAGCGTTCTGTTTTGTCTGGGGCTTGAGAAGGATCTGCTGCTGATTGGCAAGGATGATCCGCTGGGGCGGCGCTTGCAGGATGCCGAACTTACTCATACCAAAGAACGCGTACCGAAACGGACAAAAGAATGAGTAAAAAACAAATACAAAAAGCGATTCAGGTTTGTGCATATTGGGAAGGTATGGAAGAGCCCGCATTGATGGGGACTCTTTATGCCGTGCCCGTAAGAGGCAAGGAGATATTTTCCTTTGAGTATGCTCCCGCCTGGCTGAAATCAGGGCATGCACAACTGCTTGATCCTGACCTGGGTTTATTTGCCGGACCGCAATATGCCCGCGACGGCAGCGATAATTTTGGTTTGTTTCTCGATTCCTCTCCTGACCGCTGGGGGCGTGTCTTGATGCAGCGGCGTGAAGCGCAGCAGGCAAAAATGGAAGAGCGCGATAGCAGACCGCTCATGGAGTCGGATTACCTGCTTGGGGTATATGATGGTCACCGGATGGGGGCGCTGCGTTTCAGATTATCCGAAGATGGTCCGTTTCTGGATGATCAGGCCGGTGTCGCTGCCCCACCATGGACAAAGCTGCGCGATCTGGAATATGCCAGCCTCCAGCTGGAACGCGATGAAGCCGAGAACCAACAGGATTACATGAAATGGCTCAAGATGCTGATCTCACCGGGTAGCTCGCTCGGCGGGGCGCGCCCGAAAGCCAGCGTGCTCGATGAAAACGGTTATCCATGGATTGCCAAATTCCCCAGCAATAATGATGAGATCAATATCGGTCGCTGGGAATTTCTCGTGCATGATCTTGCGCAAAAAGCAGGCATAGATACCGCCACTGCTGAAATTAAAAACTTTTCGAGTGATTACGATACGTTTTTAACCAGACGCTTTGATCGAAAAGAGGGTGGTGAGCGCATTCATTTTGCCTCGGCCATGACGCTGCTGGGAAAGAAAGACGGAGACGGTGCAGACACCGGCGTGAGCTATCTGGATCTGGCCGCGTTCCTCATGAAGAACGGGTCGCAGGTGAATAAGGATCTGGAGCAACTGTGGCGGCGGATCGTGTTTTTTGTCTGTGTGTCCAATACGGATGACCACCTGCGCAATCACGGCTTTTTATTAACGCCGCGAGGTTGGACACTTTCTCCTGCCTATGACATGAATCCGGTCGCCACTGGCGGAGGTCTGGCATTGAATATTTCAAAAGACGATAACAGCACAAGCCTTGATCTTGTCCGCAGTGTCGCGCCAGTCTTTCGTATCAGTGAAGCACGTGCAGAGGAGATTATCGCCGAAGTTGCGGGCGCGGTACGCACATGGCCGGATCTGGCAAAGCGGCTGAAGTTGCCAGCTCGTGAGATTAACCTGATGAAGAATGCTTTTCGGGTGGCGGATTTGAATAAGTCTAATGTGTCGAGTGATTAAATTTGATAAGATAACGGCAAGTAAGGAATTACAATGAAGAATGAAATCAAAAGTGAAAAAATACTAGTCGGAAAAATTTTCTCCGAAATGTGGTTTCGCATACCAGAATATCAGCGTCCCTATGTCTGGGGAAATGATCAAGTTTCGGAGCTTCTGGATGATGTCTGTTATGCAATGCTTGAAAAACCAGATTCTGAATATTTTCTTGGTTCTTTTGTTTTTCAATCTCAAAAAACAAGAAGCGGTGATGGCGTAGAGTTTAGCGAAAACGATCTTCTTGACGGCCAGCAACGCATGACAACTTTATTTTTGTTGTTTGCCGTCTTACGAGACCGGCTTGGCAATGAAAAGGCTATTAAAAGCTGTCAAAAGCGATTATTTCAGGAGCAAGATGAGTACGATAATATTCCGGAACGCTTGAGAATTATGTTTGCAATACGTAATGATGCGCAGGAGTTTATTGAAAGCTTACGGCTTAATAATGATAGAGCAGGGCAAGAAATTGATGGCTGGGTTTCTAATGATAGAAGTTTTTTGGAGCTGCTCAGAACTATGATGTCTACAGGATATTCTTTTAGTTTCAATGATGCTGGTGGAGCTGTTGCAAAATATGGTCTTAGTGAGCATAGCTTAAAAAAATTAATCGGTATGGATACGCCAGAGATTCAGGGAAGGATAGACGCAGTGATATCTAACTCTTCATATCTTGCACAACAGTATCCTGAAATAATAAAAGCAGTGCGCGAACTGCCTGAAGAGTTGCCTGATTAACATAGTATAGGGTTGTGTATGGTTGACGAATTGTTTGCAGTAAAATGGAAAAGGGGTGTTGGGAATGTCTAAGTTCAATCAAATACAAGATGCTCTGAAAGAAATGGACGGTGGGAAGTTTCAAAAGCTTGCTGATAGCTATATCTATAAAAAAGGCTACAAGAACATTAACCCTATAGGCTCTGTTATCGGTGCCGATAAAGTAAAAAAAGGAACGCCTGACAGTTATATTAGGCAAGATAACGGTAAGCTTGTCTTTGCAGAACACACAACCGATCAAACAAATACCGCAAAAAAGTTAAAAGGTGATTTGGAAAAGTGTTTTGATGCGAATAAAACGGGTATTCCACTGAGTGAAATAGAAGAAATTGTTTTCTGCCATAATTCTGGGCTGTCACTTACAGATGAACAAAGTCTCTATGATCTTTGCAAAGAAAAAGGAATTAAAATTCAAATATTTGGATTGCAAGGCATCTCTTTTGATCTTTATCAAAAGTACCCTTCTCTAGCACAAGACTTTCTGGGAATACCGAGGTAAATAAGAACCTATTTGATTTGTTGGATCTTGATTTAATCAAGCAAGCTTATCTTATTCATTGTAAATCAGACAAACACGCTGATTACAATGGAGCAACACTTAGCCGTATATTTTCTGTTGATCCTAATTTTATATCGGAGATAATTGCGCGTATAAGGCGGAAGATACAGGCATTTTGCTCCCGTGGCTTCGATAATATCCCTTGTTCTGGAAGATTTGTGAAATGCCGCGTTATCAAGAACCACGACATGATGCGGGCGCAAGTAAGGCCCAAGGCGGTGTTCGAGCCAGTCATTGAAGATGTCGGCGTTACAGGTTCCCTCCCATAGCTGGGTTGCCTGCAAGGCTCCCTCCGGCATGCGGACGGCAAGAAGAGATGTTCTTGGGCGTTTGTGTCCGGAGATTTCCCCGTAAACGCGCACGCCTTTCGGGGCATAGCCGTACAGTCTTGCCGCTTCCAGAGCGAAGCCGCACTCATCCAGATAAATGAAGGAATATCCGCGCCGTCTATATCGTTCACGAAGACGGAGAAACGTCTTCCTTTTCATATTGTCGCGCTGCTTGTAACGCGTCATTTTTTTTACGGCTGATCCTGAGCCTGCGAAGATTATACCATACGCAATGGCGGGAAACCCCGAAATGCCGGGCGCGTTCGGCTTGCGTCATATCGTCAAAGGCCTGAACATGAGCGTCCAGCTCCTTCAGATCAAGCTTGCGCGCCCCTTTGGGGCCTGGACGCTTGTATGATGATATATCCTCGCTCTTGAGCCAGTTGTATATGCTCCCTCGCGATACCTTGAACCTCTCAGCCGCTTCAGCCTTGCTTCCGCCGCCCCTTACAAACGCTATAACCCGTTCGCGCAAATCTGATGAACATCTCATGCCAAAAGTATAGCAGATTCCTTAATCCGTTCAAGTAATTATGGGCTTGGCTATAGTGTATGCTTTGCGTCCGCCGTTTGATGGCCTACAGAATTTACGGAGTTATAAAAAATGGCTGGGGCGGGAGGATTCGAACCTCCGCATGACGATACCAAAAACCGTTGCCTTACCGCTTGGCCACGCCCCAACAATATAAATATGCGGCATAGTAATGAGTTTAGAATGGTGCCGCAACACGGATTCGAACCGCGGACCTGATGATTACAAATTATATTATGTCTAATTTAATATCAACTAATATCTAACCACCCTTACCCATATCCAGCCTCTTGTTTCTAGGCTTTAGAGCCCCTCGCCTGGGCACGAAAAACCAGCTCTTTTAATATCACATAAGCCCTATTAATTTCCTCCGGCATTATTATCGCCTTTTTAAATATATATATATTTAAAAAAAGTTTCTATTTAAACGCTAGTATTTTTTTATTCAGTAAGTTAACTCTACAGCTTCTAGCATGCAAACAGTTTAACTCTGGGAACAAATTATGTCTTACGATCAGCAAATACAAATAATTAAAGAAAAGATAGAAATGATCGATCCCAGAGATGGAAGTTGGGTAGCCGTTCGTGCTGTAATGCGAGCATTGCCTGTTGTTATTTCAAGAGATTCTCGTTTTCAAAATTTGGTATTTATAACCTTTAGAGCCTGTCAGTGCGCCAATGTCGCAATAGAAGTTTTAAGAAAAACTAGGTCTAATTCTGTTAACGATAAAGACACAGACAACGGGTCTATTGAAAATCTTGAACGATCCGCCTTCCTTGCTGCGTTAGCTGCAGAAGAGGCAGGAGAAGTAGCTAAAACCACTATTAATAATTTAATAGCACCCAAGAATCCTGCCTTTAACACAGCTAGTGCTGCAACCGACGCTGCTTTGCTTGCAAAATCTAACTACAATTTTTATATGCTTATTAAGCAGGAAGCTGCTGGCTACACTGTTTCATTTGCTGCAGAAGCAGAAATGGTTAGCGCAGGAAAGATAGCCGTAAACGCTCTTAAAGCTAGTATGAATTTCGTAGAGGATGCTTTATCTGCAATTGAGCAAGACTTGCTTATCATAAAAGAACGTGGCGCTCGGGAAAAGACTCCTTTATGGCACAATAATTCTTTTCCTAAGCTCATATCTGAAAAGTGGGAAAAGCTTAGCAAAATATTACTTTCCGAGGATTCTGGTTTTCACTATTGGATTAACTGGTATGAGGAAAGATTAGAAGGAAAGGCTGTTCTTTGGGAGGAAATAAAAGAAGAAATTCTCCTGCCAAAAAAAATCTATAGTGAACATACTTATAAGATTAATGCTTTTCTTTCAACATCTTTAGAAAAAAGGCTTTTATTTAAAAACGCAAAACCTCCAGAAACATTCAATTCGGGAAATAATAATATCAATCCAAGCCCCTCTTCAGTAGCTATAGGCCGCCATTGTGCTCGTATTGTAACCGGAAAATTAAATTTAGATTTTGAAGATTATGCTCTTGCGATAGCTCGTGTAATGCAAGCGGCAAAGGGCGAGTTTTCCATGGCCCTGCTTGGCAATTGGGGTGCAGGAAAAACCACTTTGGTTCGCGGGAATGTGAAAGGAGAAGGTGGATTGGAAAGTTTGTTGACCAACCCCGAATTATTTTCTAACCGTGTTACAAAAGAAACTATGTTTGGAAGAGCAGCAGGAAATCAAAAAATTAAAGGGCATCAGTATGAAGTAGCTTGGTTTTCAGCGTGGAAATATCGCCGTGTTCCTGAAACATGGGCCTTTTTATATGAAACCTTAGCTAAAAAGATGGTTGAGGGAGCTCGCTTTGATGTTCGCCTTGCTAGGGTATTGCGTACAAATGTTGCAAAATTAGGAGGTGTACGTTTTGTTATTGGAGCATCGCTCCCCCTTATTATTTTTGCTATATTTTCTATTCTAAAAGGAGCATGGGCAGCGTTAGTCCCTGTTATTGGAAGTTTAGGCTTTTTACTATTTCTCTTTAAAACTCTTCCTCTTCTTATCAGCGGGCCAAAAGCTGTAAAGGAAATCATGTCCGGTTATGCGTCGGTGGCTACACATAACGAGAAACTTGGGATTCAAGCTTTAATAGGAGAGGACTTAAAAGCTCTGTTGCTTGGCTGGATTCCAGAGGAAAAAGACAAGATAAAGGCTTGTTGTTGGGGGTGTCCTCTTCTGGCGATCCTGCTATGGGGGTATGGTATTTTTAATACTAATACTTTCTTTCCTGCCCTGGCAGTGATTCTTTTTGTAGCTTTTGTGCTTTCTAATATTTTTATCTGTTGCACAATAATTGAAAAAAACAACAAGAAGGTGTTTGATTGGCTTCGGTTAGTAGGAATATCTGCCTTAACTATAACCTTTTCATGTTATATTGCTCAAAACAACACACCGTCACTTGGTGTATGGGCTTCTGCGATAAATTGGCTTGTTTGGAGTGCATGGTCTATACCTTATTTTTTTGCTTTCTTCTTACTTAGGGTAAAGGAACCAAAGGAAAATACTGAGCGCATCTTGCTGGTTATTGATGATTTAGACCGCTGTTCACCAGAAGAATCCATAGAAATTTTGGAACAAATATCACTTCTTCTACAGGGAGATGAGGAAATTGCAAAGCGTATACAAATTTTAGTGCTTGCCGATGAAACTGTTTTGAAAATGGCAGTTGAGAAAAGGTTTGAAAACCTAATAGACCATCAGGGGAAAAGTGGAGAGAACCGTAAAAAAATATATCGTGAGCACATGGAAAAGCTTTTTCTATCCTTTTTACGCTTGCCCGCGGTTCCAGAAAACAAAACTTTGGAACTGTTGGATCAGTTTATAGACGAAGCAAACGGCGCAAGTAATAGAAAAAGCATAGAGGATTCACTACAAAATAAAAAAATTCCTGACCAAGGCCTTTCAGCATTTTCTAGAAAAGACCCACTTGAATTAGGCACTGTTCAAGGAAAAGAAACTGCAGAGCAAGACCTTGAGGAAGGTGAGGAAGGAAAAAGCGAAAAAGATATTGATGAAGAAAAAGTAGAAGAACAAATTTCGGATGAAGAACGTACACATGTAACTAATGATGTCTTTACTCCAGAGGAAAAGGGATATCTAAATGAAGCAATCCAAAACCTAAAGCTTAAAAAAGGAACGGATAAAGAGGAGGGAATATCTGCTAGACAGCTGAAATTATTTTTATTTCAGTATCAGCTAGCACGGGATCTGTTCAGCAAAACACCGTTACAGGATAAAGATGCTAAGGAACTTTCAGAAGCGCTTGCTCTGCGTTATTTCAAGGGTGAACCCAAAGATAAAAAAACGGTGGTTAATAAATACGTTGAAATGGTTTCATTACATTAGTTGGCGGTATAGGCGTTTTTTGATGATATTATTCATCATGCCTTTCCTATAGAAGACCGATATAAAATCGATAGAAAACCCAGAAGCTAGGATATTCAGATAACATGGGGGTACATTTTTACCCCCATTTTTATTATTTTGCACTACCAAACACTTAACCCCTTCGGTTCGAATCCTGCGGTTTTAAGAAACTTCCACCATTCATGATTTTGCTTTTAGCTAATTAAAAGCGATTCTTATTGGAGACTGTTATGGAAGAATATTTTCTGAAGAACCTTGCTGAACTTGCTGAAAGACGAGCACGCAATGTACGTGAAGAAGCAATGATGTGGGACATATTAAGCCGTGACCTAAAGCGTGAAGCTAAACGCCGGGAAGAAAGAATGCAGAACAGGCCAACGAGGCCTAAAATGCCCCCACCAGAAGAAACTCCTATATTAGAGGGCCGTCTGTACGTGCGTGTAAAGGATGCATGTAAAGCCATGGGTATGGGGCACACCGCTCTATACAATGAAATTAACGCAGGCAGACTCCCCGTTAAGAAATCAGGGCGTAAAACCCTAATAGCTGTAAAAGACATTCACGCATGGTTTGATGCTCTTCCTAAAGAGTGACACTTACTAAAAAAAAAACCTCCGTTTTATTAAATACCCCCTTATATTATGAAATAGATGGGGCTATAGTTCGAAATATGAGAATACCAACAATTGACATCTTTGCAGGTCCGGGCGGCCTGAGTGAAGGATTCAGCTCTATAGACGCCCCCTTCAGCTTTGAAACTATGCTATCAATAGAGAAAGACAGCATAGCTTCGCAAACCTTATTGCTGCGGAACTTTTTGCACTGTTTTGGCAACAATGGATTCCCTAACGAGTACTACCAATACATAAGAGATCCTGACTTTTCTAAAGAGGCGTTGTTTGAGCAATATCCAGACGAAACAAATAAAGCCAAAAAAAAGACATGGCAAACTGAGCTGGGAAATATTGATCCTGAAATTCTTCATGGGCGAATTAGCAAAGCCCTGGGCAAAAATAATCCGCATTGGGTTCTGTTAGGCGGTCCCCCCTGCCAGGCATATTCGCTAGTTGGCAGAGCCAGAATGACAGGAGCAGGAACCTCTGGTGATCAGCTAAAAGGTAAAAAATTAGAGAAGTTTATAGAAGAAAAAATAAACCGTTTCTATGATGACCAAAGACATACCCTGTATAAAGAATACCTTAAAATTGTAGCCGTCCATAAACCCACTGTATTTGTAATGGAAAATGTGAAGGGTATTCTGTCTTCAAAAACAGGCAGAAATAATGAAAGCCCTGTCTTCGAGCAGATTCTACAAGACCTCCAGGACCCTTGGAAGGCTATAAAAACTGACAGAGATATGAGCAAGGATGAAACTCTCCAAAAATTGCAGCCTGAAGAACCTGCTCGTTATAAGCTTTTCTCATTTGTAAAAAATACAGAAACAAAAAATAGTGATAAAACACTGTTAGATTGTGACAGGGGACTAGAGCCCAGAGATTATATCATTCGTTCTGAGGACTATGGTATTCCGCAAAAACGCCACCGGGTCATTATTTTAGGGGTACTTGAAGATTATGACATTCAGCCAAAGCTTCTAAAAAAAGAGGACAACCCAACAACAGTTAAAGATGCTCTGGACGAACTCCCAAAACTGCGAAGCGGTTTATCAAAAGGCGCCGACTCTTCTGAAAATTGGACAGAGACTGTTCACAAAGGATATTCCTCAGACACTCTATCAAGTCTACAAGATAAAGCTGTAGCAAAAGAGATAAACACTTCTATTAAAGCCTTGGAACAACATAACAGCAGGGGCGGACGCTTCATCAAAAAATCCCTGAAAAAAGGCAAGGGAAACTATCACAACTGGATACACGACCCAAAGATGGGCGGCGTTTCATTACACGAAACACGTGGGCACATGGAATCAGATTTATGGCGCTACCTGTTCGTGTCTGCACACACAAAATCCAAAGGTTATTGCCCAAAAGTAGATGAGTTTCCTGAATGGCTTTTACCTGATCACAAGAATGTTAAAAACCCACTCAGTCAAAGCAAAGAACAGGGAAAAAAGAAGACGATTCATTTCAGAGACCGCTTTAGAGTACAGAATGCTTTAGAACCAGCAACCACTGTTACCTGTCATATATCAAAAGACGGGCATTATTACATTCACTACGACCCATCTCAGTGCAGAAGCCTGACTGTAAGAGAAGCTGCACGACTTCAAACGTTTCCGGACAACTATTTTTTTGAAGGCAACAGGACTCAACAATATCACCAGGTCGGCAACGCTGTTCCGCCACTTCTCGCAAACAAGATGGCTTATATTGTTTCAGATGTAATTCGACAGTGCCATGAAGTGGATAAGATCAAAACCAATGCTTCAAAAAGAAGGAAAGAAAAAGCAGCATAATGGTAGATGTTCATACCCCTGAACAAAGAAGCAGAAACATGTCTGCTATCAAAAACAAAGACACAAAGCCTGAAATAAAACTGCGGAAATTACTCTGGTCGAAAGGCCTGCGATACAGATGCAAAAGCAAATTACCCGGGAAACCAGATATAGTTTTTCCATCTGCAAAACTAGCAATCTTCATCGATGGCTGCTTCTGGCATAAATGTCCTAAACACTTCAAAAAGCCAGCTACCCGATCAGAGTTCTGGGAGAATAAGATTTCAGGAAATGTAAAACGCGATAAAAAAGTAAACAAGCTTCTATCTAGGGAAGGATGGAACGTCCTCAGATTCTGAGAACATGAAATCAAAGAAGAGATTGATAAGGTTACTTCTCAAATTTTATCGGCCCTTAACATCGAATAGCACAACTTGCTTTCTAAAAGACAAAAGCACAAAGCGCTCTAGCCTGAACAGTAGCAAAATAAAACTAAACCCTTCATTTGTATGGAGTTTCTCACTAGGCCACTTACCTTCAAAATTAAAATGAGCCCTACATTTCTTATATATTTATAAAATGTATTGCATTTATCGGAATTATATGAGATATGTGTTTGTACATTAGATATATCTATATTTAGGAAGAAAAATATGCGTGACAAACGTGAGAAATTTGTAGAACTTGCAGAAAAGCGAGTAAATAACATCTTGAAACAACTAGAGCTTGTGGGTAATCTAGGAAACAAATCGAATTATGAATACACAGAAGAAGATTATCGGAAAATGTTCCAGGTAATTGACAAAGGCATTCGTCAAATGAAGAAACGATTTGAAGATACAGGCTCTGACGGAAAAAAATTTAAACTATAGGAGGCTTTTTAATGTGGCATTTTAAGGAAACAGGTTTTGACGATACTATTAAGACTTCAAAGTTAGCAGAGTTCTTCAGTAGTAAAAAATGTGAAGCCGTTGTTCGCGAATCTATTCAAAACTCACTTGATGCCAGCGACAACAATGGCAGTCCCGTAAAAGTTGTTTTCACTTTTGGAAGAGCCGAACGCTCTTCATTTCCTGAAATATATGACCCTCTTGAAGAACACCTAAAAATAACAGGCTATAATGGAAAGTTTCCAAAAAACGTTTCGTTCGTGACAATTGAAGATTTTAACACAAACGGATTACAGGGGGATTTAAGTAAATTTTGTTCCCCTGAAGAAAGGTCAAGCTTTTATAGCTTTTGGTGGCAAGAAGGAGAAGGCCTAAAAAAACAAGGAAGTGGTGGTAGCCATGGCGTAGGTAAAAGCACGCTATCAAATGCCTCTACACTTAAATCCTTTCTTGCCCTTACAGTCAGGAGCGACTCACCTAGCCACGCACTTATTGGCTTTTGTGATCTCCCTCCGCATGAAGTTAACTCATGCCAATACCTTGGCTATGCACGCTTTGGCCATATAACTTCATGTGATACGCGCCAAGAACTGCTTCCTCAAACATTAGAAAACAACCCTGATGTAATTGGTAAATTCAAAAAGCACGCAGGAATAAAAAGAAACAACGAAAACGGATTATCTATTTTTATTCCTGAAATAAACGATGATTTCACCGCTGCAGAAACAATAAAAGAAGTTATCAGAAACTACTTCTTGCCTATTATAAAATCCAACCTGAGCGTAGAGATTGACGACCAGATAAACCCTAACAGTTGCAAAATACATTCAGAAAACATTGAAAATTTAGTGGCTGAATTTTTTAAAGAAGAAAAACAAAGACAAGAGCTCTTAACCCTTATAAAGGTGTCCAAAGCAATTGCAGAAAACCATAAGAACTCAAGGTACTTTCACAACACATCCAATCCAAACAGAGAACAAAGAAAGCTCGCATCAGAAATGTTCTCCGAAGAAAACCTCAACGATATGAAAAGAGACTTCCAGTCAGGAAAAGTCGTACCTATACATATCACCTTTCCAATACAAATTAAAAATAAGAGCCAACAAAAATCGGGGCATTTATCTATTTACGCATTAAACGAAGGATGCAAATCCAAATACTACAGCGCCTTCAGAGGGAATGTCCTTATCAACAAAGAAAAATGCTCCTCGCCCTGTTCCTATACAGCCTTAATCGTAGATATAGATAACGCCTCAGCTAATGAACTTTCAGAATACCTAAAACATACAGAGGACCCGGGGCACTGCGAATGGAAAGGCTCCGCAGCAACAAGAAGCAAGGGACGTTATTCACAAACAGAAGCATGGATAAAAACAACCGTTCAGAGAGCCGCATCCTCTATTCTAAACATTCTTTCAGATGTTAATGAAAACGAAAAGATTGTAAACTTTGCTGAAGATATTTTTTATATCGAGACTCCCTCAAACGAAGGGCCAAGCAATGATAACAAAGGCTCAAACAGTAAAAAAGGCAAGAAGAAGACTCCGACCCTCGAAGACCCTCCAGAAAAAAGTCAGCCCTTATTTAGCAGCCATAGAATTGATCAGGGTGGCATTAGATTTTCAGGAACTCAGGCACTAAAAGACAAGCTCCATAAACACCCTGATGAAGGAATACATGGGCGTATTAGAGCCGCGCATGTAATGCCTGCTTCCTCCAAAGCAAAATGGTTTAAAGAATACAATCCTGCAGATTTCTCATTTAAAAGCACTATTGATATTGCTCTTGAAGGCATAGAGCCCTTGGAAACAAAGGATAATGAATTAGTCTTTCGTGTTATTTCTCCAGATTTTTCAATTGGCATGAAAGGCTTTGATACCAACAGAGATGTACACTTTGAAATTAACAAAGTAAAGGAGGCCCAAAATGCCAGTAGCTAATTATAACTACACTGGAAGAAGGCGCATTGATGTCAAAGACGCTGGCATAGAGATCATTGAAGCTGACAATGGCTTTATTCGTGTAAAAGTTAAGCTAAACCTCCAAAAGATTAAGAATGAAAAAAGCCATAAAATCGTTATTGATGGAGAATCTGCAAACAACCTAGAAAGGCACGATCTAAAAGTTTGTGAAGAACAAGAAATTGACTTTGGAGGATTTGAAAAAAATGCATCGCCACAATTCAGAATTAAATTAATAGCCACAAATCTGGAAGAGTGCGGCCTTGTCCTTGCAAGCACCCCGTACACTCGTGCAAAAGCCAAAAGCAACAAATTAAAACGAGAAGGCTTTTTTGAACCAACTCCTGTAAATCACATTGGAGACGCTCCTTGGCAAATTGAATGGTTAGACCCAGCAAATCCCGAACTTCTTATTAATTCTGAACTTGCAGAAATATACGGAGGTGACTGGAAGAACCCACAACTGCAAGCATTATATTTACCAACTGCTTTGAAAGAATGTCTTCTAGGCATCTTAAGCAGAACAAGGCTTGAAGATCTGGAGAAAGATACTTTTGCCTATAAACTCATACACTTCTGCATGAGCACTCTAGATCTCCCTCTTCCAGAAGATCCTTTTTTCGACGGTGAAACTCTTTCTACAAATTGGCTTTCCTGGGCTGATGAGGCCTACGAAGCCTTTTGCAACAAAAAATGGAGAAACAATAAAACACTTCTGAACAACATGCTGGAGAATAAACCATGAGTACAGAGATTCTAAAGTTTAATGAAACAGGCCTTCAAACCCTTAGCCGACTCATGGAAAGCATGAAAAAAGAAAAATATAATTATAAAGGCAGTCAGGGAACCCCCATAACAGAGAGTCAGGTTGTAGAAATTAAAAGCCTAGCCGAAGATCTGAGCCTTACAGAAAAAGTCGATTTAAAAGAAATCGACAAAAACAAGATATTTACAAATCGATTTGAGCTCGGAAAATACATTAGCTCCTTCATCGATTATGATCAGTTTTACACTGATACAGGCTTATGGGCTTGGTTATCTTGTCTGTATTTTGATCAATTTCTTGCCCCAAAAGAAGGACTGTTTCTGCTTGGTAGTGAATATCGTTACATTCCTGATAACGGAAGAATGCGTTATTACAGGCATCTATTAAGGATGTCCTGCCTGCTGTATCAAAAATATAATGACTCTTCCAAATTATTTCTTTCTATACCTTGTTACAGACATTCAGACTTTGTCGAGCAAAGTCAAAAATCAAAGATGTTGAACAATCCTAAAATGATTCAGCTCTGTGAAAACCTCTTCTATGACGAAGAAAAAGGCTCTTTAAAAAGTGGAATTGCTACGAACAAAAAACAACCCGGGTCCTTCAGAAGGCTTGTAAGCACAGTTACAGAACAGCTTTATATGAATTACGACTTATTCGAAATGAACAGCGAGAACATCATAGAAATCCTTCCTGATGAATTTAATCGATGGAAAAACACTGGATAGCATTCTTATATTTAGCCCAAAACTTCATACTTCCATCTGTAATAGCTATACAAATATTCTCCGCCTCCTTCGCGATCTGTCAGTTTTGCACGTATTCTAAATTTCGTACCCACTGGATAATCTTTGGACAGTTTTTTTGAACACTCAACATGCAAAGAAGTTGGATACGGGCCTCCAGCAACTGGACGAATATGTACAGAACCGTGCAGCCCCGAACTTTCCTTCGGAACATAGCTCTCTACAACTAAGCTTACATATGGATTATCTTGTGCCATCCGTACGACAATAGCAAAAAAACTACTTAAAGTAAAAATACGACCGATTACAGTCTTTAACCGTCTATTAAACGGTCCCGCTATAAGACCGAGCCATACGGAGTAGTATAGAGCCGTATATCTGTCTGAAATAATTGGGTTTTTTTAAAATTCTGGTTGTCTTTTGCGTTAACCTTGAGTTATAGGTTCCATTATTAGAACCTTTTTAAAAACGCGAAAATTGATATGCCAAAAGCAAAAATTACAAAGACCCTCGTCGAGGGCCTCTCTTATGCCGATAAAGGACAAACCCTTTATTGTGATTCTGAGTTAGCTGGTTTTTATGTCGTTGTTGGAGTAAAAGCCAAGACTTATATTGCGCAAAAAGACGTACAGGGCAAAACCGTACGCTGCACAATTGGAAGACACGGACACTTTACTGCCGATGAAGCCAGACGAATTGCCAGAGACAAGCTTTACCTAATGGCGCAGGGAATAAACCCAAACAAACTGGCCGAAGAAGAAAAGAAAGAAGTAATCACGCTTCAAGACGTTTTAAAAAGCTATCAGTTCACACGAAAAAGTATCAAAGAAGAAACAAAAAAAAGCTACGCCTACATCCTCGGCAAATATGTACCTGACTGGCTTGGAAAACGCATGATAGACATTAACAAAGAGATGGTACTCTCTAGGCATGCAACACTTGGAAAAGTTAACGGAGAAGCAACAGCCAATGGGGTTATGCGGATATTGCGGGCTATGTTTAGTTACGCACACGCTACATATGATATATGTGAGGTCAACCCCGTCTCGTACTTGTCCAAAATCAAAGCATGGTATCCAGAAAAACGTAGACGCACATATATAAAGGCTCACCAGCTCAAAACATGGTGGTCTGCCGTGCACGCTTTAGAAAGTGACACCATGCGCGACTTTCTAACATTCCTGCTCTTTACGGGATTACGCAGGGGAGAGGCCTCTTCTCTTCGTTGGAATGATATAGATTTCATAGAACGGACATTTACTATTCAGAAAACAAAGAACGGGGACCCATTAATACTGCCCATGGGAGCCTTTATTGAAGAAGTGCTGGAAAGACGGCGCAAACAATATCATAACCATGAATTCGTATTTCCTGGCCCTGGAAAGCACGGCTATCTTGTGGAACCCAAAAAAGGGATCTACCGCGTTATCCAGACCTGCGGCATACACTTTACATGTCACGACTTACGCCGCACTTTCATTACAATTGCAGAAAGTCTTGATCTTAGCCACTACGCTATTAAACGTCTGGTAAATCATAGGATGGCAAATGATGTTACATCAGGATATATTATCTTCAATGCCGAGCGCTTAAGAAGTGCGGTCGAGCGAATTGAAGAATTTATACTGGAGCAGGTAAATGGCTAAATTTACAAATCTTCTAAATTCAGAAAAAGAAAGAGACGATGTTTTTTCTGAGTTTCCTGAAATTAATAAAATTGGTGATTTACTCAAGCTCATGTGGGAGGTTATTTCTTTTACCGAACACAGCAACCAACATAAAGACCCTTACCTCACAGACCACAAAAGGTATGAGAACGCTATTAAAGCTATGTTTGGCAGCAATTATTCTAAAATCAGAATGCCCCCGGATGGCTACTCTTATGACGACATTCGAGAAATCATTTTAGAAAAAAACAGAACAGGAAATCTGGAAGGCGCCATCAAAAACTTCCTCGTTCCTTTTTTTCCAATAAAGGACTTTAAAGATGTACAGCAACAACTCGAATATGACGCAAAAAGAGAAACCGAGCTTCTGAAAGACTTTGAGGCTATAAAAAAGCATTATTATGCAACAAGACATTTATATGAAGGCCCCGATTTTGAAGCAGGAAAAGGTTTCCCATGGGAAACACCTTAATCGTGACTAAAAATTGCTTTTTTGGTCCCGCGACAAAAAATTACACATAAATCAATAATAACCAGACTTGCTCATTAACTTCAGCAAAAGGAGCGCTGGTTATGAAATTACTGCTTGGAAAGCCTTTCCTAACGGAAACAGAGCTGGCTCACATTCTTGATGTATCAGTTCATACTCTTCAAAAACAAAGAAGGCAGGGCCGCGGTATAAAATTCATTCGTATCGGAAGATGTGTCCGGTATGCCTCCTCAGATGTTCTGGAGTTCATAGAGCAAAACAAATTTGGTTCAACTTCAGAATATTATGGAGATAAAAGATGACTATGAATTTTCATGGCGCAGTAACGTTTTACACAAAAATGAATTGTAGTGTTATCCCTCTGGAAACAGGGAAAAAAACACCGATAAAAGGCTTTCTTTGGAAAGAAAACAGTCTAAAACCAGACCGACTAGAAAACTACTCTTCTGTCAACAACACAGGCATCACCCTCGGGGAAAGAAGTAATGGCTTGGTAGATTTAGACTTTGATACACACGAAGCAGGGATCATTGCACAAAAATTATTTCCCGACTGTCCAGGTTTCGGTAGAAAATCCTCAACGTTCGGGCATAAAGTATTATATTGTCCTGATGCGGGAAAAACAAAACAGTTCAAGTTAAGCGAACAACAAGCAAAAGCCATTGGCGTTACAGACAATGAAAAATCTGTAATCATGGAAGTAAGAGCTAACGGAAGCTACACTATGTTTCCGCCTTCAATCCATCCGTCGGGAGAAAGGGTGGAATGGTTAAAAGGCTTCCCCACTGATTTTCCTTCAATGCCATTTAAAGAGGTGCTAGTAGACGCTGGCCTTTGCTCTTTTCTTGCAATAATTCTGAAGTGCTATCCTACCCAACCAGGAATAAGAGACGATGTATGCTTGGCACTTTCAGGAGCATTATTAAGATACGAACTTTCGCCTGAACAAGTGGATGATTGGATTATTTTTATCGCCGAACAAAAAGGTGATGAAGAAGCCCAAAACCGTAAAAAGGCTCTGGCCACCAAAGAAAAAATGGATGCTGGAGAAGAAGTTACAGGGCTACCGAGGCTTTGTGAACTGCTTGGTATAGAGAAGCTAAAGGACGTCTTATCCAAATGGCTTTACGGTAGCTCTACACCACCAAAAGACAGCGCGGACAAGGAAGTGCTTAAATTGAACGAAAAATACTTTGTTATCCGTAATGAAGGCGGCAAATGTCTTGTCGGTAGCTTTGAGCCTCAGCCTATAGGCAAGGACGTTTATAGAGATATGTTGAGCTTTCAGGCCAAAGGGGATTTTCAAAGCTGGTTTTCAAATCAGCAAGTCGTCGTAGATATCACGGATAATGGCGCGCCTATCACAAAGCCACTCGGAAAGCTCTGGTGGGAACACCCTAAACGCAGGCAATATGACCGCGTGGTTTTTGCCCCCGGACAAGAGGCACCTAAAGGGCTTCTCAACTTATGGCGTGATTATGGGGTTGAGGCACGCAAAGGATCATGGCGTAAGCTTAGAAAGCATATATGGCGTATTTTGGCCAAACGAGACAAGGAGGCATTTCGCTATATCATCATGTGGTGTGCTTGGGCTGTCCAAAATCCTGACAGTCATGCTGAGGTTGCACTCGTTTTTCGTGGCGGTAAAGGTACAGGCAAAGGCACATTTTGCAATGCTATGGTAAAACTTTTCGGACATCATGGTCTTGCAATATCCTCAACGCATCACCTTACTGGTCGCTTCAATGGGCACATGCGCGATTGCGTTTTACTCTTTGCTGACGAAGCCATTGTACCCGGTGATAAAAAAGGTGAGAGCATCTTAAAAGCCATCATCACTGAACCTAAACTGCTTATTGAGGGTAAAAACAAAGATCCTATACAATGCCTCAATTATCTTCACATCATGATGGCTTCCAATGATGAATGGGTAGTTCCAGCGTCAGCTGATGAACGCAGATATGCTGTATTTGATATTTCGAATGAGATGGCACAAAATGACGATTGGTTCGGTTCGATTTATCGTGAGCTTGATGAAGACGGTAGCCTAGAGGCACTGCTGTATTTCTTAAAGAATCTCAAACTAAAAGGCTGGCATCCACGTAAACACATCCCTGTAAATGCAGCCCTTCGTGACCAGCAGGTTCAATCATTACGCAGTTTGGATAAGGTTTGGTTTGATTGGATTTCTTCTGGGGAAGCAATTGGTGAGGCTAAATCAGATAATGAAGTAGTGATCCCAACAAAAGAACTTTCAAAAATTGCTAATACGTCGGACAGGGCGACAGGCGATTACATGAGGCTAATGGGGTGCTCGCAAACTCGTCTTAAAACTGGTAGAGCCTGGAAAACACCTTCTTTAGCTGAGGCTCGAACAATTTGGGATAAGCTCAAATTTCCATTCGAATGGGACGAGACCGATCAGTGGTATCCCACACCACCGGATGAGCCACCGTTTTAAAACCGGATCAAGGGCGGTCAATCCATTGATATGTAACACATTAACCGGATTGGCCGCTTGCACCGGATCATTTTGCTGTTTAAAAGTTTTCAAAAAAAGCCTGCCGTTTTAAAAAGCACGGGCTTCTTTTTTATCCGGTCAATGCGGTTATTCCGGTCTTTTCCTATGTGAGTTAGGCCTCTACTCAGGCCGGAACAATTTTTTATCCGGTCAAAAAAGCAGCGAATAGGATTTTCCCGATATTTTCCCGATATCTTCCCGAAAAAACCCCTTAATGAAATCTCTAGTGTTGGGCATAGCAATACACAAACAGGGAACTCTACAGCACTCTAAAGTAGAAACAGCACTATTGCATATTCCTCATGCTGTGATAAAACATAATTATCAAAATAGAGGAAAGATTATGCAAGTTACGTGGCTATTATCTCAATACGGACTAGAGAACAACCATATTTCCGTTGGAAAAAACGGAAAAACAAACTTGCTTAAAATGAAAGAAGAGGCTGATGATGGCAATTTAATTGCAATATACTTACCATTAAAAAAAGACCCAGACAGTGGGGGCTGTATTATTGGCGTTGTTAAAATTATCCCTCTTGAAGAAAACAATTCAATAGAGAATTATGGCTACGTTGATCCCGAAACAGGAAAAAACTGGCCTTATGGTTTGCCTTGTAAAGTAATAAAACATTTTGAAAAAAATCCTATAAACTTAAGAGAGATAAATAAGACTCTAAAAGATAAAAAAAGCTTCACAAGTCTTGTCTCTTCTTTTTGGCCCGCTCCAAAGAAACTAAGCGGCAACCTCAAAGAGAAGATTGAAGAAGCTGTTTTCGCTCGTCTATAAGAAAGACCACTCACGCCCGCGCGCGAATAAAAAAGTGACAGAAGTGTCATTTTACCCGCATACGCACGTAGGAGAAAACCAAAATATATGAGATACAATATCCCCTATTTAACGCAGTATTTATTCCAGACTGTCGGAAAATCCTGTGTTTCTCTTTCAAAAAAAGCCAATGTATTACCGCTTGCTACAAATCGTTGATACCCTGTATATCCGCCTAGACTATTCTTGGAATTAACCTGTCCACAGACCATTGGTGTTCCCTTAACCCTATTAAAGAACACCTCTTTAAACTCTGCTGATTTTAGGTCCTTTAATCTTCCACGAACGGCGTCTTTACTTTGCTCAACCCAAACCAGTTGCTGCATATGTCTGTTGCTCTTTTGTGCAGCATCATTTGTGAATATTGTCCACACACCCCACACGACAAAGATAGGAAATATTATAAAGACAGTGACTAACATCATACGTACAAAGATTAGTTCTAATAATGGTGACAGTTTCATTTTGCCCTCTCTTATCATTAAAAACAAAAAACCACCAAGATTACTCTTGGTGGCTGGGTGTTAAGAACCGCTTACGAGAAACGGCGCGATGCTTTTAGCTTGCGCCTGGACATAACATCACCACCCAGCCCTAAGGCTGAGAGGCGACACGGATATCGGCAGTGTCTAGAATGCCGCTCGTAAAGGGGTTCTTAAGCCCCAGACCAGCAAAGCTGACCCGAGCTAACGATATATGGGAAGAAAGAAAACACAAAGGGAAAAATTTAATCGTCTGCCTTTACTTAAAGAGCACTATAATCCATTCCCAAATTTGAGCTAAAATGGACTTTTGGCCTAGCTGTGTGTAATACGCTTTTCTGCGCTTTTCTTCATGTCTTCTTCCTGCTTCAATTTGTTCTGGAGTCCATTGAGTTGACCACACAATCACCCCTTCACGTATCCAATAGTGAGACTGACATTTTTGCTGCCAGTTTCCGATTGAAGGGTATAGACTTGGTCCTTTTGGCGTTTCTTCAAATAACCACTCTGTAGGCCCCAAGGGAGTTCTAATTTTAGCACCACAACCACAAGCGCAAACATGAGCTACTGCGCCAAATTCTTCTGAAACATACAGCACACCAGCCTCCAGCTCTTTAGGAATGTACTGGACACGTTGCAGCTTCATTTTCATTATCTTCTTCATCAAAACTACCAACTACCTTTAAATCACAAACCTCCAGAAGAAGATTATAGTACTGGTCTTCCTCAGCATAAAATCCTCGCAGTTGTTTAAATTTAACAACAGCCATACACGCATTCATGCAGTTTAACTCTCCTGTTTGAATGTTCGTTTTATATAGATCGTCTGGATTACTGGAAAGATCACATAAATCCATATCCCGCATTTTCTGAGCCTTATCGACGGAATAATAAGTCGTACGTAACATTCCATTCAGCCCTCCATTTTTACGTTTAAGCCCCATCCCTACATCAATAAAAGGGATTTTCTTAGAAATAAGAAGATCAAAAATATCGCTTCTTGACGGGCCGTTATCAACACAAACAAACGCAAAAGTTACTCCTTCAAGATCATCGCCAGACCACAAATCTATATATTTGGACTGAAGAAAGAGATTGTTCCGAAAATTACTGTAACGATTCTGATATACTTCAGCTTTAGGTTTCCCAAATTCTTCAGGATCAAATTTACCTGCTGAACGAAAAACGTTATGTACACGATACGGTTTTCTGTCAAATCCCCGTATTTCTTTTACAGGTGTTTTGACGATACAGTCCAGAACATAAGACCCTGTTCCGCCCAATCCAATTATGGCAACAACATCATCTTTAAACTTAGCTGAGAGATCAGTAATTTCAGCCCGGCTTGTAAGTGTGTCGTGAATTTTAAAAACAGAATCAGAGACGACATCTTTATGAACCCTAAACGTATAAGGAGTAACATCATGCATATCGATTGCAGGAGCAGATATTATCGCTACATAGCTCTCAATTTTTTCAAAGAAGTCCTTAAACTTTCCGTCTTGCTTGGGTTTGTTTGAAAAACTACGCTCCACAACCACATCCACACATGCATCACTTAATGGAAGGCTTGTAGGCCCCCCACCAAGATTCTGAATTTGAGTACCATCTATGTTATATGGAACAGAGCCAGCGAAAAAAACCTGATGATCGTCTTGAGTTACATGGTCCTGATCGACAAAGACAAGCTTTGTAACAATCGCTCCCCATTGCAAATGCTTGTTTTCATCTAAATAAGGAATATCGCGGATAACAAGATAATTGCTATCAAAGCCAACCGCATATCCTTTCTCTACCAGACGCTCTAAGTCATCATTATGACTGACCAGTTTCTGAAACACTGAACACCATCCCTTCTTTCACTTTTATGCAACTACCCGGAGCTAATATTCCTTCAGGTCTATTACCCCGTCCTTTTTTATATTTCACAGAATATGTGGTTTGCGGATCAGGGCTTGGCTCTTCAAGCCTTACAACATCTATGTGGCAAATCTCTTGTTTTTTAGGCCACTCATGAGGAGCCCCCTCAACAATAATAGTTACTTTTTTCTCTTTTTTGCCGCTACGGTCGCTCTTCGAGCTTTCTTCTAAATCTGTCCCAGACATTTTTGCCTCCTTTATTTCTTACGATTTGGACGTTGAGTTAAAGCAGAAGCAGCCGCTGTCTTGGCTGCTTTGCTTGATTTCGGATCACAAAGTACCCGGGCTGCCGCAGATGCAGCTCTTTTACTTGTTACTTCATTATTTCTACGCTTGGACATGTGAAGTCCTCCCTGTTTTAAGTTTTTAAGAAAGTTGCAACGCAACAATTATAAAATTGCACAGACACGATTCTTCTGCAAGCAAAAAAATACATTAATGTATAATCTCACAAACATTTAAGCCCATAAAAAGGGAGGGGTCTTTTTATTATTTGTTCTATTACAAAGGCTTGCCTAATTTACAAACTATTGTATATTAATTGTTTATAAACCAAACTATGGTATGTTTGTGATATTGACTTCTTTCTATAAAGGGATTCATATATGGATATGCAAACTGACAAAACATATCAACGATTCGGAAAATTGATAAAAGAACTCCGAAACGACATGCACATGACTCAAGATGATCTAGCGGACAAGGTTGGCCTATCTCGAGCTTCTATTGCAAACATCGAGTCTGGTAGACAAAAAATATATCTTCACCAACTCTTTGTTTTTTCTAAATTTTTAAATGTTGCACCCACTGATTTACTACCCGAAACAGATTTTTTTGAGCAGGAATCAACTCCACTAAACCTAATTTCAAAAAACGATGAAGCTTGGGTTTCTGCCATATTAGAGCAGGCTAAAAATGCATAATCCAGAAAAAGAGGCTCAAAAGCTTCTAAACAGACTTGGCATTACTCGCCCATACATCCCTGTTAAAAAGATTGCTGAAAAGCTTGGGGCACGAGTAATTGAGCAAACTTCAGATGATGACCATAGTGGCATGATTTACTTAAGCTCTGATGGTGTAATTATTGGAGTAAACGAAAGCCATAGCGAAAACAGAAAAAGATTTACCATAGCACACGAAATTGGGCATATGGTCCTCCACGCACCCATTTTAAAGGGCGGTGTGCACGTAGACAAAGGCTTTGGCGTAAGACTAAACAGAGACAAAAGATCTTCCCTCGGAGAAGATTTAATAGAAATACAAGCAAATAAATTCGCTGCTGAACTACTGATGCCAACTGCCATGATAAAAAGAGATATTGGCCACCTCTATATTGATATCAGTACCAACCTAGACGCACACATTGAAAACCTCGCAAAGAAATACAGGGTTAGTCCGCAAGCCCTCTCATTCAAAGTACTAAATACCTTTGAGTCTGACCTTTCGATTGGAGATCTTTGACCTCTTGGTAACCCCCCTAGGGCTTGACACTATAGGTTGACATTGTTACCGTATTAACACCTTCTGGTATTAGGGCTCTCCTTGCGAAACCCTGTTTGTAAAAGAACTTGCCGTTTTGCTTTTAGGTTTTGCTGAGTATGTTCCGTAGAATATATGATATGTAACTCCTTCTTGGTCGCTAGACCTTCGCAGTACTTCGGTATTGCATGGACGCCAGAAGGCCGTTTAAAGGAGATTTTGCCAATGAGAAATTCAAAACGCAAAAACCCTGGCCAGACGCAAAAGTTTGAGAAGGTTCTAAAAGTGACATTATGTGTCCTGAAGCTTTTATACTTTATAAGCCGTCTGGCTAGCGACTACCCAGAAAAGAAACATGCCATATAATTATGATTTATGCTTTAAAACACCCCAAAATCGTTGGATATACGAGCCTACAAAAGAATGCCGTAAAAAAGGTAAGGAATATACTGCTTTAATTTTAGAAAGATGGGCGCCACCAGACTATTATTTTCATTTCAGATCTGGGGGTCACATTGCAGCTATAGAAACACATAAAGAGCACCTTTTTTTTGCAAAGGTTGATCTAAAGAGCTTTTTCCCCAGTATTTCAAAATCTAAAGTGATCCGATCACTAAAGAATTCAGGGCTTCCTTTTAAATTGGCAGATACCATTGCCGGATGGAGCACCATTAAATGTAAAGAAACAAAAGCCTCTATCCTCCCCTACGGTTTTATCCAATCTCAAATGCTTGCTGCTTTATGCCTAGATCTGTCTTGTATAGGCTCATTTATACGAAAAACCCTTTCTGCAACCATTGCGATTAGCGTTTATGTAGACGATATCATTTTATCATCAAACGACCCTTCTGCACTCCAAAGCGCTTATGATGGACTAGTTACTGCGATAAACGAAACTACATTCTCTTTAAACGAAGAAAAATCACATCCTCCGCAAAAAAAGACAACAGCTTTTAATATTGACCTCAGTCCTGCCCATACGGAAATTACAGAAGAACGGTTTAATAGTTTTATTAAAGATATAACACCCGAAAATTTACATAGATCAGAAGCAATTATAGCCTATGTTTCTGACGTAAATGATTTTCAAGCAAGCCTTCTTGAAAAAAAGCTAAAGAACGAGACAAACACTCAACAAATAACAATCTAAACAGCAACCTCCTACAGTTTACTGTTTAAACCTACAAACAAGAGCACTACAATAACCAACATGCTAAATAATATCTCTATATGTACTGATGCATTAACTTGTGTTTATCAATTTCAAACCCTAATTTCTGGAATATTAGCAATTATAGCTGCTTTAGGTACGGCAGTTATGGTTTGGTTTACAGCATATCTTCCGATCCGCCACAAAAAAACTGAAGACAAAGAGCAGAAAATAAGAAAACAGCATTATGTCGCCGTTGTGCTCTCTAGAAACTTCCGATTATTAGCAGTCAGAGCAAAGATGGTACAAGGGACTGTAATAGCAACCAAAGCTGCAAATGGTTCGGTAAATGATAAAACTAAAGAACAGGCTAAACTTAATTTTGATCCTATCATTAATGACTGGGAATTAATGTCATTATTCCCACTGGAGATTTTGACTAGCATTTTAGACTTACGGAAAGTTATAAATGAACATAACTTTGATATCGACAGGGCAGGCGGGGCTTTTGGTGATAACAATTTTGGTGACCAGATAATCAGAAGAGCAAACGCCATACAGAAACGATGCAATACGCTTAGCCATGAGCTACAACGGTTCGTTCATAATAAAACCTCATAATACTGAGGTCACACCACTAACTCATTGCTTATGAAAAGAAAAAATGGCTGGGGTGGCAGGATTCGAACCTGCGCATGACGAGATCAAAACCCGTTGCCTTACCGCTTGGCTACACCCCAACATAATGAAGCTATAATAATGAACTTACAGCCTACAAAAGGGGGAAAATGGTGCCGCAACCAAGATTCGAACTCGGGACCTGATGATTACAAATCAACTGCTCTACCAACTGAGCTATTGCGGCATTACTATTTTCCTCCACCTTATTATCGCCTTATTAGAGGCGGGGGCAAAATGGTAACCCCTTGGAAACTAACCGCGAAACTCTACAGAGCTTTTAATTACAAATCAACTGCTCTACCAGCTGAGCTATTGCGGCATCACCGATCTAATATATACCGTCCACTTTAATTATCGCCTTATCTAAAGGCAAGGAGCAAAATGGCAACCCCTTTAGTTCAATGGCTCTTTATTATCGCTTAGTTTTAGCTAATAAACAAGAACTCGGGGATGATACTCATTTTTTTGAAAATTTAAAGCACAAAATGAAAAATAATGCATTTTTCTTAACATTTGTTTCTGTAACAGATTGAACTATGTGTAAATTAAGCATGGGTAAGAACTAAAAGATCTTGCCCAAAACACGGTTTTCCGGTCTTCTTACGTAAGCATGACCACTATCACAAAGGTTCTATTGACGATGTCAAAACATCTCTTTTTATTTTTTCTGTGCCTTTTCTTCATGTCGTCTGTTCGGGCAGAAGATAGAGATATAAACATGCCCCCTGTTTTTCAATTCCCTTTGAATTGTACTCTCGATAAAGATTGCTGGCTTATGAACACGCCGGATACTGATGGCACAGAAGGTACAGCCCGAGGCTCTTTTTGTCAGAACAGAACCTATGATGATCACAAAGGCGTGGATTTTGCTGTTAAAGATATTCTGGCCATGGAAACCGGTGTAAATGTTCTGGCAGCGGCTGATGGTGTAGTTGTGGGATTACGTGATAGTGAAAAGGATTTTTTTTCGAATGAAGCAGACTGGGAACGCATGCAACAAGAACAAAAAGAATGCGGCAATGGTGTATTAATTCGCCATAATGACAGTTGGTTTACACAATATTGTCACCTGAAAAACGGTTCCATAACGGTAAAAAAAGGAGAGCCCGTTCGTGCAGGGCGGAAAATTGGGCAAATCGGCATGTCCGGCATGACACAACATCCGCATCTCCATGTTACTTTTATCCATCATGATGACAGATTTGACCCTTTTACAGGCAAAAAAGTTGGGCAAGGATGCCTAGAAAGCACAGATAAACCACTTTGGGACATAAAACCAGCGCATTTTGCTATTTATGATGCCGGATTTAGCGGCGATTTACCTAATTTCGAGGATATTCCAAAAGGAAAAAGAGGAACGGATGCTAATGATCACTCTGCACAGTTCCTATTCTGGGGCGCTTTTCTTGGTGTAGAAACAGGCGATGTTATCTTTATAGAAATCCGTGATCCAAATGGCACGGTTTTTGTTAATCGGTCGACAACCGTTGAAGAATCAAAAGCCAGGCTTTATCAATATGCAGGCCGCCGGGTTTGCAGGGGCTTTGCTGAAAAAGGTACGTACACAGGTACAGCCAGACTTTCCCGTGTCCTGCCAAATGGCGAAACTGTTACACAATCTATTGAACGAACATATGACGTTCCTTGAAAATATAGTCCTGTTTTCCTATCTTTTTCTTTTTAACAACACGTAGAAAGCACCATCGCCACCGTCTTTGCGCTGCGCCTGCGTGTATTTAAGCACATACTGTCCGAGTGGCTCTTTCTCAAGCCAAACAGGTAACATACGCCGCAAAATGCCTGGCTCTGGCTCATACCAGGCCCGGGACGTTTCTTTACCCTTGGGTGTACCTTTGCCTGTAACGATAAGAATCATACGTTTGCCGTACTGATAGGCTTGTTCAATAAAAGGCAAAAGTGTTTCATGAGCATTGTCCTGTGTCAGGCCGTGCAGGTCAAGACGGGCTTCTATGGGCATTTTCCCCTTCTTAAAACGCTCATACGTTTTATGATCAATATCAGCGGTTCCTTGTCTGGAGATGGCCGATGTGCTTTTTTTCTTTCCTGCCGGATTTTGACCAAGATCATTCTCCAGAACAATTCTGGAGGCTGATTGCCTTAATCCGCGCTCAACCAGCGTTTCGCTTTTGGCTATATCTTCTACAACACACGCCCACAAAGCCTTTTCTTCTTCCGAGATTTTTCTTTCTTCTTTTTCCTGATCGGTCATCATACTTATCTTTATAGCGCAATGAATCAATTTTTTAGTATAAATTCTTTTCTTTATCTTTATACTTGTTCCTATGAAAAAAGGGATAATAATGAATTACCGCACGCCGTTTTTTTTACTTCTTCTTGTTGTTACACTGCTGTTTTCTTACGGTGCCGCTGTGGCTGGAGAACATAGCAGCTTTTATTCAAGGGCGACGCCTAAAGAAGAAATTGCCATGACTTTTTATAAACTCACAGGAGCAGAGCCCGATTTTGAGGAACTGGCAAAAATTTCCACGCAATATGAAAGAGCAAAAGAAGAAGACAAAGCTGAGATCTTGAGAAAAAGAACAGAACAGCTACGTCAGAAATATCAAAACACCCCTTTGCAAAACACGATTATCACACTAACTGGCCTTGTCAAAGTGCGTGCAGGTAAAAAATATAATCAAGATGGACTCTTTATTGATTTCTCAGCCAGCGAACGACCCTATTTTCCATTCGAATTTAAAGAAATGAATATTGCTCTTGTTCTGGATGGCATTGAAAATTTCCTGTTTATTCCGATGGAAAAGCTGGAGGCCCAATATATTGAGCATCAAACCGAAGGAACACAGGACGCTATTTTGTTTCTGGAAATCAAGCCCTGGGCGGCTGATGCAGAACATATTGAAACGATGGATGGCTATCCTTATTTTCTGATGCTTGGCAGCATAGCGCGCTTTGTCCTTTATACAGAACAAGAAGAAAGAATGTGGTATTATAAGGCCGACTGGTACACAACGCCCTCTGACAGTCTGTTAAGAAGGCTTTACAGAAAATACTAAGTGTCGTGTAGCCCCTTTATGATGTCCGCATTGAAACTGCTTTTTAAAACAAGAGAAGAAAACCTTTCTTAAAGAAATGGTTTTGACTATTTTTTTTTGATAAATTAGATAGACTGTGTTTTATTGTGCCGGCGTTATAATAGCCTCGGCTTGTTCCTTGTGCAATTAGGAGGGATGGTACTTTGTCAGAAGGTAGTGAAGGTTCAGATAAGGCGCTCGGATGGTTTATTATCATTTGTATCCTTTTGATCCTGTTCTATATATTCTGGAATTATTACGAATTCCGGGTGAAAGATGCTGTGCGCTGGGTCCGTTATCTTGAAATGTGGCTTCCCTCTCTTTGGACCACGCAGGATTATACCGTAGATGTTAATGGTGTTCCCATGAATTACCACGGGATCTACGATCAGGTTGCCAATATTGCACAACAAAACCTGACAGATCATAACATGTATATTATTTCTTCTGTCGCTATGGCACCGTTCAGACTTGTGTTTGCTCTCGTGCTGGCTGTTTTTGGCTTTTGGTCTCTCTTTTGGGGACCAGGAACACAATACAGAAGAAAGATGGGTATTGACGGGTTAATCAAAGCACAGGCCCCTAATTTTCCTGTTATTTTTCCTTTTGTAAAATTTAATCCGTCAGATCAGCCAGTACGCCCACCGGGCTCTCCTGTACCGGCCGAACTGCCTCTCTTCTCAGAGGCTCTTGGCCCAGAAGAATGGATTGCCTTTAATAGTGTGCCAATCCCGGACGGCAAGCTGGATAGAGATGTCGCCACAAATGTTTTTGTAAAACAGCTTGGTCCACCATGGCGCGGCGTCATGAAACTGCCGCCACATCGTCAGGTGCTTTTGGCAGCCTTTTGTTTAAAAGCCGCCAGAAAAAGAGCTGATGCTGATGATATGTTGGGCAAGCTTGCCCAGTGTTGGGATTTTAAAAACGGACTTAAACTCGATGCCGCACTTGTACGTAAAGCAAGAAAAATACTTAGAAATAAAGATATCTCAGGAAAAACACTGTCAAAGTGTAATCAACACGCTTTTCAAAACACTGTCATGTTACGTGCCTTGCAAACAGCCCGTGAAGAAGGAGGGGTGTTGTCTCCTTCACAATTTTTATGGCTTCGTGGATATGATCGCAGTTTGTGGTATCCACTGAACAATCTTGGACGTCAGGCGTGCCATATGGAAGCACTGGGCGCGCTATCTCATTACAGGGCAGAAAAAAGGACAAGCCGCCCTATTCCGAGACCCAAAGTTAGTGATGCTGTTCAGTCTATCTCAAATTATATGGCATCAAGTATTGCCCGGCCTGTGCCAGCACTCGACTATTCAACGGCTAAAAAGAAACGTAGCGTCAAAAAAATAAAAGGAAGCGTATAAACCCATGTCCTCAAATCTTACATCCAGTGTTAAAATTGTCGATGGTGTTCTTATTCTGTCTTTCCCAGAGGCAGAAACACCGGTTGTCTGGCGTATGAAGCTGGAAGAAGCAGCGCTTGCGGCTTTTGAAGTGCGAAAGAACAGCGATACGGATAACGGGTTTTTTCTGCATCTGAGGGCCTCTGATAACAAATCTGACAACATTGCTTTATTCGAAACAAAAGAAGAGGCGGTAAAAGCCCTTATGGATGTTACGAAAGCTATGGAAGAGGCATCTTCTGTACCAGCACAACCATCACCGGCTCATACCAATGTCTCCATGTCACATAGTGTGGGGCCAATGGCTGTGACACAATCAACGCCTGCACCAAAAAGATTTGGCCTGCTTAAAACGATTCTTTTGGCTCTCTTTTTGTCGGCCTTGCTTATTCTGGGTCTTTTGTTTTTGCTTGTAAAATCAGGGCCTTCATATAATGAATTTCCGTCTCAAATCAGCGAGACACCGCCTCAAAACAGTATTGGCACACCGTTATCAGCCGATGACTTTTTAAACCAACGATAAAGAGATATAGTAAATCGGTTAACACATAGTATTTAGAGACAAAAAAGAACCATGGTTTTAGAGAACAAGAATGCCCATCCATATGCAGCCATGCTGCGGGATGTTCGTCCATTAACGGAACGGATAGCGACAACGCTTCTTGAACCCGCAATTTCCGCTACGCTTTTCTTTTTTGGAGCTCTTCTTATAGGCACAGGCTACATATCACCTAACGCGCATGCCTGGGCGGATTTGATCTTTATTTTATATGTGCTTTTTTTCTTCTGGATAAAAGCAAAGCCGCGTGGTTTGCCGTTCAAACTTCCACAAGGCGCACCATACAACGATCCCAATGATGACGGGCCGGGCGGCGATGGCACACCTAAAGGTATTTTGTATCTCGGGAATGTCAAAAGCACGAAGGAAGAAATCTGGTTTTCCAACAGTGATGCCAGAACCCACGTTCTTTATCTCGGTACAACCGGTTCCGGTAAAACGGAAGGGTTGAAATCCATGGTAACAAACGCACTGTCCTGGGGATCAGGCTTTGTGTATGTCGACGGTAAAGCGGATACGGATCTTTGGTCTTCTTTGTCTTCGATGGTGCGCCGTTTTGGCCGTGATGATGATTTGCTCGTTCTGAACTATATGACAGGTAACTCTGATGCGCGGGCGCCATCTAATACGATGAACCCGTTTTCAAGCGGTTCAGCCTCTTATCTGACAAACATGCTCGTCAGTCTTATGCCGGAAGCTGAAGGGGATAACGCCATGTGGAAAGAGCGTGCCGTATCCCTCATCAGTTCTCTTATGCCTGCTTTGACATGGAAACGTGATAATCAGGATATACCGCTAAGTGTTAGTGTTATTCGCGATTATCTGAACCTGAACAATGTGATTAAGCTCTCGCGTGATGAATCTGTACCAGAAGAGCTTAGAACCGGTGTCAAAGGCTATCTTGATACATTACCTGGCTATGTAGATGATGCGTTTGACGATGAAGGCCGGGAAAAACCGATGGGGCCTGATCAACCGATGGTGGATACGACAACATGTCGGCAACAGCATGGTTATCTGTCTATGCAGTTTACACGTGCCTTGCAATCACTTGGTGATGATTACGGTTATATCTTTGACACACAGGCGGCTGACGTAGACATGGTTGATGTCGTGCTTAACCGCCGGGTTCTTGTCGTGTTGATTCCAGCCCTTGAAAAATCAAGTGATGAAATTGCCAACCTTGGTAAAATCGTGGCAGCAACCTTGAAAGGTATGATGGGATCTACACTCGGGGCCAATGTAGAAGGCGAAAGCGCAACCGTAATTGAGAACAAGCCCACACATTCCGCTACGCCGTTTATGACCGTCTTTGATGAGGTCGGCTACTATACGGCACAGGGTATGGCTGTGATGGCCGCGCAAGCACGTTCCCTTGGTTTCTGCCTTATCTATTCCGCGCAGGACTTGCCAGCCCTTGAAAAGAGGGTAAAAGAGGAAGCTCGTTCTATTACAGCGAACTGTAACATCAAAATTTTTGGTAAACTGGAAGATCCGACCCAGACGAAAGACTTCTTTGAAAAAACCGTGGGTCAAGCTTTTGTGGCTGAAATATCAGGCTATCAGACAGAAGCCGGCAGTTTGACACATAGCTATATGGACACCTATCAAGCTGGTCTTCAACTCCGCTCCAAAGCCGATTACAATGAGCTAAGGGGCTTTAAAGAAGGACGGGCTGTTGTCACATTCGGTGAAGAAGTGATGGACACGCTCATCTTTTACTCTAATCCGGGCCATGCAAAAGCCATGCGTGTGACACGTTTTATGGCATTGCCACCACCTGAAGACCATCTCATAAAACACAGTGGCAGCATCACAAGACTACGGGATCTTCTGGTTAATAAGAACTGGAGCGCAGCGCGTTCGGATGTTGCACTACGAACAGAACCTGAAATCGAAGCTATACTGGAGGCTTTCGAAAAAGGAAAAGCGGTACCGGATACAGCATTAATTGATAGTGGGATGCATGCTCTTGCCAATGTTTATGCCAGTCAAAATCCTGAAGTTTTAACGCAAGAAACATCACTACAGCAATTAAGCACTGTTCAACCGCCTTCTTCTGCACCACCGCCTGTACAACAAGGCGCAGCAACAGCGCAACAGGCGCAGCAACAGCCTGTCTCTACGGCACCTGTGGCACCACCGCCTGTACAACAACAGCAACCCACAGCACAGGCAACTGATGCAGGTAATGGGAATCCTATGGGATTTTTCTCAGCCAAAAAACCAGATGCACAGGCACAGGCAACAACGCCACCGCCTGCAACAACAGCTCAACAACCACAAGGGCCTGAAGTGGCATCACCACCTCCTCTGCAAGAAACGCCTCCACCACCTGTGGCACCTGTGGCACCTGTAGCACCTGTAGCACCTGTGACTGTGCCGCAACCAGTCAGAGAGTCTCAAAGCGTTAAAAAAGCCACGCTTGATGAGACAACAAAAGAAACGCTCAAAGCCGCAGCAAAAGGTGCCAAAACGGCCCTTTTCAAAGAAAATAAAGAAAACAGCGATAACGGGAAAACAACAGACTAAAAAAATAATTTTTCGATAATTCGACAGTGTTCTTCCGTTCTATATGGCGGGTTTATGATAAACATGCCACTTCCCTGTAGTCGGTGATTTTTTATCGTTTTAAAGCTTACTTCATGATGTATGGCGCATAGGTCGTTTTCTTTTAGTGCTTTAATCATAGGGACATGCAAGCCTTCTGAAAGAACAGGGTACCATAATGCTATAATGCCGACAGGCCATTTTTTATGCATTTTTTCTATAAAACGCGCCGTTTTTTGATATTCGCTCTTGATTTCATAGCTCGGGTCTATCATTAAAATGCCCCGCCGTGGGGTCGGGGGAATAATAGCATCCGCCATTTTAAAACCATCTTCATGATGTATGTGCATTTTTCTGCTGACATGTTTTAAGGCGTTTTGTAAATGCTTTATTTCTTGTGGGTGTAGTTCCGCCATATGCGCAGTGTCTTGTTTTCTTAAGAAGTGCGCCGCAAATAAAGGAGAACCCGGATAGGTGTTTATGCCGTACTTCTCCCGTAATGTTTTTAGTGCATTACCATAAGGTGCCGGCTCTTCGGATGATATTTTGCCAGCCTGCAAGAGATACTGTATCCCAGCCGTCGCCTCTCCGGTTTTAAGAGCCTCTTCGCTATTCAGATCATAAAGGGCACGGCCTGCATGTGTTTCAATATAACAAAGCGGTTTATCTTTCTGAACGAGGTAAGAAAGCATGTAACACAGCAAAGCATGCTTGTGAACATCCGCCAGATTTCCTGCATGATATATGTGCTGATAAGACAACATTCCTTTGTCACATTCCTTTGTAAGTTATTTAGGCGCGATCATATTTCTTGTATTATTCCTAAACTGTAGAGAGAAAGCCACTGAAGAGATAAACTCTCCAGTGGCCCGTTCGTGTGTGTGGGGAACTATCTACATTAGATATGTAGAATGCAACCACTTATATACATGCATTGCCATAATGTCAAGACTTACCCGTTTGCATAACACTATTATCATTATGCCACACGATCTTCGTCCGGTTTTGTCTTTTCACGTTTGTCGATCAGCTTGTTAAGCGCATGAACATAGGCACGGCAGGAGGCCACCAACGTATCTGCATCCGTACCCTGCCCATTCACGCTTTTCCCATTTTCTTCCAAACGGACGGTAACATTTGCCTGTGCATCCGTACCACCTGTAACAGCGTGAACCTGATATAGCTGCAAATGAGCTTCTGGATGTGGGAAGATGGCCCGAATTGTTTTGAAGATGGCATCAACGGGACCATTCCCTTCCGCATGAGCGGTTTTCTTCTCACCTTCGACATTCAGAACCAGTTCCGCCGTTTGCGGCCCTTTAGAGCCTGCCTGCACCTGAAGCGATACAAAGCGAACATGATCTTTATCACGACCTGCCTCATCTTCAATCAACGCCTCTAAATCTTCATCAAAAATCTCTTTTTTATGATCGGCCAGAGATTTGAAACGATCAAACAGATCCTCAAACGCATTATCACCCAGCGCATAACCAAGTTCTTTTATTTTATTTTTCAAGGCATGACGGCCGGAATGTTTCCCTAAAATAAGCGTAGACTTGGTCAGGCCAACAGATTCAGGAGTCATGATTTCGTATGTCTCAGCATTCTTGAGCATACCATCCTGATGAATACCACTTTCATGAGCAAAAGCATTCGCCCCAACAATGGCCTTGTTCGGTTGAACATTGAAGCCCGTGATAGAAGACAGTGTCCGAGAGGCTTTTGTGATCATTGTTGTATTAATACCTGTGGTATAGGGCATTGAATCGTGACGTGTTCTAAGTGCCATAACGAGCTCTTCCATAGCGGCATTACCTGCACGCTCACCGATACCATTAATTGTACACTCAACCTGCCTTGCGCCTGCTTTTATACCAGCCAGAGAATTAGCAACACCCAGCCCCAAATCATTATGGCAGTGCACAGATATAATAACTTTATCAATATTGGGTACACGATCAAAGAGCATCTCTATGCGCGCCGCAAAATCTTCGGGTAGCGCATAACCAACCGTATCAGGAATGTTAATTGTCTTCGCACCACATTTTATGGCCCTTTCAACACACTGACACAAGAAATCATCTTCTGTACGGCTGCCATCTTCAGCCGACCATTCTACATCATCCGTAAAATTACGGGCAAATGTTACGCTTTTTTCTATAGCGTCAAGAACAGCCTCCGGCTCCATTTGAAGTTTGTATTTCATGTGAAGCGGACTGGTAGAAATGAAAGTATGAATACGACCTTTTGCCGCAGGCTGGATAGCTTGGGCAGCCATTTCAATATCTTTTTCTTTAGCACGGGCCAAACCAGCCACAACGGCATTTTTTACGTTTTCCGAGATATGCTTTACCGACTCAAAGTCTCCTTTTGATGCGATAGGGAAACCGGCCTCAATAATATCAACCCCCATATCGTCCAGCATACGGGCCATACGGATTTTTTCTTCTAAATTCATAGAACAACCGGGCGATTGTTCTCCATCTCTTAACGTTGTATCAAAAATATATACGCGATTTTTATCGGACATCTTACCAATGCTCCTGTCTTAAAATAATTAAATGTAATGTCTTTTGAGAATTTTTAAATATAGGCCCTGAATGCAAGGCGAAGGAAAACACAACCCGTTAGCATCCAGGGTTGGTAAGTCGTAGCAGTAGTAGCAGTGTTATGCTCATTTCCTTCATGGCGTTATTTAAACCTATTCTGAGGCTCCAAGTCAAACTTTTTCGATATGGCTAATGCCATACAAACCAGATGATTACAGTTTTCGGAATAAAGAGAAAGGCAGACCTCTCATTACTACAGCTATCAGCCACCAGCGTTTTGTGATATACGCCACATTTTTCTTCTTTCGGATGCCATCATATATTTGCTCTGCTGCTACAGTCGGCGATGAAACCCAGAAAAGCCCCTCTCCTTTTGCCATGGCTGTATCCACAAAGCCGGGCCTGATGTCCGTAATAAAAATATTTTCTTTACCTTTATATGATTTTACCTTCAGCCCTTCCAGATAATTTGACACAAAGGCTTTGCTCGCATTATAAGCCGGTGCTACCGGATTTCCACGTAAAGCGCCTATGGAAGAAATACCTGCTAACTGTCCACTACCTCTTTTTTGAAAATAGGCATACGCACAATCGGCTAAATTAACAAACCCCGTAACATTAACATCTATGGTTTCCTGTTCCGGTTTGAAATCAAGCGATTCATTAATATGGCCTGTGCCTGCGGAAATGATGACAAGATCAATATCCTTCATTTTTATAAAAAGATTGTTCAGACACATTCTGGCAGAATCAAAATCTGAAACGTCCATTTTTTCAATGAATGTTTTAGTTTTTATCTTTTTTGCAAGCCCTTCAAGAAGATCATATCTGCGTGCCGTTAAGCCAAGCTCATAACCTTCTTCGGCCAGTTTAACAGCCAGAGCTTCTCCTATGCCTGAACTGGCACCAATGATAATTGCTTTCATACGTTTCTATTTTTTCTTTTTCTTCTTCTTGGGCTTAGGCGCAGAAACCGGTTTTGCTGCACCCTTTTCCCCTTCCTCAGAGCCAAACAAAGCTTCTTCAACCTCTTCACTTATCATCTCGAGTCCGGGATGAACCGCTGGGCCTTCATCAATTTGCTTTTCAAGCAATTCATCGTATTTGGAGCGGTTAAAGAGATACACAGGAACCCCCATACGAGTCATGATAATGTATTGCTGAAGAACCGAAAGAATATTGCCGCACGTCCAGTAAATAACCAATCCGGACGGGAAACTGGACAAAATATATGTGATGAAAAACGGAAAGAATGTCATCATTTGTTTTTGTATCGGGTCCTGAGGCGGCGGATTCATTTTCTTTTGAATCAGCAAAAACACCAGCATCAAACAAGACCAGGCGCCAATCCGCAAGAAATCCGGTGCTTCGTAAGGCAAAAGACCAAACAAATTCAAAAAAGACGTTGGATCTTGCGCTGACAAATCCTGAATCCAACCGAAAAATGGCGCATGACGCATTTCAATCGCTATATAAATCACCTTATAAAGCGCAAAGAAAACAGGTATCTGAACGATAATAGGCAGACACCCTACCATTGGATTTACTTTTTCTTTTTCGTAAAGCTTTACAATTTCTTCCTGGAGACGCGCTTTATCATCAGCATATTTTTCACGCAGTTCTGTCATTTGCGGCGAAATCTGCTTCATTCTGGCAAAGGATTTAAAGGACGCATTGGCAAGCGGGAAGACCGAGCCACGCACCAAAATGGTAAGCAAAATAATAGCCACACCAAAATTGCCGGAGAACCCATATAAAACACCCAAAACATAGTGAAGTGGCCGGGTCAGAAAATACAACCAGCCAAAATCAATGACGAGATCAAAATGCGGCATACCAAGTTGTGCTTCATATTCTTCCAGAACATCAATTTTTTTAACGCCAACAAAAACACTAATCGTGCTTTTCCCGGTTTCCCCGGCTGCAATGACATGCGGCTGTCCGGTTATATCCGTTTGGTATATTCCTTTTGTCGGATTGCTTGGCCGTTCCTTGTAAGCAAAGCGATATTTATACGCTTCGCCCTGCTCTGGAATAACGCCAGAGAACCAGTATTTTTCTGTGATGCCAATCCAACCCATATTTGCTGTATCTGAAAATTCTTTTTCAGTGGCAAGGGCTGTATATTTATATTCCACAAGATGATGCCCGAGATAACCTATCGGACCTTCATGCAGCACCGCTCTGGCCTGTAAATCTTTTGGCACGCCATGACGCGCAACAAGTCCATACGGATAAAGCGTGACCGCCTTTCCTGTTTTATTCTCAACTGTCTGGTCGATACTAAATAAAAACTTATCATCCAGCAGTATTTTCTTCTTAAACAGCAGGCCCTGTCCATTATCCCATGACAGCAGGATTTCTCCCTCTTTTGATCGTTCTCTTGTCCATTTGGTATCTTTACCCGGAAGCTTTATATCTCCATCTGTGGAAAGCCATCCGACTTCTGCATATTGCGGGGACTCTGTACCGGGCGGTGCAAAAAGACGCACATGTTTTTTCTTTTCCAGCGTTTCATAATAATTGGATAACCGTATGTCATCCAGCCGGTTACCAACCGTCGCCACAGAGCCCATAAGAACATCATTGTGAATATCTACACGCGGCGATTCCTGGAGCACTTCATTCACATCACGGACAACCAGAACCGGATCATTCACTGCAGCATTTTGTGCAATTTCAGCACGTTGTTCTTTTTTGACCTGTTCTTGTGCAAGACGCGCCGGGCGAAGAATAAAACTATCCAGCGCAATATAAATGATGGCTGAAAGGATAAAAAAGAGGATCAGATTTTTTGTATCGTCCAGATCTGATTTTCCAGGTGGCATATTTTGTTTAAAGCTCATTATTTCTGTACTCTTGTGGATTTTGTGTCCCGTTTATAACGCATTAAATCGCCCCACGCAAACTGTTCTGGCACAGGATCATAGCCATGACGTGAGGACCAGGGATGACATCTTAAGATCCTTGAGATGCCAAGATACAGGCCTTTCAACCCGCCATGTTTTTCCAGGGCTTCCAACGTATAGGCCGAACATGTCGGAAGATAGCGGCAATTCTGTCCCAGCAAAGGAGATATAAGATAGCGGTACCATATAACAGGCTGCCTGATTATTTTTGCTAATAAGGTCATATCTCAATTGTCCCGGAGAAGATCAAGGCGTTTTAAACACCAGATCAATTCCTTTTTAATAACATCAAAAGGCGCGGTAAGTGACTCCTTGCGCCCGATCAGAACATAATCTACACCACTTTTGCCCATGGTTGGCAAAATTTCCTGTGAAATAGCCCGTAAACGCCTTTTTACACGATTTCGATCAACAGCAAGGGGATATATTTTTTTGGTGATTGTAAAGCCGACACGGCTTTTCTCTGAACCATTCAATTTTATTTGGAGAATCAGGGTTTTTCCAATCCATTTTTCCCCGCTTTTCTGCACAGACAAAAAGCCGGACCGATTCTTGATGCGGTCCAGCTTTTTTGAATTTTTTTCGATTGCCTGCATTTTCAGGCCTCATAAAACCTATGCTGAAAGGCGTTTACGGCCTTTTTGGCGGCGACGTGCTATAACCAGACGGCCATTTTTAGTTGCCATACGTGACCGAAAGCCGTGACGGCGTTTACGCACCAGTCTGCTTGGTTGAAATGTGCGTTTCATCGTTTAATACTCCGTATCCTGTAATAAAACTTCATCTGCGAAGAGGGAGTATATAGAGAAATACAGGCTTTCTGTCAATAAAAATGAAAAATAAAATTATAATGCTTTTACATTAAAGACTTGCGCCTTTTTCAAAGTCTGGCATGATGTTACACTGGAATTGTAAAGATAAAACTTTGGGAAAAGTAGGGTTTAAATGTACGAAGATAATAATTGGAATCCTGTGCAGGGTGACGAGCTGACGGGTTTTCTGGGACAGGTTAATCCAGTAGATGGGAAGTATCGTGTATCAAGCGAAACATCGGAAGTAAGCTGGCGTGCCCTGCCCTTCTATGATCAGGTCGCACTGATCCGCATACGCGACCAGAGCTGGGGCAATCCGAAACTTACAATCTACTACCTAACCGACCGTGGCAGCCTCTATCGTTTAAATGGGACATCACCGCCTATTCACGAAGTTAATGCCAAAGCACCCGTTAAAATCACAGAAGAGAACGTGCTTGATTATTTACGCTTCTTCTGCTTTTTCGTTCGGGGAGAAGAAGGGCCGTTCCTGATTGCTGAAAATCTGGAAGATCAGAACATGCCAAAACATATGGACGATAAAACAAGATCGGTTATCGAAAATGTCATACGGCCGGCCTCTTATGAAGGCAGAAACGAACAGGGCCACTACTTATGTGATGCTGTTGTATATTATTCAAACGCCTTGTTTATCGCAAATTTTGCGGTCCAACCTTCCGGTATGATCGAAATGCTTGATGATGAGCCTATTGCCTCTGACCTTACATCAAAGGTTGACTGCCCAATAGCTTAATATGACAAAGTGACCTTGCCATGAAATATCCAGATAAAACCAATAAGACTGAAGCCGGGAATGCTTTTGTCTATGTTTTGCTGGCTGTTGTGTTGTTCGCCGCCCTGACTCTTGTGCTCTCGCGCGGTCAGGAAGGCGATAGCACAGCAGGCGAACTTGATGATGCCAAGATAGAAATCTATGCCAACAACATCATCCAGTATGCTGCCGCTGCGCAACGCACCATCGATCAGATGACTATTTCAGGTACCATGATTGATGATATAGATTTTATTCTACCGTCTGATGCCGCTTTTGAGACAGGCTCTGATATTAATAAAGTATATCACCCTGATGGTGGAGGGCTATCCCCTAAACAAATACCGGATAATTACAAGGCTGAAACCACACCCACACCCCCTGCAGCGTTTTATATTGGACGCTTCAATAGCGTGGAGTGGACAGAAAGCAGCGCAGAAGACATCATTTTCACCGCCTGGCAAATTAATGAACGAGTATGCGCAAAAATAAATGAAATCATTACAGGTTCTTCCACCATTCCTAAAATTGTAGGACCGGATCTGAGTAGCCGGTTAGTCGATTCTACATTTGGTGGAGCCGCAAACGGTGATTTTGATATAGTAGAATGCCCAAGCTGTGAAGGCTATCCGGCTTTATGCATACAATCAGACTCCGGTACCATAAACGCTTATTACCAAATCCTTGCCAGTCAGTAACTTTTTTATAGAAGCCACTGCAAAAGTCAAAAAATACGCTCCTTTGCTTTTCCCGCCCCTGCTTTCGCAGGGGTAAACTCCAGCGGGAATCTTTCAAAAACAATGCGTTAAAGATCCCCGTTTTCACGGGGAAAGCAATAATCGGACCTTTTGCAGAGGGTCCCATATGTGTCGATTCTATTTCTAAATGACTATAAATTCACTCACATTCGCTAAACTCTTCAACCTTCATATATACAGAAATCCAGCCATAGACACGCCTGTGCCTGTGCGATGGCTCTAAAGGATTATCCAGCGCAGGAAAAACCTCGCCCTCAGCCTCATACTGTTCTTTTAGTCTGTTAAGTTTAGATCGAAGGGCCTCAATCGCTTTATCTGGTGATGATGCGTGTGCACATACATCTGGAAAAGATGCGGCAGATGCCGTATAAGAAAGCCCATCAGCCTCCTGTTGGAGGTTCCCATTAACTGGAATACACTCCACCCAATACCCTTTGCGTAACATGTAAAGTCCCCCCGGATTTACAAATTGGTCTTTTTTTAGTATGGGTAAGATTCATATCATAAAACTTAACAAAAGTACAGTATTTCCGAAAAAAGGATAAAAACGATGAGCCAATATGATGAAAACAATATTTTTGCCAAAATTCTGCGCGGCGAGATCCCATGCAACAAGGTATATGAAGATACACAGACACTCGCCTTCACAGACATAAGCCCCGTAGCACCCATCCACGTACTCGTCATACCAAAAGGCCCTTACATGTCTCAGGCCGACTTTGTAGAAAAAGCCCCTCAGGAAGAAATTGTCAAATTCTATAAAACCCTTTCTTTAATCGCCTCACAGCAAGGACTGCTAGAGGGCGGATATCGCACAGTTGCAAACACAGGTCCACATGCTGGCGAAATCCCTCATTTCCACGTACATATTCTGGGCGGAGAACCGCTTGGCCCTATAAGAGTGAAATAAAGAGTATGAAAATGAAAAACAATAAAGATCAGTATTATAAAGAAATACTGCTTGGTGCTTTTGACGCAGGTGTTAAAACAGCCGTGCCGGAGGCTTGTCTCGCACCCTATTTGCCTGAAAAACCTTTGGGCAAAACCTATGTCATTGGCGCAGGAAAGGCCGCAGCAAAGATGGCGCAGGTTTTTGAAACACTGTGGGAAGAAGCGCTGGGAGATATCGCGCTGGAAGGTCTGGTCATTACGCGCTATGGCCACAACGTGCCGACAAAACATATTACAGTGCGTGAAGCCGCCCATCCTGTCCCGGATGAAGCCGGAATGAAGGCCGCAGAAGAAATGCTGGCTTTTCTTGATCCTGTAACAGCAGATGATCTGGTTGTTTGTTTATTATCCGGCGGCGGATCTTCACTTCTGACCTGTCCGGCAAACGGGCTGGATTTTGGTAGTATTCAGGCCTTGAACAAAGCACTGCTGGCCTGCGGTGCTAATATTCATGAGATCAACACCGTCCGCAAACACTTAAACCGTGCCTTTGGCGGAAAACTGGCACAAGCTGCCATGCCTGCAAAACTCATAACGCTGGCTATTTCAGACGTAGCAGGGGATGATCCCTCCACAATTGCCTCAGGACCAACTGTAGGCGATCCTACGACACTGGCTGATGCACAAGCTGTAATTGAAAAATATGGGCTGGAGGTAGACACAGCCATTCTCTCTCACTTAAATGATCCTGCAAATGAAACACCAAAAACGGATGATGCGTTATTCGAAAAAACAGCATATCACTTAATTGCCACGCCACAAAAAACCTTGGAAACAGCTGCGCAATATCTTGAAGCACAAGGCTTTACCCCGTTTATCCTCTCAAGTGAGATAGAAGGAGATACGAACGAATCTGCCGGATTCCATACTGCAATCGTCAAACAGATTTTACGCCATGCACAGCCCTTTAAACGGCCCTGTGCCTTGTTATCAGGCGGTGAAACAACAGTCAAAATAACCGGCAATGGTAAAGGCGGCCCCAATACACAGTTTATGCTGGCCAGTGCACTGGCTTTAGATGGTGTAGATGGCGTTTATGCACTATCCTGTGATACAGATGGCATTGACGGCAATGTTGAAAATGCAGGGGCTTTTATTGCGCCAACAACACTAAGACGTGCAAAAGATCAGCAACTGAATGCAAAAAGTTTTCTGAAGAACAACGATTCCTACAGCTTTTTTTACACACTCGGCGATCATATTGCACCCGGCCCCACATACACAAATGTAAATGACTTACGGATATTTTTATTAGTATAGAACCCTTCCGCGAAAGGGCTTGTTTTTTGATTTTTGCGAAAGGCTTCTATAGGAGGCAATATTACATCATTACATCGTCCTGACTTTTTCTAAAAAGCCTACAACGCGCGTTTGCAGTTCTTCTGATTTTTGGGATAAATCTTCTGCAACACTTAACATGATATTTGAAGACTCCCCTGTTTCATTAGCTGCAACCTGCACACCGGAAATATTAGAAGAGACTTCCCTTGTCGCAGCAGATTGCTCCTCAATAGCGCCGGAAATAGCCGTGCTTATTTCGTTCACCTCACCGATCACATGCGTAATCTTATTAATAGCATCAGCCGTTGTGCGACTAACTTCCTGAATATCTCCGACTTGCGCTTCTATTTCTTCGGTAGCTTTTGCTGTTTCAGCCGCAAGAGATTTAACCTCAGCGGCAACAACAGCAAATCCTTTCCCTGCCTCTCCCGCACGCGCGGCCTCAATTGTTGCATTTAATGCCAACAGATTCGTTTGATCCGCAATATCAGAAATCAGTGCCGTAACCTCACCGATTTTCCCAGCCACTTCCACCAGATTAGACACAAGTGCTTCGGATCTCTTAGCCTCTTCAACCGCTTCACCAACGATTCTAACCGAGTTAGTCACTTGGCCCGATATTTCATTAACCGAGGCCGAAAGCTCTTCCGTCGCAGCAGAAACGGTTTGAGCCTGATGGCTTGTTTCTTCTGCCGACGCCGCAAGATTCTGAGCTGTACTTTGCATCTCTGTTGCAGCAGAAGCCACTGCACTAACTAACCCCTGAACATTAGATTCAAAATCATCTGCCAGAGCACGATTCTCTTCCTTACGAGGCGTCAAATCGGTTGCAAATTTTGTTACTTTGAACGGCTTACCATTCATATCAAGGATAGGGTTATAAGAGGCTTCAATCCAGACTTCCTTACCACTTTTGCTAGTACGCTTAAACTGTTGTGCCAAAAATTCACCGCGATTTAGCGTCGCCCAAAAATCCGCATAATGACGCCCCCCATCCTGATCAAGAAGCTCTTGAGGAACAAACATACTATGATGTTTGCCTTTTATTTCATCCAACGTATAGCCCAGCACACTCAAAAAATTTTCATTAGCATCAATGATCGTACCATCCATCTTGAAAGAAATAACAGCCTGAGAACGATTTATCGCATCGATTATTCCATGCATTTCTGCATTTTCAAGACTTTCTGTCGTAATATCGGTCGCATATTTCACGACTTTATAAGGCTTACCATTTTTACCAATAATAGGGTTATAAGAGGCTTCAATCCAGACTTCTTTACCGCCTTTACCAATACGCTTAAACTGTTGTGCCAGAAATTCACCGCGATTTAGCGTCGCCCAAAAATCCGCATAATGACGCCCCCCATCTTGATCAAGAAGCTCTTGAGGAACAAACATACTATGATGTTTGCCTTTTATTTCGTCCAACGTATAGCCCAGCACACTCAAAAAATTATGATTTGCTGTAATAACCGTTCCATCCATCTTGAATTCAATGGTTGCATTTGACCTGTCAAGGGCTACCAATATATCAAGCATTTCGCCGGATCTTTTTCTAATTGAATTTTTAGAATCTAAATTCAGGACATTCCTTGCTGCGCTTGATGACATAACCGCCCTCCTCTTCCCACAACAGTTTGAAAAAAATATTAATACACTCAGAGATAGGAGATTAATCCCGGTACGCGACAAAAGATAATAGTGGAGTATATATTGAAAACCTAGCCTAAGAAAGTTGATTCTTATGACTTTTTAGCATTAGTATAAGTTATCATAATCACGGTTAATACAACCTAGACCGCTTATATTTTAAGCCAGCATACCTGATACGGTGCCAATTTGACGGTAAGCCCGTACAAATTAATTTCGTGACCAGTACCGCTCAGTATATCTTCCATAATTAGTGTATCGTCTTTCCCCTTGAACGCATCGGAGAATCCGGAATCGTATAAAGCGGCACGAGAGATAAAGGCTGTTTGCGGCTCTTTTGTACAATTGGTCAGTGCAATAATTTTTTCCTGACAATGCGGGCTATGACGCAGCACAGAATAAACAGGCCGTGCACCATTTTCTGCACCTTCAACCGTGACGATATCTACATCACAGGCCGCATAAGGACTAAAGGCCGGAGAACTTTGTCGTGCTTCAATCATTTCTTTTTTGCGGTTAAAAACTTTCTGACGCAGTAATTCGTAATCCGTTTCCGGGTTGTTCAGCGCTTTTTTGAAAGCCGGTACATCAACCAGTCCACGGTTTTTATTTCTGCGGTGTCCGGTTAGTTCGTATGTCTCATCATCATTGAGCAAACTTGTCACCACGCCCATATAATCGGCTGGCACACAATGCGGGGCTGTATAAATAAAGGACTGTGACGCCATAAACCGGTCAACAATCAAATCTAATTCTTCCGGTGTCATACGACTGCCTTTTACCGCAGCCGTTTCTGGCGGTGTTAAAATCGCCTGCATCCATGAAATACACGCTTCGTAAGGCACACGCATTGTTTCATCATTTACTATCTTGGTCTTGTAATTGACGCCGCCACCGCGTCGCTCAATCTGGTGAATTAGAAATTGCAAAGCCTCCGTGCCATCAGGCAACGCTGCTACGTCTCCCATTGGCAGGACACCAATGCCATCATGCGTATTTGTGAAAGCCAGCCCAATACATTCGGGGTTTTCCAGACGTTCTTTTGCCCATTCAAGAATAGCTGCCGCATCTTCATGATAGATACTAAACAAGGAAAGTGGCGCAGACGAGAACTCATAGACCAGATGTCCTTCATCATTATCTGTACCATAATAGGTCTGGATAACGGATTGTATGGCATTAACCTCTGGCACAAGTGTAACGGAAGGGGCCACATCACATAAGAACGCCCGCATCGCTTTTAGAATATTGTGTGTTTCTTCAATACCGAAACAATCTGTTAAAGCTTCACGATTACGTACACCAAGCATTTTAACCAGATAGCCAATAGCATCCAGACGTACCCAGCTTGCGCCTTGTCCTATAAAATCCTTAACGAGAGCTTCCATCAGCATACAGAAGACACGATAATCTTTAATATTGATATCGGCTTGTGTTCCACTAAAAGTGCACCAGACATTCTTTGTCTCCCCGGCCTTATTGGTATAAGGAATGATAGGATCATGCTCCCGCGGACGAAACACAGGCGTCAAATCCAGTGAATCCAGCTTATCTTCGGGAATGGTAACAAAGAAATCTTCATATCCTTCTTCATTTTCAAGAAAACGCTGGAATAAGCCACTCTTTACGGAAAGATGGTTCAGCACAAAATCAAACATAAGATCGGCGCGGACGTTCATCAAATCTGCCGGCACCCCATAGGAAGGAGCCATTTTATAGCTCATCGCTTCAAACCCGCCATCCGCACGGCTGGCCGGCCCTTTAGTATCTTCATGGATCATCGGGCTCGGAAAATGAGGCAAGATATGCAGGTGAGAATACAGACCCGCCAACGTATCATTAAAAAAATCACACAATGCGACAGCCGGTTTACCGCCTTCTTCCGTGATCACATGATCAGGATAGGCGATACACAAGACAGTCTTTTCATTAAAACGGTTATGGCATGTATAACATGTGTCCGTATCCTGTAAAAAAGCAGGTTTATTCTCTGCCAACCATGCGGCCAGTTCTTGTAAATATACACGAATATAACGTAATTCTTCCAAGTTATAGAGACCGCGATTCAGACCATCTCGCTCATGCGCGACAAGCAGTGCATCAATTCGGTCCAGTGTTTCCGATCTTAGTTCTGTAGCACACGTAGATGCCTGACATGCCGCATCCGCTTTTTGAAAATTCTCCACCACGAAAGTTACCTCTATTACCGTATTATAGAAAGGAGCCGATTATAAGATAAATTGCACTTTCGGGACAACAATAAAATAGTTATCCGGTATAAAACAGAGGGTTCCTTAATTAAGCATGCTCAGTCTTTTGCGAATTCCGGCAACAGGAACCAGTAATGCCCTTTCGCCTTCATTTCACCGGCCTGTTTTTCCGCCTCTGCGCCATAGCCAAAGAAAACATCGCCACGGACGGGCCCGCGAATAGCCCCGCCGGTATCCTGAGCAATCATAAGGCGTTTAATCGCAGGCTCTTTGGTATTTAGCCATACAGGCACACCATAGGGGATCAAAGAGCGGTCTATCGCCAAAGAACGGCCTGCTGTCAAAGGCAGCCCCTCTCCACCAAGCGGTCCTTCTTTTTCTTCAAGGATTTTAAAGAAAACATATGATTTATTAGTGTTCATAATCTCATCCGCTTTGTCTGGATTTTCTTCCAGCCATGCCCGTATGGATTGCATGCTTACGTTTTCCTTTTTCAAGTAACTACGCTTTACCAGCTCTCTGCCAATCGCATAATAAGGATGTCCATTTTGCCCGGCATATCCCACCCTTATGGATGAACCATCCTCAAGAATAACCCGGCCTGACCCCTGGATATGGAGGAAAAAGGCATCTATGGCACTATCCACCCAGACAAGCGGCACGCCCCGCTTTTTCTGATCAATCCCCTCACGGGTTTCATAAGGTTCTAATGCACCGTTTATAACACGTCCTGCAATACGGCGGCCACGCAGATCTTCTCTGAACGCACCGAGATCAACCGTAATCAGATCCTGCGGTCTGGCATATAAAGGATATTGATAGGGGCCATGCTTTTTGTATGAGCCTTTTAAGGACGCTTCATAATATCCCGTAAACAAGCCCTCTTTCCCCTGCCCGGATAAAATTTTATAAGGCTTAAAGTTTTGTTCAAAAAACAATTTAGCCGGCCCAGCCCTTTGTGCCTTCTTGCACACATCTTGCCAGTCACGATATTGACCAGCCCATTTATCCGGGCCAAAAGATGAAGATTCCTCTTTTTTCAGGATACGGTCACAAGAGAGCAGAAATGCTTTTAAGGCATCGTCATGATTATCCTCTTCCCAGCCGGACAAGGCTTTAAAAGAAGCCGGCTTTAATGACAGAGCTTCTTCTTTTGGCGTTCCTGTACAGGCTGTAAGAAGTAAACATACGCAAAAGACAAAAAAGGATTTTTTCATTTATGCCCTATTTTTTTATGTTCTGGCTTCGGGCATAGGTGTCTTATGTTCTTCTGGCTGATCGTCTCTGGTTTCAAACAGAAACCATGTCAGATCTGCAGACTTCACATCACGGCCAAACACCCATACATCAACCATTTCTGTAATGCGATCCGGATCGCCTGACATTATGTTTTGTTCGCTATCCTTGATGACGCATGTCTCATCCGCTGTAAAACGTATTGTCAGATACGCTATTCGATCTACGAGCGTCGCTTCAATAAGATCCGCTTTACGAACAGCGTGTATTTCCGTTTCAACGGTTTCACCACGATCCGTCCGATCTAAGATCGCCTTATCAAAGGCCTTGTATACATCCTCACTCAAGAGATTTTTTAATGTATCACGATCACCCGAAGCAAAAGCTTCCACAATGATGGCGAAAGCATCTTTCGCATTTTCTATGAAGACAGCTATATCAAAGGACCGGTCAGCACGCGCAATAGCCGCAAGACCGGCTCCAACCGCATGCAGGTTTTCTTCACTCACAAAAGCTGATAGATCAACCCCTGTAGAAAATCCGGTTTCTTTTGTGGACTCTTTGTTTTGTACGTCTTCCATGGCAAGAAAACCAGGCCGCTCACGTTCATCCCCGTGACGGGTCCCAATGGTGTTACGTAACCAAAAAACCAAAACTGCCGCAACGATTGCAAATAATAAAATATCAGCCGGCACGCTCATTTACCCTTTCTATTTATCAACCCGAACAGTATATCATATATACATTCATCCTTAACAGAGATAGACAATGATTATTTTTCTAATCTTTCTTTTTATTCCTCTAATAGAAATCACCACGCTTGTCACGGTTGGCGGATATATCGGTTTTTTCTGGACCTTTAGCTTATGTATTCTGACTGCGCTCATAGGCAGCGCACTGTTGCGCTACCAAGGCCTGCAAACGCTGACCTCCATTAGAACCTCCTTTTCACAGAATCATTTGCCAACCGATGAATTGTTTGATGGTTTTTGTCTTGTCGCAGCCGGTACTTTGCTCCTTACACCTGGGTTTTTGACAGATATAATCGGTTTTTTGCTGTTTACGCCCCCTTTTAGACGTTTTTTACAAAATTTTCTAAAGAAACAGGTCAAAATGCAAACGCATATTCACATGGGCTTTGAACATACCGGACTAAGCGATCCAAATGTCATTGATGGCGAATGTCAGCATGTGGAAGAAAACGACAATAACAACAACAACAATGACAAGCCCCTTTAAAGGGGCCTGTCTGTTATATTTATTCAATTATAATGCTCATCCATACAATCAGAAAGATCGTCCAGCGCATCTGAGCATGTTTTATCCAGATTTAGCGGATCGCTATTCCTGCACGCAATTTTCACCGCATTTTTCTGAGATTCACAAGGATCACCTGCTTTTCCTATCTCACAGGGCATAGACTCCAGCATGCCATCCCAGCCTTTATCCTGCACAATTTTTAACAATTCGCTTTTCTTCATAATATCTTCTCCTGTCATTTAGAGATGGCCGAAAATTAAAAAACACACCTATACAGTGTATTTTAAAACGACAAGCGCATCAATACCCCTCCGGGATATCCGCATTTACTTATGCCTGTCATTTTGTAGCACAAAGAATGGGAACCCTTGAGAAAGAGTTCTTTTCGTGTTAGAGGCAGTGGTAGGAAATTTTGTAAATGAAAGTATGATAATGACTGAAGAAAAAACAAACCCCGAACAAGCCGCTCAAAACCTGCCTGTTGTAGTCCATGCGCAATACGTAAAGGACCTGTCCTTTGAAAATCCGCAAGCACCAAACTCCTTGCGTGCCGGTCAGGAACCACCACAGATGGACATCAATATCAGTATGGATGCGGCAAAACTGGAAGAAGACAATATAGAAAACCTGTATGAAGTCGCATTAAAACTTTCTGCGAGAGCAAATCGCAAAGACTCCGTCGCCTTTATTGCAGAAGTAGAATACGGCATGACCGTATCCCTGCCAAATGTGCCCGAGAAACATCATCATCCGGTTTTGATGATTGAAGTACCGCGTCTGGCCTTTCCTTTCGCACGTCAGGTTTTAGCAGATATTACGCAGCAAGGTGGCTTTCCGCCCCTTCTTCTGAATCCGGTTGATTTTCACAAAATGTATCTTGACCAGTTTGCTGAAGCAGAAAAAAATTAACTTTTTAATTCTGACCCGTTTTCTTCCATAACGGGTCGTTTAGTGCTTCGAGCAATTTTTGATGTGCCTCAAGTTCTTCTTGAGGCACTTTGTATATGCGGGGTTTCCTATAGTTTCGTTTAACCGTTGTGCTTTGTGCCTCTGATAAAGTTTTCTGGGAGGCTTCTGTTTCTGCGAGACTTAAACCTCTTTGTCTGCCCCCCAGCAATTCAAGATACACTTCTGCCAAAAGCTCAGAGTCTAAAAGCGCACCATGTAAGGTACGGTTTGAGTTATCAATGCTAAAACGACGACAAAGCGCATCCAGATTCGCAGGAGAACCGGGAAACTTTTGACGGGCCATAGCCAAAGTATCAATAACATCTTTCATACTGATAGAAGGAAAACCAAATGCTCTCAGCTCGGCATTCAGAAATTTCATATCAAATTCTGCATTATGAATAACCAGCGTTGCGCCTTCAATAAAATCAAGGAAGCTGCCGGTAATTTCGCCAAAAAGTGGTTTATCCTTTAAAAACTCTTCTGTCAGCCCGTGAACAGCGACAGCTTCTGCCGGTACATCCCGTTCAGGGTTAATATATTCATGCCACGTTTTTCCAGTTGGCAGGTGATTAATCAGCTCAACACAACCAATCTCAATAATCCGGTCCCCTTCACTCGGGTCCATACCTGTTGTTTCTGTATCCAGAACTATTTCACGCTTCATAGGCTTTTTGTTTTGTATTCGTTACTGTTTTAATAATGCTCTTTAATTGCTGCATGGTTTTATATCGTCCCATGCTGGTATGAACGACAAAATCCGCCCGCATTCTTTTTTCCTGATCGGATAGTTGCCGATCCAGTATCGCGTTAAACTTTTCAAGGCTCATAAAAGGTCTGGAGAGGACGCGCTGGGCCTGCACAAAAAATGGGGCTGTTACAACGATTGTATAGTCAACCCGCCGCTCTGCCTGTGTTTCAAACAATAAAGGAATATCCAGCACAGCTATATCTCTGCCCAGTCTTTTGCATTTTTTTAGAAACTGGCTTTCATGTAATTGAACAAAAGGATGAATAATCTGTTCAAGTTTTTCTCTTTTTGCTGCATCTTCAAAAACTATCTGACCCAGAATTTTACGATCAATAGCGCGCTTTTTCTTATTCCAGCATTCGGGGAATGTTTGCGCAACAACAGTCATCACCTCCCCTTTGGGAGAAAGAAGACCGTGCACAATTTCGTCAGCATCAGACACAGGTACATTCAGATAACGCAACATATTTGATGCGGTAGATTTTCCCATACCAATAGAGCCTGTCAGACCAAGCACGATCATTTAAGAACCTTTTCTATCAACGTTTCCGTGACCGCCGGCATAACACCAAACCAGCGTTCAAAGGCCGGACGGGCTTGATGAATCAGCATGCCAATGCCAGTGACAACCGGATTCCCCCTCTCCTGCGCCTGCTGCAACAAGCCTGTATAAAGGGGAGCATAAACAACATCATTCACCAGCGCATTTTCTGGTAAAGCAGAAAGATCCATATCTAAAGGATCACGGCCCGTCATACCGAGGCTTGTCGTGTTAACAAGCAAATTCAGATCGGAAAGATACGCCGTCCGCCTATCCCAATCGCACACCTCCGCACCAAATTCCCGGGCTAGTTTTTCAGCTTTTTCTTTTGTGCGGTTCGCCACGATAACCTTTGGCACACCGGCACTCTTCAGCGCATAAATGATAGCACGTGACGCGCCCCCTGCACCCAGCACCAGTGCCGGACCGGCCGTAAAATCAAAATCCGGTGCAGCTTCTTTGATATTTTGTAAAAACCCAAAGGCATCCGTATTTGTGCCATACAGCTTACCTTCTTTGATAACAATCGTATTCGCCGCGCCAATGGCACGCACCGTATCATCAACGTCATGACACAATGGAATGATCGCCTCCTTATGCGGAATCGTCACATTAAACCCGGAAAAACCCTTTTCAATCAGGCCACTGACATCTCTCTCAAGATCGCCTGGCATAATATCTATAGCCTCATAGGATCCTTTGATCCCATAAGCCTCCAGCCAGGTACCATGAATAAGGGGCGATTTACTATGCCCAATCGGATGGCCTATAACAGCCGCTTTTAATATTTTATCTGTCATAAAAGCGAATTTATAAGGATTAAAATATTTTGCAAGTACCTAAAAACTTACAATTTCACTTTCCGGGAAGATCATGCGCGCCAGTTTACGGTCACGGAACGGCACGTTCTCAACCATATAAACTTCCAGATCATACATGATATGAAGCAAATAAGCCTGATTAATCGGATCTGTCATGCCGGCATAAAAAGGGTCGCGTATAACAGCTTGTTCCTGGCCGTCCATATAAGAAGAACCGTCCGGCAAACTGGTAAGTTTTTTGACAAGAGAAGCCCCCAGCAGTTCAGATCCAAACGGATTATGCACGTCGTTTGCCTGAACCAGACCATCCATATAATCCAGCGTCTCATTATCTGTGGTTCTAATCCGGTCTTCATCTGAGAAAAACTGATCAAAAATAACAGACAGGGCTGATTCATCAAACTGAGCTGATGGACTCCGCTCCAGAAAGGCCGAAAACGCGACGGCCATGTCACTTTCATCAGAACCCAGAAAATAACGCCACATATCTCCATACCCGGCACTTCTGAGTTCCCACGCAACAAAAACAGACACTGTACTGATATCAGCTATGCGCACGCGTTCTGTTTTTAAAAAATCTTCCGCGGTAAAGAAACCATCATATGATGATACTGTAATTTCATGCCATACATCCCTTAGTGCCTTAATGAAAGAAGAAAGCAGCCTGTTTCTAAAATAGCTGGAACGATTAAAGACAGCGATATTCAGGCCATTATGGTCAAGCACAATTCTTTTCTTCTCAGGATCGAGGCAATAATCACCATTATTGAGCAAATCAAGTGCTACAGACCATTTTTTCAACTGTGCTTTTTCGCTTAAACGGGCACCGACAGGACTTTCCTGAATACAGGCATAACACCAGCCAAGCAAATCTTTCTCATTTTGAAAAGCTTTTTTGATATCGCAAGACCGAGCAGCCAGTTCTGACAAAGAAAAACAAGGATCGTTTGTAAAATCAATAAGAAGCTGCGTGTCTTGCTCATCATTTAGGAACAAGTCATCTTTGGATCTTCTTTTGTTTTTATATTCAACATACATGGTTTTGCACTCACGTGATGCTCTGGCGTTTTCTTTATTTTCTCTATTTCCTGAGCCATGACTGAAGGTAAATGATCTCACCGTTTGACCCATTCTGAGAGACGGTTTTGTGATTGTGTGCTGTGATTGACTCACGGGAGAGGGAGATAACATTATCAAATTCTTGCTGTTCATGGCTTTCTTCCAAAAGAGTATGTGAGAAGTCACAGTGATCACTATGACCGGAGACGCCATGAGCATTTTGCAATTCCTGTTCCGCATCACGGAAAGAATGCTCAAACTTGATAAACCAAAGGAAATTCGCATTAGAACGATCACGCACTTCACAAAATACCGGATCATTTGCAATCTGGTAGGCATGCTCTGCCAGGTAATTTTTGCCGTAAGGCATTTTACCAAGTGTCTGGATCAGATTCATTGTAATCGTTCTGGAAGACTCTTCATCCTTGTCAAAAATATAACCTTTGTAATCGGCCAGCATTTCCTGAATCAGGGCACGATCATATTGCTTGCACCGATCAGATAAGAACCAGCTTTCAAACGCGGCTGCCGCTGCCATACCATTGTCAAGATTAAGAAAACAACTGGATGCTTCACGACCAAATGTTCTTGCTATATCTGACAGAGATGAATGTTCAAGATGAGTCCAGGCCTCTTTCCTGTCCGCAAGCCTTAATTCCCACGCAATACGGATCATAGACAGAACAACATCTACTTTTTGTACCCGGTGTACCAGAACAGCCTGATCCGGATAAAAAGTCAAAGGATGAATTAAAACGCCATTTTTATGCTGCCAGACCGTTCTGGCTTCCTTGGCAAGAAGCAAAATTTGAAGTGTTTCATCCAGGATCGGATTAATCATAATAAGTGCTGCTTCTTTATCATATAAGGAAGCTGAAACCTGATCACTGTAAACAATACGAATATTATGCTCTTCCATAAAACTTAAATATGTAAGTCCAAGACGACTTTTCTCGAAAGTTTTAAGAACTGAGCTGAGTTTTTCACCGCTTTTTTTACCATTAAAAGAAGGATTAGGTTTTGTAACAAAATCCGCATCTTCTCTGAATTCGTCCAGACGATCATTATCCGATGAAGCAAATTCAGCAGGCGCATGGCCGCAAGCCATCATTTCATTCTTTAACTGAACAATATCCTCTTCCAACAGATCAAGCAAAAATTCATCGAGAAGCTCTTCCTCTTCGAAATTTTCATCATAATCCATATAAAAGAGGGGCTGATTACCAATATAGGTAGAGCGGACTGGCTGCCGATTATTAATCGTGTAAGCCACCCGGCATCCTGCAATTGGCGAGATCTCAATCTCTATAGAATCTTTACCTTTACCCATTTCAGTTCCCAACCAGATCTGTTTATTTACTGTAGTCTGACACGTTAATATTAAAATGCTCTTAACGCGTTTATGGGACCATTATCGGGGGAGAATCTTAACGATTTACTACCAAATGAAAAAAAATAAAAATAGTACAAAAAAAGATATAAAAACCCTATTCCAGCGTATCTTCAAGAACGGGCAGATCTTCGATTAAAAGTTCTTCTTCTGATAAATCAACATGGCCTTCTTTAGATATTGTTACTTTTGCAGAGAACAGAGAATCCTTAAACACCATGCAGGCTTTTAATTCAAAAGAGCCATTTTCATTCTCTTTTGTGATATGAACAGGCGTCATGATTTTGCCTATCGCTTTTCTGGCAGCAATAGGTGGATCTTCTTTCCAGGTTACTTCATCAACACTTTCTACAACAATAAAATGACCTTTACGGCCTCTGACACAGGAAAAGAAGAACTTTACGTAATCAACAACATTCCCAGCATTCAAGGATAACGGAGCCCTGTCATTGAACTGATAAACCGGGGCATTAGTCCAATTCAAAAATACGAGATCGTCCGGCTTATAGAAAGCATATTTATGGACAAGCGGATAAATACGCTCGTCTACTATATCAAGAAACCTGTACCCCGGATAAAAAGAAAGTGCCTGATACAAAATGGTCGTTCTTTCCGGATCAAGAGGCGTCCCATCGTATTTTGTGTTAATTTCTTTTACAAGTTCCGTCGTTTCTGATTCGTTCAGTTTTATAAAAGCGTCTTGAAACATATTTTATAGCCTTACAAAGTGCGCTGTTTCTTGTTTTTAGCATATATGGAAGTAACGACCAATATAAGATTATGCTTTACACTTACCTTATTGGCCAAAACATTATGCAATTGGGAAAACTATGTACAAAACTTATGAAAGACTCTCTGTGTAACTCAAGGGATAAAGTTATTCGATTTTTATTTTTCTGACTATTGGCCAGTTATCCTTTGTGGTTAACTCGAAAATGAAAGAATGAAAGAAAGGAATAAAAAATTCGACTCCGCGTGTTTCTTTGGATTCGTCGAATAACGATACTGTGAGTCGTTTTCTTGATAAGTTTTTTCCCCAAAACTCACAGCCCCTAATACTCTTAACAACCTAAATAAATATATCTTTTTTTAAGAGATTAAATTTGCTTACATGCCTAATCTGTTCAAACAAGGAAACGGTAAAGCCGATCATGACTGAGAAACCATATCTATCTGTTTTAAAAGGAAAAAAGACCAGTACACCACCGATCTGGCTTATGCGGCAAGCTGGTCGTTATCTACCTGAATACAGGGCTTTACGACAAGAATCGGGCAGTTTTTTGAACATGGTATATGATCCGCTCAAAGCATGCGAGATTACCCTTCAGCCTATCAGGCGTTTTGATATGGATGCCGCTATTTTGTTTTCAGATATCCTGGTTATACCGGATGCGCTTGGACAAAAACTGGATTTTGTAGAAGGCAAAGGGCCTGTTCTGGACCCAATCAGAACGGAAAAAGCTTTGGCAAAGTTTTCCTTGGAAAAAATAGATCAGACTCTCGATCCGGTGTATGAGGCTGTGTCAAACATTCGCTCTGCTTTGCAAGAAGAAGGTTTTAAGGATACAGCCTTAATTGGCTTTGCAGGGGCTCCCTGGACCATTGCGTGTTACATGGTGGATGGTATGGGCAGTAAAGATTTTATTCATACCAAACGTTGGGCTTTTGAAGATCCGGCAGGGTTTCAGGTATTGATAGATTTAATCACAGAGGCGACCATTCATTACCTCTCTAACCAGATAAAAGCGGGTGCTGAAGCCATTCAGCTTTTTGACAGCTGGTGCGGCATACTCGATGAGGCACAGTTTATGCGCTGGACCATTGCGCCAACAAAAAAGATTGTTTCAGCGTTAAAAGCAGCACATCCTGATATTCCAATCACAGGCTTTCCAAGAAACGCAGGCCTATTATACAAAGCCTATATTGATCACACAGGCATTGATGCCGTTTCTCTGGATTATCAGCTTCCCCTTGATTTTGCCGTAAATGAACTACAGACAAAAGTCCCTGTTCAAGGTAATCTGGATCCTTCCTATCTTCTGGCAGGCGGGAAAGAAATGAAAAAGGCGGCTGAGAATATTTTAAATACGTTCTCCAGTGGGCCGCATATTTTCAATCTCGGCCACGGTGTGATAAAAGAAACGCCGATAGAGCATGTTGAAAAGCTGATAGAAATGATTAGGACATGAATAAAACGGCCATTATTCTTTTTAATCTTGGCGGGCCTGATTGTAAGGCAGCGATCAAGCCTTTTTTGTTTAACTTCTTTATGGATAAAAATATTATCCGGTTGCCTTATATTTTTCGTTTTCTGCTGGCAAAATTTATTGCAGTAAAACGGAGCAGAAACGAAGCAAATACAGGCTATGCGGCTTTAGGATATAAATCTCCACTGCTGGAGAATACGATAGATCAGGCAAACGCATTGGAAAAATGCTTGTCTATTCCTTCAGAAACAGAGTTTAAGGTTTTTCCTTGTATGCGGTACTGGCATCCTATGGCACAAGAGGTTGTTAGAGATGTCAAAGCCTTTGATCCTGATTTTGTTGTCTTATTACCGCTTTATCCGCAATATTCTACAACGACTAGCCGTTCTTCCTTTGAGGCTTGGAATGCTGCAGCAAAATGTGGGGGACTGGACCTCCCGTTTTCTGAAATAGAGGCTTATCCAACGCAGGAAGGGTTTATACAGGCGTCTGCTCAAAATATTAGAGGAGCCTATGATACGTTACTTAAAGAAGGTCATAAAAATCCCCGTATATTGTTATCGGCACATGGCTTGCCTGAAAGTATTATCAAGGCGGGTGATCCTTATCAAAGTCACTGTGAAGCTTCTGCAAAAGCAATTATCAAGGCAACCGGTATAAAAGAGCCGGATTGGGTACTTTGTTATCAAAGCCGTGTCGGGCCACAAAAATGGATTGGGCCGGATATTGTCGATGAAATAGATCGGGCCGGGAAAGATCAAAAAGCAATATTGGTTTATCCGCTTGCATTTGTTAACGAACATATCGAAACACTTGTAGAAATAGAAATTGAGTATCGTGTGCTGGCAAAAGAAAAAAATGTACCGGCTTTTAAACGGGTTGAAACCGTCGGAACACATCCATTTTTCATTGAAGGTTTGGCCGATCTTGTTCGAGAAGCAATGAAACAGGAAAAAAAATCCATAATAGCTTGACTCTTTCGTTCTATTTCGTTATTAAGAATCTGTCTTTAAAAGAGAAATCCCAAAAAATTAGATGGTAGAAGCGGCGGGAAGCTGTTTTTGTATGGGACGCAGGAAAGAGCCTGCATGTGCAATGAGGCTGATTATCTTTTTGAGATAGAAACGCTATACCAACAGCTGTAAAAATTAATTTTCTTATATATCAATGGGTTAAATAGAGAATTCAGTTATGAATTTACAAGAATTAAAAATGCGCTCCCCAGCGGAACTTTTGGCTTTTGCTGAAGAGCTTGAAGTAGAAAACTGTAATACAATGCGCAAACAGGATATGATGTTTGCCATTCTTAAAAAACTGGCGGAGCAGGATGTACCGATTACGGGCTCTGGTGTTCTTGAAGTATTGCAGGATGGGTTTGGTTTCTTGCGCTCTCCAGAGGAAAATTATCTTCCGGGTCCAGACGATATTTATGTTTCACCTAGTCAAGTTCGCCGATTTGGCTTGCGGACGGGCGATATTGTAGAAGGTGAGATCAGGGCGCCAAAAGATTCAGAACGATATTTTGCCTTGTTGCGTGTTGGTACGATTAACGGTGAAGTACCGGATAAAATTCGTCACCGTATTAACTTTGATAATCTTACGCCGCTTTATCCGGAACGCAAGATTAACCTCGAAATTGAAGATCTTGCGAAAAAGGGAAATGTACAGCGTGTAATTGAGCTGGTATCGCCTCTCGGTTTTGGTCAAAGGGCTTTGATTGTGGCACCGCCACGGACTGGTAAAACGGTTATGTTACAGGAAATTGCTCATTCTGTAGCGGCTAATCACCCGGATGCTTATTTAATTGTCCTTTTGATTGATGAGCGCCCGGAAGAGGTGACAGATATGGCCCGTTCTGTTCGTGGTGAAGTGATTTCTTCAACATTTGATGAACCGGCCGCCCGCCATGTGCAAGTAGCAGAAATGGTTATGGAGAAAGCGAAACGTCTCGTAGAGCAAAAACGCGATGTCGTTATTCTGCTTGACTCCATTACTCGTCTGGCGCGCGCGTATAATACAGTTGTACCTTCTTCCGGTAAGGTTTTGACAGGTGGTGTTGATGCGAATGCGCTGCAACGTCCTAAACGCTTCTTTGGTGCAGCGCGTAATGTTGAACAAGGTGGCTCGCTGACTATTATTGCGACAGCTCTTATTGATACGGGTTCACGTATGGACGAAGTGATCTTTGAAGAGTTTAAAGGCACGGGTAACTCGGAAATTGTGCTTGATCGTAAACTGGCTGATAAACGTGTCTTCCCGGCTATTGATATTCAGAAATCCGGTACAAGAAAAGAAGATCTTCTGGTAACGAAAGACACATTGCAAAAAATGTGGGTCTTGCGCCGTATTCTTAACCCTATGGGCACGGTTGACGCTGTAGAATTCCTGCTTGGCAAAATGCGCGAAACGAAGAGCAATGAAGAGTTCTTCCAGTCTATGAACCAGTAGATTTTAGATATTTTTTGCAATAGCGAAAATATCTCACCAATTTATATAAAATTTTAATTAAATCTTCACCTGTTTGCGTGTAAACTGGAGACTGAATGGTTTTGGTTTACTGTAAATGGGGAGTTGTAAAACCGTGAAATTAAAAGAAGATAAAGGCTTTACACTGGTTGATTTATCAATCGCTCTGATTGTTATTAGTTTATTGGCTGTGCCAATTTTGCAAGAATACAATAACTACATCCAAACCAAAGCATTTACAGAATCATCTTCCAATCAAATCACAATTAATGCGGCTATAGAAGAATTTTATCTGGAAAACGGCCGTTATCCCTGTCCGGCTGATCCGACGTTAAAACTTGGGGATGCAGGATATGGGAATGAGGATTGCTCTGGTACCAACCTTAATGTTCCGGTTGTCAATGCCTTTGAACAAGACGGTACTTCAGCTATTAACAATAACGGAATGAATGGACAGGACAAGGTGCTTATTGGTGCCGTTCCTTTCATGACCTTGAAAATCAAGGAAGCATACACGTTCGATGGCCATAAAAATAAAATAACATATGCGGTGACTAAGTTTACAACGGTTGTCGGTGAATTTAACCCTGATGCAGCGGTCGTTGGATCTATTTTGCTTTTCAGGGCGGATGGCAGTTTTACACTTGCTCAAAACCAATATGTTCTCATTTCTCATGGTGAAGATGGCTTGGGGGCTTATAGCTCGGCCGGTGTGTTGGTCGCGGCTTGTCCACTTGCAACAGCTGAGGGTGAAAACTGCGATAATGATAGTCATTTCTATGCAGAAGAAGGTGCAAGATCACTCGTCACCGGTGCAAATTACTACGATGACCAGCTAATCTCTACAAGCAGTTTTCCTGAAAGAACATGGGAATATGATGATACGAACGAAAATAGCATCACAAGTATCAGAGGACGGACTTTTGGCATAGGCACAGAAACACCCGATACAAATGTCTTCTTGGATGTAGATGGGAATATAAGAGTTACAGATGCAGCAGGAGATGGGTCTGAAGGCAAGATTGAAAGTGTCAATCTGTGCGTTGTTGATCCAACCAGCCCGGATTGTTTTTCACCCGATGTTATCGGAGGAAATGGGATAGCCTGCCCTAATAATGTAGGTATGACAGGTATATCGCACGCAAACACAGAGTGTAACGTGTCATATGTTGCAGGTACAACAGGAACATGCCCGGCAGGGCAATTAATGACAGGTCTTGATGCAGGAGGAAATATAATATGTGCAGCGCCATAAGAAAAACGGAAGAAGGCTTTACACTGGTTGAAATGGCTTTGGTCATTTTAATTTTGGGTGTCATGGTAGGCGCGGCAGCGCCCATTTATCAGCTATATCTTACAAATAAAGCCGTCGAAGGAACGGATGTAGATGTAAAGACAATTTCAAAAGCCATTGGTACGTTCAGGGCGACATATGGTCGTTATCCTTGTCCGGCACCACTGACAGTTAACCGTATGAATGCGGCCTATGGGCATGAAGATTGTTCTGACATGACAGCCACAGCACCTGGTAACTGTGCTGGCGGTTTTTGTATTGAACAAAGCACAAGAGTGGGGCTAACAAACCCACGGGTGCGGGTTGGTGCTGTACCGTTCAGAGCTCTTAATATTACAGAAGAGCAGGCCTATGATGGGTATAATAACCGTATCACATATGCTGTCATGGAAAGTTTAATGAATGATGCTACGTTTGATCCGGATGAGGGGGGCCTTGAAATTTTAAATGACGCTACACCACCAACATCTGTTCTGACACCTGTCGCTTCTGGCCATTTTCTTGTATTTAGTCATGGCAAAAATGGAGCCGGCGCTTATACAAAAAACGGTGTACAAAGAGCAGCTTGTCCCGCTGTCGGGCCTGAGGCCGAGAACTGTAATGTGCTGACGGATTCAAGAGCTGTTTATAAGGTAGCACAATTCAGTGAAACGGATGGTGCGATAACACGCTTTGATGATGTTATGGCCTATTCTACACAGGAAGACATACCGCATTGGCAGTATTCCCCTGCCAATCCTCAGAACATTAACGATAAGGCAGAGGATAATGTTGCGATCAATTTAGGTGTTGAACCGGAAGAAAAAATGCATGTTGGCGGTGCTGTTAAAACAAGTCAGAATATTATGGCCGACAATCTGTGTGAATATGACGGATCTCATTGTTTCCAGTCTGACCTGATTGGCGGGCAACTAGCCGAAGGTGAGGGTATGCAATGTCCTCCCGGTGAGCATATGGTTGGTATTAAGAATGGCGCGCCTGTTTGTCAGTCTGAGATCATTCTTTCCTGTCCTAATAACAGTATGATGAAGGGTATTGATGCAAATGGTTTCCCAATTTGTGATGCGCCACCTTGTGCTGAACAGGATTTTGGGATTTGTGGTGTTATCCGTACGGTGACGGCAGGTACGAGTGGTCAAACCCGAGTTATCAGCGCTGGTGATAGCAGAAAAGAATATTACCGTTGTAGAAATGGGCACTGGCAATATTACCATGCCACAGGACAATGTGTTTGTGTGCCATTAGATTACACCAGGCCATACGGTTGTGGAAGCAACATGTCAGGCGAGAAAATTCGCAGAATCCAGCGTATTTGTCCGGCAGGTAATGTAATTTATACATGGATTTCTAATACATGTGAATGTGTGCCAGACTCCCAAACCAGAACCCCGAATTGTCCGACAGGATTTACCGGAGAACGGGTTCAGGAGCGTCAGTTCGTGTGCCCGGCATCCGGTAGTGGATCAGGTCACTGGACGGGTTGGACGGATACGGTTAATACATGTGTTTGTGTGCCGGATCATGATACCAGGACGGTAGGGTGTCTCGGTAATTTGTCTGGTGGCAACAGAGTTCAGGAACGTGATTTTGTCTGTCCTGCTGGTACCTGGACGGCTTGGGCAACAACAAGTGACACATGTACCTGTGAAGAAAGAACTGAGGCAAATTTCCCTAGCTGTCCAGCAGGTCAGCAGGGGCACATCAAAAGGGAACACACACTTCAGTGCCCTAGTGCAACATGGAGTGCCTGGACGGAGGTAGAGAACACATGTGAGCCTATTCCACCGGTGGTTTGCCATTGGAGTACTGATTCTTCACAAAAAGGTCCTTTTGACTTCAAAAACAGCACGAACCAGGTTGGCAGAGAGTGCGATTGCGGTGACACAGGACAGTGTTACTTCAAATTAGGGGCAAACAGCTATCTACACTATGACAGCTGCGTTTGCGACTAAACGAAAGAACCGGAGGACGTAATGAAAAGAACGGAAGAAAATGGTTTTACGCTGGTAGAGCTTGCTATGGTAGTTGTATTGTTCGCTTTAGTTTCTACTATGGTGATGGCGAGCCTAAAGACCTACAGGTACGAGACTCTCGAAGCTGAAACCGCTTTACACCTTAGTATGACAGAATCCGCCATACTGGAGTTTAAAAGTATGGAAGGCCGTTATCCCTGTCCGGCCGATCCTTCTCTTGGTCCAACTGATATGAACTACGGGATTGAGGATTGCACTATTGGGCTGACACAGGCAGCCCCTAGCGTAGACAGGGATGCGGATGGCACGGTGGATAATGTTCTGATCGGGGCTGTGCCTTTCATGACGCTGCTTGACCCTGAAGGCGATGGATTTGCAGGCACGGCCACTTTTGATGGTTGGACAGACGATGATGCGGACGGTATTAAGGACGTATTGTACACAGAGAGAATGACCTTGGATGGCTGGAAAAGAAAACTGACTTATGCTGTTTCCGCTAACCAGACGAATGCGCTAACGTATAATGATACATTCGGGGCCATTTCTGTTGTTGATGAGCATAATAATAATGTTTTGCAATTGTCTGATTCAGCGCATTTTGTTGTTGTCGCGCATGGTGAAGATGGCTTTGGTGCTTATACGAGGGAGGGTATTAAAGTAAGCAACTGTAATCCGCTTTATGTGCCTTTGCCGGCGCCTGCGCCACCATTGCCGCCTAAAACTCTCAATAAAGATGAACAGGAGAATTGTGACGGTGACAGCAAATTTATGAATGGCATCAAAATTAATATTGAAGATTCATATAATGATGACAGCATAAGGGTTGATCTGTCGAACATCACGGATTTCTGGATGAAAAGCGGCATGTCATCGGTTTACAACAAAAATCCTGGCTATGTTGGTATTGGTATGCCCGATCCTCAGGAACAACTGCATGTAGGTGGGAATATTCGCGCAGAAGCCGTCCATTCTACTCAGTTTTGTGACGAAGTTGGCGATAACTGTATGAATACAGAGGCGATCGCGGGGAATCTGGCAGCTATGAAGTGCCCAAACCCTAATGAAGTCGTTGTTTCTATAGAAGATAACCATGTCAATTGCGCGCCCGCTTTTGCGGGACCAATCGTTGACACTTGTCCGCCAGGAGAGTTTATGACCGGTATTTCAAACATAACTGGCGTTATTTGTGCGGCACCCTAAAATGCGGGTAAGTATTATTCTGTTTTAATAAGAGCGGGTTTATCAGCCCGCTCTTTTTTATAGCCCGGCCCATGTTTTTAAAAGCAGATACCAAAAAGGTGTTGCATTATCTGTGTGGGCGGTTAGCTCAATCATTATAAAATAAACACAAATGCCGCCGATATAGCCCCATATGGCACTTTTACCTGCTCTTGGTTTTAGTTTCTTTTTATGTTTAGGTAATAAAAAGAGGCCTACGGCGTTTTGTAAAGCGCGGGAGGCTGTGATTTGAATAGAAGATGTAGTGATAGCACCGCCTATCAGGATTATAGCGATATCGGCAATGCTTTGATAAAGGTGAGACGGTAAATAAGGGGCAATCATTCCGCGAAGTGGGCCAAGATAATATGCAGCATAAAATAAGGTAGTCAGGATAAAACCTATACCTAGTCCGAAATAACGAGGTTTCCGTGTGATGTTTTTAAAAGCCCTGTCAGCACTTAAACTCAACGCCTTTACAGCCTGCTCTGTGATACCGTAAGGGTAATGACTTAAAATGGTTTTAGTGGCGTTCTTGGGTTTTTGCAGTGCTGTTTGAGTTAAAATATCGCGTAAAAGCCTGTAGCGTGCGGCCTGTTTAATTTTAAGGCCAACATCCCCATGATTTGCCGCCGCCTGTTGTAAGTTCTTGATGCCTTTAGCCGTAAGTTTTTCAAGAAAGGGTGGAATATTAAGCAATTTGCCCTGAAAGCCGTATAGCACAGCGTTAATCGGCATTTTACGAAGAGATAGATTAATATGAGCATATGGGATGTAAGCCTTATAATGTATGGCGATCACATCTTTTGGAATCTTTGCTTCTTCTTGTGGTGTAGGTTGTGCCAATTGGAGTCTTATATTTTTGTTTTCGACTAAATGGGCGGCCTGCTGCTCCAGAATTGGTCCGAGCTCTGGGGGTATATGCGAGCGGTCATATTGAAAAGAGAGATCCGCATAGACTTCAAGGTGTGTTTTTTGCGTCTGGCCGCCAGTACCGCCGCAGGTAGAGCATTGTGAAACGCCCCTTCCCTGACATGTAGGGCAGGTTATCATGCCTCGTCCGTGACAAAGTGTGCAGGTTGTTTGTCTTTTTCCTTTGCAGAATTTGCATTTTTCCCGCACGCCGCCTGGTTTTTGGGTAAATCCTGTACCGCGGCAATGTTTACAGGGGATATGACGCCGACCTCTGCATTTCGTGCAGGTGATTTGTTTTTGTCCCTGACAATTTAGACATGCTGTTTGTTTTTGTCCCTGGCATGTAGGGCATATTTCATGAAAAAAAAACTCTTTTTCAAAAGAGGGCAGTTTTATATGTTCGTTATCTGAGCCAAACCCTCTATCTGCGCGTTCCAGAATAATTTTCTTTACTTGTTCGGATGATGTGTCCGAAGAGGCAATATTTTTTACAGCTTTGTCGACAGCCCCATTGAGCTCAGCGGCTGTTCTGCAGACAATGCCGCCGGTGACTTTACCGGCAATAGTACTATTACTTGTTTGCGATTTTATTTGTGCGGTTGTTTGTGCATCAAGAACCAGAATTTCGCCCTTATATTCATTTAAGGTAAGGGCTTGTGTTTTGATCCCATTTCCTTTTATAAGGGAGCGTAGAGTTTCCAAAGCCTGTTTTGGAAGGGCCGGATCTATATCTGGGTTTTTTTGATCTTCGGGCACGGTAACCTCTCGTTTGAAATTCGAACACACATTATACCATAAGGAATAAAAGAATGAATTTCCATTTTGATGTTGATTGTACCCCTGATGAAGCCCGTCGTTTTTTTGGTTTACCAGATGTTGTACCAATGCAAGAGGCGTTGATGCAAGAGCTTCAGTCCAGACTGGAAGATAATATTCGCAGCATGGAACCAGAAGCCCTTGTTAAAATGTGGTTGCCTGCAACGATGCAGGGATGGAGCGATATGCAAAAAATGTTTTGGTCCCATATGGGCGTAACGCAGGACATGACATCGAATAACGAAGACCCTGAAGAATGAGTGATACGATTTATGCTCTGGCATCTGCGCCGGGCGTATCCGGTGTGGCTGTAGTGCGCGTATCAGGGCCGCATGCTTTTGAGAGCTTTTATGCTCTGACAGGTAAAAAGGAGGCCCCGCGGTCTCGTCAGGCGATCCTGTGTACAGTGCAGGATCCTGTTTCACGTGAAACAGTAGATAAGGCCCTTGTACTGCCTTTTAAAGCCCCCGGGAGCTACACAGGCGAAGATGTCATGGAATACCACCTTCATGGCGGTTTGGCCGTTGTGCGGAGCTTTCTACACGCACTATCGACCTTTAAAACACACAGGATGGCCAATCCTGGAGAGTTTACGCGCCGTGCTTTTGAAAATGGCAAAATGGATCTAACAGAAGCCGAAGCTGTAGCCGATCTGATTCATGCTGAAACACAAAGTCAGCAGCAGCAGGCGTTATCCCAGCTATCGGGTGTGTTATCTGATTTATATATGCGCTGGGCCGAAGAGCTTACTCATAACCTTGCTTATCTTGAGGCAGAACTGGATTTCTCGGACGAAGAAATTCCTGATGATTTAATAGAGCGAACTAACAATAAAGCAAAAATTCTTATCAAAGATATTGCGGAACATCTGGATGATAAAAGGCGGGGGGAACGTCTTCGTAACGGTATTAAAGTCGCCGTCATTGGGGCACCGAATGTTGGAAAATCAAGCCTTGTAAATTTATTGGCACAAAGGGATGTCGCGATTGTCTCTGACATTGCAGGCACAACGCGTGATGTCATAGATGTTCATCTTGATGTGCAGGGATATCCGGTGTTGTTATCAGATACAGCAGGTTTGCGACCTGACCAGTTAAATGCAGAACACGGACAGGACACGATTGAATCGGAAGGCATTCGCCGCGCACTAAAAAAAGCAGAAGAAGCCGATATTCGTTTGCTGGTTTTTGATGCGTCCAAACTCCCTGATATGGATGCCCATACGCTGGATCTTGTGGATCAGAATGCCCTTCTCCTGTTTAACAAGATTGATCACTTCGACGGTGTACTCCCAACCGTAGGCGATCACGACATTATTTCTTTATCCGTCAAACAGGAAAAAGGATTCAATAAGCTTCTGGAGTCTTTGGTTGAGAAAATAGAACAAATAATAGGTACACGGGAAACCCCATCCCTAACACGTGAAAGACACAGAGAGGCTTTGCAGGACTGTAAAGACTTTCTGGAACGCAGCGTAAACGCCAATATGCCTGAACTGGTCGCGGAAGATCTTCGCATGGCCCTGCGCTCCCTTGGCCGTATCACAGGCCGCGTCGATGTTGAAGATCTGCTGGACGTGATCTTTAGCGATTTCTGTATTGGGAAATAATTAAATTTCGAGTCTTTGTTATTTCGCGTTCAAAAAATCTTACGAGAAATTGCGGTATTCAATCTTAATGTCCCCACATTCCAGCAATGTATCAATATTCAGTGTGTGTTTCTGCTCTTTTAGCTGACCGAGGGTTTCTGTGTCCATGTAGTTTTGAATGTAGTATGTGCCTTTATAGTTTCTGGCTTTCAGGTCGTCTATAATGGCTTTGATATCGGTTTCATCGAGTAAATCAGTGTGGACGGTTGTGCGGAGCTCGAACGGGACTTTGCTTTGTGCGCATAAAAGATTCAGTGTTTGCTCAAATTGATCATGAAGGGCAACACCGGTGACAGTTTTTGCTTTGGCGGCAGGGGCTTTGTAGTCCATGGCGATGTATGAGATTAAATCAGTTTCAAGCAGTTTTTCAACCATCTCAGGGCGGGAGCCATTCGTATCAAGTTTTATATCATAGCCCATCTCGTGCACTTCGCGGATGAAAGGAAGCAGACCGTCATAAAGGGTTGGCTCCCCGCCTGAAAAAACAACACCGTCGAGCAAGCCTTGCCGCGTATTCAGAAAATCAATGATATCTTCCTTTGTGATCTTTCCCTTACTCTTAACAATGCCCGGATTGTGGCAATAGGGGCAGCGGAAATTACACCCTGCAATCCAGACAACACAGGCCGTTTTGTCCGGGAAGTCCAGCATGGTGAATTTGGTCAGATCATAAATTGGCAGAAAGGTCTCTTTATCAGTCATGGTTTTTCTTTTTCTGTTTCCTGATATAAAAAAGGGCTCTATTTATTGAGAGCCCTTCTTTGTAAAAATAAAAAATGCTTAGTGTTGGTTGAAGAGATCGCCTGTATCAACCCATTCTTCTTTGAAGTGGCAGCGTTCGCGATGTTCGCCTTGCTTGCCAATGTTGAAGCTGTCAACCGGACGGAAATAGCCCATAACGCGGGTCCAGACTTTTGTTTTTGCACCACAATGCGGACATTTCGGTTGTTCGCCTTTTAAATATCCATGCTCATCACAGACAGAGAACACAGGTGTTACTGTGATGTATGGCATTTGATAGTTTTCAATGACCTTACGGACAAAACGTTTACATGCATCAGCAGAACTCAGCTTTTCGTTCATGTACAAGTGCAGTACGGTACCGCCTGTATATTTGCATTGCAGTTTGTTTTGCAGCTCAAGCGCTTCAAAAGGATCATCTGTCTGATCGGCAGGCAGCTGGCTGGAGTTTGTGTAGTATATGTTGTCGCCGGAACCAGCTTGCAGAATATCATCGCCAAAATGTTTTTTGTCTTCTTTGGCAAAGCGGTATGTTGTGCCTTCGGCCGGTGTGGCTTCAAGGTTATAAAGATTACCGGTTTCTTGCTGATAATCGCGCATTCTTTCACGCATGTGATCCAGAATCTGAAGGCTCATTTCAACACCGGTTTCATCTGCGATATTGTGTTTATCGTCTGTGAAGTTCCGGATCATTTCGTTCATGCCATTTACGCCGATCGTACTGAAGTGATTGCGGAAGAAAGGCAGATAGCGGGAGGTGTAAGGATATAGGCCCCGGTCATACATTTCCTGTGCAAAGCGGCGTTTCTTTTCCAGTGTTGATTTAGAAATATCCATCAAACGATCCAGTTCAGCCATTAACCCATCCAGATCATTTTTATAGCGATAGCCAAGGCGTGCCATGTTAATCGTTACAACGCCCATGGAACCAGTCATTTCAGCAGAGCCAAACAAACCATTCCCGCGTTTTTGCAGCTCACGCAAGTCAAGTTGCAGGCGGCAACACATGGAGCGCACAGCCCCTGGGGAATAGGCTTCCGGATTAAGTTCCTTACTGCCATCTTCTTTGCGGATGTACTGGCTACCGATAAAGTTTTGGAAGTAAGAGCTGCCGATTTTTGCTGTATTTTCAAAAATAGCATCGGCAACAGGGGTGTTCCATTTGAAGTCCTCTGTGATATTGACCGTCGGAATCGGGAAGGTGAAAGGCTGTCCGGTAGAATCTCCTTCTGTCATGACCTCGTAATAAGCAATAACGATTTGTTCCATTTCAGGCACAAAATGTTCATAGCGCATGTCTTCAAGGCTGCGAATGCCCAGATCCCGTTTTTGCGCTTCTGCTAAGAGGTCATCTTCGTCAAGGCCTCGATATAGATGGATGTTGTTAGCTGTAGGGAAGTTATTTTTCAGATCGTCAGGTACAGAAATATCAAGTGTAATATTGGTAAATGGCGATTGTCCCCAACGTGCCGGTACATTTAAATTATAGACGAACTGACGAATAGCTTTTTTAATTTCCGGAAACGACAACTGATCACGGAATACATAAGGGGCAAGATAGGTGTCAAAAGAGCTAAAGGCTTGTGCGCCGGCCCATTCGGACTGCAATATACCAAGGAAATTTGACATTTGGCCAAGTGCTTCACGGAAATGACGTGGTGGACGGGAAGAGACACGCCCCGCAACACCGTTAAAGCCCTCATTCAAGAGCGCACGCAAAGACCAGCCAGCGCAATATCCGGTCAGACAATCAAGATCATGGATGTGCAGATCACCTTGACGGTGTGCAAGACCTTCTTCAGCAGAATAAACTTCATCCAGCCAGAAATTGGCGATGATTTTTCCTGCCACATTATTAATCAGGCCAGCGTTGCTGTATCCTGTATTAGCATTTGCGTTGATCCTCCAGTCTTCTTTTGCGGCATATTCAGAGACGGCATGCGAACAATCAACGTTAGTACCACCGTAAAGTGTTACAATTTCAAGCTTGTCGTCATTACCTGGTGTAATGCTCAGTTTTTTGCTGTTTTCTTCTTTTTGTGATTTTGTTGCGCTCACAAGAGACAGTTCTGCTGCCATGATAGATAAACTCCCCAAAGACTTAGAGTGAAATTAAAGACCAAAATGTATATGATTCGATTAAGGAACCCGCAAAAGAAGAGAAATCAATATGTAGTATGCTCCCTTTCCCTTACACACAAAATGTTACGCGTCAGGTCCCGTATCGTCAATAAAAAAAGGCAAAAAACCCCCTTAAAAAAATCCTTTTTGTGCAAAAATTTTAAAAGTCCTTTAGTATGAAGGAGATAAGAATTAAGCGATAAAATGACGGTTTTTTCAAATAAATTTATGCACAAAATTACCCACGTAACATCCCCAGAGTCATGTACTTTTCATTGTTATACTGAACACTGATACATACGGATTTTTCAATATCGTAAATTATTGGACATAATTCCTATTTTGTGATAGAAGCCAAATGTTGCAACAAAATAGAATTGTCTCAGTTTTTGCAAAGTAGAAATGTCACTATACGTAAGGCTTTCCATCCCGTAGACCCTCATAAATCGCAGGGGTGGAAAGCCTTACCTGTCTTTAGCTGTTCACTGGCTTTTTAGTCTGCAACCCCGGGCGTCCCGGGGCTTTTCGACCAGTCGGTGTGTATTTTGTCCGTTGCCTACCAGCACGATGTTTCCTGGGAGGAACCTCTACCTGCTCTTGTTTGATTTGTTCCAAAACTGCACCCAGACGTTTATTTTCTACAATAGCGGCATGTGTAACCCGTTGATCCTTATCAAAGGCAGAATAGGGTAGAGAAATACCCTTCCAACGAAACTCCAGACGACCATCTGCAAATTGATAGCTGTCTACATATTTGCCAGGTAAATTGCGAGTGATATCATTTTCTTCCAACACAATACGTCTGCGTTCAAAGGAAAACACCAGTTGCTGGCCAACATAACGCTCATCACGTAAACACAGGATATCGCGAAGACGCTCAGATTCTATATTCAGCGTTCGGTGTAGGTCATCCGAACGGCGTGGGATTTTAGCAAACTTTATATTATATCGCTCCATAAAATCGCCCAAGAACGCGTTACCAGCATCCATATCAGAAATGCCTGCCAAGCGTAGTTCCTTTACCAGGCGATCTTGTAAGGTCCGATTGGCTCGTTCAACGCGGCCTTTGGCCTGGCTACTGTTGGCACATAAAATCTCTATATTTAGTTCATTCATTGCACGTCCAAACTGGGTCATGCCGTGACCAGTTCTGCCACCTTGCGTAGAGGGTCTAAAAACTGTGTGTCGGTCACTGTAAAACGCAACAGGGCGACCATGCTTAATCAGATAGGTTTCCAGAGCTGAGAAATAGGTGAAAGTACTTTCTGAACTAACAAATTGCAGATGCATTAACGTGCTGCTTGCATCGTCTACAAACACAAGAAGAGTGCAGGCAGGGGCACGATCCTCAAACCATCTATGATCTGAACCATCTATCTGTATTAACTCGCCATAGCACTCACGGCGTAAGCGCGGCTGATGAAATGTTCGGCGCTGTTTGCGCGAAAGCCAGAGACCATCTTCTTGCATCCATTTACGTAGCGTCTCGCGTGAAACCTTGAACTCATGGTGCGTCGCTAACATCTCACTTGCTAGGGTTGGTCCAAAATCCGCGTATTTTTCTCGTACAAGATCAAGAGCATAGGAGCGACGAGCATCATGAATCTGGTTATTTGATGGTTTCCCACGCAGCTTATGCTGTAATCCTGATGCTCCATCTTCACGAAAACGTTCAAGTAAACGATAGATCTGTCGTTTCGACAGATCTAACAAAAGCGCTCCATCATTAACATTTAGACGGCCGTCATTTATTTGTGCCAATACTTCGATCCGGTTTAGCTCTCTCTCGCTCATCATCACCCAACCCATGCCGTATCTCCTCAACAATCCATGTACATGGTCAGAAGAGTGACATTTTTACTTTGCTCAGGGGTGACATTTTAACATTGCGGCTACAAGCCAAACCATAATATAATAATAAGGTGTAAATAGATGGAAGAGAAAAAATTTGCTACTACTGCTTCTAGTGTTGGTGCTGCTGGTGCTGCTGTTGTTGCTGTTGTTGTAGCTGATAAAAAATATAAAACATCCATAGGATGTTCAATTTTATCATATGGGTTATCTCTAACTTCACTTTTTATGACTGTTTCTGATTTAAATAAACAAATAGACCATAGCCTTTCCACGCCCAATCAGATGATAGAAGTTGTTGAGGGTAGTACTATAACTGAAAGTGATTTGTATAAAATGATTGAAACCGCAAAGAATGATTTTGAAAAAGCACAAAAAGCTATAAACGGTTTGTGTAAAAAATATCCAGATGAGACAAAAGAACAAGGCCTTAACTGTCCGAAGGTACAATAATTTATCAGAATTTATTGAAAAAAACATATAATCTGCTTATAACCCATCCTCATGAGCACAGGTTTTGACATCATAGTAGTTGGAGGCGGTCACGCAGGATGTGAGGCTGCCGCTGCTGCTGCGCGAATGGGTGCTAAGACGCTTCTTGTTACACATAAATTTTCAACATTGGGTGCGATGTCCTGTAATCCTGCGATTGGCGGGCTTGGTAAGGGCAATATTGTTCGAGAGATTGATGCGCTTGATGGACTGATGGGTCGCGTTATTGACAAAGGCGGTATCCAGTTCAGAATTCTAAATGCTTCGAAAGGCGCTGCTGTAAGAGGGCCAAGGGCACAGGCAGACCGTAAGCTTTATTGTCAGGCCATGCAAGAAGCACTTATGGCGCAGAAAAATCTGACCATTAAAGAGGCCGCTGCCGAGGATCTTCTGGTTGATAAAAATGGTCGGGTTGAGGCCATTGTAACCGGTGAGGGTGAAACGATTTATGCCGGCGCTGTTATTCTAACAACCGGCACTTTTTTGCAGGGTCTCATTACCAGGGGCGAATATACAAAACCGGCAGGCCGTATAGGGGACCCGCCCTCTGTTGGTCTTTCAAAAGCATTGACAAGAATAGGGTTTAAACTGGGGCGTCTTAAAACAGGCACGCCATGCCGAATCGATGGCCGCACGATTGACTGGGCGGGCTTGGATGAGCAAAAAGGTGATCCGGTGCCTGTGCCATTTTCTTTTATGACGAGCGAGATTACAACGCCGCAGATTTCCTGTCATATCACACACACAAATGACATGACGCACGAGGCCATTCGCCAAAATATCCATCGTGCGCCAATGTATACAGGTCAGATCAAGAGCACAGGCCCGCGTTATTGCCCCTCTATTGAAGATAAAATCATGCGATTCGCCGATAAGAATCGCCATCAGATCTTTCTTGAACCGGAAGGGCTTGATACCGATTCGGTTTATCCAAATGGTATATCAACGTCATTGCCGGCTGATGTGCAGGACGCCATGCTGAAAACTATTCCGGGTTTGCAAAAAGCAAAGCTTTTTGAATATGGCTATGCGATTGAATATGATTTTTTGGACCCCAGGAATCTTCATGCAACGTTGGAAACAAAAGCTATATCAGGCTTATTTATGGCAGGGCAGATAAATGGCACAACAGGTTATGAAGAAGCTGGTGCACAGGGATTAATCGCAGCCGTTAATGCTGCGCTTTTTGTCGGGCATGATTCGATTAACGGGGCATGTCCAACCTTTACGCCTGACCGTTCTGAATCCTACATGGGCGTGCTGGTGGATGATATTATTTCACGTGGAACACCGGAGCCGTATCGCATGTTTACAAGCCGGGCGGAATATCGTTTGCGCTTGCGGGCTGATAACGCAGACCAGCGTTTGACTGATAAGGGCATACAATTAGGCTGTGTTGGGCGTGAGCGACGCATTGTTTGGGAGAATAAGAAAAAAGAATTGGAAAGGGTGCGTCATCTGGCAAAAGAAATGAAGGCGAGTCCGAATGAGCTTGAAAAATACGGCATCTCTGTAAACAAGGATGGTGTGCGCCGTTCTTTATCTCATTTGTTGAGCTATCCCGGTATGGATTGGCAAAAGCTCGAACACATATGGTCAGATATAAAAGGCTGGGCACCGGAGATTCGGGAACAGATTGAAATTGATGCGGCTTACGCTGGTTATATGGAAAGACAGGAGGCGGATATCAGGGCCTTCCAAAGAGATGAGGCGCTTATTATGCCAGAAAGCTTGAATTATAAAGAAGTCGGCAGCCTCTCAACAGAGATACGCCAGAAACTTGAACTGGCCCGACCTAAAACATTGGGAGCAGCATCTCGTATTCCCGGCGTAACGCCGGCGGCCGTTATTGCTCTGCTGCGCTATGTGAAGAAGTCCAAACAGGACCTGAAACAAGAAGACGTGCCAGGTGAGTATGAATAAGCAGGTTCAAGATAAGCTGAAAACCTACGAAGCTCTTTTAATAAAATGGCAAAAAGCGATTAATCTGGTGAGCCCCGGATCGTTAAAAGAATGTGGCACACGGCACTTTCTGGATTCTCAACAAATCAATGACTTTATTCCAGAAGGTACAAAAACCTTATATGATCTAGGCAGTGGTGCCGGTTTTCCGGGGCTTGTATTGGCGATGATGAGACCGGAAATTGAGGTGCATCTAATCGAATCGGACCAGAGGAAATGTGCCTTTCTTTCTACTGTTTCACGTGAAACAGAGACGCCTGTAGGCGTCCATACGATAAGAATTGAGTCTTTAGATATGCCGGCACCGGATGTGGTCTCAGCACGCGCACTGGCCTCTCTGAACAAATTGTTTGAATGGTGTGCGCATTGGGCGGAAGAAAATCCTGCTTTATTATTTCTTTTGCCAAAAGGAGAAAGAGCAGAAGAAGAGATTGCCGAGGCGCAAAAACACTTTGATTTCAGGATCGAAAGAATGCCATCAAAAACGGATTCGCATGCGAAAATATTAAAAATTTCATCCTTGAAGGCACGCGTAAGCGTATAACCATTTGCTGCTTTTTACCCCTGTGTATAACTTGCTTTATGATACGGTGTAAACGTTGACGGGGCAGCGGTTTTTCTGTTTTTATAGCTTCTAGGCATCCAACATTTTAACAGGCAGGCAGAGATGATACAGGCTTTCTCTTCAGGTGAAGTACGGGCGGCAAAGGTGCCGCGTCTTTTGGCCGTGGCAAATCAAAAAGGTGGCGTAGGCAAAACAACAACCTCCATTAATCTGGCAACGGCATTAAGTGCTGTTGGTAAAAAGGTTTTGCTGGTTGATCTTGATCCACAGGGTAATGCTTCCACAGGATTGGGCGTTCGTCGTTCTGCTATTCGTAAAAGCAGCTATGATCTGATTTTCGAAGGGGCCAGCATTGAGGAAACGTCTGTAAAGACAAAGATTCCTCATCTGAGTGTTATCCCTTCTTCTATCCATTTGTCTGGTGCGGAGATTGAGCTGGTCACGGCTGAACGCCGTGAATACAGACTTCGTGATACGTTGCGTAAGGCTTCACCATATGACTATGTTATTATTGATTGTCCGCCCTCATTAAGTCTTCTGACATTGAATGCGCTTGTGGCGGTTGATTCTGTTGTTGTGCCACTTCAGTGCGAGTTTTATGCGCTGGAAGGTTTGAGTCATCTTGTGAAGACGATTAATCGCGTACGTCAACACTTTAATCCGGGCTTGGGCATACATGGCGTTTTATTGACGATGTATGATAAAAGAAACAGGCTTTCCGGTATGGTGGAAGGTGATGTGCGGGACTTTTTCGGTGATAAGGTCTATAAAACCATAATTCCACGGAATGTGCGTTTGTCAGAGGCACCATCTTATGGATTGCCGGCTATTGTCTATGATATGAAGTGTCCGGGGGCTAAAGCCTATATTAATTTGGCCAGAGAAGTTATACGGCGTGAAAAAAGCCTTTTAAGGGCAGCGGCTTAAGTAAAGAAAAGGAAACGCCATGGAAGACGATATCCTGAATCCAAAAAGACGAGGCCTAGGCCGGGGGCTAAATGCGCTCTTTGGTGATGAGGAAGACGGTTTCGAATCAGAAGAATCTGGCTCGCAGCACGCTGATGAACCGCTTGTAACACAGGGTTTGCGAAGACGTATCATTACAATTGAACAGCTTCAACCAAGCGGTGTGCAGCCTCGCCATACTTTTAATGACGAATCTATTTCTCAACTAGCTGAATCGATCTCTATACATGGTATTTTGCAGCCTCTTCTCGTGCGGCCGCTAGAGGGTGCAGAGGATATGTACGAAATTGTGGCAGGTGAACGCCGCTGGCGTGCTGCCCAAAAAGCTCAACTGCATGAGATTCCAGCCATTATATATACATTGGGTGATCAGGAAGCACTCGAGATTGCGCTTATTGAGAATCTGCAACGCGAAGATTTAAATCCTCTGGATGAAGCACAAGGCTATCAGCGTTTAATGGATGAATTCGGCCATACGCAGGAGAAACTTGCGGCGTCTCTGGGTAAAAGCCGGTCGCATGTTGCGAACATGATGCGTCTTTTGAACCTGCCCGATGGTGTGCAGGCCTTGGTAAGGGATGGTAAGTTAAGTGCAGGACATGGCCGCGCATTAATCAATGCAGAAAACCCGGAAGAACTTGCAAAAAAAGTTGTGTCTCAAGGACTTAGTGTGCGTCAGACAGAGGCGTTAGCGAAGCAGGAGGGCGGCGTTGTATCGCGCAAAAGAGAGCCTAAAGCTGCAACAAAGAAACCGGAAAAGGATGTTGATACACTTGCGCTTGAAGAAGAGGTGTCAAACGTGCTCGGTATGGCTGTTACGATTAATATGAAGGATTCTTATGCGGGCAATATCAAGATCGAGTTTTCCAATCTGGATCAACTCGATGAAGTTCTGCACCGTCTATCCCACAATCCGGGCCGAATCGGTTAGTATGCCTCTATGAAAGTGCTGTAAAAACACGATGCTATCTGATATGAGCATGGCATGGAAAAAAGAATAATAGACATAGAAACCATGCTTGCTCATCATGAGGCGTATATTACTCAGATGAGTGATCTCATCGCTGATCAGTGGAGACAGATTGAAACACTCCAAAGACAAATCCGTTTTTTGTCTGACAGCCTGGAACGGGCACAGAATGATGCACGCGATGAAAAAACAGTATTAAGCTCGCTTGAACAAGCGGCTCAGGATAAACCGCCACATTATTAAAACGTAGAAAGATAACCTTATGAGTGACTTGCCCCCATGCCCGAAATGCCAATCCGTTTATGTTTACGAAGATGGCAGTTTATTGATATGCCCTGAATGTGCCCATGAATGGACGCCGGAAAACGAAAAGGCTTCCGACACAAAAATAGTACGGGATGCGAACGGTACAGAACTAAAAGATGGCGATACTGTTACTGTCATTAAGGACTTAAAAGTTAAAGGCTCTTCCCTTGTTGTAAAGGTGGGCACAAAAGTTAAAGATATCCGCCTTGTTGACGGGGATCATGACATTGATTGCAAGGTCCCCGGCGTTGGCGCTATGGGTCTGAAGTCAGAATTTGTTAAAAAGGTTTCATAACTGCGCTTCTACATAGGCCTGTAATTTTGCATAATCTGTCTTCCCGCTGCCAAGTACCGGGAGCGCGTCTATTTCCAGAATCTTTCTTGGTACAGCTAGTTCGCTGATTTTATGCGTGGACGCATAAGAGGATAAATCTGCTTTTTTCACGCCTTTTTGGGTGGTAACAAGAATGAGCTGTTCGCCTTTCTTTTCATCGGGGAGGGCCGCGACAGCATGTTCAGCCTCTGGGTATATTTTCTGGACCATACTTTCTACGCTGGCTAGAGATATCATTTCTCCGGCAATCTTGGCAAAGCGTTTGGCGCGGCCCAGAATTTTAACAAAGCCCTGCTCATCGACACTGACGATATCGCCTGTGTCGTACCAGCCTTCTTTGGGCGGATCAATGATGCCCGGATGGTCGGCATGGTAATAGCCTAGCATGACGTTTGGACCTTTGACAAATAAGCGTCCGCCTTCTTTAACACCCGGTACATCTTCTAGCCTGTACTCAATACCGGATAGCATACGGCCAACAGTACCTGTTCTTAAATGCATAGGCGCGTTTACAGCCAGAACCGGCGCGGTTTCCGTGGCACCGTACCCTTCCAGAATGCGTACACCGTATTTATTCATGTAGAGTTGACGCGTTTCTTCTTTGACTTTCTCGGCCCCTGCGAAAATATAGCGCATACGGTAAAAATCGTACGGGTCTGCCATACGGGCATAGCCATTCAAGAAAGTGTCTGTGCCGAACATGATAGAAGCGTTCGTGGAATAGATAAGTTCCGGCACAATGCGATAATGGAGCGGACTCGGATACAAGAATGTTTTAACACCGGACAGGATCGGCAGGAGCGTACCACCTGTCAGCCCAAAGGAATGAAACATCGGTAAACAGTTAAAGACCACATCCTGACGGTTAAAATCGACGCGGCTTGAGAGCTGCACAATATTGCTCATAATATTACCGTGGCTTAACACAACCCCCTTAGGCATGCCTTCGGAGCCTGATGTAAAAAGGATAAGCGCAGGATCATCTGGTTTGATCTTATTATTTTTGTGCACGCTTGCGGGATTAGCCATGAGGCCAAAGAGCTTGTCAGCTAGCGTCATTTCTTTTTTGATATCTTCCAGATAGACGATTTTTGCATGCTTTTCTATTTCCTGTATAACACCTTCCAAACGGCCCATTTCAATGAAACGGTGTGAGGATATAACTGTTTTGATTTGTGCTGTTTGGCAGGCAGAAACAAGTGCTCTGGCCCCTGCCGAGAAATTGAGCATCGCTGTGACACGTCCATAAGCTTGCAAACCAAAGAATGTGACGACGGTACTAACAGAATTTGGCAGCAAGAGACCGACATTTTCTGATTTCTCTGTGATTTTAGAAAATTTACGGCCAAGGACCATAGACCCTTGTATAAGCCTTTTAAACTTTACAGGCTTAAACTCGGCATCTTCTATGATGATCTCCTCATCACCATTTATATGGCGTGCTTTCAGGAGTGCATCATAAAGCGTTTGTTCACGATCGCTTGTCATAAACATCATATCTTCCATGATCTGGTAAAGTGTCCGGGCGGCTGAAGCGCGTCGTTCTCTGCCGGATAGAGTGTCATCCAGCTTGAATTTTCGAGGCGGCAGGACAGTGATCGTAATTTTCGGAAAGCTCTTAAGCGGTACCTTGCCTTTCAGACGTGCAAAGGGTGTATGCTGAACGCCATCCAGCCGTACAGGGATGACAACAGCGTCTGCCTTGTCTGCGATCATGCCGGGTCCCTCATACACTTTCATAAGAGCCCCTGTTTCCGTCAGGCGGCCTTCGGGAAATATGACACAGTGTTTGTCTTTTTCGACTTCCTTGATAAGGGATTTGATTGAAAAAGGGTTGGTGGGATCAAGGGGAAACATGTCCACGATCTTAAGGAAAGGCTTTACAATCGCCCACTTGGCGACAAAGCTGTTCACTGCGAACATGGGCCGTCCGGGCAGAAAAGCGGCCAGCAAAGGCGGATCAATGAGCGACACATGGTTGCTTATGATGACGGCGCGGTTGCCAGCTTTTTCAAAATTCTCCAATCCTCTGACCTCAACACGGTAAAAGAGTTTAAAAAGACCTTGCAAAAAGCTTTTAAGGAGATAATCAGGCAGGATTGTGCAGACATAAAGTGCAACAACAGCATTGGCCAGTGCAAAAAGGATGATAATTTCGCGGATGGCCCATCCATTCACTATTAAAAGCGCACAAAACGCACTTGATCCAAAAATAAACACCGCATCCAATATGCCTGCTGCAGCAATAATCCGTGCTCTGTGTCTTTCTTCTGTATGGTGCTGAATAATGGCATTCAAGGGCACAACGAACAGGCCGCCACATACGGCAATCATCAAGACATCAAACAAAACACGCCAGTGTGCCAGCACGGAAAGAAAGTCACGGAGTCCCATAAGCGTATCTTTTGCTGGCAAGTTACTGGCAAAGTAAAGATCAATTGAGAAAAGCGTAATCCCAAGGGCCGCCAGTGGTACATAAAGTGCTTCGACACGGCCTTTTAAGAGCCTGTTATTCAAAAGACCGCCAATCGCAATACCGATGGAAAAGATGATAAGAAAAAGGGTTAGAACGGTTTCATCTGCGCTTAAGGTGCCTTTGGTAAAGTTAGCAAATTGCGCCATAAACATGCTGCCCAGAAAGAAAAACCAGGAAACCCCGAGAATGGATTGCACAACCCCTTTCTTTTGCGAAAAGGCGTATTTCAGAATGCTGAGTGTTTCTGTGACAGGGTTATAATTCAGCTTTAGATCCGGCACTTTTGGGGTCGTTTGTGGGATCGCACGGCTGGCAACATATCCAATAATAGCCGAGGCCAGTATGAAAGCACTGACAAACCACAAACCAGCATTCAAAGACATGAGGCTTATACCTGCAATTGTGCCAAATAAAATAGCCAGAAACGTACCGGTGTTTAACAGAGCGTTACCGGCAATCAGTTCATTTGTGTGCAGATGGTCCGGCAAAATGGCAAATTTGCTGGGACCAAAGAAGGCCGATTGTGCCCCCAATACAAACAACGTAATGAAAGACAGTGGAATAGAGGCCGTAAATAATGTGGCAATACCCAAAACGCCAATAGCAATTTCAGCCAGCTTGATCATGCGAATGACTTTTTGTTTTGGGAACTTGTCAGCCAGCTGACCGCCAAGGGCCGAAAATATGATAAATGGAAAAATGAATACGCCAGCCGCAATACTGACAAGCAGCTCTGTCTCTGTCTGCGAGTGTCCTTGTGACAGCGTGCCGTAGAGCATCATGAAAACGAGTGCATTTTTAAAGACATTGTCATGAAAAGCCCCTAAAAACTGGGTGATGAAAAGTGGCAAAAAACGCCTGTCGTTCATCAAAGAAAACTGATTAACGGCCATGATAAAATTCTCCGTGTTTTAGAAAATGTATGATTTGTTTGAAAGTGTCTGGTTTCCAGGAAATAAAAGTATGCGTAGCAGACAGCGTGATATGATCCCTCATACCCTCCAGCCTTGTTTTCTCCAGTGCAACACGGCCATCGCTCTCATTCGGGATGATATGTGCTGCAATAAGATAAGGCCATTCCTTGTTGCCTGCGATAATGCCGAGCTCGTAATAAACATCTGTCTGGATGTGTGATTGTGTTTCTGTCGTAAGCTCTTGTCCTGCCGGCCCGTATATCCACTGATAAACCGGAAAGTCTTTTAGTAAATCGGCAATCTCGCTGCCCCCATGCGGCGGGGCGAGCATAACAACGCGGCCGAGTTTGTTCTTTGGAATATCATCCTTGTATTTGTTCAGATATGTGCGCAAAACAAGGCCACCCATCGAATGAGTGGTGAAATGTACCGTCTTTTCCGAAGATGGGGCCCATAAAGCCTGTTCATCCAGTTTTTCAGCCAGATAATCGGATAAGGATTCAATATCTTTTTCTACAGAGGGATAACCAACATTCAAGGTTTGATATAGCTAGTTCCATATATACTTGCGCGACACAAGAATATCTTCTAAAGATCCATTAATCTGATATTTCCACGCTTGCTTTATGTTTGCCCATAGCTTTTCGATGGGATTTAGGTGCGGAGAATAAGGAGGCAGGAATAGTACAAAATGGCCAGCATTTTTAAGAATATCCCTTGTTTCTTGCGATTTATGAAAGCTTGCATTATCCATAACAATAACACTGCCGGGTTTAAGTTCGGGCAAAAGATGATGCTTTAGCCAAACATTCATTGCTTGCGTATTACAATTTCCTTTAAACAAAACCGGTGCGATTAATTTGCCTTTTAGGTAACCGCCTATTAGAGACGTTCGAGGCCTGGACTGGCTGCCTACATCGCCATAAATGCGCTTACCCTTAGGGCTATAAGCGTGGCTCCGGCTTGTTCCCGGCGCAAAACCTGTTTCATCCATGTAAACGATGTCATGGCCTTTGCGAACAAAACGATCCAGCTTTTTTAGGTATGATCTACGCCATTTTTCATAGTGTCTTTTCTCTTTGTAGCGTGCCATTTTTTTTACGGGTATAACCAAGAACCTTAAGCGAATGCCAAACTGCGTTGATGCTCACGTCAAGCTCTTGCGCCAGTTCTTTGAGCATCATGTCAGGGCGGGCTTCTACAAGCTCAATAAGCTTCTTTCGGTCGGTCTTTCGCGCATCCCGGGGGCCGGGTTTAACCGCAACATAATCTCGACCTTGTTTAAGCCAATAAAATACTGAACGGGCGCTAACCTGAAATCTCCGGGCCGCCTCCGCTTTGCTCCCGCCGTTCTCAACAAAATCTATAACTCGGGTGCGTATATCTGATGAACATCTCATAGATCATAAAATAACATACGCAAATGTTTATGGGAATAGCTATAACCGGCCCGGTGAAGCGCAAATTCAATACCGGACATGTTCCATTCAGCATTACCTATGCCGTGCAAAAGGACGACAATTTCCTTTGCATTTTCAGGTGCCAGATAATTTTTTGCTGCAACAAAACCGGCGGTACACAAAAAGGGTATAATGGCTATGCCTATCAAAATTCGGGCTGTTTTACGCATGGTTCTGATTCTCGTCTTCTTTGAAAACAAAACGGGTGTAAAAATAGCTTAACCCTATCAAAGAAATACCAAGACCAAGGAAAGAGAAGACTCGTAGCAAGCCTTCCAGCTCTGCCGCATCAAACAGGAAGACCTTAAAGATAGCAAGCAAAAGGAAGAGGAGAGAGGCCATGCGGGCCGTCTTATTATCGCGTTTGATCCCTGTGGCCAATAGCGCAAGACCGGTTAAGAGCCATGTAACGGAATAGGCATAGAATTCAATCGGGTCAATACGGCCTTGTTCCAGAATTTCTCCATGAAACAATTGGCGAATAGTCAAAGATGTCAGGGCAAAGAGAGCGGCTAATCCCATGGTACTGTACAGCTTTTGTCTGAAACCGGTTCGTATCACAAGGGCCTTGTTTTTAATTGCCCATAAAGCAGCCAGAACACCAAAACCATATGTAAGCGTAACACCATTAAAGATAGGCAGTGTGCCGACCCGTTGATCACCATCCCAGTAAGGGTTCAGGAAGATAAGATCAAAATAAACAAAGCGGAAGACAGCCATTCTGAAAAGCCAGGCCCCCCATATTTCCAAAAAGGAAATATTATATTTGCGTACGAGCGCAGTACTGCCAACGCCAAGGCTTGCAATAACAACGGTCAGAATACCCCGTTCAATAAAGCCGGCCTCATAAGAGAAAATATGACCGCTGCCTGTGTAGAACAAAATACGGAAAGCATAGAAAGCCATCATAAAAAGCAAAATAGTTGCTGTGCCAAACAAAGCATGAAGGGCTTTTTTATCCGTTTTATCTTTTTGTGCTGTGAACCACAGGGCGATATAGAACATGGCTGCAGGCATGCCCAGACGAATAAACGGCATATCCAGAATAAGACGGTTTAAGTGGCGTCCAAGAGGATAGTCGCCCCCTATACTGGCCATGATGAACTCACTAAACAGTACAATCTGCCCGGCATTCAGAACGACGAAAACAAGGGTTAAAAGATACATAATCTTTTTTAAGGCTCTGATATTTGTCTCTTTGAAGATCCATGCCGTTGCTGCAACCTGTATTGCAATTGCAATTGCGAGGTTGGCCGAAGATAACTCGAAAGACAGACCAAGCGTAATAAAGGCGGTTGCAGCAAAGGAAAACAAGCCGATCAGATAATCCTTGATGTCTTTGTCGCCATTGTAATGCTTTATAACATCTGCTGTGAAATAGACGGCGGCGGCTGCCAGCAAAAGACCAGGAGCCCCCCAGAATAAAGGAAGATCGAGCAGAAAAGCAGGGGCCAGATTATTGACAAAGGAAATCGCATATAAGGATAAGGAGGCGAAAAACAAAACACGTGCCCACGGACGCGGATCTTGTGTTTTCTTCATCAAATAGGCTGCACTGAAAACATATATTAAAATCATGCCGCAAAGCACGAGTAAAGATTCGGATAAATAGGCCTCTGCCATATTCCACATAAAAAAGAGAAACAGGCTTAATCCCATTTTTGCATAAAGGGCTTTGGCATATATGCGGGGTTGGAAATAAGTAAGTGTTATAAGGGCGATGCTTAGCAACCCGAGCATGGACCAATCAAACAGGGTCAAGGATGTTTCTGCTGCAACCATAAGAATGATGGTAACACCGCCGCCCAGCGCAGCAATGTTTAAACGATGTACGGGCTTTTCTTCATGTTTTTCAAAGGAATCTTTTACCGTACGTTTGCCTGTTACAGCCAGAATAACAATTGTCACAGCCATAGCAAACAGAATAATAACAAAGCTGTCTGATACAGAAAAATAATGATCTACCCAGACGACCGACCAGCCAAAAAGGCCAAGATAGGTTACAAGGGCAAGCGTCCACCATCCTTTGCGCACAAGAATGGCAAAGAGGCCGCTAAAGAGCAGGAATAAATAACTAAACAGAACAATGGCATTTGGTTCTTCCGTGCCGATCATGGCGGGTGTCAAGAGACCACCGATCAACCCAAACACAGCAATAGGCTGTCCATGCCGCAAGGACAGCACAACGGCTAGTGCCGTTACAATGCCCATGCCTGTGAAGGCTGTAACGGGTAATATCAAACTGTACAGATTAAGGGCGGCGTATAACGTAACATATAAACCAACCAGCCCAGCCCCGATCAGGCCTTGGGAAATGCGCGCAGCATTCGCAATTTTGGGGTATTTTGCAATGATATGCCCTGCTAAAACAAGCGCAGAGGCAAAAAGGCCGCTAATCGTGATGCGTGTCGCTGGTCCAACCCAGCCATGCTCGATCGAGTATTTTACAAGGAAGAAAGACGCAAAAATAAGGGAAATAGAACCAATCCAGACGGGAAGCTTGGTCGCAATATTTTGCTCGAAAGAGTTTTTCTTTTTCTGTGGCTTGATTTTTGTTTCTTTGGGGCTTGTTTCCTTGCGTATTGGAGCGCAGCGAGGCAATGCAGAATCACAGGCAACACATTTTTGCTTTTCTTGTTCCGGTTCCGGTTCCGGCTTTGGCTCTGGTATTTGTATAACTGGCGGGGCAGGAATGGAAGGGATCTCCCGTGTTTTCTGATGAGGTCCTCCCTCAAGTTCTTTTATATGTGCACGGAGCCTTGCTATCTCGCGCAGCAAGTGACCATGCCGAAAGAAATTAACCCACGGCATGAAAAGGGTAACAAATAAAAACAATCCTATGGGTAAAAAGAAAAATTCCATCGTTATAACCTTACCACATTATTAAAAAACTGCACGTTATAAAATACCAGCAAGAGTGTTTCTGAACAACGTTCAATTCTTATAATGACACGATTTTGAACATTGTGCAATAAAAATATTGAACGCCGGTCAGAATGATGCCATTCTCTAATTATTATAACGGTGATTAAGAAAGACAAAATAATGGCGAGACGGAGCGATCATACGCGAGACGAATTAAAAAAGCTTATTCTGGATGAATCATGGAAAATCGTTGCTGAAGAGGGATTCGAGGCACTAACGGCGAGACGAATTGCTAAAAATATCGGTTATGCACCCGGCACGATTTATAATTTATTCAGTGCCATGAATGCGCTGTACCTAACCATAAACGGCCAGACACTGGATCTTTTGTATAACGCCCTCAATCACCCGGTTTGCAATGACCTTAACAAAACGCCCATCGAAAACATGAAGGCCATGGCCGAACAATATTTGAAGTTTGTGAGAGAATACAGGCCATACTGGTTGATGCTGTTTAACCCTGAACTAGCCGATAACCGCATGGAAAATGAATGGTATCAGGCCAAAATAGAACGGTTATTCCTGCCTTTAGAAAGACAGCTGGAGTCTTATTTCCCGCCAGCGCGAGAAAAGAAAAAGAAAATGGCAGCGCGTGTGCTCTGGGCTTCTGTTCACGGATTAAGCTTCTTACAGGAAACGAGGAGGCTTTCCATTGTAAGTGAAAAGGAAAAGGCCCCGGACATGGCAGGTTTTCTGATTGATACCTTTATCACAGGGATATCAGAGGCAAAACATGCCTGATAAAAATCAGAAACGTTTCCTAGCTTTCTTTTTTTACGGTCTTTCCTCTGTTACGGCGTAACGCCAGGAAAGTACAAAACATTAGAACCATCGGTTTGAACCCCATCAAACATTGGATCAAGAGACGTAAGATGTTCTCCCCGTACGTCTTCTTCTTCCATAACTTCAAGAAATGTTGCGGCAATTAGCTGTTGCGCTTCTGCCTGTTTACAAAAGATATCTGCAATCACGGCCAAGGGATTATTTTGATCTCTTATGGAATCCCGTGCGACAGATAAAACATCTATTAAAGAGCCAAAATCATTCGGAATTTCGCTCAACATCTCAAATAATTCCTGTTCATACTCATCCAGCCGAGAATCATTTTCGGCATGCATTAGCCAAAAAGGTCCGTAATCGTTAATAATGCGATCGGCATGGAAGGACAGCGAGTTGGAAAAAATCACATCATTTCTGCTATAAAAAGCCATATGCTGCGTGGCCAGAGCCATGGCCAGCAAAGCACTATCCGGTTGCATATCGCTGAGCAGTTCGTGCAGGGCCATTTTTTCATCATCTTCTACGGCGCGTTTCCGGGATAAGATATCGGATACAACCACAGGCACAATGAAATGCGCATGCATTCTGGCTAATTGCTGATCTGAAACCATGTGTAACATTGACTTAAACTTTCTTTTTAATTTTTATGTCGCGTTCCGTTTTAAACGAGATTTATTACCAAGCGGTTAACGAAAATCATTTTGAAAGAAAAAATTTGTAATGGCGTAGGTGCAGGTTTATAGTGTTGTATGACTTGGTGGATTTTTGCGTTATTATCCGGTGTGGGTTTGGCTTGCAGGAATATTTTTTTTAAAGCTAGTACAAACCAAATAGACGCGGCTTTTTCGGCGGCGATACTTTCTATTACTATGGCGGTCGTAGCGATTTCTTTTTTCTTGTATCAAAGATTCCTCGAACATGAGCCTGTTATTTCAAATGTTAATCTTAAAGGCATTGGTTTTTCTATGCTTGCCGGGTGCGGCGTGGCAGCGGCGAATATTTTTCTGGGCTATGCTTATAAAACAGGCGGTATGGCAAGCGTTGCAGGCCCTTTACAAAACGGTTTTGCCATTTCCTTGACACTCCTGATCGGCATGACTCTTCTCGGAGAAGATGTAAAACCGATGCAGCTTTTAGGTATAGCTACGGCCATGGCTGGTATTTTTATGATTATCAGGGGATAGGCTTTTGTAATCCGCAATATCTCGGTAGAGTATTTATTGCCAATAGTGTGCATCTTCTCTATAAAACCTGAAGTATTCATTTCAAAGTATAGCAAAGTCAACATGGTCGCACGCGTTAATACGGTTTCTTTTAAAGGGGTGGATGTCCTGAATGTGGATGTTCAGGTGCAAATTGCCAAAGGGATGCCGGCGTTTTCGATTGTGGGGCTGGCGGATAAAGCGGTTGCAGAAAGCCGGGAGCGTGTGCGTGGGGCTCTGCATGCTTTAGGGCTTTCTTTGCCGCCCAAGCGCATTACGGTGAATTTGGCCCCTGCCGATATTGCCAAAGAGGGAAGCCATTATGATTTGCCCATTGCGTTGGCTCTGCTTGGCGCGATGGAGGTTTTACCGGCCGAGGAGCTATCATCCTGCCTTGTGATGGGGGAAGTCTCGCTGGATGCGTCTATCCGGCCTGTGGCAGGTGTTTTACCGGCGGCTATTCATGCGCAGGGAAACGACTTTAACCTTATCTGTCCCAAAGAATGCGGACAGGAAGCAGCCTGGGCCGGTGATCTGACTATTATCGCGCCTGCCAATCTTTTGCAGATTGTTAATCATTTCAAAGGTACCCAGATTCTCACACCACCGGAAGCAAGGCTGGGAGAGTCTGATGTAAAATCTTTTCCCGATTTTTCGGACGTTAAAGGGCAGGAAACCGCCAAGCGGGCACTGGAGATTGCGGCAGCCGGTGGACATAACCTGCTGATGATCGGGCCGCCCGGTTCCGGGAAATCCATGCTGGCCTCTGCCATGCCGGGAATCCTGCCGCCCCTTACACCGCGCGAAGCCCTTGATGTGTCCATGATTCACTCTCTGGCAGGCAGTTTGCCGGAGGGCGGTCTTCTAAAACACCGTCCTTTCAGAGACCCGCATCATTCCGCGTCACAGCCTGCTCTGATCGGGGGCGGTCAAAAGGCAAGACCCGGTGAAATCTCTTTGGCGCATAACGGCATTCTTTTTCTGGATGAACTGCCGGAATTTCAACGTTCTACGCTGGAGGCTTTGCGTCAGCCGCTGGAAACAGGGGAAACGCTTGTGGCACGGGTGAATTATCATGTGACCTATCCGGCCCGTTTTCAACTTATCGCCGCCATGAATCCCTGTCGCTGTGGTCATTTGGGCGATCCAGATCTTGAATGTACCAAAGCACCGCGCTGTGCGGCTGACTATCAGGCCAAAATTTCAGGCCCGCTGCTGGACCGGATTGATTTGCAGACAGAAGTACCGGCTGTGCCTGTTCAGGATCTGGCCGGTATGCAAAAAGGGGAATCGTCAGCGCAGATTCTTAATCGTGTTAAACAGGCAAGATATCTGCAAGCTCAAAGGTATGAAGCTCTCGGTTTACCGGAAGAAAACAGGTTGAACAGATGGGCTTCTGGCAAGGTTTTAGAAGAGATTGCGCCGCTGCATAGCGAAGCGGCACAGCTTTTAAATAAAGCGGCAGAACAGTTCAAACTCTCTGCCCGTGCCTATCACCGTGTTTTGCGTGTCGCCCGTACGATTGCTGACCTCTCAGGCGGTGAAAAAGAACTCAACACTACTCATATTTCAGAAGCGTTGAGTTACAGAAGAAGTCGGATGCGTTAGGTTCTGCGCCATTTCGCACCGTCTGCGGTGTCTTCGATCACGATATCCATGGCAGCTAACTGATCTCTGATTTCATCGGCGCGGGCGAAGTTTTTATCTTTGCGGGCCTGTTGGCGTTCTGCCAGCAGGGCGTCAATTTCTGCATCATCACCGCCGGCACCATAGCCGAGCCATGCAGCAGGATCCGCTTGCAAGATGCCAAGGATATTGCCGGCGGCTAAAAGTGCGCCTTTAAGGGCCGGTGTTTTTTGATCTACGGCTTCTTTGGCCAGCGCATTTAACGCTGCCATGGCTTTTGGTGTGTTCAGGTCATCGCACAGGGCGTCCAACACAGAATCCGGTACGGCTGTGTCATCAGCCTCTACATTTTCCAGATCATTTAGAATGTTATAAAAGCGGTTGAGGGTCTTCTCAGCCTGTGCCAGTCCGTCATTCGTCCAGTCAAGCGGTTGGCGGTAATGAGCCGATAATAGGGCCATACGAATTGTTTCCCCTTTTACGCCTTGTGCCAGAAGGTCATGCGCCAATACAACATTGCCGAGGGATTTTGACATTTTCTCACCGCCAGCGGTGACAAAGCCATTATGAACCCAGTATTTGGAAAAAGCGGAGAGATCATCGTCTATACCATGGGCACAGCAGCTTTGCGCAATTTCATTTTCATGGTGTGGGAATTTCAAATCTGCCCCGCCGCCGTGAATATCAAAGGGCAGGCCAAGATGCTTTTCCGCCATGGCAGAGCATTCAATATGCCAGCCGGGGCGGCCACGGCCCCATGGGGAATCCCAGCCGGGCTGGTCTTCTGTGCTTGGTTTCCACAAAACGAAATCAGCCGGATCTTTTTTGTAAGGGGCGACTTCAACGCGGGCGCCGGCTACCTGTTCATCACGCGTGCGTCCGGACAGACCCCCGTACGCAGGGAAAGAAGGGACATCAAACAAGACATGCCCTTCGGCTTCGTACGCATGGCCTCTTTCAATCAGTTTTTCCATGAGCGTAATCATCTCTGGAATAGTTTCTGTCGCTCGCGGTTGGATATCCGGTGCAGAGACGCCTAAAGCGGCCATATCGTTATTGTAGATATCAGTATATTTTGTTGTAATTTCTTTGATGGAGACGCCCTGCGCCTGTGCCGCGATCATAATCTTGTCTTCAACGTCTGTGATGTTAGAGACGTAAGTCACCTTTGGATAAAGTGATTTCAGCACGCGGGAGAGAACATCAAACACAACAGCCATACGGGCGTTACCAATATGCGCAATATTATAAACTGTAGGGCCGCAAGAGTACATGCGTACATGCCCAGGATCGAGTGGCTGAAAATCTTCTTTTTTACGATTTAGTGAATTATAAAGCTTTAATTGCGACATGATAAATCCCTTTATTGAAAGCCGATAATAGAGCATAGTTGGTCCTCGGAGGTCAAAAAAAAATGCAAGAAGAAGAAAAAGTTATTTTACCTAAATGGTACGACATGCACGTTCACTTAAGGCAGGATGAAAACATGCCTTTGTATATAGGCGCACAGCTTGCTATGGGGTGTACAGGTGTTGTGGCCATGCCAAATACGCTGCCGCCTACGGGAAAGGTAACAGAAGACGATAGCCTGCCTTACTGGAGCATTGAGCACTACACGGACATGATAGGAAAGCAGGGCGGAGATAAATTGTCCTGTATTGTTGTGCCGCTCTATCTGACCAGAGATACAAGCCCGTCCATGATTGAGAAAGGTGCAGAATCAGGCCTTTTAAAAGTGGCAAAATATTATCCGCCTCATGGTACGACGAACGCTGATTATGGCTGTTCACTTAAAGATTACATTGAAAATGGCGTATTCAAGGCTATGGAGGAGACGGGCATTATTCTATCTGTGCATGGTGAGGCACATGGTTTGACAGGCACGGATTATTTTGATCAAAAAAACAATGCTGAAAAAATGTTCTATGAAGAGTCTCTGCCTGACATTGTTGAATTGTTTCCGAAACTGAAAATTGTCTGTGAACATCTTACAACAAAAACAGCCACAGAATTTGTTCATCAGGCACCGGAGACGGTTGGCGCGACGATTACACCGCAACATCTTCTCTATACGGTGGGAGATATGCTACAGGGTTTGAAATATCACTTGTATTGCTTGCCGCTTGTTAAATTCGAAGAAGACAGAGAAGCCTTAAGGCAGGCGGTCATATCTGAAAATAATAATAAATTCTTTGCCGGCACAGATAGTGCGCCGCATGCAGTCAAAACCACAGAATGCGGTTGTGCTGGTGGTTGTTTTACGGGCGGCTGTGCTCCACAGCTTTATGCGCAGGCTTTCGAAGATTCAGGTAGTGCGCCTGATTCTGAATCTTACAGAAAATTCCTGTGTTTAAACGGCCCCTCTTTCTATGGTTTGCCGGTTTCGACGGAACGTTTTACACTCGTTAAAAAAGAGCAATCTGTAGAAAAAATCGGGAAGATTATGCCTTTGCCGCTTGGTATGGGCATGGATACCCTTGACTGGAGCATAGAGCGTGAATAAAGAAGCACGTGAAGAAGGCCTGGTATTTGCGCCGCGTTTTGATGAAGATGGCCTGATCCCGACTATCGTCCAGCAATATGATTCTGGAGAAATCCTGATGCTGGCCTATATGAATCAGGAAGCTCTTGAAAAAACGCAAATAACCGGGGAAGCGCATTACTGGAGCAGGTCAAGACAATGTCTCTGGCACAAGGGCGCGACAAGTGGCCATATTCAGGAAATTGTGGATATCAGAGTAGATTGTGACCAGGATGCCATTCTTTTGCGTGTGAAACAAAAAGGGCAGATTGCCTGCCATACGGGGCGTTCATCATGCTTTTATCGTACGCTGGTATCTGGGGTACTTAAATTTTTAGATAATTTTTAGATAATTAATTCTAAAAAAACGGATAACTTTTATTAAATTTGATGAAAGTAAAGACCTTTTTAACATTATGCTGTGATAATAGAAATTGTGATAATTTAAGTGTGTAGGAAGAATCTGTTGGATTACCTCTCGATCTGATATAGAATTGGCAAAAATTCATGAGCTCGTCTGCTATAGAAAATAACAAAAAGATAAGTTGGTTTACCGGCGTGTTGAAAAATAAGAAAAGAACGCGAAACCCCGTTTTTTCCGGTGGTTTTTCCTCCCTGTCACAGATATGGAAAAGTAAATTAAGCTGGCGTATCGCATTTGCTGTTTTTCTGACTATTATGGCCGTTGAAGCGTCTATTCTTGCTTTAAATCTAAAAGAACAAGAACAAAAGCAACTGGAAACGCTTACAGAAACGGCAAAGTCGGCGATTGTGCCGCTTCTTCATAACCGCGTCCTCAACCCCCTTGCGCCACCATTTCCAGAAAGCGCAGAAAGACGCTTGATTGCCAATACAGTTATTGATGGCATTGCGATTTATTCGACTAATTTTCAGCTTATCAGATTTGCAGGGGAACCTGTTGCGACGGTCCTTTCTCCTGCGAAAAGCCTGCAAAGAACCTATAGAAGCCCGGATGGAAACAGCTATGAAATAATTTTCAGGCCCAAAGATCTTAACAGTTATGCCTATTACATTGTGGCAAGGATAAACGCATCAAGCGTATCGCGTAACCTTAATCTTCATGTGCGGCATGCGATTTTGATTATGTTACTGATGTCTGGTTTTGTGACGACCGTTCTTATGATTGCGCTGGGTTACTGGCTTTTGGAGCCCGTTTTGTTCTTACGAAATAACTTGTTATCGGCCTCTGCAAATCCAGAGAACCCGAATATCCCGGACTCGACCTTTGATCCTTCTGACGAAATCGGGAACGCGATCTATGTGGCGCAAAACCTGATCAGACAAAATGCAAACAATATCAGGCAAATCAAAAGCACAGCACAAGACCAGATTCACAAGCTCGCTTACTATGATACGCTGACGGGCCTGCCGAACCGGACACTCTTTCTGCAAAAACTGGCAGAGTTCTTGAGAAAAACAACGGAAGACGGGCAGGAAATACAACGTTATGCTGTTGTGACACTGGACCTTGATCACTTTAAAGACATCAATGACTCTATGGGGCACAATATTGGTGATGCTATCTTGCGGGCAGTGGGTAAACGGCTGGTAAGTGCGCTGCCGGAAAATGCTATTGTTGCCCGTTCAGGAGAAGATGAGTTTGCGATAACATCGCCTCTTGTCGCGGATGTGCTCACATCAAGGGATATTGGCCGGAAAATTCAGTCGGTCTTGCGGGCTGAGCCATTTAAGGTGTTTAACGAAAACTTTCAGGTCAGATCTTCTATTGGTGTTGCAACATTTCCAGATGATGCGAAAGACCCTGAGCAGGTGCTGAAATGTGCCGATATTGCGCTTAACCGCGCAAAAGAAGAAGGCCGGGATACTATTCGTGAATATCTGGAAGATTTTGACCGGGATGTTCAGGAACGTTTTCAAATGCTGCGTCATTTGCGCGATGCGATGGAGAAAGAAGAGCTTCGCCTTTTCTATCAGCCGCAACTGGATCTTAAAACCGGGAAAATCATTGGTGCAGAGGCTTTATTGCGTTGGTGGAGACCGGATAATAGTAAAGAGGGGGGGGCGTATATTTCTCCTGCTATCTTTGTTCCTATTGCAGAGCAATCCGGTTTAATTGTTCCTATGGGCGCATGGGTTATGAGAGAAGCCTGCACAACTGTAAAGCAGTTGACTGAAAAGGGCCACGACATTCGGATGGCCGTGAATGTATCAGGGGCTCAATTCCACCAGGCTAATTTCTATGATTTTGTTAAAAACCTTATCAATGAACTGAACGTCCCGACACAAAAACTGGAGCTTGAGGTAACAGAGAGTATTTTCATGGAGGATATTCAAAATACGGTTACAGTGCTGCAAAAGCTTCATGGTCTGGGGCTTGAACTGGCAATTGATGATTTTGGTACGGGGTATTCTTCCTTGTCCTATTTACGTCAGTTCCCGATTGACCGGTTAAAAATTGATCAGTCCTTTATTCGTAATGCGCTAAATGATGCAGATGATGCCTCTATTACCCGCACGATTATTAGTCTTGGGCATTCCTTAAATCTTAAAATTATTGCTGAAGGCGTGGAAACCAGAGAGCACGAAGATTTTCTTATTAGAGAAGGCTGTGATGAAGTACAGGGTTTCCGGTACTCCAAGCCGGTGCCGTATGAAGATTTTGTGGCTTTCGTTGAAAATTATAACAATGATCTTTCTTCCTTTGACAGGGATGAGAGGTAAAACGACCTCGAACAGATATAAACTCTCTATAAATTAACCGTTGTTTCCTGTTCTGTTCCGCGTTATCTATGGCTAATATTCATTAACCTGAAATTAGAATGATTGTTTAGCCATGCCCAGACCTCTTATTGTAGAATCCTCCAAAATTTCCTTTCTAAACGGGCACGCGCCTGTTCCCGGGGATAAATCCATTTCTCATCGTGCCCTAATGCTGGGCAGTATAGCAACCGGAGAAACCATTATTACTGGTCTTTTAGAAGGCGAGGACGTGCTGTGCACAGCGGAAGCTATGAGACATATGGGTGCTAAGGTATATAAGGGAGATGACGGGTTATGGCATGCCTTTGGCGTTGGGCTTGGCGGATTGTCTGAGCCGGATGTTGTCCTTGATATGGGCAATAGTGGCACGAGCACGCGCCTGCTTATGGGCTTGGTGGCCAGTCATGCTATTACGACCTTTTTCACTGGTGATGCTTCTCTTACAAAACGGCCTATGGGCCGCGTTATAACCCCGCTTGAGCAAATGGGGGCTACTTTTACAAGCCGTGAAGGCGGTAAATTACCGCTGGCTGTCACAGGGACGAATGAAACGCTCCCGATTGAGTATCATTTACCAGTGGCTTCGGCTCAGGTAAAATCGGCTGTGTTGTTGGCCGGATTAAACACAAAAGGCACGACAAGTGTTATCGAAGATCATCCTACGCGGGATCATACAGAAAAAATGCTGCAGCATTTTGGCATAGATGTAGAAGTTGAAGAACTGGAAAATGGCGCGAAAAAGATCAGTGTTACAGGCCAGAAAGAATTACAGGGTTGTGCCGTTGATGTACCTGCCGATCCGAGTTCTGCCGCCTTTCCTGTTGTTGCTGCTTTGTTGAACGAAGGCTCGGACATCACGATTAATAATGTTTGCATGAATCCAACACGGACAGGGTTATACGAGACCCTAAAGGAAATGGGGGCTAAAATCATCATCAGTAATGAACGCATACAGGCCGGGGAGCCTGTTGTGGATTTACGCATTCTTGGTACGGGGCCGCTTAATGGTATTGATGTACCGGCCTCGCGCGTGCCGTCTATGATTGATGAATTTCCTGTGCTGGCGATTGCTGCATCCTGCGCAAAGGGCACGACAAGAATGACTGGGCTGGCAGAGCTCCGTGTAAAAGAAAGCGATCGTCTGGCAATGGTTGCCAAAGGTTTAAAAGCCTGCGGTGTTGAGTTGGAAGAAGGCGAAGATTCTCTGACTATATTTGGCAACGGAAAGCCGCCGGCTGGTGGCACCATGATAGAAACGGCCCTTGACCATCGTATCGCCATGAGTTTTCTAGTGCTTGGGACCTGTACAGAAAAACATATAGAGGTGGATGACGCTAACCCCATCATGACCAGTTTTCCAAACTTCATTCAGATGATGAATGATCTTGGCGCGAACATGCAGGAACGGGATATAACAGGTTTTGAGGAATAGGCATAGATGACCCACAAAATTATCGCGATTGACGGACCAGCCGCCAGCGGCAAAGGGACTTTGGCAAAAAAAGTTGCGCAGGTGCTGGGTTTTTCCTACATGGATACGGGCGCGCTTTACCGCTGTGTGGCTAAGATCGTCTTTGAAAAAAGGCAAAATCCGGAAGAAGAAGCGGCGGCCGTAGAGGCTGCTACTTATATTCGTGATCATTTTGACCTTAATATGCTGGAAGATCCTGTGCTTAGAAGTGATAAAATGGCACAGGGTTCTTCTCAGGTCGCCATATATCCCAAAGTGCGGGAAATTCTTCTCGATTGCCAAAGAAATTTTTCGCAAGATCAATCACTTAAAGGCTCTGTGCTGGACGGCAGAGACATTGGTACGGTTGTGTGTCCCAACGCTGATGTGAAGCTTTATATAACGGCCAGTCCTGAAATTCGGGCAGAAAGACGATATAAAGAGTTGCAATCTAAGGGAATTAACGTTACATATGAGGCCGTTTTACAGGAAATGCTGGACCGTGATGCACGGGATGGCACGCGGGCTACGGCACCTATGAAGCCGGCAGAAGATGCTATTATACTTGATACATCTTCTATGAGTGCGGAAGATGTTCTGGCTAAGGCCTTGGGTATCATTCAAAAGCACACCGCCTGATTTCCTTCTACGATCTGATTTTTCCATGTAAAGCGCAACAGTCAGAACTCGCCGGGCCACGGCCTGTACAGTGCGGTGTGCTGTCTGTATATAATTTTGAAAGGAAACTAAAACTATGGCACATGTTGCTGCAAACATATCTGACAGAGAAGAGTCTAAAGACTTTGCTGCTTTGTTGGGTGAAACACTTAAAACACAAGAAGGCTTTGAGGGAAGCGTTATCACAGGCACGATTATCTTTATTGATGGTGATCAGGCTGTGATTGATGTTGGTCTCAAATCAGAGGGACGTGTCCCTCTTAGGGAATTCTCTGTTCCCGGAGAAGAGCTGGAATTAAAAACCGGCGATAAGGTTGAAGTTTTTGTTGAGCGTATGGAAAACCATTACGGTCAAACAGTTCTCAGCCGCGAAAAAGCCAGACGCGAAGAAGTCTGGATTGAACTTGAAAAATCACATGAGAAAGAAGAGCGTGTTACAGGCATTATCTTCGGTCGCGTTAAAGGTGGCTTCACGGTTGATCTTGGCGGTGCCGTTGCGTTCTTGCCAGGCTCTCAGGTTGATATCCGTCCTGTGCGCGATGTTGCGCCCCTTATGGATACGCCTCAGCCTTTCCACATCCTGAAAATGGATCGTACACGCGGCAATATCGTTGTATCTCGCCGTGCTGTTCTGGAAGAAAGCCGCGAGGAAGCCCGTTCAGATCTTCTGGAGACCATCAAAGAAGGTCAGGTTGTACAGGGTGTTGTTAAAAACATCACTGATTACGGTGCCTTTATTGATCTTGGTGGCGTTGACGGGTTGCTCCATGTAACAGACATTTCATGGAAACGCGTTAATCATCCATCTGAAGTGCTTCAGATTGGCCAAAGCCTTGATGTTCAAATCATTCGTTTCAACGAAGAAACACAAAGAATCTCTCTTGGCATGAAACAGCTCGAAGAAGATCCTTGGAAGGATGTTGAACTGAAGTATGCTATTGGCTCCAGACTGACAGGACGTATTACAAATATCACTGATTACGGTGCTTTTGTTGAACTTGAATCCGGTATTGAGGGTCTGGTTCACGTCTCTGAAATGTCCTGGACGAAAAAGAACGTACATCCTGGTAAAATCGTATCAACCTCTCAGGAAGTTGATATTGTTGTGTTGGATGTTGATGCTGAAAAACGCCGTATTTCTCTTGGTATTAAACAATGTCAGGATAATCCCTGGGAAAGTTTCGCTCAAAACCACAAGGCCGATGACGAACTCGAAGGTGAAATTCGCAATATTACCGAATTCGGTCTGTTTGTTTCTATGCCCGGCGAAATCGACGGTATGGTACATATCTCCGACGTATCTTGGGAAGATCAGACAGAGGACGCGTTGAAAGCCTTTAACAAAGGTGACATGATCAAGGTTAAAGTCCTTGAAATTGAACCTGAGAAAGAGCGTATTGCTCTTGGTATCAAGCAATTGACAGATGATCCATTTGAAGGTGCCATGAAAGGCATTGCCAAAGGAGCTGTTGTCACATGTACGGTATCCGAAGTGAAGGACAATGGTATTGAAGTCACTGTGAACGAAAATCTCACAGGCTTTATCAAGAAAATCGACCTGTCCCGTGAACGTTCAGAACAACGTCCTGATCGTTTTGCTGTTGGTGAAAAAGTCGATGCCAAAATCCTGACCCTTGACAAGAAAGGCCACAAACTCAGCCTCTCCATCAAGGCACGTGAAATTGATGAAGACAAAAAAGCACTTGAAGCCTTTGGTTCTACTGAAAGCGGTGCATCCCTCGGTGATATTCTTGGCGCAGCCTTGAAAGAAAATGAAGGTGATGCGTCCAAGGACAAAGCTGAAAAAGAAGAAGACAAATAATCTTGTTTTTTCTCTAAATCATTCAAAAAGCCAGGTCATGTGCCTGGCTTTTTTTATAATTATTCCAATTTAAAAATAGACTATTCCTGGCGCAGCCTTGGAATCACTCCCACTCGATTGTGCCGGGGGGTTTGCTGGTGATGTCGTAGACGACGCGGTTGATGCCTTTGACCTCGTTAATAATACGGGTGGAGGTACGGCCGAGAAATTCGTGCTCAAAGGGATAGTAATCAGCCGTCATGCCATCAGTTGAGGTGACAGCACGCAGTGCGCACACATAATCATACGAACGGGAGTCGCCCATAACGCCAACGGTGCGTACAGGTAAAAGGACAGCAAAAGCTTGCCAGATCGTGTCGTACAGTCCGGCCTTTCTGATTTCGTCTAAATAAATAGAATCAGCTTGACGCAGAATATCCAGTTTTTCACGTGTAATCTTCCCGGGCACACGAATAGCCAGACCGGGGCCGGGGAATGGATGACGTTTGATAAAGTCTTCTTCCATGCCGAGTTCATAGCCAAGGGCACGGACCTCATCTTTGAAAAGCTCGCGCAAAGGCTCTACAAGCTTTAAATTCATACGCTCAGGCAATCCGCCGACATTGTGGTGGGATTTAATTGTAACAGAAGGACCGCCTGTAAAGGAAACGCTCTCGATCACATCTGGATAAAGCGTGCCTTGTGCGAGGAAGTCGGCATCACCAATACGGCCAGCACATTCATCAAACACATCAATAAAAGTTGATCCTATGATTTTACGTTTCTTTTCAGGATCCTCTACGCCGTCCAGTTTACCAAGAAAAAGAGCGGCGGCGTCTTCGTGAATAAGCGGAATGTTATAGTGATTGCGAAAGAGAGAGACAACTTGCTCACTCTCTCCGGTACGCATCAGACCTGTATCAACATAGATACAGGTCAGTTGGTCGCCGATGGCCTCGTGCAAAAGAACGGCTGTTACAGAAGAATCAACGCCGCCTGATAGACCGCATATAACTTTCTTGTCTCCAACCTGCTCTCTGATTTTAGCAATGGCTTCGTCTTTGAACGCGGCCATGGTCCAGTCGCCTGAACAGCCACAGACACCATGCGTAAAATTTTTCAAAAGTTCGGCCCCATGCGGTGTATGCATGACTTCGGGATGAAACTGTACGCCGTAAAAATGACGAGCCTTGTCAGCAATGGCGGCAAAAGGTGCGCCTTCTGATATGCCGACAACTGTAAAGCCTTGTGGGATTTTTGTCACACGATCACCGTGACTCATCCAGACTTCCTCGCGTGCTCCTTTATGCCAGATGCCTTTGAACAGATCGCATTCTTCTGTGACATCGACGTGCGCGCGGCCATATTCGCTGTGGTGTCCGCTTTCCACCTTGCCGCCTAATTGCTCACACATGGTTTGCTGGCCGTAGCAGATGCCAAGGACTGGAATACCCATCTCAAAAACGATGTCTGGCGCACGGGGAGAGCCTTCATCTGTAACAGAGGAAGGGCCGCCAGAGAGAATAATACCCTTGGGCGCAAATTTCTTAATGTCCTCATCTAAAGCATGATTAAACGGCCAGATTTCACAATAAGCACCGCTTTCACGTACACGCCTTGCGATCAGTTGTGTGACTTGTGATCCAAAATCCAGAATTAAAATATGTTCGCGTGCCATGTGAGAATGCCTGTTCTTTTATTTACAATGAACCCTAGAGATACGCGAAATAGGCCATTAATGGAATAAAAATTTTACCGGAAACGCTGTATTAGTTGATGTAGGGGCACTTTTTAACCTGAGCCACCAGCTTATCTCTTGTAAAAGGCTTGGCAACGAATCCTTTTGCGCCGTGATTCATAGCATTTACAACATTGTCTTTTACACTATCGGCACTCAGCATAATAACGTGCGATCTGTAATCAAACTTGGCGATTTCCCTTAAAACTTCTATGCCGGAGCCTCCGGGCATATGAATATCCAGAAAGAGGATATCAGGTAATTGCCGTTTATACAGGTCCACAGCTTCCAAAGCATCTGAGGCTTCAAGAACGGGCCCATAAGACATAAGAGCTTTTTTTACGAGAGAGCGCATAAACAAATCGTCATCAGCTACCATCAGGATGTTGCCAAAACGGGAAGAGCGGATATCTGACATGAGCGGTGGCGGTTGTATCGTCTGCGCTTTTTGCTTTTCGCTCATTTTCTGGAGTTTGATCTCCATTTTTCTCAGGCCGCTTTTTGTTATGCCAGACGCCTCAACTTTGCAACTATAACGCGGCAGAACCTCGGCAATCTGATTGGCCAGTTTCTCAGGCGGCAGGGCTTTTCCTGTGTTGGCGAGAGCGATCAATTCCTCATCGTTTCCGACATAAATTTTACCCTTGCGACGAACGAAGAAGTCCTGGAGTTTCTTGGCCAAAAACATGATATCCTGTTGCGCGTTCTCATTTAGAGACAGCTCTACAAGACTCCAGTCCGCTGCATTCTGTCGTATAGCAGGAACGTAATCCAGAAAATTTTGAAGCTCGTTTTTGTCCAAGATATCCATAGTTTGAACTTTATCAAAAAAATATAATGACAACCAGAAAATAGTTTCTGGTTTTTTTTATTTGTCGGGCACCTTATACTGTTTCTTATAATTTCGTTGAAGGCACCCCAGAGAATATAATATGGAAACAGAAAAACCGCTTATATCCTATCGCAGGTCCCTATTACTCATTCTTTTGGGCCTTTTGTTCTCTTCACCCCTGGTTGTGGTAATTTTTGAAGCGATTTCAGAGGTTCGCCATAATTCTGCTTTTGTCACGCGTGAACGGCAAGGCCTGGTTTATCACGAGGCCCTTTTGGCGCTGCTTGTTAAGACTCAGCAACTACACAACAAGCAGCTATTTCCAGCGCTTCTTGTATCGAACAAGGATGAAGTCCTGGAAGGGTATAAAAAAGAGCTAAAAGCCGCCATTAAAAAAGTTGATCTTCTTAGCAGGGAAGAGAAAGATCACTTTTCTACGTTGACGCAATGGAATACCTTAAGAACACTGTATAGCTATTTTCTTGCGTCTGAGGATACAGAAAACTATGTCCCTGTTATACGTGAGCTGAAGGCACTTATGTATGATGTTGGCGATCATTCTAATCTGATTCTGGATCAAGAACTCGAAAGTTATTATCTTGTTGATCTAATTGTGAATGACATTCCAGAGATATTGGAAACGGTAAACACGTTACAGGCTATTTCGATTGGCTATTTATCAAAAGAAGAGCTTTCAACAGTTGAAAGCAGGCAAATGCATGAAACGCTTGTTGGCGAACTCAGAAAGTTTTCTTTCCTTGAAAACCATCTCTTTAGGTCTGTTGAGCGGGCCAGTGAAAATAATCAGAATCGCCATGGATCATTGAGGCAGGATTTGGAGAACATCTGGAGCAATATTCAGTTTTTTAAAACAGCTGTTAAATATGTTCACGCCGAGATTCACGATAAGAATGAGCTTGAGGCCCTTTCTTTTACGAAAGAAGAGATCTACTCTCTGGCAGAGGATGCTATCCAGTCTAATGTTAAGACGTACGGTAAGGCCGCTTCCTCGCTTTCTTTTCTTCTTGAAGAACGCGCAGAACAATTAAAGGCTCAGGAATATATCGTTTTTATTTCTTCCTTTTTTGCGTTTAGCGGCGTCATTGTAATCTTCTTTTTTGTACAAAGAAGTCTTTTGATTCGGGCGCAGGCGGAACGATCGGTCAGAGAGCAAAAAGATTTTCTGGATAAAATTATTGAGAGCTTCCCGCTGGCTGTTTGCGCTAGAAATGCAAAAGACGAGTTTCGCTGGAGTATGATGAACCCCGAAGCAGAAAAATTGCTGCAGTTATCCAAGGAAGAAGTTCTTGGAAAAAAAGGTATTGAAGTATTGCCTTTTGAAGAAGCTGTCTATGCAGAAGAAACGGATCTGGATGCTTTTGCAGCAGGCAGGGTGCAGGAATTTCATGGCGAAAACTACACAACCTTTTCTTCGTCCTTTACAGCACATGTAACTAAAGTGCCTATCTATGATAACAGGGGAGAGCCCAGTATTCTGCTCGAAATAATAGAAGACATTTCAGAAAAAAGAAAAACAGAAGAACAACTCCTCCTTTATGAAGCCATCATCGAAAACTCCAGTGATGTTGTTGTCGTAACGGATGCGGATCTGGAGGCTTCTGGCCCCAAAATTATTTTTGTTAACGAGGCGTTCACGAAGGTTTTTGGATATACAGAAGATGAAATTATAGGGCAAACACCCGCCTTGCTTAGTGGAAAGAAAACGGATCAAAAAGCTATAAAAGAAATGTGGAGAACTGTTCTGGCCGGTGAGATATATCGTGGTGAATTTGTCAGTTATAACAAAAAGGGAGAAGAATGCTGGTTCTCTACGGCGGCATTCCCTATTCCTGATTCGGAAGGAAAGATCGTTAACTTTGCAGCAACAGAACGTGATATTACAGCGCAAAAAGATGTTGAAGCAAAACTTCGTCACGCTAAAGAGCAAGCGGAACAGGCAAATAAGATAAAATCTGATTTTCTGGCCAATATGTCCCATGAACTCCGAACGCCTATGAACTCTGTGCTGGGCATGACATCTATGCTACTTGACGATCAGACAACCTCTCAGGAGCATCGCGATATGCTGCTTATCGTTTACAAAGCTGCATCAAATTTGCTGGATATTCTGAATGATATTCTGGATCTTTCTAAAATTGAAGCACAAGAGGTTATGCTTGAAAGTATCGCATTTCATCCATGCGAAATCATTGAAAGAGTAACGGAAACACTACAGCCTCTGGCACAGGAAAAGAACGTAGAAATCAGGAGAACCTGTGATGATCTTGGTGCCTATTATGTTATGGGGGATCCGACCCGGTTTGGGCGGATTGTAACGAACCTGATCGGGAACGCCATAAAATATACGCAAGAGGGTTCTGTTTCGGTAACGGCTTCCAGAAGGTTACTTGGAGAAACGGCGGTTGAGTTCTGTTGCAAGGTTCAGGATACGGGCATTGGTATTCCAAAAGAAAAACAAAAGGAAATTTTTGAAAAATTTGCGCAGGCTGATGTATCAACAACACGTAAATATGGCGGGACAGGTCTGGGGCTGACGATTACACAAGAACTTGTTGAAATGATGGGCGGAGAAATCGGTGTAGAGAGCACGGTCGGTGAGGGATCGACGTTCTGGTTTAAAATACCTTTCCCTTTGACTGACAATATTGAAACGACAAAAGAAGAGGTTCAGGCCGAGTATCAGCCAGAGAGCTGGATTAATATTGCAGACGCGAGAATATATGTTGCAGAAGATCACCCTTTAAATCAGATCTTTATTCAAAAACTCTTAAACAAAATGGGTGCGCAGAATTTAACAGTTGTCGGAGACGGTAAAGCAGCGCTGGAGAGTGTAAAAGAAGGGCTTGTTGATATTATTCTTATGGATTGCCATATGCCTGAAATGAACGGTTATGATGCAACAACAGCTATTCGTGATTTCGAAAACGAAGTCGGGGAACAGTATCCTGTCCCAATTATTGCGATGACAGCAAATGCTATGGTCGGCGACCGCGAAAAATGCTTGGAATGTGGTATGAATGACTATCTGAGCAAGCCTGTTAATCGCGAGGAACTGGAAAAAGCCATGGGACGCTGGATTTATTTTGGCGTAAAAGAGGAGGCCAAAAAGAAGGCGGTAGAAAAACGGAAAACATCTAAAGAAGGATTGGTTGATTTTACTCTTCTTGAAAGTTTTTCTGAAGGAGATATTGATGTAGAAAAAACTTTCATCAATATTTTTATCGAAGAATCAGACAAGGGCATTGAAATACTGCGCGATAATTGCACCTCTGGTGAAAACAACGTCTGGAGTGAAACGGCCCATAAGCTTAAAGGCGCCTCTGGAAACATAGGGGCGGAATCGTTACGCCATTTATGCGAACAGGCCCAACATATCGGAAATGTTGATATATCAGTAAGGGAAGAACTCTTCAAAAAGATTGAGCAGATCTATGACGAGGTCGTGGTACAACTGAAGATTAGAATAGATGATGGTGTCTAACCCTTTCCTGTATATCTGCGCACTTCCTTGTTTCAAAGAGACCTTAAATCCTTTATTGTAACTTCTGGGTTATCTTTCTTCTTAAAGGTTCCGGAGAACACAAAAAATAATGTCAAGACAAGATCAGGAACATGCCTGTAAGGCTTATACTGAGCTGAAATCAAGATTCCGGGATGTTGGGCGTCTGGAGGCCATAGGCGAAGTGTTAGGCCGGGATTTTCTGACCGCTATGCCCGAAGGTGCCTATAAAAGCCGTCTGGCTCAGATTGCTTATCTTTATCGCCGTATTCAGCAAGATCTGGTCAACAAGGATGTGCAACGCCTGATCGAAGATGCACAAGATCATGAGGAAGCCTATCCCAACCTTTGGAGCAGAGAAAATCATGCCAATCTCCGCGAGATGGTGCGTGTCTATTACGATCACAGCCTGATTGGTGAAGAATTGATGGAGCATAATGCGCGTATCATCAATGAGGGACGGCGCAATCATAAGGCTGCTATGGAGCGCAATGACTGGCATATTGCAAAACGCCATCTGACCGAAGTACTTGATGTTGAAAAAAGAATAGCCGAGAAAAAAATGCGGGCGCGTGGGGCAGAGGGGCTGTATGATGCGTTGCTGCAGGATTATTGTCCGGGCTGTTCCTTGTCGCAGGTTGAAAAATGGTTCGGCAAGCTGGAGGAAGAGCTGAGGATTCTTTTGCCTCAGGTTGTAGATAAACAATCCGGGCGTATGGCACCTGTGCCTGTTGCAGATTTTTATCCTGCTGAATCACAAATGTGGATGAACGAAGAGCTTTTGGGACTCTTCGGATTCGATTTTGAGCGCGGTGGACTCTACCAGACGGGGCACAATCCCGTAGAGGGCGGCACACCTGATGATACACGTCTTGTTATAAAATCAGTTGATACAGATAATTTTCTGGATTCCATGAAAAGCGCATTACACGAACTGGGGCATGGAATATATATTCAGGGATTACCACGTGCCAAATGGCGCTACCAGCCTGTTGCTAAAGACATGGGAGCCGCCATGCATGAGTCACAAGCTATGGTCATCGAAATGATGATAGGTCGTACACGTGAATTCTTTAATTTTTTGGCGCCACGTCTGGAGGGGCTGTTTCATGCTATGAACGACCCGGCTTTGCGCGCTGATAATCTTTATGCGATAAAAACACGTGTCAGGCCCGGTACAGACCGTAAAAAGGCAGATGAAATAAGTTATTTCTTTCATATATTGCTGCGCTTTAGAATCGAAAAGGATTTGATTGAGAGTCGCATGAATATTGAAGACCTGCCAAAGGTCTGGGCGGAACGTCTTCACGATATGCTGGGTGTTTTTCCAGAAAATGATGCTGAAGCTGTTTTGCAGGATGTGCACTGGTTTGTTGCAAAATTTGGTTACTTTCCATCCTATACGATTGGCCATATGATTGCGGCTCAGCTTTGGGAAAAAATGCAAACCGATATTCCCAAGATTTTTTCTCGAATTGAAGAGGGAGATTTTGTACCCTTAACACAGTGGCTAACAAAAAATATTCATGCCAAAGGGCGCATTTACTCGATGTCTGAATTGCTCAACGACTTAACCGGAAGTGCGCCATCGCCAGATTTCTTGTTAGCGCATCTTGAGAATCGCTATTTGGGCGATGGTTAATTATAGAAGGAGGGGTTTATATAAATGGAATATGTATCGACACGTGGTAAAAGCGACCCAGCCTCTTTCACAGAAGTTTTATTAAACGGCATGGCACCGGATGGTGGTCTCTATGTACCAGGGATTTTTCCCGTTCTGGATAAAAACTTGCTTGAACGGTTATCTGGTGTCTCATATACGACGATAGCCGGGGAAGTGACACGTGCTTTTTTAAGTAATGATTTCCCGGAAAGTGCCTATAAAATGATTCTGGAAGAAGTATATGGTCCGGATGAGACGGCGTTTCGGCACAAAACAATCGCACCCCTTACGCAAATTGGCCCCAATAGCTGGCTTCTTGAATTATTCCATGGCCCAACGCTTGCCTTTAAAGATGTCGCGCTGCAGCTTTTGGGGCGTCTTTTCGATCTTATTCTTGAATTGCGTGGAGAAAAAATAACGATTGTTGGTGCAACATCAGGAGATACGGGATCGGCGGCTATTGAGGCTTGCAAAAATTGCAGCAATATCAATATTTTTATTCTTCATCCCAAAGGGCGTGTTTCAGAGGTGCAGCGTAGACAGATGACCACTGTGCAGTCTGAGAATGTGTTCAATCTTTCTGTAGAAGGTACATTTGATGATTGTCAAAACATGGTAAAAGCCATGTTTGCTGACGAAGCCTTGCGTAAGGAATTAAATTTATCTGCGATTAATTCTATTAACTGGGCCCGTATTATGGCGCAATCGGTCTACTACGTGTCTGCGGCCATTGCACTGGGGTCGCCTGCCAGGCCTGTCACTTTTGCGGTTCCAACCGGTAATTTTGGCAATATTTATGCGGCCTACGTTGCTCGTTTGATGGGATTGCCGATTCATAATCTTGTTATTGGATCAAACAGCAATGATAGTCTGACACGTTTTTTCAAAACTGGTGAAATGAAGGCGGAGGGCGTCGTGTCAACGCTAAGCCCTAGTATGGATATCCAAATCTCCAGTAATTTTGAACGTTATCTTTTTCATCTTTTGGGGCATGACTCGAAGAAATTATGTGGACTCATGGATGAATTCAAAGAAAAAGGTTCCTTTAAACTGGACGAAGATCTCATGCGAAAGGCACGGCGTGATTTTAAAGCGCAACGTTGCAGTGATGAACAAACGAAACAGATTATGACGGCTTGTTATAAGGCTACAGGTCAGCTTATTGATCCACATACGGCTGTGGGGCTGTGGGCGGCCGGGGCTGTTAATGAAGAGGATCCATCCATTCCGACAATTGCGCTGGCCTGTGCGCATCCGGCCAAATTCCCGGATGCTGTTGAAGACGCCACAGGAATCCGGCCTTCTTTGCCGCCGCATATGAAACGGCTTTTCGACCGGGCTGAATATGTCACGCCAATAGCAAACGACCTGAAAAAGCTCACAAACTATATTAAAGGAACGGTCAAAGAGTTAAATGGCTGATTTATCGTGCTAACAATACATGGAAGAAATGATAGCTTGTACCGCCGCCACAGGAAAAACAGCCCCGTAAGGCTGGTTTAATCGAAAATGTTGCATTGTCAAACCCTGTAGATGCAGCAAAAGTTCCTGTGAAAGGGGTTGAGGCGCCTGAATAAGGACAGAGGCCACCATCATCTGCAGGATATGTCGATGATGTATCGTAGCCTATACGTTCATTCACAACATCACAGAAGGCTTTATCAACATTGGGCAGGATAGCGACAAGATCACCGCGAGAGGAGCCCACCTGCGGATAGATATATTCTGCATTGAACTGCCAGCTTGTACCATCATTCACGCCTTTGGGCGGTTCACGACGTTCTGCGCCGCCGCCTTCCGGTGCAAAAACCTGCCGTTCTGGGCTGCTTGTTATATCACCGTAAGATGGTGCATCCGGGTGTGCAAACCGGAGATCGGATTCACTCACGCCATTGTGCAGAATGGTTGCTACAGCCTGTTCCAGCTCTGTGCCATATTGCATCACTTGAGACGCCTTAATAATATAGTCTTCACGGTCGATGTTGGAATCACTGCCGTTTCCACGGATTGCAACGCTTAAGAGCCCGATTAACACAATCGCGATCATAATAATAAAAAGCATGTTGCCTTCTTCTGCTTTATTCATTTTTTCCTCGTTTCTTAAAAAGAAAAGTCTTTTTCCAGTGCGTTATCCCTATTGATCAGGGTTAACGTCACTGTTTTTCCGGCCAGAGCCTCAGATAGATCTGCTACTTCCGGCGGTTTTGTTAGTTTCAACATGGCTTTTGCTGGATCCTCTTTATTTTCTATGAATTCTACTGGCGAGGTAAGGGAGAAATCTTCTCCAGCTTCAACAAAAAGATCTGTTTTTTCAAAGCCCTCTTTTGATGTAATCGTTATAACCATGGCTTCTGAAGACAAGACGGCTGTATCAATAGAAAGTTCTTTGCTTTCTTTTTGCGGTACGTTTTTTATGGCTTGCGCAAGCCGGGCAGCTTCCGCTGTCTCTTTTGGCACTTCTACAACAGGAATATCAAGCCTTACAGAGGCTTCTTGTGGGACACATAGTTTATTACACGCCATAATATTGGCCTCTATAACCAGCTCAACAGGTTGTCCGGCATCTGCCGGTATAACTTTTATCGGAAACAGGACATCTTCGGGATAAATAAAAGTATAAAATCCGAACAGCTCGAATCGGGCCGGTTTCGGCCATGAGAGTATAACATTTTTCACATTTTGTGATTTTGACCAATCAAAGACCGGGGCTAAGCCTGAATCACCGGGTGTGCGCCAATAGCTGTGCCAATGTTCTTCAAAATCGACCAATATCCCGGCAGATATTTCTTCCGTTACACCATTTTTCGCCGTAATGAGCTGTAATTGGAGATGCTCTGCCCCTGCTTTTTCAGATTCCAGCGCATAGGCCGGAAAAATAACGCCCAAAAGCACAAAAAGTGAAAGAATTAAACGTGTCATTGCTTTTCCTGTCTTAAATACCTAAATTGCCTATAAGCACAATGCGTGCGAAGAAACCGTTTAATAAGCAAAGACAGGATATCGCCTTTATGGACAAAAAGGAACCATCTTATTTAACAGGGAAGCTCCTCCTCGCTACACCCAAAATGGGAGATCCCCGTTTTGAACGGTCTGTCATATTTGTATGTACGCATGATGAGAATGGTGCCATGGGTCTTATTATTAACTATAAGATCGAAGATGTCTCCTTTGCAGACCTTCTTTTGCAATTACAAATTAATGTGCCTGATAAACTGCCTATTCAGCTTCCTGTGATGAATGGGGGACCAGTTGAAACCGGGCGCGGATTTATTCTGCATACCAACGAGATAGAGTTGCCCGATTCCATAGAAATCAACCCTGCTTATCACGTTAGCGGTACAATTGATGCCGTAGAGGCGATTGTAAAGGGGGGCAACAAAAGTGACCTGCTATTCATTCTGGGATATGCCGGATGGAGCGCGGGGCAACTCGATTCGGAGCTTCTCCAAAACGCCTGGTTAACGGTTGATCCGGATTATGATCTGGTCTTTAAAGCCCTACCGGATGAAAAATGGAACAAGGCCATTAACCGTCTTGGCATTGACCCGTCTTTTCTGTCCAGCGAAGCCGGACACGCTTGAGATTTTTCTATAGGGCGTCCTCTAATAAGTGCCGCCAGTGCCGCTGCCGACTCCATCGTATTTGTCTGGTACAATGCCATCCGATAATGATGGCATCTCCGTGATTCCACCTGTATCCAGAACAAAAATCCTGTCATTTGGTTCGGTGCCGGCCACAAAAGCTTCCCAGATTACTTTCTCGTCACCTGGTTGAGCGCGTTGCCCGGTTTCAGCATTAATCTGAACCATACGGACGCCAGGCGGTACGCGAAACGGTGTTGGTGGCTTATCTTTCAAAGCTTCTGCCATAAAGGATTTGAAAATGGGTGCAGAAACAGAAGAGCCAGTCTCTTTGCGTCCCAAAGGTTTTGGCTCATCAAAGCCAACAAAAACACCGACAACCATATCAGGAGAAAAGCCTATAAACCATGTGTCTTTTGAGTCGTTCGTTGTCCCCGTTTTGCCAGCAAGGGGTCTTCCAAGAGAGGCCAAACGGCGGCCTGTGCCTCGTTTTACGACGCCTTCCAGAATAGAAACGATCTGATACACATGGCGCGGATCTGCAATTTCTTTTCTTACATCCGGGATGGTTGGTACGGCTTGTTTTTGCCATTTTATAAGATCGCCACAGCCTTCACAGGGACGAGTATCATGCTGGAATAACACGCGGCCGTAACGATCCTGAATACGGTCTATAAAGGTTGGGTTTATTTCTTTTCCGCCATTAACCAGCATGGCATAAGCGGTTGTCAGTCTGAAGAGTGTTGTCTCTGCTGCACCAAGCGAATAGGAGAGCATTGGTTCCATATCATCAACGATGCCAAACTTTTTGGCCTGTTCGACCACACGGTCCATGCCGATATAATCAGCTAAACGAACCGTCATAAGATTTCTTGATTTTTCAATACCAACACGAAGGGGTGTTGGACCATAAAACTCTCTGGAGTAGTTTTCAGGCCGCCAGAAATTACCAGGTCGGTCTTCAATCACAAAAGGTGCGTCCAGTATAAGTGTAGCCGGGGTAAAGCCATATTCTAGTGCCGTTAGATAGACAAAGGGTTTAAAGGCCGAGCCCGGTTGTCGCCATGCCTGTGTCGCACGATTAAATTCACTTTTATCAAACTTCCAGCCGCCCTGCATGGCAAGAACACGGCCCGTATGTGGGTCGAGCGCGATAATAGCCCCTTGTATCAAAGGAATTTGAACGAGCTTATACAGCTTGTCGTTATCGCCTTCTTTCTTTTTGGCAACCGGGATAACATCTCCAACCTTTGGTTTTTGGTCTGCCCAGCTCATATCATCTGGCAGGATTTTGGCTTCCTTGCCATTTGGAAGGCCTATAGTTGTTCTGTTGGTATTATTGGCAAGGACAACGGCCAGAGACCATGTCTCCAGCATACCTTCTGGTCGTTTAACATCTTCAAGTGCGGCGGCCCAGTTTGTCAGGGCATCCAGATGTTTTACCGGTCCGCGCCATCCGTGACGCTGGTCATAGGCTATTAAGCCGTCCTGTAGAGATTTCATGGCCAAACGTTGCAGATCAGGATCGACGCTGGTACGAACAGAAAGTCCACCATCATAGAGAATGTTTTCACCATACCGCTCCATCAAATCCCGCCTTACTTCTTCGGCAAAGTACGGCGCATTAACAATATGGTCTTTGTTTCTTTCCTTCATTTCAAGCGGCTTTGCCTTGGCAAGTTCTGCCTGTGACGATGTGATGTAACCGTCTTCCATCATCCGATCTATGACCCAGTTTCTGCGGGTCAGGGCTTTGTCATGGTTTTTGACCGGATGATAATTATTTGGTGCCTTTGGCAAAGTAGCTAAATAGGCAACTTCTGAAATATCAAGTTCATCCAGTGACTTACTGAAATAATTAAGCGATGCTGCGGCAACGCCATAAGACCGGTTGCCGAGGAAAATCTGATTTAAATAAAGCTCCAGCAAACGATCTTTGCTCAAAACTTTTTCCATGCGGTAGGCTAGTATCGCTTCCTTGATTTTTCTTTGGTAGGAAACTTCGTTCGTCAAAAGGAAGTTTTTTGCGACTTGCTGCGTTATTGTCGATGCACCAACAAGCCGGCGGCCCCTGCCGATATTCTTGAAATTCATCAAAGCAGCACGGGCAATGGCGATATAATCAACACCGGGATGGGAATAAAAATTCTTGTCTTCTGCAGAAATGAAAGCGTGTTTTAGCAGTTCTGGAATTTCATCAATGGGCACAAAAACGCGTTTTTCCTGTGCAAATTCTGCAAGTAAACGGCCATCGCCCGCATGCACCCGCGTAATAACCGGTGGCTCGTAGTCTTTAAGCTGCTTATAATCCGGGAGATCCTGACTGGCTTGGCCCAAGATAAAAGAAACCGCAGCTATAACCACAACCGCGGCCAGCAGTCCTAAAGAGATCAGTGATAAAATGCCATAATATATCCAGCGCATAAGATGATGCTATAAAGCTGCAAATTCTTTTTGTTTCGTAATAGGACCATCGGCACGACCATGAATAAACTGGTCTACATAGTCATTGCCCGAATGGTCCAGCTCTTCTACTTTGCCGTGCCAGATGATTTTTCCTTCGTAAATCATGGCGACATAGTCGGCAATTTTTTTGGCACTTGCCATGTCATGTGTAATGGACAGTGCTGTCGCACCCAAATCTTTTACAGATGATACGATCAGGTCATTAATCACATCTGCCATGATGGGGTCAAGTCCTGTCGTTGGTTCGTCAAAGAAAATAATTTCAGGATTTGTGGCAATGGCCCGGGCAAGACTAACCCGTTTTTGCATGCCGCCTGATAATTCTGCCGGATAAAGGTCCGCGACCCGTGCATTCAGACCGACAGCGGCCAGTTTTTGAAGTGCTACTTCATAGGCCTCCTTGCGGTTTACACTTTTGCCATGAATAAGGCCGAACGAAACGTTTTCCCAAATGGGCAGAGAATCAAACAGTGCCCCGCCTTGAAAAAGCATACCGAATTTATGCATAACCTCGTTACGGCTTCTATTGTCGAGACGAACAGTCTCCTGACCATCAACCAGAATAGAGCCTTCTTCCGGTTCTATAAGGCCGAGAATACATTTAAGTGTTACAGATTTCCCCGACCCTGATCCGCCAATAATAACCAGAGATTTTCCTTCTTCCAGATCGAAGTCTATCCCATCCAGAACCGTTTTGGGCCCAAAAGATTTTTTAACACCGCGGACACGGAGTTTATAAGGTGCGTTGTCATCGGTCATGAGAAGAACACCTGTGTTAGAATATAGTTGAAAATCAGAATAAGGATAGAGGAGGAGACAACCGCATTTGTTGTTGCGGCCCCGACACCTTGCGCCCCGCGATCGGAATTGAACCCGTGGAAACAACCCATGACGGAAACGGCAAAACCGAAAACGGCTGCTTTTACAAGGCCGGAAATTACATCCATCGATTCTAGAATATCCCATGTCTGTGAGAGATAAGAAGCAGGACTGAAACCCAATACATTAATACTGACAAGATAGCCGCCAAAAACACCAATAACATCGCCAATCAGCACAAGAACCGGCAACATAAGGGTGCCGGCAATAACACGTGGCGCAATCAAATATTTGAAAGGGTTAACAGATAGAGTTGTTAGTGCATCAATCTGTTCCGTAACCCGCATTGTACCAATTTCTGCAGCAATGGAGGCCCCGACACGTCCTGCGACCATCAGACCGGCCAAAACAGGGGCCAGCTCCCGTGTTACAGACAGCACGACAACTGCAGCAATCGCACTCTCTGCATTAAAACGCGTAAAGCCCGTATAGCTCTGCAAGGCGAGAACCATACCTGTAAACAAGGCGGTCATGCCGACGACTGGCAAAGAATAATAGCCGATATCTATAAACTGTCGAAGGGTCAGGCGAAGATAAACAGGCGGTGTAAAACAGTGCAAAAGGGCCTGTGCCATAAACAAAACCAGACGACCGACAGATGAGAAGAAATGAAGAATAGTGTGCCCGATCGCTTCACACGTATCCAGAATATACGCGACAATAAAATTGTCTTGTTTTGTTGCTTGTTCCATTACTCGTCCGGCAGATTGTTCAGTTATTTCTCCACTACAGCTATCTTTTATATAGGTTTTTTACGCCTTAGGCAAAGGAAGAAATTAAGGCACGCATTTCTGTTAGGCCGTCTTTAGCGCGCGCGCTTGTTTTATATATCTCAGGGTAAGAGGCTGGGTGTTTTTTAAGTTCTTCCTCTGCTTTTCCTTTTAATACAGAAAGGGTCTCATTTTTTTGTTTGTCTGCTTTTGTAAAAATAATTCTGTAAGGGACGGCTGATTCATCAAGTAGCTTCATAATGTCCCGGTCACTGTCCTTTAAACCGTGACGGGCATCAACCAACACAAAGACACAGCGCAGGTTTACGCGGCCTCTTAAATAATTCCGAATCAGTTTATTCCAGTCTTTACTTAACGATTTTGACACCTTGGCATAGCCATAGCCGGGTAAGTCAACGAGATAAAGCAAATCGCCGAGATTAAAAAAGTTTAGCTGTTGTGTACGGCCCGGTGTATTGGATGTTTTCGCGAGTGTTTTTCGTCCCGTCAGCGCATTGACAAGCGATGATTTGCCGACATTGGAACGCCCGACAAACGCCACTTCAGGCAATAGCGGCTCCGGTAATTGCGAGAGATGCGCGACGCTCAGCATAAAATCGCATGGCCCGGCAAATAATTTTTCAGAATCTATTATTTCGTTTGTCATGGTATAGCACTATACAGAGCGGGTTTAAAATAACAAGTTTTAGAGGCCCGATCATTAGTATATTGCTTTTCCCGTGAAAACGGGGAACGTTAATGCCGTGCTTTTAAAAGGTTCCCGCTTGCGCGGGAAAAGCAAAAGGGCGTATTTTTCGATTTTTGCGAAAGGATTCTATAGATACCCCTATCTAATAAAGAAAAGGCGGGAAGACCCGCCTTTTCAGAAATACTTATATGTATACAATCAACTTATTAGAAGCTGACGTGTGTACCGAGCATAACAGCTGTGCCGTCGATGTCTTCAGCGTTAGGCACGTCGTGATCAACATATGTGATTGTGCCACGGAAGGACATGCCTGGGCCATATGTGTAAACTACACCACCTGTGTAACGGTCTGATTCAACTTCGCCGTTACCTGTGCCGATTTCTTCATCACGGTTTGTGTATGTCGCACCGAGTTTGAAAGGACCAGTTGTGTAGTCAGCACCAACAACCCATGTTTCTTGTTGGAAATCGTCGCCAACTTCTTCGTTGTTTTCTTCGAGGTAAGCTGCACCAATACCGAAAGGTCCGATATCAAGGTCAACACCAACGTTCCACTCTTGAGCGTCATCTTCGCCAGAGTTGTTTGCGTCGTTTTCGTACTCAACATGAGAGTAACCAGCGCCAACAATCACACCAACGTTTTCGAAGTTACCTTCGTAACGCGCAGCGATTTCGTATGCTGAACCAAGAGTTTCTTCGTCGTCTTGGTTAACACCGAAACGACCTGTGTAACCAGCGTCCAGACCAACGTCAGGTGTGTAAGATACACCAGCTTGGAAGCCGTTGAATACAGGTGTCATGTATGTGATTTTTTCTTTCAGGCCGGATTCGTCCATGTCGTAGTCAAGACGTGTATCAACACCAGCCAATGTAGCACCAACAACGGTTGCATCATAGTTGAATGGGTTGATTGTTTGACGCAGACCGTCATGTGCACTGTTTGCAGAAGGCGCAGCAACTTGCAGCAGGTAAGCCGCACCGTCTTCAGCACCAACATTCACACGGCCCCAGCCGCCTGAGAAGTACAGGTATGATTCTTCAGCTGCTTCAGAAGCTGCAGTGTTGCCACCGAGATCAACACCATTACCATCTGCATTCAGTTCAAAGTGAGCACCAACAGTCAGACCATTGTCGAGCGTTGTTTCACCTGTGAAGTGCAATTCAGAGTCACGAAGCATGTCGAGGTCACGTGTTTCGTCGCCACCTGTTACTTCGTCTTGGCTGTTGTAAACCAAGTAAGCATTGTAATAACCGCCGAGGTCAAGTTTCAGACCTTCCTCAGCGTTTGCTGGTGCAGCAAAGCCGAGACCGAGAGCTACGGCAGCAGTACCTAATAAAAGTTTTCTCATTTTGTCTATCCTCCATACGCAATTAAATAGACTGGTTTTATTAAAAAGGTTTCGATTAAAAACCCACATGAACATCACCCACGAAAATGCGAGTGATGGGCTGATTATCTATGTTTTTAAGGTGAGGTCAATTATACTTTTGCAATAATGCCACATTTTTTAGCTGGGCTGTTGTATTATTGTCACAACTCGTTGCTGCTTTTGTTTCAAGCATATAACAACTCTATGCTTGAGCCAAAAGGAAGGGCGTGCTAAGCAATGATTATATACAATATATATATGCTCTGGATATTTTTATTTTTTATAAAAAAGGAAACAGGTGTTAGCTAAACATGTTTACAAAATATAGCCGTTTTTTCATATTTTTTGCTTGCATAGGACTCCTTGCAGGATGTGGTAGTACGAACAAGGTAGAGGCAAAATATCCTACCGGTGCGAATCGTGATCAGGTTGATGATATTTATGCGGAAGCGCCAAGCATTTTTGGGCCGGGCGGTATGAACCTTCTGGGCGGTGATGATAAGGAGGATGCCTCTTCTGCTATTGGCGTGAATTCCTATTTGTGGCGTGCCGCGCTGGATACCGTCTCCTTTATGCCGCTGGCCAGCGCAGATCCTTTTGGTGGCGTTATTTTAACAGACTGGTATGAGTCCGAAGACAATCCCGGCGAGAGAATCAAGCTCAACGTCTTCATCCTCGACCGCCAGCTAAAGGCAGAAGGCTTGCGGGTTAAAGTGTTCCGTCAAATTAAGCGGGTTGGTGTCTGGAAAGATGCTGAAACCTCTCAAGACACAGCGCGTCAGCTCGAAGATGCCATTTTGACCCGTGCAAGAGAGATGCGCGTTTCCACCATCGGTGACATAGAGTAAGGGTTATGCCGGTCTCCTTTGATGATTTTTTAAAAGTCGACATCAGAGCTGGAACCATTTTGACTGTTCAGGATTTTCCAGAGGCTAGAAAACCTGCTTACAGGCTTGAAATTGACTTTGGCAAGGAAATTGGCGTAAAGAAAACGTCTGCTCAGATTACGAAACACTACACGGCTGGGGAATTAGTAGGGCGTCAGGTTCTGGCTGTCGTTAATTTTCCGCCAAAGCAGATTGGGCCTTTTATGTCAGAAGTGTTAACACTGGGCGTACCGGACGAGAACGGTGATGTTATACTAATTAAGCCCGACCGGAATGTACAAAACGGCGTACGTTTATTTTAAGAGGAGAAAAAGGAAAAAATGAGTCGCTATAATATTAAAGAAGCAGAAAACAAGTGGCGCAAAATATGGCTGGAACGCAAAAGTTTCGAAGTTACAGAAGACACAAACAAGGATAAGTACTATGTACTGGCGATGTTTCCTTATCCTTCGGGACGCATACATATGGGACACGTACGCAACTATTCCTTGAGTGATGTGGTGGCTCGTTACCGCAAGGCACTTGGGTATAATGTTTTAAATCCTATGGGATGGGATGCTCTTGGCCTGCCAGCCGAGAATGCGGCGATTGAGAATAACACGCATCCGGCTAAATGGACCTATTCCAATATTGAAGCCATGCGTGATCAGCTTAAATCCATGGGGCTTGCCATTGACTGGAGTCGTGATATCGCGACATGTGCGCCTGATTATTACAAACACGAACAGAAAATGTTCCTCGACTTTTACAAAAAGGGTCTTGCTTACCGTAAAGAATCTGTTGTGAACTGGGACCCTGTAGAGAATACGGTGCTGGCGAATGAACAAGTCGTTGACGGCAAAGGCTGGCGTTCTGGTGTGCCGGTCGAACGGCGCAAGCTTAATCAGTGGTTCCTTAAAATTACGGAATATGCGGACGATCTTTTGGCTGCGTTAAAAACCATGGATGGTTGGCCCGAAAAAGTTCGGATTATGCAGGAAAACTGGATCGGCAAATCCTTTGGTGCTCAGTTTAAGTTTGATCTTATCGGTTCTGATGAACAGGTTGAAGTCTTCACCACACGCCCGGATACATTGTTCGGGGCCTCTTTTGTGGCTCTGTCGCCTGATCACCCGATGGCGGAACAACTGGCGGGAGACAAAGAAGGATTTGAGACATTCCAGGCTAAATGCCGCTCTGTCGGCACTTCAGAGGCCGCTATTGAACAAGCAGAGAAAATTGGTTTTGATACAGGCCATAAAGTAAAGCACCCGTTTATTGAAGGGGCGGAACTCCCTGTCTATATCGCTAATTTTATCCTGATGGATTACGGCACAGGCGCAATCTTTGGCTGTCCGGCGCATGACCAGCGGGACCTTGATTTTGCCCGCAAATATGGTCTGGATGTGATACCGGTTGTTATTCCTGAAGACGAAGATCCAGCGACATTTACAATTGAGAATGAAGCATACACAGGTCCGGGCAAGCTCGCAAATTCTGACTTCCTGAGTGGTTTGGCGGTTGATGTGGCTATTCAGACCGCCATTAAAAAGATTGAAGAGCTGGGCAAAGGCACAGGTGTTACGCAATTCCGCCTGCGGGATTGGGGTGTCAGTCGCCAACGTTACTGGGGCTGTCCTGTACCGTTTATTCATTGTGATTCTTGTGGTCTTGTGCCTGTGCCGGAAGAAGATCTTCCTGTGCAGCTCCCGGACGATGTGTCTTTTGACAAGCCGGGCAATCCCCTTGATCACCATCCCACATGGAAACATGTCAAATGTCCCTGCTGTGGTAAAGATGCGGTGCGTGAAACGGATACATTTGATACATTTTTTGAATCCAGCTGGTATTTTGCCCGTTATTGTGATGCACATAATGAACACGAAGGCTTTGCGAAAGACAAAGCAGCGTACTGGCTCCCGGTTGATCAATATATCGGCGGGGTTGAACATGCTGTGCTTCACCTGCTTTATTCCCGTTTCTTTACGCGGGCTTTATCAGCCTGTGGCTATATGGATATTGATGAGCCCTTCACACGCCTTTATACACAAGGCATGGTGAATCATGCGACCTACAAGGACGAAAACGGTAAATGGGTCTTCCCTAAAGATGTCCAAAAAGATGAGAATGGACACTGGGTTTTAGTCGATGGCGGTGCCTCTGTGACACAGGGCAATGTGGTCAAGATGTCAAAATCCAAGAAAAACGTTATTGATCCGCAGGATCCGCTTGACACTTATGGGGCGGATGCGATTCGTCTGTTTATTTTGTCCGACTCGCCGCCCGACCGTGATCTTGAATGGTCGGAAGCCGGTCTGGAAGGCGCGTGGCGTTTCATTAACAAGCTGTACAGACAGCTCATGACGGCCAAAGAACATATGCCGGAAAGCTGTGATACCACGCCGGAAAGCTTTAGCGACTCTGCGAAAAAACTCCGTAGTACGACGCACGCGACGATTGCTGGCGTAGCAAACGATATCGAATCGTTCCAGATGAACAAGGCTGTGGCCAAAATCAGGGAGCTGTCAAATCACCTTGGTGAGTTCAAGGCAGAAGAAGAGTCTGACTATTGGGCTATGCGTGAAGGTTATGAAAGGCTTATCTGCTGTATGAATCCCATGATTCCTCATCTGGCAGAAGAATTGTGGGAAATATTAGGGCATGATACAATTCTGGCTGATACACGCTGGCCGGAGGTTGATGAAAGTCTTTTGACCTCTGATACGGTTACTATCGCGGTTCAGGTGAATGGTAAAATGCGGGCCACTATTACGCTGCCCAAAGATGCTGATAAGGAGATGGCTGAAAAAGCTGCATTGTCTGAGTCCGGTGTTCAGCGTGCTGTGGGAGATAAAGAGATCCGAAAGGTTATTGTTGTGCCGAATCGAATCGTCAACATTGTCGTAGGTTAATATTATGATGAGACTGCTTCTTTCTCTATTGCTGGTAACACTGTTAATGACTGGCTGTGGTTTTACGCCCGTGTTTGGCAATTTTACCAAAAACGGTCAAGTCTACACAGATGAAGCCTTATCATATGTGTCAATTGAGAATATACCGGATAGAGAAGGGCAGCATTTGCGCAACCTTTTGATGGATCGTTTTTACGGTAATAGTGGTAAAGGGACTTATGTTTCGCATACGCTTTCTGTCTCTGATCTTAAAGAACGTTCAACAGATCTTGATATAACGAAAAGTTCGGATGCCACGCGGGCACAATTACGCCTTAATGCGGTTATATCTCTGACAGATAAGAAAACAGGTAAAATTGTGCTGAATCGTAAGATTTCTGCCATTACGAGTTATAATATTCTCCCCAGCGAATTTGCCACGCGAATAACAGAAGAAGATGCACGTAAGAATGCGCTGGAGGATCTTGCAAGGCAAACAGAGTTGTACGTTAGTCTCTATTTCAGGAGAGCTGACAAAAAAACACAATGAAAATTCAACCTCGCCAGATAGAAGCCTTTCTTAAAAAGCCGGATCCATCTGTGCGGGTTGTTCTGGTGTATGGCCCGGATAATGGCCTGATGAAAGAACGTGTTGCTAAACTTGGTAAAACGGTTGTTGACGATTTAAATGATCCTTTTAATGTGGCTATTCTCTCGGGGGATATTTTAACCGAAGATCCGGCACGCCTGAGTGATGAAGCCAACGCACAATCCATGATGGGCGGCGATCGTTTAATCCGTATAGAGAATGCCTCTGACAAGCTTACCGTGCTCCTTAAGGCTTATCTGGAAGCCCCGTCAAATCAGGCACTGGTCCTTGTGGAGGCCGATAATCTTACGCCTTCTTCTTCTTTGCGCAAACTCTGCGAAAAAGAAAAAAATGCTGCAGCATTGCCGTGTTACGTTGAAGACCAAAGAGGGCTTATGCCTCTTATCAGAGATTCCTTGCGATATGCCGGATACGATATTTCTCCAGATGCGCTGGCCTGGCTTGCAACGAATATTCAAGGAGACAGAGGCAGGGTAAGAAACGAGCTGGATAAACTTGTTACCTATATGGGGCCCGATAAGGCATGGGAAGGCGAAGAGGGTCCGCCTGTCCCAAATCGTCTTGGCATCGTACAGCTTGACGATGTGCAGGCCTGTAGTGGAGAGGCGGGCGCGCAATCCCTGGATGATCTTGTCTATGCTGTGGCCGACAGGCGCACAAAAAGTGCCATGATGAGTTTTCAAAAACTTCTGGCAGAAGGGTTGCCGACCATTGCGATCTTGCGGGCTTTGCAGAACCATTTCAGGCGTCTGCATCTGGTTAGAAGTAAAATGCAGGAAGGTCAATCTTTGGAACAGGCGGTAAAATCTCTTCGCCCGCCGGTTTTCTTTAAACAGGAACGCCCCTTTAAAGCACAAGCGCAAAACTGGGGTCTTTTGGCACTAAACGGGGTTTTGACACGGCTTGCACAGCTTGAGGCACAATGCAAAACGTCCGGCGCACCGGCCGAGACTTTGTGTGCACAGGCTATTCTCTCTCTGAGTGTCAAAAGAGCGGGTTAGGTTAACGTTCCACATCCCGATGCATGATATGTGTCAGATGCCCCTGATTCTCGAGCCACGGGGCCAGTGTCTCAACACAATAAACAGAGCGGTGTTTGCCACCCGTACAGCCAATAGCTATTGTCAGATAACTTTTTCCTTCATGCGCATAACGCGGAATAAGGGGAAGGATAAGGTTTTTGAAGTTTTCAATGAATGGTGTGAACATCTCATCTTCATCTATGTATTCCTGAATCACTTCATCTTGTCCTGTGAAGAATCTTAAATGTTGTTCCCAATACGGATTTTTTAGAAAGCGCACATCCATAACGATATCAGCCTCACGCGGGATATTATATTTGAAGCCAAAGGACATAAGCGTGATTGTAAGCGGCTGACTTTTTTCCTGTTTAAATGTTTGGGAGATTCTCCGGCGTAAATCATGAATAGACATCTCTGAAGTGTCTATGAGCAAATCAGCGTTTTTCCTTAGTGTATGAAGCCATTCCTGTTCCTTTTTTATGCCGGCACTCGCAGGGCGGTCTTTGGCTAGAGGATGTCTGCGCCGTGTCTCTGAAAAACGGTTTTGTAAAACGGTTTCGTCTGCTGTTAGAAATAAAAGTGTAGCATCAAGTGTTTCTCTTTTCCGGCACATGTCTTCTACGCTGAACCCGCGTGTACGGGCATCTATGCCGACAGCAATTTGGGGTTCTTTTTCTGCTGATTCTTCCAGTAGCGTATCAAGAAAGGAAAGGGGGAAGTTATCAAAAACTTCATAGCCGATATCCTCAAAGTTTTTTAAAGCGGAGGAAATGCCTGCCCCTGACAGGCCTGTGACAATGACAAGATTCTTCTTCATGAGGCTGTTTTTAAGGTTACTGTAAACCGTGCTCCTTTTATTGTGCCATCAGCATTTTTAATGTTTTCTGCCAATATTGTACCGCCGTGTGAGTCAATGATCTGTTTCGCAATAGAAAGTCCCAGACCTGAATGTTGACCGAAGGTTTCTGTCTGAGGCCTTTCTGTGTAAAAACGCTCAAAAACTTTTTTGCTTTTTTGTCCGAGGATGCCAGATCCTTCATCTTCAACGTAAACAATGATGGAATCATTTTCTCTTTTTATACGAACGTCAACATCCTTACCATCAGGAGAAAAAGACAAGGCATTATCAATGAGATTATGAAACACTTGGGCCAGACGTCCTTCGTTGCCAATCGTATATAATGTTTTGTGGTCATCAATGGACAGTATAACCCGGTTTTTCTCTTCCTTCTTATAGGCACTTAAAAGATGCGAAAAAAAAGTATTCAAATTTACTTTTGCGACAGTGTCGCGAGGTAGTTCCGCATCAAGTCTGGAAGAGGCTGAGATATCGGTGATAAGCCTGTCCAGACGCTCAACATCATGATTAATAATATCAAGCAGCATACGTATCTTTTTTTCATCCTTGATTTTTTGCGCCGTTTCAACCGCACTTTTTAGAGAGGTCAGCGGGTTTTTAAGCTCATGCGCAACATCGGCTGCAAAATGCTCAATCGAATCCATGCGATCTTTTAATGCACGGGTCATAGAACGTAGCGCAACCGAAAGAGCGCCCATTTCGTCTTTTCTATGACTTAAGTCCGGGATTTCTTTTCCCTCTTGCCCGAGCCGAACCGCTTCTGCAGCCATGGCAAGTTTTTTTAAGGGGTGCGCAATGAAGTTCGTAAGATAAAAGGAGAGAATTAAGGTGAATAATGATACGGCTAGAAATAAAGTTAAGAGTTCTGATCTTGTTTTCGTGACCGCTTCTTCAAGTTCCGTATTGTCCTTTGTCAGGTGAAGAATGGCCTGTATTTCTCCTTTTTTCCATACGGGTGCGGCGGCGGTCAGGACAATGCCTGAGCCGTCTTCCTTTTTCCAGGCATGAATATTGTTCTTTCCCTGCAGTGCAAGGATAGCGTCGGGATGATCTTTGATGTCATTATAATTTTCCTTTGGGTATTTAGGTAAATCATAATAAACCGGGATCAGATCAACCATTTCTTTGAAAAGATCATCAATTGTTCTCGGGAAATGATTTTCTTCGTCGAATATATCGTCTTTGTTGTCTGCGTCGTGGTCGGTTTCAAGGATAACTTTTCCTTCTATATCATAAAGATGGACATGATCTTTTGTTGTTCTTGAGAAAAGAGACAGTGTGCGTTCAAGCTCTTTTTTATCTGCAAAATCTGTTTTTGATAAAGTCGTTGAGAACAGCAGGGCTTCGGTTGTCAGAGATTCCAGTTCTGTTCGGATAAGGCTCTCTCTGTATTGTGTGAAATAGAAAATACCAAAAGCCAAAAGGACGATAACAAAAATGTTTACAGCAAAAATGCGAACAGAAAGGCCGGTTACGCCACTTTCTGCTTTATTCCAGCGTTCGTAAAAACGGGTATCGGGCTTTTTTTCCGGTTTAGCAGAGGATGGGAGGATTTCATCAGGCTGTGACATATTTGTAACCTGCACCATAAACGGTTTGAATATTGGAAAAGTCCGAATCAATATTCTTGAATTTTCGTCGCACCCGCTTGATATGAGAATCAATCGTCCGGTCATCTACATAGATAGTTTCACCATAGGCAATGTCAATTAACTGATCCCTTGTTTTTACATGTCCGGGATGTTCGGCCAGTGCTTTTAGCAGCAAGAATTCTGTAACGGTAAAGGTTAGGAACTCGTCTTTCCAGGTGCACAAGAATCTTTTTGTATCAAGGATTAACGGCCCAACGACAATCTGTGCAGCATCTTTTTCGGTTTCTGCGGGCACTGTCTTGCGTTTCTCTTCATTGCGGCGCAGGATTGTGCGGATGCGCTCTATTAAAAGACGCTGGGAAAAGGGTTTGGTTACGTAATCATCAGCCCCCAGACGCAACCCAACAATTTCATCAACTTCATCGCTTTTAGAGGTCAAAAAGATGACAGGGAGGGAAGACGTTTCCCGCAGTTTTGTTAGCAGCTCAATACCATCCATACGCGGCATTTTGATATCCAGAATGGCAAGATCGGGCGGATCCTCTAAAAGGCCTTTAAGCCCCTCTTCCCCATTCGGATATGTTTTGACCTCAAACCCTTCCGTCTCCAATGCCATGGAAACGGAAACCAGAATATTTTGATCATCATCAACGAGTGCGATTCGATTAACCATGTAGGAAAAACTATAGGAGTTTTTTTTTACTGTAAAGAAAGGTGTTGTCTACTTATGCTAATGCATTCTTTCTCTTTAAGTACTCACCTGTAAGATAGAGCGATCCTGTAATCAGAATTCTTCCCGGTTTTTGCTCTTTGAACAGGCGTGAGAGGGCAGAATCAAGACTGTCCGCACATGTACAAGGACTTTCCTTTACAAAGGCTTGCAAGGCATCAGGTGCAAAAGTCAGCGGCTCTCCCATGATTGGCACAGTATATACATGTTCTGCCAGTGGTGTGATGGCGGCAAAGAAGGCGTCAGGTGTTTTAAGAGACATCATACCTATAATTAAATATAGCGGTTTTGAGTCTTGCCCCTCCCACAAGGACGCCTGTTGTGCAAGGACGCGTCCGGCACTTTCATTGTGGCCACCATCCAGCCAGATTTCCCAATCTTCTTGCTCGGTTGTCATTTTTTGCAAGCGTGCCGGCCAGTTTACTTTTTTTATAGCACGTGAGAGAGCGTCTTCATCAAGAGCACCACCGGCACCGATAGCTTCAAAGGCAGCCAGTGCTGTACCGGCATTATCTATCTGGTGAACGCCTTTTAGAGCAGGTAGTGGTAAGGTCAGCGCGTTTTTATCAGATGTATAATGACAAGTATCGTTTTGCATTTTGATGCACCATTCCTGGTTAGCTCTGAGGAGAGGTGCATTTCTTTTACGCGCTGTCTCTTCAAGCACGTGCAGTGCCTCGTTTGATTCCTGCCTTGCGATAATGCATGGTACATTCTGTTTTATGATTCCGGCTTTCTCGCCAGCAATTTTAGCCAGCGTATTGCCTAAGAACGGTTCGTGATCTCTGGATATAGAGGTGATGATGGTCAGTATCGGATCCTCTATAATATTCGTGCAATCAAGACGTCCGCCCATGCCGGTTTCCAGCAAAAGATAGTCCGCCTTTACCCGTGAAAAGGCAGCAAAAGCCAAAACGGACGTAATTTCAAAAAAGGTGATTTCCGCTTCATTATTTAAGGCAATGGCCTCGTCTATGAGGGATTCAAGATAATCATCCTCAATTTCTTTGCCGGCTAGCACAATCCGCTCATTAAACCGCACAAGATGGGGGGAGGTCATGACATGAACGCTTTTCCCCTGCTCTTCGAGAAAGGCCCGCATGAAAGCCAGCGTGGAGCCTTTCCCGTTGGTACCGGCCACATGAATAGTCGGCGGCATATTTTTGTGAGGATCTCCAAAAGCCTTTAAAAGATTTAGAAAAGGCGGCCGAAAACGCAAATCAATCTTGCAGCCCCTGCTGAGCTGGTAAAGGTGCTGGAGTTTTCCAGCCAGAGAAAAAGTCGGATGGGAAAGGTCTGATACATACATGATATTAAAATAATTATAGTCAAAAAAATAAAACGCTATTTTTGCTGTGTATCATGTTATCTGTTTCTTACAAAACCGTATTTCCGTTTTTTCTTGACAGACATGATCTATTTTCCATAAGTCTTTACTTTGTCACTTGACAGTGCGCGGATTAATCTATGAGGGAGACAAAAAATGTCTGAAAAGGATGCCCATAAAATTATTATTGTAAAGAGAGACCCAACACGTGAAGAGTTTAAGGTTCTTCAAAGTTCGATTGGGACAACGCCGAATCCCAGCAGACTCATAGAGCTATTTGAAGAACAGCTTGGAATCATTCGAGATCGTTTCGAAGAACCGCTTGCTGAGGCAGAAAGAGAATTAGCCGAAGCCAGAGCAGCCATGGAGCCTGAGGCTATCGAAGCGGCAACAATGCGTGAAGCAGAAGAGCTGATTCGTTCTTTTGAAGAGGTAAGAGAGCGTTATACGGTTCAGGGAAATGCCCTTTTTGAACATTCTCAGTATCTTGTAACTGAAATTGAGGCCATTAGAAATGGTCCGTTGAAAGATGCCCAGGTTGCGTTTGCCAAACGTGCAGAAGCAGTGAACGACCGGATTGAAACACTTAGGGGCGTCCATGACCGCATGATTTCCTACATGCGTGATACAGAAAAACTTCATCAGGTTGTTCCTGCGTGGTTAGACATTAATAATGATGGTGTTTTTAATGCTCAGGATATGTTGGAAATAGAGCAAGAGATCGCTAGTCTTGAAGCCAGCCTGAAGCATGATCCAGCGGTAGAGGCTGCACAGAAATTGCTGGACGGTCTTTGCCAAAAAGCAGCCTTGACAGATGAAAAGCTGCTTAAGAGTGGTGACGACTATAGACAAGTTTATTTAGCACATAATCAAGAGCTGGAAGATATTCGTGTGGCTCTTACAGAGGAACGCGAGGTATTTCTTGAAGAAGCAGAAGCTGCTTATACTCAGCTCAAGGCTGAAAAAGAAGAGACGGTAAAGCCTTTTACTGAAAAAGCGGATGCCCTCATTGAACAGGAATGGCAGGACTGGGAAAAATACAGAGTTCTTCAGGTAAAGGATGCTTTCTCACGCGTCGCTAATTCAACGATTGGTGTTATTGGTGGCTTCTTCAAGGGTATCGCTCTTGCTTTTGCTACACCATTTATAGAGGCGGCGAACGGCTTTACCAAGGCCACAAAGGCGAATGAGAAAAAGACACAGCTTTTTGAAGATCGTATAGCGCGTACTACGTCTGTTTTCCCTGCTCCAGGAAGTAAATAATGACACTGTCCTATGACATAGTTCAAAACAAGAATGGAGATCTCGTCCTGTTTATTTTCAGACAGGACGGGGAGCCTCACGACCCGGCTATCTATTACAATGCGCATAAAAATCTTGTAACGCTATGCCGCTCAACGGAACAGATTCTCGAGATTCTTCTCGAAGAAGAAGACGCCATCAAAGCGTTTTCGGATAAGGAAGAGATAGCGATTATCGAACTTGATGAAAACACCCCTGACAACGCCCTTAGTTACAAGCTAAGAATCGGCAGGTCTTAACTCTTAACTCTTTTCTCTTGACAAACGTGACCATTTTCTATAATTCGTATTTTACTTAATGAAGCGCGGGTTATATGACAGGGAAGTAAAAAATGTCTGAAATGGATCACAATCATACAGAACAAGACCGAACAAATACGGATGAGAATTTTAAAATCCTCCAAAGAGCAGCTTTGGGGAAACCAAATCCTTCCAGAATGTCACGTGTTCTCAAAGAGCAGCTTGCTATAATTGAGGCGCGTTTTGATGAACCACTGGCAGGTGCAGAAGAAAGACTGGCAGAAGCTGTAGCACTTGCACAGGGTGATGCGGTTGAACAGGAAACAGACCTTAGAACAGCAGAGACAGCGGATCGTCTCATGGAAAAGAACCAGCGTTTTGATCTTATAAATGCTTTTTACCAGACGAAACGTGAATCTTTAACCGTTAAGCGTGATCAAACAAGGGGGATTTTATGTGACGCTCTTGCTGATCTCGTAGATCGTAAAAAAGGACAAAAGGGACAAGAGGGCATACTTCAAAATATCCTGGCAATCAAAGCGTCTGTACAGAAAATTGATGATTCTCTTGAAACAAAAGAGCCCTCCGGCATTTCCGAATCTCAGCTTGACAATGATCCAGCTGTGAAAGCTGCAGAAGAATTGCTGGAGCAAATTAAATTAAGAATCGTTGAAACAAGAAATGTTCTCATCGAAGCGTCCAATGACTACCGGAAAGAGTTGTCAGCTTACAATGCCGAATGGGCAATGGTTTATGCCGAAATTACAGGAGAGCGTAAAACGAATCTTGATCAGGCGCAGGTAGTACTTGATGCCATTACAACTGAAAAAGAAGAAACCGTAGAGGCCTTTCTTGAAAAAGCGAAGCCCCTTGTGCGCCAGGAACGGAACGACTGGAGAAAAGATAAAGGGCTTCAGATAAAAGATGCCTTTACGCGTGTTACAAATTCAATGGCTCATACATTGTATGGCGCGTATGAAAGTGTTGTTCTCGCGCTTTATACGCCCTTTGCAGAAGCAGCCGAAGGGTTTAGTAAAGAGACAAAACCAGATGCTAAAAGAGGGGCTCTCGTTGAAGAGCGCGCTGCCCGCTTTTCTTCTCTCGAAGGACCGTAGAATAAGCTATGCCTGAGATGTCTGGGCTGTTTTCTTCTTTTTTGTTGCACGGCCATTGTTTGTGTTAGCAGGTTCAGCAAGAGAGTCCTCCTCTAACGTCATTGTTTTAAGCTGTGCGACCTGACCTGCGGCTTTTGCTGCGGCTTTTACTTTTTTGGCTTTGCTGTTTTTCTTTGGTGCGGTTTTCCGGGTTGTTTTTTTCTTTCCATCTCCGCTTGTCTTATGATTCATGAGGAGATTAAGAATACGGGCCAGTGTTTCGTAGGAGTCTTTTCTTGATACAACCATATCCACCATGCCGTGCTCCAGCAGATATTCTGCGGTTTGGAAGTCGTCGGGGAGCTGTTCCCGAATGGTTTCCTCAATAACGCGTTTGCCGGCAAAACCGATTGTTGCACCGGGTTCGGCCAAATGGAGGTCGCCGACCATGGCAAAAGAAGCACTGACGCCGCCTGTCGTTGGATTAACCAGCAGGACGATATAAGGCAAGCCGGCGTCCTTGACCATATTAACGGCTATGATGCTTCTTGGCATTTGCATGAGGGAAAGCATCCCTTCTTGCATTCTGGCACCGCCAGAGGCAGGAATAACTAGAAGAGCGGCTTTTTCTTTCACAGCAACTTCTGCTGCCTTAACGATTCCCTCACCAACGGCAGCCCCCATGGAGCCGCCCATAAAAGAAAAGTTGAAAGCGGCAATGACAAGCGGTTGTCCGCCTACAGTCCCTTTAACAAGGCGAATAGCGTCATTTTCTTTCGTCTTGTGCCGTGTATCACGCAAGCGGTCCGCATATCTTTTCTTGTCTTTGAACTTAAGCGGGTCTTCTGGCACTTTCGGGGCTGGAATGTTTTTATAGATTCCTCCATCAAACAGGATCTGAAAACGATCCTCCAGAGGCAAGGTCATGTGGAAATCACAGTGATAGCAAACATTTAAATTTTCCTTAAGATCCCTGTTAAACAGCATGCCGTCACAAGAAGGGCATTTTTGCCACAGATTGTCTGGTACATCTTTTTGTCCTACAAAGGAACGGATCTTAGGGCGTATAAAATTTGTTAGCCAGCTCATACGAATACTCAAAACATTGTTAAAAAGGAATGTCTCGCATTGTCTTCTTATAGCCGCGAAAGTCAAGAGATTTCAGACTTGACTTACCATAATAATTTGCGTAATATCCTGCTTTGATATGGATCTAACAAGGCAGGTTCGATATGAGGCGTTTGGATTGGGGAGAGCAGGATAGTCATGTTCTGGTGGCTGGTCCCTATCGATTGGACAGGGCGCGGCCGGAATCGCTGCGGGCTGCCTTTATGGCGCAAGCTAAAATCGGCACGGCGGATCATAAGGCAGATTTCTTTAGAGCAAAGCACAACAGGGATGTAGAGGCGGCATTAAAAGTTGTCAGAAAAACGCTGGATACGTGCTATTTGCACCGGGTTGAACAGATGCAAAAGGAGATGGGATCGAACGCGCCTGTTTTCGTGGCACCTGTGCGCAAAGACGGCCATAATGCCATGGCGGCGACAGCGGCCTCTTACTTGGGAGAGATGTTGAATCAGCAAGTGGATAAAAAAATCGTGGAGCAACCCGGCAATACGCGAAAAGATATGGTCAAAATAAGCAAATTATTTGAATTTCCCTCTTTTTCAGGAGATGTTGAACCGGGGCGGCACTATATCGTTGTGGATGATATGGTTGGTTTGGGGTCAACCATTGCGGAATTGCGATCCTATATTATACGTAAGGGCGGCATATACGACTTTGCCTGTTGTCTGGCCTCGCCAAGCGGTCAGGATCACCTGATAAATCCTTTTCCCTTTCAGGAAGGACTTGTCAGAAAAAGCATAGGAGACGGGCTGGTCAAACAGTTTGAAGAAAAGACAGGCATAAATATTGCTTCTCTCACAAGAAAGGAATCGTTCTTACTGGCTGGTGATAAAGCGAGAGAAACGCTCCCTAAATTTTTATTAAATGGCTTAAATTAAAGAGCCTCTGCCAGTGCCTTTACTTGCGCAAAGAGCGTGTTTTTAAGGGCTTCCCTTGGCGTGTCTTCAATCGTCTGGACAAGCGCAGAGCCTACAACGACAGCATCGCCTAAAACAGACATGTCTTTGACATCTTGCGGTGTTTTTATACCGAACCCAATCGCAATAGGCAGATCGGTTTTTTGACGAATGGCGTCAATTCTAGGCTTGAGTGCATCAATATCAGCGCTTGCCGTACCGGTGACACCCGTAATGGAGACGTAGTAAATAAAACCACTTGCACCATCCAGAACAACAGGCAGGCGATTTTCATCTGTTGTCGGGGAAGCCAGCCGAATGATCCTGATACCTGCTTTTTCAGCCAAAGGGCGGAACTCCGCATCTTCTTCCGGGGGCAAATCTACAATAATAAGGCCATCAACACCGGCTGAGACGCATTTTTTAACGAAACGATCTGTTCCGTATGCGTAAATGGGATTGTAATATCCCATAAGGATAACGGGCACTTGGCTGTCTTTTTCTCTTAGGGTTTCAGTAATACTGAATGTTTGATCCATATGTGCGCCATTTTCCAATGCACGCAAAGAGGCGGCTTGAATCGCAGGGCCATCCGCCATAGGATCAGAGAAAGGCATGCCGATTTCAATGAAATCTGCGCCAGCGTCTGGCAACATGGAAATCAATTCAGCACTGGTTTTAGCGTCAGGGTCTCCGGCTGACAGAAATGTCACGAGGCCCTTGCGGCCTTCTTCTTTTAGTGTGGCAAATCGCTTATCAATACGGTTTGTAGTCATATTTCTATTCCTAGTTTTTCTGCGACGGTAAAGATATCTTTATCTCCCCGTCCGCACATATTCATAATCAGGATGTGATCTTTTGGCAGAGCCGGTGCGATTTTTATCACATGCGCAAAGGCATGAGAAGGCTCCAGCGCTGGAATGATGCCTTCAAGTTTGGAGCATAGCTGGAAGGCCTCCAAAGCTTCATCATCCGTCACAGAGGCATATTTTACCCTTTTTTGATCATACAACCAGGCGTGCTCCGGTCCGATACCGGGATAATCAAGACCAGCAGAGATAGAATGCGCTTCGTTAATCTGGCCGTCTTTGCTTTGAAGGAAGTAACTGCGCATACCGTGCAGAATGCCTGCTGTACCGCCATTTAAGCTGGCTGCATGTTCGTCCGTATCAACGCCGAGGCCTCCGGCCTCTACGCCATGAATTTCTATATCCTTATCATCCAAAAATGGGTGGAACAGGCCCATAGCATTCGATCCGCCGCCAATACAGGCGACCAGCGAATCAGGCAGGCGTCCTTCTTTTTCTAAAATCTGTTCGCGGGCTTCCTTGCCGATCACAGACTGAAAATCCCGTACCATCGCAGGATACGGATGAGGCCCCGCAACAGTGCCGATAATGTAGTACGTATCCTCGACATGGGCGACCCAGTGGCGCAAGGCTTCGTTCATCGCATCTTTCAAAGAGCATGAACCAGATTTGACGGGTCTCACTTCTGCGCCGAGGAGTTTCATACGGAAGACGTTTGGCATCTGACGTTCGATATCTTTTTCGCCCATAAAGACGATACAAGGCATATCAAACAACGCGCACACAGTTGCGGTGGCAACACCGTGCTGACCGGCACCGGTCTCAGCGATAATCTTCTTTTTGCCCATCAGTTTGGCCAGAAGGATTTGCCCAAGACAGTGGTTAATTTTATGGGCGCCGGTATGATTTAGCTCATCCCGCTTGAAATAGATCTTAGCCCCGCCAAGATGCGCGGTAGCTCTTTCAGCGAAATAAAGCGGGCTGGGGCGGCCGACATAGTCCTTGGCATAAGCACCAAACTCTGCCCAGAACGCAGGGTCCTCTTTCGCCTTATTCCAGGCTTGTTCGACTTCCAGCAGGAGGGGCATAAGGGTTTCAGCCACGTAGCGTCCGCCGTAAAGGCCAAAATGCCCATTTTCGTCCGGGCCAGCGCGATATGTATTTATATTCTCAGTCATGATCTTTTTGTTTAAGCATGTTTTACGGTATTTATAAAGGCTATAATTTTTCCAATATCCTTTTGCCCTTTTTCTTTTTCAACGCCGCTTGAGACATCCACGGCATCAGGAGAGAGTAAAGAGAGGGCGTCTCCCACATTCTCAGGCGTGAGGCCACCAGCCAGCATCCAGGGTTTCGTGCCTTGATAGTCTTTTAAAAGGGACCAGTCAAACGCTATGCCGTTGCCGCCCGGTAGTGTGGTGCTTTTGGCGTCAAATAACAGCCAGTCGCAGACGTGCTCGAATAATTCGGCTTGTGCCAGATCTTCTTTGCTTGAAATTGAAAGGGCCTTCATAACCGGCAGGCCATAGGTTTTTTTAAGGGTAAGGATATGCTCCGGTGTTTCTCCGCCGTGAAGTTGGATCATATCAAGCTTCACGGTTTTAAGCGTATGTGCCAACGCCTCATCGCGCGCATCGACAAAAAGTCCTACCTTCTTTACATGGTCCGGCACTTCTGCTGCCAGAATTGCAGCCTCTTCACTTGTTACAAAACGAGGTGATGGCGGGTAGAACACAAAGCCGATAAAATCCGCGCCGCTTTGCACGGTTTTGCGAAGGGTTTCAGCATCACGAATACCGCAGATCTTTACCTGCGCTGTCATGCGACTTCTTTTATTTCATCGTAAATAGCATGAAGGGCCTGTGCCGGATCTGCCGCTTGCGTAATCGGGCGGCCTATGACGAGATGGGTGGCACCTTTCTCAATCGCTTCCCTTGGCGTCATGATTCTTTTCTGGTCTTGTGTTGCACTGCCCGCGGGGCGAATGCCGGGCACTATCAGTGTGAAATCCTGTCCGCAAACGCTGCGAATGGCTTCTATTTCATGTGATGAGCAGACAACACCATCAAGACCAGCTTCTTTTGTCAGTTCGGCAAGTTTTAGCACCTGATCTCTGACAGGCCCTTGTTGTCCGACTTCTTTCATAGCGTCCTCGTCCAGCGAGGTGAGAACGGTAACGCCCAGTAAGCGTGGCCGTTTAATGCCAAGGCGTTCTGATTCTTCGGTCAACGCTGCCAGTGCTGCTGTCATCATATCTTTGCCGCCTGAGGCATGCAGGTTGAGATAGGCAGGCTGCAGGTGCGTGATCGTTTTGATCGTTTTGGCTACTGTATTAGGAATGTCATGATATTTAAGGTCCAGAAATAAGGGCAGGGCTGGGAACTGCTCTTGCATAAGCTTTATCCCTGCCGGACCGTGTGTATTAAAAAACTCTAACCCCAGCTTAATGGCACCGCCCTGCGTTTCCAAAATGCGTGCGATATTAACGGCTGTATCAAGGTCTGTGGTGTCAACAGCACAAAATATTTTATGGCTCATGGTGGTCATGTTCTATTCCTCATCAAGTGTAATCAGGTTTGTCGAGTCCGGTTTTATGGTGCCCAGCTCAATTTCTTTTTCGAGCTTTTTAATTTGTTTTCTTTGTTCTTTGATCTTTTTTCTGACCGGGCTGGCATTTAACCAGACGATAAAGCCGCCCCACAGAAATCCTATGCCGAATGCCCCTAAAATGATGGCAAATACAGGCAGTTCAATATCTGCATGAAAAGGACTCCACGAAAGCGGAGCCAGGGCCATATTCATAACAGAGAAAAAGACAACCAGAACGGCTATAGGAAAGGTCAGGAGCCATTTGAATAAGGTTGTCATGTTTACCTGATTTATTGCTGTTGATCTTCGTTTAACTGGTCCCGCAGGGCTTTTCCTGTTTTGAAGAAAGGTAATTTTTTTTCTTCTACTTTAACGGTTTCACCTGTGCGTGGGTTGCGGCCGGTACGGGCTTCGCGATGTTTGATTGAGAATGCGCCAAAACCGCGAAGCTCAACACGATCACCACGTGATAACGCGTCTGTAATTTCTTCAAAGACCGTATCAACGATTTTTTCTATGTCACGCAAATAAAGGTGCGGATTTTTTTCAGCCAGTTGCTGAATAAGCTCGGATTTTGTCATATGGCCCCCTTGGATGATCTCTTCCTTTTTTTAGCTATGATAAGATACATGCCTTATTTTCTGTGATTTCGTCAAGTAGAACATTGAAAAGACAGATTTTTTTTGTCTAAAAAAGAAGAAAGGGGCGTTTGAAACAACGGTCCGTAACAAACAATTGCCCGCATGGGAGCGGGCAATCACAAAATATAAAAATGACTGTATTTTTTAAAAACGGCCTATGCGGCGTTTTTTCCCATTTTATCGTTTAGCAATCTTGTCAGACGCTGCCATTGTGCACCGGAGAACAAGTGTGCATAGAGGAAAGGAAGCCAGCCTTTTTGACGCCATTCGAGGAATGTTTTGTCATCAAGTTCAGCCAGTTTTTGTTCATCCACAATGCGGAAACCGGAGAAGTTAATTTTTTTGCCTCCGGTAATGTTAATTTCTGCCTGACGGTCCACCAGAATGCCGGCTGCTGCTATAGCTTTACTAAACTCAACAGTTTGTTGTGCGGCGGCATGATAAGATTTACAGAATTCCAGGGCATTTTTTGCAAGATCGCTAGGCTTACCTTCGCCATCGAAGAAGGCTTGTGCGCCGTTTTCTTCTATAATGTTGTCTTCCATATCAATACACAGTGTAAGTTGATCACTGTTTGGCAGTTCAGAGAAAATGAAAGGATAGCGGCGGATATAAGCCGGAATATAGGCGTTTTCTGTCCATTGACCTTGTGCATCCAGAAAGAGATTCTCGCTATCTCTTAAACCGAGGAGAGCGACGGGTGTGGCATTCTCATCCGGGCTGAAAGCAATCGGATAGTAGTGGCAAATCTGAGGCATTTCAATCAGGTTCACCGGGACAGCGTTTACTTCTTTCGTAAAGTTCAGCCCAAAATTTTCTTTCAACGCAAGATTCGCGTGTTTTTTAGCGTCAAGCGGTGTAGGCTTCTTATAAAAAAGAGGAAGCACGTTTGAACCTTTTGTTTCTTTATTGTCACTCATAATGTTGTAATGTCCTTCAATCAATTCCAGTTCAGTAAAATACTGGGACAGCTTAAAGGATTTATGTCTTTTTGCAATGTTTTCGGTATTTTTTTTGAATTTATCAGCTATAAAAAGATACCATATCATCAGCTAGCATACATTTTACGGTAAATATAAATGTCTCAGGAAAAAATACTTAATCACTTGCCTGCCTTGTGCAATCAGATCCGCCGTCTTGCTATAGAGGCTGGAGAAATCATACTTGACTATTATGATGAAGCAGGCTTCTCGGACGTTATGACCAAGGATAATGGCTCTCCTGTTACAAAGGCTGATCAAAAGGCTGAAGCCTATATTCAAGGCAAGCTGGCTTCTATAACGCCATCTGTGCCCTTTATTGGTGAGGAGGCTGTTGATGCGGGCCAGATCCCGGATATAACGCAGGCAGCATATATCTGGATGGTTGATGCGCTTGATGGCACACGTGCCTTTATTGCAGGAGAGGAAGAGTTCACCGTTAACATCGCGCTGATCCGAAACAAAGAGCCTGTTATGGGCGTTATTTATGCGCCTGCCAAAGGAGAGCTTTATGCCGCATATGGGCCAGAGACAGCGATTCGCTGGAATGAAGAGACAGGAAAAGAAAAATATATCAAAGTGGCACAGCCTTCCATTAAAGGCTTGACGGTTGTGACCAGCAATTTCCACGGTATAGGTGAAAAACTGGAGGCGTATTTGTCCGATTATAAGGTGAAAAAACGAATCAAACGCAGCAGTTCTCTGAAATTCTGTATGATCGCTGCCGGTAAAGCAGATCTCTATCCACGATTCGGCCATACATCGGAATGGGACACCGCCGCCGGTGATGCTATTCTAAGAGCTGCTGGTGGGGCCATCATCGACCTTGAACACGGCCACCCTCTCACCTACGGCAAAACAGACCAAAACTTTGTTAATCCAGGCTTCATCGCTGGTGCAGCAGAATCAAAAACTTATTATAATCAGGAGGGTTAAAAATGGCGCCTGAATCAGAAAAATGGACACTACACAAGCTTGGTTTAGAATGGGGCTTAACGTGTTTTGTTACGGGCTGTTACGACAGTGGCGATCTAAAAGACAACATTGTTGGCTTTGTTGATAGTAAAGAGGCGGGCGAACGCGTCGTAGATATGTTTAACGGCCGTGCCTTCCTTGATTACAGGCCAAAAGATCCAAATTGGATACAGGTTAAAGTCGGGGCTTTGCCTGAGCATAAAAATGCTTTGAAAACACTATACGATCTGGTTGTAGAAAATGACAATGTTATAACACCGGACATTATTGCCAAGGCCAAAGCCGTGCCGGCACTTACACCAAAGAGAAACTAAGGAATTGCCATGTGTAACCAATTATATTCTTGACAATTTCAGGAAAATCCGTATTGTGCGCATCTGGTTTTTAAAAGTTTTAAAAGAGTTACAAGATCATGGCTAAAAAAGGCACAGCTGTAAAAATTCGTTTGGTAAGCACAGGCACAAACGAAAAAGGTAATCCAACAGGTTTCACATACTATGTGAAGAAAAACCCACGGACACAAACTGAAAAAATGCGCATTCGCAAATATGACCCTCGTGCGGTTCACCCGGAAACAGGTAAGCGCGGCTGTCACGTTGAATTTGCTGAAAAGAAAATGCCGCCTTCTAAGAAGAACTAGGATAAAAGGTATTTAAACGCTTTTGTTGTTGCGTAGCGGCGAGGCCGTATGAAGAAAGCTCCCCCTTATAAGGGAGCTTTTTGGTTTCTGAACCATGTCATTTGACGTTTGGCGTAACGGCGGGTTTCCTGTTTACCTTTATCAATGGCGTCTGCTTTTGACATTTCTCCGTTCAGGTAGGCTCGTAATTCCTTAAAACCGAGCGCATGTGTGATGGAGGCCTCTGCTGGCACTGTTTTAGCCCGGATCAGTGCATCAAGGGCTTCGACTTCTTCTAAGGCACCATGATCCAGCATCCAGTCAAAGCGTTGATTGCACCGCTCATAGAGCTTTTCCCGGTCAGGCAGGCAGAGTGTCATTTCAAATCTGAGATGAGGGGCAGGTTTTTCCTTTGGGAGAGATTGCCAATAGAGGAGACTCTTACCTGTTGCCTCAAGCACCTCCCAAGCCCGAATAAGCCTTTGCGTGTCATTGGGATTAAGCCTTGCCGCCATGTCAGGATCTTTTTCTGCCAATACCTTATGAAAGGCAGGGTTTCCAAGAGCCGCCTGCTTTTTTGTTGCAAAATGTCGAATGTCATCAGGGATATCAGGTATAGGAGAAAAGCCTTCGACCAGGCCTTGAATATAAAAGCCTGTGCCGCCTGTAAGGATCGGTGTTTGTCCTGCTTGATGCGCTTTGTCAATTTCTTGCAAAGCCTGTTGTTGCCAGTGCGTGACTGTACATTTCTCGTGCGGTTCTAAAAAGCCATATAAAACATGGGGCACTTCTTTCTGTTCTTCTTTAGAAGGGTGTGCAGCGAGGATGTGCAGTGCATTATACACCTGCATGGAATCGGCGTTAATAATAACGCCGTTTTCCTTTCTTGCTTTTTCAAGGGCGAGCGATGACTTTCCGCTGGCCGTCGGCCCTGCAATGATGAGGACCCGCGACACGTGGCTAGTTCTCTTCCATCAGGCGAAGTGCGACAAAACGAACATCCCCTTCACCTTGATAATCAACCAGGAGCAAGACAGAATTTTTTCCTGCGGCTTTTGCTTTTTGAACAATGGTTTCAGCCTCTTCTGGTGAATTAACTTTTTGCTGGTTAATCTCAACCAGAAGATTTCCCGGTAGGAGCCCTTTCTTAGCCGCCTCCGAATTATCATCTACTTTTGTGATAAGCACGCCCTTACTCTCGTCTTTAAGCTTATAGCTTTTGCGCAGAGAGTCGTTGAGCGGGTTCAATGTTAAACCAAGAGTAGACAGATGAAGCCCTTTTATGTGGTTTTCTTCTTTGTCAGGTGTGGAATTGGAGATAAGTCCACTCTCTTCAGCTTTTTCAAGTTCCCCGATTTTGACTTTGAATGTTTTTTCCTTCCCATTGCGCCAGACGAGCACATTGGCTGTACTGTCAATGCGTGTTTCTGCAACAAGCCTTGGCAGGTGACGCATCTGATCAACCGGTTGACCGTTAAAACGCAAAACGATATCGCCGGGTTCCAGGCCTGCATCACTGGCAGGGCTATTCTCGGAGACGCTTGCGACAAGTGCTCCTTTTGCGTTATCCAGTCCCAGGCTTTCTGCGATTTCTTCTGTAACCGTCTGGATTCGAACACCTAGCCATCCGCGGCGTGTGTGTCCAAATTCAATGAGCTGATTTATAACCGGTTTAGCTAAAGAGGAGGGGATAGCAAAACCAATACCGACCGAGCCACCGGAAGGTGAAAAGATCGCTGTGTTAATACCGATAACCTCTCCTTTCAGGTTAAACATTGGGCCGCCGGAATTGCCCCGGTTGATCGATGCATCGGTTTGAATAAAATCATCATAAGGGCCGGCGTTAATATCGCGCTGGCGGGCCGAAATAATACCGGCGGTGACAGTACCCCCGAGACCGAACGGATTACCAATCGCCATCACCCAGTCACCAACACGCATATCATCGCTGTTGCCAAGGGGGACTTCAGCGACTTTTTCGCCTTTAAGATCAACCTTTAGCACAGCCAGATCCATTTTTTCATCGCGACCGATGACTTCGGCTTCGACGGTATTGTCATCATGGAAGGTGACACGTACTTCATCGGCATCTTTGACAACATGGCTGTTCGTAACGATATAGCCTTTTTCTTTATTAATAATAAAACCAGAGCCTAAGGAAGATGGCGGTATAGAAGGAAGATTCTCCCCTCTTTTATCCAGAAAATCTTCAAAGAAATCTTCGAAGGGAGAGCCTGGCGGGAATTCAGGCATATCTGGTATTTCAGGCTCTTCTTCGACTTTTTGTGTAGAAGAAATGTTGACAACAGAAGGAGAAAGCTTTTCCGCTAAATCAGCAAAACCTGTGGCGGGGGCTGTTTGCGGTCCATTTCCCGGCGTCTTTATGCCTGCTCTTGCTGACCCAAAAGGTGCCAGCGGAACACAGAAAAAAGCAAAAGCCAGAATAAGAGAAATATATTTAGTCCGCATAATCACTCCTGTTTTTTTAATAACCAAAATATAATAACCAAAGATAATCGTAGTGTAAGTTAGGGCGGTTATAGAACAGGGTCAATGGGTTATTTTGATCTATTTTTATACCAGCGCGCATTCGCCATAATCACATGAACAAAGAAGGTTGCATATTCTTTGTTCGGAGCGTTCAGATGTGGACTATATCAAAAGGAAATAAACGAATAGAACACCTAGTGCCATTATGGTCAGACCAAAATAACGCAGCTTATATGTCGGCATTATGATGGCCAGAGTCATGAGTTTTCGTACAAAATCCGGTAAGGCTGCGTACAAAAATCCTTCAATGACAAGGACAAGGGATAAGGCTATCAGAATATGGTATATTAATGCATCCACTTATCTTTTCCCTTGCTGGCTATCAAAATAGCGGAAAAAATCACTTTCAGGAGACAAAATCAAAGTTGTTTCAGGATCGGATAGTGCTTTTTTGTAGGCTTCCATTGAACGATAAAAAGCATAAAATTCAGGATCTGTACTAAACGCATCAGCATAAATCCCGATGGCTTCCTTGTCGCCTTCACCGCGGGCAATTTGCGAATCTTTTTGTGCTTCTGACAAAATGATGGTGCGTTCTTTCTCGGCTTTGGATGTGATCTTGTCGGCAATTTCCTTACCCTGTGCGCGTGCTTCTCTGGCCTCACGATCACGTTCGGAGCGCATACGGTCATAAGTGGCCTCTGTCACCTGTGCGGGAAGATCGGCGTGCACAATACGTACATCAACAATACTGACTCCGAGACGCTCGGCTTCTTCATTGACCCGTGCTTGAATCTGTTTCATCAGATCACTCCGCGCGCCTGAGAGGATTTCTGGTAAATCCGTCTTGCCCAGAACTTCACGGAGGGCCGCATTAATGATGGTGTGGAGCCGCTGTCTTGCTGCATATTCTGTGTTCAGAGTCTGAAAGTACATAAGCATGTTATCAATGCGGTAACGGGCAAAGGTATCGACGACAAGACGCTTTTGATCGGCCATAAGAAGTTCTTCTGCCGGCGGGTCAACGTTTAGAATACGCTTTTCAAAAGAACGGATATTCTGAATGACCGGTACTTTGATATGAAGACCGGGGGATGTGACTTCCTGTTTTATCTCACCAAACTGCAACACAAGAACCTGTTCGGTTTCTTTAACAAAAAAGATCGCGCCATTGAGCAAAACAATGGCAATAGCAGCAATAGCGACAAGAATGATTGTTGTTTTTTTCATCGTTTTTCCAATTTTGTTATTTTTCTTTTTTTACATTATTGTTGTTGCGCTTCAAATCATTCAAAGGGAGGTAGGGAATAACGCCTTGTCCATTTTGTCCCGGTGCCATGATAATGTTTTTCGTGTTTTGAAGAATGGATTCCATGGTCTCCAGATAGATGCGCTCTGATGTTACCGTTTTTGATTTTTTATACGCAGCATAAACTGATTTGAAGCGTTCCGCATCACCTGATGCCCGGTTTACGACTTCCTGTTTATAGGCTTCAGCCTGCTGACGAAGTTTCTCGGCTTCACCTCTGGCGCGTGGAAGAATGTCATTACGGTACGCCTCTGCGCGGTTGCGAAGCTGTTCTTTTTCCTGACGGGCGCGTTGTACCTCGTTAAAGGCATCGACGACCTTGGAAGGCGGGTCCACTTTTTGAAGTTGCACGTTATTGATATGTACACCGGATTCATATTCATCCAGAATATTTTGCATCAGTTTTTTAGTGTCGGCCTGAACTTCGCTTCTTGCCTTGGTTAAGGCTTCCTGAATTTTTTTGCGGCCGATAATCTCACGCATGGCACTTTCTGCCACGATTTTAATGGTGGCTTCGGGGTCACGGATTTTAAAGAGATAGTTTTTGGCATCTCCAATGCGCCATAACACCACAAAGTTAATATCAATAATATTTTCATCCCCTGTAAGCATCAGGCTTTCCTCGGGGACGCTCCGCATTGGTTCGGTCTGTGCCCCGACATTTTGTCCCCTGAAGTTGCGGAAACCGACCTCAATCCGGCGTTCATTCGTCACATTAACAATCTCAACGGTTTGGAAAGGTGATGGGAAATGGTATTTTAGTCCGGATTGCTCATCTGTTCTTGTGTATTCGCCAAATGTAAGGACGACGCCGTGTTCGTTCGGTTGGATAAAGTAAAAACCACTCAAGCCCCACAAGACGATCAGAACGGCAATAAGAATAGCTGCAATTTTGCCGGGGCCGAATCCATTAGGGGTTGGAAAAATATCGTTGAAATTTTTTTGCGCCATCCGAAGCATTTCATCAAGATGGGGTGGTTCGGATCTGTCATGTCCCCCGCCACCGGATCCGTTTTTGGACCCCCATGGCCCTTGTACAGGATCATTACCGTTTTTTCCGCCGTTTCCCCATGGATTTTTTTTATCGGGCATATCTTTTCCGCTCTTGTTTAAGAATTAAACTATAGGCTATAACCCGGTTCTAACATATCATGTTTAAATTGGAAAGAGACTATGCTCACACAAGAAGATATTCTGACCCAACTTGAAAAAGTTGAAGACCTGGATCCGGCACTGATCACCAGCATACGGATTAAAGAGACATCGGTGCTGGTTATACTGGAAGTGCCGTCTGAACATGCCGCGACACTAGAGCCGATTCGTCAGCAGGCAGAAGAAAAATTGCTGGAACTTGAGTCTCTTAAGAAAGCAAACGTCCTTCTTACCGCACAGAAAGCCGTCTCCGGCAAGGCTGAGATACAGCCTGAACAGGAAAAACCGTCAGTTCTGCCCGGTGTTAAAGAGGTGATCGCTGTCGCGTCCGGCAAGGGCGGGGTTGGAAAATCAACAATTGCTGTTAATCTTGCTGTGTCTTTGGCGCAACAGGGCAAAAAAGTGGGTTTGCTGGACGCTGATATTTATGGCCCCTCTCTTCCCTTAATGACAGGGCTGGAAAACGAAAGGCCCGGTTTCGCCGGCGGTATGATAGAGCCACTGGAAGCCTATGGGATGAAAGTGATGTCCATTGGTTTTCTGGTTGATAACGGCGGCCCGCTTGTCTGGCGCGGTGCGTTGGTTCACAAGGCTCTTAGTCAGATGCTAACGGATGTAAACTGGGGCAGCCTTGATGTTTTAATTATTGATATGCCGCCAGGCACGGGTGATGCACAGCTCACACTGGCGCAGAATGCGAATTTGACGGGGGCTGTTATCGTTTCCACGCCGCAGGACATTGCGCTGATTGACGCCAGAAAAGGGCTGGAAATGTTCAGGAAAGTTGATGTGCCTATCCTCGGGATTATTGAGAATATGTCTTATTTCGAATGTCCTCATTGCAATAAACGGAGCGAAATCTTTGGCCATGGCGGTGCCGAGGAAGAGGCCAAAACCCTCGGTGTACCTTTCCTTGGGAGCGTGCCACTCCATCTCTCTATTCGTGTAACAGGGGATAAGGGTGAGCCTGTTGCAACACAGGAAAACGAAAATCCCTATGCCGATATTTTTTCTGATATGGCCGGGAAATTGAAAATTTCTTGACATATATTTGAAATATCATTAGCTTTATGCGCATGATTATATCGTTACGAAAGTCCAGCACACGAAAACTCTGTCCCTTGGCCGGTTTTGCCAAGGGTCTGGTTTGTTTGCCGCGGACATAACGATCTTGGATATTTTTTCTCCATAAATTTTCTTTCAAGACACAGTTTCAGTACGGAAATAAGCCTTTTGTTTTATGACCGTTTTGAAATTTTTTGATTTGAAAGAAAAAATAATGTCTTTTGATTTTACAGTAGAGTGTTGTGATCACTCTTTTTTACGTACACATTTTAATCACTTTGCAGCTATGCATCACCGCATATGGCACAATACATATGGCACTATCGAAAATTTGCCAGAGGCTTTTATCACCGCAAATCCCATAGAATATTTCACACAGCATTGGCAGGATATTGTGAATGATCCGAACGCCCATGTTCTCTGGGCGCATGATGATCAAAGTTTTTTAGGTTTTTCCGTCTTGTCTTCTGCGCCATATGAAAATGAAGAAAAAATAAGTATGTCCGGTCTTTCCGACTCAGGTCATACGATTGGTGCGCTTGACCATATTTTCATTCTGCAGAATGAGCAACATGGCGGTGTCGGCCGCACATTGTTTACTCATGCGGTTAATACGCTTCATACGCAAGGGGCAACGCAAATGATCATTGATGTGTATAATGGCAATGAAAATGCCCTTGGTTTTTACCGCCATATGGGCTGCACGATGGGTGAGCGGTATAATGATGTTGAAACGCGTGATGGTGAGGCGTACCTTACACCTTCTATCATGATCGGTGTACCTTCCTTGCAGGATTTCCTTGCAACACAGGAAAGTCATTGCGTATTGCAAAGATCGACTGAGGCGGGCCGTAGAATTTGTCAGAGACCACAAAACAGACAGGGCATGTGCTATGCATTATAATGGAGAAGATAGGGTGTTAGACTTACTGGAACGGCTTGTTGCTTTTCCTTCCGTATCGGATGCTTCCTATATCAGGCTCAACGATTTTATTGTGCAGTATTTAAAGGATAAGGCCGATCATATTGTTTATGATACGGCTCAGGCTGATGGTAACCGGAATATCTTTGTGCGAATTGGACCGGATAAACCGGGCGGCCTGATGCTGGCCGGGCATCTTGATGTTGTGAATGTCGAAGAAAAAGAATGGGAGACACCGCCTTTCATACTGACCCGGAAAGGTGATAGGCTCTATGGTCGCGGGACAACAGATATGAAAGGATATCTCGCCTGTATGCTGGCTTTGGCCGCCGAACATGCCGAACATAACGCGGCGCTGAAAAAGCCGCTTTATCTTTGTTTTACCCATACGGAAGAAACAAATATGTCAGGGGCTGCCGACCTTGGTTCTTTTTTGAAGAAGAACGCTATTTTGCCTGAGCTGTGCCTTGTCGGAGAGCCGACCTCTTTGCATCCTGTGACAGGGCATAAAGGCGTCTGCGATGTAAAGATAAAGGCGCGAGGTACGGCGATACATGCCAGCCAGGCACCTTTTGGTATAAATGCAGCAAATTTGTTGGCGCGTTTTATTTGCGGTATAGAAGATCTGGCAAAAAACTATGCGCTTAATCCAAAGAGAGACTCTTCGTTTAAACCGCCCTTCAGCAGCTTTAACATCGGTACAATACGGGCGGGTAATGCTGTTAATACAGTCGCGCCCTATGGTGAGATCATGATGGAATACAGGGCGCATCCCGGCGATAATGCCCAAAAGATATTCAGTGAAATACGGGAATGTGCGAAAAAGATTGGAAATCTTACGCTTTCTATCGAAACAGATGTGCCTTCTTTTGCCGCAAAAAGAACGGGGCATATAATGCAAACACTTTGGCCCGAGGCACCTTGCCGCAACGTTTCTTTTTGTACAGAGGCCGGTTTTTACGAAAAGGCAGGCATTCCAACCCTTGTCTGGGGGCCGGGTTCAATCGAACAGGCACATCAATCCAATGAATACATAGAGGTGGCACAGCTTTTTGAGTGCTTTCAAACGCTTGGAAACATAAAAGAAAAATTGTGTTGTATGTAGAGGGCAAATATTTTGTAGGTTTTTGGTCTTTATGATGCCATACTTCTGCGATGAAAATTCTTATTGTATTTTCGACCACAGATGGTCATACGAAGAAAATCTGCCTGCGTTTGAAACGGGTGATGGAAGAACAGTTTCATCACGTTACCCTGCAGTCTGTTGAGGAAATTTGCGATTCCAGCTTAAACGCTTTCGATAAGATAATTGTAGGGGCCAGCATTCGCTATGGGAAGCACGCAAGACAAATATACAGATTCATCGAAAGAAATAAAAAAACGCTTGAGAACAAACCAAACGCGTTCTTTTCAGTTAATCTTGTAGCGCGAAAACCTGAAAAGAACAGGCCCGAGACCAATCCGTACTTAAAGAAATTCTTAAAAGAAATTTCGTGGAAGCCGGAAAATCTGGCCGTTTTTGCAGGGAAGATTGACTATCAGAAATATCATTTTACAGACCGGAAGATGATCCAGTTCATCATGTGGATGACAAAGGGGCCCACCGATCCAAAGGCAAAGATAGAATTTACCAACTGGAACGACGTTGATGCCTTTGCTTTGTCGCTGAGCGATATGGCGTATAAAAAGCTTGCTAAAACAGATAAATATGGTACATAGTGTGGGCTTCAGGAGGTTTTTGTTATGCGTTATTTTTCTTTGGCTTTATGGTCAGCAATGGCTATTTTTTACACCGTTTCTGCCCCTCATACAGCTTTGGCTGAAGATGACGGTGGGTTTGGCGGAGCCGTTCCTTTTTCGAATGAGCGGCATTCTGCATTTGAAGATCCTGCAGATCTACCTTCACCGGCACAAATGGAAGCGGATGCCCTGGCAGCAACAGCAAGACAGCTTGAAGAAATTCAGCCTGCAGCCGGTGAGCATGACAATCCGCCTGAAAATCAGAAACAGGAAGTTGAGCTTAAGGAAAAATTTGATGCAGATCTTACCCGTACGACGCTTGATCGTGCGGATGGTGATGTATCGTCCCGTGATCGCGTAGGTGATGGCAAAGTGGGGGTCTTCTACGACCATAATAGTGATGATCGCATTATGGATGAAGATGATGCAATCGGTGTAGAATTACGGCTTATGGAATTTGAATAAGATACGCTCCATTGAAAAAAAAGATCTTGCCGCGGTAGGCTTTGTTTGCCTTTGCGCGTTTTTCATTGTGTTTGCACCTGTGACACCTCGGCCTTTTTCTTTTTGGCCTTTTGTCTTTGGTCTGGTGGGATATGTTGCTGTGTCTCCCAAACCCGCGCTGGATAAAAATCTTTTGATTTTTCTTGGCACAACATTGCTTTTGTCTTTTTCAAGTACGCTTTGGTCGGTTAATCCCGGAGAATCGGCAGAACGTGCAGCAAAAATAGCCGCTCTCTTTACGGGTGGTGTTTTGTTGCTTGCCTTTGCGCAGAGTCTAAAACCGGAACAATATAAAAAATATTTATGGCTACTGCCTGTTGCTACCTTTGTCAGCCTTATCATATTGACGGCGGAACGGTCTTTTCATTATCCTATATATCTCTTCTTAAGGCCCGAGGCACAAGGGGCGGCGGAATATGTGACAAATAAAGCGTGCGGGATTGTTATTCTGACGTTTTGGCCTTCTTTCTATCTTGCTTATAAGCTTTATCCCTATAAAGGGGCGGTTGCCCTTATGCTGGCCGCGGCAGCTTTGCTTCTTTTCAGCGAAAGCCAGTCAAGTCAGCTTAGTTTTCTCGTTCTTTTGCTTTTCGGTTTTTTATTTCCCTATCGTTTCAAAAGCGCATGGATCGCGTTAGGGGCTCTTATGGCCATCGGTATGTTTATTCTTCCGTGGTGCGTGCATTACGCTTACATAAATTATGCGGATGCACTGTGGAAAGAAGGGATCCTAATGCAGTCTTCTGCCAGTATGCGTCTTGAAATATGGGACTTTGTTTCAAAGAAGATTTTTGAAAGCCCCCTTTATGGTCACGGTATGGAGGCCGCGCGTTTTATAGAAGATTTTGACTCTCAAAAGCGTTTCCATCCGACAAACCTTGTGATGCACCCACATGGAGCAACTTTTCAGCTATGGCTTGAATTTGGTGTTGTTGGTGCGCTTTTGGGTGTTTCTTTTGTGCTCTATCTTCTAAAGCTGATTTATAATGCGCCCATAGAAAAACAACGCCTTTTGCTTCCTGCCTATATGGGGATTTTGTGCGTTGCCATGATTGGCTGGGGTATGTGGCAAAGCTGGTGGATTGGTCTGCTTTTTGTCGCGGCGGCTGTTTGTCTGCTCGCTGCAAAAACGATTGATCCTTACCACCACGAAGCAGAAGGTGGCTCTTCCAAAAGGGCTTGAGCAATTGTTTTATGCCCTTCTTTCTTAAGGCGATGTGCCTCTAGTGTTTCAATGGTTTTTTGTGCAGATTTTGGGAGTTCCAGATCCTTTGTCTTAAACGCGCCTTGTTCGCCGTAGTGTTCCATAGCATCAAGAACCTTGCTGAGAGGGGTCCGGTCAAGGGGACAGGCCGGAAAATACGCGCCTGGTTTTTTGCTCTCCAGCAGCAGGATGCCGCCTTCTTCCAGTGCTTTCAATACGTCTTCAACAGCGAGTAATGGCAAGTGAAAGTGTTTTGAAAGACTATGAACCGTCCAGGCTTCTTTTTGTTTGTAGTAATGTTCTGCGACCAGCGTCAAAATGCCAAGGCCGAGTGCCAGACGAAAACGGGGGGAAAGCGTAAGCGGTTCGCGGCTTATTTTCACAGCATAAAGATTCTGCGCATAAAAAGAAATGTTGGCCCCGATCAAAACGACAAGCCAGCTTAAGTAAATCCAGATCATGAAAATAATCATGGTGGCAAAGGCGGCATAAATCGCAACATATGATGCAGAGTTCGCGATAAAGAGCGAGAAAGCAAACCCCATGACTTTCCAGATCAAGCCAGCAAAGAAGCCACCAACAAGAGCCGGAAACAATTTGACCTTTGTATTGGGCATAAAAGTGTAAACGAAAGTAAAAGCAATGGACAAAATAGCCCATGGTAATATCACAGCAGGAATATCAAAGGCGGCCCCAAGGACACCGCTCTCTTCCAGTTCTTTCACAAAAGACGAATGACGAATGGTTGTCGTCAGACCGGATGAAATAAAAAGCAATAACGGTCCAACCATAAGAACGGTCAGATAATCGCTAAACCGTCGTGCCATATGCCGGTCATTCACACGCCAGATATAGTTTAAGGCACTTTCAACGCGCTGCATGAGCATCAGGACGGCATAAATCAATACCGCCAGACCAACAACGCCTAAGACACCGACTTTGATATTATCGACAAAGATAATGATATTTTTTACGATTTCTTCGCTTTTCTCAGGCCCCAGCCCTTGAAACAGATGATGGAGTGTCGGTTCGATCTGGTTGTGAACCCCAAACCCCTTTAACACCGAGAATGACAAGGCCAGTAAAGGCACAAAAGTAACCAGCGTAATATAAACGAGGCTCATGGCTCGAAGAGAAAACTGTCCATCTGACAGATCACGAAAGACGGCGTATAAGACGCGCAGTGTGTGGACGGACGCTCTAATAGGATACGTCTCGTTTCTCAAATCTTTTTCCAGAAACTGGTTAATTCGTTTTTGGGCTGCTGAAAAAACCATATGTCTTCCTACTTCGTTCCTTGTTCTGATTTTAAAAAAGAAAAAGCCGTTTCAGATACACGGCTTTTTACTTTGTTATTTTAATTTTCCGGCCTGCTAGAATCTGCGACTAAGATTAAAATAAACGCGGGGGTCTTTGTCCCCTTGTGTCTGGATATCCTCATTTATCGGAAAGGCAACCATCAGGCCGGCTGTTGTTTCTGCTGTAAAGTCGGCACGAATACCAAAACCGGCAGAAGACAACGCGTCTTTTTTGCGGGATGAGGTTGAGGCATCTTCGTTCCACGTACGCCCCGCATCAAGGAAGCTAAAGAGCTGGTAGTTCTCAAGCAGGCTAATGTCATATGGTTCGTTCCACTGTACTTCAAGTTTTCCGGCGACGCCCTCATCACCGACAATCTCGGAAGGGTCATACCCACGACCATAGTTAATGCCGCCAAAGCCGAATTCTTCAGAGCTTAGTAGTTTGTTCGAAGAAAGCTGGCCTCTGACAGCAAGTAACAGATTGATGCGGTTGTTAATTTTTTGCAGCCGCTGTGCTTCTGCGGTCAGTTTTGTAAAGGTTGGATCACCTGCAGCCCGTGTAAGATTGGGCGCTCCCTCTTCGCTGGCGCCAAAGACGTTCAGACCTTGCGAAAGCTCTACATCAAAGGCATTAATGCCAACGCCAAAATATGTTTCCAGAAACTCAAGCCGTCCACCTGTGCGGAGTACACGCAAACGATCTTGCCGTGTTGGCTCAAGATTATTTTTGCTTTCGATATCCCTCCAGTCAAACAGGACGCGGCCGGTCAGATTAAAATCTCTTGAGCGGATAAAAGGATGCTCTACTTTAACGCTGGCATAGCGTGACTGGCCGTGAACGTCAAAGCGGTCCAGATCGTATCCCGGACGGGTGTCTGTCACGGAACCCAGAACTTCAAGCGATGTGCCTTGAGACCAGAGCGGTTGCCAGTAAGACACGGAACCATACATCAGTTCATGTGTTGGATCATTGTCCGGTGCAAACACGAACTGCCCCGAAATTTTTTCATTATTCTGGAACAGGGAATTGACAGAGCCGGCTGCGATAAATTCGAGAGGGCCAAGATAGCGGCTGCCATTCGTATCAACGGATAGTAAGGCATCGTAACGATCACGCTCGACCACGATGCGCAAATCAGCGGCACCGGGCTGGGTTGAGGGACTTAAAATGCTGCGTGCTGTAACACCGGGCAGATCGTTAATCAAAAGAAGAGCCCGTTCCAGATCCTTTGCATTGAGCGGTCCGTTAGAAGCAAGCTTTCCCGCATATTTGCGGATGACATCAAGAGCAGCCCCTTCTTTTTGTTCATCACCATCAATGATCACCTGATCAATATAACCTTCGACAACTTTAAGCTTTGGAACGCCAGCATCAATGGTTTGTGGTGGCACGACGACTTGCGTTAGAATATAGCCTTCATTTCTGTATTTCGTAGTCAGGCTGTTGGCAATGCCGTAGAGTTCGGCCAGAGATATGGTCTGCCCGAGGCGGTCCGCATATACGGCCTGCAGTTCTTCTTCTGTGTAAACCGTCACGCCTTCAACTTTAATGCCAGAGAGCGCAAATCTGATATTCTCCGCACCTGCAGGCGCGCCAAGCAATTCCAGCTTTTCAACATCAACACGGGGAGACACATCAGGCGTCAGTTTTGGTGTCTGTATATGTTCTTCCACGCGACCTGGATCGGCAATGGTCGTTTGTGTGTCAGGCACTTGTGCCTGCGCGGCTGAGATATGTACCGGCGCCATAAACGAAAGCGCGAAGATAGCCGTATAGGCCGCGCTTCTGCTCAATAAGTTCGATATTGATATAGTGTTTGCCATAGTATTAAACCTGAAAATCAATCGTCCCGCTTTTGCGAGCCTACATTTTTGCTGTCATAAATTCCAAGGGCATGCTGGACGATTTAAGCGATTAAGCGATGGTCCTTCATTAAGGTGTAAATTGTTATATCTTTCTAAACGTACACCTTACGCCCGCGTGCATTGTGGCTTATTTTTTTGTAAAAGCCAAGTATATTAGCATTTTGTTATAAACCAGCCTTTATTTCACTCTATGGGTGCATATTAAAGAGGTGTAAAAAATCATTGGTTTAAAAAATTAAATTTTCCTTAATCTTTTGTCTTGTTTTTCTTTGGTATAAGTGCAAAAAGATACTATGGTGCCGGAAATGTAGAAGCTGGCGTGTGGTCGGCTTTATTTTACAGAGTTGTGCCGCTCTTCTCTCCTCGTTATTAGGAGACAAGAAGAGTTATACGTGTGGGTTTTAAAAGACAATAAAAAATGAAAAATAACGCCTTAGGGCGATAAGCAGAAAACACCGCGTGTAACGTGAATTTATAATTGTTTGAAAAGATATTTATTATTGTAGACGATCAGGAGTCCAGAATTATGAGAATGATGACCCCCCATGCTCAATGTGCAGGCCGTTCCGTTAACGGAAGAAAGGTCCTTTTGACAACAACCGCGTTGATTGCAGCCGGCAGTGTGATGCTGTCATCCCCTGCAATCGCAAAAGATGTCGGTGATTTTGATGTATGGGAATTTCAAAACACAGCGGCCAGTGAACGGGGAGAAGGCTATGTTGAATACAAGGCGGACAAGATTATTGATAATCTTGTTCAGGAAGATATTGGCAAGCTGGGCCATGTTCACCTTGATTCACGTCTGACGGTAGCCACCGGGGTTGAATCGGGACCGATGACAATTCTTGGTAAACTGACCTCTACGGGTGAGGTTCTGGTGCTGGATACTGACGGTTTTCTTTTCGGCAATGGTTCTGTTGTTGATACAGCAGGATTTGCGGCCATTGGCGGATCGATGGATACGCAGGATCTTCTTGATGGTAAAACTATTGCGAATATCAACGTTTCCGAAGGAGCCTCGATCGTCATAGAAAAAGGGGCTGTTGTTAATGTTGCTGAAGCGGGTCTGGCTGCTTTTGTTGCACCATATGTAACGAATAATGGCGTGATTAACGCAAAGATGGGTCGTGTTACCATGGCGGCAGGCGATAAAGTTACACTTGATTTGTATGGTGACCGCCTTGTTGAAATCGCGGTTGACGGGAAACTGGAAGATGCGCTTATCGAACAGGCCGGGACAATTAACGCCGAAGGTGGCCGTGTGATGATAACGGCGCAGGCCGCTAAAGAGGCTGTTGACAACATCATTAACATGAGCGGTGTGATTAATGCCTCTTCTGCCACAATGGAAGGCGGCAAAATTGTGCTGGGCGGTGGTGATGAAGGCACGGTCAGGGTATCCGGCAAAATGGATGTCTCTGGTGCGGACAAAGCCGGTGAAATTGAGGTAACAGGGCAGCATATTGATATTGCCGATACAGCCGAACTTGCCGCTGATGGTGGTGACGGTAATGTGATCATGATCGGTGAGGAAAGTCTGGCCTATCATGGTGCAACATCTGCCGATGGCGGGTTTGTTGAAACATCGGCCCCTCACGTTGTAATTGATGGTACATTCAAGGTCGGGGAAAGCGGCGAGGTTCTGATTGATCCGGTTGATTTATGTGTCTTTGGTGCTGGTGGTGCATGCGGATCCGTTTCTTCTGTTGATTTTATTACGTCTATCCGTCCTACCTTGATGTCGGGCGGTACGGTAACAACAACGAATGCTGACGGCGCCGGTGATGGTGATGTGGTTATCGTTGGTGATCTGAGCCATGGTGGCTTTACGACAACAGCCCGTGGCACATGGAATGTGACAGCTAACGATGATCTTCTTTTCGGAGATGATGGGAGTAATGCAACCGGCATGTCTTCTCAGGCGGCTGTTCTGATTGTCGATGGAAAAGGGCTTAATGTGAACTTTACGACAACAGCAGGGCCGGGCTATGCACCACCGTCATATGTCTGGTTTGAAGATGGCAGTACACTTGTTACAGGTGGTGGCGATGTCGGGGTTCAGACAAACCGGGTTTATATCGGTGCTGGCACGCATATTAATGCAGCCGGCGGAGACATTAATATTGATAATGCGGCGTATTTCAGAAGCGTTGATGCGGATAGTCTCCTTACCAGTGGCACAGGCACAATTTCTCTTAATCAGAAGGCTGGCGGCTCCATTCAAAATGCGATTAATGCGATTGAAAATACAGGTTCGGGCCTGAATACAATCAGTGTTGGTGCCGGTACATATGCTGGGGATGTTGTTGTCTCTGAAAATAATTTTGTATTAAACGGGGCGAATGCCGGTGTAGCTGGCGAGGATCCTGCCCGCGGACCGGAAAGTGTTCTTAGACCGGTGACAACAGGTTTCTACATTACCGGAGAAAGAACGGTTGTTGACGGATTTAAGGTTGTTGATGCAGATACGGGTATTTCTGTTAATGCGCATAATGCGACGGTTTCGAATAACATTATTGATGGAGCGGCGCAGTATGGTATTGCGGTTAAGAATGCCAGCAATGTTGCTGTCCGTTCTAACAACATAAACGATGCTGCTGATGATGCCATTCATATCGAGGACAGTTTTGCTGCATATGTGCATAATAACGCGATCTATCGTGCTGGTGGTGATGGTGTTGATGTAGGCGGCAGTGCTTTTGCTTATATTGATGGCAATTTTATCTCTGACGTCGTGGATAATGCTATTGCGGTATTAGACAGTCTTAATCCATTCATTTACGACAATGACATCCGGTTTGTCGGTTTAAATGGCATTGATGTACGGGACAGTCTGTATGCGCAGATGTCCTACAATGATATCTATGGATCTTCCGGCACTGCTATATGGCTCGATGGTGAGCAGCAAGGTGATATTTTCTTCAATACCATAAATGGTACGGGCCGTGATGGCATCCATGTAGAGGATAACTATGCTGTCGATATCTGGGGCAATAATATTAATAATGTCGGTGATGGACAGATCAAAGATGGCGGCAATGGTATTGTCGTTAATGACAGCGACGGTGCAGAAATCTGGGATAATATTGTCGATAACGCTTATGACGATGGTATCGAGCTTTATGCCAGCTCTGATTCAGAGATCCGCACAAATACGATTACATATGCGGGTGGTAACGGCATAGAGGCCGGTGAGAGCGACTATGTTTATATCGGCGGTAATACGATTGAGTTCGCAGACGAAAACGGCATAAATGTTCAAGGTAACGATTATGTCGATATTGATAATAATACCATTCGCTATATCGGTGAAGATGGCATTCTTGTGGAAGATTTCTACATGGCCGACATTCATGAAAACAATATTTACTATGTAGGCGAAGATGGCATTCGACTCCGTGATGGCAGTGGCTATATTGCTATTCATGGCAATCAAATAGAAATAGTTGGTCTGGATGTCAGCGGTTTTATCCGTGATCGTGGTGATGATGAAGGAGCAGATGGTATTCATGTCAGTGATATTTATGATGATGACGACTATGGTAGTATCGAAATAATAGAAAACATCATCCGTGATGTGGCAGATGACGGCATTGTAGTTGCCGAGGCTGAAACTGGTTTGTTGATTGCTGGAAATACAGTTGATCGTAGCGGTTTTGGAGAGGCCGGCACATATGGGAGTGATGCTATTCGTGTTCTCGATTCAGGAGATGTGTCCTATTATAGTGTCGATCCGTATTCTGTGCTTGAGACTCCGTATGATCAGAATTTTGGCATTTATATTCTCGGTAATGATATTTTTTACACAGGCGATGATGGTATCGAGGTTATTGGTAGTGGCAGCACGATGATTAGTGGCAACACTATTCTTGGTACGGGATACTATGCGGGTGGGGACATGTACGGTGCTGATGGCATTCATGTCAGAGATAGCGGTTATGTTCTACCTGTTAAACGCATCGCACGCGGTGATGGTCTCGATGGTTTAGAGGGGCCGGTTCCTGAGGCTTTCCCCGTTTATGATAATGAATGGAATCTTGTCATAAGCGATAATGAGATTCATGAAACAGCCGATGATGGTGTTCAGGCATTTTTGACCGGGGATACAATTATTGCAGAAAACGATATTTATGATACCGGATATTTTGATCAACCCGGCGTGTTAGGGGCCGATGGCATTCATGTCATTGGTGACTTTGGTATGGGAGGCCTTCTGGGCGGATACGAATCCTCTTCCGTTGAAATTCTTGGCAATGTGGTCATAAATGCTGCTGATGACGGTATTCAGGCATTGGCTATAGAGGATCTTACCATTGACGGGAATGAGGTGCTGAATTCCGGCGATGATGGTATCAGTATCTTGGGTCTTGCCGGGTATTATAATGAAGTGCGAGGAGAAGAAGGGCTTGATGATGGTCAGGTTCTTTTGACAGCTAAGAAGGGCTTGCTGCCCTATCCTTATTACGACTGGCCAACTTTTGATGCACGTGTCACGAACAACATTGTTGAAACATCAGGCGGCGACGGTATCCAATCCGAAGGGTTTGACACACTTCTTGTCGGTGGTAATGATGTTTCCTTCAGCTATGAAAACGGTCTTTATGTTTCCGGCTTCAACAATGGCGAAGTTATCGTCGATGGTAATACCTTCGTAGAAAATGATATCGGTGCTCACTTTGAAAGCGGTTTGATTAATCTGATAGGTGACGAGGGCAATGAATTTATCGGTGGTCGTGTGGGGCTCCGGTTTGCGCCTTATCCGTTCCATGAGCCTGTTCTTGTGTCTTTAGACCCAAACAATGATTTCAGGGCTATGGTCTCTGATGAACAGCAGCTTTACCAGATGATCAATAGCAATATTTTCTCTGTACCATTTGAAGGTTATGCGCCTTTAGCACTTATTGATAATGATGGTGTTAATGGATATGGCGGCACAATTGGTACTCAATATTTTGAGGGTCAGAGCGACTATTTCGTTGAACTGGCTAATGGTGCCTTCTATGCGCCGGGCAATCCAACGCAGTTAGATGGGCTGGACAGCACGTATGTAACATCGCTCGGGACGATTACGCCTGTTAATGTTGGCGGTGTATTAGACACAGCGCAATATAACGTCATGGAAACCATGTTCTATCATTACCCTGATCAGGAGGATCTTGGCCTGTTTTCTTTTGGTGCTGTGCCTCAGGTAAATGGTGTCGGTGGTATCGACCAGCAGGAACGAATCTTTAATGCCTTTGGTTCTTTTGTGCCGCTTTCGCGTGATGTGCGTGTAACACTGGCCGGTATTCCAACTATTCCTGATGCAGCACCAGCGGCACAGGATCTGGCAAATATCTCGCCCGCAGCAGGTGGAGAAGATGAGCAGGAAGAAGGACAAAAACAAAAGCAACCCCTGACAGCCGAACAGTTAAACGAACTTGAGGCAGCGTCTGGTGGTACAGAAAATGTGTCCTGTTGGGGCGATGCCATGAGCACGGCCGGCGGTGGTAAGGTTGTTAGCTACAGCTTTGGTTCTTCGCTTGGTGAAAAAGCATTAAGTGCGGCAGCGACATGCGGCAGTGTTGCTTCTGCTCAGTAATATTTTTGTATAATTTGAAAAAAGCCCCCGCTATCTCAAAAGAAGCGGGGGTTTTCCTTTGTATGTAAGTCTTTGGATCGTTATGATATCTGTCATGACGATTGATTTGTTTTCATTATTGTTGGGTGTTTCCGGTGGCGCGCTGTTGGCTGGCGGGTTCCTCGGGGCGCGTCTTCTGTCTGCCGAGAAAGAAAAAGTGCGTCTTGAGCAGCAGGTCTCATCCATGCCGGAGACGTTTGACTCGGTAGCACAGGAATCTTTGCGTAAAGCCCATGAGCAATTTTTGCTTTTGGCGCAGGAAAAAATGAGACAGGCGCAAAGCGACCATGATCACATGGTTGATAAAAAACACAAAGCGATTGAGACTCTTGTCAATCCAATCGGTCAGTCATTAAAGGATATGGACGAGAAAATCCGCCATCTTGAAAAAACAGGGTCTGGTCTGGAAGGACAGCTTAAAAGCTTTGCTGAGGATCAGCGTCTTTTAAGGCAAGAGACACAGAATCTTATTCATGCCTTGCGTAATCCGGCTGCACGCGGCAAATGGGGTGAAATGCAGCTCCAGAAAACGCTGGAAATGATCGGTATGGTGGAGGGCACTCATTTCGTTCAGCAGCAAGTAGCAATGGCGGAAGGCGTGCGTCGTAAGCCGGACTTTATTATTAAACTCCCCGGCGGCATGGAAATCGTTATTGATGTCAAAACACCGATCGAGCCTTATTGGGATATGCTGGAAAATGCAGGCAGTGAAGCCGAACAAAATCAGGCCTTAAAGAAATTCAAAGACCATTTACGGGGACACTTAAGAGAGCTGTCCGCCAAGGAATACTGGCGCCAGTTTGACTCACCTGAGTTCGTGGTGATGTTCCTGCCGACAGAAGGTTTATACAGCATGGCGGTGAGCAATGATCCTGCTTTGCTTGAAGATGCGGTAAAGCACAATATTATTCTGGCCTCCCCCACTACAGTGATGGGCCTTTTGCGTGTGGCAATGCATGGCTGGCAACAACAACAAATGGCAGAAGAGGCTAAAACGGTGGCAAGTCTTGCGGCGGATCTTTACAAGCGCATATCAACCTTTGGTGATCATATGCAAAAGCTCGGTCGTAATCTTGGGACATCTATTAATGCCTATAACAGCGCGGTTGGCTCCCTTGAAACCTCTGTTTTGCCAGGAGCCAGAAAGCTCAAAGACCTTCATGTCCAAACAGGTGGAAAAAATATTGATGCCCTAAACATGCTCGATTCCACCCCCCGCAGTCTGACGGCGCAGGAATTGCTGAATGAAAACAAAGAAGAAGAGATAAGAAAAACGGCTTGAAAAGCCATACAGTTTACCATAAATATATAGCTATAAAAATAAACAAGAGTAGAGAAAAAAATGGCATTACTGGACGTCCTGACTGTTCCCCATCCTATTTTGAAGAAAAAAGCAAAACCTGTTTCCAAGGTTGATGATGCGTTGCGTGCGCAGCTCGATGATATGCTGGAGACCATGTATCATGCCAAAGGTATTGGTCTGGCGGCGAATCAGGTTGGTTTTTTGAATCGCGTAGTTGTCATGGATGTTGAGCAGGATGAAAATGGCCCCGGTACGCCCATCTTTTTGATCAATCCGGAGATCATATGGGAGTCAGAAGAAATCAGTGTGCTGGAAGAGGGCTGTTTATCCGTACCGGAACAGTATGGTGACGTTGAACGTCCCAATAAAATCAAGGTTAGATTTCTGGATTATGATGGCAATGAACAGGAAATGGAGGCCGAAGATCTGGCCGCCCATTGTGTGCAGCATGAAATTGACCATTTGAATGGCCGTCTTTTTATAGATTATCTTTCCAGCCTGAAACGCAATATGATGGTACGAAAAGTCAAAAAAATAACAAGGGATAAGGCATAGTATATCCTTGCTCAGCAATGGTTTTAGCGTTGTTTAGACTTATAATTTAACTCCACGGTGGACTCAAAAGCATGACTGACAAATCACTTCGTATCGTTTTCATGGGGACGCCGGATTTTTCTGTTGCGGCTTTACAGATTCTCATTGATAGTCCCCATGAGGTTGTCTGTGTTTATACCCAGCCGCCCCGTCCAAAGGGACGTGGTAAACAGGTTCAAAAATCCCCGGTTCATGATGTGGCGTTAAAGGCCGGTATTGAGGTTAGAACGCCGAAATTTTTGAAGAAAAACGAAGAGGAATGGGCCTATCTCAGGTCGTTGGAAGCTGATGTTGCGGTTGTCGCAGCCTATGGCCTGATTTTGCCAGAGGCGGTGCTGGATGCGCCTAAATATGGCTGTTTGAACATCCATGCCTCACTTTTGCCGCGCTGGCGTGGTGCTGCCCCTATTCAGTATGCTATTTTGGCCGGCGATGATAAAAGCGGTGTTACGATCATGCAAATGGATGAGGGGCTTGATACGGGGCCTATGGTTATAAAAGGTGAAATTCCCATTACCTCAGAGACAACAGCCTCTTCTTTGCACGATGCGTTATCGGACATTGGTGCAGTCCTGATTGTAGAAGCCTTGGATATTTTATCCAGAAAAGGAAAGCTTCCTGTCATGTCGCAGGAGGATGATCTGTCAACCTATGCTTCGATGTTGTCCCGTGACGATGGTCGCATTGACTGGAACGAAGAGGCTGGCATCATAGAACGCAAAGCCAGAGCTCTTACTCCCTGGCCCGGTATCTGGTGTGAAACGCATCAGAACAAGCGCCTAAAAATTCATAAGACCGCTCTGACAAAACAAACAACGAAGGCGCCGCCCGGCACACTTCTTGACAAGCTGGGGCATGTTGCTTGCGGTCATGGTACTGTTTTAAAGCTGCTTGAAATACAGCCCGCTAATGCAAAGTCCATGGATTTCACAGGGGCGGTGAATGGCAATTATCTTAAAGTAGATGATCTTTTATTATGAGCATGACACGCTGGAAACTCACGATAGAGTATAAGGGGACAGACTATGCAGGCTGGCAACGGCAAAAAGATGATCCATCTGTTCAGCAGGCCATAGAAGAGGCCTTGTACGGTTTTTGTCAAAAAGATATCAGACTTCATGCTGCAGGCCGAACAGATTCGGGGGTTCATGCCACAGGGCAGGTCGCTCATTTTGATCTTGATTATGGTGATCGTCCTTTAACGGGACGTGATTTGGCAAAGGCTTTAAATGCCCATTTGCGAGAAGATAGTGTTTCCGTGATAAAAGCAGAGCAAGTTGATTCTGAATTTCATGCTCGTTTTCATGCGGTCAATAAACGCTATTTATACCGGATTTTACAACGCTCTGCGGCACCAACAATTGATAACGGACTGGTATGGCATTTTGTTCGTCCCCTTGATCCAGACGCTATGAAAGACGCAGCAGAGGTGTTGCTGGGACATCACGATTTCACCAGTTTTCGCGCGTCTGAATGTCAGGCGAAATCCCCTGTCAAAACACTGGAACGGCTTGATGTGCAGTGGTTTGATTATGATGAGCACGGCGGGACGGAAATACGCATTTATGCGGAAGCGCGTTCTTTCCTGCATCATCAAGTCAGGAACATGGTGGGGACACTGACCCTGGTTGGCGAACACAAATGGACCAGACATGATGTACAAGAGGCTCTTGAAGCCAAAGCCCGAGAGGCAGGCGGTCCAACAGCACCGCCAGAAGGTTTGTATCTCGAACAGGTCTTTTATGACGAATAGGGCTCTGGGGTGTTTGTCACTTTCTAGGCCCTTTTGTGCTTTTTTGGACAAAAAGGAGGGACGTCACAAATGCGCGTCCCTTTAATCTTTTAAGGTATTTAAGCTAAAAAGCTTACTAAGCAGCCATGGCTTCGCTGGCTTTTTTAACAGCTTTGTTAACCTGATCATTGATAGGTTCAAAAGAATCTGTTGCAATTTTAACGCCCATCTCAGAAATTTTTGTAAGACCAGCCATTACATTGTCAAAGCTTTGTTGTGTCATTTTGTTAGACGTTTCGGCCCATTCCTGCATGTTCTTTGTGCTCATCAGTGTTTGGATCATTTTGGAATTTTTATCTGTTGAATCTTGAGCGAGGCTCATGCACTCACGCAGGATGTCTTCACAGCCTTTCCAGAAAATAGAGCCTGATTTGCTAAGGGCTTCTATTTGTTTACGGCCTGCATCAGCAGCGTCGTTAGCAAATTTATCAAAATTTTTGTTGTTCATTGTATATCTCTCCGTTTTTTTGTTTGAACTCTGTTTCGCAGTTTCCCTCTGAGCCGTTTTTTTCGGAGCAGAGTTCCGCTTCTTGTTTGCCGGCGTTGAGGCCGGTTTAGTAACTTTTTTTGTAGACGTTTCCGTTTTTACTACAGGTTTTTCTACTTTTTCAACCTTCTTTTGGGTTGTAATCTCAGTTTTAGCCTTGGCCTTCTTTTTAACGGCGGCACTTTTTTTTGCTGCACCTGTGTTTTTGGCCTTGGCTGAATTCTTCTTCTCAGGTCTTTGTGCCATGATATAGCTGTCCCTTTTCTAAAGTAAGCTCCTTTGTGCAACGCACAAGTCCTTTGTGCCGGATTCTCTTTACCCTGTCAAGAAAATTTCTAATGGAAGCTCGGGGGTGCAGCAAAAAGATGAAATAAAAAACTAATCAATGAGTTTTCCATCTTTTTGAGCCTCCCATGTTTTGAACATCTCAAGGGATTCGTAGTACCCCAGAGTCTCGTACGAAATATCTCTATGTCGACGTGGTTTGATCAGTTCCTTTTCTAAACCATCTTCGCGGTGAGACCTTATTCTGCCTACGTCTTCGTGGGATAGACCGTAGTACACCTTGTCGATTCCGACGCTGATGATAAGTGCCTGTCCAATAGCCGTCGGTTCACCGCTTGAATAAATATCGCAGCCTTCCAGATGTGTTTGTCCCAGTTTTTCGGTGGCTTGGCGGATGGCCATAACTTCAGCATGCGCCATTGGGTCGCAGCGTGAGGTAATGCCATTTACGCCTTCTCCCAGGATATGTCCTTCTTTATCCGCGACGAGTGCACCAAAGGGCCCGCCATGTCCTTTCTTGACATTGTTTCTGGCTAGTTCAATAGCGCGTGCCATGAGTTCTTTTTGTGAAAAGGTTTTCTTGATTGTTTGTTCGACACCGATTTCTTTTGAGCGAGTCTTTTTGTAACCTTTTAGTGTTCTGTTTACAAATTCAAGCAAGCGGGCGGGTTCGACAGGTTTTTCCAGACAATGCTTAATGCCATGGCGGCTCACCTGAATTAAGAGGTCCGATGTCAGGTTATTTGTCACCATAATCATAGGTACGACAATGCGATTTGTTTTGACATGTTTTGCAACGTCTAGGCCGCCCATAGGAGACATATAATTTTCAACAATAACAAGTAGGACATCTTGTTCATGAAGGACCTTTATCGCCCTGTTTCCATCTATGGCCTGTATAACTGTATAGCCTGCCATTTCCAGCGCATTTGCCATGGAAGTCCGACTTACTTCATTATCATCGGCGATGAGGATTACGCCGTTCTCCTTGTCTGCCATTTTTTACCTTTTTATTATCTAAGTTAATTCCGAAGAACTTTTTGGTTGTGCTTTTTGTAATTTTTTCTTTTCAGGATAAGCGAACTGGAGCTGCGTGCCATCGTATTCAATTTGAACCAGACCGCCTTTTGTGAGTTTACCGAATAATAATTCTTCTGCCAAAGGCTGTTTGATTTCCTGTTGAATAAGCCGTGCGAGAGGCCGCGCACCCATGGTTGGATCATACCCTTTTTCTGCCAGATATTTTCGTGCTTTTTTAGACAGTTCAAAAGTGACATTTTTGTCAGAGAGCTGCGCTTCCAACTGCATGATGAATTTATCAACGACCTTTAGAACTGTTGATAGCGTCAGGGCTTTGAAAGGCACAATAGCATCCAGCCGGTTTCTGAATTCAGGCGTAAAGAGACGTTTTATTTCTTCTTGATCGTCTTCAACCCTTGAATACCGTTCAAATCCGATAGGGGCCTTAGCGAGTTCAGCCGCGCCTGCGTTTGTTGTCATGATAAGAATTACATTACGGAAATCAATGGTTTTGCCATTGTTGTCGGTGAGTTTCCCGTAGTCCATAACCTGCAGCAAAATATTAAAAAGATCCGGATGCGCTTTTTCAATTTCATCCAGCAAAAGGACACAGTGGGGGTGTTGATCGACTTTATCTGTCAGCAGGCCGCCCTGATCAAACCCCACATAGCCGGGTGGCGTTCCAATCAGACGTGATACCGAGTGACGTTCCATATATTCGGACATATCAAACCGCAAGAGCTCAATGCCGAGTGTTTTGGAAAGCTGTCTGGCGACTTCTGTTTTCCCAACGCCTGTTGGGCCACTGAAAAGATAAGAGCCAATAGGTTTTTCCTGTTCTCTTAAACCGGCACGGGCCAGTTTGATGGAATCTGATAGAATGCGAATCGCTTCATCCTGATCGAAGACAAGTGTCTTCATATTACGTTCCATATACGAGAGTGCTGCCTTATCGTCTTTCGATACAGATGTCGATGGTATGCGTGCGATGGCCGAGACAACATTTTCTATGTCTTCTACATCAATAATTTTTTTTCGTTTAGAGGTGGGCAGGAGCATTTGTGCTGCACCGACCTCATCAATAATATCTATGGCTTTATCGGGTAATTTCCTGTCCCCGATATATTTGCTGGAGAGCATAACAGCACTGACCAGCGCTTCATTTGTATATGTGACGTTATGATGTTTCTCATAGTATGGTTTTAAGCCTTTGAGGATTTCAATTGAGTCGTTAACGGAAGGCTCATCAATATCTATTTTTTGAAAACGGCGAACAAGCGCACGGTCTTTTTCAAAATAATTTCTGTACTCTTTGTATGTCGTTGAGCCAATACAGTGTAATCCGCCACTGGACAAGGCTGGTTTTAGGAGGTTAGAGGCATCCATAGCACCGCCACTTGTTGCGCCTGCGCCAATGACGGTGTGTATTTCGTCAATAAAGAGAATGGCACCTTCCACATTTTCTATTTCTGTCAGAACCGCCTTTAAACGTTCTTCGAAATCACCGCGGTAACGTGTGCCGGCGAGCAATGTTCCCATATCGAGAGAAAAGATTGTGTTCTTCAACAAAACGTCGGGGACATCTTTATCAACGATGCGTTTAGCCAGTCCTTCTGCAATGGCTGTCTTACCGACGCCTGAGTCGCCGACATAAAGCGGATTGTTTTTTGTACGACGGCACAGAATCTGAATCGTTCGATCGACTTCAGATTCCCGCCCGACCAGAGGGTCTATTTTTCCTTGTTTTGCTTTTTTGTTCAGATCGATGCAATAGGCGTGGAGGGCACTTTGCCCTTCTTTTTCGGGTGCATCCGTGTCCTCATTGCTTTCTTCTGTGCCTCTTGGGATGCGTTTGGGCGTATTGCTCCCCGATACTTTGGCAATGCCGTGTGAGATGTAGTTTACGGCATCAAAACGGGTCATATCCTGTTCTTGAAGATAATAGACGGCGTGGCTTTCTCTTTCAGAAAATAGAGCAACCAACACATTGGCTCCCGTGATTTCATCACGGCCGGAAGACTGCACATGAATCGCCGCCCGTTGAAGAACCCGCTGAAAGGCAGTTGTTGGTTTTGATTCGCCAGCATTCTTATCGACGAGATACATAAGGTCGTTATCAAGATAGAGCAAAAGCTGATCGCGTAGCTCTGGCAGAGAAATGCCGCAGGATCGCAAAACGGCGACAGCATCCTGATCTTCTGTCAGCGCAAGTAGCAGATGTTCCAATGTTGCGTATTCATGATCTCTTGAATTCGCTTCTGTTAATGCACGATGTAGAGTCTGTTCGAGTTTTTTTGACAGCATGGCCTCTGCCCTTTCCTTGGTTATTCTTTTTCCATGGTGCACTGAAGCGGTTGTTCATTGCTTCGTGCAAAATCCATGACCTGTGCTACTTTTGTCTCTGCTAATTCATAGGTATAAATACCGCAAAGACCGACTCCTCTTCTGTGAACATGAAGCATGATGTCTGTGGCTTCCTGCCGGTTCTTGTTAAAGAATTTTTCCAGAATATGTACGACAAATTCCATGGGTGTATAATCGTCGTTCAAAAGGAGGACTTTATACATAGAGGGTTTTCTGGTTTTTATTTTGGTTTTTGTCAGTAAATTGAATTCAGGGCCTTCTTCGAAAGAAGGACCTTCATTGCTCTTTGAGGGGGTTTCGGCTCTGGTTAAAAACAATAGTTTTTTATCTCTCATATATTTGGTATCCCTATTATGTCTCTGGCATTATATACTATATAAGACCCGTCTTTAACAAAAGAAACGAACATGAATGAATCCACGATAAAAAACAATTTTTCTGAAATATATCAAAGAATTGATAAAATTACGACAGCATCAGGGCGGAAACCGGGGAGTGTCCGGTTGGTCAGCATCAGTAAACATCAGCCCATGACACATATCAGAGAGGCCGTGATGACAGGCCACAGACTCTTTGGAGAAAACAGGGTGCAAGAAGCGTTAGAACATTGGTGTGCACTAAAGGAAGCGTTTCAGGACATAACCCTGCATCTTGTGGGGCCTTTGCAAACGAACAAGGTAAAAGAGGCTGTTGCGCTTTTTGATGTTATTGAAACGCTCGATCGTCCCAAGCTGGCACAGGCTCTTCAAAAGGAAATGGAAAAACAGGGGCGTAATATCCCGTGCCTTATTCAGGTTAATACCGGCAATGAACCGCAAAAGGCAGGCGTTTCTGTCGAAGAGCTGCCAGGCTTTTTATCATATTGCCAAAAAGAGTGCGGCCTGAATATCAAGGGATTAATGTGCATCCCTCCCGCGAATGAGCCACCAGCCATGCATTTTGCTCTTCTGGCAAAACTGGCTAAAGACCACGGCTTGAAAGAACTCAGTATGGGGATGAGTGCCGATTTCGAAAAAGCAATTCCTTTAGGTGCAACCTATGTGAGAGTAGGCACGGCTTTGTTCGGCGATCGTGATGGGTGAGATCAAAAAAGGCTCAAAATCTTTTTAGCTTCTTCGCAGTCGCGGGCTATTTGTTCTGCCAATCGTTCTAATGTTGCAAATTTTGCTTCGCCGCGTAGACGCTTGACGGGCCGTACGCGTAAATGTTTGCCATAGATATCGCGGTCAAAGTCAAAGATATGGGCTTCCAGTTGTCCTGTGGAGATTTTGAACATGGGTCGGATGCCGATGTTAATAACGCTGGGGAGCCAGTTTGCGTCTTTGCCGTCTTCTATGATTTTGATGTAGGCGGCATAAACACCGTAAGCGGGGTGTATTGTGTCTGCTAATGGCAGGTTAGCAGTAGGATAGCCGATTGTACGGCCTATTTTCTCGCCGTGGACGACTTTTTCCTGTACTTCCCATTTCCAGCCGAGAAGAAAGTTGGCGGCACCAATATCGCCAGCCTGCAATGCATTTCTGACAAGAGAGGAAGAAAAGCGTGCGCCTGAATCCGTCGCTTGTTCTTTTACGACGGTTACATCAAATCCCGCTTCCCTGAGCATATCAATGTTGCCTTTACGAAGTTGTCCGAAATGGAAATCGTCTCCGATAACGATATGGGCAGGCTTGAGACCGTTTTTAATGATGGTCTCAATAAATTGCTCGGCACTCATACTGGCAAAATCCCAGTCAAACGTTACCGAGAACAGCAGGTCTACACAGCTTTGTTCGAGACGTCTTATTTTTACAGGAAAAGAGGTTATTCTAAAAGGCGGATCGCCGGGTCTGAAAAGTCTTTGAGGGTGTGGTTCAAATGTCATTAGGCCAAGTGGCACGCCAAGGCTTTCTGCTTTTTTTCTGGCTTCGTTCAGCACAACCATATGACCGCGGTGTACACCATCAAAATTTCCGATGGCAATAACGGCACCCTGTGCTTCATGGGGTAAGTCTGTGTATGTTTCAAAAATTTTCATGACATTAGATATTGTATAAATATTACCAGTCGGTTTTTGTGCCTGGTTCCGCAACAATGATGCCGTCCAGTTCTTCGGTAAGAATGATCTGACAGGACAAGCGTGAAAACTTCCCGACAGAGAAAGCAAGGTCAAGCATGTCCTCTTCACTTTCTGAAATGTCGCCGTCTTCGGGCAGCACTTTATCCCACCAGTCAGGATGCACATAAACATGACATGTTGCACAAGACATGCCGCCACCGCAAGCCCCGTCAAGCGCGCCTATCCTGTGTTTGACGGCGACCTCCATAACAGAGAGTCCGGGCTGGGCCTCTACCTTTTTTGCGGTGCCATCTTTTAATAGAAACGTTACTTTAATCATGCGGCGGATACTATATAGAATCAACAGCTATTTCAATAGATTATGATTATTTATTGGACAAGAAGAGTTCGAGTGCGCTATAAACCTTGCGTTTATTGAGCGGAGCAGGTCAGGGGAAGAGACTCTGTTTTGCATAAGGAAGCTCTCAAAGGGGAAATATAGTACAGTATGCCAGATATTATTTTTAATGGACCCGCCGGCCGCCTTGAGGGCCGCTACTCACACTCTAAAACTAAAAATGCGCCGCTTGCTGTTGTTCTTCATCCGCACCCTGAACATGGCGGGACAATGAACAACAAAATCACGTTTGCCATGTATCAGTCTTTTGTGCAGCGTGGTTTTTCAACAATGCGTTTTAATTTTCGCGGTGTTGGCCGTTCACAGGGCTCTTTCGATAAAGGTGAAGGCGAGTTGAGCGATGCCGCTTCTGTGCTGGACTGGATGCAGGAAATGAATCCGAATGCGCCTTATACATGGGTTGGCGGATTTTCTTTTGGGGCCTGGATCGGTATGCAGCTTTTGATGCGCCGTCCTGAAATTAAAGGTTTTATTTCTGTTGCGCCGCCTGCGAATCTGTACGATTTTAGCTTTTTGGCACCATGTCCGCAATCGGGCCTTATCCTGCAAGGGGATCGTGATGATCTCGTGCCTGAAAGTTCAGTAGAAAAGCTTGTGCAAAAGCTTCGTGCTCAAAAAGGGATTGATATTGATTATCGTGTTGTTGAAGGGGCAAATCACTTCTTTAGTGGTTGTATGCAAAACCTGCTCATCAACATTCATGATCATTTGAATCGGGCTGAAGCCGGTGTCAACAACGTTGAAGTGCCTCTTTTGAGTAAAGCTGCCTAGATTTTTAAATCTAACCTCATTTTTTTGCCGGGGCGGGATTGATAAAATACATTCTTAAATTTCTCCGCAGGACTCTTCTTGTTGCGTTGGAGGTTACTGCGGTTCTGGCTGTTCTGATAATTCTTGTTGGTGGCATTGCTGTCTGGCGTCTTACGTCGGGGCCGCTTGATATCGGTTTCGCAAAGGAATATGTCCAAAGCGCGTTAAAAGATACGGAGCAAGGGTATAATATCAGCTTTGATCGTATCGTTTTGCAGTGGCCCGACCTTAAAGGGCCACTATTAATAAGTGCACAAAATGTTAACGTGCTTGGAAAAAATGAAACGCTGGCCAGCATGGAAGAAGTGGCGATCAGTCTTGCAAAAGGGCCGCTGCTGATTGGTAAAATTTATCCCAAAGCTATTATTCTGCAAAAACCAAAGATCAAAATTGTGCGTGATAAACAGGGCACGTTTAACCTTGATTTTGAAGACAAGAAAAATGTTGCTTCGAATCATAGCGCAGAGAATCAAACAAAAGTGATCAAGGAGATGCTTGATTTACTTTTATTGCCACCTCATCATGCCAGAGAAAAAAAATCACCGTTATCCCGGTTGCAGAGTTTTGAAATTGCAAAAGCCTTGCTGATTGTGGAAGATCACAAAATGGGTATGTCCTGGCTCTTACCTGAGGTCAGTGCAGAGTTCTCGCGTACTGAAAAAGGCATACAGGCTGTTGTAGATGCCAGCTTGAAAAGAAGTGGAGAATATGCGGGTGTCAGCGGAAAAATTATATATGACCGTTATGCGCAAGGGTTTCTGATTGATACCGCAATAGAACGCCTGGATCCGGCGTTGTTTTCCAGAAATTTTGAATCTCTTTCTTTCCTTAAAGATCAGCACCTGACAATAAACGGTCATATTTCGGCTTCCGTGAACAAAGAAATGGAACTGGAAAAAGCGTTTTTGTCTTTGGATTCTGATAGTGGCGCGATTTTTGTGCCGGGTGTTTATAATGAAGCGGTGCCTTTTAAAGATCTGTCTTTAAAACTCTCTTACGAAAAAGAGTGGAATCTGGCTGAACTCTCATCCTTTGGGATCACATTAAGAGATTTGCCGATAAAAATGCGCTCAAAAATCAAGTTGGCAGAGGGGGTTGTTGAAGGTCCGGTAAACATAGAAATTGCCGATCTTCCTTTAAGAAAAATCGGTCCTTTGTGGCCTGATATGCTTGAAGGAGAGCCAGCGCAGGAATGGCTTACGAAAAAATTGTCCGGTGGACGTTTCTATGATGCAGCAATCAGTTTTGATCTAAAAGCACAAGAGGATGAGATCAAGGGATGGCAGCTTGATGTGAAAAACATAGAAAGCCTGTTTTCTTTTGATAGGCTAAAGATTGATTATCGTGCGCCCTTGTTCGCGGTAACACAGGCAAAGGGAAGTGGCTCCTTAAAAGAAGGGGCGATTGATATTCATGTAACAGGCGGTATGGTCTCTGACATGGCGTTGTCCGAAGGTCGCATTGTACTTGATGATCTTTTTGTTAAAGGCGCGGGTACGGCGGCGATTGATCTCGCCCTGAAAGGGCCTTTGCAAACGATCTTAAGATATATTCAGCAGGAACCTTTTTCGTTGGGCAAAAATCTTGATTTTAATGTAGAGGATGTGCGGGGCGAAGCGGACTTAAAAGCCAGTGTTGATTTCCCAACCGTAAAGGATCTGGATGAAGAGGATCTTGAGATTGTCATTGAGGCGGTTGTGCGAGATGTTCGTATTCCAAATGTTGTCAGAAAACTTGATCTGACGGAAGGCCCCTTGTCTGTGAAGGTTGCAAAAGGAAAAGTCGATATTGGCGGAAAGGCCAAAATCGGTGGTCATGATATTGACTTTAGCTGGGAGCGCTACATTAATGAATCAGCCGCGCCTTACATCAGCAAGCTTAAAGCCAGCCTTATAACAGACGACACATTTCGGGATCGTTTTGGTGTTAATCTGGAAGATTTTCTCTTGGGGCCGGTGCCGGTTGATCTGGTCTATACAGAAACCTCCAAAACGGCCGCTGACATTGATGTTAATGCAGATATAACAACGGCGCGTTTCTTTGTAGATCCATTCGATTATGAAAAACCGATCGGGCAATCTGGCAGGGTTACAGCGCGTGTGCATCTATCAAATGATCAAGTGCAGGAAATAGAAAATCTTTATTTAAAAACGAAAGATGCGTTTGCAGAAAAAGGGCATTTTATATTCGGAAAAGTAGGCGGCCAGCATGATTTGAAAAGAGGCAGTATTCCAAAAGTAATGCTGGGAGAAAATTCTTTTGCACTGGACTTCGAAGTGCCTCGTAAAAATGCATTAAAAGTGTCTATTGACGGCAGCTTCCTGGATGCTGTGCCTTTCCTGGAAGGAGGCGATAATGACAAGCCCTATACAGGGCCCGCCTTGATTGCCTCTGCCAAGGCACAACGTATGCGCACAGCCAAAACGCGCATGGTTGAAAATGCTAAAGTGTATGTTGATTTGAGCAACAGAGGTGACATTAATCAGTTAGAGGTAGATGCGAAAGCAGGAAAAGGGGCGATTTATCTTCGTTATAAACCAGACGTTGATAAGAAACTGAAATTCAGACTGGAAGCAGATGATGCGGGAGCGTTTCTTCGTGCCTTTGATGTCTATGATAATGTGCAAGGTGGGGCCATCACGGTTTATGGCGAACCGGTTAGAGGGGGGCATAAAAACGATCTGTCTGGTATCGTTAGAATAGAGAAATTTAAAGTTACAAAAGCACCAGCTTTGGCGCGTCTTTTAAGTGTTATGAGCCTGACGGGTATAGGTGACCTTCTTAACAATCAGGGGTTGGGCTTTTCCAAGTTGGAGGCAAAATTCCAATACCTGAAGAAAAGACATGGCACATTGATTCAGTTTGAAAATGGCAGAACGTCCGGCTCTTCTGTCGGTGTTACTTTCTCAGGCGAAATAGACAAAGGACGTGACGAAATTAACATGCAAGGCACTGTGGCTCCGATGTCAGAAATAAACAGTTTGCTGCGGGAGATTCCTCTCGTCGGTCAGATTCTGACAGGCGGTGAAGGTATCATAGCGGCCAAATACACCATGAAAGGCAAAGCCAGTGATCCAGATGTGAGTATTAACCCTCTCTCGGTCCTGACTCCTGGCTTCTTGCGTGATATTCTTTTTCAGGATGAGTAGGTATACAAACTCACCACGCGTGGGGTTTCCATTCGTCGGCTGAAGTCGTATTTTTTTGAGCGGCTTTTTCTTGTTTTGATATCAGTTTATTTTCAAAGGCTTTGTTTGAGATATTTAACAATGTTGTCATGCCGGAAGCTACAGTCGAAGTCCAACCTACCAGGAAGACTGTTTGCGGGTCTACACCCATAAAATAAGTTGTCGCTGTTGTGACAGCCGGAGGAATAACAACGGCAGCCGTCTTTGCAATAGCAGAAAAAATGGGGCTCAATTTCATTTTCATGACCTTCTTCATTTTAGAATAAAGGCAAAGTAATAGCAGAGAGCTTATATTATATCAATTAAAATCTCTTTTAAAGTGCATATGTCACTGATGTAATCCATTTTTTCAAGCGATTACCGTGGCGTGGCATTCTAACCTTTCATCCGCACCAGTGCGTGTTTCTTTTTACCGGCAGAGATTTTGATATAGCCGCCATCGGTCAGATCGTTGCTACTGGCTGTCTGCGCAGGGTCTTCCACTTTTACGTCATTGATGCGGGCACCGCCACCCTGAATGAGACGGCGGGCTTCACCGCTGGATGAGGCAAGGCCTGTTTCTTTTAGAAGCTCAATTACAGATATAGGGCCGTCCAGCACATCCTTGCTGAGTTCAATGCAAGGAAGATCATCACCAATACTGCCTTGCTCGAATGTTTTTTGGGCGGTGTCCTGTGCCGCTTTGGCGGCATCTTCCCCGTGGCACATTTTGGTGGCTTCAAAGGCAAGGATTTTTTTGGCCTCGTTAATGTCAGCCCCTTCCAGTTTTTCGAGTCTGGCAATTTCGTCCATTGGCAGCGTAGTGTAGAATTTGAGGAATTTGCCAACGTCCAAATCTTCCGTGTTGCGGAAGTATTGATAGAAATCATAGGCAGACAGCATATCATCGTTCAGCCAGATGGCGCCCGACGCTGTTTTACCCATCTTGGCACCGGATGATGTGGTGATCAGCGGACAGGTCACAACAAAAAGATCAGAGCCATCTTTACGACGACCAAGCTCAAGGCCATTAATCATGTTGCCCCATTGGTCGGAGCCGCCCATTTGCAGAATTGTGCCGTAACGGCGGTTCAGCTCTACAAAGTCGTAGGCCTGCATGATCATGTAGTTAAATTCCAGCAAGGTAAGCGGTTGTTCACGCTCAAGACGAAGTTTTACGGAATCAAAGGTCATCATACGGTTGATTGTAAAATGTGGGCCGTAATCCCGCAGGAATTCAATATAATTCAAATGATCCAGCCAGTCGGCATTATTGACCATCAGGGCATCGGTTTCCCCATCGCCGTAGCTTAAGTATTTTTCAAAGACCTTTTTGATGCCGGCCATGTTGTTTTCAATATCCTGATCAGTCAGCATTTTCCGGCTTACATCTTTACCGGAAGGGTCACCCACTTTTGTGGTGCCGCCCCCCATCAGGGAGATGGGTTTGTGTCCGCATTGCTGGAACCAGTAAAGCAGCATAATAGGCATCAGGCTGCCGGCGTGAAGGGAGGTGGCGGTTGCATCAAATCCTATATAGGCACTTCTGACACCTTCGGAGAGCTTTTTATCAAGCCCTTCAAGATCGCTGCCCTGATGAATGAAGCCGCGTTCACTCAAAATATTTAGAAAATCGGATTTGTATGTACACATTTCTTTTGGTTCCTTTCGCTTTCGAATAAATCGTGATAGCAAATAGAGATGAAAAAAGAAAGCTTATATACAACGATTGGTCTTATGTCTGGTACATCTTTGGATGGTATGGATGCGGCGTTGATCAAAACGGATGGCAAAGAGATTGTTGAAACGCTCGATTTTATATCTCGTCCCTATGAAGATGATTTGCGTGAAAAGCTGAGAACATGTCTTGGCAAAACAAGGCGGGATGATTTGCTTGATCAGGCAGAGCGGGAAATGACGCTGGCCCATGCCGCTATCGTCAAAGAATTAATGTCTTCTTCCAAGGAGACCAAAATAGACCTGATCGGCTTTCACGGGCAGACGGTGCATCATGATCCGGCCAACCGTTTTACATGGCAAATTGGCGATGGAGCCTTACTTGCGGCGGAAACCGGCATAGATGTTATTTGTGATTTTAGAAATGCCGATGTGGCCGCCGGTGGGCAAGGCGCACCGCTGATCCCTTTGTATCATCAGGCTTTGGCTGCAGATCTCGTAAAGCCTTGTGTTATTCTGAATATAGGCGGTGTGGCGAATGTCACCTATATCGGAGACAATGGCGCGTTGCTTGCCTTTGATACAGGGCCGGGGAATGCGCTTATAGATGACTGGGTAAAGACGCATGCGGGGCAGTCTTTTGATGAGGATGCAAAATTTGCGCGTGCCGGCGAGGTGGATATGGCCTGGATAGGCTCTTTTCTGGCCCATCCCTATTTTCAAAGAAAGCCGCCCAAATCACTGGACAGAGATGAATTTCAAGCCTGTTCGGGAAAGAGTCTGGAAGAGGGGGCTGCAACATTGACGGCACTAACAGTGGCTACGATTCTTAAAGCCATGGATCATTTTCCTGCGTTGCCAGAGCACTGGTATGTGACAGGTGGCGGACGGCATAACCCTCTTATTATGGCAGGGCTTCGGAAAAGGCTCTCAGTCCCTGTGGACTCTGTCGATACGCTTGGCTGGGACGGCGATGCGCTGGAGGCACAAGGCTTTGCCTATCTTGCCGTCCGTAGCCTGCTCTCCTTACCACTGTCCCTGCCCACAACAACAGGCGTTGATACGCCTGTCACTGGTGGTGTATTTTACCGGGGTTGAAAGTTTTCGTGGCCCTTATTTTTTACGGCGCCTTTCATACTGGTTATGGCTGTTGCTCTGATATGATTTAAGAAGAGCGGTGAGTCTTGCGTGGCTTTTATCATGGAATCAAGAAGTGTTGTGGCAGCGTGACTGTTAACGACGGTTGTGCCTATTGTCGTCATATCGCCTTTTCCAGCAGAAGAAATGGCTCGGAGTTCTGTGCCAAGTGCGACCATATCTTGTGCGATGTGTTTTATTATCTCATTATCGTTTGTCTGTAGTGTAACGGCTAGGTCTTGTTCTGTTTTGCAGGTTTCTATTTGTATGTTGAACGGGGCGTTTTTATCGGCATCAAGTTTTGCAGAAAACCACACACCTTTTGGGTCTTGTGTAATAAATGAATATCCCCTCCATGCAGGGTTGTCCTTCTCTAGAAGAAGGTCGGAGAGCACGTTGCAATAATAATTTTCCATGTCATCAGGGGTTTGTATGATTTTTGGTAGTGGCTTTCCTTCCATCTCAAGAACGGCTGCCTTCGCTGTATGAGCGAGAAAAGCCGGTGCTGTTGTAAGCACTTCCATAATGGTTGTTCTCAGCGTTTCGGCATCACGGCCTTTTGTTAAAAGAGCACCGCGGCCAGTATGGCCTTCCGGGTATCCTTCATCGATTTTGAGCATTTTTTCTGTAACTTTTTCAAGGATGCTTTCATCCTCTGTTACAACGCTTATACGAAACCCTTCTTTTTCTACACTTGCTTTTACTGTCATCTCTAGGGGAGGTATTGCGTTGTCTGCGTAAATACTGGCTGTAAAAGTAAGTGCTGTTCGGGGGGAATTGTTAATGTCTATGGAATACGTGCCAGCGGATCTTTCGTTTGTTGTTGTGTAGCTTATTTTTTCAAAAGCGTCTGCCCAACCAGAAAAAATATCCATATACCGCTCAGGCGTTTCGCCCATAGTTACATCTTTAAAAATTTCTTTTTCCAGTGACATGCTAACCTCTCTATTTAAAAAATGAGTGGGTACCATACAAAAAAGAAAAAGGTTATGTCAAAAAAATAATAGGACTTGCTGTTTTTCTTTTCTATATCTTATATAAACACATGAAAATTATTGAAGCATGTGAGAGTGCCCTTAAAAGGGCTGCCGCGTTTTTGCGTGAGGGAAAGCTTGTCGTATTCCCGACAGAGACAGTGTATGGCTTAGGCGCAAATGCGCTTGACGGGCAGGCGGTGGCGCGGATATTCGAGGCTAAAGGCCGGCCACAGTTTAATCCGTTGATTGTCCATCTGCCCAATGTCGATGAAGTCAGGAAATATGTTGAGTTCCCTGCGCTGGCTGAAATAGTGGCCATGCATTTCTGGCCGGGACCCTTGACCATGATTTTACCAAGACGAGCGGATTGTGCGATATCCGAGCTTTGCAGTGCTGGCCTGCCGACATTGGCTGTGCGTGTGCCGTCCCATGACAAGGCCTTGAAACTGCTGACAGAGGCGGCTGTGCCGGTGGCGGCACCAAGTGCGAACCGGTCGGGGTCTATTAGTCCGACCTTGCCGATTCTGGCAGCGCAGAGTCTGGGCGATTCTGTGGATCTTGTTCTGGCTGGCGGGGCTTGTACGGTGGGGCTTGAGTCAACGGTGCTTGATCTCTCAGGCGATGCGCCATGTGTTTTGCGGCCGGGGGCTGTCACGGCAGAGCAACTGGAAGAGGTGCTGGGTATGCCTGTTTCTTATGATTTAGGCGACAAGACAAAAACCCCAAAATCACCGGGACAGCTTTTGCGGCATTATGCGCCTTCAATTCCTGTGCGCTTAAAGGCGGTTGATGTGGTGCCGGGTGAGGCGTTGCTGGCCTTTGGCTCTACAAAATTTATGGGGCTCAAAGGCGGCGGCTTTGCGCATGATTTGCCTGAGACAGCGTTTAAGAATTTAAGTGCGTGCGGCGATCTGCACGAGGCGGCGGCGAACCTGTTTGCTTATCTACATGCGCTGGATCGTTCCGAGCATAAGGGCATTGCCGTTATGGACATTCCAGATACAGGATTAGGTCTGGCTATGAATGACCGTTTGCGCCGGGCGGCGAAAGGGGCAGCCCGTCAGACAGATGGCCAATAATCAGCCATTGTGAAAGATCTGTGCTTAGGCGGTTAGACAGAGCATTAAGGCTTGAAAGCTTTTGTGCTGAATGTGCGGCCCATGGGTCAGCCGCCGCATATTGTCGTGGGCCACTATCGGGCATAGGGATAAAATTTTCTGCAATATTGGTCGCGATCGCTGGTTCTGATACGTTTTCTGAGATCACGGGGCTGTCTTCTACGGAAAATTTCTTATCAAAAAAGGCATATATTTCTTCGAGAGTTTTTGGTTTTTGTGTTTTAGCATCATAAAAAACATTTCTGTTTGCCCGCGCTTCTTTTGGAAACAGGTCTGCGCCGTAAGACAGGGGATTCTCCTCTCTGGCCTCCAGAAAGGCGGTTGCTTTGCCTGCCCCCATAAAATGGGCGAAGTAAAGTTCTGTGCTGCCGATCTCTCCTTCTATATGGCGTTCCATGAAGGCTTTGTTTTCAGCCGCCAGCTCTGCAGCCATGGCAGAGGCTTTTTCAGGATCAAAGCGGAGATCCAGAATTTCTTTCCGCAGAGCCGGGTCTGATACGCGGCCTTTATCGTCAATGGCTTTTGCGTAATCTCCCATGCCGTATTCTTCGCCGTGATCGCGTACAAGGTTCATCCATGTGCGTTCTATGAATTGATACAGGCCAGCAGCAGAGCTTGTTTTTGCCTGCGCTTCAGGATCAAAGCTGCTCTCGGCGGCAGCTTGTTCCATCAAATAGGCAAAATTAACCCCTGTTTTGGCACTCGCTTTGTGTATGGAGAAGGTTATGTCCTGCCCTGCTTTTTTGGATAAAGAGGCTAACATGCTGTTATTTAAGGAGTTTCCAAGATATGGCATAAATAGTATTCCGTACGCTCAATTATTTGTTCAAACCGTGTTCAACCTGAAAATCGCAAGGAATATGCCAGAGGGGGGATTAGTTCGTCATGCTTTCGTCTTCAAGCTTTTTTTGCTCGTTACGGGCTTTTTCTTCGTCGCGGAATTTTTTTCTTTTCATGTAGCGTCTCATCATATCTTCTCCGTAACCGCATTTGTTCAAAGATTCAGACATTCTTCTTTGAACGATAAGGGGGGAGGTTGAGACGGCCTGCTCATATTTTTTCACGTATTCTTCTGCGTAACATATACAAAAATCCTCAAAATCCGGTCTTACCTTGTAGGCCCAGCTCATGCATTGTTCGTACATCTGCAGGCCAATACCGGAAGAGTTCGGGCATTCCTGCCGAAGCTCAAACAAGAGTTTTTGTCTTGGTTTTTCTTTGCCATATTTTTCCCACAGATCCATATAGCGAACCGTCAGGCATTCACAGTCATAATAGGCAGCGTTTATGGAGCCTGTGCATTCTTTATGAAAATCATCCATTTCCTTGTAATACTCTTCACTCTTCAGCTCGGCTTGGGCAGAAGAGAATGAAAAGAGCAAACATGCAAACACAAAAATGAGATGATTCCAGCGCATGGTGCCGATGATAGCACAAAAAAACGAAAGGCCCTAGGCTGCTTTTTTCCTGCTTTTTAATCTGCCCCAGAGGCTTTTTACATTGGCTTCTTTGCCTTCATTTTCATTCTGGCTTTTTTCCTGAAGCTTTTTCATGCGCTCTTCGAGGCGTTTCTGTCGGCGTTGTTTAGCCTGCCTGATTTCTTCTTTGAGTTCTTCGGCCTGCTTTTGGGAGTACTGACTGGTTAGAAGGGTTTGCTGGGCCTGTTTTTGCCACTGGTCGCGCTGTCCTTTGAGGTCATTAATTTGCTGGTTCGCTGTATCAAGTTGATGCTCAAGCATTCTGATGCGCATTTTCATGCGCTCCATTTCCAGCATCTCCTTGGCTTTGTCCAGTTCGTTCTGTGTTGTGTTCTCAGCCACAGCGTTATCTTCTTTCTTAAGGCCGAACGCACGCTCCAGTTCCGATACGTCAATGACTCTACGACCGTTGGCATCAATATCAAAAGATATTTTACCACTCTTCATAGCACGCTGAATGGTGGACTTTGATTTGCCTGTGAGTGTAGCCGCTCTCTGCGCCCCGACTTTTGCCATATTTTCTGACCCCCGTCTTTTTAGAACTTAGATTTCTGATGAACCCAGATTGAGTAGCATGTCCCTCTTTTTTGTTCAAGATAATTATACGCTTTATTCACATAAAAAGGAAAAGCCCGGCCCGCTCAAAGTAGAGAACGAACCGGGCTTTGGGGATCGCCTGCCTATAAGTTTGGGTTTACGGTTAGGGAGGGCGGCAGGCGGTTAACTTGTTGTTTTGTATAGTACTTCTATGTGCGTATGTGAGTAGATTTTGTTAAGAGTCCCTCTCCTTTATTCAGTAACCTCAGGTTGTGTTTTATTGTTTTGTCGAAAAAGAACAGTTCTTTCTCTTTGAACAATATCCGTGGTGTATCACCCGATTTATAAGTCTTTAAACTGACGCTTGTATGGAGCCGTATGTTGTCCCCTTCCCAAGCAAAGGAAAGCTTATTCAAATTCCATGCCAGTTTTTGCGCACGGCTTAATGCTTCCTGTTTTTTTGTGTCTGCGAGGAGTAAAACAAAGCCGTCAGTTGAGAGGCGTGCCGCAGAATCCATCGTTCTTACTTCATGCGAAAGTATTTGCCCGATCGTGCGCAGGCAGATCTGTGCCGCCCTTTTGCCATATTTTTTTTCTATAGATGGATAGTTGTCAACGTCAATCAGGACAAGCAATCCACCGATACTCAGGTCGCGGGAGGCTCTATCCAGTTCCTTGGCAAGCTGTTCATAAAAACCTTTGCGGTTAAGCAGGCCGGTAGCCTCATCGGTGACGGCAAGATATTCCAGATGGGCTATTCTGGATTCCTGATCTTTTATTATTTTTTTCGTCTGTTCCATAATCACAAATCAAATTCGTTGTTGCCGCAGTTTTTGGGCTGTTTTTAATTCTTGTGGAAAAGGTAATTGCGAAGAGCGTGCCAAAGTGTTTTTGGCAGAAAAACAGGCCTTTGGGGTGAGGTTTATGTTGGGTAAGCCGGTAATAGGGTATGAATTTCCTTCCCCCCAACCGGGCAAAGTTTGCCATACGGTAATCCTTTTATTCCGGCACAGATTGCACTATGATGGGGCATGTAATTACTTCAAGGGTCTGGTTTTATGTCTGAACAACCTGTTTTACGCACATTTTTATCTTTCTTTTTTGCTTGTGGCATTCTGGCTTTATTTGTAGCCGGTGGCACGACAGAGAGTCGTGCGGAAGATCTGGTAAAAGAAGGAGACACCATAGCACTTGTGCCTCATAAAGCACTGTACGACATAAAACTAATCTCCAAAGACAGCAGTGCACAAGTTTTGAATATAAGCGGCCAGATGTATTATGAGCTTCAGAAATCCTGTGGAGAGTGGATAACGGATCACCGGTTTAAATTGCAGTACGAATATGCGGATTCTCCACCTGTGCAAATGAGCAGTGATTTTTTGACGGCTGAATCCTTTGACGATCGTTCCTTTAGCTTTATTTCCCGCCGGAAAAAAGACGGGGAAGTATATGAGATATTTCAAGGCAAAGCGGATGTGTCGGCTCAAGGTAAGACGGTGGTTGATTATGCTGAGCCAGAGGGCTTGTCTTTTGATTTTTCGGGAGTCTATTTTCCAACAAAGCACACAAAACTTCTTTTGGAAAAAGCCAGACAGGGCCAGTCTTTTTTCTCGGCCAAAGTGTTTGATGGCAGTGATGGAGAAGGCCCGGCAGAAATAAATGCCTTCATCGGCAAAAGGGTTAATCCTGTGGCAGAAATAGCAGAAATAAAGGATAATGCGGATATTGACATGACTCTTGTCAACACACCGGCATGGAAAGTCCGCATGGCTTTTTTCCCTCTAAAAGAGCCAGGTACGGCAGCGGAATATGAAATGGCACTATATTTCCATGAAAATGGTATAGTGAGCGATATGACGGTGGATTATGAGGATTTCTCTGTTTCTCAAAAATTAGTGGCTTTGGAGAAAATTGAACCGGATGAATGTGGGGCGCGTTAACACAAAAGAAAGAAACAATAGCGTAAGATCGTGTGTGTGTAAGGGGAACATGTTAACTGACTAAAAACTGTATCGAAGGCGTAAAGATGTCAAAAAAAGTTCTGATTGTTGAAGACAACGAATTAAATATGAAACTGTTCCATGATCTCCTTGAAGCACATGGTATAGAAACCCTGCAGACCAGAAACGGAAATGAAGTTCTGGATCTGGCGCGCGAAAACAAGCCAGATCTTATTCTGATGGACATACAACTGCCTGAAGTCTCCGGTCTGGATGTGACGGCATGGCTCAAAAACGATGAAGAGCTAAAAAAGATTCCTGTCGTTGCGGTAACAGCCTTTGCCATGAAGGGGGATGAGCAGAAAATTCGTGAAGGGGGTTGCGAAGATTATATTTCAAAGCCGATTTCCGTGATGCAGTTCATGGAAGTCATCAACAAATATCTTGAAGCGTAAGAACAAAACACAGCAAAGGAAAAGGGAATGTCTGCACGTGTCCTCGTAGTTGATGATATTTTGCCTAACGTCAAGCTTTTGGAAGCAAAGCTTGTGAGTGAATATTACGACGTTGTTACGGCTATGAGTGGTCAGGAAGCACTGGAAAAGGTGGTAAATGATCGTCCTGACATCGTCCTTTTGGATGTTATGATGCCCGGTATGGATGGATTCGAGGTATGCGAACGCATTAAAAACAATCCCGATGTGTCGCACATACCTGTTGTGATGGTCACGGCACTTACGGATACAGAAGACCGTGTGCGTGGTCTTGAATGCGGTGCGGATGATTTCTTGAGCAAACCGATTAATGATATCGCCCTTATGGCGCGTGTGCGCTCTCTTGTGCGGCTGAAAATGACGATTGATGAATGGCGCACGCGTGAAATAACGGCAACACAGCTTGGCGTATCTGATGAGCATGCGACTGTGATGTCTGAAGCCGTTGATAGTGCTAAAATCCTGATCGTGAATGATCAGGGGTTTGAAGTAGATAAAATTACAGATACGCTCAAAAAAGATAATGATGTAATTATTTCTGTCGATACCGGAATTCGGGCTGTAGAACAGACCAAGGAACACAGTTTTGACCTTGTGATTGTGAGTCTGGATCTTGGCGGGGAAGATGGTCTGCGGTTGTGTTCTCATCTGCGCTCTAATGAAAAGACTCGGGCGGTACCCATTATTATGCTCGCGACAGAAGAAGATATGCCGCGTGTGGCCCATGGATTAGAAATTGGCGCGCATGACTATATTTTACGGCCTATTGAAAAGAACGAACTTCTAAGTCGTGCGCGTTCCCAGATTAGACGCAAACGGTTTCAGGAACGCTTGCGTGCGAATTATGAGATCAGCTTGTCTATGGCACTGACTGACCAGCTTACCGGACTTTATAATCGCCGTTACTTCGAGGTTCACTTACAAAAACTGCTCCAGAATAATCAGACAAGCAAAAAGGCGCTGGGCGTGCTCTATATGGATATCGACCATTTCAAGCACGTGAATGATACATATGGTCACGGTGTTGGTGATGAAATTCTGAAAACATTTTCCTTTCGTATCAAGGATAACCTACGGAGCTTTGACCTCGTGGCGCGCCTTGGTGGTGAAGAATTTGTTGCGCTTTTGCCCGATGTTACAGAAGAGATGGCACAGTTCGTGGCTGAGCGTCTCCGCCGTGAGATTTGCGAAAACCCATTCAAATGCGGTGCCCCTGGCGGGCAGATCAATGTTTCCTCTTCTATTGGTGGCGTGGTTATTGATCACGGCAGTTATACGAATGAAGAAATTCTAAAGCGGGCGGATGCGCAGCTTTATCTGTCTAAAAACAATGGCAGAAACTGCACCTATTTCGAAAATGTTGGCAGACTGGACCCTGAGCAGTTTAAGCTATCTGAACGCCCTTTGTTTGAATAAGGTGTAAAAACTAAACTTCATATAGGATGGTTTTTATTTGCTAGAGAGGGAGCCTTTATTTTTATGCCTGTTCAGTCTCCTGTCGTTGCGTTAGTTACGCCGTTTAATGCCGATCTGTCCATAGATTTCGGTGTAATGTCATAGAGACATGCGGCACCCGAGAAATTCGAGCGATCAAAGCGGCATTAGGTACAAAAATAACAAATTTTCTACTATATGTCAGACCACCTTTTTGTATGATGGAACATCCCGAAAAATTGAGAGAAAAGTGGGCATAAAGAAAAAAGTGTGTTTTTATAGGGATTAAGTGTAAAAATCACCGGCACAGAATTTGGAACGGTCTCTGGTTTTCTGTGATTTTAGTCATCGCTATTAAAATCCGTTTTAAATAAGGCTACCTCTTCCTTGCTAATAGACTCTGGAAGATTCTCTATACAAGTTTTATCAATAATTTTCTTTGCGGAAACTATATTCTGCATATACGCGTTCAACCAAGAATTATTCCAGATTTGTATATCCTTGCCCGAGGCAACCTCACACAAAGGTTCCTCAAAAGAATATTCGGCCTTAAAACCAAGCGTAATACGCTGCAACCAAATCAAAAGATGCCCCGTATTGGGAATATTTTTAAACTTTCCTATGATCTTATCAATCATTACGCGCTTTTGGTCATCTGGGTTTACGAATTTAAGCAACAAACTGATAATAGCTGCCGCATAAGGATAAGTACGCGGATTTCTATTTGCAATATCCGTTGCAATACTTATGAGAGGGATAACGCTTTCTTGAAATTTGCTAAACTTCACAAGTCGCGCATAATAGTCTTTTAAAGCTCTAGTCAAACTTCCTGAATTAGGGTATTCATTCGCCAAGCCGTGGATGATGAGAAAATGTTTCTGAAGGCTTCCTTCACGCTGTTTCTGTCTCATCCAATAAAGCTTATCGCTTTTAATAGAACCTTGAATGACCTCTGTCATCGCTTTCGTTTTTTCGGCGCTCAGCTTTAGACCAAGGCCAATCATAATCTCAGTAATAAACTTTATTATTTTTTCACTTTCCCGAGGATTGTTTGTAAAAATTCTGTAATCATCACGATAGCGAATAATTTTATAGTCTTTTATATCGGTTTTTTTAATTTCTTCAGACAAAAGAAAATCCGCATATCCCAATACCATCTCTGCAATAAAATCCATCAGAGCTGAGCCTTGAGGAATACCGTTTGTCTGCCCGTGGGACATATCCTGTAAATGACAATCCACTATATTTCCGAGAAGGTCTTTATTGTTTCTATTTTTCCTCTCCTTCATAAAACCTTTGTCGTGCAATGCCCATGCAGTCGAATGGGTGTAAATTGCACCGTAACAATCTGTAATATCTGTATGGGCAAGACACTCATAATCCAGAGCTAATTCGATAGATTTCTGCTCGACTTCCAACCACCAATTCGTAATCTGCTCTGCTTTATCTGAGTTTTCAGATAAAGACTCACGGGGCAGGCTTATACATTCAATTTTTGGATTATCGGAAAACTCTTTAAATCTACCACAAATTAACTTCCAATTCGCTTCCGTTGTCAGGTTATGAACCAATGAAACATAAAGCACCGGATGAATAAGCTGCATTGGTCGCCAAGCATAGCGGCCATCCTTGTTGTTCAATACCTTATAATTTATATCATCATATTCTCTGGGATTGCCTTGCTTATATTCAGAGAGTTGCTTGCTTGAAAGCGCAGTATTAACTTCCGAAAGAATGGCTTGAAACTTAAAATATGGTGGCAAATCAAAATTGCAGTAACTTTCCTCCTTCAAGAAATAGGCTTTAGCCTCATCATGACTCATGTCAATAATGCTGCGGCTATCAGCAACGGCATCAACAACTTCGACAACCTCAACATCTGGCTCAGTTTCTTTTAGCTCTTCTGCTTCTTCGAGTAAGTTCTTCATCCCACGGCCTCCTTGAGAGCTTCGGTGGCGGTTGAGGTCCTGTTTATTAACAGGTAAGCGGCGATTTTAAGATGGTAAAAACTACACTGCACACTCGTAAAATTCTTATACATCTCTTATCCTTTCCTGTAAAGTCACGCTGTTCGTATACAACTCATCCGGCGTCTGACCAGTAAGTGAAGAATGGGGCTGGGGGTGATTGTAAAACCTTATCACCGCCCGATTTCGGACTTATAGCCTATCCAAATAAGATTGATTCGACGCCGAAGAGTTCGTCGATGGAGGTTTGACGTTTTCTTCTGAGGTTTTTTGCCTGAGCCCATTTGTGTTCGATGGGATTAAGGTCTGGTGAGTATGGTAGCAATGAACCGGACAAAGCAACAGCGCCCATAATGTCCGACTGTTGCCCCGGTGTGATATAAAGAGCAAGAGGTCTGCACTGGCTATCAATGATAGCGTGAAGTTTAGTGTTTCTTTCGTCCCGGCTTATGCCACTTATATACGTCTGTCGTCCACGCGAGGCTTGCGCCCTCTGTCAGGTGGAAGATGAGGTCGGATAGCAGTCCATTGATTGTCGGACAGATAAAAATAACGGGACATAGTCTGGCTCCTTTCGTATCAAATTACCAGACTATTGAATCATAAAATTAACTGTGAGTTAAGGCCCTAATGGTTTGATATTAAAGTAAAAGTTATCTATAGTTTGGATATATATAAAATATTGTGTGAGGTTTTTTATGTGCTGGAGTGGTGAAGCGTCTTTTGTTTTGGCGTCTGTCGGGTTGGCGACGACGGGGTATGCGGCCTATAAGAAAGAAAGCCCTCGTTTGTATATGGCTCTTGCCTATTTCTCGTTGATGGAGATGCTTCAGGGGTTTACTTATGCCGTTATAGATGACTGTGCGCTGGCGTCTAACCAGATTGCGACATTGTTTGGCTACTACCACATTGTTTTCCAGCCCTTTTTTATCAATATGCTCTCCATGTATTTTATACCAGACAAAGTGCGGCTGAAGATTCAGTATCCGGTTTATTTTTTCTGTTTTGCATCAAGCGTGTTTATGTTGTTTCAGCTTTATCCGTTCGAATGGGCTGGGCATTGTCCAAAGGGCAGTCTTTTATGCGGAGAGGCCTTATGTTCTGTGAGTGGTAGTTGGCATATTGCGTGGGAACTGCCCCTTAACGGTCTTACAAGCTTTGTGACTAAATTGCCTCAAAATGTCGGGTATATTGTCACGACATTTCCGACCTATGTTCTGGTGGGCTTTCTGTTTCCTCTTCTTTACGGGTCATGGCGTTTTACAGCATATCATTTTATCGTGGGGCTTCTTTTGGCGATGGCACTGACAAGCGATTTTAATGAAATGCCGGCTGTGTGGTGTTTGCTGTCTATCGGTATTTTAATCCTCGTGGTCAAAACACCGATCAGACGGTACATGTTTGTAAAGAACTGGATCTTATGGCCGAAATCCTGGCGCACGTAAGTAAGGCCTTTATCATTTGCCTAATATGAAGGGATTGAAATTGGTGTCATTGTCATAGTAATCAACCCCTTCAATTATTTTAACCTGCCGAATAACAAAATAGGTTACCGGGGTCATGATGACTTCGACCAGTGTTTTAAGGATCCAGCCAGCAATGATGGATTCGATTAATACATTGCCAGGCAGAACGCCGCTTAATGCAATCAAATAAAAAGCTGCGGTATTGACGAGTTGCCCTGCAATGGTAGAGGCAATTGTTCTTACCCATAACAATTTGCCCTTCATCAGGATTTTAAGTTTAGCCAACGCATAATTGTTTGCGATATCACCAAAGAAGACCGCGACCCAGCCGCCGACCAGTACTCTGGGAACGATCCCGAAAACGGTAGCGTAAGCCTCCTGATTTGTAAAAAAGCTTGCCGGTGGAACAGCAACGGCGACCTGATACATTATGCCTGCGATGACAGAGGCCAGTAGTGTGTACCATAATATTTTTCGTGCACGTGCGTATCCATAGACTTCGGTTACAACATCCGAAATGATATAGACAACAGGAAAATAAAGTACCGTAACGGAAACGCCATAGCCAAAGATCATAACCAATTTTCCAGCTGTGACATCGGATATAAGCTGAAAAGTTATGTTTAGGATCAGAAATAATGTTAAGAGCTTAAAAGCGGACTCATTTTTTTTGGGGGGGGATGTTTCAAGGTTTGTCATTTGGCTCTTCCGTTTTTAATAGGATCTGATTAGCGATAAGAGGGCGCGTATCTATGAAACAAAAAAAGACGCCTGAACTCAAGCGTCTTTTCAATCTTATAATAAAGAAAAATCTTTCTTATGCTGTTTTTCTTTTTTTGCGTGCACCGAAAGCGACAGCACCAAAGCCTAAGCCAAACAATGGCAGAGCAGCAGGAACTGGCACATTAGATACTTCGTAAGAAACCAGTGTTCCTGTTACGTTATAATCATTTATGAGGCCATAAAGCATGTTCACAAAATCAAGCGTACCGGAAGACAGGTTTTTAATAGTCGCTGTGGCTGTTTTTCCTGAGGCATCAATCTGAGCACTGACAAAAACCAGTGGTGAAGAATAGACGTTACCGGAAAAACCAGTGGCACTACCCACATAGTCAGCAACTTTTGTATTGCCGCTAAGACCGTAGTTTGTATCTACTGTTAGCCCGCCGCTGACAAGTTCGGCCATCGCATTATTTGGGAAACTATAGGAAAAAACGGCCATAGTACCGGATGCCAATGAGCCAGAAATCTGGTTGACAACCGCACCACCAAGGAAAGTTTCGCCAGAAACCGTTCCGTTTGTTTCAATAAGGCCCAGATCAGTAAAATTCGTAAGCGTAGCGGCTTTTGCAAGCTGCGCGGTAGAAAGAGAAACCAACGCAATCCCTGCAATCAAAATAAAGTTTAAAAATATTTTTTTCATAATGCCTTCCTAACTATAATCTCCAAACGAAGGAAAATTTCTTAAACACTCGTTCACTAACACACATAGTTACTCGGTTAGCACACATATTGTAAATATATCAAGTTCTTTTTTACGTATCCCATATTTTTTGTGTGAATAAATGCTTTATGTGAAGAGGGGCGTGATAAAAACAAGGGCATGGCAACATGCCCTTGTTCATGCAATCAGAATTATCCGTCCTGACGATTTTCCAGGAGATCTGTAACGACACCGGGGTCTGCGAGTGTTGAGGTGTCTCCCAGACTGTCTGCTTCGTTCGCGGCGATTTTACGCAAAATTCGGCGCATAATTTTGCCGGAACGTGTTTTTGGCAAACCGCCTGCCCACTGGATAGCATCCGGTGTAGCAATTGGGCCGATGACAGTCCGTACCGTTTTTACGATTTCTGCCATGATTTCTTCACTGGGCTCTTCACCGGAGTTCAGGGTGACATAGGCGTATATGCCTTGTCCCTTCACATCATGCGGGAATCCGACAACAGCCGATTCTGCTACTTTTTCGTGCTGGTTGATTGCGCTTTCGATTTCCGCTGTGCCGAGGCGGTGACCGGATACGTTGATGACATCATCCACGCGGCCCGTAATTTTATAGTATCCGTCTGCATCACGTGATGCACCGTCTCCTGCAAAATAGGTACCGGGGAATGTCGCAAAATAGGTCTCAATGAAGCGTTTGTGATTTTCGTACACGGTACGCATTTGACCAGGCCAGCTATCAGTAATGACCAGCGCGCCTTCTGTGGCACCTTCCAGTTCATTGCCTTCATTATCGACCAGTGCGGGTTTTACGCCAAAGAAAGGTTTCCCGGCTATGCCAGGTTTCATGACATGGGCACCCGGCAGTGTCAGGATCATATGCCCACCTGTTTCTGTTTGCCACCAGGTATCAACAACGGGACAACGGCCTTCACCGACAACGTTAAAGTACCATCTCCAGGCTTCATCGTTAATGGGCTCTCCAACAGAACCAAGGATACGCAGAGAGCTACGGTCTGTACGTGTGACATAGTCGTCACCTTCTTTAATGAGGGAACGAATTGCCGTTGGTGCTGTGTAGAAGATGTTGACTTTGTGCTTTTCAACGACATCCCAGAAACGTGACCATTCCGGGTAGTTTGGTACACCTTCGAAGATCAGGGATTTTGCGCCATTGGCCAGAGGGCCGTAAACGATATAGGAATGCCCTGTGATCCAGCCGACATCAGCCGTACACCAGTAGACTTCACCTGGCTGATAGTCAAAGACCCATTCATGCGTGAGACTTGCATACACCATGAAGCCGCCCGTTGTGTGCAGCACACCTTTTGGTTTGCCGGTTGAGCCGGAGGTGTAAAGGATGAAGAGAGGATCTTCAGCATTCATTTCTTCGCAATCACAGTCTGTGCTTTGCGAGGCGACGAATTCATGCCACCAGAGGTCACGGCCTTCCGTCCAGTTAATATCGCCGTCCGTGCGTTTGTACACAATAACGGTGTTAACACCGGGGCATTTCTCGAGTGCTCTATCCACATTGGCCTTCAGAGGCACTCTTTTACTGCCGCGCAAACCCTCATTTGCTGTGATAACAACCTTTGCATCACAGTCATTGATTCGGTCTGCCAGGGCATCAGAAGAGAAGCCTCCGAATACGATAGAGTGAACGGCACCAATTCTTGCGCAGGCCAGCATGGCATAAGCCGCTTCGGCGACCATTGGCATATAAATACTGACACGGTCTCCTTTTTTGACGCCGCGTGCTTTTAAGGCGTTTGCCAGGCGGGAAACCTCGTCTTTGAGTTGACCATATGTAATTTCTGCATCTTCAGAAGGATCATCGCCTTCCCAGATCAGAGCCACATCATTTTCTTTTTCAGGCAAATGACGGTCAACGCAGTTGTAGCATGCGTTTAGTATGCCATCTTCATACCATTTGATCTGTACACCACCGTTGAAAGAGGTGTTTTTTATTTTAGCTGGTTTTTTGAACCAAGTGATTCTCTCGGCCATTTCGCCCCAAAATCCTTCGGGATCTTCAATGGAACGTTTATAAAGTTCATCATATTGTTCCGCCTTAATGTGGGCGCCAGCTGCTATATTGGCTGGAATTGGGAAAACGTCATCAGACATATCGCACCTTTCGTATTGTAAAAATTAAATAATAGATACCCGTATCACACATCAAAAAATTGAATGGTGAGGCAGTATAGCAAAAAAAAATTTTTGCGAAAGGGCTAATTATTTTTTTATTACAACGGGTTAGCAGGTGCAGCATAAACGCACATGCAGCAAAAAAAGAGATGAAAAATCATGGATGACATCGCCCTGATGGTTATTATCCGACTTGTTCGGGTAATCCATGGCAAAGGATGTGCTTTCAAGGCATTTCTTTTTAGCAGTTTTCAGCCTTGAATGGACGCTCTAGCGTTTCTTCGATAATGGTTTTTAAGTCCACGTCTTCATTCAGGCAGCGGTAAATGGCTTCTGAGACGGGCATTTCGACAGCGTGGTTTTTGGCCATTTTCATGAGGGCCTTGGCGGTGTGAACGCCTTCTGTAACGGCATTGCGCTCTGCCATGATCTCTTCGAGTGTTTTTCCTTGCCCGAGCATGACGCCCAAAGAATAATTGCGGGACTGCATGCTTGAACAGGTCAGGAGCAGGTCCCCTACGCCGCACATGCCCATTAAGGTTTCCTTGCGGGCACCCATGGCATTGGCCAAACGCGCCATCTCGGCCAGACCACGTGTTACAAGCGCAGCGCGGGCACTTTCGCCAAGCCCGAGTCCATAGACGGCACCGCAGGCAATGGCGATCACATTTTTGATGGCGCCCCCAATTTGGGCACCAATTATATCATCTGTTACGTAGGGTCTTAGATTTTTGTTGCTCAAAAGCGCTTGCAGTTCAAACGCCGTATCTTTGTTTCGTGTGGCCAGTGTTGCAGCACTTGGCAGGCCGCGGCCGATCTCTGCTGCAAAGTTCGGGCCTGTCAGAATAGCGTAGAGGCTCTCGGGGAATTCCTCTTCCACAATCTCTGACATGAGTTTACCTGTTTCAATCTCAATGCCTTTACAGCAGATGACAAGGGGGTTCCCATGTGCGTAATGTGTTCTAAGAGATTTTAGTGCAGACCGTGTATGTTGGGCCGGTGTAACAACTAAGAGAAGGTCTGCTTTGGCAGCCTCATTTAACTCGCTGGTGGCTTTTATAGCGGGGTCAAGGGGAAGACCCGGGTAGAATATTGTGTTTTCGTGTGCTTCATTAATCGCTTTAACGACTTCTGGCTCTCTGGCCCATATGGTTACATCGTTTCCTGCTTTTGAAAAAGATTGTGCCAAAGCTGTGCCCCAGGCGCCTGCGCCAATAACCCCTATTTTTTGCATTTTAAATTCCTTAGTTTTGTAAAGCTTCTAAAGGCCAACGCGGTTTGGCTGCGATATCTAACGCGTCAGTCTTTCCCTGCCGTAGCCGCTCTATGCCGGCCCATGCGATCATGGCACCGTTGTCAGAGCATAATTCTAACGGTGGTGCAATCAAGGGCATGTCATATCCCTTGGCTAGTGTCGTCAACGTCTTACGAATAGAGCGGTTGGCAGCCACACCGCCTGCGACCACGAATGCGCCTTTTTTATACCTTTTTACAAAAATATCAAGCGCTCTTTGGCAGCGGTCTTTTAAAATTCTGGAAACACTGTCCTGAAAAGAACAGGCGAGATCTGCGATATCCTCGCGCTTTAACGTGCCTTCAGGAAGATTGTCGACATGTGTGCGCACGGCTGTTTTTAGGCCGGAGAAAGAGAAGTCACAGTTTTTTCGGCCCAAGAGCGGTGCTGGCAGCGGGAAGCGTTTGCAGGCTATGTCGTAATTTTTTGCTTCCATGGCTATTTTCTCAAGATTAGGGCCGCCCGGGTACGGGAGGCCCATCAGCTTTGCGGATTTGTCGAAAGCCTCGCCCAGAGCATCATCCAGTGTTGAGCCGAGCAGTTCGTATTCTCCGACGCCTTTGGCGATCAGGAGCTGTGAATGGCCCCCAGAGACGAGCAGGGCCAGATAGGGGAAGTCTATATCGCTGGTTAGACGGGCGGTCAGGATATGGGCCTCCAGATGGTTTACTGCGATAAATGGCAGATTAAGTGTTGCGGAAAGGGCTTTCCCTGCCATCATGCCAACCATGACGCCGCCAATTAAACCAGGACCACAGGTAGCAGCAATGCCGTCCAGCTCAGAAAGCGCGATGCCACTTTCTTTAACGGCCGTTTCTAACAACCGGTCCAGATGGTCCAGATGTGCGCGGGCGGCTATTTCAGGGACAACGCCACCGAATATTTCGTGCTCTTTTAACTGACTTAATACAATATTGGCGTGGATGGTTTTATGGTCATCCACAATTGCTACCGCTGTTTCATCACAAGATGTTTCTATACCTAGAATTTTCATGAGAAACCTTATATAAGTTTTTTAATTGGAAAACATCTAAAAAAGAGTGAAGTGATGGGGAAAGAAACTTTGCGGATTGGTACAAGAGGGAGTGCGCTGGCCTTATACCAGACGAATCTTGTGGTTGAGGCGTTAAAAAGAGTGCACGCGCACCTGATAATAGAAGTTGTAGAGATCAACACTTCTGGTGATTGGCTCCCCTCTCATGGCGAGACCCGTCTGTGCGAGGCGCAAGGCGGTAAAGGTCTTTTTGCTAAGGAAATTGAGCAGGCTATTATAGACGGTTATGTGGATTGTGGTGTTCACTCCTTGAAAGACATGCCGTCTTTTTTGCCAGAAGGGCTGGTTTTATCGCATTTTTTGGCGCGTGCGGACTCCAGAGATGCTCTAATCTCAGAGAAATATGACTCTGTCACCTCTTTACCTGAAGGGGCTGTTGTCGGTACATCCAGTTTGCGCAGGCAGGCTATTCTGTTGTCAAAGCGGCCGGATATCAGGATCATCCCTATGCGGGGCAATGTTCCAACACGAATCGAAAAAATGAAAGCGGGGCAGGCTGATGCAATTATATTGGCGGCGGCTGGTTTGAAACGATTGGGGCTTGAGCACGAAATAAAGGAATGCTTTGCACCGGATTTTATGCTGCCGGCCTGTGGTCAGGGTATTATCGGTATTGAGACCAGGATACAGGATGATGAAACGACAGCCTTGCTCGCTGTTGTTCATGATGCAAAGACAGGACTTTGTGCCGAGGCGGAACGTTCCGTTTTGCAAAAGCTGGATGGTTCCTGTCATACACCTATAGGGGCTTATGCTGTGTTTGAAGGGGATATGATGGCGCTGAGCGCTTTGGTTGCCAGTGAAGACGGTGTGCAGATTTTTAAAGAGTCTAGTACAGCAAGAATTACAAAAAAGGACGAGGCCGTCGCTTTTGGTGATCAGATCGGTTCAATACTTAAAAACAGAGTGCCTGCAGATATTTTTGAGTAAGAAAACGATGAGCATAGACGTTCTTATAACGCGTCCGAAAGAACAGGCTGAAGAATTCGCGGTTGCGCTTGAGGCAAGGGGGCTGCGTTATTTTATAGAGCCTGTCCTTGATATTATACCAACCGATAATGCGCCGCCTTCTTTGCGGGATGTATCAGGGATAATATTTACGAGTGTCAATGCGGTGCGCTATGGAACGAACGAAGCGCAAAAGAGGATTCCTGTCTATACGGTTGGAAAAAGGACGGCGATTGAAGCGGAAAAAAAGGGCTATAAAGATATTCGTATGGTTGCGCCGACGGTGGACCTATTACAAAAAAAGTTAAAAAATACGTCTGGTACGTTTTTGTATGTACGGGGAAAAAATGTGCGTACTGATCTGAAAAAGACCGCCCTGCCTTGCGAGGAATGGATTGTTTACGAAGCAAGGAAACGGCCATGTTTCTCTGATGCTTTTCTCAAAAAGATAAAAGAAGAGCGGGTTGACGCCGTGACGTTTTTTTCAGCACGTACGGCAGAGGCGTTTATTGCGCTATGTAAACAAGAAAATTTAACAGAAAGCTTTGCAAGCACGAAAGCATTATGCTTAAGTAAGGCCGTACAGACCTGTGCTTGCCGGTTGCGGTGGGGGTCTGTTCATCTTTCAGAAATGCCTGATGCTTTCTCGCTTTTGGCGTTGATAGACAAAGAAGTTGAACTTAAAGGGAAGTTAAAGGAAAAAGTACGCCCATGACCTACTCTACGGATGCCCGCGCTTTGGATAATGCTCAAGACATAATAGAACGCTTTGGCGGCATACGCCCGATGGCGTCAAAAACGGGGATACCCGTTACGACTATTCAGGGGTGGAAAAAAAGGAATGTCATACCGGCGAACCGCTATGAAGAGGTCGTTAATGCAGCAAAAGAGAGCGACATTGATCTTTCGGATCTTTTGGGGGCAGAAGAACAGAAAAAAGAGAACGTACAGAAGATAGAAACAGAAACAGTTTTTGACGACGAGAGACCACATTCGGACTTGAATGTTAAGCCTGTGCAGATAGAAACAGAAGAAAAACAAGAGCCTGTGAAGGAAGAAAAACAAACAATTGCACAAACGGTGGCAAAAGAAAAAACAAAAGAAAAAACAATTCAGACACAGGGTATCTCAGGGGCAAATAAAGTCGCACTGGGTGCCATTATTGTTTTGGTGGTGCTTTTGTTTTCCGGCCTGTTCTGGTTGGGCCCGGGCATCAAAAAGGCAGGAGAACAGCACGCGCGTATTGCCGAGCTGGAAAAACAATTAGAGGAAGTGCGCGAAGATCAATCATCGCTGTCCAGTATTGTGCCAGATAATCTACGAGCGCAGATTGGAGAGCTGAAACAGCAGGCAGCGCAGGTTAAAGAAGCTGTGCAGACATTATCTGAGGAAGCGGCTGTCCTGTCTGAAGGGGTCATTGGCCCGGATGCCGGAAAACTGTCAGAACGCTTGGCACGTCTGGAGCAACAGGTGGGCCGCTTTGCCGAACTGACAGGATCTGAAGGGTTGAGCGCTGTGATGCACAAAATTGATGCCTTGCAGAAAACGGTTCAGGGGCAAGAGCAATTAACGCAATCCGTCTTTGATCTCCGCGGCATTGTAAATGCTGTTCAGGGAGATGATGCCCTTATGGGCCCTGCCCTGGAAGAGATGAAAAAAGATAAGAGCACCGCTCTTGGACAGACATTGGATGGCGTTTCGAACGAGGATTTGAAAGCAGCGGCCATGTTGATTGGGCTTTCCCAGTTCAGGCACGCCATGTCACGGGATAACGAGTCCTTCGAGGAAGATCTGTCTGTTATGCGCTCTTTTGTCGGGGAAGATGATGATGCGCTTTTGTATGCGATTGACCGTCTGGCACCGCATGCCCAAAACGGCATTTTGACACCGGAGGGATTATCTGAAGAGTTCAGGGGGTTTGCTGGTGATATTGTCGTCTCTTCTCTCAAAGGGGAAGATGTTTCCGTTCAGGAAAGAGCTGTGGCACGCTTGAATGATATTTTCAAGGTTGAGAAAGATGGTGAGCTTGTGACCGGAACTGAAACGCAAATGACAGTGGCGGCTGCTCAAAAACTTCTGGATGAAGGCGATGTTGACGGGGCGATGAAAATGCTTGCACAGCTTGAAGGTCCTGCGGCTGAGACAGCGTCACCATTTATGGCACAGGCTGAAACAACTGTGTTGGCTGGTCAGGTGCAGGATATGATTACGAACGCTGTTCTGGAAAAAGTTTTAAAAGGGCGCGATCTTTCTGATTTTAATGCCGCTGGTTTTAAAGGCCTGATCAGGGAGTTTAAGGATTTTGTTCCCAAGGGAGAGCTGATAGAAGATCCGGCCTCCGGTATGAAAATATACAAAAGGAATACTATTCCCGGTTTCTAGGGGCGTTTTAATAAAGAAAATATAGAAAATAGATAAGAAGATGATCTGAAATGATACGGGCCATATGGTATATAACGCAGTTAGTCGTGGTGACTTTGGCCACTGTGTGGCTTTTGAATCAGAAAGGCACGATCGTTATTCAATGGCTGGGGTACACGGTTACTGTTCATGTCGGTCTTGTTATTTTCTCTGTCCTCTTTCTTTTGTTCCTTGTGTTGTTGCTTCATAATATCTGGATCGGTTTTGTAACCTTTCCGGCAAAGTTGAAGCGTTACAAAAAAGAGCGCAACAATAAAAAAGGACACGAAGCCACCATGCGGGCGTTTGTGGCACTGGCGGCTGGTGATATCAAGCATGCAAACTATCTGGCTTACAGAGCGGGTGCGTTCCTGTCTGGAGAAGGCGCAGAACAGCAGGCTGTGCCTTTATTGTTGCAGGCCCATACAGCGCGATTACAGGGCCGGGAAAAAGACGAAAAAGAAATATACAAAAAACTTTTTGATAATAAAGAAACATCTTTGCTTGGGTTGCAGGGACTGACGCGTTCTTTGGTAGAACAAGGGGATTATGAACAGGCTCTGACCCTCGCCCGTGAGAGTGAAAAGACAAAAGGAACGCAGTCCTGGGTATTAAAACTGCTCTACGATCTTGAGATTAGAACAAAAAACTGGAAAGCAGCGCAGGATACGCTCAAAAAAGCCATGCGGCGCGGTGTTGTGTCAAAAGAACAGGCTGACAGTGATTTGAAAGCGTTGTTAATTCATTTGTCCGATCTGGATATTCAGGATGGCTATAGAAAAGATGCTTTCTCTCATCTGATCAAGGCATATAAAATAGATCCGGTGTTTGTGCCAACTGTTCTCAGACTTGTGCCCTTGTATCTTGAAAAAGGGAAAAGGCGCACAGCGATATCCGTTATTGAAAAAGCCTGGAAAGCGGCTCCCCATCCAGAACTTGTGTCTTTGTGGTTTTCTGTGGCACCTGATAATAAGCCGACCGATCCGCTTGTCCGTTTACGCTGGTTTGAAAAACTCTTGAAACTTAATCCCGATAGCGCAGAGGCGCGCATTGCTGTCGCCAAAATTGCGATTGAGGATGGTTTGTGGGGCGAAGCGCGGCATTATCTGATGGAGGCCCAACAGAAAAAGCCATCGGCGAGAATATATAGATTGCTGGCAGAGCTTGAAGATCTTTCAACGCATGATGATGAAGCGGCTCGGGAATGGATCGAAAAAGCCTCTGAGGCACCAGCGGACAAATGCTGGGTCTGCAAAGTGACGGGGCATTTATATGAAAACTGGTCTGCCATCGCAGAGCCGCATGGCTCTTTTAATACAATCATATGGGACTACCCGGACCATATGTTCGAAAGCACTAAAATGGCAACGGCATCCCTGCTTGGTCCTTACAGCCTGCCACTATTGTCAGAATTTTGATGATCTTGATGTGGTATAAAAACCGTTTTTACAAGCCAGACACCAAACATCGGAATAACAAGTGCTACATAAGGAACAATATAGAGCGTCATATTTTCAAAACAGCCATTAAACTGCATGGTAAAATATAAAACAGAGACCAGGATCCCAAGGATAAGCATTATATAATCCGTTGTTTTGTCTGCTTTTTTTGATAGGCAGGCATAGATAATAAAAGGTCCTAAAATAATCAGGTACATTGTCGTATCGAATAAAAACTGGATCAAATCTTCAATTGTAAAAGCCAGAAAACTAAGAGAGCTGAGCATAATAATTGTCAAAAAACGGGACCATTTAATGAAGTTGTCTTTGTCCTTTTCCTGATTAATGCCAAGAACGTTCTTTGTAAAAGAAGACGTAAAGATATAAACGTTATTATCAAGCGTTGACATTAAAGCGCTAAAGATAAACAGGCCAAAGAGAACGGCAACAATTGGCGCGGGGTAGTTTTCAGTAAAGATGTTGCCAAATATAGCGTTTGTGTCGCTGTCTATAGCGGTATCTCTTAGCACATATGTACAAAGAAGAATAATGCCGCCGACAATAAAAGCATCAACCAGCGTTGTAAACAAAACAGCGTTTCTGGCTGTTTTCCCGGAATCCGCAGAAAATATTCTCTGCCAGACATCAGGAACGGCCATAATCGTCAGCGCGCCAATCATGATGCCGGATAATATATTCCAGTCAATGTCAGCATAGGAATCTGAAACCTGTTCCATTGTCGGCCAATCTATAAAGACATAGGCAAGAAAGGCAAGGATGAGTATGACGATAAATTGAAAGAAATCGGTGCGTATAAGGGTCATATAGCCGCCAACCCAAAGATAGGAGGCAACGGTAACGGCTGTTATGACGATGCCGATATCCCGTCCGACACCTAATAATCCGCCGAGTACTGTACCGCCCATAAAGAGCTGGGCTGCTGCAATTAGAAAGGCGGCATAAATGCTGATAAAAGAGGTGAGATGCGCCGTATAAGGACCAATGCCGACTTTTACAAGATCGCTAACCGTTACAATATTGTGTTCTATGGCCTTGCGGCGTGCAATCGGTGCAACAAGGGCGACAACGGCAAAGAGAATGTAGTAGGGTATAATCGCCACAAAAGACCATACGCCAAAAATTGATATAATCCAAAGCCACAAAGGAAGGGCAGAGCCTGATCTGAAAATATTAACGAAAGCAGCAAGTGTTTCCAGAAAACCAATTCTCCGGCTTCCTATAATAAAGCCTTCCCCGTGATCATGATAACGAGCGCGCCATGATATGTAAGTAATAACGGCCAGATATAGCCCGAAAAAAAGTAATGTATATTGGAGAAGACTCATGGCGTCGACAGATCTGTTGCTTATTGTAAAAACTGTTTCAGTCTAAGGATTTCAGACAAAGAGTAAAGTCATTCTAGAGTCTCTTATATAGGACAAGCCCGCCGATAAAGCCTCCCACATGGGCGGCCCAGGCGATAGAGCTGCCATCGCCGCCGCCTATGAGAGCGAAGACAAGCGAAATGATAACCCAGACGGCCAGAAGGCCGATGATGTTTTTATGCTTTTCAAAGCCTTTTCCTGGCCTGTTTTGTTGAAACAACATGAGCACGGCGGCAAAAAGACCGCTGAGGCCGCCTGATGCGCCAATTAAAGGATTCTGGCTGGAAAAGTAAAACAGGAAGTGAAATCCGGCACCACACAGCCCGCAGATGAGAAATAATTTTATCATGCGGCGGGGTCCGAGAACACGTTCTGTGGCAGAACCAAAGGCCATTAACATCGTTGTATTGATGAAAAGATGGAACCAGCCGCCATGTAAAAACATGTATGTGATCAGGGATATAGGGGTTGTCCAGTAAAACGGGAAAGTACCGCTCCAACTGCCGGGAATAAAAGAAAACAGCAAAATAATAAGCTCGTATAAGCCGGGCCCAAAAATCCATGCGGCTATAGTTATGAGCAGGTGTATGATAATGAATGAATAAGCCAGAGCCTTGGTTACAGGCGGCAGGTTCAGATTAAGCAGGGCGGCGTATTCTTTTATATCCTGTTTGAGTTTTTGCCTTTTTTGAGCCTTTTTTTGCAAACGGTATTCTTTTTGCCATTTTTCCTGCTGCCGGGCGGCCTCATCAAAATTGACGACATTATCTTCATTTTCGTTGTCTTTATGGCTGTTGCTGTTTTGCACTTGCTTGTCCTTTTGTCCGCGTATATGCGCCAGATCATCCAAACGAACTATATAAGGTCAGGCTTGTAATAGGCAAGGAAGATAAAAAATGGGATGGTGATTACTTGAAAAAGGCCGGAAAGGCGAATATAGCTTTTTTCCTGATACGGTAAGATGGTGCGCTATATGTAAGCCTTTCCGGTAGCTTCTTTCCCCCACAACTTTGTTTAGAGAGAGCTTTGTTACGCAACTGGCGGGTAAGACCATTGGGGATGTGCGTAACAGGCCGTTAACCTTTAACTCGGCGTTGTGCCGCCAAACATGGGCGCGGTTTTTAGCGCATCATATTTATAAGGGATGGTTTCATTTCCTTTTGGTGTTAAACCACCACCCGGTTGTGCTCTTACAATTTCCTGACTGGCGGCCAGCAGGTTGGTTGGACCGATTTTCGCGTGCTTAATCTGTGCAACCAGTGTTTCCAGTACGGCAGCAAAGGCTTTTTCAGCGATCTGTTTGCCCATGACCATCATTTCCTTCACAGTGCCGAGATCAGGGAGCTTGCCCTCCACGACTTTGGAAAATGCGCCAAGCGTTGTTTCTTTTTCTTTCTTTTTGGCGGGTTTTTTGCCGCCCCCGCCTTTACCGGCGCGGCCTTCTTCACCCTCATCCTCATCCTCAATATCGTTCGCGGCTTCATCTGTTGTTGCGATACGAACAAAAGTGGCGGCCTGAAAACTGATGGGATATTTCGCAAGATCCCGTGGTTCAAGATCTTTGCCTGAAAGGCCGGCTTTGATATCAATCCTCATTTCGGATGAGTCCAGCCAGTGGTAGACAACACAGTGGCTTTTGTATTCGCCGTTCTGTGGTAGAGGTTTTACCACGCGTTTGCCCGGATAAAAAGGCTCATTCAGTCCTGTTTCTTTTACCAGTTCTTGAACATTCACTTCCATAACCTTACTCCTTCATATGATATAAGGAACTACCCTCTGTTTTTTTCATATTGTGCTTTAATATTGCCCTGTAAGGATTAAAAAAAAGTTAAAATATTTTAATATGTTAAACATTATGTTTTTCTAATAAAATGAAAGGGTTACTTTACTGCGGGGCAGCATATGCTATGATGATTTGCGTCTTTTTTGGAGAGATATTCTTAATATTATGAGTGAGAGACGTTTGGTCATAGGTGCCTATAGAGATGTTTAAAACGGGATAATTTTTTTGAAATGTTTGACACCTTGTCTTTTTCTTCTGTTAGTTTGTTTGCTGCTATTGCTCTATACGCATTAATGGGAGAGCCTACGCCTGATCATCCAGGGATGCTGGAAGCGGTTGTCGCTCTTCTTTTAGGGCTTTCGATTGGTCCTTCTCGTGTTGTGTCTTTATGTCAGGCTGATCCTGACAAGCCGGTCTGGTATGTCTTTGGGCAGATTTTCTTTTTCTTTGGTACTTTTTTTTCTCTGTCGCTGGCTTTGTTGAACGGCAATAGCGCGATTGATATCCTGCGGGACTACATAGCCTTTATGTTTTTGTTCTTGCCGTTGTTTTTCTATGGACGGGAAAAAGAGATTGGGCCGGTTGTCTCTGCGGGGCTTTTGTTCATTGGCGTAATGTTTTCTTTCAGGACCGTATGGCCTTTATGGGAGTCTGGTGTGTTATTTAACGTCTGGAATGCGTCGCCACCAGATCTTTTATATCTGGCTAATGCGCCTGCTGTGTTCTTCGCTGTTTTGTTTTTGTTTTTCCTGGTCGGGACTCGGATGACATCTACGGGGTTGTTTAATAAGGCGACTGGGCTGCTTTTTTTGTGTCTGGCCTGTCTTCCTTTGGTGGCGATGAGTGTTATGATGCAAAGAGCGACTCTTGTCTTGTCATTTGTCTTTTTGATGATTTTTTGTATCCATCTGTTGGTACGAAGGCCTGCTGCTGTCTGGTTCTTTTTATGTCCGGTCGCTATCGGGGCCTATATGAGTTTCCCTGTCTTTGAAGCCCTGACGGCATTGCTTGTACACAAAACACAAATAGTGGGACTGAACAGCAGAAAAGAGGAAGCGGCGGCGGTGTATCGGGCATTAGAGGGATCTTCCGGTACACTGTTATCCGGGCTTGGCTTCGGGGGGCGTTTTGAGAATCCGGCGGTTGGGTTTTTGTATATCAATTTTACCCACAATCTTTTCACATATACGGCGATCAAAAGCGGTCTGGCCGGGGTTTTCCTGTGTTTCCTTTACGGAGGCGCGCTGGCTCTTAATGGATGGCGTCTGGCCAGAAAAAATTTATTTTATGCGCTATGTCTTATTTTTCCTTTGTTTATCAATGTGTTCCTCTATTCTGGCTATAAGTCGTTCAGCTTTGGTCTTCTCTTGTTGCTGGTGAGTATGCAGGGACAACCCCGTTGCCTAAAAAGACCTTTTTGTGCTAGTGAATCGGTTACACCTTAGATGTAATAACTAAACCGCTTGAAAGTGACTATGCGCAAAAAGCCAACCGTGCTTTTTATTAATCGTGTTTATCCGCCCGTTCATGGTGCAACGGGTCGTGTCCTGCGCGATCTTGCCCGCTCTTTTAGTGAAGATGGCTGGGATGTTACGGTTTTAACGACTGGTTCGAAAGCGGGCAGAGAAAAAGACGGGGATGTCTCTCTTCGTAAAATCAAGGCACATCCTGAAAAGAAAAGCATGCTTCGTTATTTCTCAATTTGGCTTCGTTTTTTGTTTGTCGTTCTTTTTATGCCGAAAAAGGATCTTGTCGTGACCATGACGGATCCACCTATGCTTATTATTGTGGGGCGGTTATTTAAACGCTTTAAAAAAGCGAGCCATATTCACTGGTGCCATGATCTGTACCCGGATGCGTTGCCTGCGTTGAACGTTAAGCTCCCGGGCTTTGTGATGCGTTTCCTGAAAAGAGTGTCCTGTCGCTCGATGAAGAGTTGTGACAAGGTGATTGTGATTGGCCGCTGTATAGCGCGTCACTTGACTCATGGCGGTGTTGAGCCACAAAAAATTGCCATGATTCCGAATTGGCCGGATTATGAGCTCATGGGCAAGCAGATAGAACCTGAAAAGCTGGTCATTGATCTGCCGGCTAATGATGAAGGAGAACTGCTTGCGGCGGATGGCAAGACCCTCCTGCTGGATCACAGTCCTAAATTCAAGGTATTATACGCTGGCACATTAGGCCGTGCGCATCCTGTTGATACTATTTTAGAGGCGGCTGCCATTCTGGGTAAGAATTATCCAGAGATAGAATTTGTCTTTGTCGGCGGCGGTATAGGTCAGGAATATCTGGCAAGGCAGCGTATTAAAAGAGGGTTGAAGAATATTCGCCTTCTTCCCTGGCAACCGCCCTCACGGTTGAAGGATATGATGGAAAGCGGCGATCTTCATCTTGTGAGCATGAAACATGAACTCGAAGGGCTGTTGGTGCCGAATAAGGTTTATTCTGCGTTTGCTGCCGAGCGGCCCTGTATTCTGATCGGCCCTGACAGAAGTGAAGCGGCGCGTGTGATTAAGGAATTTAAAGCCGGCCATATTGTCGCTCAGGATGATGGAGAGACTCTGGCCAAGATTATTCTGGGCTACAGAATGGATGGCGAAGCTTGGTTTGAGGCGCATAAAGGGGCCTCGAAAGCTGGAAAGGTCTATATCCCCGAAGAGTCCATTAAAGCCTGGATCAGCCGGGCCAGAGATACTTTAAAATATCCTTATAACAAAAGGGTGTCTTAGGTATGGAGGTTGTTGAGTCTCCTACGTTTCGCGATGTTGTGCGTAATGTTTATGCGGCTCGTTATTGGGTGGTTACAGGGGGGGCTTTATTTCTTTTGCTGGCGGTTTTCTGGTGCTATGCTACCACGCCTTATTACAGCGCATATATGCTGGTTGCGCCAACGGGGGTCACGTATGACTCAACGGCTTATATTGAGGGCGTGCCGCGTTTTTTAAATCAGGACAGATCAACAGAGCATTTTTCTTTTCTACGTTTTGGGCAAAGTCTTACCGGCGTAAGGGTTTCTTCAGTCCTTCTTAAAGATCCTGCGGTTGTTGAAGGCATGGAAAAAGATCGTCTTTTTTTTCTGACAAAAGAGACAGAAGCGTGGACGGCTGAAAGGATTTCAGAGTATTTGAAAGAAAATATCAGGGTTGAGCCTGTCAAAGATACGCAATTACAACGCATTTCATATAATCACCCCGACCGTCTTTTTGCTAAAAAGCTGTTGGAGATGCTTTATGTGACGGCTAATGAACTTATTCGGACGGATGCCAGGCGTGAGGCAGAGGATTTTATCGCCCATCTTGAAGCGGAATTAGAGCAGGTCAGGCACCCACAGCACAGGGAGACTCTAACGTCTATTCTTATGGATCAGGAGCAGATTCGTATTTTAACGAATCTGGAAAAGCCGTTTGCCGCGCTTATGGCAGAGCCGCCTGTATCATCTGTCCGCCCTGTATGGCCAAGAAAAGTCATTGTTTTTCCCATTGCTTTGTTCTTAGGCTTTGCCTTTGGGCTCCTTTTCTTTAATATCAGGCAGGCACTGAAATAAAAGACCGGGCGCATGGGATTAAATATTTCTGTTATTGTTGTGACTAAGAATGAAGAGCGGCAGATCGAACGCTGCCTACACTCTTTGGCGGCATTTGATGATGTTATTGTCGTCGATTCCGGTAGTCGCGATCGAACAAAGCACCTTGCTGCGCAGTGCGGTGCGAAGGTTGTCGATTTTAAGTGGGATGGCAAATATCCCAAAAAGCGTCAATGGTGCCTTGATTATCTTGTTTTGAAACATGATTTTGTCTTCTTTATGGATGCGGATGAAGTGGCAACACCGTCTCTTATTGAGGAAATGGGCGCGCGCACATTGGATGCGGCAGGTTATTTTATTAAAGGAACCTACATATTAAAGGGTAAGGCGCTGAGATTCGGGCTCAAAAATAATAAGTTATGCCTGATAGATCGTCGTAAAATGATGTTTCCTGTTATAGATGATCTGGATATTCCGGGGATGGGAGAAATCGAAGGGCATTACCAGCCAGTCTTGAAAGAAGGGTTTGAGACCGAGAAAACTGAATCTTTAAAACATGGCGTACTTCATTATGCTTATGAGGATGAACGGGCATGGGCTTTTCGTCACGAGAAATATGCACGCTGGGAAATGGGCATGAATGAAAAAGAGGCCTGGCCGGAAGATCCGGTGCCTCACCGTCAAAAGATGAAGGATTTTTTTCGGACCATGCCGTATCGCCCGCAAGCGGCCTTTCTTCATAGTTATGTCTTGAAAGCAGGGTTTCTTGATGGTAAAGAAGGCTATCATTTTGCGCGGTCCAGAGCGAAATATTACGAATTATTGGATCATCAGCGAAAAACGGCTTGACATTTACATAATACTTTTATGATAGTGCATCAGGTTGTTATTTTTTAAAGCAAAGAGGGAAGTTATGATTTTATCTGCGATATTTTTAAAAGCGAACGAAATTAAGGATAATGTAGTTGAGGCTGTAGAAAACACGGTCGATCGTGTTCTGGACAAGCATGGCAGAAAAATAGCGTTTGGCCTTATAGGGGCTATGGTCGGTAATCAATTTGCGGTACCGCTTTTTTCTGCGGTGGCCGGTGTTGTGCCAGCGGAAGGCCCTGGAAAAGCAGCCGCTATTATTGGAACGAACCTGATTTGTTCAGCGATTGGTGCGGTGGCTGCGAACAAGATGGATGCCAGAATTGAGGCACAGACGACGAATTTAAGGTATCCTTCAATAGGGCCTAAAATAGGACCTAAAAATGACATTTCCTAAGCCACCAATAGAGTCTTGGGCTGAGATTCTTTAACCGGTAGGCGATGGTCTGAATATAATAGATGATGGCGTTCTTTATCCAGGGAACGCCATCTTTTTTTCTGATCTGGAATTGTTCTTTGCGGGCTTTGATAACGTTTCTTTGCGACAGACCGCCCAGTTCGAACAGGCATAAGGCTTCGGGGATGTAGCTCGTCGTATCTGTTTTTTTTAAGAATTTTCGTGTGAAATCGTAGTCCGCTGCAATATCGTAAGAAAGATCGTAGCGCAAAGAGCCTATACATGCGCGCTTGTAATACATGGCTTGATGGTGTGTGAAGAGGCCTTTGTCTATCTGTTTGTATGACAAAGCTTTTTTGAAGAGGGGCTTTTGGGTTATATCGCCTTCAAAGGAATCCCCATAGATAAAATCTGCGCCTTTTCTTTTTTTAACGATGGAAAGTGTCTCGGGATCGGCGAAACGGTCTCCGGCATTCAAAAAAATGATATACGTGCCATTTGCGCGATCAATGCCTTTATTCATGGCATCGTACAGGCCTTCGTCAGGTGCTGATATCCAATGCGAATCGGTTGTTTTAAGAAAATCAATGCTGCCGTCTTGCGAGTGGCCATCAATCACAATCCATTCATACTCTTTATTTTTCTGCATAAGAATGCTCTCAGCCGTGCTTTTTAGACCGGTGAGATTATCGCGTGTCACAGTAATAATTGAGAAACAAGGCGCTTCTTTTTTCATGAAAAAATGTGAAGTGAATGTTAATTGTAAGAAACGCCAAGTGTATTGGCGAGGCGTAAAAGCGCAGCTCTTTCAGCCTGACTTATGTTAGCATGTGTTTTGACCAGATGATTTTTTTCCTGTCTGAATAGTGTCTTGAATTCTTTAATAGCGCGGTTGATGCCGGCTTGTATTTTATCAAGCGTTGTTATGTTTTCCGGCTCTCCACCGGATTCTGCGTGTGCCATGGCAACGGTTACGCCGATTTCAAGCAGATTGCGTTTAAAGGCCAGAATATCTTTTTCTTCAACAATCGTATCAAGATATTTGAACAAATTGCGGCATTCGTTATGTATCTTTTTTACGTCTTTATTCCATGCAGGCCAATTGGGTTTCTCCTCTAGAGTTCGGGAGAGGATCTCTTGAGAAAATTCGGATTTTAACGTGTCTTCGTGATAGTAAGACAGCAAATTTTCAAGGGCTTTTATTTCTGTTTCTTCTGATTCTTTACCGCCAGTCTGGTCGCTAATGGAGATATAATAGCCGACCCGGTAGGGTAATCGGATAAGAACTTGACGTATTCTATCTGGGAAATCATTGAGCAACATGGCAATCAAGGTACTCGATTTTTATAATTCTACCAAATAATATTTGCGTCATTAATTATTTTGAAGATCATCTATCCAGATACCGGTCAGTGCGAGATTGGAGAGAATCTGGCTGATGTCTTTTGCGCTTTCTATAAAATCAAAAGGTTTGGGATCACGGGGGACGATGATTGTTGAGCCGGGAGGGATGAAGGCCGGTGTATGATTCCAGATATTGACCTGTAAGGGCTGTGCGCTGCCATCGGGGAAAACTACAAAAGTTCTGTCTTTATCTGCGTGAAAGGTAAAGCCGCCGGCCTGACCGATATAGTCGCGTGCATCATGTTCTGAGCGGAACTGAAGTGCGGCAGGGGACAGGACCTCTCCCGCCACGCGGACGGTTAAGGGGCGTTTTGGAATGTAAATTCTGTCACCATTTTCCAGCAGAATATCCAGTTCCGGTTTTGTGGAAAGGACGGCCGGATCAGCTTCAACGGTGAGTCTGCCAACAGCCTCAGCGTTGCGGAGCTGGGTGACAAGTGTCTGAACGGTTTCTATTTCACTATCTGAAGGGCGTTCTTTTTGTTCAAGCAGGTTTGCAAGCTTTAATTCCAGGTCTCTTGCTTTGGCTTTATAGCGTTTTTCTTCACGTGTTCTTTCGCTGGCTCGGCTGAAAATAGTGCCTTTGGGATAAGCTTGTGCGCTGAGGCCGCCGGCCCGGTCCAGGAGGGTTGAAAGCGTATCGCTGGGCAGAAGATCATATTCGCCGGGATGTTCGATTTCGCCAAGGAGCAGGACGTGCTTGTCTTCGATTCTGTGGAACTTCTGGTTGACACGAATGGTATCGCCGGCCGCAATTGAGACCGTCGATGGGGCCGTTGTTGAGAGATCAATCGAAAGACGCTGTGTGCCAGTGCGCCCGTCTGTTTGGTGCCCTTCCCCAAGTTGAGCTGAGGTGACTTCGATATGCCGGGTATTGGCTTCAAGCGCAAGGCCGCCCGCCACGGCAATCAGGCTGTCGAGTGTCGCGCCGCTTGTGACAGGGTAAGCCCCTGGTTGCCGAACGGCCCCTCTGATAAAGACGAAACGTTCTTTTAAAAAAGCGCGGACAAGCGGGTCGTTTATTATGTTCTCTTGACCGTCATCATCGGTCGAGCCATAGGCTGCTGGCGGTGTGTTCTGTGGTGAAATGTCGTTTTTGAGGTTTAAAATATCCTCTTTTGAAAAGAGCTGAATGACATCGCCATCTTGTAACTTCCGATCAAATTTACCTGTTGCGACCAGACGAGGAGGAAAGGCCAGAAGTTCTTTTGTCATCTGCTCTTCGTTCTTGCGCTCAATAAGGCCGATAAGCGGATATATGTTCGGTCCAAAGGCATGTTTCCCTTCTAAAAGGGCTGATAGCGTGGGTACTTTATTCAAGGCATGGAGGCCTTCCTGTCTTGTGTGGCCGAGAAGCTCGACCATGCCGGCGCGTTCTTCCTCGCCCCGTGCGACCATCAAAATGGCCCCGTCTCCGAATGTTGGTGCAAAGGCATCATGTATTTGTTCAACCGATTCTTTACCGTTATCGTCGATGCCGAGTTTCAGAAAACGGTGTTTGGCTGGGCTTAAAACGCCGCCAGCCATATCAAGCAGATCATTCAAGGGGAGCTGCTCTGCTTTTTGTGCCGGTTTGTGCCACATGCCTTGAAGCACGGGGCGCAGTTCGAAAATACCGGGCTGTTTAACACCGCCTGCAATCGCTACAGTTGGCCCTATGGAAGGCACGACGATTTTATCGCCATTTCTGAGCGTTACATCCATGGTCGCATGGCTGTGTAAAAACAGGCCGTAAAGGTCGATGAGTGTAGTACGTCCATCGCGGATGAGTTTAATCTGTCTTAGGGAGCCGGTTTTTTTAATGCCTTTGCTTTCGGATAAGGCGTCCAGAACGGTATGAAAAACGCTTAAAGACTGGCGGCCGGGTTTGTTAACCTCACCAATGACGAGGACGTTAATTTGACGGACGGACTCGAGGGAAACGTAAATATCTGTATGATGGAGGGCGCTGATCTCTTTTTTCAGCGTGGCCGTTATATCTCTGATTGTGCGTCCGGCTGCCGAGATTGGCGGAAGATCGTCAATAATCAAAAGACCGTCGGATGAAATCTCGTAAATGGCTGAATCTTTCCGCTGTCCCCTGAAGACAACGGATAGGCGATCCCCCTCATGAAGGATGAAATCATCTTGTATGGCAGCAGAGGGTTTTACCCTTTCTCCTTTATCGGAGGCTTCGTTATCAAAAAAGCCGTACCCAAATTGTTCCAGTTCATCAATGATGCGGGCAGAGTACATTTCTTCTATGGCAGAGCGTTCTTTTTTCTCTGTAGAAGGGAGCGTTTCAGGCGATGAGACTTTTGTTGGCTCTTCTTTTTCAGAGGCCGCAGGCCATGTTGAGATCTCATGTGCGAAATAATTTTCACCGTAAGAGGGTACGGGAATCACAAAAAGTAAAAAAGAGAGAAAAATGAAAACGATACGTAGAGACATGAGCACTAACTGAGTATATAAAAAGCAGAAAGCAGTATAAATTTTTGCACCGAAAGAATGAACGCATAAATGCATTTGTATGACATTAATCGGCGTAAATGTGCATAACTTTATGGCTCCTTATACCATTTCCTCATCATTTGATGAGGAAAACGTTCAGACGCCACGCAAGCTTCGCGCTTTTGCGCGGGGTTGCCGTCGCAACCCTAATACCAATACTCATTTAATGAATGCGAATTGGTATTAGAACAAGATATTGCTCAAAGGATTGCGGACAGGGGCAGAAATAACACAACGCATTCAACAGCAGATCCCGGCAGATTAAAACGCATTTTTAATCGAAAAATAGAAAAGCCACACGGTTGGATTGAAGTAGATACGTCTTTGTCTGCGCCACAAGAAACCGCTAAACAAATTTTGGCACTCTTCGATTTCAAATTTTAATCTCTGTTCAGGAGCTTTTTTCGTGTAAATTATCCTTTAACAAGAAAAATAAGGGAAAGGGATACAAAATGCTGGCCATAATAGGTGGAACAGGACTCTATGCAATTGAGGGTCTGGATGTTGTAGAGGAAATGGACGTTGAGACACCTTTTGGCAGGCCGTCTGCGCCTTTACTAAAGGGTAGACTTGGTGAGCGGACACTTATGTTCTTGCCACGTCATGGCAGAACGCATCACTTACTTCCCTCCGAAGTGAATTACAGGGCTAATATATATGCGCTCAAAAAAGCCGGTGTTAGAAAAATACTAAGTATCTCTGCAGTGGGGAGCTTGCGTGAAGAGATAAAGCCGGGTGATTTTGTCCTCGTGAATGAGTATTTTGACTGGGCGCAAGGCAAAAGGGAGAAAAGTTTTTTTGGACAAGGCGTGGTCGCGCATGTCTCAATGGCCAGTCCTGTTTGTCCGGCTCTATATGGTGATGTGCTCTCCGCTTTTAGGGGCGCGGGGCTGCTTGTGCATGAAGAGAAGGTGCTGGCCTGTATTGAGGGGCCCTGCTTTGGCACAAAAACAGAAAGCCTTTTTCTAAAAGGGATCGGTTGCGATATTGTCGGTATGACAAGTGTGCCGGAAGTCTTTTTGGCACGTGAGGCGCAAATGGCTTATTGTACAATTGCGATTTCTACAGCGTATGAGGCTTGGCGATCGGATGAGGAAGCGCATGTCGATCAGGCTCAGGTGACAAAATCCTATAACGAGTCGATTGGCCAGGTTCAAAAATTGATAAAAGAAATCATAAAAAATGATTTATCGGACACCCCGAAAGAAATTTCTGCGTGTTTGAACGTCTCGATGATCACAAGAAATAAAAATATTCCAGAAGCAAAACGGGAGCTTTTGGAGGTTTTGAGCGCCTAAAACTGAGTACAAAAAAGGAACATCAAAAAAAATTAAAAAAAGATGAAAAAGATGTTTGACAAGGCAATTTGTTTTTGTATATAACACCGACCTCGCCGCGACGAACATCGCAGCTGAGACACCGGAAAAAAAGAAAAAAAAGGGTTGACACCCACTAATAAAATCTTTAACCTCCGGCGAATTCTTGAGAGAGAAAAAATTACTGGTTGGGCCAAGTCCTTAAGTGAAGAGATGAACGCCCGCCCTTTAGTGCGGTCTGAAGACTGGGTTTTTAAACCGCACCGGTTCTTGAACATCGTGAGTTGGAAAAAAGAGATTCGTAGGCAGCAGTACTTGTTAGTATGTATTGAATGCACGACTAAATCAGGACTGCTATTGTCTATGTAATCTCATTACGTGACGCATTTATATATTTTATATAAATAATAAATAGCAGGTCTCTGAAATTTTTTAAATTCAGAAAAATATGCAAAGTGAAAACTAGTATGAGCTTTCTGAAGGATTCAAACTTGAGAGTTTGATCCTGGCTCAGAACGAACGCTGGCGGCAGGCCTAACACATGCAAGTCGAACGGTCCCTTCGGGGATAGTGGCGCACGGGTGCGTAACGCGTGGGAATGTGCCCTTGGGTGCGGAATAATGTCTGGAAACGGACACTAATACCGCATAATGACTCCGGTCCAAAGATTTATCGCCCAAGGATCAGCCCGCGTCTGATTAGGTAGTTGGTAGGGTAATGGCCTACCAAGCCGACGATCAGTAGCTGGTTTGAGAGGATGATCAGCCACACTGGTACTGAGACACGGACCAGACTCCTACGGGAGGCAGCAGTGAGGAATATTGCGCAATGGGGGAAACCCTGACGCAGCCATGCCGCGTGAGTGAAGAAGGCCTTAGGGTTGTAAAGCTCTTTCAGATGTGATGATAATGACCGTAACATCAGAAGAAGCTCCGGCTAAATTCGTGCCAGCAGCCGCGGTAATACGAATGGAGCGAGCGTTGTTCGGAATCACTGGGCGTAAAGCGTACGTAGGCGGACTAGAAAGTCAGGAGTGAAAGCCTGGGGCTCAACCCCAGAACGGCTCTTGAAACTTCTAGTCTAGAGTCCCGGAGGGGCCAGCGGAATTCCGAGTGTAGAGGTGAAATTCGCAGATATTCGGAGGAACACCAGTGGCGTAGGCGGCTGGCTGGACGGGAACTGACGCTGAGGTACGAAAGCGTGGGGAGCAAACAGGATTAGATACCCTGGTAGTCCACGCCGTAAACGATGTATGCTAGTTGTCGGGAACCTTAAGGTTTTCGGTGACGCAGCTAACGCGATAAGCATACCGCCTGGGGAGTACGGCCGCAAGGTTAAAACTCAAAGGAATTGACGGGGACCCGCACAAGCGGTGGAGCATGTTGTTTAATTCGAAGCAACGCGAAGAACCTTACCTACACTTGACATCCTGGTCGGGACTTTCAGAGATGATTGTCTTCGGTTCGGCCGGACCAGTGACAGGTGCTGCATGGCTGTCGTCAGCTCGTGTCGTGAGATGTTGGGTTAAGTCCCGCAACGAGCGCAACCCCTATCGTATGTTGCCATCAGGTCAAGCTGGGCACTCGTGCGAGACTGCCGGTGATAAGCCGGAGGAAGGCGGGGACGACGTCAAGTCATCATGGCCCTTACGTGTAGGGCTACAAACGTGCTACAATGGCCGTGACAATGGGCAGCAACCTCGCGAGAGGGAGCGAATCCTTAAAAACGGTCTCAGTTCGGATTGTTCTCTGCAACTCGAGAGCATGAAGTCGGAATCGCTAGTAATCGTGGATCAGCATGCCACGGTGAATACGTTCCCGGGTCTTGTACACACCGCCCGTCACACCATGGGAGTTGGTTCTACCCGAAGGCCGTGCGCTAACCTTTTAGGAGGCAGCGGACCACGGTAGGATTAGCGACTGGGGTGAAGTCGTAACAAGGTAGCCGTACGGGAACGTGCGGCTGGATCACCTCCTTTCTAAGGATGTGTTTGGTACATATTTCCATGTTTACATGGAAGAGTGCTGCTGTCTTCGTGTCTCTTTTTTCCACGCATTAAGGAACCAAACAAACGTGACTGGTCGAATTTTAGTAACTATCTGGTCAGTCTTGCTGTTTATTTAAAGGGGCTTGTCCTCTGTTTAGTAGGGCTCGTAGCTCAGGTGGTTAGAGCGCACCCCTGATAAGGGTGAGGTCGCTAGTTCAAGTCTAGCCGGGCCCACCATTAATGATACCGGGCCCTTAGCTCAGCTGGGAGAGCGCCTGATTTGCATTCAGGAGGTCAGGAGTTCGATCCTCCTAGGGTCCACCATTACTTGTCTAAGCATCTTTTCGAACTAGGTGTTTATATAAGGAATGTTTTCCTTAAGGTTCTTGTACATCGTGAATAGAAATTAAAAGTTCAATTGAGTTATCACATATAATTTAATTGAATGCTGTTAAAGTTTATATTAAGGCATAACTGGCGCAGCATTTGAAGTCTTTGTCGTTGTAAAATGATAAAGCGATTTAGTGATAACTTTAGTTTTTTTGATAGTATGGACATACTCCAAGTTCATATTATCAAGTCTGACAAAATCCTTAAAAAGCTGAGTTAAATTATGTGCGTGTGGATTTATCCCTGCGCGTGATTTGAATTCAAGTGTCTTTAAGGGCATCTGGTGGATGCCTTGGCGATCAGAGGCGATGAAGGACGTGGTACGCTGCGATAAGCTGCGGTTAGGGGCGAACACCCGTTTACCCGCAGATCTCCGAATGGGGAAACCCACTCTTTTAGAGTATCTTATACTGAATACATAGGTATAAGAAGCAAACCCGGTGAATTGAAACATCTTAGTAACCGGAGGAAAGGAAATCAATTGAGACTCCCCTAGTAGCGGCGAGCGAACGGGGACCAGCCCAGTGGCTGTGTTGTAAGAAGCAGAAGTGTCTGGAAAGTCACACCAAAGTAGGTGATAGTCCTGTATGCGTAGAAAGCGACATAGTCCTTGAGTAAGACGGAACACGTGAAATTCTGTTTGAAAATAGGGGGACCATCCTCTAAGGCTAAGTACTCCTGATCGACCGATAGTGAACAAGTACCGTGAGGGAAAGGTGAAAAGAACCCCGATAAGGGGAGTGAAATAGACCTGAAACCGGATGCCTACAATCAGTTGGAGCACTTTCGAGTGTGACAGCGTACCTTTTGTATAATGGGTCAGCGAGTTACTCTTGCATGCAAGCTTAAGCCGTAAGGTGTAGGCGCAGCGAAAGCGAGTCTGAATAGGGCGCGTAGTATGCAGGAGTAGACCCGAAACCCGGTGATCTAGGTATGGGCAGGCTGAAGTTACGGTAACACGTAATGGAGGGCCGAACACACGTCTGTTGAAAAAGACGGTGATGACCTGTGCCTAGGGGTGAAAGGCCAATCAAACCGGGTAATAGCTGGTTCTCCGCGAAATCTATTTAGGTAGAGCGTCAGATGAATACCATCGGGGGTAGAGCACTGGATGGGCTAGGGGGGCGCGAGCCTTACCAAACCTAACCAAACTCCGAATACCGATGAGTACTATCTGGCAGACAGACTACGGGTGATAAGGTCCGTGGTCGAAAGGGAAACAGCCCAGACCGCCAGCTAAGGTCCCCAAATGATAGTTAAGTGGAAAAGGAAGTTGGGAGTCCACGACAACCAGGAGGTTGGCTTAGAAGCAGCCATCCTTTAAAGAAAGCGTAATAGCTCACTGGTCTAAATAAGACTCCCGGCGCCGAAGATGTACCGGGTCTTAAACTATCTACCGAAGCTGCGGATCCATATTGGGTGGTAGCGGAGCGTTCTGTAAGTCTGCGAAGGGTAACCGCGAGGTTGCCTGGAGATATCAGAAGTGAGAATGCTGACATGAGTAGCGATAAAGAGTGTGAGAAACACTCTCGCCGAAATCCTAAGGGTTCCTGCGCAAGGCTAATCCGCGCAGGGTGAGCCGGCTCCTAAGGCGAGGCCGAAAGGCGTAGTCGATGGGAACACAGTTAATATTCTGTGGCCAGTGGATGTGTGACGGATTGCGTAAATCGTATTTTCTTATTGGATTGAGAATGCGGTGAAGCAGTTCCAGGAAATAGCCTCCACATAATGACCGTACCCTAAACCAACACAGGTAGGATGGTAGAGCATACCAAGGCGCTTGAGAGAACTGTTCTGAAGGAACTCGGCAAATTACTTGCGTAACTTCGGGATAAGCAAGCCTGTCCAGTAGGCAACTATTGGTCAGGGGCACAAACCAGGGGGTGGCGACTGTTTATCAAAAACACAGGGCTCTGCGAAGTCGTAAGACGACGTATAGGGTCTGACGCCTGCCCGGTGCCGGAAGGTTAAGAGGAGGAGTGCAAGCTCTGAATTGAAGCCCCGGTAAACGGCGGCCGTAACTATAACGGTCCTAAGGTAGCGAAATTCCTTGTCGGGTAAGTTCCGACCTGCACGAATGGCGTAACGACTTCCCCACTGTCTCCAGAACAGACTCAGCGAAATTGAAATGCCCGTGAAGATGCGGGCTCCCCGCGGTCAGACGGAAAGACCCTATGAACCTTTACTACAGCTTCGCAGTGGCATTACGATTGTTATGTGCAGGATAGGTGGGAGGCTTTGAAGCGACAACGCCAGTTGTCGTGGAGCCATCCTTGAAATACCACCCTTGACCTTCGTGATGTCTAACCGCGGTCCGTTATCCGGATCCGGGACCCTGCGTGGTGGGTAGTTTGACTGGGGCGGTCGCCTCCCAAATAGTAACGGAGGCGCGCAATGGTGAGCTCAAGACGGTCGGAAATCGTCTTCAAGAGTGCAATGGCATAAGCTCGCCTGACTGTGAGACTGACAAGTCGAACAGAGCCGAAAGGCGGTCATAGTGATCCGGTGGTTCCGCATGGAAGGGCCATCGCTCAACGGATAAAAGGTACTCTAGGGATAACAGGCTGATAGCGCCCAAGCGTCCACAGCGACGGCGCTGTTTGGCACCTCGATGTCGGCTCATCTCATCCTGGGGCTGGAGCAGGTCCCAAGGGTATGGCTGTTCGCCATTTAAAGAGGTACGTGAGCTGGGTTCAGAACGTCGTGAGACAGTTCGGTCCCTATCTGCCGTGGGTGTTGGAGTCTTGAGAGGAGCTGTCCTTAGTACGAGAGGACCGGGATGGACATACCTCTGGTGTACCTGTTGTTCTGCCAAGAGCATCGCAGGGTAGCTATGTATGGACGGGATAACCGCTGAAAGCATCTAAGCGGGAAGCCTCCCTCAAAACCAGGACTCCCTATCAGAGCCGTGGAAGACCACCACGTTGATAGGCTGGATGTGGAAGAGTGGCAACACTTGAAGCTAACCAGTACTAATTGCTCGATCGGCTTGAATTTAAATCATGTCGTTTGGCTTTGCCAGACGGATGCGCGCAGAGATAAATTTGCAAGGCACATGATTTGACTTAGCTTTTTTAGGATACAGACGAAAAAACAAATGAACGATATTTTGAACAAACAGCAAGTTTGGATGAACTGGTGGTTATACCGAGTGTGAAACACGCCATCCCATTCCGAACTGGACCGTGAAAAACCTCTGGGCCGATGGTACTTCGTCTTAAGGCGCGGGAGAGTAGGTCACTGCCAGTTCTTCTAAGCTTGTTCTCTGTTCAAATTTTAATTTCTATCACACGTGCAAGCCTTTTTAGGCCCCTCCTAACCGTCTCTTCGAGGCGGTTTTTTTGTGTTTTTAATTAGATGACACTAAAATTCATCGTCATCTACGAATGAGGTGGCTGGTGCAATTTCTATCAAGAGGTGATATAGTTACAGAAACGATTAACATCAAGATAGTTCAATGCAAAGCTGGGAAATATTATCAGAAAAATTGGCACAATTGGTTGATGGATTCGTTTCAATTGGAGAAATGAGGGCGGCTGCTAGTGTGGGAGTGCTTGCTGCTCTTGCCGCAATAATTACTTTCCTAATGTCCCTATTTAACAAAGGAGACTCCGGTACTAGTTCCTTCCAAATCGATCTGATGCCTCTTGCCGAACGATTAAGCAGACAATCTGAGCGCGTTGGAAAACTAAAGGCTATACTTAATCAAAAGAATTCGACAATTAAGGAGATAAACAAAAAGCTCCAGGAATATATCGACAATCCCTCCTATTCTAACCAAAGCATAGCGAATGGCTCGGATAAAAGTCATTTTTCCTCATTGAGCTTTGACGCTCAAATACCTGGAGTGGGGCTTTCTTTGCGGGATGTTTGTATCCAAGCTGGATTTATAAAAAACAAAAAAGATTGGCAAGAATTTTCACAGAACGATTTTAAATACTCTTCGCTTCGATACCACCATAGTTATCCAAAGGGGAAAATTTCAGTAACAACGTCAAAACCGATGGAGAATGCAATGCATTTTTCAACGGCTTATTCTCCTGGGGTCGTTGTACCCGTGCTTGCGATAACAAATAACCGTAATTTAATTTACGAATTGACATCTAAAGGAAATACAATTGCGATTGTTTCGAATGGAACAGCTGCGATGGGGCTTGGTAATGTTGGTGCGGCAAGTGTTAAGCCTATTCTAGAAGGCAAGGCGGCCCTTTTTAAGAGATTTGGTAGAATTAATACAATTGATCTATGCGTTGATACAGATGATATCAGCGAATTTGTTCAAAGCATAAAATATCTTGAGCCTTCTTTCGGTGCTATTTGCTTGGAGGATATTAAAGCGCCTGACTGTTTTTTAATCGAAAAGAGTCTTGGTGAACAAATGGAGATTCCCATATATCACGATGATGCACATAGTTCAGCAATAGCCATGACAGCAGTGTTAGTTAATGCATTTAAAATCACCGGACGGGATATTGCTACATCGAAAATTGTGTTTAATGGGGCTGGCCCTGGATCTTTCTCCGCCTTAAATCTTTTGTTGGCACTGGGGGCTAGCCGAAAAAATATCACGTTGGTTGATTCATGGGGGGTTGTCTACACGGGTCGTTACAAAAAAATGAACGCATGGAAAGAACTCTATGCTTCTGATACAACAGCGCGCACTCTAGCAGAGGCTATTTGTGAAGCGGATGCTTTCGTAGGTCTCTCGATACCGGGGGCCTTATCTGGTAAAATGCTTGCTACAATGAAAGAACGGCCAATTGTATTGGCGTTATCTAGCCCTGTTCCAGAGATATTACCTGAGCACGCCATTAAGGTACGATCTGATACAATCATTGCAACTGGGCGAAGTGATTATCCCAACCAAATTAGCAATTTGCTCGTATATCCCGGAATTTTTCGTGGCATTCTTGATGTTAGGGCTCGAAAAGTAAATATAGAAATGAAGTTAGCTGCAGTTAAGGCCCTTTCTCAACTTGCTACTGAACCTCTACCAGAAGCCACCGGCAAATTTTGCAATTTTGGAGCAAATCATTTGATACCTGGTTGTTTTGATCAACGTGTGTTGAGCCGGGTCGCTACAGCTGTTGCTGCCGCTGCCATAGAGACTGGTATGGCAAGACAAGAGATTGCGGATTTGAACGTTTATGCTGAAGCTTTGCTCGGCGGTTCTATTCCAGATTAGACGTTCGTAGTGTCTCTTGTCAGTGTAGGTTGGTGATTCAAAAAGGTGTTCTTTACTTATTTAGAGTAAGGCCAGTATTCCAGCCTTTAATCTGGTTTAATCTCGGCACTCTTTGTTTTCCAGAGAGATAACAAAATGCCAGAGACTAATATGCCAACGGTTATTGAGAGTGAGAGTAATGGTGGGAATTTGATAAGCTCGAACATATCTGTAAGGAATATTTTTGAGCCGATAAATATCAAAACAACCGACAACGCATATTTGAGATAGATAAAGCGGCTGAGCATGGCGGCCAGCGTGAAGTATAGTGCTCTCAAGCCCAAAGTGGCGAAGATATTGCTCGTATAAACGATGTAAGGATCTGTGGTAATCGCAAAAACCGCCGGTATGGAATCGACCGAGAAAATCACATCGGCGATTTCGATCATGACCAGGGCTACAAAAAGTGGTGTTAGATACGTGGCTGGTTTGCCTGATTTATTATGGTTCTTGCGGATAAAAAAGGCATGACCGTGAAATTCCTTGGTTAGGCGGAAGTGCTTTTGCATGAATTTCAGAGCGATATTATCACTGATATCCTTTTCATGTTCAGAGCCGACCAGCATTTTAATACCGGAGAAGATAAGGAAGGCAGAAAAGAGATAAAGGATCCACTCAAAGTTATGGACCAAAGCGGTCCCAAACCCGATGATGATTCCGCGAAAAACGATGACACCCAATATTCCCCAGAACAAAATCCGGTGCTGATATAGGCGCGGGATTTTAAAATAAGCAAAGATCATGGCGATGACAAAAATATTGTCCATTGCCAGCGTTTTTTCGACAACAAAACCTGTTACATATTCAACGGCTTTAGTTTCTCCAAGGCTGTACCAGACCCATCCACCAAACAGCAGTCCGATTGTGATGTAGAAACCAGACATCAAGAGGCTTTCCCTGATTTTAATTTCGTGGTCTTTTTTATGAAAGACGCCGAGATCTAAAACGAGAAGAAATAAAACGATGGTAATAAAAATCCCCCACATCCACAGTGGCTTATGAAGAAATTCACGTGATAGGGATAAAATGAGGCCGTCCATACTGGATACTTTCTAATTAAAACGACCGAATTCTACACTTTTTTTTACGCAATTGCGATTTTAAAATTATAAACTGGTTGTTTTATGGTCATTTCGGTGGTGCAACACCTGTATCGTCCAGGTGTTGCTATCTTTGCGTCCTTCTAGGCGGCATCCTGTTCTTTTTTCTTTATTTTGGGTAGAGCCAGTTTCAGGTGCAGGTCTTTTAGTTGTTCATCAGATGGCGCCGATGGCGCGTCCATCATCAGGTCTTCGTACCGGCCATTCATGACAAAGGCGTAGACTTCGCGCAAGTTAGGCTCATCGGCCAGCAGCATCACAATTCGGTCAACACCAAAGGCCATCCCGCCGTGCGGTGGTGCGCCATATTGGAAGGCATTCAACATGCCACCGAATTTTTTCTCCAGCACTTCGCGGTCATAACCTGCAATGGCAAAGGCTTTTTCCATGATGTCCGGTTGGTGATTACGAATCGCACCGGAGGCCAACTCATGGCCGTTACACACGCAGTCATATTGCCAGGCCAGAATCGTTTCAGGATCCTCTGCGTCCAAAGCAGCGAGGCCGCCTTGTGGCATGGAAAACGGATTGTGAGAAAAGTCGATTTTGCCAGTGCCTTCTTCGGCTTCATACATTGGGAAGTCAACAATCCAGCAGAATTTGTAACAGCCGGTTTCTCTGATCTCCATCGAATCGCATATGGCATCACGGGCTTTGCCGGCAAACGAGGCGGCTTTCTTTTCCGCATCACAGATAAAGAAGATCGCATCGCCATCTTCAATCTCTGCTGTTTCTCTAAGCTGTGCTTGAGCCGCTTCCGGCACGAATTTAGCGATAGGGCCTTTTCCTTCGCCATCGGCAAACAGGATATAGCCAAGACCAAATGCCCCTTCGCCTTGTGCCCAGCTATTGAGCTTATCAAAGAAGCTTCTTGGTTTGTCGCCAACGGCAGGCGCACGGATAGCACGGACCACACCGCCTTTATTGATAATACTTTTAAACGCTTTGAATTCGACATCATCGCGGGCAAAGATTTCTGTCACATCGACAATTTTCAGCGGGTTTCTAAGGTCTGGCTTGTCTGTGCCGTATGTCAGCATGGCTTCCCTATAGGTCAGACGTGGGAAAGGGGTGTCTGTGACCGTGTGTTCTGTGCCGGTCCAGTCTGCAAATTCTTCAAAAATGCCGGCTACGACAGGCTCCATCGTATTAAACAGGTCATCTTGTGTGACAAAGCTCATCTCCATGTCGAGCTGATAGAATTCAGCCAGACGATCAGCCCGCCCATCTTCATCACGAAAACATGGGGCAATCTGGAAATATTTATCAAAGCCGGAGACCATAAGGAGCTGTTTGAACTGCTGTGGGGCTTGTGGCAGTGCATAAAACTTGCCGGGGTGCAGACGGGATGGCACGAGATAGTCACGTGCCCCTTCAGGTGAAGAGGCGGTCATGATCGGCGTATTAAATTCTTGAAAGTCCTGTTCCCACATACGGCGGCGCATAGAGGAAATAATATTGTTACGCAGGCGAATACGGCTGTGCATACCCTCGCGGCGCAAATCGAGATAACGGTATGTCAGGCGGCTGTCTTCGCCTGTGCCATCGTCTTCTGCGACTTGAAACGGGATAATTTTTGAAGGCCCTTGAACAATGGCCTCATCAACATAAACTTCAATTGCGCCGGTTGGGAGCTTATTGTTTACGGTATCGGCCGTGCGCTCTTTTACGGTGCCTGTGATGGTGATCACGCTTTCGTTGCGCCAGCTATCAGCTTCTGCCAGCAAAGGCGAATCCTGATCTATAACGCATTGCGTCAGTCCATGTGTATCACGCAAATCAATAAAGAGGATACCACCGTGATCCCTTTTCTTATTGATCCAGCCTGAGAGGCGAATGGTTTGCCCGACATGCTCTTTTCTTAAAGCGGCGCAATGATGAGTTCTGTAAGCGTGCATTATTAAAATCCCTTAAAAATATTCTTCTGTTCTTTTATGGACAGCGGATGTTATAACAAAAAACCAGAGAATATAAAGAATAAATCGCGTATGAGCCTTATTACCAGCACAAAAGATCTTGAGTCCGTTTGCCAGACACTTCAAAGGCATCCTTTTATCACGGTTGATACAGAGTTTTTAAGGGATAAAACCTATTACTCAAAGCTCTGTCTTGTTCAGCTCTCAGGCCCTGATAGAGCAGCCTTTGCTGTAGATGTTCTGGCGGATGGCATGGATTTGTCTTCCTTGTATGCGCTGTTGTTTAATCCTGATGTTGTAAAGGTTTTTCATGCGGCGCGGCAGGATATTGAGATTTTCTATAATCTTACGGACCGAATTGTTGAGCCTTTATTTGATTCTCAGATTGCGGCCATGGTGTGCGGGTATGGCGAATCCATAGGCTATAATAATCTCGTAGAAAAGGTAACGGGGCAGCAGCTTGATAAGGGTTCTCAGTTTTCTGACTGGGCGAATCGGCCTTTGTCAGAGAAACAGCTAAAATATGCTTTGGATGATGTTACGTATCTCTGTGATGTCTACAAGAACCTGCTTGGGGAACTTGAACACAGGGGGCGGGCGAAGTGGGTGAAGGAAGAAATGATGACCCTGACCAGCCCGGAGACCTATGATTACAAGCCGGAAGAATCCTGGCAACGCATTAAAGTACGGACAAATAAAGGGCAGACATTAGCGATTCTGAAAGAGCTTGCAGCATGGCGAGAGCTTAAAGCGCAAGAACGCAATGTACCGCGTAACCGGATTTTGAGGGATGATACCCTTGTGGATATTGCCGTGAATGCACCGGATGATCCTAAAAAACTTGCCTGTGCCCGTAATGTGACAAATGATATGGCACACGGCAAATTCGGGAAAGAAGTGCTAAAAGCCGTCAAAAAAGGCAAAGCGTGCGGAAAAGAAAACTGGCCTCAAAAAGAACAAAAAAAACATATGCCGCAAAGACTGGTGCCAACTGTTGAAATGTTAAAAATGCTTCTTAAAATCAAAGCAGCAGAACATGAAGTCGCGGCCAAACTGATTGCCAGCAGTGATGATCTGGAGCAATTGGTCTTAGATGATAACGCGCCTGTGGCTGCCCTAAAAGGCTGGCGGCGCGAAGTTTTTGGGCATGATGCTCTGGCCATGAAACATGGGGACATAGGCCTTGTGCTGAAAGAGGGCAGGATTGAGAAGATTGTTACGTAAGGGGTGATCTTGTATGCCCGATTTGTTAGAGGATCTATACGCGAAAGCAAAGAATATATGGGTGCCCGCGTGGTTCGAAAGATTTTCCAGTCCTGACAGGGGTTTTTATGAACGCCTCGATAACGACAATAATCCGATCGATATGCCAAGGCGTCTGTTAACGCAGTGCCGTCAGATTATGGTGTACAGTTTTGCATTGAAAGATAATCCAAATCTTGATGCCTATAAAGAAAAGCTGGACGATACCTTTAATTTCGTCAGGGAGGTCTATCACAATCCGAATACGGGCGGCTCTATTTTTAGTATCAACAGTGAGAATCAGCCGGAAGATACAAAATATGATCTGTATGGTCATGCGTTTATCATGCTGGCTTGTGCCGCCTATTATAATGCGACAAAAAATCCAGAAGCATTAGATACTGTTAGCTAATTATTGATTTTATGATAGACTCATGATGAAAGGGGATTTCATCATGAGCAAACGTCATTATCCGATTACAGAAGAATTTTTTTACAATCAAATCAACCCATTGATCTTAAGTCATTATTCAAAAGCCGGTCGACCTCAAACAATCAGTAATTATCAGGTGTTTTGTGCGATGTTGTATGTCTTGCGCACCGGTGTTTCGTGGCGTGATTTACCAGAATGCTACGGTTATTGGCATACAGTTTATTTGCGCTTTAAGAAAGGCAGTGATCGCGGGGTATGGTGGAATGTATTGCTGAAATTATAGCTAGTTCCATATATACTTGCGCGACACAAGAATATCTTCTAAAGATCCATTAATCTGATATTTCCACGCTTGCTTTATGTTTGCCCATAGCTTTTCGATGGGATTTAGGTGCGGAGAATAAGGAGGCAGGAATAGTACAAAATGGCCAGCATTTTTAAGAATATCCCTTGTTTCTTGCGATTTATGAAAGCTTGCATTATCCATAACAATAACACTGCCGGGTTTAAGTTCGGGCAAAAGATGATGCTTTAGCCAAACATTCATTGCTTGCGTATTACAATTTCCTTTAAACAAAACCGGTGCGATTAATTTGCCTTTTAGGTAACCGCCTATTAGAGACGTTCGAGGCCTGGACTGGCTGCCTACATCGCCATAAATGCGCTTACCCTTAGGGCTATAAGCGTGGCTCCGGCTTGTTCCCGGCGCAAAACCTGTTTCATCCATGTAAACGATGTCATGGCCTTTGCGAACAAAACGATCCAGCTTTTTTAGGTATGATCTACGCCATTTTTCATAGTGTCTTTTCTCTTTGTAGCGTGCCATTTTTTTTACGGGTATAACCAAGAACCTTAAGCGAATGCCAAACTGCGTTGATGCTCACGTCAAGCTCTTGCGCCAGTTCTTTGAGCATCATGTCAGGGCGGGCTTCTACAAGCTCAATAAGCTTCTTTCGGTCGGTCTTTCGCGCATCCCGGGGGCCGGGTTTAACCGCAACATAATCTCGACCTTGTTTAAGCCAATAAAATACTGAACGGGCGCTAACCTGAAATCTCCGGGCCGCCTCCGCTTTGCTCCCGCCGTTCTCAACAAAATCTATAACTCGGGTGCGTATATCTGATGAACATCTCATAGATCATAAAATAACATACGCAAATGTTTATGGGAATAGCTATACAACAGAAAAAGAGGTTGAGTATGAATGTGGTTATGCTTGATTCCACGACGATTGACGTGCATCGACACGGCGGCGGCTTAAAAGGGGGCAGCAGAGCAAAGGCCTAAGTGTTGCGGGGATCACAACAAAACTTCATCTTGTTCAAACACTTGAAGGCCATATCATTGATGGCTTTATAACGGGTGGAAACGTCCACGATGTCAGCGTTGCCCAAGAGGCGTTTGAGAATGTTTTCGGTTGTTTTGTTCTGGCTGATATGGGATACGATTCCGATGCCTTCCGCGATTTTCTAAGATCACAAAACAACGAGCCTGTTATCCCCGGACGAAAAAACAGGATCGTTAAAATAGAGTATGATAAAGCCTTGTACGGTCATCGAAAATACATCGAAATATTATTTGGTAAACTCAAAGAAAACAAAAGAATTGATACAAGATTTGATAAACACGACCACGTCTTCTTGGCCTTCGTCGCTATCGCCCTTATCAAGAATATTCTTAATCTCATAATTAGCTAACAGTGTCTAGAGTATGCAAAGACAACGTTTAACTTCATAAAAGATAAATTCACACTGCCGGATCAACCGGGTCTGGCCGAAGCACTGGACGGTGATCTTAAGCCTATTGCTGAAAAGCGTCGTCAGAATCCACATATGCACCTTATGGAAGCGTGTATTTACATGTATGAAGCCTCAGGGGATGAGGCCTATGTGCAAGGCGCAAAGGACATGCTGGAACTCTTCTATGACAAACTTTTGGATCCAGAGACACAAACCCTTGGTGAATTCTTTGATGATGATTTGGGGCCGCATCCAAGTGAAGGGCATTTTGTTGAGGCAGGCCATCATTCTGAATGGGTTTGGCTCTTAAAAAGGTACCAGGAAGTCTCAGGTGATAATGATCCGCGTCTTGATCAAACAATGAGTGCGCTTTTTTCATGGGTTAAAACACATGGTATTGATCCAGAACATAGCGGCGTGTTTAATGTACAGGACAGAGAAGGGCGTATTTTGGACTCTAACAAGAGAATTTGGCCGAATCTTGAAACCATCAGGGCGGCGTCAATTATGGTGGATAGCTCAGAGCACGGAGATGACGCAAAAGAAATGCTTGTGCAGCTGGTATCCGTTGTTCAAGAATACTACATTGATACTGTGACAGGGAACTGGAATGAAGTTCTGGATCGCAATATGCGGCCTGTCACAAGTGATAGAGCAGGCACGACGCCGTATCATATCTTTCCTGTCCTTCGGGAGGCCGCCGGGTATTGGCACTGCTGTAGATAGAATAGGAAATTAAGAGAATACCCACGAAAAACGCCGGATTATGTAAAAATAATTTGCATCTGAAATTTTATTTTGCTACTCTCTTATTTTGTAAACAGATTAAATAATAAAAGGAACAATAGCTGTGGCGGATATTAAGCTTATTCTTGTAGACAATGACGGGACATTTATTCCTGGGACGGAGACGCGTAACAGAATAGCATTGCAAACTATCGTTAATAACTTTGCAAAAGCTGCAAATGTGGGCTCTGTTGAATTGCGTTGGGATCAGATTGCAGGGCAGGCAGAGCCGGATATTCACAGATGGATCTGTGATAATGGATTTGCAGGGTTTCAGGACCTTATTTCACCTGAAGAGTTTCGTGATAAAGCCAAGGAAGGGTATAAGCTTACACCTGTTGATTATACGCCCCGCGAAGGTATGATAGAGATGCTCATGGATTACAAATGTAATGGTGCGCCAAGCCTTCTTGTTTCTAATTCTGATGATGAAATGGTTCATGGCGGTTTGATACGTATTTTTGGTTCTGTTGAGGCCGCTCGGGAAGTTTACCCGATTATTGTGACAAAAGATGATGTTATTGCAGCGGGGCTTCAACCAAAACCAAATCCCGATCCTTTTGCATTGGCTGTTCAGCGCTATAACGAACAATTTGGAACGGATATAAAGCCTTGTGAAACGGTAGTTTTAGAAGATAGCGGGACAGGGGTTTCAGCAGGCCGGATATTCACAACAGACACTGATCGTGTTGTGCAGTTTACGGATGCTACGCCACCTTGTGGCTTAGCCGGCCACTATGCGCATGATATCGTAGAATGCCGTAAAGCACTAAAGCAAATAGCACCAGAACAGAGGCTCAAAGTCAATTGTCAAAAAATCGCTTTAGCGATTTAGCCAGGCGGCACCGCGGACACCAGATGAATCTCCAAAACGCGGGGGCAGAAGTTTGGTGTCTACGGAATCTGAGAAAATGTAGCGGTTCCAGAGTTTCGGGACTTCTTCGTAGAGCTGTTTAACGTTGCTCATACCGCCACCCAGAACGATAACATCCGGGTCCAGAATATCAATGATACCGGCAAGTGCCCGCGCCATGCGATCACAATAACGGTTCAGGGTGGCAACGGCTTTTTCCTCGCCTTTGTTGGCTGCCGCTACGATATCATGTGTTGAAAGGCTTTCATTATAAACCCGTTCATAGTCTGTTTTGAAGCCTGTTCCTGAAAGCCATGTTTCAATACAGCCTCGTTTGCCGCAATAACATTGTGGCCCAGGATATTCGTTCCATGCCCAGTCATCTTCGAAGAAAGTTGGTTTTCCATTTTTGCGGTAGATGTCACCAATTCTTTTATCAACATCTTCACCGCGATCAAAATGCTCTAAACAGGCTTGTGCATCCTGTGTTTTTATGCGTGGCATGGGCAGGGGGTTGTGGCCCCATTCTCCGCCGACACCATTTATACCGGTTAGCGGTTTGCCATCAATAACGACGCCGCCGCCACAACCGGTGCCGATGATAACGCCAAAGACGCAATGTTTTCCTGCGGCCGCGCCGTCAGTGGCTTCAGAAACGGCAAAACAATTGGCATCGTTTTCAACTTTAACATCTCTCTTTAATGCGTCGATCAGATCTTTTTGTAAGGGGTTGCCGTTTAGCCAGGTAGAGTTCGCATTTTTAACATTGCCGGTTTTAGCAGAGACCGTGCCTGGAATACCGATACCAACCGGGCCTGTTTTTCCAAGCGTTTCTTCGGCCTGATTCACAAGAGAGACAATGTTTTTGATTGTCTTTTTATAATCCCCTTTGGGAGAAGGGACGCGGTGCCTGTATAGCTCTTTTCCGTTATTTGCATTTAAGCAAATGATTTCTGTTTTTGTTCCGCCAAGATCTATACCAATGCGCATAATGTTCTATTATCTCTACTGTTATTTTATTGCAGAATATTAGGCTATTTTTTTTAGCTTTTCAGCAATTTCTTTTCCCAAGATAACGGATTTTACAATATTTTCATTTGAAGCGTCCTCAACGGGGCGATTATTGGCATCCCAGTAGCGGTGATTGTCTTCTTCCTTGCAAAGGCCAGTCTGGATTTCATGAACAAGGCAGGGGGATGCGCTGTGATTTGCCATGGCATGAACAGCCCCTTTTGGAATATGAATCTCTTCACCTTCTTTTAGCTCAATGATTTTACCATCCAGCACAACGGTCAGTACGCCAGATTTTACCATCCAGCGCTCTTCTCTATGATCATGTGCCTGAATAGAGAGCATAAAGCCGCTTTTGATGGTGATATCTTTCTCACAGCGGATGCAGTTTTCCTGATCATACTCTGTATTTGTAACAATATAACTGCCCCAGTTGCGGATGTCTGAGTCGCCTGTTTTGTAAGGTGTCATGTGTTTGCCGTTTTTGTTCTGTTGACGATACCGAGCAAAATAGAGCAAAGCGCAGAATTATGCAAACAAAATAAGAAATAGTTTGTTTGCCTATTCTCTGTCTGCAGAGTTGCCTTCTATAGGAAACGCGCCAGTGAAAGTTCACTTAAAGCGGCTGTCACACTAAAAGAGGCTTCGAGCTGGATTTGTAAAAAGTTAATCTGCGTAGCGATTTCTGTCATATTCGCATTTTCAACATCGGCAATAATTGACTGGTGTGTGTTCTTGTCATACGAATGAGATTCTTTGATATTACCAATATTGGCGCGCACCTGTTCCAGTTTAAAAACCTCATTATCCAGCGCGTCAGAGGCACTTGACAGCATTTGAGCAAGATCTTGTATGACCTGGAAAAAATTTTCCTGTTTTTCTGTTGGCGGAAAAGGCTGCGTATCCTGTCCAAGTGTTGTGGCTGTCGGGTCGTTCAGGGCACCTGGTGCATATTCCGGTGGTGGGAGCTGTTCTATAACGCCAATAGCAATCAGCGCATCTTTAAAGCCTTTAGAATCGCCTAGGGATGTGTATTTAAACTCTGACATGTCATCGACTCTGACATAGACATCGCCGGCTACATCATTGCTGAGCGAAGCGGAATACCCCAGTGTGGTTTCATTTACATTACGATAAGACTGAATGAATTCCTCTGTCGTAATAGAGCCGTTGCCCCACTGTCCGATCATGCCGGAATTTACGAGAGGCGGGTTTGTCAGATCTGTCTCATCGGGCATAAATTCACCCAGATAGGATTCGAATAATCCTGTGTCTGTAAGAGGTTTTGTCGCTGAGTCAGCCCCGGCAAATAAATAACGGTCACCATCGGCCTTGTTAATCAGGTCAACTATAAAGGCGCGTGCATTGGCGGCCAGATCCTGAATAACCGGTAATTCAGGATATTCACCGTTTTGCATGGCTACCGTCAGGGATTGTTCTATATTACCGATCTGGGCTTGCGTTTCTTCAATGCCGTTTAGCATTTCTTTCATACGCCGGTCGGCAATCGTAATATTATTCATGTAAGTATCAACAGCGTTCACTCTTGCTCGTGCCCGTTCCGATATAATGGTGTCTGTGCCAAGGCCGCTGAACATGCTTGCTTTTTTTCCTGTGGCAAGCTGTGTTTGTAATGTGCCAAGATCGGTCTGCAGTGTTTTAAAACGTGAAATCTGGTCTACGGTTTGTCCTATTGTTGATACGCCACTCATATCTTTTTCCTTCTCTAAGGGTGGATGGTTACTAACGCAGTAAAGCCATTAATTCATCAAACATGTCTGAAATTGTTGTTATTGCTCTGGCCGAGGCGGAATATGCGTTTTGCATGACAATCAGCATAGACATTTCCTCATCAAGATTGACCCCGGATTCATCGGCCATTCGTCGCTCTAATGTTGTTTGGTATTGTGTTTCATCTTCCAGCAAGGACTCGATTAAAACGGTTTCCTGTGCATGCTGGTTGATAATTTTTTGTGAATAATCAATAAGGTTATGCCCTGATAATACCTCGGTTCCAATGGATAGATCCGGTCCAAGATAGGCTGTACGGAAAGATACGAACTTACCGCTTCCGACCCCTGCGACTTCGCGTGTTTCAGAATCGTAGGAGATACTTGAAATCGGGGTATCGCTGCCAAATAAGGAGGAAAGAACGCTGGCACCTGCAGCAGCAACGCCTGTGCCATCGGCTTGATGCGGCCCAAAAGTAATGCGCATATCGCCCCCGTAATAGGGGCCGCCAAGACCAGTGTCATCAATACCGGGCCGCAAGGTGAGTGTGTTCGTGGCTGTAAAATCAGCATCATCAACATATAATCCTGCAACGCCGGAATCAGCTATGGATGTCTTTTGAAGTTTATTATACAGATCCAGATGGGTCTCTCCGGGGAGAATCTCTATGCGAACAGCATCCTGATTACCGATCTGAATATTAAAGTAGGGATTTTCTGTTGTAAAAAGTTGTGCTGAAAATCCGAAAAGAGCCTGAAAAGAGCTGCTTCCCATGGCATCTGCACCAAATCCAGAATCTACAAATTCGACATTGCCTCTGGATTCAATAACAAGCTGTCCGTTTGTGTTATAGGTCGCTTGTACATTAAGATCTGCGGGCGGGCCCAGTGCGGTTATTTCATCATTTATGGCGGCGACGACCTGGTCCAGTGCGGTATCAATCTGGCCATCAGGTAAAGAGGCATGTGCGGCCCCTGTCGCATATAACGGATTTGCACCTATTGCGCTTAGATCTATGGTGATAGGGGCTAATGCGGCACCGCTACGATCATATAATTGAAGTTGGAACTGATCTTCATTCGGCCAGTTGGGGAAATAATCCGTGAACGATGTAATAAGCTCATCTGACGCGTTGACAGCAGGCGCAACCGGATTGCTGTCAATTTCAGAATATTGGGAGAGATTAAGACCTGTCACGACCTGATTGGAAGAATACAGACCGAGATGCTCTTGTAAATCGGCAGAACCTGTCGTTGTTATATCAAGATTGACCGTGCCGACGGCTTCCTGACAATACGTATCGCTGAAAGTAAATTCCAGAATGCGTCTGATGACTTCGTTTGATCCGTCTTGTATGGTTATATCTGAAGAATATGTGCCTTGTTGTATAAGCGTATAGTCACTTAAGATGGATTCGTTAACCTGCATGGTTTCTGAAAAACCGACATAGCTAACTGGTCTTGCAGGAGACCCAGGAGGCAGAGGTGTCGGGTCGGGGGCGGTATTGTCCGGCAAGGTACCAGACGCATTTGTAAATAGCCGGAGTCCCTGTAAATCAAACCGTCTTGCGGTCTGATAGGATAATTCGTCCAGTTGCGCCTGATATTTTGGGAGATACTCATCCCGCATTTCAATCAGGCCGCCGATATTTCCGCCCAGACTGCCGCTTGAAATATCAAAGGCACCGGGAAATTTCGCAGGATTACCTCCGACATATATTCCGTTGATGCTGTCGGGATAATAGTGCTGTGTGCTGATATTGCTGGGCTGGAAAAACACTTCGGTAGCCGTTTCGTCGACAAGCTGAACACCGTTATTGGTTTGAACAACCATGACGCCGTCACCACGTGTAAAGAAACTGATCTCTATCTCTTCGGAAAGGGCGTGGACAGCCTGATCTCTTAAATCTTCAATGGCGGCCGAGGAACGGTTAAGGTTGTGCGCTGTTCGTACTTGAGCGTTTAAATTGGCAATTTCTTCCAGGAGATCGTTTACTCTTGCTATGCTCACAGACAGTTCATTTTCAGCATTATTGCGCATCTGTGTTAAGAGCTGTGAAAAATCGTTTACCTTGTTGCTGAACGTCTGGGCCTGATTGACAACACCGGACAGAAGGAATTCATCTGTCGGACTATCTGCCAGTGCGGCAAATGTATCTTTCAAGTCGGCAAGTTCTGCCGCAATGGACATTTCCGAATCGGCTGAGCCATGAAACTGTTGAATCTGGTTCATATACGAAGCTTTGACATCTGACGCGCTGGTCAGGCTCACTTGCGTGAAAATATCAAGCAGGAGGTTCATATCAACATTACGGATTGCTTTTTCTGCCTGCACCCCAATAGGGCGTCCGCTGTCCTGCAGCACCTGCGTGGACTGGGGCAAAATCTTCCGTGTATAGCCTGTGGTTGACACGTTGGCTATGTTATTCGAAATAACATCCAGCTGTTGCTGAGCCACGCGCAAACCTGACAAAGCTGAGTCTAGAGCACTACCAAGAGCCATATTCTTTTCGCTTTTTGTTTGTTCTTTAGCACAGAGACAATGCAAAAGAAGTGCCAGTTTTTTATGCGTGAGCGCAAAACCCTCCCTGTTTTATGATAGGGGGGGCTTTTGAACGCTTTGCTCATCAAATGATGCGGAAATGGTACAAGACCTACCTTTGCGGAATTTGCCGTCTTTCGCCGGTTTCTGACGAACGGGACTGGACATCCGTTTGAAGTTCACGAATTCTAAGCTCCAGCAACAGGGATAACAACATTTCACGTCTGTGCATGGCTTGCACGATATCCCAGTCCTGCTGCATCCGAATTGACCGCATGGCCGCTTGCTGCCGGTTTACGTTGGCAGGCGTATCGTAAAGCCTAGTTATAAAGCCCGGGTCCTGATATATTTTTTTGGTCAGCAGTTCCATTTGCGCATGATAGCTTGGGTTTCCTTTTTCAGGCTTATAATTTTCGCCGAGATATTCTCTAATGTGCTCATCTTGAGAACCGGAAATATCTTCTGCGCCCATACCCATCTCGCGGAGCAGCTCAATCATATAGTCTCTCGTGGAAGAAGAATCGCCATTTTGTAAATCCGTTGCGGCACGCGTGCCGGCGATGTAAGCAAAGCTGTCTTTGGCAACGCTCTTAATGGCAAGAATCGAACGCATTTTCATCAAGGCGTCTCTCATCTGCGCTTTGGGATTATATCCTGCTTCAGACGGTACAGTGAATGTGTCGTGAGAAAATAGCATAGTGCCTAAAGACAAAAGATCTTCCTCATCATCCGTGAGCTCTTTGTCTGAAAAGTCAAGATCGAGCGTCAAGTTTGTGTCTATAAGACGGGTGTAGTCGATATCTCTGTTACGTCTCGTGGCAGGGGCTGCAAATTTTTTACACATCAGTTCCAGACCACGCGAATCGTTGTTGTGCGGTTCGCAGTTATTTTTTCTGAAATGATCGACACGGGCCTGCATGTAATAAAAAGGAGAAGAGGCGATAGACAAATTATCCTGAACAAGATCTCTATCTGCGAGGTATTTGGCAATCGCACGCCTGTTTGTGTTCGATTTTGCATCTGAGAATGCAAGGCTTCTGGACATGGTGCCCATCTTACAGATGTTCTCCGATGGGATATAATCCTTATGTGCTTGTGCCGCGCGTTCTTGTAAGAGCATTTGGGTTTCAAGCTGTTGCTTGGCATCAAAGAACATACCAATCATTTCGGCCTGCATGAACATCGTGGATGTAAGCTGTTCAGCCATTCTCTTTAAGCCCAGAATCCAGGTGTCTTCGATCAGTTCATCCAAATCATTAACGTTGGGTTTACAGGAGTTAGAGCCGCTGCCAGTATTATTGTTTCCACTGCCACTGCCGCCACCACCGCCGCCGCCCAGATTGTTCATGAGATTTGTTACACCCTCAAGACCAGCATTGTTGAAAATATCGCTTAAGCCATCGACACCTACCGCATCTATCATATCGCTTAAGCCATCAATGCCGACCGTATCTATTATATCTGTCAGGCCATTAACACCGATATTTTCTGCCATTTTTGTTATGTTTTCAAGGCCGCCAAGATTCTTGGCAAGGTCTGTCAGGCCGCCGATGCCGCCGGTACTGTTGACAAGGTCCGTCAGGCCGTCGATGCCTTTGACACTGTCTACAAGGTTTGTCAGACTCTCAAGGTTAGCACCGGCACCTGCCAGATCTTTTAAGCCGTCAAGGCCACCAGTCAAGCCTGTCAGGCCTTCAAAGCCTTTCAGCCCACCGATACTGTCCATAAGGCCACCTAGTCCGTCAAGATTGCCAAAACTATCTTTTAATCCTTTTAAGCCGTCAAGCCCCCCAATACCGTCTACAAAATCTTTGAGGCCTTCGAGGCCTTTGACACTATCCACAAGGCCTTTCAGACTGTCGATATTGCCAAAACTGTCTCCTAAATCTTTTAAGCCTTTCATTCCACCTGCAAGATCTTTTAGTCCCTCAAAACCTTTGACACCGCCGATGCTGTCCATGAGGCCACTTAATCCGTCAAGACTGCCAAAACTGTCTTTTAATCCTTTTAGTTCGTCAATACCGCCGACACTGTCTACAAAATCTTTGAGCCCTTCGAGGCCTTTGACACTATTCACAAGGTCTTTCAGACCGTTGATATTGTCAAAACTGTCTGCCAAATCTTTTAAGCCTTTCATTCCACCTGCGATGTCTTTTAGTCCCTCAAAGCCTTTGACGCCGCCGATGCTATCCATGAGGCCACTTAGTCCGTCAAAGCTGCCAAAACTGTCTTTTAATCCTTTTAATCCCTCAATACCGCCAAGACCGTCGACAAGATCTTTTAGTCCTTCGAGGCCTTTAACACTGTCCACAAGCTTGCCCAAGCCGTCCAGCTTGCCAAAACTGTCTGCCAGACCTTTCAGACCGTCCATGCCGCCGAAGAGATCTTTCAGATCCTTGAAGCCGCCGGTGCCGCCGATGCTGTCCATAAGATCGTTCAAGCCCCCAAGATCGCCAAAGCTGTCTGCCAGACCTTTCAAGCCCTCAAGACCGCCAGACAGGTTTACTAGATCTTTAAAGCCCTCGATGCCGCCGACTTTGTCTTTTAGGTCCATAAGGTCTTTGATATCTTTGACCTCGAAATCATCAATAAACTTATCAAAGCCTTCTATGGTGTTCGATATTTTCAACAGATCGCCAGCACTTTTAAACCCGAAGCCATCCAGGATTTGCAAAACATCCTTGGTGCTATCTACGCTGTCAATGGCATCTTTGAGATTTTTGACGTTATCTATGCCATAGTCAGCTAAAAAGCTATCAAGTGCGTCTGTGCCGACTGTTTTTAAAAGGTCTTTCAGGCCATCAGAGCTGCCAAGCTTGTTTGTAAGCTCTTTGATGCCCTTAACGCCGCCAACACTGTCCATAAGGTCTTTCAGGCCATCGGTACCACCAAGACTGTCTGCAAGATCTTTAAAGCCGTCAAGGCCTTCGAAGCTGTCCATAAGACCTTTTAGATTCTTAATGCCGCCAACACTGTCTACAAGGTCTTTCAAGCCATCAACGCCTTCGAAGCTGTCCACGAGGTTTTTGAAACCGTCAACACTGCCATCTACAAGGTCTTTCAAGCCATCAAACCCTTCGAAGTCGTCCATAAGGTCTTTGAAACCGTCAAAGCCTTCGAAACTGTCCACAAGGTCTTTAAAGCCGTCAAGGCCTTCGAAGTTGTCCATAAGGTCTTTCAGCCCGTCAATGCCTTTGACGCTGTCCACAAGGTCTTTTAGCCCATCAAGGCCTTCGACATTTTTTACAAGGTCTTTCAGCTCACCAAGGCCTTTGACGCTGTCCACAAGGTCTTTAAAGCCATCAATGCCCTTGAAGCTGTCCACAAGATCTTTAAAGTTATCGCCGTAGCTTTCCAGACTATCTGCGAATTTTTTTAAGTCATCAAGGCTGTCAATACTGTCCATAAGGTCGGTTAAACCATCAAGCCCGTCAACATCAATAATGTCTTTTAGGCCGCTAATGCCCTCGATGTTGTCCATCATGTCTTTTATGCCGCCGGGCCCTTTAAGTTTCTTTGTGAGATCCATAAGGTCGCCGACATCTTTGGCATCAAAATCATCCAGAAAATCAGAAAAACCTTCTATGCTGTTAGTGAGTTCTAACAGATTGCCAGCTTCTTTAAAGCCGAAGTTATTTAAAACGGCTAAAACATCTTTGGGGTCATCTACATCTTTGATAGCCTTCTTGAGGCCATCAACGCTGTTAATACCGTAACCTTTCACAAAGTCACTCAGTCCCTCAACGCCGGTTGTGTCGATTAGTTTTTTTAGATCGTCAACGCCATCGGCTTTGTCTATAAGATCTTCCAGTCCCTTAACCCCATCAGCACTTTTTATAAGGTCAGATAAACCGCCGAGCCCATCTGTGCTATCTACGAGATCCTTCAGCTCATCAAGGCCTTTGGCTGCTTTTATGACGTCTTCAACACTATGAATGTCGCCAAAATCATCTATAAAATTGTCAAAATTCTGCAGAGATTCATTGGTGTCCTCCAGAAAGTTCCCAAAATCTTCACCGGTGACTTTGTCCAAAAAGTCACCAAACTTTTCAACGTTATTGCCCTGACCCTCTATAAATGTTCCAAGATCTTCTGCGCCGGCTTTTTTAAGAAGATCTGCCACTTCTTGCGCTTTAGCGCGCGTTAAAAGTTTTTCAACTTTTTCGACATTGGTTTTTGTTAAAATCTTACTGACCTTATCATTGCCGATAAGGTCCCGGAGTTGTTCAATCGTGTCTGCTTGTGCTGTGGCTGGCAAAAGGATAATGGAGCATGTTAACGCCAAGCAGGAAAAGCGACGCAAGGACGGTTTAAATGACTTCGGAAGAAAAGTATGGGGGCGGTGTTTTCTCATGGTTTTTCTTGTTCCTACATTGGCCTTTTCGTTCCGGGCCGGCCAAGTTTGTTAACTTCGTTCTGAACTTCTTTTTGTTCGTCTACAATTTCAAGTTCCAGAAGAACGGATAAAAGCATTTCCGTGCGCAGTAAACTGTCATAAATATCCCGTTGTTGCATTAAGCCGAATGATTGCATGGCAGCCATTTGTCTTTTTACGTTAGCGGGGGTGTCGTACAAATTTGTAATAAAGGCAGGATCCTGATAGAGCTTCTTGGTCAATATTTCCATTTGCGCGTGATAGCTTGGAAATTCTGAGAGATAGCGTTTTGTTTCATCTTCCGGCATACCGAGTTCTTCCAGGAGGCGTGTCGTCAGATATTGTGGGTTTGTTTCTTTGGAATTAACATTTGGTAAAGAGGCTGAGAGCGCGGCACCACCTGTTTTCATGCCCACAAGGGCGTTAAAAGAGTTTTCTGCAACCGAACGCTTGGCAGCGACGGATCGTAAATCAAGATATTCGTCGTGTGTCGCATTGCTTTCCAATTGCCCTTTTGTAAACATGGTCAGCGGATCGTGGCCGTACAGATTACGTTCCAAGGCAATGATATCTTCCTCATAAAGCGATAGTCCGGGGTCTGTAAAGTCAACAGACAAGCTTAGTTCCGCGCCTACGGTTCTCGCATAATCTACGTCTTTATTGACACGTGTTCCGATGGTGGCTCTGTTACAAAAAAGTTTAAAGGCACCGTTAAAGTCGTCTTTATCACAGTAAATCGTTTTGAATTTTTTCAGGCGCGATCCCATGTCGGCATTCGCATTATCGGCTGAAATTGTGTTGATTGTGTGCAAATGGCGGTCGATAGCCCCTTTAGCAAGGGCCTTTTGTGTGACAAGAGAGCGGCCTTCTCCGTGAGCGACACTTCTTGTGAGCGAGCCCATTTTACAAACATTTTCAGATGGTATGTAATCCTTGTTCGCCGCTGCCATTTTTTCCTGTAACAGCCTTTGCGTTTTGAGTTGATTCTCGGCGTCAAAAAACATGCCGACCATTTCCAGTTCCATGAACTGTGCTGAAACGAGCTCATCGGTCATTTGCTGCATCATGGGCCGCATCTTTTTAAACCACCAGGTGTTGATCATCCAGTCTTCATGTTTGTCAAATTCATCATCGGTATGATTATTTATGTTATCCCGGGTTTGATCATGAAGGTTGTCAAAATCGGGACAAAGGCAGCCACAGGAACAACACGCCATGGCAGGGGTGACGGACAGGACACAAAAGGACAGAGAAACCGCCACAAAGGTAGCAAGGAACAGTTTTGTTTTTTTATGAGATAATTTTTTCATCCCTACTACATCCTCTTTTTGCCTGAAGGCGTCAGCTTGTTGATTTCGTTTTGAACTCTTTTTTGATATTTCGCAACTTCGAGTTCCAGCAGAACGGACAAAAGCATTTCCGTGCGTAATGTGCTGTCAAACATTTCTCTTTGCTGAGTTAGTCCAAGAGACTGCATGGCTGCATATTGACGTTTTACGTTAGCGGGTGTGTCGTACAGGTTTGCGATAAAGGCCGGGTCTTGAAACACCTTTTTGGTTAAGACTTCCATTTGTGAATAATAGCTTGGATTGCTCCCAACATAGCGTTTTGTTTCATCTTCCGGCATACCAAGCTCTTCCAGGAGTCGTGTCATAAAAAATTTGGGGTCTGTGGTATCGGCATTGGCGGAAGGCGGGCCGCCTGCGCTGATTGTGCCGCCGGTTTTCAGCCCCATGATGGCATTAAAGGAGTTTTCTGCGACAGAGCGTTTGGCGACAACGGAGCGTAAATCCAGATATTCATCCTGTTTGCCTTCATTTCTAAGCTCACGAATGGTTCTTTGTGAAAAAAGATCGTTAGCGTACAGGTTGCGCGCCAGTGCGATAACGTCCTCTTCCTCGGTTGTCTTGTTTTTATCAACAAAATCAACGTTTAAGCTCAATTCACTGCCAATTGTACGAGTGTAATCAATATCCCTGTTTACACGAGGGGTTGGGCCGGTAGGGCATAAGGCTTCAAAGGCTCTGTTGTGGTCGCTTGGATCGCAATAGGTGTTCTGGAAGTGCTTAAAACGTGACTGTTCATCACTATCTGGCGATTCGGCAGAAATCATATGAATGAGGCCTAACTGACGATCGATAGAGCCTGTACTCATGGCGGCTTGTGTGATCGTCGCGCGTCTTTCCGATTCTACCATGCTTCGGTTTAATGTGCCCATTTTGCAGAGTGTTTCACTTGGGATGTAGTCCTTGTGGGCTTCTGCCATCCGGTCTTGCAGTAGCCTTTGCGTTTTAAGCTGGCTTTCCGCATCCATAAACATGCCGATGGCCTCAGCGTTCATAAGCGTGGCCGCTGTCATTTGCTCGGCCATTTTCTGGAGATTGGGATGCATGAATTTATCCCACCAGGTAAAGGCCAGCCAGTCCTGATGCAGGTTATGTTCTTCTGTTGTGTGATCGTTAATGACCTGAACGGTTTCTTCATGGTAACTTGCGATGGTGCCGCAGGGGCAGCCACAAATACAGCAGGCTTTAGCTGGCTTGAGCGGCAAACATACTAATAAAAGAAAGGCAAAAGCCCCAAAAAAAGTCGCGGTGCGGCGTCTTCCTTGTTTTTTGTCTTTTCTTACCATCGCATCATATTCCTTTTAAACGGCAGATCGTCTTGTTACTCTGCCCTGATATCATTCTGTATTCTTTTTTGATGTTTTGAGGCTTCCATTTCCAGCAAAACAGCCAAAAGCATTTCTGATCTTGTCAAACTGTTATAAATATCCCGCTGCTGCATGAGCTCAAAGCTCTCCATAACAGCGCGTTGCCTGTCCACATTGGCCGGGGTATCGTACAGATGCGTGATGAAGGCGGGGTCCTGATATATCTTTTTGGTCAGCAGTTCCATTTGGGCGTAATAGCTTGGGTACTGTCCGGTATCCTCATGTGCCAGATAGTAGGGGCTATCGGTTTCGGGAACACCAAGTTCAGCCATTAGCTCTCGCATGTATTTGTAAGAAGATTTTGTGCCGCTTGCTTTCATGCCGGCAATGGCATTGAATGAATTTTCAGCGACACTTCGTTTGGCAACAATTGAGCGCATATCAAGATAAGTATCCTGGTTGCCTGCGTAAGTCAGTTTTGTAGGCATTATCCTTGAAAATACGTCATGAGCGTAAAGATTGTCAGCCAGAGCCATAACATTTTCTTCATCTTCTTGTGTCGCTGGAATAACGCCGTCTTCAATCTTCATATTTAGCGTCAGTTTTGAGTCTATGGCCGCGGTGTAGTTAATATCAAAGTTTGTTCTTTTATTCCCAGATGTACCGGGGCACACGAGTTCCAAATGGCCGTTATTATCATTCTGGTTACAATAAATACGGCGGAATTGGTCAAAACGTGATTTTTTATCAAATTCAGGACCTCTGGACGCACTCATGAGGCCTGTGCCTAATTGTCTGTCCTGCGATCTTTTGGCCAGTGCCCGCTGTGTCATCGTAGACCGGGCTTCCGAGGCCAGAAGACTTCTTGAGAGTGTGCCCATTTTACAGACGGATTCACTCGGGATGTAATCCTTGTGCGCCTGAGCGGCTCTTTCTTGTAACAGACGTTGGGTTTCTAACTGAAGGTCCGCATCAAAGAACATGCCGAGCATTTCGATTTGCATGAAGGCACTGGCCGTGAGCTGTTCGGTCATCTGCTGAAAGCCGACCATTACATAGTCGTACCAGTATGTCCCGAGAAAAAAGAACTTTCTGTAGTCGTTAAAACTGTCTGTTGTATGGCAGTTTACGATTTCCTGCGTACCGTTTCTTGGCTGTGTTGTATGGTCTGCATGAACGGAGCCACAATCACAGCACTTTCCGCAATAACAGTACCCGGCATAGGAAATGGTCGGGGACAGGATAGTGCCAGCAGGTACCAAAAGCATAAACATAACAACGAGGGGCGTTATGAAAGAAAGATGTATTGGCGCAAGTTTTTTTTTATTTACCATAGATTTAATTCCTTGGTGTGGCAACGGCTTGCCCTATACGGTTTTGTACTTCGCTTTGATGCTCCATGATTTTCATCTCCAACAGGACGGACAAGAGCATCTCAGAACGCGCCAGAGAATCAAACAAATCCCGTTGTTGCATTAATTCGAATGATTTCATGATGGCCTGCTGTCGTTCGACATTGGTTGGCGTATCGTATAAATTTGTAATAAAGGCCGGGTCCTGATGGATTTTCCTGGTTAATATTTCCATCTGCGCATAGTAGCTTGGTTTTCCATTTGTTTTTTTTGCGCCGAGATAATAGTCTATTTCAGACTCTTTCATACCAAGCTCAAGCATAAGCTCTTTTAAGTAATCCATGGAATATGAATTTTCTGTGCCTTCTGCTTTTAAGGCCAGAATGGAATTGTAAGAATGTTCCGCGACAGAGCGTTTAGCAATAACGGCGCGCAAATCCAGCAGATTTCTATCAATGTTAGCATTTTGCAATATGGTGCTGCCCGGTCCTTTGAAAATTTCGTTAGCATACAGGTTTTTTCCGAGTGCTATAACGTCTTCCTCTGTGTTTGTCAGGTCCTGTTTTGTGAAATCAAGTTCCAGTGTCAGTGGTTCATCGACTGTTTTTGTGTAGTTGATGTCTCTGTTCCATCTTTTCTTGTCCTTCGAGGCTGCGCAAAGCTCTTTTAACTCGTTATTGTCGCTGTTCGGATCACAATATGTTGTTTGAAACTGGTTTCTGCGTGTTTCAAAATCAAGATCGGGACCGTGAGAGCCGGCGTGATTTACAAGTTTCGTTTGTCTGTCTCTTGATCGCTTAGCCATAGCCAGAGGGACTCTCTTTGATTTTTCTTCTGTTGCAGCAAGGCTTCTTAACATGGTGCCATACTTACAAATAGCTTCTGATGGCATATAGTCCTTATTCGCCTGCGCCATTAACCTTTGAAGATCCTGTTGTGTATCCTGTTGTATTCTGGCATCAAAAAACATCCCTATACTTTCTGCATGAACAAAAGGCAAAGAGACAATCTGGTCCCACATCGGTTTAAGCGTTGGATAGATATGGTCGTTCAGCATGGTGGTTTGCCAGAATCGCCTTAGTCGTTCAAACTCGGATGTCATGTGGGCATTGACGGTGGCTCTTGTCGATTGATGATATCCTTGGACTGTGCCACAGGAACAGCATGCCTGTGCGGTTTGCACATTTACCAGTAAAAGAAACACCAGAAGGAAGAGAGGCCAAAATAAATTCTGTCGATTGTTGTTCAAGAAACACAGCCTCATCGTTTTGATAAAATCCCTAAAATTAACTTTTTCTCAATTAATTCTAACAAACTCTGTCCATTTTAACACAAGGAAATTCAAAAAAGCACGAAAACAATTCCTGTGCTCTTTTTGCTTTTTTGGTATAGCTTTGAAATAAACTCTTTGTTACTTTAGTCTCTCGAGTCTTAACTGCGTCAACAGTGTTTGACAATTATTTTTAGTCTCAAAAAGGCGATAATGTCCGATCAAGAAAACAAAAAAGACCAATCTTCCTTAAGAATTCGGCCTTCCGGTTCGGGGGCAAAGAAGGCACCTGTGAAAAGGCGTGGGAAAAAGAAGCCGGTGTCTTCTGCTGTTGTTAAAGATGCGGTGGAGCTTCAAAAAGGATTGGGGACGGTTGTTGTCCGTAATGAATTTTACAGGGATGGATACCGTGCGCTTCTACGGATAGCTGTGCTGGAGGCGGCGGTTATGTTTGCGCTTATCGCGATCATGTTTTTTGTCGTTTACGTCAATCAGAAGGAATACCGCTATTTCGCAACGTCGGAAGATGGGCGTCTTGTGCCTATGGTGGCACTTAATCAACCGAACTTAAGCCCGCCGGCCCTTATGTCATGGGTTTCTCAGGCCTCTACGGAAGTGATGACTTTTGGTTTTCATGACTATCGTCGCAGGCTTCAGGAGGCGTCGAGGAATTTTACGCGCCGTGGGTGGGAAAGTTTTACGGACGCACTTGAGAAGTCCAGAATTATTGAAATGGTTGAGGATAATCGGCAGGTTGTGACAGCCGCGCCGACGAGTGCGCCGGTCCTTATACAGGAGGGCGTTTTTAACGGACGTTACCAGTGGGTCGTGGAGTTGCCTATGAATCTGACATATCAGGCGGGCGGTTCGATGCGCTCTGACAGTCTGCTTCTTACCTTGGTTGTTGTCAGGATGCCGCGCCTGGAGAGCCCGAACGGTATAGGTATTGAGCGTTGGATAGCGATCAAAAAATAGAAGGGGATTACCCACTTTTTATCTTTTCCCCATCTTTGGATGAATAAGTGTTCATTGTAAGGTGACAGTCCCGAAAACAAAAGATATGCTCGTATCCGGTATTTTTATTTTTGAATGAAACTTTTTCAAATAGCTGCACGGCTAGGGTTTTTAAATTATGTCTGTCAAATGTGATTCTAGAGTGATAGGGCGTCTTCTTGTCTTTGCTTTTGTGGTGTTTTTATCGGCACCGCAGGCTTATGCTCAGACCAGTTTTCCTGAGTTGACTTCCAGCGAAGCGCGGCCACAGCAGGGGAGTCTCCTTGTCGATACGCTTCGGGGTGTTGGTGGGGCTAGTCAGGAGTCTTCGGGGGAAGAATCGCTTAATCCTGGTTTTTCTCTTCCGCTTCAGGCGGGGGAGGGGATGGTTATGGAGGAGAAAACACTCGAAGAGCTTGAGATGGAGATTCGCGAGGATGCTTTTAACGCGACCAAGTTGGGTATGTTTCCTTTGAAGCCGCGGGAAATTAGACGTTTTCTTGAAATTTTTGATGAAACTCAGCAGGCCGCTAAAGTGCCTGTTCATCCTTATCCAAAGCCAGAAGTTTCTTTTACGACAATTTCGCTGGATCCAGGGCAGGCGCCTTTGGATGTTAAGCTTGCGGCAGGGCATGTTACGACGATTAATATTCTGGACGTTACGGGGCAACCGTGGCCGATTAAGGATATTAGCTGGGCGGGAGATTTTGAAGTTGTTGATTCCGGTCAGGGGGAGAGTGTTTTGCGAATTACCCCTTTGTCAGAGTACGCTTATGGGAATATTTCGATTCGACTGGTTGAGTTGAAAACGCCAATCATTTTGGGTCTAAAATCTGGTAGGACCTCGGTTCAATATCGTCTTGATGTGCGTGTGCCGGAGTACGGGCCTTTTGCTCAGATGCCTCTTCTTGAGGGTGGGATTTCTGCTGTGGCGGGTGATTCTCAAACGACGCTGATTCTTGATGGTGCGCCTCCAGGGGCGGCTGAAAAGTTGAAAGTTACCGGTGTGGATGGACGGACGACAGCTTATAAGTTGGATGGTCAGACTTATGTTCGTACGCCGCTTACCTTGCTGTCTCCCGGTTGGCATAGCTCGGTGAGATCTGCGGATGGCATGAATGTATATACTTTAGGGAACACGCCTGTTCTCCTTCTTTCTGAAAATGGAAGAATGGTTCGGGCACATATTAGTCGCGAGGAGCCTCTTGAATGAGTAATGGATTCGAAGAAACTGAAATTGAAAGTCCAGATGACTTTGATTCGGATATCCCGTTTGAGGAAGAAAATACGCTGGGGAATGTATGGAAAAACAATCCCCTTGTGAAAATGGGCATTATTCTTGCGGCTTTCGTTGCGGTCGTGGGGAGTATTATTCTGTTTGGTGGTAGTGAAGAGAAAGCCGGTTTCTCCCACATGGGGGCGGGGAGTGAGATAAAGCAGACTCCCGGGACGGAAGAGTTGACGCCCGTGATGAGGAATGCGCTTGAGGAAAATAATCAGCAGATGGCTGAAGAGGCGATGCGTACGAACTCAAGTACGATTCCTGTGCCTATAGACCCCTCCAGAGAGCGTCTGACGGTTAGTAAAGATGAGCCGCCTGAGGATCCGCTGGAGCGTTGGCGTTTGATGCAAAAGGAACGTCTGCAGGCTCAAAGAGAGATGGAGCAGTATGGGCAGATTGGTACGCAGGAGTGTAAGGAAGCGCAGAATGTGCCTGCTATAGAAGAGCTTGCGGGGCTCGGTGCTGAGCAATTGCAGCAGATACTGGAGGCTAAAAAGCAATTCGGTCTGGGCTACAGGATGATCACAAAAGATAAAGACTTTAATGAGATCATGGATGGGCGGCGGAAGCAGGAGGTGCGTCTTTATTCTGAGGCTATAAAAGCGGCCACGCCTGAGGCTGTTGAGCCAGCGGCGACGATCTTGATTCCGGCAGGTGAGATTGAGTATGCTCAGCTTCTGACGGAAGCCAATACGGATGCGCCGGGGCCTGTTCTTGCGCAGATCGTGACGGGACCTTTGGCAGGTAGTCGCGTATTAGGTGAGTTTGAGGCAACGGATGAGTATCTCGTTCTTTCCTTTAATACTATTATCAAGGATGGTAAGAGTCTTTCATGTAATGCCTTTGCGCTGGATCCTGATACGACATTGCCGGGTATCGTCTCGGAAATAGATCGTCGTTATTTCAGGCGTATTGTGTTGCCTGCGGCTGCAAAATTCATTGAGGGTATGGGCTCTGCGATTGCAGAATCCGGTAGTACGACAGTGTCAGTCATTAATGGTGGTTCACAGACACAGGAAAATGATCTGGATACGCGTCAGGAACTCTATAAAGGGGTTGAGGAAGCGGCGTCGCTGGCTGCAGAGGTTCTTACAGACGAAGGTGATAGTGTGAAGCCGCTGATTCGTGTTACTGTTGGTACGCCTGTTGGTCTTCTTTTTCTGGGGCCTGTTATGGACAATAATGAGCCTGTTACGTTATCCCGGACAAGGGATGAAAGGGGACGGCGTGCCGAGTCACCGTCTTCTCAGGCGGAGCAACTAATTAATCTGCAGCAACAACTTATGAGTCTGCAGCAACAAATGGCTGTGAAATAATTTAATTTAGGGCGATCACTATTATGACCGACGAAAGATTGGAAGACGACGATTTTGAATTTGAGGATGATATCCTTCTTGATGATGAACTCGATTCTGAAGGAGAAGAGGATATTGATGCCGTTCTGGACGAAGCTTTTGAAAATGAAGGGCTTGATGGTGAGTGGGATGAAGAGGATATTGATGAATTCGGAGAGCCCACAAAGAGTAAAAATGATAAAACAAGAACGCTTATCTATCTTCTTAGCGGTGTTGCTGCCGTTGGTATTATTGGCTTCCACGTGCTTGGTCAAACGGGTGGTTCAGATCCTGTTCTGACTCCTACAGAGACGCGGGAAACGGCAGGTACTATAATAGAGACGGTGCCTTCTGATGAAGATTTGGTTGGTTTTCTTGTTGATCCAACAGAGCTAGGTGAGGTGGATTCTTCAAAAAATTCTGCATCTGACGCACCGCCAATGCCGTCGACTCTGATGGATGATTTAGCCGAGGTAGATGAACCCCAGCCGGAGGTCGCTCCAGAACAACTGGATACAGATATTCTTATACCGATGCCGGAGCCAGTGCAGGAACCAGAGCCAGAGATTGTTTCATTGGATTTCGTTAGAGAACCTGATTTACCGGCGGTTGATCACTCATTTCCAGAGCCGGATATTTTGGAACAGGATTCTACACAGGGACAAGTGCCTTTTACAGAGGATAGCTTGCCCGCCCCCGCTTCTTCAAGGGATATACCGCCAGCTATGGCGCAGCCGATGGTTGCTATGGATGATACGAAATATCAGGCATTGACGAGTGAGATTCGTGAGCTGGAAAGCGTGATAACAGTGCTCAAAGCTGAAGGGCAGAAAGAAAAAGAGCAGGATCTGAAAGAAATAGCGTCACTGAACAGCACCATCATGAAGCTTGAGGGTAAAATTGAGCGTCTTTCAAAAGAAAAAGCGGCAAACGCTGTAAAACAGAATGTGTCTAAACCTGCAAAAAATGAACCCAAAGCACCAAAAGTCGCTGTTCCGCAGGTGGCTGCTGCACAGCCTAATGCGCCTAAAATGGCAGCACCTGAAGCTGTGGCACCTAAAATTAGGAAAAAAGTCATATCTTGGGAGTTGCGTTCAGCACAGCCAGGGCGTGCCATGGTTTCACAAAAAGGTCAGCAAGACATAAAAACCGTGGAAATCGGGGATTTCCTGTCGGGTGTTGGCCGTATTCGTAACATTTCCTTTGTCAATGGACAGTGGGTTGTCGAAGGGACTGTGCGTAACATAACCCGTTAATAGGCCTGGGTTTCAGGCCTTTTTGAGCACCTGCGCAATTCATAAATTTGCAATGTATCCACAAAATATGTTTAAATTTATGTATAAGCAAAAACCAAGCGGCAGTTAGGTGTGTAACAATGAAACATTATCTTCACAGGATAGAAAAAGCAAAAAGTATTAAGGGGACTCTCCTTTGTCTTTTGTCTCTTTTGTTGATTTTACCAACACAGGCCGCGGCTTTCGATTGGGGAGGCCTTGTTTCCGACGCTAAAGATCTTTATGAAGCTGGTAGCTCTGCTTATGATAGTGGTAAGTCTACCTATGATACTGTTACGGGTGCTGTCGATACTATTGACAATGCCATTGACAGTATTCATGACATTGGCGATCTTGCCGATGCTTACTCTGATATTAGTGGTGGGCTGGACGATCTTGCTGATATTACCTCTTCAGGACTGGATATTCTGGGAGAGCTTTCTGGTTCCGGCGGTCTGTCGGATCTTACGCGAGATGCTTTTAGCCTTGGTAATATTGGTGATGTAGATCTGAATGGTATTGATTTTGGTGGCCTTGAGCTGAGCGATTTTGGTATTGATGATTTTGGCATTGATGGGACAATGCTTGGTGGCGGCGGCGGTCTGACGGATCTTGGTTTGGATGCACTTGATCTGGGTGATCTTGACGTGCTTGGCGGTAGTATTATTGGTGCTGGTTCAGGGGGGGCTGGAACTATTGATCTAGGCGGTCTTGGGACTGTTGATCTAGGTGATCTTGGGACTGTTGATCTAGGCGGTTTCGGAACTGTTGCTGTAGGTGATTTGGGGTCTATTGGTTGGGGGCCCTTCAATCTTGGTAATCTTTTTACTTTAGCTGGCTTTCTTTCTGGCTTTACGGCGACGGATGATCTTGGCGATGTCTTGTGGAATGTTCTTGAACAGCTCGAGAATCTGCCAGGTTTGTTTGCCAGCTTTGCTTATCTTTTTGGCCTGATTTGCATGCTCTTTGCGATTTTAAAAACAAAAGAGCATGTTGAGAACCCTAATCAGGTGCCTATTTGGGAGCCTATCAAAAGATTTATAGCTGGTGGTGCCTTCTTTGCTTTGCCAATCATGACAGAGGCGGCCAAAGCAACGATTGAAGGCAAAGGGGCTTTTATACAGGATCCCGCCTATACGGGCTGGGCAGGTAGCACAGCTGGTGGCAATGGTCTTGATAAAATGCTGGTGTCACTTGTGTCTGACATTTTCCGTCCAACACATGGTCTGGTTGTTGTCTTTGCCTATCTGGCAGGACTTGTGTTCCTTATTATAGGGATTAGCCGGTTGCTGAAAAGCGAGCAGGATGGTCCAAGAGGACCAGGTGGATTCGGTACAATTATGACCTTTTTGGTGTCAGGCTGTTTCTTTAGTATTGATTCGCTGGTGACACTTTTCTCAAATTCCATGTTTACAAGCTACAATCGGATTGCCACACACGCTGTGTTGAAAATAGGCACAGGCGACGCTGTCGTAAACGCACATCTTCTTGCTGTGATCAGTGGTGTACTTGGCTTTATGATTTTGGTAGGATGGATTAGTTTTTTAAGAGGTTTCTTTATTCTGCGCGATGTTGCAGAAGGAAACCAACAGGCTTCTTTCATGGCTGCGGTGACACACATGGTTGGTGGCATCCTGGCTGTGAATTTAGGGCCGCTGATGAATGCGGTTCAAAGTACGTTGGGCTTAAGTGCCTATGGTGTAGCTTTTAGTTGATTATTGAAAAGGAGAAACGACTATGAATTTTATACGTAAAAAAGCTCTACTAGCAAGCGCAGCGATTTATGTCGGCGCATTTAGTTCTACAGCAGCACATGCCGCTACAACAAAAGACTTTGCTGATATTACAAAAAATATCAACAAATCCGTTCAGGAATTTCCAGGGCTCTTAAGCTCCCTGTCTTATATGTTCGGTCTGCTTTTTGCGGTGCTTGGTATTCTGAAAATCAAAGACCATGTGGAACAACCACAACAAACACCTTTAAGAGAAGGTGCGATTCGTCTGGCTGCCGGTGGTGCGCTATTTGCTCTGCCAATCATCAGTGAAGCCATGGATCACACTATTTCTGATGGTGGTGGTACAGCGGTTGACGTTGCGACAATGCACGCTGCACACTTTGCTACGAAATAGGGTTATTTGAAAAAGTGACTTACATACCTGTTACGCTGGGCATTGCACGAACTGTAGGCAATGCCCGGCCTTCCTCAAAAAGTAAAGCCTTAACAACAGAACTTACACCTGAGCTAAAACAGTCTGTGTTTGACCGGGATGACTACACGTGTAAGTGCTGTGGCTTTGCATCTAAAAAATATCAGGATGTTCTGTTCTTAAATGGTAATGTCAGGGATGTTCATATGGATAATATGGCAACGACCTGTATCTTTTGTCATCAGTGCTTTAATCTTGATCAAGTCAGTCTTATGAAGTCCGGTGTGTTGATCTGGCTTCCAGAGGTGGAGCAACATATTCTGCACCATATTGCCCGGGCAATTTATGTGGCTCGTATTTCTCAAGGGGCTATGGCTGATGCGTCCAGACGTGTTCTTGAAATTATCATGTCCAGAAGGGAAGAGGTCAGAAAAAGGTTGGGTACGGATGATCCTTTTATTCTGGCAACGGTTCTTGCGGATTATCTTGGGCCGCGGACATATGCTGAAAGAACGAAAAAGCTTGATGGCGTTCGTCTTTTTCCACTGGATAGGCGGATTATTTCAGAACAGGATCTTCAATTTAATCAGTTCCCACAAATTCTTGCTTACTGGCGTTCAAAAGACGGCCCCTTCGGTGGGAAGGTCCCGGCTGGTTGGCTTGATTCTTATAAGACATTGCTCAAAGAAGCGGCTTAGGGAGAAATCCTTTATTTCTTTGGTAGAATAACGCCGGGAATGTGATAAACTCGCTGGACGTGTTCTCGTGTGTTTCCGTTTGGTGTTAAAATATGCGTTTAATAGATAAATTGCTGGCTCCGTTTCAGGTGATGTTTCGACAATCGGTCGAGTCTTTCATTCGCCTTGAAACGGCTGATGATGAAAGAACGGTTGTTTCTTCTGATGGATCACTCGTGTCATATTTGCGCGTTGATGGCAGTCGTCAGGTTATTGGCGAAGAGGAGTTTAGATATCTCGTAGAAGCCTCTACCATGAAGATTGGGGCCAGATTTGATGGTCAGGGGCAGGCCATGCAGGTTTATTTTGTGCGGGATCCTGGCCGTATAAAAACCCATCTTGAAAAACTAATTTATCCTGCGCGCGTTACGTCAAAAAACGCTGAGCTGGACCTGGAAGATCTTCTGGATGAAAAGATTAATCACTTAAGTCAGTATCTTTCCTATGAAGAGTGTTATTTCGTTCTATGGACTCGCCCTAGCGCGCTCACCAAAGCCGAAGTGAATCGCGCGGCTAAAGAGAATAAGGAAAAGGCGGAGTCGTGGGTTAATGCCCCCTTTGCACAAAACCCGCTGGCGGCACTCGAAGCCTTAAGAATACGTCATAAGTCCTTTATTTCTGCAATTTCACAAGCTTTGCATGAGCTGGGTGTCAGGGTGGAGGTGCTGGATGTTCATGAGGCGTTAAGGGCTGTACGTAACAACATGTACCCTACGAAAACGAACGAAAACTGGAAACCGTGCTTGCCTGGCGATCCTATTCCTCCCCGTGCCCCTACGGATGAAAAAGATCTCTCTGATGTTATATGGCCTCCGCTGCGTCAGCAGCTTGCCATTGGTGATGCTAAGGTATTGAACCGCGATATGGTTCAGGTCGGAGATTTGTTGTGGGCTGGCGCCGATATGACCTTGGGGCCGATGGAGGCCTCTCCCTTTCCGATGTTGCTCAACCGGTTGTTCGAGGCCAAGGTGCCATACAGGATTTCTTTTCTTATTGAGGGCGGCGGGGCACATGCAACAACGTTTAAGGCGTTTGTTGCGACAATTCTCGGTGTAACGAATTCCTTGAACAAGCAAATAAAACACGCGCTTGAAGGGCTAGAGGTTATGGCGCGCAGTGAGGCGATTGTTCGTGTGCGGATTTCCTTTGCAACCTGGGCGAACAGAGACCAGCCAAAGCTTTTGGAAGACCGGTTATCAGCCCTTATGCAGGCTGTGGAGAGCTGGGGCTATTCGCAGGTTAGCAACATTTCAGGCGATCCTTTGGACTGTGTTATGGCGTCTGCTCTGGGGATTCATTGTTCTGGTACCGCCCCTGCCGGTATTGCGCCTATTTTTGAAATCATGAAACTTGTACCGTGGCAAAGGCCTTCGACTCCTTTTCCCACAGGCACGATTCTTCTTAGAACGCCGGATGGAAAAATATGGCCTTATCAGACAGGTACCAATGTGACAAATACATGGTTCGATCTGATTTTTGCACAGCCTGGTGGCGGTAAATCCGTATTGTTGAATTCTTTGAATCTGGGTACGGTTCTTTCTCCTGGTTTAAGTAAATTGCCTTATGTTTCTGTTATTGATATTGGTCCCTCTTCATCGGGGCTGATTTCCCTGATCAGGGAGGCGTTGCCACCCGAAAGGCAAATTGAGGCGGCTTATTACCGCCTTCAGATGGCGCATGAATATGCTGTTAATCCGTTTGATACACAGTTGGGTTGCCGGACGCCGTTAATGAACGAGAGAAGCTATCTGGTTGAGCTTCTTACGCTTTTATCCACGCCGCCAGGCCATGAAAATCCGTATGATGGTATTCAGCAGCTTGTTGGTCTGGTCGTTGATGAAATGTACAGGTGGCGGGACGATAAAGCGGCAAATGCGGAACCCCGTCCTTATCTGCCGCGTGTCGATGCGGATGTAGATGACGCGATCCAGAGGCATAATGTGCATTTACCTTCCGATCCTTACTGGTGGGATGTGGTTGACCGTCTATTCGATCTTGGTATGACGACTCTGGCAAACAGGGCGCAGCGCTATGCTGTGCCTATCTTAAGTGATTCGATTACGGCCGCCCGTCGTCCGCAAATCAGAACACTGCTTGAGGAAACATCGGTCGGTTTCAGTATTGAAAATGTGGTCAATGCGTTTGAGCGGATGATTACCTCTGCCATACGTGAGTACCCCATTTTGTCTTCTGTGACACAGTTTGATGTTAGCAATACACGAATTTGTTCCCTGGATCTTATGGATGTTGCGCCTCAAGGGGATGAGCTCTCAGATAGACAGACCGCTATCATGTATATGCTGGCAAGACATACCATGATTAGAAACTGGTGGCTTGGGGCAGATTCTCTGATACATATACCTGACAAATACCGAGAACATCACGAAAACCGTTTGACGGATATCATGGAATCGCCCAAACGCCTTTGTTACGATGAGTTCCATAGGACAAGTAAGTCAAAATCCGTCAGGAACCAGATTATACGCGATGTTCGTGAAGGCCGGAAACGTGGTGTCCAGATCGTTCTGTCTTCGCAATTACTGGAAGACTTTGATGACGATATGGTGGATCTTGCAACGGGTGTCTGGATTCTTGGTACGGCCGTATCAGATAAGGCGATTACAAAAACCCAGCAAGTCTTTGCCTTGTCAAATGCGGCAAAGAATATTTTACGCTATCGTCTGACCGGCCCGAAACCCGGCGGTGCGCCGGCCCTGCTCGTGCTGGGGACCACTGAAGGGCGGTATGAGCAGCATTTGATCAACACATTAGGCCCTATTGAACTTTGGGCTCTTTCCACGTCTGTGGAGGATGTGGCCATTCGCAGTAAATTGTATGAAAGACTGGGCGCGGCGAGAGCCAGACAAATGCTGGCGGCGAACTTCCCCGGTGGCAGTGCGCGGACAGAAATCAAACGCCGCATTTTAATGAAATCCGAAGGTGGCGAGGCCCGGTCTGCCATGACATCGGCTGTTATCAAGGAAATTGTGGAAGAGCTCTCGGAAGCAGGGGCTGTAAAGATTAAAACTGTTCCAGATGAGACATAGGGGATTATCATGCAAAAACGTATGATGGTTGGCAAAAAACGAAGGAAAAAACATTTTCCCTATATAAAGATCGCGTTAGGGTTTTTGAGCATTATACTTGCCTGCTTTATCTGGCTTATGATTCCGTATTACCAGACCATTCGTTATGGCATTTGCAAGACTTATGTAGAAATGAACGTCATGTATCCGCAGTTTCTCGAGTTTGTTTCAGCCGAGGAAACTGTGGAGCTGCAGACCTTTTTGCCGGTTGTCCGAACCTATTATAAAAGGATAGGTTCTTTCGGAGAGCAGATACTGGATTTTGCGGAGTGCACGTTTGAGAGGGATACGCTTTTTCTGGAATCGGTGAAAATTAACAGAGAAAGAGTTCATCCGGCAGAGGATATGGAGAAGATACAGCAGTATAACAAAACCATTCCTATCGTTATTGCGGCTGAACCGGATCTGGCCTCTCCGCCGGAGTTGCCGGAGAATCTGGCTGATTATAAGTAAAATACTCGCAAAATTTGCAGAACCCGTCCGTTATTTTGTATAATAGAGCATGCAGAATATGTGGCTGAAGTGAGGAGAACAGTACTTTGGAAAAAAAAGAACCAACAGGTATTCTGGATAGATATAAGCGGCCGGTTGATGCCCCTGTTTTATCTTCCATGGCCAAAACTATGGATTTGCAGTTTGTGGTAAATGAAAAGGGGGAAGTGCTTGTTCTTCATAACCGCCCTTTGCCTGATTTTATCTCATGGGTTGAGTACGATATGGATTTTGACTCGCTGACTTTTGTAACAAAAGGCGGGAAAATATTCGGGCTTGGATACAAAATTCACGAGCCTTTCAGGCCTTATTTAAGCAAGGGAAAAGAAATTAATATCGTCTGGATGCAGGATGGTGGCATAGCAGATATTGCACAAGTGCCTTTGGTTGTGCGATATGAAAACAACATTATTAATATGTAGAAAAGGGATTGGACTATGGGATTTATGGATTGGGCAGGAGAAGGTTTAGCATATTCTCAAGGCTACGTTCTCGGTAAAGATGCGATTATAGATAAAACGGTCAAAACTATTGCAGAAAAGGCCGATACGAACCTTTCTGAAACGACGAAAGATATTGTCAAACAGCATTTTCATGGTATTGCCGATAATTATTTTTTAAAGACCAATCCCGAGTCAGGTCAAACGACGCTTAAACCTGATGAATTTAAGGCTGGTGTTGGTAATTTCTCATTGTTTATGCACGAAGTCGGGCAGCACGCGCATATGGGGGGGGCCATTGTTGAAATGGCCAAAAACCCGGCGTTGATGGAAAGTTTTACAGATGCTTTCATCGAAGATCGTGATCTGCTCGACAAGATGGGACCGGCTCTTCAGGATCCAAAAACCATGGCGGCTTTTAAGGATGCGATTGCGCGTAATCCTAATGCTCTTAAAGGCTCCTTTGCGCATATGGCGGCAAGTCCTGAATCGATTCCGCAAGCGCTTCAAGCGGTAACAGGAAAACCGGCAGAGTCCTATGCGGGTATTCAGGTAGAAGAAGGTATGGACCTTATTGCAACCGTAACATCGGTTGACAAGGCTGTGAAAGCGGTTGAAAAAGTGGCGGCTGATAATCCTGACCTCAAAGATGCGGTAGACAAATTCAAGCAGGATGTTGTCGCAAATGAAGGCGGCATTCAGGGAAAACTGCTCTCTGTTGCAACGGCCGCGCCTTCTGAAGCCCTAGAGGGGGGGGCTGTCGGCAATTCTCTTTTAGCTGGTTTTATTAAGAATTACGCAGAAAACCCTGCTCAGGCATTGGATAACATGAGTCAGACCATGCCCATGGTGCGTGAAAGCATGGCCTTTCTTAATAAGATGCATGGCTATGCGCTTCAGCATGGTTACACCGAAGCTGAAGTAAAGGCAACGACCGGAACCCTTGTTAAAATGGGGCCAGAACTTATTCAAAAATTTGCCGGAGACAATAAAGAGCTTCAGCAAGTTGGCGGTATGAACAGTCCGTCTGTTATGGAGGGACTCCTTGATCTTCAGAAAGCAGGGAAGCTCGAAGAAGCGCTATCGCAAGAGGGCGGCGAAATGCTACGTATGGAAATTGCGATGGAACATGCTGAGCGTCTGATCACAGACCAACTGGCTGGGCAGCCGCCGTCTGCCAATGTCCAAAAATTGTTGAACGGTCTCGAAAATGACCCGGAACTTCGGCAGCTTCTTTGGGACAATAAAGATGCTTTTAACAAAATGATGAATACGGGCGGCGAAATGGCCGGTATGCTCGGTGGAAAAACACCCCCGCTTGACTGGGTCGCTGAAAAATACGCCAATGGTGAGTTTGTCGGCATGGCCAAGGAAAAAGGGTTGGATGGCATGAAGGTAGACTATATGAAGGATAGTTTTGGTGCTTATGGTTCTCTTATGGCAGGGATGTCCACTTGGGCTGAGGGGCTTATGTCCAATCTTGGGCCGATGCTGGAGGCTATGATGGGCCGGCTTATGGGATTTGTTGAACAATTTATTCCAGCTTTTGCCAGCTCAGGCTTTGTCAGCAAACTGACAATGGGGGCAGAAAACGGGAATCTTCTAGGTGAGTTTGATAATGGTCTGGCGGGGGCCGTAAAATCCTTTGGTCATTCCGTTGAAACAACAAAAGATCTGGCGGAGATGAGGCGTTTGGCTAAAGTGCTGGAAGAGAAAGGGCCAACAGCGAGCCTTGACTCCCTCAAGGTAAATGCTGAAACAGGAAACATCCAAGATCCAGATGAAGAACTGAAAAAACAGCAACAGGCCTCAACAAAACCTGATCCGATGAAAAACAACAATCCGCATGAGGCTAACGACCCAACACCCACGGTGCCTTTTCCTATAGGTTAGGGGGGGGGTATGTGAGAAAAAATAATGTCCGGCCCTAAATTAAGAAATTTTTCTGCTGTTAAAGAACCTTATCCTCTGGGAGAGTTTCCCAAAGGGTTTGTTCGTACTATTGCGGGTGAAATTACTGCTTTGGTTGCTTTGGGGCGCTATGATATAGAGGGGAAAGATTGGGAGAAAATTTTTGCTAAGGCGGTGGGAGCAAAATGGACTCCTAGTGTCGTTGGGCTTGATGATATTTTAATGCCGGAAGTTTCTGCAGCATGGGGCGCAAAAACTATTAAAAATAAAAAACCCTTTACAGCAAAGAAAATCAGGTTGATTTCGGGACGAAATTCGCCAGCCTATTCGTATGATGTTTCAGATGTTTCTTCTCTTGATCCAAATGAACTTGGGGCCTTAGTTATAGGCATATGGAATGAACGGGTCGCTGCTCTTTATCAAAAATATAAGACACTAAGAACAGTCGTTTTAATGAAGGGCGAGAAATTAAAAGAGATTACGGTTTTTGAAATCCCTACTATTCGTTTTGATCCAAGTGAGTATGTTTGGGCGTGGAACAAAAACCATAATCTTATAGGCTGTACAGCAAAGGGTGAGATTAAATTTACATGGCAACCGCATGGTTCTCAATTTACTATACATGAGACAGTGCCTGATTATGCCCTTAATATTGAAATAGATCCGCCAAAACACATAGACACCGCAGAAATTCTAAAAAATATTGGTTTTAACGAATCACATTACAGGGTCGTTCCAAGGGAAGTTTGCTAAGTGCTTGCCGCAACAAGGAGTTCTTTCTTTAAGGGGATGGATATCAGTTTTTCAATAGTTTCTTGTGGCATATTTATCTTTGGTTCTTGCATGGCGTCTAACATATTTTTTGCAACGGCTTCTATGACAGGGACTGTTACAGAATTTCCGGCTTGTTTTCTTGTTTGGCTATAGTTGACAACGATCTTAAAGCTGTCAGGGAAACCTTGCAGTCTTAACATTTCTCTTTCCGTTAGTCGCCGTTTCCCATTAACCAATAAATAGTTATAAGAGGCAGAGGCTCTTAAGGCGCAGGAATAGGGGAGCATGGATATGTTTCCACTTTTATTTTCGTGCCATATTGTTGGTGTATCTGGAATATTCGAGACGGCAGCTAATCGCTTTTTAACAATATATTCTGATGCCAGATAACGCTTGTCTATTTCGTCTTCATTTTCTAGAATTTTGGATAAATCAAATCTTTTGCTTCCAACAGGAAAGCCAAAGTTTAATGGATCGAGGAAGCCCACAATATACGTTCTCTCCCTTTTTTGAGGGATGCCGAAATCTAAGGAATTTAGAATTTGGGTATGAACGTGGTAGCCTAGTTTTTTTAATTTTTTATGAATAACTTTATATGTTCGGCCGCTATCATGCGTGTACAGTTGTTTAACATTTTCTAGTAAGAATGCTTTTGGTTTCTTTTCTTTTAAGATTTGCTCAATGCTGAAAAACAAGGTTCCCCGTGTATCAGCAAAGCCTGCTTGTTTGCCGATAATGCTGAAAGATTGGCAAGGGAATCCTGCTAACAGGATATCGTGGTCAGGGATGCAGCTAGGATTTATCTTTGTTATATCGCCGCTTGGCCTTTCACCAAAATTTGCCTCATAAGTGTCTTGGCAGTAGGGGTCTATCTCAGAGCTAAAGACGCATTCTCCTCCCAATTTGTCAAACGGGATCCTAATGCCGCCTATGCCTGCGAATAAGTCTATGAACTTAAATGTTTTCTTTCTCATTTCGATAGAGTCTCCATTCCTATAAGTCTAAAACGAGAAGTCGTATTCCAGGCCGACGCGGAATTCGTGGGCGCTGTATTCTATTTCGTAGGTATCGAATTTTATATCGCTGGAGCCGAGATAGCGGTAGCCGCCGGTTAGGGCGAGGTCGGGGTTTACCCTGTATTTCAGGCCGCCGCCGAGCTGCCAGCCGAGGCCCATGCTGTCTTGTGACGAATCAAGAAGCCCGCTCCCGTTGCTGTCTATTTCACCTTCATGGTGCGCAAGGCCAAAGCCAACCGTAAGGTAGGGTTGAGTTGACCAGATTTCGTCAAAATCGTAATATCCGTTGACCATCATCATCCATGTTTTCATCTCCCCGCCAATTTTAGCGCGGCCAGAAGAGGACAGATCAACCTTATCGAGATCTTTCTTTCGGTAAGAGAGTTCAGCTTCCGCCCTGAATTTACGGGAGAAACGAAAGCCAAGCGCGCCTGCAAAGGTTGGCGCGTTGTCGTACTCAAAATCACCTTTTAAGTCTTGCGAGCTTTCAGAAAACTCGTTATCGCCTGTGGTGTTTAGTCCCATGTAACCTGCGAAATAAAGGCGGCTTGTCTGGGCGTACAGATCCGTTGCACCCAAAGCAACAACGGGGAGCATCAGGAGAAGGAGAGCGATATACCGGAAAAGGCGGGTAACGGTGTTGAACATTTTAAATATCAAGTCGATCAGAAAAAGAATCTTATGCACAAGAAACACTTTAAGACATTATAGAATCAGATGCACAAGATGCAAGGGATGATATTATTATAATTTAATATCGAAAATCGCATCAATCTCTACTGCAACGCCAAAGGGCAGATTTGAGACACCAACGGCGAATCTTGCGTGTTTTCCTGCGTCTCCCATGGCGTCTATCATCAAAAAGGACGCGCCGTTAATAACGGCCGGGTGTTCGTTAAAATCAGGTGTGGCATTGACAAAGCCGCCCAGTTTCAGGCAGCGGTTGACCCGAGACCAGTCTCCTTCGACGGCCTCTTTCACTTGTGCTAAAATATTCAAAGCGCAGGCTTTAGCGGCTTCCTGCCCTTGTTCAACAGTAAGCGTGTCGCCTAAACGGCCTTTATGCATTTCCTGTCCGTTGAGATACGGAATTTGCCCTGCGATGTATAATGTGCCATCTTTGCTTATGGTATAGGGAAGGTAATTGGCTGCGGCTTTCCCGGGTTGTGGTAAAGTAAGACCTATTTTTTCTAAACGCGCTTCAATATCTTGCATATCTGGAGTATCCTTTTGTGCTTGAGATAAGATTCTGTTTTAAGGTAGATTACGGATCGTTGAAAGAGGAAAATGAGGCTTTTTAGATCGCTTGGTAAATTATTGGGTATCTGGTCGCCCGTGCATATGAAAGCTTTTACTGCTATAAAGGGCTGTAAAGTGGGAGAGGACCTGCTGGGGAACGTTTATTATGAGGGTTCTCCGAAACCTGGTAAAAAAAGACATCGCCGCTGGGTTATATATAAGAATGAGCCGAATCCTGCCGTTATACCGCCTGAATGGCATGGCTGGATTCATCATCAGACGGATTATTACCCCGGCAGTGAGGACAGGAAATAACAGAATTAAGTAAAGAATATACAAGGATAAAATAATGAAACGCAGTGTCATAGAAACAGTATTAGGGGCTATTGTCCTGTTTGTTGCCGGATTTTTTCTGGTTTTCAGTTATAAAACCGCAGATGTCGGTACCGTAAGTGGCTATGAGGTCGTGGCAGATTTTTCAGGTATCGGCGGTCTTTCTGTGGGGGATGATGTCCTTATCAGCGGTGTAAAAGTTGGCACGGTCAAAGACGTTAAGCTTGATCCTGAAACCTATCTGGCCCGCGTGTCCATGAGCATCAAAAGTGATGTTGAGCTTCCCGAAGATACAGCGGCTTTGATCAGCAGTGAGAGTTTGCTGGGGGGGAAATACCTGGCCCTTGAACCAGGCGCGATGGAGGAAATGATCCCGCAGGGCGGCAAAATTGAATTTACGCAAGCACCTCAAAATCTGGAACAGCTTTTGGGGCAGTTTATTTTTAGCATGCAGAATAATAATAGTGCCGATGCGCCTTAATCGACGGTTTATACTCGCTTTTTTATTGAGCTTTATGATGCCGGTGTCGTCCTTGTTGGCCACCGAGATGCCTTCTGTACCTGTAATAGAAGAAGAAACCGCACCTGAGCCCCATCAGATGCAGGCGTTTCCGTATGTCAAACTTCGTATGCTGGATAAGATTACAGCCCGAACCATGACCTTTGATATGCAGGTGGGCAGTACGGTCAAATTTGGTGATATTTATGTTAAGGCGCAAACCTGTCAGGAGCCGCCGCCAATAGAAAAACCGGAGTCTGCCGCTTTCCTTCAGATTTGGGAGGATATTCCAGACGGTGACGCCAAATGGGTGTTCAGTGGTTGGATGTTTGCGTCTTCTCCTGCCTTGTCTTCAATGGATCATCCGATCTATGATGTATGGGTGCTTGATTGCCTGAGCAATGAAAAGGTACCCCAGAACACTAAAGCTGAAACGGAAACTGAAACTGAAAAAGAAGAAGAAAGTGACTTCGAATTACCCTAGATTTTTGTGGCGCATGGCCTAATTACAAAATAAAGAAGAAAAAAGTTTAGGAAAGGCGTGACGGAAAAAAGATGAAATCAGTTTTTTTAGGTCTTCTCGTTTTGTTTTTTAGCTTTCCTGTAATGGCACAGGACAAGGCTTTGCCAGAAAGTCAGGAACAGATCAGATTATCTTATGCGCCGTTGGTTAAGAAGACTGCACCGGCTGTGGTCAATATATATACAAGCCGAACCGTATCAACAAGATCTCGCCATCCTTTTCTGGATGATCCTTTTTTCTCGCCGTTTTTCAGGGATGATGTATTCGCTCATGGCCATTTATCCCGCAAGCGTGTCGAAAATACATTGGGGTCGGGGGTTATCGTTGATCCTGTCGGCCTGGTGATAACGAATGCGCATGTGATCAAGGAAGCTGAAGAAATTACAGTGATGCTCTCCGATGGGCGGGAGTTCAAAGCCAGGGTTAGTCTTCTTGATGAGCCATCTGATCTTGCTTTGCTTCGTGTAGAGACGAAGGGGGCCGCGCTGCCATACATTCCCTTGAAATCAAGTGAATCGCTGGAGGTCGGCGATCTTGTTCTAGCCATTGGTAATCCTTTCGGGGTTGGGCAGACTGTAACGTCTGGTATTGTATCGGCTTTGGCGCGTTCAGCACTTAATATCAACGATTATAATTTCTTTATTCAGACAGATGCCGCGATCAATCCTGGTAATTCAGGCGGGCCTCTTGTGTCTATGGATGGTTATGTTGTTGGTATTAATACGGCGATCTTTTCACGGGATGGTGGCTCTTTAGGGATAGGCTTCTCTATACCGTCTGAAATGGTGGCAACGGTTATTGCCGCAGAGAAAGCTGGTCTTGTTTCCCGGCATGGCGGGATTATTCGTCCGTGGCTGGGGTTAACGTCGCAGCGGGTGAGTGCTGATATTGCAGAATCTTTGGGGATGGACAGGCCATATGGCGCACTGATTACAAGCCTGCACGAAGCCAGTCCGGCAAAAATGGCAGGTATGGACGTAGGTGATGTTGTTATTGCTGTTAACGGAAAAGAGATCAAAGATCCGCCTGAGCTGGGTTTTCGTATGGCGATGCTTCCGATAGGGCACTCAACAGAGGTGACGCTGCTTAGGAAAGGAGAACGCCTGCACTTAAATATTAAAGCCATAGCACCGCCTGAAGTGCCAGCCCGTGATACAATTATGATAAAGGGCCGGAATCCTTTAAGCGGTGCCAGCATCGCCTGTATTAACCCTGCCTTGATGGTTGAGCTTGGCATGAGTGGTCCGGAAGAAGGACTTGTTATTGCTGAGGTTCAAACAGGCTCGCGGGCGGCCAGACTGGTAGAGCCTGGCACAGTTATTGTGTCTGTGAATGATATTGAGGTAAAGACGCCGTCTGATGTGCAAAAAGCCCTTGACCGCGCTGGTGAAAAAGGCTGGAAAATGGTTTTCCTGAGCAATGACCGTTTGCAAACGGTGATTTTACGGTAGCGAATATTATGTCAGATCTTTTTCAACATGAAGAACCCGATGGCAGGCAGGCAGAAAAGCTGCGTCCTTTACCTGACCGATTGCGCCCTCACAAGCTGGAGGACATTGTCGGGCAGGATCATTTGATTGCGGGTGATAAACCGATTGGCCGTATGGTGGCAGGTAACCGCATATTGTCCATGATTTTGTGGGGGCCGCCGGGCTGTGGCAAGACGACATTAGCGCGTATTCTGGCGGCGCATACCGATATGCACTTTGAGGCCTTGTCGGCCATTTTCTCAGGCGTTAAGGAATTGCGGCAGGTGTTTGACTCTGCACGTTTGCGAAAGAAAAACGGGCAGGGTACGCTGTTGTTTGTTGATGAAATCCACCGTTTTAACAAAGCGCAGCAAGACGCCTTTTTGCCGGTTGTTGAAGATGGGACGGTGACGCTCATTGGTGCAACAACCGAGAATCCGTCTTTTGAGTTGAATGCGGCTTTGCTGTCTCGGGCGCAGGTCTTTGTGCTCAAAAGGCTGGATGATAAATCGCTGGAGATGCTTATCGCCCGGGCGGAGGAAGAAATGGGGGCTCTGCTCCCTGTAACAGATGATGCGCGAACCAGTCTGAAAGCCATGGCAGATGGTGATGGTCGTTATGCGCTGGCTATGGCAGAGCAGGTTTTAGCGCAGCATAAGGAAAGCGATAACGCCCTTGATACGGCTGGTCTTATGGCACTTGTTAACCGCAGGGCACCGCTCTATGATAAAAGCGATGATGGGCACTATAATCTGATTAGTGCCTTGCATAAATCGATTCGTGGCTCTGACCCGGATGCGGCACTCTATTGGTTTGCCCGTATGCTCGCAGGCGGTGAAGACCCGCGCTTTATTGCCCGGCGTTTGACCAGAATGGCGGTGGAGGATATCGGTCTGGCAGACCCGCAGGCTCTGCCGCAATGTACAGCAGCATGGAAAGCCTATGAGCGTCTGGGGAGTCCTGAAGGAGAACTGGCCCTCGCGCAGGCCCTTGTTTATGTAGCAACCGCGCCTAAATCAAATGCGGTGTATTCGGCGTATAATGCGGTTCGTAAAGTCGCAAAAGAAACAGGCTCCCTCATGCCGCCGGCTCATATTTTAAATGCGCCGACGAAGCTTATGAAGGAACAGGGCTATGGTACGGGGTATCAATATGACCATGATACGAAGGAAGGTTTTTCAGGACAGGACTATTTTCCTGAAGAAATGGAACGCACAGAATTTTACCACCCGATAGAACGTGGTTTTGAGCGCGAAATAAAAAAACGGCTGGACTATTGGACCAAATTAAGAGCAAATAAGGTATTGTGAACAGTCTATTTGCTATAGCAGCCGGAGGGGCTGTCGGTGCTGTGTTGCGGCACTTTTTGACCCGTGTCATATCAACGGTTCCAGGGGGATTTCCGTGGGGCGTTATGACGTGCAATATTCTGGGTTCTTTTATCATGGGGGCACTGGTGGCTTATTTTGCGCATGTCTTTGATCCGCCTCAGGCGGTTAAGGTTTTTTTGACGACGGGCTTGCTTGGGGCTTTTACAACATTTTCAACCTTTTCTCTGGAAAGTGTGATGCTCTATGAGCGGGGAGACTATTACATGACTTTATTTTATGTCGCTGGATCTGTTGTGGTGTCTATTGTGGCGCTGGTTACAGGACAATATATCGTACGGGGGATCGTAGCGTGAGCGGTGTTGCACATATAACTGTTTCAGCCGATGATGACGGACAGCGTCTGGATCGTTTTCTTAAAAAACATGTGCCGGATCTTCCATACGGGCTTGCACAAAAATTGATGCGCAAAGGACAAGTTCGCGTGGATGGTAAACGCGCAAAAACCGATACACGTTTGCAAGAAGGGCAGGAGATTCGTATTCCGCCTTTCCATATTGATATAAAAGAGCGAAAGGAAAAACCGCTCTCGCAGGAAGAGATTGCTTTGGCAAAGTCTTTAGTTGTGTATGAGGATGATCAAACGCTGGTCCTGAACAAGCCGTCTGGTATGGCAACACAAGGTGGGACAGGGCAAACGCAGCATGTTGACAGACTTCTTGCCGCGTTCGTAAATGGTGAGGGCGTGAAGCCCCGTCTGGTCCATCGGCTCGATAAAGACACATCCGGTGTTTTGCTGTTGGCGCGCTCTGCTGGTGCTGCAAGAAAATTGGGCGAAGCGTTTAAAACAAGGCAGATAAAGAAAACATATCTGGCGGTTGTCTCGCCTGTGCCGGAACGGGATAGAGGCGAAATTAGGGCTGCGTTGCGTAAAGCAGGCGGGGCAGGTAAAGAACGAATGATTGTTGATGAGGACGAGGGCAAAAAAGCCCGCACGCTTTTCCGTGTATTGGAGCGTGTCGGAAAGCGCGTGGCGCTTGTTGCTTTCTGGCCTTTGACGGGCCGGACGCATCAGATACGGGTGCATGCGGAGCTGGCTGGCTGGCCGATTCTGGGTGATGGTAAATACGGTTACGATAAAGAACCATTTGAAGCCTTTGATCTGTCAAACAGGCTGCATTTACATGCTTACCGGATTATGTTTCCTCATCCCTCAAACAGGCGTATGATCGAAGTTGTTGCTCCTGTTCCAGAGGATTTGAGAAGGACCTGGGAGTCTTTTAACTTCAACGAGTGGGACGAAGACCTCTTCGAGGAGGCAGATCGTGACTAAAGAAAAAAAGAAAAAGACATTATACGGCAGACTTACAAGCTGGGTTTTGCGGATTCTGGTTGTTTTGATTGTTTTGATGGTCATTTTTCTTGGTGGCATGAGCATGCTCTCTGGCACAGGAGAGATACACAAATCTGGTATGGAGCAGGCTTTATCGGATATGTTTGGGGTGCGGGCCGAGATTGCCACGCTTGAAGAGCTGCAGTTCTTTCCCGTGATTTCCTTTAAAGCGCAGGATATAAAATTTTATGAGCGCGGAGGAGAAAAACAGCGGGCGCAGATAGATAATTTTAGTTTTCAGTACAATTTCTGGCATTTTCTTTTTGGAAAAAAAATAATTCAGGCGCTCCTGATAGAAGGCCTGAACACAAGACCTGGCTATTTGGGGCCGCAGCGGTTGAAAATTACCACACTGGCCATAGAGCCTGAAGACGAAAAGGCTGACGTCAGGCTGGGGAAAGGCTTCTTAAAGGGTGTTGGCACGTATGGTGGCAAGCCGTTTAAGGTTGATATTGCGCTGGAAAAGAAGGAAGAGGGCTATCTTTTTCCTGATAGCACAGCTTTTAAAGTTGATTTAGATAAGTTGGAAGTAGCCGGGAATCTGTCTATCTCGCGTGATGGTATGTTGGATTTTCAGGATGTAAAGCTTGCCACGGATGAAACCTTACTTACAGGCGCGTTTAAAAAAACCGGAACCAGCCTTGACGCCGAGGTTAAAATCGGACAAAGCCGGTTCAAGGTAGAGCTGGACACAAGCAGTGATATCATTAAGGGAGGGCTTGAGGCCGCGCCTTTTGATATAGCCGATAAGCCCGCTATAGATAAAGTAGTATCACTCTTGAGTGATACGTTGTCTTTTGGAGAAAAAAAGGAGGGAGAGTCTATAGATCTCTCATTGTCTGATCTTGATTTAAAGGTAGATATAAAATCACTGCAATATAATGGTAAGGTCTTGGGTCATGCGACCTTGCCTGTTGTTTTAAAAGCAGGGGATTTGATGGTTAAACCGATAAATGGGAATCTGAATACCGGAGCTTTAAGCGGTTTTGTTTCATTAAAGACAAAAGAGAAACCTGCACAATTAACGGCAGATCTGACGGTAAAAAACTGGGATTTTGGTGCTTTCCAAAAGCAATTGTTTGGGCAGGAAGAAGTGTCAGCCAAAGCGGATATTCTGGTTAAACTCGAAGGGACCGGTAATAGCTATCAGGCCATTCTTGGTGATCTGAAAGGACGGGCCAGTCTTGTGGCCGGTGAAGGGCACTGGACGTCTGCAGCACTTGTGAACAGTTGGGGGGCCAGTCTGTTTAATGTCATTTTGCCTGATCTTGATCCGGAATCAGAAACTGTGCTGAATTGCGCGATTGCAGATTTTACACTGGAGAAAGGGGTCGCTACGTCGGATACCTTGTTCATGGATACAAAGAGAGTTGTGCTGCAAGGCGGAGGCTCAATTGATTTTCCAAAGGAACACATAAACATCAAATTGTCACCGGATTCAAAAAACCCGGCTTTGTTCGATGTTTCTACGGCTGTGCGTATTAAAGGGCCTTTTGACAATATCTCCGTGAGACCTGATACGCTGTCTTTGGGAAAGAAAGTTGGCGGCTTGTTGCTCGGCGCTGTTAATCCGGCTTTTTTGGTGTTGTCTTTAACGGATTTGGGGTTGGCTGAAAACCATCCCTGCCGTCAATTTATTCAAACGCAATCTGAAGAAAATAAGTAATGAAACGTTTTTATAAAATGGTCTCCATAGAAAAAGAGGGAGAGCAATATACGGTTCACCTTGATGGACGTGCCATGAAAACGCAAGGAGGAAAAACCTTGCGTTGCCCGAATAAGAGGCTGGCAGAATCCGTTATGGCAGAATGGGCTGCGCAGGAAGAGGATATTGTGCCGGATAATATGCCTGTAACCCAATTCTTGACAACGGCTATAGATACGACTCAAGCGCAAAGGGAATCGATTACAAAAAGCGTGATAGCTTATCTGCATACAGATCTTTTGTGTTACCGCGCTGAGGAACCTGCCGCTATAGGCGCACGCCAAAGAGAAACCTGGGATCCATGGTTGTCATGGTTTGAGGAAGCGTTTGGTGTGGGACTTTTGACAACGACCTCTTTGCAGGCTTTAACACAAGTGCCAAAAGCGATAGACTTAGTTAAGGTGTTTCTTGATTCTTTGGATATTTACCGGTTTACAATATTACAAATAATAGTATCCGAGAGCGGGTCTCTGGTCCTGACACTGGCTTTTGTTAAAGGAGTGGCCTCATCGGAAGAGGTTTATAAGGCGTCCGTGGTTGAAGAAGATTACCGTTCTGAAATCTATAATGAAGAGAAACATGGTAAGGCACCGCATCAGGAAAGGAGAGAAGCTGCAACAAGACAGGCATTGAAAGCAGCAAAAACTTTTTTGACATGTTTTGATGATTGAAGGGAAAAGAATGGTCGACGATTTCACGAGCGATGTGATGAGGTGGAATAAACGCTTTAGCCGGGATGATTACATCTTTGGCAAGGATCCTAATGGCTTTTTAATTGAGCGCGCAAATATTTTTCAGGCAGGAAAAAAAGTCTTATGTATTGGGGCTGGTGAAGGACGTAATGCTGTATTTTTGGCAACGCTTGGTATGGAAGTCACGTGTGTGGACTTTTCCCGTATAGCCCTTGAAAAAGCGGAAAAACTTGCAGCAGAGAGCCGTGTTGAGATTAATACGTTATGCGTGGATGTAAATCGCTGGGTATGGCCGGCGGGTGCCTTTGATTATGTGATCTGGGTTTTTCTTCATGTGTCCTCTGACAACAAGGCGCGCCTTCATAGAAACATCTGCGCCTGTCTAAAGGACAATGGGATGCTTGTGGGGCAGGTTTTTCAAAAAAACCAACTGGAATTTGCGTCCGGTGGCCCAAAGGATGACGGCTGGCTCTATGATATGGATGAAATAGAAGACAGCTTCTTTGATATGAAACCGCTCTTGCTTGAAGAACGTTTGCTGGATCTCAAAGAGGGCCCTGATCATCAGGGCAAAGGCGTTGTCGTAGAGTTCGTCCTGCAAAAAAAGATCCAGAGATGGTAATTATGCTGCGTTTGCTCTCGGTACGTTAAAACCAGCTTTTTACCTGTTCTACGGGGGTGTTTTTTTTGATGCACAAAAAGCCTTTTATTAATCTATAAAATAAATAGATGAGTGAAGAACCAACGGTTGGTGCGCCTGCGCTTATGAGCAGGTATTTGTTTTGCCTGAAATAGTCAGCTATCATTTGATTATAGGCTTCTTCTATGGCTTGTTCACTTGTGTAGAGCCCCGATTGCAGGTGGTCGATAAAATGAAGAAAAGGCGTGTGGTCGCCATATTGCCAGACGGCCATACAAAATAGGATAAGGGCTATACTCATGAAGAGAGAGGCGATCCAGAATGTACGGATGAGGTAATCCGTGTGATTGTGGGTAAGGGAGCCAGCCTCACTCTTTCTTCGGAAAGAATACAGAAATGTGAGGAAAACGAGCATCATAATAAGGGCTGTGATCTGCACAATCGGCGCAGGGACCAATTGTGCACCTATAACAAGCGTGAATCCCATATACAGGGCTGTGATTTTTTTCTGTTCCTGACTTTTTGATTTTGTTTCCACGGTTAATGCCTTCCAAACAGTTTTTCTATGTCATTCAAAGATAGTTCCACATAGGTAGGCCGGCCATGATTGCACTGACCGGAGAGCGGGGTATTTTCCATTTCGCGCAGCAGGTTGTTCATTTCATCTGCTGTCAAACGCCGGCCTGAGCGCACAGAGCCGTGGCAGGCCATCGTAGACAATACGGTATTTATTTTTTCTTCCAAAACAGAGGAACGGCCTTCTTCTTCCAGTTCCTGAACGATGTCTTTGACAAGCTGTGCGGCATTGATTTTGTGCCCTAATATGGCCGGAACGGCTTGTACAGACACAGAACCCGGGCCAAAGGAGTCAATTTCCAGCCCCAGTTTTTTTAGCGTATCGGCTTCGGCTAGAAGAAGCGCAGCGTGATCTTCGTCGAGTGAAATAATTTCAGGGACAAGAAGAGCCTGTCTCTCTATGTCTTTTTGTGCTCTTTGCTTTTTTAACCGCTCATAGGTCAGGCGTTCATGCGCGGCATGCTGGTCTACGATAACGATCCCCTGCTCTGTTTGCGCGATAATATAATTTTCATGAATTTGTGCGCGAGCTGCACCAAGTGGTGCAGCAAGGTCCTCAAGCGCAGGCTGTTCGTCTGGCGTTTCTGCGCGGGCGGAAACCGCTTGTTCGGTAAAGGGGGCAAAAGACTGTAGGCTTTGTTCTGCGACACGGGTTGAAGGACGTGTGTAGCTGTGTTGATAGTTGTATGCGCTGGTATGCGTTTTTCCAGAATGGAAAGAACCGAGTGCTTGTAAGGATACGGTCTTCGATGTTTGATGTCCCTGTTCTAACAAAGCATGTTTGATGGTGCTGATGATAAGGCCCCTGACAAGACCTGGATCTTTGAACCGGACTTCTGCTTTTGCCGGATGAACGTTAACATCGACTTCATTTGTCGGGATGTCCACGAACAAAACGGCCGCAGGATAACGGTCTCTGGCCAGTACATCGGCATAGGCAGCGCGTAGAGCACCATTAAGGAGCTTGTCTTTAACCGGACGGCCATTAACGAACAGGAACTGTTTGGCGGCTGTTCTGTTGTCAAGGGTTGGCAGGCCGGCGTAGCCTTTAAGGGAAAGGGTTTCTCTTTCTCCATCAAGGGGCACGGCATTGTCAATGAAGTCTTTGCCGACAACCTGTCCAAGACGGAGGTGTCTTTGTTCGAACAACTCACCTTGCCCGGCTGGCAGGTTTAAGGCTTGTTTGCCATTGTGGCGGAGCTGAAAGGTGATGTGCGGGAAGGCCATAGCAAGTCTTGAAACGCTGTCTTTAATGGCTGTGTATTCTGCCCGGTCACTTTTCAGGAATTTTAGCCGGGCTGGTGTTGCGCAAAAAAGATCCCGGACTTCTATAATGGTGCCGTTGGTGCAGGCGCAAGGGATTGGTTCTTCTTTTTCACCGCCATTTACGCTGATTTCCCAGCCTTCTTCCAGCGCTTTTTCACAACTGGCGATTTTAAGATGACTGACAGCCCCGATGGAAGGCAGGGCTTCTCCTCTAAAGCCCAGTGTATGGATGTTCAGTAGATCTGAATCTGGTAATTTAGAGGTAGCATGGCGATCAAGGGCGGCTATGAGTTCTTCTTTGCTCATGCCGCAGCCGTTATCCTTGATACGGATAAGGCTCTTCCCGCCGTCTTTAATGTCTATTTCAATACGGGAGGCTTTTGCATCTATGGCATTTTCAATGAGTTCCTTTAAGGCGGCCGCAGGTCGTTCAATCACTTCGCCGGCGGCGATCTGATTAATGAGCGTTTCTGGAAGATGACGAATACGCATGGTTCTCCACCTGAAAGTTATTCTGGTATATCGAGATCAACCGCTTCTTCGAGGTCTACACCTTTAAATATTATGCCCGAAAGTGCAGCTTCTTTGAAGGAGGCCCCTTTCACGCTGGCAAAGGAAATGTCGGCATCTGTCAGGATGGATTTGTTAAGGTCTGCATTGTCCAGAATAGCGTAACGGAGATCGGCTTTAGTCAGATTGACCGGCTTGAGTGTGGGCGGCTCCCCGTTCTTTCCTTTGAATTGCAAAGGGCCGAGCTTTGCATTGGAGAGATTGGCCCGTGTTAAAAGAGCATGATGGAAGCTTGACCCTCTAAGATCTGCACCGGAGAGATCACAGTCACGAAAATCAGCCCCTTCAAGGCTGGAGCTCTGCATCTGGATGTCTTTTAAGTCCATATTCAGGAATTTTGTGCCCGAAGCTTTAATGGCAATAAGCGGATATTTGCGCAAACGATGGACCTCGCGCACGTCAAGGTCACTGATATTCATTTGTGCCCCTTCTTTACCGCTGGTTTGTATCCATTGTGCATGTTCTCTTAGAAAGTCTTCCAGTTTTTTCCCTGTTTCTGCGATTTTTGTACCGGAATTGCTGGCGGTAAGAGCCCCGGAAGTGTCGAGACCACTCTTTTCAGAATGTTCCATCTTCATGCCGGACATGACGGAATCTCTGAAATCAGCATTTCTCAGATCACAGCCTGTGAAGTCTGCATCGGTGAGGTTTGCTCCTTTGAAATTGCTGTTTCTAAGGTCGGCGTCTTTAATAATGACACCTGTCATGTCTGCATCAGAGAAGTTGGCGGAGGCGGCTTTTGCTTTTGAGAGATTGGTGTCGATCATGCGTGCGCCTGTGAAGACGGTTTGTACCGACCCGTCATCTCTGATGTCCTCGCGTTCAAGATGCGCCTTATTATCTTCTTGAATGTACCCTTCCCGGAGGTCCGCGGAGCCAAGGTCTGCACCTGTCAGATTGGCGCCTGCCACGAAAGCCCCTCTGAAATCACAGCGGGAAAAATCGGCCTCTTCAAGGTTGGCGTGCCGCATGTCACAGGCATAAAAAGTGGCACCAGAGAATATGCATTTTGAAAGATTCGCATACCGCAGAATGGAGCCTGTGAAGTCGGCACCGGAAAAATCAGTTTTTTTAAAATCAAGGCCAGAGAGATTTTTGAATTTTAAGCTGGCGCGCGCGCCGCCCATCTGACCTTCTTGAAAATCTTTATGCCGTCTGGCTATAACATCCAATTCTTGTTGAGAAAGGGGGGAATTAGTGTTAATCATTCTTTTATCGTTTCAAACTCTAATCTAGGTGCAAACGAATACATCTTATAACAGTTTTTAAATATCGGAAATCTTATTATTCTTTATTTACTAAATTAATATGAGGTATTGATTTCAATAATCCTTCCGTAGAGTTGTCCAGCCCCTCGTTTTTACCTGTTTCGATGGCGTCAAGAATCTGGTTTGATAGAATTTTGCCGAGCTGTACGCCGGGTTGATCAAAGCTGTTTAAGCGCCAGATAATACCTTGCACGAATATTTTGTGCTCATAGAGCGCAATAAGCATGCCCAAAGAATAAGGGTCAAGACGTTCGACAAGAATAGAAGTAGAGGGACGATTGCCCTCAAAGTCGGGCGTTCTTCCCTGCATCAGGGCTTGCGGTTGTGCCAGAAAATTCGAGAGCAGTTTTGTGTGATGATCGCCCAAAGGGTTATAGGTTTCTTTTGCTGCAATAAAATCGCAAGGGATAAGGGATGTGCCCTGATGAATGAGCTGGTAGAAGGCATGCTGTCCGTTTGTGCCGGGTTCTCCAAACAAAACAGGGCCTGTATCGTAATCGACTCTGTTACCATCTCTATCAATGGTTTTTCCATTTGATTCCATATCAAGCTGTTGCAGGTACGCTGGAAATCTGTGCAGATATTGATCGTAAGGCAGCACAGCATAGCTTTGTGCACCAAAAAAGTTTCTGTACCATATGCCCAGTAATGCGGCGATCACAGGTATATTACTTTCCAAAGGGGTGTCCTGAAAGTGCCTGTCCATGGCATAGGCGCCATCCAGCAGGGCTCTGAAATTCTCAAACCCGATATAGAGCGCAATGGGAAGACCAATAGAAGACCAGAGGCTGTAACGTCCTCCTACCCAGTCCTTAAAAGGAAACATGTTGTCTTTGTTGATGCCAAAGGCAGTGACTTCGTCTTCGTTCGTAGAAAGTGCAATGAAATGTTTTTCTATGGCGTCTTCCGTGCCAAGGGCCTTCACGAGCCAGTCTTTTGCGCTTTGCGCATTGGTCATGGTTTCCTGTGTTGTAAAGGTTTTGGAGGCTACAATAAACAGGGTTGTCGCGGCGTCGATAGATTTTAGCGTTTCAGACAAATGCGTGCCGTCAATGTTAGAGACAAAGTGCATGGTAAGGTTTTTGTAGCCAAAAGGCTTAAGGGCTTCACACACCATGTAAGGGCCGAGATCGGAACCGCCTATACCAAGATTAACGATATGCTCAACCTTTTTTCCAGTATGGCCGCGCCATGTGCCGTTCTGCACCTTTTCGCAAAAGGTCTTCATTTTAGAAAGGGTATGATGCACAAATGGCATAACATTTTCACCGTCAACTGTAACGGTATCGTCTTTCGGGCGGCGAAGGGCCGTATGTAAAACAGCCCGGTTTTCGGTATTGTTGATCTTTTCTCCGGCGAACATTTTTTCCCGCCACAATTCAACATCCGAGGCTCTCGCAAGGTTAAGGAGCAGGGTTTTTGTCTCTTGTGTTATCCGGTGTTTCGAATAATCAAAGAAAAGCGTATCGAGAGACAGGCTATAGCTTTGAAACCGGTCAGGGTCGTCCTTGAACAGGTCGCGCATGTGTAAATTACTGATCTCAGCCTGATGTGCTTTGAGTGCTTTCCAGGCGGCTGTATTAGTTAACATTGGGTAATACCTCAATTATTTTGTCTGTTTTAACGTTTTCCGGTGCGCCGACTAAAACCGTTAGGAGCGTATCTTCTTTCAGGATACGAGCCGCTATACGCATGATATCGTCTTTTGTGACAGCGTTAATATTCTCTGTTCTGTGATCCAGATAATTGATGGGCAGGTGATCAAGTTGAAGGCCCAAGAGCACAGAAGCGATCTGAGCGGTTGAAGAGAGAGACAGCGGAAAGGAACCGGTCAGATAGGCTTTCGCATCTTTCAATTCTTTGTCGCTTACGGGGGTGCTTTTGATCTTTAGCATTTCCTTTTTTACAAGGCGCATCATTTCTTCATACTGATCGTTTCTGGTAGAGGCCGAGATATTGAAGGTCTGTGTATGGTCCATGCGGGACAGGTTGCTGTATATGCCATATGTCAGGCCGCGCTTTTCACGCACTTCTTCCATAAGGCGGGAGCCGAATCCGCCACTGCCAAAAATCTGGTTCATAACAAGAAAAGGATAATAATCCGGATCATCCTGCCTGATGCCCGGCAGGACAATATGGACCAACGTTTGCGGAATATCTTTTTTGTACAATGCCGTGATTGATGGATTTTTCATGGTAAAATCGCTCCCCGTTTTGGGTGCCCCTGTTTTTGGTAACTGAGCGAAAATACGGTCAACAGCCTCTTCAGCTTCTTTTTTGGACAGGTCTCCTGTGAGGCCGATGACAAGGCGGTCTTTTGTTATATAGTCTTTGTGATATGCTTTTAGATCAGCCGGTGTAATCCGGGGCAGAGAGGAAAGTGTGCCGCCGCTGTTCAGGGCGTAAGGTTCATTCTCATAGGCCAGATCGTTGACAAGCCGCGCTGAAATCCAGTCTGGTTCAGCCATGGAGGTTTTGATCCGTGCAAGATTGGCGTTTTTCATGCGGTCAAGCGGTGCCGGATCAAAACGGGGCGATGTCAGCGCCAGTGTCAAAAGCGCGTAGGCTTTATCCTGATTTTTCTTTAATGTTCTTAACGTGCCTGAAAAATTATCCCGTGAGGCATCAAAACGCAATGTAATGCTGTGGTCGCTCAAAGCTTTTTGAAAGGCCTGTGAATCAAGATCTCCAGCCCCTTCATCCATGGTGTTTGAGGCCAGTCTTACAAGGCCTTGCTTGTCTTCTGGGTCATTTTTTGTGCCTGCGCCTTTGAACGCGAAGCTCATGGCAATAATCGGTACAGAGCGGTCTTCTACATACCAGAAGGTAATCCCGCCCGGGCTGGTTAAAGATTCAATGGAAAGAAAAGAGTCTTTTGCTAGCGCGTGAACCGGTTGCAGGAAAAGGAGTAAAAAGAACGGGAGGAAAAATACAGGGATTATTTTGCGTATCATTTTTACTGTGCCTCCCTATTTTTGCTGTTTTTATGATTGGTCGTTGTTTTCGGGAACATGTAGCCTGTGACCATGTGTCCGTCGCCTTTTTGGGCTGGATCAAGGAAACGTTCTGCAACGTTTTGTATTTGCTCTGTAGTGATGAGTTTAATTTGGTCTGGCCAATATTCAACATCGTCTATTGTGCCGCCGGTGGCCAGCGTATAACCAAAGGCCATGGCAGGGCCGGTGACGCTGTCTCTGGCAAAAATGGCGGCATTTTCCATCCGGTTCTGAGCCTCTGTTAATTCCTGCTCGGTCGGGCCTTTTTTGATGAAATCGGTCAGAATTTCGTCAATGGCCGCTTCCAATTCCTCTGCGGAGACATTGTCCAGTGGAGTCGCATGAAGCCATAATGTTGAATCATCATAGGACGCCGGATCGTATGAAAGCTGTATCGTAGCGGCTTTAGCGTCTTCTACGACGAGCTTTTTATACAGTCTTGTCGTCGAGTCGCCGCCCAATATCTCGGTAAGGAGTTCTAAGGCGAGTGAGTCTGTTCTATTTTCAGTCCGGTGAGAGGGAACGCGGTACATTCGTGTAATGGTTCGTTGATGAATGTCTTCACTCTCAAAGGTTAACTTGATCTCTCCTTTAAGAGGCGGGATGATGTTTCTTTTTCTAACGGGTACGTTTTCACGGGGAAGAACACCATATATCTTTTCGGCCAGCGGTTTTAGTTCTTCGAGTGTCACATCACCTGAAACGACCAGAATAGCATTATTGGGCGCGTACCATTTATCGTAAAAGGCATAAGCCTGTTCCCATGTCATCGCCTGCATTTCGCTCATCCAGCCAATGACGGGGGTGCCATAGGGATGATTAGGAAACAAGGCGGCCTGCATGGTTTCAAAGAAATGTCTGCGGGGATTGTTTTCAATATTCTGGCGGCGTTCTTCTATTACCACCTTGTGTTCTGATTCTACCTCGGACAAGGGTGGTTTTAGGCCGTTCATACGACCCGCTTCCATTTTCATGACGGTTTCAAGATGCTCTGCGGCAATCATTTGGAAATAAGCGGTGTAGTCTTGTGAGGTAAAGGCGTTATCTCGGCCACCCAGGGCACTGATTGTTTTTGAAAATTCTCCGGGCTTCAAGTCGCCGGAGCCTTTAAACATCAGATGTTCCAGAAAATGCGCGATACCGGACTGGCCGGAAGGTTCATCAGCGGCACCAACCTTGTACCAGATCATATGGGTGATGATCGGTACTCTGTGGTTTTCTATCAGTACGACATCCATGCCGTTTTCAAGCGTGAAATGCTTTGCGTTAAAGACCGTTTCTGCGTGTGCAGGGCATGATAACAGCAAGAGCGCAGAGCATAAGAACAAAAATCTGAACATCGGTTCACCTTCCTACAAGGCTGCATTAGTTGTTTATTGTAGGCGTTTCTCCATCTACAACAGATTTTCCCTCTTCCTTGTTCTTTTTCAGGCGTTCCAGTTCAGCCGGTGCATCAACAATAGAGGCGTGAGGCTCCTGCTTTTTGCCGCCAAGGCTGAGAAGGCGGTCAATGACAGGACGCTCATGATTTTCGAGGGATCTTGTTTCCTGATTGACGGTTGCCCGAATGTCGGGATTCGTCGTTTGCGCGTTTGTTTTTTTCAAAAGAATGTTTTCTGCCGTAGAGGTCTGTGTATTTTTAGCTTTCGGTGCGCCTAAAACGGTTTCTCTGGCTTGTTCAACGGCAGGCTGTTCCTGCGGGCGTTGTGCGCCAGGCTGCGGTTTTGGTAACGTATATCTGCCTTCCGGAATATCCAGAGGCGCACGCTTTATAATCGCAAATTCATCTGGCGAATGACGTGTCATACCAAGTTCTTCCTTCGCTACAGCACAGCCTGTCAGCGTAAGAAAAGCGCAAGAAAGAAAGAGTGCATATTTATTATTCATCAGTTTTCAGGATCCTTATCAAAAAATAACCCATCGAAGACTATATATAGTATTCCCAGCACAATACAACTATCCGCTACATTAAAGGCCGGATAGTGCCAGTCATGGAGATGAAAGTCTAGAAAATCAACAACGGCCCCAAAGCGGAGGCGGTCAATGATATTGCCAATGGCCCCTCCGATGACAAGACCCATAGCAACGGCCAGATAACGGTTCTTCGTTTGCCAGAGCCAATAGATAAAAAAAGCACATATAGCAAGGGAAAAGGCCCCTAGAAAATAAGGGCCAATGGAGGTTTCCTGTGTAAACAGACCAAAGCTGATTCCCTTATTCCATACCAGAACGAGATCAAAGAAAGGCAGAACGCTAAGTGGTGCCGGTGTGATATAAGCCACTACCAGACTTTTTGTGATTTGATCAATCACAAGCGCAAGGAGAGCAACGATTAAGCCTGTTGTTTTCATGGCACTTACTTTGTTCTAACGGGGGTGAGTTCAATATATTTTTCTTCGCCAAATCTTTGCTCATCAAGCAGTTTTATGGAAGAAACGCGGATGGCGTATAGTCTTGACTTTATGCCATCCATGATTTTCCCGGGTTCCTTGATGATGCATTTTACAGCAGGAAATTGTTTTAAATACAGAGACATGGCAGAGATAAGCTCTGCCCCGACGCTCAGTTTCTCACATGTGCCAAAGAGCTGTATACCGTGAAGATTTGTGGCCCATTCCTCTGGCTGTTTCCACAGGGCGATGGCAACGGAAGGATTTTCCTCTATATAACGGCTGTGTGTATCACGCGGCGGAGACAGATAATAAAGAGTTACATTGTTCGAGACGGCAAAATAAGCCGTGTTGATATGCGCTTTGCCATCGCGTGTGGAGGACATGGCACCTAAAGACTGTGCTGTAAGTAAGTCAGACAGGCTTTCATTTAGCTCTTTATCTGAATGGTCAGGATGGTTGTAGGCGAGAGTGATGTCCAGCATGAATTAATTATTCTCCGTTTGTATCTTATCAGAACCTGTTACCTGCAATGTCTGCTTACGTTAATCCGCCGTCAATATTAAATGTTGCGCCGGTCACATAACTTGACTCGTCACTGACGAGGAAGGAAACCAGTTTTGCGATTTCTTCAGCTTCTGCAAATCGTTTTAGAGGAATAGCCTCTTTATAACTTTTTTTACGGTCTTCTGGGATGCTGTCCCCCATCTTTGTTTCGACAGGGCCGGGTGCAATATTGTTGACGCGTATGTTGTGCGGAGCAAAAGCTTTGGCCAGACTTTTTGTCAAAGCCGGAAGGGACCCTTTCGAGGCCGCATAGGAAGGATCAATGCTGCCAATTTGTCCACTAATCGAACCGACAGTCACAATGGCACCGGCCTGACCGGACGATATTAACCGGTCTGCGAAATGCTTTGCCATTAAAAAAGGCGCATGCACATTCACATTCATAGAGAGCATAAAGTCCTCGACAGAAAGCTGATCCCATGCTTTTGCATGATAGACACCGGCATTATTGATCAGGATATCCGCCACACCATGTTTTTTTTCAAAGTTATCAAAGGCAGATTTGATAGAATCGGGATCAGATAAATCACATGCAATTTCAGGCCATGGAGAGGTCCCAGAGGCTTTACGAACAAAGCCAATTACCTCAATGCCATGGTTTTGCAGATCCTTACAAATGGCGGTACCGATGCCGCCATTTGATCCTGTGACAATAGCTCTTCTCATGATTTAAGCCGCCTCCTGCTTTTTGATCACAGCCGCACAACGATCGCAGATTCCGCCTTCCTCGACATCGGGGAGGATTTTCCAGCAGCGTTGGCATTTGTGGCCTTTGGCTGTTTCAACGATGCAAGGCGCGTCTGCGCTGCCTTCTAATATTTCGCACTGGGAGACGACACAGATTTCTGCCATATCGACATTATCCAAAAGGTCTTTGTTGCCTGACAGAAGGATTTTAGCCTCAAGAGACGAGCGGATTTCTTTTGAAGCGCGTTTAGGTTCGATTGTGCCTAGAACGCCGCGGCGAATCTCTCTGATTTTTTGCCATTTTTCAGCGAGAGCGTTATTCATCCAGTGATCCGGTGTTTTGGGGAAGGTCCGTAAGTGAACACTTTCAACGCCTTCAAACAAGCCTTCAGGTCGGTGTGACCAGACTTCTTCGGCGGTAAAGGAGAGGATGGGAGCCATCCATGCGCTTAAGCAATCAAAAACATGATACAGAACTGTCCGGCATGCACGGCGTTCAAAGCTGTCCGGTGCATCGCAGTACAAGCGGTCTTTGCGGATATCGAAATAAAAGGCGGATAAGTCGTTGTTGCAGAACAGGTGCAACTTATTCGCCAGTTGTCCGTAGTCGTATTCTTCAATGTGACGGCGCACATCGCGATCCATTTCGGCAAGCCAGTGCAGTACAAGCTGTTCCAGCTCTGGCATATTCTTGTATTCACTGTCATCCAGCTTTTCAGTATCGGAAAAATCTTTTAACGAACCGAGAAGGAAGCGGAACGTGTTACGAATACGGCGATAAAGGTCAGCGCTGGATTTCAAGACGTCTTTTCCGATTCTGATGTCCTCGGCATAGTCGGCTGTCATGGTCCAAAGACGCATAATGTCAGCACCGCTTTGTTCCAGAATTTTGAGTGGATCGACAACATTGCCAAGAGATTTAGACATCTTGTATCCTTTTTCATCCAGCACAAAACCATGTGTTAGAACGGTCTTGAAGGGCGCGTCCCCTTTCGTGCCGCAGGATTCCAGCAAGGAAGAATGGAACCAGCCACGATGCTGGTCGGAGCCTTCGAGATACAGATCTGCTTTTTGTGCAAGTTCTTCCCGCGCATCGACAACAAAACTATGCGTAGAGCCGGATTCAAACCAGACATCGACAATGTCAAACACCTGCACATAGTCCTCAGCCTTGTACTCAGTGCCAAGAAAGTCTGCGGCCTCTTTTGCCCACCACGCATCGGCCCCTTCGGCCTCAAAGGCCTCGGCAATGCGTGTCAGAACAGCCTCATCTTTGAGCGGTTCGCCTGTTTCCTTATGTACAAAAAGGGCAATCGGTACACCCCAGGCGCGCTGGCGTGAAATACACCAGTCAGGACGCTGTTCAATCATGGAAGAAATCCGTTTTTCCCCTTGCGCAGGGACCCAGCGTGTTTCCTTGATGGCCGCAAGCGATTTATCACGCAAACCCAGATCGTTATCCATCGCAATAAACCACTGCGGCGTTGTGCGGAAAATAACAGGGGCTTTGGACCGCCAGCTATGCGGATATTCGTGACGGACAGAGCCTTTCCCAAGGAGTGCCCCGACCTCTGTCATGGCTTTTAGCGGTGCAAAATTGCCATCGCCCATTTTGCCTTTTTCATCATAAATGGTCAGGCCTGCAAAAAGCGGGACATGGTCACGGAATTTGCCATCATCTGTGACATTGTCCGTGACTTCAACACCGTGTTTCATACCAAGCACAAAGTCGTCTGCCCCGTGTCCGGGCGCAATATGCACAAAACCGGTACCGGCATCTTCCGTAACAAAATCGGCAGGCAATGCGCGTACGTCAAAGTCATAGCCCTGACCGCGCAGCGGATGTGCACAAACGGTGCCTTCAAGTGCTTTGCCGGAAAATGCTTCAGAGGCCTCCCAGTCTGCAATTTTACAGTTGGCTTTGACGTCTTCGGCCAGTGATGTAGCAAGGACAAGCTTGTCCCCCACTTTGACCTGAGAGACATCTTCTACGGCCTTGATGGTGTAAACCGCATATTCAATATGCTCGCCGTAAGCCACGGCGCGGTTGGACGGCATGGTCCACGGAGTCGTGGTCCAGATAACAACATTAGCGTCCTTAACCAGATCAAAATTTGTCTCAATAATCGGGAAGCGTACCCAGATCGTGATGGATTTGTGCTCTTTATACTCGATTTCAGCCTCTGCCAGCGCGGTTTTTTCAACAGTAGACCACATAACGGGCTTAACGCCTTTATATAAGCCGCCATTGAGCAGGAATTTGTGAATTTCACGCACAATTTGGGCTTCGGCCTGATGCGTCATGGTGAGATAAGGGGTGTCCCAATCACCAATGACCCCAAGACGCTGGAAGTCTTCGGATTGTACATCGACCCATTTTTGCGCAAAGTCACGGCATTCTGCGCGGAATGTCAGGGCGTCAATCTCGTCCTTGTCTTTGCCTTTTTCGCGGTATTGTTCTTCGACTTTCCATTCAATGGGCAGGCCATGACAATCCCAGCCCGGAATGTAAGGCGCATCATAACCCAGCATTTGCCATGAACGGTTGATCACGTCTTTCAAAATCTTGTTCATGGCGTGCCCCATATGAATGTGTCCGTTCGCATAGGGCGGACCATCATGAAGGATCCACTTCTCGCGGCCTTTGGAGGCTTCCCGTAGTTTTTTGTAAAGATCCATGTCCTGCCATTTTTTTAAAATTTCCGGCTCTTTTTTCGGCAGGCCGCCACGCATTGGAAAGTCTGTTTTAGGGAGGAATACACTTTCCTTATAAAAATCGGATTTTGATTTATCTTGTTCAGCACTCATGGGTTTGTTCGCTTCTCTATTATCTTTTTTTTAAAATTACAATTTTATACGGCTGTATGAAAAACAGGGATATCCCGGCTCTCTTCTCAGATGAGAACCGGGTTGATAATTCGAATAATTATGCTGTTTGTGTGTTGCATAGGGGCACTATGGCCAAGGGATTAAGCAAAATCAAGATAAAATAAAGGGGAGATCTCCCTTTTCTATTTATTTTTATGCGCCTCTGCTATAGCCTTCCCGTATTAAAGGTAAGTAGAAAAAGGCTCTATACAATGGATAATAAAACCTCTCTTTTAGCCGTTCTTGTCGCGGTTCTGGCTCTTTTCTTGTCTGTGGTTCCCCTGCTCCTTGATGGCGAGGTTAAGCAAGAGCAAAAAGAGATAGCCTATGAGAGAATTTTAAGCACAGGCACCATCCGTTGTTCTTATCTGATATGGCCGCCTTATTTTTCAAAAGATCCCAATACCGGTAAATTTAGTGGCTTGTATTACGATATTATGGAACGGATAGGCGAGGACTTAAATCTCAAAATTGATTGGGCGGAAGAGGTCGGGGCTAACAATGCCTATGAGGGATTGGCCTATCACCGTGTTGATATGGCGTGCTTGCCGGCAACCATTACAGCCGCGCGTGCCAGAGCCATGGACTTTACGCGGCCTGTCGGTTATTCCCCTTTTTATCTTTATGTGCGGGCAGGTGATACAAGATTTGATGACTCTGTTATGGCGGCCAATAACGAAAACGTTAGATTAATGAGCCTTGATGGTTATGTCGCTGCGACGATGACGAAAGAAATTTTTCCTAAAGCCAGGTTTACCGCTTTGCCGAATATGAATACAGATGCGGATGTTCTGATGTCCATCTCAACGGGAAAGGCAGATGGGGCCATTTGTGATCCGGCGGCGGCAGAAGCGTTTATTGAAAACAATCCTGGTAAGATCAAACGTGCCGGTGTAGACCCGCTGCGTTATCCCTCAACAGCCTTTGCGGTGCCTATTGGCGAGGAACGGCTGAAAGCAATGATGAATAATGCGCTGACACATTATATTGAGACAGGCATTCTTGAAAAACTCTCCATGAAATATGATCTTGGCCCGGATATCTATCTCCGTCCGGCAAAGCCTTATGATGCGCCGTAAGTTATTTTATGGGCATATATTAACAATATGTTAAACGTCTTTCTTTACTATTGTTGTCATAAGGGGTTATGGCGACAATAGTTAAGGTGACTTATGGGCTTTATACTTAACCAGGCGCGTTCACAAATGCGTGAATGGGCAAGTGATCCAGATAGAGCAGCGCAGATTGCACGTACGCCGGGTGCAACAGAGCTTCTTGAGAAATTGCAGGCAGATAATGGCTTGATGCAGGCTTTGCTGGATTCCAGACCGGGCATATTCGGGCCGGATGCTGATGCGATCAAGGCAGATATGCAAGAGTTTCTGGATTATGCTGACGGGAAGCCAGGTGGTATCAAAAGTCTTTTGGAGGCTTATGAAATAGATCCTGACGCCGTTAAGAACGCTGTTATAAATCGTGATAGCGTAGCCATAAAGAGCTATATTGATGAAGGAAGCCGCCTGGCACTGAAGGAAGTGCCAAAGGCCCCTGATGCGGAAAATAGTCAGAGTGAGATGTCTAATACGGTTGGCAGTGTATCTCAGGATGTTTCTACCATTGAGGGGCTGGAGCAAACAGCTTTGGTTGTGGCTGACAATGCGCCGGGTATGGCGCGCGGGGCTGTTGTTATGGAAGCGGCTACAAATTTCCTTGAGGCGGTTCAAAGCCTTATGAGTGGTAGTGGCGGGATGCTGGCGGAAGAGGTGGCTGAACTTGGGCAGAATCTTACCAATGTGCTGCAAAACAGTAATATAGAACTGTTTAGTCAAATTGGAGACTCAATGGAAGACATGCTTTCCCGCTTTAATGAAGAGCAAGGCGTGCAGCTTGTTGCTGAAAATCCGGCGCATGGGGCGGATGGCCAAGTAGGCTATGGCACTGATTTGGTTTCATCGAGAGGGGCTGATTGGAATAGTGGCCCTGTCGGCATGGGATAAAAGGCAGTCTCTCTACCTGTTAACATTTCACATAACTTTAAGCTTGATTGAATAAGCTATTATATGCTATCTCCTCTCCCCGGATATTTTTATCTGCGGTATTATAAAAATAAAAAATAAGAAAACAGAGGGGTGGATATGGTATGTCCAAAAAAACCGCATATCGTGATATTAGGCGCGGGTGTTGGTGGTGTTTCAGCAGCGTATGAACTGCGTAAACGAACAGAGGAAAATGGGGTGGCGTGTCATATAACGGTGATATCTCCTTCCTCGAAATTTCATTTTATTCCTTCAAATCCCTATGTTGGTACGGGACAAAAAACCCGTAAGGATATAGAAGTTGATCTGCGTAAACCTTTTGCAAGAGAGAATATCAGGCTCTTGGTGACCTCTGCCGAGGAAATCCAGCCCGAAAGAAATCGGATCAGGACTGCTGCCGGCGATGTTGTGCCTTATGATTACCTTATTATTGCAACAGGGCCTGCTCATGATTGGGAGGCTGTGCCGGGTATGGAGGACTATACGCATTCTATTTGCTCCCCGCCTGAAGCAGAGAAAGCTTATGTTGCGCTGCAAAAATTTTACAAAAAGCCAGGTCCTGTTGTTGTTGGTATTGCGCCTGGGGCCTCTTGTGCCGGTCCCGGTTATGAGCAGCTTTTTATTCTGGAAGAAGCATTACGCCGGCAAGGTTTAGCAGAAGAAAAGCTTATTACGTTCTTTACGGCAGAACCGGATTTAGGCAATTTTGGAATCGGTGGTATCTCCAATTCCCGTGCCGCGTTTGAGCAGGAAATGGCTAAAAGGAATATCAGATGGATCAGTAATGCTGAGGCAACAGCCTTTGAGCAGGGGCCTGATGGCACTTGCCTTGTGCGGCTTTCAGAATTTGATCAGGACGGAAACGTTTTTCAGAAACATGTGTTGCCCTATAGATACGGTATTATGGTGCCGCGTTTTAAAGGGGTTAAACCGCTCTTGGATCAGAGGCTCGTTGCGAACGGTCTGGTGAATAAAGAAGGGTTTGTTTTTGTTGATGAGCATCAGGCCAATCCTGTGTTTTCTAATATATTTGGCACAGGCATTTGTACAGCGAAACCACGTGCTGTTTCGTCTGTTATACCGGTTGGCGTGCCGACAACAGGACGCCATATTGAATCCATGTCCGAGGCTGCCGCAGAAAATATTATTAGTGATATGAAAGGCGAAGAACGAAGACATGTTGCAACAGGGAATGTGTGTTGTTTAATGGGGGCCGGAAGAACAGCCTTTGCGGCGGTGGCAGGGCCTGTTTATCCACCACACAAGGTTGCACAATTTAGAAGCGGACCGGAAATTTGCATGGCAAAAGAGGGCTTCGCTCAATATTATGAGCAAAAAGTTCGAAATTGGCGTGCGCTCTCAACAGTAGAAGAAAAGCTTGGGAACTGGGTGGGCTTTCATACCATATCGGATCAGAGTCAGTGTCACGAAGGACACATTTCACGCAGATTGCGTACTCCTGGCCTCGTTTAATGCCATATTAAATTAACAATTAATGGTTTTGCTTTGCCTGCTTTAACGTTGCTATAGGGGAAAAGGCATGGTCTAATTCGCGCTTCGTGCCGTTTGTATGGGCTTAAGTAACGTAATCCAGATTAGGAAAAAGAAATATGAAAAAACTGTTTATCTTGCGGCATGCTGAGACAGAATTTCCAAAAGGGACAGGGGATCATGACCGGACATTGACGAATAAAGGGGAAGAAAAGGCAGTGATGCTGGGCAAAGTGATGAAAGACAATGCGCTGTATCCTGATTATGCGATTTGTTCAACCGCTACCCGGACACGTCAGACTTTGGAAAATGTCGCGCATTCCTTGCCAGCGTTTGAGCAGGATTTTCAAGATGACATCTATCATGCCTCTATGGAAGATTTGTTATCTGCTGTTCAAAATCTGCCGGAAGAGCGCAGCGCTGTTTTGGTGGTTGGGCACAATCCATCCATTTTTGGCCTTGCCGCAACATTGTCGGAAAAAGGTGATCTGAACCTTATAAAGAATCTCTTTAAAGGATATCATCCGGGCAGCTTGACGGTCATAGATGCGGACATCAAAAGCTGGGCGGATTTAATGCCGTCGAAAACGCGGATTACGGACCTTCTTTTGCCGCAGAATGATTATTCAAAAATTTGATTTTGATTATTGTTCGGCCTGATCCATGAGAACCTGCCGGATCAAAGGCAGTGTAATGTTTCTTTTTTCTGAAAAAGCCAGATGGTCTGCCTGATCGACGAGATCAAAGGCCGCTGAGAACGAGCGTTCCATGCGTGGGATAATGTAGCGTATAATTTCCTCACTGATGAATATTTGCCGGTCACTGAACAGTTTGACCAGAACGCAAGACAGCAATGCGTCATCTGGTGGATGGATGGCAATAGAAGGGGCTGCGCGGAGCCGCGAGGCGAGGTCCGCAATCAAAAAGGAGAGGCTGGACGCTGGGGCGTGCATGGTCAGAAGCATTGTCCGCTGCTCTTCTTTAAACATATTGTACAAATGGAAGAGCGTTGTTTCTGCTTTTTCGTCGCCGATTGAAAAATCCGCCCGGTCGATGATGAGGTGTTTGGATTTATGGGCGAGTTCTTCTGCGGATAAAGCGGCTAGTTTGGCTGTGTTGATGTGGACGGCATTATTCTTTTCTGCCCAGACAGAGGCCAGATGTGATTTCCCGCTGGCTTTGGGGCCATGCAAAATAAGTGCCGGCGCCGGCCAGTCAGGCCATTTGTCTATCCAGGCAACGGCATCCTGATTGCTCTCGGCAATCAAAAAATTATCACGGCCCATAGCGGTACGGTAACCGAGATCAAGAGGTAGCTGTTTTACGTTTTGAGCCATTTTTTGCTGTTGTTTTCTGTCCTGTGTAATAAACACTTCCCTTATACTTCATAAGCCCGAAACTGCCTAAAACACCAATGCTGGCGGCAACCGGGACGGCAAGAAACATGCCCAGAATACCAAGCATGGCGCCGCCTGCCATAAGGGCGAAAATGATCCATAAGGGATGAAGGCCGACACTGTCTCCTACAAGTTTTGGGGTCAGGAGGTTCCCTTCTACGAGCTGACCGAAAATAAATATGCCGGCTGTAAGGCTGACAAAGGCAAGGTCTCCGCCTTGCAGCCAGGCAACCAGAAGGGCTGTGATGAGCCCAATAATAGAACCAAGCATTGGAATAATAGAAAGCACACCGGCGGTAAGACCGATTAAAACGCCATATTTTAATCCGGCAACAGACAGGGCAATGGCGTAGAATAGTCCCAGCGTGGCGGCGACGGTCAATTGGCCCCGCACAAAGCCGGATATTTTTTTATCAATCTCCTGAAGCAGGTTTTTTATAGTGCTGGCTGATTCCTTTGGCATAAGGTCTTCGACCCATTGTGTTATGGCGGGCCATTCCTGAAGCATGAAATAGGCGACCAGCGGTGTAACAAAGAGCAGTGTCATAAAATTGATAAAGGCCTGACCGCCGAGGACAAGACTGCCAAGGATGTTTTTTCCGATATTAAGCGCGGTGCCGGCATGGTTTTGGGCTGCATTTTTAAGCTCTTCTTCATAGGCCGGGGTGAGATAATCTCTAAAATAAGAAAGATAGGGGGCCAGAAAACGTTGTCCTTTTTCTGTATAATTGGGAATCTGTTCGATGAGCTGGGTCGTTTCTCGTATCATCATGGGCGTGATGAGGGCGAGCAGAAATAAAAAGGCTAAAATGAATATGCCAAGAATGGATAAAACCGCCATGCGCCGAGGCATCTTGTTTATGGCGGCCAGTTTTTCTGCAATCGGATTTAAGAAATAGGCGATTGCCATGCCTAGAATAAAAGGAAAGAGAACACTTTTAAAAAGCCATATGATCAGTAAAAAAACAGCAAAGGCAGCAGACCAGAATACAAGCCGGGAACGGAGTGTCATCTCATCAACCTTCTTTTCTGAAGAATAAAGTAGGCAGGAGTCGCCATGGTGCCGGCATAGCCTGTATAGTGCGGGGAAAGATCAATGTTGTATCCGGACAGTGTTCTTTGTAGCTCTCGCGCATTACCTGAGAATGTAATCCGGATTTCTGCTTTCTGTGGTTTCAGGCTGAGTATATCAATTTGCCGGATTTCTTTAATCTGTCTGAGTAGTTTTTGTAACTCAACCCATTCTCTCATAGAAGAAAAAGGGACGACAGAATGTATGCTGTTCGTTTCCTCAACTGTTTGCCGGGTGGAAAGCGTGTTCAGGCCGCTACTTAAAAAGCTTTTCGTTTCTATGACAGCGCGTTCAAAGAATTTCGAAAAAGTCTCTTCACCGGATGGGACGACTTTGAGCGTATGAAGATATTCAGGGGCGTCTTCACCCGCTTTGTAGACGTATATGGTCATTGTTGTGTCCGCGATAGCGGTCGGATTAAAATGAGGCTTGCCGTTGTCGAGTGCAGCAATCAGGATAACAGCTTCTTCGGTGTGGTATCGTCTTTTGATTCGGTTCAGGCGTCTGGGGTCATAGGTAAGGGCCTGATCGTCTTCTATGTCCATCATGTCGGCCAGATCCCCGATCGGAATGGCAACGGGCAGAAGCTGGTTTGTCTCGAAAGAATTATTCCATGAAGCCAGCCATGGATTATTCTGTCCCCATAAAACGGCGCGTGTATCCCATTGGTAAAACGGCAAAATTAGCATGGTTTTTTGCTTTACCTGTGCGTGGACAACGCCATGCCCGCCTAAAAAGCGGCGGACGTCTTCTTCCTTAAATCGGAAGACATACTTTGCTTTATACCGGACGTTCGAGAGTTGCTCCTGCGTAATCTCAAAATCCTGAACAAGTGGCGAAATATAGGAAAGCTCCGGCACAGAGAATGTGCTTATTTCCCTTTCGGAAAGAAGGCGTCTGGCAAGAGTCGTAAAGGCATCTATCTGTGCTTTGGCAAAGGCTTCTTCCCGTGCCTTGACAGCACTTTCAGCGGTAACATCCACTTCAACATTTTCTATGGTAAATACAGGGTTGCTTTGGGCCGAAGCCGTGTTTATTACGGCTGCCATGCCAAAAAATAAAAGCAAAACTGAGTAAAAGGCTGTACGTTTCATTTTATAAAGGGTTATAACTGGTTCATCCAATCTGCTTCAGTGTTTATAGCGTGATTGATGGTGATAGTCATTACTAAAAAGAGAATAAATTATAGTCCTAAGCCGGAAAGAGTAAAAAGGTGAACAAAGATATAAAGGAAAATGCGTATAAAAAAGCCGGTGTTGATATTGATGCCGGGAATGAACTGGTGGAGCGTATAAAGCCTGCCGTTAAGAGCACGTTACGTGATGGTGTTATGGGCAGTGTCGGCGGTTTTGGTGCGTTCTTTGATTTGCAGAAAACAGGCTATGATGACCCGGTTCTTGTTTCTGCAACAGATGGCGTGGGAACAAAAATTGCGATTGCCATAGAGACAGGACGTCACGATACGATCGGTATTGATCTTGTGGCCATGTGTGTTAACGATCTCATTGTACAGGGGGCAGAGCCTCTTTTCTTTCTGGATTATTTTGCCAGCGGAAAACTTAAAATTGAAACGGCACAGGCTGTTATCGAGGGCATTGCAAGAGGCTGTAAAGAGTCCGGTTGTGCGCTTATTGGCGGTGAAACAGCCGAAATGCCTGGTATGTATAAAGAGGGTGATTATGATCTTGCCGGTTTTTGTGTCGGTGCGGTTGAACGGGCTCACATGCTGACAGGCGAGACCATAGAGGATGGCGATTGTCTTTTGGGGCTGGCCTCTAGCGGGCTGCATTCAAATGGTTTTTCACTGGTTCGGAAAATCGTAAAGGATGAAGGGTTGTCTTATGATGCGCCTCCTCCTTTTGCGTCGTCTTGTGACACATTGGGTGAAGCACTTCTTGTCCCGACGCGCCTTTATGTCTCGTCTCTTCTAAAGGTGATGAAAGAGAAACCGGGTCTGATCAAGGGACTGGCTCATATTACGGGGGGCGGTTTGCTGGAAAATATCCCGCGCATTTTGCCTGAAGGGCTCGATGTTGTTATTGAGGGCCAAAGCTGGGATATACAGCCTGTTTTTAAATGGCTTGCCGATAAAGGCCGGTTGGAAAAAGAGGATCTGTACAGAACGCTTAATGCCGGGATTGGTATGGTTGTGATTTGTTCATCGTCTGAAAAAGAGCAGGTTCTGCAGAAGCTGGAACAACAAGGTGAAACGGTTTATGTCATTGGAAGGGTAAGTAAGAATGACGGAAAAAATAAAACTGGCTGTACTCATATCCGGTAGAGGGAGTAATCTTCAATCTCTTATTGACGCGTGCGACTCTTCGGATTTTCCCGCGAAAATTGAGGTTGTTATATCCAATATTTCAGGGGCTTTTGGTCTGGAGCGGGCCGGAAAAGCCGGTATCCCGTACGAAGTTGTCGATCATAAAGCGTTCGAGAACAAAGCGGCTTTTGAAGCTGCTTTAAAAGAAAAAATTAATAGCTATGCGCCTGATTTGCTCTGTCTTGCAGGCTTTATGCGGGTTTTAAGTGCTGAATTTGTAAAGGCATACCCGGAAAACGGCATTGTTAATATTCATCCGTCTCTTTTACCGGCCTATAAGGGACTTCACACGCATGAACGGGCGATTGAAGCAGGGGAGAAGAAAAGCGGTTGTACAGTTCATTTCGTTCGGGCTGAGGTTGATGCTGGGCCTATCATTGTACAAAAAGAAGTGCCAATCATGGAGGGCGATACACCAGACATGCTGGCAGAGCGCGTCCTGATACAGGAACATATAGCCTATCCAGAGGCTATCCGAAAGATTGCACAAAAAGGGTGACAGAAAAACCGCGTTGAGCACCCGGTATGTGAGAGTATATGGTGACATGTGGATAAAAAACTGTAGAATGGGGGGATTCGGTTTCGGATTTGTCCGTCAATCTTCTTCTGATTCTTGCAACAATGCTAAACGACCATAACCAAAATTTAGGAAAAGTCCCTTTTATGTTTTGTGAAAGAAAGCTTGTTCTCTTTTTTATGATGCTTTCCTGCATGGTATTCTGGGTGTTTCCTGTAGGCGCAGAATCATCTGCTGCGCTAAAATATCATTTTTTCCTTTCTGATGAGGATAAGAGCTATTCTATTGCTGAACAGGCTTTTATCATGAAAGATCCTGAAGGTCTGTATGATTATTCGGAAGTGCTGAAACTATATAAGAGCAAGAAGAAGGGTAAGTCATCCGAGACGCCGTATCTGGATCTTGGTACAGAAGGTGTACCACACTGGATTGTTTTTACCGTTAGCAACAGGAGTGATACAAGTCAGTGGGCACTTAATTTTGGCAAGCGTCTGGATGGACGTTTGGGGTTTGTTGATAAGCTGTTTGTGTACGAACATTATACCAGAACAACTTTCTTTAAAGGCCTGCCCGACCGGATGGGAGAAAAAACAGAAGAAGGCACGTTAAGAGGCACTGTTTTGCCAATAAATTTGGCGCGGGGCGGTAATGCGCTTGTTGTTTTGTATGTTGTGCCGTATTCAGGCTTTCCTGGGCGCTTCCCGCTGGTGCTTGAGAAAGAAGCTTATGCGCTGGAGCAGATCGGGACTGACCTTCTACCTCATTTTACCTTTTTTGTGAGCGCTGTTTTTTCGGCACTTTTTTTGTTTTTGATGTTTGTAAGCAAGAGACTCAATAGTCTCTTTTTTGCATTATACTATGCTGCGCTGTCTCTTTTTGTATATTTCCATGATGCGATGTTATTCGATCCCCTTTCTTTAGCCCCGCAGATAATGATTTGGCTGTTTTTCGTGCTGAACTTGATTGGGCTTTTTATGACGCGTTTGTTTGTTCAAAGTGGTACGGATAGCTATAGCAAGAATATTACGTTTTTGTCCGGGGCGTTTTCCCTGCTTTTGCTTACGCTGATTTCAGCCTTTGTTGTGCCGGAAGGAAGCGTGGTTAAATCTGTTTTTCTATGGGGTACATTCCCTTTTACAGCTATTATTGCGCTGGTTCTTTCTATTCTTTATGTTAAAGAGGAGCAAGCCGGTACGTTCCTTTATATGCAGGGATGGGGCATTGCTGTTATAGGGTTTTTTCTTACATTTGCTTCTGTGTCCGGTTTGTATGAAACGTCAGACTGGATGTTCTATGCTTTTGAATTTTCCTTGTTAATTCAAGGGCTTTTTATTTTTGCGGCTGTGAAGACAACACTGTCTTTTGATACTGGATCAATCATGGATGATTTTGATGTGCGTCAGGAATCTACAGACAAGGCGTTTGAAAAGCTTAAACAATCAAAAGAGAGTGCAGAGCTGAAACGATTGCTGAGCGTTATAGAAAAAGAGCGTCAGGTCATGCACGAGCTTAGAGAACGTGAAGCTCAGAAAACAGAGGAGATGAGAATTGCAAAAGAAGAGGCAGATAAAGCCAATGGGGCAAAGTCTGCTTTTCTTGCGGTGGTCAGTCATGAAATTCGGACGCCTATGACGGGTGTCATGGGGATTGTCAAATTGCTTCTTGATACGAAACTGTCAAAAGATCAAAGCGATTATGCGCAGACCATTCAGGATTCCGGTAATGCCATGATGGCTCTTTTGAACGATATTCTCGATTTTGAAAAAATCGAGAAAGGAAAGATGGAGCTGGAATATATCAGTTTTGATTTACACCGTCTTGTTCATAGTGTTCACACATTAATGTCTGGCCATGCCAATGCAAAAAATATCGGTCTGGTTCTGGATCTTGAAGACTCCGTGCCTCAGTTCGTTTTGGGTGACCCGACACGTTTGCGTCAGGTTCTTTTAAATCTGACAGGGAATTCTATCAAATTTACCTCTGATGGGGATGTGACGATTCATGTCCGAAACGTTGTTGATGCGGTTGATACCGGTAACAGCAAAATGTCAAAGAAACACGGTATATACTTTGCTATTCAGGATTCTGGCATTGGTATTTCTCCTGAAGCAAAGAAAAACCTTTTCACGCCTTTTGCTCAGGCTGATTCCAGTATTTCCAGAAAGTTTGGTGGCACAGGATTAGGACTGGCTATTTGTAAAAGTCTGGTCAGGGCTATGGGGAGTGACATTAGTATCAGCAGTAAAGAGAATGAAGGCAGTACGTTCTTTTTTACCCTCGATATGGAACAGGGCGATCAGGAAGAGATCGAGGCTGTGGGCGTTGGGGCCGCAAAAGATACGCCGCCTGATAAAGAGCTCAGTGTTTTGGTTGTGGACGACAATCAGATTAACCAAAAGGTTCTTCATGGTTTTCTTACAAAGATGGGACACAGGGCTTTTCCTGCAATGTCAGGGGAAGAGGCTCTTCAGAAACTAAAACGCGATGTTTTTGATTTGATTCTGATGGATGTTCAAATGCCAGGTATGACAGGTCTTGAAGCAACAGAAGAGATTAGGAAAATACCAAATCAGCGTGCAGCCTCTACACCTGTGGTGGCGATGACTGGCAATACAATGGAAGACGATGTGCAGGCCTGTTTTGAGGCGGGCATGGATGACTTTTTGGCCAAACCCATTGATACAAATAAACTGGCCGAGATTGTCGATAAAACAATTAAGGCGGTTTATGACACGAAAAATAAAGACGAAAAAGACAAAGACGATGGACCGGCTATTTCTGAATCAACGGATTCTGAATCGAGCGTCGGATCAGAAGATGAGGCGCTGATTACGCCACCATCACCCCCTTCACAGCCTTCCCCTGTTGTGGAAGAAGAGCCTGAACCGGTGCTTCCAGTAAAAGAGGAGCCAACGATGACGTCTACGGAATTTTCACCGCAGGATATTAATTTCACAGATGAAGAGCTTGATGAAGATTCTTTTGAAGAGGCTGTGAGAGTGTTTGGAGAGGCAGAGAAAAGAGCATCGGTTTCCAGACCTGTACAACGGGAGGCTGAGCCGTTTTCTGGTAGCCGGGATGAAAACAGGGGCGGGATAGAGCGTCCGCCGATTGCCGCTTTTGCTGATACAGTATCTACCTCTTCGTTTGATGACGGGAAGAAAGAAGATATTTTTGATGAGCAGGCACTTTCCAGCCTCAAAGGCAGTCTGGCAAAAGATCAGTTTGAAGAGCTGCTGGATGGTATGCTGGAAAAGACAGATGAACTGGTTGAGGCACTTCAGGCATTATCTGGTGTTGAAGATTTGACAGATGTTATTGCAAGGGCTCATGAGTTAAAAGGTATGACAGGTAACTTTGGCCTTATATATATTAGTGCGCTGGCCAAGGAGATTGAGATGGAGGCGAAAGCCGGTAATACGGAGTCTTTACCGCTCAGCATTGGGAAACTGCCTGATGCTGCTGCACAATCCAGACGTGCTTTGCAGGATTGGTGTAAAGCATAGTTAGCTAGGGTATAGTCAAGGGTATAAAAAGAGATCCCCTCTTTTGTTCCGAAGAAAAATAATATATCCTCACCTTTTAATAGAATTCTGTTGCGTTTCTGGAAGTTGGTTCTGTAGATATTTGTATAATCTTTTGTAAGGATATGCTGCCATGATTGATGAGCTGTTTGTTGACCTCTCCCGTCTTCAGTTTGCCGTTACAGCCTTGTATCACTTTTTGTTTGTTCCTTTAACGTTGGGCATTGTCTGGGTTCTGTTTATTATGGAATCGGTCTATGTCATGACGGGGAAAGAGATATACAAGGACATGACCAGGTTCTGGGGCAAGTTGTTTGGTATCAATTTTGCGATTGGTGTGACAACTGGCCTGACAATGGAGTTTGAGTTTGGAACAAACTGGTCTTATTACTCACATTATGTGGGTGATGTGTTTGGGGCACCTCTGGCGATTGAGGGGCTCATGGCGTTTTTCCTCGAATCAACCTTTGTGGGGTTGTTTTTCCTTGGGTGGGATAAACTGTCAAAGCGGCAACATCTCGCTGTGACATTCCTTGCGGCACTTGGCTCTAATTTATCGGCTTTGTGGATTCTGGTGGCGAATGGCTGGATGCAGTTGCCGCTCGGGTCTGAATTCTCGCCGGAAACCATGCGGATGGAAATGACGAATTTCGCCGATGTGGTGCTCAGTCCTGTCGCACAAGCCAAATTTATTCACACTGTCGCGGCTGGTTATGTTACAGCGTCAATGTTTGTCATGGGGATTAGCAGCTATTATATGCTGAAAGGCCGGGATCTTGCTTTTGCAAAACGGTCGTTTTCTGTGGCAACAGGCTTTGGTCTCGCGGCTGTTCTGGCTGTGATTGTGCTGGGCGATGAAAGCGGCTATGTGCTCGGCCATGCACAGGAAACGAAACTGGCAGCTATTGAGGCGGAATACCATACAGAGGAAGCCCCTGCGGCCTTTACCGTTATTGGTTTGCCTAATGATGAAACGATGGAAGTTGATTATGCGCTGAAAGTGCCATATGTGATGGGCCTGATTGCAACTCGTTCCGTTGACAAGGAAGTCAAAGGATTAACGGATATTCTTAAAGAGAACGAGACGCGAATTCGTAACGGTATAACGGCTTATGAATATCTTTTGAAAATTCGCCAGGGGGATAAATCGGAAGAAACCAGAGAAGCCTTTGATTCGCTTAAAGAAGATCTGGGCTTCGGGCTCTTGCTAAAACGCTATGTAGAAAATCCGGTGGATGCATCAGAAGAACAAATAAAAATGGCCGCAAAGGATTCCATTCCGCCTGTGGCACCACTGTTCTGGTCCTTCAGGATTATGGTGGCTTTAGGATTTTACATGCTGCTCGTTACGGTTCTTGCGTTTTATTACAATGCAAAACGGGTTATTGCAGAGAAAAAATGGCTGTTAAGGGCTCTTGTCTTAGGGATTCCTGTGCCGTGGCTGGCGTGCGAGCTTGGCTGGTTTATTGCTGAATACGGTCGTCAGCCATGGGCGATCGGTGAGGTATTGCCAACCTTTTTAGGGACATCCTCTCTTACGAGCGGCGATCTTATCTTTTCTCTTATCGGGTTTGTCCTCTTTTATACCTTCCTTCTCATTGTCGAGATGTTCCTGATGTTCAAGTTCGCCCGGTTGGGACCGAGTGCTTTGCACACAGGCCGTTACCATTTTGAACAGGACGCCAAGGCCGTAAAGCCTGCGCCCGCTGAATAGGAGATAGAAACATGATACTGGATTACGAAGTATTAAAATTTATCTGGTGGGCTTTGGTTGGCATATTGTTGATCGGCTTTGCCATTGCTGATGGTATGGATATGGGGATCGGGAGTCTCTTGCCTTTCGTTGGTAAAACGGATGAAGAACGCCGCGTGATCATTAATGTGGTGGGGCCGCACTGGGATGGAAATCAGGTGTGGTTTATCACGGCGGGTGGTGCGATTTTTGCGGCTTGGCCGGCTGTCTATGCGGCGGCGTTCTCGGGCTTTTATATGGCGATGCTGCTGGTCCTTTTTGCCCTGTTTTTCCGCCCTGTCGGTTTTGATTACCGCTCCAAGCTTGGCGATGCGCGATGGAGAAAAGCGTGGGATTGGGGGCTTTTTATAGGCGGAGCCGTTCCCTCTTTGATCTTTGGTGTGGCCTTTGGCAACTTGTTGCAAGGGGTACCCTTTCATCTCGATGAGTTTTTAAGAGCGCATTATGAAGGCTCTTTGTTGACGGCCTTGTTGCCTTTGCTAAATCCGTTTGCGCTGCTTGCAGGCGTGTTAAGTTTTGCCATGCTGACGATGCATGGGGCGGTGTGGCTGCAACTGCGGACGGATGATGTGATCGCCGCACGTGCAAGGAAGGCGGTGGCGTTGATGGGTGTTATTACCATTGCATGTTTTGCGCTGGCCGGTGTATGGCTTACCTACGGTATTGACGGGTACAGAATTATCACGCAGCCGCCGCTTGATGCTTTGCCTGATCCTCTTGGTAAAGAGGTAGAGGTCGTTGCTGGCGCGTGGCTTGATATTTACACGACTTGTCCGCTGGCAATCATCGCACCAGTGCTTGGTTTTGCTGGTGCACTCCTGACGATTTTGTTGTCTTACATAGGGCGGCCGGGATTCGGTTTTGTGACGAGTGCTTTGTCTATGGCCGGAATTATTTCAACGGCGGGCTTATCTATGTTTCCGTTCGTTCTGCCGTCCAGCACACATCCTGATTCAAGTCTGACGCTTTGGGATGCGCCGTCCAGCCATTTGACACTGACGGTTATGTTCTGGGCTGTTGTGATATTCCTGCCTATTGTTCTGGCTTACACAATCTGGTGTTATGCTCGTATGTGGGGCAAGGTGACGGTTCAAGAGATTCAAGAACGATCTCACTCAGCGTATTAGGAGAAGCGATTATGTGGTATTTTACATGGGTCTTGGGTTTAGGATTGGCTTTGTCTCTCGGCATAATAAACGTTATGTGGTATGAAGCAGAAGAAGGACCAAAAGAGTCCGAGCAATAAGGACTTTTCCTGGAGAGCAAGAGTCCGTTTAATGGCAAATCGTCCGGCTTCGTTTTTAAAAGCATATAAAAAATCTGCCGGACGTGCTCTGTATTTTGCTGTTTTCTTAAGTTTTATGAGTGCGATCGTTCTGGTCGGGCAGTGTTGGCTTTTGGCCCATATCATTCATGCCGTTGTGTTTGAGCAAAAAACCTTTGCTGATATGGCTGTGGCCCTTTTTACGTTTCCCTGTTTTTTTGTGGTCAAAGTCTTTTTGTCCCAAATGTCTGAAGTTCTGGCGTTTAACGGTGCGTTGCATATCAAAAAACAGGTTAGAAAAGATCTTCAAAACCATTTAAAAAAAGCAGGCCCGCTTTATGTGGTGAAAGAGGGCAGTGCTGCTCTGCTAACCAGTCTGGTTGAGGGCGTTGAGGCCATTGAGGGGTATTATACGCGGTTTGTACCGGCTGTTATGCTCTGTGTGGCTGTGCCTTTGGCTATTGTCCTGCTGGTGTTTCCTCTGGACTGGATATCCGGCCTTGTTATGCTGTTTACGGCCCCTCTCATACCGGTCTTTATGATTTTGATTGGCAGAGGGACAGAAGCCTTAAACCAGCGTCAGTGGCGAAAGCTGGCCCGTATGGGAAATCATTTTCTGGACTTGATACAAGGACTGACCACACTCAAACTATTTAATGCCAGCCGCAGGAAAGCCGACTCTGTTACAAGAATAGCAGAGCAGTACAAACGAGACACAATGGAGGTTCTGCGTGTCGCTTTTTTATCATCACTGGTACTGGAATTTTTTGCGACGGTAAGTATTGCCGTTATAGCTGTGCTAATCGGCTTTCGGCTTTTGTACGGTGAAATGGGTTTTTTTCACGGTTTCTTTATTTTATTGTTAGCGCCTGAATTTTACTTACCTTTGCGCAAAATGGGCGGTGCGTATCATGCCAAAATGGAAGCCGTCGGGGCGGCAGAAAAAATGGCAGACATTATGGCGTCTCCGGTATCCATAAAGAAGCATGAGATAACGACAGACATCAACCGCGCTAAAATAAATATCTCTTTTGATGATGTTCATTTTTCCTATCATGAGGGTGAAAAGGTTTTAAAGGGACTGAGTTTTGATATACGGGAAGGAGAGTGTGTTGCTCTGGTTGGCCCGTCAGGAGCCGGAAAGAGTACAATCATGGCTCTGCTTTTAGGGTTTATAGAACCTGATCAAGGTGAAATCAGGATCAATGGCGTGTCGCTGTCTGAATTAAATATAAAAAGCTGGCGTCAGCACCTTTCCTGGATACCGCAAAAACCGACACTTTTTTATGGGTCTGTACTGGATAATCTAAAGCTCGGCCATAAGCAGGCCTCTATGAGAGAGATTGAAAGGCTGTGCGACAAGCTATGCGCTGCAGATTTTATAGAGAAACTTCCCCAAAAATATAACACAATCATAGGAGAACAAGGGTATGGCTTGTCAGGCGGGCAGGTGCAGCGGCTTGCGCTTGTCCGTGCTTTTTTAAGAGAGGCACCCCTCGTTTTAATGGATGAGCCATCGGCCAGCCTTGATAAAGTAACAGAAAATGTCCTTCAGAAGGTGCTGCCTGCACTTACAAAGGAGAAGACAGTTCTTACCATAGCGCACAGGCTGCATACTATTCGCCATGCGGATAAAATTTTGTTCATTGAAAACGGCGAGGTAATAGAGCAAGGCATTCATGATGATCTGCTCAAAAGTCATGGGGCTTATGCGGCACTTGTGCAACAGGCAGGGGGCCGGGAATGAGAACGATTTTACGTCTGATAAAACTGTATGGCCCTTACCGTAACTGGATAGTGCTTGGTATTTTGGTTTCCTTCTTGAGTGTGCTGGCGAATGTGACGTTAATGGCCGTGTCCGGCTGGTTTATTACAGCGATGGGGCTGGCCGGTGTAGCGGGCGTTTCAATGAATTATTTCACACCGGCCGCGATGATCAGGGCCTGTGCTATTATTCGTACTGGCGGCCGTTATGCAGAACGGCTTGTAACGCACGACGCAACTTTGCGGTTTTTAAGCCATTTGCGCCGCCGGGTATATGAGTGCATGGAAATACACCCCATATCAGAAACCGGAAAATACCGCAGTGGTGACTGGCTCAGCCGGCTTGGGGGCGATATAGACCGGCTGGAGCGTTTTTATATCGGTTTTGTTGTGCCTGCGGTGACGGCTTTGGCGGCCTGTCTGGTTTTTGTTGCTTATCTGTTTTTTCATCATGTGATGCTTGCCTTGTTTGTTGGGAGCCTCCTTTTGTTTTCAGGGCTGCTGTTTCCTTTGCTTATGTTGCGCCAGACAAGAGAGCCGGAAGAAACAGAAGTGCAAAAAATGACAGCACTGCGCACAGAACTTGTCGGCTGCTTGCAGGGGATGGGTGAGTTGCTCGTCTATGATACTGAGAACAGCTATGGGGCAAGACAGGAAAAGATTGAGGCAGATCTTATCAAGGCACAAAAACGCATTAACCGTTTTTCTGTGATGTCAAATGCTGTGGTAGAAGCGTCTTCCTATAGTGCTCTATGGGGGACATTACTGATAGCCATTCCTTTGGTCACAACCGATGCGATTATGCCGGCGGATCTGGCACTGCTGGCGTTGTTTTCTCTGGTCGTATTTGAAGCCGTCTTGCCTTTACCCGTGGCGTTTCGATCACTGAGTGCTGTCGAGATGTCTGCCAAACGGATTTTTGACGTGCTTGATTATAAGCCGCTGGAAGAGCCGCATAAAACGAAATATGAACCTGAACTTGAACGCTGTTCTTTCCAGTTTAAAGATGTTTGTTTTTCTTATGACCGGGGACCCGTTCTAAAAGCGGTTAGCTTTGATATAAAGAGCGGCGAAAAAGTGGCTGTAATTGGTCCGACAGGGGCGGGGAAAAGCTCGTTAATCAACCTTATCACGGGCCTATGGCCTTTGGATGAAGGGGCTATTATTCTAAATGACAAAAGGCTGGCGGATTATGCCGGTGAGGATATTCGCCGCCATTTTTCTGTTGTGCCTCAAAGGCCGCATGTTTTTTCTACGACTATTCGTCAGAATCTTTTAATAGCAGAGCCTGAGGCAGATGAAAAAATGCTGGAAGAGGTGTGTGACAAGGCCGGTTTGTTATCTTTTATTAAAAGCTTGCCTGATGGCTTTGATCATTATGTCGGAGAATCTGGACTGCAGCTCTCTGGCGGGCAGACACGCCGCCTTGCGATTGCGCGTGCCTTGCTTAAAAAAGCACCTTGTCTTGTGCTGGATGAGCCGGGCGAAGGGTTGGATGCCAGAACAGAACATGATGTTATGGCGCGTATTCTGTCTTTTGTAGAAGAGTGTACGCTGTTACTTGTAACGCATAGTCTGGTCGGGCTGCCAGAGATGGACAGGATCGTTGTTCTGGAAGAAGGCCGGGTGTCTCATCAGGGCACACATGAGGCTCTTTTAAAGAGCGCTGCCTATTATCGCGGGCTGTATGAACTTGTTTAGCTGAACAGGATGCCGGAAGCGATAAGAACGGGTGTCATAAGACAGACGATCACATTAACGCCCATATACGGGATAAGAGGCTGTATGTTCGTACCGTGTTTTCTTAAACCGTAAGAAATAGACACCGCAAGAGGAATCGTGATAAGCCCCGCAACAGCATAAAAGGGCAACATATGCGTTGTGGTCGCTGTGATCAGAATGGCATAGGCCAATACAAAGAAGAGCGCAATAACCGCTTTAACTTTTTCAGGTCCCCATAGAATAAGAATGTTTTTACGTCCTACACTACGGTCGGCTTCAATGTCCGGGAACTGGTTGATAAGGAGCAGATTGTTGATCAGAAAAAAGACGGTCATAGACGCAAGAAAACCGCTCCATGAATAAGAACCGCTTAGCACAAATTCTGTTCCCATGACCATGGCAGGTCCAAACCCAAGCCCCGAAGAAACAAGCGACCAGAAAGGATTGCGCGTTATATGGGGGGTATACGCCGCGACCAGAAGAATGCCGGGAATGCCAGCCCATAAAAGACCAAAGCCTTTCAGATAGACAAAATATAGCCCAAGGCTTGCTGTAAGCAAAAAGGTGCCAAAGCCTATATATTTAGCCATGTTTAAAAAATCCGGGGCGTTCGGAAGGGTGCCGCTGCCGCCACTGAAAGGCGTTTTGATCGTTTGCAGGTCAAGACCGCTGTTAAAATCCTTATATTCATTCAAGGCGTTGACGCTCATATGAGCGGAAATAGCCCCAATCATGACGAGCAGCAACAAAGGCCAGTCTATGTTGCTGGCCACATCGCCGGTTTTCCAGCAGGCGATAGAAGCCCCTACACCGACGCAGGCAATGGCCAGAGAAAGGAAAGGAAGGCGGACAACACCGGCAAACCGCGTCATAAAATCTTTAAAATGCATCAGGACAAACCAATCATTTGAGGGTACTTAATAACAAGGGGCACTATAGAGAAGTTCATGTTATAAGGGAAGTCGTTAAAAGAATATGTAATTATGAAAACATATTGCATTCCGTTCCAAAAAAGCGTAATCTCCCTTCTTCATTCTAAAGAAAGTGGGAGAAAGTACATGTTTCGTTTTTTAACGCTGACACTAATGTCTTGTTTTGCAATGGTTAGTTTGGCTCATGCGCAGGATGTGGCCTCGAATCAGGCCTATGTTTCACAGCTTTTAAAGCTTAATCGTGTTGATCCTGAGAAAAATATTTCTTATTCGAAGGGATTGGATGTACTGGACAGAAGAGTGCTGGATAGTACGCATTACGCGATTGGGGATGTTAAGGACGTTCTGATTAGTCAGGATGGCAAGGTTGAGAAAATTGTAGCAGATGTTGATTCTCTTGGATTTCGTCAGGAAATGTATTTTGACTACGATACGCTGAATGTGAGCGTGGCGGCGGATTCTTATGCATTGATGCTTGACCGTGATCAGTTGCGGGATAACATGCCAGCTTTTCTGGAAGGTATTGAACCGGCTGCCGGCCGAGATTTTGAGCCTATTAGCCTGAAGAGTCTGATGGGATGCGATGTAAAAGCAGAAGATGGTGCCCTCATTGGCCGCGTGTCAAATGTGCAGATCAATGATAAAAATCAGGAGATCAAAGCCTTACTCGTAAACGTGATGACAGGGCGAAAAAGGGGCAAGCACATTGCTATCCCGTTCAGTACGGATATCGTTAACCGTGACCACGGCGTGGCTGTTGTTGAGGTTCCAGCGGCAGAAGCTGCGTTAATCAGACAGTACCTGATTAACTAGTTTTTATTTCCGTGGACTGGAGGCATACAGATTTTTAAGTTCTATGCGCAGGCGGGTCTTATGGAGCTGCCTTAGCAGTTTTCGTTCTTCCAGATCCGGCCCTGTATAGAGCGCAATAATGGATAGAATCGGTGGTACAAACAGGAATAGGGCAATCAGTATTTCTGTTACTGTATAGGCCTGCGTGACCAGAAAAAGTGCACCAAACACGAGTAATATGTTTGTAAAATAGGCTGTATAACGAATAATGCGGTCCACGGTGTTTTCTCCTTGTTATCGACCTTTTATGTAAGCGTCTTCTCTGTTATAAAAAAAGAGTGTTGTAATGACAAGCTCTGAGGTTTTTTATGATGATTCGTTTGTTCGCTGTTTTTCTTATTATGTCTCTTTTGTTTCCGTCTGTTTCTTATGCGGCTGATATCCCTGTGGATAGTCAGATTAAAGCGGTTACGGTTTATAATAACCGGGCAAAAGTAATACGGGAAGCGGTTGTTGATGTGCCGGAAGGGGACAGCGAAATTGTTTTCAAAAATCTCCCAGCCATATTATTGCCTGATTCGCTTCGTGTCGAGGGTTCTTCTACAGCAGATATTAAATTCGGCGCTGTGATGCATAAGCATGTTATGGAAGTCGATCTGACATCCGAGCGGGAAAGAGAGCTGAATGCAGAGCTGGAAACGTTGCAGGATAAAAGGAAATATATTGAGGCTGAAAAAAGGGCACTAATGGCTCAAAAAACATTTCTTGAGAATATAGGGAAGCAGGCAACCTTAAGAACGAATGAAGCGATTGCAGAGCTTAATCTACAGCCAGAGCAATGGATTTCGGCCGCTCAGACATTAAAGACAAATATTCTGGATATTTCAAAAGCGGATCTGGATAAACAGGTTGCGCTCCGTGAACTGGATCATAAAATACAGCAAATCCGAAACGAACTGAACCAGTCCCGTACAGGGAGCCGTAGTACGTACGATGTCAGGGTACCTCTGGATTCTGCTGCTAAAACGAAACTGACTGTCAAGTTAAGTTATCAGGTGCCAAATGCGTCATGGCAGCCCATTTATGATGCGCGTCTCGGGACTGAAGATGAAAAACTGGAGATTGTTCAGTATGGCTCTGTTCGTCAGACAACGGGAGAAGACTGGACCGGGGTTAAACTCTCACTTTCTACGGCACAACCGCACAGGGGGACAAGCTTGCCTGATCTTCAGCCGTACTGGGTTAATATTTTTGATCCCGAAATGAGTACGCTTCAAAAGAGTAGAGGTTCCGGGATGGGCGGCAGTGCTAGTTTTAGTGCTATAAGCAGCAATGTCATGCCGACTATGGAGCGATTGGAAGTGGATGCCATGATGGATGGTGATAGAGCTTTTGAGGAGGCAGAGAAGAAAGAGGCTTCTTTTGTAACGGCAGACATTGAAACAGGCGGTTTTGTGAGTGAGTACAAAATTTCAGGGGCTGTATCCGTGCTTTCAAATGGCTCTGAGACCAAGCTGATGGTCGGCGATTTTGATACGGAGAGCCATCTTGAGATTCATGTTAAGCCGCAGCTCAGCACAGAAGCTTTTCTGGTGGCCAGAACAAAGCTAAAAGGGGAGTCTCCTATTCTGCCGGGTAAATTATCTCTATTCCGGGACGGTGCGTATGTGGGGCAGACGCATTTGCCTCTGCTGCGTCCAGAGGGTGAACATGCACTTTTCTTTGGTGTGGATGATAAGGTTTCTGTAAAACGTAAAACACTCAAAGACGAGCATAAAGCCGGTGGGGTTATTGTCCGCAGTGATTCTCATGAACGCCATTATGTAACAGAAATTGAGAATTTACACAAAATGCCGGTCCGCTTGATTGTAAAGGAAACCGTGCCGGCCGGACGGGATAAGAAAATCGAAACAGAGATTCTCGAAAAATACACAACGCAAGGCTATCTGGCCGATGCTGCCAATATCAAAGGTATGCTACGCTGGGATATAGAACTGGCTGCCAAGCAGAAAAAAGATATAGAGCTGGGCTGGAAAGTGACATGGCCGAAAGACCAGACGTTGTCAGGTTTATAAAAAAAGACAACTCTGTTTCTGTATTCAATTTGCTCCAAAAATCTTTAGGCAGGCTCCCGGCCCATAAGGGCCGGGCTGCACTATAATTCTACAGTTTCTCGTAGAGTGCTCTGGCTTCATCTTTGCCGGTATAGTCTTCATCACTAGAAATGGCGCGTTTTAAATAGGCTTTGGCTTCGTTCTTTTTATCAAGCTTTGCGAGAAGCGCGCCATAATGATAGAGCATTTGCGGGTGAGCTGGTCTCGCTTCTGTCGCGGCGCGTTTTAAAAGCGGTTCTGCCTGGGATATCAGGCCTTGTCTGAAATAGACCCACCCAAGCGTATCCAGATAATAAAGATTGTTCGAACCGATAAAACGCTCAGCAATAAGTTTTGCTTTTTCCATGGAGTCTTTATCATGATAACGATGATCTGCGATGAGTTGCGCCATATTGTTGGCAACAAAATCAAGATTTTTGTTTTGTTCCAGCAACGCGCTGTAAATGTTTATGGCGTCTTCTACACGCCCTTGTGATGATAACAATACAGCTCTTTTCACAGGGGCGGCAGGTTCAAATGGTAAGGCTTTTTCTGCGTCTTTAAGAAGTGCGATGGCTTTATTCGTGTTGCCCTCTTCTTCAAAAAGCTGTGCGAGTGCCAGATAGGGGGCTTGTGTTTTTGGTTTGTTTGCAATTGCCTTTTCGAACATGTTTTTTGCCAGCTCTTTTTCATTCAGAATGACAAGCATGCCACCTGTAACAGTAGCGACGGACGGATTATCAGTTTCCAGAGACAGTAAGAAATCCTTGGCTTTTTTGATGTCTTCCGGGGCTTTTGACAGGGATAAGAGGGCAGATAGAGCGTATTCTGCGATGGGGGCGGAAGGGGCTGTCCTAATAACTTTTTTATAACGCGTTGCCGCTTCTTCCAGATTCCCTGTTTTTTCCTTTATTTGCCCCTTTAGGAAAGTGGCTAAAAGGGCCTGTCCGTCGAGTTTTTCCAATTTTTGGATATAGGATTCTGCATCTTCCCATTTTTCTTGTTCTATGGCCAGTCTTGCCGCATTTTCCCATCCGATGGCGTATGTTGGGTCTGCCTTAGTCACGTTTGAGAGAAGTTTTAAGGCCTCTTCTTTATTGCCCCGCAAAGCATGGAGCTGGGCGAGGCGCACATGGAGTGAAAAATCAGCTGAGGTGCTGGCATTTATGGATTGAAATAAGGTATCTATTGCCAGATCTATGTGTCCTTGAAGCAGAAAGATTTCTGCCAGTATCCGTGAGGCTCTTTTTTCTGCCGGATGATCGCGAAGAATGGTGCGTAAATCTGCAACAGCTTCCTGATATTGTCCCTGATGAAAGGCAAGATTGGCTCTGACCAGCAGCGCATCCTTATTATTGACGTCTTTTGCCAGAACGGCCCCTATAAGCTTTTTGGCAAAGTCTATATCCCCTTGCCGTATTTGTATGCCAGCAAGCGATGTGTTGGCATTCAGGCTGATTTTGTCATCAGACGCTGTTCTGATAACGTTTTTGAGTGTCTCAACGGCAAGCTGGTCTTTGTTGTTTCTGATGTACAGATCAGCCAGCCAGAGGTAGGGGATTTTTTCTTCGGGTGTTTCTTTGATATAGGTACGAATTTCTTCTTCTGCGAGGCTGATAGTTCGATTTTCTTCCAAAAAGGTTGTAAGAAGGTGCTTGGCTCTCAGATTATCAGGGAACGCTTTAACCGTAGAGCGAAGAAGAGCCTCGGCTTTATCATCATTGCCGGTTTGGGAGAGAATTTCTGCTAAATCAAACCGAAAACGAATGTCATCCGGGTACAGCTCAAAAATATCATGATAGGTGTCAGAGACCTTGGCAATATTATCCTGTTCACTATAAATCGCTGCTTTAAGAAGGCGTAAAGAGATGTCTTTCGGATTCTTCTCAATGCCTGCTTCCAGAACCTTAATGGCCTCGTCTTTTTGATCCTGATTGTTGTAAAAGCCGGTCAGGACAGAAAAAGCAAGGATATTGGAGGGATCAAGTTCCAGTGCTTTTTGTGCAGATTCTTTTGCTTTTTTGAAGTCTTTTTGCCGTAAGTACAAAGAGCCTTTTATCGCCCGAGCGTCGGCGTTTTCAGGTTCAAGCGATATCAGATGATCAATACGTTTTTCGACTTCCTGATACTGTTCTGCGGCCATAAAGTAACGGATAATTTTGGATATGGCCGGTGCGAAGTCTTTATCTTGCTGTTCTGCGACCAAAAAGGCCGAGAGCGCATTTCTTATGTTTCCCTGTGCTTCATCTATGCGCCCGAGATTGTAGAGTGTCTGAGGATTTGTCGGAGAGATTCTTGCGGCATTCCTGTATTCCAGCCGGGCTCTTGTATAATCGCCTTGTGCCAGATAGATGTCGCCTTTTGCGATATATTGTTGCTCTTTGTTTTCTGCGCTGTCACAGGCTGTCAGCGCAAAACTTAAAATCAGGAAAGCTGTAATATAGAGGGTATGGCGCGACACTTTTCGGACTCCTTTTGCTCAAATGCTCCCGCTATATAATCTAATTCCTCCCTTATTTTCCAGATTTTTCTTACTCCACCGTAACAGATTTGGCCAGATTTCTGGGTTGATCAACATCTGTACCCTTAATGACGGCAACATGGTAGGCGAGCAGTTGAACAGGGATCGAGTATAAAATGGGTGCAACGAAGAGTGGAATATCCTCGAGCGTTACAGACCATTTTATTATGTCTTTCAGACTGTTTACGCCCTTTTCATCGGAAAAGAGCATAACTTTGCCGCCGCGGGCGACGGTTTCCTGAATGTTGGAGGCGGTCTTCTCATACAGGGGATCATTGCCGGGGGCGATGATAACGACGGGCATCCGCTCATCAATAAGGGCGATGGGGCCGTGTTTTAATTCTCCTGCAGCGTAGGCTTCTGCGTGAATATAGGAAATTTCTTTCAGCTTTAGTGCCCCTTCCAGCGCGAGCGGATAAAAAATACCGCGCCCAAGATAAAGCATATCCGTAGACTCTGAAACTTCTTTGGCGATGGCCATGATCTCTTCATCATGATTAAGGATAGCCGCCGCACGCTTTGGAATAAGGCGTAAAGCCTCTGCGAGTTCTTTGGCTTCACCGTCTTTCAGCATACTGCGTTTTTCAGCCAGAGCCAGAGCCAGACAAGCCAGTGTCGTAAGCTGTGTGGTAAAGGCTTTGGTTGAGGCAACACCAATTTCCGGTCCGGCCAATGTATGCATGACAAGATCGGATTCCCGTTCGATGGTGCTTTCAATGGTATTTACAATGGACAGAATGGTCTGGTTTTGTGTTTTGCAGTAACGAAGGGCTTCCAGCGTGTCGAGCGTTTCACCGCTTTGAGAGACGAACAGTGCAACGCCGCCTTCTGGCATCGGAGCTTCTCGGTATCTGAATTCTGAGGCAATATCTATTTCGCAAGGTATTCGAGCCATTTTTTCAAACCAGTATTTAGCCACGGTACACGCATAAAAAGCGGTGCCGCAAGCAATAAGGGTAAGGCGCGGGGCGTTTGCCAAGGCGTCTAATATGGCGTCTGGTACAGCAATATGACCGGTAGAGGGGTTGATGAAGCTATTGAGCGTGTCGCCAATGACTTCGGGTTGTTCATAAATTTCTTTCAGCATGAAATGGCGGTATTCGCCCTTGCCTGTTGTGGCGCCACTTTGTGCGGTCATGCGGATGGGGCGTTCAACTTTTTCATTATCATTGATATAAATTTCTGCACCATTTTGTGTAGCGATGACGCGGTCCCCGTCTTCAAGGAAACAGACTTTCTTTGTCAGCGGTGCCAGCGCATAAGAGTCGGATGCCAGATACATGGCACCGTCACCATAGCCAAGCGCAAGCGGTGTGCCTTGCCGTGCGCCAATCATAAAATTTTCCTCGCCGGCAAAAATGAGTGCGACGGCATAGGCACCTTCCAGCCGGTTTAATGTTTTGTTTGCTGCATCTCTTGGCGCATATCCCTGATCAATATAATAGGTGGCGAGCTGGGCAATAACTTCTGTGTCCGTGTCTGTCTGGAATATGTACTGATGGGATTCCAGTTCTTCTTTTAGTGCGGTATAATTCTCAATAATGCCGTTGTGCACGACAGCGACTTTTTCTGTTGCGTGCGGGTGCGCATTATTTTCTGTCGGTCCGCCATGGGTAGCCCATCTTGTATGACCGATGCCGATGCTGCCTTGCAAGGGAGATTGTTCAAGTTTTTTATCAAGATTGAGCAGTTTTCCTTCGGCACGCGAGCGTGTGATTTGTCCGTTTGATAATGTTGCAATACCTGCGCTGTCATAGCCGCGATACTCAAGCCTTCTTAGGCCCTCTAACAAAATCGGGGTAGCTTCTTTTTTACCGATAACGCCTACAATGCCGCACATGTGTTTATCCTTCTCTTTTCTTGATCCAGTCTTTGATGATGGTGGCGCCTTTTGGCCGTGCTATAGCCAGTGCGTCGTTTGGGACATTTTCCGTGATGGTAGAGCCTGCTGCAATATAGGCGTTATCACCGATCTCAACCGGTGCAACCAGAACACAATTGCTGCCGATCATGACGTTTTGGCCAATTTGTGTTTTGTGTTTTTTCCGTCCATCGTAATTGGCTGTGATTGAGCCGCAGGCATAATTCGTGCCAGCCCCAATCTCTGTATCTGCAATATAGGCCAGATGCTTTGCCTTAACCCCTTTGCCGAGGACTGCATTTTTAATCTCAACGAAATTGCCGATATTCGCGTTTTCTCCGATATCAGCCCCGGGGCGCAGCCTGGCGAATGGGCCTATAATTGCGCCTTCTTTAACTTTTGCGCCTTCAATGTGGGAATGTGCTCTGATATGGGCGTTATCGGCGATCTCTACACCGGGGCCAAAAAATACGCCGGGTTCAATAAGAACGTCTTGCCCTATTTTCGTATCCCACGAGAAATAAACCGTTTGCGGGTCTATCATTGTCACTCCGTTTTCAAGGGCTTTCATGCGCAAAATCATTTGCATGGTGAGCTCCAACCCGGCCAGTTGTGCGCGGGAGTTTACACCTTCCAGCTCTTCAAAATGGCCTCTGATGACGCCGCAGCTTTTGCCGTTTTTTTGGATGATTTCTACAAGGTCGACAAGGTAGTACTCCCCTTGTGCATTGTTATTGTCAATTTGAGAAAGCCAGTGGGAAAGGCACTCCCCGTCAATGACCATGATGCCGCTGTTGGAGAGACGAATCTGTTTTTCCTGCTCGTTTGCGTCGGCTTCTTCAACGATTTTGGCGAGTGTGCCATCACGATTTTGAATGATACGTCCATAACCTGTTGGATCGGGTGGGGCCATGGCCAGAATTGTTGCGCCAAAGTCTTTATTTGAATTGTGATGATTGAGTAAGGTGCGCAATGTATCGTGGCCAATCAGGGGCACATCGCCATAAAGTACAAGAATGTTACCCTTAAAGCCGTTTAGAGCAGGCAGTGCGGTTTTAACCGCGTCGGCTGTGCCTTTTTGCTCTTGTTGAACGGCTGTTTCGTGCGGTGAAATTTCGCTTGCCACGGTCTCCATGTCAGGACCGATAATGGTGATTATTTTTTCCGGGGACAGGGATTCTACGGTTTTTATAACATGGGATACCATCGAAAGCCCTGCAATTTTGTGCAATACTTTCGGTTTTCTGGATTTCATACGGGTGCCTTTACCGGCAGCAAGAATAATACAGGCGAGTTTTTTATCTGACATGAGCGTTATAATAGTTACTGTTCGTTCGTTTGTGGATGACCAAAAATAAATACCATCCTACTGTTCAACGACAGTCGCGCAAATTCAAATCACATGTTATTTCAAATTATTGCGTTCCATACAGTGAAGGTGCTTTGGTGTTACTCTGCCATAGCGGCCTGTTTGACGAGCCCCTTATCATTTTCGTATTTTGTTAGATGCGCAAACAATGTGCCGTAATCGGTTTTTACGCGTATTTTTACGGGAAGAAATTGTTTTGTGTTGCCAACTCTGGCCAGCCATATAGTGGGTAGGGAGCCGAGTTTGCGCCCTTGTTCCTGAACAGAGAGCCAGCCTCTTGGTTTTTTGTGCCAGTTGCCGCCCAAAGGCTCAATTTCGGCGACGCATTCTGTGGCCTCGCCTTCAAAGATGTTATACCGGTTGGCTTTTAAAAACGTTGTTCCTTTGTCACGGAACAGAAGTTTAAAACGTCTTCTGCCGTCAAAGATTATAGATTCGCCCTCACATTTATTTCCGTCGGATACATGGGTCATGACGTCAAGAGCGGCGGTCAGGGCATCAATCGAATCTTTGGTCAGGGTGGTATCAATTTCTTTTGGGCTTTTGTCTATGCCTTCTTTTGTGATGGTTAGCTGTTTGAATGCCCCGTTTTTTTCGTAAGCGTATTCCTGAACCTCTGTCTCTCCTTTCCAGGTCGCCGATGTTGTATGAAGTTCAGGTTTTCTGATGTCTTCTTTTGCCAGCCAGCCTTCGGTTTTAAAGCTGCCGTGCCATGGGAGGAGAGAGCCTAAAAACCCTTTTGTTCTAACAAAAAGAGAGGCCTTATAACGATCTTTTTTCGGGTGATCCATGTGTAATTTGGCAAGGACAGCGTTAAAGCCGCCTGTATAGACCTCGTATGTCAGGATATGCTTGTCATCATCGGCCCGTGCCGGTACAGACAGCATTATCAGGCAAAAAAGGAAGCAAAAAAAACGGCTAGCTGAATTGTCCCAAAAGTGTAACGGTTTCTCCGCCCATACCTTCTTTGAATTTTTTAATATTTTTAGCGTCTTCATCATTCAATCCTCCCAAATCGAAATCTGTAATCCCTTTTTCCTTTAGATGTAATATAGCATGCCATAGCAAAAAATTATGCGCCTGAAGGCGGCGCCCTTCTTTAGTGTTCCATCCTACCTGATATGTCGCGGATTTTCCATGGATCAATATTAAAATAGCCCCTACGACTTTTCCGTCAGATAAAGCCTCCCCGATAATAAAACGGTTGCCGGGTATAAATGTTCTGGCAAATTCTTTTAACAGGTTGGCAGAAGGGCCATTATAGCCTTTGTCGGTGCGGTCAGTGACATAATACACTAAAAAAGGTGTTAATCGTTCTCCTTTTTCATCCCAACGAACGGTAAGATCGCTTTTTTCCGATTTCGAGAGAGCGTTTCGCCATTTTTTCTTAAAACCGGACCGGATTGTATCTGTATTATCGGTTAAGTCTAACCATATGGTTTTATAGGGTTTTATTTCGTTATGGCATATATATTTATGGTCTAATGCTTCGTTCTTTCCGCGTTCTGGTATAATCCTGCGTTTTCTTCCCATACGCCTTGGAAAGGTCTTGTTGAACGTATGAAAGAAGGCTTTTATGTCTTCATCACGACCAAAACCATCAAACCATAAAGGGCCACGGTCCAAAATAAGCGCATGGAAAAGTCCTTTAAGAAAAGAAGCCTCGATAATCTGGACAAGGCCCGCGTCCTTTTCGTCTATTTTAATCAGTCCCCAGCGGGCCTGTTGATGATGAAGCTGGCATATAGCGCGTGCGTAATCATAGGATTGCAACAGCGTCGACCGCCGAATGGAAGAGAAGTATTTTTCCCACTCTGCCATTGTTAAACTATTCCATTCTATTGTACAGTACATAACTTGAACTACAGGTTAGGGGTTCCGATTCAAACAATGTTTCTAACACATCTTCTCATTGGCGTCCTCATGATAGCAATAACTGTTTTTTTTCATGCTATTGCGCTTGATAGAATCATGTTGTTCGTTGAAAAAATCGGACCATTCTGCTTTCGTCACTTCAGGCGTTTGTGGAAAATTCCCGTCGTCATGATTCTGATTTTGCTCATTTTTCTATCCCTTTTGGCCGAGATGGCACTTTGGGCTGGCCTGTATTTATGGGTGGGCGCTTTAGACAACATAGAATCGGCCCTGTATTATTCAATTGTGACTTATACGACGCTTGGCTATGGCGATATTACACTCTCTCAGGAATGGCGGATTATCAGTGCGGTTGAAGCGTCTAACGGATTGCTTCTTTTTGGGTGGAGTACGGCCTACACGTTTGAAGTCATGTCTAAACTTTATAAACAGGAAGAGATACAAAGAATATGGCAACAGAAATAAAAGACGATTATATACAAAGCCTGTTTGCGGAAAGAATTGGCGGTGCATCATATGGGAAAGACACGGCTATCTACAAATTTGAAAAAATTAAGAGAGCCAAAAGAGCAGCCCTAGAAAAATACCCGGATAAGCTCTTGCTTGATTTTGGTATTGGCGAAAATGACGATCTGGCTCCGGCTTCTGTGCGTGATATTTTAAAAATCGAAGTCGATAAGGAAGAGAATAAAGGTTATACCGATAACGGTATTCCTGCCTTTAAGGAGGCGGCCTCTGCCTTTATGAAGCGGAATTTTAATGTGGATATAGATCCGCAAAAAGAAGTGAATCACTGTATAGGGTCAAAAACAGCCCTTTCTATGATTCCATACGGTTTTATAAATCCGGGAGATTATACCCTGATGACCGTGCCGGGCTATCCGGTTTTAGGGACGCATACCGCGTATTGCGGTGGCCATGTTCACAAGCTGCCTCTGTTGTCAGAGAATAACTATTTGCCAGACTTAAAAAATATCCCGGCAGATGTGCTGGCAAAGGCAAAATTGCTGCTGATCAACTATCCTAACAGTCCGACTGGGGCTCTTGCGCCGGATAGCTTTTTTGAAGAGGTTATACAATTTGCGAAAGAGCATAATATAATTGTTGTGCATGATGCTGCGCATATTTTGCTTTCCTACAAAGAGCCACCCAAAAGTTTCCTGTCGTTTGACGGGGCGAAAGAGGTTGGCGTGGAAGTCCATTCCATGAGTAAGGGCTTTAATATGATCGGCTGGCGTATGGGCTTTGTCTGCGGTAATGAGAAAGTTGTCAAAGCGTTTGCTGATATTAAGGACAATTCCGATAGCGGACAATTTGCGGCCATTCAACAAGCCGCCGTTCATGCATTGAGCGATGATTCAATCCATAAGCAGGTAAAAGAAAAATACGAAAGAAGATTGGTAAAGCTCGTCAAAACCCTCAATGCGTGCGGTTTTGAGGCTGAAATGCCGGAAGGCACATACTTCCTTTATATAAAATCTCCTACAGAAATGGATGGAAAAACCTTTGCGAATGCTGAAGAAGCCGCGCAGCATTTTATAAAAGAAAAATCCATCGTCGTTGTGCCGTGGGATGATGCTGGGTCTTTCCTTCGTTTTTCTGCAACATATGATGCAAAGGATGAGCAGGAAGAAGATGCGCTGATGGATGAATTGAAAAAGCGGCTTTAATTTAATATGGACAGGCTCTCTTTCATCTCTTCTTTTTCGCATCAGGGCTATGTCGCGCCGGGCCAGTTGAATCACTACAACGAGGACCGGCTCGTGATCGCGGACAACCTGTTTGCCGTGATTGATGGCGCGACAGATGTACTGGGTCATGTTCATCCGGTGCGTGGGATAAATTCCTCTGCTTTCTTAGCCGGGTGGTTGTCAGCGTTTTTTGCACAAATGCCGCAAGATATCTCTCTGGAAGAAGGTCTGTGGCATGCTGTGGCTGGATTTCGGGCCTGTTTGCGGGACGAATGGCCGGACATGCTTGAGATAGGAACGCAAGGACCAAGCGCGAGCGTGATTCTTGTCAGAGTGGAGGATAAAGGCTATAGCTTTGCACAGCTTGGTGATGCGGTTTTGCTGGAAAAGCGGGCGGGCAAATGGAAGACGATGACCACTGAAAGCACGTTTCATACGCAGGCCGATAAGGCGATGCACGAAAAGATGCGTGCGTTAATTCAAAAAGGCGTTGTTGCGCCGCAAGAGGCCGTAAAGCATCCCGAAATTGTAAGGCTTATCAAGGAAACGCGGGATTCTATGAATAAGTATTACGCCCCTTTTAATGCAAGCGAGGCCTGTTTTCCTTTTATCATGTCGGGCACAGCCTCATTTGAAGACCTTGAGGCTCTTGCTCTCTTATCTGATGGTATGAACTGGCCTCTGGAAGATGGGGACGGTTACGAGATTGCTGCCGAAAAAATAGCCCGGTATGGAAATTGTGCACAATATCACAAGGAAATGATAGAACGACTGGATAAAGATCCGGGTAAAGAAAAATATCTTCGTTTTAAGCACGCCGATGATGCCTCTGCGGTCTTTCTTTTTGCTGGAAAAGATACCATATGTAGCTAGTGTCGTTTCAAAATAATCTTCTTTTAATAGGATGGTGGCCATGTTGTATGAAAAAAGTCCTCATAATGATAAGAATCTTAAAGCGTCTTTCGGTTTCATCAGGGCTGCTGTTGCGGGCGTGCTTTTTTTTGTGGCTGTGACTCTGGTTTTGTTTTTTATGAAAGAACGGGACGCTGTGGAAGGTCAGTACACCCAAATAGAACAATATGACCGTGAACAAAAAATCACCAATGAGCTCCTGAAACAGCAACAGCAAGCGGCCAGACAAAGGGCGATAGAGCGTTTTGAAAAGGAAGAGGCTGTTGAAGAGCAACTTATGAAACATAACCATCCCTATGATTTTAAAGAGGATGGTGGTGATGAATCGCCGCCTGTTTACCTTAATCTACAGCAGGACAGGAGATAGGATGAGTTATGTTGAAAATATCCGTTCTGATGCTGAAAAGCTGGTCTGGCGTGCGAACCTGCATTGGGTCTACATTGTGACTGGTTTTATGTGGTTTTTTCTGATGTCTTCTATTGGAATGGTTTTTGATTATTGGTTATGGAAGGAGGGGGCCGCCTATATATCGACTGAGAGCATTCATGTTCTGGGTCAAACATTTCTGATGCATATTTCTCTCTTTGAGTGGATTTGTGTTATCGGTGGTATTCTTGTGTTTTTTGTTTATTACTTCAAATATATATCAACAGAGATTTTGTTAACGGACAAACGGCTTCTATACAAAACGGGATTGATCGCTGTTAGGGCTGAGGAGTTGGAGTTACAAGAAATTAAGGAAGAAAGGGTCAATCATGGCTGGTTTGGATCTCTACTCGGTTATGGAACGGTTCACCTCGATTGCCGTTTTGTTGAAGACCTCGATCTGCCTGTTATTGGCAATCCAACCGGATTTATGAAAGCCCTTTACACGGCACGTTCACGAAAACATCAACCATTAGATGTTTAGCCATGCCGCCCCGCGTACCCCTGAAGAATCACCAAAGCGCGGGGGGAGGAGTTTTGTGTCTATGGTGTCAGAAAAGACATAGCGTTTCCAGAGTTTGGGGACCTCGTCATAAAGATGGTCTACATTACTCATTCCGCCACCCAGAACAATAACATCGGGATCAAGGGTGTTTATGATGTCTCCAAGGGCACGGGCCAGACGATCACAATAACGCGCCAGTGCGGCAGAGGCTTTTTCTTCACCTTTCTGAGCGGCTGCGACAATGTCATGCGTAGATAGATCTTCTTTGTAAACACGCTGATAATCTGCTTTAAAGCCTGTGCCGGAGAGCCATGTTTCAAGGCAACCGCGTCTTCCGCAATAACATTGAGGGCCGGGATATTCGTTCCACGCCCAGTCTTTTTCAAAAAAATCCGGTTTGCCGTTCTCGCAATAGACAGGGTCAATAAGCGAATCCATATTTTTACCCTGATCAAAATGATCCAGATATTGTGCGGCGTTTTTTGCAACAATGCGGGGCATAGGTAAAGAAGCGTGTCCCCATTCACCAGCAATGCTGTTGATACCTGTAACCGGTTTGCCGTCGATCGCAATGCCTGCGCCGCAGCCTGTGCCAATAATAACGCCAAAGACAACATGCTTTCCTGCGGCCGCGCCATCTGTGGCTTCAGAGACAGCAAAACAGTTGGCGTCGTTTTCAATTTTGACTGTCCGCTTTAGCACCTCTTCGAGATCTCTTTGGAGCGGCTGACCGTTGACAGATGTGTTCTCAGATCCTTTAACCAGTCCTGTTTTCGAGGATAGGGCGCCTGGAATGCCAATGCCAATAGTTCCTTTTTGTCCCAGTGTTTCTTCGGCCTGATGAACAAGGTTGACGAGGCTTTTTATTGTTTTTTTATAGTCACCTTTGGTAGAGGGGATACGATGTCTGTAGAGCTCTTTTCCGTTATCTGCATGTAAACAGATGATCTCTGTTTTCGTTCCGCCAAGATCTATTCCAATTCGCATAACTTTATCTATCTCAATCTATCTCAGTTGTTGTTTTTGATGGTTACGGCCTTTAATATGCCCTGCGCAATTAACTTTTGACCAAGATAAACAAAATGAACGCTATGACAAACGAAAAAATAAGAATAATCAGAGCAAATGGCGATAATGATTTCGCAGAAAAAGCATTCGCGTTTTTTAGCCGGAAAATGAAAGAGGCCGAAGAGGAACATCCTCTGGTCATTTTGCCAACCGGATTTACGCCGCTTCCCTTATACCAGAAACTGGTTCAGGCTTATGTTTCAGGTGAAAAAGTACTTGGCGATTTCACGTATCTTGCGCTGGATGAATATGAGGGATTGCCGCAAGGAGATTATCGTTTGTTTTCCTCATGGCTCGGTAGAGAGGTTTTAGATGGCCTTGAAATCCCTCAGGAAAGACGAATCATATTCGACAGTGAGAGTGCCTCTATCGAACAGGCTGCCCGCCATGTAAAAGCGGTTCTTTCTGAAAGGCCTGTTTATCTGGCGGTTCTGGGACTGGGGAATAACGGGCATATTGGATTTAATGAGCCGGGGACAGATACGGAAACTGAATTTCAACGGGTAACACTGACAAGCGAGACGATTTCTGCTAATGCCGCTTATTGGGGCGGTATGGACAAAGTGCCGACTCATGCCTATACACTGGGGCTGGCAACAATTTCCAAAGCGGCGGAAACGCTTCTTTTGGTAAGAGGAGAGAAAAAAGCCGCTATTCTAAGAGATGTTTTAGCCGGCGGCGATATAGGAGCTGTTCCTGCCCGTTATATTCACGCGCAGGACAATGTTACGATCATAGCCGATGATGGTGCTCTGTCTTTAAGCAAGTTTGGCTTTGAAGATTGAGCAGGATACTCTGGGGGGTGTCAGTGTGGTGAGCTCTTCATGCAGGCCTTTGAGTACATCAAGGAGTGCATGTGCATTATAGTCCTTTGAACAAATAATGAGCTATGTTAAGATGAAGTATGAGTTATTCATCAGACATGCGCGATCGAGCGCTTAAGCTTATTTCATCAGGCAAGAAGATCAGCGAAGTATCGGCGTTGTTTGGCGTTCACCGTCAAACGCTTCACCGTTGGCTTCGAGAGACGAAACGTGGCCAGACCTGCGCGGGTCGTCCGGGTCCGCGGGGCAATCGTCTTGTCTGTGAGGAAGCTTTAAGGCAAGAGATCAAGGCGCGGGATGATGCGCGGCTGATTGAGCTTGCGGATCATTTTGGGGTTCATCCATCAACCATTTCCAAAGCGTTGAAGCGGATGGGTATAACGCGTAAAAAAAACGTGGCGTTACAAAGAGGCGAGACGTTATGAAAAAGTTTGCCGCAAGTTCTTGAAACGCTGGTACAAGTACGCCTCAGGCGGCAAGCACATTATCTATGTAGATGAAAGCGGCTTTGAGCTTTGTGCTTGCCGTCAGTATGGTTGGGCACCCAAAGGGCAAAAGGTTTACGGCGAGCGTTCAGGAAACAAACGCCCGCGCACATCCTTTCTAGCCGCCCGTATGCCAGACGGCGCACTAGCCGCAACGCAGCTCTGGGAAGGCACGTGCAATACAGACATCTTCAATCAATGGCTCGAAGACCTGCTTTGCCCGCGCCTCGATGAGACATGCGTTGTCATCATGGATAATGCAACCTTCCACAAATCTGCCAAAACCAGAGAGCTGATAGAGAAAAAAGGCGCAGTCCTGCTTTTCTTGCCGCCTTACTCACCAGATCTCAATCCCATCGAAGGCGACTTCGGCGCTCTTAAGAAAATCAGAGAATACAACCATGAAAAATCCATCGATCAAATTATCAATATGTATCGTTAATTATTCAAATGACTATAGCAATCTGAAAGACGGTTTTGCAAGAGGTTTGCATTTCGTTTCTAACACCAATGCCGATATCACAACGATCCATCATAGGGCCGTCAATATGCGGTGTATCGCCAACACCGACAATCACGCTATCCTCAAACATGTCTGGGTGTGGTGCTATGATATCTTGAATAGAGTCTCTTTTACTGGTCATGGTTGGCCCGATTTCAAGTTCATCGCCTCTGTACAAAACACCCAGTTCATGGCCTTCCGGCAGGTGATCTTTCATGGCCTGGTCGATTTTTTCTTTTACGGTATCGTTAAGCTCAGACATTTACATAATACCAACATAGTGGCTTTTCATTTCAATCCAGCCGCCATGCTCTTTTGCAATCTCTTCAAGCGCACCCGCAAGTGGTTTCAGATTATACTCAGGTTTAACAACGGTGCGTTTACCTGTGACGATATCACTCATTTCTGCGTGAAATTGCCCGGAGCCTTCAAGGCCCAGATGGTCTCTGGCAAACCCAAGGTCTCTGCCTGTAATAGCAAAGGCCCGTACATTAAAATCGTTTCTTAAACTGGTGAGCACATTGGCTAAGCCGTTCGGGATAAAGGCATCGTCTAAAATGTGCTGACAATCGTCCGCTTTTTTCTGATATGTGGCTGTGCCATCTAGATCCAGCGAGAAAACTATCGTTTTTCTACCGTTCTCTGAGGCGTTTATAATTGTATCGACGATATCCTTATGTTTGTTCAGCATAGTGTTACTCTCTTCTTTTAACAGCTTGTCACAAATATTTATGTATTATGGATAATAAACCTTTTAGCATAATTATACTATATTGGCTATCATTTTATTTCGCATAAGCTATATTAGTGGAACTAAGCCGGTTGCTTGTCCCGGGGTGTTATATGTTTTGCCAGATAGACAAGTGGGGTATCTGCTAAAGCAATGCCAACTTTAAGCGCGTATGAAATCATGGCCAGCATAAACCAGTTTGGCAAGATGCCATAAAAGGCGATAGACCAGAAAATAAGGGAATCCAGAAAGGCGGATGTGCCGGTGCTCAGGCAATTTCTAAGCCAAAGATGCTTGTTGCCGCTTTTATGGTGAATAAAATCATAAAACCAGACATCAAAAGTCTGGGCAAAGGCCAGTGTGGCAACGCCTGCGAGGCTCAAACGATAGGATGTTCTGAATACTTGAAAAAGATGCTGATGTAGTTCTGTGGTAAAGGCATTCGGCGTCAAAAGGATAACAAGATACATGATCAGGGGGACTAAAAAAATGGCCGCGATAACAAGCTTAACCGCTTCCATGGCGGCTTTTTTGCCGTAATGTTCAGCCAGTAGATCGGTGGCCAGAAAACTCGGCATATAGATTGCGACGGCTACATTAAGAGGGATGCCAAAGGCCTCAAACGTTAATGCACCGTTCGGATATGCCACGATATTAATAAAAACGAGGGCGCACATAAGCCAGACTTGGCCTTGTGTGTAAGCACCAAAAATAATCAACAGACTGCTCAATGGCAGCAATATAGCAATAATTTCGTTTGTCATGCGCGGCAGTTGAGCAAAAAAGGGGCTCAAAGCACAAGAAAAACTTGCATATTGACTATCTAAATGGATATAAAGACAATTATGTACCGAAGTAATAGTCATATTGACAATCAGCTATCAAGCCAAAAACTTGAAACGATCCTGACACCAGATCAATTGCGTGCAGCCCGGGCTCTTGTGAATGTAACGCAGCACGATGTAGCAAAGCGCGCCGGCATTTCGCGCAATGCCATTAATAATTTCGAACGGGGGCATGTTGTGCCCCGCATAGAAACGTTAAAAATTCTCCGGCAAACGATGGAACTCTATGGCGTAGAGTTCGAAGGCTCAAACGGCCTGCGTAAGGTCAGTGAACGTTTTGATGTTGAATGTTATGAAGGACCGGATTATATGGACAGGCTTCTGGCAGAGGAACGGCGTGAAATTATCGAAGGCCGATGTCGTTCTTTATATATCACTAATATTAATAATGCCAGCCTGACGGCGGAAGAGCTAAAAGAGATTAGCGGGGAATGGCTGGCTTTTCGCCAGAAACATAATATTGATGAACGCATACTGGTGCGTGAGGATCATCTCTTTTTTATCCAGCCCAAGAAGGATTACCGGTTGCTGCCGCCTGATGTCGCTGGAGAAGTGCCGTCTCTCATATTTGGGGATACACTGGCGATCATAGTCTCTGGCGAACCTGTCAAACTGGTGCTTATCAAAAACCCATCCATTGCCGAAACATATAGACGGCAATTCCTGGCCCAATGGAATCTCGCAAGGCCCCTTACGCAAAGTGAATATACCAAAGGCGTTGCGCGTGCCAATAATGTTTTAAGGTCCGATTAAAAACAAGCCTGTTTTTATACGTTATTTGGTGCAGGAGGTGCCGTATTGACAACAAATACACGGCATTCCCTGGATTCTGTAGGCACTTCAACAGTAACAAATCCTTCTTCTTTTGCCACGTCTGTAAGGCTTTTAAAAAAAGTATCTTCCTGACCTGCGAGAGAGCCGTTTGTTTGTGTAAAGCTAACGATTCCGTGTTTATCAAGCGGCTCGCATTGTGTTTGTTCTATACCAATTCTTTTTCCCGCTTCTTGCATCATTTTGTCTGCTTTATCACAATTAATGATGGCGGAATTAAAATAAAAAGATAGATTTTTGTAGTTTTTATTCATAATTGTACACCCTTGATTATAGGGAGGACAGTATATATGGAAATAGCCTATATGTAAAGTATTTTCTAAATTCTGGAAATTATTTGCTCAAAGACATTGTGAAACATGTTTTCGGTCAGGCGTTTGGTTTGTGTGTTATAGCGGGAGCAATGATAGCTGTCGATGAGACATAGCTTGTTTGAGAGGGCATGCTCTGCCCCATGGGCGAATTTATAGGCGGAGAGTTTTTCGCCAAAGGCTCTTAGTACGGAATCATGGGAAATTTTGCCCAAAGAAAGAATGACCTTCAGATTGGGCATGGCGTTGATTTCTTTTAATAGAAACGATCCGCATTGTTTTATCTCTGATCCGGTTGGTTTGTTTTCTGGTGGAACGCATCGTACTGCGTTGGTAATCCTGCAATTATACAATTTGAGGCCATCGTCAGGGGAGGCCTTGTAAATGCCTTTTGCAAACCCAAACTTGATTAAAGTGGTGTATAAAAGTTCGCCCGCATAATCGCCGGTAAAGGGGCGGCCTGAAAAATTAGCGCCTTTTAATCCAGGGGCTAAACCAACGACGAGGAAGGGGGAATCCAGATCACCGAACGAAGGAACGGGGGCATTATGCCTGTCTGGAAATTTTTTTCTGTTATCCAGTATAAAACCCCGTAGTCTTGGGCATAAATCACAATTACGGTCAGGCTGCATTTTGTATATCTTTCTTATAGCCTTGCAGCCCCTGGTGAGATGGTCATGCAATCTTTAAAGTATGTGCAGGCTCTTTCGGCCTGTTCTTTTGTGTAACCTGAAAAGCGGGCACGAAAGACCCAGCCATGTTGTCTGGTTTTTAAAGGGGCTATTTTGGGCTGTGTGATGGCAAGCAAATCACCGGGCAGTTTGTATTGGGCGCGTTTTAGAATTCTGTTGGTGAAATCACGCTCTTTCCATGCACCGATCTGAATAGACCAGTTTCTTACAACGGGACCGGCAATGGTTTGGTGCGCTTCGTTTTCTGAGAGGTGTTTTTTTGCCGCCGGTCTGGATACCTTAATATAGTTACGGGCGGATGGGGTGTTCCGGTTTGTTACAACGGTTCTGTTTCGCCCCGTATGTGCTGCTATAGCCAGAAGCCCTGTTTCAAAGCGTGAAGAGAGTGCCGGGTCAAAATCTCCTTCACCAAGAAATTGCTGGAAGGCATTTTTGCTCAAAGATGTTTTTAAGGAGGCGTATTTCAAGGACTCTTGAACTGGTTTTCTGTCGGGCAACGGCGCGTGATGATTAGCTTTCTGGACTTTATGCATTTTGCTAAAACCATGATCCAGTAATTCCTTCATGTGATTGTTTCTGGTTTTTGAGGTGCGTCCCCCGAATACCACGCCTATAATCCTGTCGTTACCTCGCTTGGCAGACGCAACCAGATTAAAGCCGGAGGCATTAATATAGCCTGTTTTAATGCCATCTAGTCCTTCATAGGTGGAGAGCATCTTGTTGTGGTTTTTGTATGTTTTTCCATTATAGGTGAATTGTTGCAGTGAAAAATAACGGTAATATTCCGGGTAGTTATTTATGAGATAACGTCCCATTTTTGCCATATCTCTGGCCGTGCTGACCTGATCTGGATGGTGGAGGCCTGATGCATTTTTGAAATAGGTGTTCATCATACCAATCTCTTTGGCTCTGTGGGTCATTTGCAGGGCAAACCGGTTTTCCGTGCCGCCTAAACGTTCAGCCAGAGCGACGGCAATGTCATTGGCTGACTTTGTGACAAGGGCTTCTATGGCATCTTTGACGCGGATGGAGGAACCAGCCGGCAAATCAAGTTTGCTTGGCACCATACTGGCGGCGTGACGCGATATCCTGATCCTGTCTTTTAAACGTAAGCGCCCGTCTTTCAAGGCATCAAATGTCATAAGGAGGGTCATCATTTTCGTTAAAGACGCAGGATGGCGTTTTTTATCGGCATGCTGGCTGTGTAGTACCATGCCTGTGTCGGCATCCATAACGATTGACGCATATCTAGGGTTTGCTTTAGCAAAAGCAGGTGACGCAGCAGAGAGGTTAATCGCAAAGGCAGCGAGCAAAGAAAGAGAAAGAATCCTGAAAAATAAATTTCTATGAACACAGGGCATGAAGAACGACATAATCTTTTGATGAATAGAGCCAGAAAACCCAGTGACACCCTCTTCTATACTACGCAAAAACATACATATTGTCCAATTTTGTTGCCTGAAAGTACCTTAACTCGGGCGTGTATCTGGCAACGGGGTTCCTATGCCTCGTCCAGAAAGGCTCTGACGCCATCCGCCAGCTTATCCTGATCCATATTTCGGATCTTTTCACGCGCCTGTTTCATTGCTACAGATTCCTCGCGTTTTTTCAAGGCTTCTACAATTTTATCCAGTGTTTCTTCACCAATTTCTTCGCGTGCTTTTCGTGCGTTCTGCATGGCTTCAGCAACGAGCTTGTCCCGCGCTGCGGCCGGTGCTTTGTCAGCTACGTTCCGAGGCGTTTCTTTCTTTTTAAAAAATCCAAACATGGAATCACTATACCAGAAAAAAAAGAGAGTGCAGGTAAAAAATGTGCTTTATCGTAGTTCTGGTTAAGGATTAAATAGTTTGAACCAGAAGCCCTCAAGTGCCGGGCATGCGCCGGGCAAAGCCCGCCTCGCAGTCGCTCGGTACAATTTGTAATAAGAATATGACATAATTCTTATTACAAATCACTATTAAGAAGGCTCTGCAAAAGGTCCTATTATTGCTTTCCCCGTGAAAACGGGGATCTCTAACGCGTTGTTTTTAAAATATTCCCGCTGGAGTTTACCCCTGCGAAAGCAGGGGCGGGAAAAGCAAAAGGGCGTGTTTTTTTAACTTTTGCAGAGCCTTCTATACTATCAGGATAGGGTGAAAAGGTTGGCGTGGATTACCCGAACAAGTCGGGTAATGACGATGAAGGAAATGTCTTGTTCTTTTCTTAATTCAGGACAGCGTTAATAATGCGTGCGCCTATCTCTCTAATCGGGCCGTATCTTTTGCCTTCGTTGTCCATTTTATCGACCCCTTTTGCGGCCATATTTGCTATTTTTTCAAGGGTGCCGGTATTATCAACGGGGTCTACATGTTCGATCTTAACCATAGGGGCCTGCTTTGCAGCGGCTATGGACCATTGCAGTTCCATTCTTGCCGCCTTGCTAAAGGGTTTCCCAAAAAGCTGTTTGCCAAGGTCGACTTCGTAAGGATCATTTTCACGCGGATTTTTTGTATTGTTGCCTGGCATAGCCGTATCTGTGAATACATTATCCGTATCCATGTAATCGCTAATCGGAAGGGATGCTCTATCAGTTGTTGCCGGATCAAGCGTGGCATTGTCGGTTGTGAAATCTGTGTTATCAATGTCGATAGGCTGCGCAAGGCTTGTGCCTGCAACAAGAGCTATGCCAGCGACCCCCAGAAAAAGGCCTGTAAGGGTAGAATTCATTCTCATAGTAATTTTCCACAAATATAAGTTACTTCTTTAAACAGAGATAATACCACAATATAAACCATTATGTCAAATGTTTAAAGCTTTGGAGAATTATCAAAATTTAAATGCCGACCTGAATTAGAGGCACCTGATAGCCTACGGGTTCATCATTCGCATTGCTGATCACGATCACAAGCCCTGGCGCACCCTTGACTTTGTCGATGGAGAGTTCGTTCAGCTCGTAATGCATAAGATCACCTTCATGTTGTTCGTTATTGTAGACAATCATGAATAATAACTGATCACGGTAATATTCCACCCGTTTGACTTCATCAGGGAGAGGTTGGTCTGCTACAATAGCCAGACTGCCATCTGGGAGATGTCCTAACTCTATGTTCATTCTGTTTTTCTTGCCCTATGTTTTAACCGTTAAGCTATACAAGCCCCATTGTCGGGACGACGCTATTCAACTGTGCCGTCATGTCCCGTGACGGCATAGCTGGTTGTTCCGCACGTTGTGATAAAGGACCTTCTCCTATAGGGCCTTGGAGGCTTTGTAAAAGAATTGTGCTATTCATCACATTCTGCGTCTGTTCAGGTGACAACTTCATCATACTCCCCTATGATCTCCCTTCATACACTACACATATAACTTTATACCGTAGAAAAGTTTACATTTGGTTTATTTTCTATAAAATTTGATTTATTTTGATAAAAAAAGAGAGTTTATTATGTCTCAAGCCCCTGCGAAGAAAGAAAACGACGAAAAAGAAATGCTGACATCCCCGGAAGATCTTTTGGCTTGTTTGGATCAACTGGGCATTAAAACGAAGACCTATGAGCATGAACCTATTTTTACGGTGGCACAGGGGCTTCATTTTGAGAAATCTATTCCAGGTGCGCATTGCCGTAATCTGTTTTTACGGGACAAGAAAAAAGTTATGTATCTCGTTGTTCTGCGGAATGAAACGCTTGTTGATATCAAAAAACTGGCCTCTTTGATTGGGGCTGGTCGTTTGTCATTTGGGTCACCGGATCGTTTGTGGACAATGCTTGGGGTGCGTCCCGGTTCTGTCTGTCCTTTTGCTTTGATTAATGATAAGAACTGTGAAATAAACGTTATTCTGGAGGCTGGAATGATGGAAGAGCCTCTGGTGAACTATCATCCTTTGGACAATGCCAGGACGACAGGTATTTCGCCGGGCGACCTTTTAAAGTTTATTGATTTTTGTGGGCACAAGCCTCAGATCATTGATCTTGGTCCGGCGGCACCTGAAATGTGATAGAGGGGAGATACGAAAATGGGGGAAGATATGCTTTTTAGGAATGAGAAAGAAGCGCAGGAAGACGCTTTTGTTTTTGATGTAAACCGGGATAATTTTGAGGAAGCCGTTTTAGAGGCTTCAATGGAAAAGCCCGTTATTCTTGATTTTTGGGCACCTTGGTGCGCGCCATGCAGACAACTTATGCCCATGCTGGAGGGGACCGTGGCGCAGGCTGGTGGTCATGTGGTTCTGGCTAAGGTTAATATTGATGAACATCCAGAGCTTGCACAGGCTTTTAGAGTGCAATCTGTGCCTACCGTTCTGGCTCTTTACAAAGGGCAGCCTGTAACGGGTTTTCAGGGTGGGCAGCCACAAAGTCAGATTGATGCTTTTGTGTCGGAATTGTTGAAGATTCAACGGCAGGATCAGCCTGATGCCATAGATGTTGAAGCCGTGCTTGAAGAGGCTATGGCTCTTCAGGCAGAAGGCGATCTGGCCGGTGCGCAGCAGCTCTATGGTCAGATTCTGCAGCAAGAAGCGGAACACGCCGGGGCCTATGCGGGGGTTATTCGTATTTTCCTTATGGTGGAGGATCTGGAACAGGCTAGAGCGTGGGCGGATAATGCGCCGGACATTATACAAAAAGCACCTGAGTTTTCTTCTGCGCTGACGGCTCTGGAATTAGCTGAAAAAGCACTGTCTGCCGGTGGTGATATAGAGGCACTGGCCGCAAAAGTTGAAAAGGAGCCTGATAATCATGCGCTTCGTTTCGAACTGGCTGAAGCTCAATTTGGCGCAGGGTTTAGGGCAGAGGCTATTGAGCAGTTGCTGGAAATTATTAATCGGGATCGGGGCTGGAATGATAAGGCGGCTAATGCAGAGCTGTTGAAATATTTTGACGCTTTGGGGGCGGCTGATCCGCTAACCATTAGGGGGCGTAAAATGTTGTCCCGTATTTTGTTTTCTTAAAAAAGAATAGAAAAAGAAAGGAAACGCTATGACACAAGAAGTCGACCCTAAATTACTGGAAATTCTTGTTTGCCCATTGACAAAAAGCACGCTGCGCTATGATGCGGAGAAACAGGAGCTGATCTCGGATCAGGCCAAACTGGCATATCCTATTCGGGATGGTATTCCTGTCATGCTTGAAAGTGAGGCGCGTTCACTGGACAGTAAAGAAATAAAAAAAGGCATCAAAAAGTAATTTATGATTCCTGATTAGTTTGTTTGATTAAGAAGAATTAAGAAAAATATAAAATGAACAATAACGAACCAATTCGTTCTTTTTGGTGGCTATGGCTTCCGGTGGTTTTTATCCTGATTCAGGCTGTTTTGGAAATTACGCTGCCGCAGCCTGTTTTGACGTCTTTGCATTCAGAAAACGGGCCGCATGAATTGTTGCAGTTTTTTGCAATTTCGGCAGCCTTCGTTGTGGCACTGTTTATTTTGTTTAAAACAGATAGAAAGAAAGAACCGTTGCTTTTTTATTGGGTGCTTGTAGCGGCACTTGGCTGTTTTTATGTCGCTGCCGAAGAGATTAGCTGGGGGCAGCATTTTCTCAACTGGCATACGCCGGAATTCTGGAGTGCGCGTAACGACCAGAATGAGACGAACTTGCACAATACATCTTCATGGCTTGATCAAAAACCGCGATTGCTGCTGGAAATAGGGGTGTATGTTGGTGGGCTGGTTATTCCGCTTTTAAGACGGTTTAAACCTGCCGCCTTACCAAAAGCCTTTACCGTGCTATACCCGCCTTCTGTGCTGTGGGTGACGGCTCTGATCTGTCTGTCCGTTAAAATCATGGAAAAGGCAGGAGAGGCGTTTGATACAGTGATTTTCGAACGTGTCAGTGAAGTGCACGAACTGTATATGTTTTTCTTTGTTTTCCTGTATTTGCTGACCTTGAAGAAACAGCGCGTTTAAATTGCTTTTTGCAGGGTCAGTGTAACCCAGTCATCGTGTAATATGTCGTCCTGTTTCGTGAGGTTATGCCCGGCATAGAGCGTCAGGATTTCTTCTGCCTGATGTTGCAGCATGCCTGATAAAATAGCATAGCCGCCATTTTTCAGGTTTAGCGCGAGGTCTTTTGCCATTTCTTTTAAGGGGGATGCTAGAATATTGGCTATGATTAAATCATAGGGACCTGTTTGTGCTATACGGCTATCGTCGAAACCATTGCTCCTGAGTACTGTGATATTATGTGTTTTATTCAAGAGGCCATGATGCTTTGTAACCGTTACGGCTTCGCGTTCAATATCTGTTGAAAGGATTTGTGCGTCTTTCCACACTCTTTCGCACGCAATGGAAAGAATGCCAGAGCCTGTTCCTATATCAAGGATGTTTGCAGGTCTGAATTCTGTAATATGAAGGGATTCTATGGCTTCAAGACAGCCCCTTGTTGTGCCGTGTTCGCCAGAACCAAAGGCGGTTGCGGCATCAATCTGCAACGGAAATTTGTTTGAAGGGGGTGATTTTTTAAAAGTGGCCCCGTAGATATAAAATCGTCTGACAGAGAAAGGCTCAAAAGCCTGATAACTGTGTTTCAGCCAGTTTATATCGTTTGATACCGCTTCAATGATGAGGTTTTTCTCATCCGTCAGGAGTCCTGTAATCTTATGAATCTCTGCTGTAATGGCAATTTTGCTGATAATTTCCGCACGGTCCGGTGTGTAGTCAATAAGCCATTGTAGAACCCAGCGATCTGCTTGTGGCCCAGCTTCTTCCCGTATGGCAGAGATAGAGAGAGAATCATCTTCCAGCGCCGTGCTTATAAGAGAGCGCTGCTCTTCTGATAAAAAGTCCGGCACAAAGAGCCGGACTGTGTAAAGTGGTGATGTTAAAGCTGTATCAATATCTTCCACTTTATTCATCGTCTTTTTCAATTCTTATATCAAGATCGTCAGAGAGATCATCATCAAGATCATCGTCGTCTACATCGTCAATGTCGTCCAGAGACTTTTCAAGATCGTCCAGATCAAGGTCGGCGGCCTCATTGTCAAGATCGTCATCATCAAGGTCTGCAGAGCTTTGTTCTTTTTCAAGATCGTCCAGACTGATATTGTCGTTTTCTTCGTTTTCCGCGTTTATTGATGCTCTATCATTTGTTGTTGCCGTTTTGGCGTTATCGTCTTCCTTAATGCGGCGTCCTCTTTGTTTTGCCACATCAGCTGCAAACTGTGTCTGGCAGCTAGGGCATATGATAGGCCGATTGTTAAAGTCATAATATCGTGTACCGCAATTTGGGCAAATTCTTTTTAAACCTCTTTTATCAGCAGAGCTGTTTGCCATGTCCGTTTCCCTTTATACGCAATTTCAAAAAAAAGAGTTTTCTGGTTGCCCTATTTTTCGATCCTTGTCAAAGCTAAAATGTCATTTCTTCTGTTCTTTTTTTGGGAAGGTCATCATACTATGAATCGTAAGGGGGGTATGTTTTGAAAACATGATGCGGGAGAAACTGTTTTGAAAAAACAAAAGGTCAGGCCCCAAATAGGCGTTGGGGTTTATATATTTAATGAAAAGGGTGCGCTTCTGCTGGGTTTAAGAAAGGGTGCGCATGCCCCGGATACCTGGTGTCCGCCAGGTGGCCATTTGGAAATCGGAGAACAGCCCGAAGAGACTGCTATTCGGGAGACGCGTGAAGAGGCTGGTATAGAGATAAAGAATATCAGGGAAATCGGTTTTACAAACGATATTTACAGTGTTGAAAAACATTATGTTACACTTCAGTTAAGTGCGGTGTATGCTTCAGGCGAGGTTCAGGTCATGGAACCGGACAAATGCAAAGAATGGAAATGGTTTGATCTGGATCATTTGCCGAACCCTTTAATGTTATCGGTAAGCAATGCTATTGAAAAACATAGACTTTTGAAGCGACAATAACCGTTCTATATGGCAAAATATTGCCGGACATGTATTTGATTCTATTATTTTGAGTTTCTGACTAATTTTAACCGAAAGTTAATAAGAAAAGCGCATTAAAAGAGGGGCTTTTAAAACTGCAGTTTAATAACTGTGTTTGTGTTTTCGTATTTTAAAAATCAAGATTTTTGTTAAGGAGTGTTAGGAAATGAGCATTAAAAAGGTTGCCGTTATTGGTTCTGGTGTTATGGGCGCAGGTATAGCGGCACAAGTCGCGAATGCAGGGTTGCCTGTGGTGCTTTTGGATATTGTGCCAAAGGATGCAGAAGATAGGAACATGCTGGCCAAAGGGGCTGTTGAGCGCATGCTGAATGTACCACCTGTCGGCTTCATGAAAAGAGAAAACGCGGCTCTGGTAACATGCGGTAATCTGGAAGACGATTGGGATTTGATCGCAGATTGTGACTGGGTTTGTGAAGTTGTGCTCGAAGATCTTAAAATCAAACACGATATTTTCAGTAAAATAGAAGAACATGGTAAAGAAGGTGCGATTGTTTCTTCTAATACATCCACGATTCCGCTTGAAAAGCTCATAGAAGGCCATAGCAAAGCATTCGGAGAGAACTTTGTGGTGACACACTTTTTCAATCCGCCTCGTTATATGAAGCTTTTAGAGCTGATTGTAGGAGAAAAAACCAGCCAAAGAGCCATAGATGATATCAGGGAATTCTGTGATAGTGTTCTTGGTAAAGGTATTGTGGATTGTAATGACCGTCCCGGCTTTATTGCCAATCGCCTGGGCTTTTATTGGATCTCGGTTGGTATAAAAGAAGCGGTTGAAGCAAAAGTACCGTTTGAGCTGGCTGATGCTGTGATGTCAAAGCCTGTCGGTATTCCTAAAACAGGTATTTTCGGATTGCTTGACCTTGTTGGTATTGATTTGTTGCCGCATATTTGGGAGTCTTTGCAGTCTACCCTGCCTCAAGAAGATGCTTATAATGATGTTATTCAGGATTATGGCTTTTTAAACGGTATGATTGATGCCGGTTTTGCCGGACGTAAAGGCAAGGGCGGGTTCTATCGTATGCTTAAAGACGAGACCGGCAAAAGACAGATGCAAGTGCTTTCCCTGACGGATGATTCTTTTTCTGAAGAATCTTATAAAGCTCTTGGTAATCCTGATATGCCAGACTTTTCGGATATGCAGAGTTTGCTGACAAGTGAGCATGCGGGCGGTCAATATGCTTGGAAAGTCTTGAGCAAGACGCTTGCCTATGCGGCGGCCCTTGTGCCCGAAGTGACAGATACAGTAGCCGGTGTTGATGAAGCCATGCGTCTCGGCTTTAACTGGAAAAAGGGACCGTTTGAGATGATGGATGATCTGGGCCCTTGCTGGCTTGCCGAAAAACTCAAAGATGAAGGTCTTACCGTACCGCCGCTTCTTGAAGCTGTCGGGAATGGAAAGTTCTATCGTATTGAAGGCGGTATGCAGCAATATTTTGGGATAGATGGGCAATATCATAATATTGAACGGCCGACAGGGGTTATTCTGCTTAAAGATATCAAGCTGAACACAGAGCCTCTCCTCCAGAATAATGCAGCATCTCTGTGGGAAATAGGGGATGGTGTGTTGTGTTTTGAAATGACAGGCAAGGCCAATACGTTTGATATGGAAGTCTTTGATCTGATTCATAAAACGGTAACGCTTATTGAAGATGCACAAAGTCCGTATAAGGCCCTTGTGATCTATAATGAAGGGGCTATTTTCTCGGCCGGGGCGAATCTTGCGACGGTGTTGCCAGCCATTGAATCTGGTGACTGGGAATGGCTTGAAAAATTTGCGAAAGGGGGGCAGGCGGCCTTTAAGGCACTCAAATTTTCGAATTTCCCTGTTGTGGCGGCACCATCGGGCCGTGCACTGGGCGGTGGTTGCGAAGTGCTTTTGAACTCAAATTGTATTCAAGCTCATGCCGAAACCTATTGTGGGCTGGTAGAACCACAGGTCGGTTTAATTCCTGGCTGGGGCGGTTGTAAGGAAGTTTTCTTACGTCAGTTGGCGCGCAATGATGGCGATACAACAAAAGCAGCTATACAGGCTTTTAAAACGATTGTGTCTTGCACGATGTCGGGTTCTGCGCAGAATGCAACCGAACTGGGCTTTTTCAAAGAAAGCGATAATGAAACCATGAACGGTGACCGTCTTCTTTTTGATGCCAAGAAAAAGGCACTTGAAATGGCTAAAGATTTTTCTGCCCCTATAGAAGTAGAAGGGTTTGATTTACCTGATATATCAGCTCTGGAGCCTGTAATCGCAGAACTGAAAAAGACGGAATATGATGAAACGGTCTTTAAAGTGCTTGCCGGTATTTATACAAACGGTTCTTCTGTTGCCGAGGAAGATCTTCTGGTACGTGAATGTGCTGCTTTTATGACTTTGCTAAAGAAAGAAGGGACGAAAGAGCGCATTTCTTATATGTTAAAAACGGGTAAACCTTTGAAAAATTAATAAAATTTTCCGTGAGTGACGGGAATGTATTAAGGGAAGCGCAATAGCTTGTTGCGCTTCTTTTTTGAAAAAAAGGCATTGATGCGTTAATTCGAAAGCAGCACAATAATTTTTTATTTGACATAATGTTATTTTTGTTGTAGTGTCCTTTAACGATTTATTAATTTTTGGGGAAAACCGTTATGTTTAAGTATGAAGGTAATAATCACATTGAACAGCCAGTAGAAAATGAAGTGACACTTGAATTTTCTTCAAAAGACTATCTGGGGACAATGCCAGTAAAATCACAAGTGCTGGTAAATCGTTCGGGATGTGTCTGGTCATCAGGGAGTCAGTTAGCGGCAAATGACACAGAAGAAAAACAGGTTATAAACTCAGGATGGTAAAAAACATGATAAAACAGCCTTTTAGGGCTGTTTTTTTTCCTTTATTTGACGAACCTTATTAGGTTATGGTAAAGTTCTTATATAATCTTTAATAAAAGGTTAACGTGTGTAGGAGAAAATATCATGTTTAAGTATTCAGGAAACAATTACATTGCAGCACCAAAGGATCCAGAGGACATGGATGTGTCTTTGGAGCTTGTCGCCGAAGAAGATGCTGTGGTGCAAAGAGAAGTGTTGAACATTGTTCCAAAATCAAAAAGAGATACTTTGAACGACACGTTTGAAATTGTACTGGCCAACGATACCGCACAAAACGGCAAATAGATTCAAAAAAGGTTTCCGTTGCTTAAGAGTACCGACTCAAGAGAAAACGGAAACTGCGCGAATATATCGGCCAATCCATTCATTACGCAAAATCACTATAAGCCCTTTTCGCAAAAGCGCCAATTATTGCATTCCCCGTGAAAACGGGGATCGACTGTCTTAAATGTCAAGCGTATGTCCATGGTTTATTTGATTTTACAATCCCGTTTAGTATGACGAGCAATTTTCGTATGCAAGCAATGAGAGCCACTTTGTAATACCTTTTCTGTTGATTGTAATGGCTTTTGGACACGAGATTGTAATGCGGGCGATGATGCCCAATCGACTGTTCGCGTGCTTGCCAAATAAAGTGCTGGGGGATGCGATCCCTACGGGCGTTTATAAGCCCCATCTTTCTCATCCGCCCCGCACAGCTTCATCCAATTTGCACGATTGAAGGCGGTATCGGCAAGATACAATCTAATCTATTCTCATTGTTTTTAAAAGAGTCCCGCTGGAGTTTACCCCTGCGAAAGCAGGGGCGGGAAAAGCAAAGGGGTCTATAGCGCATGTCATCATAAAATGAGTATAAAACACCATGCGCTATCAAGACCGCGCCAAAGAAACCATATCGCGGTCCGGCCCTTATGGGCCGCGAGCCTGCCCAAAGGTTTCATGGGCAACTGAACGCAGACATAAAATGATTTCATTGAATCATTTTATGTCGCATAAGCTATACGAACGGATCCCGGTTTTTACCGGGATGACGGGGGGTAAGTTAAAAAACAACAATGACAACACATGCTGTGCGTGGGGCCGGATAATGGACTTTTTTATAGAGACCGCTTCCTATAATCAGCCGGCGGCCCGTTTTTTGATATTTTTATCTGTTTCCGCCAGCTCTTCGATTTTAAGAGGACGGGAGCGCGTGGTTGTCTGGTAGGCCAGTTTAGCATGTTCTTCACAATATGGGAGACCAGGCATAGCCTCTTCCCCGCAAAAAACAAAATTCTTGTCCCGTGGGTCGCCAATAGGCCAGCGGCACATACGGTCTTTCAGATCAGCCATTTTTACACCGCCGGAACGTGGTGCCTTTTCTGCAGCAAAGGAAGCCCCTTTACTGTTATCCTGCAAAACTGATTTTTCCCGCGTCTGTGTAGCTTTAGTTTTCTTATTTTGTTGAATGGGAGAAGCGCGTCCAGACAATTTCAGACGGTGGGCTTTCCCGATAACAGCATTACGTGTAACACCGTCACCCAGAACCTTGGCAATTTCAGCCGCTGTTTTTCCTTCGCCCCAAAGTTGTTTCAAAAGCGTAACACGTTCATCGGTCCAACTCATTTCCTATTTTCTCCCACATAAATAAGGATCAGGTGATTGAAAAACCACCGATCAATCTGATTGAAGATGGGGTCCAACCACACGTGATTTTTTTTAAACTCACAGCGATAAGAGTGTTTATATCAGACGAGATTTTTTCAGGCTAGAGAAAGGAAAAAAAAAGATAGGATTATCCACACAGAGCCGGCCGCCTTTTCTGCGGCTAACGGAACTGCAATCCCCAATCTGTGTAGTGATCAGGGTCTTCATCCCAGTTCTTTTTTACTTTTACAAAAAGCTTTAGATGGATGGTTTCTTCCAGTTCTTTTTCAAGTTCAATGCGCGCCTGTTCGCCGATTTTTTTTATTTGTGCACCGCCCTTGCCCAGCAAAATGGCTTTTTGACTGTCTCTGTGTACATAAATAATTTGCGAAATGCGAATGCTGCCATTGTCAAATTGTTCCCAGTTTTCTGTTTCTATGCTTACGGCATAAGGGATTTCTTTGTTTAACTGGAGGTAGACCTGTTCTCTTGTGATTTCAGCGGCAAGCAGTCTTGCTGGCATATCAGAAATTTGATCTTCGGGGAACATCCAGTGTCCGTGGGGGACTTCTTTTGCCAGAAATGATTTTAGGTCGTCTACGCCGTTATTCTTCAAAGCCGAGATCATGAAGGTGGCATGAAACGGGTAGAGATCGTTTAGTTTTTGAGACAGGGCAAGCAGCGCTTGCGGTCTGATTTTATCTATTTTGTTCATCAGCAGGATGACGGGCTCAGACGCTTTTTTCTGTTTAAGTCCCTTTATGATGTGTGAAAGACGGGGATCGTCTTCTTTTGAGGCATCAATCATCAACATAATGAAATCTCCCTCCAGTGCGCCATCCCATGCAGCATTGACCATGGCTTTGTCAAAATTTCGTTTAGGGAGGAAGATGCCCGGTGTATCAACAAAAACGAGTTGGCTGTTGTCGTGTATTGTAATGCCCAGAACGCGGGAACGTGTTGTCTGTACTTTTGGAGAGACAATAGAGACCTTCGTGCCGACAAGCTTATTTACCAGCGTTGATTTTCCAACGTTTGGCGGGCCTATGACGGCGATAAAACCGAATTGTTGCTTATTGTCTTCAGGCATCATATAGCTCATTTAACTCCGATATGTTCCAGCAAGGCGTTGGCGGCTTCTTTTTCAGCGTCCCGGCGTGATGTTCCTTTTCTGCGGACTGGATCATGGTGTTTCATCTGCACCTCTATTTCAAAAACGGGGGCGTGGTCAGGGCCTTCTTTATTCACGATTTCATAGGAAGGGACGGGGAGGCCTCTGGCTTGTGCCCATTCCTGCAATTGTGTTTTGGGGTCACGCGGCGGGGTTTTCATGGTATCAATGCGTTGTCCCCACAATGTAGCAAGAAGATTTCGGCATGTCCGAAAGTTGCTGTCTAAAAAGATAGCGCCAATAGTAGCTTCCATAGCATCGGCAACGAGTTTGTCATTCTTTGGGCCACCGGACGCATATTCGGCGTGGGAAAAATGGATGTAATCGCCGAGCTTTATTTCCTGCCCGATTTCGGCAAGCATTTCTCCGCAGACAAGGGCCGCGTGCCGTTTAGCCAGATCGCCCTCATGTTCTTCTGGGAAGCGTTCTAAAAGGGCTTCCGCCATGATGAGGCCCAGAACACGATCACCTAAAAATTCCAGTCTCTCATTGTTTTCAGGCCCTGTGCTTGAGTGCGTTAAGGCTTTTTGTAAAAGGGATTTGTCCTTGAAGCTGTAGTCTAGCGCGCTTTGCAGGGGATTTAGATTATTTTTTTTACTGTGCATACGACTAATTCTCTTATTTTTAAGGGCCTACAGCGTCAAAAAGGCGGCTATAACGTATGGCAAAAGGCCATTTCCAGAACTCGTAAATACCTGCTTTGTTATTTGTAGAAAAGAAAATAAACCGGGCTTTTCCAACCAGATTCTCGTAAGGTACAAAGCCAACAAGATCTGAGACGCGGCTGTCCCTTGAATTGTCTCTGTTATCGCCCATCATGAAGTAATGCCCCTCCGGTACGACAATTTCTTTTGTATTGTCCAGTGGGCTGATATCATTTGTTTCGTAGATCGTATGCTTTACACCGCCCGGCAGTGTTTCAATATATTCTGTAACGTCTACGGTCTGGTCATAGATGTTCGTGAAGCGTTTCAAGCCCGTTGCTTTGCGTTCTACTTTCTCGCCGTTTATAAACAGCCGACCATTGATGAGCTGAATTTTGTCGCCTGGCAAGCCAATGACACGTTTGATGTAATCGACAGAGGTGTCAGTCGGCAGCTTAAAAACGACGATATCGCCGCGTGCCGGTTCCTTATCCCAGACTCTGCCTTCAAATCCCCCTAAGCCAAAGGGAAAGGAATAACGGCTGTAACCATAGGCGTATTTGGAGACGAACAGGTAATCACCAACCAGCAGAGTTGGTACCATGGAGCCGGAAGGAATATTAAAAGGCTGGAACAGAAAAATGCGGATTAATATAGCCAGCAAGATGGCTATGGCGGCTGTTTTTCCGGTTTCAGTCCAACTGTCTTTATTTTTTGTGTTGTTCAACGCTGTTTTGTCTGGTTGTTCTTTTTCTAGTTCAGATGTCATTGTATTTTTTTGCACTTCATCAATTACGAAAGATCATATTTCTAAACCATATGTACAGAGAAGGCTAGAGGCTTTCTATGATTACTTGCGCCTTTACGATGGGTGGCTCATCGCTCAAGCTTAAGAGAATGCGGGCTGATTGGCCTTGTGGTGTCAGGGTTTCAAGCCTTTTTCTTGCGCCGCCGGTCAGGATGATTTCCGGTTTTCCTAAAGCATCATTGACAACGCCGATATTTTTCATGGTAACACCGGATGAAAAACCGGTACCAAGTGCTTTGGCGCACGCTTCTTTTGCGGCAAAACGTTTGGCATAGGTCTCAATATGTGTGCCGGCTTTTTTCCGGCTTTCCGCTTTTTCTATTTCGGCATCGGTAAAACAGCGTTCTATGAAGCGGTTGCCAAACCGTTCCAGTGTTTTTGTGATACGGTTTATGTCTGTTATATCTGTCCCAAGACCGATAATCATTTATTCAGTTTGTCCTGTAATTGTACGGGCGGTTTCATGCATTTTATAGAGCATATATTTTTTCCGGGCAATTTTTGCGTTTCTGACAAAATAGTATGCGATGCCATAATAGATGGGCCAGAAGAATGTGGCGCATATATAACTGCCGATTGTCCAAGGCAGGAAAAGCTTGAAAGGCTGCTCTTTTACAATCTCCCACAGAACACAAAAAGACATTTCATCAGGGAGTGTTGCAAAGTTTGAGGCACCGGCCCAGCCCATAACGACCACGCCGACTTTCCACGCAAGAAGCCACATGAAGGGAAAAGTCCATGGGTTGCCTATGAAGGTGCCGATAACGGCTGCCATGTAGTTTGCTCTTATAAAATAAGAGATAAGAAGGGCTTGAATAAAATGGACGCCGACAAAAGGTGTAAAGGAAACGCAAGCACCGGATGCAATGCCGGCAGCGATGCTATGAGTCGTGTCAGAGAGTCTGATAATACGGCGGTAAACATACTTGCACATCCTTATCCAGCCCATGCTGGGCCAGAAAAGTTCCCTGGTTTTTTGCAGGGGTGTTCTGGGATTGCGCCGTTTAAACAAGGTAAGAAAATCTCCATCTGAGACAAACTGATGCTTCTATAGCACAGCCGCAGATAAAAAACAGTATTTTATAAAGCTTTTTTGTCGCTGTTTTTTCTGTGGTGTAAACTTTTTATTTTAGCTATTGCGCGTGTTTCTTTCGATTCTTCGAATCTTATCGTTTTTAGCGGCCTCTGGCACGGTCGACGCTGACGATTTCCGGGGTGGCGCGTAAAGCGGCTATAATGTTGTTGAGGTGCTTTGTGTCATTGACGTAAACATCAAGCAGGAGATCCCAGAAATCAATTGTGCGGTTTGTGATTTTCAGATTATTGATGTTTCCGCCATTCTTGCCAATCACGGTAGAAACCGCTCCTAATGAGCCTGAATCATGTGTAATAGTGACTTCCAGCCGTCCGACATGGGCTTCCGGTGTGTCCGGTCCTTCGCCCCATGAAACATCAAGCCAGCGTTCCGGTGTATCTGCAAACTGTTCGAGCGTTTCACAGTCAATCGTGTGAATTGTAACGCCTTTGCCGGTTGAGACAATGCCTACGATCCTATCGCCAGGAAGGGGGTGGCAACAGCGGGCGAAGTGCATAGCCATGCCGGGAATGAGCCCTTTAATAGGCATAGGCGCGTTGTCCCGTCTCATTTTGCCGGGTGGTTGCATGGCCTTGAATTCATCAGAAGGCTTTTTATTGCTTTGTGCCTGATGGCCCGGGAATATTGCTTTGAACACATCGCGTGCAACGATGTTGCCTGAGCCGATGCCGGCAAAGATATCGTCGGCTTCTTCGGCTTTGAATTGTTCTAAAACTTCGTTCACGGCCTTTTCTGCAAAGGTGTAATCCTCAACGCGGAAGATTTTTTGAAGCATGGCTTTGCCAAGCGATACATATTGATCGCGTTGTTGCTGGCGTATAAAACGTCTGATATGAGAACGTGCCTTGCCGGTTACGATAAAACGTTCCCATGTTGGGGAAGGATGCTGTGTCTTTGCCGTGATAATATCGACCTGATCACCGTTTTGCAGTTTGGTGTTGAGCGGTGTAATCCGGCCATTGATTTTAGCCCCTACACATTTGTTCCCGACATCAGAGTGAATAGCGTAGGCAAAGTCAATGGGGGTTGCCCCGCTCGGCAGTTCTATGAGGTCGCCGCGTGGTGTGAAGGCATAGACCTGATCCTGAAACAGCTCCATTTTTGTGTTTTCAAGGAAGTCTTCGGGTTGCTGTTCCTGGTCCAGAATTTCAAGAAGTTCGCGCATCCACCTGTATTTTTTGGCATCTTCAAGCGAGGCTTCCAAAGAGGCTTGCTTGTAGGCCCAGTGTGCGGCAACACCAAGCTCGGCTTCTTCGTGCATTTTATCAGTTCTGATCTGGATCTCAATCCGTTGGTTCTGGGGGCCAATAACGGTTGTGTGAATGGATTTGTATCCATTTTGTTTTGGCGTTGAAATGTAGTCTTTAAAGCGGCCTGGCACGGTTGGGTATTTGGAGTGAATAATGCCGAGAACGCAGTAACAATCCTCAATCGTTTTGACAACAGTACGGAAAGCCATAATGTCAGAGAGCTGCTCAAAAGAAACATTTTTGCGCTGCATTTTTTTCCAGATTGAATAGCGTGTTTTCTCACGCCCTGTGATCTTTGCCTCAAGCCCGGCTTCTTTTAGGATTTCTTCCAGCTCATCAATGACTTGTTTGACCATGTCGATACCTTCTTTTCGAAGAAAAGACAGGCGGGCTGTAATGCTTTCCCGGGCTTCGGGGTTAAGTTGCGCAAAGGCGCGGTCTTCCAGTTCCAGCTTGAATTTGTGAATGCCGATCCGTTCGGCGAGCGGTGCGTAAATGTCTAGGGTTTCTCTCGCAATCCGTCGCCTTTTGGGGGGCTTGGCAATGAACTCAATCGTGCGCATGTTGTGGATACGATCGGCCAGTTTAATCAGCAAAACCCTTATATCCTCAGACATGGCGAGCAGGAGTTTGCGAAAATTCTCGGCTTGCTTGCCTTCAACGGTCTGGCTTTCAATGCGGGTCAGTTTAGTGACACCGTTCACAAGGGTGGCGACATTCTTACCAAACTGTTTTTCAATGTCTTCCGATGTGGTGTCAGTATCTTCAATGGTATCATGTAGTAAAGCCGTGATCAGCGTGTCCTGATCCATATGCATATCGGCCAGAATGGAGGCGACCTCCGCCGGATGCATAAAATAGGGGTCGCCGGAAGCGCGTTTCTGCCCCTCATGTTTTTGTGAGGCGAAATCGTAAGCTTCCTCAATAAGGGCGAAATCCATCTTCGGATTGTAGCTTTTGATTTTTTCAAAAAGTGCGGTTTTACCAGTCATGTGATGATCATAGTCTCAAAAGAAGATGAGTAAAAGTTCTACCAGAGAATAAGACTCTATCACGAATAAAAGGTTAACGTCTTTAATTATACGATTTTTATTTTCTTTTCCTGTTCTTTATGCCTGTCGATCACACGTCTTTCGCAGCGTGATCCAAGGCTGGTCAGGATTTCGTATCCGATGGTACCGGCCTTGCTGGCGAGGGTGTCAACCGACTGGTGTGGGCCGATGACTTCAAGCCAGTCTCCGGGAACCGGGTGCGGGCCTGAAATATGGCCAAGATCGACAGAGACAAGATCCATGGATATGCGGCCCAGAACGGGACAGGGGTGTCCCTGCCAGTATAAGGTTGCTTTGTTGCTGCCGGATCGTAAGAAACCATCCGCGTAGCCTATTGATATTGTGGCCGTTTTTGTATTTTTAGGGGCGGTGAAACTTGCAGCGTATCCTACAGTCTCACCTGCATTAACTTCCTGAACTTGAAGAACTTTTGCCTCCAGACTCACAACGGGATTCATGGGATTGGCTGTTTCAGGTGTTGGGTTAAGGCCATAAAGTGCCATGCCGGGACGTACCATATTAAAGTGATAACGATTGTCTCTAAATAGCCCTGATGAATTGCTAAGGCTTAAAATTGATCCGTAGTGTATATATTTTTCTGCTATGGCCATAAAAGCGCTAAATTGTGCTTTAGTCATGGGATGATCTTTTTCATCCGCACAGGCAAAATGACTTATAATCGCGGTAGGTGTGATGCCGTCCAGATTTTCAGGGTGATTTTTTTCTTTGAAGCCGAGCCGGTTCATCCCTGTATCAAAATGCAAAATGGCTGGTAGGCGGTTGTTTTGTACAAGGCCCATGTTCCGCCAGCGTTCCAGATCGTCCGGGCTGTTTAGAACAGGGGTCAGATTGTGCTGAACGTAAAGGGATTCTGCGCCGTGAAACAGACCGTTTAAAACAGCGACCGGTTTTTGCGTGTAATGCCGGACTTTCAAGCCTTCGTCGGGTGTTGCAACGAAGTAGAACGGGCAATTTTCAGATTCCAGAACGGGTAAAATATCTTCTATACCAAGGCCATAGGCGTTGGCTTTAACAATGCCTGCGACCTTGCATTGATAATTGTCTACGGCACCAGTGAGTTGCCGGTAGTTTTCTCGCAAAGCGTCAATACTAATGATCAGGCGTGAAGAGGCATATGTTTCAATGCTCATGCGACAATCGGCATACGTTTTTGTGTTGAAACGAACTGTTGTCGATCAAAGGCATCCTGTATTGTGTGAAGAAGTGTTTCTGGATGATGTAAGCCTTGAAGACAATCAATCTTACTTCCCTGACTGAAAAGTTGGATTTCTGGCGGGCAATGCATATCCGTCATCATGCTTTCTGCAAGATGAGGCTGTGCGGCGATATCAATTTCGACCATATGCGCCTTGCCGTCAAACGCTTTCAACGCTTCTTCTGTATGCGTTTTCATGAGGTCTGAAACAGGGTTATTCTGATCGACGAAGTGGACGACAAGGTTCTGACCAGAGGCAATCAGACCGATAATATCACTGGCATGTGAGAATGTTGTTCTCAACAGGTGAGAATGGCTACCAACGCCGATTATGTTGTCCGGGTCTTGTCTCATTGGTCCCTCATCAAACTCTTCTTTTTAGCGTTAACAATATATTAACAAATTCTCGTTCCCAAGACAAAGAAAACCGAAATTTCAGAGTTAACTCAGGGGGATGCGTCTGATGCTATTCGTTATGTGTCTGATCCAGATCCGAGAATCGGGTATAATTCGGATCAAAATAGGTGCGAACGATACCGATCGGGCCGTGGCGTTGCTTGGCTACAATCGCTTCAGCGACATTGGCACTGTCCTGTAGCCTTTGAGACCATTGCTCATAACGTTCGTTGAATTTCTCAATGCTTTCGTTCCCTCTTTGTGAGGGCTCCTCACGTGAGAGGTAGTATTCTTCACGATAGACGAACATCACAACGTCTGCGTCCTGTTCGATAGAGCCGGATTCACGAAGGTCAGAGAGCAGCGGGCGTTTGTCTTCGCGTTGTTCAACCGCACGGGAAAGCTGTGACAGCGCAAGGACAGGGACCTCCAGTTCTTTTGCAATAGCTTTCAAGCCACGCGTGATCTCGGAAATTTCAAGGACACGGTTTGATTCAGACTGGCGGGAACCTGAACCGCGCAGGAGCTGCAGATAATCGACAACAATCATGCCAAGGCCGTTTTGACGTTTCAGGCGGCGTGCCCGTGTTCTGACCGCGCCAATGGAAAGGGCCGGTGTATCATCAATATATAAAGGTACTTGGCTTAAAAACTGGCTGGCCTGGGCAAAGGCACGGAAATCCTCTTCCTTGATATTGCCTTTACGAATGGCGTCACCTGAAATATTGGCCTGATCTGCCAGAATACGGGCGGCAAGTTGATCGGCGGACATCTCGAGTGAGAAGAACGCGACGATAGCACCTTCCTTGCCGCCGCTTTGCGCGTAAGCTTTAGCGGCACTGAAAGAAATATTTGTTGCAAGGGCTGTTTTTCCCATGGAAGGCCGTCCGGCCAGAATGAGCAGGTCAGAGGGGTGTAATCCCCCGAGCTTTTGATCAAGATCGCGCAGGCCTGTTGTAACGCCGCTCACCTGTCCGTCTGCATGGTAGGCTTGCTCTGCAATTTCAATAGCGGCGGCGACAGAATCTTTTAATGTGTGAAATCCGCCCTTGGCCTCACCGGTTTCTGCAAGTTTAAAGAGCTGTGCTTCTGCGCTTTCAATCGTATCATTGGCATCTTGATCCAGCGTGTGGTTAAAAGAATCATTGACGATAGTTTCACCGAGCTCAATAAGTTCACGCCTTAAATGCAGATCAAACAGCGTCTGTGCATAGTCTCTGGCATTGACAACGGTCACGATGCTTCCCGCAAGATCGGCAAGGTACTCAGCCCCGCCAACATGCTCAAGGTCGGCGTCTTTCTCGAAATAATTTTTTAATGTTACCGGAGATGCGCTTTGTCCACGTTCAATAAGCGTGACGATAGCCTCATAAATTCTTTGGTGCGCTGGCGCAAAAAAATGTTCTGCTCGTATCAGGTCGCCTACTTTTTCCTGCGTTCTGTTATCCACCAGAAGAGAGCCAAGCAACCCCTGTTCTGCCTCGAGATTATGGGGCAGAGTGCGGTAGGGTGTTTCTATGTTGTCTTCCTTGTTTAAGGAAATGACGGACTCTTCATCCCGTATGGCGGCTATAGGCATATTCATGATGACAAGTGATAACAGAAGCTGGACGTAAAAAACCAGAAAATATTCTATCACACAGGTGAATTACGGGGACAGATTTATTTTGCGTTGAGCTTTGCGGCTTTAAACATTTGCTCAAAGTGTGCTTGAGGCGGATCGTAGCGCTTAAACAGCTCGTTTACAAAGACTCCTGCTATTTATCTGTGCACAGGTTCTCTGTCAGAGATGTCATAAAAAGGCGAAACGCTTACACTTTATCTTAAGGTGTTTAAGTGGGATTGTGTTTCTGAAACACTTGATTTATCCAGTTTGTTATAACTTGTTCGTGTGCATCTCTCTCATTAGAAATATCGACAAAAACGGTAATGCCATCCGGCTCTTCTGCTTTGATATCTGCAACGAGTATATGTGCGTTGAGTTCAGGAAAGCCTAAATGATCATAGCGCATATCGAGGAACAGAGAGCTTCTTATCCATGCCCCTTTTAGATCTTGTGTCTCTAACAGCATTAGATGATTTTTTTCAAAGGTTGGGGTTCCCCAGTAAAATGTATGTCGAAGGGCATCTGGCGTGCCCAGGGTGCTTGCCCCGTATAGTAGGGTGTCTTTAATCTGTGAGGCTATTCTATTAAACGTATCGCGTGTAAAAGACATTATTTTTCCTGTTTCTTTATGATTTTTAAAGTTGTGTAGCACGCTTGTGAAAGAGCGTAAATAAAAAACAAAAGATAAAAAAACCGGGGTGTGGAGTACCCCGGTTCTCATATTCTGGAATTATAAAAAGCTACGATTCGACTGTCTCTTTTTCGTCTTCCGGAGTATCCGTATCTTCGCTTGCTTTTTTAGCTTCTTTAGCTGCTTTCTTTTCCGCTTTGACTTTGGCTTTTTCTTCAGCTTCAGCGGCCTCAGCGGCTTCATCGGCGGCACGTGCTTTTTCAGCTTCCAGTGCGTCTTCTTCTAGAAGAGCCTCTTTAGCTGCATCGGCTTCTTCGAGTGCGTTGGCATTGGTATCTGCGTGATCATCGCCAGCGACGAGAGCTTTGCCAGATTTTTCCTGAAGCGTGGCTTCTTCTTCAGAGCGTGCGATATTTACAGTGATCTGCACTTTGACTTCCGGGTGAAGGGCGATGTCCACGGGGAACAGGCCAATCAGTTTGAAGTTTTGATTCAGTTGAATCTGGCTGCGCTCGACCTTGATGCCAGCGTCTGTTACAGCTTCCACAATGTCACGGGATGTTACTGAACCGTAAAGTTGTCCGCCTTCAGCAGCCTGACGTATGATAACAACTTTTGTGCCGTTAATCGTTTTGGCTACTTTTTCGGCTTCTTCTTTTCTCTTCAGATTTTGTGCTTCCAGTGTTTTACGCTGTGTTTCAAAATAAGCGAGATTGCTTTTTGTGGCGCGCAAGGCTTTGTTCTGCGGCAAAAGGTAATTCCGTGCGTAGCCCGGTTTTACTTTTATCGTATCGCCCATTTGGCCCAGATTTTCAATGCGTTCTAAAAGGATAACTTCTGTTGCCATTTTTTACATCCTTCCTTGTCTTTTCTGGAATCCGTCATTTTCAAGGCGAACGTAAGGGAGGAGCGCCATATAACGGGCTCTCTTGATCGCTTGAGACAGTTCACGTTGTTTCTTTTGGGATACCGCCGTGATTCGGCTAGGGATCATTTTGCCGCGCTCAGAGATATAGTGGGAAAGGAGTTTTTCATCTTTCCAGTCAATTTTTTTGGCTTTCGGACCGCTAAAAGGACATGTCTTTTTACGGCGGAAAAACGGACGTTTTGGTGTAGGTACATCTGCAGCACTCATTACGCGGCCTCCTTCGTATTTTTATTTCTGTTGTCATCTCTGTCATTTCTGTTGTCATCTCTGTTGTCTCTGTCTTTGTCCAGAATAACAGAAGGTCCTGTAGAGAGTTCTTCTTCCTTGATGCTCATGTAGCGTAAAACATCTTCATGAAGGCGCATCTGACGTTCCATCTCATGAAGCGCAGCAGCAGGCGCATCACTTTCGATCAGCACGTAAAAGCCGCGGCGGCTTTTCTTGATACGGTATGCAAGCGTACGCAAGCCCCATTGTTCGGTTTTGTGGATTTTTGCACCATTGTCTTTAAGGACAGTGCAGAATTGCTCAGTCAAGGCTTCGACTTGCGATGACGAGAGCTCTTGCCGTGCAATAAACACGGTTTCATAAAAAGCCATTTTTATAGTCTCCTCTCGGTTTCTAATCCCGGCGCTTTTTTGTTAAGCCGGGTGAAGCTGAAAGCCTCTGCAGGTCACAATGAACAGACAGATCTTCCAGCGAGGTTATGTTTACATCTAAATATATAGATGCGCGTATATATACGATTTAAGTTCTGAAAAGCAAGGGAAAAGTAGGGTGTTAGCTTACTATTATTAATAGAACATATCACATGGAACAGGATGAAAGCCGCTCTCCCTAACCAAAAGAGCGGCTTTACCCTGCCTGAACTTTGGCTAATTCAGGTTGGCCTGTTTCTCGATGTAGCGTGCCATTAGACTGCTCCAGTCTTGCCCCATATTCCGTGTGGCTTGCTTGCGCGCGGCCTTGCGCATAAGGCTTTCCAGTTTGTCTGATGTCAGGTTGGGGTCGTTTAACAGCTTCTTGAACCGGTTAAGGGCCAAGTGGCAGGTGTATCCTGCATAATCCGTGTTAGGGCGTTCGCCGCGGTGGCAGATCATGGAGTAGACGGCACTTGTCTCTTCCAAAACCGTTTGAATGTCTTTGTGTATAATTGAACAGCTCATAATTATTCTCCATCCCAGTATTTTTTTCCATTATCAAAACTCCCTCTATGATTCTAGGGCCGCCGAGATTAAATACGAAGATAAGAGCTTTATTGCCGGAAGGCTCTTTCCCGGATTCTTTCTTAAGAAACGCAACACACCTGCAATATTCCATTTATAAAGATTAGTTCCAATATCTCATAAAATTTACATTTTTTCAATCGAATACTGTTGGTCTGCATCAAAGGACGGTAGACAAATATGTTTGAGGTTTATAGATTGGCTACTGTAAAAAAGACAAACAAGAGTAAAGGCAATAACGGATGACAAGAGCACTTATCTTTCCAGGGCAAGGGTCCCAGTTTTTAGGCATGGGGCATGATCTTGCTGATTCTTTTGCAGCAGCGCGTGAGGTGTTTGACTGTGTTGATGAGGCGTTGGGGCAAAATCTGTTTAAGCTTATGACGACAGGGACGGAGAATGAGCTTAACTTTACCGAAAATACGCAGCCGGCTTTGATGGCGGTGTCAATGGCGGTCGTGAATGTCTTGAAAGAGGAAGCCGGGCTTGAGGTGAAGGATATCGCCTCTTTTGTAGCGGGGCATTCTCTTGGTGAGTATGCGGCACTGACAGCGGCCGGGGCTTTTGATCTCGCTGATGCGGCACGTCTTTTAAGGACGCGGGGACAGGCCATGCAAAAAGCTGTGCCGGTTGGTGTGGGCTCTATGGCTGCGATATTGGGGCTTGATATGGGGGCGGTTGAGTTGATTGCTGAAGATATAACAAGACAGGTAGGTGGCAGGCTGGTTTGTCAGGCCGCAAATGACAATGCGCCGGGGCAGGTTGTGATCAGCGGGCATAAGCAGGCGGTTGAACTTGCGATTGAAATGGCCTGTGCGCGGGGGGCAAAGCGTGCGGTTGTTCTGCCAGTTAGTGCGGCTTTTCATAGCACCTTGATGGCGCCAGCCGCAAAAGTTATGGAAGAGGCTTTGTCCAATACAAAAATTACAGTGCCTGTCGTGCCTGTTGTGGCTAATGTAACGGCGCAGGCAACAAGCGATCCTGAACAGATCAGGGCGTATCTTGTGGCGCAGGTGACAGGCCGTGTACGCTGGAGAGAATCTGTGCTTTGGATGAAAGATCAGGGCGTTACAGAAGCGATTGAACTTGGTGCCGGAAAAGTGTTATCTGGCCTTGTGCGGCGGATTGATCGGCATATAGAGGTTTCATCTGTTGGAACCTCTGCGCAGATCGAAAGTCTGATAGAAAAACTGAAAGGATAAAACATGTTTGATTTAACTGGAAAAACAGCGCTTGTGACGGGGGCTACGGGCGGCATAGGCGGCGCGATTGCAAAGGCCTTACATGCGCAAGGGGCTGTTGTAGGGCTGTCTGGCCGTAATGAAGAAAAGCTGAAAATGCTGGCCTCCGAATTAGGTGGCCGGGGTCATGTATTACCAGCCGATTTATCCGATTCTGAAAGCGTGACAGCGCTTGTGAAGCAGGCTGAGGAGGCTATGGGCCAGATTGACATTCTTGTGAATAATGCCGGGTTGACGCGGGATAATCTGTCCATGCGGATGAAGGATGAAGAATGGCAGCAAGTTTTGGATGTTAATTTAAGTGCACCTTTTAAACTCGCAAGAGCTGTCCAGCGCGGCATGATGAAGCGCAGAAACGGACGTATCATTAATATTGCGTCTGTCGTAGGTGTAACGGGCAATCCGGGGCAATGTAACTACGTGGCCTCCAAAGCGGGTATGATTGGCTGGTCGAAAGCGATGGGACAGGAAATAGCCAGCCGCGGTATCACGGTTAACTGTGTGGCGCCGGGCTTTATTGAATCAGATATGACGAGCGTATTGACCGATGCGCAAAAAGAAGCGATTAACCGTAATATTCCAGCCGGGAAGATCGGTTCACCGGACGATATTGCGGCGGCGGTCGTTTATCTTGCCAGTGAAGAAGCGGCTTATGTGACGGGCGCGACGCTTCATGTGAATGGCGGTATGGCAATGATTTAAGACGTTTTTTGGAGGGGAAGGCCTGATAAAAGTCTTTCTTATCCACATTTTTGGTAGGACAACGTATTGATATAATTTCAGAAAACCTTTGGTCTTGTGCTAGAGCTAACAAAATCTCTTGCAATTAGGCAAACGGGTGATTATGTTCCTGCCTCAACTCTGAGAGAGTCATCTTTAGGGATGATTGGAGAAAACTTGTTTTTTTAATAACAGATATAGGAAAAGAACTATGAGTGACATTGCTGATCGCGTAAAAAAGATCGTCGTTGAGCATCTGGGCGTTGAAGAAGATAAAGTAACTGAAGATGCAAGCTTTATTGATGATCTTGGTGCAGATTCCCTGGATACAGTGGAACTCGTGATGGCGTTTGAGGAAGAATTCAGTGTTGAGATTCCTGATGACGCTGCTGAAAAAATCCAGCTTGTTAGCGATGCCGTTAATTTCATCAAAGAAAACGCTGCTTAATTTTTACAAGCAGATCGTTTTATAAACTAAAAAAGAGCAGATCAAATGAGACGTGTTGTCGTGACCGGAATGGGCATGGTGAGCCCCCTTGGTGTGGGGGTATCACACAATTGGTCTGCTATTACTAGCGGGCAGAGCGGTATTCGCAAAATTACGCGCTTTGATGCGTCGGATATTGCGTCTCAGGTGGCTGGTATGGTCCCTTTCGTTTCAGAAGATGAAAATGTGCAAGGGGCTTTTAATCCTGATGATTTTCTTGTGCCGAAAGAGCAAAGAAAAATTGACACCTTCATATTATATGCGCTCGCTGCAGCGCAGGAAGCTGTTGAAGATGCTGGCTGGATGCCGGACGGGGAAGAAGACCGTGAACGTACAGGTGTTCTGATCGGTGCTGGCATAGGTGGTCTACAGACTATTTACAATACTTCCATGACACTTTTTGAAAAAGGACCACGCCGTGTGTCTCCTTTTTCTGTGCCTGCCATGCTGATCAATCTGGCGGGCGGTCATGTGTCTATTAAATATGGTTTTAAAGGGCCAAATCATTCCGTTGTGACAGCCTGTGCAACGGGCACTCATGCGATTGGTGATGCTGCACGCCTTGTTATGTTTGGTGATGCGGATGTTATGGTCGCTGGTGGTGCTGAAGCGGCTGTGAACCGGCTCGGCGTTTCTTCTTTTGCTGCGGCGCGTGCGCTTTCCACATCTTATAATGATGCGCCAGGTGATGCGTCCAGACCGTTTGATAAAGATCGTGATGGTTTCGTGATTGCAGAAGGGGCTGGTATCGTTGTTCTGGAAGAATATGAGCATGCGAAGGCCAGAGGGGCGAAGATTTACGGTGAGATTATAGGCTATGGCCTATCGGGTGATGCCTATCACATTACATCGCCTGCACCGGGTGGCAGCGGTGGTTATCGTGCCATGAAGGCTGCGCTTGATCGTGCGCAGGTTAATCCCGAACAGATAGACTATATTAACGCGCATGGTACATCTACACCGGCTGGTGACGGCATCGAATGCGGTGCGGTTAAAAAGCTGTTTGGGCAGACCCTTGATACGGTTACCATGTCTTCAACGAAATCAGCAGTGGGGCATTTGCTTGGTGCTGCCGGGGCTGTTGAGGCTATATATGCACTCAAAACGATTGGCACTGGGGTTATACCGCCAACGCTTAATCTGGAAAATGTATCTGAGGAATGCGAAGGTATTGATCTTGTGCCGCACAAAGCCAAGGAAAAGGTGGTTGATATTGCCCTGTCCAATTCATTCGGTTTTGGCGGGACGAATGCGTCACTTGTCATGAGGCGCATCTGATATGGTGCGGGTTATACCGGCCTTTTTTGCTTTTCTTTTTATCATTGGTGTTCTTCTGGCTGTAGGGAGTGCTTACGGTTTTCGCTATCATACTTTGCCAGGTCCTTTGACAGAGCAAAAGCATGTTTTTATTAAGCGGGGGACCTCTGTCAATGCTATTGCTGAACAGCTAAAAGAAGAAGAGGTTATATCCAGTGCGTTTTTCTTTAAGGTTGTGTTGAAAGTTCAGAAAAAAGGGCCTTTATTAAAAGCGGGCGAGTATCTCTTTTTGCCCGGGGTGTCTGTAAAAGACGTTATTACCAAACTTGAAAAAGGCGATGTTTTTGATCGCTCTATTATGATCCCACAAGGTTTGACGAGTTTTGAAGTTGTTACTCTTCTTCAAAAGGAAGAAGAGCTGAGCGGAGATATTGCAGAACGGCCTGCCGAAGGTTCTTTGCTGCCGGAAACATACCATTACACAAAGGGCGAAACGCGCCTGGATAAAGTTGCTCAGATGCAGGCCGCCATGACTGAAACGCTGGATAGGCTCTGGGCAAAGCGTGCGCAGGGCTTGCCGATCAAAACCAAAGAAGAAGCGGTTATTCTGGCCTCTATCGTGGAAAAAGAAACCGGCGTAGCGGGAGAGCGTAAAAAGGTCGCTGGTGTGTTTATAAACCGCTTAAGAAAAGGCATGAAACTTCAATCTGATCCGACGGTGATTTACGCTTTGACAAAGGGCGAACCGAAAAATGACGGGAAAGGGCCGCTTGGGCGCAGGCTTTTAAAAAAGGATCTGTCGTTTGACTCACCTTATAACACCTATGTTTATGCAGGCTTGCCGCCCGGCCCTATTGCTAATCCGGGCCAGCCCGCGCTAGAGGCGGTTTTAAATCCGGAAGAGCACAGCTATCTCTATTTTGTAGCCAATGGCACAGGCGGTCATGTTTTTGCCCGTACATTAAAAGAGCATAACCGGAATGTGGCTAACTGGCGTAAGATCAGAAAAAAATAAGCTATCTGGCCTTTAAAATGGGGCTATGGTGTTGGTTTTTGCGAATGACTGATTTTTTTCTGTTTCTTGTAATTTTCTTCTAAGATCCGCAATATTTGCTGCATATTTTATAGCCTCTGCTGCCTCTTTTGTGTCGTAGAGTTCTATAACTTGGTTTTCAGGGGGGGAAATGGCATGTGTTTTCTCAGAAAGACCTGGCGTTTCTGGACGAACGTACTCGGAAAGCCATCCTTTATTCAAACACCATTTATTCTTCACAGGTCCGTTGTTAAAGATATAAACCTTGTTGTCAGGGATGCCTAGCCGTGCAAGTATTCCTTCATTTGAACAACAGAAAACCAGTGTTGCGAAATCAGGACCGCCTTCTCTTCTGGGGATGAGGGTCGTGTCATCGTCTGTTTCTATTTCGCTACCGTTTTTTATATACTCTCTGTAATCAAGGGGGTTTTGCGTAAAAAATTTACTGTCTCTTCCTAGAACGTGAAAATGATGGTTTATAAGGACTTTTAAAACGGTTTCAGGCGTTAATTCTTTTGGTGTGATATCCGCGAGCACTTCATGAGTCGTTTTTTTGTCAAATATAACATGTATGGAAGAACGGATTGCAAAAAGGTCTTCTCTTGGAGGGGTGTCTGGATGAGATATACAGTGTTTTATAATTTTGCTTAACGCCCCCCGTTTTGGACGAGGCTTTCTATGTGGTGCGTCTGGAGAAGAACAAATTGCCATTTTGACAAAATCGTTAAATGCTTTTCCTTTTATTGTAAGCATAAGTAGTCCCCTTCTTCTAATATGTAATTCATCTTTGTTATAATTGTACTTTTTCAGGAAATCAAAATAAAACATCTGGAAAATGGGGTGAAAGTTATGTTAACGTCCTCTCCAACAAAAAAGGTCGGCTGTTGATGGCTGATTTGAGTATATAAACCAGTAACTATAAAGAGGGTAAAATGGACGAAACGATTGATCCATGTGAATTGTATTGTGTATTTGATGTTGTTGCCGATGATGCGTCTGAAGAATGTCTTTCTAATGTATTTGACGATGTTGTTAGATGTGAAGAAGGTGTTGCGGTTCCTTGCCGTACTATTCATTTTGCTGAAAATGTCGTGGCAGAGATTGCTGGAGACTGTGGTTTTAGCTATGAGGGAACTGTTTCTGGTTCTGAGTTAACACCTAAATTCTGATTTTTAAAAAGCGTATCTTTTAGCACCGATGATGTTGTGACGGTGATATTTGCTTCTTTTAGCATTTCATCCATAATATCAACGGTGCTTTTTCCGTTTTCAAGCGGAATATTGATAGCATGCGACAGATCACGCAGGAAGATCACACGAAAGCCTTCTTTTGCCGCATCATAAGCCGTAAGGCCGGCGCAAAAATCGTATGCCAGACCGCATACGACGAGCGTCTTGATGCGCTCTTCCGTTAATTTTTCAGTCAGTGTTTTGCCATCCTCATAACGGATTACGGTTTTGCGATCATCCATATAAAAAGCGGAATAGGCATGAATAGACGGATCAGTCCCTTTGACAATGATCATGTCTTTTTCTGATACGCCTAGCTCAGGGGGGAATTTTGCGCCTTTGCTGTCCTTGATGCAGTGATCGGGCCACAAAAACTGGTCCCCGAATTCTGTTTTTACGAGATCAAGTGGCTTGGCATTCTGTCTGGAACTGGCAAAAAAAGCATGGTTTGGGGCGTGTTCCTCTTTGGTCCATATCTTTTTTTCAAAATGGGGCAGGAGATCGTTGATCAAAGGGATAAGCTCATCTCCCTTTTCAACCATAAGTGCCCCGTTGGGGGGGAGAAAGTCGTAAGTCATGTCCACAGCTAAAAAGGCGGTGTCTTTTGGGGCTGTCCAGTTCATTATAATTCTCCCTTTTCATATTGCATATTTCTTTTGGCCTGTGTTAGACAAAAAGGCATGAACGGCAATGATGTAGACTATATGGATATTTTTAACCGGGGGGCAACCGAAAAAATTTATTGGGCGGTCTCTGCTGGCCTGTGTCTGGATGTAGAACGTTTTCGTTTCAATTTTCGTTCCGATGCGTCTTACATGGACATGGCGAACCCCGATAATGACAAATCCAGGGAAATGGATGACTGGGCCAATAGTAGGGTGGGAAAAGAAACCGCCTGCCGAGTTGTAAAAGACACGCTTTGCTGTATTAGAAGCCTTGCGCCTTATGCGACCTCAGGACATGATTTACGTCATATCCTGTTTAAAGACGTGACAGAAGCTTTGCGTTTTGCCAAAGAAGATCGGGTCTCAGGATATAGGAAATGGTTCCTGGTCTCTGCTTTATGGCATGATGTCGGGCGTCTTCTGGAAAGCCATTTTGATCATCTGGACATTGCAAAAGAAAAAAGGATTAATCATGCTATTTTCAGTTACGGCGTATGTAAGGAGTTTCTTGAAAATTATAATATGCCGTATGCTTTAAAAAAGCATATCCTGTATGCGGTTGTGGGGCATTCAGGCTTGAATGTAGAGACCTTCATCGGGCGCGCAACGCAGCGGGCAGACAGGTTACAGACAGTCGGGCCGGAAGGGTTTTTAAGAGCGGTTGGCTATGATATTGCGGTCGCGAATATGCGCCTTAAAACAAAGGCGAATGAAGCGTTTAAAACGACTTTACCGCCATTGCAAAAAATTCAGGATGCTTTTCATATCTCAGAATTTTTCTTAAGAAATATGCTGGAGAATATCGGACGCTTTCCGCAAGATCGTGAGAATCATCTCAAGATGATTAGCTGCGGTATTCTCTATATGGCATCTGATGATGCTGTCAGGGAACAAATTTTTTACCCTGAATTAACGGTGTATGAACGCGGACGGGCGGCCTCTTTTTTATCACCAAACAAGCCGGTTTTGAAGGCGTCTGTCTGGCGGAATGCTATAAACGAAGTGCGAAAGCGTGAGCAAAAGGAAGTTCAGAGTGTTCCGCCGGATGATTTTGAACTAGAAGATTTGTTGTTTGAAGCACTTTCCGCGCCGGGGAACGCGCCTTTAAGGGAACGTGAACAGATAAATTTCCGTCGTCAGATAGAGCTGCTTGGATCACAAAGCCGCGCCAGACTGGCGCAAGGTGTAAGATTGGCCTGTGATTGGCAAAAGAGAATGGATGAAGATGATCAGGCCTTTTTGGCAGAGTATCTCAACGAAACCGGACCGGATTCGATACAAGGCCTGATCGCTCAAAATGCATTAGATATTTCTGGCTGGTCTAGCAGCAACAACCGGGCCCAACTGAACTCCGAAGCATCCAGGCGGCTTTCTCGTGCACCGTAATACGGTCTGAGAGCATGGCTACGGTGCTTTCGTCTCCTGCTTCTGCGGCGACATTAAGGACGGGCTTCATGCTGTTTGCCAGTGCCAGATTATCTTCAGCCAGAATTTTAACCATCGTATCAGCGTCAGGGGCTTTTTCGGCCTCTTTTAACGTGGCTTTGTTCAAAAGGTCTTGAAAACTGTTTGGGGCAAATTCACCAAGAACGCGGATTTGCTCTGCTATATCGTCAGTAGCTGTCCAGATTTCTTCATATTGTTCGCCGAAAAGGTCGTGCAGGCTTTTGAATTGCGGGCCTGTGACATTCCAGTGGTAGGAGTGCGTTTTGAAATAGAGGACAAAACTGTCTGCCAGAATTTTTTGTAAACCGTCTATAATTTCTTTTTGACTCATTATTTGCTCCTTCTTAGGTTTTGCGGGTATAAATATACCTGTTCATTTTATGAAAGAAGTCAAGGCGCAATGTGTGGAATAGTTGGGTTATTTTCGTTTGAAAAAGGCATATCAGTACAGGAGAATAAGTCTCGTGTAACAGCAATGTGTGATGCGCTGGCGCATCGTGGGCCGGATAGTGCGGGGGTATGGCAAGACGAAGAAAAGGGTCTTGCACTTGGACATCGCCGTCTGGCTATTCTTGATCTTTCGCCCGAAGGGCATCAGCCGATGTTGTCTGCCTCTGGCCGTTATGTGGTGAGTTATAACGGAGAGATCTATAATTATCAGGATTTGGAGGCGGATCTGCGGGCGCAGGGGCATATGTTTAGAGGTCGCTCGGATACTGAAATTCTTTTAAGTGCGATAGATCAGTATGGGCTTAATCAGACCTGCCAGAAAATTAACGGCATGTTTGCGTTTATTTTGTGGGACCGAAAAGAAAAAGTGCTGCATCTGGTGCGGGACCGTTTTGGAAAAAAACCGCTTTATTTTGGCTGGGCCGGAAAAAATCTGGTGATGGCGTCTGAGCTGAAAGCCCTGACCGCTCACCCGGATTTTGAAACAGAGATTAATCGAGAGAGTTTGACGCTTTATATGCGTTATGGTTATGTGCCTGCGCCGTTTTCTATCTATAAAAATGTCTGGCATTTAATGCCGGGCGGGCGTTTATCTTTGCCTGTTTCTGCTTTTAAGCCAGGGGATGATATAAATGCTAAAACACAGCTATACTGGCACATGCCATCTGTCATACGGGATGCGAAAGATCGCTTTGTAATAGATAAGGATGAAACAGAATATATTGATGAATTTGAACACATTCTGACGCAATGTGTAGGAGATCGGATGATGTCTGATGTGCCGCTTGGGGCTTTTTTGTCAGGCGGCATTGATTCCAGCACGATTGTGGCCCTGATGCAAAAGCAATCCTCGCAGCCTGTTAAAACCTATGCAATTGGGTTTAATGAGAAAGGTTTTGATGAGGCACAGCAGGCAGCCGATATTGCGGCGCATCTCGGGACAGAACATCATGAACTTTATGTGTCTGCACAAGAAGCACTGAACGTGATCCCCGATTTGCCGGTTTATTATGATGAACCGTTTTCTGATCCGTCCCAGATTCCAACCTATCTTGTGTCCAAATTTGCACGGCAGGATGTGACCGTTGCCTTGTCAGGCGATGGTGGAGATGAAATGCTGGGGGGGTACAATCGTCATGTTGTTGTACCGCCTGTTTGGCAAAAAGCACGTATGTTGCCCTGGCCTGCCCGAAAAACGTTATCGGTGCTGATGCAAAGCGTTAGTGTAGCGCATTGGGACAGGATTCGGTCTGCTCAGCCGCAATTCGGAGAGCGGATGCATAAACTGGCCGGGTTGTTGCCTCAAAGAAACACGAAAGAGGTCTATCGACATCTGGTGAGCCAGTGGCAAAGGCCGGAAGATATCGTCATTCAGGGAAAAGAACCGCGCCATCCTGCAAACGATCCGGCATGGGACCTCGAAGGTCTCTCTTTTGCTGAAACCATGATGTATAAAGATGCGCTGTCTTATCTGAATGGTGATATTCTAACAAAGCTTGACCGTGCGACTATGGCTGTTTCACTGGAGGGGCGTTCGCCTTTTCTGGACAAACGCGTGTTTGAGTATGTCTGGGCATTGCCGGAACATATGAAAATAAGGGGTAAGCACGGAAAATGGTTGCTGCGTCAGGTGCTGGCTCGTCATGTGCCGACGGATATGTTTGAACGGCCAAAGCAAGGCTTTACGCCGCCAATTGCAGCCTGGCTGCGCGGTCCGTTAAAAGAATGGGCCGATGCGCTGCTGGATCAAAAAGCAATAGAAACGGACGGCTTTTTTAAAGCCCTTCCTATTCGCCGATGCTGGGAAGCGCATTGCGCCGGCAAGGGCGATCATGCGCTTCGTCTTTGGACCGTTCTGATGTTTCAGGCGTGGTATAAAAAGTAAAATACCTTTTACGTTAATGAGGCGAGCGGTGTTGATACAACTTTATGACCGCCGAATACGCGTGCCTGAACAGTGTGTTTGGCGTATGTTTGATACGATCCGTTGTTACTTGTGATCGCAATGCCACCTTGAGGCAGGACGAGCGAAAAGTCTATAGCACCTTCAAAGGTTTTTTTAAGCTCCTTTAAACTTGCCATAACGGTATCCAAGCCTTGTGAGAGGTTTAGTTTCACGTTTTTGTCTAAAGGGGTTATAAGAATGGTTTCTTTTTTCTCAGATGTTATATCCGTCATGGTTTTTTTTATTTTATTTCAATGGGGTAATGGTTTTGATGCAATCTCATGGCCGCTCTATATGCGTGCCTTAACAGTTTCTGTCGCCACTAATCGGTCGTATCCGTTATCGCTTGTTATAGAGATGGTATCGCCATTAACGTTAAGTTGAAACACTACACTGTCTTTAAATATTTTATTAAGTTCCCCTAACTTTTCCAGGGTGGATTTTGGATCGAGTTTGAAGTTTATAATGTAGGTGGTTTTTTGTTCTTTAGGTGTTGTAGCGGTCATGGTCTGGGCCTTTTCCTGTTGTTACGTATTATTATGGATATAGTTTCCTTACAATAGACTGGCTCGCGAAGTCAATAAAATTATGAAAATTAGAAATAATTCGTTATTTTGTTCCAAAAGGATCCAATTCCCATTTTTGAATAATCTCATTGGCGTCCAGCGCGTCAATAAGGGCATTAATGGCTTCTTTTTCCTTGCGGCTGACTTTTGGGCCGCGGCCGAGGCGCATGGGTTTTGCAAGAAGCCCGAAAATGCCTTTGTCGAGCCCGCCATATAGGTTATGTACGCCAAATTCTCTGTCTGCGGCCGCTTTTGCAACGGCTTCAGCAACATCAATCAAAAGGATTTTGTAAACATTAATCTCCTGATGTGTGGCGTTGTTTTTCAAGAGATCAAAGAGCTTTTTTGTATCGCTTAGAAGAGACTTCATGTCTTCTGCGGCAAGATCTGTACAGGCGGTGTTTTTGGCAAAATCCACGGTACCCTGTGTTAAGGAAAATAGAAACGGGATATTTTTGTATTTTTGTTCTATGGTCAGGATAATATCTGACAGAGCTTTCATTTCGGCTTCTTTGGCATAGGTGCCACCGCCTTCGTCAAGATGCGCCATCCATAAGCCTATGCGATATGGAAAAGTTACAAGAAAAGTCCATTCTCTAGGGTTAAATGCATTTTTTTCCGTCATTCTTTTTTCCTTTTAAAAGAAACATGATAGCAGAAAAGAAAACTGGAAAAAGAGGGCAGAACAGGATATTTGTAAGGAGATTCTCAAAATAGAAAGAAGTTAAATGCGCTCGTCTTATGTTATGTCTTTAATTATAGCTCTTGCTGTGGGGCTATGGGTTGTGTCGGCTGTTGTTTTCCCGCCTGTGGAAAAACAGGATGGGGACGGAAAACAATCGGAGGCAAGCGTGATGTCTGTGCGTGTTGAGCCGCTAAATACAGAGATGATTACAGAAAAACTGAGTATTACCGGTCGTACGCAAGCCTCTCGGGAAACGGTTTTAAGGGCTGAAACGAGTGGGAAAATCACAGAGATTCTTGTGCCCAAGGGGACGACTGTAAAAAAAGATCAGGTTTTGGCAAAAATAGAGGTCAAGGATCGTGCGCTGCGGGTGAAAGAAGCAAAAGAGAATGTTGCACGGGCGGAGATTGAGTATAATGCGGCAAAATCCCTTTCAAATAAAGGGTTTAACTCAAAGATTAAGCTCGCGACGACCAGAACAGCATTAGAATCTGCCCGGACGCTTTTAAAGCAGGCAGAAATTGATCTGGCAAATACGGAAATAACAGCACCATACGATGGTGTTCTTGAGGAAAAGCATATTGAAATCGGGGATTTTGTATCCACAGGGAATCCGTTGCTGACGGTTGTTGATCTGGATCCTATGGAAGCAGTGGCTTACGTGGCTGAACAGAATATTCTGGGGCTTAAGGAAGGCATGCCGGTGAGTCTGTCCTTTTTGAATGATATGATACGGACCGGTGAAATTTCCTTTATGGCGTCTGCCGCAATGGATGAAACGCGGACTTTCCGTATTGAGATGACGACAGATAATGCCGATTATTCAATAAAGGATGGTCTGACGGTACAGATTGTGATTCCTGTAAAAGAGCAGGCTGTGCACAAAATTCTCCCTTCACAGTTACTTTTAAATGACGAAGGCGAGGTTGGAATTTATGTGGTTGATGAAAATAATGTCGTTCATTTTAAACCTGTTACGGTTATTGAGAACGCTGTAGATTATACTTATATCAAAAAACTTACAGAGTCAGAAAAGCTGCGTCTGATTACGGTGGGACAGCATTTTGTCAAGGTGGGAGAACGGGTAGAAGCCGCCTCTCCTGAAAAGGATGGTGTGCAATGATTACGCCTGTCATTGACGCTGCTTTTGGCCGTACAAGAACCGTCATGTCAACGCTGGCACTCATATTGATTATGGGGGCGGTGGCCTGGCGCATGATTCCTAAAGAATCCAGCCCGGATATTGATATTCCAATGATATACGTGTCAGCCATGCTGGAAGGGGTGTCGCCTGAAGATGCCGAACGTTTGATCCTAAGACCGCTTGAACAGGAACTGGCTTCGATCGAAGGGGTTGAGGAAATGCGTTCTATGGGCTACACAGGCGGCGGGAATGTGGTGCTCGAATTTGATGTCGGGTTCGACAAAGACGAGGCCAAAGATGATGTGCAGGATGCCGTAGACCGGGCGATCAGCGATTTGCCGGCGATGGACCACGATCCCACGGTTAATGAAATCAATTTTAGCCTGTTTCCTATTTTGCTGGTCTCGTTGTCAGGTGATTTGCCGGAACGCACGCTTGTGAAACTTGCCCGAGATTTGCAAGATCGCCTGGAAGCCATTCCAACGGTGCTGGAAGCCAATATTGGCGGTGACAGAGAAGAAATTGTTGAGCTGATCGTTGATCCGTTGCTGGTGGAAAGTTATGGCCTGAACGGGGCTGAAATTCTTCAGCTTTTTGCGCGGTCAAACATGCTTGTGGCTGCTGGTAATCTTGATACAGGGGCTGGCCGTTTTGCGATTGAAGTGCCAGGCTTGTTTGAGACCATTGTAGATGTGATGGACATGCCCATTCGTACCAATGGTGAATCTGTTATCCGGGTAAAGGATGTCGCCAAGATTCACCGTACGTTTAAAGACCCTGAGACTTTTGCACGAATCAATGGCCGGTCTGCTGTGACGCTTAGTATTGTAAAGCGTACCGGCGAGAATATCATTGAGACAATTGAAGCGGTAAAGGAGGCTGTCGCGGAAGAGCAGGAAAAATGGCCCTCTTCTGTCAGGGTGGCGTTTACGCTCGATGAATCAAAAAATATAAGGGATATGCTCTCCGATCTTCAAAATAATGTCGTTAGTGCGATTATTCTTGTTATGGTCGTTGTTGTGGGGGCTCTTGGTTTGCGTGCGGCGGGGCTTGTCGGGGTGTCTATTCCGGGCTCTTTTCTTGGCGGTGTGTTGATCCTTTATTTTATGGGATTTACGTTAAATATTGTCGTGCTGTTCTCCCTGATTATGTCTGTTGGGATGCTGGTAGACGGAGCTATTGTGGTAACGGAATATGCCGATCGGAAAATGGCTGAAGGCTATCACAGGAAAGAGGCTTATGCGCTGGCGGCTAAACGTATGGCCTGGCCCATTATTGCGTCTACAGCAACAACGCTGGCGGCTTTTGCGCCGTTGTTATTCTGGCCGGGGCTCCCTGGTGAGTTTATGAGCTATATGCCTTTGACCCTTATTTGCGTTCTTTGCGCCTCTTTGTTTATGGCACTTGTCTTTGTGCCTGTGCTGGGCGGGCTTGTTGGCAAGGCGGGTGCGGCGAGTGATCCTGAGACAATGAAAATGCTGTCCATGGCAGAAACAGGAGATCTGAACGAGATTAAAGGTCTGACAGGCAGTTATGTTCGCTTGCTTGACAGGGCGTTGCGGATTCCGGGTCTTGTTTTGCTGGGCGCTGTTGTTATGCTTGTCTCTGTTATGGTTTTGTACGGTTATTGGGGCAAGGGGGTGGAGTTTTTTCCAGAGGTTGAACCGGATGTGGCAAGCGTGCTTGTTCATGCGCGGGGTAATCTTTCCATTCATGAAAAAAACGAGCTTGTGCGTGAAGTTGAGGAAAGAGTTTTTAAAGTTGAGGGGGTAAAGGTCTTTAACACCAGTGTCGGTGCAGATCAGCGTGGGAATGATGAAATTGCGGAAGATGTTATAGGTCAGGTCCAGCTTGAGTTTGAGGATTGGGATAAGCGCAAGAAAGCAAGCGAAATTCTCGATGAAATTAGAGCACTTACCAAAGATATTGCGGGCATTCATGTTGAAACCCGCAAACAGGAAGGTGGTCCGCCGACGGGTAAAGCGGCGCAGATAGAGCTCCGTTCGCAATTGCCTGATTCTTTGCCGCCGATGGTTTCGCTTATTTATGAGGCCTTTGATGATGTCGGCGACTTCATTGATATGGAGGACAACCGTCCGCTTCCCGGTATCCAGTGGGAATTGCAGGTGGACAGGGCGCAGGCTTCCAAATTTGGTGTTGATATTGCAACAATTGGTAACTATGTGCGCATGATTACCTATGGCTGGAAGGTTGCGGATTACAGGCCGGATGATAGTGAAGACGAGATTGATATTGTTATTCGTCACTCTGATATGATGCGTACGATTGATCAACTGGACCGTGTCCAGATCGAAACCGCAAAAGGATCGGTGCCGATCAGTAACTTTGTAAAACGGGTGGCAAAACCTGCCGTTGGGACAGTAACGCGTGTAGATCAAAAACGCTCTATAACGGTGAAAGCTGACTTACCTGATGGCATAAACACGGATGCCAAAGTGAAAGAGATCAAAAAGTGGCTGAAAAATAATAAAGATCGTCTGGACCCTAATGTTGATATCGTTTTTAAAGGACAGGACGAAGAACAAAAGAAGTCGCAGACTTTTCTGATGCAGGCCTTTGGTGTGGCCTTGTTTGCCATGTTAATCATTCTGGTAACGCAGTTTAACAGTTTTTACAGCGCGTTCCTTATTTTGACGGCTGTTATTATGTCTACGATTGGGGTAATGATCGGCCTTCTTTTGATGGGCCAGCCTTTTGGTATCGTTATGTCTGGCGTTGGTGTGATCTCACTGGCCGGTATTATCGTGAATAACAATATTGTCCTGATTGATACCTTTGACTATCTCAAGGCGGAAGGGAAGCTTGATATTCGTGAGTGTATTCTGCGCACAGGAGCTCAAAGATTGCGTCCGGTGCTTCTTACAACGATAACGACCATTCTTGGTCTGATGCCTATGGTGTTGCAGATGAATATAGACTTTTTTGGCAGAGATGTTTCTTTTGGTGCACCCTCAACGCAGTGGTGGGTGCAGTTATCTTCTGCTATTGCGTTTGGTTTGTCTTTCTCAACGGTGTTGACTCTGATTGTTACACCGTGCGCCCTTATTCTGCCAGAGAGTCTAAGACGGCAGTACAAAAAACTAAAGGGCGAAAAGCCAAAGGAAAAGAAAGCATAAAGAAAAAGGTGTAGGCGGGAGGATCAGCCTGCTGACTGCTGACTGCTGACAGGCGGCTAGGCTTCGTCGTCGTTATCTATCTCGATTTTGAGCGTTTCACGGCCTTTGTCTACGGGTCTTACGGCGATCTTCACTTTTTGTCCGGTCATCAGTGTGCCTATGCCGTGGCGATCCAGACATGTTTTGTGCACAAAAACGTCTTTCATGCCATCTTCCGGTACAATAAACCCGAAGCCTTTATCTGGCTTGTACCATTTAACGGTCCCTTTGAGGATCGCGTCATTTTTCTCATCAAACGCTTCAGGTTCCATGCTTTCTGGCAAGACCCCTTCTTCAATGACTTCTGTTATCTCTGTAACAATAGCCCCTTTGGGACCGTAGTCTATTTTACACTCCAGAACAGCCCCTTCACCTACAGCATGCAGGCCGGTTTTTTGCAGCGTTGTTATATGAAGAAAGGCATCAACGGCCCTGTCCTCTGGCACAACAAACCCAAACCCCTTCGGTACATTAAACCACTTTAAGTGAGTGGTAACCGGAGGCGTATCCTGCTCTTCAGTTGTTTTGTTATCTATGTTTTCCAATACGCAAATAATCCTAAAAAACTCAATGAACGCAAAAAAATCTAACCCATCCTACCATTATTTACGCCTATAGGCTATAGCCTAGCATCACAGATATCAGGGGAAAATGTCGCATCTCAAGCATATCAGGAAAAAAATATTTTGGTGCAATATCATGGCATGCAAAAAAGGAGGTGCGCCAAATAAAACAGTTTACATAAAGTTAAATTTGCAGAGCATTTTAACTTTATGGTAATATTTGATCGTGGGCTTTTATGGACGGCAGGTTTGTATAGGCTGAGAGGTGGTAAAATGGCGGACGTATTAAAGATATTACTGGGGGATGCTGTAGAACGCTATGGCGATTTTCTAAAGGTGGATGTGGGGAAAGTTTATGAAAATCCAGTCATTCCTCTTGATGGTGTAACGTATCATGATACCCCTTTTGGGTCATCTCTTGGAAAGGAAATTCTTTCAGATGAGACTTCTACAGAGAGTCTTCGCGTCGGGATGTCAGCGCTTTTTGTACGATCCGAAAAGCCTGTGGTGATAGAAGAGGAAAACGGAGCGGCACAGAAAAAAGCTACAGAATCATTCTGGGATATGGGTTATTTACAGGATTCTGTCAGTGATCCAGCCGCGCCCAAAAGTGATATTTCTTCAGATCATGAAACAAAAGTCAGCTTTTTTGGTGCAAGAAGGTTCTCGCAGCCATATGTAAGTGATGTATCTAAATTATATGCAACGGATTCTATTGGGGTAACGCTGGATGGTGATATTTTTGCACAAGCGGCTCTGACGAATGTTTGTCAAGGCGAACAATGGAATCTCTCTGCAACGACACAAGTGAGTTATGCCGATGATCTGGCACAGCTTGATGTTGCTTTAGGCGCAGAAACTCCATTTAAGACAGGCGAAATATCCGGTGTATTTAACACGGAGATCCGAGGGGCTGCAAATCCGGAAAATCAGAAAATATCAGCGTTAGCCCAAGCAAGATTTTCTGGTGATCATGAGGCCGGACAATGGGATCTGTCTGCAGGGGCACAGGTGAGCTGTTTGAATGATTTAATGCAGCTTGACATGAAGTTAGAGGCAGAATCTCCTTTTGAGATAGGCCACGTATCTGGCGTATTTAATGGTGAGGTTCAAGCATTATTGAATGCAGAAAATAAACAGGTAACGGCTTTTGCCGGGGTTGATGTTCGGTTTGACGAGGATGTCGATGGCTGGAAAAGCTGGTTCTCCGCTGCTTTTAAAACGGCGCTGTCTTACGATACCAAAGAGAAAGGTATAGAGGCCGCCTGCACTGTAGGGGCGTATGTGGATGTCCCCTTTTCTTTTATAAGACGTTTTGGTGTAGAGCGTTTTGGTATAGAAGCCAGCAATAAAGGAGAGTATGCCGCCGTCTTTAAACAGGGTTTTTAAGAGAAAAGCAGTGCGGAAGGTTTCTGGAAAGGCTCAACGCTCTTTCGTACAGACCTGTTTCGTGAATTTGTTCTCAAGACACGCATAAATATCTTTGGTGAAGTCATCGCCTATGTGTTGGCGCGTTTTTATGATAGTGGCCCACCCTGTTTTTTCCGTGTTGGTGGTGCTCTGCCAGACATTGGCCCCGAGAAGGCGTTGAACCGATTTTTTTAGAATTGATTTTTTGACAGTCGGGAACAGCTTCCCGGAAACGCGTAAAGCAATATCCGGATCGGCATGAATGGCTTTTAACGCTGCATCGACGGCCTGCACGGTGTTGCATACAATCTTTGGAGTCTCGTCGATTGTTTTGCAAAGCGTGTACAAACCGGTAAAAACACAGGCCCCGTGAATATCGGGATAGGAATAAACAATACGAAACCCTTTGCTTTCTGCAATAGAAACAAAGGGCTCAATGTCCATTACGATATCGGCCTTGCCTTCTGCCAGAAGATCAAATTGATGGCCGATGGGGGCTTCTATGATCGTCATGGATTTAAGCAGGCGTTTATTTTGCTCTTTAATTTCCTGTATCAGGGAAAAGTTTGTAGAAGGGCGCGGCGATGTTCCAATGCGCAAATTAACCATATCTGCGGGCTTTTTAATAACAGGGATGACGGCATTCTGTGTCAGTCCCCAAAAGCCGGCCTTTCCAACAAGCGTTGCAATAACCTTCATGTGCAATGGTTCGTTTTTTTTCATGGCGCAGAAGGTCGGGTCGCCTACCCCAAAGTCAGCCTCTCCTTTTGCTACAGCAGCAAAAATCTCATCATCATTCCCTGCGAGCTGTAGATCTACACTTAAGCCGCCATGGGCAAAGAACCCTTCTTCCATTGCCACGTAAAGCGGCAAATAAAGAGAATGAATTTGTCCCCATTGAGCAATCTTAATTATATGCGTCATGCGTTTACTATATCCGATATAGGTTCTTTTGAAAAAGTGTTAAGTAAATATCATCTTGACAAAATGATCATGATTTGATAAATGTATCATAATTGATACATATAATGGATAATAAAATGCTTCATGAAACTGATTTTGAGAGGCTTTTGAAACAGCGAGGCCTTGATCGGAATATCAAGAGCACCTCCCCAAAAAGGATGCTCGCCTATCAGATTGAGCGGGAAATGGCACAGCAAAATATAAGCCGTGTTGAAATGGCGGCTCGTATGAAGACCAGTCGGGCGGCCCTTAACCGTCTGTTGGATCCGGAGAATAACGCCGCGACACTCCAAACGATTGAGGCGGCGGCTGAGGTGCTGAATATGGAAGTTGTCATTACATTGAGAAACAGGGAGAAAAAATGATAAAAAGGGTCAGAAATTTTTTAAATGGTTTTATGCTAGTTGCCGCATTGCTTTCCTTTACAAGTGCTGTATGGGCAACAGAGACAGTGAAGCTGGCTCAGTTTGGCAAAGAAAAATTCATGTTGTATCTACCGCTTTATGTGGCGATGGAAGCCGGGTATTTCGCTGACGAGGGCCTTGATATAGAGCTGGTCTTCGCAGGAAATGATGATCAGATCTTTGCATCGGTCGCCAGTGGTGCAGTCGATTTTGGTATGGGAGATCCCGTATTTACAGCCATTGCGCAGGAAAAGGGCTATCCGGCCAAAACGGTTGCTATGATGATTACAAAGCTCGGCAACACGGGGTACACGAATAATCCCGATATACTGCTTATTGACGATCCAGCAGATCTTGCCGGATTGCGTATTGGATCGTTCCCAAACCCCTCAACCACTTATATTCTTATGGATGAGCTTGTTCGTACGCATCAGGACGTATTGAAGGATACAGAAATCGTTCAGGCTGGTATGGGCGCACAACTTGCTCTTTTGGAAGCAGGGAAAGTGGATATTGCCCTTGATCTGGAACCAGCAGTCTCAAAGCTCGAGGCCCAAGGCTACCGTATTGTATTTAACCTTAATGAATATATAGAGCCGCAAGTTATTACCGGTCTTATGGTCCGGCAGGAGATGATTGATCAGAACCCCGATCATGTGCAGGGAATGGTTCGGGCTTTGCAAAAAGGATTGGATACTATTCATAATGACCGGATAAAAACGCTAGAAATAGCCCAAAAGCTGTTCCCCGCATTAGACCCTAACATTATTGAGAAAGCCTTGAACAGGATGATGGCAAAAGACGTGTACCCATCTTCTGTGGTTGTGCCTGATGACTATTGGCAACGCACACTCAAAACGCGTCTGGAAGCGGGAGATTTGCAGGCATTGCAGCCAACCGGAAAGAGTGTTGATAACCGTTTTGCGCTTGAGGCCCAAAAGGTTAAGTGATGATACATGTATCTCACATCTATAAATCCTATGCGGGACAGTGTGTTCTTGCCGATATTAACATGAATGTAAGAACCGGGGAGACGGTGTGTCTTCTTGGCCCTAGCGGCTGCGGAAAAACGACATTATTGCGCCTGATAGCCGGATTTGAAAAAGCAGATAGGGGAGACATATCCTGTAAAGCCGGGGACATAGGTTATTTGTTTCAGGATCGCGACTTACTGCCATGGCGGAGTGTTTTCAGAAATGTGGCTCTGGGCATGGAGTTTCAGAAACGCACGGATAAGGAAATAAGAGAGGTTGTATCGGATTATCTGGAACAGCTCGATCTGACCGATGCCGCAAAGAAACGCCCGTATCAAATCTCCGGGGGCATGAAGAGACGTGTAGCCCTGGCACAAATTCTGGTGACAAACCCGGCCATATTGTTTCTTGATGAACCTTTAACAGGATTGGATGTGAATGGGCGCAAACTGGTTTCCGGCGTTATCAAACGCTATATTGATGCGCACAAGGCGGCGTCTGTCATTGTTACACATTCGATTGAAGAGGCCTTGTTTCTGGCTGACAGGGTTTTGATATTCTCGCAGAGGCCCGCACATATCATGCAGGATATATCTTTGGATCATTTTAACCGGGACGGGTTGTTTGATAAAATACTGGCGGCTTTCACAGCCGCCAATCCACAAGGAGATTGCTGTGTCCGCACTGCGTCATAAGCTGCTTGATACAGCACTGATATTATTTCCCGGCATTGTTTTTGTCGGGCTTTGGGAAGTGGGTGTACACAATTCAACACGATTGCAATTTTTGTTTGCCTCGCCCAGTGCCATTTTTGCACGAGGGATAGACGAGTATCAGCACGCTGCGATCTGGGAGGATATAGGTATTACGACGTTTGAGGCTATGACAGGGCTTGTGCTGGGCTCTGTCTTTGGCATTGTCATAGCGTTGCTTTTATGGGTCAGTCCTTTTTTGCAAAAAATTTCATATCCATACATAGCCCTGATCGGTTCGATTCCTGTGTTTGCACTGGCTCCGATGTTAATTATCTGGTTTGGTATCGGGATTATGGCAAAGGTTATTATGGCGGCGTTTGGTGTTTTTATCATTACGCTCGTGCAAGGATTTGAGGGAATTAGCGCTACGGCACCAGACCATATCCGTTATGCGCGCATGGTGCATGCACGGTCTGTTGATATTATGTTCAAGATCCTTTTACCCAGCGCAATGCAGTGGCTCATAACGGCTTTGCGGATCAATATTGGTGTGGCTTTTCTAGGGGCCTTTATTGGTGAGTTTATAAGTTCACAAACAGGCCTTGGTCACTACATAATAGAAGCAGGACAGCTATACGATATGCCGGGTGTTTTATTTGGCATCCTGAACCTTTCATTATTAGCCCTGATAATTGATAAGGGCATTCGCCTTAATACGTGCTGCATGCATTAAAATTGTATTGCCTTCTATTTTTATGGTAAAATGTAATACAGGACTATATGAGGGAATGAAGTGGCAGATTCATTAGATACGACGTTGTTGGAAGAAAATATTGAAAAAGCTATACAAAGTTATGGCAATTTCATTAAGCTGGATATGGGGGACATCGTCGGCACCCCTTTTAACGGGGTATCTGTTCAAAGCACGCCTTTTGGAGGCTCTGTTGGAAAAGAGGTCTCTTCAGACGAAAACACTACAAAAAGTGTTCAAGTTGGTCTTGGCGGAATAAATGGGATATCGCCCGAATTATTTGTGCGAACAGAAAATGCTATAGTCGCAGAAGGAGAAGACGGAGAAAGCCAGATCGTTACAGGCTCTTTCTGGGATATCGGTTATTTGCAAGGCATTGTCAGTAATCCCGGAGAACCGGTCAAAATAGCTAATAATAGTGCGCTTTGGGAGCATCAAAAAAACGTCAGTTTTTTTGGTGTAAGAGGTTCTTCGCAACTGCGTGTCAGTGATGATTCTCAGTTAAGCAGAGCAGCTTCTATCGGAGTAACTCTGGAAGGGGAGGTGTTTGCCGAAGCGACTCTGGCGAGTGTTCATCAGGCCGGAGACTGGAAACTTTCTGCAGCAGCGCAGGCCAGTTACTCTGATAATTTGCCTCAGCTTGATATAAAACTGGGGGCGGAAACGCCGTTTAAGGTTTCTGGCATATCGGGTGTATTTAACACTGAGGTTCAGGGATCTGCCAATCCAGAGAAACAACATGCAACCGCTGTTGCCGGGATTGATGTTCGGCTTAGTGAGGCGGATGACTGGAAGGGACGGCTCTCTGCCTCGTTTAAAACCGCTGCGGCTTATGATGCGCAGCAGCAAGAAATGGAAATAACACACACGGTAGGCGCTTATGTGGATACACCATCTATCCCTCTTATAGACCGCGTTGGGGTAGAGGTGGACAATAACGGAAAATATGCTGCTGTTTTTACACAGGGGTTTGATTTTTAAAGGGGAATGCGTTAGACATCCCCCTCTTTTATCTCCTTTATTTCCCTTATCCTCTTAGCTGTCCACCTGTCCGGCTGGCGATGGTATCAACTATTTTCCTTGAAAAGGCTTCAAGCTCCTCGTCTGTGAGGGTTTTTTCAATGGGCTGGAGCGTGACGTTTAGCGCAACGGATTTTTTGCCTTCCTCAACGCCTTTTCCTTGATAGATATCAAATATTTCTACGTTTGAAATCAATTGCTTATCTGTATTTTGTGCGGCCCTTAGGAGATCATCTACAGCGACTCCCTCATCAACAATAAAGGCAAAATCACGGTTAACCGGTTGGAAAGCAGATAGTTTCAGGGGTGGCCGTGTTGTGCTGTTTTTCTTTTTCCTTTGCCCTGGAATGTTGTTCAGATATATCTCAAATCCGGTAACGGGGAAGTTAACATCCAGCACTTCCAGTGTAGCGGGGTGAAGGTCGCCAAAGGTGGCCAGTATGTTTTTGCCTAAACGTAAAGCACCTGAACGCCCTGGATGGTACCAGTCTGGCGCATCTCTTGTGATTTGCAAATTGGCCGTTGGGGCACCTGCTGCGTCCAGTGCGGCAATCGCATCTGCTTTGGCATCCAGTGCATCGACAGGGCGGGTTGTTTCTTTGGTGCTCCAATGACGGGTGCCGATGGCACTTGACCTTACGCCGCAAATGACAATAGGCTGCCCTTCGGGTTTGCTGCTTTTAAAGGCCGGTCCGATTTCAAAGAGCGCATTGTTGTCAAAGCCTCTGGCTTCGTTGCGTTTTAGGGCTTCGATCAAATTGGGAAGAAGACTTGGCCGCATGTAATCCATTTCGGAGCTTAACGGGTTTTGCAAGGTAAGCTGAGCGGTGGCCTGATCATCGTCATTGGCACCAAATTTTTCGGCAACTGCTTTTGACAGGAAAGACCATGTAACACATTCATTCATACCTCTGGCGGCAAGAACGGTACGGCTTTTGCGGATCCGGGTCATGTTTTCGGTTTCGCCGGAATGGGTTATTGTGCTGTCTTTTTTCATAGACAGGGGGTCCAGCTTGTCATAGCCGTGGATGCGGACAATTTCTTCAACAAGGTCAGCACGTCCTTCAATGTCAGGACGCCATGAGGGGGGGGTGACAGAGAACGGTCCGTTCCCTTCTACGTTAAACCCGAGTGTTTCAAGGATTGTTTTTTGTACGGTGGCAGATACGTCCATACCGCTTAGCTTTTTCGTATAGGCGGGATCAAAGTCGATTGAGCGTTCCCATGCCGGAACACTGCCGGTGATCACGACGCTGCCAGCCTCGCCGCCACAGAGTTCCTGTACGAGGCGTGTGGCGATTTCCATGGCCTCAATTGTAAAGACAGGATCAATGCCGCGCTCGAATCGGTAACGGGCATCACTGTCAATGGAAAGGGTACGGCCTGTTTTGGCGATGCGCATAGGATCAAAATAGGCAGATTCAATGATAACGTTCGTGGTGTTTTCTGTGCAGGAAGATGGCACACCGCCCACTATACCACCAAGGCCAAGCACGCCGGAATCATCACAAATGGCAATCATGCCATCATCCAGCGTATAGGTCTTGTCGTTCAAAGCCTCTAGTGTTTCGCCTTTTTCAGACAGGCGCACATGGATATTGCCTTTCAGGCTATCCGCATCAAAAACATGCAAAGGACGGCACAGATCAAGAGAGACGTAGTTTGTAATATCAACAAGGGCTGAGATGGGGCGCAGACCGACAGCTTTCAAGCGGTCTTGCATCCACCTCGGAGACGGCCCATTTTTAACACCTTTTACCATACGGCCAACAAAGAGCGGACACGCCTCTTTGGCACCTTCGGGGAGTTTGAGCTCTACCCCAACAGGCGTATCAAACTGGCTATCTATTTTGTCTGTGTTCAGTGGTTTTAAAGTGCCCAGTCCGGCGGCGGCCAGATCTCTTGCAATACCGCGGATACCGGCACAGTCGCCTCTGTTCGGGGTCAGGGCAATATCAATTACCGGATCATTAAGACCGAAAATGTCTGCCATAGGCGTACCAAGTGCATAATCGGTGTCCTGAGCCAATTCGATAATGCCGGTATGCTCATCAGAGAGATTCATTTCACGTTCAGAGACCATCATGCCATGGGATTCTACACCACGGATGACGCCTTTTTTAAGCTCTGTCTCAAGGCCAGGAATATAGCTGCCAACGGGGGCGAATATGCCCTTCATGCCCGCTTTGGCATTGGGCGCGCCGCAAACGACCTGAAGCTGTTCTTCTCCTGTGTTAACGGTCAAAACTTTCAAGCGATCGGCATCGGGGTGTTGTTCTGCGGTTAGAACTTCAGCGACTTTAAATGGCGCATAAATGGCAGAACGATCCTCTATGCCCTCAACCTCCAGGCCGATCGCGGTCAGGGTTTCAGAAATTGTGTCAAGGGAAGCATCCGTATCCAAATGGTCTTTTAACCAGCTCAGTGTGAATTTCATAATCTTGTTTTGTTCCGTACTCGTTTTGTGTTTTTTTGCCCAATATTCAAGAGCATGTCCAGATCATACAAAAAGCAGGATTTCCGGTTATTTGTCAAGGGGTGAGCACAGGTGGCAAGGCATAGTTTAAACTTCTTTTAATACTTCTTATGTATACTTGGACCACAAGGGCGTAATAACGGGATAAAGAGGACGATATGGCTTGGGATATTAAAGGTGCTTTAGGAAAAACGTGGGAGAAAACGCAAAAGGTTGGCGGTCATGTCATCGACTCAACAACAGGGGCGATCAAAACGGGCGTTAAAGAAACCGGAAAATTTCTTGAAAAAGGCCTTGATGAACTTAAAAAAACAGGGGTTTTGGATAAGCTTGGCAATTTGGGGAAAAAGATGCTCCATAGTATCTCAGGCTCTGTCGGGCATGAGTTAAAAGGCATGTCAACAGAGGATCTCACAAAGATAGCACTCCGAACAGCGGCTGGTGATCCAACAGCTATAGCTGGTATTGTAGCAAATGTCGCTATTGGTGCGATTGAAGATGGAACGGGCCAAAAAGTACCGGGTGATGTTAAAAAAGTGCTCTCTGGAAAAGTTTTGGAGTCAGCCTCCGAAGAAGTTCTGAAGCGGCTGGAAAAAGAAACCGGCGTTAAACTTCCAAAAGGCACACTAAAAGCCGTAACACAAGCCGCCAAAGGCAATTACATGGGGGCTGTCATGGAAGGCACGAAAGTATTGCCTGAAGGGGTTTCCGGTGCGGTGAAAGCGATACAAAACCTCAAAGGTGGTCATTTTTCCGCTAAAGACCTTAAAGATAATCTGACAAAAGAGCAGGTGGAAGCGATACAAAAACGTTTAGGGCTTAAAATTGATGGGGACCCAGGCCCCGGTACGCTTAAAGCCGTAAAAGGATTTATCAACAAACTGGAAGACAAAGGTGTTGATATTAAAGGCATGGATATCAAGGATTTACCCGAACTGGCCAAGGAACATGCCGGCCTGAAAGGTGTGTTTAAACCGGCCGTAGATGCCGCCAAAGATCACGCTGTAACTGCAGCCAAAGATGCGGGCCAAGATGTTAAAAATGAGGCCACTAGCGGTGTAAAAAGCTTTTTTAAACAGGCATTTGATTTTTGATTAAGGCTGGTTCGCCGTTCAACGCTTCCCTGTCGCACGGTTTGGGCGGTCTAGCGGGTCGAAGCCGTAATGATCGAGCCAGCGGACATCGCTGTCAAAGAACGTGCGCAGGTCGGGAATACCGTATTTCAGCATAGCCAGCCGTTCAATCCCCATACCAAAGGCAAAGCCCTGATACACATTGGGGTCAATGCCGCAGTTCTTTAAGACATTCGGGTGGACCATGCCACTGCCGAGAATTTCCATCCAGTCATCACCCTTGCCGATCTTAAACTCGCCGTCTTTGCGCGAACAGCCGATATCCACCTCTGCGCTGGGTTCAGTAAAGGGGAAGAAGCTTGGCCGGAATCGTAAGGGCAAATCGTCTACTTCGAAATAGGCCCGGGCAAAGTCCATCAGGCAGCCTTTTAGGTGCCTCATATTGGTCTCTGTATCAATAACAAGCCCCTCTATCTGGTGGAACATGGGCGTATGTGTCATATCATAGTCAGAGCGGTATGTGCGGCCCATGCAGATAATGCGGATAGGGGGCTTGTGCTCTTCCATATAGCGGATTTGCACAGAAGATGTATGCGTGCGCAGCACTTTTTTCGCATGTTCGCCCGTTTCATCCGGGTCATCGGGGAGGAAAAATGTATCCTGCATTTCACGGGCCGGGTGGCCGGGTGGAAAATTCAGCGCGGTAAAATTATGCCAGTCATCTTCAATATCCGGCCCTTCGGCAAGCGTAAACCCCATATCGGCAAAAATGGTAATCAGCTCATCCATTGTCTGGCTGATTGGGTGAATATGGCCTTTGCGCGTCGGGCGAACCGGCAGGGTAATGTCGATGGTTTCTGTTGCCAGACGTTTGTCCATCTCTTCTTTTTTAAGGAGGACTGTCCGCTCTTCAATAAAGTCTGCAATTTCGTTTTTAAGCTCGTTTAAAGCCTGTCCCTTGGCTTTACGCTCCTCGGGGTCCATTTGGCCAAGTGTTTTCATCTGGTCCGTGATACGACCTTTTTTACCTAAGGCTTTTACTCTGACATCTTCAAGGGAGGTCATATCATTTGCGGCTTCGATCATGCCGGTCAATTCATCTTTAAGTGCGCTAATATCAGTCATGTCATTCTATGTGTTACTTTTAGTTTAGTCTCATCTTTTGACTTTGTTTATAAAAACCATTTTTTGGACAGGATGTCCACCACATCTTCTAAAGAATGGACGAGATAGTCTGGATTTCCTTGTCTTAAACGCGTCTCACTCAGGCAGCCGCCTGTGATACTAAAGGACAGGCAGCCGAGATTATGCCCGATATCCTGTTCTTCATGGGTATCTCCGATGATAAAGCTATCAGCGGCTTTGACGTCGTGTTCTTTAAGATAGGCTTTTAAGCGATCTTCTTTATTCATTTTGCTGATAAAAGAGGCGTCATATTGTGGATTACAGGACAGATGATCAAAGAACGCTGTAATACCAAAACGGCGCAGCGATATTTTGACGTTTTCAAGCAGATGATTACTTAAGAGAAGAATATGGACATTATGTTCTTTTAGCCATTGTAAGAGATCAATGGCACCCGGTCTGAGAGAGGCTTTTAAAGCCTCTTTCTCGTATATGCCAAGGAATGTTTCCGCGGTTTCCTCATGGCGGGACAGGAAGTCATCCGGGCTGATCCCATTGGCTTTGTAAAAATGTAACAGCGGAAAACAAAAGCTGTCCTGATACGCTTTTTTGCTAAGCGGCCCTTTATCAAAAAGAGCAAATGCCGCGTTTGTTGCGGTAATCGTTTCTTTCAGATCATCAAATAAAGTACCGTTCCAGTCAAAGACTGCGAGTTTTTTTATGTGTGTCATAATCCTTCTTGCGTTCTTGCTCTAAACAAAAAGCGGCCTTAAATAAAAAGACCGCTTTTAAAAAATGTGTTTATATAACTGAACTAAGCGGCTTTTTTCAAAGCGGTGCCAGCCTGATCTACAATGGCTTTAAAGGCTTTTTCATCACGAACAGCGATATCAGCCAGAACTTTACGGTCCAGATCTACACCAGCCAGCTTCAGGCCGTGCATAAGATCAGAATATCTCATACCATGCATACGGGCAGCCGCATTGATACGTTGAATCCAGAGACGGCGGAAATCGCGTTTTTTAACGCGGCGGTCTCTGTAAGCGTATTGTAGTGCTTTTTCAACGCGCTGAATAGCGGTACGAAAACAGTTTTTAGAACGGCCTCTATAGCCTTTGGCCATCTTCATGACCTTACGGTGACGCGCATGCGCCGTTGTTCCACCTTTTACGCGAGCCATTATTTACCCCCTTGCTCTGTTTGAGCTGTGCTGGAGTTTTTCACTTTACGGGCGTAAGGCATCCAGTGTTTCAAAATAGATGTCGCATTCGCTTTGCAGAGCGTCGTTGTTCTGCGGGCTTTGCGTTTCATTGATTTTGGCTTGTTCATCATCATGTGACTGGTGCATGCAGCACCGGCTTTGACTTTGCCGGTCTTTGTCACCTTAAAGCGCTTTTTTACGCTGCTTTTAGTTTTCATTTTCGGCATTTCAATCTCCTTTAAGTTAAAAGTTTTTCAATCCACGATGGTTGAGGCAGCCGATTCCAGCCAAACCATCTTTTACAGGATGATCAGCCTTATACACAAAAGCGCGTGATAAAATCAAGTAAAAAGGGTGTCTGCTCTATTTCTGTTTTTTGATGTCTGCAATGGGGGTGCTGTATTGTGCTTCGAGATCCCAAGGGAAGTCAATCCATGTGTCTTGAGAGACTTCCATAATAAAAGCATCCGTTTGCAGCACGCCTTGGGGTTTGGCGTAAATGGCTGCGTATTTAGCGTTTGGCAGAAGGGTTCGTGCGAGTTTAAACGTATTTCCCGTATCAACCAGATCGTCAATGACCAGCCAGCCTTTTCCGTCTCCGGCTTCTTCCGGTATTTTTATAATCTTGGCTTCTCCTTGTGTGGTGTGGTCGTAACTCGCTATACAAAGCGTGTCAACTCGCCTGATGTCGAGTTCTCTTGCAATAATGCAGGCGGGGACGAGCCCCCCTCTGGTTATGCCGATAACGCCCTCAAAGGGACCTTGTTCTACCAGACGCCATGCAAGGGCTTTTGAGTTTTTGTGTATTTCCTCCCAAGAGACGGGAAATTTTTTTGGGTCCATTGTCCTGTTCCTTTTTTATAAGTGCGTCTGGATGTTTATCATGTTTGTTACATTTGTATTCATTTTTTTATAAAGCAAGATAAGGCCGTGGCGTTAAGATATGGTTATGAAGGACTAACTTGCGCGTTCGCCCTTTGTATCAAGTCTGAGAAAATCTTCGATTTTCCATGTACCATTATCCTGTTTTTTCAGCCGGTAGATAAAAAGAGTGGGCTCTTCTTTTTTCTTCCGTTTGAAAGAAACTTTCTGGATGGCTGTATCGTCTGTAATACTCTGGCTTAGGAAGGTGACGGATTCATGATTGTATAGAGACCGGTAGTCAAAGCGGACCATGCGGTAGAAATTTTTTTGCGTATCGTATTTTTCTTGTAATGCAGGGCTTGCTGTATCCCAGACCGCTTTTTGATCTCTGTCCTGAAAGGCTTTTAACTGGGCTTTGATAGCTTCTTTTACAGGGTCTGGAGCAGTTTGAGTCTTTACAGGCTGTGGTATAACGGCCCCTGTTGTTGTTAAAGAGACTTCCTGTGCTTCTAGTGGTGTGTCTGGTGTATCGGCGTTAGCATAAGGGCCAATGCCTCCTAAAAGAAGCATGGAAAGAAAGAGATTTGCCAAAGGTTTCCTGATAAGATAGCTTAAATCCATGATATCTTGTACAAATTATATTAGCCTGCCTTCATGATATGATAAATTGCTTTAAATTTTCCCTAACACAAATCTTACTTTTGCTGATTTTTTGTGTTTTTCCTGTTTCTTTCGTCTGGTCTCAGGCAGATACCGGGAATTATACGTATCCCTTTGAAAACCGGGATTTCAGGGAGGAAATGGGAGAGGCACCGGTTGTAGTGGAAATGTTTTCATCACAAGCCTGTCCTTTTTGTCTTGCGGCAGATCATTTTTTTGCTGATTTGGTAGAACATACGGATGTTATTGGTGTGGCTTGTCATATTGATTTTTTTGATGTGCAGAAAGGCTCTTTATCAAAGCCGTTTTGTAATGCGCGTCAGGAAATTTATGCAAACAAACTAGCCGGTGGCTTGACCTATGTGCCTCAAATGGTGCTGAACGGGACAGAAGAAGTAAGAGCCTCTGCGTTTCAAACTGTGGCAAAGGCCCTTGTGAAGGCGTCAAAGGAAAACGTGAAATATATTAATATCAAACGTACAAATGCAGCGCAGGGATTTTCTTTTCGTTTGCCTGAAATAAAGATGGAAAAAGGAAAAGAATCGGCTGTGATCTGGCTTATTTTGTATGATAAGCCGCATGATGTCAGAATCGCAGAAGGGAAGAATAAAGACCGTACTATGCGTTATGTGCGTATCGCAGATGAAATACAAAAAATTACAGCGTGGGACGGGGCGCCGAAAAAAGTTAAAATGAGCCTGCATTATAAGGAACACCATGCCGGTATGATTATTCTGGCACAAGATCAAAATCACAGAATTATTGCGGCTGGAGAATACCGGTTCAGGTGAGCCGGTGAACCACAGGAAGTTTTTTAATGGGCCTCGGACCAGCTGTCTCCTGTGCCGGCTTCTGCTTCTAAAGGGACGCCAAGGCTGGCAGCCGATTCCATGACATGACAAACAAGAGCGCGAGTTTGTTCCAATTCTTCTTCCGGTACTTCGAAAATAAGCTCATCATGCACCTGTATCAGCATTCTGGCCTTCAGCTTTGCTTCTTTTAAAGCGGCTGGTATTTTGATCATGGCGCGTTTCATGATATCGGCGGCTGTACCCTGCAATGGGGCGTTGATGGCCTGACGTTCAGCAAAAGCCCGGCGTGCGCCATTTTTGTCTTGTATGCCGGGGACATAACATTTGCGTCCATAGAGGGTTTTAACAAAGCCCTGTGCGCGGGCCAGCTCTTTTTGTTCATCCATATAGTCACGAATTTCTGAAAAACGTGACAGATATCTGTCTATAAAATCTTTAGCTTCTTCCGCTTCACAACCGATTTGTTTAGCGAGTCCCCATGGGCTGATACCGTAAATGATGCCAAAGTTAACGGCTTTGGCTTTGCGGCGAATGTCTTTTGTTACTTCTTCAAGCGGTATGCCAAAAACCTGTGAAGCGGTGAGTGTGTGAATATCAACGCCATCTTTAAAGGCTTTTACAAGGGCATTAACGTTTGCCATTTCTGCTGCCAGACGCAGCTCAACCTGAGAGTAGTCAACCGCTAGAAGTTTCCAGCCAGGCTCAGCAATAAAGGCTTCGCGTATTTTTCGCCCCTCTTCTGTGCGAATAGGGATATTCTGCAGGTTCGGATCGGAGGAAGAAAGGCGGCCTGTCGTTGTGCCGGCCATGTGAAATGAGGTGTGGATACGGCCGGTAAGCGGATTTAGTTCGTTTTGTAAAGCATCTGTATAGGTTGATTTTAACTTTGCCAGCCCCCGCCAGAGCAGAATTTTTTCAACGATCTCGTGTCCTTGGGCGGCGAGCTTTTCCAAAAGCTGTGCCGAGGTCGACCAGTCACCTGTTTTTGTCTTTTTACCGCCTTCGAAGCCCATTTCATCAAAGAGAAGCGTGCCGAGCTGTTTAGGTGAGGCGAGGTTGAAAGGATATCCGGCCAGTGTGTGGATTTCAGTTTCCAAAACGGCGAGTTTTTTACCGAAATCGCGGCTAAGATTTTTTAAGATCAGCGGATCAATTTTGATCCCTTCCATTTCCATTTGCGCAATAACCGGAATAAGCGGCCGTTCGAGTGTTTCATAGACAGAAACCATTTTTTCGTGCGCCAGCCGCGGTTTGAAAATTGTATGAAGACGCAGTGTTATTTCTGCATCTTCTGCGGCATAATCAAGTGCTCTCTCAATGGGAACGTGATCAAACGTGACCTGATTTTTACCGGTGCCGGCAACGTCTTTGTATTTTATTGTTTCATGGCCGCAAAAAGAAAGGGCGAGCTCATCCATGCCATGACCGTGTGTTGCGCCATCCAGCACATAAGACAGCAACATGGTGTCATCCAAAGGGGTCATATGAATGCCGTGTGCAGCGATGATCTGCCAGTCATATTTTATGTTATGCCCGATCTTTAAAACGGAGTCGTCTTCCAGAACGGGCTTTAACAGGCGGAGGGCCTCGTTCATATCCATTTGTGGTATAGCTCCCTGAAGATCACCCAGCAAATCCCGTTCTTGTGCGTGGCCAAGCGGCACATAGGCGGCTTCTCCGATTTCTGATGAAAGTGATATACCAACGAGTTCTGCTTTGGCAGGAGTCAGATTTGTTGTCTCTGTATCAATAGCCAAAAGGCCTGTCTTATAAGCCTTTTTTATCCACTGTTTCAGGGTGTCAGGCTCATTAATAAGCGTGTATTTATTTTCTGAAGGAGAAGGAAGGGGGGCTGTTTCAGCAGGATTTACCCGTGTTTCGTTTATTGTGGGCTTTGCTTTTATCCTTGTCATAACGGAGCGAAAGCCTTGTTCTTCCAGGAAGGCAGACAAAAGGCTCATATCTGGTTCGTGTGTTTTCATGTCATCCAGTTTTACCGGGACATCAACATTTTTATCCAAGGCAACCAGTTTTTTTGAAATGCGGGCCATCTCGGCGTATTCGATCAGGTTCTCACGGCGTTTTGGTTGTTTGATCTCTTCGGCGCGTGTCAGGAGGGTTTCAAGGTCGCCATATTCATTGATCAGAAGGGCGGCTGTTTTTATACCAATGCCGGGGACACCTGGGACATTATCGGTGGAATCACCGGCCAAAGCCTGAACATCAATAACTTTGTCAGGTGTGACGCCGAACTTTTTAAAAACATCTTCTTCGCCTAGAAAAGCCTGACGCATAGGGTCCAGCATGCGAACATGGTTGTCCGTGTCTATCAATTGCATAAGGTCTTTGTCAGAGGAGACAATGGTGACTTTATGGCCTTGTTCTTTGGCAAGTCGTGCATATGTTGCAATTAAATCATCAGCTTCAAAGCCTTCCATTTCAATGGCAGGGAGATCAAAAGCTTTTGTGGCTTCCCGGATTAGCGGAAATTGCGGGATCAGATCTTCGGGTGTTTCATCCCGGTTGGCTTTATATGCGGCATAGATATCGTTTCTGAAATTTCTGCGTTTGGCATCGAAGATGACAGCGGCATAGGGGGCGTGATAATCATTCAACAGCTTGACCAGCATATTGGTAAAACCGAGCACCGCTCCAACAGGCGTACCATCGGCTCGTGTTAAAGGGGGCAAGGCGTGATAGGCGCGGAAAATAAAGCCCGACCCATCCACGAGGAAGATTTCTTTTGTACCGTTCTTACTCTCAGACATACGGGCAGCATGGCGGATCGACGCCTAAAAGGCCAGTGCAAATATCAGCCCTTGAACAGAAAAACGTTTCGCAAGACCAAAGCTCCTCCGTTTTTTACGGGGGAGGTGAAAGAAAGAAGAAGCTGGATCAATACATTTTCTTATTTTTCTTCCTAAGCGCGGCTTTTTCATCTTCCCGTTCTTTCAGGATCTTTTTAGCCAAATCTACATCGGCACCTGTGTAAGGATAAGTGGTGATATCTTCCAATGTACGATTTGTCATGCGTGGATATAAGGCATCGGCCCAGTCTTTCAGGAAGGAGTAACGGTTCCGCACAATATCTTCAATGGATAAGGCCCTTGTTTCTGTTAATAAATGCCTTTTCTGATCTAGTTTGTCAGAGAGCTCTGTTTTCAAAAAGGCGTTATTTTTGCGCCAGGATAGCCAGTCTTTTAAGTATTGTTCTCCGATATTATCGGGCAGGGTTAACATCACAGCGACAGCAAATTCGTCGGCGGCTTTTTCGTCCATGAAGTGCGGGTGTCTCCAGGATTCCAGCATAACATGCCCCAATTTGTGCATTAATATATTAATGGCGGCACCCTTATTGTTTTCTATGTAGGCATCATAAAAAAGTTCAGAGCAGAGTTTTAAGTGGTTTCCTTCCACATCCGGGAAAAGGTTCTCATCGCGGCAGGGGGCGAGTGTAATATTATAATCCTCAGGCTCAAAATATTCACGCAGCCATTGAACGATTTTATTGAAGTAAAGTCTTAGCTCTTTTTGTTGGTCTTTGGAAAGCTTCTTTGTGATATAGAGTCTGGCCTTGATCTCTTTTGAATATTTTCTTTCGAATCCATTGTTAAGGACAAAATAGTGTGGGTTTGTGCTGTATTTTGTGCCGGTGATGGTGAACTTACTTAAGCCCTTTGCAAGACCAAGACATTCGAATTCCATTTTTTTGGTTAAGAATTTAAGGTTTCTGTCGTCGCAAATATAGGCACCGATTTCGGGGATAGTGCCTCTGACTTCTACCTCAATTTCATATTCCTCAGTGTAGCGGTCACCATGATGTTCCAGAGAGATAGGAAACCATTTGGCTTGAAGAGGGGGCACAATAACCGAGATTGGCTTCACCATAATACCTTGCTTTTCATGAATGGTAACTTTACCTTCATTAAGGAAAAATCCGGCCCTTGCTGTGCCCAGATAGGCAAAAGCAGATAAAAGCAGGATGAACAAAACCAGATATTTCTTGCGCATGTTTGCACTCACTTATATTACGAAAAATCTAAAGATTTACAGGTAAACAGAGTAACAAAAAAAACAACCGCTGCCAAATTAATGATTTTTCTCTGTAGGAGGTAAGACTTAATTATGGCTTGGCAATAATTGTCGTTGCCTTATGTTGACTATTTATAATATTGTTTTGTCATAAGCATAAGTCTTTTTTAACGCTGGTCATAACGGATTGTTTCGCCGTGAGTATATCTTGTTCAGAATAGCCTTGTTTTAACAGTTCGCTGCTCGTATTATCTATGATATCAGGTAAATGTCCTTCTCTGGCCAGTACGAATCCAAGAACAGCTCTTAAAAATACACCCTCTAAGGTTTGAAGATTTTTGTTTGCCGGGTCTTGATTTGACATAATGACTTTCCTTTTTAGTTAAGGTGATGCTTTTTATCTCACATTAAAAATTTGCTTACAAGGTGTTGTTTTTCAGACTCTATAGTCTCCGGGGGAATGCCTTTTTTTGTGAGAGCTAGGCATGCGTTATCTAAGGCCTTAAATTTTTCTTTTGGAGATAAAGTCTTTCTCCTGAGTATGGTAGAGATAGCAATAGCTTTAAAAAATTCGCCCTGTAAGGCTGAGCTGTTTTCTTCGGCTTGATCTTGAGTTGGCATAATTTTCCCTCTTTGCAAAAATTTTCTGAGATAATTAACCATAATGCTTCTCTTTGTCAATAAAAAAAGCCCCTTTAAATAGGGGCTTTTCGGCGTGATTAAAGTGTTTTTTCAAACTTACTTAATAATTTTAGAGACGACGCCAGCGCCGACTGTGCGGCCGCCTTCACGGATAGCAAAGCGAAGACCTTCGTCCATCGCAATCGGTGCTATCAGCTCAACGCTTATCTCGCAGTTATCGCCAGGCATAATCATTTCTGTACCCTCTGGCAACGTCACCTCACCCGTCACGTCCGTTGTACGGAAGTAAAACTGTGGACGGTATTTCGTGAAAAATGGTGTATGACGACCACCTTCCTCTTTCGACAGAATGTATGCTTCGGCTTCAAAGTTCGTGTGTGGCGTAATTGAACCCGGCGCAGCCAATACCTGACCACGTTCTACGTCTTCTCTCTTCGTACCGCGAAGCAGCGCGCCAATGTTGTCACCAGCTTCACCGCGATCAAGCAGCTTCCGGAACATTTCTACACCGGTACATGTCGTTTTCTGTGTATCTTTAATACCAACAATCTCAATCTCGTCGCCAACGTTGATCACACCTTGCTCAACACGGCCCGTTACAACTGTACCACGACCAGAAATTGAGAATACGTCTTCAATCGGCATCAAAAATGGACGATCCTTTGGACGCTCTGGCTGTGGAATATAGCTGTCAACAGCCGCCATCAATTCCTTGATCTTGTTCTCACCAATCTCTGGGTCACGGCCTTCCATCGCAGCCAACGCTGAACCTGAAATAACAGGAATATCATCACCAGGAAATTCATAAGATGACAACAATTCACGGATCTCCATCTCAACCAGCTCTAAAAGCTCCGCATCGTCAACCTGATCAACCTTGTTCATGAACACAACAATCGCAGGCACACCCACCTGACGTGCCAGAAGAATGTGCTCACGCGTCTGTGGCATTGGACCGTCTGCCGCGTTCACAACCAGAATGGCACCATCCATCTGTGCCGCACCCGTGATCATGTTCTTCACATAGTCCGCGTGTCCGGGGCAGTCAACGTGCGCATAGTGACGGTTCTCTGTCTCATATTCAACGTGCGCCGTCGCAATCGTAATACCGCGTTCCCGCTCTTCAGGCGCACCGTCAATCTCGTCATAAGCTTTAAAGTCACCGTAATACTTCGTGATCGCCGCCGTCAGCGTCGTCTTACCGTGGTCAACGTGACCAATCGTGCCAATGTTACAGTGTGGCTTATTACGCTCAAACTTTTCCTTACTCATCTTCTTTACCTTCTCCTTAAAAGTTCATTCAGTATTTATTGTGTTACCTAAAAACAAATGTAATAGGCCCTATTTTAGAACCAGGCTCATATTGCCGCCGTATCTCTTCTCTGCCGCGACTAAATCATTTATCTGTGCTCCGTTAATGCCTCTTATTTTCGAAAAGTGGAGACCGTCATTTCCGATCGGGAAAGCAGCGTAACCGGTCATTCTCTGGGAATTCAGAATCTGTAGAGCACTTTCCTTGGTAGAAACTGTTGGTGCGTATATCTCTTTTAAATCCATACTCTTTTTCTCCCGTTTGGCTTGAGTTTCTTTATCCACACATGAAAACGAACAGCTTCCCTGATTTAGGAAATTGGTGCGCATATGTCAATGATTTTTGCTGTATTTTTACAGAATTTTTGCGAAGGGGAAGCGTATAAAAAAACTGGAGCGGGTGAGGGGTATCGAACCCCCGGCCCTCAGCTTGGGAAGCTGATGCTCTACCACTGAGCTACACCCGCATTTCAGTTTTTTATTCAAGTGAGCATATAAGGAAATTATGAGGCTGATGTAAAGGGTAAAAATTTTATATTGTTTTCCTGAGCAGCAAGAATGAGGGCTGTTGTTATATCGTAGATTTCAGGATCATCATGGAACAGGAAGATTTCAGTATGTTGTTCGTTGTTCTGAAAGGTGTTTGTTCTCATTTTTTCTTTCAGATCGTCCAGTGTTTTGTAATCCCATTGCCCTCTGTGGCGATCAAGAAGCATCCAGTCGCAGGAGGAATAGGTGAACAGGCAATCCAGCTCTTTGCCGATATGCTCGTTTTTGTATAGCGGGTGAGCTATGGTACTGAATGGCTGGGTGAAGCCGCGTTCTTTCAAGGTCGATTGAATCTGCTTCATTTTGTTCGTAAGCTCAAATTCTGTATGGGCTGTAATCTCTGAAAAGCGGCGTTCCAGACGGTCACCGTCTCCCTTGTCAATGTAAGGGAAGCGATAGTAGTAGCCCGCGCGTTTTCTTCCCGCCTGTTTATAGCCGTCATTGATCAGTTGCTCTGCTTTTTCAAAGTCGTCATACCATTCTTCAAAGGTTAGCTCTCCAGCCGGTCTGTGCGCAAAGGAATGGTTGCCAATCAGGATGCCAGCTTCAATGGCCTTTATGACAGGTGCAGGCCTTTTTTCAATGTGATCTCCCCTGCAAAAGAAAATGGCGGGGAGGTTGTGTGTTGTCAGGAAAGATATAAGAGGCTCTGTTGTGTCAGAGGGGCCATCATCAAAGGTTAGCCAGGCTTTCTTGTTCTTCATAGTACTGTTTTAAACCTTCCAGCGCGATATAAGGGTCTTCAATAAGATAGATCGGTGTTGTTTCCAGCATGTCTTTGACAACAGGGACGGGGTTCAGAATCATATATTTTTCGAATGTCTCAAAATCAAAGCGGTTATTTCTGTCCAGTGCGTACAGGACTCCCCCATTTAGATAGAGTCCGCCAAAAGCATGTCCCGTGACAATGGCATTATGGGCGAACAGGCCGAGGAACTCGTGAAAGAGACGCAGTGTCGTGTCAACGTAGTCTTGTTCCGGCGCGTTCAGCAAATCGGATGGATCAAAGATTTTTGGTGTGGCACCGTGATAGGTGCAAACGGCACGGTATAAAAGAATAAGTCCCCGGCCACTGCATAAATCTTCAGGAATAAGCGTTGTCTCACGGTCACGGGAGATCAGGTCGGCAATAATGCGGTGTTCTTCTGTCAGAAGGGCCGCTAGCATATGGCCACCAAAAGTTTCCTGAATATGCCAGTTATGACCTGTGTTGTCCGGTATGGCATAGGCAAAGCCAAGACCTGTGCCTGGGCCAATGACTATTTTTGGGCAAGCCGGGTGTTCTTTCCCTGTTTTGAGTACCCTTATTTTTTCTGAGTGAGAGGAGACAGCGCCTTTGGCGGAGGCTAGAAAATCGTTCGAGATCAACCGGACTTTCCAACCGTTTTCTTCGAGCGTTTTTTCATCAATTTCCCATTCATTTTTATTTGTAAAACGCCAAACCCCGTCTTTTTCTTGCCGGGCGGCTGTCGCGATCAGAATGTCTCCTTCGGGAGATAAGCCTGCGCCAACGCAATAATGGAAAAGAGCCCTTTCAATGCTGTCAAAATCTGTGGCTTTGTATTTTTCGGTGTTGATGAACTTCCCCTCTTTCAAAAGGGATAAACGGGCATGTGTTCCGCCGATATCAGCCAGCATTACCTTAGTCAAGGGACTCTCCTATCGTGTCTTGGCCTATCGTGTCTTGGCCTATTTTTCGTCGGCGGCACTCTGCTGCGCCAACGGGGTCCATATGGATCATGATTTCAGCATGCGGGAACTGAGAAAGCAAGGCGCATTCGACTTCTACAGCGGTTTCATGGGCTTTCCACAAAGATTGATCAGGTTCCATGTCCAGATCAAATGTAATCGCTATGGTCATGCCGGTCTGACGTGTTCTTAAATCATGAAAACCAATGATTTCCTTATTTTCCTGAATGATGTTTATAATCTTTTTTCTTATCTCTTCGGGGAGTTCTCTGTCCAAAAGCATATCAAATCCCTTGCCGCCAATCTCCCAGACGGTATGCCCCATATACACGGCAACCAGAATGGCAAAGGCTGGGTCAATCCATGCCCAGTCGTTGCCTGCATATTGGAGGATGAGCAGGGTGAGGATAACGCCAATATTGACAGCAATATCCATAGAATAATGCGCCTTGTCTGCTTCTACAGCCAGAGAAGGGGCGCGCTTTAAGGCATAGTTTTGTACGAAAACGAGCAGCAGAGAAAGAACAACAGAGATTGACATCACAAAGATGGAAAGGTTGTAATTCTCCATTGCAAGAGGCCGTGACCAGCGCACAGCCGCTTCCATGACCAGAAAGACGCAAGCACCGGAGATAAAGGCCGCCTGAAAAAGAGCGGCGATTCCCTCAATTTTTCCATGACCATGCCTGTGTTCTTTGTCGGCCGGTTTTAATGAAAGACGAATGGAAAAGAAAGACATCAGGGAAATAGCGGCATCCATAATAGAGTCTGTAAGGGAGGCCAGCATGCTGGCAGACTCGTTGTTATAGTAGGCAATCGTTTTGATGATAATCAGGATCGCGACAATAGCCACGGCAGATCCGCCTGCCAGCAACGCATAGCGGGGCTGCCACTGATCAGGATGTTGTTCAGGGTTTAACGCTGGTGTGATGTTCTTTTGTTCTTCCATGTATAGCCATTTTTAGACAGGGAGTGAATGGAGCGGGTGAAGGGAATCGAACCCTCATAACCAGCTTGGAAGGCTGGGGCTTTACCATTAAGCTACACCCGCTTGGGTTGTTCAACAAAAAACGCGCCTCTGGCGACGTCCGAACCATTCGGGGCATAATATTCACTTTTTGGATTCAAAATACAATGTATTTTTTTGCTTTATATCTAGAGATTTATTATTTGTGTTTGTAACACACTGGAATTTATAGGGTTTTGATGGTTTGATGTCTGAGGCCTTTCAAGGGACTGATTGTCTTCAGATTGGGTTTTATGAGTGTTTATGATCTCATCCATATGCTCGACGGTCCCGTAATGGCCATCAGGCTGTTCTTCTACCAGACGACTGACAGGGACGCCATTTGCAATTGCGCGCACCAGCTGAGGATTGTCTTCGAAAAGCTCTTGCATGATCTGTCGTCTGTCAAGTGTGTCTTTTGGCTCTTCGTCCTTTTCTTGTGTTTCTTCCAGACCTTTTTTGTCGGCTATTTCCTGTGCATATATGTCTCTGTGTCTTTGCGCTTTGGCAAAGCCATTTGCGGCCCTTTTGTAGATAGGATCGCCTGTCTCTTCAAATTTCATCCAATGCCGCGCCATGAGCATATCAGTCGTGAGCTCGCTCGTTGATGGCGGCGGGGTTGAGATATGTGTTTCCTGTTGTCCTGTGATATAGCGAATGGCAGAGGCCGCACGTGCGGCATCGGGAAACAGTGCTTTGTTTTCCTCCATCCAGTTGCCCATTTCTACTTTTGCATCATAAATAGCCTGATAAACGTCCCTGAGGTCGGGATCTGTGATGGCGTTATCATAGTCGCCGTTTTTCCAAGCACGAAAATCCATATCATCCAGCATTGAATCTACAAAATAATGGATATTGTTATATCCGACTTCTTGTGCCACTTTTTCTGCGTGCGGGCTGATTTTTTCTTCCAGTTTTTCCAGTATTTGATCTCTATATACTATAAGGGCGATGCTCTGGTTGTATGTTATGATGGTGCTTTCCATTGATATTTCAGGGGGGCCATTGGCTCTCCAGTCCTGCATTTTATCAAGCGTCTCTTTCCAGCCTTTAAAACGGAAATTATTAATACCGGGACCGCTGGGCTGTTCATCCAAAAGCCTTTGAAAAAAAGGCCCATTATCATAGCATGGTCCATTATCATCATTTATGCCCTTCCTGAACATGCCTGTTGAGTCGTATTTAATACGAAGTTTGTCAGTGGCTTCGTGTGATGCACCGTTCCGCAAGAAGAGGTCTTGTGCGCCTGTGTCGGCAAGCATTTCAACGCCGCGCGAATGCGCACGTGCAGCCAGTATCCACCCAAAATCGCCAAATTGAGTGCCGCCTTCCTGTATCCATGGATCCAGACAATGCAAGGTTTCGTGCGTTATAATGCGCGCAAATTTTTCAACATCTTCGAATTTGATGTCGTCCAGGTTTTTAAAGTGATCATCAGGATCCCAACCAGCAGAAATTGCAACATAGCGACCGTTTTCAAGGCGGCCGCTTAAGCTGTGTCCTCTCGTATTTTGCATAAAAATTCCCATATTAGCAAAGCCACAGGCTTCACAAAGATCCAGAACATTCGTATTCAGGCTTTCAGCAATACGTTGAAGTTCTTCATCCGGGTTTGCCAAATGATTGAATATTTCAATGCTGCCCTTTGCGTCTGGTATTTCTTTATAAAGGGACTCGCTGATTTCGTTGATCATACGATCATAGCCTTCTTTCCCACGATAAACTATTTCAGGAACCCATGCAGAGGTATGAAATTCATGGCTAAAACCTTGATATTCTTGAGGTGCAATGCTCATGGTTGCGTCTTAATGTTTCCTTTCTATTTTTTTTACATATTATAACCTACGTTAGTTAAGAAGGGGTAAAGGCTTTTATAATTTCTTTGTTATTAAAGGCTGTGTTTGCTAGGGTTTTTGTTGTTGCTGTATTTGATTAAAAACACACATGAGGCTTTATGTTATGAAGAAGATCTTTTTTCTGGTTTTGGGACTTGTTTTGTTCTCAGGTTCTGTTGCTTTTGCACAGAATACGTTTGAGGCAAGATCGACGATATCGGTTTCTGGTGAGGCGCAAGTGCGCGTTACGCCTGATCAGGTCTTTATTTCTATGGGGGTTGGGAGCCGGGGTGAAGATCTTATTCAAACACAAAAGGAAAATGATGCGGCGGTTAAAGGAATAATTGAGTATGCAACAAAGGATCTTGGCATTGAAAGGAAAGATGTTCAGACGGACTATATCAGTATCGAACCGGTTCACCGGGAGTGCGGCTATCGTGATTCTCTGACGGGTAAGTGCTCTCCCCTGGATATCATTTATTACAAAGCGCAGAAAAATATACAGATCAGGTTAAAAGATCTTGATAAATATGAAGGGCTGATGACAAAATCTTTGCAGTTGGGCGCGACCAACATTGATAATGTGCAGTTCATTACAACAGAGCTCCGCAAGCATCGTGACAAAGCGCGTGAAATGGCCGCCAAAGCCGCGAAGGAAAAAGCGGATGCTATTGCAAAAACCTTAGGTGTTGAGGTTGGAAAACCTACCGCCATCAATGTGCAAAACTTCCGTTCTTCTTACTGGTCAGGCTACAACAACCGGAATGGTCGTGGCATGCCAATGCAAAATGTCCAAATTCAAGCAGACATGTCAGGGCCATCGGGTGCGGGAGACAGCGTACTGGCTCTTGGGCAGATCAACATTACAGCAACGGTTAATGTAACGTTTGAAACGAAGTAGACGGCTCTGGCAGGGCATTGCCTAATACCCTGCCTCTAACGATGCCGACGCCTTTGAAAACGGAATCGTTCTTTGTAGAAGAATATATGCCCGCATGAGCTGAGTGATTTCATCACTAAAGATTTATTGACGTAAGGTGAGGCGGGTATAATACCGTTCTTTTGTACTCATTTTATAGTGTCATTCACGATATAGAATCATTATGCTCCTTGCCATGAGTCGTGTGCCTGCAAAAAAAACAGAGTCTTTTTCTCCCCTTGATGTGTTGTCGTCTGTCTTTGGATATGACGCGTTTCGTGGGGCGCAGGAAGAGATTATTGATCATGTCGTTGCAGGGCAAAGCTGCGGCGTTTTGATGCCGACGGGGAGTGGGAAGTCGCTGTGCTATCAAATCCCGTCAATCTGTATGGAGGGGACGGGGATTGTTGTCTCGCCGCTTATTGCGCTGATGCAGGATCAGGTGATTGCGCTAAAAGAAGCTGGCGTGAAGGCGGCGGCGATTCATTCCGGTCTGGATTATCCTGTCCTTCAGGCGGCCATGCATGAGCTGCGCAGCGGTGCGCTTGATCTTGTCTATGTCGCGCCGGAGCGGCTGGTGGGGGACATGTTTCTGGATGTATTGGACAACATCAAGATCGCGCTTTTTGCCATTGATGAGGCGCATTGTATATCACAGTGGGGGCACGATTTTAGGCCTGAGTACCGCCAGATATCGCTCTTGCGAACCCGCTATCCCGATGTGCCGTGTATTGCGGTGACGGCGACGGCTGACACGCCGACACGCAAGGATATTGTTGAACGGTTGTCCTTGCCAAAGCTCTTTGTGGCTGGATTTGACCGGCCCAATATCATGTATAGCGTTTCGATTAAAAATAATCCGCGGGCGCAGCTTTTACGTTTCTTGAAAGGGCGAAGCAAAGGGGAAAGCGGTATTGTTTATTGTCTCTCACGCCGAAAGGTCGAAGAAACCGCTGATTGGCTTATTGCGCAGGGCTATCATGCACTGCCCTATCATGCCCGTCTGGATAAAGATGTACGAAACCATAATCAGGAACGCTTTATCAAGGAAGAAGGTGTGATTATGGTGGCGACGATTGCTTTTGGCATGGGGATTGATAAACCGGATGTGCGCTTTGTTGCGCATCTGGATTTGCCAAAGAACATAGAAGCCTATTATCAGGAAACGGGGCGCGCCGGACGGGATGGTTTGCCGGCTGTGGCCTGGATGGTGTACGGCTTGCAGGATCTGGCCCTGCAGCGTCAGATGATCGAGAGCTCGGATGCGCCAGAAGAGCAAAAACGGATAGAACGGCAAAAGCTCACTGCCTTTTTAGGCTATTGTGAGAGTGCGTCCTGCCGCCGTCAGGTTTTGCTGCATTATTTCGATGATAATGGGGAGTCGTGCGGGAATTGTGATACATGCATAAGCCCGCCAGACACATTTGATGGCTCTATTGCCGCGCAAAAAGTCATTTCGTGTATTTTGCGTACCGGACAAATGTTCGGGGCGGGCTATGTCATTGACGTCTTGCTTGGTAAGCAGAACGAGCGGATTGAGACATACGAACATGATCGTTTAAGCACTTATGGTATTGGCACAGAATACACGGCCAAAGAATGGCAGAGCATTATCCGTCAGCTTGTGGCTTGCGGTTTTATTTATGTAGATATGGAGGCGCATGGCGGCCTTAAAATGACGCAGGACGGTATTGATTTTCTGCGGGCGAAGCCGGATATACGGTTAAGACTTGATCCTCAGACACTTGGCAAGACCTCTGCGCGGGATGTTAAAAAAACAAGCCCCTCTCTTTCTCTTGAAAGCGAAGCGGACCAGATTCTCTTCGAAAAACTCAGAGCCTTGCGGATGCAGATTGCCAAGGAAAAAAACATTCCGCCTTATGTTGTTTTCCACGATAGAACGCTGATAGAAATGGTCCTGCAAAAGCCGGACAGTGAAGAGGCTTTGAATGACATTCCGGGTGTCGGACGTTCCAAGCGCGAAAAATACGGGCAGGTATTCTTGGACGCTTTGCAAAATTGACACATTTTTTGTTTTTCAGCTAATATATTTCCGTCAAAAAATACTCCAATCACAAGTAGGTCACCGTGACGAAATCTGTTCCTGTTTTTGTACTGTTCGTACTTATTGTGTTCGAAGGTTATGTTGTCTTGTCTCTGGAATTGCTGGCAATCCGGCAAACGGTTCCTTTTGTGGGTAGCGGGACGGATACAATTTCCATTATCATTGCGGCTGTTTTGATGCCACTCGCCTTTGGATATCAGGCCGGCGGGCGTTTTAAACCGGGGATTCAGGCAGATGGCAAGTATGTAAGTCCTCGGACCAGACTTATCCGTAATATGCTGATGGCTATGTTGATCCTGCTGCCGGGGTTATCATATGCTTTTATTGCGTTCTTTTTTACGCAGATTATGCGTTTGGGTATTGATCGTCAGCAGGTGATGATCCTGCTGTATTCTTTGTGTTTCATTGTCGTGCCGGTTTTCTTACTGGGGCAGACAATTCCACTGATCAGTCATTATTTTTCAAAAGAAAAACTGTCGAGCATGACAGGGAAAATGCTTTGTTTTTCAACACTGGGATCGTTTCTTGGCTCTATTTTTTCAACGCTTGTATTGATGGTGACGATTGGTGTTCACCACACGGTGTCACTGAATTTTATTATTTTGGCCGGTCTGATTTTTCTGCTTTCAAGGAAGAAGCTTTCAGAAGCGGCTTTACTTGCCTTCTGTGTAGCAGGGGCCGCTCTTTATATTAATTCTGATAATATGATGACAAAATTTAATATCGTGGAGAATAACCAATACAACACCATTACCGTATTTGAAAAAGAGGGAGAGAGACATCTGGTCCTGAACAACAATGGGTCTTCCATGTATAGCGAAGAGGGACATAAACATGATTATATTGAATTTATTGAAGATCTTGCGATAGAGCCTATTATAGATGGCGCGGCGGATCCCAAAGATATTCTGGTGATTGGTGCCGGTGCTTTTACGCTGGGGCTTGAGGATAAGCACAATCATTACGATTATATTGACATTGATGCCAGTCTGCTGCCGATATCAGAAAAACTTATTCTGAAACAAAAACTGACAGAGAACAAAGCCTTTCATCCTGTGCCGGCCAGAGCGTTTTTGACCAAAACACAAAAACAGTATGATCTTATTGTTATAGATGTCTATATTGCAGGGTCGGCTGTGCCGGAACATTTGATCACGATTGAATTTTTTGAGCAGGTTAAACGTCGTCTAAAGCCAAATGGTTCTGTGATTGGTAATTTCATAGCCTCACCAAATTTTGCGAACAGATTTAGCCGGACGCTGGATAATACACTTCGGCGTGTGTTTCCCTACATGAACCGCTATGTTGTGAAAGAGAGTGATGTATGGAATCAAAACCCTTATGTCAGGACTAATGTTATCTATACCTATACGCATTTTGTTGAACCTTCCTCAAAGGATATTGATACAAAGGCGGTCTATACAGATAATATAAATCGTGTTTTTTATGACATACCTCACCGAATAGAAAGGTCGGTCTTATCTGAAAATGAGTAACTCCTTTTAGGTGTTAATTTTATTTCTTTTTCTTTTTCTTTTTCTTTTTCTTTTTCTTTTTCTTTTCCCTTTCCCTTGCGCACACATAGACTATAATACGTGGTGTAAATGAACTTATAGATTGCCAGTGTGTGGTGAAAAAATATGAGCGTCTTTTTAAGACAATTTTCGAATATACCGTTTTTTGTGTTGAGTTTCCTGCTGTTTTTTGGCGGCGTTGCTGCCGCAGCAGAGGATATGAAAGATAATATGATAAATGACAGGATTATATTTGGTCAGACGGCCGATATGAGCGGTATGACTTCGGAAATCGGTCTGGAGCTGAAAGAAGGCTTACTTGTTGCTTTTAAGGAAATTAATGACAAGGGTGGCGTGCACGGGAAAAAACTGGAACTTATTTCATACGATGATGTCTATGATCCTGATCTGGCCATTGTGAATGCTAAAAAGCTTATACGTAAAGATAAAGTGTTTGCGCTTGTTGGTGGGATGGGCACGCCGACAGCGAACACGCTTTATCCTTTCATAACCAGAGAAAAAGTACCTCTTATCGGGCAATACACAGGTGTTGAGTTTTTGCGCTCTCCTTTTAACAGATATGTACTGAATATTCGAAGTTCCTACTGGCAGGAAACAGAAGCGTGGATTGAGCATCTTACGTCTGATCTCGGTATCAAACGGATTGCGATCCTTTATCAGGATGATACATATGGCCGCGCCGGTTTAACGGGTGTAAAAAAAGCCATGGAGAAACGTGGACTTTCTCTTGTGAGCGAGGCGACGTATGCTCCTGGCACGGTGGCTGTTAAAAGTGCTGTTCTGAGACTGCGAAAAACAAATGCTGAGGCGGTTGTTATGATTTCCACCTACGAGCCTGCGGCAAAATTTATCAAATTATCAAAACAGCTTGGTTTTTCGCCGGTTTTTGTGAATATGTCGCCTGTAAACCTACCGGTGTTTAGAAATCTCCTGGGAGAGTATGGGGAGGGCGTGATTGTGTCACAGGTAGTACCTTTGCCCTGTGAACCGGAGGAAAGTGCTCTGGTAAAACGTTACCGCGTTGCTCTTGAGAAATTTGACCCCGAAGCAGAGATTGGATTTGTCTCCCTTGAGGGGTATGTGGTCGGGCGTTTTCTTATCGCTGTCCTTGAACATATGAGCCCAGAGGCTTTGGCTGCGCCAGAGGCAAGAGAAAAATTTATTGATAAAGTGTATGACCTTAAGCAAATTTCGCTTGATGATTTAGTCTTACATTTTGGTGAGAATGATAATCAGGGGATGGATGATGTCTTTATGACTGTTTTGCAAAAAGACGGTGTCTTAAAATCTATAAAGAGAAAAGATAATGGGACGGGTCATCAGTGATGCAGGAAAAATTAAAAACCAATAGTTTCTTTGACGTACGGATCAGCATTAAGAACAGGCTTTATCTATCTTTGGCCATTGTTAATGTCTTGATGTTCCTGATTGTGTTTTTTTCCTGGAGCGCTTTTCGCTCTACGAAAGATTCTTTTTCTTTTCTGGCGACTGAGCTGTTTCATGTGTCTGACTCTGTGTCTGAAATTGTTCTCTTGACGGCTGAATTAAATATTCTTGCGCCTCAGCTCTTTTTTTCGCAATCACATGATGAGTTGGAAGAGGCATACGATGATTTGGTCGAGATTCTAAAAAAAAATAGAGAAATTGCAGCAGAGATACAAAATCTGGATTTGGATCATCCAGAAGTCTACGAGTTCTTCTTTGAGATTGAAACACTGAATGTTGAGCTGGAGAATTATATTCAGCGTCTTTATGGGGCGATGGACAAGCAAATATCTTTGAATACGAAGCAAGAGCAGAACACAAAATCTCTGGCGCGGTGGCAGGCGGCGTTTGTTACAAAAATTACGCCGTTTTTAGATGATGCTTACTATGATTTGTTCGTGGGATTGGAAAACGAAAATATTGCGCATGAAAAACTCTCAAAAGAAGCTGAAACCTTAACACTGTTGTTGCAGATACAGTCAGAGGGGAATCTTTTGGCCGGGATAGCGAGTACCTCTTTAAATTATGACGAGGTTGAGGGACTGCCTGCGTTAAAAGAGGATTTCGAAGCATCTCTTGGGCGTATGATACAGCATTTTTCTGATATTAAAAAATTAACAAAGGGGCGTTTGCACGATATTCACGATGTTGTTTATGAGATGCGTGATTTCGGTATGGGAGAAGAAAATGTTTTTGATCTTCAGACAAAAAGGTTGCTAGGTCAGGAGATAATACAAAAAGACATTAAACATATAGAGGTTGTTACGTCTGGTTTAAGGCGCATTGTCTGGGATCTTGATGACCATTTCAAGAATGATATAAATGTAGCGGGAGGATCCATTGGACAGAATCTGAGTATGGCAATGATCGTTATTGTCAGCATGTCTGCGATCGGTGTTCTATTTACGGTTTTCATAGGCTGGGTCTATATTCGGAATAAGGTCGTCCAGCGGCTTGAATATTTGAGCAGGATTATGTTGGCTCTGGCTAAAAAAGATTTCTCGGTGTCGATTGAGGGGCGGGAGGAAAAAGACGAGTTGGGCTTGATGTCCAGGACTTTGTTCACGTTTCGTGAAAAACTTATTGAAAACGAAATGTTGACCTCGGATTTGAACGAGGCGTTGGAGCGTGGTGAAAAAGCCCGCCAAGAACTCTTGGAAACAGGGGAACAGCTCAAGGGAGAAAAAGAAAAAGCGGATAAGGCAAATGCTGCGAAGAGTGAATTTCTTGCGAATATGAGCCATGAGCTGCGTACGCCGTTAAACAGCATTTTGGGGATGAGCCAGATTCTGGCAGAGGATATCAAGGAAGGGACTGAAGAGTATGATATGGTCGTTACGGTTCATAAATCAGCATCGTCCTTGTTAAATATTGTTAATGATATTCTGGACCTTTCAAAAATTGAAGCAAATCAGATGGTGCTGGAGGATATCAGTTTTGATTTTAAATCCACATTGATCTCGATCGTAGAGGCTTTGGCACCGATAGCCAGCACAAAGGGATTATCGCTGAATTGCAAGTTTGAAAAAGAGGCCCTTCCTTATTTGAAAGGAGATCCGACCCGCGTCGGGCGCATCCTGACGAACTTGATTGGAAACGCCATAAAATACACAGAGCAGGGGGTCGTCGACGTTTCTATTGAATATGCCTATACGACTGAGCAAAGAATTAATCTTGTCTGCCATGTGACAGATACAGGCATTGGCATACCTGAGGATAAGCTTGATATTATTTTTGATAAATTTACGCAGTCAGATGAATCGACGACCCGAAGATACGGTGGAACCGGTTTGGGGCTGGCAATTTGCCGGGATCTTGTTGAGATGATGGACGGAAAAATCGGGGTTAAAAGTGTGTTGGGGGTAGGGTCTGTTTTCTGGTTTGAAATTCCGTTTGAAACGGCAGATAAGCTTGAAAATGCAAAGCCTTTGATTAAAGAAGTAAAATGTCAGAATAAAAATAAAAACAGGCCTAAGGCTGAAGATGTTAATATTCTGGTGGCAGAAGATCATAAATTAAACCAGATTTTTTTAGAAAAACTTCTTAAACGAATAAATTTGAAACGCTATACGATTGTTGAAAATGGTGTCCAGGCTGTAGAGGCATTCACCAAAGGGCGTTATGATCTTATTTTAATGGATTGCCATATGCCTGAGAAAAACGGGTATGAGGCCACAGAGGAAATTCGAAAATTGAGTGAGACAGGCGCGAAAGTGCCTATTTTAGCACTTACCGCAGATGCCATGCTTGGCACGCGCGAAAAATGCCTTGCGGCGGGTATGACTGACTATCTCAGCAAGCCGATTGATCTGGATGAATTAAAGGCCAGCCTTTGTCAGTGGATCTATTTTCCAGACACAAAAGGGGCAACAAAAAAGAATGTGGAACCTGAGCCCGTAAAAGCAGATAAAAAAGCTAAAGGAGAAGAAATTCTTGATCCAACGGCGTTGAATGAGTTCGCTGATACAAAGGAGGAGGCACAGGATTTTTACCGCATGTTTATCGAAAAAACGGATGAAGCCATGGAAGAGTTGCAGCCCCAATGTACGGAGGGAACGAATGAAGCGTGGGTGGAAATAACGCACAAAATGAAAGGTAGTGCTGCGATGCTTGGGGCTATGCCTCTATCAAACCTCTGTAAAGAAGCACAAATGATGGCAGCGGTTTCTGCTAAACAGCGGGAGGATATTTTTCAGCAGATTAAGGAAGCCTACGAAGCATTAAAGAATCTTATCCAAAGAGACTTTTTATAAATTTTGGGAAAGCATGGTGATGTATTCTGGGCCTATGCCGCAGCATCCACCGATGATTGTCGCGCCTTTTTGAGCCCATCCCCGGGCGTGTTCAAGATAGTTATCAGGCGTAATATCATCACGCAGGGTAGAGATGTCATCTGTTGGGCTTCTCTTGGTTTTCGTGTGGCTAAAGGCATTGGCATAAGCCCCCGTTCGCAAGTCCTTATGTTCTTTAAAAAGAGGAGTGCAGAGCGTGAAGGCCGCGTTGATATCTTCGACAGAACAGCAATTAAAGAGGATGGCTTGTGCTGTGTTTTGTTCTAAAATGGTTTCTAATGCATGGTATAGTTCTTCCCCAGAGCGGAGTTGAGGCCGTTTTGTTTCATCAAAAAATTCTTCCAGCGTGAAGGAAAGCCATAACGGTTTGCTTTGGCCGTATTCTTTATAAACGTCTTCAATCATCAGAGCTTCTTCAACCGAGCTTATGGTTTCTGCCAGAAAGATGTCGGCATAGGGGGCTTGCTCTTCAAAAAATGGGCGTATGAGTTCTGGTGCGGTATTTGGATCAAACTGATCTGGCCGGTAAGAGCCGAAAACGGGCGGCACGCAGGCGGCTACCTGAACAGGAGAAGCGGCGGCATCCGCTTCCTGCCGTGCTAGTTCAGCCGCCAGACGGATAAGGGCGTGGCCGCGCTCGTTAAATAAATCGTTTCCTATATGGGGCGGCACAACAGCATAGCTGTTTGTTGTAATCACTTTTGCGCCGGATTGAATGAAATGACGGTGGACGTCTGCCACGTTGTCAGGGGCCTCAATAAGAGCCTGAGCCGACCAGAAGGGCTGTGAAAAAGGCGCGCCAATGCGTTCTAGTTCCCGGCCCATGCCGCCATCCAGAATAATAATACGATTATCACGCATGTAAAAATCTCCTGCTTTTAAGAGTGAGGGAAATTTGACAACAGTCCCATTATTATGTTAACCAAGTATTAACTGAGTATATAATTAAGAGGGTATCCATTGTGGCAGAAGAACCGTTAACAATTGTAAAATATTTTAATCACGAGGCAGGTTTTTTTTCTACGTTAAAATACGGGATAGGGTTGCTCTGTGGTCAGAAAGAAATAGGCGTCACAGATAATGGTGATCTGGTGCAGACTGGTTTAACCGGTAATCCTAAAAAAATAGGGGAGAGACTTCTCGGTCTTTATGATCCTGATCCTGAGAAGTCGATAAAACGCACATACAATCAAGGATATAATACACCTGAAGATCGACGCGATCTTATAAGACTAAACCCTACAGACGAGAGTTTAAGAAGGATTGATACTATCATTGAAGATTCTTCCATGCGTCAAAAAATAAAGGAAAGGCTAAAAAAATATGCGCCGCATGATCTGCGTTTCGGCGGAGAGCTTTGCCAACTGGATGTGTATAAATTTGAAGACCCCCAAAAGCATAATGACGCAAAATATATGATCGTTGAAAATACGGCTGCTTTAATGTGGGGCGGCATTTGCGTAAGAAATAATAGGGTAACAGCCTATACGCCTAAAGGCAAAATTGTACAAAATGTTGAGTCTGAACTTGGGTTAAACCATAAGGATATGGAACGCAAATATAAGGTGCTCTCCCTATAAGCAGGTGGGAAAGCTGGGAATCTTGACAAGGTGTATCTAATTATGTTAATTAAAGGCAACTAAGTATATAATTAAGAGGGTGATCATCATGGCGGCAGAAAAATCAACAACTGTAAGATATTTCAATCACAGGGCAGGCTTTTTTCCTGCTTTAGGATATGGGATAGAGTTGCTCTGCGGTCAGAAGAAGATGGGCGCTACAGATAACGGTGATCTGGTGCAGACCAGTTTGATCGGTAACCCTAAAAAAGTGGGGGAGAAACTTCTTGGTCTTTATGATCGTGATCGCAAAAAATTGATTGAACGCAACTTTGGTAAGCCTACGCACACAATAGGGGACGGGACCTCTGGAAGCCGTCGTGAACTTTACGTGCTTGAGCCTACGCAGGAAAGTCTGGAAAGAATTGATCTGGCCGTTGAGGAGGAGCCCGTACGTGAAATAATAAAAGAAGAGCTGCAAAAATACGCACCGCAAAATTTGCGTTTTGAAGGCGAGCTTTTACGGCTTGATATTTATAAACTTGAAAACCCGGAAAACCATGGCGGGGCAAAATATGTGATTGCCGAAAAGGTGGGGGTTATGACCTCGGGTGAAGGGTATAGCTTAAACCGTAATATCAGGTCCTATACGCCTGAAGGAGAGATTGTACGGAGGGATTATTTTCAGTCCCGGCCGGAGAGTGGTATGTTGGCACGTGAATACAAGGCGTTGGCACTGTAGAAAATACACTTGCTATGAAAGAGAAGACCTGCTTATCTGTGGGCTGATCTCCACGAATGAAGGAGCCTGGCTCTTATGCATGAAATGTCTATATGCCGTGCACTGCTCAAGCAGGTTGAGGCGTGCGTTCAAGCTCATCACGGGCATAGTGTTACAAAAATTATCCTTTCTATCGGGGCTCTTTCCGGCGTTGAGGCGTCTTTGCTGGAAGGGGCTTTTAATATCGCCAAAGCCGGAACTGTGGCAGAGCATGCGCAATTGATTTGTGAAACTGTGGAAATAAAAGTAAAATGCGCCGATTGTGGCGAAATAACGACCCCACCTCTTAATCGCTTCTTGTGTCAAAAGTGTAAAAGCCGCCACACGGAGGTGATCTCGGGGGCTGATATGATGCTCAAAAGTGTTGAGATTAAAGAAGATAAGGAGAATAAAGAAGATGTGTGATGCTTGTGGATGTGGTCTTCATAGTCATGGTGAAGCGCAAAGTGAAGAAGACAGGAAAAATGTCGAGATCATGAAAAATCTACTTCATGAGAACGATCATGAAGCGGCACATAATCGTGCTCACTTTGATGAACATGGTGTTTTGGCAATTAATCTGATGTCGTCTCCCGGGTCTGGCAAGACCGCTTTGCTGGAAGCGACCATTGAAGCGTTAAAAGATAAATACCGGATCGGCGTTATCGAGGGTGATCTGGAAACGGAAAACGATGCAGCCCGTATCAGGGCAAAAGGCGTGCCTGCTGTTCAGATTACAACCGGTACGGCATGTCATCTGGATGCGGTTCATGTGCACAAGGCATTGCATCAGCTAGGGTATGAAGATCTTGATATCGTGTTCATAGAAAATGTTGGCAATCTTGTTTGTCCGGCGACCTTTGATCTTGGCCAGCATGCCAGTGTTGCGTTGCTGTCTGTTACAGAGGGCCATGACAAGCCTGCGAAATATCCTGTGATGTTCCACTGTGTTGATCTGGTGCTGATTTCCAAAACCGATCTTTTGGCTTTTATTGACGATTTTGATCCAGAATATGCAAAGAACTGTGTTAAAGAGCTCTCTAATGATGCCGCTATACTGGAAGTGTCTGCCAAAAAGCCGGAAAGTTTGGCTGGTTGGATAGACTGGCTGGAAAAAATGGTCGAAAAGAACAAGAAAAAGGCGTAGTCCTTTTTATGCTTTGCAAGAGCTGATCCGGTTATCTGAGATCAGCTCTTTTTTATTCTGAACGGAGGCAATACCCATCATCGTTTGTCAGGATGATGTCCGGGCGGGCGGGATCTTTCTCTATTTTCTGGCGTAAACGGTAAATGTGTGTCTCTAAGGTGTGGGTCTCAATGCCTTCGCCGTACCCCCAGACCTGCTCTAATAAGGTTTTTTTATCAAGATGCATGCCTCTTGCCTCAAACAGGGCGGAAAAAATGTCGCATTCTTTATCTGTTAAAACAGTTTCCTTCCCTGTTTCTCCGTGAATAAAGACGTTATTTTCTCTGTTTATCCTGTGTGCTCCGAAAGAAATATGGCTCTTTTTTAGAAATTTATACGCATTAGAGAGGATAAGCTGCATTTTTTCCAGCAATTCTCCAGCATAAAAGGGGGTGTCAAAGAGAAATACATTAGAATTTTCGTCTGGAACGGTTTTTTGTGCCTGTTTGCAGAGTATAATGCGTGGTATTTTACTTTTTTCATCAGCTTTTACTATGTCAGTGAGGATTAAATCGTGATTTTGCCCATCGGATATCTCATAAAAACGCGACAAGAAACACGACAGAGCGTCTTTTAAGACCTCATTTTCTATTGATAGTAATATTGCCTGTTTTTCTAACGCCATAAGAGAACTACTAACATATGGCACAGCCCTTGCATACCACATTGTAATTGCCAGCCGGAGAAAAAGCAGGAGAGGCATGATGCTTGAAATACCACCAAATGATATGAGTGCCCCGTCACAACAACAGGGCAGCCGTAGAATTTTGAAAATGCGCGTCTATAATGGCGATGATGACCGCATTGCTGGTTCTGTGCCGGTGTGGACCAGTGAGGAAACGGCAAAAGATGCTGTGGTAGGTAATCTCACAGAAGCGCAGGACGGTAAAACATCCGGTAATAGCTTTAGGAAAACGTTGTCTTATACTGAATATCCGGCTTCTGAAGCTGCCCAGAGTCAGGTTTTTGGTTTTGGTGATCTTGTTGATATGGTGAATCCCTGCCATCACGTGCCGATTGTTGGCTCAATATACAGGGAGGTCACAGGTGATGAGATCAGGCCCATTTCAAAAATTATCGGCGGTGCAATCTATGGTGGCGGCGTTGGGGCTGGTTCTGCCCTTGTCGATACAGTTGTAGAAGCCGAAACTGGCAAAGATATCACTGAAAACATTATGAGCATCGCAAGCGAAGGAGAAATGCCTGCATTTTCTTCTGCGCCGCCGCCGCCGCCGGAGATAAAAGATACCCCGGAAGTTCGTTTGAATAGTGCTGTGGAACAACTGGCGGCCTATGGAGAGACGCCGTTCGGCGAAGAAAATGCAGTGATTGCTTTTACAGATCTTGGGGCCGGTAAACATATCATTCATGAACGTAGAAAGGTAGCAGATGGCCGCACCGCCGGCACCTATATCACAAAACACATAGAGCTTTCTTCTCTTGTTCCAGCGAGAGAACCGATAACAGAGCTCTCCCTGTCACCTATGAAGAAAGAGCGTGATCCGTGAGATGGCCTCCAGATGTTTTTTGACTTTTGCAGGGTACCCTAATATATAAAGTGAGATGGCTAACGATTACCTTTCTAAAGGAGTTATGATTGATGAAAAGTGACAATGCAAAAAAAGGAATAGAAAGAGCCCCACACCGCGCCTTGTTTAAGGCTATGGGGTACACAGATGAAGAGCTGAAAAGACCGTTGATCGGTATTGCGAATTCCCAAAACGACATTGTCCCGGGTCATGTTGATCTGGATAAAATCGTAAAAGCTGTCAAAACCGGCATTTATATGGCAGGCGGTACGCCCATTGAATTTTCAACAATCGGCGTATGTGATGGTATCGCGATGAACCATCAGGGCATGAAATACTCCCTTGCCAGCCGTGAGCTGATTGCAGATACGGTAGAGCTTATGGCAACGGCGCACCCTTTTGACGCGATGGTCATGGTGCCGAATTGTGACAAGATCGTCCCCGGTATGTTAATGGCAGCCGCCCGTCTTGATCTGCCGACAATTTTTATAAGCGGTGGTCCGATGCTGGCAGGCAGAGCCCCTGGAAGCTGTGCCAAAGTTGATCTGATTTCTGTGTTCGAGGGGGTCGGTGCCGTTCTGTCCGGTAAAATGACGGAAGAGGAACTGCTCGGCCTTGAAGATTCTGCATGCCCGACGTGCGGGTCATGTTCCGGCATGTTTACAGCAAATTCCATGAACTGTCTGACCGAGGTGATCGGTATGGGCTTGCCGGGTAACGGTACCATTCCGGCAGTTATGGCAGCGCGGACTCGTCTGGCCAAAATGGCGGGTATGAAAATTATGGAGCTGCTTGAAAAGAATATTACACCAAGCAAAATCATGACGGCAGAAGCGTTTGAAAATGCACTGGCGGTTGATATGGCACTGGGCTGTTCCACTAACACCGTTCTCCATCTGCCTGCGATTGCGAAAGAAGCTGGTGTGAAAATTGATCTGAACCAGATTAATGAGATCAGTAAAAAAGTGCCACATATTTGCTCGTTAAGCCCGGGCGGTAAAGATCACATTGAAGATTTGAATAGTGCCGGCGGTATTGGTGCTGTGATGAAAGAACTCTCTGGCAAGGACGGGCTTATCAACAAGACCTGCATGACTGTGACAGGCCAAACGGTTGGAGACAATCTCGAAGGGTTCAACGTGCTGAACAACGATGTTATTCGTCCTATGGATGATCCATATCATAAAGAGGGCGGTCTGGCTGTGTTGTTTGGTAATATGGCGCCGGATGGCTGCGTGGTCAAACAATCGGCTGTACGCGATGAAATGATGCGCCATGAAGGACCGGCAAGGGTGTTTAACTCTGAGGAAGACGCAACAGCCGCCATTATGGGCGCGCAGATCAACAAAGGTGACGTGATTGTTATCCGCTACGAGGGTCCTCAAGGCGGCCCGGGGATGAGGGAAATGCTCACACCGACTTCTGCTATTGCCGGCATGGGGCTGGATGCGCATGTTGCGCTGATCACAGATGGCCGTTTTTCCGGTGGGACCAGAGGGGCTGCCATCGGTCACGTCTCTCCCGAAGCGATGCAAGGCGGGCCGATCGCGATCATTGAAGAAGGTGATATCATCAAAATCAATATTCCTGAAAAAACGATAACGCTGGAGGTTTCCGAAGACGAGATCAAAGAACGTTTCTCTAATTGGAAAGCCCCAGAGCCTAAAATCACAAAAGGTTACATGGGCCGCTACACAAGAATGGTCTCTTCTGCCAGTGAAGGTGCTGTGATGAAATAGGGATGCGGGATCAGCGTGCGGTATGACACCGCGCGTTGATTCTTCTTCTATAAATTAAAGAAACGTCTCTTTGTGTTCTTAGCAGCCCTTGGCGGCCTTGGCGTGAACGAACGGATGCCGGATTACATCCGGCATGACGATAGCGCTTTTATTTATGGTGCATCAGGGTAAGGAATAGGTTTAAAGGGTGTTGTACCCTCTTGCGACTGTTTCCGTCGGTCCTGCTGAGTTCTTTCTACTTCATCACGCAGTATTCTGTCACAGGTCGTATTTCCTTCTACAGGATACCCATCTTCATCAAAGCAGGGGGTGAGTTGATCTCTGCTGCCATATCGGCCATCCAGTAAGCCTTTAAATTTTCCGGTGTCCATCCAGTCCCGGATCAAGCGTCGGCACACAGATGTCTCCACAGGCTCGCCATTTCTTTGGAAACAGGGATGCGGTGTTTTTTGGTCGTTGTCGATAATGATAACCGTATTCTGGCCATCACCGGTGACTGTTACACTGCCATCATCATCTGCAGGATCGCTTACGCCAAACCCTCTGAAGCCGAAACTGTTGCCAGAGAACGCCGGCGGGGCGATCACAGTGGCTGCAAAAACCATCGCCAGCGTTACGATACCTGTTTTATAAAAATCAAACATTATTGTACCTGTTTAAAATTAGGGTTGCATTCTAACCAAATTAAGGCCATTTTGCTGCATACAGCTCATCACCTGATTGTTAAATGCGGCGCTATCAAATGACTGTGATGCGCCCCTAAGACCTTGCCAAACAGAAAGAGCGACACCTGCAAGCTGTGCAGCTCTACCAACTGTTTCACTGCGCCCTTCAGAAAAATCTCCTACCGTTCTGATAGCGTCTTGTGTCTGGTAATTTGTACTTTCTCTCCATTCCTGCGCTTGCGCAACGCAGATCCTAAGCTGATCATTTACCATTTGCTGAGTTGCCAGAGTCACATTGGCTTCTGCAAGCTGGGCGCGATTAAGACCCACTGGCCGCTGTACCCAGACACCATTTCCACCTGCAATAGTCGGGTTTCCGTTGCCCGGCATGAGTCCCAACCCCTGACAAGCCGGGGTTGCTAAACTTGCCAATACGGCAGCCCCAAAAACAATACGATTAAAAGCATTTTTTATATTCATTTGACACATCTCCTCACCACAGCGTGGCTTAATAATTTCTTAACCTCTGAAAGACTATATACCAACTATTTTATAAAATGCAAGTTTTTTGTTATGGAAATATTTATTATTATTTTATTTCAGGTGGTTAGATAAAAATATCGTCGTTCACTTAATATTAAAACATCACTAACGCGTAACAGCATACAGACTAATCGCAGCAGCGTTGGAGACGTTTAGGCTCTGGAGTGGCGGAAGTGTGGGGAGTTTGACCAGCCTATCGCATTTCTCCTTTATAAGGTGACGAATCCCGGGCCCTTCTGCGCCTAAGACCAGTGCGATTTTGTTATGATCGGGGGCCTTTCCGATTTCTGTATTTGTGTGTTCATCAAGGCCTAATACGATATAACCGGCCTCTTGCAACGTTTCTATAGTGCGTGACAGATTGGTCTCAAAGGCGGCGGGTATAAAATCTACAGCCCCGCAGGCTGTTTTGGCCAGAATGGTTTTCAGCTCTGGCGCATGTTTTTTCTGCATCACAACGCCGCCGGCTCCAAACGCACAGGCAGAACGCATAATAGCCCCGACATTATGTGGGTCTGTGACCTGATCCAGAATAAGGAGCACAGATTTTTCCTTTTGCTTTTCCCTGATGATCAGATCCTGAAGATAGACCTCTTCCAAAGGGTCTGCCGTGATAGCAATGCCTTGATGAACAGGCTCATGCGGCAGGGCATTTTGAAAAAAAGATTTGTCTACCATAATGGGATCTGGACGATTATGTCCTGCTTTTCTGCCTTTATGAAAGACGGGCTCAAAGTTTTTCCAATTTGATTCCATAATGTATAAAGCATGAATAATCCGTTTCGGGTTAAGCCATGCGGCTTCTACCGCATGTATGCCGAAAAGGTCTATTTTTACCTTGGGGGTATTGACTCTGGCTGCCGGACGACCAGATTTCTTTTGAGGCGTTTGTTTCTTTTGAGGTTTTCTTTTTTTCATAGCACGAAAGGTAAATCAAAAGTGAGCCAAAAGGAAGAGACAATTTATTTTTGCGCCGCACAAAAAGAGCTTATGTGTTCACATAAAGCATTAGCCATGAGTGGAGAAGTTCAGTGATTAGCCATGAACATAAATACGTAGCCATCTGGGGTGTGACCACCGCAAAGGGATTTATGCTCGACTGGGCTCAATTCAGTAACAGCGGGCCTGTCTCAAACGATAACACCCGTATATATTTTCAGGCTGACACAGAATAGCTCATCCGCGTTCTTTTCAGTCTGTCCTCAAGGCTGAAAGCGTTTCCTAAGGCATTCGAAATCCAGAAAACATTTTTTAGCCTTCTTTTTAAGGAAAGTGAGCGTTATGACGCGTTTAATACAGAAAATAAAAAAGATCTTTTATCTTGAGATTGATCAGCTACCCGAAGGTGGGATCAAAAAACTGCCGACATCATTATGGGCCTTTATCTGGTTTTTTGTAAAACAGATAAAGGGTGTGTTGATCACAATGGCAATTATAGAGGGATTCTTTGCTTTTTTACTCTCGTACCAGATATGGTATGTCGGTTTTCTAGTGGAACAGGGACAGTACACGAAAGCGCTTGTCTGGCTCGGTGTTGCGCTGGCGGTTATTCGTTTTGTAACAGAAAGCTTTATGGAGAGCTTTCATCATATCACCTTTGCGCCCTATGTTCGTGATTTTATAAGGCGGCAACTGTACTGGTACACGTCCCGGCATTCTCTGGCGTTCTTTCAGAACGATTTTGCCGGACGGATTGCCAATAAACTGCTTCAATCTGCCCCAAGCCTGCAGGATGTTATCCGCTCTGTTGTCGGTTCACTCTGGTATGCCTTTGTGTTTACGATAAGCAATGTCTGGTTTCTGTTTGGGGCGAATGTCTGGCTGGCTGTCACGCTGTCTGTGTGGCTGGTCCTCTATTGTTTTATGCTTATGTATTTTGTGCCAAGAATTCAGGCGCGCGCAACCGCGCACTCTGAGAATATGAGTATTCTGACTGGTCAAGTTGTAGATAGCTTTACCAATTTTCTGCCGATCAAATATTTCGCCAGAACAGCCGATGAAGACCGCCGGATTGTGTGCCTGCTTAAGAAACATGCGGGAAGCCTGCGCCACATGAATACACAGCTCTGTTTTATGAGTCTGGTGGTTAATGCCTTAAATGGCGTTCTTTTTATTGTCACGGTTTTGATCGGGGCTTATCTGGTTGAATCCAATCAAGCAACGGGTATTGCCGCTATGGCAATTGCATTGCCTATGGTCTATCAGGCTGCATCTCAGTCTCACTGGATTATGTACGAAGTGACGCGTATCTTTGAAAATCTTGGCACGGTACAAGAAGGCATGGAAACCTTGACCAAAGACCACGAGGTTACAGATAAACCAGACGCGCAGGCTTTGGTAACAAAGGGACCGGCCAGCATTGAATATAAGTCCGTTATGTTTAACTATGGGCTAGAGCTTGAAGAGGGGGGGAGGCCAGTTCTGGATGGTTTTAATCTCCATATTCCAGCAGGTCAGAAACTCGGCCTTGTTGGCAAAAGTGGTGCCGGGAAATCGACGGTCATGAACCTGCTGGTTCGGGCGTATGATCTGGAGTCCGGTGAGATAGTGATTGATGGTCAGAATATAGCAGACGTACAGCAACGCTCTCTGCGAGAACATATTACAGTTGTGACACAGGAAAGCTATCTGTTTCACCGCTCGATTGAGGAGAATATCCGTTATGGCCTCCCAGGGGCCAGTATGGAAGAGGTGATGGATGCTGCGAAAAGAGCCTATGCCCATGATTTCATTTTAGGTCTTGAAGATGATAAAGGCCGGACAGGGTATAAAGCCCATGTCGGGGAGCGGGGGGGTAAGCTTTCAGGCGGCCAAAGACAACGTATCAGCATTGCGCGTGCGATCTTGAAACAGGCTCCTATCCTCGTGCTGGATGAAGCGACATCGGCCCTCGACAGTGAAAGTGAGCAGGCCATCCAGTCTGCTCTTGAAAGCATTATGAGCCATAAAACAGTGATTGCAATAGCACACCGCTTATCAACCCTGCGGCAGATGGACCGGATCATTGTCATGGAAAGTGGCCGGATTATAGAAGATGGCACGCATAATAAACTAAAAAAACTAAAGAACGGTCATTACGCCAAACTCTGGCATATGCAATCTGGAGGGTTTTTAGGTGATAATGAGGAAGAAATATGAGGAAATGACATGATGAGGTTAATTCTTCCTTGACACCAGCGGCAAAATCCTTTTTCTTACGTGCACTCATCTCTTTGAGGAGAGCCTTAAAAGATGGAGGGGTGGCCGAGCGGTCAAAGGCAGCAGACTGTAAATCTGCCGACGTATGTCTACGCAGGTTCGAATCCTGCCCCCTCCACCATTTTCATTTACATAATCTTAACTATTTTCCAGCTAACATGTTGTATTGATTGAAATTTGTTTTTCAATTGACCAAGGCACATTTTTGCTTTACCTAAAAATGGTACACAAAGTGGGCTACAAATTGGGACACATGGATGGTGACCTTGCCCCCTAAAATCGGTCCATGTTTTGAGTTAGGAATTGGTTTATTACTGAACGAAGAAAGGAAGAGCAGTAATGAGCCGAGGAAAGAGATACAAAACAGAAGAAATCATCAGGATATTGCGCGAGGTAGCGGCTCGAAAGTTCCGTCACTGACGCATCCTCGCGTAATGCTGCCAACGCTACCTGCGCTTTGAACTTCGCAGGATAATTCTTCCTTATCTTTTTGCTCATTTCATCGACCCTCCTTAGGCCTCAAAAATGTAGCTTAACATACTGTCCGAATTCCTGAGACTACCTCTGAGGTTAATCACAAACGCGTGTGGCGTATCTGGCGGCGTGAAGGGCTGAAAGTTCCAATGAAACAAGCAAAGCGCGGTAGGCTGTGGCTGAATGATGGCTCTTGCATTCGACTGCGTCCGTCGTGGCGGAACCATGTTTGGGCGTATGATTTTGTGCATGATCGCACGAAAGATGGGCGAGCATTTAGGATGCTCACCGTGATTGATGAATATAGCCGCGAGTGCTTGTCAATCGTGACAAAACGGAAGCTCAAGAGTGGGGATGTTCTTGAAGCACTTGAAAACCTGTTTATTGATCGCGGTATTCCCGATCATATCCGCAGTGATAACGGTGCAGAATTTACAGCGACAGCGGTCAGAGAATGGCTGGGAAAAATGGAGGTAAAGCCGACTTATATCGAGCCGGGCAGCCCATAGGAAAATGGCTATAATGAAAGTTTTAACGGCAAACTCAGGGATGAATTATTGGATCGTGAATTGTTCGATACTCTGCATGAAGCGCAGGTTTTGATCGAGCGTTGGAGGGTGCATTACAATACCAAAAGGCCACATAGCGCACTTGGTTATAGACCTCCGGCACCACAAAGCATCTTGCCAAAACCATGTGTGATGCCTTACGCTACGCTTCAGCCATCACACATGGTGGCTAACGCATTGAAACCAAACCAGTGACTAACTCTCGAACTGGCACCATCATGCGGGGCAGGTCAGATTTAGCTCTTAGACAAACAACAGGAAACAAACTACCACCAACAGGAACTCCAAATGCACCCCAATGATTTAAAAAAAGAGATGTATGTAAGTCATCCAAAAGAAGTATTAGACCTTTACGATTGGTTGCCTTCCTATGGTGAAACAAAAATGTCTCTGAAATTTGAAGAGCTTACATTGAGCGTTGATATTTTTTATGACTCTGATCTATCAACAGAATTAGAGAAAAAAACAATTTATTTTACAGGTGTATGTGATTTTTTGGTTAGCTCTACACCAGGAGTAGATATTACTTGCTTCAAATATGAACCCTGGAACAGCCTCGGGTGTATTGTTGAATTTACAAATTCAGAGGCTGCAGAATTATGGAAAAAACATTTTAAGCCAAACGAAAGACAAATTAAACATTTTCACTTTTACTTATTATCAGTAAACCAACAAATTGAAGTCTTTGCGGAAAATTGTTTTATTTCTTAAGTTATTGTTAGAGCTTGTTTGGTGAGCTATACGCAAAAGTGGTGTATGAGGCGGAACTGGTGAATTGATATTGGTTTGGGAAAGAAGGCGGCGTACCTTTTTGATTGAAAAAAAAAGAAAGGACACGCCATGAATGACGATACAGTATTGCCTTTCACAAATCCAGCCCTTCCAGGCACAGATCAGAGGTGGTCCTATTTGATTGGACAGGTTTGCGGCAAAGTTAAGCTACAAATTGCTCGTTTGTGTTATGCCGCTTGTCTCATGTTTTGTTCCTCGTGGTGAAGGGCGTAGCCCGAGACAGGAGGAACAAAATTTCGTCCATCATAAACCTCATCCGGCGTAAGTCCATCAAAAGGTGAATGCGGACGATTTTGGTTATAATGCGCGAGCCATCTGCCAATTTCCTGCCGCGCCTGAAGCCCGTTATCAAAGGCATTCAAGTAAACACACTCATACTTCAAAGAGCGCCAAAGCCGCTCAATGAACACATTATCCATCCATCGGCCTTTGCCATCCATCGAGATCCTGATCTCGTTTTCTTTTAAAACACCCGTAAAATCAAAGCTCGTGAACTTGACCTGCCCCGCATGATGGTGCCAGTTCGAGAGTTAGTCACTGGTTTGGTTTCAATGCGTTAGCCACCATGTGTGATGGCTGAAGCGTAGCGTAAGGCACACACATGGTTTTGGCAAGATGCTTTGTGGTGCCGGAGGTCTATAACCAAGTGCGCTATGTGGCCTTTTGGTATTGTAATGCACCCTCCAACGCTCGATCAAAACCTGCGCTTCATGCAGAGTATCGAACAATTCACGATCCAATAATTCATCCCTGAGTTTGCCGTTAAAACTTTCATTATAGCCATTTTCCCATGGGCTGCCCGGCTCGATATAAGTCGGCTTTACCTCCATTTTTCCCAGCCATTCTCTGACCGCTGTCGCTGTAAATTCTGCACCGTTATCACTGCGGATATGATCGGGAATACCGCGATCAATAAACAGGTTTTCAAGTGCTTCAAGAACATCCCCACTCTTGAGCTTCCGTTTTGTCACGATTGACAAGCACTCGCGGCTATATTCATCAATCACGGTGAGCATCCTAAATGCTCGCCCATCTTTCGTGCGATCATGCACAAAATCATACGCCCAAACATGGTTCCGCCACGACGGACGCAGTCGAATGCAAGAGCCATCATTCAGCCACAGCCTACCGCGCTTTGCTTGTTTCATTGGAACTTTCAGCCCTTCACGCCGCCAGATACGCCACACGCGTTTGTGATTAACCTCCCAACCTTCACCTTGAAGCAGTGCCGTAATCCGGCGATAACCGTAACGGCCAAATATGACTCGCCGAAATAGCGAATAGCTAGATACTGTTAGCTAATTATTGATTTTATGATAGACTCATGATGAAAGGGGATTTCATCATGAGCAAACGTCATTATCCGATTACAGAAGAATTTTTTTACAATCAAATCAACCCATTGATCTTAAGTCATTATTCAAAAGCCGGTCGACCTCAAACAATCAGTAATTATCAGGTGTTTTGTGCGATGTTGTATGTCTTGCGCACCGGTGTTTCGTGGCGTGATTTACCAGAATGCTACGGTTATTGGCATACAGTTTATTTGCGCTTTAAGAAAGGCAGTGATCGCGGGGTATGGTGGAATGTATTGCTGAAATTACAACAGAAAAAGAGGTTGAGTATGAATGTGGTTATGCTTGATTCCACGACGATTGACGTGCATCGACACGGCGGCGGCTTAAAAGGGGGCAGCAGAGCAAAGGCCTAAGTGTTGCGGGGATCACAACAAAACTTCATCTTGTTCAAACACTTGAAGGCCATATCATTGATGGCTTTATAACGGGTGGAAACGTCCACGATGTCAGCGTTGCCCAAGAGGCGTTTGAGAATGTTTTCGGTTGTTTTGTTCTGGCTGATATGGGATACGATTCCGATGCCTTCCGCGATTTTCTAAGATCACAAAACAACGAGCCTGTTATCCCCGGACGAAAAAACAGGATCGTTAAAATAGAGTATGATAAAGCCTTGTACGGTCATCGAAAATACATCGAAATATTATTTGGTAAACTCAAAGAAAACAAAAGAATTGATACAAGATTTGATAAACACGACCACGTCTTCTTGGCCTTCGTCGCTATCGCCCTTATCAAGAATATTCTTAATCTCATAATTAGCTAACAGTGTCTAAAGCCCCGATTATATCAGAGATTATCCCTGTTATTTACCGCAAAATATGCGGTGATTATCCTTGATCTTGCGGTGAATAAATACTATAATCACATTAAAATATGCGGTGATTATCATGTGGATTTATGAACACAAAGACTGGCCCAATTTTTTCTGGGATCACAAAATTATTACGCCGTGCCTTATTAAAGTCAGGCACATACAAGGGCGATTGCTAGGACATATGCAAGCACTCGGCTTTGATTTAAAAAAAGAGGCCAGTCTAAGCATCCTAACCAGCGACATTCTTAAATCTTCAGCCATTGAGGGAGAAATCCTCAATCCTGAAGAAGTCCGTTCATCAGTTGCGCGGCGCCTTGGAATCAATATTGCTGGCCTTGTCAATGTTAGCCGTGACGTTGATGGCATCGTTGAAATGATGCTGGACGCAACACAGAACTATGATACACCCTTAACAGAAGACCGCCTATTTGACTGGCACGCGGCCCTTTTCCCAACTGGGCGAAGTGGCATGCAAAGGATTACAGTTGGCGTCTATCGCCCAGAAGAAGTCGGTGCCATGCAAGTGGTTTCTGGCCCCTTTGGACACGAAAAAATTCATTTCGAAGCACCTGCTGCAAGCGTTCTAAAAAAAGAGATGAAAGCGTTTTTAAAATGGCTAAATCAGGAGTTAAACATAGACCCCGTTATAAAAGCCGCTATTGCGCATTTATGGTTTGTTACACTTCACCCATTTGAAGATGGAAACGGTCGTATAGTACGCGCCATCGCAGATATGGCTCTTGCCAGAGCAGATAACACGCATGAACGCTTCTATTCTATGTCTACACAGATAGAGTTAGAGCGGAAAGAGTACTATGCCCAACTTGAAGCACAGCAAAAAAGTGATGTTGATATTACGAAGTGGCTCCAATGGTTTTTAGAATGTCTAGAACGAGCCATTGAAGGCGCAGAAGAAACCTTGGGCACCGTTCTTCATAAATCAAAACTATGGGAACATTTGAATCAAAGATCAGTCAATGAACGGCAGCGTTTAATCATAAACAGAATGTTTGAAAATTTTAAAGGCCATATGAACACCTCTAAATACGCAAAAATAGCCAAGTGTTCAACAGACACAGCTTTTCGAGACATTAAAGGGCTCCTGAAAATGGGCGCTTTAATCAAAAATAAAGGAAGTGGTCGTAGCACAAGCTATCGTTTGGCAAATATAGAAGAAATAGAACAAACAGATGAGAATAGTTAGACCATGACTGCGCACGGGAGCAAAATACCTGTATCTTCCGCCTTACTCTCCCGACCTCAATCCCATAGAGCACGACTTCGCTGCCCTCAAGAAAGTCAGGGAATTCAATCATGAAAAATCCATCGACGAAATTATCAGAATGTATAAATAATTATGGGCTTGGCTATAAAGTCACTTTCGACTTAAACGCCGGTGAATGATTCCGTCTCTTTGCCATATCTGTAAATTCCTTCCTCTTTTCAGGCTGGAATCCACCTTAACACCCTGTCCAGTTTTTTGTGACCAGCTCTCATTCAGGAAGGATAATGCTGCTGGCTTGAACAAAAGCATTTTTTATAGCTTTGTATAAAGGACGCAATTCCTCAAAATTACTTGTGTTATCAGCCAGCAAATCTTTGGCCGCATATTCCAGTTTTCCTGCATTTTCACAGACCTGCACGGCACCTAGAATACCGCTTGCGGATTTCAGACTATGTGCGCTTTCGATAATGACATTGATATTGCCGCCGGGCAGGTTGTCTTTTATTGCATTCAGATATTTCTGTCCGTCTTCGAGATAGCAATCCAGCAGAACAGGGAATTTCTCTCCCATACGTTCTTTCACAGAATTAAACACATCGTAATCTATTGGGCTCATCTATTAGTCCTCCTGTTCTTACCATTTAATTCCTGAGCCGCGCTTTGAGATAACGGTGACTTCATTGCCTTTATCGTTATAGCGCAGTTCGTCAAAACTGATCTTGTTGGCCTGAGCGATGCCGCGCCCGTGATTATCAAGCGCTCTGGCGGGGTCTATTTCCAGATATTGGCGCCAGTCAAACCCTTTTCCTTCATCTTTGATCGTGACGCGAATGTCATCATCATCGCGTTCAAATATGACATGGACTTTGCGTTTTGCGTATTTGGGCATGCCTTCACGTTTTTCAACTTCGTCGTACCACATTCCCATATTGAGCAATTTGGATTTTGGTTTGTAACCAATTTCCAGATTGCCGTGCTCCACAGCATTTGCAAGCAATCCCGCCAATCCTGGCAGGGCGGTATCGGGAGAGGGGAAGCAATAGGCAAGAAAACAGGCCAGATCCTCGGCCTCATCAATCTTACGAAAGCTAAATTCCGCGCGATCGATAAAGCTGAAACTAACCTGATGTCTATGGAGCTCGTCTTTTAAGATTGATCGCCGCTCAACTTCGCGCATGGCTGACGTTATAACAGATTCAAAGACATTTTCTTCGTAAGGCTTGGTCAGATAATAAAAGACTCCGGCATCAATCCCTTCTTGAATTTCCTCTGGTCTTGAGGCTCCAGTGACCATGATAACAGGAATGTGCCGGGCTTTCGGATCGTCCTTTAGCTTTGCAACGACTTCCAGCCCGTCCATCTCCGGCATGGTCTTGTCCAGCACAATAATATCAAGCGTCTCGGCCTCGCGCTCGATAACGGCCAGAGCCTCGCGTCCGTTTTTTGCTTCCAGCACTTCATAACCCATACTTTCGATAATTCCACCCAATGCGATCAGGGAGGTTCTGTCATCTTCAACTGCCAGAATACGGCCTTTGATTTCTTTTGTTTTTGTAGACATATTCTTTACTCCTTTATTTCTCGGTAAACGCCGTATCCAGCGATCTGTGAATGGGTTTAAGCAAATAGGCCAAAATACTTTTCTGACCCGTAATAATATCGGCCTCAACGGTCATGCCCGGTAAGATCAAATTACGCTCCGGGTTATTGCCGACATAATCCTGTTTTAAGCGGATGCGGCCCTTATAATAGCTTTGCCCTTGCTCATCGATAAATGTCGTGGCCGAGATAAATTCCAAAACGCCTTCGATAATGCCATAGCGTGAGAACTCATAAGCACTGACCTTAACCCGCGCCGGTTGTCCGATCTTCAGATTTCCGATCTCGCGTGGTGGGATGCGCGCTTCGACAATTAGGCTGTGATCCAAGGGGACGATCTCCATAATCGGCTGCCCCCCGCCGATCACCCCGCCAATAGTATTAACGCGCAATCCCTTGATAAGCCCGCGCACTGGAGCGCGGATGCTTTGCCGCTCAACACGTTCATTCAGCTTATTAAGCATTTCCTTGTTCTGTGCAATCTGGGTTTTAACCGCCTCCAGCTCTTTGAGTGCCTCATCACGGGTTTTAGCCTGCAAGTTTTGCAGCCGGTTTTCGTATTCGCTGATGGCTTGCTGCGCCTCGGCAATCTGGGAGCTGATGGCTTTAACCTCGCCTTCGGCTTTGGCCACATCACGCTCGCTATCGATCACTTCTTTGCGTGAGCCTGCACCTTTTTTCTTAAGCTCGCTTCTCATTTCAAGGAGCTCTCCAGCCGCCTTCAAATCTTTTTCGGCAGCCTGCTGATCAGATTGCAGGCGTTCAATTCCCTCACGTTTTTGGGCAAGCTGGTTTTCAAGCACCTGCTTTTCCGCAGCATAAGACTGGCGCGCGGAATCCAGCAAGCTTTGCTGATAGCTGATAGCATCCGCGTCTTCTCCGGCGATGGATTTGAAATCAGGCTCATCGCCGCCTGCCAGAGCCTTCAGGCGCTCGGCTTGCAGTTTAAGCGCGGTTTGCCGCTCACGCAAAGAGGCAAAATCCTGCTCGGCGCCGATCCCGCCCATGCGCACCAGAACATCGCCCTTATCGACCAGATCGCCTTCCTCAACCAATATGTCGTTGATGATGCCGCCTTCCAGATGCTGTACAATTTGCGCATAGCCGCTGGGGATGATTTCACCACTGGTCTTTGCGACCTCATTCACTTGTGTTATCGCCGCCCATAGGATAAAGAGCGTAAAGCCGATGCCAATCGTCACCGCCGTCAAGCGCACAAGGTTTTGATTGGGCACCTCTTCATACAGGACACTACGGGTAAGATCGCTTAAATCTTTATAGCTATGCATTATTGTATCTCCTTTTTAATAACCTGCGGGCGGCCATCGTCATAAAGCCCGATCACCTGATCGGCCAGATCGATATAATCCTGCCGGTAGGTCACATATAAAATGGTGCGCTTGCCGCGTTGCTCTTCTAGGTAAGCATGGAATAGTGCTCCGGCCTTGCTGATAAGAAATTCATAAGGCATCTCGTCAATCAGCATAATCGGCGCATCTTGTAAACACGCCCGTGCGAAGGCTAGCTGGTGGCGCAAAGAGGTCGGAATTTCCGCGATCGTCTCATCACCGATCAGCGTATCAAGCCCCTGGGGCAGAGCGTCGATCCATTCCGTAAGACCCGCCGTTTTTATAGCCGCGCTAATGTCGTCATCTGTGGCATCGGGCTTAACCAGTTGCAGATTTTCGCGCAAGCTCATCGAGTAAAATTCCGGCTCCTGCGCGATGTAAGCAATGTTCTGGCGCAACCGGGCAGGCGAGATCTGGCGGATATCATTATTATCGATGCGAATAGCCCCTGCTTGCGGATGATATAGGCCGTTCACCAGTTTGAGCGTTGTTGACTTTCCGGTGCTGTTCGCCCCTGTGATCGCGATAAGCGCGCCGGGCGCGGCTGTGAAGGATAATCCGGCATAAACGGGCTGGGTATCTTTGCTATAGCGCAGCCCCACATTATAAAATTCAATCTGGCCTTTGAGGTCGGGGATGCTTTGCGCGCAACAACGCTCCGTGTCATATTCGGGCTTTATGTCCATCAGGCGGTTGATCTGGTTGATATTGCGTTTAATCTGCGCTAATCGCGGCATAGCGCAGCAGGCCATTTGCAGCGGAGCAAGGCTGCGCCATGTCAAAATCAGAACAGCGATCATCGCGCCCATGCTCATCTGTCCAGCCCAGATTTTATCTATACTGAAATAGATCATCGCCAGCCCGCCAAGAATAACCAGCGCACTGGATAGAGTATCGATCAAAGCGATGCTCTGGTTATAGAGATACCCCGCATAGGCACTTTCCGCGCTGGATTTTTCATAGCGCTTAAGCCATGCATCAAACCCTCCGGCATAGCGCAAGGTTTGCTGCTTGTTTAAGGTCTCAATGTTCAAAGTCTGACGCTCGGCATGTGCACTGGCCATGCGCGCGGTCAACGCTTTGAGACGGCCTTTCATAACAATCAAAAGCAAGCCGAATGTTGCGGCAATAATGATCGGGATCAAAACCAGTGACCCGCCCAGCAAGGCGAGTGCCCCGAGCAGCAACACGGTAAAGGGCAGCTCTATGAAAGAGAGAAACAAAGAGCCTGTAAAAAAGTCACGCACCGATTCAAACGCTTTTAAGCGCGAGAGCTGGGCGGCAACGCTGGCGCGCTCGGTAAAAGAAGCAGGCAGGGCAAGCAAACGTTCCAATATGGTGCTGCTGACGATATAATCAATCCGTGCGCCAAACCATGACAGGCTCTTGGTGCGCAAAATCCGCAAAGCATATTCCACCACAATGGCAAAGACTACGCCGATCAGCAGGTAATTGAGCGTATGGGGTGCATACCCGCCGATAACCTTGTCATACACGCTCATCATGAATAAGGGCGTGACCAGAGCCAGCAAATTGATAAAAAAGCTGGCCAGTAAGATTTGCCTGAATGTGTTTTTAAAGCGCGCCAGCAATTTGGTGAACCACGGCTTACCCGATGCGGCGAGCGTTTTGTCCGATGCGGTGATATCACAACTCTCCGGTTCATTGTGAAAAACAAAGACGCGTCCCGGTGTCTCTTCGGTCTGGCCTTGCGCGCCTAAGATAATCTCTCCTTGCGCAAAAGCATCCTTATCCTTGCTCTTTGGCACAAACAGACAAGGGCACATTTCGGGCGTAATATCCTTACGCCGGAGCTTAACTACTTTGGGCGCATAGCCAAGTGCCGCCATAGTATTTAAGAAGGCTGTGGCTGAAAGGGGTGCTCCTTTTTCCGCATAAGGCGTTGCATCGCGCAGGGCTTTGGCATCTCCGCGCCATTTCAAAACCTCTAATATCGGGGTAAGGTAAGGGGTAAAATCCTGCTGATGTGCTGCGGATGTCATCGTGCTCATACTCATGCGGCAAACTCCTTTAAGGGGCGGGCGATATCACCGGACTTGCTGTAACGCTCATTATTGGGAACAAGCACGCCATTCTCGATCACATATTCCTCCTGCGCCAGATGCAGGATATTGCGGTCATTAGAGGCCAGCACCATGGCCGCTTGCCCTTTAATCTGTCCCAAAAGTTTGAAAAGGTGGTTATACCCTTCCTTGTCCAGCGACTTATCGGCAAAGTCAAACAGCAAAATCCGCGGGCGATTGACCAGCACCCGCGCTAGCGTTATACGCTGTTTTATCCCCGGTGTGACCGGATCGGCAGGGCCGTCAAAGAGCCGGGTTTTATATCCCGCAGCCAGCTTTGAGACAACCTTGTCTATGCCCAGATATCCGGCCATCTCGCGCGCCTGATCTTCCATCTCCGGGCGAAAGCCGGTCAGGTTCTCCATAATCGTGCCCTGAAAGATAACCGCATCAGACGGGAGATACCCGACATAGCGCGCAATAGCCGCATTGGGGATCAGGGAGGTATCCAGCCCGTCAATCCGCACCGTGCCTTGTTCGGGGTGATACAACCCCGCAATCAGCTTCATCAGCGTGGTCTTCCCGTCTCCCGGCGGGCCTAAAAGCGCAATGGATTCCCCAGGCATCAAGGTTAAATCAATCCCGTTAAACAGCGGTTGATCGCGCCCCTCATGGGTGAAATGCAGAGTATTGATACTCAGTTTGCCTTTGGGGAGCGCATCTGCCGGAAGAGCTTCTTTTTCAAGCACGGGCAGCGTCAGCAAATCCTTGATTTTCTCTTGCGCCAAACGGTAATCCTGAAACGAGACCCAGAACGATAAAGCGCGGTGCACGGGCTGCATAATTCGCCCCGATAGCAAGACGCAGGCAATCAGAACCCCCATGCTCATCTGGCCGTTCAGCACCATCAACGCGCCAATGGAAATCATGGAAACCATCATGATTTGCGTAAAAAGAGAGGCCGCATTTATTCCTTGGGAATTGCGCGAATTCAAGGCGTAGGTGTCGGCGATATGTTGCCCCTGCAACGCTTCATAGCGTCGCTGGAGCGCATTTTCCAGCCCCAGCATTTTGGCAGTATGCACATGGTTCAAGACTTCGGAGAGGAAATTAATGCGCGTGTTATTATCCTGATCGCGCAAAAGCAGAGCTTTTTCCATGGCACCTGCCAGATACAGCGCATAAATCCCAAACGCGCCCAACAGAGCCAGCGGGACGATAACCAGAGTGCCCGATAAATACCCGATAAAGCCCAAAAATATTAGCACAAAGGGCAGGTCGATAAGACTGACAAGGGCTTGCCCGCTATAAAAGCTTTTCAGGTGCTCTATAGCGCCGATGCGTTGGAGCGTTTCTCCATGGGAATAGGTCTTGAGCGCGCCGGGCGTCGCATACATCAAATGTTTCAGGACTTTCGTATAAGCAGCATGAGCGAAACGTGAGGCACTCCACCCGATCATTGCCGAGCGGCAGAGCTTTAATAGGGCATCCAGAATAACGATTATCACCGCGCCGCTCATCAGGACGTTCAAAGTGCCGATGCTGTGAAAGCTCAAAATCCGGTCATAGACCTGAAGCGTAATCAGCGGCACGATAAGGGCGCATATATTGATAATAAGCGTAGAAAAAACCAGCGTGAACAGCGTTGACCCGCTCAGATAATTTTCTTTTAGCAAGACATCATCTGTAAATGTAAATTTTCCCACCAAGTTTTAAACCCTTTCTTTATCTCTAAATAAACCCGTTCGCATCCGCGCTGTTATCTGCCATATCACTGACATCCAGCGTAGTTTGATCCTGCGCAACTTCAGAGGCATTATCGTCCAGCCCGCCGTTATTACCGTTCTTTCCGTTATTACCATTTTTCCCGTTGCCGCTATTGCCCGGCACATCGTCCGTATTATCCCCCGTATCTTCGCTCTGGCTCAGCCAATCCGCGTTGTCTTCCGTGAGGGGCTCTCCGCCGGACGTCTCCCCGCTACCATCCTGATTTGATCCGGCATCAACCGTATCCAGCCAGCTTTGCGTTTCATCGCTCCCTCCAGCACTGCCCTCCATATCAAAGAAGGATGTATCCGTCTCGGCTTGGGGATCAGGATCAGCGCCCGGTGTAGCGTCATCCTGATTGCCGCGCGCGCCTTCATCCTCATCTACTGTGTCGGTCTTTCCGGCATTAGGGCCACCGCCGCCTTGCCCCGGATTATCATCATCCACGCCATCGAGATTATTGCCGTGGCCTTTATTACCCGGTTTATTCCCACTATTGCCCGGAGGAGAATTGTCCGTATCTGTCGCATCGTCACCTGTTTCGTCAACCGCATCCTCGGGAGTATCCTCTGTTGTGTCCTCCTGCGGCGCATCTGTTTGTTCATCTGTCTCTTCGGCAGGGGGCTCTTCCGGTGTCGTATCATCGGTTATGCTATCGTCGTTTGTGCTCTCATCTTTATTTGTATCGGTTTCCGTCTCCGTCCCGGCTTCTGGGTCTGGATCAGCACCCGGTGTAGCGTCATCCTGATTGCCGCGCGCGCCTTCATCCTCATCTACTGTGTCGGTCTTTCCGGCATTAGGGCCACCGCCGCCTTGCCCCGGATTATCATCATCTACGCCATCGAGATTATTGCCATGGCCTTTATTACCCGGTTTATTCCCACTATTGCCCGGAGGAGAGGGATCATCCCCGCTATTGTCGTCATCTCCGCTGGGATCATCATCTCCGGTATCGTCGTCCGTATCCTCTTGTGTATCCTCCTCGGGCGCGTCATTTATATTCTCTTCGGCAGGGGCGTCCGGGAGAGGGGTGTCGTCATCTTCCGTAACAGGAGGAGCCTGCTGTGCTACCGTTTCTTGTTCTTGTTCATTATCAATCCCGAACGTTTCGTTTCTATCATTTTCCCCAAGGAGAGCGATATCTCCCAGCTCATTTGCCAGTGGGTTTTCTTGAGGCGCTAAGGGTACTGTTTCGGTATCACCAGTATCACCATTATCCAAGGCGCGTGTTTGCGCAGAGCCAGCCGCCACTTTTTTGCTAATATCCAAAGGAGCATCGGCGGTATCGGGCGCGGAATCGCCGCTTGTCTCTTCGTTCTCCCCAACCCTGATTTCAGATGGTTCATCTATCGCATTATCATAAGCAGGAGGGCTTTGCTCTTCTTCCATATCCAAAGCCATAAGTGGGTTTGAAAGAATAGCATCTTCCTCGCCGCCTGCGATCGGGTCGGCATCATAGGCTTTATGCCCGATTTCGCTCTCACCGATATCCTGAAATACCGTGAAGTCGTCAAGCTGGCTCCCCGCGCTTTTATCGGGAGTCTTTTGATCTGGATTTTGGTTTATATCTTCGCTCATAACATTTCCCTGCTTGGTATCATAACGTCATAATAGTTGTGTAACGCCATATTTAATCGCAAAACGCATGCCATGATGTGTTTGTAGTGGAAAATAATTTTATTATGTTTGTTTTCAGTAAGTTATGGTGAATCTGGAAAGATTTTGAGGCGAGAAACAACGAATAATCACGACATTTTGCAAGGCTTTACCACTGCAAAATGCAAGATATATGTATAAAAAGCAATAATTATGTGCCCAAGCCGCGTTTCATTATTGCTTTTTTAATTCTGTTATGGAGCACAGCTTGCTCGGCAGGTTTTACAATGTAGTTATCGACGCCTGCATCAATGGAGTCTTTAACGCTCTTTTCGCTCCGGTCACCCGTTAAGGCAATAACGGCGATTTTCTTATGGTTCAGGACGATCTGTCTTATGAGATTAATACCGTTTGTATCGGGCAGGCCAAGATCAACCAGAATAACTTTAAAGTTAATCTTCTCAAGCACTTGTGTGGCATCTGCTGCGGTAGATACGGCGGTGACTTTATAGGTTGGCTCCAGATAGGCCTTGAGTGTCTCCTGCAGCGCAGGCTCATCTTCCACAACTAAAACTCTGTATCTCATCTTGTAATTTCCCTTGAAGCTGTTCCTTATCTAACAGATCATATATTTACCGTGTTTAGGCTACAGCAATTATAAGAGGAAGGCCATGTTAAACCAAAGGTTTATAACCAATTTTTTAGAAAAGTTTGATGAAAGCAAGCATGAGCGAATGCTGGAAATCTATATGACCAGCTTAAAAAATCATGCAAATGTATGCCGAGAGGCTCTATCAGAAAAAGAAAAGCTCGGTGATCTACAGGCAAGCACTCATGATTTGAAGTCAATTTTCCGCACGCTAGGGGCGCAGGCACAAGGCGATCTGGCAGAGAAAATCGAGACATCCATAAAAGAAGGCACGACTGAGCAGCTTGCCGAGGATACAAACATCCTGTTGAAAGATATAGACGAAACGCTGGCACTCATGGAGGCTATGCTCTAGTCCATATCCCACTGTTTTTTCTTGCGGTGGATGGTGGCTGCGTTAATGCCCAAAGCTTTGGCGGCTCTGGTGATGTTTCCTTCGCATAGTCGCAGCGCAATGAGGATAATATCTTTCTCGTATTCGTCCAAGGGCCTGATATCACGTTCATATTTCGGTAAGTATGGATCGTTATAGGAAAGCCGTCTTTCCTCATCTTCATTATTCTGGAGGTCTTCCTCTGCGGTTTGATTGAGGCTGCTTAACTCTTCAAGTCCTATCGTTTTCCCATCATCACTAAGGACAACAATACGCCGGATGGTGTTTTCCAGCTCACGGACATTCCCACGCCAGCTATGCTGCGCGAACAGCGCTTTTACATCCTCCGAGAGCCTTGTAAATCCTTTGTTTTCCTCACGTGCCGCCTGGGTTAGAAAATGCTCGGCCAGCAGGATAATATCGTCTCCGCGTTCGCGCAAAGGCGGAAGCACCACCGGAATGACATTCAGGCGATAATACAAATCTTCGCGCAGTAATCCTTGCTTTACAGCCTCTATAGGGTCGCGGTTCGTAGCGCAGATAAAGCGTACATCAACGCTTTGCTCGTGATCTCCGCCAACAGGGGTAAAGGTTCCCGACTGGATAAAGCGCAGGAGTTTCGCTTGCAGCCTTACAGACATTTCCCCAATTTCATCAAGGAAGATTGTCCCTCCGTTTGCGCGGCTGGCTGCGCCTTTGCGGGCAGCAATCGCGCCGGTAAAAGCGCCCTTAACATGGCCGAATATCTCGCTTTCCAGCAAAGTATGCGGAATGGCCGCACAGTTCAGAACCTCGAATGGCTTGGCTGCGCGATTGCTCAAGGCATGGATAGCGCGCGCGGCAAGGTCTTTGCCTGTGCCGCTTTCTCCGGTAATGAACACCGAAACCTTGCTCTGGGCGGCGTTTTCAAGGATTTTATAGACGCTTTGCATCTTGGGAGAAATGCCGATAAATCCATGGAAATGATCGCGGGAAAGCTCTTCATAAACCTTGATAACCTGTTTAAGCTTCATGCGCTCCAAAGCGTTGTCTACCGTCACGTTCAGCCGAGCTGGCTCCACCGGTTTGGCAAGAAAATCCTGCGCGCCAAGGCGCATCGTTTCGATGGCTGTGTTCATGCTGGCTTGTCCGGTCAGAACAATGGTCGCGCAGCTATTAAGTTCTGGATGATCCTGTATTGTCTCAAGGAATTCAAAACCGTGCATATCCGGCAGGTTCAGATCAAGGAGGATGACATCCGGCGGCTCGCTTCTAATAAAACCCAAAGCATCTTCGGCATTATGGACAATCTCAACCGCGTGAGGCGGGGAGAGATACTCAGCTAACGTTGCTGCCATGGCTGGCTCGTCTTCAACGATCAAAATCTGAGTCATAATGCGTCTCTGCAAATAATTACGGAAATAGCTACTCTTACATTTTGCAACAGTTTTGGTGAAAATTGCGTTAATGGCGCAGAGGAATTACAGAGTTTGTTACAAATGCTCTTTGATCTTTGCGCGCAAATCGCTCTCTTTGACCGGTTTGGCGAGGTAATCATCCATACCCACGCCAAGACATTTCGCTCTCTCATCAGCCATAGCATTGGCGGTCATGGCAATAATAAGCTGGCGCGGCAGCTCTTTTTTGGCCTCTATCTTTCGGATTTCTGTTGTGGCCTCAAAACCATCCATCACCGGCATCATACAATCCATAAGCACAGCAGCGTAATGACCGGGTTCTTTCCCAAAGAGCTTGTTCACGGCAATCTGGCCGTTCTCCGCCAGATCAACATTGCAGCCCATTGTTTCCAGCATATCGGTGGCAATCATCTGGTTAACCATCTCGTTTTCCACCAGCAATATGGGCATATTCTTGAATATATTTTCTTTCTTTTCGCTGTTCGGATTATCAGGTTTTGACGAAGGCGTTGGACTCGCCCCGGGAATACAAACTTCATAAAGTATTTTACTTAGATTATCGGGATCGACGGGTTTAAGGAGATATCCGTCAAAGACATGTTGCTTTAATGTTTCTTCTTCCTTTGTGTCCATACGCCCAAGCGCAGAAAAAACAATAATCTTCATATCATTATTTATCTGCTTATCATCCCGGATTTTCTGAGCAAGCTTGTCACCATTCATCTCTGGCATTTGAAAATCTGTAAGTAACACGTCGAAGCCCTGCCTGGATTCCTTGATAATTTTCAAAGCCTTAAGCGGGTTTTCAGTTATTTCATGCTTTATATTCATTTTTTTCAGCGACAAAGAAAGAAATTGTAATGTCACCGCAGAGTCATCGACAGCCAGAACGCGTAGATCTTCAATTTTTCTTATTTTTTGTTTGTTTCCTTTTTCTTCAGCTTCAACAATATCAAACGGCATCTCGAATATAAATTTAGTGCCAACGCCAAGCGCGCTTTCAACGCTAATTGACCCTTTCATCATGTTAATCAGCTTGCGAGTAATGGCTAGTCCCAGACCTGTTCCGCCATATTTCTTGGTTGTTGAGGCCTCACCTTGAGTAAAATCATCAAAGATGTATTCCAGCTTGTCTTCGGGAATACCAATGCCCGTATCTTCCACAGTAAACAGCAGGGTTGCGCGGTTATTTTTGGTGATTTTTTCCTCAACCTGAATTTTTATATAGCCCTGTTCAACAAACTTTATGGCATTTCCAAGCAAGTTGAGGAGCACCTGCCCAAAACGCACAGGATCTGTGGAGATAAGATAGGGGATATTGCCTTTGTAATTGGTAATAACGTCAATGTTCTTTTCATTGGCTTTAGGGACGATAGACTGGACAATATCGTGAATAAATGCCTGAATTTTCAATGGCTCTGGATTAATCTCCATTTCCCCGGCTTCAATTTTTGATAAATCAAGAACACCGCTAATAATGCCTAATAAGCGCTCTCCAGAGTTTGTAATGATATTTAAATATTCTTCCTGATGAGATGTAATGTTTGTTTTACGCAAAAGATCCGCAGCACCGATAACGCCGTTTAAAGGCGTGCGTATTTCATGGCTCATATTTGCCAGAAATTCGGATTTGAGCTGGTTAGCCTGCTGTATAGCCTCATTGGATTTCCGCAAGTTTTCATTCATGCTGAGAATTTGCTTCTCATTTTCGCGAAGTTCGTGGGTTTGCTCCAGAACTTTTCGCTGGATAATACTTTTACTGCGCAAAATCTGGTCGAGCATGAAATACAAGAAAGCAGCGAATATCAAACCAATAACCAGAAGAACATTGCCCAGCCCTTCTTGCATCGGATAGATAAAATTCTTGTTCGGATACCACAGGAGTGTCCATTTCTGCCCCCCGATCGTCAGTGTTGTATGCTTATGAATACCTTCAATATGGCTGGGATGGTTACTATGATTGTGATCCGCTGTCAGTCCTCTTGGTGCTGCGCTGGCATAAATCAGAGTATCTGCCGATATCTCATTCTCACCGTCATAAACTTCGAATTCGAGCTGGTTGTTATTAATGGTGTTGATGCCCTCAAGGGAATTGTCTCCGATAAAAGGAGCGTAAACCCACCCTAAAAAATGTTTGCGTCTCTCCTCGATCGAAGGCGGCACACCCTTTGTCTCATAGACCGGAATTAAGAAAAGAAACCCTGCCTTTTTTTCATGATCCTGAACCAGCAGGATTTTTTCTGTAAGCGCGGGAGCGCCCATATCTCTGGCGCGTTCGGCGGCGGCGCGGCGATTTTTCTCAAAGCCGATATCCAGACCGACAGCCTCGATGTTGTCTTCTACCGGCTCAATAAAACGAATGATGAACTTGTCGGGATAGGGCGTTTCCGGGTGGTTTGTAAAGTCCGGCATATCGTCGCGGCGGGAACGCTCAAGATAATCTTCCATATCTTCGGCCCTCACAGAGTCAATGAACCCCACACCGTTAATCCCGGCAAGATATTTCCCCGGCTCCAGCGCCGTGATAAAATCCCGCCATTCAGCGCGGGTGACCGTGTCGGAGGCATAATACAGCCCCAAACCGGCGCGCAGGCTTTCCTCGTATAAATTAAAGCGGTCAAAGATAATTTCCTGTGTATCGTTGATGAGTGAATCCAGATGGGCATCATTGCTCTTTTTTGCGAGTTCCCCATAAGTGTACCAGCTAAAAACAGAGATCAGAACAATGGTCGCGGTAACAGGCAGAGGAACGATCTTCCACATATCAATGGCATGGCTTTGGCATGTGCGAATGCCGTAAACCAGCAGCCCCGATCCGACAATCAAAAACCCTGTTGTTGTATGGATGGCCATGCGGGTCAACGTCCCCCAGCCGTAAAGCGAGTCCTGCGGCATGGCATAACCGAGCAAAGCCATTCCGGCTAAGACCAGAAGCACAAAGGCCACTCCCACGATCAAAGCCGGATTTTCCTTTTGTTTCCAACTGGCAAGAAGCAATGTAATGCCCGATACGCAGTGGCACAAAGCTGTGTTGGGCGCCATCCGCCCGGGATGGGAGGTTTTGGTAATAAAGGTAGGCTCGACAAAGAACTCATCAAGACCAAGGTCGATATCCCATAGATATTGGGAGAGTGTAGCGGCACCTAAAGCAAGGGCGAGACTGCCAAATAATTTAGTATATCTGTATCGCTCCAAAGCCAGAAAAACCAACCCCAGCCCAGAGAACAAAAATCCCAAAGCGGTATTATATTGCATCGGGGCAAAGCTTGGCAAAACCTGAACCAGCGTTTGACTTTTTATATACCATCCAAAAATCACCACAATAGAAAGCAGGGCGGCCAGCTTTCCGGTTATAAGAGTATAGGCATGCTTGGTTTGTTGTTTATGGGTGGTGATTGTTTTTATGCGGGTTGCCAGTTTGGGAAAGATATGACTAATTCCAGAGAAGAGGGGCATAAGATATTTTCCTGAAAGAGAGAAAGGGTTCCAAGGGCACGAACTACGAAGGAAAATTTTGCCATAGATTATATTTATTGTATAGGGTTTAGCCCTATGCCTGCATACAAGATCATGCCACGGATAAGATTACGAAGCTGAACTGGTGGCAGATCAAATGGATCATGTTCAGGCCTATCCGGCTTCAGGACAAGAGCACCCCTATTCGCTCTTTGCACTTTAAACGGCACGACGAGCGTATGATTTGATGCCGGATTATTCTCCGGAACATCAAGGAAAAGATGACGCTCAACATCTGCACCCAATGCCTTCACATCCATATCAATGTGCAGGGCATCCTAAAATGTCCAGCGCAATCCAACCTTCGCTGTTCCTCCCATGTTATCCGACAGTCCTCCATGGTTAATGCCAAGGGCAGCTTCGCCGTCAAAATAAACATTCATACCGTGTTTCATATCGTAATAGTCAAGATTTATTCCAACAATTCCGTCCAAGGTACGATCGGCATCTGGATCAATGGTTACGTTTGTACCCAAAACACTCACATCAATACTTTGATCGCCAATACCGGCATGAGCTTGCAACCCTGCGCGGTATGAATGTTTTAGTACGCTTTGTTGTTCGCCAAAAAGCAAAGGTAGCGGGGTAGCTTCGACCAGCGCGCGGCCACTCAGCATATGGCTGGTTTTGGCGTCAATAGTTTGATCCGCCAAAGAGCCGTGCTCGGTATAGCTTTCAGTGCGGGTTAGAGTGTAACCGCCAGTAAGAGAGGGGCTGTATTTCACCGTGCCATAGACGAAATCTTGCGACACTGTCATGGAAGGACTTGCAAAATAGCTGTTGTAATCTGCTTTGGCATTGGCAGAACCACCACCGACAACCCGGTCACTGTCATTGGCGCTGAAGCCGAGAGCGATCTGTCCGCTAACGTCATAATCACCCACGTTCGTTGCTGCAACGCCGCCAATCATCGCGCCTTGAGTATCAATTTCACGAAACTTTATTTTGCCTATATCGGTTGATCCGGTAAATATACTGGCGTAAACGCCGTAACTAACACCGTTGATTTTTTGCGGTAAATTCACGCCCGCGACAATACCGCCGCTCTTATTTTTAGAGTAAACGGAATCGTGATAATCAGGGCGTTCACGGTAACTTCCATAGACCTCCGCCCAGGCTTTATAGACTTTGCTGTTGTGTTGTTGTGTCGTTAACTTACTCAACTCTTGCTCATAAGCGGAGCGTTCTTCCGGCGTCATTTTACTCAACCGATCGTTCAGAGCTGCTTTCATTTTGTCCAGTTCGGATTGATAGGCATCTCCCGAAGACATTCCGGTCTGAGTACCCTCTGAGATATCCTTGCGGTAGTCCAGTTCGTCCGTGATAGCCTGCAACATTTGCATGGACATTACACAAATTATCTTTGCTACAATTGCGTCTGGATTTGAATAATAGATTTCCTGATACAGAGAGTTAGACTCAAAAAATATGCCCCAGAACAGTGTCGTTAATTCCGCTTCTGTCATCTGCACAAGATCAATTGTGGCTGAATAGGTGTTTTCTCCGCTTATAAACACTCCATAGTTAAATGAGGCATAACCTAATGTTCTCCCGAAACTGCCATCATAAGCAATTGTTCTGGTGCGGGCACTGCTGGTTTCGGTTGTTGTCGAAGACGTTGAAGCCCCTGTAGACTGAGTTTCAGCACTTTGGACTTTATTTGTTGCAATTTCGCCTGCCTGCGTGATCGACTGAGTTTCAGTCATATTATTGTTCCTGACGCTGTCTTCGGTCACGGCCACGGTGGTGTTGTCTTTGGTTACGGTTTTGGTGCTGCCTGCCAAATTACCGCCGCCAAGGGCATGAACAACCTCGCTGTATTCCACGCCCGCCGTTCCCGCCGTGATCGTGGGGGTGCTGCCGCTAACCGTGCAAATACCCCCGCCCTGGGGGCATGAGGTTCCTGTCCAGTATTCCAGCGTATTGCCGGAGCCGCCGGCAAAATTAATTCCCCCGGTCAGGGTGGAGCCACTACTCAGGATAATCTGGTTGTTATCGCCGTTGACAAAAATAGCATCCGTGCCGCCTGTGGTGATCGTGCTGTTGTTAGTGAGCGTATTATTGTCTGCCACAATGCGTACGCTCTGCCCCGTGCCGGTGGCATCAATCGTGCCGTTATTCGTAATCGTGGTCGTTCCGCCGGTGGGCGTAATCTGGATGACGTAGTTTGCGGCATCGCTGCTCACCGTTCCGTTATTGGTGATTGTGTTGCTGATTCCACCTGCCGTAACGATGGCTGTGGCGCCCGATATTGCGAGCGTCGCTCCGGTATCGATTGTACCGGTTTCGCTGCCGCCAAGGCTCTTTGCGACGGCATCTGGCGATCCGGCAACAGTGACCGTAAAATCCGCCGCATTTACAGTAGGTGAAAGCAAAACCATTAATGCAAATACAGAAGCACAAGTGAAGAGGCGAGAATTAAACATGTGGGATCCTTGATCTATTCATTTATCTGGATTCCCGCTTTCGCGAGAATGATTCTTTTAGAGTGTTTTGTACTTTTGCAAATAACTATATTTGAAGAATCTAACAAGTGATAAAAAATACAATCAGTAGTAAATAATATACCCAACTATTTTTAAAGCCAAAGACAGGTTCTCAAGAATTCTTCTGCCGGAAAATCTGAACTGGCCCTCTGTGTCCACCATTTAAGTCTTCAAAGAATAGAGAACAGCGTAATATTACCCCGAAAGCCCCGCATGAAGCGGGGCTTTGGATTCAGTCGGCTACGCCAATCATAGAAGTTGAATAATAAAATCTGCGCCTGCCAATTAAAGTTGTCCAGAGTCTCTGACCCGTGTTCACAATTTAATAGGTCCTGAGCCTGGAATGGACAACAGGACGATGGGATATATATGCAAGCACTTGGCTTTGATTTAAAACAAGAGGCCAGTTTAAATGTACTGACCAATGACATTCTTAAATCTTCAGCTATTGAGGGAGAAATCCTCAACCCTGAGGAAGTACGTTCTTCCGTTGCAAGACGGTTAGGCTTTGACATCGTTGGCTTTATTCATGTTAACCTCTGACTACAATGGGAGGTTGGCACTACAGAAGTCAAAGAACTCCCCAAAGAAAACGCGCCTTAATTTTTTTGCATAACCTCAACTGCTCGCACCATTCAGCACAATAAGCGAATTATTGCTCGACACAATAAGCGAATAATGATACAACACAATAAGCGAATAATAGATACGCACAATAAGCGAGAAGAACCACCATGGCAACCCCTTCCGAAAAACTGGCTGATGCCTTAGAAGCCCTTCACGACCTTCAGATAAATGGCTCAGTTGCCATACGCTCTGCCGATCTCTTGCGCACTCATCGTGAACGCCTCGTTCAAAATGGCTTCCTTGAGGAAGTTATCAAGGGCTGGTATGTATCAGCACGCCCCGATGAAACGCGCGGGGAAAGCACGGCTTGGTATGCGTCCTTTTGGCAATTTTGTGCAGCCTACCTTAATCATTTAAAAGGCGATGATTGGTGCCTGTCACCTGAGCAATCTATCGCGCTTCATACTGAAAATATGACTGTACCAAAACAGCTATTAGTTCGAGCCACCAAGGCACGGAACAATGTAACAGCATTACCTCACGGCACGTCACTTTTGGATATCCGTTCTTCGCTCCCTGAACCCGCTCAAGTTAGCATCAAAAATGGGCTGCGCATCTACAGCCTTTCCGCTGCATTGATTGCCTGTAGTAAACAAAGCTTCACTCAAAACCCAACGGACATGCGCGCGGCATTATCCATGATTAGTGATGCCTCTGAAGTCTTGGAGCAACTTCTGGAGGGTGGGCATAGCTCTATTGCAGGCCGTTTAGCGGGGGCATTCAGGAATATTGGCCGCAATCAGATTGCCGACGATATTATGGGTACAATGCGCGCGGCTGGGTATGATTTGCGCGAAACTGACCCGTTTGAGCAACAATCAAGCCTAAGCTTCTCACGGCGCGAACAATCCCCATACGTCAATCGTATTCGGCTTATGTGGCAGGATATGCGAGAAACAGTGATAGCGCACTTTCCTGAATCACCTCCGCACACAGTCGATAAAACCGCATACATGCAGCATGTTGAAGATGTGTATGTAACAGACGCCTATCACTCGCTATCTATTGAGGGATATCGTGTAACGCCTGAGTTGATCAACCGCGTTCGCACTGGAGACTGGAACCCAGAACAAAATGCCGATGATAAAGAGCGGCTGAACGCCTTAGCCGCCCGAGGCTATTGGCAGGCTTACCGGGCCGTGCGCAAGAGCATAGAGCAGATACTCGATGGGCAAAATGCAGGGGAAGTCGTCGATAACGATCATCGTGTATGGTATCGCGAAATGGTTGCGCCCGGAGTAACGGCTGGTATTCACAAGCCTGCTGATTTGGCAGGTTATCGGAATGCGCCTGTTTTTATCCGTCGCTCCATGCACACGCCGCCAAGCCGAGAGGCTGTGCGCGATGCTATGCCAGCGTTTTTTGAGTTACTGCAAGCCGAGGAAAATGCCGCTGTGCGTGTTGTGCTAGGGCATTTTATCTTTGTATATATTCATCCCTATATGGATGGCAATGGCCGCACAGGGCGTTTTTTAATGAATGCCATGCTTTCCAGTGGCGGCTACCCTTGGACGATTGTGCCGCTGGAAAAGCGCAATGACTACATGGCCGCACTTGAAGAGGCGAGCACAAACCAAAACATAGAGCCTTTCACGAAATTCTTGGGGGCACTTGTTCAAACGGCACTGGACGGTAAAGCAGAGTCATCAATTCTGAGCGATTACCTGTGACCAACGGGCACTAGCGAACCAATGCTCTACACCATTCGCCACATATACGCCGCTGGCTATGCAGGCCTGCAAGAGATATCCGCCCGTAGGTGCCTCCCAATCCAGCATTTCACCTGCTACAAAAACACCCGGCTTGTTTGCCAGCATAAAATGATCATCAACCGCATCGAACGTAACACCGCCAGCGGTTGAGATTGCCCGATCAATTGAAAAAGGAGCCTGCAGCTTTAAGCCATACGTTTTAATATGCTCTGCCAGTTGAGCTGCCGTGTATTCGCTCAGTCTCGTTCTATCCAGCTTTTCCATCAGCAAACCAATAGCAACATTTGACAAGTTCAAAGTCTTCCGTAAGTAGTTCGTTAAAGACAGTCTGCCCCTTGGTTTTTGCAATCGTTGCAGGATTTTTTTAAGGCTAAGATCAGGTTTTAGATCAAGGATAAGCTCTGCCGTGCCACTTTTATAGATTTCTTCTCGTAACAAAGAGGACAGCCTATAGATCGCGCCGCCCTCTATGCCTTTTTCTGCAATGAGGCATTCCCCGTGAATGTGCTGATTTTGAAAAGACAGACCAACGGGTTTTAGCGGTTGTCCCTGAAAACGGGTTGAGAACACCGGGGACCAGTCCACAACGAATCCGCAATTGGCAGGACGTAACGGTGCAATATCAATGGCGCATGCTTTTAGAACATCAACCCATGATCCATTGCTCCCCAGGCGCGGCCATGATGCACCGCCAAGGGCCAGAATTATCGCATCTGCCTTAATGCGGGATAATCCTTCGGCTGTTTTGAAAAGAAGATCATTCTTATCCCATCCCTGCCAGTCATGATTAAGCATAAATTGAACGCCTTGAGTGCCTAAGCGCTTAATCCATGCCCGCAAAAGCGGAGAGGATTTAAAAGATTTGGGGAATACACGGCCACTTGTTCCTATAAACGTTTTTTCCCCTAATCCTTCGCACCATTCTTGTAGTGCCTGTGGCGGAAAATTATTTATAACAGGCTCTAAAATACCTGATTGTGCGCCATATTTTTTGATAAAAGACTCTAGATTTTCTGAATGAGTAATATTTAAACCACCGCGCCCGGCCATCAAAAATTTTCGACCCAAAGACGGTTTTCGTTCATAAATAGTGACATTAAACCCTTTGGCTGATAAGACTTCCGCGGCCATCAAGCCGGATGGTCCTCCCCCAATAATGGCAATTTTTTTATTCATCAAAGAAAAACCTCTCTAAAACCATTTCATGGTATATATTTTCTAGACTGCGCCAAATGTCTTATTCATTTATTGTTCTTTAAATATATAGTGTTTTTGATTAAGAATAGACCATTCTTATAGCTAAATTGTACCAAGACTACGCGAAGGATTCTTAAACCAAGTTCCGTCTCTTTTCGTTTCCGAATTTTTTTCTGGAATCCAGTGCAAGGCCGGCTGTGACGCTTCCAAACTTATCGCCTTTGACCAATAGGGCATTGGGGACAGTATTTTTACAGGCGTTGGCAACTAGAGGAATGGAGGAGCTTCCGCCTGTCATAAACAGTGTTGTTATATCTCCAAAAGAGACACCGGCCTGTTTTACGCACTCCTTGATATGGAGAACGATTTTGCGCGTTTCTCTTTTTAAATCCTCTTCAAACTTATCTCTAAAGACGTGTGCTTTTAAGCCTTGTTCGGCATAATCCAGAAAGAAAGAGGCCTGACTATCATCTGATAGATGTATCTTGGCTTTTTCTATATCACTTGCCAGTCGATGACCTTCCTGCTTATCCAGTACTTTTACCAGTCTCTTTATCAATTCAGGATTTTCCGAACGATAAAGGAGCTCTTTTGCTGATTGCAATGTTTTGTAATTATAAAGAAAGACAATCTCATGCCATGTGGCCAGTTTATGATAAAGGCTTGATGGCATTTCCAGCAGCGTCTCATCATCGTACATGGCTTGTATCCGGGACTTATGCCCGAGCAGAGGCATCACTTGTTCAAGGCTTAGGACCCGATCAAAATCCGTTCCGCCAACATGTACACCAGTGTTGGCCAGAATATCCTCTTTTCGATCATTCTTTTCTCTTCTATCTGGTGATACCCGTACAATAGAAAAATCGGATGTTCCGCCGCCTATATCGACAATCAGAGCCAGTTCTTCCTTTTGAACGGATTGCTCATAATCAAGGGCTGCCGCAATGGGTTCATACTGAAATTCAACATTCTTGAATCCGACCTGTTTTGCGATCAATTCCAGACTATCTTGTGCAAAAATATCGGCCTTATCATCATGATCGACAAAACGAACCGGGCGTCCCAGAACAACATCCTGTGCGCGTTGTCCCGTGACTTTTTCTGCCTCATTTTTTAGATATTTCACGAAAATAGCTATAATATCCCTGAACTTGATATTCCTGTTATCGACAAGTGTCGCATCATCAATCAAGGAACTGCCGAGTATACTTTTCAAAGAGCGTAACAGGCGCCCTTCACAGCCTTCAATGTAATAGGAAACCGCTTCATTGCCAAAGCGCGTTACATTATCTTCAGTATCAAAAAAGATTGCACTTGGAATGGTTGCATTATTCCCCTCTATCTGAATCAGATGAGGCTTTCCGTCCTTTATTGTGCCGACAGCGGAATTTGATGTGCCAAAATCTATAGCGATTGGTGTTGGCATATTGTTCTTCTCCTTATTTATGAAACACCCGGCATTATTTTTTAATGCTCATACCGCGGATAAGATTACGAATCTGGACTGGCGGTATTACACCTGCCATGAAACTGGTGCAAGCAAATAACCCCCATTGTGGCATATTTAATGCCATATGGGGGCTGTCCTTATATATTTATTTTAAGTCAGACGTTATGCAGACTCAGGGTCTAAAAGGGCTCTTAACCTTTGTTCAGCGATAACCAGCATGTTGATGTCAACAGCCGAAGCTCGTTTCATGCTGCCCAGAAGTGCTTCCAGAGGTTGCGCTTTATGGGCATACATATCGACCCATTTCTTCACAATACCGGGTTCTACTTCTTTCTTATCACTTACAAAGCTGTTCATATCCTGCAAAATACGAACGGTAAGAGACGCCTGGCATTTGTATAGCTGGTCGATCAGGCCTTCTATAGCCGTGTCACCCCAGACATCTTCGACCGGCATGCTACTGGCTTGTGTGCGCAACCAGTCAAGATGGAAATAGTCTCCGAGTTCAAAATACGTAACAGTTGTGTTTTTGAGGGAAATATCCTGCTCTGTGGAAATACGGATAATATCACACGAGGCACCCAGGACAGGCAAAACAGCAATAGACGCCGATAAAGCCTCTGGAAGCCCTTGCTGTATGCCAATCGTTTTTCTTTTTAGAACATGTGCAGCAACATCTTCAGTAAGAATGTCATCAAGGAATGTTTTAAGGTCTTCAACCCCTTCCTTGTATTTTGCTGAATCCTTAACAATATTGATGTCCCGGCCCAATCGGGATAAGAACCAGTTCATTTCCCGTTCAACAAGCATTGCGATATCATTTAAGGCCACGAGCTGTAATTGCGCCGGTACGATGTTATCAAGAGATTCGATTTCCTTCCATAGGGAATTAAGACCAAAGGTTTCCTGTACGACAAGGAAAGCACGCACGACATCCGCGCATCTTGCGCCCGTTTTTTCCATGGTAGACATGACAAACGTGGCCCCCATACGGTTAACGATGTTGTTCGCAATATCTGTTGAAATGATCTCCCTGCGTAGGCGGTGGCGCAGAATTTCTGTTTCGTACTTCTTGCGAAGGGGGGTAGGAAAATAGGAAAAGAGCCAGTTGGTCATTTCCGGGATATCAGGGATATCGGAGTTAAGCAGATCCTTTGTTAACGTAATTTTTGCATATGCCACAAGCGTGCTGAGTTCCGGTCTTGTCAGGCCATGCCCGGATAGCGCGCGTTTTTCAATCTCTTTTTCATCTGGAAGATTTTCCAGAGATCTTTCCAGAACACCGTTTCTTTCGAGATGGTTGATAAAAGACGCGTAGACGGGCAGATCTTCTTCCGCATTGATTTGCATGAGGCTGATAGCCTGTGATTGTTGGTAATTATTACGCAAAACCAGATCAGCGATCTCATTTGTCATGCTTTCAAGCAGCGTGTTTCTCTTTTTCTCAGTCAGGCTGTTTTCTTTACTGCTCATGACATCGTTTAAGAGGATCTTGATGTTAACCTCCGCATCGGAAGAGTTCACGCCACCCGAATTATCAATGAAGTCCGCATTAACGGAACCGCCATGTTGTGCAAATTCGATACGTCCTCTATGTGTAATACCAAGGTTGGCACCTTCACCGATAACGCGGGCACCGGTTTCACAGGCATCAATGCGTAAGGCATCATTAGCTTTGTCACCGACATCTGCATCTGTTTCATCCGAAGCCTTGATGTAGGAGCCAATGCCACCAAACCATAAGAGATCTGTTTTGGCTTTCAGCATGGCGCAGATAAGATCGCTTGGTGAGAGTTTTTTCTCTTTGATGTTAAAGCGTTTGCAGATTTCGGGTGTCAGTTCCAGACTTTTGTCTGAACGGTTATAAATACGTCCTCCTTTGGATAGTAGCTTGGTGTTGTACTCGTCCCATCCTTTTACACTGTTGAAAAGACGTTCTCTTTCTTCCCATGTCTTGGCCGGGTCTGGATCGGGGTCACAAAAGATGTGCAGATGATTAAAGGCGCCGATAAGACGAATCTGTTTGGACAGAATCATAGCGTTACCGAAAACATCGCCGCCCATATCACCAACACCAATGACGTCAAAAGGCTGCTTTTGAATATCATGTCCCAATTCGCGGAAATGCCGTTTGACGGATTCCCATGCGCCGCGTGCGGTAATACCCATCTTTTTGTGGTCATAACCGGCAGAACCGCCAGAGGCAAAAGCATCACCGAGCCAGAAACCATATTCTTTTGCGAGGCCGTTTGCGATGTCGGAAAATGTGGCTGTTCCTTTGTCAGCGGCGACGACAAGGTAAGGATCATCACCGTCTCTTCTCATAACATTTTCAGGTGGCACGATTTCATCGCCTTTTCTATTATCTGTAATATCAAGAAGACCGCGAATAAACGTCTTGTAACAGGCGATCCCTTCTTCCAGAAAGGCTTCACGCCCACCGGTTTTTGGTGGATTTTTGACAACGAACCCGCCTTTGGATCCCATGGGAACGATAACCGCATTTTTAACCATTTGAGCCTTCATAAGGCCCAGAACCTCTGTGCGGAAATCATCGTTACGGTCCGACCACCGGAGTCCGCCGCGTGCAATTTTATCGCCGCGCAGATGGACGCCTTCAACACGCGGAGAATAAACAAAAATCTCCATAAAAGGCTTAGGATCGGGCAGGGCATCAATCAGGCTGCTTTTCAGCTTGATAGACAAATATGATTTGGGTTCATTATTTTCACCGGTTTGGTAAAAATTGGTGCGCATTGTGGCTTCAATCAGGGAGAGCAACGAGCGTAGTATCCGGTCCTGATCAAGTGATAAAACCTCTTCAAGGGCCTGATCTATGGCAATGGCACAGGCGGCTGCCTGAGACTGTGCCTTGTTTCCTGCAGCAGGATTGTGATGGCTCTTGAACAATTTAACGAGGAGCGCAGCAATTTTAGGGTTTTCTGTTACGGCCTGTTCCATATAAGTCCCGCTGTATGGGAAGCGCATCTGGCGCATAAATTTAAGGTAGGCGCGCAGAATCGTAACATCTCTCCAGTCCATACCGGCAGTTAAAACAAGCCGGTTTAACCCTGCGTTTTCGAGTTTCTTTTTCCAGATACACGATAATGCTTCTTCAAAAGGTGCTTTGATTTTTTCAATATCAAGCGAATCTACATTGCGCTTCAAGGACATTAAGAAGTCATGAATCCATATAGGCGTATCGGTATCGGCCGGTACTATTTTGTAGGGATGTTCTGAAATAACATTAAGGCCAGTATTCTCCAGAACGGGCAGAATTTCAGAAAGCGGAATGGGAGAACCAGGACTAAAAAGCTTTAACTGGAGTTGATTTTCTTCCACAAAACGGGAACGGTGAAGATCTATTTTTATCTCTCCGTTGTGTCTGACCTCTTCCAGTTTTTCAATATCACAAACGGCTTGTTTAGGGTGATAATCCTCCTGATAGCTGATCGGAAAGACATCGCCATATCGTTTTAGCAGGGTCACAGCATTTTCTTCATCGCCGATTGTGTTGTGTAAAGACATGGCGAGATGTTCGATCCAGTCTTTACCGGCTTCCTGCAGCCTTTTTTCAATGGCTGGATTTTTTTCGTTAATGGTTTGTGCATTTTTTTGATCAATTTTGATCGTAAAGAGCACGCGGGCGAGTGGCGATTCATCGATGGAGGATGAATAATTTGTACATTTCCCCTTTAATTCTTCTTCCAGAATGACTTGAAATTTTTTCCGCAGATGGCTGTCAAAACGCTCTCTTGGAATATAGGTTAAACACGAAATATAACGGTCAAAAGGATCCCGGCGTGTGTAAAGAGCGATTCTGTGCCTTTCCTGAAGACGCAGAATGCCAAGGCACGTTTTGCTCAAAGGCTTTGTACCGGTTTGGAACAGCTCATCTCTTGGATATTTTTCAAGAATGTGGCGTAAGGCTTTGTAATTATGATCCCCTTTATCAAAGCCGGACAAGTGCAATACACGATTTGCTTTCATACGGAGGTAGGGGACTTGTGTAATACTTCTTGAGTAAATCACAGAAGTGAACAAGCCTACGAATACGGATTCTCCTTTTATGTTACCGTCTTGATCATAAAGCTTTATGGCCACAGCATCCATTGGCACGCTGCGGTGTACAAGAGATTTCTTGTTGACCTTTGATACGCTGACTGGCGGTAAGGTCAGACGCTTTTTTTGTTGTTTCTGGTTCAGATGGTCGCGGTCGTCATTTACATAGACTGCACGCTCATGATCTGAGAGAATACCCAGGCCGCTTTCTTTAACCGCCTCGCTAATAATTTTTCCGTCCTTATGTGTAAAACGGTATTCGCGATATCCTAATAAGGTAAAGGTGTCTCTGTACAGGAAATCCAGAAATTCAAGATATTCTTCTACTTCAAAATCTGTCCGTTCTGTGGAGGCTTTACTTAAGTCACTTTGTACATCACGCAGCTTTTCTCTCATCGGGATCCAGTCTCTTGTGGCATGACGGACATCTGCCAGCACGTCGAGCAGGCTGTTTTTGAGTTCTTCATGAAGAGGCGTTGGAATAATACGATTCAGGTGAATATGGAGATGTGATTCTCCGTAAGATAAATGACCTGAATTTCTGGAGATGTTCGATATGGTTTTTCCGTCTTTTTTTGTAATGTAAAGCACAGGGTGCAAAAGAAGGTCTATGATGTAGTTCTTGTCGGTTAGTTTTGCTGCAACAGAATCAACCAGGAATGACATGTTTTCGCTTACGATATCAATGATTGTTCCTTGTGAGAGTGATTTATCTTTAGGATTGGATATCAGGATTTCACAAGCGTCATATTCCCTTTTTTTAGTCATATCCCAGTGTGTCCGGGCTATGTCGTTTATCCGGTGATCTTGCAGCAGCCGTAAATCATCCTCGGGCAGTTGTGCATAAAATTGCGATAGAAAATTTTTAAAAAGAGCTGAATCTTTTGTTTTTTTGCTCTTATCGGAAGAATCAGAATCCATTTTGCGTGACATTAAAACTGTACCCTCTTTATATCCTTATTTACATTGTTAGAAACTTTTTCACGTTACGCCGCCGGACGTCATATTCAAAGTCTTTTTTCTACTTTCTGACAAAATGAAAAGGCTAAACAATTTTCTAGAGTTTTACTAAGTACGTTAAGCTGATATGATCACATTTGTAGGGAACAATAACGTTTATGATCGAAGATGTTTTATAAAAAATCTTTGCGTTTTAGGGTGATTATGTCTTTGAGCATAATCCTTTTTGTATCAATATTGTGCATCTCGGTTGCTCAATACTCCTTATCCGTGAGGAATTACAGAAGAACCATAGAATCAACAGCGAATTCTATCGCGTCTGTATTAAGTCCGGTTAATGTTCAGGAGTTTAATCCATCGTATATGACGTCTTTTATTATGGCGGTCTTTAAGGAAAAAGTGAAAGTTGACGACATTTTTTTCCTGTTTCAGGATCTCGATAATGGCGAAGTGTTTCACAGTAGTGAAGAAGAGCTTATTGGCACAAAAGTTGAAGATATCGCAGGTATGAGTCCGCGCCCCAGCTTTTCCTTTCCTTTAGATATTAAGGAGGCACAGTTTAGCTGGTCTTCAGATCTTGGTTTTGTCTATATCAGTACGCCGTTTTTGATCAAAAAGGAAAAACGCATTATTTCGGCCCAGCTTATATTAAGGGTTAAAACATCAAAGTTCTGGAATGATCTGGTTAAGGAATATGTTGAGTTGGTGGGTTTGATCGCCTTAATTGTGTTTGTTCTTGGTTTGGCTATTTTCTTTCAGCTCAGAGAGCATTTTCTTTTACCGTTGGAACAGATTACGGACGTTATTTCAAAAAGATTAACGGGGGATACGTCTGCTTTTGTGCCTGTGACCGGTGAAGATGAAATCGGTATGATTGGAAATGCCTTGAACAAAATGCTTATGGAGTTGGGTGGTACACTAAAAACACTGGCCAAGAGTCAGGAAAGATATGAACTGGCTGTCTCTGGGGCTTCTATATCTGTGTGGACATGGGATTTGTCACAGGACGAAATTACCTGGGCAGGCTATTCAAGCGTTTTGTTCGGTGTGGAAAGCAACAAATCTTTGCCCAGAAGAAGTAAGGACCTGTTTCAGCGCATACATAATGAAGATGCCAAAAAATTACGTAAGAAACTGGAAGAGGCTTTTGATACAGAGGGCACGATAGATCTTGAGCTCCGCATAAAAGATTATGCCGGTAAGTATATATGGGTGTCGACAAGGGGGCAGGTGACAACGGATTCGCAAGGACTAAAGAAAGCGTCCGGGATCTTTTATGATATTACATTAAGGAAAATTGCGGAAAGTCAACTGGCCAAAGCGAAAGAAGAGGCTGAAAAGGCTGTCGATGCACTAACCGAAAGTGAAAATCGTCTGGCTCTGGCTGTTGAAACTACGACGGATGGTTTGTGGGAGTGGAATTTAAAAACAGACGAAGCTTTCTTCTCGCAGAGATTTAAGAGTCTTCTGGGGTACAAAAGAGATGACATGATGTTTCCCAAGACTTTTGATGCATTAAGGGCACGGGTTCATCCTGAGGATATAGGGCGTCTTGATAAAACCATTGAAGAACATATGAGATCGGGCGACTCTTTTTCAATTGAATACAGAATAAAAAATAAAGAAGGAAAATATAGCTATTTTCGGTTTAAGGGTGGCGCACAAAAAGATGGAACCGGGAAGGTTGTGCGCATGGCCGGTTCAAACACGGATATTGCAAGCGAGAAACGGAATGAAATAAAGCTGAAACAATATGCCAGTGATCTCGAACAGGCTATAAAACGGGCCGAAACGGCAACGCAGGCAAAAAGTCAGTTTCTGGCTAATATGAGCCACGAAATCAGAACGCCGCTAAACGGTATTATTGCCACAACGAGTCTGCTGGAAAGAACAAAAATGACGAACCGGCAAAACAAATACGTTGATACGATTTCAGAATCTGGTGACATGCTTCTGCACATTCTGAACGATGTTCTTGATTACTCTAAAATAGAAGCGGGAAAGATGGAGCTTTCCTTTACGCCGTTTGATTTAAGATCTTTATTGTCCGGTATAAGGACCCTTTTCCTCTCACAGGCTCAGGCAAAAGGCCTGAACCTTAAAATTGAAGAGGAGGGCGATATTGTTCCTTTTGCTGTTGGGGATAAAGTGCGTATCAGACAGGTTATTATCAATCTTGTCAGTAATGCGGTTAAATATACGACGGAAGGCACAATAACCATAGGCTTGTCCATTCCAACACGCAAAAAAAATGACTTTTTATTAAGATGTGCTGTTAAAGACACTGGTGCTGGTATTTCCAAGGATTTACAAGAAGCCGTTTTTAAAAAATTTGTACAGGTAGAAGGCACAAAAGAGCAATCCAAAGGCACAGGGCTTGGTCTGGCTATCTCTTACTCTCTTGTCAATTTGATGAATGGTAAAATCGGCCTGGATAGTGATGAAGGCAAAGGGTCTGTTTTCTGGTTTGAAATTCCTTTATTTTATGCGTCAGAGGAAGATCTAACCATTCAGGAAACCAGATCAAGGCAAGGAAAAGAGGAAAAATCCCAAGGACAAGTACTGCTTGTTGAGGATGTTCTGGCCAATCAGTTTATTATCGGAGATATGCTAGAACAGCTTGGCTGTGAAGTGGATGTTGCGGCAAATGGAGAAGAGGCACTCGAAAAGCTTGGGAAAAACACATATGGGCTTGTTTTTATGGATTGTAACATGCCTGTTATGAATGGTCTGGAAGCAACGGAAATATGGCGTAAGAAAGAAAGAAGAGAGCATATCAGGAAAACGCCGATTATTGCATTGACGGCACATGCTTTTCAGGAAGAACAGGATCACTGTTTTCAAGTCGGTATGGATGATTTTATTTCAAAGCCCCTAAAGTATGAAGATCTTTTTGCGGCAGTAAAAAAATGGCTTACAGTATCTCATAGAAAAAATGCAGTTGATGTGGCCAAAGGTATGGGACACGATGGTAATACAAGTATGCCAGATATAGATGTAGACCTTGAAGATTCAGCCGAAAATTAAAAAACTATCAGGAGAAAGCAGAATGCAAAAAGAACCGGATATGAATGGATTTGATCCAACTTTCCTTGAAAGTATGGCATCTATTGCCCCCGACAGAGTGGCAAGATTCATAGAGTTGACAAGAAAGGATGCTGTAGATTATATGCAAAAAATCGAGGAGGCTATTGCTAGTCAGGATGCGGAAACTATTGAGGAGTCAGCGCACTCTCTTAAGTCAGTAAGTGGGCAGGTTGGTGCTTTGCGCTTTTCTGATATGGCAAAGGAACTCGAAATAATGGGGAGAGAAAATAAAATAGAAGGAGCAAAAGAAAAACTGGAAGAGTTGAAAAAGGAATATACTAATATTGAGGTGATCCTGACAACAATGTACTGATACCGTTCTTTCTTAATTTTGGGAGGAATGTGGGATTTCTATAATAATGAAATTGGGCTATCTTATTGTAAAATGGTGCAAAAACGGTGTGAGTTTACTGCAATAATCTTTACAAGAAAATCATTGTATTGTAATAATTTCTTTGCGCTAATAGAATCTAAGTGCTTTCAGAAATCATTATGTATAGGAAACAAAACGATGATGAAAATAAAGAAGTTATTACTGGGGGCCGCAGTATGCGGCGTTGTCGGATTTTTTACCATCCCTGCTAATGCTATCGATGTTGAGATAGATGCTACGCTGGCTATATCTTCAGCTTTTACCGTTGCTTCAACGACAAATATTGATTTTGCCAGTATTGACTTTGCTGCATCACACAGTGGCGTGATTCAGTATGGACCAGATGGAAACAGCGCTGTGATTTCAGGTGCTGGACTGACACCCTCCGGCTCTCCTGTGGCAGGGCAGATTTCTATTACTGAATCTGCTGCGACGCTCGACATATCATGTGATGCATCGGCTATGATTTCTGATGGTGCTATGGAGGTTGATATCTCTGAAATTGTATGGGATACGGCAGCCGTTGCGCCAACATATGCAGGTGCAGCGAACACATGTTCAGGCCTTGGTGCTGGTGTTGTCTCTATTGATACATCTATTGTGGCTAATAACAATCCCGTTTTAAATATTGGTGCTGAGTTGTCATTTGACGCAGATGAACTGACGGGCAGTGCTACGCTTGATACGTCAACGGGTAATGGTGATCCGATTACCTTCAGGATTGTTGTTCAGTAGGGGAATACATTTTATATATTGGTTTGATGAGAACTACGGATGATTCTGTTGTCCGCGGTTTTTGTTCGTTGTGCTTTCTTTTTACATTTTGTGGGATTGGTCGCCTTTTATCAAGGTTTGCCCTTTATCAAGGTTTGATTGTTGCTGAATTTACGATTATAGTGATTTTGATTAGGGTATAGGCTGTGCGTAATCAAAATTGTACAGCGTCGCTGCGATGGAAAAGCAAAAGGGCGAATTTTTTGACTTTTGCAGCAAATCTAATAGTAGCAGATGTTTTAGCAGGTCTTTAAGGTCATGCATGGGAAGTTATTTTTACGAATCGCAATTGTCTTTTTATTGTCATATTGTTTCTTTATGCACAGCGCGCGGGCACAGGTCGTTACTAGCGCAAATACAGCGATTAGCTTTGGAACAATAGAGTTGGCCGATACTCATAGCGGCAATGTTCAGTTAGCGACAAATGGTGATGTTCAGACTACGGGCTCTGGGCTTTCTGCGCGGGATGATGGCAATGCGGGCAGTATAAAAATAACAGAGCCGGATACAGGTATTATTGATATAAAATGTGCTTCCAGTGGCCAATTGGTGGATGCCGTTGCGCCTTCTTTGACTATTCAAAATATTGAAATTGCAATTAATACAGGCGTTAGCTTTGGGAACGGCATAGCCTGCCGTGGCATTTTACCAGCCGATCCTGTTACGACCAGCATTGATATGGATGCGTTGCCTGACCCTGACATTCTTGTTGGTGGAGAGGTCGTTATTAATAACATATCGCCACTTCCTACTGACCGTATGTACAGTACGAATGCCGGCGGTAATGCAATTCGATTGTCTATTACGGTTCAGTAGGTTACTATAACGCCGAAGGTGTATGGCTTTGGTATAAGCTATTGCGTGTTTTGCAAATTTTTCAGAATATTTAGAGATTGTTTCTATGAAAATGCCCCGTTTTTTCTTTTTTTCCGTTTTCCTTGCGGTTTTGTTTTTTGTATATCCTGTTTATGCCAATGACTTGTTTTTTGCGCCTAAGCGTATTTCTTTGAGTGATGATGTGCCGGTTTCTGAAATTCGTGTAACGAATCAAGCTAATATTGCGAAAAGCTACGCGGTTTCTCTAGAGGATGTCGTTATGACAGAAGAGGGGGTAACGGCCAGAGTGGGGGAATTCGAATATTCAGCAAGGAGAATGGTACGTTTTGTGCCACGTCAGTTTGAGTTGCAACCCGGCGGAAAGCAAATTATTCGTTTGATGGCACGTATCCCGGCAGATAAGCCCGATGGGCAATATCACTGTCATTTGAAATTTTTAGAAAATATAGGCCGCAGGGCTGCCCTGAACCCTTCTGATGATGAAGAGGCGCGTGCAAGAGCACTTGCGCAAGTCTCATTTTCAACCGCTATACCGATCAGCATAGTAAAGGGTGCACTTAATACAGAAATTGATATGTCAGAGGTCAAGATTACAAATGACGAAAAGGGACAGCCTCTATTATCGATGATTTTAAACCGGAGCGGTAACGGACAGGGCAATATCGTGCTGGATATCGAATATCAGGCGCCTGATGGAACAGTGACCAAAATAGGGCCGCGCCGCACAGTTTATGTTTATCGTGAAATTAATCGCCGTCGTTATTCCATACCTCTTACCTTATCTGGCGAAGCCTCTTTGCAAAAAGGAGGCGCCGTGAAGATTGCGCTCTTTAACAAGGACAAATCGCAAGAAGAACCCGTAAAAGAGCTGTCCCTTCCGGTTGAGTAATCTTTTATGCCTTTGGTATCCTGCCAGAGGCCAAATATCGTGATGACCATGATTATTGGTACATTTCATCAATTCTCAAATCTGTGTTTGAGAATTTTGTGTATTTCATGTTTGCTTGGCAGTCTCTTTGCCAAACCCCTTTTTGCGTCTACAATTTTGGTAGAGCGTCCTGAAAATGAGCTCCTTATTCTGGAGCTTTACGTTAATGATGATCTTCGTGATCGTGCGCTTCTTGGTTATTTACCATCTCAGACAAACGCAAAAGATGCTTTGTTGCCTCTTGGTGCATTAAGTCGCAGATTGAGTTATGCTGTTGAGGTTGATAGTGCCGCTGGCACTGCGCAGGGTTGGTTCTTAAAAGAAGGCAACAGCTTTCAAATGGATTTAGGGCAAAATAGCTTGCGCGTTGGTGGTGCTGAGGCACAGCTTCCTGCTGATGCGGCTGAAGCGCATTATGAAGACATTTATGTTCGTGCCAGTTATCTGGAGACATGGTTTGGGCTTGATATATCAATTGATACAAGCACCATGCGCATTTTTATCAAATCCAGAGAACAGCTTCCTTTTGAGGAAGAACGTGATCGCCGCAAGCGTGCACAACGTCTTGCAGAACGTTCAAATGAAAACAGACCTGATTATTCCAAGGCGAGACTGGTGCCCTACAAAACGTTCAGCCTGCCCAATATCATTTTACAAGCGTCTTCCAACGTACAGAAAGTGGATGCAGAGACGAAGGGTTTCGGCAGCTATGCTGTACAGGCCAATGGTGATTTATTAAATTTAGGCGCGCGTTTTGTGGCATCGAGTACAGTGAGTAAAGAAAATGGCCATCAACTACAATCCATGCAGTTAACATTTAACCGTCAGGATCCTGCGAAGAACCTGCTGGGTCCTTTATGTGCTGGCTCAGTCTCTTTTGGTGATGTAAGTTTTCCAGATGTCCCGCTTGCGTTGCCAAGCCGTCGTGGACGGGGGCTTTCTGTTTCTTCAAATAGTGTGCTGTCAAATTCCAGCGTTTTTACACCAGAAGTCACCGTAGTGGATGGAGACGCCCCGATAGGATGGGATGCGGAATTATACCGTAATGGCTATTTTATTGATTTCGTAGAGGTCGGCGATGATGGGCGTTATGTTTTCGAAGATGTTGAGCTTATCAGAGGATTTAATCTCTTTGAAATTATACTGTACGGTCCTGAAGGACAAATGCGTACTGAGCGGCAGCGTATCGTTCGGGGGAGTCGTATCTTGCGGGAAGGAGAAACGAATTATGATTTTGCCTTTGGTCAGCCCAACGCAGATTTTCTGCCTTTGGCTAGTAAATCACGCAACGATTCCGCCCTTGGGGCCAGCGGGCAATTTTCCCATGGCCTCTACAAGAATCTGACGCTTGGTGGCAGTTTTTTTCATGGTAAGGATAAAAACAGTTCAATCAAGGAACAGCAAACGATTGCAACGCTTTCGGCAATGACGGGCTTTCTGGGGTTCAGGCACCAACTACAGCTCATGCAGGGTACGCAAGGCCGCAGTGGCTATGAAATTGAAACGATGACACGGTTTAAAGGCGCAAACCTCAGTTTGGCACATAGTACATTTGATGGATTCAATAATGATGACAAACGCATTAAGAACCGTACCGTTTTTAACATCAATAAAAGATTTGACGCCTTTTCCACGAGTGTGCAACTGGAAAAACTAAGTTATCTTGAGGAGGAAGATAAGATCCTTTTTGATACAGCTTTATCTACCAGAATATGGGGGGTTGATCTGACGAATGATTTAAAAAAGGTCATATCTGATAACAGGTCTCAAGAGGCGTTTTATGGTGAGTTCGCGGCGGCATTAGATCTTTGGGACTGGCGAATTCGTAATAACCTTAGCTACAATCTGGACTCAAGATCGGCACAAAGATTTGATAATTATCGTCTGTCAGGGTTAAGGAAAATAGGAGAAAATCAAACGCTCCGGCTGAATGCAACACATGCATTTTCTGATAATTTTACCCGGCTTGATGCACGCTATACGCGAAAAATGGATAATGTATCACTGGATTTTAATGTGGCGGGGGATTCTAACAATAATTATTCCACCGGCATAACGTTAAGAACGGCACTGCAGGCGGATCATCAGGGCACTTATAATTTTGTGAACGCAGAGGACGGCTCCCTCGGGGCGGTAGGGTTGCGTGCGTATATAGATGCTAATAATAACAAACAATATGATGAAGGGGAAAAAGGCCTGAAAGGCATAAAATTCAGATCAAATCGCGGTGTTGTTGAGGAGGCTACCGATGAAACAGGAACGGTCTTTGTGCGTGGCCTGAATGAGGCTATTACGCGCTTTTCAATTGAAAAGAACAGCCTGCCAAGTATCTACCTCAAACCGTCTGTTGATTATATTGATACCATTCCGCGTAGTGGGGCAACGGAAACGATTGATCTGGCCTTTACGGAGTTAGGAGAAATTGACGGCTATGTCTACGCGTTTGAAAAGCGGGAAGACGGCACAGAAAAGCCGGCGCCGGGTGTTGAAATACGACTTGTCGTTGCTGAAACGGGGGAAGAGGTTCAGATAATCTATTCTGAATATGATGGTTATTATATTTTCTCAGCCATACCGCTTGAATCTTACAGTGTTATGATTGTGCCACAATGGGGTAATGAGGAAAAACTTATCTCACAAGATGTTGTTTTGGACGCTGAACATCCCAATATGCTTAACATAGATTTTCAGTTGCCGCCTTATGGTGATTCTGAGGAAGAGGTCGTGGCACCTGAAGAGACACCGATTCAGCCATCTGAATCTCTCTATGTTCAAATGGCTGCGTTGTCACATAAAGAGGATGCGCAGGAAGAAATAAAAAAGTTGGAAGCACAGCATTCCCGACTTTTGCAAGACAGAGCTTTGCTGACCCGAGAGATAACGATAAAGGACAAAACCTATCACCGTGTCCTGGTCTTGGTAGGAACGAAAAAAGAAGGCGAAGACCTTTGTGCGGCGTTAAAAGAGGAAAATATCAAGAATGGTTGTCATCTTGTGAAGATGTAAGGGTTTTTGACGGAATTTGCAATCCGATTTCTTTTTATGTTAAAATGTAAACTGGTTTCTTTGTTTTACAAGGAGTTTTCATGGTTGTTCAAAATAAAACAGGAAGACTTCATGAAGTGGCTAAAACCCTTCCAAATGGTGAACGTGCTACGTTCTCTTATTCGGATAATACGGCCAGATTTTATACTTCTGAAAGAGATGGCGTTGGTCTCGAAGAAGCAAAAAGAAATATAGAGGACGTTTTTTCTCGTGCCCTTGATACAGGCAGAAAACTTTTACTTCTCACGCCTGAAGATTTTACAGAAGATAAGTTTGAAAAATTTGCTGATAGCTATGGTGTGAACTGGCATAATTTAACAGATGAACAGAAGATAGATGTTAAGCAACAATACATTGAGAATGTAATTCGTGAATTTGATCCTGATGGATTTGACGATTTGATAGAATCTAACGCTAAATATATAGCTAATAATTCTGGCTCTACTAACGCTCCAATAGGTGCAGATACGACAATTATTTGGATAAAGGAAAAAAATTATTTTAATTTGCCACCTGATTTGGAATATGAAGGGAGATTATTCAGCCTTGCTCATGAAATAGACCATGACGATAATTCTATGCGTCCAAGTAGTAATGCGTTTGTAAATAAAATACTTGGATCTATAATGGGTCAAAAAATAGGAATAGATACTCTTCTTAGTGAAAGGCAATCAGATAGTGAAGGGTTTCGTGTTTTAAAGGAGAGGGGGCTTGATGAAGCAACACTTCAAAAACTTCAGGAACATCTTTTTTTTCACCGTGCAAATGGCACAATCCAATCTTGCTTTGATAATAAATTCCATGACGAAAACCGCACACCAGAAGTGTCTAAATCCTCTCTTATGAGTGCTTTTAGAGGCGTATTTGAAAGGTCCTCTTCTTCGTTCGGATGAATTTGATGGAGAGGCTGTAGCGCAAGCGCAGAAGATTCCACCGGAGGATATTGCACCACGATCTAATGTTGTGAATACACTTGTTCAGCGACAGCCAGTTATTGCCGAGGCTGTTATGTAGCTCATATAAAATACGCTGTGCCTTCTTGACCTGTTCTTGATATTCAATTACAAAATCGAAACGCTTCTACGTTTAAATAGTATTCTGTGAAAGAAAAGGGAACATGTCTGAGCCTGTTCTAGTTACCGGTGTTGCCGGGTTTATTGGATTTCATACCGCCTTAAATCTGCTTCAGCGAGGACGGGTTGTGGTCGGTGTTGACAACATGAACGACTATTACGACGTGTCCTTAAAAGAAGATCGTCTAAAAGAGCTGTCCAATTTCGAGCATTTTACTTTTTGTAAGGTTAATATTGCTGATAAGCCTGCTGTGGAGGCTGTTTGGGAAGACAAAGGGCCTTTTAAAGAAGTTGTGCATCTTGCCGCACAGGCCGGTGTTCGCTATTCGATTGATCACCCGGAAACCTATATTGAGAGTAACATTATAGGGCATTTCAATATGCTGGAGCTGTGTCGGCACACTAAGGACTTTAAACATCTTGTCTATGCCAGTTCATCGTCTGTATATGGCGGCAATAAAAAATTGCCTTACGCGGTAGAGGATAAAGTAGATCATCCTGTTTCTCTTTATGCGGCGACCAAGAAAAGCGATGAACTGATTACGCATAGCTACAGCCATTTGTTTGGTATGCCTGCAACAGGGCTTCGTTTCTTTACGGTTTATGGGCCGTGGGGGCGTCCTGATATGGCTTTGTATATCTTTACAAGGAATATTCTGGAAGGCAAAAAACTGCCCGTGTTTAACCGGGGAGAGATGAAACGGGATTTTACCTATATTGATGACATCATGGCAGGGGTTATGGGCGTACTGGACAAGCCGCCACAAAAAACAGATGAGGCTGCACCGCACAGAGTCTTGAATCTTGGCAATACAAAGAGCGAAAGCCTGATGCGCTATATTGCCGTGATTGAGAAAACGCTGGGGAAAAAGGCTGTGCTTGACTTGCTGCCCATGCAGGCGGGTGATGTCGCGGAAACCTGGGCTGATGTGCGCGAAACAACAGAACTGACGGGTTACCGCCCAAGCACGACCATTGAAGAAGGTATTCCCAAATTCATTGATTGGTACAAGAGTTACTACAAGACATAGCTTTTAAAAAAATGGTAAAGACTTAGAAAAATGGAAATCAAGGATCTTGAAGCGTCTCCAGACATAAACGATCTTGAAGCGCATGTATGCGTGATTGGTTCTGGTCCGGCGGGCGGTATTGTGGCGGCAAAGCTGGCTGAAAAAAATGTGGATGTTTTGCTTTTGGAGGCGGGATCGGATTTTCCTGATTACAGTACTGAAACCATAGCGGGGACGAGCCTGTTCTCCAAAGTGACGGATTTGCGGTTTGGCTGGTCAAAACAGTTTGGCGGTTCCTCTAACCTGTGGTCCGGCCGTTCTTACCCGCTTGAAGATATTGACCTGAAAGAGCGGGACTGGATTCCTGAGAGTGGCTGGCCTTTCGCGCCTGAGGTGCTCTCCGCCTATTATGAGGAAGCGGCTGATATTATTGGGGTGCCGGCCTATGAAGGCTTTGCGTCCTGGCACAATATTGAGCGCAAGCCGAGCGACCTTGATCCGTTATTTGACGAGAAAGGCAGCTTAAGTGTTAAACCGTTTCAATGGGGTAAAAAACCGTTCATTGTGTCCGATTATTTGAGAAGCCGGGCGGCCGAATTGCCGGGTCTGCGTGTTTTACTGAATGCGCCGGTTATTCGTTTGCAGGAGGCAGAAGATGCGTCCGCTGTCAGAACGGCTGAAATAAGAAAGGCCGATGGCTCTTCTGTGTTTGTAAAAGCAAAGATATTTGTTGTGGCGACCGGAGGGATTCAGGCGCCAAGGCTGCTGTTAAATTCAAATGAGGTACGGCCAGCCGGGATTGGCAATGATCATGATGTGGTGGGGCGTTATTTCTCAACACATCCCAAGGCGGATATGGCAGCCATTATCCTAAAGAAAGCGGTCCCGACAGCGCATGCCTTTTTTGTAGATCGTCCCTTGGGCGCAGGGAGCCTTCGTTATGGGGTCGGCTTGTCCGAGGCCGCACAGGCACGTCTTAACGTGCCCAATCATTATGTTCAGCTTTCACCTGTTCTTGAGTATCAGGCGAATCGCGCGTTTGAAGCGATGAAGAAAACAAAAGTGCTGAATAATGATCTGATCGATCGCAGCCGGCTGGTGCAAGGCTTTTTGCCGGGGCTTGGTAAACTCGTGTTTGAGATTATAGGCCGGATTGCCAAGTTCCAGCCACGCTCGAAAAAGTTTATCCTGCGCGCTTTTTTAGATCAGTATCCTGATCGGGAAAACAGAATTAAACTCTCATCTGAAAAGAGCGAAGACGGTACGTACAAGGCAGAGATTGTCTGGCGTTTTTCTGATGAAGACAAACAATCTGTTTTAAAATTCTTTGCCGAACTAGATACGGTGTTGCGTGGACAGAATATCGGTGAAGTTGAGTATTCAGGACTGGAAAAGCAAAAAGACTGGCCGCTGGTCGGGATTCATTCCCATTTTATGGGGAGCACGCGTATGGGCCATGATCCGAAAACGTCTGTTACAGATTCCAATGCGAAGGTGCATGGCTCGGACAATCTTTATATTGCAGGGCCTTCCCTGTTCCCGACTTATGGTTTTGCCAATCCGTTTTTAACACTTTCTGCTTTGTCCTTACGATTGGCTGATCACTTGCTGAGTGAAATAAAATAGTGTTAAATGCCTTTCGTTAGAAAAAAAGAAAAAGGCAGTATTAATGACTTTGGATCGTAAGCCAACGTTCTGGCAAAAAGCATCGCGTTATCGTTTTATCAAGAAGAAGCTCTCTACAAAAAATCTGGACAGGCTCTGTGCCGAGAATGCAACCAGCAAAAGAACGCTGGTGGTTCATTCTGAAGATGTCGATTACAAGCCGCACTTCACCAATGCTTTTGCTGTGACCAAAAGGGAACAGATTCCAGCGGATATGCATGTGGATCTCTACTATACGGAGGTAAGCAAAATAGAGAGCGAGAGCTTTGAGGTTATTTTGTGCACAGGCTTGCTGGAGCATATTCCAGATCCGCAGCGGTTGGTTGATGAATTCCATAGAATCCTGAAACCGGGCGGCGAGCTTATTATTTCTGCCAGTACTGTTTTTTCTATTCATGAAGGCCCTGATCACTTCTTTTGCTTTACGCCGTACGGTTTTGAAGTGTTATTTAAAAACTGGTCCAAAATCAAAGACCTTAAAGGGGCTAGCCAGCCTTTTGAGACGATTGGCATATTGATGCAGCGGGCTTTGATCCAGTGCGATATATTCCCGCCGTTCAGACCGGTTATTGAATTGTTGTCACTGATTATTCCTTTATTCGACAAAGGCGTTTATGCACAATATAGAAAAGTTGGCGAAAGACAGGAAGAGGATCTGATAGATTCCATGATGCCATCGAACATACAGGCGGTTGTCGTGAAATAAGGGCAGAACCTTTTACAGTTTAAGCTTCACAATAACGTCTGGCTTGATTAAGTTTAGCTTATTATGCCAACAAATATAGCAGGTAACTCAATGCAACAGAAAATGATCCATTTGGACTGTACGTTTCGTGACGGGGGTTATTATACGAAGTGGGATTTTTCCAAGGAACTTATCAATGATTATCTTTTAGCGGTAAAGGCTGCGGGTATAGATGTTGTAGAGTTAGGTCTTCGTATCTGGTCAAATAAGGACTTTAAAGGCTCTTGCGCTTATACAAGCGATGAATTTCTTGAAACACTGAATATCCCTGAGGGGTTAACTATCGCCTTTATGCTCAATGCCGGGGACCTTATTGTTGATAATGCCCTAAGTTATGCACGTCTGGAAAAGCTTGTGCCGCGTCTGGCAAAAGACTCTCCGGCCAGCCTTGTGCGCATTGCAAGCCATATTCATGAATTTGAACATACGCTGGAGGCCTGCAAATGGCTTAAAAATAAAGGCTATGGGGCGGCAGCCAACATTATGCAGATCAGTGGCTGCACGCAGGAAAAGGTTGAAGATCTGGCCCTTAAGGCGTCTGAATATCCGCTCGATGTTTTGTATTTTGCCGATAGTCTGGGCAATCTCAAGCCAGAGAATATCACAAGGATTGTAAAGTCACTGCGTAAACACTGGACGGGAGAGCTTGGTATTCATCCGCATGATAATATGATGATGGCCTTGCCTAACTCCATGCAGGCCCTGACAGAAGGTGCAAGCTGGGTGGATAGTACCATCACAGGCATGGGGCGTGGTTCAGGGAATTTGCGAACCGAAGAATTTGTTCTTGAAGCGGCTCAAATGAAAGGGGAGTCTTATAATCTTCTACCTTTGTTCAAACTGACACGGGAGGTTTTTACCCCATTAAAAGCGGAATATGGCTGGGGAACCAATCCTTTTTATTATATGGCAGGACAATATTCGATACATCCTACCTATATTCAGGAAATGCTAAAAGACAGCCAGTATAACGAGGAAGATATTTTATCTGTTATCAATCATCTGAAAAATATCAACGGGGCTTCGTTTGACTCCAATACATTGAATGCGGCCAAGGATTTCTACGCGGGGCCGTCGCGCGGCTCCTGGTCTCCGGCTACAGCCTTTAAAGATAAATCTGTGCTGCTGATTGGTGCGGGGAAGAGCTTAACGCAGCATGGGGAAGCTGTTGAACGTTACATAAGGAAAGAAAAGCCGGTTGTGATTGAGCTAAATGCGCTTACCTATATTGCACCGGAACTGGTTGATTACCGTGTGGCGTGTCATCCTGTTCGTTTGCTCGCGGATGCGGCCAAGTATCTGGAAATGCCGCAGCCGCTTATTACCCCCCTTAGCATGCTGCCCGAGACGGTGCAAAAGGTGCTGAGCAAAAAAGAGGTCTGTGATTTCGGGATTGAAATCGAACCGGATCATTTTGAATTTAAAGAGACCTCTTGTGTAGCACCAAGCTCTAATGTGCTGGCTTATGCTTTGAGTATTTTGTCTTGCGGTCAGGCAAAAGAGATCCTGTTGTCAGGCTTTGACGGCTATGCTGTGGGAAGTCCCCGGAACGATGATGTGAACAGGATATTCAGCTTGTTTAAAGATGTGGCGGATATTCCTTTTTATTCTGTGACCCCTTCAATCTACAAAATTCCCCAGAAAAGCATTTATGGGATATAAGGAAAGCATGACATGACAGATAGTATCTCGCTCGTTTTACCCTTAAGAGCCGGCAGCACCAGAGTTATCAGAAAGAACACACGACCTTTTCACCCGAACGGTCAAAGCCTTTTTCAGTATAAGCTGGATCAGATTGTCAGCCTTAAAGACGAGGTTTCAGAGATTGTTATTTCTACAAATGATCAGGAGGTCATAGATCAGATTCCAGAAAATCTTCTAAAGGAGACAAATGTACGTCTTGTTGTCAGGCCTGATGAGCTGTGCAGTTCTACAACAAAAGTGCAGGATCTGATAAACCACATAGAGGATATCACAACAGGCGACATTATTTTCTGGGTCCATGCGACATCGCCATTTTTGAACAGCGCGGATTACAGGACCGCCATCAAGCAATACAAGGAAGCGGTAAAAAATCAGACCGGCGATTCTGTGATGAGCGTCAACAAAATCCAGCAATTCATCTGGGATGAGGGGCTAAAGAAAGTGATCAACGTTGATAGAGCCGTTAACCCTTGGCCCAACACACAGGATCTGGCCGCTCTGTATGAAGTGAATCATGCTTTTTATATCAATTCCCGGGAAAACTATGTCACGCTTAAAGACAGAATAGGGAAGTCTCCTGCCTTGTTCGTCTGCGAAGGGGTGAAGAAAATAGATATTGATTGGGAGGATGATTTTACGATCGCACAACACTTAATCTCATTGTATGAAAATGACGTTGAGTAAATATAAAACATTTGTTTTTGATTGCGATGGAGTCATTCTGGATTCCAACAAGGTGAAGTCAGAGGCGTTTTATAATGTCGTAGAGCCTTATAGCTCAAAGGCCGCCACTGAATTTCTGGATTATCACATAAGTAAAGGCGGCGTGTCCCGCTATAAAAAGTTTGCTTATTTCCAGGAGACGATTGCGCCCAGACATGGCATTGTTTCAGTCTTGCCTCCTCTTGAAACATTGCTTGAAGACTATGCATCGCAAGTGCAGGAGGCCTTGATGTCCTGTGATATTAACGAGGGGCTGACGGCCCTTCGCGATAAAGTGCCTGATGCACGTTGGTGTGTCGTATCGGGTGGCGATCAGGCAGAGCTAAGGCACATTTTTTCCATGCGCGGGATCGCTGATCTGTTTGATGGCGGTATATTTGGCAGCCCGGATGATAAGCATACAATTCTGGCGCGTGAAATTGAAAGAGGGACGATTACCCGTCCTGCGGTTTTTTTCGGTGACAGCCGGCTGGATTGTGAGGCCGCAAAGGCCGTCAATATAGATGTTATTTTTCTGAGCCGATGGTCGGAGTTCAAGGGGTGGCAGGATTATTGCACTGAAAACGACATCGAAACTTTTGAAGGACTGGACAGTGTAAGATGATAAATAAAGTATTCGATCTGCTGAGCAGGGACGATAAAAAAGACGGTATTGTTGTTATTCTGATTGTAACGTTTCAGGCTTTGCTTGAAGTGGCGGGGGCCGCGTCAATCATACCGCTTTTAATTATGTTTCTCGGTACGGGTGATGCCTCGGAGAACGGCACAATGAAAAGCATAGAAAACTTTTTCTATGGTGTGGGGCTCCCACGGGAAGCCGATTTTACGTTTGTATTTATATCAGGCTTGTTTGTTCTTACGATTGTGACGTTTTTTGTACGCTCCTACAGCAGTTATCGCAAAAATCTGTTCATTGAAAAGACACGTTATTCGTTAAGCAAACGGCTGCTCGAGTCCTATCTGAGCCAGCCTTACGCGTATTTTTTAACGCAAAACTCGAATGATCTGTCAAAAAATCTGTTATCCGAAATTGATCAGGTGACGGGCAAGGTTGTGCATAATCTGGTTAATATGGCAGCGCATATGGTTGTGGGGGCGGCGATCCTTCTTTTTCTGCTCATCATCAATCCTCTTATTGCGCTGGCTACCTTTGTTGTGGCGGGGGGATTATACGGCATAATTTATGTCTCTGTTTCAAGAAAGCTTTTTGCGATGGGGCAGGAAAGGGTGACAAGAAACAAGGAGCGTTTTATTTTTGCCGGTGAAATATTTGGTGGAATTAAGGCGATAAAAATTTTAGGGAAAGAAGCCTTTAGTGCACAAAAATTCCTGTATCCAAGCCTTAGGTTTTCACTGATCAGTGCGAAAAGACAATGTATCAACGAAGTCCCTTCTTTCCTTGTTGAGGCGGTTGCGGTGAGTGCATTGATTGTTTTTACCTATCTTGCTCTTACCGGGAAAACATCAGGCTCTGTAGAGGATATCGTCCCGCTGCTGGGGGTTTATGCCTATTCGTTCTATAAATTAAAACCCGCCATAAACAGCGTGTTTCTCGGGATTTCAGGCCTTAGATATGGCGCAAAGACGATTGAGAAATTACATGCCGATCTTGCCATGCATGTCACTGATCAGGCGTTGCCGGTCGTACAGGAAAAACTGCCCCTAAAGCAGACGTTGGAACTTATTGATATCGGCTTTCATTATGGGGATGCCACCGTGCCGGCCTTGTCTTCTGTTAATCTTGAGATTAAGGCAGGGAGCCGTGTGGCTATTGTAGGTAGTACAGGTTCTGGCAAAACAACATTGATGAATATTGTGCTTTATCTTCTTGAGCCGACAGAAGGCAAAATGCTGCTGGATGGTCAGCCGCTGGATAAAATGAACGCAAAAAAATGGCAAAATAATATCGGCTATGTGTCTCAGGACATCTTTATGATGGATGCCTCTCTGGCCGAGAATATTGCGTTTGGGGTACCTAAAGATCAGATTGATATGGAGGCCGTCAAAAAAGCCGCTCATACGGCCAGAATTGGCACCTTTATTGAAGAAAAACTGGAAGATTCCTATGATACGGTGATTGGTGATCGCGGCGTGCGTCTCTCTGGCGGGGAGCGGCAGAGAATTGGTATTGCGCGGGCTCTTTATACGAACCCGGATATTCTAATTTTTGATGAGGCGACAAGTGCGCTGGACACTGTCACAGAAAAAGAAATTATCGAAGAAATCTATAAATTATCAAGGCAGAAAACAATTATCATGATTGCGCACCGTTTGAGTACGGTTGAAAAATGCGATTCAATCGTTGTTCTGAATAACGGGATGATTGAGGCGACTGGTACTTATGAGGCATTGATCAGGAAAAGGAACTCTTTCTCGGCTATGGTCAAAATCTGATATGAATTTAAACAACGTTCTAACCATTTTAAAAAATGACCTGGATAAAATCGGGGAAGTGCTTTTATTAACGAAAGAGCCTGACGAAAATGCGGCTGACATAGATCTTTTTATTACGAACAGAGCGAAGAAAACGGCCCTTCATCTCATAAAAAAACCGCCCGTTCCATTGTATTTTACGCATAAGACACGAGGCTTTGCGTATTATCTCTCGCAGTCTGGTTTTATCAAGCCGATTGATTTATACGATGCGCCTTTTATAACAGATGCCTCTATCGCTTGGTTTGCCTCGCGTGCACGGGGGAGTGATTTTAACCCGGACATTAAAATCCTTTCAAAGGAAGATCAGGCGGCACATCTGATCTATAAGGCCTTGAAAAAAACAAAGCCAAAGGCTGCGCGTTACGACAAAATCGTTAACCTTACAAAAGAGATCGGGCCAAAGTCTTTGCAGGATGCTTTTCTGGCACTGTGCAAATGTCAAAATGATAATGAGATGTTTGTTAAAAGAACGGTCGAAATTGTACCGTTCCTGTATGCCAAAGACGCGTCATTTGAGCGGTTTTCAGAAATAACTTATATTGAGCCGACAGCTCATACCCTTATCAAAAGGATCATAAACAGACTAAAAAGAGAGCGGGATCGGTTAAGACAGGCCTGTTTTGTAAGACGATACCGTCAGATCAGTATGCCGCTGGTTTGTATGGTCGGGGTTGATGGGGCCGGAAAATCTACGACCATTAGAGAATTGGGCACGTCTTTGAATAAGATAGATTTTTGTAATACGAGGCTGGAGACAAAAACGCATTATCATATCGTCACGAAACTATATATGAACCAGATAAAACGCATTCTCGAGTTTGCCGCGGTTCGTGCAGGAAAAATAAAGTCAGAAAAACTGCAAAATATGATTGAGTCATTTATTTTGCGCACCAGTCTGCATTGTATCTTCTTTGATACGAGACAAAAAATTGCTCACTTTCTAAAGGCAGCGCAGAAAGGGAGACTGGTTATTATTGACCGGTGGTGGAGCGATTTATTTGTTGCGAAAAATCAGACACGTTTTCTGGAGATCTCTCCGCGGCTGCTTACAAGGTTTTTATCGCTGGCCCGTCCCACGCTTTTTGTTTTAATGGAAGTGCCTGTAGAAGTGTCTATGCAAAGAAGACCCGATGAAAATCAGGGCAGGCTTTCTCAAAAAAAGGAGATTTTAGCAGCCTTTATGCAACAGCACTTTGAACAGGATATGCTGCGTCTTAAAGGTGATGATAAAATAAAAGAGAACATAAAACAGATTCACCTGCGCTTATTTGAAAAATGGTATGGTTCTGTTGTTAAAGATAAAGGTATGGCTGTTTGGTGACGTTGTATAAACTCAAGAAAAACAGGGCGACTTTTTCGCTTTTCAGGTACTTTGTTAAGATCGTTCTTAACAAAGAGACGGCTCCGCGGGAGCACCGTATCGTGAAGCCGGATACTCTGCCTGATTTTGCCCAAGTGCCGGAAACCCTCCTATCGAAACGGTTTTGGAGGCTGGGAGTTGAAATTTGTGAAGCTGTGAAAGGTGCGTCTCCGCTTTCAGAAGATAAACAAAAAGAGCGTTTTTATACGAAAGCGAAAGAGGCCCTTTTGCTTATACCGGACGATCTGGAAAAAATCTCATGGAAAGCTATTGTGCCTTCTCATCTGCTGGCTGATATTGAGGGAGAGGCTTATATCGGGCAGTGTTTAGACAGTGTGGCCTACCCAAAAACAGGCATGCATGGGGATTTGAATGCGAATAACGTGCTTATTGATCAGGCAGGTGCATACTGGATTGTTGACTGGGAAAACAGTACGCCAAATGGATCGCTTGCGTGGGATTTAAGCTGGTTTTACTGCATCTGGAAACGCGAAACGCCCAAAGCACCAGAGGATATTATTTCTATCTATAATAAGTCAAAAGACAAAGATACAGATATAAGGGAAACACTTTTGATTTATGCGCTGATGAAGCTTAGGGTAGACCTAATGCGGCATCAAAAGAAGACAAAGACGTCTTTGGATAATTTCTTCCAGAGAATATCTGCTATTATGGCACTTGGCTAAACTATATATTCAGGGGAAACATGAAGCTAAGCAACCTTATTAAAAGAGCTATTATAGCCTCTAAAAAAACGAGCTCTCTTAACGCGGACAGAGAGTCCTGTATTATCTTTGGCAGCGGTCCGTCTCTGGATAAATTTGATGCCTCTTCCTCTTTTCTGCAAGGAAAGGATCTCATCGGTTGCAATTTTATACATCAGCATAAGGTGTTAAAAGACAAGAACTTCAGGTTCTTTTCAATGATCGACAGGGATTACACGGCGCAAGCTGATAAGGCCTATTTTAACAGTCTTGAATGCGAGCATTTTTTAGTCTCGACAAAAAATGCGATGTTGCTGGGGGTGAACAGCTTAAGGCAAAAGAGACTGCATGTCGTCAATACAAGGCAGTATGTGCAAGGGGCTCCCATAAACAAGGGCCTTATCACATCGGGGCGGGAATTGTTAACGGGTAACTCAATGCCTTTCCTGATACAGTGTGCGGCGTTTATGGCCTATTACAAGACCATTTATTTGTATGGCGTAGATCATTACAGCTTTGATGATCTGGATGAGGAAAGCCATAATTTCGAAGATTACAAAGGTCGGCAGCTCAAAGATCTGACTATGACACGTAAAAAACTGGAATACATAAATTCTTTATACAGTGTCGTAAAAGATCTTTGCGATGAGGCAAGGGTCAGCGTTATCAACATAACGCCCGGCAGCAAGCTCGAGATGTTTGAAAAAAGCACAATGGACGAATAAGCGGCCATGATGAAAAACACATTACCACTCATTACAATTGGCATAACGTGTTTTAATGCGGCCAATACGATTTTGCGGGGTATCGAAAGTGCGAAAGCGCAGGATTGGCCTGATATTGAGATTTTGATCGTAGATGATTGCTCGGATGACGGGTCTCTGGAAATCATTGGGGCCGCACAGAAAAAAGATGAAAGAATCCGGCTGATCCGGCACGCGCAAAACAAAGGCTACCCGAGCGCACTAAACACGATCATAGAAGAGGCAAAAGGCGACTATATCGCGTTTTTTGATGATGATGATGATCATGAACCCGATCGTTTAAGCAAACAATATGATCGTCTGACATCTTTTGAAAAAGAGCATACAGATAAGCCTGTCCTTTGCTATGCACACCGCCGTGTCTTTGTGGACGGCATAGAAAAACAGAACGCTTTCGTTCATGCGATAGGTGCGACAGCACCTGAGCCACATGGCGAAATGGTGGCGGATTTTGTTTTGTGGCACAAACAGGAACCCGGATATACATGGGGAGAGTTTGGGAGCTGTACCCTGATGGCCGCAAAAGAAACCATAGAAAGATTTAAATTCGATCCGGCATTCAGGCGTTCGGCAGAATGGGATCTTGCGGTGCGTATGGCTTTGGACGGGGCTTATTTCATCGCTGTGGATGAACCGCTTATCATTCAGCACAAAACAGAGACGGACGATAAGGCTGGCACAAAGCCATTGGAATACGGTTTGAAACTGCGCAAAAAACACAAAGCGTTCCTGAAAAAGAAAGGGACATATTGGGGGGCTTTATGTCTGGCCTATGCGAGGTTTTACTATTTTCGGAACAAACGCTGGAAGAGCCGTTTCTGTCTGGCGTTGGCTTGTCTGGCCTCTCCCTTTAAAATTCTGCCTGATGTGTTGGAGAAAAGAGCCTAATCATCTGTGCAATAGAGCACAGGTTTGTCATTTTTTCGATCGGAAATTTCCCGAACATTTTTAAAGCGTTTGTTTAGCCGCTTTTTAACGGCCTCTGTATCACAGGATTTAGGGTGCAGTTCAATGATAATGCGGTCTATTTTATCAAGAACACTGTCAGCGGTCTCAAAGAAGGCTTCTTCCGCCCCTTCAATATCAATTTTCATCAGGTCGATTCTTGCTGTTTCCTTTAATGCCTGTTCAATAAGCGCCTTAAAGGTTATGCCGTCGACCTTAATATCTCCACTTGATGAAACCCTGTTCCCCATTGTGTCGCCTTCAGTGGCAAATCTGACCGGTTCACTGTTCTTCCATGCCGCGTTACAAAAAGATTTCCAGCACTTTTGCGGAAAGCGGTGTTCGGTGTTTCTGACGAGTAGTGCGTGGCTCCCCGGGTTGGCTTCAACCATGTATATTCTGGCGTTAGGGGATTCTTTGTGGAGCCAGATACAAAAGGTGCCTATATGGGCCCCGACATCGACAATAAATGGCTCAGGGGTTTTCTGCAAAAAGGGAAGGAGAATGTCATATTCCCTGTCTACCAGCACTTCCCTGACAGCGGTGAGATCGCAATTGCGGAAAAAGAACGGGAGTCCGTTATAATAGCCTTTCCCTGTGGCTAAAGGATGACCGCGCGCGGCAAGCAGGTATTTCGCTGTTCTAAGGGCACTTCCCATAAAAGGAGAAAGCCAGCACATGCGGCTAATAAAATTGGTGCTTTGTTTATACAGGCTGGCCATTTTTTAAAGGGTTCTTACATTGTTGCGCAAGTTGGTTGTCCCAAACATCGAAGACGAATAAATAATGTATTGAGCACAAGGTCAAGGCAAAATGAGGGGGGAGTATTGCGCATCGTGTGAAAACATTCTATCACAGTCTATGATGAACAACAGCTTTAAGGCAGATAGTTTGACGCTTCCTTTAATCACCATTGGCATGACGTGTTTTAATGCCGTTGATACAATTGAAGACGCTGTGACCTCAGCGCTTGTGCAGACATGGGAAAATATTGAAATTTTAATCGTGGATGATTGTTCCACGGATGACTCTGTCTCTGTTCTTAAGAAAATAGAAAAAGAACACCCTCAACTTCGGTTGATCTGCCAGCGTGAGAATAAGGGGGTGGCAGCCTCCCGTAATGCGCTTATCAGGCAGGCGGCTGGGGCGTTTATAGCCTTCTTCGATGACGATGACAAAAGTGCACCGGACCGTCTTCAAAAACAATATGACCGGATTGTTTCCTATGAACGGCACTATGCGCATGGTGCGCCCGTTATCTGCCATACGGCGAGGACGCAGCGTTACCCGGATGGTACGGCACGTTATGAAACGACGATGGGCACGGCCTCTGGCATAGCGCCGGGTGGGGTGGCTGTGGCCTTGCGGATATTAACGGGCAGGCCTGTGCCACATGTCTTTGGCTCTACAGCGACCTGTTCCCAGATGGCCAGAACGGAAACATACAGAGATCTCGAAGGGTTTGATGAGGGGTTCAGGCGCAGTGAGGATACGGATTTTAATGTGCGGGCTGCAATAAAGGGGGCGCATTTCGCAGGGATTGAAGAGCCGCTCGTGATCCAAACCATGACGCGGGCCTCTGATAAGACATTGGAAGAAGAGGCTGTGTGTGCTTTAAGGCTTCTTGAAAAGCATGAGGCATTTATCAGGGAACACACCTCTTTTTCTTTTTGCTATAGATGGCTGGAAGAAAAACAAAAATTTCTAAAAGGCCATAAAGGGGCTTTTCTGTGCGGGATGCTTTGCTTGTTGCTCCGGCATCCGGTTTTAACGGTGCAGCGGTTGATGTGGGCGGCACCAAATATCGGTTTTAATTTTAAAACAAAGCAGTTTCATGACAATAAAGAATGATCTTATCACCATTGGCCTGACTTGTTACAACGCGGAGAGTACAATTGCGCGGGCTCTTGACAGTGCGCTGGCACAAAGCTGGCCCGAGACGGAAATACTGGTGGTGGATGATTGTTCCAGTGATGGTTCTGTCGCGGTTGTTGAAAAATATCCGACTGTAAAACTAATCAAACATGAGAAAAATGGCGGTCCTGCTGCGGCGCGGAAAACATTGCTGGAACATGCGAAAGGGGACTTTATAGCATTTTTTGATGATGATGACGAAAGCCTGCCGGCTCGCTTAGAAAAACAGCATGAGCGAATAACATCTTATGAACAGGAAACCGGAGAGACGCTGGTCGCCTGCTATGCGTCAGGAAAACGTATTTATCCGAACGGTTATACGTTAAGGATGGCGGCGATTGGCTCTAAACCTGTTGTGCCGAATGGCCCGAAAGTGGCTGACCGGCTTTTGTTCTTTGGTGGTGATCCTGATTTCTTTATTGGGGCCGGAACGCCGACCTGTTCCTTAATGGTCAGAACAAAAGCCCTGAAGTCTGTTGGTGGTTTTGATCCCTCTTTCAGACGGGTGGAGGATGTTGATTTTGCCGTGCGCTTTGCGCTGGCTGGCGGCCATTTCGCAGGCTGTGCAGAAGAGCTCTTTATCCAGCACGCAACAGACGGTGTTGATAAAGCCCCTGAAAAAAATCGTGATGCAGAGATACAGCTTGCAGAAAAGCATAAAGACTATCTGAAGTCCGTTGGTCGCTATTATTATGCGAAGACGTGGCCCTTGCTGCGCTATCATCATTTTAAGCGGCAGTATGTTTGTATGGCATATGTTTTGCTGAAACTGTGTTTGCGCCATCCGGTAAAAACAGTGTCTCATTTTTTAAAGACCGGGCCAAAACGATTAATGCATGAACGGAAAATGAAAGGAAAAACTTCATCATGCGCTTGATGATTGCATGCAGGGCGATTGATAATATGGCCGGTGGCGTTGAACGTCAGGCGATTGCGCTGGCTAATGAGATGGTGAAGAGAGGCCATGAGGTCAGTCTCCTAACCCTTGATCCCAAAGGCGCACAAGCGTTTTATGACATTGATGGGGCGGTCAACTGGTACAAGCTTGATATGGGTGATCCGGCAGTAAAGGCTGGTTTGTCCTTGCGTCTAAAGCGTATGGGGCGTGTCCGGGACATCATGAAAGCGTTTAAGCCGGATGTTGTTCTGGCTTTTCAGCAAGGGATGTTTTTGACCTTGCGCCTTTATACGCTCGGTATGAGCATACCGGTCGTTGCGGCAGAGCGGGAGTCGCCGTTCCGCTATGACTTTCTGCAAGCCGGAAAATATAGAGAACTTATCTTCCAGACTTTCCGTCTGGCACCGCATATTACTGTGCAATGTGACAGCTATGTGGAAGCCTATCCCACATATCTGCAACGCAAGATCACGGTTGTGCCAAATGCAGTGTTTCCGGCCAGTCGTTATGCTACCCCGGAAGGGCAGGCGGGACAGGAGAAGATTTTACTCTGCGTGGCACGATTGTCTTATGCCAAAAATCAGACCGTGTTGATAGAGGCTTTTGGACGCGTGGCAGAGATGTTTCCTGACTGGACGCTGGTACTGGCAGGAGAGGGAGAATCCCGTCAATCGCTGGAGGCACAGATACAAAGGCGTGATCTGCAGGAAAGGGTGAGGTTGCTGGGGGCGGTGAAAGATGTTTCAGCACTTTACACGACATCGCATCTTTTGTGTATTCCATCACGTTTTGAAGGCTTTCCCAATGTGCTGGGGGAAGCACTGGCTCACGGTCTGCCAGCGGTTGGTTATCAGGACTGCGGCGGTGTGCGGGATTTGATTGAACACGGAAAGAATGGCTGGCTGGCTGAAGGGAACGGTTATCTTGAACCGCTGGTTTCATCTTTGAAAGAGGCTATGGCAGGGCATGAAAAGCGCAAGGCGATGGGCAAAGAGGCTATAGAGTCGGTAGAAAAATATCAGCCGGAAAAAATTTATGACCGCTGGGAAGCGTTTTTGAAAAAGGTGTATCAGTGATGAAGCTTCTCTTTGCGATCAAGGCACTGGATGATATTAAAGGCGGCGCGGAACGTGTGCTGGCCGATGTGACTTCTGGTCTGGCGGAAAGAGGCCATGAGGTGACGATCTTAAGTTCTGATCAGCCGGGAGGGCAGTCTTTCTATCCGCTGAATCCGAAGGTCAAAAGGATTACGCCTGGTGTTGGTGACGTGACACAACGAGCCAGTATAGGCGATTTGTTTGCCAGAATACGGATGATCAGAAAAGCAGCCTTAAAAGAACAGCCGGATGTCGTGATTGGCTTTATGCATAGTACGTTTGTCCCTGCAGCTTTTGCCATGGCAGGGACAGGGATTCCTGTAATTGCCAGTGAACATATTGTACCTGCGCATTACAAGACCAGACGGCTGGAATACGCACTGCTGCTCTTAAGTGCGCTCTTTGTTAAAAAAATGACAGTATTGTCCCCCTCCATTATGAAAGCCTATCCACGGCTTCTTCATAAAAAGATGCAGGCTGTGGCAAACCCCGTTCATCCAGCAGAAAAAATGGCGGATGTAAAAGGGGGTGAAAGAAAGATTATTTTGAGCGTAGGGCGTCTTACAGCGCAAAAGGATCAGGCAACTCTTATTAAGGCCTTTGCCATGCTGGCAGAAGAATTTCCTGACTGGGATGTCCGTATTGTTGGGGATGGGGAATTAAAACCGGATCTTCAAAGCCTTATTGCTACACTGGAGCTTGAAAACCGTGTGTTTTTGCCGGGGGCGACGGCAAAAATTGCGCTGGAATATCAGCAGGCACAGCTCTTTGCACTGCCTTCTTTGTATGAAAGCTTTGGTCTTGTCACGGCGGAAGCCATGGCACACGGGCTTCCGGTTATAGGGTTCAAGTCATGTCCCGGTACAAATGAGGTGATAAAGCATGAACATAACGGCCTGTTACTTGAGGGAGAAGACAGAGTGGATATATTCACCCAAGGCTTAAAACGCCTTATGCGTGATTCCATGTATCGCCAGACACTTGGACATAAAGGCCCAGAGAGCGTCAAGCAGTTTGCTCCCGATGTTATTACCCAGGCATGGGAGACGCTTATAAAGGAAACGCTCTGAAGTTTCTTCTTGATAGGGCGGCTTGTGGATAAGCTTTTATTTTAAACTTGGCTGTATTTTACAAAATCAATATAGTGTGGCCCATTAGGGTTTATTTTATCGAAAAGGGGAAGGGCTGAGCGTTATGGCGTCAGGTCGCGATACGGAAATTATAGCTCTGTTAAGGGATGTGACGCGTCGCTTAAAGAAGAGCGAGGCAGAGCGCAAGGTGCTCTTGCAGGAGATTGTTGAGCAGAAAAAATCCCTTACAGCGATTGAAGACAAAACCGAACAGGGCGAAAAAGCATTTATTTCTATTCAGAGCAAAATAACCCAGCGTGACCGGGTCTCTGAAGAGCTGGTTGCGCGTCAGGATGAGCTTGATCAACGCCAGAAGGATCAGGAACAAAAACTTACCAAAACAGAAACCGAGCAGGGCAACCTTAAGAAAAAAATAGAAAACACGGATAAAAAAATATCCGGTACGGTAGAAAATCTTGAAAAAGTGGCTGTTGAGAATGCCAAACTGTCCAGACGTCTTGAAAAAATCGGGCAGGAAAAACTGCGTCTTGGCCGTAAAATAGAAAAAATGGAAGATGCCTTGGCCGATACTAAGATGGCCTTGCAGTCAAAGGCTCTTGTTCTTTTGACAGATCAGGCCGTGGCGGCGCGAAGTGCTTTACCGCATCTAAAAGCGCAAGGTTTGTCAGCGTCTTCAAAGGTGTTTTTGGGGCACAGTCAGGAACCCGCAAACGAGGACCAGCCCTGGTGGCAAAAAGCAATGAAAATGCAGGCTGTTTCAATGACAGCTCTTGTGCTTTTAGGGTTGTCCGGTGGCTGGTTTATAAGCCGGCTTCAGCATGATGTGCCGTCTGTTGCCGGGCCTGTCGTGGCCAGTAATACGCTGGCGGCTCATGTGCCGGATAATGAAAGGCCGCGCTCTGTGCCTGTGGCGTCATTGGATGTGCCTGTCTTGTCTTCGAATGATAGAGAAGAAGACAGGCCGCAAGAGAGAACGCAGGCTGTTACATTTAATTTCCCAGAAGAGCCTGAACTTGAGCCTGAGCCGATGGAAAGAAAAGAGCTGGCTTCTGTGATTAAAGCTGAAAAGCCGCAAGAGGTGCAGCCTGCCGCTGGTGTGGAAATGCCGCTTACAAAGGCTACGGTGGTGGCCGAACGTGATACCGGTAATGAAAATAAAGGCGCTGAGAAAGGGGCTTTATTAAAAGAAATCAGCCCGGATCCAGATCTGCCGCCCGTTGTAAAGAAAATAGAGGAAAAGGCCTTTGAGGGTAATGCAGAGGCACAGCACGATCTGGCTGCGATTTATACGGCAGGGCATGGTGGTGTGGAACAGGACTTTAAAAAGGCGGCATTCTGGTTCCAGAAATCTGCAGAAAAAGGTATCCCGAATGCCCAGTACAACCTTGGTGTCTTGTATCATAAGGGATTGGGGGTAAAGAAAAATCTTGATAAGGCTTTGCAGCTATATCGGGCTGCCTCATATCAGGGACATCCAGAAGCTCAGTATAATCTCGGTATTGCACACATAGAGGGCATTGGAACCGACTATGATCCCGTGCAGGCGGCCTCATATTTTGAAAAGGCGGCCACACAAAATGTTGTGGAGGCGGCGTATAATCTTGGCCTTCTTCATGAAAATGGATTGCTCGGCAATGTTCAGCTTGAAGAAGCGTTGTTCTGGTATGACTATGCGGCGGAAAAAGGGAATGAAGAAGCCCGTCAGGCGAAAGAACAGCTTATATCCAGACTGAAAATCAGTGAACGTGAAGTCCATGCTATTCTGAATCGGGTGAAAGCCTCTTTGCTGATTATTGAGGATCAGGATATAACAAAAGAGGCCGCAGGATTTATGCCGGATTCCTCGAGTCAGGCTGATGTTACGGCGCAGGTTCAGGAACAGCTTATCCGTCTGGGGTTGTATCCGGGCCCTGCGGATGGTATTGCAGGGCCCCTGACACAGGATGCCATTCGTTCTTATCAGTCTGCCAATAACATGAAGACCAATGGTAAGGCGGATAAAACATTGTTGTCCCATCTCTTATCGACAGAGCTGATATCTTCTTCCGGTGATGTCGGTTCCAAGGAATAGTTATGTTTATTTCCAGGGGAGATGTGTAATGATGTGTAGGCTGGTATGCATAAGATTTTTTGCGCACCAGAAATATTGTTCTATGAAAAACTTATTGAAGGGTTGATATGTTCTATAGTCGTTTAGAAGAAGAATCAACGCTCGGTGTCATGCCGGACACTGATCCGGTATCTAGTCAAATAATGTGCACGGCATATGCCGTGCTCTTTGTTTTGGATTTCCGCTGTTTATGTTCGGCCTAAAAGGCCTCTCTCGCGGGAATGACAGCACGCGTATGATATAGTCGATTTTAAATCGCAACGACTATAGTTTACTGCCTTCTCTAATAACGCCCGGGCCGGTTTAGCCAGCCTGTTTTTACCCACCAGTGGGGTTTTGTGCGCAGGATATTTTCCGCGGCGTTTAAAGCCTGTTCTTCGTCTTCAAAAAGGGCGTAAGCACTTGTTCCGCTGCCAGACATGCGGGAGAGTAAGACATTATTCTGTTCGTTTATTAGAGCCATCATCTCTGATATCTCCGGCGTGAGGCAGCAGGCCGGGGCGTATAAATCGTTTTCAGTTGTTTGAAGAAAATTGATAAGGTCTTTTGTCTCTTTAAAGCTGTTTGGTTGTTCAATGGGGGGGGTGAAAGGAGAGGCGTATTGTTTGAAAACGGTTTGCGTGCTGTGCCCTTTACCGGGCCATATGAGAAGTACCGGTATCTCCGGGATCTCTCCTGCAGGGGAAAGCGTTTCGCCAATGCCGCGCATGAAGGTTGGCTGGCATTTCAGGCAAACGGGAACATCCGCGCCCAGTTTTAGCATCAGCCCATCCAGAAAAGGCGCGTTATGCGGAATATTCCATGCTTTCATGAGAGCCCACAAACAGGTGGCTGCATCGCTGGAACCGCCGCCGAGGCCGGATTCAAGTGGGATATTTTTTGTCAGCGTAATTTTGAAATCAGGGCGGTTCCCCGTTTCTTGTGCAAGGGCTTTTGCTGCTCTGACAACCAGGTTATGCGAGTTTATGGAAGGGTCCAGATCCTTTGCTGAAAAGCTTCTGGCATAGGGGCCTTGCACAGAAAAAGAAAAGCGTGGGGCTGGCTCAATAATAAGCTGGTCTGCAATATTCGCAAACCCCACCAGAGAATCCAGCAGATGATAGCCATCCCCCCTTTTCCCTGTCAGATGAAGGTAAAGATTTATTTTAGCCGGGGCAGAGAAGATGTGTTTCTTCATTATTTCGTATCAGAGACGGTTACTTTTTCTGGTGTGCCGGTCAGGCCGCGGCGGAGTTTTTCCTTGATGGTTTTGGAAAGTTCTTCATCTTCTGTGTAGTTGATGGCGCGGTTCCACTGGAAACGGGCTTCGGTGTGCCTGCCCAGACGCCAATAGACATTGCCCAGATGATCGTTAATGGTGGGGTCGTAAGACAGGAAATGTACGGCTTTTTCCATAGGCACGACAGCGTCTTTGTAGCGTCCCATCTGGTAATAAACCCATCCGAGGGAATCTGCTATATAGCCATCTTCAGGTCTCAGTTTGTGGGCCTTTTCAATCATCTCAAGGGCTTTATCAAGGTGTATCCCCTGATCGGCCCAGCTATAGCCCAGATAGTTGAGGATGTAGGGATGATCCGGTTCGTAAGACAGGGCCTGTTTTAAGTCTGCTTCTGCCTTATCCCACTGTTTTAGTTGTTCATAGATCATGCCGCGTGAATATAAAAGCGACCAGTATTTAGCCGGGATGTCTGTCTTTCCGGTTTCTGCCTGAATCATATCTGCGGCCTTGTTATAGGCCTTTAAGGAGTCCTGCAGAGCCTCTGTTCGCCTGTAAAGATCCCCGATCTGGATTTGTGCCGGGATGCTGTTTTCTTGCGCGACATAGTTTTGCAAGGTCTCAATGGCGGCATCATACCGTTCTGATTCTTCCAAAAGAGCGGCAATCTGAAGTTCAGCTCCGTCCATGGCAGCCGCCCGGTAGTGGGCAATGGCTTCGTCATAGCGTTTATAGGATGTTTCTATATGTGCCAGAAGATAATGGGCATCCTTTAATGAAGGGTCCAGATAAAGGGCAAGGTAGGAGAAAAGCCGCGAACTGTCGTCACTCAGATCCTGATAGATGAGGGTGGCTATATCAAATAAGGCTTTGGCGACCCCTTCTTCCGGGGTTTTTATGAGCGGATGAGTTTGTGTGATCGCGATATGCCCATCTTTTTCCAGACCTTTTATTTTTTCTGTTAAAGATTGGTTCTCGGGCATAAAGGCCTGAAGCCTTTTGTATAGGGTGAGTGCTTTCTCTTTCTTTTTAAAGCGCGCATAGATATCGGCGATTTTTTCAAGAGAATAAACGGACATCCCTTCTTTTTCAAAAGACTCTATATCAATTGTATCAAGCAGATTGTTTAAGTCTTTTCCAAGGTAGTCCATAATCAGGAAAGCATGGAATTGGTGTATGGAGTTTCCTTTTGCTAGTACATCCAGCCGTTCTTTATTTGTCGGGTCAAGCCAGGCCCTTATCAGAGGCTGTACGAATTCGGCGACTCCGCCGCTTGGTAATGCGTCAATGTAAGATAATGCCTTTTCATTGTCTTTTTTCTTTATTTCGTCAATGGACAGAAAGAGTTTTGAGAGCACTTCGCCTTCGCCTTTTTCATCAAGAGCTTTAGCATGTGTTAAGGCGGTCTGAATATCACCAGCACCCATTGAGAGAACCATGGCGCGTTTTTGAAGTTCTATATTTTCCGGTGTTATTTTCAGGACATTACCGAGGTAGCGCGACGCTTCAATCCAGTCATTGTTCTTTTGCGCGAAATGTCCGGCCAGATAATTTCCTGCGGCTGAATCGTCGCTTACAAGCTGAACATTGTTTCGTTCGTCCAGATAATACTCTTCCTGCGCCTGTGTAAGAGGGCCAAGATGCATCTGTCCATCATTGAAGTCTGCGCAACTTCCCAGTACGCCGCCTAAAGCCAGTATCGTAATCTTTTTTAAAATTATGATGATTCTCCTACATATTAGAGTAGTTCGGTCCGTCACCGCCTTGCGGAACTGTCCAATCTATATTCTGTGCCGGGTCCTTTATATCACAACATTTGCAATGAACACAGTTCTGAGCATGAATTTGTAGCTTATTTTTTCCGTGTTCGTCTTTGATAATTTCATAAACGGCGGCCGGGCAATAATACTGTGCGGGTTCGTCATAGGCGGACAGGTTTTTATCAGGATCTTTTCTGACCAGATGACAAGGTTGATTTTCTTCATGGTTTGTGCTGGACAGAGCAACAGAGGAAGGCAGATCAAATGTCAGTACATTATCAGGTTTGGGATAATCCGGTTTTTTGTGGCGTTCGGCTTTTTGAGTCTGTTCGTGGTCGGGTTTGTTTCCAAGCGTATAAGGTATTATCCAGCCACCAAAGCACTGAATACCCGCATGTATAAGGCCGAAAAATAAACCGGATTTAAAGCCAGGGCGTATATTGCGCGCTCTAAAGAGCTCTTTCCAGAGCCAGCTCTTCTTGAATAGATTTTGAAAACTGTCAGCTTCAACCTTGTTTTCATTAATGGCATCAAGGATGGCTTCTGCGCCCAGCATGCCTGATTTTATAGCGGTGTGATTTCCTTTTACCTTGGGAAGATTTAAAAAGCCGGCACTGTCTCCGATCAGAAGACCGCCCGGGAATGTCAGTTTAGGTAAAGATTGAAGGCCGCCTTCTGTGATGGTGCGTGCGCCGTAAGAAATTCGTCGGCCATCCTTTAATAACGCTTTGATTTTCGGATGTGTTTTGTATTTTTGCATTTCATGAAAAGGAGAAATATACGGATTCTTATAATCGAGTCCGATCACAAAGCCGATGGCAATTTGCTGCTCTGGCATATGATAAACAAAGCCGCCGCCATATGTTTTTGCATTCATGGGCCAGCCGACACTATGCATTATACGGCCTCTTTCATGCTGCTTTTCTGGAATTTCCCAGACCTCCTTCACGCCAAGGCCGTATGTCTGAGGGCAGCTATGCTCATCCAGTTTGAAATGTTTAATAACCGTCTTTGTCAGAGAGCCATGTGTGCCCTCTGCCAAAACAGTCTGTTTTGCGTGTATTTCTACACCAGGCTGAAAAGAGGAAAGGGGGGTTCCGTCTTTATCCCGTCCCATATCACCCGTCATAACGCCGCATACCCCTCCTTCATCGTTATAAAGTATTTTGGCACCGGCAAATCCCGGGAATATTTCTACGCCAAGGGCTTCAGCCTGTTCTCCCAGCCAGCTGCCCAGTTTGCTAAGAGATATAAGAATATTCTTATGGTTTCTGAGCGCAGGGGGGACGGGAAGCGGAAAAGCACGTTTCCTTGTGAAAAGGAACATATTTTCTTTGGTTACTTTGCTTAAGGGCGGCGGGTTTCTATCTTCCCAATCCGGGATGAGTTCATCCAGCACTTGTGTTTCAAACACATTGCCGGAAATAAGGTGCGCGCCAATGTTTGCCCCTTTTTCCAGAACGCAAACGGAAAGGATGGGGGCGAGTTGTTTTATACGAATAGCGCAAGACAGACCCGCTGGGCCGCCTCCCACAATTACAACATCATAAAAGAGTTTGTCAGACATAATAGTTTTAATTTAGGTCTTTTTATTATTTTTCGAAACGTCTATCTTATCTTTATCTAATTTATTAATGTAATCGGGATATGGGTTCTGTGTCTGAATATCAAGCTTTAATTTCTGCTTTGGCGTGGCATATTGATGCTGATATAGCCGAAACGCTTGATGTTGAGGCACAGGATAGAACGCAAATATTACCTGTTTATGAAGATGTTTCGCCGTCATTGAACGCTGCGCCAGCCTCTGCCGTGCAGTCTTTGGGGCCACCTTTGGGGGCGGCAGCGGCCAAAGTGGAGTCTGAAAAACTGGCCTCACAGGCGCAAACACTTGATGAACTGAAAACGGCGATTCAGAATTTCGATGGGCTGGCTATCCGCAAAACAGCAACGAATATGGTCTTTTCTGATGGTAATCCGAAGGCTGATGTTATGCTCATTGGGGAAGCACCTGGTGCGGATGAAGATCGTCAGGGGATTGCTTTTGTCGGGGTGAGCGGCCAATTGCTGGATCGTATTTTTGCTTGCCTTGATATATCTCGCCAAAATGAATCGGCCGAATCGTCTCTTTACATATCCAATATCCTGAATTGGCGTCCGCCGGGAAACCGTACCCCTAGTCCGGCCGAGATTGAAATCAGTCTGCCGTTTATCCGGCGGCATATTGAGCTCGTTGCACCTAAGATTATCGTTTTTGCAGGAGGCGTGTCTGCAAAATCTCTTTTAAATCAAAATCTTAGTGTATCAAAATTGCGTAAAGGCTGGCACGAATATGAAGGATCTATCCCGGCTATGGTCACGTATCATCCTGCCTTTTTGCTGCGAAATCCGGCGCAAAAGAAGGCTGTGTGGATGGATATGATTAAGTTGATGAAAAAGCGGGAAGAACTCGGCATTGTGCGCAGCTAGGGTGTTTTTTTGCACGGTTTCATTTTTCTGGACAAATCGAGAAAAATAGATTAAATAACAGGCACCATGCAAAGAGTACATAGAGTCGGAAGCCGCATCTTGATGTGGCCTGCAGTGTTTGTTCTGGGCGTATTAGCAAGCCCAGGCGACATTGGTGCGGAGTTGAACGGGCCTATACCGCCTGTTCCTGAAGTAAAACCTGTTGTTAAATCTGTAACAGAGCCTGCAGCGTCTGCGCTGTCAGCGTCCTTGCGTCTGCCTGCGCGCAAGCCTGTTTTTTCCTTGAAAGATAATACACAAAGAGAGGATACACAGGGGGTGTCTGACGCTTTTGCGCCGCGTCCTGCTAAAAAACCTGTGTCGTCCTATAAATCATCGGGCCGTATTCCTGATCATGGCGTGCTTTCCGATAAAGATGCACTTCTTTATAAGGGCATATTTGCCCTTCAAAAAGAGGGGCACTGGAAAGAAGCGGATGCTCTTTTTCGTAAGGTAGAAGATAAATCTTTACAGGGGCATGTTCTGTTCCAGCGTTATATGCATCCGACAAAATACGCCTCCAGCTACAAAGAGCTTTCGAGCTGGCTGGCCCTTTATGGGGATTATCCCGGCGCTGAAAAAGTTTACAAGCTGGCTGAAAAAAAGAGGCCTTCCCACTTTAAAGGGGAAATACCCAAAGCGAAATCCATCAGCCATTACAAAGGATCTCTGGAATATCAGCTTGTACGGGCCAAACCGTATAAGAGCCGTCTCAAAAGAAATGCGGTTCAAAGGGATGCGATTTCCCGCCTTAAAAGAGCAGTGGACAAGAATTTGTTGCAAAAAAGACCGTCTCAGGCTTTTTCAAAGTTGAGAAGCGATAAAACGGTGCGCTGGCTTGATCGGACGGAATATGACATATTACAGGCCGATATCGCGAAATCATTTATGCATGCGGGAGAAGCTGACAAGGCGTTGCAGTTGGCTGTGGACAGTCTTCGCCATTCGCCCCGAACGGCACCGGTGGCTGGCTGGGTGGCCGGGTTAATATCCTGGCGTTGGAACGAATACGGATTTTCAGCTTCTTATTTCGAAAAAGCGGCGGATTCCCCTTATGCCTCCGCCTGGATGGCATCCTCTGCCTCATACTGGGCGTACCGTGCGTATAATAAGGCCGGTGATGAGCGTAAAGCAAGATATTGGCTGGGACGTGCAGCCTTGTATCCGCGGACGTTTTATGGTCTTTTGGCGATTGAGACTTTGGGGGATGATACGCCTTTTAACTGGAATGTACCGTCTCTGACCCGGGAATATGAAAGCACGTTGAAAAAAAGTGCTGCGGGAAGACGGGCGATTGCTCTTGTTCAGAGCGGCCAGCACCATCTGGCAGGCGAGGAGCTTTTTCAGCTTGATCCGGGTAAGGACAGGAAGCTTAAAGAGGCTCTTTTGGCCTTTGCTGTGCACAAAAATGTTCCCGCTTATGCTTATAGGTTCGGCAATAGTTATAAGGATGAGTCCGGACAGCTTTATGATTCCGCGTTGTATCCTTTGGGTAATCTCAAATTAACCGAGGGTCCCCATATTGACAATGCTCTGCTGCATGCCATTATCCGTCAGGAATCACATTTTAACCCTGAGGCTGGCAGCAATAGCGGGGCAACGGGCTTGATGCAGATTATGCCGGCGACTGCGGCTTATGTATCAGGTGACAAAAGCCTGAACACGCCTGCTGGTCGTCATCGTTTGAAAGATCCTGAAATTAATGTAAGGATCGGAAGGCAATATATTGCAGACCTTCTGGCCGATGAAAATATTGATAACGACCTTCTGTTTCTGGCTGTGGCCTATAATGCGGGCCCCGGTAATTTAAGGAAATGGAAAACAGGTCTGCCAAAGACAAAAGATCCTTTGCTCTTCATTGAGATGATTCCCCTCTCTGAAACCCGCGGTTATGTGCAGCGTGTTATGCGGAATCTGTGGGTTTATCGTGCCCGCCTTGGGCAGGATGCGCCCTCCATGAGAGCACTTGTATTGGGCCATTCCGCTAAATATGCTGCCCTTGATCATGAAGACAGACCTATTCGCCTTGCAGAACTGGATTTGCAGTAAGTAAGGGTGCTATTTCCTTAAATTGCAGCTTGAATAATCTCCAGCACCTCATCTTTCATAGAGATATCGGCGAGGGCCAGAATAGTGCCGTCTGAGGTTAAGGTGAGCGGATGGCCTTGCCAGTCACAGGTATGACCGCCGGCACTTTCTACGATGGGGATCAGGGCTGTGTAATCATAGGTCGCCATGCCGCTTTCGATAACAAGATCAAGACCGCCTTGTGCCAGAAGGCCATAGAAATAGCAATCACTGCCCCAGACGAAGAATCTCCCTTTTTCTTCCAGTCGTTGCCATAAAGGCGGCGTACCCATAGAGAGCTGCCCCGGTGCTGTGCAGGCCATCATAGCATTTGAGAGCAAAGGACAGGCGCGTGTCTTAATGTTTGTCCCATTCATTTGTGTGGGCAGATCTTTGCCGCCGATCCAGCGTTCTTTTGTAATCGCCTGATCAATAACGCCAAGGATTGGTTTGTCTTCTTCGCAGAGCGCAATGAGTGTGCCGAAATTGGCGCGGCCAATGGTAAAAGATTTTGTGCCATCAATCGGGTCCAGAACCCATGTCAGGCCGCTTTTGCTTTCTTTTTTGCCGAACTCTTCACCGAAAATGCCATCTTGCGGCCTTTCCTGTTCGAGGATTTCACGCAAGATGCGTTCAATCTCTTTATCGGCAATGGTGACGGGTGTTTCGTCGCTTTTATACTCTGTATCAAAGTCGCTGCGGAAATACTGCCTTGCAATATTTCCAGCCGCGTCGGCTAGTCTATGGGTCAGGGGGATAAATTCATCCATGGCGTGATTTAACCACAGATACACACAGATGAACATTGATTTTTTCTGCAAAATTCGCCTAAAGTGTTTCTCGTTTCTGCAAAAATATAAGGTAAAGAGCAATACCCCCATGATGAAAACAGTCAATGATATTCGTGAAGAGTTTTTAACGTTCTTTGAAGGCAAAGGGCATGAGCGTGTGACATCGTCTCCGCTGGTGCCGCAGAACGATCCTACATTGATGTTTACCAATGCGGGCATGGTTCAGTTCAAGGATGTTTTTACCGGGAAAGAGAAACGGGATTACAGCCGTGCGACGACATCGCAAAAATGCGTGCGTGCGGGTGGTAAACACAACGATCTGGAGAATGTGGGCTATACGTCTCGTCACCATACGTTCTTTGAAATGCTGGGCAACTTTTCTTTTGGTGATTATTTCAAGGATGATGCGATTCCGTTTGCGTGGGAACTGGTGACAAAGAATTTCGGACTTGATCCGGCACGGCTCTTGGTGACGGTGCACTCTTCTGATGAAGAAGCCGCGGCGATCTGGAAAAAAGTAACCGGCTTTTCAGATAGTAAAATTATCCGTATTCCAACCTCTGATAATTTCTGGGCGATGGGGGATACAGGGCCTTGCGGTCCTTGTACGGAAATTTTCTTTGATCATGGCGATCATATTCAGGGCGGCCCGCCAGGGACTCCGGAAGAGGATGGCGACCGCTTTGTTGAAATCTGGAACAACGTGTTTATGCAGTTTGAACAAATAACACCGGAAGAGCGTGTTGATCTGCCTGCGCCATCTGTTGATACAGGGATGGGGATAGAGCGTATAGCTGCTATCCTGCAGGGCAAGCACGACAATTTCGATATAGATCTGCTGCGCTCTATCATTGAGCATTCTGCTGATCTTACGGGTGTGTCGCCTGATGGAGACCAAAGCGTTTCTCACCGTGTGATCGCTGACCATCTGCGGGCGTCGGCCTTCCTGATTGCGGATGGTGTGTTGCCGTCCAACGAAGGGCGCGGGTATGTTTTACGCCGTATTATGCGCCGCGGTATGCGTCATGCGCATTTGCTGGGGGCGAAAGAGCCTTTGATGCATCGTCTCTTCCCAACGCTTCAGCATATGATGAGTGAAACCTATCCAGAACTTAACCGTGCAGAAAGTTTGATCACGGAAACATTAAAAATGGAAGAGGAACGCTTCAAACGCACCCTTGACCGTGGTTTGAAAATTCTGGATGAGGAAACGGACAAGCTCTTAAGTGGTGAACAATTCCCGGGTGATGTGGCGTTCAAGCTCTATGATACATATGGCTTTCCGCTTGATTTGACGCAAGATGCCTTAAAATCACAGAATATAGAAGTGGATACGGAGGTGTTTAACGCTTGCATGGACAAACAACGTGCTGATGCCAGAAAAGCATGGTCGGGGTCTGGCGATGCGGCGACAGAGAAAATATGGTTTGATCTGGTTGAAGAAAAAGGGGCGACAGAATTTTTGGGGTACAAGTCAGAGGTAGCAGAAGCGCAGATCGTTGCGATTGTTAGTAATGGCACGTTGGTTGATGAGGCAAAAAAAGGCGAAGCGGTGAGTGTCATCACCAATCAAACACCGTTTTACGGAGAATCCGGCGGTCAGGCCGGTGATACAGGGATAATCCTGTCCGGTGATAATGAATTCAATGTGACTGGTACCCTAAAACATTTGGGTAAGCTCTGGGCGCATGTCGGGACCGTTACCAGAGGAGGCCTGAAAGTTGGGCAGGCGGTTGAAATGCGTATTGATGCGGATCAAAGGAAGGCAACAAAGGCCAATCACTCTGCGACGCACTTGCTTCATGCGGCTTTACGGAGAAAACTGGGCAATCATGTGACGCAAAAAGGATCATTTGTGGGACCGGATCGTCTGCGCTTTGATATTTCTCATCCGAAAGCGATTTCGGCAGAAGATTTATCGGCGATTGAAAAGCACGTGAACGAAGAAATTCGTGCCAATACAAAGGTAGAGACACGCCTGATGTCGCAGGAAGATGCCATTGAGACGGGGGCGATGGCCCTGTTTGGAGAAAAGTATGATGATGAAGTGCGTGTTTTGACAATGGGTACAACCCTTAAGGAAACAGGCAAAGCTTTCTCTATTGAATTGTGCGGCGGTACGCATGTGAACAGGACAGGTGATATTGGCCTCTTTAAAATTGTTTCAGATAGTGCGTTGGCGGCCGGTGTTCGTCGTATTGAGGGCCTCACAGGTGCTGGTGCTCTGTCCTATATGGAAGAGCAGGAACGCTATTTGAAAGACATGGCTGCATTGCTGAAAGTGGCACCGGCCAGTCTGCCTGAACGGGTGCAAAACCTTGCAGCAGAAAAGAAAAAGCTGGAAAAAGAAATCTCCGATTTGCGCCGCCAGATGGCGACAGGCGGCGGGGCTGGCGCAGCGGGGCCTGTTATTTCAGAAATAGGTGGTATAAAGTTCACGGGGCAAGTCTTAGATGGTTTTCCGCCAAAAGATTTAAAACCAATGGCGGATGCTTTGAAAGCAAAAATCGGTTCTGGCGTTGTTGCCCTGATTGCTACGAACGAAGGCAAAGCGTCTGTTGTTGTTGCAGTCACCGACGATCTTACAGATAAAATCAACGCCGTAGACCTCGTTCGCTGTGGTGCTGAAGCCCTCGGCGGCAAAGGTGGCGGCGGCCGTCCCGACATGGCGCAGGCTGGCGGCCCGAATTCAGACGCGGCTAATGACGCTGTCAAAGCCATTGAAAAGGCCTTGGCCGGGTAGATATTATAGAAGGCTTTGCAAAAAAACAGCCCTTATTATCGTCATGCCGGACGTGATCCGGCATCCATAGGCGTTATAGTCATTTAGAAGAAGAATCAACGCTCTACGACTGTAGATTTGAGAAGAGTGGGGGGTTAGTTATATTTTCTAATGGGCGGGGGAAAGATCGTTTTTTGAGAGGGTGTCCATTCTTTGATAAGATCATCAAGTGTTGCGTGACTTGCAATTGAATCGCCTGTCGTGTTGTCAACGACATGGTAACGTGAGTCGTCGCCTGAGTACATGATGGTAGCATCGCCTTGTATACAGCCAAGTACAAGCCCTGAGATGTTTAGCGTTTCTTCATCGGCGACTTTCAACGTGGCCGTTAGAATATCATTTTTATCTTCTTCTGCGTCAGGTATATCTACACCGTAGAGAGAAATTATCCCAACCTGCATGCCGTTTTCGTTCAAAAGAAGATCTTTGTAATCTTCTGGTATAGCAGGATATCCAGTTCTTTTTAATGCTTTGTCGGCCACTTGTATGGCAGAAAACAGCTTCATGCCTTCTCTGAAATCATTCGAGAGCTTGTGGTCTGAAAAATATGATTTACTCATGACAGTGTTGGCTTTCTGTTATCTTCCTGAATAGTAGGCTGTTCTTTTGACATATTTAATCTAAAAAGGGAAGGAAAACTTTCGATAATTTTATTTGCGTCTTCTGCTAAGTAAGGCAGAACATTTGAAATTTCTTTCAAGTTCTTTTCCAGAATTTTGCAATTCTCTTCTAGAGATAGACGTTCAGCTCTAACCAGTCTTTCGCTGTTTTCTTCTTTCTGATCTATAATTTTTTCCGTTAATGCATGCCATATCTTCAGGGTTTTAAAAGAAGATTCTATGTTGTCTAAAAGGTCGTTCATCAAGGCCGCATTTTCCTCGTTCCCTTCTTCAGTGATGGCACCGTAAGCAAGCAATTTTCTTGTAATGTCAACTTCACGATCAGAGGATTGGAAAGCGCTATATGAAGAAAAACGAAGGTCTGTTATTTCTTTAGCCACTATTTTCATGCCTTTTCTGATCATAGGGCAGTGTTCATCTCTTGGTGGTATCGGAAGAATAATATTGCGTGTTTCACCTGCTTTCATATCGCCAACTTGTTTCTGAATGACTTTGTTTTTAGCTTCATGCTCGTCTCTTGGGATAAAGCAAAGATTGAACATGTGGTTGACTTTCAACGTTTGTTCAGGCTTTTCAGGGTCGTTTGCAGGCCAGTCAGGGTCAGGTTGACTTTCAATGCCCAACTGACCACTTAAGGCGCGTTCTATAACATGATCGAAATCATAGAAATAGATTTTGCCATCTTCTGTCATGGGCGGGTTGCCCTGTCTCATGCATTCAATTGAAAAGTCGCAAAATCCAGCATCGCGCAGTTCTTGCTCATGTTCTGTTGCCATCTTTTTGAAGCAACCTGGTGTTACACTGGTCGTGAATTCCTGTAATGTAGCGCGATTTTGTTCTGGGCTGATTTTTTTGCAGGGAACAGAAACGAATGTCCAGCCTTTTTCCCGGAGCTCTTGAACGGCAGGTATAATGCTTCTTTTATGTTTTGCTTTTGTCAGTCCTTTTAAGAAACCTCGAAGCGAGGCTCTTGTTCCCGCTTCCTGATTAAAGGTGCTGGCGATGATGCTATTGATATTTTCTGTTGAGACAAACAACATGCTGTACAACGAACCTCTATCACATAATTCTTACCTTAAGGGATTGTATCCCATTTTGTTAAAGAAAATATTAACATAAAACTTATTAAAAAGAAAGTTTTTATGTAATATAGTGATTAATGTTTCTTATTTTCTGATTCATTTGTAATAAAATTACAGCAGGTTTTCCTGCTTGCCTTGTGGCGTGCTCTTCGCTATAACCCACGCACAGTTTAACTATATAAAAGACGGAGAGAGAAAATGGCCGTGGAACGTACCCTTTCAATTATTAAACCTGATGCAACGAAAAGAAACCTGACTGGTGCGATTAACCAGCGTTTTGAAGAAGGCGGATTGCGCATTGTTGCACAAAAACGTATGGCACTGACGAATGAGCAGGCTGGTGCTTTTTATGACGTACATAAAGAACGTCCTTTTTATCAGGATCTCGTTTCTTTTATGACATCTGGCCCTGTCGTTGTTCAAGTGCTGGAAGGTGAAAATGCAGTCGCGCGTAACCGTGAAATTATGGGCGCAACCAATCCGGCTGATGCGGACGAAGGTACTATTCGTAAGGACTTTGCAGAAAGCATTGAGGCGAATTCTGTGCACGGTTCTGACTCACTCGAAAATGCCGCGACTGAAATAAAATTCTTCTTTGAAGAGTCTGAAATCGTCGGTTAATTTTTTAGATCTTGTCATCCCGGAGAGCATTCGTAAGAATGATTTAAACATCCGGGATCCATAATGTGAGCCGCAAGGCGGCTCGCTTTTTTCTGGATCCTCCCTGTTAGTGTTCGCTCACGTGAACCGGCAGGATGACAGTGTTTTTTATGTGTGAGGTTGAGCAGAAAAGGATAAACATATTGTCCCTTCTTTTTTCAATAAAGGATGCAAGACTGACCTTCGGAGAGAAACCGCTTTTCGAAGACTTTGCCATGAATATTCATCAAGGAGACCGGATTTCTCTTGTGGGTAAGAACGGGGCGGGGAAGACGACGCTCTTTCGTATGATCACAGGTGATATAGAGCTGGATGACGGGGAACGTTGGCAGGAAGAGACGTTGCAAACAGGCTATATGCAGCAGGATGTGATTCCCAAGGCTAACCAGACGATTTTCCAATACATTCTTGAAGAGATCAGGGAAGAGGCGCAGGTTGTATCAGCCTATAAGGTTGATATTATTGCCGAAGCCCTTCATCTGGACGTGAAACGCCAGATGACAGAACTCTCAGGCGGGCAGCTAAGACGCGCGGCTCTGGCCCGGGCACTTGTGGAAGAGCCGGATATTCTGCTTCTTGATGAGCCAACTAATCACCTTGATCTGGAAGTGATTGAATGGCTGGAGAACTATCTTCAAAACTATAATGGCACGGTGGTGTGTATCAGCCACGATAAAACATTTTTGTCCAATATATCGAACAAGATTTTCTGGCTGGATCGCGGGCGGCTTCGTGTGTGTCCGCGGGGGTTCGCCCATTTTGATGAATGGTCGACAGAGCTGCTGGAGCAGGAAGAGCGCGAATTAAGAAACCGCAAAGCACTGCTCGCTCAGGAAATAGACTGGGCCAGCCGCGGTGTAAAAGCCCGCCGGAAAAGAAATGTCAGACGCCTGCAACTGGTTCATGAAGAGCGGGAACGCTTAAAGCAGGATCAGAGCGCTTATAATCGGGTGGTATCTAAAATTCAGTTGCCGGAACCGGATAGCCCGGAAGCGAATTCCAAAATTGTTGCCGAATTTTATAATGTCAGCAAATCTTTTAAAAAAGAGGAGGGAGATGAACTTGTCCTTTTGAAAGAGTTTAATATGCGGATTATGCGTAAAGACCGCATCGGTATTGTAGGAAAAAACGGCTCTGGCAAGACAACTTTTTTACGTCTTTTAATTGATGAGCTTAAACCCGATAAAGGCAAGATCAAACGCGCCAAGACAGCGACAGTCTCTTATTTCGATCAAAAAAGGAAAGACCTTGATCCGGCTGCGACCATGCAAAAAGTGCTCTGCCCGGAAGGCGGGGATTATCTTGATGTGCGGGGGAAGAGACGGCATGTCTACGGTTATTTGAAAGACTTTCTGTTTGATCCGAAACGGGTTCAGAACCCTGTGTCCACCCTCTCTGGAGGTGAGAAGAACCGTCTGATGCTGGCCAGAATTCTGGCGAATCCTGGTGATTTCCTTATACTGGATGAACCGACCAACGACCTTGATATGGATACGCTTGATATGTTGGAAGAAATTCTGACAAACTACGAAGGGACGCTCTTTGTTGTGTCTCACGATCGTGATTTTCTGGATCAGGTGGCAACCAAACTCCTTGTTTTTGAAGGGGAGGGTGAGATTGAGGGGATCATAGGCGGCTATAGCGACTACATCTCTTATAGAGACCAAAAAACAACAAAAGCCCAAAAGGTTAAAAAAGCAGAAGACCTGCCTAAAAAAGAAGTGGTTCAACCTGAAAAGGCAGAGCATAAACAAGCCGTTAAAATGAGCTATAAACTCAAATACGAGCTGGAACATCTGCCGGAAAAAATTTCAGAGCTGGAGGCGCAGCTTTCTACGTTAGAAAAAAAACTTGCCGATCCTGATTTCTATCAGAATGAAAAAGAATCCTTCCATCAGGTGAGTGAAGACTACGAGACTGTCAAACGCCGTCTGGATCGTGCCGAGACCAGATGGCTGGAACTTGAGGATATCCGTCAGGCGGTAGCCGGTTGATCGGGCCGTTAGGAAGTGCACTTTAGAATAAGGGCGTGAATATTTATTCAAACCACTATATCTTTATGCATAAAACGAATGCCTGAGGTCGTATTTTATCAATGAAAATTTTACTTGTTGAAGATGATGTCATGATTGGCGATAGCCTGCAAAGAGCGCTTCGCAAGTCTGGCTATGCTGTAGACTGGCTTCAGGATGGACAGGATGTGGCACTTTGTTTGAGCAGTGGTCATTATACGTTAATGATTCTTGATCTTGGTTTGCCGGGGCAGGATGGGTTTTCGATTCTATCAGCTTTGCGAAAAACAGGAAATCAGCTCCCTGTCCTGATTTTGACGGCGCGGGATACAATTTCTGATAAGGTCAAAGGCCTGGACTCAGGGGCTGATGATTATATGCTGAAACCGTTTGCTCTGGAAGAACTTGAGGCACGTATTCGTCTCTTGCTGCGCAGACAAAGCGGCCATTCTTCCTCAATTCTAAAAGCGGGGAATTTATCTATTGATACAGCCACGCATCAAGTTGTTCTGAATGGGGAACAATACATGCTGTCTTCAAAAGAGTTTGCATTGTTAGCTATTTTGGCGGAAAGACCGGGATCGGTATTTTCTCGTGCGCAGCTCGAAGAAAAGCTTTACGGCTGGAATGAGGAAGTCGGCAGCAATGCTATTGAAGTTTATATTCATCAGATTCGCAAGAGACTGGGAAAAAATATTATAAAGAACATCAGGAATGTCGGATATAGTCTGGCAGATGAAAATGAAATCAATTAAAAGACGCCTCTTAATCGGACTCTCGACCATTATTATTCTGAGCACGCTCGTTAGTATAGCGTTGACTTATTTTGAGTTGAAAGAAGAAATGGATGAACTCTTTGATCAAAACATGGCACAGATAGCACACGCCATTGCAGTTCACAGTATCACAGAGCAAAGTGATTTCGTGAGCGGTCATCACGATATTCGGCGCACCTTAAAGGGGGAAGAAGAGTTCCTGATTCAGGTCTGGTATAAGGATCATCTCAGTTTTTCGTCCATGCCTGCTCTGGCTTTTCCGAATCAAGGAGAAGGTGGAATTAGGACGGTTTTGTTTAATGAGGAAGAATGGCGCTTTTATGCCTTAAATGCTGGGGATGGGTGGCTTGTACAGGTGTCACAACCGATCTCTTTACGCCATACAGTAATCTGGGAGATCTATGCAGAGCAGCTTATCCCGACATTAATTCACTTTCCTGTTTTACTTGGGCTTGTCTGGCTGGTTGTTGGCTGCGGCTTTGCGCCCCTTAAGCGTATTTCGGAATCTATAGAACAGAGAACAGCCCGTTTTCTTGAAAAATTGCCGGAGGAAGATGCGCCTGACGAAGTTTTAACAATGGTGCAGGCGATAAACGGATTGCTGGACAGACTTTCAGTGGCTCTTGATACGCAGCGCCGTTTTACGGCAGACGCGGCTCACGAGCTTCGCACCCCTCTGACAGCGGTACGTCTTGAACTGGATGTTTTAAAACGTGCTGAAAATGAGGATGAAAAGCAACAATCCATCCAAAAGCTGTACAATGCCGTAGACCGCAGTACACGGGTTGTTCACCAGCTTCTGGAAATGGCACGTCTGGAGCCTGAGCAGGCGCATGAAAACATGACGGATGTTTCTCTTCATGGCATAGTAAGAAATATCGTGGAAGAAATGCAGCAATCGGCTCAGAAAAAAGAGATAGAATTGAATTTTGACGATTGGGATAATGTAACTATACAGGGCCGTTTTCATGCGTTGACTGTTTTGATTGCTAATCTTGTCGGAAACGCTATCAAATACACACCTCAAGGTGGTAAGGTTATTGTATCTGTTTTTAAAGAAGGTGAGCAGGCAATATTATCTGTCAGTGATAATGGGCCGGGCATAGCTGAGCATGAACGGTTACGGGTTTTTGATCGTTTTTATCGCATACTGGATAAGAATTACTCTGGCATTACAAGCTCTGGATTAGGCCTCTCCATTGTAAAATCCATTGCAGATGCGCACAATGCCAGAATAAATATTCTTGATGGCATAGAGGGAAAAGGTAGTACTTTTCAAATTATTTTCGCAAAGCCATCACCTTAAGTTTGCCTTAAGTTTGAAAATCTACTTTCAATATCTTAAATGAAAAGGCTTGAAGGATATGATTACCATAGTTGTACCAATCTATAATGAAGAGGAAAATGTAGAGCCTCTTGTAAAAGAAATTTTTGAGACAACAGCGGGCGTTCCGGTGAGCGAAGTGATTTATGTCGATGATGCCAGTACCGATGGTTCATGGAATGTTTTAAAGGGATTGCGCTCTAAATATCCGCCTTTGCGCATGATAAGGCACAAGAATAATGCCGGTCAGTCTGCAGCGTTATGGACCGGTGTAAAAGCGGCTGGCAATGATTTCATTGTAACGCTTGATGGGGACGGTCAAAATCCGCCTGCCGATATAAGATTATTGTGGGAGGCCTATAACCAACACAAAGACACTTTGCCCCGTTTGGCTGTTATGGGAGAGCGGACGAAACGCAATGACAACTGGATACGCCGCCTTTCTTCACGTTTTGCAAATAATCTGCGGGCCTGGCTTTTAGAGGATAACACCAGAGATACGGGATGTTCTCTTAAACTTTTTCGGCGCAGGGATTACCTGAATCTGCCTTATTTTGACCATATGCATCGTTTTTTGCCTGCACTTTTGATACGCGAAGGGGTACAACTTTTTCATACGGGCGTATCACACAGGCCGCGCACGCATGGCCAGTCAAAATACGGTACGCTTGATCGTGCTCTGGTGGGGATAAGTGATATCCGCGGCGTTTTGTGGCTGAAAAAGCGGGCACGGCGGGCACATGAAACGTATGAAGAATTAAACTGAAAGGAAGTTATATGGACATCCATCTTACAACGTTAAGCGCAGAGCAAATATGGCTATGCGTTGGTTTTGTCGGTCAGGCTCTTTTTACCATGCGTTTCTTTGTGCAGTGGCTGGCATCGGAAAAAGCAAGAAAAAGCGTTATACCTAAAGCGTTTTGGTATTTTTCTCTGGCAGGCGGAACGACGTTGTTTTCCTATGCGCTTTATCGTCAGGATCCTGTGTTTATTGTCGGGCAGGGGATCGGTTTGTTCATTTATTTGAGAAATCTTTATTTCATTCTTAAACCTGAAACCGATACGGAAACAGCAAGCGTTTCTACCTGAGCTGTACAAATTATTTGGCTTGTTATAGTGGCATGATATCGAACAAAAATAGCTAAGGACTGAAAAAGTGGTGAAAGACTCCAGGTTAATGGCATATGGGCTGCCGGTGTTACTGTTATTTATGCTGTTTATAGCAGCTATTGTCTTTAGGCCGCTTTTGCCGATTGACGAAACGCGTTATATGACAGTGGCATGGGAGATGCATTTACGTGGTGACTGGCTGGCACCGCTCACTGTCAATTTCCAGCCATACCATCATAAGCCGCCACTGTTGTTCTGGCTTATCAATAGTGCGTGGTCACTCTTTGGCGTAAGCCGGTGGGCCGGGACATTGCCTGTCCTTATGTCTGCCATAGCGTGTGTTTTTTTAACAAAGAAAATGGCTGATATGCTTTTCCCGGACAAGCGGGAGATCGGACGAAATATTCCCATGCTTGTTGTCGGGAGCCTCCCGTTTTTGATTTATAGTCTTTTGGTGATGTTTGATATTACGCTCACGGTTTTTGTTCTGCTGGCGTTGATTGCCTTGTTGTCTTTTGCCAAAACCGGCCGGCTGAAATATCTGTTCTGGCTGGCTCTTGCTATAGGGTTTGGTGTTTTAACAAAAGGACCGGTTGCATGGCTTTATGTATTGTTTCCGATGCTTTTTGGGCCGTTATGGATGCCGCAGAAGATAGGATCGTTAAAATGGTACGGGGGGTGTCTGGCGGCCATCGTTCTTTCTACACTGCCGATTTTGCTCTGGTTGTTGCCTGTGCTCTCTCAATCCTCTGATAAATTCGCCTATTGGCTGGTTTGGGAACAGACGGCAGGGCGAATAACGGGTAACTTTAATGACGCACATGCGCGTTCCATCTGGTTTTATGTGCCGTTGCTTCCACTGCTGTTCTTGCCTTGGGCTTTTTTTCCCTCATTCTGGAGAGGCTTAAAAAATATTAAGCAGCACTTTAAAAGTGAATGGACTGTGCGGTTTTTAGTGCTTTGGATTTTCCCGGTCTTTATTTCTTTTTCCCTGATTAGCGGGAAGCAGCCGCATTATCTGGTGCCGCTTTTGCCCGGCGCACTTTTATTGAGCGCTTTTTGGTTAAAAGTGCCGATTAAAAAGATTGGCACAGTTACATTATTTCTAGTTTGCCTTCTGTTTATAGGACAAGGCATAGCCTCACATACATTTTTTTCGAAATATGATCTTAGACCTATGACCGATTATTTAGAGTCTTACAAAGATCATGACTGGGCGTTTGTCCGTAAGTATCACGGAGAACTGACATTCCTTGGGCGGCTGGAAAAAGAGATAGATGATGAGAACATGGATACCATAGACGTATGGTTAGAGACACATCCAAACGGTTTGGCTATTATCCGCTATGCCGACCAGAAACAGGTAAAAGCGTATGAGATGATGTTTGACATGCCTTACCGCGGCAAGCACATGGGCGTTTTTAGACGCATGTAAAAGTCATGACCAGAGGAAGCTCCGCAATAATAATTGGTGTTTTTGCAGAGCTTCTTAATGGATTAGCTGAGTTTATGCGTGGGTTTTTTGGAGAATGTTATTTTTCCGTCCCGGACTTTTTGTAGTATTTCTTGTTTGAAATCTTCAAGCCCTCTTTGGAAAAAGCATTCTTCAGCGACTACTGTGGCGTCAGTTTCTGTAACGGTAATGTGGTCTCCAAAACCCATTCCTAGCGTGGCACGATGGGAGGCCGTATTTTCCATGACGACGGTATCACCATCCATGATAAGAATGCCATTTTCATTACTTTCTGGATCGGTTGCTATAATGTCCATCAATTCATGAAATTGGGGATTCGTCATGCCGCTATTTTCAAAGCCGCCAACGGTTTTGAACGCATGTCTTATTGTGTTTGTTTTAAAATAGTTTCCCACAATATCATCAGGTGCAGGCATCATTGCATGTGGCGGAAGCCTTCTTGCGACTTCTGCTTTAACTTTGGCTGAGTTAACGTTTTTTATGGTTAGATATGTTTTAGTTAGGTCAATCTCTTCTGCATGACATTGGGCATAAGTTGGATAGTTCTGTGTAATTGGTTCTGGATTATATGACGTCATCAAAATGTCCCCCTATATTACATAATTCCTTTTTTAAAAGATGCATCTTTATACAGAAATGTTTTACAGAATGCAAATTTATCTGACTATCAAATCTAGGAAAGCTGGATTTTTCTTGATTTGATGCCTGCCATAATTGTTTCTTTGCGTTCTTTCATGTTTTTTTGGAAGGCACATTCTTTTTGGATTTCATTAGCGGTACTTGGGGTAATGGTGAAGTCGTTTCCTAATAAGGCTCTTGTTAGATTCGTTTCTTCCATAACAACAGTGTTGTTATCCACTATAAGAATTTGTCCATTTCCATCATTGGCGATTGTTTGTAGCAATTCATGAAACTCCGGGGTAGACAATCTTTGTGTCTCTGGGTTGTAGCCAACGTCTTGAAAGATGAGTTGTATTGTATTATTTCTGAAATATAGTTCTATAGCATTACATCCGTGCTCTAATGCCGGGCATTTTTGTTCTTTTTCTTCTAATTTGTTCAAGACTTTTAGAATTTTTTTGAAGGTAGTGTTTTCTACCGTTATATACGCCTTATCCGGGTCCAGTTGTCCTTCAAATTCGGCGTATGTTGGATAGTTTTCTGCAATGGTTTTTGGTTTGTGTGACATAGTTAAAAGCATTCCCTGCATTACATAATTATTTTTTTGTTAAAAAGGGGTTATATAGAAGGGTTTTGTAAAATGCAAATTTATGTTTTTCTTTTCTGGCACCGTGTTTAAAAAATGAATCTTTTGCAAAGCATCATAAAGTTGTACTGTTGTGCGATGAAATATCCTCGGAATCCAAAGATCTGCTATAAAGAGATCAGCCATAATAAGCATGAATCGGGAAACATTTTGTTTCTTATTCTTATTGCCGTTATATTGTTTGCCGCCTTAAGTTTTGCGGTGACCTACTCTTCAAATTCGTCCTTTGGTACAACCGAAGGGGAGAACCAGAAAATGTCCCAGGCTGTTTTAAACAATTGTGAAACGGCCATAAACATAGCGTTGCTTCGTCTGAGAGGAACCGGTGGTTGCGATGATTCTGAGCTCAATTATGAGCTGCCTGACGGGACGAATGCGAATCCTCAGGCCCCTGCGGATGGTCACTGTAACGTTTTTCATCCGCTATATGGTGGCGCAACGCCATGCGGGGCATACACAGAACCTGGTTGTGATTTAACGGCATTACCTGTCGGTGGCTCATGTGACGGTGTTGTGTATGCGGGGGAGAGCAGCGGGAAAAGGATTTATACAGCAACAGCCGATCACAGCAACGGCATTACCTGGAATAATGCGTCAATGAGTCTGGATGATACACCGGCCGATTCCACATCGGACGGTAAGACGAATACGAGTGCTTTATCACTCTTTGCCGGTACGGATGTACCATATCTTGCGGCTCAGCTATGTCTTGCGCAGGGGAGTAAATGGTATTTGCCTTCACGGGATGAGCTTCTTCTGCTTTACGCCAATAAAGCATCGATAGGTGGTTTTTCTGATACAGGTCCGGCAGATTCCATGGTCTATTGGTCCTCGTCTGAGGAAGATTCTTACAATGCTTTTACGCATAATTTTGGCAGCAATGTAACGCAGGGACGACGCAAGGATCTGGCGTTTAGCATACGCTGTGTCCGGCAGGATTAATCAGGACGTTTTCTTCTTCTTTTTGTAGAACTTTTTGCTTTTCTTGTGTTTTCCTGCTGTGTTTCTGGATGGGAAGGGCGATCCTTTGATTTTAAAGCCGGGGATGTCGGCACTTTCATCGCCTATGAGTGAGAAAATGGTGCTGCCGGTAATGGGGTCAGCTTCCTTGATTCGGATGGTCACTTCTGCGCCGAGGCGGTATATGCGCTTATGCTGGCGGCCGATAAGGGCATGTTGCTGCTCATTATGAACATAGAAATCTTTTGGGAGCGTGCGGATGGGGATCAGGCCGTCAGCCCCGCTTTCTTCCAGTGTAACAAACAGACCAAAACGGGTAACGCCGTTAATTCTGCCCTGAAATTCCGCGTCAATCTGTGTAGAGAGGTATGAGGCTGTAAAGCGGTCTATGGCATTACGCTCGGCTTCTGCCGAGGCTCGTTCGGTAGTGGATATGTGGTGAGCCATATCTTCGAGAGTGACCGCCTCTTGATCTTCCAGCCCACCTTCCCCGAGGTCGTAAGCGCGTATTAAAGAACGGTGGACGAGCAAATCGGCATAACGGCGAATAGGGGAGGTGAAATGCGCGTATCGTTTTAAGGCGAGGCCAAAATGCCCGAGGTTTTCAGGGGTGTAAACGGCTTGCGCCTGCGTGCGTAGAATAACTTCGCTGATAAGATGACTATAGGGTAGCTTTGCTGCTTTTTCCAAAATCATGTTGATTTGTTCTGGTTGCGTGACTTGCCCTTTGGGCAGGGAAAGGCCGAAGCTTTCAACGAAACCTCTTGCATTGTCCAGTCTGTCGGCAGAAGGGCGTTCATGCACACGGTACATGCAAGGGGCTTTGCGTTTTTCAAGCGCAAGTGCAGCCGCTACATTGGCCAGAATCATAAATTCTTCAATCAGCTTATGAGAGTCCAGACGCAGGCGTTTTTTGACCCCTGTCATGCGGCCTTCATCATTGATGATGATTTGACGTTCAGGCAGGTCAAGCTCTAATGCGCTTCTTTTTCGTCTGGCCTCATCAAGGATGGCATAGGCTTCATATAAAGGATCAATAACAGAATCCATCAGAGCGTCTGTTGTATCGTCCCTGATACCGTCTTTTGCAGCTTGAACCTGTTCGTATGTCAGGCGGGCGGCCGAGCGCATCAATCCGCGTACAAATTTATAACGTAACAGCTTGCCTTTATCGTCAATCCACATATGAACGGCCATACAGGCTCTATTCTCTTTTGGACGCAAAGAACACAGATCATTAGAGAGTTTCTCGGGCAGCATAGGCAGAACGCGATCCGGGAAATAGGTCGAGTTGCCGCGCTGATAAGCTTCTTCGTTCAGCATGGTATTTTGGCGGACATACCAGGCGACATCCGCGATGGCAACGATCATATGATAGCCATCTTTGTTTGAAGGATCGGTGTCTTTTTCTGCAAAGACGGCATCGTCAAAATCCCGCGCATCTGCGCCGTCAATGGTCACGAGCGGTATGCTGCGCAAATCTTCTCGCTTCCCAAGTTTCGGTACGGTCATTTTTTCCGTTTCTTCCAGCACTTTTTCAGGAAAAACGGATCGTAGAGAAGCCTCGTGCAGTGCAATCAGGCTAATGGCTTTCGGGTCATCGGCGTGCCCAATAATCTGGATAATTCGAACCTTTTTATGTCGTTCGCCACGAGAGGGTTGAATTTCGGCTAATGCAATGTCTCCATCTTGTGCACCATTAATATTTTTTTGTGCAATTTCAAAGTCATCCCTTGCCTTCTTTTTAGCAGGCTTTAAGAAGAAAGTGCCTTTCTTTTTGGTGATAATGCCAAGTACTTTATCTTTCGGCGTTTCTAATCGTCTTATAACACGCGCTTCGTACAATGTTTCGGTCACACGGCGCAGACGGGCCAGAACACGGTCATGCTCTTTTAAGGCGGGTAGTGTTTTTTTATCTGGTTTAATTTCAATAAGAGGGACAGGGCCTTGCAGCTCTGTATCCCATTCAGTGGGGGCGGCGAAAAGGTTTCCGTCAATATCAAGCTGTGTGATTTCAATGGCCGTTATGGTTGGAAGCACTGATGGTAGCGCATATCGCTGTCCGGCAAGTTTAATGATGGTACCGTTTTTTAAAAGCTCTCTTAGTATGGTTTTAAGCGCGTGCCTGTCGTCGCCCTTAATAGCAAAACCGCGGGCAATTTCTCGCTTGGTGATGGGCTCCCCGAAATAGCGAATAAAATTAACGATATCTTCTTTTTCCGGCAGAGCCATGCGTTCTTTCTACCCAGTGGTTAAAACAGTCATTATGCTGTTTTTTCTTTCTTTTTTGTCTCTTTTTTCTTGGCGGTTGTCTTTGTCTTTGTCGCTGTTGTCTTTTTCTTAGTGGTTGTTTTCTTTTTTGCCGTGGCTTTTTTCTTGGCAGGGGCCTTCTTCTTTTTTGGGGCTTGGGCAAGAAGTTCTACGGCGCGGTTCATGCCGATCGTCAGGACATCATCGCCGGCTGGAATGGATTTGAATTTCCCCTGATGTTTTAAAAATGGGCCAAAACGTCCGATACCGGCTTCAATTTTTTCGTTTGTCTCCGGGTGCATGCCAACAAGACGGGGCAAAGATAAAAGGCTGAGCGCAACATCAAGATTTACCTCATCAGGTGCGGTGCCGCGTGGCAGGCCCTGACGTTTCGGTTTATCCTTTTTGGCGGCACCTTCGGGCAGTTCTAGCTGGACGTAAGGACCATAGGGGCCGCGGCGCAACGTTACGAGCCTCCCTGTATCGGGATCGCTGCCAAGCTCTTTTGGTTCATTATTGAGCTGTGCTGCAGCGTTATCCTCTTCTTCGCCTTCTTTGACAACAAGAGGTCGTGTAAATTTGCAATCCGGGTAGTTCGAGCAGCCGATAAAGGCACCAAATTTTCCTACTTTCAGGGAGAGACGGCCATCCTCGCAAGCCTGACAATCGCGAGGATCTTTTGTTTCATCCGTTTTGGGGAAGAAGAAGTCGGCAAGCTCATCATTCAAGTGATCAAGGACTTCTGTGATGGTAAGGCTTTTTGTATCATCAACGGCTTTTTTGAAGTCGCCCCAGAAGTCTTTCAGCGCATTTTTCCATTGCACTTCGCCAGATGAAATGAGGTCGAGCTCTTCTTCAAGATTGGCTGTAAATTCATAATCAACGTAACGTTCAAAGAATTTCTTTAAGAACTCTGTAACGATGCGGCCCCGGTCTTCCGGGTGAAAACGCCGTTTTTCCATGCGGACATAGTCGCGGTCCCTTAGTACCTGAAGAATGGAGGCATAGGTAGAGGGGCGGCCAATACCCATTTCTTCCATGGTCTTAACCAACGAAGCTTCAGAATAACGTGGAGGAGGCTGTGTAAAGTGTTGTTCTGAATTGATTTTTCTTGTGTCGAGATCGTCACCTTCGTGGAGCGGTGGTAAGCGTCTGTCTGTGTCATCCTTGCTATCGCTCTGATTGTTTCCATTTTCGTCCGAGCCTTCCTGATACAGGGTCAGGAAGCCATCAAACGCAATAACAGAGCCATTGGCACGCAGCACGACATCGTCTGTGCCATCTGATATGTCTGCTTTAACCTGATCCAGAACGGCACTTTCCATCTGGCAGGCAACGGTCCTCTTCCAGATCAACTCATACAGCGCAGCCTGTTTGTCATCAAGGTAGCCTTTCATGGCTTTAGGCAGGCGGGAAAGGCCTGTAGGACGAATGGCTTCGTGAGCCTCTTGAGCGTTTTTCGCCTTGCTCTTGTAAGCGCGGGGTGACTTAGGCAGATATTTATCACCATACTCCTTGCCGATGACCTCACGGCACTGAGCAATGGCTTCTCCTGACAGGGTTATACCATCGGTCCTCATATAGGTAATAAGACCAACGGTTTCGCCATCAATTTTAATCCCCTCATAAAGCTGTTGTGCGACGCGCATTGTTTGTGATGCGCTCATCCGCAGTTTTCTGGAGGCTTCCTGTTGCAGTGTGGATGTAATAAAAGGCGGCGCAGGATTTCGTTTGGCCTGCTTTTTAACAATCTTTTGTACGGAAAGGGATTTGCTTTCGATGCGTTTGACGGCGGCTGTGGCTTGTTCTTCATTGCCTAACGAGAATTTATCAAGCTTGTTACCGGCCAGATGTGTCAGATGAGCGGTAAAAAGTTTGTTTTCAGGTGTTTTCAGTTCCGCTTCAACCGTCCAGTATTCCTGCGGGTTAAAGCGTTCAATCTCTGATTCCCGTTCACAGACAAGGCGCAAGGCAACCGATTGCACACGGCCGGCAGAGCGGGAACCCGGCAGTTTTCTCCACAAAACGGGGGACAGGTTAAAGCCGACAAGATAATCCAGTGCACGGCGGGCCAGATAGGCCTGTACCAGATTTTCATCAAGCTCTCTTGCATTCTGGAAGGCTGTTGTGACGGCAGATTTTGTAATTTCGTTAAACGTTACGCGGTAGACTTTTTTGTCTTTGAGCAGTTTTTTATCTTCCAAAATTTCCTTTATGTGCCAGGAAATAGCTTCTCCTTCACGATCCGGGTCAGTTGCGAGGTAAAGTGATTCTGCGTCTTTAACGGCTTTGCGGATATCAGATACAGTTTTTTTAGAACGGTCGCCAAGCTCCCATTTCATAGAAAAATCTTCATCGGGGAGAACTGATCCATCTTTGTTTACCAGATCGCGTACGTGGCCGTAAGAGGCCATAACTTCGTAGCCCGGGCCCAGGTATTTTTCGATGGTTTTGGCTTTTGCAGGTGATTCAACAATGACTATATTCGGTGCGCTCATTCTTTATCCCTTGTTCCTTATTGCTTATTTCTTTCAGCCCGTAAGGCAGACTCTGTTGCCAGCCAGTCTTTGAACCCGCCCGGCGAGCTCAAGTTCCAGCAGTGCAGTTTGTGTATCAGGGATAGTCAATTGACAGATCCGGACGAGTTCGTCAACTCCTGTTGGTGAAGATGTTAAGGTTCCCATGATCATTTCCCGGACTTCCTCAGGTGGCTCAGAGATAGATGTATCAAGGGGTAGAGGCTCATAGGGGGCCTGTTTTCTCTCTGATAAACCGTGGGATCGAAAATCTTGTGTATGTTGTAAAATATCATCGACTGATTGTACGAGGACAGCCCCGTCACTGATCAGTTTATTGGGGCCTTGTGCTCGTGGATCAAGAGGAAAGCCTGGCACCGCGAATACATCGCGTCCCTGTTCGCCTGCCATACGTGCAGTAATGAGAGAGCCGGAACGCAAGGTAGCCTCAACGACGACAACGCCGGAAGAGAGGCCGGATATGATTCTGTTGCGACGTGGAAAATGACGGGCTTGCGGCTGTGTGCCAAAGGGGCTTTCGGCGACGATCGCACCGCCATGATCAATAATTTGCTGATAAAGGGCTGTGTTTTCTTTTGGGTAAATCACATCAACGCCGCCGGCGACAACCGCGATTGTGCCCGTTTCCAAAGCCCCTTCATGGGCAGCCGTATCAATGCCCCGTGCCAGACCTGATACAACAATTTTCCTTCTTTCGCCAAGTTGTCTGGCCATGTTTTTGGCAAATTTCCGGCCATTGAAAGAGGCATTACGTGCGCCTACTATGCCGATAGCATTTCTTTGCAGGTGTTCCAGATTGCCGAAAACAGTCAGCACAGGCGGCGGATCGTCAATTGCCCCCAGCGGAAGAGGATAGGAATCTTCTGCGGCTGTTATGAGGCTTCCCCCTCTTTTTTGAACGGCGGCCAGCTCTGCTTCAGCCTCTGACAAGGGCAAAGGTTTCAGGGGTGTTTTACCACCGCCGCGCAATGAAAGGGAGGACAGATTTTCAAGGGCTTTTGAGGCCGTGCCAAAGCGTTCCAGCAGACGAAAAAAAGTCACAGGTCCGATTCTGTTCGTTCTGGAAAGACGTATCCATGCCAGCTTTTCATTATCGGGGAAGGCGAGTATTTGCGTCATAGTTTACTCTTTTTTTTCTCTTTTCTTTATCTTCGGTTCCTCGCCTTTTGCAAGCCTTTTTATGTTGTCGCGGTGCTTGAACCAGACAAGGAGGACGATGAGAGAGAGCATAAACGATAAGTTTGCATCTCCATAAAAATGATGGGCCATAAAGGGGGTGAAAAGAATGCTGACCAGTGCAGCCAGAGAAGAGATGTTATAGCTGGCCGCAATGACTAACCACATAACGCAGGCCAGCAGACCCACGGGCGGCACAAGGGCGAGCATCATGCCAAGGGTGGTGGCAACGCCTTTACCGCCTTTGAATTTTAGCCAGACAGGGAACATATGGCCCAAAATGCTGCCAAGGCCAGCCAGTGTCGCGGCGTTGAAGTCCAGAAAATATAAGGCCAGCCAGACGGCAAAAGCCCCTTTGCCGCTATCAAGGATAAGGGTCAGGAGGGCCAGAGATTTACTGCCCGTGCGCAACACATTGGTTGCACCGATATTGCCTGAACCAATTTGCCGTATGTCTCCGTAACCGGCCAGTTTGCAAAGCACAAGGCCAAAGGGTACGGAGCCTAAAAGATAAGCGGCAAACAGGACAAAGGCTTCCATCTTTTACGTTTGCCCTCCTAGAAGTGTATCCAGAACAGCCATGCGGACGAAAAGGCCGTTTTCGACTTGTTTTAAGATAACGCTTTGTGGGCCGTCAGCAACCTCATCTGTAATTTGTACGCCTCTATTTAAGGGGCCGGGATCCATGACAATGGCGTCCGGTTTTGCCAGAGCCAGTCGTTCCTGTGTCAGGCCGCAATCGCTAAAATAGTTACTGTCTGAACAGGCAATCTGATCCATGCGTTCTTTCTGGATACGGATGGTCATGACAACATCACAGCCCGGCAGGCCTTCTTCGAGTGTTTGGAAATGCTTTATGCTTTTGCAGTTTTCTGGCAGTTTCTCAATTTGAAGGGCGGGTGGCGAAATAGCATGAATATCTGCCCCGAAGTTGGATAGCAGGGCTATATTCGAATAAGCCACACGGCTATGTTTTAAATCACCGCAAAAAGCGATTCTCAGGCCATTCAGGGTGCCTTTATGTTCCAGCATGGTCATGGCATCCAAAAGGGCCTGTGTGGGGTGGTGCTTTGTGCCTGCCCCTGCGCTGACTATGGGGCAGAGCATAATCCTGGCGGCACTGTGTATGGCATCATCTCCGTTATGACGCATGATAGCAAGGTCCGGGCCGAGCGCATTCAGATTCGCAACGGTGTCTTCAAAGGTCTCCCCCTTGTTGACGGAGCTTGTGCTGGCGTTCCAGTTTACAACGTTAGCACCAAGTCGCTTGGCGGCCAGCTCAAACGAGGTCCGTGTGCGGGTTGAATTCTCAAAAAACATCGATAAAACAATCTTGCCGCTTAAAGAGAGCGGTACTGTTCCCGTGCTTTTGAAGGATTTTGCTTTTTCAAGAATGGATTCTATTTGCCGGACACTTAAGGTCTCAATGTCCAGAAAATGCTGCTGAGCAGAATGATTTTTATTTTGTGTAGACATACTTTTGGCTTATGCCTCAAGAAAGTTGTGGAGTCCAGATATTTTATGATGTTTTTAATTGGAAAATTATGTTCTGATAACCCGGTGGAAACTTTCTATTTAAAATCTCTCGAGGAGCTTCAAGCCTATGCCTATTGTAAATAATTTATTAAGTAATACATTATATAAAATAGGGTGGAGGCAGCAATATGCTGAGTCGGCTCTCCCGTTTGATAATGGTGCCGTTGTTGAAGAGCTTAAGGCAGATGCCCTTCTGATGAAGGAGGACAATCGCGTGGTTCTTGTTATCGATCAGGAGTTTGATGATGTCCCGGGGTGGATAGAATATGATGCAGGATCTGGCGAATTTGCTTTGGCTATGACGCAGGGGCAGGTGGCTGTTTTATCTCTTGATATTCCGAACGACGATCTTGAACCCATGAAGTTGGCACAGCGTTTGCTTCTTATTACCAATGTTGAAGATAAGAAACTTATGCATTTCCTTCCTTTCCTCTTAAGGAACTGAAGGGACGTTCGGAGGACGAAATGAATAGAAAAGTATATGCGACTGAAGGGGCCGGTCGTGACCTGGCTCTGGTTGCTGCGCTTGGCATGACGGTTTTTGAGGTGTATGAGACTCAGGGGCCGGCGGCTTTGTCCGGTTTTAAAGGGGTAATTATTGCCGGGGTAGAGGGTAATAACGATCTGCCAGTGCCGAGGCCTTGATTACAGTATTGGTATAATTTTGTGCTTGCGTCCCGATTTGCATCGGGGCGTGTGTTTCGTTTTTTTTCTCCATCTTATACCATTTCCTCATCATCTGATGAGGAAAGCGTTCAGACGCCACGCAAGCTTCGCGCTTTCGCGCGGGGTTGCCGTCGCACCCCTTATATCAATACTCATTTAATGAACGCGAATTGGTATTAGGCAGTGTAGAGGTCTTTGAATATCCAGAAGGCTGTGCCGATGATTCCTGTGATAAACCCGGGGCCGGCAGGTATTTTTAGTCTCGTTATTGAAAACGGTTCCTTTGTTTTTGTTTTTTTTATTGCGGCAACGATTGTGCCGTGAAGAAGGCCTGCGGCGGAGCCGGCTATGACGGCAAAGAGTGTGCCCTCAACGCCTAGCCACAACCCCGCACCACCTAAAAGCTTGACGTCTCCCAGGCCGAGGGAGTCCTGCTTGTAGTAAGCGTTTCCTCCCATGCGAATGAAAAACAGAAAGAAAAATCCGGTAAGGCCTCCGGCGGCAATATCTAAAGGAGAAAGAAGGCTCCAGGATAAGGAAAGGTGAAAAACGGGACCGAGCGCGGCAAAGGGAAAAACATATTTGTTTGGTAAAAGCCAGGTTTTGAAATCAATGTAAGCCAGTAAAATTAAAAGGATGAAGGCTGTACTCAGGCAGGCCGCGGCGATTATATATTCTATAGGAAAAGGAAGGGCTAGCATCATTTTTGGAGAATCCAACTCTGTTTGTTTTTTATTGTTTTGGTAAAAATTTTATTCTGTCATCGGGGCTTTATTGTGAAATAATATACAATTAGGCTGTTGCTTTCTATTTGTGAATAAAGTATTTCTTATATATTAAGGCGTGGTTCCGTGCCTGCAAGTTCGTTCCCTATGCTAAAAAGCAGATCATTATAATAGTTGTAATAAAAAATGTCGCAAAAAAAGAAAATTCTTGTCGTTGAAGATAATGATTTTGTGCGTATGCAGATTGTTCGTTACCTGAATGATGCGGGGTTTGAGACGCAAGAGGCTTCCGATGGTCTTCAGGCGTTGAATGGTATGGCTGATAATATAAGTCTCGCTGTTGTTGATGTTCGTATGGAGCCGATTGATGGTTTTGAGTTTATAAAGGCGATAAGAGGTAAGAATCTGAATACGCCGGTTATCCTTGTGACGGGAGATCAAAATCCCGATCTTTTGAGTGAGGCTGGAAAATGGGGGGTGAAGGCTGTTCTTATGAAGCCTGTGCAAAAAGACAGGCTGATAAAAATGGTTGTGAGGACGGTTCAATAAATAAAATGTTTAAATCCTGTGCGTTGTTTGTGTGCGGGGCTGCATCTGGTTACTGTTTGGAAACGTGTTTATAAGTTGTATGATATGTTAGAAGCTTTTGAGTAGTATGGAAAATAGACAAAAGAACAGCCTGGGTAATCGCCGTTTTTTCTCTTTGGTCTTTAGGAGAGAGGTGCTTCTTTGTGCTCTTTTAGGGGGGCTTGCTGCCTGTGCTCAGGCCGATATCCCAGGCGCGCGGAATGTCGTTATTCCAACGCCGGTTGGTGCAGAGGGGCGTAAGGAAGCTGTGAACGAGCGTCCGGATCCTGTGTTGTATCTTCCTTTGGGATATGATGTTCTTGTGCCTGAGGCCATGGATATGTCACCGCTCCCTGAGGATCTTGTCGGGCCTTATGAGCTCCGCTCCGAGACGCTTGCTGGGGCTTTGCAGCTTATTCTGGATGACTATAACATTCCGATCGCTTTTGAAACGGACGAAGGGCTTACAAGAACGGTTACTATTACGAACTTGTCGGGTCATTTGTCTGACGTTGTTGACCGGGTTTGTGGTCTGGCGGATTTGTACTGTGCGTTTGATGATGGCATCCTTGTGGTTAAGGAAACGCAGATTTTCTCTGTGACGGTGCCGCCGGTGGATGATTCGGATACGCTTTTGTCGGATGTGGCGTCCGCTATTGCCGAGATTACGGAATCGACGCCGATTAAGGATAACAGTACGCGGACGATTGTTTACAGGGCATCTCACAGAACAGAGCGAATTGCTAAACGCTATTTCCAGAAGTTGCGCTCCAATACGGCCCTGATTATTTTTGAAACCTATATATGGGAGGTGTCTCTCGATTCAGGGAATACGACGGGTATTAACTGGTCAAAGATTGATACGCTGACTGGCGGTAAGTTTGAATTTGGGGTGGCTGTGCCCGGTGGCACGGATCCTGAGCTTGGTACACCGGTTAGTATTGGCTTGCCCACGACGAACGGTATGGTGCTTGATGCGTCTGATGTGTTGCGCTTTATTTCCGAGTATGGGGCTGTAAAAACGATTTCACAGCCTCAGATTACAGTACGTTCAGGGGCAGATGCGCGTCTTCGTGTTGCAGATACGCAGAACTATGTGGCATCTATTACGCGTTCGTCTGACGAAGGGGTTGAGACAGTTTCTACGACGACAGATTCCGTTGATACAGGTTTTACGCTTGAGATTAGCTCTGATTGGGATAATGCAACTGTGTACGGTACGATAAATATCCTTCTTCAAGAGGTGAAGAGTATCGAGACGTTTGATGAAAATCCTGATGCGATCGTTCAGTTGCCGGAAACAACGGAGCGGGAGCTTGAAACGCAGTTAAGGGTGCGCCCGGGGGATTCCCTTTTGATTGCTGGTCTGGTGCGTGAAATTGACAATTACACTTCTTCCGGGCCCGGTGCACATTCCCCGATCATACCGACCAGTCGTTCTGCAAGGGCTAGTAATATTGAACTTGTTATAATGATGCGGCCGCGCGTGGTTGTATATACGTCACCAGGTGATGTTCGTGTGCCTCAGAAAGTGAAGACGTCTCTTGTGACGCCTGCTGTTGAAACTGTGCCGGTTGTGCCGGTTAAGCCGCCCGTTTTTGAGGATCCTCTGGCTGTCTCTGAAAAGCCAAGAAAAGCACCGCCTGAAAAAGCGGTTAAGAAAAAGCCTGCTAAAAAGAAGCCTGCTGTTCCTCCCGTTACTGAAAAGGCTGTGGTGCCTGTGGTGAAAAAAGAGGAGGATCAGGATTCTGATGAGCCTCCGGTGTTGGCGTTGGATAACAAGCCCGATGATTTGCTGAAAGTGCCTGTAGAGTCTTTCGAAGAGCCACCAGAAGAACCTTTGCCAGAAGAACCTTTGCCAGAAAAACCTTTGGAAGAGTCTGTTGATCATTCTCAGTCTCAGGTTGTTCCGTCTCCCGTTATATCTGAAGGCGCGCATGATGCGGTGGAAGACGTGTCGAGCGATAATGTGCAGGCACTTTTAGAAAAAGCCTCTTTGCCTCTTGTGGAGGAAACGGAATCCCCTGTGTCTTCTGAATCTTTGTTAGAGGTAGATGAGGACGCTTTTGATGCTCAGCCTCAGGTGAAGAAAGTGGACGGAGAGGACAATTCTGCGCAGGTGCAGGATGTAACGACGCTTTCATCAGAGGCACTGTTGTCATCACCTTCCCAGTCGAAGGAGCCGGTAGAGCTGTCGGCAAAGGAACTTGTCGCTAATTTTGACGAAAGTGAACAGCCTGGCTGGGAGCCTGGACGCTTACCTGGTTCCGTGTATATGATTATGGGCGATGAGGCTGTTCCTGTACTTGATATAGAAGAAGGACAGCGGGATATGGATTCCGATACCGGGTTTCTTAAAAAAGATGACTTTGGAGAGAATGAATGAAGGGGCGTTTTTTTTGTAGTCTGAGTGTCTTTCTGTTTGTTTTTGCGCTTTGCTTTGCATTCTCTGATTCTGCTCGTGCTTCGGCTTTTGAAGATCCCGCTGCACGTACTGTTGGATCTTCCTCAGGCGGGTTGATCGCTGTCGAAAAGGATGTAGATGGCGGTAAAATATCTGTGGGTGCTTCGGCTCAGGTGGTTGTTTTGTTCCGGAATGAAGGGGCCCGTCCGGTTAATTTTCAAAAAATTAATTTATATCCGTCATCAACCGTCTCCTCTGTGGTTTCTGTCAATGAATGTGATGATGAACCGTTGGCCTCCGGTGCAGATTGTGCCGTTGTTATTGGCATTAAAGGCTTGCAGGCGGGTGCCTGGCGGGTCGAAATGCTGGTGCGGCATGATGGTAAGTCCCGTCTTGTGACGGCATCCATGGAAGGGGATGTTGAATCTGCCGGTGATGCAGAAGAAGTTATGCAAAGCGATATTGAGACGGTACCGACAGAGATTGATTTTGAAAGTCTTGCGTCAAGCCGGCCTCTTGTGAAATCTGTTGTGCTGCGGAATATAACGTCTGAAAGTATTGATATCGAAAGAATGTATATAGATGCATCGGATCAGTCCGGTTATTCTTTGACGGCATCGTGCAAGTCGATGGAACCGGGGGAAGCCTGTCTGGTGACGATTACGTGGTCTCCTCTCCAAAAAGGGCCGTCTGAAGGTGTTTTGATTATCGAACATACCGGGCCAAGTGCCGTGACAAATGTTTCGCTGAAAGGGGAATATAACCCTGAGAGTTCTGAAATGGCAGAGATTTTTCCGGAAGCTGTGCCGGGGCGCGGGTTGATGGTTTCCTCTTTGGAAGATGTGGATTTTGGAGAAGAAATAAAAGATGAAGCGGCCGTGACTTTATCTCTGGTTAATGTCGGTGATGCTGATTTAACGATTTATGATCTCTTCTTGTCTGGCACGGATAGTGGTCTGGTTTTTGTCAAAAAAGGCTGTCAGCCCGGTACGGTTCTGGCACCGATTGAGGCCTGTCCTCTGACACTGAAATGGACACCGGTGAGAGAGGGGGATATCATTGATGATATTCAGGTTTTGCATAGCGGTGTTCGTGGCGTTCTCGTTGTGCCTGTGAGAGGAACAGCAACAGAGGCTGTTAGTTCGGATCAGAAAACAATCGTGGAAAAAGACGGTGTTCTAAGGGAAGAAATAGACAAAACGGAAGTTATTCAAGGTTACTATGTGACCTCCCATTCTAATCAAAAGGCTATTATTTCCGGTCCGGGTGGCAGTCGTGTTGTCTCTCAAGGCAAGGATCTTGTTATCGGTGGTGTTAGATGGGATGTTACTATAGTGTCTAGTGGTGTCGAGTTCAGGAGTGGAAAAGACAAGGTTCTTCTTCTTTTTGACAAATCTTTATCTTCTGTTAACCGTTCATCGGGACAATCGGATAGCAATAACAACAACGATTCGAATGATGACTAAGACCGTCGTAATTTTATCATAGCCAGTGAGCTCATCATGGATGAACAAAACCACAATGAAGACATCGTAGATGAGATTCCTGTTTCTCTGGAGCAGGAACCCTATTTCGGCGATCCACGTTCTGGTGGAGATAGACGCCGTACAAATAAAGGCGTGCCGTCGGGGTTAGAACGTCGTCAGTGGAAAGACCGCCGGAAGAACAGGGCGAAAGAAGGGCGGGAACGTTATCTGGATATGATTCAGCGGGAGCGTTCCATGCTTCTTGAACTGGGGGTGACACGTTCTTCGGAGCATCTGTTGGATATGGCTGGCGCACCAGGTCTTTCCGAAAACGAGGACGAAGGTGTTCGGGATCAGGCGACAGGTGATTCATTGCGCTCTATTTTGCCTGTTCAGTCATGGCTGCCGTTAAATATTCACCTTATTGGTTTGAATAATGCTGTTTTACGTGTGGCACCTTTGGACGAGCTGAACGAAAGACAGATTAAAACCCTTATTTCTACGGCAAATCGAAGTGGGCTTCTTGTTGAAAAGATAGAGGTGGAGGTCTGGGATCGTTCCGAATTGCTGGAAACGTTACGTTCTGTGCATGATTTGTCAGCAGACCGCTGTGAGAAAACGTTGTCTTTGTGGTTGTCAGATGTGGATAATGGTCTTCTCTTAAATCAGTTTCAGCGTGATATGATGGCGGAAGCCTTGCAAATGAGATCGTCTGATATTCATTTACTTCAGGATAATGATCCAGCGACGCCGAACTGGATTCGTTATCGTGTGGATGGTGATATGATTCCTGTACATTTGCTGCCACCTGAGGCGATGGCGCGTTTAACGACGTTGCTCAAACGTGATGCCGGTATGAACTTTGGTGATCGTGTGACACCAAAAGACGGCCGTTTCAGCTTTACCTGGCAAGGCCGTAATATTGACGTTCGTGTGGCGGCTGCCGGGCAGGGACAGGACGGTGAAAAACTGACATTGCGTCTTTTGGACAGGGCGGCTCTCAAAGGGTTTGATGAACTCTTTAAGCGTCATGAGCATGTGGGGAATTATCTGGCGCAGCTTTTATCACCGGAAATTAAAGGTGGCGGTGGGCTGATTATTCTCTCTGGTCCGACAGGCTCTGGTAAGACAACGACACTTTATGCCTGTGTGCAGGAAATTGACCGCCGTCGCCGGCATGTGCTTACGATTGAAGATCCTATAGAATATGAGCTGCGTTATGCGACGCAGTGGCAGGTGCGCCCCGGGATGCCCGGTGGTGAGTTTGCCGATCTTATCCGTTCTGCCATGCGTCATGACCCTGATTACATCATTGTTGGCGAGTTGCGCGATAGCGATACAGTTGAAACAGTACTAAAAGCGGCTGAATCAGGCCATACCGTGTTGACAACCGTCCACGCGGATACAGCGTTGCAAACGTTTGAGCGTTTAAAATCCCTGATGCCGACAGAAAGGGAGCGTGCGTCTACCTTTACGTTGGCGCAACAGGTGCGGTGCATTCTGAATCAGCGTCTTGTGCGGACGTTGTGTCAGGGGTGTGCCCACAGATCTACGGCAGGTGAGCATTTGGAATCCTTTGAAATGGAAGCACTCGGTATTGGCCCTGATACGCCTGTGCGTCATCACAACACAAGTGGCTGTGATTTGTGTAACAGGACCGGGATTGCAGGCCGTACGCTTTTGCTTGATGCCTTGATGATTACACTTGGGCCATCTGAAAGAAATGATATTTATCAATCACTTAGTAAAAATGTTAACTCAGTCGTAGATAAACAGGGCATAGACGTATTCAATCGTCGTGAGGGGTTGATTGATTTGGTCCTAAGTGGGTTGGTGGATCCTAAATCGGCGGTTCATTACCTGGAGAGTTAGGAAAGACGGAATGCAGCAATGGATTGCAGAAATCGTATATGATACACATGCCGGCCCTAAAAAGACGGAAGAGACCTTCTACATGCCTTCTGAGTACGATGTCAGGGAGGCTGTGACAAAAAAAGGTGGTTATGTCATTAGTGTACGACCTCACCAAAGGAACACGTTAGAGCGTTTGCTTGCGCGTTCCTCGTGGTGGCAGGTTCAGTTGCTCCGTGGTATTCAGTTCCGTTCTTCTGCGACATCGCCTGGTGTGGCTTTATGGCGTATTATTGAAGCGGAAAGAAACCCGAGACGGCAAAACATTTTATCACCGGCACGGGAAGCACTAGCCAGAGGGCTGGGGGTTATTGACGCGTTGAAAGCCTTGCATATTTTTGATCATGGCACACTGGCTATTCTGGCAGCTAGTGAACGGGCCAATCAGTTGCAGGAAGGTATTCCGCACGCTATTCATGCGATTACACAGAAGCGGAAAAATACACAAGCGATTATGGGGACGATGGCTTGGCTTGGCTTTGACGTTGTGACAATTGTGCAAAGCCTTTTCTGGGGAAAGGATATGATCCTTGGCTGGTTTGCCGATAATGCGCCAACGGACCCTGAAAAACTGGAAGAGTATAAACGCGTAACGGCTAATTTAGGGCTTACCTGGGATGTGCTGATTTATATCGCTTTTACTATGGCTGGATTTTTATGCTGGTGTATTTTCTCGTTTTTTATAAACAGAGGGAAAACCGACTGGCCGACAGCGCGTCTCGTTCGTAAGATTCCGCTTATTGGTGGTTATTTGCGTGACCTTGGTTTTTCTGACTCAATGGCGGCTGCCGCACGTATGTTACGTTCCAAGGTGCCGATTGGGGACACCCTGGTGCAGTCTGCCGATGCTACAACAGTACCGGAGGTGTCTGAATATTGGAAAAGATCAAATGTAGAGCTTTCCAGAGGGGTGGGGCTTGGCGCTGCTTTGGACCAGAAACCATTAACCCGTTCAGAGCGTCTTGAACTTGCAAGCTTGTCTGATCTTGCACAAGTTGCTACAATCATGGAGTCAATTGCAGAAATGCGGGCCCAGTCATCAAAGGGAAAACACAAAATGATTGTCTGGCTGGCTTTCCTGTTCACTGGTATTTATCTTGCTATTGCTTTCGGTAGCGCAATCTACGCTTTAACTGTCATGAATATGAGTATGGATAGTATGATGGGTGGTCTCATGGAAGGAGCCTTGTAATATGGTAGCGGCTTCTGAAAATACGAATATCAAATCCGATAAGGCTAATCGAAAGCCTTTAAAACCGGGTGTTTCAGATTATCTGGCAGGTGAAGCCCGTCATTTTGAAGGTGTTTTGTCGCCTTATTTGCCGACAGAGATTGTTGGAGGCTCTGTTCCGCACGTGCCGGGCAGGGAAGATGAACTGGTCTGGAATGCTGCCTCTCAGGCATGTGGTACGGAAAAAGTTCATTACTGCTATGCTGTACAAGATGGGCGTTGCTGGTATCTGGCTTGTTCATCTTCATCGCTCGCCTCAAATCCGAATAGCTGGTGTCCACTGGCGGCGGCTTTGCCGGGTAATAGTGAGTTTTGGGATAAAGAGACGGTTTACCTGTATGAGCAGGAAGGTATGGCATCCGCTTTGCGTTGGGACCCTGAAACGGGCCGGATGCAGGTGTTTTTAGGGGCTGCCAGAACCGTCTTGCCAAAGATTCAGAGTATGGATGCTAACTTTGTAACGGTTAATCCTGAAATGGCTGATGTTGTGCCGTGGCGGAATAGAAGTTTGAGAATAGAGCAATTGTCGAGAGCCACAGCCCGTATGTTATTTCTTGTGGGCTTGGTGCTGAACATTATCATACTCTGTGTTCTTGGTACACAGTATGTCATGCTGAACCGTATTGACCGTCGTTTGAGTGAAGTGCGGACAGCGACAGATGAAGCGACATCGCGGCTTATGCTGGATGCGTATAAAAGTATGCAGAATGATGTGGTTAAGCACATGGTAAAAGCACAGAAGATTCTCGATGATCTGCGTCAGGTGGATGGTACGCTTGTAAAGTATGAGGTCGAAAAAGGAAGTTTGCATTGGGAAGCACTTGTCCCGCCGCAATATGCACCGGCTATTATGGCAGATTATTCTGCAAAAGTGAGTAAGAAGCGCGAAAAAGATGGTCGGGACCGTGTTGTTGGGAACAAGTAGAAGGAAAAAATTTCAACCTATTGTTTTTTATGGAATAATCATATTTAATGGTAGGCTAGTTTTAAAGGGATACTGGATTTTTATGTGTGTTATGAGTACAGGAAACAGAGCCGGACATTATAAGAGGATTATGGTGTGAAACTGGATAAGTTCGATTTTCGGGCATTACAGCATTTGTTTTCTTCAAATGCAGCCAATGATTTAAACCGTTTTTTGGAAAATTTGCCCAAATATACAGGGCAAACCGTTCTGATTGCGGCGGCGATTGTTTGGGTATCAGCCGGTGTCGTAGGGCTTTTTACAACTGTACAGATTCAAAAATATACAGATCTTCTTGCCGAGTTGGAGCAAGCAGAAGCACTGAAACCGATTGTACCAAGAATTGATAAAAAACCGGCAAGCGCAGATCTTGTGGAGTCTTTTGTTGAACGGGCTAAGGACGCGTATCGTGGTATTGACATGGAAGCCAATGGAAATACCATTACGCTCAAGGCAAACTCTACCGGTAACTATACAGAGTTCAGGGAGGCTGTAGGGCATGTGCTGAGTAGCGGTAACATGTGGAAGATATCTCTGGATAACATGTGTTTAGGGAGAGAGTGCTCTGGACAAAAACTAAAGGCCGTTCTTAAAGTCAGTGAAATTAAGGTGACGGACAAATAAAATCAGGATGAATTGATGAAAGGCTTCTCTAATATATTAGTTGCTAAAACCGCAGAGATGGAGTGAAAAATGAAACCAATTATAAAAAATGGAGGCGAGGCGCGATCTCGGAGGGAAGAGCAGGGTAATGTTCTTTTCTTGATTTTGATCGCTGTAGCACTGTTTGCTGCCTTGTCTTATGCTGTAACCCAGTCTTCCCGTTCGGGTGGCGGTGATGCCGGACAAGAGGCTAATCTGATCAATTCGTCACAGCTTATTCAGTATCCGGCGGCTGTTCGGACGTCTGTTGTGCGCATGGTGATCGCTGGTATCAGTTCCAGCGAACTTGATTTTATGTATCCTTCTGATGCTGAATACAATGATGAATCAAATGTGCAGGATCGTTTTAAAGTTTTCCATCCGGGCGGTGGTGGTGCGACTTATGCTGCAGCCAATCCTGATGTTATTGATAGCGGTACCGGGGAATGGGTTTTTAACGGTGAAAACCAGATTGATCTGATCGGTACAACAAAAGCGGTTATGACGTCGAGTGAAGCTGACATTATTGCATTCTTACCCCATATTTCAGAAGAAATTTGCAGAAGAGTGAATGTCGAACTGGGGATTGCATCAAAAATCTCTGATGCCATACCAACAGTTACAGGCGTTGATTATACGCTAAATAAAGAATATGAAGGCGGTTCCCGTGGCCTTTGTGACGGGGGTTGTGGTGGTACAATTGGTACGGCCGGTGGTGGTGTAGACCATACGCTGGATGGTCAGCCTTATGGTTGTTTTGAGGATGGTGCTTCAGCCGGTACGTATGTTTATTACCATGTTCTTGTAGAACGCTAGGTAGTGCCCTTAACTTTCTTTGCGGATTTTTTTAAAAGTCTGGTGGTTTGAATATAGCCGCCGGACTTTTTCTCTTTCTAAAGGAAGCTTTTTTCTATAGCCTTATAGTGATTTAGGTTGAGGGTAGGATATTTTCTTATTCGAAAGCACTATAGAGGCTCTTTGTTCTAATGATTGGAATGTAATGTAATGGATACGAACTTATGTAAGGATAGATTATCAGAACGAGGGAGTGCCTTAATTTATATCCTGATCGCGGTAGCCTTGCTGGCAGCACTGACGGTAAGTTTTATGGAACCGTCCAGTCAACAGACACAAAGCCAGAACAGCTTTAAGATTTATTCCGAATTGGGGAGTCAGGCCTCTTTTATTCAGTCAGCTATCCAAGAGTGCATTATAGGACATTCTGAAGGAGACTCTACGCTGACGGCGACAGAGCAAAAAAATGTACCATATCCAATTAATCCGAATGATTCCTTTTTTGATAATGAAGGTGTAACGCCAGGATCGGCGGCGGATGATACAATAGACGGTATTCGTTGTCCCGGTAATCCCGGTGATGATCCTGATCATGCTGAAATATTTTCCGGTGTTTCAGGAAAATTCATGCCGCCGCCGCCGCCTTTGTTCGGGGAGTGGCAGTATTACAGTGGTGATGACGGTGTTTTCTTTTACATTGCTACCGATAAGACGGACGCCTATATACAAACGGCTTTTGAGAAACTGGATGAAAAATATGCAGTATGTGAAGCCGATGTTATTGATGCAACGGGGGGGGCTGTAAATATGAGTACCGATACAGCACCGGTTGCAGGTGGCACGGGTGTTCGAACCTGTCCAAACGGCAGCACATGTTTTCGTGTCTGGGTTATTTCGAGGGCATCGGCACTTTATCAGGCTGGTGGGCCGGAAGATACAGCTGGCTGTCCTTGAAACAAAATGTTATAGCCAGGACGACATATATAGTCGTTGCGATTTAAAATCGACTATAGAAGGCTTTGCAAAAAGTCCGATTATGGCTTTCCCCGTGAAAACGGGGATCTTTAACTCATTGTTTTTAAAAGATTCCCGCTGGAGTTTACCCCTGCGAAAGCAGGGGCGGGAAAAGCAAAAGGGCGTGTTTTTAAACTTTTGCAGAGGGTTCTATATCATACGAGCACTATCATGCCTGCGAGAGGGGCCTTTTAGGTCGAATATAAACAGCGTGACTCCAGAACAAAGAGCGCGGCATATGCCGTGCACATTATTTGACTGGATACCGGATCAGTGTCCGGTATGACACCGTGCGTTGAGTCTTCTTCTAATACCACTTCGCATTCATTAAATGAGTATTGGTATAAGGGTTGCGACGGCAACCCCGCGCGAAAGCGCGAAGCTTGCGTGGCGTCTGAACGCTTTCCTCATCAAATGATGAGGAAATGGTATAAACGACTATAGCGCATAAATCCATGATCATTTTATATGGCATGCGCTATATCAGGGCTAGGGCTGCATGGCTTGAATGGTTTTTGTAACCCGTTCAAATTCCTTCATGATTTTTTCAACAAGTACGGGACTTTCCGTGTCGTTTTCAGAATTTTCCTGAAGCTCTGCTGCCAGATTGCCTAAATGGGTGCAACAGGCAGAGCGGGCCCCGCCTTTAAGGGAGTGTGCGGCTTCACGTAAGGCTTTTAAATCGCTTGCTGCATGAGCGCTTTTGACCTTTTCAATGATGGGACGGGTCATGTCGATGAACATGCCGAGCATCTCAATGCTGGTTTCATCAAAGGTGCCCATAAGTTCTCTCATGGCTTCGATATCTACGGCTGGCGGAAGGTTTGGTTCTCCTTGTTGTTTTGATAGGTCTTCAGCTTTTTGTACAGCGTCGGATTTTAGCTCACCTTCTGTCTGGCTGTTTACCTCCTCATTATCATAGAGAAGCCCCCAGCGGATAAGCAACCGCTTAAATTGCCCGAGAGAAACTGGTTTTAAGAGGCATTCATCAAAACCATGTTCCAGATAGACTTCGCGTTGTGCCATCTGAACATCGGCTGTGAGTACAATCACGGGGGTATGGATATCTGTTTTCTTTTCTTGTTTTCTGATGGTTTCAATCAGTTCATATCCATCCATTTCCGGCATATGGAGATCTGTAAAGAGAATACCGTACTGGCCTGTATCAAGGGCTTTTAGAGCTTCTACACCATTTGTAACAAAGTCGGCTTCTGTGCCCAGCGCTTTTAGCTGACGGGATAAGAGGTCCTGAACGCTTTCGGTATCTTCGGCGATGAGGAGGCGTCTTGGGCCGTCAAGATGGAATTTGGTCGCTTTCGTTGCGGCTTCTTCAACGGTTTGGCCAAGTCCCCGGCGGCTGGCTGGTTTCGTCAGATACTTTACCCCTAGTGACTGGAGGGTATGCTGGAGGCCTTTATCGTCACGGACTGTGTACATAATCAGGCCCATAAAGGGACGAATCTCCATAATTTCCCTGATGAGATCGATGCCTAGGCCATCGGGGAGACCTTGATCAATAATGGCTACGTCAAAGGGGCGGCGTTTAATCAGCTCCAGTCCTTCCTGATATGTGGAGACGTTTTCCACTCTAGCATTCATGGAAGATAATGTCCGTACGATTTCTTTGGCTCCTTGCGGATGATCTTCGACAGAAAGAATATGAAGACCGTCGAGAGAGGGCATATCTATTGTTTCTGCTTCTGTACTGACTTCTTGCGTTGGAATTTCAAACCAAAAGGTTGAGCCTTTACCTTCAATGCTTTTGACGCCGATTTTGCCGCCCATCAGGTCAACCAGCTTTTTACATATAGATAGCCCTAATCCCGTGCCGCCATACTTACGGGAGGTGGAGTTATCGGCTTGTGAAAAGGCCTGAAATAGGCGGTCACAGACCTTCTTAGGCATACCGATACCGGTATCAATAATCTCAAAGCGCAGATTTAAACCGCTTCTTGGTGGAGCAAGTTCCTGTACGTCTGTTGTTACATGCAGCGTGACGGATCCTTCTTCTGTGAATTTCATGGCGTTACCCATCAGATTCATAATGATCTGGCGCAGACGTTTAGGGTCGCCAATGACGACAAACGGAACATCTTGTTCAATATTATCCAGCAGCTTGACTTTTTTTCCGTGCACTTTTACGGCCAGGGCTTCGTTTATGCCGCGTACGAGTGTGCGGACTGGCACCTCGAACATGTCGAGTTCCATTTTGTCGGCATCCATTTTGGCAAAATCCAGAATATCATCCAGAATTTCCAAAAGGCCGCTGGCTGAATTCTGGGCTGTTTTAACCATTTCCAAAATGGAAGGAGGCGGATTTTCCTGTCCTATCAGTTCTAAAAGACCATAGACGGATTGCATCGGCGTGCGGATTTCATGACTCATAGTGGCCAGAAAATTAGCCTTCATTTCAGCAGAGGCATCGGCTTGCGCTACGGCTTCTTTTAAGAGTCTTTCTTCTTTTTTATTGTATGTAATGTCATTCATCCAGAGAATGAGCGCGTTTTCACCTTCGAAATCCTCTTCTTCAAGCGTTATCTTGTACCAGCCGATTTCCTCTTCATCCTCATTTAGCAAGGGAAGAGTGTATTCTGTTGGCGGTATAGGTGATTTTAGTTTTCTGGCATAACGGATGCCGGAGTCTCCAGGCCATAGATTTTCGAAAGAAAGGCCTTTTTCATCTTCTATATCAAAGGCTTTCTTTATCCTGTTGTTCATATAAAGGATATCAAGGCGTGCCATATCACGTTTTAGAATGATGACGCCAAAGGGGAGAGAATTGTAAATATCACGCATGAATATATAAGGAGGCTTGAGTTGTCGAATAAAAATAGTCTACCCTAATCTAAATCAAAAAGAGAAAAGGGAAAAGCTATGAGTTATAAAGTTGCCGTTGTCGGTGCAACAGGAAATGTCGGAAGAGAGATGCTGAACATTCTTGATGAGCGGGCATTCCCTGTCAAAGACGTGGTTGCGTTGGCCTCCAGTCGTTCGGCTGGGCGGGAAATTTCTTTTGGTGACAAGGATCTCAAAGTACAGGATCTGGCAAAATATGATTTCAAAGGCACGGATATTGTTTTGTCATCGCCAGGTGCAAAGGTGTCTGCTGAATTTTCGCCAAAAGCGGCGGCGGCCGGCGCTGTTGTTATTGATAATACAAGCTGTTTCCGTATGGATCCGGATGTACCCTTGGTCGTACCGGAAGTGAATCCAGAGGCGATTGCCGGGTATAAAAAAAGAGGCATTATTGCGAATCCGAATTGTTCAACCATTCAAATGGTCGTGGCCCTAAAACCGCTCTCTGATCTTGCAAAAATAAAGCGTGTAGTCGTTTCTACGTATCAGGCTGTTTCCGGTGCAGGGAAGGATGCGATGGATGAGCTGTTTAATCAGACGCGCGGTATTTATACGAATGAGATGCCGCGGCCTGAATATTTTACAAAACAGATTGCCTTTAATGTTATTCCGCAGATTGATGAATTTATGGAGGATAGCCTCTATAAAGGGATGACTAAAGAAGAATGGAAAATGGTGGTGGAAACCAACAAGATTCTGGACCCGGATATCAAGGTGTGTGCAAACTGTGTGCGTGTGCCAGCGTTTATCGGTCATGCAGAAATGGTTAATGTTGAATTTGATTCTGCTGTTGAGCCTAAAGAGGCCAGAAAAGTATGGAGAGCAGCGCGTGGTGTATCCGTGATCGACCTTGGGTCTGATATGGAATATGTCACACCAGCCGAAATACAGGGTGAAGATCAGGTCTATATCAGCCGTGTCCGCAAAGATCCTTCTGTGAAATATGGTTTGAATTTCTGGTGTGTCACCGATAACCTAAGGAAGGGAGCTGCCTTGAATACAGTTCAGATTGCAGAAAGGCTTGTGGAGAAATTTTTATAGTCATGACAAAAACAAAAATCGACCGTCCTTTATCGCCGCATCTTTCCATTTACCGTCCTCAGATGACCTCTGTGTTATCTATATTGCACAGAGCCACGGGGCTGGCTTTGATTTTGGGGCTTTATGGTGTCGTGTGGTTTTTAGTGGCTTTGGCACATAGCGAAGCAGCCTATGTGTTTTTTGTGTATGTTGCCTTTACACCGATTGGACAGCTTGCCCTGCTTGGTTTTTTGTTCTCCCTGTATTACCATTTGTGCAATGGCATCCGGCATCTGATCTGGGATACTGGCCTCTTATTTGACATTAAAAACGCAACGAGAGCAGGTTTAGCCGTGTTGTTAACCTCATCTCTTCTCACGGTGGGAACATGGTGTTATACCATGTTTCTACGCAGTCTGGCGGTGTGACATGACACAGGACAAAAACTCAATTCAAACCCCTATCGCCAAAGTCAAGGGACTGGGGGCGGCTAAAAACGGAACGGAGCATTGGCTCTATCAGCGTATATCATCTATTGCCTCGTTCTTTTTATCGCTGTGGTTCGTGTGGTCCATGGTGCATACGGCGGGCGCGGCTTATGCCGAGATGTATAGCTGGCTTGCCTATCCTGTGAATGCTGTCCTTATGATCCTGTTCGTGATCACGGCCTTTTTTCATGCGGCACTTGGTGCGCAGGTTATTGTCGAAGACTATATCCACTGCGAAGCTTTTAAGATGATAAAACTGATAGGCATCAAGCTCTTTTACAGTGCTACAGTTGTGGTGAGTATCTTCGCTATTCTGGAAGTGGCGTTTGGGTAATAGTAAAAAAGGAGAATATTGAGGATGGCTGGCGAAAAAGATTTTAAGAAACTTATTTCGGAAATGAAGCCGGAATTGCAAGAGGGAATATATGTATTTTGTTCTTTGTCGTTAGATGAAAAAATTCCAAAGAGCGTAAATCCGATAGGGATTTTCCATGAAAAGGAAGGAACAACATTAATTTTAGACAGGCAAGAGGCTCAGAGTGCCGGTATAGCTTATGAATATGAATCTCGTATGATAACTATGACAATTCACTCTTCGTTGGAAGCTATTGGTTTTTTGGCGGCTATCACGGCTGTGCTTGCAGAGAATGGTATAAGTATGAATGCTATATCAGCCTTCTATCATGATCATCTCTTCATAGAAAAAGACAAGGCAGAGGAAGCTTTTTTATTATTAGAGAATTTATCAAAACAGTGAGAAAACATGACCCAGTCATACGACATTACGGAACATGAATATGATGTCATTGTTGTTGGCGGCGGCGGTGCTGGGCTGCGGGCGACGTTTGGGATGGCGGAAAAGGGCCTGCGGACGGCATGCCTGACAAAGCTTTTTCCAACGCGCTCCCATACCGTGGCGGCGCAAGGGGGAATCTCGGCGGCCCTTGGCAATATGGGGGAAGATGACTGGCGTTTTCATATGTATGATACGGTCAAAGGCTCTGACTGGCTGGGGGATCAGGACGCGATCGAATATATGTGCCGTGAAGCCATCCCCGCCGTGATTGAGCTGGAGCATTACGGTGTGCCGTTTTCCCGTACAGAAGACGGCAAGATTTATCAGCGGGCCTTTGGCGGTATGACGACTCATTTTGGGCAAGGACAGGCCATGCGGACCTGTGCCGCGGCAGACCGCACGGGGCATGCTATTTTGCATACCTTGTATCAGCAGGCCTTAAAACATAAGGCTGAGTTCTTTATAGAATATGTGGTGCTTGATCTTATTATGGATGATGAAGGCGCGTGTGTCGGGGTCATGGCGTGGGATATTACAAATGGCACGATTCACCGTTTTCGTGCTCATCAGACGGTGCTTGCGACAGGTGGGTATGGCCGTGCGTTCTTTTCCTGTACGAGTGCGCATAGCTGTACGGGGGACGGCAATGCCTTTGCCTTGCGTGCCGCTGTGCCGGTGCAGGATATGGAGTTCGTGCAGTTCCACCCGACCGGCATTTACGGCGCGGGGTGCCTTATTTCTGAAGCTGTGCGTGGCGAGGGCGGCTATCTCTCTAACAGTGACGGGGAACGGTTTATGGAGCGTTATGCGCCCTCTGCCAAGGATCTTGCCAGCCGTGATGTGGTGAGTCGTGCCATTACAATGGAGCTGCGTGCCGGAAAAGGCTTTGGTGCGCATAAAGACTATGTGCATCTTCATCTGGAGCATCTTGACCCTGCTGTTATTCATGCCCGCTTGCCGGGGATTGCAGAAACGGCGCGTATTTTTGCCGATGTTGATGTTGAAAAAGAGCCGATTCCTGTGTTGCCAACGGTACATTACAATATGGGCGGTATTCCAACCAATTATAAGGCCGAAGTTTTAAACCCAACGTTGACGGACCCTCATAATATTGTACCGGGCCTTATGGCGATTGGTGAGACCGCTTGCGTGTCTGTGCATGGCGCAAATCGTCTTGGCTCGAACTCGTTGCTTGATTTGGTCGTATTTGGCAGAGCGGCAGCGCAAAGGGCGTCAGAGCTTGTAAAGCCGGGGACACCGCATAAAGCAGCAGGGGCCGATAACGGCCAAAAAGCCTTGGACCGCTTTGATGCGCTTCGTCATGCGGCAGGTGATATGTCTGTGTCTGATTTACGCCTGTCTATGCAAAAGACGATGCAGGATCACGCCTCTGTGTTCCGCATGCAGGATACGCTGGAAGAGGGGTGCGAGAAGATTGATGCGTGTTTTTCTGCCCGTGACAACCTGAAACTCGCGGACCGGTCTCTTGTGTTTAATACAGACCTTATAGAGGCAATGGAGCTTGATAATCTGTTGTATCAGTCGGTGGCGACCATGCATTCTGCAACGAACAGAACAGAAAGCCGTGGGGCGCATGCAAGAGAAGATTACCCGAATCGCGATGATGAAAACTGGCTGAAACATACAATTTGCTGGGTTAATGAAACCGGAAAGGTCAGGTTCGATTACCGTCCGGTCACGTTGCAACCTATGACAAAAGAGGTGGATCCTGTGCCGTTAAAAGCCCGGGTCTATTAATACCAATTCTCGTTCATTAAATGAGCGGGAATTGGAAGGCTACGACCGTAGCCCGCCCGTTTGGGCGAAAGCCTGGCAGAAGGTTTCATGGGCGTTTGAACGCTTTCCTCATCGAATGATGAGGAAACGGTATAAGGTCGTATCTTTCGAGTTGACTTAATATGTAAAATATAGTACAGTCCTTGCTCCATAAAACGGAATTGAAGAGGGACATCTGCTATGGAAGATCAGGAAAAAGGCGTAATAACCCCTGCATTTAAAACGGTTGCCTTAAACGGGACTGGCCTTGACCCTGAAAAGGTGGCACAGGCATTGGCAGATCCTGAATCTGATCCGGAAACATTGGCCGTTGCCGTGCGGGCACTCTCAGGCGTTGTTGCGGAACTTCAAACCGAACTTGAGGAAACAAAACAAGCTCTTAATGAAGCAGGGCATGACGTTTTAACAGGCCTTCCTGGTCGCAAGCTGTTTTTAGAAAAAGTAACGGATACGCTTAAACAGGTTGATCGTTATGATAACAAACAGGCGGTTGTTGTTTTGATGGATCTGGATGGTTTTAAAGAGGTTAACGATGAATGCGGGCATCAGGCAGGTGATGACGCTTTGGTTGAGGTTGGTAAACGCCTTTCGGGTATGATGAGGGAGACAGATGCCATTGGTCGTTGGGGCGGTGATGAAATCGTTATGCTTTTGACCTATGATTTTGGTGAAAGTTTTAACGAGCAGGCTGTTACATTAAGGATTCGTGAGGCTTTGGCTGGACTTTACTATGGTGAGAAAGAAAAGCCTTACCCTGTTGGCACAAGTATTGGTTTTGCTGTTATAGATACAGATACAATGGAAAATCCGCCATCAAGACAAGAAGCAGAGCGGTTTATCGGCGTTGCTGATCAGGCTATGTATCTTGATAAAGACGAAAAACCCCAAAGGCAGGCGGCATTGCGTCAGGCGATTATTGATAGCGTTACAGCAAATGATACTGTATGTGCTGTTGCGGCTCCGTTCAAAATGCCGGGACCTGGTGGCTCTTAAAAAATCCTTTCCTTTGTGTGCCACGCCATTTATTCTTGTTTTTATGGCTGAGCTTATTTTACCCAGGAATTCAAAAATACAGACAGGGCAGACATTTTCTGCGGCTGGCGGTGCGCTGCGTAAAAAGGCGTTTAAGATCTATCGCTGGGACCCTGATAAAGGCGAGAATCCGCGCATAGATACGTATGAAATTGATTTGGATAAGTGCGGGCCTATGGTGCTGGATGCGATCCTTTATATCAAGAATAATATCGACGGGACTTTGTCTTTTCGCCGCTCTTGCCGGGAAGGAATTTGCGGCTCTTGCGCGATGAATATTGATGGTACAAATACACTTGCATGTACCAAGCCGATTGCAGAGATCAAGCGCGACGTCAAGATTACGCCTTTGCCCCATATGCATGTGATAAAAGATCTTGTAGCAGATTTGGAACAGGCTTATGCGCAGTACGGTTCGATTGAGCCTTGGCTTAAGACGGACTCTCCTGTACCGACGAGGGAACGTTTACAAAGCCCGACAGATTCGGATTTGCTCAATGGTGTGGATGGGCATGGTCCTGCGACATGTATCCTGTGTTATTGCTGTTCTACCGCTTGTCCGAGCTATTGGTGGAACGGAGATCGCTTTTTAGGGCCCTCAACCTTGCTACAAGCGTACAGGTGGCTGATTGATAGTCGCGATGAAGCGACGGGAGAGCGGCTGGATCAGCTTGAAGATGCTTTCCGTCTCTATCGTTGTCATACAATTATGAATTGCACGAAGACATGTCCGAAAGGTTTGAATCCGGCTAAAGCGATTGCTGAAATCAAAAAGATGATGGTCAAAAGAAAAGGCTGATTATTTAATAATCAGGGATAGTGGCGGAGGCTGGTAGTGATAGTGTCTTTAGACGGTCTGTGCTGCCTTTAATGATATCAATGGAACTTTTGGGGATTTTCCATTCTTTCGCGAGCAGAGCAATTAACGTCTTGTTGGCTTTTCCTTTTTCAGGCACCGTTGTGACAAAGACTTTCAGGACACGATCTCCTTGTTCATCTACGACCCAACCCCGAATGCTGTTTTTAGAGGCTTTCGGGGTTAGACGTATGGATATTAGTATTTTTTCTTCGTTATTTTTGTCTGCCTTCATACAGTCTAGGATAACGAAAAAGAAGTTTTAGTAAACAGGAACGTAAGCATTTGTGTTACAGTCCATGCGTGTGATCTGAACTTTGCGGTGTATAACACCCAGGTAAAGAGAACATTTGGAGTTCGCATGCAGAGCACTCTCTGTCAGGTAAGCTGTCCCGGGCACATAGTTTGCGCCATATTCCCTGGAATCGACGGTGATAACGGCTGTGCTTTCGTCTGGTGAAATGTTGATGTGATCAATTTTGAAATCGTTACGATAGCCGACGACCATCTTTTTCTTTGTTTCAAAATTGTTGATCATTTCGCCTTTACTGAAAGAACGGTAATTCGTCGTTGTGTAATAGGGGTAATGAGGATAAGCCCCTACGGAGGCGTTATAATATGGATAGTACCCATAAGGATATGTTTTTATCGCAACACCGGCTGTGTTGTAATATGGATAAACACCATAAGGATAGGCTTTTGTAACAACTCTACCATTGTACAATACGCTGCTGTAAGAGGGATGGCCCGGCAGAATGTTTGTTATATTCGTTGCGAAATAGCTGTTGTCCGTAACTGTTCTTTCGAAGAAGTTGCGGCCAATAGCTAAATCCGGATGGTTTACGGCACTGTTTAGTGATTTAACAAAGCGGTGTGCTGTGCTAGTGTCGATTTTGTCTGTTAAAATTTCTGCTTTAGCAGGGGCCGACATGGCCAGAAGTGCTACTGCTGCAGTGGCTAAACTAAGTGAAAATTTCATTTTTGTACCCTTTCTTTGTCCCACAAAAATAATTTTAAAGTGGGTTCAATTAGATACGGAAAAGATTGATAAATAGTAAAAATAGAAAAAAGATATTTTTTATGTCTCCCAATTTTAATGATCGTACATCTCCTGTTTCTTTTTTGATCCTTCATTACACAGGGATGAAAACCAGGGAAGCTGCTATGACACGGCTTTGTTCTCCTGATTCGGAAGTGAGCGCACATTATCTGATCGATGAGAATGGAGCTGTTGAGATTCTCGTACCGGAAGAAAAACGGGCCTGGCATGCCGGCGTATCTTATTGGGCCGGGATACGTGATATAAATTCTGCCTCTATCGGGATTGAACTGGTTAATCCGGGGCATGACTTCGGCTACCGGCCTTTCCCAGAGGCTCAGATGAAAAGCCTCGTCGTGTTAGCAAAAAACATTATATCGAAATATGAGATCAGTCCTGTTCGTGTTTTGGGGCACTCTGATATTGCGCCCGATAGAAAAAAAGATCCGGGAGAGCTCTTTGACTGGCACTATTTATCCAGTAAAGGCATAGGGGTATGGCCTGACGCAAAAACTGTGCCTGCCTTGGAAGGGGATGTAAAGGCGGCACTTGTCTCTTACGGTTATGACCCGTCCTGTGATGAAAAAACGCTGATTACAGCCTTTCAGCGTCATTTTTATCCTGAGATATTTAAGACACCTGAAAAGGTGGGAGAAGTCGATTTAGAGACAGGAAAACGGCTGGGTTCTTTGTTAGAAAAAGCGTTTCCTTGATTTTTCTTAAAAAAAAGAGCATTTATATCTCGCTCAGTCGATCGGATGGCCGCTTGTCTTTTGACGAGAGGAAAGTCCGGGCTTCACGGGAACACGGTGCCGGATAACGTCCGGACGGCGTGAGCCGATGGAAAGTGCCACAGAAAATATACCGCCTGATATATCAGGCCTGATTATTGGGTAAGGGTGAAATGGTGCGGTAAGAGCGCACCGCGTTTCTGGCAACAGAAATGGCAGGGTAAACCCCACCGGAAGCAAGACCAAATAGGGACTGCACATGGATGAGTTTTCGCATCGCGGTCCGGGTAGGTTGCTTGAATTATGCGGTAACGTATAATCCAGATGAATGGTCATCCTTCGCTTTGGCGAAGACAGAACCCGGCTTATAGATCGGCTGAGCCTTTTTTTCTCTTATACCATTTTACCATCATCCTAAGACCCCCGTTTTCACGGGGGATGCAAAGGAAACATCAATATTCACGAAACAATCCTCTTTTAAAACATAGAGGTACGGATATTTGGCGAAAAGCTTAGTTTACTGTTAAGGCTAGAGACCTTGTAGGCTGAATACATCAGAATACCCAGATACATCCCACCATTGACAGCCAAAGCAATCATTAAAAAAATAACTAACATGATAAATACTCCCCACACACATTTGGTTTATCACTATGATGTATATTAGTTACCATAAAACATTAGTAAAATGCAACATATTTTTTCATAAAAACATAAAAATAATTTATAAAATTACCCAAAAGCCCGATTCTGGCTGTTTTTTCATATATTTGACATAAATATTTTATGTGTGTTAGGGTCACGAAAAAAAGGGGCTAAATAAAAAATGTCTTTTCTAACCACAGATTTTGAAAAAGAAGCTAGAATTTTTCAAGCGCAATGGGAAGGCTTAAAAGGGAGGGGCGCTGTGGCATCGTTCCCTGAATGGCGTCCTAAAGAGTGGCGTACTATGAGGAGTGCCTCTGCTAACTGCTATAATCTTACTCTTAATATAAATGAAGGGAAGTGGCTGATCCCTGGCATGTTATCCGGCCAAAAGCTTGCAGATTGTAAAGAAGATGATTTTTATACCTTTGCTGAAAAGACAAGACGAAATGCTCTTCTTGATGGCTTGTCTTTGTTGGAAGACGGTATGGAAAATGTCTCTGAAGGGCAAACACCGGCAGTTTTGTTCTTTAGGCATAAAGATGAAACCCCTTATGAATTGAAGATTCATAATTTTCACTGGTTTGCAATAAGACGCAAAGGTGGGCAGGTAATAGCGGTGGAAAAAGACGGATATAATTTTCCAGAGGAAGTAAAAGATAGCGATATTTTTTCGTCAGCCAAAAAGGAAGCGTATAATTATTTCGGCGGTTGTTTTGCCGTGCCTAAAAATCTCTCTCTTTAGAGCCCCCATTAGATCACTCAAGATAAGCTTTTGTAACGATTTAGAATAAGAGTAGGACATATTCTTATTCCAAATCGTTATATCTACAGTTTTGTCGTGGGTATTTTTATGACTTTGTTTGACGGCCCATGCTATCCCATGTTATCCCATAAATACCCATGATGTTCTATTCGAGGACAACTGGGTCGTCTTTTTGTGCTTTTAACTGAGGCTTGTCTTGGCACTGTTCGTTTCGCATTTTGTTAATAAGGTAGATAAAAAGGGCAGGGTTTCTGTGCCTGCGCCTTTTCGTGCGGCTTTGGCAGATCAGTCTTTCCAGGGAATTCTTCTGTTCCGTTCCCATGGGCATGAGTGCCTTGAAGGGTTTGATTTTGCCTATATGAATGAAATAGGGGCGCGGCTTGATCATTTTGATTTGTTTTCTCAGGAACAGGATGATCTGGCAACGGCTGTTTTTGGAGACTCTATCCAGCTTTCTTTTGATGGTGATGGCCGTATTACGCTGCCGGCAGAGTTGATGGATTATGCTGGTATTGCGGATCGTGCGGCTTTTGTCGGGCTTGGGCGAAAATTTCAGATATGGGAGCCAGTTGCTTTTGATGCGCGGCGGGCTGCGGCGCGTGAAGCGGTGCGCACGAAGGGGATGACCCTGCCGAAAGGAAGTGTATCATGAGCCATGTGCCTGTCATGCTAAATGAAGTTATGGATGCGCTGGAGCCAAAAGAGGGTGAGCTTTATCTTGATGGCACGTTCGGTGCCGGCGGCTATAGCCGCGCTTTTCTGGATAAAGTGAATTGTCGTGTTGTGGGTATAGACCGGGATGAAAGCGCGTTGGCTATGGCTGAGGAATGGAAAACAGCATATCAGGATCGTCTGGTCTTGATTCATGGCACCTTTGGAAACGCGCGCGCTTGTCTGGCGGAGTCTGGTTTTGAAAAACTTGATGGGTTTGTGCTGGATCTGGGTGTATCCTCCATGCAGCTTGATCAGGCAGAGCGCGGGTTTTCTTTCCGGTTTGATGGGCCTTTGGATATGCGCATGGATCGCTCTGTCGGTATGAGCGCGGCGGACCTTGTGAATGAATCTACGGAAGAAGAGCTCGCGTCTCTTATTAAGCTTTATGGGGAGGAGCGTTTTGCACGGCGTGTGGCACGGGCGATTGTCAAGGCACGGGCGGAAGAGCCTTTTACCGGCACGGCGCGCTTTGCTGAAGTGGTGCGGGCCAGTATTCCTTATAACAAAAAAGAAAAAACAGATCCGGCGACACGGACCTTTCAGGCTCTTCGTATTGCTGTGAATGACGAGCTTGGAGAGCTTGAACGGGCTCTGGAATCTGCGGAGCATATCCTTAAAGAAGGTGGGCGTCTGGTAATTGTGACGTTCCATTCTTTGGAAGATCGTATTGTTAAAAGATTTTTGAAACAGCGTTCTGGCGATGTGCCCTCTCCGTCACGGCATATGCCGGAGGCGATACAGCATGACAGGCCTGAACCGGTCTTTAAACTGCTGTCCAGAAAAGCAGTTCTTGCGTCTGAGCCGGAAACAAAAGAAAACCCCAGGGCTCGTTCAGCTAAATTACGTGCGGCTGTAAGAACGGGGAAGCGTCATGAGTAGAATTATGCGCCTTTCAACACTGGTAGCTCTTGTTCTGGCGATTGGGTCCGGGACCCTTTTGTTCCGTGTCTCTCAACATGTTCAGAGCAAGGAAACAGAGCTGCAATCCATAAAGCAGGCTATTGCCCGCGAAGAAGAATCTATTCGTGTTTTAAAAGCAGAATGGGTGTACTTAAACCAGCCGGAAAGGCTGGAAAAACTGGCTGATAAATATCTCGATTTACAGTCGCCTCAGGTCAAACGGTTAAAATATCAGGGCGAAGAAGTGCCTGAGCCGTTTTATCCTGCGCTGCCAAAAAGCAAACCTTCCTTAACGCCTCAACCGGCTTCCTTGTCGGTATCTCATTCATTATCTGAGGCATCCTCCCAAAAGACCGAGCCTGTCACGAAAAAATTACGTGAAGATATTAATTTTAATGAACTGATGGAGGAGAAAAGATGACGCTTTCTCATCCATTTCAAAGAAAAACCTTAAAAATTATGGGGGAGCGGGGTTCGACGCTGGCTCTTGCACGCGGACGCCTGGTTCTTTTAAGTGCTGTTTTTAGTTTGTTTTTTATCGTGATTACCATTCGTGCTTTTGATGTCATGGTTCTTCAGGGGACGATGAAGGCTTCTTTTTCAAACAAAGACGAACAAAGTATGGTTGTACGTGATAAAGATAAAGTGCGTCGTTCCGATATTGTGGATCGTAATGGTGTTTTGCTGGCGACCTCTTTGCGTGTGGCCTCTTTGTATGCAGATCCCAAGTTGATCTCTGATCCGGCAGGGTCTGCCAAAGGCCTTGTGCGTATTTTTCCTGAGCTTGTTTATGGTGAGGTGCTCCAGAAATTACAGTCAGAGGGGCGTTTTATCTGGGTACGCCGTAATCTGACCCCGGATGAGCAATACCGGGTGCTTGAGATTGGGGATCCGGGTCTTTCCTTCCGCTATGAAGATAAACGCATATACCCGGAAGGGGCACTAACTTCTCACATTGTGGGTTATACAGATGTTGATGGTCGCGGTCTTGGCGGTATTGAACGGGCGTTTAACAACCTGCTTGTAACAGGGGAAGAGGCACCGCTTGAGCTGACTCTGGACATCAGAATTCAGCATATTCTGCGGCGTGAACTTAAAAAAGCTGTTTCAGATTTCCGGGCCAAAGGTGGTGCCGGTCTTGTTATGGATGTAAAATCGGGCGAGGTGTTGGCTTCTGTCTCTTATCCGGATTTTGACCCGCATCATCCGGGGCATGCAGCGGCTGAGAATCTCTTTAATCGTGCAACACTTGGTGTGTATGAGCTGGGCTCGACGTTCAAAATTTTTTCAACGGCTGCGTTGCTGGATCTTAAAAATGTAGCACTGGGTAAAAAATTTGATGCGACAGAGCCGATTAAGTACGGGCATTTTCTCATCCGTGACTATCATCCACAGAAACGCAAACTGACGATTCCAGAAGTCTTTATATATTCCTCTAACATCGGTTCTGCGCTGATTGGGGAAATGATCGGGACAGAGGATTTGAAGAAGTTCTATGCTGATCTCGGCTTGCTGGATGCGGCTAATATTGAAATTGGTGAAGTCGGAAAGCCTATTGTGCCGGATCCATGGCGTGACATTAACACCCTCACAGCTTCCTATGGGCATGGTATTGCCGTTAGCCCGCTGCAACTGATTACGGCTGTTTCGACTATTGTAAATGAGGGCTATTTCGTATCGCCGACTTTTATCAAATCATCAGGCCCTGCTGAAAGTGTTTTTCAGATTGTCTCCCCGGAAACCTCCAAAAAGATGAGAGGCCTTTTACGTCTTGTTGTGACGGAAGGAACGGGTGGAAATGCCGATGTACCGGGCTATCTCGTTGGTGGAAAAACTGGCACGGCAGAAAAAAGTGCTGATGGCTCTTATGATCGTAAGAAGCTGATTTCATCTTTTATTGCGGTTTTTCCCATGGATGCGCCGCGTTATGCCGTTTTTGTCATGGTGGATGAGCCAAAAGGTACAAGAGAGAGTTTTGGGTACGCAACAGGCGGCTGGGTTGCGGCACCGGCTGCAGGGCGTGTGATTGCGTCGATGGCCCCGCTGCTTGGCATGGTGCCAGAGCAGGGACCTATTCCGGAAGAACCGCTTAAACGTTATATCGCGCATGAGGAAGAGGGCTCGCTATGATTTTGGATGGTATTGACATTAAAGGACTGACAAGCGATAGCCGGAAAGTGCGGGAAGGCTATTTGTTCGCCGCGTTCTCAGGGACGAAGACAGACGGTACGCATTTTATAGAAGAGGCTGTAAAAAATGGTGCTGTTGCTATTATGGCTCTGCCGGGTACAGCGTGTCCGGATGGCGTGAAGTTGATTGAGGTTGATAATCCCAGACAAGCCTTTGCGCGCCTTGCCGCATCTTTTTATGACGAACAGCCGGACTATATTGTGGCTGTCTCTGGTACGAATGGGAAAACATCCACTGTACATTTTGCGCAACAGATATGGAGTGCTTTGGGAAAAAGGGCGGCAAGTCTTGGGACACTGGGCGCACATGGAAAAGGGATTAGCCGCTATGGTTCCATGACCACGCCAGACCCGGCCTCTCTTCATGAAGAGTTAGCCAAATTGTGTAAAGCAGGTGTGACGCATCTTGCGATGGAGTCTTCAAGCCACGGCCTGGATCAGCATAGACTGGATGGGGTGCATGTAAAGGCAGCCGCTTTTACGAATCTGACACGGGATCATCTTGATTATCATCCTGATATGGAATCGTATTTTAATGCGAAATGCCGTTTGTTCAAAGATCTTCTGGATGAGGATGGGGTTGCTGTTCTGAATGCAGATGTTGATGAATATCAGGCTTTAAGGATTATCTGCAAAGCCCGTCATGTAAAGGTTATTTCCTATGGCGAAAAAGGAGATGACATAAAACTCCTCTCCCGTAAAGCGGTACCCAATGGGCAGGATGTGCAGCTTTCTGTTTTTGGGAAGGTCTATAACTTGTCAATTCCGCTAGTGGGTGCTTTTCAGGTGATGAACAGCTTGTGTGCACTGGGGTTGGTTCTGGCGGAGAACATGGCTGTGCAGGATGAAGCCGTCTCGTTGCTGGAACAGCTCGAAGCACCGCCTGGCCGTGTGCAACTGGTTAAAGCGGATACGACAGGAAAAGAGTTCTCTGTTTATGTTGATTATGCCCATACACCGGATGCGCTGGAGAATGTCTTAAAAGCTTTGCGGCCTCATACGAAAAACAGGCTGGTATGTATTGTTGGGTGTGGCGGGGATCGTGATCCGGGGAAACGGCCTATGATGGGGAAAATAGCAAACGACCTCGCGGATCTTGTTGTGATCACAGATGATAACCCGCGTACCGAAGATCCCGCTCTTATTCGCAAAGCCATGCTGGAAACAGCACCAGATGCAAAAGAAATAGGCGACAGGGCGCAAGCGATTTTAGACATGATTAAGGACCTTGGGGATGGTGATGTTTTGTTAATCGCCGGTAAGGGCCATGAACAAGGACAGATTATAGGAGATCGTGTAGAGCCTTTTGACGATCTTTTACAGGCAGAAACGGCAATTCTTGCATTAAAGGAGACGGCACAATGACAGGAGATCAGATGGCTCCATCACATGTGATTTGGACAGCAAAACAAGCGGCAAAAAGTGTTTTTGGTCGCTTGCAGGGCGGAGAGGATTGGTTCGCAACCGGCCTGTCCATAGATAGCCGTACGGTCAGGGAAGGTGATTTATTTATTGCGCTTCAAGGAGAAAATGGAGACGGACACAAATATGTTCGTGCCGCCCTTGATAAAGGGGCTGTGGCGGCGATGGTCTCTATGTTGCCGGAAGATGCGCTGGAGGGGGACAATCTGCTGATCGTTGAAGATACGTTCAAGGCCTTGCAGGACTTGGGGCAAGGGGCGCGTACCCGCACGGCGGCAAAGATTATTGCGGTGACCGGCTCTGTTGGTAAAACAGGGACAAAGGAAATGCTGGCTGCGGCGTTTGCTACACAAGGCCAGACTCATTTCAGTGGTAAAAGCTTTAATAATCACTGGGGCGTGCCATTCTCACTGTCTTCGATGCACGAAGGAAGCGATTACGGCATATTCGAAGTCGGGATGAATCATGCAGGGGAAATTATACCGCTGACAAAACAAATCAGGCCTGATGTGGCAATTATTACAACGATCAAGCCCGTTCATATTGAACATTTTCCGGGCGGTGAAAAAGAAATCGCAGCCGCGAAAGCTGAAATTTTTGCCGGTATGAAAAAAGACGGTATTGTCATTTTGAATCATGATATCGAACATTTTGAACAACTGAAAAAAGCAGCGCGTACTCACGGTATTGAAACGGTATATAGCTTTGGCGCAGATGAGCAAGCTGATGCCCGCATGTTGGATTGTCTCGAGGCCGCAAACGGGACGCGTGTGCATGCCGATGTGATGGGCGAATCCGTTGAAATGACTCTGCAAATGCTTGGTCGTCATCTGGCTGAAAATGCGCTTTCTGTCCTTTTGGCGGTGAAAGTGCTGGGTGGTGATCTGCAAAAAGCGGCTAAGGCTTTGGAGAAAATTGAGCCGCTCCCCGGTCGAGGCAGACGTGAAATGATTGACAGCGGGGAAGCCGGTAATCCTATCACCCTGATTGATGAGAGTTATAACGCCTCTCCTGCTGCTATGCGCGCGGCCTTTAAGGTCTTGGCCATGATTGATCCGGGGCGGGGTGGTCGCCGTATCGCTATTTTAGGGGATATGTATGAGCTTGGTGAAAATGCCGAACGTCACCATGCAGAGCTCGCGTTCCCCTTAAAAGCGGCTAATGTCGATCTTGTTTATACGTGTGGCTCGCTTATGAGAAAACTGCACGACGCTTTACCACAGGATCAAAAAGCTGTGCACAAGGATAAAAGCGCAGAACTAGCCGAAATCGTCCCGGATGTCCTCGTTCCCGGCGATGTTGTTATGGTCAAAGGCTCCCGCGGCGGCGGCCAAAAACCCCGCATGCAGCTCGTCGTAGAGGCCTTGCGCGAAATGCCGGAAATGCGGAAAAAACGGAAAGAAAGTCACGGATAGACATAAAATCAGAAAGACTGTAAAAAAATTGAAAGAATAACACTATTATGTTAATAAAAATGTTATTTAACGTTTAACATAAAGGGTGTTTTTATAAAGTTGCTGAATGGATTTTTAGCTGTGGTTAGTATGGTTTTATTTATCGGATGTTCCGCTCAGGAGTCTGAAAAAGCAAAATGTCCTGACGAAGAAACGGGCCAGAATTGTATGGATTATCGTGTTTTTACGCCCGGTGATGGAATGAGACAGGGAACGGAGTCAGAAATGCGCACTGTGTGTGCTCCTATTAGGAATTAAGCTTTATAAAAAAACCTTGTGGAAAGCATTAAGATTACGTTATAGTATTTACCATAATCTTAATGGTTGGTATAGGAGGTAATATTATGAAGTTGGTGAATAGGTTTTTAGCGGCAGCGAGTGCGCTTTTTTTTATGGGATGCAGTAGTGGTCCAGACAATGCCGAAGATGTTGTGGATAAAGCGGTCCAGCCAGAAAGTGTCTTTCCATGTGAGGCTGTAACAGATTTTTTTACAAAAGAGGTTTTAGAAAAATGGGATGGTAAAAGCGAAAAAGAGCTGGTAGAAAATAGCTATCCTATGAAACTGCCAGATGGTGCGTATCTTGGCACAATTTTTATAAGAGATTCTATTCAGTTTAGCCGTGAGAGAGGTAACGGGGGAGAGTATTGCGCAGATTATCGTGTTTTTGTGCCTAGTCATGATGAAAATACTCCTGGTGCTGAGTCAAAAGATCGCAGGGCATGTGTTCGTATGAGTGAAGGAAAGTGTAAGATCATTGCTAACGGCCCTTAATAATTAAGGAAGAAACCTATTTAAGGGGTGGTATAGGTATTGTCTTTTTTGTTGTTTGTGACAGAGCTGAACAGAGAATAGATTAGAAAAAAAGGGCTTTTGGAAATTAGCCCTTTTTGTGCGTGGTTATCGTTTCTGAATGATTCCCGAAATTGTGACGGTGATTATTGCCATTTTTTTCTTCGCATCTTCGCGTCTTCGCGGTAAGAATGGACTCCTTTCGTTTTTTTGAGAGGATAATGTTCACTATTTTAAGACAACATCATGCTTTATAATCTTCTGACTCCTCTTTCTGATGAGTTCCTTCTTTTTAATCTGTTCAGGTATCTTACGTTTCGGACAGGACTTGCTGTTATGATAGCCTTGATTTTCAGCTTTATTATAGGTCCGCCTATGATCCGCTGGCTGAGATCTATCCAGAAAGAAGGGCAGCCTATTCGGGAAATTGGCCCAGATCATGAAAATAAAGCCGGAACGCCTACCATGGGTGGCTTGATGATCCTGATTTCTGTCACGCTCACAACCTTGTTGCTTGCGGATTTGTCGAACATGTTTGTCTGGTATGCGTTGCTGGTGATGGTGGGGTTTGGCCTGATTGGCTTTGCGGATGATTATTTGAAGCTGACCAAACGGAATTCCAAAGGGTTGCCGGGGAAATTAAAGATTCTGTTTCAGCTCATGATCGGAACGGGCGCAACGCTTGGCATTATGGCGGCTTTGCCGGAGAACATGGATAGTAATGTGGCGGTACCGTTCTTAAAAGAATTTTTTATAGAGCTCTCATGGTTTTTTGTGCCGTGGGCGTTACTGGTGATTATTGGTGCGTCTAATGCCGTGAACCTGACAGATGGGCTTGATGGTTTGGCAATTGTGCCGGTTGCAATGGTGGCGGCTTCGTTTGGTCTGATCAGTTATCTTATTGGGCATGCGGTGTTTGCCGATTATCTCCATATTCCTTTTGTGCCGGGCACCGGAGAACTGTCAATTCTATGCGGTGCATTGGTCGGTGCTTCTATGGGATTTTTGTGGTTTAATGCACCGCCTGCCATGATTTTTATGGGCGATACAGGGTCCCTTGCCATGGGTGGTGTCCTCGGTGCTATTTCAGTCATTACGAAGCACGAAATTGTACTATCTGTCATTGGCGGGCTTTTTGTTTTGGAAACGGTTTCTGTTATCGTGCAGGTGGCTTCGTTTAAACTGACCGGCAAACGTGTTTTTCGAATGGCCCCTTTGCACCACCATTTTGAAAAGAAAGGCTGGTCAGAGCCTACAATTGTGATACGCTTTTGGATTATTTCAGTTGTTCTGGCTTTAATTGGCCTTGCAACGTTGAAACTGAGATAGTTTTTTAAGGGAGTTTGAAATTATGCCGTGGGTTACAGTAAATATGATGGAAGGCCATACAAAGGCGCAAAAAGAGAAGCTCTTTTCATCCGTGACGGACGCTATTAGTGAATCTCTTGAACTCCCTAAAGAGTATGTAAGAATACAGCTCGTTGAAATGACGCCTGAGAATCATGCTATTGCTGGAAAGAGCGTGGCTGAAGATTGATCTTCGCGTTTTTAAAAATTTAGGTAATGTACAAAGAAACGAGAGTTATAGTTAGTTCATGGTAAATCTTTCATTTGTAAAAGGTAAAAGAGTGGCTGTATTTGGGCTGGGTGTTTCCGGTCTTGCGACGGCCAAGGCGTTGAGCCGTGCTGGCGCAACGTTGCTGGCCTGGGACGATAGTGAACGCAGGAGAGAAAAAGCTGAAAATGATGGTGTTTCTTTAACCGATCTTTCGCAAGAGTCGTTTGATGATGTTGAATTTCTGGTTTTGTCGCCTGGTATTCCACATGAACACCCCAAACCTCACCCTTTGGTACAGCGTGCCAAGGAAGCGGGGGTGAACGTCATCAGCGATATTGAGATTCTGCGCCGTGCCGATCCTGATACGGATTTGATTGCCGTGACCGGTACAAACGGGAAGTCGACGACGACGGCTCTGATCGCCCATATTCTAAAGCAAAGCAGAGTTGTGGAAATGGGTGGTAATATCGGCAAGCCCGTTCTTGAACTGAAAAGCCTGAAATCGGAAAAAGAAGCGACATATGTGCTGGAGCTCTCTTCCTATCAGTTGGATCTGACCTCTTCCTTGAAGCCAAAGGGGGCTGTGCTTCTTAACGTGACGGAAGATCATCTGGAACGTCATGGCGGGATGGAAGGCTATATAGAGGCTAAAAAGCGGATGTTCGATACATGCGCTGAAGGAGAGACGCTGCCCGTTGCTGTGTTTGGTGTCGATGATGATCATTGCCGTTTGATGGCTGAAAGGCTGCAAGAAAGAGATGTATGGAAAATTATTCCGGTGTCTGTCAAGACGGCTTTGGAAAAAGGTGTCTATGTTGAGGCTGGTAAGCTTATTGATGCGCTGGAGGGCGAACCGCGCGCCGTTTTCGATTTGAAAGAAGCCAAACGGTTACGCGGCGGGCATAATCATCAAAATGCGGCCTGTGCTTATGCTGTGATCCGCGGGGTATATGGTTATGAGCCCGAAGACATTGTGGAACATATGTCCTCTTTTAAAGGCTTACCTCACAGGCAGTTTTTGACCCGTACCATCAATGGTGTAGCCTATATCAATGACAGCAAGGCAACCAATGCGGCAGCGACGTCATATGCGTTGAAGCATTATCGCAATGTTTACTGGATTGTTGGTGGCCGTCAGAAGGAAGGCGGGCTGAATGGTCTGGAACCTTACATGGATCATATTCGCCATGCTTTTCTGATCGGCGAGTCCATGGACTCGTTTGCTAACTGGCTTGATAATCATGGTATTTCATACAGCCAAAACCGGACATTGGAGGCCGCTGTCAATGAAGCACACCGGATGGCACAGGATAATCGCGGTGCACCTGGGGGGGCCGGGACGGTTCTGCTCTCGCCGGCCTGCTCTTCTTTTGATCAGTTTGCCTCGTTTGAAGAGCGTGGGGATGCGTTTACAAAATTTGTGGAAGCTCTGCCAGAGGAAAAAGCCTTATGAGTGTGCTAACGGTGCCCAGAACAGATCAGTCTCTTTTGGCGCGCTGGTGGTGGACGATTGATTGGGGGTTGCTGGCGGCTATATTCTCCTTGTTTGTTTTTGGCATTGTGCTTGTGACGACGGCCAGTCCCTCTGTCGCGACACGGGTGGGGCTTGATCCCAGTCACTTTATTGTTAAGCACATCATTCTTGTTGGCCCGGCGCTTATTCTTATGATAGCTGTGTCATTTCTTGATCCTCGGAACATATGGCGTTTTTCCTCCCTTATCTTTGCGGTCGGTCTTGTGCTGGTGTTTATGACTCTTTTCATTGGTATGGAGATCAAAGGGGCGCAGCGATGGATTCATTTGCCTGGTTTTTCTTTGCAGCCCAGTGAATTCGTCAAGCCTGCTTTTGCTGTGGTGGCGGCATGGCTCATTGCTTTGCAAAAAGAGAACCCTGATTTTTCGAGAGGGAATCTGATTTGCGCCGGCATGTATTTTCTGGCGATCACACTTTTGTTGCTCCAGCCGGATTTCGGGATGACTTTTGTGCTGACCTTTATTTTTATGGCGCAGATTTTTCTTGCGGGTCTTCCTTTTCGTTATCTCTTTTTCTTTGGCTGTATCGGTGTGATCGGCATGCTGCTGATTTATTTTTCTCTGGATCATGTGCAAACGCGGATAGACCGTTTTCTTGATCCGGGCAAGGAGAATTATCAGGCAGAAAAATCTCTTGAGGCCTTTCAGGAAGGGGGCATTATCGGTGTCGGGCCGGGGCAGGGAGATGTCAAACTCCGTATTCCTGATGCACACGCTGATTTTATTTTTTCCGTTTTGGGGGAAGAGGGGGGCTTGTTCTCTGTTATTATTATGATTGGTCTCTTTGCCTTTATCATTTTGCGTGGGTTTAATCGCTTGATGGAGAGTGAGGATATGTTTGTCATTCTCGCAACAGGTGGGTTGCTCACCATGTTTGGGTTGCAGGCTCTTATTCATATGGGTTCCAGCCTTGATCTGTTGCCAACCAAGGGTATGACTCTGCCGCTCATCAGCTATGGCGGTTCTTCTTTGTTGTCTATGTCCATGTCTTTGGGGATGGTTTTGGCGTTGACGCGGCGCAGGGCGCGCTCCGGTATAGGGAAGGGACGAAAAACATGAGTAAAAAGCCACTTATCCTTTTAAGTGCAGGCGGGACAGGGGGACATATTTTCCCCGCTGCAGCTCTGGCAAAAGATATGATATCCCGTGGCTATGATGTGGCACTTGCGACAGACAAGCGCGGCAAAAAATATGAAAGCCATTTCGAAAATGTTCCTTTCTATGTGTTGAGTTCGGGGGCCTGGGGACGTGGCCTTACAGGCAAGCTGCTGGGTATTTTCTCCATGGGGATTGGCTTTATACAGGCGCGCTCTTTAGTAAAGAAATTGAATCCGGTCGTTGTTGTCGGTTTTGGTGGCTATCCGTCTGTGCCTGCGGTGTATGCGGCTCAAAAGCGGCGTGTTCTGACGGTCATTCATGAACAAAATGCGGTGCTCGGAAAGGCGAATGCCTTTCTGGCCCCAAAGGCTGATCGTGTCGCGTTATCCTTGCCGCATTGGGAAGGTCTGGATGAAACGGATGCCGTGCGCGCCATTGTTGTCGGGAATCCAGTGCGTCAGGAAGTGGCCGCTCTTTTTACAAAGCCTTATCCGGTTCTGGAAAAAGGCGGGCCTTTCAAGATATTTGTTATGGGGGGGTCGCTCGGGGCACGGATTTTTAGTGAAGTCGTACCGGCTGCGCTCGCCAAGCTACCGCCTGAGGAGAAAAAACGGATTGATGTGGTGCAACAATGCCGCGTCGAGGATATGGAAGGTGCCAGAGCTTTGTATAAAGAAGCCAATATCAAGGCAGAGCTTGCACCGTTTTTTGATAATGTGTCAGAGCTGCTGGGTGAGGCGCATCTCTTTATCGGTCGCTCTGGTGCGAGTACAGTGGCAGAAGTAACAACAGCCGGCCGGCCTGCAATTTTTGTGCCCTATCCTCATCACGCGGATCAACAGCAAAAAGTAAATGCGAAAACGGTATCTGATTGCGGTGGGGCTTGGCTCATCGAACAGGATCAGTTTACGCAAGAGGCCCTTTTTGCACGATTAGAGACCTTTTTTCAGGAACCTGAAAGGTTGTTCCGGGCGGCCGAAGCCTCAAGATCCTGCGGACGCCCCGATGCCGCCCGTAAACTCGGTAATCTCGTAACAGCTCTCGCCGCTGGCTGGGATAAGGACGCCTCACGTTCTTACGACTTGACGCAAGGCCGGAAGGGATAACATCTTTTTATGAATCGCGAAGTCTCAAAGGCACGAAGGGGCCGGAGAAATTGTTAGTTGTATGTGTTTTAGGTGTTAAGAAAGGGAAAAATGAAATTATTTCTAGCCTCTGAATTTTGTTATTCGTTTAATTCTTTTTTACCCTATCTGGGAGAGCTAACGGGAAAACGTGTTTTGCTGATCGAAACGGCAGCAATAGGGGAGAATTTCACGCCAGATCGAAAAACTGAGATCGAACCGTTTGAAAATCATGGAGCGAGTGTAACGTGCTATGATTTAAGGGGAAAAACAAAACAAGAAGTTAAAGATGTTTTGGACGAAACCGATATAGTATATATCTGCGGAGGGAATACCTTTTTCCTTTTGAAGTATATGAAGAATTGCTTTTTTAAGGAATTATTACAAAAAAGATTAGATGATGGGATGATCTATATAGGCTCAAGTGCTGGCTCCGTTGTTGCGTGTCCTGATATTGAATTTATTGCTCCCATGGATAATCCAGATATTGTTAATTTGGATAATACAGAAGGATTAGGTCTCGTACATTTATTTTTTGTGCCGCATCTGGAGCATGAGACCATGGGGGAAATGGCACAAGATATAGCTGATAATCATAAAGGTTCAGAGCAAATGCTTGTATTGAAAGACGGTCAGGCGTTGTTTGTAGAAGATAATGTTATGTTTTTGTTATAGACCAGAAAAACTTTGTGCCTTAGTGTCTTTGCGATTCAAAAGAATGTAAAAAATTACGAAGGAAAACCATGAGACCAAAACCTCTTGATGTGGGAACACTCCATTTTATCGGGATAGGCGGTATCGGCATGAGCGGTATTGCGGAAGTGCTTCATGCGCGCGGCTATGATGTGCAGGGCTCTGATTTATCAGACAGTCTGAATGTGAAGCGTTTGCAGGATAAAGGCATGGTTGTGCATGTCGGGCATAAGATTGAAAATCTGGTGACAAAAGCAGACGAACTCCCGACCGCTGTTGTTGTATCATCTGCGATTAAGCCGGATAATCCTGAATTGAAAGAAGCGCGGAGCAAAAAAATTCCCGTTATTAGACGGGCTGATATGCTGGCTGAATTGATGCGCATGAAATCGGCTGTTGCGGTTGGTGGGACGCATGGGAAAACGACGACAACAACGCTGGTCAGTGCGATGCTGGAAGAAGGTAATTTTGATCCAACCGTGATCAATGGCGGGATTGTGAACCGGTACGGTACGAATACCCGTATGGGGAAGGGCGAATGGATGGTCGTTGAAGCGGATGAAAGTGACGGGACTTTTACGCGCCTGCCAGCGACCGTGGCGGTGGTTACCAATATTGATCCGGAACATATGGAGCATTACGGCGAATTTAAAAATCTTCGTAAAGCGTTTAAAGCGTTTATTGAGAATATCCCGTTTTACGGTTTTGCCGTGCTTTGTCTGGATCATGCTGAAGTACAAGCTATGGTGCCGGAGCTGACAGACAGAAAAATTGTGACCTACGGCTTTAATCCGCAAGCTGATGTCCGCGTGCTTAATCTTGAAACAAAAGGCATAGGCAGTGCCTTTGATGTGCAAACGCCGGATGGGGTGTTAAAGGATATGTATTTGCCGATGCCAGGCCGTCATAATGTACAAAATGCGCTGGCCTCTATTGCTGTGGGATTGACGCTTGGTATGGAAGACAAGGCTATTCGGAAAGCCCTTAAGAATTTTACAGGCGTAAAACGCCGCTTTACCAAAACGGGCGAGATCAATGGCGCGACGATTATTGATGATTATGCTCATCATCCGGTTGAGATCGAAGCGGTTTTAAAAGCGGCGCGTCAGGCGGTCGGTGATACAGATGGCAAAATTATCGCGCTTGTCCAGCCACATCGCTATTCACGTCTGTCTGATTTGTTTGACGGGTTTTGTACCTGCTTTAATGAGGCGGATACTGTGATTGTGGCGGATGTCTATCCGGCAGGAGAAGACCCTATTGAAGGAGCAGATAAGGAACATCTGGCAGATGGGATCAAGGCCCATGGTCACAGGGATGTCCACCTTTTGTCTAGCCGGAAGGATCTGGCCTCTATGATTTCGGATTTGGCGGGTGAGGGCGATTATGTGCTCTTTCTTGGGGCTGGCGATGTCTCCAAATGGGCAAACGAATTGCCGGGGGATATGAATGAGTGCTGACTTATTTTCTAACCTTCGTGGTCGCATAACAGAAAAGGCACCACTTGGATCGTCCGGGTGGTTTCGGTGCGGGGGAAAGGCAGAGCTTCTTTTCAAGCCAAAAGATGAAGAGGATTTAGCCGATTTTCTAAAGGGCTATGAGGGGGATGTTCATGCCTTTGGTGTTCTCTCTAATGTCATTGTCCGTGACGGTGGTTTGCCTGGCGCGGCGGTGCGTTTGGGGCGTGCTTTTACACATATTGAAAGAATAGATAGCCAGACTTTAAAAATTGGCGCTGGCGCGCTGGATGGTAATGCGGCCCAAACGGCAGCACAAGAGGGGATTGGTGGACTAGAATTTCTGGCGGCTATTCCGGGCACACTCGGCGGTGCACTCCGCATGAATGCGGGGGCGTATGGGACAGAGATGAAAGATATTCTGATAGAAGCGCATGCGCTGGATCGGGAAGGGAAGAAACATATTTTGTCACCGGAAGACATGGGGATGTCCTATCGTCATACGGAAGTCCCGGACGATTTCATCTTTACATCCTGCATTGTCAGGGGAGACACAGATACGCCCGCCCGTATAGAAGCGCGCATAGCAGAATTCAAGGCCCGAAAGGAAGAAACACAGCCTTTAAGGGAACGCACAGGCGGTTCCACCTTCGCCAATCCCTCTGCGGAAGATTTATCAAAAGCGGGCTTGCCGGAAGAAACAAAAACCTGGCAGCTCATAGATAAAGTCGGGGGGCGCGGTTTGCGGATCGGTGGGGCGCAGATGTCTGAAAAACACTGTAATTTCATGATCAACACAGGGGAGGCCACGGCGTCCGATCTGGAAACTTTGGGGGAAGAGCTCATAAACCGGATATCTAAGGAAACCGGAATCACGCTACGCTGGGAAGTTAGAAGGGTTGGGATAAAACATAAAATTCTCAGCAAAAGCCTAAAAAAATCAGAGTAGAGATTTTCAGGTTGTTGCCGAGAATCCTGTAGCTTTGATGCACAGAATCTTCTAACGGCTTAAAACAGCCCATTCTTCTTCTGTCAGGATTGTGACACCGGCCTCTTTGGCTTTTTTTAGTTTTGAACCGCCATCTTCGCCTGCTACGAGGTAGTTTGTTTTCCCTGATACAGAGCTGGATACTTTCGCCCCGAGAGATTCTGCTCTGGCTTTGGCTTCTGCACGAGTCATGGAAGAGAGGCTTCCTGTAAAAACAACCGTTTTACCAGCGATTTGGCTATCAATACGTTCAGGCATTTTATAATCCTCAACGTCCAGAAAAGATAACAAATCTGTCAAAACGGTCTGATTGTGAGGTTCAGCAAAAAAAGCAGCAAGCTCATCCGCTACCGCGGGACCAACATCGTCAATGGATAATAATTCCTGATAAGCTTGGTTTTCTTGTGTTTGCGCGTCCATCATCTGCTGTTCAAGCCGGGGAAAGGAACCATAAAAAGCGGCAAGCCGCCTTGCTGTTGCCTGTCCTACATGCCGGATGCCAAGCGCAAAAATAAAGCGGTCAAGCGATATGGTTTTCCTGTTGTTAATGGCTGCCAATAAGTTACGAACGGACAATGCTCCCCATCCTTCAAGGTCCTGCAAAGGGGGAGATAAGGTTTCATTGATATCGGACAATCTGAAAATATCGGCGGGACTTTTCAAAATTCCCTTTTCAAAAAGCTGTTCAACAATTTTGCTGCCAAAACCTTCTATATCAAAGGCATCCCGGCTGACAAAATGCTTTAGACGCTCCACCGCCTGCGCCGGACAAATGAGACCGCCAGTGCATCTCCGTACCGCTTCGCCTTCTTCCCTGATCGCCAAAGAACCGCATTCTTTGCAATGATCCGGGAACACAAAGGGTTTTGAATCGGGGGGGCGCTTCTCTAGTAAAGGGCGCAGAATTTGCGGTATCACATCACCAGCCCGCTGAATTTCGACATAGTCACCGGCCCTGACCCCTTTGCGTTCAATTTCATCTTCATTGTGCAACGTCGCACGGGAGACAACCACGCCGCCAACCGTCACAGGTTCTAAAATGGCGACAGGTGTCAAGGCACCGGTGCGGCCAACCTGAATGTCAATATCCTTTAAAATGGTGACGGCCCGCTCGGCCGGAAACTTATGCGCAATCGCCCAGCGGGGGGCACGGGAAACAAAACCAAGCCGTTCCTGCCATGTCAGATCATCAACCTTATAGACCATGCCATCAATATCATAATCCAGCACAGGCCGCTCTTTCAAAACCATATCATGATGCGCCATAAGCCCAGAGACATCATCAAAGATTTCTACAAAATCAGGTTGCCTGAATCCTGCTTCTCTCAGAAGTTCATATTTTTCGTGCTGTGTTAAAATATGGGAAAGCCCGCCGAATGTCTCCAAACCATATGCAAACATTTTTAATGGTCTTTGGACCGAAATTGACGGATCAAGCTGTCTGACAGAGCCTGCTGCAGCATTTCTTGGATTCGCAAAAACTTTTTCTCCCACTTCCTGCTGGCGCTTATTCAATGCAGCAAAATCATGTCGTCCCATATAGATCTCACCGCGCACTTCCAGGACATCCGGCATAACATCCAAGAGACTTTCTGGCAATTGTTTTGGAATGTCATCTATTGATTGAACGTTGCGGGTGATATCTTCCCCCTCCTGTCCATCGCCTCTGGTCGCGGCCAAAACCAGCTTGCCGGATTCGTATCGTAATGAGCATGACAAACCATCTATTTTAGGCTCTGCAACAATTTTAATACCATCCGTTTCGGATAACCCTAAAAACCGCCGGATACGAGTCAAAAAATCACTTATATCTTCCTCTGAAAAAGCATTCGACAGAGACAGCATGGGAACGGCATGTTTCACTTTGTTAAAGCCCTTTGCAGGCATGCTGCCAACCGTCTGCGTTGGGCTATCAGCCGTCTTTAATACCGGATATTGTGTCTCAAGCTTTTCCAAAGTCTTACGAAGGGAATCATACTTGGAATCTGAAATTTCAGGCGCATCGTTTTGATAATAAAGGAAATCATGATGTTTTATTTCGTCGGAAATTTTTTTGTGCTGCCTGCGCGCATCTTCCAGATCCATATCAAAAAGTGTACCCATATTACTCATGTTCCGGTCTCTAATAATTTTTCAGCTGCCGCTCTTGCCTCTTGAGTCACATCTGCGCCCGACAGCATGCGGGCAATTTCTTCTCGTCGGCTTTCATAATCTTCTAAGGTCGTAATGTTCGTTCTTACCTCTTTTGCACCATCTTTTTTAACAATCCAGTGGTGATCTGCACGGGCAGCCACCTGCGGTGAATGCGTAACGACTAAAATATGATGGTGTTTTGCCAGACGTGAAAGACGTTCCCCTACAGCATCAGCCGTTGCCCCGCCGATGCCGCTATCTACCTCATCAAACACATATGAGCCCGCCGTATCATTCTCTGCAATAACGACTTTCAACGCCAGCATAAAGCGGGACATCTCTCCGCCCGATGCAATTTTATTCAAAGGACCGGGATCTGCACCAGGGTTTGTTGTCACAAGAAAACGAACATCATCGAGCCCCTGTGCCCCCCAGTTTAGCTCAGGTTTTTCCTGCACCTCCGTCATAAAGCGTGCTTTCTCAAGCTTTAAGGGTGGCAACTCTTCTCCCACCTTTTCATCAAGCTTTTCAGCGGCTTTTTTGCGTTCTTTGTGAATTTCCTGTGCCAATGTGATATAGGTCTTTCTTGCTGCATCACATTTTTGCGCCAGATCTGATAATACGCCTTCTTCATTATCAATCAGAGCCAGTTGCTCGGAGAGTGTTTCTTTCACTCCAACAAGATCATCCACTGTACAATTATGCTTCCGGGCTTGAGTTCTCAAGGCATGAAGACGGTCATCAATGGCCTCCAGAGAATGTTCTCCTTCTTCCATATCGGCAAAGGCAGAATCGATCTCAGCTCCTGCTTCCTGTAGCTCAGCCAAAGCACGATCCAGTGCATTTATAACGCTCTCAATGGCAGAGCCACCTTTATCAGCGATTCTATCCAATACTCGGTAAGCCTGATGCAGCGTAGCCTCTGCGCCATCTTCCGAGAATACAGCCTCTCTGGACGCGTAAAGGGCTTGCACTACAGATTCGCGATGCTTTAGACGTTCTCGTAAATCAGCGAGGTTTTTCTCTTCCCCCTCTTGCGGATCAAGGGCTTCCAAATCCTCCACAGACTGGCGAAGATAGTCTTCTTCCTGACGGTTCTTTATGGCTTGGGTTTGTGCTTCTTTAAGCTCTTTTCTGGTAAGAGCCCAGCTTTGCCACAGGGCTTCCAGACGCTGCACCGTATTTTGTAGCCCCGCATAAGAATCAAGAAGAAGCCTGTGTGTCTTAGGGTTAAGGAGCCCTTGCGTTTCAAACTGACCATGAATTTCGACAAGTGCCGCCCCGATCTCCTTTAACAAAGAGACACTGACCGGCTGATCATTTACAAAGGCACGTGAGCGGCCATCTTTACCCACCACACGGCGTAAGATAAGTGTTTCATCAAGCACCAGATCGTGCGCTTTTATGATGTTATAAACGGGATGAGAATCCGGCAGGTCAAACGCAGCACTCACAGAGGCTTTTTCAGCCCCTTTACGGACCAACCCCGCATCAGAACGCTGTCCCAATGCCAACCCTAGGGAATCAAGCAAAATAGATTTACCGGCACCTGTTTCACCGGTTAGCGCACACAATCCTCCCTCAAGAGACAGGGATAGCTGCTCTATCAGAACAACATTTTTAATGTGAAGTGCTTTTAGCATTCTTTTTAGTTATTCCGGCTTCAAAATCGAATCAACCGTCTTATCTAACCATGAACGACCTTCGAGCAATACCTGTCGTTGATCCGGGTGCAATAAAGCGTAGCTATCCTTGTACCACTGACTCCCCGGGAAGTTATGCCCCAGCACCGCTGCCACACGCATAGCTTCCTGCTCGATCCCTAAAATCATATAAGCCTCGACCAGACGGTGAAGGGCTTCTGGCACATGGGTTGTGGTCTGATATTCCTTGATCACATACTGAAAACGGTTAATCGCCGCGTTAATATGGCCGCGGGTCAAATAATAACGCCCGATTTCCATTTCCTTGCCTGCCAGATGGTCCAGTGTCAGATCCCGTTTCAGGGCGGCATCTCTCGCATATTTACTGTTCGGATAACGCTTTAAAAGCGCATCAAGGGCCTCAAGGGCCATGCCTGTCATCGCCTGATCCCGGCGTACATCGGTGATCTGCTCATAATAGCAAAGGGCCCTCAAATAAAAGGCATAATCAACATCCTCATTGCCGGGATGAAGCTCTATAAAGCGATCAAGCGCGATAACAGCCTCGTCATAACGAAGATCGTTATAAGCAGCCCTGGCTGCCATGAGCTGCGCTTTTGTTGCAAATTCAGAGTAAGGATGCTGGCGTTCCACTTCGTCAAAAAGCCGGCCAGCCTTTAAATACTCTTTGCCTTCCATTGCGGTTTGCGCATCAGCATAAAGTTCTTCAGGCGGACGTCTTACTTGAGGATCATCCGTACCGACACCCGTTCCCATACAGCCAGACAGGAGCAAGCTTACCGCTATAAAAGCTACCAAAAATGGTTTTCTCGAAAAATCAGTCATAGGGCTATTTTCTACCAAGTTTTTAAAAGAACAAGAGTAAAATATAAAAAAACCAAAGAAAAATTCTATTGAATAAATCATAAAGAAATGGAAAGGACAGCCGGACGCTCGTCTGTCATGATCGGTGTGATGCTATCCACGCCGTCAATATCGACGAAGAGATCTATGTAGGTCCAGGCGTCTTTGGTTGCGAATAATTTGCGCAAGAGTCTGTTGTTTAGATCATGGCTCATCTTGACGCCTTCATATGTCCCCAAAATCGGGCCGCCGGCGAGATACAGATCACCAATCGCATCCAGAATTTTATGACGTACGAATTCATTTCTGTTAAACCGCAAGCCTTCCTTGTTCAGGATACGCTTGTTATCCAGCACGACCGCATTATCAAACGACGCGCCTTGTGCGAGGTTCCTTTTGCGAAGTTCGTGTACTTCATCAATGAAGCCAAATGTTCTGGCCTCTGCGACTTCATAACGGAAAGCGCCGTTCATTAGCTCAATTTTGTACTCTTGTTTCCCAATCGCCGGGTGATCAAAATCAATCTTTCCGATAAAAGAGGAGCTAATTGCCGGTTTCAACGATACCTTTTTATCACCGTCTTCGATACTCACTTCTTTCAGGATTTTAATGGCACGACGTGGTTTGCTCTGAACATAAAGACCTGCGCAGTCAATTGCCTGAACAAAGGTTTCCGCACTGCCGTCCATAACAGGCACCTCCGGTCCGTCAAGCTCGATAACCGCATTATCTACACCACAGCCACGCAACGCTGCCATAAGGTGCTCAATCGTACCGACTGTCACGCCGGCATCATTCCCCACCACCGTACAAAGCTGCGTATCAACAACCCGGTTCCAAACAGCAGAAATGCGATTATACCTGTCTTTCACATCACGGCGAATAAACGCAATGCCATGATCCGGGCGTGCCGGATGAATTTTCATCGAAATATCTGCACCGGAATGAAGTCCTACGCCGTTTAAAGGAATTGTGGAAGAAACGGTATGTTGCATGGTGGTCTCTATACGCCTTTACTATATTGCTTTTTTATAGCCTGACTATATACAGACTTATTTCCCAGAACAAATCACGCTTTGTTGCGCTTTGTTACATTGGCGATATTGCGGTATTACAGAAGCCTTTCGCAAAAACGCTTCTTTTTTCAATAAATCACCACGGGGCTTCAGGTGCATTAACTTGAAAAAACCGGATGACATGATACGATGACAATTCTGGAATCAGCTTGAGGGCCTTTCACGAGGATAGCGCGTGCGTTATTATGTCGTATTATATCTCGCGCTATATTATGTATTTAAATAACGATGGACGAATTGGAAAAAAGGGAGACTGTTGTGATTAAGAAAGTTGCTTTGTTAGTGGGAGGCTGGTCAGCAGAACGTCAGGTATCTCTGGATAAGGGGAAAGAGGTTGAGCAGGCCCTGCGTGATGGTGGGTATGATGTTAAAGTTGTTGATGTGCAAAAGGATCTGAATGATTTAATGGCACAGCTTACACCAAAGCCTGATGCGGTATTTAACAATTTGCATGGTCGTGGCGGGGAAGACGGTATGATTCAGAGCGTGCTCGAAATTCTGGAAATTCCATACACCCATTCAAATATACTGGCCTCGGCAGTTGGGATGAATAAACCTATGGCAAAAGCGGTGGCCGCTATGGCTGGTGTAGCATCTCCAAAAGGAGTTCTTGCGAGTAAAAGCGACGTGCTTTCAGGACATGTTATGCCTGCGCCTTATGTTGTAAAACCGCCTTGTGAAGGCTCTAGTGTTGGTATTCATCTGGTGCTGGATGACAGTAATCAGGCCCCGCTGGGTGAAGAGGACTGGACGTTTGGTGAAAATGTGCTGGTCGAAGAATATGTGCCGGGACGTGAACTGACTGTGGCCGTGCTGGATGGTGAGGCGCAAGGCGTAACGGAAATTATTTCCAAAACAGAATTCTTTGATTATGAGGCAAAATATCGTGATGAAAGAACGGATTACGTGCTGCCGGCTGATATTCCAAAAAATATTTACGATTTGGCTCTGAAAAATGCACAAGCTGTGTATAATAGCATCGGATGCACGGGACTCGCGCGCTGTGATTTTCGCTTTGATGAACAAAGGGGAGAGCAAGGGCTTTTCTTTTTGGAAATCAATACACAGCCCGGGTTAACGGCGGCATCTATTGGTCCTTCACAGGTCATCCGCAATGGCCGGTCTTTTGTCGAACTCTGTTCTCATCTGGTTGAAACCGCTCAATGTCACGAAAAGCAACAAAGTCATATAGCCTCTTCTTCCCCATCCCTTTCCTCGGCCGCATAGCGCATTTCGGGGAAAGAGTAACGCATATTGCGGGACATTATGGCGGCTTGCTGAGCTTTTTTGCTGTGCTGTTGTGGGCCGTGTTCTGGTTTGCTCTAAGTGATATCCCATCCAGAATCCTGAGTGCAGCCCAAAATAAGGTTATTGCATTGACGGCGGATGCTGGTTTTTCGGTTCGGAATATACTGGTCGAAGGGCGAGTGAATACAGACCCGGATATTCTAAAGGCCATTATAAACCTTGAAAAAGGTGATCCTTTGTTTTCTTTTTCGCCCGATGCGGCACAGCAAATGATCCAGAAAATATCGTGGGTAAAAAACGTACATGTTGAACGCCGGTTGCCAGATACGGTCTATGTGCAAATTGAAGAACGCAGACCGCTTGCGCTGTGGCAGCGGGAAGGGAAGTTACATCTCATTGATGAAGAAGGGATCGTTCTGAGCGAACAGGATTTAACCCCTTTTAAAAATCTGATTGTTCTGGTCGGAGACGATGTGCCATACCATGTGCGGGAGTTTATGGATATTCTTTTTTCCGAGCCGCTTGTGCGTGAGCGTGTAGCCTCTGCGGTGCGTATCGGAAAAAGACGATGGGATTTGCATCTAGCCTCCGGCGCTATTGCGAAACTGCCGGAAGATGATGCCGTTATCGCACTTCGGCGCCTGTCTATGGCCCAGGAGGAGGAAAAGCTCCTTGATAAAGAAGTGCAAACCATTGACGTACGCGAAGTTGATCGCGTCGTTGTGCGGACCGCGCCAGGGGCTGTACGTGAATACAAAGCTGGATACAAAAGCCAGAGTGGCATATAAGAATATTGGGGATTTTTGAGAGAGATTGGTTAAGTGGCAGGAAGCGTAATTACAAAAGGGTCGGTTGTAGCGGCTCTGGATGTCGGCTCTAGCAAGATTGCCTGTTTTGTTGGACAGGTTATGGATGATGAAGGCTCTATCGAAGTTGTCGGTATCGGTCATCAAGCCTCAAGGGGTATTGAGAACGGCACAATTACAGATCTATCGACGGCTGAGGGGGCTATTCGTCATGCTGTCCATGCCGCAGAGCATATGGCAGCCAGTAGAATGAAGGGATATCCTCTGCGCGAAGTGATACTGAATGTGCCGGGTGTTCATACTTACTCCCATCATCTGGATGTGAATGTTCAGATTTCCGGTCAGGAAATCACAGACAATGATGTGCGCCGCGTCCTTGCAAAATCTCAGGAAGAAAAATTTGGTGAAGAGCAAGAACTAATTCATACTATTCCGATCAATTACCGCGTGGATGGGAATGATTTTATTCGTGAACCCAGAGGTATGTATGGACAGACTCTGGATGTAGGGATCCATATGGTCACCGGCAATCAGGGGGCTTTGCGGAATATGGCAACCTGTATTGAGCGGAGCCATCTGGATATTAAAGCCTTATGTGCGGCACCTTATGCGGCGGGATTATCCTGTCTCGTTGAAGATGAGAAAGATTTAGGCTGTACCGTTATTGATATGGGAGGTGGTGTTACCTCTATGGCCGTTTTTCAAGGAGGGCGTTTGCTGTATGTTGACGCCATTCCGCTTGGCGGAAAGCATGTAAGTAAAGATATAGCCAAGGGGCTTTCCTGTTCTATCCTTGATGCAGAGCGTCTTAAAACGCTTTATGGCAGTGCTATGGCGGCCAATAGTGATCGTGAAGAGCTGATTAATGTGCCTCAGATTGGAGAAGACAATGATAGCCAGCCTAACCATGTGCCGCGTGCTGTTTTGATTGGTATTATTCAGCCCCGTCTGGAAGAGATTTTTGAAATTGTCCGCGCTCGTCTTCAGGATTCCGGTTTGGGGGATATGGTTGGTCGCCGCGTTGTTTTGACCGGCGGGGCCAGCCAATTACCGGGACTGGTCGATCTGGCCAAACTTGTGCTGGATAAGCAGGTGCGTATTGGTTTTCCTATTCGCCTTACCGGGCTGGCTGAAGCCGCAAATGCACCGCCTTTTACCGTTGTGGCAGGGCTTTTGAACTATCTCACAGAATGTACAGACGAAATGCCGGATCAAATTCTTGCGAATGTAGAATATGGCAGCATATTCGAACGTTTCAAGTTATGGGTGCGGGAGAATTGGTAAACATATTGCGCCGGATAAGTCTGTGAATAACTTTGTGAACAAAAGAGTTCCCTGTTTAAAAAAGGTGTGATAGCCCTTGTTTTTCGAAAAGAGAGATTTATTTTTCTTCTTATTCACTTATCCACAGGTATTTGTGATTAACTTATTTGTGCTGTGATGCTGTCTGTGTCAAAATTCAAAAAACTGAGTCGGATGAATCTCTTATCCAAATCTTCTTTAAGGTTTTTAAAAGGTTTTGCCTGGTCAAAGAAGGGAAAATAGTGTGAGTTCTTAGCGTGCTTCATATTTTTACCCTTTTATTACAGTGAAAATAAAAATAGAATCGCGACATCATCTCGTCAACGGGGGTCCATTGAAATGATTAATATTAGAATGCAGCCAAAAGAGGTAAAGCAATTGTCACCTAAGATTACGGTTATTGGTGTTGGCGGTGCAGGGGGAAATGCTGTCAATAATATGATTAGCTCCAACCTGGAAGGTGTGGAGTTCCTGGTTTGTAATACGGATTCTCAAGCGTTGGAGCAGTCTCTTGCTGATAACCGCCTTCAGTTAGGCGTGGCCGTAACAGGCGGTTTGGGTGCCGGGGCGCGTCCTGAAGTGGGAGAAGCTGCGGCTGAGGAATCTCTGGATGATGTTATGGCTTATCTGGAGGGTTCTAACATGGCTTTCATTACCGCCGGTATGGGAGGCGGGACTGGTACGGGTGGCGCACCGGTGATCGCAAAGCATTGTCGGGAAAAGGGGATTTTGACCGTCGGTGTGGTGACAAAGCCGTTTCATTTTGAGGGTAATCTTCGCATGAAAATGGCCGAAGAAGGTATCCGGCAGATGCAGGATTATGTGGATACACTGATCGTTATCCCAAATCAGAACCTGTTCCGTGTGGCTAATGAAAAAACAACGTTCTCTGAAGCCTTTAAAATGGCTGATAGTGTTTTGCAGTCTGGTGTACGCGGTGTAACTGATTTGATGGTTATGCCCGGTCTTATTAATCTGGATTTTGCCGATATTCGTTCTGTTATGCTCGAAATGGGTAAAGCGATGATGGGGACAGGCGAGGCCTCTGGTGATAAACGTGCCATTGAAGCAGCAGAGGCTGCTATTAATAATCCGCTACTGGATGACGTCTCTATGAAGGGGGCTAATGGCGTTATTATTAATGTTACGGGTGGTTATGATATGACGCTGTTCGAAGCAGATGAAGCGTGTAACCGCATTCGTGACGAAGTAGATCCAAATGCGAATATTATTTTTGGTTCTACCTTTGATGAGACTATGGACGGCCTGATGCGGGTCTCAATTGTAGCGACAGGTATTGATACGGTCGAGAAGAAAAAAACAAAGCCATTAGGCGGGGTGACTTTTGAAAGAGCGACACCGCGGACGGATGCGAATGCAAAAAGTGAAGAAGATGAGGATTCATCATCATCATCTTCATCATCTTCTTCTTCCGGTTCTTTTGCGCCAGTCAGAATGAATAAGGTGAAAGAAGCCGATATGTTCAGACAACAGGATTTTGCGCAGCCTGCAATGGATCTCTCTTCGTTGACGACAAAACCTGATATTCCGGAAACCCTAATTCGTGGCGAACGTTATAAGGATGGTTTTATTCCTCCTGTGCCGTCTATGCCATCTGCTCCCCCACCTGTTTCGGCTCAACCTGTGCCGGCTGTAGCCGCTATGGCAGCCTCTGTATCAACACCTGCTCCTGTATCAGGCTATTCTGGTGATATGTCATTGTCAATATCCGGTCAGTCGCGACAGCAGGTGGAATCAGGGTTGGGGCCCAGATTGCCATCATCGTCTTCTATGCCATCTGCGCCGCTATCTGCGCCCGTTCATGCGCCTGTTCAGACCACAATGCATCCTGGACCTTCCGGTCTTTCTCTTAAGCCGCCTGTGCCTGGTGCTTCTTCTCAGCGGAGGAAAACACCTTCCTTGTTTGAGCGTATTACGGGGCATGGCCGTAAAGATGAGTCACAAACACAAACTGTTGAAACATCCGGGCGTTCCGATATTCAACAAAAACCATCTCAACCAAGCTTGAGTATTGATGGTCCTGCGAAACCTGCTTCACAGCATGGTGAGTCAGAACTTGATATTCCTGCTTTCTTGCGGCGGCAGGCAAATTAGTTCGGCAAACTAATTCGGTCGTCTATTATCCTTTTTTCGTGTTGTTTTTTTCGCGGAAATTCATCTCATCGCTTGAGAAAAGCCTTCCTTGTGCCTTTAGGAAGGCTTTTTCTTTGTCCGTTATAGCCAATCCATTATAACCCGCCCCCATGAAAATGCGCAACAAGCCGGCGACAAAGATCGACATGATCGCCCTGGCGCGTGACATTCTGGAATACCCTGATGCCTACCAATATGAGCGCGCGCGGCGTATCTTCCAGACCATTATAAAGATGCATGAATATCAGGGACGCCCGATTGTCTATATTGATGAAAGCGGCTTTGCGCATGATATGCCCCGCACCCACGGTTATGCGTCGGTAGGACAGCGTTGCTCACAAGTGGGATTGTTCCCTGCCAATATTACCGCAGGCATCTTTACTGCATGGGTAAAACGGGATTTACTGCCGCAACTGCCTGAAAACGCTGTCATCGTTATGGACAATGCCGCATTCCACAAGCGACAGGACACGCAGGATATGATCCGTAAAGCCGGACACACATTGCTTTTGCTCTATCGAAGAACTACTTTTGTGTCGTTTCTGTTTCTATAGAAGACTCTGTAAAAGTGCTAATTACAGCCTTTTTGACACTAAATTGAGCTACAAGTTTGACTTAACGAGATGTTACAACTTGCTTTTTCTGACCTCTTCCAAGCGGGTCAGTGCTTCTTCCATTTCCCTTGGATAATCTCTTCTTTCGATAAACTCACCGCCGCCGGTGTTGCGGGTCATCGCCATCTCAAGTGCTTTGAATAAGGATTCTGAAATTTCAAGGTCACTCTGGTTCAATGCCAGATCAAGCGCAAATAGAATGCGATCACTCAAACGTAGCTTATTAAATTTCTTATCATCGTCCATTATCATGATCAAGGAACTCTCATCTCAATAGTTTTAGTTTAAAGACCATGAGAGAATGACATGCTTTTAGAAAGGTTTCAACCTCTCTTCTTTCTGCAGGACGTGAATATTTAAAAAATCATCAAATGCCTTGAAGAAAAGGTCGCGCATCTCATCGGTTTCTACGAGAATTTCGTGTCTGGCCTCTGGGAGGTCTAAAATTTCTGCGTTTGGTAGGAAACGTGCCGCCTTTTTTATAGCTGCATTAGAAACAAGAGATTCTTTGCCTGCTATACCAATAAGGGTGGGGGTTTTTATGTTTTTTAAGACGCTTTTCTTTTGAAGTTTGGCGCAGGATTTCATGACTTGCTGTAACCAGCCGATGGTCACGTGATCTATCTTTAGCGATGGGTCCGACATATGCCAGAGGTTATGAATTTTTCGTCTGGCTTCATCAGAGGAGAATATATCGGCCTCTTCTGGTCTCCGGTCCGGGAAGAGATTCTTATAACCTGGTGCAGGCTTCCTATGAAAGGGAAACAGGGTATATAGTAAAAGGACAGACAAGGATATCGGTAAAGGGCTGCGCTTTGCAATGTCAATAAGCGGTGCAGAGAGGATTGAGCACAAGAAACTATCTGGATACTGGTGCATATATCGCAAGCCGATATTACCGCCCATGGAGTGCCCAAGCATGACGCGTGCAATGCGACCTCTGTCAGGATGAACGCTGGCAGGGAAAACGTAATCGTTCAGGAACTGATGCAGGTCTGAAATATTGTCTTCAAAGTCATGCTGTCCGTTAGATCGTTCGGACTGTCCCTGACCTTGCCAGTCTATCACCCAAAAGGCAAGGTTTCGGCTGAGCAGGGTGCGGGCAACCTCAAAATATTTTTCTGCGAACTCATCTAGTCCGGGCAGACCGACGATAATAGCATCAGGGATAGAGTCTTTAGGGAAAACTGAACCATAGCGAACGCGTTTGCCTTTTTTGTTTTTAAAGGCGTGCCAACGCCATCCTTCTGGTTCAGAGAAACGTTCTTCCAGTACTGGAATTGTGTTCATGTATTTACTTACCTTACTTACGCTTCTAAAGCTTTAACAATATCCTCTGTCATTTTCTTTGCATCGTCAAGGAGCATCATTGTGTTATCTGCGTAGAAGAGCGGATTGTCAATGCCAGCATAGCCGGACCCCAGTGAGCGTTTCACAAAGAGAACAGTACGTGCCTTATCAACGTCCAGAATAGGCATGCCGTAAATAGGCGAGGTTGTGTCTGTTTTTGCTGCAGGGTTTGTAATATCATTGGCACCGATAACATAAACGACATCAGTTTGAGCAAAATCACGGTTAATGTCTTCGAGCTCAAAAACCTCATCGTAGGGGACGTTGGCTTCGGCCAAAAGGACGTTCATGTGACCGGGCATACGTCCTGCAACGGGGTGAATCGCGTATTTTACATCGACGCCTTCGCGTTTGAGAATATCTGACATCTCGCGCAGAGCATGCTGGGCTTGTGCCACAGCCATACCGTAGCCGGGGACAATAATGACTTTTGATGCGTTTTTCATGATATAAGCTGCATCTTCAGCCGCACCGAGTTTGGCACTGCGGTCGCCCATATCAGCGCCGCCTGCTGCAGTTGCATCATCGCCGCCAAAGCCGCCAAGAACGACGTTGAAGAATGAGCGATTCATCCCTTTGCACATGATGTAAGAGAGAATAGCCCCGGACGATCCTACAAGCGCACCCACAATGATGAGCAGGTTGTTCTGGAGCGTGAAGCCGATGCCGGCTGCAGCCCACCCGGAATAAGAGTTCAGCATGGAAACGATCACAGGCATATCTGCGCCGCCAATCGGAATAATCATCAATACGCCAAGCAGGAAAGACAAAAGCACGATCAGCCAGAATACAAAGGTGCTCTCTGTGGTGCAAAGCATAACGATTAAAAGGAAAAGCGCAGCACCTAGGGCGGCGTTGAGCATATGCTGTCCGGCAAAGGAGACGGGCTTGCCGGAAATGGTGCCCTGCAATTTACCCCAGGCAATGATAGAGCCTGTGAAGGTAATCGCACCAATAGCCGTACCGAGCGACATTTCAATAAGACTGGAAAACGCGATATCTCCTTTCATTCCGATACCATAAGCCTCGGGGTTGTAAAAGGCCGCAGCGGCAACAAAAACGGCCGCCAGACCAACAAGAGAGTGAAAGGCAGCAACCAGTTGCGGCAGTGCGGTCATTTGAATTTTTTTGGCGATAACGGCACCAATAGTGCCACCAATAAGAATGCCTAAGAGAATCAGGCCGTATGATGTCACAGCCGGAGAGAGAAGCGTTGTTATGATAGCAATTGCCATACCGGTCATGCCGTAGGTGAGACCTTGACGAGCTGTTTCCGGACCAGAGAGACCACGAAGCGCCATAATAAAGCAAATGGAGGCAACGAGATAAGCTAAAGCAGAGAGAGTTTCCATGATATTTTACCTTATTATCCTTCGTTTATCCTTTTTTCTTGAACATATGCAGCATACGTCTTGTGACGATAAAGCCGCCGAATATATTAATTGACGCGAGCGTGACAGCAAGAAAACCCATAAGGCTTGAGAATGTTAACTCAGCAGGTCCGGCAGCAATCAACGCGCCAACGATAATGACAGATGAAATAGCGTTTGTAATACCCATAAGCGGGGAGTGCAGGGCTGGCGTTACTTTCCATACTACATAATAACCAACAAAACAGGCCAGAACAAAAACGGTCAGGCCGGTGACAAGAAAGTCCCCATGATGGGCAGCCGCAGCACCTTGCTCTGCAGCTTTTAGTACGGTAGCTGCTTGATCAGTTGCGCCCCGCAATGTATTGACAAGCCCTTCGGCCTGATCGACAAGTGTTTTTTCGTCAATAGTCATAACCTGCTATCCTTTTTTCTCTTCAGTCTTTTTTGTTTCATCTTTTTCGGAATCGGCGTTGGTTTCTTTTTTCGGTGCCGGTTTCTTTTTGCCGCCGAAGTTCGGGTGAATGATTTCCCCGTCTTTCGTTAAGGCAATGCCCTGAATGATTTCATCTTCCCAATTGATGGTCAGAGAGCCACTTTCTTTGTCGACCAGAAGAGCCATCAGATTAAGAAGATTTTTGGCGTATAAAGCTGATGCATCAGCCGCCAGACGACTTGGCACATTTCTGTGTCCAACAATTTTAACGCCATGCTTTTCAACAACCTCTCCTGGTTTGGAGAGTTTGCAGTTGCCACCCATTTCAACGGCCAGATCAACGATAACAGAGCCCGGCTTCATGGTCTTGACCATAGCTTCTGTAATCAGTTCAGGTGCTGGACGTCCGGGGATTAAAGCGGTTGTAATGATAATGTCCTGCTTTGCGACAGTTTCGGCAACAAGTGCTGCCTGTTTCTTTTTGTATTCAGCTGACATTTCCTTTGCGTAGCCGCCGGCTGTTTCAGCTTCCTTGAATTCATCATCTTCCACGGCGATAAAGGTACCACCGAGTGATTTGACCTGTTCTTTAGCCGCTGGACGAACGTCAGTCGCCGATACGACGGCACCGAGGCGTTTCGCTGTTGCAATAGCTTGTAGTCCTGCGACCCCTGCGCCCATGATAAATACTTTGGTAGGGGGAACGGTACCGGCAGCGGTCATCATCATAGGGAACGCACTGCCGTAATGCTCTGCGGCATCCAGAACAGCTTTGTACCCGGCCAGATTTGATTGTGAGGAAAGCATGTCCATTGACTGTGCCCGTGTGATACGTGGCACAAGTTCCATAGAAAACGCATTAATGCCTTTTTCTGCGTAGAGGGCGATACCTTTTTCATCCTGATAGGGGGCCAATGCTGCAATCAGGAGTGTTCCTTTTTCCAGGCTTTTAAGGATGCTTTCTTCGGGTTTTTGGACGGCTAACAATACGTCAACGTTTTTAAGCGCGTCTTCTTTTGTTTTTGCAATTTTTGCGCCGGCGTTTTTGAACATATCGTCCGTTATTGCAGCGTTAAGGCCGGCGTTGGATTCAATGGTTACGGTTGCGCCCAAGGCAATGTATTTTTTGACTGTTTCCGGAGATGCGGCAACCCGTTTCTCAGAATCAGCACGTTCTTTCAAGATGGCAATATTCAGTCCCACAACGAAATATCCTGTATTTTAAAATTTGAAAATTGGAAGTTATGTCCCGAACAATGCCCTATCTATATCCATTTGTGAAGCCCCATTTTTAAATATTATCAAAGAAAACAAAAAGCCTTGCCTTTACAGCCCTTTTTGTTTAGATTCAGAGCGGTAGTTTCTCTGTATTTCTCTCTCTTTTTGCTGCAGTTCTTTTTTATACACACAACTCTCTCTTGGTTTATCTGCATTCAATTCTTGAAGTGTTCCTATGACTCAATTGTTTATACGTTCCTTACTTTGTTCGGTGGCCTGTGCGGCGATGCTTTCTTCTGCACATGCTGAAACTGTGAATGAGGCTGTTATATCAGCACTTAATTATCATCCGTCTGTGGAAACAGCATTGGCCAGGCGTGAAGCTGTCCGTGCGCAGGAGTGGGAGGAATGGTCGGCTTATTTTCCGACGTTGAATATGAATGCTACAGGAGGGCGTGTGTTTGGTGATAACAGTACGAGCCGTGGTTTGTCTGTTACACGTGATGAAGGGTATTCGTGGCTCTGGGAAGGGGCTGTTTCTGCAAACCAGTTGATTTTTGACGGGTTTGGAACACAGCATAAGGTTGAGGCTGTGAAATCTCGTGAGGCGGCACAGACGGATACTATTATGGATGTTCGTGAAGGGCTCGCGTCAAGATCTGTTCTGGCTTATCTGGATGTGTTGAGGGCGCGTGAGGCGCGGGATGTGGTGCGTGCGTTTGATGAACAGACACGTCACTATCTTGGTCGTATCCGTATTCTTGTGAATGAAGGTGTGTCTGATGAAACCGAATTGACAGAGGCCAGTAACGTTCGTTTGATGGCGGCTAATATGCTGGCAGAGTATGAGGGGCAAGTTCTTTCGGCTATGGCAGAATATGAGGAGGTAACAGGGCATATGCCGGATAATAGTATGGAAAAACCGGTTCCTTACGCTGCCTCTATTCCTACGCTGGTTTCTGATGCTGTCGCTTATGCGAAGCAGTATCATCCACGTATGGAGTCTGCTGAAAAGACAAGCCGGGCGGAGTCTATTGATATCGAAGCTGATACAGCTGTCTTGTATCCGACCCTGAATGGTGAGTTATCTTACTATAAAAAAGATTACGCGGATAAGCTGGGCGGTGAGGTGGATGATGGCCGTATGCTTGTTCGTATGAACTGGGATTTTTCTACGGGCGGGGCGGAGCTCGCCAGAATTCAGCGCAGCAAAATGGAATACACTGAAAGTATTTCCCGTAAGAACGAAATTAGTCGCCAGCTCGAAAAGACGGTGCGCATCGCTTACTCGAATATGGAAACCTCAAAAAGACAGTTAGCACTGGCCAGAGAAAATGTGTATATGACCAAAAGTCTTTTGGATGTGTACAAAAATCAATTCGAAGGCGGAAAAGTGGGCTTGCTGCAGGTCTTGCAGACGGAAAGTCGTTTGCTTGGCGCGCGGCTTGAAAGCCTGAATGCAGAGTATCGTTTTCTGGGGGCGCAATATGCTGCTTTGGCCAGTATGGGGCGTTTGCAGGATAGTCTGAATGTGTTGCCTTCTGATGCTTCTGATGCAGAACCGACTGAGTCGGATGAAGTGACCGAAGCGACTGAAGTGACTGAGGCGACTGAAGTGACTGAGGCGACTGAAGTGACTGAGGCGGATAGTGCTATAGTTCAAGGTCTCTCTGTTCCTGATGAATCCTCACAGCAGCCAGCAGAACAAAGCGATGATGAACAAACCGAGCAAGAGTGAAATCGAAACGGATAGTGCGGATAATAAAAAAAGAAAAGAGGGGAGGGGGCTACGGCCGGTGGATTCTCTTCTTCATTGTCTTGTCTATTTAACGACTCATTATGGCAGAGCACGATCGGCTGAGGCCATTATTTCAGGTCTGCCTTATGATGAAAAAGGTATGGGGCCTGATCTGTTTTGTGATGCAGCGGCGCGTTTGGGGCTTGATACAAAAATTGTAAAAAAAGCCGCATTCTCTCAGATTCATGAAGATGTTCTGCCTTGTGTTTTAATTACAGGGAAGGACAAGGCCTGTGTTCTGTTATCAAGAGACAGACTCTTTGACCCGGAAAAGGGGAGGGTTATTTCTGTTACGGAAAAAGAGCTAAAAGGGCTTTTTACGGGGTATGCTATTTATGTGCATATGAGCACTTCTTTTGCGGATCCTGCTGCACAAGAAAATGACTGGAAGCTGGATATAGGGAAACATTGGTTCTGGGGGCCCTTTTGGAAGAATAAGGGGATATATGCCAGGGTTGTTCTGGCCTCTTTTTTGATTAACCTGTTCGGTCTGGTGAGTCCGATTTATATCATGACGGTTTATGATCGTGTTATTCCAAGCAGTTCAATCGAAACGGGCTGGGTGCTGGGGCTGGGCGCTTTAACTATTTTTGTGTTCGATTTTATTATTCGGACGCTGCGGGGCTATTTTATTGATTTTGCCGGAAGGCGTATTGATGTCAGTGCGGCAAGCCGGGTCTATGACCAGCTGTTAAATATGCGTTTATCAGAGCGGCCTGCCTCAAGCGGTTCTTTTGCGAATATGCTGCGGGATTTTGATTCTGTACGGGATTTTATGACCTCTGCCACGATTACGGGGCTTGTGGATCTGCCGTTTAGTTTGTTTTTTATAACGGTGGTCTACTGGATTGGCGGGGGAGTCGCTCTCATAATTCTTTTGTTGATCGGGATTGTTGTTACAGCGGGCGTGCTGTTGCAAATCCCTTTAAAAACCTCTGTCAGGAAAACGATGACATCGGCAGAGGTCAAACACGGTCTTCTCGTTGAAACCATTCATGGTCTTGAAACGATAAAAGCCATTGGTGCTGATCGTCGGATGCGTGCAAGATATGGGCATCATGTCGGGGAGTCGGCCCTTTTATCTCAGAGAACGCGTTTTATATCGGCTATGGCGGCTAATATAGCGACCTTCTGCCAGCAGAGTACGTCTATTATCATTGTTTTAATGGGGATGTATCTTGTAAGAGACGGTTCTTTGAGCACAGGCGGCCTTATTGCGTGTGTGATTTTATCCGGACGCGCTTTGTCGCCGGTTGGGCAGGTAGCAAACCTGATAAGCCGTTTCCATCAGGCAAAAAGATCGCTGAAAATGTTGGCTGATTTTATGGATAAACCGGTCGAGCGGCCTGATGGTAAACAATTTCTCCACAGGCCTGATCTCAAAGGGAAGCTTTGTCTGAATAATGTGTCTTTTTCCTATCCCGGTATTGATCGAAAGGTGTTGGATGGGGTCTCTTTTAATATTCAGGCCGGCGAAAAAGTCGGAATTATCGGCCGTATAGGGTCTGGCAAGAGTACGATAGCCCGCCTGATGATGGGATTGTACGAGCCTGATGAAGGTACGATTCTGGCTGATGATACAGATTACAGACAGCTTGATCCTGCAGATCTGCGCCGGCATATGGCCTATATTGCGCAAGACGTTGTGTTGTTCAGAGGAACCGTGCGCGATAATATTACCGCCAGTCTTCCGCAAGCGACAGAAGAAGAGATACTGGCGGCAGCCAAAGCGGCCGGCGTTCATGACTTTATATCTTCCCACCCTATGGGCTATGATGCTCCGGTCGGTGAGCGTGGAGAAGGCTTGAGCGGAGGTCAGCGGCAGGCTGTGGCTCTTGCGCGGGCTATGTTGCTAAAGCCTGAAGTGTATATTTGTGATGAACCCACCAATGCCATGGATGTACAGGCGGAAGAAGCGTTTTTACGGCATATCAGGAAGGAAGTACAGGACAGGACACTCATTCTCATTACGCACCGAACCTCTTTGTTACAGTTGGTTGATCGTTTGATTATGGTTGAAGGGGGTAAAATTGCTATTGATGGTCCAAGGGATCAGGTGCTGTTAAAGCTGTCTGGTCAGAGCGGAAGCGGAGGAGGGGCAACCCCATGAGTACAGAGACGGATTTCATGCCTGCTCTGAAAGCGGCGCAACACATGAAGACGGCACCTGGTGCAAATCTTTTGCTCTATGCTATTGCCGGACTTGTGCTGTTTTTCTTTTGCTGGGCGGGTCTGTCAAAAGTTGTGGAACTGACGCGCGGGCAAGGGCAGGTTGTGCCGTCGCAGGAAATTAAGGTTGTTCAAAGTCTGGAGGGCGGTATTTTATCCGAACTGATGGTTCATGAAGGGGATATGGTCAAAGAAGGACAGGTGGTGGCCCGAATTAGTGATGTCGATTTTGCGTCGGAAGAACGTGGGACAGAAGCACGTTTTTTAAGCCTTAAAGCACAAAAAGCGCGTCTGGAGGCTGAGGCAAGTGGTAAAAAGCTCGCAATGCCAGAAGAAATTGTACAAAAGAGCTCTAATATTGCCAAAAATGAAGTCGCGTTGTATGAATCCAGGCAAAAAGAGTTCGAAAATGCGCTTTCTATACTTGATGAAAATACAAAAAAGACAAAAGCAGAACTGGATGAGCTGGAAGCACAGATCTCCCGCCATAGTGGCAATTTGTCACTTTTAAGGGAAGAGCTGTCGGTAACACAGCGCATGGTCGCACAAAAAGCAGCGTCCAAGATGGACCTTATTCGCTTGAAAAGGGAAGTGAACGATACGGATGGTGCGCTGAAAGCGGCCAGAGAACGTAAGATTGGCCTTGAGGCGAAATTAAAATCATCGGACAAGGAGCGTGAAGACAAATTTGATAAGTTCCGTTCCCAGGCCCTTGGCGATCTTAATATTGTAGAAACCAAGATCGCGGCCCTTGAAGAAAGCTTGAAGTCTATAGGAGACCGCGTGTTCAGAGCGGAGCTGCGTGCGCCTGTGGATGGTGTCGTTAATAAAATTGCGTTAAAGACGGAAGGCGGAATCGTAGAACCTGCCATGCGTTTAATGGAAATCGTCCCCGTGGGTGATGACTTAAAAATAGTAGCAAAGGTGCAGCCAAAGGATATTGCATTCCTGAAAAAAGGTCAGCCCGTCAAAGTAAAAATTACAGCCTATGATTCGCAGCGTTACGGGGCTCTGGATGGTACCTTGACCCGTATCGGTGCTAATAGCGTGACGGATCAGGAGGGAAACGTATCTTTTGAGGTTGAGGTACAGACCGAGAAAAATTATCTTGGCACAGAGGCGCATCCTTTACCGATTACACCGGGGATGGTGGCGCAAATCGAAATTATTACGGGCAAGAGGACCATATTGACCTATCTCGCCAAACCGATTTTACGGGCCCGTGAACGTGCATTTACCGAACGGTAAGGGGAAGAGATGGTTGGTAAAATTTTAACCAATCGGTGGAGCCATTTTATCCTTCTTTTTGGCCTGCTTTTGCTCGCGGTCTGGTTTAGTGAATCAAAGCATGAGTTCAGGGAAAAACTGAAATATACAGCATTTGATCAGTTCAACAGAATGTATCATCGTGAGCGGACGAATGCTGTGATCATTGTTGATATTGACGAACATTCTCTGCTTAAACAGGGCCAGTGGCCATGGCCGAGACATGTTGTTGGAAAACTGATTGAGCGTCTTAATGAAAGTGGTGCCAAAGCAATCGCGTTTGATATGGTCTTTGCAGAAGAAGACAGGACCTCGCCGGCGTTAATCGCGGATAGCCTGCCGGAAGAGCTGAGAGAAGGGCTCAAAAGCCTTCCCTCTAATGAAGAGCGTATGGCGGCGTCAATCAAGGCAGCAAAGAATGTTGTGACAGGATTTGTGGGAGCTGATAAAGATGAGACGATTCGTCCCCCTCATTTATCGAAGCCAATCTATTTTCACAAAGAGTTATCGCCCACAGATAAGGACGCTATATACAGGGGCGTTTTTTCTCCGCCGGGGGTCGCTACAAACTTGCCGGTATTGTCAAAAAATGCAGCAGGAAACGGGAGCTTTATATTGGAACCAAGCCGTGATGGTATTGCGCGGACGGTGCCTCTTATTTTGGGGTTTCCTGGATATAATCCTGAAAAGGAGGAAGAGCCAACGCTCTATCCGGCCCTTTCTCTCGAGGCTTTTCGGGTGTCGCTTTCAAGGTTTAAATCCATTTATATCAAAAAGAGGAAAGAACGCGGTATATTTGAGCTGCCCTATTATCTGACGTTTGGCATGAAGGGTGATGAATATCAGATTCCGATTGATGACCACGGTACATTTAATGTGCATTACCGGGAACTTGGAAAGAAAGATTATATCAGTGCTCATAAATTTTTGGGTGACCGCGTAAACCGGGAAGACGCTTTGCGGATAAAGAATAAAATTGTCTTGATTGGTACGAGTGCGGAAGGCTTAAAGGATATTCGTTCCACGCCGCTTGATATTTTCGTACCGGGGGTGGAAGTCCATTTTAATGTGATTGAGCAGATATTGCAGGGTGACTATTTGCGCCGGCCTGATTTCATGAGCGGTGCCGAAGCCCTTTTTATTTTCTTCATGGGATTGCTCGTTATTATTTTAACCTCTTTTGTTGGGGCTGTGTCTTTGGCACTGGTCTGTATTATTTCTATTGAGTTGATTTTCTGGGGGGCATGGGAAGCTTATACACAATATGGCATTTTGTTTGATCCGTCTTATCCGGCCTTATCGGTTGCGTTGCTCTTTTTTGTTGCAACATTCTTGACCTATATCCGTTCGGAGTCTGATCGTAAACATATCAAGCAGGCTTTTGGTCTTTATATTTCTCCGGCCTTTATGAAAGAGCTGACAGACCATCCGGAAAAACTGGAGCTGGGCGGAGAAATCCGGCGCATCAGTATCATGTTTTCCGATATCAGGAGTTTTACAACTATTTCCGAATCCTTGGCACCGGATGAGTTGATTCACTTGATGAACGATTTTCTGACGCCGATGTCTGATCTGGTTATGGAGAACAGGGGGACGATTGATAAATATATGGGCGATGCCATGATGGCGTTCTGGAATGCGCCGCTTGATGATGAAGAGCATGCACAGAATGCCTGTCGTGCAGCCTTGGAAATGAATAAGGCGTTGGCTCCGATCAATGAGGCCCGGGCTAAAAAAGCGAAAGAAGAGGGGCGGGAACCGCTGCTTCTTAAGGCTGGAATCGGGATCAATACAGGCCCTGCGAGTGTGGGCAATATGGGCTCCAGAAAACGGTTTGCCTATTCTGTTCTGGGGGATGCCGTGAATCTTGGCTCCCGTCTTGAGGGACAAACCAAACAATACGGTGTTGATATTTTAATCGGAGAAGAAACCCAAAAAGAAGCGCAAGCCTTTGCAACGCTGGAACTCGATTTGTTGCGTGTGAAAGGAAAGTTTGAACCTGTCAGAATCTTTACCCTGATCGGAGATGAGAAACTGGCACAGGCCGAGTCCTTTAAGACGCTTGCCCAAAAACATAACGATATGCTCGCTGCTTATAGAGCAAAAGCTTTTGATAAAGCACTCTCCTTATTAGAAGAATGTTCGACATTAGATCGGGAAACAGGATATGTCGGCCGTTACTACGATATATTCAAAGAACGGATTCTTGAGATGAAAGAAACCCCGCCGCAGGAAGACTGGGACGGGGTCTATATTGCTACATCAAAGTAGCGGAATCAATTACACTTTCGGTGTTGGTGGCTGAGGCCCATTTTGCGGGGTATTTTCATCTTCTTCACGACGACGAGCTACCCACGCTGCGCCAGCAAAACCAGCAGCAGCCAGCAGGATTGTGCCAGATTCTGGCACTGTGTTGTTTGGGTTTGTCGTGGAGCCATCATCATAGGAGGCCTTAATATTATTAAATGCGTGCAAAAGCAAATCACCATTGGCAGAATTATAAGCGTCCCAGGTTAGTGAGGTTATATCTGAAAAATCCATTGTAGCTGTAATAGTTTCGAAGGTTCTCCCTTCATCTGCCAACATGGCAAAATACTCTGTCAGAGTCGAAGAATCGCTTTTGGTCCCTGTGACGACCATCAGTAAATCTTTGCCCCAAAATATTTCTGCAACATCCATTGAAATCCAGTCAAAGGCTGAACCGTCTCCACGCGTCAAAACCAATGAGGGGGGAGCGCTGCTTTGCAGTATACCACCTGACGGTTCCCTCCAAAGGAAATCAGGGCCGCTAATAACAAAACCATCATTAGCCACATAGGGGGCATCATATGCTGTGGAGGGAGGAAGATCATCAAAATTAATCGTGGTTTCAATCGTTGAGGCAGCGGTTGTCCCCGCAGCCAAGGCAAATGTTGTAATCATCGTACCGATGACTAATAATTTTTTAAGTGGTGAAGACATTAATAATAACTCCTGTAATTCCTTCTACTAAATCCCATACAAGAGGTGTTCTTAACATATTATATTTAAGGGAGCAACCGATTTTGATGTTATTCAATTGTGAAATTGAATGTAACGATTAACGCTGTTTTATAGCTTATGCGACATAAAATGATCATGGATTTATGCGCTATATCTAACCGATTTGCTCTGGCAGAAGGCGTCTTCTCTTTTGTGTCAGGAAGTAAAAAGAGGACAAAAAGATAATACCGGCCAGTACAATTTGTTCCTGACTGAGCTGCTCTCCAAAAAATAAGATACCAAATGCTGCAATCAGGACAGGTTTTGTGCCCATAACGGCTTCGTGACTGGACAGATTGACTGTGCGCAAACCATAAAGTGAGAACATGTTGACCAGCAGTCCCCCCAGAAAAGCGGTCAGAACAATACCGGAAAGGATGGTTCCGTTTATTGAAAAGAAGATATCTGCGTGATCTGTGCCAAGTAGTGCGAGCCCGGAAAATAAAACAGCATGGCTGATCTGACGCGCAAAGGTTGCTGTGGCAGGGCAGGCATCAAGCTGCATAAGTTTTTTGGAAGCGATGCTTTTTGTGGCATAACCAAAGCACGACGTAATGGCAAGCAGGGCGCCCCAGCTTTGATTAAGTTCTTTTCCTGCCAGAGAAAACAGGATAATGGCAATAAAACTGACAAACAAAGCAAAAGCCTTATCCGCTGGGAAGCGGTCCTTCATGTACACAAAAGCATAAGTGACAATAAGGATACGCGTGAAACACAAAATGACGGCAGTTGTGCTCAGGCCTGATATATAAACAGAGGCAAACCAGGTGCCATTTCCCACTATGTTGCCGCCAAGATAAAGGGAAAACCATATTTTATGTTCGCTAAACAAGCGAAGTTTTTCAGCTAATCCGTTTTTACATGAATAAGCAAACCATATACCGGTGAAAACAGCCGAAAAGATATAAAAGATTGCCATGAAGAGCAAAGGCTGCAGGCTGTGCAGGAAGCCTGTAATTAGAAGTTGCTCAATAATATTCCCAAAATAAGCAGCAAAAACCCAAGGCATCTGACCCCAACTCCATCCTTGTTTATTGACCCGTCAGAAAGAGTATATTAGAAATATGAAAATAATATTAAGGAAAAGAGGCGCGCGATCATTATTTAAAAGTGATTGCTTTTGTAGATGTGATTAAAATCTTGCCTTTTTTGTTGAAGCCTTTTATACAGGGCGGTGGAATAACTATAGCAGGAAAGAATATATCAAATGGCACGTGTTACCGTTGAAGATTGTGTTGAAAGAGTTTCTAATCGTTTTGAGCTGGTTATGGCAGCATCTCAGCGCGCCCGGCGTATTGGGATGGGAGCGGCTTTGACTGTGGATCGCGATAACGATAAAAACCCTGTTGTGTCATTGCGCGAAATTGCAGAAGAAACCGTTTCTGTCGAGGAACTGAAAGAGGAGCTTATCGCCTCTCATCAAAGAATTATCCAAAGAGACGAAGACGATGAGGCCATCGACCTTATGCATGGCGAAGAAGAATGGAATTCTATTGTATCCAAAGCGACAGAAGAAGAGCGTGCAGTACGTGAAGGCGATGACGACATGGATGACGAGCCATCACTTGAAGATCTCGCTGGCGTATCAGATGAGGCTGGAGAATTTTAATACGCTTTACCTTTTTCTAAGGTTTTATATTCCAGCCTTTTATTGTCCAGACTTTGCCATCGTGGTGCAGGATGCAAAGGGCACCTGTTGATATTTTAATGTCATTTTCTTTTCGAAACCCTTCGAAGTTACCTGTTAAATGAGGGGCGAAGCGGGCTATACCGTTTGATGTCACGACCATGACGACATCACCTTCATCTTCTTTTGTAATATGTTCGCCAAAATCCAGCCAGTTTTTGATGATTTGGTCTGGATCAACGAGCCACCCATCCGGGACTTTAGCGTGTTCATCCCAGTCTGCTATGGCTTGTTTGCCTATCCGGGCGATAACGTCTTCTTCGGTCTTATTTTCGTCAGGGCCGTAATCAATTTCGTTGAAAATATCAAGCGCATAAACAGGCTCTGTGTATTTGGCTTCTTTTAAGGCCAGTTTTGCGGTTTGCAATGTCCGCTCTAGTTTTGAGGCATAAATGACATCCGGGTATGTTGCGGTTGCGGATAGAAAACGTCCGATTTTTCGGGCTTGTTCTTCGCCACTCTCGACCAGCGGCAAGTCTGTTCTGCCGCCGACTCTTGTCGGGGGTTGACCTTTTTCAAAAGTGTTGCCGTGTCGTGCTATAATAAGAGTGGTTGCTTTGCTCATTGTTGGGCGGCTCTTTTCTGATTGACGATGTGTTCAAGCTCTTTCCATTTTGCTTTGTAGAATTGCAATGCGATGGGGGATCTTGTGTGGATCATAGCGTCGCCAAGCTGTTTCATGGCTTCGATGTTTTGTCCTTTTCTCTGAAGAATGTTAACGAGCGCCATACGGGATTTAAAATGACTGGGGTCATAATGCAAGGCCTGTTCATAAAAGGGTTTTTCCTGTCCTGCCTTACCTGAGAAACGGCCAAGGACACCGTAAAAGTATGAAATATCAGGCTGTACAGGATCCCATAAACCGGCTGTTTTAAGGGCGATCCAGCCCTTATCATAGTTGCCTTTGTCTTCTATATAATACTGTGCTTCACGGATATAAGGGTCTGCGTAGAAAAATGGTCCCCAGTCTTTGGCCGATTGCAAAGAGGCCACGGCTTGTTCTTCGCGCTTGAAAGCGAAAGAGCGGTTGGCCTCTTCCATAAAATACATGCCGGCGGCTGTGCTGAATGCCCCATAACCATAAAGTAAGGTAATGAAAACAACAAAAGGGTAAAGCCCTTCAGGTTTAAGGTGAAGGGTTTTATGTTCCTTTCCTTCTGTAACGCTTTGTATGGCAGCGGTTAAAAAGCCCACGCCTATCATGATGGGGAGCACATATGAAGGAAAAGAGATATGCATATGCAGAAAAAAGGTTAGAAGGGCAGGGGCACAAGCGGCAATAACAAGGCGCTCCCACGAGTCTTCTTTGGCTGTTTTTAAAGCTGTTATGCAGTTTGACAGTATTGCTATAAATATGCCGTAGAATAGAACAGGGGCCAGAATGCCCATTTCACTCCAGAACTGTAAAGGGTCCATATGCGAGAACTGACCGGCTGAGGTATCGCCGGCAAAGGGATCTCTGATAGCAGGGTAAAAAAGATAAAAGGTACCGGCACCCGTCCCTGTCCATGGGGCGGTCCCTGCTATTTTGAATGTGGCTTTCCAAAGGGCAATGCGGTCATCCAGCGTATCCAAAGAGATAAGGCCTTTAAAATTCTTAACCAGATCGGTGTGCGTGGCTGTAAAAAAGAGAAGGCCGCAAACCAGCCCGGCAGCGATGAAGGGCAAAAGATATTTGTGCCGCATAACCGGTTTACGCAAAATAAACAGACTGAGAAGCAATGCCGGGATTGAGAAAAAGACAGCCCCCTGGCTGCCTGTGCTTAATAAAGCTGTAAAAAGCAAAACAAACAGTGCCAGTGTCGCAAATTTAATCCTTTTTTCTTCTGCTGTTATAAATAAGGCCAGACTGGGGAAGAGGCCGAGGTTAAATAGGACACCCATATTGTTGGGATTGATAAGCGGATGATGGGCAAAACTATCGTATTGTTCGCGCAGGATTGTTGTCTGAATGATCGCCCAGCAGGCCAGAACAGCCATCGACAGCAATAAGAACGTCCCGGAAAGTGTATAAAGTTTTTCTTTCTCAGGATATAAAGACAGGCCAATCCATGTCAGTGGCAGGGCTGATAAAATAAGCCACGTCACAAAGCTGACAAAAGGGACATAGCTCCAAAACAGAATGATGGAGATGTAAACCCAAAAGCCGAGTAGCATGAAAGACAGAGGGGTCAGAGGCAATGTTTTTGCCTGAGACAAGGAGAGTGCAACAAAAGCAATCAGACAAAAAAGAGACGGCGCAAACAAAATATTTCCGTCTCCCGTAAAGAACAGCCCAATAATAAAGGAGAGCGTAAGAAAACAACTGGCAGCTAATGTTGAAAGATTAAGTTTTATCATTATTCATTCTCGTCGGTGTTTTGTTGTTCTTCTTCATTTTCTGTTTCATTTTCTCCTATTGAATATTGCTGTTTTTCGTTTTTCCACTCACCGTGTTCTTTCAGAATTTTTCTGGCTTGTTCCAGATCTTCAGGCGTGTCAATGCCGGAAAAAGAAGGGAGGCCTTTATAGTCTACAAAAATGCATTTTATATTCATGCCGGCCTGAAGGGCACGAAGCTGTTCCAGTCCTTCGAGCTTTTCGTATCTCGAGGGTTCAAGTGCAGCGTATCGTTCAAGAGATTCTCTTTTAAAGCCATAGAGTCCAATATGGCGGCATACGGGGGATAAGTTGCTTTTCTTTCTGAATTCTGACTCATTGCGGATGGCGGGCAGGATTTGTTTGGAAAACCATAAGGCCTTGTTTCCTTCTCCCAATATGGCGGTTGTACCGCTAAAAGGTTCAACAGCCTTGTGTATGCGCATTTTGTCTAAAGCATCCCAGGAAAGTTGTTCTACCGGTGTTACGATATCAAACTCTTTGTGTATGGCCAGCGTGTCCAAAACGGCACGAATAAACGCAGGTGGGGTAAAGGGCGCATCGCCTTGAAGGTTAACAATGTATTCAGGTTCTTCTCTAATAATGTCAAGGGCGTCAACAATACGGTCAGTGCCTGTTTCACAATCTTCGGAGGTCATAACACAGCGCATGTCATGCTTTTTACAGTGTTTTTCAATTCTTTCATCTTCTGTGGCGACAACAACAGTATCGTTCTTTGATGACGCTTTTGTGGCACTGTCGTAAACGTGCTGCAAGATACTTTTATCATCCAGTATGGCAAGGGGTTTTCCTGGAAAACGACTGGAGTTATAACGTGCAGGTATAATAATGGCTGTGCTCATTGTTCTTCCTTATTCCCTTCTTTATCGTCTTTTTTCTGCCCCGTTTTTATCGGGTCGTAAGTTTCGAAATAGGTCATGTATGGCCTTATAAAGTCATCCCATAGTGCTGGGTCATCAAAATACATACCGGCGATGGCCAGCAGGTAGGTTTTGTTGGCTTTGCGCACCAGAAAAAGATTACCAAATGGCCCATTTTCTGCAACAAGAAGAGATAGGGAAGATTCATCGCCGTAAGTTTTTACACCACCGATATTCTGGATGGATACAGCCCCCAGTGTACCAAAAGCAAAGCCTGCGGTATTACCAATATGTGACATTTTTGCATGAAACGCCGAGATTTCATAGCCGACAACCCCTTTAATATTCAACGGCTCCTCACAGTCTTCCTGCGTATCTAAAGAATACCCAATGTTTAGACTGTTATCAGGATAAATTTCGCGACTGATGGTTGTTTTTGCTGTTTCTCTGTCCACGAAGAGGTCCCATTCAGCGAAGGCTTCCGGGCCAGGAAAGAGAGCTAAATCTTCCTTTTGCCCATCTTTTTTTCCAAAGGAGAATGCGCATAAGAGCGGCAAGATAAGAAAAAGAAGAAAAAATTTATGTTGTCTGATCCTGTCGGGTTTCATGCTTTTAGGGGGCCCTCCACCATGTTGTTGTAATGCCAGGCGAAATTTTAGAAAGTGTTTCGGGGCGTTTGATATCTTTTTGATGCGCTATACGCCAACTGCCGAAATGCCATTGTGGGATAACGTAATAGCTATGCAGCAAAATACGATCTAGTGCGTGGCAATAGGCAACAAGTTCTTCACGCGATGATGCGTTAATAATTTTTTCAACGATCTCGTCAACAACTGGATCTTTAATGCCGATATAGTTTCTGGAGCCTTTTAGATCCGCTTTCGCTGAATTCCAAAAATCACGTTGTTCGTTTCCGGGTGATTCCGATTGCGCGATGCTGCCGATGGTCATATCAAAATCAAAATCACTGATACGGTTCTGGTATTGAGCGGGGTCAATGACACGGAAAGAGGCTTTTACACCAATACGCTCCAGATTGCCGATAAAGGGCAGTGTCCAGCGTTCAAAGGCCGGGTTTGCGTCTACGATTTCAAATTCCAGCCGCACGCCCGTTTTTTCGTGTGTCCGCACACCATCCGGGCCAAGTCTGTAACCGGCATCTTCCAATAGGCGCATGGCTGTGCGTAAGTTAGCGCGGTTGTTGCCAGAGCCATCTGATTCTGGTGGTGTATAGACCTTTCCAAAAACATCGTCTGGTATTCTTCCCTTAAATTGTTCCAGAATTTCGCGTTCTTTGCCTTGTGGCAGGCCGTTTGAGGCTAAGTCTGAATTCTCGAAAAAGCTTTTTGTACGGGTGTACGAGTCAAACGCGAATTGCTTGTTCGACCATTCGAAATCAAAGGCGTAAGCCAGTGCTTTGCGGACGGCAATATCCTGAAAAACTGGCTTGCGGATATTATAAAGGAAGGCCTGCATACCGGCAGGGCGTTCATGCGGGATCTCTTCTTTTATGATACGGCCATCTGTGATGGACGGGGCGTTATATCCGGTTTCCCAGAGCTTGGCGATACTTTCCAGACGGACATCATATTCGCCAGCAAAAAAGGCCTCAAGGGCGACATTGGCATCACGATAATAATCATATTCGATATGATCGAAATTATATTTCCCCTTGTTTATGGGCAGATCCTTGCCCCACCAGTCCCCTACACGCGCATATATAATCGAATGGCCGGGGACTATTTTTTCAATTTTGTAGGGGCCGCTTCCAAGTGGCGGGGCTAGTGATGTTTCTTCAAAATTATTCTCAGGCTTTTCCCAATAATGTTTGGGCAGGACGGTCATTTGTGCGATGACCAAGGGAAGCTCTGCATTATCTGGATGTTTAAAGGTGAATTTAACACGGGAGGGCGATGTCGCCTCAACGGCGCTGACATCGCCGTAATAGGCTTTAAAAAAGGGGGAGCCTTTTTCCATTATTGTGTTAAAGGTCCACACAACGTCATCTGCCGTGATAGAAGTGCCATCGTGCCATTTGGCTTCTTTACGTATGTTAAAGGCGACCCAGCCTTTGTCTTTAGGCAGTTCAATGGATTCTGCGATCAGGCCATACATGGAAAAAGGTTCATCATAACTCTGTTCCATAAGGCTTTCATACAAATGGTTGTTTCCAAGGAAGGTCAGACCGGCCGCAGGAGAGCCTTTCACAATGAAAGGATTAACACTGTCAAAGGTACCGATTTCGTGCATCTTAAGGGTGCCGCCTTTGGGGGCCTCCGGGTTTACGTAGTCCAGATGAGTGAAATCTTCTCCGTATTTTGGGGTGCCGTGCATGGCAACGGCATGCTGGGCTTTGGGGGCAGGCACAATTGTTTTCATTACTGTTTCTTCTGTGACCACATCCTCAGCACAGGCTTGTACAGGGAAAAGGGCTATGAAGAGTAAGAACAAAATAGTCCGCATAAATAAACTCCTGAAGCTAATACTTAGAATCACGTGATTCTAGGGGGCTTTGGTACGAAAGACAACAGGCTAAATAAAAGGATCATACGCCCATTGCAGCAAAGCCTGTCTTTGACGCGGGCGGCAATAGATATCTTGCGGCTCACAGTTCGCTCTGATTTGTCCGGCGTGACGTGCAAAACTTTTCCAGCGTTTGATTTGTTTATGGTCTACGCCGTCTATTCTTCGTCCCATGTAATAGCGGCAATACCACTGAAACCACCCGCGCGGATCAGGTTCTATGATCCAGCCTTTATTTTGCCAGACTTGCAGGGATTGACGGCTTTTGATCCTGAAGTAATTCAGGCAAGGGTCTGCTTCTTTCGCAAGTTTTGCCTGTTCAAACCAGTCAGAGGGGAATTCTGCCGTGCAGTCATTGAGATATTTCCCTTCGAAGACGCCGAGGGCCAGCATGTCTTTCGGGGTGAGGTGCGGTGTAAAATCTGGTGCAAATTCTTGGCCTTCAGGCGCGGTGAGGGTGTAGGTGTAATCCTTTTGCATCAGGTCGTTGACTGTAATGCGTCTTCCTACCATCTAAATCCGTTTTTTAAAACAAAGGATGGTTTGTATATGTTTTGTTCAACGCAGTTCAAAATTTTTCTCTCATCAGCCTTGTCCGGGTTATCATTGGACGCGACCTCTTTCCAGTGAATGCCATTCAGATTCCAGATGGAATTGATGCCATAGCGGTTGGCCCCTTGAATATCTGTGTGGAAAGAGTCTCCCACAGCACAGACCCGTTCCTTGTCAGGGGTGCCCAAAATGTTAAACGCCATGTCGTAAACATGGGGATGTGGCTTGCCATGATAGGAAACTTTGCCACCGTGTTCTTCGTAATATTTTGCGTATGTGCCGCCACACTCAAACTGTTCTTTGCCGATATTTACGATCATGTCCGGGTTGGCGCAGAGCATGGGGAGGTCTTTTTTAAGGGCCTCGCTCATATGGATCTGGAGTTGTCTTTTGTTTTTTGCGTGTAAGCCCGATATGGCATTGAGCACAAAATCAGCCCCTTCAGGAGAGGAAACGAGCTTAAGATGACTGTCTTGCGCAATGCGGCCAAACTCAGGAATGCCGGCAAACCAGCAGGTTTTTCCCTCAAAGGGTTTAAGGCCGACAAAAGCGGACTCGCCGCCTGTTACGATGTCGGTATAGTATGTTTCATCAATATCAAAAAACTCTTTTAGATCGTCTTTTGATTGCCAGCTTCTTTTTGGCGTATTCGACACCAGACAAATCTTTTTCCCCTGATCCATCAGGTTTCTCATGAGTTGTTTTGTGCCGGGGAAAATGGTTTCTCCATTGTGGAGGACCCCATAAATATCAAATATAAACCCGTCATAGTTTTGTTCTATTTCGGACAGACCTGAAATTACTTCTGTCATGCGGCATTCCTTTTATAGATGGCTTCGCGGTCGGGTTTCCCGAACAGGTATCCCTGTCCGTAACGAACGCCAACATCTAATAGTTCTATAAGTTTTTTTTCATTTTCCATACGTTCTACAACAAGTTCGATACCGATGTCAGTAAGTTTACAGAAAAATTTTTTTAAGGTTAAAAAGCTTTTTTCATCTTTGACGGTGTTGATCAGTTTTGAGGCATCCAGCTTGATAAAATTGATATGGCGGTCTTTTAATAACTGGGGTGTCAGGCCTGCACTTTCAATATGGTCCATGGAAAAACGGCAACCAATTCTGGATAGCCCGGTTAAAACACTGCGGACTTTGGGGGAGAGGGATTCAAAATCCTTTTGTTTCATTTCAAAGATCAATCGGTGAGACAGATCCTTATGCTGTTTTAAAAAGGTTAAAAGCGTATGCATGAAGTGCAGATCGCTTAAGGTCGCCCGTGTAATATTTAAAAAGAACGGGGTATCGGTATGGTAACCTCTCTTGTTCTTGATTGTATTAAGACAATGTATCAGAAGATAGTTATCAATGGCCGGGCCGAGTTTTTCTTTTTCCGCCAGTTTCATAAAGTCGTTAGCCGGCATATATATTCCAGCCTTTGCACGCAGGCGTACGAGTAACTCAAACGCATATATTTTCCGTTGAGGCAGGCGCACAATCGGCTGTGCAAAGACTTCTATTTGCCTGTGTTCGAGGGCGTGATGGATAAGTTCAATGACAATTGTGTCGCTGAACATGGATAAATCTTCTTCTTCTGTGTAAGAGGAAAATTTTCTCGGCTTTGATGTTAAAGGCGGTACGGTTCTCGTTTTCTTTACAGTCTGTTCTTTTTTGCCAGTGTCGGCCCTGTCCGTTTTTTTTAAATCGGCCTGAAGTATGTCTTTGAAATGAAAGGGGACGGCAGGGTCTTTGTTTACCGTGTCAATTTTGTTTGATACAGACTGTATTTTAATGGAAAGCTTTTTGTCCTCTTCCTTGCGATTGGCACGTTCCTGAAAAACGAATAAAGAAAGGGCTATGGCGCATATGGATGTGTAAACGATACCGGCAGGGGCAATCTGTGCCGCCACAAACGTAACAAGACAGGCGGCCAGACTGTAAAGTGTTACGGCCACGTACCAGATAAGCGATTTGTTTCTACGCTTGCGGCGGTTCTGTTTATCCGGCATTGTCTGCCCCTACAGCCTCCATAACAGAATTATAGCCGTTTTTCTCCAGCAGGGCGGAAAGCTCTTTATTGATCTTGTTGGCAATCCATGGTCCTTCGTAAACCATGCTGGTATAAAGCTCAATCAGGGAGGCACCGGCTTTTATTTTCTCAAAAGCGTCCTGCCCGGAAGCAACGCCACCGACTCCGATAATGGGAAGCTTTCTTTTTGTGAGGGCATAAAATCGTCTGATCGTTTCTGTGCTTTTATCTTTTACAGGTTCACCGCTCAGACCGCCTTGTTCTTTAGCAAAATTTTCTGGTAGATAGGTCGGACGGTCTAGTGTCGTGTTTGTTAAAATAAGGCCGTCAATGCCGCTGTTCAGGATTGTTATGGCAATGTCTTCCTGTTCGTCTTCGTGAATGTCCGGTGAGAGTTTTACCAGCATCGGCGGGGCAGAGGTCCGGCAGGATTTTGTTCGCTCTGTCATGACAGCGTCAAGAAGAGGGGCCAAATGCTCTTTTTTCTGGAGATTGCGCAAACCCGGCGTGTTCGGGGAGGAAATATTAATCACCAGAAAATCAGCCAAAGGCCCTAAATTGCGGATGAGGGCTGTGTAATCTTTAGCAGGCTCTGTCTGGTTCTTGTTCATGCCAATGTTGACGCCGACAATACCAAGTGGTCTTGGCTTTTTGTCAATAAAGCGCGTTAGATTGGTTTTGAATTGCGATAGGCCTGCGCTGGGAAATCCCATACGGTTTATGGCAGAGCGTGTACCCGGATCACGGAAAATGCGTGGTTTCGGGTTACCATCTTGTGGCCTTGGTGTCACAGTGCCTGTTTCAGTAAAGCCAAACCCGAATTTCAGGCAAGGACCGATAATGTCTGCGTTTTTGTCAAAGCCTGCGGCAACACCAATCGGGTTGGGGAAATTCCTTTCCCACAATGTTACCTTAAGATTTGGCGCATCAAAGGCCTTGCCGCAAGGAACTGGCACTCTGGAAAGGACGGAAATCATCATGTTATGTGCTGTTTCAGGCGGTACTTTGAACAATAAGGGGCGTAAACATCTATAGAGCTTTTTCATGCGGTTACAACTCAGAGCTATGATTTAAAGGGGGTTGACGATATATTTATGGCCTGAGAAAGCGGCTAAGTCAAAGTAAAACAATATTTTTTGTGAGAAGATTAGCCAATTTTTTTCATATGAAAAAACCCTGTTTTTAAGTATCCCCAGCCTGTGATAGCGGTTAGCAGTGCCGCTACGGTAAGACCTGCGAGGCCGGCTTCATGACAGTACGTCGCATAAGGCCCGATGAGCAAAAAGCCCATGGCGATCATCTGAATGGTGGTCTTCCATTTAGCTAGTTGTGTGACGGGCAGGGCAATGTTATAGGGGCCGAGATATTCACGTAGTCCCGCAACGATGAATTCACGGATCAGGATTACAAGAAGAGGGATAAGGAAAATACCTTCAATGCGGTTTGTTGCGACAAACATAACCAGCAAGCATACAACCAGAATTTTGTCAGCTATAGGATCAAGAAATTTGCCAAAGGCCGAGGTGGCATTCATTTTACGTGCCAGCCACCCATCTATAAAATCTGTCACAGCCGCAAACACATAAAGCGCAAAACATGTCCACACAGCCCAGTCTTCCGGCACAAAAAGCAGCCCAACCAGAACAGGCAAAATGGCAATACGTGCCAGAGTCAGAATGTTTGGTATGTTTTTCATAGTGTTAAATTTTTTAAAGAAGCGGCTGTGATTTTTATTCCTTTGTTTTTAACCACAGCGGGCGCAAAGGTCACAGAGTTTTTTCTTCTTAAAAGATGTCTCTCGTGTTCTCTGCGCCCGCTGTGGTTAAGTAAAAATTATCCGACGACTTTCTTTTTCTTTTCAGCTTCCGGGTCACGTAGCACATAGCCACGGCCCCAGACGGTTTCGATGTAGTTGTCACCGTTTGTTGCATCTTCCAGTTTTTTACGGAGTTTGCAGATGAAGACGTCAATAATTTTGACTTCCGGTTCGTCCATCCCGCCGTAAAGGTGGTTCAGGAACATTTCCTTGGTGAGCGTAGAACCTTTCCTCAAAGAAAGAAGCTCAAGAATGCCGTATTCTTTGCCTGTGAGATGAAGGGTTTCCCCTGCGACTTCAACCGTTCTTGTATCAAGATTGACGGTGACTTTACCGGTCGTGATTTCACTATGTGCATGACCTTGGGAACGGCGTACAATGGCCTGAATACGGGCGACCAGCTCGCGTTTGTCAAAGGGCTTTGTTAGATAATCGTCTGCGCCAAAGCCAAGGCCTTTGATTTTGTTATCCATCTCTGTCAGGCCGGAGAGGATAAGGATAGGGGTTTCCACTTTCGAGGCCCGAAGGCGTTTCAACACTTCATAGCCATCCATATCAGGGAGCATAAGGTCAAGAATGATGATATCATAATCGTAGAGCTTCCCGATTTCCAGTCCGTCTTCACCAAGATCAGTCGAATCAATGACGTATCCTTCTGATTTAAGCATAAGCTCAATGCTCTTGGCTGTTGAGCTGTCATCTTCAACCAATAAAACCCGCATGGTTTGTTTCCCTTCTTTAATTTGTGAACCGGACATGTTAATCTTTATTAACGAAGTATCTTACCAAATATTAAAAAGGTTAACAAACCTTTTTCGCAGTTGCTAACTTAAACAAAAACACGAATATATTGAGCGCGTTAAGCCTCTGATCAATTACTAAATGGATAGAATGTATCAAAAAGCCGATGCTGTTATTTCTGCCTTGTCAGACCATGAGGTTTATGGACGGGTAACAAAAATATTGGGCCTTCTGGTTGAAATTGCGGGTTTTGGTTCGGGTTTAACGGTTGGTTCTATGGTGCGGCTGCAAGCAGGAAACGGCACAGAGCCGCATGACATCCCGTGTGAAGTGGTCGGTTTTAAGGATGAGCGTGCTTTGTTGTTGCCTTTTGGCAATCTGGAAGGGGTTGGGCTTGGGTGCAGGGCTGTTATTCAGGAAAACAGACCGGCTATTTTTCCGAGTGATCGCTGGCTTGGGCGTGTGATCAATGGTCTGGGGGAGCCCATTGATGGCAAAGGGCCGCTGGCACAAGGCAGTATGCCGATTCCCCTGAAGAACAAACCGCCGCCAGCCCATGCGCGTCAACGTGTGGGGGAGCATCTGGATCTGGGTGTGCGGGCGGTGAACAGTTTTCTGGCGACCTGCCGGGGTCAGCGGATGGGCATTTTTTCCGGGTCCGGTGTTGGTAAATCTGTTCTGCTGTCCATGATGGCCCGCTATACAGAGGCCGATGTCTCTGTGATTGGTCTGGTGGGAGAGCGTGGCCGCGAGGTGCAGGAATTTTTAGAAGATGATCTTGGCGAAGATGGGCTGGCCCGTTCCGTTGTCATTGTGGCAACGGGAGATGAACCTGCACTGATGCGGCGGCAGGCGGCTTATATGACACTCTCTGTGGCTGAATATTTTCGCGCGCAAAAGAAGCAAGTGCTCTGTCTGATCGATTCCATTACCCGTTTTGCCATGGCGCAACGGGAGATTGGCTTGTCAGCGGGCGAGCCGCCAACCTCCAAGGGCTATCCGCCGACAACATTTGGAGAACTGGCCCGTCTATTGGAACGTGCTGGCCCTGGTGCGCCCGGCGATGGTTCTATTACGGGGCTTTTCTCTGTCCTTGTTGAGGGTGATGATACGAACGAGCCGATCTCTGATGCGGTGCGCGGTATTGTGGATGGGCACATTGTGATGGAGCGGGAAATTGCAGACCGTGGCCGCTATCCGGCGATTAATGTGTTAAAATCTGTGTCGCGTTCTATGCCGCATTGTTTAAGGTCAGAGCAAAACGATCTTGTCAAAGCGGCCAAGAAACACATTACAACATATGAGGATATGGCCGAGCTTATCAGGCTGGGGGCTTACCGTAAGGGTACAGACCAGAATGTTGATGAAGCCATTCGTCTTTATCCTGAATTAGAGAGTTTTCTCTCGCAGCTCAAAGAAGAAAATACGCCGATTGAAGAGGGATTTGCTGTGTTGGCTCAGATACTCGGTATGTCCTATAGCAGCATGCCGCAAAGGCAGCAGGGATAATAGCGCATGGCCGATCTTCACGGACTTATCCGCCTGCGCAAACACACAGTTGATGAAAAACAGCGTGTGCTCGCTCGTTTATTCCGAGAGGCTGAGCAGATCGAATCCCAAAAACAAGCCTTGCTTGACCAGATGCAAGAAGAGAGGAAACTGGCAGAAGAAAGCGAGATGCTGGAATCTATTGCTTATTATGGCCGTTATGCTGAAGGCGTGCGGATCAAAATCGGGGGATTGGATAAAGCCCTTAAAAAACTCAATACCCGTATTGCTATCGCACAAGAAGATATACGCGCGGCCTTTGCCGAGCTTAAAAAAGCGGAAATAACGCAGCGTCGCCGTGATGAAGCCATAAAGGAAGAAGAAAAGCAAAAAGAAAGCAAAGAACTTGATGAGATTGGAATAGAAGGCTTCCGGAGAAATGGCGAGGAATAGGGATGCTTCTAAAATCCTAAGGGACAAATACGATATAAAAAATTTCCCTTGTCGTCATGCCGGTGAAAACCGGCATCCATAGGCATTATCGGAACATACAAATAGATTCCGGTTTTCACCGGAATGACAAATTTTTTTGCTTTGGATAATCACATCTTTATTGACATAATAAACCCATCTATGATACTCTCTTTCGATATTTTCAGTATAGCTAGAGGGTAAAAGGGATTATGGCGGGAGTAGATTATTATAAGGTTCTGGGTGTTTCTGAAGATGCCACACAACAAGAAATACAACTCGCTTTTCGGGATAAATCCAAGACACTGCATCCAGATAAAAATAACGGTGACGATACAGGGTTTAAGTCTGTATCCGAAGCTTATGCCACGCTTTCAGTTCCTGAAAGAAGACAGGCCTATGATGATAGCAGACGACCGCGATCTTTCTCCTCTATCTTTGATTTTTTTGGAGGGGGAAATCGTAGAAAAGATCCTGCCGCTGATGTACGCGATGCTTTCCGCGAGGCAGAAGATGCGGCCAACGCTGATTTAAATCAAGAGTTTAAGGATCTTTTCGATGCGAATGAAACACCTTCTGAATCAGAGCCTCCTCCTTCGCCACCTGCACAAGAACTGTCGGATATAAAAACGTCGAATGATCTGCGTGCTTTTGCGGAAAAGATAGAAGATTATTCAGGTCCGCAGGCTGACCGGGCTGGTACAATTGCGCAAGCAATAGAGCTGAAAACAGATTTACTGGATGAGGTGTCCGCGCCGGCTGTTTTGAAGGCGTTGAACAAGGCAGATCAGTCAAGAAATGGCGCGAAAGCATTGCGTGGTGTTATAGCGGCACATGGTGCAGGTATTATTTCCGATAGCAGTTTTAAGGATATTGATGCTCGTTTTTTGAAAGATGAGGTGCTTGTAACTTGTGCGTCTTACATTAGTTCTTCGTTGTTGAAAGAGTATGCGGAAAAAATAGAAGATTATTCAGGTCCGCAGGCTGACCGGGCCGGGATAATTGCGCAAGCAATAGAGCTAAAAACAGATTTACTGGATGAGGTGGCCGCGCCGGCTGTTTTGAAGGCATTGAACAAGGCAGATCAGTCAAGAAATGGCGCGAAAGCATTGCGTGGTGTTATAGCGGCACATGGTGCAGGTATTATTTCCGATAGCAGTTTTAAGGATATTGATGCTCGTTTTTTGAAAGATGAGGTGCTTGTAACTTGTGCGTCTTACATTAGTTCTTCGTTGTTGAAAGAGTATGCGGAAAAAATAGAAGATTATTCAGGTCCGCAGGCTGACCGGGCTGGTACAATTGCGCAAGCAATAGAGCTGAAAACAGATTTACTGGATGAGGTGTCCGCGCCGGCTGTTTTGAAGGCATTGAACAAGGCAGATCAGTCAAGAAATGGTGCGAAGGCACTTTCTGGCGTGTTGTATAACTATTATAATTCTGAGTCACGACCTGCGGTTCATGTCCCTGTTTGTAAAATGGGGTAGGTGATTAAGGTCACGTTGATAGGCCGATTTTTTGTTCTATTTCATTGATGCTGACCCATTGATCGGGGGTGTGTTGGAAGGATAGTTCGCCTGTAATCCGTGAATGTTCTAAGGCCTCGACGTATAATTTTCGCATGGTTTGGCGCATGGGCTGGCTGAGGGCACTTTGGGTGCGGACAATCATGTCTAGCTTTCCTGTGCGGGCGAGGCCGTCAATCTGCACGCTGCCCATCCGGTTTAAGTCCAGCTCCATGATAAAGCGGGTGAGCTTTTCTTTTTCTCCGTTCTTGTTTTCTTTGTTCTGATCTTCACGTTTGTAATGGAGGGCGATCTTTTCGACCTGTCCTTCCCATAAAAGTGGCAAGGGCAGTGTTTTCCAATCCTGCCCCGGTGCGGGTGGTTCATTGACTATTCTATTTAGCGTACCAAAATCACGGGACAACCGGTTGACTGCGTCTGTCTTTCCCATCTGCCGCAAGAGGTCTATCTTCTTGGGGGAGAAAAAATTTGAAACATCGCCTGAGCGAATCGCGGACAGAAAGAATAACAGACCGGCTCCCATTTGTCTGACATGACCGGCAGAGGGTAAAATATTCGCCAGTTGTTTATCTGTTACTACGCCGAGTTCCAATAGTGTTTCGATAATTTCGTTTAGCGGCGGCCAGATAATGTCTGGCAATGGAGCGGTCAGCGGCGTTGTTGTGATGGAGTCCGCTGGCAGGCCTGCAGGCGTGGAAAAAAATTCGAGTGTTGTACCGATTGGCAGGTTGGTGGCTGTCCTTTGCAATACAAAGGCTTGTGGAAAATCATGTCCCGGTGGCGTAAAGGACAGGATAGGGAAGTTCTGTGTGGTTGTGCCAATAATGGTGCCTTGTGCTATCCCCGCTTTCAGTGTGGGGGATATGATATCAGGCGGATGCGTGTGAGAGGCTATCTCGGCGGTCCTGACGGATAGCGTTTGCGGCGGTATAATTTTCAGAATTTGGATATCAAGCGTTTGTGCGGCTGGTGGTGTTACAGGCACAGAAGCATTGATCAGATTGGTTGCGATAGGCTGGATGAGTGTGTTTGAGGTGTTTAGAACAGGGTTTGTTTGCAGAGTCTCTGTAGAGGATAATATAAATGTGCCCATGTTAGATATGTCAGATGGTAGGGAAACCGGTTTTACAAAGGAAAAAGAAGAAGCTGGCGCAGTAGGGGAGGCATTATTTTGCCAGTTGAGTAAATGAAAAAGGAGAGCATTGTCGCTGGCTTTGGGTAAAGAGGCTGGAAGAATACTTTGACCATTCGTTTGCACAACGCTTTGTAAGAAGCTGGAAGCTAATGATAGCGACTCAAGATCAGGTAAATTGATGATGAGCGATTCCAGTGCGGCTTTAATTTCTGGTTTTAAAGAAAGCGTCATTTGGACAGGTTCTGGCTGTGCTTGTGCTTGTGCCTGTGCTTGTGCCTGTGCCTGTGCCTGTAATTGTAATGGCGCGCCTAATTGCCCGGGCGGAACGGGCAGCATTCTTATTGTTTGCCCGGGGATAACAGGGCGCGGCTGTGCCGGGCTAATGCGGAGAGGTTGTTGTATGGTTGAGGCAGGCGAAGGCAATTTGATTTCTGTGCCTAAATCTACCCTGTCTTGTGGTGTATTTGTTGTTGTTGTTTGTACTGGCTTAGATGATTGTGCTGTGTTTTGGGGCAGTAGCTGTACAAGTATTTTGTCCGGTATTTTGCCTGCCGGGATTTCAATGTTGATCTTTTGTCCAGCCTGAAGCTGTTCTGCTATACGGGCATTTTGTGCACGCAGGCGAATCTCAATATCGCCATAGTCTGTTTTAATGCGAACAGAGCCGTCATCATTCTGACGAACTACTTCGCCTTCCACCTGTTTGGCTTGTTTTAAATGGCTTAAATCTTCAGGAATTTCCTGAATTTCAACAGGAATCGTCTTTTTATCAGCGGCACTTTGCTCTGGTACGCTGTGTCTTACAGTCCAGAATGAAGATGAATTTGAAAAATCAGCAGGGCTCATGTGTTTTTTTTAACACAAGTTATACAGCTGCAGCCATGGCCTTTTGCTCTTTGCGCAGGTCTTTTATGACTTGAGCCGCGATTTTTTCAATATCCTCGGCCGCTTCTGTGTTGGGAGAGCGGGTCAGGAGGGGCGTTTGACGGCGAATCGTTTCTTTTACCCGCGGATCCTGACGAATCAGGCCGGCCAGTGGCGGGGAGAGGTTCAGGAAGTTTTCGCAGGCTTTCAAAAGTGTATTATAGGTTTTTTCGCCTTCTGATGCGTTTTTGACCAGATTAACTACAATACTGATATAGCGTGACAATCCGGCCGCATTGCCGAGCTTAATAAAGGCGTAGGCGTCCGTTAACGAGGTTGGTTCATCATTGGTTAGAACAATGGTGCGCGTGGCGGCAGCGGCCAGCATACGAACCGTACGATCGACACCGGCCCCCAAGTCCAGAATGACGACATCGTAATCTTCGGCCACATCCAGAATCTGATCACGCAGGAAAGACAGGCGCTGGCTGGGCAGGGCAGAGAGTGAGGCCTGACCGGAGCGGCCTGCGATAATATCAAAGCCGGCATCCTCATAGGTTTGAATAACTTTGTCGAGTCCTAAACGGCCACGGATTACGTCATTTAAGTCGCGCTTTGGCATCAGGCCGAGCTGTACGTCAACATTGGCGAGGCCGAGATCTCCGTCAAACAAGAGAACGCGTTTTCCCTGATTCGTCAGGGCATGTGCCATGGTCACGGAAAACAGTGTTTTCCCAACACCGCCTTTACCACTGGCAACGGCTATTAGATTTGGACCACGCTTAAAAGAGGGGGTACCATTTTTCGTGGTTTTTCTTTGTACCATGTCTACGGATGATTCCATCATGTTTTTCATCCTGTCTTTCTATTACTGTTTTTATTCAGAGCATTTTTCTTTTGGGGCATTAAGAGACTCGCAAGGCTTTTCGGGGTCAAATTCATTAATCCATCTGCTACTTTAGGCGTATTGCTGGCATCCGTAAAGGTCAAGCCGCCTTGATGTGCAGCAGATAGTAATCCACCCAGCCGTCTGGCTATATCCAGGCGTGTGGGTAAAATTTTTCTGGCACCGATTGTAGCATAAATGCGGGCCAGCTCTCCAGACTCATCAGCATCCATAGCGGCTGGCATTGTCAGGACAGGTTCAATATGGCCTGCGACAGCAAACTTGGCTAAATCCCTGATTTGAGTTGTGTCAAAAGGGTTGTATCCGCCTGTATCAATCAGAATTTGATCTGCGTCTTTGGCCTCTTCAATAAATTTTCCTAGTTGCTGTGGTGTTTTGGCTCTTTTCAAATCAATGCGGAGAAGACGTGTAAAAGCCTGCAACTGTTCGACACCCCCTGCACGCATGGTGTCTGTTGTAATAACAGAGGTCTCCAGCCCTTTCATTGTGGCGCGTGCTGCAATTTTTGCGACGGCAAGTGTTTTGCCGGCACCGGGCGGACCAACCATCATAAGGGCTTTTGGCGATGATTTTAGGGGCAGAGGCGCAAAAGCAAACAGTTTTTCAAGTGAGGCCATGAGTGCGATATAGGGCTGTTCAAGTCCCATGATAGTAGCGCAAGACAAAATCTGATCTGTGACGTCTTCCGGGATAGAGTGGCGGAGCATCACTTCGGTCAGCGCCTCGACAACGGCTTCTTCTTGCTCTTCACTGTCATATTGAAGCCAGTCATCCGCTTCGGCGGCCTGGCCGCCTTTGCCAAGCTCGAATCCCAGATCTTTGTTAATATGCTTTTCGTACAGATCCTCTTCAATGGCCGCTGTTACTCGCACGGAGCGGCCACCATTTTCTTCGCGCGTGGCGACGATAATGGCATCCTCTCCCAGTGTGTTACGAACCATTTGCATAGCTTCTGTCATATTTTTCGCGTAGAACGACTTTAGTCGCATGGAAGGAACTTAAAATTGTTTAATCATATTTGTTTGCAGAATCACTCTTTCGCGAATCAGCATACAAGTAAATGCGCCTTATGTGAATCCTCTTTATGCGCAAATGTGTAATATCCGTATTAAACGGATGTTTTTTCTGAAAAGTTATATGTTCAGATGAATTATACCGTTTTGTTATCATGCGATGACAAAAGCGTTCAAACGCCCCTTCTTATATCAATCCTCATTCAATGGATGTGAATTGGTATCAGATTGGTCAGACGAGTCAGATGAGGCAGATGAGGACGGGGGCTGCACTTTTTCTTGTTTTCTTTTAACGGGGTTTTTATATAGCGCGTAGTATTCATCAGCCAGTCTTTCGGCTGTCTGCACCATGTTCGGAGATATATTCTTGGCGGCACGTTCTTTGACATCGCTTGCTTGCGTGAGCCCTTTTTTTTCAGCGACACGGGCCCATGCATAGGCCTCTACGAAGTTCCTTTCTACACCTCTGCCATTATGGTACATAACCGCGATATTATGTATCGCGTTTACATTGCCTTCCAGAGCGGCTTCCTTATAGATTTCAATGGCTTTTCTGTAGTTTTTTCTAACGCCGCTGCCTTTTGAATAAAGGACACCAAGATTGTATTTTGCTTTTGTATTGCCTTGTTTGGCTGATTCTTCAAACCAATGGAAAGCCTGTTCATAATCCTGTATGACGCCTTGTCCTTCTGAGTACATGATACCGAGGCTGTATTGAGCAAGGTTGTGGTTTTGCTTAGCGGCTCTTGTGAACCAGTACAAAGCTTCCTTGTAGTCCTGTTTTGTCAGGGTCCCCTGATAAAAGATTAAGCCGAGATTATACTGTGCCTTGGGGTCACCGTTGTCTGCAGGAGGAAAGAGCTGGTCTATAGGAGAGGTTTTTTCCGCCTTAGAGGATGAAGCCTTGGCACAAAAGGCTTCAGAAGGGACAAAGAGGCTAAAAAGGAAGACGATAAACAATAGGGATAAGAAGGGTTTTTTTAACATTTTTTTATCAAAGATGGTTTGTTTATAAATTCTATATACCAATATGAGGGTTTAATTTTAATACATCAACAATTTCAGTTATCACTTTAATTTCATTAAACACTTTTTTTATGCGTTCTTCAGTCAGGGGCGTTAATAAATGACCAAACTTAAAGCTGTTTTTTGTGTATTGGGCGAGTATGACGAGTTCCTGATACTTAAAGGAAGCTTTCAAATGTTTGTGATCCAAATGCGTGGCAAGGTCAAGAAAACGTTCGGTAAAGGCCGGGTCAAAGATCAGATGTGATTCGAGTGGATCTGTTGTTAAAAGATCAAATTCTTTTTCAAATTTAGGTGCGGCCAATTTTGTTTGTGTATACTTGGAAAAGGCCGTTTTTGCAAAAGTACCGAGTTTCGAATTGGCTAAGACCAGCGTATGAGAGGCGAGTTTTTTCTTAAGACCAATTCGAATCATAACGCCCCTAAGGATCTCTTCTTCATGGCCTTTTTCGTCTCTATCTTTGAATTTGCCTTCTTTTTTTAAAATGATTTCCTGAAAGGATATGGGGACATGCCCTATGTTACCTGAAAAACCATCTTCACATTCTGCTTTATCATAGCGGGGCAAAATTTTGTGCCTTTGAATGTCTGAGACAGGAAAAACCCCTTTGGCATAGTAGGTAAGCCCCAGTATGGCGCATAAATGTTCTATAATTTCTTTCTTTGCCTTGTGCGTATAAAAACCGTTTAATACGCCTATGATAAGAAAACAAGGTACGAGTGTAATAGGCAGTGCGCTAGGTGGGAAATGGAAAAAGAAATGATTTAGAATGTTAAAGAGAACGGCAAGTGTTAGTACGATGGCGGCATAAAGCAGGTATTTTTTTCGTTTGGCGTCCAGGGCTGCGATTTTATCATGCATGTGAGCGGATAAATCTCTGACTCTTTCATCTATTTCCATTATTTCCATGTCAGATTTGCCCTATTGTTTTGATCTTGGCTTTTGGATGGATTTCGTTTTGCGACATGACAACTGTTTGAGGCCGAAAACGCTCTACGACAGAGCGAACGTAAGAGCGGATACCAGGCGATGTCAGGAGGACTGGTGCTTCTCCCATGGTGGCGAATTCTTCAAATTTAGTCCGTACGGCTGTGATAAAATCCTGCAAACGGCTGGGCGGCATAGCCAGTTGTTTTTCTTCTCCATCTCCGACCAGAGATTCTGCAAAGGCCTGTTCCCACTGGGGAGAGAGTGTTGCAAGTGGCACAAGACCGTGTGCATTGGCATTCTGATTGCAGAGCTGGCGGGCGAGACGGCTGCGGACATGCTCAGCGATAAAATGCGGGTTTCTGGTGTAGGTGGAGGCTTCTGAAACGCCTTCTAAAATCGTTGGTAAGTCACGGATGGAGACACGCTCTGAGACCAGAGTCTGAAGAATGCGTTGCAGGCCCCCGATATTAATCTGAGAGGGGATAATATCGGCAATAAGTTTTTGATATTCGGGGGATAGCTCATCAAGCAGTTTCTTTGTTTCAGCATAAGATAACAGATCAGCCATATTATCTTTCACAATTTCTGTGATATGCGTCGTGATGACGGTTGGCGCATCAACAACGGTATAACCTTTAAAATGAGCTTCTTCACGATATTGGGTATCAATCCACATGGCGGGCAGGCCAAAAGTTGGCTCAATAGTGCTTTCGCCAGGCAGTGTGATTTGTTCACCGGTCGGATCCATGCACATTAGCATGCCGGGGCGTACCTCGCCGCGGCCGGCCTCAACTTCTTTAATGCGCACGACATACATGCTGGCGGAGAGTTGCAGATTATCCTGAATACGCACAGCAGGGAGCACATAGCCCATATCTTCGGCCAGTTGACGGCGCAGCCCTTTGACCTGGTCTGTGAGTTTATTCTCATTCTCTTTGCCATCACCTTGAACAAGCGGTAACAGGCCATAGCCCAGTTCAAGACGAATGGTATCAAGAGCAAGGGCTTTTGAAATAGGTTCTTCTGCGGGCGGGGCTTTTTGTTCTTCTACGGCTTTTTGTTCTTTTTGAGCCTCTTGCTCAGTGTGCTGTTTTTTGAAGGCAAAATAGGCTATAGCACCACTCGCTGCAGAAATAGCATAAAAGGGAAGGGCGGGGATAACAGGGATAGAGCCTAAAACGAACATCAGGCCGGAACTTAACGCAAGGGCTTTGGGGTAGCGGCTGAATTGCACCAGAAGGGCCTGATTGGCAGGGCCTTCAACGCCAGCTTTCGAAACAAGAAAACCGGCAGATACGGAGATAATAAGGGCCGGAATCTGACTGACAAGACCGTCACCAATGGTTAAAATAGTGTAAGTAGAAGCCGCATCCGCAAGGCTTAACCCTTGAGAAACCGTGCCAATGACAATGCCGCCAATGATGTTGATAAAGGTAATCAAAAGCCCCGCAATGGCATCACCGCGAACGAATTTCGCGGCACCATCCATAGCCCCGAAGAAGGTGCTTTCCTGTTCCAGTTCACGCCGCTTGAGCTTAGCTTCTTCTTCGCTGATGAGCCCGGAGGACATATCGCTGTCAATAGCCATTTGCTTGCCCGGCATGGCATCCAATGTAAAGCGTGCGGCAACTTCTGCGATCCTGCCCGACCCTTTGGTGATAACGACAAAATTAACAATCACCAGAATGGCAAAAACAATACCGCCTACAATATAACTATCCTGAATGATAAAACTGCCAAAGGCCTGAATGACTTTTCCGGCGGCATCTTGCCCTGCGTGTCCACTGGAAAGAATGAGGCGTGTTGAGGCGACGTTCAGCCCTAGCCGCAAGGCTGTTGTGAGAAGCAGTACAGTCGGAAAGGTCGAAAACTCAAGTGGCTTTTGAATAAAGAGGACCGTCATCAGCACGACGACAGCGAATGTAATGGATAGGGATAAACCAATATCCAGTGCGGCCGTTGGCATAGGCACTACCATAAAAGTCAAAATGCCAATAATACCAAAAGCCAGTGCCATATCCCCACTAAACAGGGCACCTGCGAAACTTTTCGCCTGACCAAAGGCTTTTGAATTGGAATTATTTGACGGTGCGTCGGCCATGATATTTTTCTAAGATAATAGAATTTTGATAAGAGAAAGCTATAAAACTTACCTTGCGGCATTGTACGTTGCCTTTCCCAAACATGCAATTAGTGAGTGATGTTATTTAACGAGGGTGACAGGCTCTTCCGATTCGTGTATCATAGCGGCTATCTTTTCCTCGTTCGAGAGGCGAACGGTTTTATCTTCATAAAAGGGGACGGCTATGAAAATGCGGCATTCTGCTATGGCGTTGTTGGGAATTGTGTCTATGTCACTTGCGGGGTGTAGTACCGGCTACTGGCATACATCTGATGTCAGCACCTTGGAGATCATAGGGGCAGGCTTTGAGGCAGAGCTGGCCAAAGCGTATAAGGATCAATCTGTATTCGAATATTATCAAATGCAGGATTATGAAGATGCCGCGCATTTTGCCGGGCGTGCCAAAAGTGCGGCGGCTGGTTTTTTAGTGGAACCCGGTTTTTATGAAGAACGTGATATTGACGCAAAATATATTCCCGAACTGGAACAGGCGCATGCGCTGATTATTAATGCGCTGGAAACAAAGAAAACGCTCAAAAACTATCCTTTACTGGCCCGGGCGCAAGTGAAATATGATTGCTGGCTGGAGCAGATAGAAGAAAACACCCAGCCTGACCACATCGCGGCATGCCGTGATGATTTCTTCCGTGCGCTTGGTGGGCTGGATCAGCCTTATCCTGAGCAGAAAGCCTTTCAGGTCTTCTTTGATACGGGGAGCACCAAATTCGATCCTGCCGCACTGCAGACATTGAACCGTGCGGCCCGCTATGCGGCTGTGCATGAGATGCATTATATTATCACCGTGGGCAATACGGATACGCAAGGCAATAGTGCAAACAATGATGTCTTGTCCCGCAAACGCAGTCATGCTGTCAGAGAAGCGCTGGTAAAAGCCGGTATCAGACCGGAATATATCCGTCTTGAAAGCAAAGGGGAGCACAACCTGATCATCCCGACGCCGGATAACACAAAAGAAGAGAAAAACCGCAGAGTGGATATCTATATTACACGGCCTTAGAGGGGAGGCTATGAAATCTTTTGGTTCTTTTTTTCTGGAATCTTGCCTCTTTTTTCTATTATTCCTCTTAATGAACTTGAGATGTTATTTTATAATAAATTAAGAAAGTAAACTAGTCATGAAAGAACGTCTTATTTCCTTTGATTATTTTCGTGCATTTGCAATAGATACTGTTAGCTAATTATTGATTTTATGATAGACTCATGATGAAAGGGGATTTCATCATGAGCAAACGTCATTATCCGATTACAGAAGAATTTTTTTACAATCAAATCAACCCATTGATCTTAAGTCATTATTCAAAAGCCGGTCGACCTCAAACAATCAGTAATTATCAGGTGTTTTGTGCGATGTTGTATGTCTTGCGCACCGGTGTTTCGTGGCGTGATTTACCAGAATGCTACGGTTATTGGCATACAGTTTATTTGCGCTTTAAGAAAGGCAGTGATCGCGGGGTATGGTGGAATGTATTGCTGAAATTACAACAGAAAAAGAGGTTGAGTATGAATGTGGTTATGCTTGATTCCACGACGATTGACGTGCATCGACACGGCGGCGGCTTAAAAGGGGGCAGCAGAGCAAAGGCCTAAGTGTTGCGGGGATCACAACAAAACTTCATCTTGTTCAAACACTTGAAGGCCATATCATTGATGGCTTTATAACGGGTGGAAACGTCCACGATGTCAGCGTTGCCCAAGAGGCGTTTGAGAATGTTTTCGGTTGTTTTGTTCTGGCTGATATGGGATACGATTCCGATGCCTTCCGCGATTTTCTAAGATCACAAAACAACGAGCCTGTTATCCCCGGACGAAAAAACAGGATCGTTAAAATAGAGTATGATAAAGCCTTGTACGGTCATCGAAAATACATCGAAATATTATTTGGTAAACTCAAAGAAAACAAAAGAATTGATACAAGATTTGATAAACACGACCACGTCTTCTTGGCCTTCGTCGCTATCGCCCTTATCAAGAATATTCTTAATCTCATAATTAGCTAACAGTGTCTAATCTTTATTGTATTTGGTCACTGTTATGCTAATTGGCAAAGAGACACCCTTGCAGAAATCACCCTTGCAAATATTATTACTGGTGGAACAGCCTTGTTTGTCTTTATTTCAGGCTTCTTCTTTCATTTCATTTTTTATAAAAACTTCAATTTTTTTTCATTCATAAAGAAAAAAAGCCTCAATGTATTTCTTCCATATTTAATCCTATCAATAGCGTTTCTGTTTTTGAAATACTTAGTAAAACATGAAATACCTTTTCCATTTACATTAAGTGGCAATACAACAGAGGATGATATTTTATCTTTTTTCACTAATTTAGTCACTGGAAGGAGCCTTACGGCATACTGGTATATCCCCTTTATAATGCTAATATTTTATGCCTCTCCTTTGTTTATAGCCTTCATCAAGATTCCGATAGTTTCCCAGGTCTTAATTACGTTAATCTTATTTATTGTATCTATGTTCATACATAGACCCTTTTTAAATATCAACGTATTCCATAGCATCCTTTATTTTTTACCCTTTTATCAATTAGGTATTTTGTATAGTGAAAAGAAAGAAATAATAGATAGTAAAATAACCAAAAGAAGCGTCCTTTTCATTTTAGCAGGACTCGTTGTTCTCTCTGCCCTGACCATGAGCATATTAGGACAATCAGGAAATCTCCATAATGATATAGTCTGGAAATGGACGGGACTTGACTACATGATCATTCATAAGATCTTCCTTATTGGATTCATGCTTTCATTAACAAAACAGTTAGAAAAATACAATCTACCTAGTTTAAAAAAAGTTGCACAAATCAGTTTCCCTATATTTTTCGTACACTCTTGGGTCTTGTCTTTTATTCATCAGCTTGACATTTTTAATCTTTATAAAAACATAAACAGCTTTTGGGAAGTTACTCTGCTTTTTATTTTGGTATTTTCATCCTCTTTTACAGCCGCAATCATTACAAAAAGAATATTAAAAGAAAGATCTCTCTATATTATTGGATGGTAGTTTGCTCTTTCCATTAATGTAAAAAACATGCTCACGTGCTTTTACCGCTACCTCCCTATACTCCGGACTTTAACCCTATTGAACAATCATTGGGCGTTATAAAAAAATAGATATGGATCACCCGAACACGTCGGGTGATGACGGTTTGTTTTATTCTTAATCGAAACACTATATAAGAAAAAACTAAGCCGCAGGGATTTCTCTGCCTTCTTGCTTGTATTGGTTTAGCTTATTTCTCAAAGTGCGGATAGAAATACCCAGAATATTGGCGGCGTGGGTGCGGTTGCCGAGGCAGTGATCCAGCGTATTTAGAATCATGTCCCGTTCTACGTCTGCCAGAGACTGCCCGATCAAAGAGGATACAGGGCCTGGGTTTTCTACGCCTGAGGCTGATGGTTTTGCTGAGATGCCTGATGGATCAGGGGCGTTTATGGGGGGGTGCGCGGTAGTGTTTGTCGCTGTCGTTTGACTTTGTAAGTATATAGCATCAGACTCTATATCATCGTCCATGGAGATCAGGATTGCACGATGCATGGCGTTTTCCAGTTCTCTGATATTACCGCGCCAGTGGGCGGCTTTAACTTTATTTGCGGCTTCTGGCGATAGTTTCTTTTTATTAATGCCGTTTTGTTCAGCATATTTGTCAGCAAAGAACTGCGCCAAAGGTTCAATGTCTGCGCGGCGTTCCCGCAGGGCAGGGAGGTGGATATTCACCACATTCAGACGGAAATAGAGGTCTTCGCGGAACTCTCCTTTTTGAACGGAATCTTCAAGATTGCGGTTTGATGTGGCGATAATGCGGACATCGACTTTAACGGTATCGTTGCTGCCGACGCGGGTGATTTCCCGTTCCTGCAAGGCGCGTAAAAGCTTCGCCTGTAGAAGAGGGTGCATTTCGCTGATTTCATCAAGGAGGAGCGTGCCGCCATGGGCCTCCTCGAACTTGCCAACCCGGCGGGCGGTGGCGCCCGTAAAGGCACCTTTTTCGTGGCCGAATAATTCGGATTCCAAAAGGTTTTCAGGAATAGCAGCGCAGTTCAAAGCGATAAAGGAAGCGTCTTTGCGCTTTGATTTATTGTGGATGTGGCGGGACATGACTTCTTTACCTGTACCGGATTCGCCGGTGATCAGGACGGTGGCCTCGCTTGGCGCGATTTTGTTGGCCATTTTGACAACGTTTTTCATCGCAGGATCATTCGCGATCATGGCGTTGTTTTCTTCTGTTACGGCTTCAATGACGGCGGCGATAAGATCGGCATCGGGCGGGAGGGGGATATATTCCTTGGCACCATCCTGAATAGCTTTGACAGCAGCACGGGCATCTGTCCCGATGCCACAGGCGACGACCGGCATATGGATGCGCTCGTCATTAAGCATTTCAACAAATTTGCCGATTTTCTGTTTCACGTCGATCATGGCAAGATCTGCGCCCTTGCCGTTTCTTAAAGCACCCATGGCCTGTTCTATATCTTCACAATGAACGACCTTTGCACCCCGTTGCAACGCGATTTTACCGGCAGTACTAATATGGCCTTCAAGCTGGCCTATGATCATTAAACGCATGGTTGTCTAGTCCTAATCAAAATAACGAATTCTTTCACTGGGGGGGAGAATGCTGTTTAACAGCATTTCAAGTTGTCTTGGGTTTTCCTGTCTTGCGATAGAAACCATGGCGGTTAGGATAAGCGTTCGGATCATAGTCTCTGCTGTTGAATTTCTCTCCAGCTTGGCAGCGAGCGGGGAGAGAACAACGGTGCCCATAATGGCACCGTAAAATGTCGTCAAAAGAGCCACAGCCATAGCAGGGCCAATGGAGGAGGGATCATCCAGTTGCGCCAGCATCTGCACAAGCCCTACGAGCGTGCCGATCAGGCCCATGCCCGGCGCAATTTCAGACGCTCTTCTCACAATGCTGGCAGAACGTTTGTGACGCTCAACCAGAGAGTCGATTTCCTGCTCTAGTACGCGCTCGACATCCTGTGGGTCAAAGCCATCTGTTACCATTTGGGAGGCGTAATGCAGGAACATGTCTTTTCTAAGCTGGCTATCAGCGTGGGAGAGTGCCAGAGGGCCTTTTTTTCGGACCAGAACGGCAATTTCTATGAGCTGTTGTGCCATAACGGAGGGTTTCTGATAGTGGCTGAGCAATGAGCGGCCGATGATGCTGCCTGCCCGGCGGATTTCTTCTCCCGTGTAGGAAATGCTCGTGACAGCGACCGTGCCAAGCATAACGATCATCAGGGCTGGTGTGTTAAAGAAATTTGCATTGCTTTGTCCGATGTAAATGGCACCGCCGATAAGCGCGAAGGAAAAGAGTAGTCCGAGGAACGTAGCAAAATCAAAACGCTTTAAAGGACGTCTGATACGTAGTGATATGGACGGGTCTAAGGCGGGATTGGCTGTAACAGGATCATTCATGGCGCGAAATTAATATCTCTGATTGACGTTTCTGGTTTCTAGTTTCTGTCCGATTTAACAATCTCAGTCATCGTTATACCGAGTTTATCTTCAACAACAACAACTTCTCCGCGTGCAACGAGACGGTTGTTAACGTAGATATCAATGGCTTCACCAACTTTTCGGTCCAGCTCTACAACAGCACCACGACCAAGTTTCAGGAGTTGTGAAACCTGCATATTTGAACGGCCAAGCACGGCAGAAATTTGAACGGGGATATCATAAATGGCCGTGACATCAGAGGCCATAGGCTCGCCTATATCAAAATTCTGTTCGTTTCGCTGATCGGCCAGGGGATCCTGCATTTCGTCAAAGTTGAGACCACCGCTAGACGTTTCGGCACCCTCTGCGGCATCCATGAGATTATCAATGTCTGCTTGTGAATTATTGTCATCACCACTCATGATGCGTCTCCATCCTTGTCGTTATTTACGAATTCTTCCGGCCCATTTTGAACGTTTCCTGCGTTCACGGCAAGGGTCTCTTCAAGATAAGATAGTATTTTTTGAGAAACCTGCTCTGAATTTCTGAGCGCGCCGCCATCTTTCCACTTCATGTTGCAGCTTCCTTTTGTTAGCTGTTCGGATGGCATGACTGAAATATTTTCAAAGGAGGGGGACATTGTTTTTAGGTGGACATCAATGTCAGCCACATCTTCGGGGTGAACTTCAATGAGTATGGCTGACTGATTTTCAAACTGTTTTAGTGTGGATAGAAGGACAGCTTTTACTTCATCGAGGCCTTTGTGTTCATTGAGAATTGGGAAAACTTTTTTAAAAGCAGACATAGCCAGAATAATAGCCTCGTTTTCGAATATTTGTTCTCTTTGTTGTTCTGCATTAAAGAGCTGAGAAAAATTGTTAGATATCTGGCTGAGAAGGCTGGCAATATACTGGTCTCTGCTTGCTTTACTTTCGGCCAGTCCATCTGTTTTGCCTTGTTCATAGGCTTCTTTTTTTGCTGTTGCCAGTTCTTCCTCGCTAAAAGTTGGTGGCGGTGGCTCTTCATCTTCCAGATCGTCAGGGTCAGGTTCGTTGAAATCATTAAGATTGAAAAAATATTTTTTGTTTTTTTTCTCTTGTGCCATGAAAAGACACGCTCCCTTAATTTAAATATTTTTACCGCTGTTCCGCGTTGTATTTCTAATAAATCAGTTCGTCATCTTCTCCGCCGCTGAGGATGGTGATTTCCCCGCGGGCTTCAAGATCTTTTGCGATATTAACAATATATTGCTGAGCCTCTTCCACTTCTTTCAGGCGGATCGGTCCCATAGAGGCCATATCTTCTTTCATGATTTTTGCCGCCCGTTCGGACATATTGGAGAAGAACAGATCCCGTAAGGTTTCTGCAGCACCTTTCAGTGCCAGTGGCAGTTTGTCTTTGTCGACAGCACGAACCAGAGTCTGGATAGCGGTAGGATCGAGTTTGGATAGATCTTCGAAGGTGAACATGAGGCTTCGTATTTTTTCTGCTGATTCGGGACTGATATCCTCCAGAGATTCCATGAAACGCTGTTCAACTGTGCGATCAAGGGAGTTAAAAATATCCGCCATCATTTCGTGACTATCACGTCTTTGTGTTTTTGCCAAATTCGACATGAACTCCGTCCGAAGTGTTCGTTCAACATCTTCAAGCACTTCTTTTTGAACGGCTTCCATACGCAGCATACGATTGACAACTTCCATTGCAAAGCCATCCGGGAAGAGGGCAAGGACACGGGCGGCATGGTCTGTTGCGATTTTTGACATGACCACGGCGACGGTTTGGGGATATTCCTTTTGCAGAAAATTTGCCAGAATCTCTTCATTCACATTGCCCAGTTTTTCCCACATGGTCCGACCAGCCGGTCCGCGGATTTCTTCCATGATGGTGTCGATACGCTCTTTTGACACGCCAGCATTGTTCAGAAGTCGTTCGGTACTGTCCAGCGTACCGACGAGCGCGTTTGTAGAACTCATTTGTTCGGCAAAGTCCACGAAGAGGCGTTCAACGATATTAGAGCTCACTTTACCGAGTGTGGCCATGGTCTGTGAAATCTCCATAATCTCCTCATCGTCCATGTGGGAGAATAACTTGGCGGTGTATTCCTCGCCAAGAGCAAGCATGAAAATGGATGCTTTTTCCGGTCCGCTAAGGGTTCTAAAATCTTCACGTGTACGCATGGTTCTTCTTTCGTCCTATCTAACCTTCCTGACTCATCCAGCTTCTGATAACGGAAACGGCTTCGTTCGGATAGGATTCTACAATGTCTTCAACTTTCTTGATAGAAGACGCTTTAACCTGTCCTTCAACTTTTTGCATATCAATCATGCTTTCTTCTTGTTGGGGCGGGGCGGCTTTCTTTGTTGCTGTCTGTGATGAAGGACCTGTCAGTGCGGGGGCCTGTTCGGTCGCGGTAAGCAGGTCCGGTTCTGTGTCGTTGTCTATAGCCGGTACACTTGTGCTCAGAAGACGTCCGACCATCGGTTGAAGAACAAGAAGAACAACCAGCACGATCATGATCGCTACGACAATAATTTCTGCAGAATCAAGGAGATCTCCTCTGTTAAAGCCGAGCAGGGTGTCTTCTGATGTTGTGTCGGCGTCATACAAATCAACAAACGGCATGTTCACGACTTCCAGTGTGTCGCCCCGTGTCTCATCGAATCCTACGGCGGATTTTACAAGAGCGTAAATTTGGTCCAGTTCTTTTTGTGGACGGGGCTCATATGTCTTTGTGCCATCTTCTGCGGTTGTGTAGCGACCATCAACAAGAACGGCAATTGAAAGTTTTTGTACATCACCTACTTCGCTGACGGTTGTGCGGATGGTTTTACTCACCTCAAAGTTTGTTGTTTCCTCAATGCGGGAGCTTTCAAGCGCCGGTTTCGGGTCCACAAGAAGATCGCCGCCAATGCCTGGCAGATTGTTTTCAACCGATACGCCGTCAGGCGGGGCTTCACGTTCCAGATTGCTTTCTTCGACGACTTGTGTAGAGCGGGCAACCTGTCCTTCAGGGTCGTATAGCTCTTCATTGGTGCTGATTTTATCAAAGTTAAGCTCGGCTGTTACTTTGGCTCTAACCTTACCGATGCCAACGATGCGCGTAATCATGTCTTCAATATCGTTTGTGAGGCGCATTTCATAGCTTTTGCGCATTTCCTCACCTTTGGCTGTCATGAGTGATTCGCTTTCTCCTTCGCCGCGGGCCAGCAAATTGCCGTTATTGTCTATGATGGAGACAAGGTCCGGCTTTAATCCGGGAACGGCTGAGGCAACGAGGGCTTGTATGGCAAGAACCTGCTCTGATTCCAGTCGGGCACCGGGGCGCAAACCTACAGAAACGCTTGCAGTAGCCGGGCGGCTGTCTCTGCTGAAAAGCTCTCTCTGCGGCAGGACGAGATGGACGCGGGCGGATTTAACAGGGTCCAGTGAGCTGATCGTTCGGGACAGTTCTCCTTGCAGCGCTCTGACCTGATTGACGTTTTGGACAAAATTGGTTGTGCCAAAGCCCGATTGCTTGTCGAATAATTCAAAGCCCATAGAGCCGCCATTGGGCAAGCCTTCCTGAGCCAGTAACATCCGGGCGCGTCCGACGTCTGTTTCCGAGACCATAACGCGGGAACCGTCTTCAGATACGCTATAACTGATGTTCGATTCTTCAAGCTTTGCTGCGACGGCACTCGAATCAATCGTGGAAAGGTCAGCGTATAACAGCGTGAGACTGGGCGTAGAAACCCGCATTGAAACGAAGACGAAGAAAATAAGCAAGCCAAGAACAACGGCTCCCATAATGCCTATGCGCGCCGGTCCAAGTTGCCTTAATGTATCTAGAAAGTTTGTCACGTCTTGATACCTTTATGTTTATACCTTTCTCTCGTCACTAGAACCCCACAGGGGATAGGGGTAGCAAATATTTATTAGAGCATGATCATAAATGTTATCCACACACAGGACAAAATAAAGCATAGAAACGGATCACGCAAATTATTCGTGCTTTATTCGTACAATATAGCGTGTTTTTTGGTTTTTACAGGAGACCTGTGCTCTTTTTTGCCCCTGTAGTTTTGCACTGTACATACGATGTTATTCGTTGAAATGCTTGACTTTTTCACTTTAAGGGTGTATCCTGATAATAGGGTAATGTATCTGCATTATGCAGATCATAGCGGTTAGGAAAAGAAAGATGATTGAAGCAGTAAACTCAGTCATATCAAGCACGCCCGTGCTTCGCCAGAGTGCGGAGCAGGTCGATGCCGCGCGTTCTTTTGCCGCTAACCCCGAACGTCTGCAGGAATTACCGCAGGCGCCGTATATCAGTCCATTTGTCCATGTTGATTTGAACTTTGACACAGCCGTGTTGCAAATCAGGGACTCTGACACCGGGGATGTGGTAAACCAGTTCCCATCAGAAAGTGCCCTGAAAGCAAGCCAAAGTGCCAAACTGGCTCAAGAGGCCAAATTATCTCAAATCGCCGAGGAAGCAACTGAAAAGCTTACCATCGGTTCCGGACATCAGGCTGAAACGGGACAGGCAGTAGAATCAAGCGTAAAATCGTCTGATTCTCTTTCTAATCCGATAGCGGCGCAAGCAGTAGCAGCGTTCGAGGCTGGCGCTCAGAGTGCGCAGGTTGGCTCTGATCAAATATCTGTACTCGCCTAAGGATAGGGCTTTTACAGACATGTGGGGTATGCGCTCACATTTTCTCTGATTATATGATTCAGGGTACGGTTTTTTCTGTGCCCTTTCTTTATGCCTTCCCCGTGAAAACGGGGATCGTTAACTCATTGTTTTTAAAAGATTCACGCTGGAGTTTACCCCTGCGAAAGCAGGGGCGGGAAAAGCAAAAGGGCGTATTTTTTAACCTTTGCAGAGAATTCTATAGTCGTTACAATTTAAAATTGACCATGTCATGCGAGCACTGTCATGCCCGCGAGAGAGGCCTTTTAGGCCGAACATAAACAGCGTGACTCCAGAACAAAGAGCACGGCATATGTCGTGCACATTATTTGACTGAATACCGGATCAGTGTCCGGTATGACACCGCGCGTTGAGTCTTCTTCTAAACAACTATATATATTTCATTGACTCATCCCCCCTTTTTTTTATACATTTCGATTTTCATAACGTTAATTTGGAGGAGAACATGGCAGGTGCCGGGATTAACACCACCAGAGTTGATTTCTTAAGATTCGTATTTCAAGATCAGGCTGGTCCAGAACAATTAATTGGTTCTGTTCGGAAGGCTTTTCCAGGGGCGGTTGTAAAAGATAGAAGTTCTTATCGTCATTCTCTTTTTGGCATAACGGTGAGTTTTGGTGAAGATAAAACAAAATGGCCAACACCGGACCATGTGGAAGAGAAGCTTGCTGGAATTTGCGCAGCGACTGATGTCAAATATGAGCAGTTCGTTCAGAGTAGAAGAGTTTATCTGTCAGGGCATGCTCTTTAAAAAAAATAAAAAAAGTCCAAGGATTTTGTAAGTAGCTTCGTCTAATATGTAAGCTAATTACTTTTTCGGAGGTCAAATCATGAGAGTTATCTCGGTTTTACTACTATTCCTTGCTTTTCTGAATCCTGCATACGCACAAGAATCAAACCTGATTCTTGTGCCGGATGATATGCCGCCGCCGGTTATTATGCCTGCCACGCCTGATATGATGCCTATGGTGCTGACCGGGCTTGATGTTGATGTGCGTATCCTGAGTGATCTGGCAGAAACGCAAATGACGATGACCTTTTATAATCCGAATGATCGTGTGCTGGCCGGGGATTTTTATTTTCCGCTCCCTGAAGGGGCTCTTGTGAGTGGTTATGCGCTCGATATCAAAGGTAAAATGGTTGATGGCTCTGTTGTTAAAAAGCATGAGGCCCGCATTGCTTTTGAAAAAGAGGTACGTAAAGGCATTGATCCGGGGCTTGTGGAATATACAAAGGGCAATAACTACAAAACCCGCATTTTTCCGATTCCGGCCCATGGCACAAGGACGGTCAGAATACGTTATATCAGTGATCTGATTTATGATTCGCATGGGCCGCACTATGTATTGCCGCTCAACTACAAAGAACCGGTCAAAGAGGTTTCTTTAAGGGGAGAAGCTGTGAAAGCTGCTGTTGCGCCTACAGTGACAGAAGGGGGACTCGCAAATGTTCAGTTCTCAAAGTGGCGTGACAGCTATGTTGCTGAAACAAAAATGACAGACGTATTGCTGAACAAATCCATGATTATTTCCGTCCCATCGGTAGAGACGAATCCTGTTGTGGTGGAGAAGGGCGTTGATGGACAATACTATTTCTATATTAGCGATTTTCCGAAGAAACAAAGTGTGTTACCTGATCGCATAGAACCGAAATATATCTCTGTCATATGGGATGCGTCAGGCTCAAGAGAAAAAGCAGACCATGAAAGAGAGCTGAACATACTGGGGGCTTATCTTAAAAGAACATTGGAAGAAAAACCTCAACTTGATGTCGATCTTCATGTTTTACGCAATACGCTGAAAATGGCAGGGAATTACAAGGTGACGAAAGAGACGCTGAATGATCTGCTCTCGTCCATTCGTAGCATACAGTATGACGGCGGAACCCAAATGGGTGCTATTGGCGCGGTTGATCCCAGCCGGAGAAAAGAAAAGGTTTATAGCCTTTATCTGATTTTTACAGATGGGTTGTCTAACTTTGGTAAAGAGAAGGCAGGTAAGTTGTTTGGGCCGGCTTATATTATCTCTAGCTCACCTGAAAATAATCATGCTTACCTGCATTATCTGGCCTCGGAAACGGGGGGCCGTTATTTCAATGCTGCGGCTATGAAGGATGAGGATATCGTATCGGCTATTGGTGTGTCTCCGTTTTCTTTCCTGCATTACAAAAGCAAGGGAGATAAAATTGGAGAGACGTTTCCGTCTGTCACGCAAGCGGTAAACAATCGTTTTCCTTTCGTCGGAAAGCTGGAGGGTAACAAAGCAGAGGTGACGTTGTTCTATGGATCAGGCAGCAAAGTGGAGCAGAGCAAAAGTTTTGTGATTGATGCTGAACAGGCTGTGTCAGGCAACACACTTCGGACATACTGGGCGCAGCAAAAAATTAATGAGCTGATGATTCATGATCCTGATAATGAAAAGGCTCTAACTGCTGTCGGTCAGGCTTATGGGCTTGTGACACCTGGCACGTCTTTGATTGTTCTTGAAACGTTGGATCAATATGTAGAGCATCGTATCGTACCACCTGCTTCACTGCCGGAAATGCAGCAAGCCTATGATGAAAAAATAGGGCAGTTGCAAAAACAGGATAAGGAACAAAAGGATAACAAGATTGAGCGTATGGTAGAGCTGTGGAACAGTCGTATTGCCTGGTGGGAAACAGACTTTACGCCATATCATCATAAACCTTCTATGTTGGAAAAAGCTATACTAGGCATAGGGGATGGGATTTCGAATTCTATGGAGTATGGTGGCGTGGGCGCTGCCGCTGATGTAGAGGCAGAACCCAATAGAGCGAGCATCCTTTCTGCAGCGCCAGATTCTTCATCGTCGGAACCGATGGAAATTACAGAAGAGGCTTTGGCAGAAACAGAAAGCGATGAGATGACTGACGGAGCGGCAAAAAGCAAGGATGAGGGAATGGCTACGCCTGCGGGTGGAGAGATTTCTATCAAGCCGTGGAACCCGGATACGCCATATCTGAAAGCGTTAGGGGCAGCCAAAAAAGAAGAGCGCATGAGCGTTTATTTTGCACAGCGAAAGGAAAATGGTGATAAACCTTCCTTCTTCCTTGATTGTGCCGCTTTCTTCTTCCGTGAAAATGAGGACGAGATGGCGTTGCAGGTCTTGTCCAATATCACAGAATTCGAGCTTGAAAACCCGGCCTTGATGAGGATCGTGGCGCACCGTCTTGAACAGGCCGGAGAATTTGAGCTCTCCCGCATGATGTTTGATGATGTGCTGGAACTGCGGCCCGAGGAACCGCAATCTTATCGTGATCTCGCTCTTGTGCTTTCCAAACAGGAAAAATATGAGCAGGCGATAGATCTGCTGTATCAGGTCGTTTTAAAAGACTGGGACCGCTTTGCCGAGATTGAACTGATTGCGCTTATGGAGCTGAATCGCTTGATTCCAGAGGCTAAAGAAGCGGGGGTAAAAGCGTTTAATATTGACCCGCGTCTGATTAAACTGCTTGATCTGGACATAAGGATCGTCATGACGTGGGATGCGGATATGACAGATATAGATCTGTGGGTGTTGGAGCCAAGTGGCGAAAAAGCCTATTACGGCCATAACCGCACCTTAATTGGCGGTCTGGTATCCCGCGACTTTACGCAAGGCTATGGCCCGGAAGAGTATTTAATTAAAAAAGCAATGAAAGGGACGTACAAGGTGCAGGCCAATTACTTTGGTGCTGGTGCCCCCACTGTTACGGGACCGGTCACATTACAGCTTGATATTTACTCTAATTATGGGCGGGCTGATGAAAAACACAAAGCGATCACACTTCGTTTGACTGACAAAAAAGAAGTTATAGATGTTGGTGAAGTGACGTTTTAACGGGAATGCCAGGAATTCCCCGGACTTGATCCGGGGAAGGGGCTGTATTTAGGTTTATGTCTCATCAGAGATTGTTGGTGTTCCAGAACCCATGAGCCCGGCGGCAATTTCTCTGTTTATGTTGATCAGGATATCAAGCTTTTTTTTGTTGGGGGCTGACATGATGTCAACTTCTCTTTTGAAAATGAAATTGGCCAGATTAACAATATTGCTTCTTAAATCATTCGGGCGATTTCCTTCCGGGTTTTCAAGCGCGGTATCGTAGAACATCATCCAGATTTGCCGGTTATATTTCAGGGTTTCTTCTAAGACTTCTGGTGTAACGGTTTCCCACTCTTTTTGCAGATCTTGCAGGAATTTTGCCGATTTTAAAAGGACACGAGCCTCCAGCTCACGCTGGTCTGGTGTGTGCTTTTGAGCGTTATCTCCGTAGGCACTTGCAGCTGAAGCATAGGGATTGTTTGATGTTGGTAGATTAGGCACGGTTTAATAATTCCTCTTCAAGTTTAATAAGTTCTTTTGATTCTTTTAAGGCTTTGTAGTATTCCCCGTTTATGATTTTGTCATTAATAATCATGAACATGAAAGATGTTGTCGGGGCGGCATGCTGAATTTCTTTAATCAGATCAAAATAGGTTCTATGATATTGTTCAGGTGTGTTTGATAGATACATGCACTGAACAAGAAAAAATATTTTTTTGCAAGGGGTATCGGCCTCTTCTTCCTGCATAATATCTTTTTGTCGCATAATAGGGGCGTTTCCTGCAATATGAAGACGTGTTCGCTGCTTGTCATTTGTAATGACAGCTTCGCCGATTAGAATTTTTTCATGAGGTTTTAAATCAATTACAAGTGCCATATCAGGTTTCTCCTTTTCTTTCCCTAGCGAGTTTCTCCCACCGTTTTTTCAGGATAATACAGGAAGCTTACGTTGAAGTTAAGAAGAAAAATGTTGTGTTTTTATTGTTTGGGAAAGAGCATGGTTTCTGCACGGCAATTGGAGGATAATACCATAATAACACCGTCTGGTGACAGAGAGAGAACGTCCTCACAGGTCATGATGGTTTCCATTGACAGTTTCATGTTTTTGCCCTGAACCGGCGTAAAGCCATAGCCTGATAGTGTGGTGTATTCTTTGACGTTTGCTTTTGTGCCGTTTTCAAGATAGTCGATACTGGTAACAGAGACATCTGCCTTGACATATTTTTCTTCTGTTGGCGGGTTTTTTATTTGCTCTAACATGTCGGCTTTTGAGCGTGAAAGTGTTATTTTTTGTGCTGGGAGACCTTGTGGGCGGACGGTGATGGAGAGGGTACCATGGAAGCTGTCATGCGTGTGTTTTTCTATGAAATTTATATTGTCCTGAGGCGTTTGGGTAATGACTCTTGCGGATTCGTTATAAAAGTCTTTGATTAGCGTATCTGATAAAACGGTATTTCCAGCCATAACGGGGACAGAAAAAACAACAAACAGAACAAAGAGCAGGGTGGCTATATTTTTCACAATGCGTCACTTTCATGATCAGAAGAATAATTCGATGAAATTATGTATGGGAAGGCGCTGAACTACAAGCATCATAGCTAGATTATCTGGTTTTTCCTGAAAGAAAAGGCCGACGGGTGATGTCGGCCTTTTTTTGAATTGGATAAATGTCTTCCCAAAATTAGAAGAGACGGAGCACAGATTGTTGTGACTGAGCAGCCAGAGACAGGGATGTAACACCCAGTTGTTGTCTGGTTTGCATAGCCAGCAGGTTTGCGCCTTCTTCATTTTGGTCGGCTACGGTCAAGTCGTCAGCACCGGCTTGCAGTGTATTCACTGTTTCCTCTGTGAAGTCTTGACGTGTTTGAATAACAGCCAGATCGTTGGCGATGGATTGACCGAAGTTCCGAACGCTGCCAAGCGCGCTACGAACGGAGTCGATAGCTTCTTGAACGTTGAGTGAGTTCGAAAAGTCTGCTTCAGCAATACCAAGACCAAGAGACGTGAAGTCAACGCCTTCTGTTACGAGAGAGCTGTCACGGTTTTCGTTGAAGAAGGTTGTGAGACTGTCGCCGTTCAGAAGGTTAACACCACGATAGCCCGCATCAGAGACGATATCATCAATTTGTTGACGGACGGTGTTAAAGTCTTCCGTGTACTGATCAAGATCGGCACTCGTACCAACGAATGTGAAAAGTTCACTCGTTGCATCTGTACCGGCCGCACCAGCACCTGTCAGATCGGATGATCCCATACCGAAGCCGAAAGAGGTGTCATCAGCGGCGGCAGTCGCATTGATCTGGATTTCAGCCTGACCAACTTCATCATCAAAGGTGAGTTGGATTTCACCGGTGTCGACATCAAAGGTTGCTGTGACATAGTCATTGACCTGTGCATTATTGTTAATACCATCAAGTAAGTCCTGAATAGTGTCTGTGGCAGCTACAGAAATTTCAGTACTGGATGTGCCGTCAACAATAATTTCAAAGCCGACTGTGTCACCGGTTGCGATGTAGTTCGCTGTGTCAAGCGTGTCACTAGCCTGGTATTTACCATCTACTTTTGTACCGCCAGATACAGCAGAAGAGAGAATACGACCGGCAACAGCTGTACCACCCTGACGTGTTGTAGCAACAGCACTTTCCGTGGCGACAAGATTGTCAATACCGAGGAAGGCATAACCATCAGCACCAGGGGATGTTGTACCGTCAGCGATACGGATCAGACCATCTTCTTTCAAAGATTCGAGTTTCAGGTGACCGTTTGTATCAACGGAGGCGCGAACATAGTCTTGAACTGTTGCATCAGAGTTAATAGCTGCCACAACATCGTATACAGTATCACCTGCAGCGATATTGATGTCAGCGGAGCTTTGAACGGCACCAGAGGATACATCGTCATGTTGGAACTGAATGATAAGGTCATCGCCAGCGGTGATAGCACCACCGGAATCGGCAACCAGATCTTTACCTCTGAGGTCTTCTGTACCACGAATACGGGCAAATCCTTCGGCAGCACGGATTTCAGATTGTGCTTCGAGCGCAACTGATTCGGCCTGTTCAACCAGACTGGTCAGACCGGTAATACCATTATCAGCTTCTTCAATCGTTCTGATTGATTGGCCGATACCGTCCAGAAGACGGGTCAGGTCGCTTGCGCGGTTGTTAAGGCTTTGTGCTGTGAAGAAGTTTTGAGGATTATCCAAGGCAGAGTTAACTTTCAGACCTGTTGCCAGACGAAGCTGGGTCGTGTCGATGAGTCGCTGTGTATTCTGCAAGGATAGCAAGTTATTCCGCATGGCTGCGGAGAGTACGATATCAGACATGATAGATCTCCTTTTCTAGGTTCATGTATGCATTCTGCATGAGGTCCATACTGGACCACATATAGTACCAGAATATAACACATTTATTAATAGCGTGTTAATAAATATGAGTTTGCGTGGCAAAAAAAGTGTGAAGATATTATAGCTTGTTGTTATAAAATAAAAAAACGGCCCCTCGGGCAGATTCTTTGCCGTCATAGGTGCCGTTTTTCCTTCTTGCCTTCCTGCTTGTGCGCATAAGGCAAAGAAACCTGTATGTTAACGTAGTCTTAAGAGCTCTTCTGTCATTTGATCGACAGTGTTAATGACTTTTGTGCCAGCCGAGTAAGCCCTTTGTGTAATAATCAGCTTTGCAAATTCGTCGGCAAGATCGACGTTTGAGTTTTCAAGCGTGGAAGTTTCAAGATAACCGGCACCGCCATTTCCAGCCTCACGCAGGTTTTCCTCACCTGATTCTTCGGTTTCTGTATAAGCCGTGCCGGAGATCTCTGTCAGGCCGTTAGGGTTTGCAAATGTTACAAGTGGAAGTTTGTATAGTTCAGCAGAGGCCCCGTTAGAGAACTGCGCAATCACATAGCCGTCACGGTCGATTTCAACGCCTGTTCTAAGGCCCAGCTCTGCTCCGTTCTGATCGGAGTAAATCACGTCAAAGGCGCCAGCAAATTGTGAAAAGCGTTCGATATCAATCTCAATATCCTGCAATTCAGCCCCATTACCCCAGTCGATATTATTCAGGTCAATGTCAATTTCGCCGTCTGAATCTTCCAGTGCATTGATTGTGCCATCGCCGTTGAAGTTTATGAGGCCCCGGCTTTGTGAACTGCCGTCTGGCATAACAATGTTCATTTGCCACCAGCCCCGGGAATTATAGGTCACGTCTCCTGGATAATATTGGAATGGCGGAAATCCATCAGCACTGTAAGCTGGTACGTCGGTAGGAGCGCCGTTGGCATAAGTGGTGCTGTCCAGATCACTTGACGTATAGGCACCCGCTGTAATCCCTAGATCATTCAAAGCTGTTCCGGCACCGACATTGGCAAAAGTTATTCTATTAGCGGCACCGCCTATAAAGTCGGTTCTTTGAATAACGAGTTGTCCGGACTCATTCAGAAAAGCTTCTGCATCACCTGCGGCAGCCCCCAGATTGTTATTAATATCGTCAACGATGTCCTGAATGGTTGTAACGGTTACGTCACCACCGGAGGCTACGCCCACATCGTATGTTCTCAATCCACCAACTTCCAGCTGTATGGTAAATTGATCACCTGAATTCAGGTTTAAATCACCAACAAGAGTGTCTGTCAGATTGATATCAAATAGTGTTGTTTCCATAGTGGCTTGCGGCCCGTAAACTTTTGTAAATTCAAGTGTTAAATCCTCTGCAGAGCCGAGGGAGTCAAAAACCCTTAGACCACGGGAGAAATCAACAGCTGAGGTCAGGGCGGAGCCTAGTGTTTCATCGGCTTCATCGGCATTCAGGTTGATGGAAAGCTCTGCTGACGTGGTGGGGCGCGTTAAGCCGCCGAGGAAGGCTACGTCCACCGGGACAAGAGAAGACAAGTCGCCTTGTGCGGCGGGTAAATTGCCTTCTGTATCAAGCGGCCAGCCATAAAGGTAGAAGCCGGCTGAGTTTTGCAAAAGTCCTTGCGCATTTTCAGAGAACTGTCCATTCCTCGTGTAGAGATATTCACTTGTACCACCAGAGTTGGTGTCACGCTTGACGGCAAAGAATCCGTTACCGGAGATGGCTACGTCCGTGGAGGAGACAGACTGTTGAATGGGCCCTTGCTGATCCACACGCTGGATCCTGTTAACGGACACGGTACCGGGTGAATAACGGGTGGAACGGCTTTCTGACGTCACAAGGCTGAAAAAGGCAGCTTCAGATCGTTTGAAGCCTACTGTGTTCACGTTGGCAATATTGTTAGAAATCATGGCGGTCGTCTGGGATTGTGCGCCGAGTGCTGACACGCCGGTGAAAAGAGATCCGAACAAACTCATTTTATGTCTCCTCGTTTTTGTTGTTTCAGGTTTAATCTTTGTATTCTTAGGTTTTTAAATCTGCTCATGTCCCGCTCTCTTCGGTTCCAGTTGTTGTTTCTGTTTCTGATGTTTCAGTTGTTGTCGTTGTTTCTGTGGCTGTGCTGTTTGGCATTTTAGCGTTGATGACGTTGCCCAGTTCTACAGCGCGTTCGCCGATCAGCAGGTATGCTATGCCATCTTGCGTTTCCACACCTTTGACGCGCCCCGTGACAACCGTGGCGGTTGTGATGGCATTCCCGTCAATATCAAGTGCGCCAACGGCAACGGTATAGGTGCCTTCCTCGACGGTTTCACCGCCATTATTTTTGCCATCCCATGTGAAGGCGTTCACGCTGTCATCCATATCGACATCTTCTGTATAGACAACGTTACCTTCCTCGTTGAGGATGTTGATTGTGATAGATGTTGCTTCTCCAGCGACGCTGTACGCCATCTCAACCGGGGTTTCTCCATCAAAATAAGCCTCACTGCTGACGTAACTCGCATCCATGCCGACATAGCTTAAGGCCATACCCGACATGCCGGCGAGCTGCATCTGTACAACGCTGTCTGCTTTTTGGTTCAGGTTGATAAGCTGTTCAGCTTGAGAGAACTGTACAATCTGATTCGTCATATCTTTTGTATCCATAGGGTCAAGTGGATCCTGATTTTGCATTTGCACGGTCAAAAGCTGCAAAAACTGGTCAAAGTCTTCTGCCAGTTGGACAGATTGATTGAGCGTGTTTTCTGCGTGTGCAACGGCTGTTGACAGGTTTATTTCTGTTGCCATTTTTTAGTCTCCTCTCATCCTCTCTAAATCATCATATTCAGGTGCGGCAGACCCGTATCTGGGTCGAACTCAATACCAAGTGTGGTGTTAATAACTTCGATGTCGCCGCCTTCCGGGGCAGTGATTTCAAGCCCACCGCTGCCATTGCTGTGTCTCTGATGTTGTCCTTGTCCTGTGAAGTCGTTTTCGCCACCAGCTAGTGTAAAGTTCAGTGAATCGTTGCTTACATCAAGGCCAGCATCGGTGAGTGCTTTTTCGAGCGCATGGGAGTCTCTTTGCAGCATTGTATAGGTCTCTGGCTTTTCTATGAGCAGATCGGTTTTGATGGTTTTGTCTTTGCCAAACGTCATTTTGACTTCAACACGTCCGAGTTCTGGTGGATCAAGTTGTAAGGTGAGGGCTTTGCTTTCGCCATTCGATGCCATTTTTTGAAGTGAGGCCGCGACGGTATGAGTCGCCGGATGAGCCTGGCTGGCATGTGCGGCATAGGTCAATGGTGAAATGAGTGTCTGTTCCCCACTAACGGATAGGTTGTTTATTGCGTTTGTTGTATTCTCCGGGCTAAAGCCGTTTAGCCAGCTTTCTTCCCAGGCTTGCCCTGCCAGAACGCTGTTAAAATTTTCTATAATCCCACTTACAGTACCAAGCGTGGCAGGTTGTTGCGTTTTTGGCGTGTTTTCTGTTTTAGTAGAAGATGATAGATTGTTTTGTTGTTGTGAAATGTTAGGGTTGTATCCGGGGTCACCTTCCTCTGTGAATAATGAGGATTCGCCGTCTCCAAATGCGGAATCTTTGTTGCCACCAACGGTTATATTGTTTAACTGGGCTGCGAGTGTGTTGCTTGGTTCCGTTTCATTTGAAAACGGCCCGGTAGAAGTCTGTGTAGCATGTGCTATGTTTCGAGACATCTCGTTTTTGAAATGAGTATTATCAGGTTGGGTTGTGGATATTTTTTGTATTTCATCGGAAAGCTCAACTGGATTCTCGTTGGCAGGTCCTTTTGTTCCTGTTGATGACTCTGTAGACAGGTCTGTGGAAACTGTGTGCGACGGCGTGCTTCCTTTTGTATCTTCTATCACTGGTAGAATTCTTATAATAGCAAAAGCATTTTCACCCAGATTTTCGAGCTCTTCGGGAGACAGATTCTCTGTAATAGATTCCAGGTCTTCAGGGCTTAGATTTGTTGCGATCAGAGCAGGGATACCAGCATCGGTTAGCTCTTTTTGCATGGTCATAAGATTTTCAATATCAGCAAGAGCCTGATCGCTTAGTGAATCAATTGACAAAACGCCGGTCAAAGAGATTTCTGTCCCGTCAGCTTGTAATCCCTGTTTATCCAGTTCTGGAATACCAGCTAATAACTCTTTTAATTTGTTTAATAATTCTGCTTTTTTGCTATTTAGGCCTGAAAGTTCGGCATTATCATTTTCTCCTGTGTCTTTCGTGTTTAGAACAATTATTTCCGGGCGATTGAACAGGGCTTTGGCAAGACCGGATTTTCCAAATACGTTTTGTTCTGTGTTTTTGTTATTTACAGAAGATTTTGTTTCCGTCGTAAAATGAGAAAACAGCAAGTCAAAAAAGTCACGAGCTTCCGGAGATGGGGTGGCGTCCTCTACATTTACAGCCCGCGCACTTTGTCCCCTTGCTGAGACTTGCGCTGTCGGGGTATTTGACGTCTGCGCCTGCGGTAAGAAAAAACTGTGTATGTCAGTCATATTTTTTATCCCTGTATTTTACGCTGATTTATTTAGTCCTATTGAAATGCTTTTATTTTGCTCAATGGTCAGAGAGCCGTCTGCACCATAACGTGCGCGTTTTTCCTGCATAACTTCCCGTGCGGCTTTCATGATGCGTTCATTTAAGCGAGTCATACTTTTGTCCATCGCATTTAAGGCTTTCAGATTTCTGTGAGCTGTATTTTTGAATTTCAGATCCATATCCTGTAGTTTTTCCTTGAGGGTGATAGGGAGCTCTTTTAGCTCTTCCTTGCGTTCAGCAACATGGGTATGAAGGTTTTGATATTGATGAGACATTTCAATCTTGTTTTCCTGCAGGTTAAGAAATGTTTTCGTATCAGAGGATTTAAGCGCCTCTGTTTCTTGTTCGTAAATACCGATCAACCGCTCTGTTGCTGTAAGCAGGGCTTCAACGTCTTTGACCGGATTCTGGTTTTTTTTTGTCTCATTGCGCATTGAGTGTCGCTCCTGTGTTCTGTGATTCCTGAATTCTGATGAGTTCCTGTTTGACGGCGTCTGCGATGCCGATACCACCTCTGTCTGCCATCATTTTGCCGTATTCCTGCAGCATGAAGCCGCTGAAGACTTCTTCACCTTTGCCGCCGCCGAACATGGGATCGGGTTTCATAACGCCCTCGAACATAGGTTTCATCATTTCGGTCAGGAAAACGGATTCGAATTCCCTGGCAGCGTCTTCTATACGTTCCATGTTTTTGCTGTCTGCTGCTTTTTGCAGTGTTTCAGCCGCTTTTGCACTGCTGGGCTGTGAGGCTTGCAGCAAGGCGATAGAGGTGTCTGATGAAAGCATGTCAGTCATTACAGTGTCTCAATCTCGGCCTGTAGGGCGCCGGCGGCCCTGATGGCTTGTAAAATGGTTATAATGTCACGTGGTCCGATCCCGAGTTTATTCAGCCCTGTCACGAGATCCTGCAGCGTGACTCCTGTCTCTAGTGTGGCGAGTTTTACATCATCGCCCTGATTAACAGAAATCTCGGTTCGCGGCACAATGGCCGTCTGGCCCTGTTCGGCAAAGGGGCTTGGTTGCGAGACTTGCGGTGTTTCTGTGATTTTGACGGTTAAGTTGCTTTGCGCAATGGCAATTGTGCTGATCCGTACGTTGGACCCCATAACGATGACACCGGAATTTTCGTCAATGACAACACGGGCAATCTGATCCGGCTGAACGGGAAGCTGTTCAATATCTGTGATCAAGTCTACAAGTGTGCCTTTATATAGCGCGGGTTTACGCAATACGATGCTGGAGGAATTTTCCGTTGTGGCGATATCCATTGACATAAAACCGTTGATGGCGCGTGAAATGCGGCGCGCTGTTGTGAAATCGGGGTTACGGAGGGTCAGGCTGATTTCTCCCATATCATTAAATCGGAAATCCAGCTCTTTTTCGACAATAGCGCCTTCAGGTATGCGCCCTGATGTCGGAATGTTTTTAACGACCGTGGCCGATTGCCCTTCAATGGAATAACCTGCAATATTGATCGCGCCTTGCGCTACGGCATAAACCTCCCCATCTGCGCCCAAAAGAGGTGTAACCAGAAGGGTGCCGCCCTGAAGGCTTTCTGCATCACCGAGTGTGGATACATGGACATCAATTCTGGCCCCCTGATTCATGAAAGGGGGGAGATTGGCTGTTACCATGACGGCAGCTACATTGCCTGTGTTTAAATTATATCCCCGTACGTTAACGCCTAAACGTTCCAGCATCGCGATCAGGCTTTGCTTGGTAAAAGGGGCGTTATTCAGGCTGTCGCCTGTGCCGTTCAATCCGACAACCAGGCCGTACCCGACCAGAGGGTTGTCGCGCACGCCCTCTATCTGGACAATGTCTTTAATTCTGGTTGTTTTGGCTTCTGCTGTCACAGAAAAACTGAACATGGCCAGCCAAAAGAAAAAGGCTAACCACAATGTTGTTACAAAACTGATCTCTTTTACAATTCTCATTTGTCCGTCACTTAGCATTTACACGCTCCCTGAACAGTTAACTGTTACAGTTGTTCAGGTATAACTAATGCGAAAATTGTGCCAGTTTTGCTAAAAAGAATATGTCTTGTTTTTCAGTGTGTTCTTTTGACAATGGGGAGGCTTTATGTAGGCACAAAACGCCTTTTGGGGGTTTTTGAAAAAAGTCTATGCGGCAAATATTTCCCTGTCTTTCTTGCCTTGGTGAAGGGCAGATATAATGTATGGACCGGTGCGTAAAAAAAAGCTATGCTCCTGCTATGAAGGTAAGTGGTCCGAATAGAACGCGACAGGCAGGTTCGACGAAAAAAACAGGTAAGGCTGGCACCTCGTCTGGTAGTGCGTTTATTGATATGGTGAGTGACGGGGCTGCTGCGCAGGAAACGTCAGGCACTGCCGCTACCCAGTCTATTGCCAGTCTGGATGCCCTTTTGATTGTGCAAGGGGCCGAGGATCCAACCGAGCGTGCCGCTCGTCAGCGGATGCATAAAAGAAGCTCCAATCTTTTGGAAGAGCTTGAAAAAGTCCGTATTGCGATGTTGTCCGGCGATCTGACGGTAGGGCATATGATTGATGTTGCAGATGTCGTAGCCTCTCATCGTGAGAAAATACAGGACCCTGAGCTGACGACTCTTCTGGATGAAATTGATCTGCGGGCGCAGGTTGAAATCGCAAAAATGCGTAAAAGTCTTGAGTGTCGTTAAATATAGGGCGTGTGACCTGAAATTCATTACAAAAATACCCCCGGAATATTCTTATTGCTTGCGTCTTTTTTCTTGTGTCCCTATAGTCTTCTCCAATTATTGGGGAGGGATGGCATTTGTGTCCATGCCCTTGAAAAAGTGTTAGTTTACTGTTTGAGTGAGGTTTAAAGAGATGGCTGCACCAGGAAGTGTTATTGTCCCACAAGATTACAAGCCGACTGAGGAAGAAGAGTTCATGAATCCTGTCATGACAGAATATTTTCGTCAGAAGCTGATTGCATGGCGGGAAGAACTGCTCAGAGAATCGTCCGGTACGATCCAGAACACATTGCAGGCAACAGAGCTTCAAAAGCCTGATCTGGCAGACAGAGCCTCTGCTGAAACAGATCATGCGCTGGAACTTCGTACACGTGACAGAGAGCGTAAACTGATCTCGAAGATCAATGAGGCGTTAGAGCGCATTGATGATGATTCTTATGGCTACTGTGAAGAAACAGGCGAGCCTATCACCGTGGCCCGCCTCGATGCCCGTCCCATCGCAACGCTAAGCATAGAAGCACAGGAACGTCACGAACGCCTGGAAAAAACGCAAAGGGAAGAATAAGTATCCTCGGATATCCTGACAAGGAGAGGTGTATGTAGATGAGCTTTTATGACTTGTCTCCCATGGCGTATGGAAGTACGGCAGTAGCCGGTACTTTTTTGGCATTTTCCGTTATCGTAAGTAAAGCTGCTGCCCTGCGTGCATCAGAGGCCGCTGTTATGTTTGTCTATATGATCCCTCCTGCCATAGTGGGCCTTATATGGCTTTTGCTGACATGGGATTTTCGTATTACCGGTGATTACTGGTTTCCTTTTGCTGTATCGTTTGTGGCTAACGTGGCGGCTAATCTCTTATATCTAAAAGGCCTGAAGATAACGCAAGCCTCTCTTGCCGGTGCAACGGTGGGACTGGCTCCTGTCTTTGCAGCCCTTGTGGCCTGGGTTTTTCTTCATGAAGTCTTATCGTTCAAGCAATGGATTGGTATTATTTTGTCTTTTGTTGGTCTGGTGATCATGTACATCCCTGAAAGATCGGAAAAAGTAAGCCATAAAGATATTTATGCCTTCTTCCTTCATGCTGGAAACCGTCTTATGGTGCTGGCTGCTTTTTGTTGGGCTGTCGCGTCTCCGTTTGACAAAGCTGCCGCTGTTGCGTCTTCTCCGCAAATGCATTGCTTTTTGATATATCTTTCAATGTTACCGCCTAGTCTGTTTATTGTATGGAGACAGGGATGCCTGTCCGAGCTTCGTTTTTCATATCGTGATATGCTTATTGTTTCAGGCGCAGGCGGTTTGCGTGGGATAGGATACGGATTTCAGTTGGTTGCATTACTGTTGACCCCTGTGGGTGTTTTTGAAACATTAAAGCGTATTACGCAACAGATTGTGGTCCTGACAGGCGGCCGTGTATTTTTTGGTGAAAAAATTACAGGATGGAAAATTGCAGGATCGCTGGTGTTTTTGCTTTCTATTCCCCTTGTAATCTCATCTTAACTCGCGTTCAAACGTCTCTCTATAATAAACAAGGGGGGCATTTTCGTGCGGGCCCTTGCACCAATCCTCATTCAATGAATGTGAATGAGGATTATAGCCTATGCGACATAAAAAAAATAAACGGCGCAAAAATCATGCGCCGTTTTTTTAGTGATTTACTTTTTATTAATTTGAGTTATTTTATCATTGAGTTATTTCGTTTATTTCATTTGTTGCGTTTGTTTCGTACATGTGATATTATGAATAATAACAAAAAAAATTGAAAAGGAGAAAAAATATGTCTGCTACATTAAAAAAAACTCCTGAAATGCCATCGGCAGAAGATATGAAGGTGGCACGTGAATCTAGAAGAGCTCTTGCTACCATTTTACCATCTGCGGATGTTGATTTGTATGTACGACAGGAGGATAACGGACATGTGAAGATACCTTCATTTGCGATAAGGCTTTTAATGGATATTCTGGATCAAATGGAGAAGGGAAATGCGGTTTCAATTGTGCCAGTTCACGCAGAACTTACAACACAGCAAGCGGCTGATATATTAAATATTTCAAGGCCATATCTTGTCAAACTGCTTGATGAGGGAAGACTTGAACATTGTAAGGTTGGAAGACATAGACGTGTTCGTTATGATGAAGTTATGAAATATAAAGAAGAGGTTACTAATAGTAGAATGAAAGCTCTGGATGAATTATCGGAGCAAGCTCAAGAGCTGGATATGGGGTATTAATTGTCTAATTTCACAGTCCTTTTCGATGCCAATGTTTTATATCCAGCACCTTTGCGGGATTTTCTTCTGCGTTTGGCTGTTACTGATTTGTTTAGGGCTAAATGGACAGATGATATTCATGAGGAATGGATTTCTAATGTGCTAAAAAATGCAGAAAAAAAAGGAAATCTAAATATAACAAGAGAAAAGTTGGAAAGAACAAAAGCGTTAATGAATGAATATGCTCAAGATGCACTTGTGACTGATTATAAAGAACTTATAGAGACGTTGAAATTGCCGGATCCGGACGATAGACATGTTTTAGCGGCTGCGATAAAAGGCCGGTGTGATTTAATCGTAACGTTTAACTTAAAGGATTTTCCAGAAAATATTCTTGCAAAGTATGGCTTACAGGCTTGTCACCCTGATGATTTCATAACTGATTTGATTGATCTTTCGAATATTACTGTTGCAAAAGTCGCTAAAATCCATCGAGAGTCGTTAAAAAATCCACCGAAAGATATTGATGAATATTTAAGTACGTTAGAATCTCAAGGATTAGCCGGAACAGTATCAGAGTTGGAAGATTTCAAAGAGCTTATATAGGTTTTTAGATAGAGAAACGGCGCACGTTAATGCGCCGTTTTTTTAGTGGGGGAGAGAACCTTTGTTTGTTTAGAATGGGAAGACGATGTCATAGATTTGCTGGCCGTATCTGGGTTGTTGCATATCTGTGATTTGTCCTTTGCCGCCGTATGATATTCTGGCTTCGGCAATTTTTTCATGGCTGATGGTGTTGTCGATGGAAATATCCTCTGGGCGAATAACGCCGACCAGTTCCAGAATGCGTTTTTCAAAATTAACGCGGACTTCCTGACGGCCTTGTACAACAAGATTACCATTAGGGAGCTTTTGCGTAATGATGGCGGCTAGTTGCAGTTCTACTTTTTCCTCGCGTCCAACAGACCCTTTCCCTTTGTGAGAGGAATCTGCCTGCATGTCTATCAGGTCCGTGTTGTCTATGCCTTCTGGCAGGATGGCACCTAATGCCTGTTCATAACCAAGGAGGCTGTTCAATCCGGCATCTTCAGATGAGCTGCGGGAGCGGCTGGTTTCGTTTTCAAGATCGGCTTCATCGTCAATACTGACAATCACAGTCAGGATGTCGCCAACGTCAGAGGCGCGCTGGTCTTTAAAGAATCCTTTCTTGTCGCCGGCCCAAAGGGAGTTGTTGTTTTTCGGGTGGGCTTTTGGCGCAGGCATAGGCATGCTCACAGGTTTATAGTCCCGTTTCGTTGTCGGGTTTTCTATCCTTGTGAGTTCCGGTTCTGCGCCAACCTCGCTGAGACGCTCAGCCGCACCGCAACCTGCCAGACTAAGCGATAACAGAATGGCCAGTGACGTTTGCTTAAAATGTTCCATTTAAATACCTCCTCTAATTCACTGAACCTGAACGGTGCGTTCAGCGACAACGAAACCTTCGATCATTTTATTACTGCTCAGGTTCAGGACTCTTACGATATCTCCCTTGGCACCGTGCTGAAGGGCTTTACCTTTTGATGTCAGGCTTAAAGCACCGTGTTCGAACAAAATGGTGACCTGTTCGCCTCTGTTGACAATTTTAGGCGGCATAACATCTGTGGTGCGAACAGGTTTGCCGGCCATGAGCATGCTGCGTGGCGTCATGCCTGTCAGATCATCGGCATCAATAATAAGATCTTTGTGAATGTCTCTGGCCCGCATCTCAATCCATTCAATGTCATAGGCGCTGATAATGTCCTCCTTGCGCAACGTGTCTTTAAGAACAGGGATGCGTATCATGCGTTCAACTTTGCCGGATAATGTCAGTTTTTCACCGGTAGAGGTTGTGACGACGGCTTCAAACACATCTTTGTTTGCGTCAAAGTTGAGGGCTTGCGTTGTGAGGGCTGGATCTTTTTTACCCGGTAAGACAATGTCTTGTGGTCCATTGTAGAAGAGCAGGGAAAAAGAATCGGTTAGTCCTTTGTCAGCTAGTGCATTTTTAATGTGATCGCTAATCTCCTGATGTGTAATTACGGTGGCTTCGCGGCGAATGACCACCTGATCCATTACACTATCAGGCCGCCACGAAAGGCCAAAGGCGGAGGAAATGCGGCTCAGCGTTCTGGCATTGATGATCAGATCATCTCCTGGTTTAGGCGCGTTTCCTATGACACGCCCGGCATCACGTCTAAAGTCTTTGTTATCAAGATTGTCGAACACGTCTTCAAGCCGTATTTTATCATCCTCCACAATGCTTAAATGCTTTGCTGTGACAGCAGCATAGGCGTTTGTGGGGCCAAGCAAAACAAAAAGAAGGCCAATAGATGCACTTAAGGCAAGAACAACGAGCCGTAGCACCGTTTCTTTTTTGCTTATTACATGTGTCATTATAGGGCCTCCATTCTTTTAGTTACGCGCTGTTTGTTTTAATATCCCCGTTTTATCGAAGTTGTGTAACGGTGTTGAGCATTTCATCGGATGTGCTGATAATGTTTGAGTTCATCTCGTATGATCGTTGTGCCTTAATGAGGTTTGTAATTTCTTCAACCACATCAACATTGGAGGCTTCAATCATCCCCTGACGGATGGCTCCATATTCGTTTTCATTGGGATTGCCGGATGTTGGGGTGCCGGAAGCGGTGCTTTCCTTAAACATGGTGTCACCAATGGCATCCAGACCGCCGGCATTTACGAATCGGGATAAGGTGATGCGGCCCTGATTCTGCATGGCGATCTGATTAGGCATCTTCACCCAGACTTCGCCGGACTCGTTTATATCAATGCTCAAAGCATCGCCCGGTATTGTGATACCGGGGAGAACGCGATAGCCTTGTGCTGTCACAATTTCGCCCTGATCGTTAATCTGGAAAGAGCCGGAGCGTGTATAGGCGGTCTCACCACTTGGAAGTTCAATTTCAAAATAGCCTTCACCACTGATGGCAATATCAAGAGAATTACCGGTGTTTTGGAATGTACCTTGTTCGTGGAGCCTGTAAATAGCAGCAGGGCGTACACCAAGGCCGAGCTGAATACCGGCAGGGACAACCGTACCGGACGCAGAGGAGGTTGAGCCAGGACGGGTCAGGTTTTGATAGATCAAGTCCTGGAACTCGATACGCTGCCGCTTAAAGCCGGTTGTTGTCATGTTGGCGATGTTGTTGGATATCACATCGACATTCATTTGCTGGGCCAGCATGCCTGTAGCACCAATATCTAACGATCTCATTTTCTATGTTCTCCTGATTCCATTACTGCTTCATCAATTCTTTAATAGCCGTGCGCTGACGTTCGTGCTCTGACTGGAGCATGCGTTGCATGGCCTGATAATTTCTGTGAATGTTGATCATGCGCGTCATTTCAACAACGGGTTCAACATTAGATCCCTCCAGCATGCCCTGGATGGCCCGTGTGTTCGTGGCTGGAATGCCTTGTGCCTCGCTGCTATACAGCCCGTTGCCCTTTGGGGTTATGCTTTGCGGATCATCAAATTCGACAATCATCAATTGGCCGAGGTCCCCATCCGGTGTCGAGATTGTGCCGTCCTCCGTGATTTTTATTTCCGTGACGTCAGCCGGAATGCTTATGCCGCCCCCATTCATACCAGCCACAAGATAACCCGAAGGTGTGACAAGTTCGCCATTGGCATTCAGGCCGAAATTGCCGCCGCGTGTGTACTGGATTCCATCCGGTGTACTGACGCCGAAAAAGCCCGGTCCCTGAAGAGCAACGTCAAGCTGGCTGCCGGTCATTTGTGCCGGGCCCGGCTTTGTGCTGTCATATTGCCCGTGGTCAACAACAAAGGAGAGGGGATCTTTTTGCCCTGCCGGGTCTACAATATATTCCCTGAATATTGTATTTTGGGCTCTGTACCCGGTTGTGTTCATATTGGCAATATTATTGGATACGATCTGCATATCCGTTTCCAGTGCCAGTTGCCGGGATAGCCCTATATAAATGCTGTTTTCCATGCTGCTGTGTCTTTAATTTAATTATAAGTATCTATTGCTTCTAAAAACTGTAACGTCGGAAAAGGACAATGCATATGGCGTGCCACAGAGAAGAACTGTGTGTTTACAGTCTGTTGATCCTTTTTATAGTGCTATGGAAAGGAAAATTTTTCGAAAACAGGGAAAAGAAAAATGCCTTCTATAGGAAATATTTTCCCTTATGCTATGATGGGGGGTGCGAGTATATTTAAGTATGTGATATGTAGTATTTCTGTGTAGAGTGATAGAACAAACAAACATGAATGGGCTTTGTAGTCATGGCTGAAGAAGACGATCAAAAAGAAGAAGACAGCGTTCCGGCTGAAGGGGCTGATGCTGGTGTTGACGGTGGCGAAGAAGGTGCCCCCTCCAAGGGAGGAGGAAAGAAGCTTGTTATTTTCATCCTGTTGCCCATACTTGTTCTGGCAGGGGGCGGCGGCGGTCTTTATTTTACCGGCATGCTGGATTCTCTTCTTGGTGGCGGTGGTGCCGGTACGGCCGAACACGGCGAAGAAGAAGGACATGGGGAGGCACATGGGGATGACGCTGAAGAAGCAGAGGCGGATCATGGCGGCGGACATGGCGAGGCTAACGGTGAAGAAAAAGCCTATAATCCAGATGCGGCCTTTCTTGAAATACCGGACATGATTGTAAATTTGAGCACACCCGACGGAGCACCGCGTTATTTGCGTCTAAGTGTTCAGTTGGAGCTTGCTACTGAAAAGGATCTGAGAAAAGTTGAAGCTGTGATGCCACGTGTGATCGACCAGTTCCAGACATATTTGCGTGAGTTGCGCGTGTCTGATCTGCGTGGTTCCAAAGGGGTGTACAGGCTGCAAATGGAGCTCTTGACCCGCGTAAATGCGGCAGCGTATCCGGTGGAAGTAAAGGATATTCTGTTTCAGGAAATTCTTATTCAATAGGAATAATGCTCTTTTCTTTTATGTTGCCGTTATTGCTTTCTCGCAATAACGGCATTCTTGTGCTATTTATTTTTTTTAGCCTCTTAGATACACCTTGCAACGGACCTATTCTGTGAAATATGCTTGCTTCGTGTTACAATAACATAAAAGGCATGCTTTTTGCTGAGCCTTTTCCTGTTGAGAATGTCTGTTAAAAAGAATCGAGAAGGAATGGAAGACATCTTATTATGAGTGAGACCGAAGAACTCGAAGAGATGAGCGAAGAAGAGAAAGCCATGATGGAGGAGTGGGAGTCCATGTCCTCTGATGGGGGGGATTCTTCTTTGGACCCTGATGCTGTGCCGGAATTTGATGGTGGTGCGTCGTCTTTAGGCGATCTGGACGATGGCGAGACGGCTACGCGTATCCTCAATCAGGAAGAAATTGACAGCCTGCTTGGCTTTGATGATGACATGATGGCGGAAGAGGAGACTTCCGGTGTTATGGCTCTGGTTAATTCAGCATTGGTGAACTATGAACGTTTGCCTATGCTCGACATCGTGTTTGACCGCCTTGTGCGTCTGATGTCGACCTCTTTGCGGAATCTGACCTCTGATAACGTTGAGGTTAGTCTTGATCAGGTCTCTACGGTTCGTTTTGGCGATTATATGAACTCTATTCCATTGCCTGCGATGATTTCTGTGTTTAAAGCGGAGGAATGGGATAACCACGGTCTTTTGGTGGTGGATAGCGCACTGATTTACTCTGTTGTGGATGTTCTTTTAGGCGGCAGAAAAGGGACCCCTTCCATCAGGGTAGAAGGGCGTCCTTATACAACGATTGAAACCAAACTGGTTGAACGTATGGTGCAGGTTTCCTTGAATGATTTATCCTCTGCGTTCGATCCGTTATCGCCGGTTAACTGTTCTCTGGAAAGAATGGAAACAAATCCGCGCTTTGCCATGATTACACAAGGAGGGAATGCTTGCGTGCTGGCCAGGCTGCGCGTGGATATGGGGGATCGTGGCGGACGGGTTGAGATTTTGGTGCCTTATGCCACGCTTGAGCCTATTCGTGAGTTGTTGCTTCAGATGTTTATGGGAGAAAAATTCGGCCGTGACTCGATTTGGGAAAGCCACTTGACGAACGAATTGTACAAAACCGAAGTTGCGCTTCAGGCTGTGCTTGGTGAAAAGGTCATGTCCCTGGAGGATGTATTGAACTGGGAGGTAGGCACACAGGTTATTTTCAATACCAAACCAGAGGATATGATGGAACTCCGCTGTGGGGATTTCCCCATGTTTTTAGGGCCTGTTGGACAAAAACAGGGGAATATTGCTGTAAAAATAGATAAGTATATACGACCGGATGAGGAGGATAATTGATGCAAGATTCAGGTCTTGGCCTGATCCTTGACGTGTTGATCGTCGTTTTATTGAGTGCTACGATTTATTTCGCGGCACGCTTGTCTGTGTTTCTTAAAAGTTTTAGAGACGGGCGCGCAGAGATGGATCATCTTGTGAGGACATTGTCAGAAAGTGTCTTGCGTGCGCAGGAAGCTGTTACCGGTATGCAGCAGGCCGCGTCTGAATCCGGGAAGGAACTGCAGCAGCTCATCGACCAGTCAATGGCGATTTCTGAGGAGTTACAGTTAGTCAATGAGGCGGGTAATAATCTGGCTTCTCGTTTGGAAGGGCTGGCAGAACGGAATCGAGAAATCGTAGAACAGATTGAATCGAAGTCAATATTGGAAGGATCGTCTTTTGTGGACGGAAGGGGATCCCGCAAAAGGACGGAAACCAAAAAAGCAGCGTCTTCATTTGTTATTAGAGATCCAGAATTTGATGCGTGGGACGATGATTTCGATGAAACGGGAGGTGCCCCGGATTTTTTGTTTTCTGAAGAAAGCGATAGTGCGGACTGGGATGAAGATAATCTTTTGTCTCAGGCTGAAAAGGAATTACAGGCGGCCTTGCAGGAGGGAACACCTAGACGCCGCGTTGTAAGGAAGCATTAGTTATGACGATATTTAACCGCATTCGCCTCTTGCCTCTTTTGGTTATTGTGGCCTCTATGTCATTTGTCGTCCGGGTTGGCGATGTGCTTACCGGCTTTTCGGCATTGTCCGGGGCTGCCTATGCAGAGCAGGCTGCGGAATCGGTAACGGATCACGATGAACATGCGAAAGACATGTCCGATGATACGTTTTCTGGCCATGAAGAAAATACCCAAGCGGCTTCTCATGAAGATACAACGCATGATGACACGCCTGATAAAAAGTTTGAAGGAACGCCGGTTGAGTGGGCGGATGCGGATGAAACTGATTTCGAGTATTCCGAAGTGAAGATGGAGTTATTCAAGGCGCTGACCGAACGCCGTAAAAAACTGGAGCAAAGAGAAAAAGAGCTGGCACACAGGGAAGCTCTCCTAAAAGCAGCGCAACAGGAGTTTGAGCGTAAGTTTGATGAATTGTCCAGTATTCGTGCTGAAATTCAGAATTTGCTGAAAAAACAATCCGAAGAAGAAGAAGCCAGAATAGTCAGCCTTGTTAAAATATATGAGGGGATGAAGCCTAAGGATGCAGCACGCATTTTTAACACACTGGATATGGATGTATTGATAGAGGTCATGTCAAGAATGTCAGAACGTAAATCTTCTCCGGTTATTGCTGCTATGAATCCTGACAGGGCAAGAACGATCACAATCCTTTTATCCGAACAGAAAAAACTCCCGTCTTTATCCGGTCGTTAGAGCTTTTGAACATTTTGGCCGGGAAATATAAACATTTTTCGTGCAAGAGGCTGTCGCCAACGTAAAGACCGCTTGTTTTTAATTGTTTTGTAAGACAAATGGCATTATCCTACGTGTTCGTGTAGCTGGTTTTTGTTTTGTTTTTTCTGATATTTTCCTGAAACGTCCGTTAATAAATAAAAAGATTAAGAGGAAGTACTTTTATGGCTGTTGATAAAAATATGAATGTTTTGATAGTTGATGACTACAAGACAATGTTAAGAATCGTAAAAAATCTTCTTAAACAGTTGGGCTTCAATAATGTTGAGGAAGCAACGGATGGCAGTATGGCCATAGATATGTTTAGCACCAAGGATTACGGTCTGGTTATTTCGGACTGGAATATGGAGCCTATGTCTGGTCTCGATTTTTTGCGTCTTGTAAGGAAATCTCCTGTCAATGCGACGTGTCCGTTTATTATGGTGACGGCTGAAAGCAAGACTGAAAACGTTATTGTTGCGAAAAAAGCAGGGGTTAGTAACTACATCGTTAAGCCCTTTAATGCGGAAACACTGAAAGCGAAAATGGAAGCCGTTCTTGGATCATTTTAAGAGATCCTTCCAGTTACTGAATTAAAAAACAGATTTATTGTTATGGAGAAGAGCACTATGTCGGAAGAGTCTTTTGCTGATAAGAAAACTGAAAGCGTTTATGGACGGGATAAGGTTGTAAGGATTATCAACTCTGTCATCGAAAAAGTCGGAGAAGCAGGCGATTTTTCCAAGGAATCTCTTTTTAGAGAGCTGCACGAACTCAAAGCGGTTATTGATGAAGCCAGGACAGAGATCGCAAATATACAGCCGCTTGATATCAATGACAAACATCTGCCCAGTGCGACAGACGAACTTGATGCTATTGTGGCAGCAACTGAAGAAGCAACATCCACTATTATGGATGCGTGTGAGGGATTGGAAGACATTGCCGCGAAAGTAGGTGGTGATGTCTCTGATGCTATTACAAATCATGTGACCGGAATATACGAAGCGTGCTCTTTTCAGGATATCACAGGTCAGCGCATTTCAAAGGTGGTCAACAGTTTGAAAGTGGTCGAGAGCAAGGTAGAGAAGATCCTCCATGTCGTTTCAGAAAAAGGGCAGGTCCATCTGCCAGAAGAAGAAGAAAAAGGGCCAAAGGAACTGACCGATGCTGATCTGATGAATGGTCCTCAAATGCCCGATAAGAGTATTTCTCAGGATGAAATTGACAGGCTTTTGGCTGAATTTGACTGATAAACGGCCATAGGTACACAGGTATGGGGTATGAGAGCAAAGAAAATAAGTGAGCCGGAGTCTTGTGAAGGGGTAGGGCAGTTATTAAATCTTTCCCTTTTTGTTATGCTTTTGGCCTTTTTTATTGTTCTGAGTGCTTTTTCTACATTTGATGCTGATAAAGTTGAACCAGTGATGGCCTCTCTGGAGAGTACGTTTACGTCGGTTGTTCAAGCAGAGGGGGATGCGCCCAGTATAATACAGGATCCTGATCAGGGCGGCGGAGAAGGGAATTCTATTGATAGGATAGAGGCGCTGTTTAAGGCGCAAATTCCAGGGGCTTCCTATGAGAAAAACGAAAAAGACGGTACAATGACCGCTCGTTTGCCTTTTGATCGTTTTTTAACGCAAGCCTTGGAAATCAAGGCCTCAGATATGTCGGCTGCCGGTCCACAGGAAATCTCGGAAGAAAATCTTTTTTTGCCAATGTTGGTGGCTGTCTTGAAAACAGAGGAAGAAGGGCACGTTTATCAAATGGATATGCTTTTGGAAATTGAACAAAATCCTTCTGTTGAAAAAAATACAAATCCGCAAGGTCTGCAAACAGACGTGAATCGTATTGGACAGGTTGCTCAAACGCTGCAAAGAGAAGGCGTGCCGGAACATCTTATGAGCATTGGCCTGAGTACGGGGGAGCAAGGTATGATACATATCCTTTTCCGTCCCTATGAACGTCTGGATCCTGTGCAACCAAAAGAAAATCCGTTGGAGGCCACGATACCTGCCATCAGCCAGGAGACAGGACCATGAGTGAGGAGAGCGGAGACGCCTATCTGGTACAAGAGGGGCCGGATGGAGAAATTATTTCCGCGGCCAGCGGTTTTGATGACTATGAGGGGCGTGCGCGACGCTCTTTTTCTGTTGATCCTCCGCCATCGTCCAAAGTATGGCTGATTTCTTTTACAGATATTATGGCTTTGATGCTGACCTTTTTTGTTCTTCTTTTTTCCATGTCAGAGCCGGAAAAGGAAGGATGGGAAAGTATCAGTAAAACCCTGCAGTCCCAATTTAACAAATTTCAGGGTGCCGAAGGCTTTCATGGTGCGTATGATGCGATGAATGTCGCAAGAATTCATTTTGATCAGGCACTGGATCTTAGTTACCTAAAGCTGTTGATTGAGCGTCTTGTTGAAAAAGACGAACGGCTCACGGCCATTACATTGACATCGAATCCTAAATCGCTTGTAATTTCGTTGCCGGATGAGTTGCTCTTTGAGGCTGGAAAAACGGAGCTTTCTGAAAAAGGAAGTGATGCGTTGTTTTCACTCGCTGGTATTTTGTCACGTATCAAGAACAGAACTGAGATAATAGGGCATACAGATCCGCGTCCTGTGTCTGAAAATGCGTCTTTTTCTTCAAACTGGGAATTATCATTGTCCCGTGCATTTGTGGTTGCCGGTGTGCTGCAAAATCTTGGTTATGGTGAGCCTGTCACAGTCAGGGGACTTTCGAGTGGGCGTTATCGCGACTTACCAGAGAATTTATCCGAGGAGGAAAAATGGGGGATAGCAAGGCGGGTGGACATCGTTTTGATGAAAGATGATGGAAAGAAAAGTACGTTTGGTTTTTAAGGAGGCATTGGATGGGGAGTAACGCGCCGCGCTTCTTGTTCTTTTCGTTATCCTGTGGCAGTGTTCTAGGTATGCGAAGAGTCTTTTTTTTCCTGTTCCTTATTGTGCTTTCTGTGCCTTCTTTTGCGGCGGCGCAGGTGCCACATGTTGCTGTCCGAAGTGGTATTCATAAGGCCTATGAAAGACTCGTTTTTGATTGGCCTTCTTCTGTGACCTATACCTTTGAAAAAGAAGCGGAAGGGACGTTGGGTATGACTTTTTCGAAGGAGGGAGTCATTGATTTCAGTAAGGTTGAAGCTCAAATAAGAAACAAAGAACTTAAATCAGTTCAAAGAGTTGAGGTTGTATCTTCATCTCCCGTATCAGTTTCTATCTACGTGGCGGCAGGCAGCAAAACAAGACATTTTAAAGCGGGTAATAAAGTTGTCGTAGATGTGTATTATCCAGATGGGGCTGCATCAAAGCCATCTGTCGAAGCTGCAGAAAAGCCAAAACAACCAAAGCTGAAAGAGAATCCTAAGAAAGAAGAGAAAAAAACTGAGCATGCTGCCCCGCTGGAAGGAGAGGCTGATCACATAAAGGTTGTCGATACAAAAGAGGACCACGCCAAAGCGCATGGGACGGAGACTGTGACAGAGGCGGCAAAAGAAAAGGACACGGAAGAAAAGATAGAGTCCCGTTTCCATCCTCATATGATCAGTATTACGGCAACGCAGGGCATTGGGCTGGCGGTGTTTAAACGATACGATTCTCTCTATATCGTTATTGATCAGGAAGATTATAACATTCCGCCGCAGATCAGTGGCCCGCAATACAAAGAGTTTGGTGCGTTTGAAAAAATTGATCTCCTTGAAGGGACGGCGTTTAAAATGGCCCTGCCTGATAGCAATCTTCATGTTTATGGGGAAGGCGGTGGCTTGCTCTGGCGCGTGATTTTAACGCCTTATAAGAGGGAGCGTGCGCCCTCTGTTCCGCAAAGAGTTGTTGAGGAAACGCCTCACGAAGATACGGAATTATCCTGGTCTTTTTCGAATGCAAGACGTGTGCTGGACCTGAAGGATCCTGTCATAGGCGACCTTATTAAGGTCGTGACAATGGACAGGTCCGATCAGTATATGGATTCCAATCTTTCTTTTGTTGATTTTGATGTGCCTGATGTGGCCATTGGTATGGCTTTGCGCCCAAAAGTGGATGATCTGGATATAACGGTTTCGGCAAAAGAGGTGACTGTAACGCGTCCTTCAGGTCTTATATTTTCAGAGGAAAAAGATGTGAAGGCCTATGCCGTGCAGCGCGGTGAGCAAAACGAAAAAAAAGCAGGAAAAGAGAAACACGGTAAGGAAAAAAAGGTTTTTAACCGTATTTTTCAGTTTGATCGCTGGGCTATTGGCGGATCGGAATCCCTGTATGAGAATGAACGTATTTTAATGACGGGTTTGGCAGACAAAGATAAAACGGGCCGTGTGCAGGATATTTTGACGCTGGCCAAGCTTAATTTGGCTAATGCCAGAGGTAGTGAAGCCGCAGGTCTTTTAGCTTTGGCAGCACTTGAAATGCCCGAAATTGAAAAAGGTCACGAATTTAAGGCAATGCGTGGGGCGGCTCATGCGATTGCAGAAAAAGTGGATCTGGCCTGGCCGGATTTATCTGATCCGGCTCTTGATTATTATTCGGAGATATTGTTCTGGCGGGCCTATGCGCTTGCGCGAGTCGAAGATTGGCAGCAGGCGGCAAAAACCTTACCTGAAGAGCTGGGGTTTCTGGCGCAGTATCCGCCATCATTGCGCTATCCTATGTCTCTTGTATTGGCTGAAATAGCACTGCGTCAAGGTGATGTCAGCACGGCAGATGATTTATTAGAAACAATGAGAGGACAGAATCTGCTTCGTGATTCTTACAGAGCCTCGTGGGTGTATCTGACAGGGGAGGCTTTGCGACAAAAGAAGAAAAAGAAAGAAGCTAAAGAAAAATGGAAACAACTGATAGATGGCAAGGATGATTTATATCGTGTTAAAGCCGGGTTGGCTTTGACCTCCATGGAGCTTGCTCAAGGGGATATTACAATTGATCAGGCGATAGACCGCATGGAACGGTTGCGCTATATGTGGCGGGGAGATGAACTGGAAACAACAATTTATTACCGGTTGGGACAGGTCTATATTGAGAAAAAGAATTATGAGAAAGCACTGTCAATATTACGCTCTGCCGCGTCTCAACTGCCCGATAGCCGGATTGGAAAAAAAGTAACCAAACTTATGACGAACACGTTTCAGGCATTATTCTTAGGAGATAAAGCAAAAGACATTAACCCGATTGAAGCCGTGACGTTATATGAAGAATTCTCTGAGCTGACCCCTTCCGGTGCAGAAGGCGACAAACTGACCTGGAAGTTGGCAGAGCGGCTTATGGAAGTTGATCTTTTCAAGCGGGCCTCTGATTTGCTGGAGCATCTTGTTGATCACAGGTTAAAAGGCAGGGAAGCTATTGAAGCGGCCTTGAAGCTAACGGCTATACAGCTCATAGATGCGCGGCCGGAAAGTGCTTTGAATACCTTGAATAAAATAGAAAAGCGATTACCCGATATTGAGGCGCAGGACTATGTGAAGGAGAAAAGAACGGAGCATAATTTCCTAAAGGCCAGGGCCCTGTCACAGCTTAAACGTCCGAGAGAGGCTTTGTCTCTTCTGAATCTGATGACACAAAATGAAAAAACGACGCGCTTGCGTGCGGATATCGCATGGCAGGCAGGCCGCTGGACGGATGCGGCGGAAGCGTTAGAGGAACTTGTTGATATCGAGAATATCTCCCTTACACGTCCGCCAGAGCCCGAGCAGGCGGATATGATTCTAAACTGGGCTGTGGCACTCAGTCTTTCCGGTAACCGTTATATATTGTCGAATTTGCGTGAACGTTATATGGATATCATGAAACAGACACCAAAGGCTGAATTGTTCGAAATGGTAACAAGACCGCGTCAGAATATTGTTCTGGCAGACCGGGAAACAATCGCTTCTATTGTATCCGAAGTTGATATGTTTAAAGATTTTTTGGATAATTATAAGAAATAAACGCTGGATTTTTTCTATATATTTTATATAACTTCCCCCTGAGCGCAATATATGTTAACTTTACGTGTCTTGTTGTGACATAAGGATCCGGTATGAATTTCAAAAAAATATTTATTGTTGTGGCTTTGTTGTCTGTGGTATCTGCTCGTTCGGCAGAAGCTGGGCTGGTTGAATTTGATACGCAGGCCTTTTTTGATTTTTATGGGGCAAGTGAAAGCCACCCTGTGTCGTATGGTCTGTCAGGGACTGAGACATTTGTTTTATCACCGGAAGCTATATTGGCTGGAAACGGAAATAAAGAACTTCGTACATCAGGGTATATTCCCTCCAATGCAACAATAACGCTCTCCTATAATACATCAGGTTTTTATTCCAAAAGTGAACTCGTTTTGGCCAGAGGGGCGTATGATTTTTTTGATGAAGAGGGTAATCATCTTCAGGGATACATGGAAAATCGCAGTACAACGACAAGACCGAGTGTGATGACCGATAGCTCAGCATCTGCTTTGGTTTTTGTTAGTGCTTCTTTTGAAACAAATGATCCGACAAAGGCAACGACGATCATCAAAAACAATTCAGCCGGTGTTGTTTTTTTTAATACATTACTGACACAGACTTACATAGCCGGACCAGATGCCCGTATGGAACTGGGATATGAAATTTCTCCTGCGCCAGTGTCCCCGGTACCCGTACCTGCGGCCTTGCCTTTGTTTGCTTTTGGCATGGCTGGTGTTGCAGGTGTTCGGTTGCGTCGGAGAAAAGCGTAACTTATTGTTTTATCCCGGTATTTCTGGCAGATTTCCTGCTGGTACGATGTCAAAACTCTGGATCAGAGAGCCGGAGATCAGATACCACCCGTCAACCAGCACAAAGAAAATGATCTTGAATGGCAGGGAGATCATAACAGGCGGGAGCATCATCATCCCCATGGACATGAGGATAGAGGCTGTGACCATATCAATGATCAGGAAAGGCAAAAAGAGCATAAAGCCGATTTCAAACGCACGGCGCAGCTCTGAAATCATGAAAGAGGGGATCAGTACCTGCAGTGGCACGGCCATAGGTTCTTCAAAGGGGCCGGCGTTGCTCAGTTTTGTAAAAAGCAGCAGGTCATCTTCGCGGACATGTTTTAACATGAAGGCTTTAAACGGTTCTGTGCTGCGCTCAAAGGCTGTCATTTCGTCAATGTCTTCATTGATCAGAGGCTCAATGCCCTGTTGGTAAGCGGCTTCCAGTGTGGGGGTCATGATAAAAAAGGTCAGAAACAGGGCCAGTGAAATCATCACCGTGTTGGGCGGTGTTTGCTGAATGCCAATGGCTGTTCTTAAAAAGGAGAGGACGACGACAATCCGCGTAAAAGAGGTCATCATGATCAGAATAGAGGGGGCCAGAGACAGAACCGTGAGAAGGGCTACGAGCTGTACAACACGTCCTGTCACGGTACCGTCGCCACTGTTCGTTCCCAGATCTATGGTAACCCCTTGTGCAAAAGCCGGGCACGTTAGCATCGAGACAAGAAAAGCCAGCGGCAGGAAAAGAGATAAATAAAACAGTATTTTTTTATGCTTCATCATTGGTCTTTATGCCTGTTTCAATCACAGAGTCGCTGTTTGGCCCTAAAAGGATGAGATGCTGTTTATCATCTCTTTGCACCAGAACCATTTTTCGTCTGGCATCCAAAGGCAGTGTTTCAAGTATTTTAAGCCGTTTCTTGCCTGATGTTAAGACAGCTCCCGTGGCCAGTCCCGTTTTTTTCAGCACAAGTGCCAGCCCCCCCATAAGGGACAGAACAAAAAGCAGTGCGGCTAAAAATCTTAAGAGATCTGTCCATGCCATGTGTTTTAGCTCATTCTTCCTTTGAGGTCGTCTTGATGTTCCTGAAGAACAACGGCCAGTTTTTCAAGCTTTCCGATCATCTCAAGCATGAGGGGTTCTGTGGATTGGGCAATATCGTGCGGTAATTTTTTTATATCGTCACAAATGCTTTCTACCTCGTCATCAAGTCCTTCCAAGTCCCCGACATCGCCATGATTTATGTCGATCAGGGCTTGTTCTATAATGTCTATTTGTGCTTTTAACCGGGTTTCAATACTGTCTTTTAAAGTCTGACTATCCACGGCAGTAACCTTTCGCTGTTCCTTGTCCGTTATCCATAGCATCCTTTAGCACCGCATCAAAGGGATTTGGCGCACCGTTAGCCTGATAAACATAGGATAAGATTTCAGCGACGGCCAGAAAGGCCTCTGACGGGATAGGAGAATCAAGTTCTATTGTGGCCAGTATTTCAGCAAGGGCACTATCCTCACGCACTTTGATGTCGTGTTCATGCGCGATTTGCAAAAGTTGCTCGGCAAATTTTCCCCGTCCGGCAGCCGTTACAATGGGGAGATCCTCATTTTCTGGAGAATCTTTGATGGCAACGACTGTCGCGTTTTTTGGTTTTTCTTTTATATTTAATGGCTTAAGCTTCTCATCCTCATGGATTTCTTTGCCATCGTCCAAAATGTCTACCATTGGCACAATTCCTGCAGAACTTTGTTACCGGGAGATAACTATACAAGGTTCAAAAAGGTATGACGATACAGAATATTGGATTGATGAAAGCGTTAAACGCGAAGATGGATTATCTGAACAAAAAGCAGGAAGTCATTGCGCAAAATATAGCGAATGCCGATACGCCGGGATATCGTTCACATGATTTAAAGCCGATTGATTTTTCACGTGTGTTAAAGAACGTAACAAACTCACAAGCGATTACACCCGCGATTACGGATGATCGGCATATGCCGCCAGTGAATGCCATAGATCTTATGGTCGAAAGCGAAGACAAGTACACTTATGAGGTGGCACCGGCAGAAAATGCCGTCATTCTGGAAGAGCAAATGATCAAAGCCGGTAAGGTTGCTATGGATTATAGTCTGATGATGAATATTGCCAGAAAGCAAACAGGCATGATCAGAACGGCACTTGGCCGTGGTGCGGCTTAGGAAGGGGGCGTGAATGTCAGAGATTTATAATGCACTTGGAATATCAGCCCATGGCATGAAGGCGCAGAGCGAGCGTGTACGGGTCATTTCAGAAAATATAGCAAATGTGGATACAGCGCCAGAGAACCCGGATGATGTTCCGTACCGCCGTCAGATTGTGACCTTCAAAAATTCTCTTGATCGTGAGATGGGGATCACAGTTGTCGATGTTGCGGATATCAAAGCAGACACGAGTAAGGATTTTCTGCAAAAATATATGCCCGACCATCCTGCGGCCGATGAGATGGGGTACGTCAAAATGCCCAATGTGAATATGCTGGTGGAGCTTATGGATATGCGCGAGGCTCAGCGTTCCTATGAAGCTAATCTTGGCATGATAGAACAGTCAAAAACCATGTTGCAAAAGACGATTGATTTACTGCGGGGCTAGAACGTTGTATAGTCTAAAGCAGACGAAAGGATTTAATCATGCCCATTGATCAAATTACAAACCCCGCCGCGGCGGCCGCTTACACAAAAACGGCCAGAGCACTTGTGGATAAACAGGGGATGGAAGGGGGCGATGTCTCTTTTGGCGATATTTTAAAAAGCACAGCACAAAACGCCGTTAAAACGATGAGAGCCGGTGAGACAATGGCGGCGCAGGCGGTCATTGGCAAGGCTGAGCTCACCGATGTGGTGCAGGCGATTAATGCCGCAGATTTAACGCTGCAAACGGTTGTGGCTGTTCGTGATAAAATGATTGCGGCCTATCAGGATATTATGCGTATGCCGATTTAGCCTATGATGTTAGTTCCAATAAAAACTATGGAAGGCTCTGTAAAAGGTCCTATTATTGCTTTCCCCGTGAAAACGGGGAACTTTAACGCTTTGTTTTTAAAAGATTCCCGCCTGCACGGGAAAAGCAAAAGGGCGTGTTTTTTAACTTTTACGAAAGCCTTCTATGAATAAAATAGTAGCATACCTTATTGTTTTAGTATTAGCCGGAATTGCTTGGCCGCATGCCAGTTATGCTGACATGGAGCAAGTCTATCAACGGGATGCCGATCAGGCAAGGTTATCACATTTGCTTTACTGGACAGGATTAATTGAAGAATATCAAAGCAAAACAGGTTCTTATCCTTTCCAAGAACAACTGTTGTCAAAAGACAAGCCAGGACTCGTCAGGATATTGACAAAAGAGCAACAATTATATGTTTTCCCGAATTCTGATAAATATGTGGCAGGTCTTGATAATAACGCAAACGGTTCTTTCCAGGAATTTACTGTTAAAGGTTTTGTGGCAGAGCTAGAGGATAAACTTGGCCGCGAAATAGAAGAGAAATATGATATTCAACGTGTGCCAACACGTAGTCCGATTGGTTATAATTATTTTGTAACAGAAAACGGGTATTTGCTCTGGGTGACATGTATCACCTGTGGCGTAACGGAAATTTCAACGCTTCTTATGGATGGTTATACACCAACTGTGAACATAGCGTCTGAAGGTATGGTGGGTGAAGTACATAAAGCTTTTCTGAGAAAAAATATGATCAATCACCCTACCTTCAAAACCTGGCAAGGCAGAGGTTACAAAAAAGAAGGATATGTCAGGCACGTAGAACAGCAAAATATCCACGATTCAAAACGCTAGAGCTTTTTTAAAAATGCTGTTGTGCGCTTTCTTGTAATGGCAGTTGCCAGTCCTTTTATATCTGTCTACAATCACTTTGTCATGAGTGAAACAGAAATTATAGAAGTCGTTCGTCAGGCTATCCTTATCACGTTGCAGATTAGTGCACCGGTGATGTTTGTCGGTTTGATCGTTGGTGTATCTATTGCTCTTGTTCAGGCTTTGACTCAAATTCAGGAAATGACGCTGGTATTTGTGCCAAAGATCATTGCGATTTTCCTGACTCTTTTCGTGTTTTTTCCAACGATGGTATCTGTTCTGATTGCTTTTATGGAACAACTCGCAGACCGGATGGTCGCGATACAGTAAGGATGTTTTGTCCATGAAATTACGGAGCCTGAAGAGACGCGTCCTTTATCTCTATTTTCTCCTTGTTTTATTGTTCATCCTTTTTCTTCATATGGCACAGTTTAGTCTGTGGCTGTTGCCTGTCAGACTACTCAGTGAGGTTGACCGTTCCAGTGCGTCTGTCCCTGTTGTTTATGATCCCCGGTACAATATCAGCTTTTTTGGCCTTGAAGCTTTCCATCGTTTTGACAGTAAAAAATATGGACGCACCTTTGAGGCTTTAAAACAAAAAGGGGTGATTGATGAGCACAATACATTCAGGGCAGGAATCCCTTCAAATGAGGCTTTGCGTCTGGTTCATGCGCAAGACTATCTGACCTCCCTGCGTGAGTCTAAAACGATTGCCAGAGTAACAGAGCTTGGCTTTATCCGCTTTTTCCCATCATATATAAGTCAGCAGGTTATTCTTGTGCCGATGCTTTATCAAACGGGCGGCTCTTTGATGGCTTCCGATCTTGCGATTGAGAAAGGCTGGGCCATTAATTTAGGGGGCGGATTCCATCACGCTTCGGCTGATAATGGAGAAGGGTTTTGTGCGCTGGCGGACGTGTCTTTGATGATTGCGCATGTGAAAAAGAAGTATCCGTCCATAAAGAAAGTCATGATCATTGACCTTGATGCGCATCAGGGCAATGGGCATGAGAGAGATCATAAAGGTGCAGAGGATGTCTTTATCTATGACATCTATAATGCAGACATATATCCGGGCGATCAGGAAGCTAAAAAGGCGATTGATTTTGGCGTTGAACTGCCGGCCTATACGGCGGACTCTGTATATCTAAATGACCTTGAAACGACACTGCCCCGTGTTATGAACAGCTTTAATCCTGACATGATTATTTATATTGCAGGCAGTGATATATTGGAGGGAGATCCGCTTGGTGCGCTGTCTGTGAGTGAGGATGGGCTTATTAAGCGGGATGAAATTGTTTTTAATCTGGCTTTGAGCAGAAAAACACCGATTGTCATGTTATTTGGTGGCGGATACCAGAAAGAAAATGCCAGAGTGATTGCACGCTCGATTGAGAATCTGAATAATAAGTTTGGGATTATCACCGCGGCCAAAGAGGGGAAAGAAAAGAGATTATCTGAATGACGAGTTTGGAAGACTTTTTAACGACAGGCGTATTTGCCTTTATACTGATATTTGTCAGGATCGGTACGGCTATTATGATTATGCCGGGCGTAGGGGACAGCTTTACGCCCCAAAATATCAGGCTCTATATCGGGCTTGGTATTTCACTGGTATTGACGCCTGTGATTAAGCCTTACATGCCGTCTCCTATACCGGGCACGGCGGCCTTACTTTTGTTGATTATGATGGAATTTATTATTGGCCTTTTTATAGGGACTGTGGCCAGAATTCTTATCGCTGCGCTGGATGTGGCCGGTATGATTATTTCGATGCAATCTGGCCTGGGTAATGCACAGCTCTTTAATCCGTCTTCTGCTACACAAGGTTCTTTGATGGGGGCCTTTTTGTCTGTGACGGGGGTTGTTTTGCTTTTTTCCGTGAAGCTGCATCACCTTCTGTTTATGGGGTTGGCTGAGAGTTATGAGATGTTTCCTGTGGGCGCGGTGCCGGATACGGGCAGCATGGCGCAGATGATTACCCTGGCGTTGTCTAAATCTTTTTTGATTGGTTTTCAGATCGCTGTGCCTTTTATGGTTGTGGCGATGATGCTTTATATTGGCATGGGGGTTTTGTCCCGCCTTATGCCACAAGTGCAGGTTTTTCTTTTGGCCCTGCCTGTGCAGATTGTGCTGTCTTTTGTGACCATGGGATTTGTGATTTCTGCAGGATTTTTGTTCTGGCTGTCCAGATTTGAAGAGGGAATGGTCTTTTTCTTAAGTGGGGGAGGCTGATGTACCATGGCAGATGATCAGGCGGACGACAGCCAGAAGACCGAAGACCCCACCCCGAAAAAGCTTGAAGAGGCACGAAAAAAGGGGCAGGTCCCGCTTTCGCGAGAGATTAATAACTGGATTATGTTGCTGACCGGGACGATCCTGATATCGACTCTGGCACCTTCCATGTTGTCGGACCTCATGTTGCATCTAAAGACTTATATCGAACAGGCTCATGCGTTTCCGGGAGCACCGGGCGGGATTTATATCATATTGGGGGGGGCTTTCTGGACCGTTTTGTCAATTATGATCTTGCCACTCCTTGTCTTAATGTTTGCGGCTTTTGTTGGGCCTTTTATTCAGGTCGGCCCGTTGTTTTCTGTTGAAACACTTAAGCCGGACTTAAGCAAGATTTCTCCTGCGAAAGGCTTTCAGCGTCTTTTCTCAAAACGCGCGTTGATGGAGTTTGCCAAGGGGATCTTGAAAATTGCTGTGATTGGCTGTGTAGGGGCCATGCTCCTTTATCCTTACTACGACAGGATTGAACACCTTATCGGTGCGGATACACTATTTGTTCTGGAGGAAATGAAATCTCTGATTATACGGCTGATGACGGGGATTCTCGTTGTATTGCTTGTGATTGCTGTTGTGGATGTCGTGTATCAAAGGACCGAGCATTATAAAAAGATGCGCATGACAAAACAGGAATTAAAAGACGAATACAAGCAATCCGAGGGTGATCCGCATGTGCGGGCCAAGCTGCGTCAGTTGCGTCAGGAAAAAGCGCGAAAACGTATGATGCAGGCTGTGCCGAAAGCGGATGTTATTATCACTAACCCGACCCATTATTCCATAGCCCTGAAATATGATCCTGATGAGATGCCGGCCCCGCAAGTGATTGCCAAAGGTATAGATGAGACCGCGCTGCGGATCAGACAGGTGGCCAAAGAACACAATATTGACTTGTTTGAAAATAAACCGCTGGCAAGAACGCTCTACGATACAGTAGAATTAGACGAGTTTATTCCAGAAGAACTCTACAAAGCGGTTGCAGAGGTGATTTCCTTCATTTTCAAAAAACAGGGCAAGCTGCCCAGCACATAACAGGCCCATAAAAAGCACGTGATATGAGTACGACAGACCATACAGAATTCATCATTAAACACCACCAGGATATGCCGCGACGGGATGTCTCGGAGGGGAGGCGATCAAGGTGGTGGATGTCGTTTTTTCTGTTTTTTGTGGCGATGGCTTATTTATCTGTATGCATTGTGATTGCTTATGCATTGCAGCTTAATGTTACTGTGATTGCGATTATAATTTTTGTTTTTGTGGGCACATTTGCAGGCTCTTTTAGTGTGCAGCACATTAAACAGATTTTCAGCAAGCAGGAAAAAGAACGCAGATTGCTGCTGGATATTATGGAAGGGAGCCGCAGCGCTCAACTGGTCACAGATCATGATTGGGGCGTTGTGTATGCCAATCACAAATTCAGACTCTTATGTGGAGAGTCAGAGCCTTCATTGAATGTACTGGCCTCTGTTCTTGGCGGGGAAGACGAAATTGTCAGGCATTTTCGAGATTTAGCCCGTCAAGCGGCTAAAGGGGCTGTTTCGTCTCTTGAATTTAGCGGGGTCAAGGACGATAAGCCTGCCTGGTACAGGGTTGTTTCTCAGCCTGTTGCCGGACGGCATGAATTTCTTCACTGGCGCGTGGATGATATTACGGTGAATCATGAAGCGGATCGTGCGGTGCAGGAGGAACGGGAAAAACTGATCGACTTTACAGATAATGCGCCGGTCGGTTTCTTTTCTGCTGATGAGATGGGGCATTTTGTTTTTGTAAATGCAACACTGGCGCGCTGGCTCGGGCAGGATATTGCACAGCTCTTGACATCGGGGACGTTGCATAGCTGTCTTGTTGACCCACCTCTAGAGGACGCACCTTATGATGTCGTGGCTGGCGGTGGTGCGCGTCAGGTAGCTGAAGTGAAAATGAAAGGCCGCGGCGGGCGCGTTTTTCTGGCCTCTGTCAATCAGGCTGTGGTCCATGAAGGTGAAGGGATTATCAGAACACGCGGTGTCGTTCATGATGTAACGGATGAGCGGGCTATGCGTATGGCGCTGAAAGCTTCAGAAGATCGTTTTCAACGTTTTTTTGAAGAAGCACCGATCGGGATCGTTATTGTGAACCCGGAAGGGATGGTAGGGGATTGTAATTCCGAACTTGCTGTATTGCTTGATGAGCATGTGAGCTCGCTTGAAGGTACGCCTTTCAAAACATGGGTTTCTGAGGCTGATTGTCATAAAATATTTTCTGAATTTGATCGTATTCGCAAAGGTGATGTTATGAAATCGCCGATGGAAATCGTTCTTATGGGCAAGGATAAAAAAGAAGTGCCGGTAAGGGCTTACGCAAGAAAGTTCAAAGGGAGTGATAATCTTCTTGTGCACTTTATTGATCTAACAACGCAAAAAGTGCTTGAGCAGCAATTCACACAATCGCAAAAAATGCAGGCTGTGGGACAATTGGCAGGCGGGGTGGCCCACGACTTCAATAATCTCCTGACAGCGATTATTGGTTATTGTGATTTGCTGCTTTTACGGCACAAGCCGGGCGATCCTTCTTTTTCTGATATTATGCAGATTCAGCAAAATTCAAATCGTGCGGCAAATCTTGTGCGACAATTGCTGGCTTTCTCACGGCAACAGACCTTAAGGCCAGCCATTCATGATGTGACGGATATTCTGACCGAGATTTCACACCTTATTCGGCGTTTGATTGGGGCTAATATAGAGTTTGACTTGCGTCATGGTTCTGATCTTGGCCTGATCAGGGTGGATGAAGGGCAGATGGAACAAGTCCTTGTTAATCTTTCTGTGAACGCCAGAGATGCGATGGCCTCTGCTGATTCCGTAGAAGGGGGCGGAAAGCTGACGATTCAGACCAGTATGTTTGAGAATGAACGGCCGCTGGAGCGTGGTGGTGATGAAATGCCGCCCGGTGAGTGGGTTTTGATTGAAGTCACTGATACAGGCAGCGGGATTTCCAAAGAGAATCTTGCCCGTATTTTTGAGCCGTTTTTTACGACAAAAGATGTCGGTAAAGGTACCGGTCTTGGTCTGGCTACGGTGCATGGTATTGTCCGGCAGACAGGCGGTTATCTCCATGTGGAAAGTGAGCTGGGCAAAGGGACAACATTTTTTGTTTATCTACCTTGTGTTTCAGAAGAAGAGACAGAGCAAGAGGAAGAGGCTCAGGCACAGGATGTGACCAAAGACCTGACTGGCACAGCCCGTATTCTTCTTGTGGAAGATGAAGATTCGGTTCGAACTTTTTCCTCACGCGCCCTTATGAATAAGGGATATGAAGTGCTCACGGCCGATTGCGGTACAGCCGCTCTGGATGTTATAGAAGAACAGAAAAACAGGGAAATTGATCTTCTGATTACCGATGTCATTATGCCGAATATGGACGGCCCGACACTCGCCAAGCATATGCGGGAGAGCAGCCCGAAGCTAAAAATTATATTTATCTCTGGCTATACAGAGGAAAAGCTCAAAGACTATATGGGCGAAAATATCTGGTTTCTCCCAAAGCCGTTTTCTTTGAAAGAGCTCGCCTCGAAGGTGAAGGGCGTTCTCGCTGAGTAGGGGGCTATTAAATAGAGATGTTGTGTGTTAACGCATTGACTTTGCTTTTTATTTCTTTTCCCCTTTGTTGATACTGTCGTATTTGAATGCACTTCTGGTTTCTATGGGGCGCAGTTTACAATGGACAATCTGGATATTTCATTGGTGCCTGTGCCTGCGGCTTTGCCTTTATTTGGGCTTGGTCTGGTCGGTTTGTCAGGCTTTTGGTATGAAAAGAAAACGTAAAGCAGGTCTTCCAGCATAGCGGCATAAGCGCAAAGTTTTTCAAAAAAAGTTCTCTTTTTGTTCCTTGTGGCTTGACAGTAAGAACAAAGCGTGTACATTTGGGTTATCAAGACCGGAATGTCACTCTCTTTCGGTTCCTGTTAGACAAGCCAATCAATCTGTGCCAGAAGGAATACATATAAATGTCAGTTACACCATTAAAAACGGAAAATCAGATGGATAAAAAATCGGGAGATCGGCAAAAAGCATTGGATGCGGCTCTGGCTCAAATTGAGAGAGCTTTTGGTAAGGGCTCCATTATGAAGCTGAGCGGGGACAATAACCCGCTTGATGTAGAAGCGGTCTCAACCGGGTCTATCGGGCTTGATATTGCGCTTGGGATAGGTGGTTTGCCGCGTGGCCGAATTACAGAAATTTATGGGCCTGAAAGTTCGGGTAAAACGACGCTTGCCTTGCATGTGATTGCCGAAGCGCAAAAAACAGGTGGGACATGCGCGATTGTGGATGCGGAGCATGCCCTTGATCCCTCTTATGCGAAAAAGCTCGGTGTGAATGTAGAGGATCTCCTGATCTCTCAGCCTGATGCGGGGGAGCAGGCACTGGAAATTGCGGATACGTTGGTGCGTTCCGGTGCGATTGATGTGCTGGTGGTTGATTCTGTGGCGGCCCTTGTGCCGCGGGCAGAGCTGGAAGGAGAGATGGGCGATACGCATGTTGGTTTGCAGGCTCGCTTGATGTCGCAAGCGTTGCGTAAATTGACCAGTTCTATTTCCCGTTCCCGCTGTGTGGTCATCTTTATCAATCAGATTCGTATGAAAATTGGTGTGATGTTTGGCTCTCCTGAAACGACGACAGGGGGGAATGCTTTAAAATTCTATTCTTCTGTGCGTCTCGATATTCGCCGGATTGGTGCCATTAAAGACCGTGATGAAATTAAAGGGAACCAGACCCGTGTCAAAGTGGTGAAAAACAAAATGGCGCCGCCGTTCCGTCAGGTTGAATTTGATATCATGTATGGTGAAGGTGTCTCCAAACTGGGTGAACTTCTGGACCTTGGTGTTCAGGGTAATCTGGTGGAAAAAGCCGGGGCCTGGTTCTCCTATGATGGGCAGCGCATCGGTCAGGGGCGGGAGAATGCAAAGAATTTCCTGCGTGAAAATCCTAATCTTGAAAAGAAACTGGATTCTCAAATCCGTGCTAATGCTGGCCTCGTTGCTGATGCCATGCTGGTCGGCCCGGAGACTTCAAATGATGATGGGGCTGAACAAGAGGCACCTGCACCAAAAGATGTAGCGAAAAAATAGAGGGGCCGAAGCGGAAAAGGATAATTTCTTTATGAAATTGCTTATTAATGCTGATGATTATGGTCTGACAACGGGTATTTCCAAAAGCATTATAGATCTATTTGAACATGATGCTATTTCAGACACCTCTGTTATGATTTGTGTAGAGGGTGCGGTTGAGCGATGTCATCTTTTGAAAGAACGTGGCTTTTCTAAAAAAGCGGGGGTTCATCTTCAGACAACGCTTGAGAGACATCATAAAAAGCCTCTTTCTTTTCCAGATGACATCCCGTCTTTGGTTGATTCTGAAGGATTTTTTAAATCGCATGAATGCGATGACCCAATTGATCCTGATGACATTGAATTGGAATGGGAACGGCAAATCGTGAAACTCTCTGAGGTTTTAGGCCATGTGCCGTCGCATCTTGATTCTCATCATGGTGTGCACAGGATACCACATCTTTTACCTGTTTATTTAAAATTGGCGGCTAAGTATGGGATGCCGGTTCGTGGGGGGCGTGCGCCAGATCAAATTAAAGCGTCTTCCTTTGGCGTAAAATCGACTTTTGTGGCCAATGGTGATTGGACGGGCCGGCATTTACCATTATCTGCTCTACAAAAAATAATTTTGGCAGCTATGCCGGCGGTGGGAGATGGCGTTTTTGAAATTGTCTCTCATCCCGGATATCTGGACGACGATCTTATAAAATCATCCAGTTGGAATACTGTGCGTGAAAATGACTACAATGAATTATTGGCTCTTTCCAAAAGCAACTGGCTGGAAGACAATAACATTAATCTTGTTTGTTTTTCAGATCTTTAATCTCTTGCTATCTGCCATGCGTTTTCCGGATCAGTGAGATCCTTTCGTCAATTATCACTATAGGAGCTTCTGCAAAAGGTCCGATTATTGCAGAGCTCCCATAGGTGTTACTTATGAAAGAATGTCTTCCAGTGTGACATAACTGCCTACATTGCCTGTCATTTTTTCAATGTCTGTGTTGACGGGGAGTGTTTTTTTGCCTTTGCGCCAGTTGGCTGGGCAAACTTCTCCTGTTGTGTAGGTATGTTGCCAAGCTTCAAGTTGGCGGATGAGCTCGACGACGCTGCGTCCAACGCTGTCCGCTACGGTTTCTTCTGCGACAACGACACCATCGGGATTTATGATGAAACGGCCTCTGAGTGCAACGCCTGCCTGTTCTACCCAGACACCGAATTTGCGTGCGACACTGCCATTTGGATCCGCAGCCATAACAAGTTTTAAATCTTTGAGGAGTGGTTCAGTCTCGACAAAACGTTTATGGCTGAATTTTGTATCACTGGAAACAGGTACAACCTTTACGCCGAGCTCATTCAATTTATCAAGATGGGCATTCATGGCGGCAATTTCAGTTGGGCAAACAAAGGTGAAATCGGCCGGATAAAAACATACAACGGCCCATTTCCCTTTCAATTCTTCACTTGAAACTGTTGTATAATGGCCGGTTGCTGCGTCAAACGCATCCATTTCAAATTCGGGCATCCGTCTCATGACAAGGGTTGTGCTCATTTTCGTTTCCTTTTGTTCGGGGGTGTGGTCAGTGTTGATAGGGGGATGATCTTCAATTACCTTTGATGTGTCGCAGGCCATCTTTTTCTCCTTTACGTGTTTGATCCAAAAATCCAAATCGCATAATGCAGTTTAATAATAAACACAGGTTTATGCTACTAATATAGGAAATATTAGAAGTTTCTAATATATAATCAAGCAGAAAATTCGATTATTACGACTATCATGTTGCTAGAAGGGATTAATGACGTTCTTTCAGCAGGCGTTGTTTTTCACGGCCCCAGTCGCGTTCTTTTGAGGTTTCGCGTTTGTCGTGGAGTTTTTTACCCTTGCCGATGGCAATTTCCAGCTTGGCGAGTCCTCGTCCGTTAAAGTAAAGGCGCAGAGGGACGATGGTGTAGCCTTCCCGCGAGATGGAACCGGATAATTTTTTAAGTTCCTTTGCATGAAGGAGAAGTTTTCTCGGGCGTTTGGGTTCGTGCTGGAGGTGCGTGCCGGCTTGTTGATATTCCGGGATATGGGCGTTCCATAAATACAGATCGCCGCCTTTTGGGCCGACATGGGCTTCCTTGATAGAGCATTGTCCAAGGCGTAAAGACTTAACTTCGGTCCCTGCGAGCATAATACCGGCTTCGAACGTATCCTCAATATAATACTCGAACCGTGCCCGTTTATTTTCGGCCACAGTTTTATTATTCGAGATCAAACCCGATTTATTATCGTCCTTCTTTTTGCTCATAATCGTTCAAGTGCTTTGTATAGAGGGTTTCTCTTTACCATTAAGATGTTAGGAAAGTAAAGATACGATATATCTTAAGCCCTTTTTCTTTCTTCTGAGAGCAGGCCGGCGAAGGTCATGGCGTCTCTTACCCTGTTTTGGGCGGTTTCGGTGGCGGGGACCATGGGGAGGCGGAGTTCGTTCCTGCATAGGCCTAGAAGACTGGCCGCATATTTAACGGGCGCAGGGGATGTCTCACAGAACAGAGCCGCATTCAATGGGGTTAACAGGTCACGGCAGGTGGCCATTGTGGCCATGTCGCCGTCCATCCATGCATTTTGGAGTTTTGCACTTAAAGCGGGGGCGATATTGGCGGTGACGGAAATGCAGCCTTGTCCGCCTTGTGCCAGAAAAGCGGCGGCGGTGCCATCTTCACCGGAGAGCTGGCAGAAGTGATCATCCGTGCGTGTGTTCATTAAAGCAGGTCGCATCAGATCACAGGTCGCATCCTTAACGCCTGCAATATGGGGGAGCTTTGCGAGGCGGGCTATCGTGTCTACGCTCATGTCAATGACGCTTCGTCCGGGGATGTTGTATAAAATAACAGGAATATCCACAGCATCGTTGATGGTTTTGAAATGCGCATAAAGACCATCTTGCGTCGGCTTGTTATAGTACGGCGTAACAATCAACGCGGCATCGGCCCCCATTTCTTTCGCATGACGAGTCATTTCAACAGTTTTAGCCGTAGAATTAGATCCCGTACCGGCAATAACGGGGACACGCCCCTTGGCGACCTCTACGCAACGCTTTATCAGTGTTTTTTGTTCATCCTGACTGAGTGTCGGAGACTCGCCAGTCGTGCCACAAGGAACAAGTCCGTGACTGCCTTGTTCGATTTGCCATTCGATCAGGTTTTCAAACGCCTTCAGGTCAAGTGCTCCGTCTTTAAAGGGCGTGATGAGTGCAGGGATAGAGCCTTTAAACATAGGGAGTCCTTTCTTTTTTGTTGTTCTTTTCTTTCCAGAAGAAAAAATAGTGTAGCGAGTGAGGGGGGTTCTTTCAAGAGGCTGATTCTTTTTTGTTTTTTTAGCGTCAGCTTTATGCCTCAGCTTGCTTATGCGGAGGCCGTCAAGAAGGAAACGATTGAAGCGATACAGCTCATGGATAAAGGCGCGCTTGATCAGGCGCAAAGCAAGGTGGCGCAGAGCCGTGATCCTTTAATCGCTAAAATGTATTACTGGCAGCTTTACACAAAAGGAGAAGGGGATATTGATTTCAGGCGGATTACAAACTTTATCCGCCAAAACCCTGAGTGGCCCAAACAGGCCAGACTAAAGGCTGTGGCTGAAAAATATATGCCTGATGACTGGCCCGTTAAGGAAAAACTGAAGTGGTTTAATAGCTATAGCCCCCAGACAGCCAGAGGCATGCAGCTTTATCTTGATGCGCTTCTTTCATTGGGAAAAACAAATGAAGCGATCCGAAAGCTGAGCGACTGGTGGGCGACAGCCCCTCTGAGTGAACAGGATCAGACGCTTTTTTTGAAAACATATAAGCCTTTGATATCAAGGGAAGCGCAATTGAAGCGTTTAGATTATCTTCTCTTTAGCAAACGTTATACAAATGCGAGAGCCCTGGTCCCTTATCTTGATGCAGGATATGATGTGCTGGCAGAGGCCCGTATTGCGCTTGCGCATGACAAGGGGAATGTGAATGCCCGGATTGATCGTGTACCACCAGCTTTGAGGTCAGAAGTAGGCCTGACCTATGAACGGCTGCGTTGGCGGCGCAGTCATAATCTGAATGATCGTGCGATTGAAATTCTTTTGAATCCCCCTCCTGCTGAAAACATTACGAATCTGGAAGACTGGTGGAGAGAACGCCATATTCTGGTGCGCCGGCTTATGGAAGAAAAACGCTATGAAGAGGCCTATAAGATTGCGTCCGGGCATCAGCAAAAGGAAGGATGGACACATGCGCAGGCGGAATGGGTGTCAGGCTGGCTGGCTTTGCGGTTTATAAAACAGCCGCGAAAAGCACTGCCGCATTTTGAAAAATTGTATCAAAGGGTTTCTACACCAGTGAGTAAGGCGCGCGCTGCTTATTGGATGGCACGTGCCTGTGATGATCTGGAAAGGCCGGATCTTTCTGCGGTATGGTATAGGGAGGCAGCGCGTTATCCTTCTACGTTTTATGGTCAAAAGGCGGCTGAACGTATTCATAAGGTGAATCAGAGGCTCCCGAAACCGCATACCAGAGATATTTATGTTGGAAGAGGGGATCAGCTCGCTTATCGCAGCAAGGAGCAGAGTATCATTGCCGGATTACTTCATTTTGCAGGACAGGATCAAGAGGTTGCTGCGCTGTTTCGTCATATGACAAGTCTTGTCAGGGATGAAAAAGAATATAAGTTACTGGCGGATTATGCGTCATCCATGGGCCGAAAACATGATGCGCTGACCATTGCTAAAGAAGCTATAAAAAAAGGTTACGTTATAGATGAGGCTTATCCGGTGGCGGAAGACTGGATAAAGACGTCCGTGTTTAAAGACAGGGCACTGATTTATGGTCTAATTCGTCAGGAAAGCTTGTTTAACCCAAAGGCGATAAGTCCGGCCGGGGCCTATGGTTTGATGCAATTAATGCCTTCAACCGCGCGTGCTGTCGCTAAAACAAAAAATATTCCTTATAAAAAAGAGAAGCTTACCAATGATCCTTCATACAATGTTCGGATAGGCAGCGCGTATATTTCACAACTGGTTAAGCGGTATAATGGTTCTTATCCACTGGCGCTGGCGGCTTATAACGCAGGACCGTCGAGAGTGGACCAGTGGTTAAAAACCTTCTTTGATCCAAGAATAAATCCAACGCCTGAAAAAACGATCGATTTTATCGAATCTATTCCGATTTATGAAACAAGAAATTATGTCCAGCGCGTTTTGGAATCATATGACGTATACCGAAAAAAAATACAGTAAAGGTTTTATTTGTAAGCGATTTGTTAAGAAATTTGATTTTATACTATACTATGGGCTAGGTGGGGTAAGTCTGAAGTATCTTGTGTTCTGCGTTAATACTGTCGAAAACTTAAAAAATAAGAGCTTTTGGAAAGGACGCTGTTATCATGAGGTTACTTATTGCGGACGATCATACGCTTTTTCGCGATGCTCTGGTTCAATACATCGAACGTGCTGAACCTGATACAATTTTTTTGCTGGCCAAAGATTTTTTTGAAACCTATGAGCTTTTAAAACAGGAACCTTTGCCGGATCTGGTGCTTCTGGATAAAAAAATGCCGGGGATGAAGGGGCTTGTCGGTCTGGAGACGATCAGAAAAAAATATCCCGATATTCCGATTGTTTTAATGTCTGGCATAGCAGAGCCTGAAGATGTCAGTGAAGCTATGGAGCTTGGTGCAAAGGGCTTTTTCCCCAAGACTATGACGGGCAGTGGCATGTTAAAAGCCATAGAGTTTATTCTGGCGGGCGAAAAATTTCTTCCCGTTGATCCCACAACCAATAAAATTCAGCCTTCCTATTATACGGATGATGGTGGAGAGCCGCTTTCTTCTGTGTCGAAATGGACGCAAAAAACGGTGCAGGACAGCTATGCGTTGACGCCGCGGGAAAAAGAGGTTCTGGGCTATTTGCTTACGGGATTATCAAATAAGGAAATAGGATCGAAGCTTAACCTGCAGGAAGTGACGATAAAGTTGCATGTGAGAGGTGTTTGTCAGAAACTGGATGTGCAAAACAGGACGCAAGCTGCTCTAAAGGCAGTGCAGCTCGGCTTTCCTGCAGCTAAAGATGAGTAATGTATTATGACAGCTTTAAATCGTTTTTTTAGAACTGATATTCTTAATATTTACCAGTATGTCTCTTATGGCTTTATTATTGCCTTGTTCTGGGGGGCTGTTCTCTTTTCATCACGGATTGAACTCTTTACTGAAAACCGTATTATTTTCGATTTTATTATTGGCACGGTGGGGATCGTTTTGACCTCTGTGCTGTTACATAATATATGGCAGTTAAAAAAAACGCATGAAGAAAAAAAGCGGGAAGAAGAGGTGTCCAGATGGCGGCTGGCGGCTGTTGAAAATGCGGGCGATGGTGTCTGTCTCATTAACAGCGTGGGTAATCTTATATATATGAATCGCGCCTTGCGTGATATGTATGGCATAGCCAAGCATACGATGGATGATTATATAGATCATGAATGGCAGAGCCTTTTTACGCAGGTTCTTGGCGAAGAGGTAAAATCTGTTTTCGCTGTTATAGAAGAAAGCGGAAAATGGCGGGGTGAATTGCCTGTTGTAACGGTCAGTGGTGATCGAGACAAAGTCGCCGAGATTAGCCTTATAAAACTGCCAGATGGCGGCATGATCGGGACGGCAAGGGATGTTACGGAGCGTAAAGCCGCTGAAGAAGAGAAGGCAGAGCTTCAATGGCAGTTTTTTCAGTCGCAAAAAATGGAAGCGGTTGGTCGTCTGGCAGGCGGGATCGCACATGATTTTAACAATAATCTAGCCTCAATGATGGGGTATGCCCGCTTCCTGTTTGAAGATCTGCCGGAAAAATCTGAGGAAAAAGAATTCGCTCAAAATATCTTGAAGGCGGGGGATCAATCCCAAAAACTGATTGAACGTCTTTTGGCTTTTTCCCGGCCTGAAAGGGTTAGCCGTCACGAACAAATGGATTTGTCTGTGGCCTTGAAGGATGCACTGGCTATGGCAGAAAGCAGTATTCCGGGCGGTATTAGCCTAAAGAAAACGCTTGAGAATGAAAAGTTCCCGGTCAAGCTCTCGCAGAGCTATCTATCGCAGCTTTTTATGAACTTTTTCATGAATGCAAAAGATGCCATGTCCGATGGTCACGGTGTTTTGAGTGTCTCTCTGGAAAGTTTGTCCGAGAAAAAACGAAAACAGTTCCCGGCTGCTTTTCTAAATCATGAACGCCCTGAAAGACCTGGACCGTTGAAAATCTCGGTTGGGGTAGAGGATGAGAAAAAGACTGCTATCTATCTTGGTGGGATCATAGAGGGGCAGGAATATGCCCTGGTGACGATCAGCGATACCGGATGTGGCATGACAAAAGAGGTTCTGGAGCAGATTTTTGACCCTTTTTATACCACCAAAGTGGTCGGCAAGGGCACAGGCCTCGGGCTTTCGACGGTTCATGGTATTTTAAGCAATATGTCTGCCGCTCTTTTGGTTGAGAGTGAGCCTGATAAAGGAACAACATTTGAGTTGTTTATGCCGCTTGAAGAAGCCGTGGATATTTGGGCTGTTGATATTAAAGAGAAAAAAATCGATTTCGTTAAGGGACACGGACGAATTCTTGTCGTTGATGATGATGAAGACGTAAAAGAAATGATGGTTATGTCACTTGTGCGGATGGGCTACACGGTTGATAGCTGTACATCGGCGTTTGATGCTATCGATTTACTTCGTGAACATTATAACGAATATGATCTTCTCGTCTCGGATCAGATTATGCCAAAGATGACAGGCCTTGAGCTTTCCAAAGCGGTTGCAGAAGATTTTCCCACGCTGCCTGTTGTTATTGTTTCTGGTTATTCTGATGAAGAAATTGAAGAAGAGATAAAAGCAATGCCGACAATAAAAGCATTCTTAAGAAAGCCGGTGAATAACCGTAGACTTTCTGAAATTGTCTTTGATCTGGTTATGGCGGCCAAGTCTGACGAGGGCACGGTAAAAGATAAGCAAACTAACGTGATCGACCTTCTTTCCACCAGGAAAAAGTAATCAGGAAAACAAGTATGCAAAGAGATAACCACTCTGGCAGAAGCGGTATTTCCTTGAAGGCCGTTACGGTGTAGTCGTTATTTTGTCTAAGACCGATCCAGTTTCTGCCACCAAAAGAACTGTGTCCTTTATCCAGAGCACGAATTGCAGGTGTTGGGGTATCTTCCAGCCAGTGGATAGACCCCTTTGAGGTCTTTACAATCGGGAGAAACTTTTCTTTTGTGCTGACAAGGTCCAAAAGTTCGGGCGGGTTTAGGGTGCCAATAACGGCGTAATGTGTTTGCTTCCCGTTGTTAAAGCTGTAAACGCCTATATCTTCGCCGGTGTAATACGCTTCCTGCCAGCCTTTTTCGGTTGTTTTGAGGGTGAGTTCTTCTGTTGAACCGTCAGGCTTTGTAACAGTCACGGGATTGTCTGCTTCGTTTTCGTAGAGCGCATGGGCTTTAACAAAAATCTGTTTTCCCTGTACTGTCAGATGAAGAGCTGTTTCTTCCAAAGCGGGCTCTTTCATAAGCCAGTGAGCAATGTGGCGCAGGAGATCCGCATAGGGGCCGCCGCCCTCATAACCTCTCGCCCAGAGCCAGACCTGATCACTGGCCAGATGTGCCACGCGGCCTTTGCCTGCGCGATCAAGCACAAGCAACGGTTGACCATCGACACCGGTCATCAGAATATCGCCTCGTTTGTAATAGGTGCCGATTTGCCTCATCCATTTTCCCCAGTTTTCAGGCGTGGGAAGATCGGCTGTGACAGGATGACGGCGACCAAGATCCGTAAGGGTCGGCTGAAAAGGGGTGTCGAATACGGTGCCAGAAGGTGCAAGGGGCAAAATATCTTTCAGGTCTGTTTCGAAAACAGAGTGTTCACTGACATAGTCAGGGCCGTTTGAGATAAGGAAAGCACCGCCATTTTTGACATAGTTTGCAATATTTCTGAAATAGAAATGTGGCATGATGCCGTTTAAGCGGTAACGGTCAAAAATGATCAGGTCAAAGTCATTGATTTTCTGTTCGAACAATTCCTGAAAAGGAAAACGTATTAGTGACATTTCGTGTTGAGGCACAAAATTCTGTGTGTCAGGAGACCGCAGAATCGTAAAATGAACAAGATCGACTCCGGGATCGGCGTTTAGCAAATTACGCCATGTTCTCTCCCCTACGTAAGGTTGTCCTGAAATGAGAAGGACTTTTAAGCGGTCTCTGACACCGTTAATAACAAGGGCTGCCTTGTTGTTTGCGGTAGAAAGTTCTCCGTCCATTTCTTCTACCGAAAGTTCCAGAATATTTTGTCCCGCATGGTCTATACGATAGTCAAAGCTTTGTTCTTCATTGATAGTGATCTGCTGCGTGACCGGATCCTGACCCGGTACACTGATGGTCAGTTGGGATGTTTCTTCTTTGCTTTCGGCAGGGCTGTCTGTGACCTTAAATCGGATTGTTGTTTTTTGGCCGACAATCCCGTATGAGGGGACTTGCAACAGCGTCAATTGACGGTCTTTCTCGTGCTTACTGCCAGAGAGCAAAACATGGACGGGACCGTATTTATCAAACTGTTCGCTATTTTTCGGGATGTCGTGGACCTGGCCGTCTGTCAGGAAAATGACGCCGGCTCTTTGCTTTTGTGGGATATCGCTGAGCTGCTGATCCAGTTCATCGAAGAGATGGGTTTCCTGTTTCTTGTCCGGTTCATTTTTTCCAGCCTCTATAATCCGCACATTTATATCGTGCTGTAAATGGAGGGTGTCTTTGATGTAGGAGAGAGCGGCCTCTGTTTTTGTGTTCCGCTCCTGCACTTTTTGACTATCGGAACGATCAACGACAACAACGGCGGTATCTTTTGAATTTTTACGTTCTTCCTGCAAAAGAACAGGATTCGCCATGATTAAAAAGAGGGCGGCAATAGCAATTGCGCGCCATAGAAGACTGCGCCTGAAAATCAGGGAGGACAGCACAACACCCAAAAGGGAAAGACAGCCCAGAATAAAGAGCATGTTATCAGAAATTAAAGGCATAAAATGCAGGGTTGTTTGCATGCTCTATTCTCCCAGCCTTTTTAAAATATGAGGCAAATGGATCTGATCTTCTTTGTAATTTCCGGTCAGGGCGTGAACAACAAGATTGACGCCAAAACGAAAAACCATTTCCTGCTCTCTGCTGCCATCTTCTCCGGCAGCCCAGGCCTTGGCAAAGTCGTTGGCACCTATGATAACAGAGGAGACACCATCCTGATAGGCTGGACTGTTTTCTTCGATCCATAATGTACCGCCTGTGTAGTAGCCGGGGTAATCATCCAGCAGATAAAAGCTTCTGGACAGGACATGGGTATCGGGGATCGGTGCGAGGGGGGCAATATCCAGCGGGGCGGTCAGCTCTTTTAAGGTTCTGGCCTGTGATGTTTGAGCCAGAAAAGATATTTTGTTTTCATCCACTTTATTATGCTGGTCCCGCGTGTCAAAAAAAATGGTGCCGCCGTGGGTAAGATAGTGGCGGATGGTCAGTACAGCGTTCATAGAAAGAGGCTTTTGCGTCTTTGTCACAGGCCAATATATAATCGGGAAAAAGGCCAGCGCATCAATATCCGGGTCAAGCGCAACAACGTCGCCCATATCAATGGATGTACGGTTGGTGAGCGTCGATGTCAGGTTTTGCAGCCCTTTTTCCGTTGTTTTATCAAGGGTATAATCCCCAGTTTTTATGTAGGCCAGATGGGTCTTGGCGGCATAAAGGGGATCATTGGCACAGGCTTGTGTTGATATCAGGCTGCAGAGGATAAATGTCGCCATTTTTGTCCGTAAAAGCCGGCCGCCGCTCATCATGAGCATCATGACAAGCCAGTCGATAAGGAACAGCAAAAAGGCAAGTGTCAGCAAGGCAGGCATGAGTTCTTTTTCTTTTGAGACATCATAAGAACGCTGGTCGACAGAATCCGAAGGGGTAAACAGACCAAGATATTTTATCTGGTCGCCGAGATTAAGGGCATAATGATACGCGCCTTTTCCATAGAGACCAGGCGGGTGCGTGGAGGAAATTTCTATGTTGTCCCTGTCTTTTGCCGGAATGGCATGTACATAGGCTGGCGGCGCGCCGAGATTACCTTTCCCGTTAATGATCCGCAGTGGCTCAAGTATGTCCGTACGGGTTTCCTCCATTTTTTGAGGCGCATCAGCCAGATCGATAATGCGCTTTAGCATAGACACATAGAGCCCCGATATCGGCAGGTTCGACCATGTCGGCGTAGCACTGGTATGTACCAGAATTAAAAAACCGTTTTCCTTTGGGGCTGCGGTGACAAGCGGTGTGCCGTCTTCCAGCGCGATCCATGTTTTTTCTTCAAGTTCTGTGCCGGGCTGTGCAAGAATCTGCTGTTTGATCTCAATATCTTCTGGCAGCGCGAGATCATAAAAAGGGCTGTGCTTGGGAAAGGGGGCCAGTGAAGAGGGAGAGTCCCATGTAAGAGAACCATCTAATACCCGTTTTTCCTTGCGCAGTGGCACCGGTGTAAGAAAAGGCTCGCTTTGTGCCATTTTGGGTCCGGCAAAACGAAGGAGGACGCCCCCCTTGTTGACCCATTCATCCAGTTTATTCAATGTCGCCAGAGGCAGATTGCCTGTATCAGGCATAATCATGAGTGATATGTCTTTTTCTATCAGAGCGTTAACAGCACCCTGTTCAATTTTTGCATAAGGTTCGAGGGCCCGGTTGAGATAGTAATGCGCATCAATAAAGGCTGTACCGTCTGTATCTTCTGCTGGCGCGACAATGCCAACCGTTTTTTGAGAGAAATGTTTGTCCAGAAGGACGGTTGCGCCCGCACTGTTTTGGTAGGACAGGCGTAATTGCACTGTTTTTGGGGATAAAGTGGCTAGTTTATGGGTCGTTTTTTGTTCCCCTTTTTTGAGCGTGAGTTTTTCACTGTCCAGCAAACGGCCGTTTTCATCCAGACCATGAACAGAGAGCGGATAATCATAGTTATGCGCGCCGGCACTTGTGATCACGAGCGTATTTTTTTCCGTTTCATCCATGGACAAAAGAAGCGGCAAATGCTGTTTTTCCGGTGTATAATAAGTTAAACCGCCCTGATTTTGGAGCGTTCCGGCTAGTGTTTGTGCTTCCTTTTCATCGATGCCATGGCCAAGCCATATGGTGTACAGACTCTCTTTTTCTGTTTTTTCTTTTAGCATGCGGGAAATTTTCCCGTAATTGGCCGACCATGGCTGAACCTGCAAGCCCTTTATAATGGCTTCGGCCTGAGTGTAGCTTAAAGGACCGTATTGCTGCGTCTGCGCCTGTCCGGGCGGTGCTGCGGTGGGCAGGATATAAAGAATTTTTTGTGCCCGTCTCGCTTGAAGAAGGAGAGAGGCTAGCGTTTTTTGCTGTGTATTCCAGTTTTGAGCCGCGGCCCAGCTATTATCAATGACAAGCCGTAAATGCTTTCCGCCGGGTAGTGTTTCTGACGGATTTAAGACAGGGCGGGCAAGGGCGATAATAACAAGCGCGGCAGTCAGCAGGCGTAACAGGAGTATCCACCAAGGGGTGCGGGCAGGTGTTTTCTCTTTTGCGATCAGGCCTTTTAAAAAATGCGCGGTGGGCAGGATTACTTTTTTTGCAGGCGGCGGTATAACGCGGAGCAAAAACCATAGGACTGGCAGAACAGCCAGTGCCAGTAAAACAGGCGGCGTAAGGAAAACGATATCCGGCATGTTCATGCTTAAAAGCCTCCCGTACTTTTATAATTTTGAGGGGCCATCTGTGCCCAGATATCTGACAGCGTATCTGTCATATCCTGATCTGTGGTATGCAAGGCATAGCCCCAATGCAGGCTGTGACATATGTTTCGAATCTGTTCTATGTGGCGGGTTATTCTTTCCTGATAGGCCTGTCTGACAGAGCCTGTGTGGTCGATCAGCGTCTGTGCCTGATGGAGCGGATCTTCGAACAGGACGCGTCCGCTATAAGGTAAATCTATTTCTGCCGGGTCCAGAATCTGCAGTACAAAAGAAACTGTGCAGCGGCCAGAAAGTGTTTTGAATGCGGCGTAGAGTGCGTCAGGGTCAGACAGAAAATCCCCTATCAGAATAGCGGCACTGTTCTGCGGCAGTGAAATGGCATCTGTTTCTGGTATGGGGCCCGCATTTGATTTTGAATGAGGCGGAAGACACAAATGAGCGGCCAGTTTTTGCAATGTGTGCTCTGTCCGGCCCGGCCTGATCGAGCGATCCAGAAAGGTTATTTTCTCACCGGCTCTGGTGGTCAGAATGGCAAGGGCCAGCAACAGGGTTTTGGCGCGTTCGGCTTTCGTGACAAGAGTCTTTGATGAGGCAAAGTTCATGCCCGGCCCGTCATGAATCCAAAAATGAAGCGTTTGTGCCGTCTGCCATTCTTTTTGGCGAATAAAGACATGATCGCTTTTGGCGGATTGTTTCCAGTCAATGTCTTGCGGCCTGTCAGAGGGGACGTAGTCGCGATATTGCCAGAACTGTTCACCGGCACCCGGTTTCTTTCTGGGGTGTTCACCGGACAGGATGGCATTTGCCGTGCGCTCTGCCGCTGCGATGAGCGCAGGCAACACGACTGAGGCGTCTTCCGCCTCATGCCTTAAGGTGACAGGATTGTTCTTTTTACAGGCCATGTTTGAGCGAATCAATCACATCTTCAAGTGAAACATTATCAGCTTTAGCCTTGAAGTTCAGGGCCATACGGTGACGCAGGACCGGAGCGGCCAGATCAAGGACATCATCAATGGATGGGGCTGCGCGACCATCTAAAAGAGCGGCGGCCCGGCTTGTTAACATCAGGGCCTGAGAACAGCGCGGACCAGGGGCCCATACGACATAGTCATTGACAAGTTCCGGAGATTCTTTGCCCGGCCGTCCTCTGCGGACGAGTGTCAGTATGGCGTTTACTACATCTTCTCCGATGGGCATGTCCCTGACAAGGGTCTGAATATCAAGCAGGTCTTTTGGCCCAAAGATCGGTTCGACTTTCGCTTGCGTATTCATTGTGGTGGCCAAAAGCATATCTCTTTCAGCCGTTTCATCCGGGTAGTCAACATTGATCTGCATTAAAAACCGGTCGAGTTGCGCCTCGGGAAGAGGGTAGGTGCCTTCCTGCTCTAAAGGATTTTGTGTGGCCAGAACGTGAAAGGGTTCGGGGAGTTTGTGGGTTTGTCCGCCAGCGGTTACCTGCTTTTCCTGCATGGCTTGAAGCAGGGCAGACTGTGTGCGCGGGCTGGCCCGGTTTATTTCATCTGCCATTAAAAACTGTGTAAAAACAGGTCCTTTTATAAAGCGAAAGCTGCGCGTCCCTTTTTCTGTTTCTTCCAGCACCTCGGCACCGATAACATCGGCAGGCATCAGATCCGGTGTGCATTGAATTCTGTTTGAGTTGAGGCCAAGCACAGTGGCAACCGTATCCACCAGTAATGTTTTTGCAAGGCCGGGGACACCAATCAGGAGGACGTGCCCGCCCGCTATAAGAGAGATGAGTGTCTGATCTATAACGTCTTTTTGCCCGAATATAATCTTTGATATTTCTTTTTTGGCGCGGTCCAGCTTTGATGCGGATTCATCAAAGCGTGTTTCTATGTCTGTGTGGGCCATGGAAACTGAAAACTCCTTGTTTGATGGTAAGCTCTGAAAGGACTATACTTCTTTCGATCGCAGAATCCAGACTAAAGACGATATAATAGACAATCCGGAAAGAATAAGTAAGAAAATGATGTTATCTCCTGTTAAAACAATAGATATCCCTCTCTGGATGAAAAGCAGGGAAGTAAAGCGTCTTATGACGGTATTGGCCGGTTACGGAGACTCTCCGTCGACATTGTTTGTCGGAGGAAGTGTAAGAAATCTGCTGCTTGAAAAAGAGGTCTGTGATGTAGATCTGGCGACGCAATTTACCCCTGAAGAGGTTTTGGAAAAACTAAAGCATGCCGGAATACGGGCTATTCCGACTGGGTTGAAACATGGCACGGTTACGGCAGTTATTGAGGAAAAATCATACGAAATAACGAGTTTGCGCTGCGATATGAAGACGGATGGCCGTCACGCAGATGTCTCTTTTACAAAAGACTGGCTGGAAGATTCAAGACGTCGTGATTTTACAATGAACACACTTCTGGCTGCGATGGATGGTCGTCTGTTTGATCCGACAGGCAGAGGGCTTGCCGATCTTCATAATAGAAAGGTCGTTTTTGTTGGAAAGCCTGAAAAGAGGATTGAAGAGGATTATTTGCGGATTTTGCGTTTCTTTCGCTTTCATACGCTTTATGGGGCAGGGGAGGTTGACGAAGAGGTCCTGACCGTTTGTCAAAAGTATGCAGGCAGGTTAAAGCGTTTGTCAAAGGAACGTGTCTCTCAGGAATTTTTTAAAATACTGTCTGTGGATGATCCTGTTGATACATTAAATATAATGCGGAATAACAATATCTTGGAGGAAATTGTTGCGACCGATTATTCGGCGCAGGCCTTAAAGACACTGTGTCGATTGCAGCAACATTATAATATGTTTTCTCTTGTTGCACGTTTGCTTGTCTTATGTGGTCTGGATGACTCCCGTTTCGCAGCATTGGATGAGTGCTTTGTGCTAACGAATAAAATGAGGGCCAAAGGGCGGCAAATGCTTAGTATAATTTCTTCTTTGAAATTTGTTGAAGAAAATGATGTCAAGGCATTAATATATAAGTATAAAAAAGATATCGCTACGCAGTGTCTCTTCCTGTTCTATGGCGGTGATACGCAAGAGTTGGGGGAGGCTATGTCCATTATCACGTCTTCCTGGTCGCCACCACCTTTTCCGGTAAATGGAATGGATCTTATGGCTCTTGGTTTTTCTGCCGGTCCCGGTCTGGGGCAGCGGTTGCAGGATGTTGAAACATGGTGGATTACAGGGGGGTTTGCGGCGGATAAAGACGCTTGCCTGGCTTTTGCTTCCGGGCAGTCATGAGAGCTTATTCAGGTGACTGTAGCTGCCTGATGGCTTCGCCGGTTATCATGGCTGTGGCGTTGACAATATTCAAGGATCTTAAGTTTTGTTTCATGGGAATGCCGATGCGTGCATCAGCGACCTTATGAACGGAGTCCGGTACGCCGGCACTTTCCCGTCCGGCCAGCAAAATGTCACCATCTTGAAAGGAAAAACTGGTGTAAGGGGCGTCATATTTTGTGGTCATCAAGATAATGCGTCCTTTTTTTTCACAGCTTTTGCGAAAGCTGGCCCAGCTTTCATGGCGTGTGAGCGAGACGTGATCGAAATAGTCCATGGCAGATTGCCGTATTTTCCGTTCATTTAAGGGGAAACCGCAAGGTTCAATAATGTGAAGTCCTATATCAAGGCAGGCACAAAGCCGGATCATGGCGCCAGTGTTCTGAGGAATATCGGGCTGATATAAAGCGATTGAGAGCATGGCACCGTATAATGCTGTTATCAAAGTTAAGCGAAAAAAGCATCCTATCCGGCACTATGTGGAAGGTGAAGTGTTTTTTTATCATTTTATGCAACAGCTCCGGTAACAGGTCGTATCTGAGCAAGTGCCCCTCCTTGCTAACAGTAACAAGGAGGGGCGGGGGGAACTTTTTTGTGTGCGAAACAAAAGGATAGAATATCAATTATGTTGTTCTTTTTTCAAATCAAGGGCTGCTATAAAAAAAACAAATACGATGAAACTCTATGGAGAAAAGAGCGCATAGCTCTTCCCTTTGTTTTTTTTATTAGTTATCATCTGGAAATGTGATTTTGCTGGATGAGCAATGATTGTTCCTGATGTAGGAGGATAAAGGAAATGGGTAAAGAAGCTCAAACGCCAAAGGAGGTGTTGGTTAAGGCCAGACTGTACAGGATGGCGGCCTTTCTTTTTGCTATCATTGGCGTACTTCTTTTTGTTGTTCTTTATGTGCAGCATGTGGACGGAGACCTTGTGCGTCTTTTTTCGAATATTCGGATGATTACTATTTTCCTTATGCCTTTTTTACCTGCGGCTGTTTTGTCTCTTTTGTCAAAGCGTCTTGAAAAAAAATATTTTAATATGGTTGGCAAGGGGAAAACGGAACAAGGGTAATGCGTGATACAAAGCAGGAAATTAATCGTTTCTGGTTTGAGGAGACCTTACCGCAACAATGGTTTCAAAAGAACGATAATTTTGATGCGCTTGTGCGTGAGCGTTTTGCTGTGACCTATGAAATGGCTTGTGATGGCTTGTGTAATCACTGGAACAGAGATGTTGATGGATGTTTAGCTCTTGTTCTGCTTCTTGATCAATTTCCAAGACGGATGTTTTATAATACGGCCAAGGCCTATGAGACAGATTCCAAAGCACTTTTAATGGCAAAATATGCTGTGAAAAAAGGGTTTGATCAATGTCTTGATGTGGCTAAACGCCGTTTCCTTTATTTGCCGTTCAAACATAGCGAGACTGTGGAAGATCAGGAACGGTCTGTCGCTTTGTTTGAGATGATAAAGGAAGATGATCCGGTAAGCTACGAATATGCAAAACGGCATTTGGCCATTATTAAGGCATTTGGGCGTTTTCCACAGCGAAATGAAACGCTGGACAGAGAGACGACGAAAGAAGAAGAGCATTATCTTGAACAACCGGTTTCGATTCGGACCGCCTTTATGGAAGGAATTTCCGGTCTGTCCGGTTATGTGCGGGATTATTAGAATTCTTCGTCTTTTAGTGGTTAAAAAACAAGCCTTTTCTTCGAAATTAAATGGACTTTAACGCTTGATTAAAGGGTTTTATGACACAATATGTACTGGGTCTTCGTGGACGGTCGTGAAATAAAATTCTATTCAGAATAAAAATTATGAAACGATGCTGCGTTGATGTATGATGTATTTACCTGTCTAAAATAAAAAAGGAGACTTAGGCCATGAATCAAACCGGTGTTCTTCGGGAAAAGAAAGATAACCATCTTTTAGCATTAAGAGAAAAACATGCCACTTATGAGGCAATGATTAAAGAAGAACAGAAACGCCCGGGGCGAAATGAGCTCTACATCAGAGAGCTAAAGCTGAAAAAACTCAAAGTAAAAGAACAGCTTGAAGAAACCGCGGGTACTGCGTAGGTCGAGTTAATATAAAATAAGCGGGAAGCGGCCTTTTAAAAGGGCCGCTTTTACTTTGTCTTTTATATGGATTATACTGCCGCTTGAAAGAGGATAAAAAATGAAAATACAAAAACAAAGCGAAAGACAATCTGAGAGTGGCTCTCTTCTGGTTTATATTCTGATCGCTGTGGCGTTGTTTGCCGCACTGGCCATGGCCGTGGCGCGGGATGAGCGTGGATCAACACAAGACATATCAAGTCAGCAGGCCAAAATATATGCAAGCGAGATTCTGGACTATGCCAATGTTATTGGTGATGCGGTCTCTGAGCTTCGTTTGGGGGGCTGTGCGGCAGAGGACCTTAGTTTTGATGCTACTTTTTGGGGGCATGGGGATTACTTAAATGCGAATAGTCCGGCGGATAAATCCTGTCACGTGTTTGATTCGGCTGGCGGGGCGGCAAAATATGTAACGCCGTCTGATGATATTAACGGAGGTACAGACTGGGAATTTTCAGGTAGTGTGCATTTGTATGGTGTGGGCACGACAGATGCTGTGGCACTTGCGACGGCACCTTATCTTGATCTTGTGATGTATCTTCCCGGTGTAAATGAATCTATCTGTGCGGAAATAAATGAAAAACTGGGGATTAAGCCTTCGGTGCCAACCGATGGCGGGGATATGAATCCGCTCCGTTTTGCCGGGGTTTTTTCGGTCGTCAGTCAAGATAGTGTAAGTGGATCTGTTGCTGCAACGATTGATTCGTCACAACCGCTTTACGGAAAGACTTCTGGCTGTTTTCAGGAAGAATCTGGTGGAAAGAGACATATTTTTTATCACACATTGCTTGCTCGATAAAAAAAGAAAAGGGCCTTTAATACCGTTTTGCCGTCACAACCCTTATACCAATCCTCATTCAATAAATGCGAATTGGCATAAGCAGGCCCTTTTGTCGATTATTTTATAGCGCATGCCATATATAGTCGATTTTAAATCGTAACGACTATAGATCGTCGTTGTCGGTGTTGTTTGAAGAGGAACTCATGAAGTTGCTGAAGTCAAAGCCGCCGAAGATTCCTTTGCTCTCGTCTTCTTCCTCGTTTTCTTTTGTGCTTTCATTCATAGCCGCCAGTTTTTTCTCGGCTTCGGCATCAGGGTCTTTTCCTTGTGCTTTTAGGCCTTTTCTGGAGGCTTCGTTCAGTTCTGTGTACGAACACAAGCCAAGTTCTGCTGGATGGCGCGGCCGTAGATTTGTGCTGTTCGGGTGCGTGCGTTCACGTACGGCGTTGATCGTTGGTTTGGTGGTGCCTATCAGTTTTGTAATCTGCGCATCTGTGATTTCAGGATGATGTTTAAGAACATAGGCAATCGCATCCGGTTTGTCGCCACGTTTGGAAACAGGCGTATATTTAGGCCCTTTGGAACGTGTTTTAAGCGGCGGCAGATCTCTTTTGATCATTTTAAGATTTGCATCCGGGTTGTTTTGACATTCATCGATATTTTCTTTTGTCAGTTCGCCGTTTTCAATCGGATTGCGTCCAACAATGCCGCGCCCGATATCTTCATCGGCAAGGGCCTGTATCTCGATAGAGTGAAGGCCGGTAAAACGGGCGATTTGTTCAAATGTCAAAGCCGTGTTTTCAACAAGCCAAACGGCGGTGGCTTTAGGCATTAGGGGTTTGTTTAAATCAACTTCGTTTGTCATTTTTCTTTTTTCTCCAGTCCTTGACGTCGAACAATACATTTCCTCTTGCCAACCCTTGTTTTCAGATTGACCGTAACAGAGCGTAGCACTGTTGGGAATGTGCGCACTATAAGATTTTATTAAAAAAAATACCAGAGATTTTTTTAAGGCGTGTTTTTTAAAAAGGTAGGTCTGCGTTTTGATTTGTGGTAAAAAGGAGGGGTCAAAAAAAGAAGGATCATTTGTTTATGTTCGATGAAGATCTGGAACCCCACAAAAAAAAGACCTACTCAGATAATCTGGCCATAAATCTTGAGCCGCTCTCAGTTGAAGAACTGCGCGCTTACAAAGAGGCTTTGAAAGGTGAGATTAAAAGGGTTGAAGAAGATATTATCAGAAAGCAGTCCTATAACGATGCGGCCGCTTCTATATTCAAATCGTAAGGAATTTTAAAGAAAAGAAAGGAAAGTTAGCGATGTCCCTTAAAGGAAAAACAGCGATTATTACAGGATCTACCAGTGGTATCGGCCTTGGTGTAGCGCAGGCATTGGCGCAGGAAGGGGCTAATGTTGTTCTGAATGGTTTTGGTGATGCAGGTGAAATCGAGACACTGCGTAAAGGACTGGAAGCTGATTATGGTGTTAAAGCCCTTTATAATCCGGCTGATCTGACAAGTGTGGCAGAATCTGTTGATCTGGTCGAAAGTACGGTAAAAGAATTGGGGGCAGTTGATATTGTTGTGAATAATGCCGGCGTTCAGCATGTGGATCTGATTGAGGATTTTCCACCAGAGAAATGGGACTTTATTATTTCCCTTATGCTGTCTTCGCCGTTCCATATCATAAGGACCGCTATTCCCTATATGAAAAAACAAAACTGGGGGCGGGTGATTAACATTTCTTCTGTGCATGGGCTTGTCGCTTCCGACAAAAAAGCAGCCTATGTATCTGCCAAGCACGGTCTTGTCGGTTTATCAAAAGTGGTTGCCCTTGAGACAGCGAACTATAATATTACAAGTAATGCGATTTGTCCCGGTTGGGTGCTAACCCCGCTTGTTGAAAAGCAGGTGGATCTGATTGCCGAAAAAGAGGGGATTGACTGGGATGCGGCAAAAGATAAGCTTTTGTCTGAAAAGCAGCCTAAACTTGAATTTTCTAAACCTGAACAGCTTGGCGGCCTTGTTTGCTTTTTATGTTCAGAACATGCGTCTACGATTACTGGTACTTCTTTGTCTATGGATGGCGGCTGGTCTACGCGGTAATAATATTGTGAGTATTCTTATCCTGCCTCTATGTGTGGCGCGCTAAAAGCGCTATACTTCCGGGCAGGGTGCTCTTCCTTTTTTGTTTCTATGGAGAAAAATATGTCTAAACATCTTGTTCGTTCTTTTTTGCTTTCCAGCGTTATCATTGGAATGTCGGGGCCGGTTTGTGCGCAGTCATACTTTGATACGATGGATTACAATCCGTTTATTACGCAGGATGTCCCTAAAACCTCTTTTTCTCTGGAAGGCGGCGTGCGTGTAGATGATTTTGACTGGAACATAGCCTCTGATCTGTCCGGGAATGCTATGCCCAATATTTTGTCTGAGCTGACATGGTCTGATATTACGTTGTATGAGGTTGAAGGTGGCTTTATGCACTATAGACCTGTTGATATTGCTAATTTTCAAGGCGGTTTTCAACTGGATGCTAGTGTGACCTATGGCGAAACATTTGATGGTGATAATCAGGACTCTGACTACATCTTTAATAACAGACAGGGTGAGTTTTCCCGCTCCAACAATACGGGTGACAGAGGGTATGCTATAGGCGGGGAAGCGTCTTTAGGCTACAAAATATTTCTCGCGTCAGGTAAAAAGAAAATGCAGGGCTATGCATCTGGTGAAGATTACTCCACCATGTCTCTTCGTTTGATGCCGTTGATCGGCTACGGCTGGGATAAGCAACAATATGAGATGAATGATGGTTATCAGACAATTCCCGCAACAGGGGCCTTTGATGGGTTGAGCTCTGAGTACACCGCATGGTGGCGCGGTCCGTTTGCCGGTCTGGAGGCTGAGATGCTTTTAGCTGACCGTCATATGCTATCGGTGCGTGGTAAGTATCACAGGCTGCAATATGATGGTGAGGGGATCTGGAACCTGCGCAATAACTTCAAGCAAAACCCAAGCTTCCAACAGGTGGCCGATGATGCGGAAGGGACAAGCTTTGAAGCAAAATATACCTATGCGCTGGGGACAAGCTCTTCTCTGACACTTGGCCTCGGGTATAAAGATCGGAAAGCAGAAGACGGTGTTGATACAACATTCTTTACAGATGGCACAGAAGTCCATACCAAACTGAACGAAGCCAATGATGAAAGCACATCGGCCCGTATTGGTTATTCTTATACCTGGTAGAGCGCATAAACGTAAGATCCTCATAGCATGTGCGTTCGTTTTGCTCTTTTTTGTATTGGGTGTGGTTATGCATTCAATGATAACTGTGATCTCTCCAGAAGACATGACACGTACGGCCATGGGAGAAACGTGTGTTCGGATTAAAATATATGAGAAGAAACATGGCCACCTTCCTCCGAGTTTAACGGTCCTTCCAGAGCGGCATGGCTATATAAATAAGATAACAGACGCCTGGGGGGCACCATTTATGTATAAAATTAATGATCCGACTGGCCATGCTAGCCTCTTGAGCTATGGTGCAGATGGTGCAGAAGGCGGCAGCGGAGACAATGCGGATATTTCTATGTTGTATAAGTGTTGTGGTGATTTCCAGTGATTTAAAAACAAAATCGCCCCTTATCGTCATCCCGGACGTGATCCGGGAGCCAGTGAAATAATGCGCACGGCGCATGCCGTGCTCTTTACACGACTGAGATGTATTGTTCGTCTGTAAATTCGTAATTCCCATCGGAATCGATTTTTAGTCTAACGTCGTAGATTGTGTTTTCGTGTATTATTCTTGTAGAGATCATAAAGCTCTTTTTATCTGTTGATGATATAACCCGGTATCCGTTGTAGTTCTTTAACACACGTTTTTTCATGTAGGGACTGACGTCTCTTAAATGCTCGCTGTTTTCGCCTTCAATGAGGAGTATGGGGGCGGTCTCTTCCTCTTCCGCTTCGCCAAAGAGGGTGAAATAGGAGAAAAATTTTGCGTAGTCTGCAACATTATTTTTGTCAATGTGAAGTGCGCCTGTTTCGTTTATTTCTGCGATGTAAGCAAAATTGCCATCCAGAATAACAATGTCATCTCCGGCTTTCAGGCAAAACAGGTCGGGGATGTCTTCTCCGTTCTCAATCACGGTCAGTAATTGACCATCTTTATAAAAGGGGAGATCCCGGCAGAGCACGGAATGTGTTTTGAGGGTCATTGGCTCTTCTTCAGTGCTCATGAAGTTTAAGAACGTTTGCGCATCTTCGTATGGACCCCATTCTTTTGAATTGTCAGGCTCCAGATCAATCAGTGTGTTTTTGAGCATGTTTTGATTTGCATTGCTGCTGTTTTTTATGAAATCTTCTGGTGTTATGGCCATTTTACCTGCTTTGCTCTTTAGTAACCTTTTTTGGGAAGAGGCACTTTTTTTATTACCAATTATCGTAGTATAGGATTATAAAATGGGATTGTTAATGACTAGTAAAAAAGGAACCGTAAAAACATGCGTATAGAGGAAGACATAAAACTGGATTTTAAGGATGTGTTGATTCGTCCTAAACGCTCGACTTTGTCTTCTCGTAAGGATGTTGATATTGCGCGGGAATTTACGTTTAAGTGGAGCGGCAAGACGTTCAACGGCGTGCCTGTGATTGCTGCGAATATGGATGGTGTTGGTACGCTTGATATGGCGCGGGCCTTTATGGCAGATGGTAATGGCTTGACGGTTGCTTTAACCAAGCACTATGCGGAAGAAGACCTTGCGGCTTTCTTTAGGGATGATGTCGGGAAATCGGCATGGTACAGCATAGGGGTGAGTGAACGGGACGAAGAGAAGCTCAATGCTATTCTGGCACGGGAAAATCACGGCATCGAGAAACTGTGCATTGATGTGGCCAATGGTTATAGCGAGTATTTTTCCGAATATGTGCGTAAAATACGCGATAAACTGCCCGATATAACCATTATGGCAGGCAATGTTGTAACCGGTGAAATGGCAGAAGAGCTGATTTTAAGCGGGGCTGATGTCGTTAAAGTTGGTATTGGCCCGGGCAGTGTTTGTACAACGCGGAAAAAGACTGGTGTTGGCTATCCTCAGCTTTCTGCCATTATTGAGTGTGCCGATGCTGCGCATGGGCTGGAGGGGCATGTTTGCTCCGATGGTGGATGTACGGTGCCGGGCGATATTGCAAAAGCTTTCGGGGCTGGTGCAGATTTTGTTATGCTCGGCGGTATGCTCGCAGGACACGATCAGTCAGAGGCTGAGATCGTCGAAAAAGACGGACAAAAATGTGTCTCTTTTTACGGGATGAGCAGTGACACGGCGATGAATAGACATGCTGGCGGCGTGGCTGAATACCGGGCGAGTGAGGGCAAAACCGTTCATGTGCCATGGAAAGGCGATGTGGCAGACAGCTTGCAGGATATTCTGGGCGGTATTCGCTCTGCATGCACATACGTTGGTGCTCGTCGCTTGAAAGAGCTGTCCAAACGCACAACATTTATACGTGTGACGCAGCAACTCAATACAGTGTTCGGGAATGATTGACCTGATCTCTTTAAAGCTGTACCCTGACTCCCCTTGGTTGGAAAGGGCTTAAAAAAATAAAAGGAGTAGCGTGATGGATGAAATAGAAGACAGATTAAAAACAACATCTGAAAACTGTATAGAGGCTTACATCGTTTGGAATAAAGACAGGAAAGATGTTAAAACGCGTGAATCCTTGCAGGATGCTGTTCATGAATTGCGTAAAGTGGCTGCGCGCCTTGAGATTGAGATTGCGGCTAGTGAACGTAGCGATGGTTCTCAAAGGAAAATTCCTATTCCACATCACCGCTCTTCCCGTAAAAAAATAAATAACGGAGAGGATAATAAAGGCCCGGAAGATAAAAGGCCTGTGCAAAGGAGGCAATCTCCGAAAAAGACTTTGTCAGGCAGCTAGGCACTTTCTTAATAAGGATAGAATAGACTCTTTTTCAGAGGACTTTATATGCCTTTCGAACTTTGCGGTATGCTTTTTTCGAAAGGCAGGGTTTTTACCAGTTTTTCGTAAACTTCTTTACTTATCTTTAAAGCGACATTCTGTGTTTGGGGTAAGGGCGTGTGAACTCTTAACTCTGTCACAAGCTGTTCATTGTAAAAAATAGCCAGATTGTTTTCTGTATGCACCGGGTCTGCGATTTTTTTGGTTATCTCGGCGAGTTCCTGTGCCTTTTTGGGTTTGAAATGAAATGTTATTGTGGGCTCTTCTTTTTTGCCCCAATATTCTGTTGTACTGCCATCTTCATTTTTTCTGAGCAGAGTCATTGGGGTGTTTTTTATCTCGGCTTCCCATGAGACAAGGTCATTATCATTAAAAGAAAAATGTGTTATTTCTTTTGCTACGCAAGGGACGTCCGGTAGCTCTATACAGGCCCAGCCGGTCGTTGGGAGAAGAAAGAGCAAGATCAGGGATATAATTAATTTCATTTCTAAACATTCTGTGTAAGTTATTATTTTCCACCGCTTCTCACTTTTTCGAAGACGGACAAAGGGGTGGCACCTTCCATGTGGAGAGCTTTTTGTAGCGCAGGGGTGTCAGCACGCAAAAAACAGTTTGTGGCTTTTTCTATGGCAAGAGAAACAGGGAGTGTCGGTTTATGAGCAGTGCGGAGTTCTTTGACTTCTCTCACACGTTTTTTCAAAGGTTCGTTTTCCGGTTCCAGGCGGCTGCAGAATTTGGCACCATGAATGGTGTATTCATGACCGCAGAAAATAAGGGTTTCATCGGGCAGGGCCTTTATCTTACAAAGGGATTTCCACATTTGGGCTGGTGTCCCTTCGAATAATCCGCCGCATCCCATTGAGAAAAGCGTATCGCCGGTAAAAAGAAAGCCATGTTTAGGCATATAATAGCAAACATGTCCGGCTGTGTGGGCCGGAGTCTCAATGACGTTGATTGTATCGTTTCCAAAAGGCAGGGAAGAGCCTTCGGTTACTTTGATATCAATGTGTTTGAAGTTCATCTTTTCTTTGGCTGGCGCCACAATTTTGGCGTCATATTTTTCTTTCAGCGGGATATTGCCGTCTGTGTGATCAAAGTGATGGTGTGTGGACAGAATATAGTCCAGATGCTTGTTTTTTTTCTCCAGAACGCGGTCTATATTTCTGAAATCGCCGGCATCAATGATCACTGTCGTGCCATTTTGGGCTTCCAGCAGATAGGCATAATTATCACGATTGTACGGAATGATGGTAACGTCAGTCATGGGTTATCTTCTTTGGTCCATCCAATTAAATACATAAGATCAAACGTAGCCGGGAGCCGCCCATCAGGGTATGCGAAGCGTTCATGATAGACCGTTTGTGCGTGCTCAAAAAAGGATTTTCCCGGATATATTTTGTTTCTGCCGGTTAGAATATTGCTTTCGCCCATATAACGCAAGTCATGCATCAGCGCGTATATATCACGATAGGTGACTGTTAAAAGATCTCTGTCAATGACGGGCAGGGTGAATCCGGCCTGTAACAGCTGATGGCCTATTTGCTCTTTATCAATAAAGGGAAGGACACGCGGGCTGGTTCCGTTTTTAAGGGCCGTTTCTGTTTCTATAAGCGAAGCGCGCAGCTCATGAAGTGTTTTCTCTCCGGGCAGTGCCGCCAGAAATACGCCATTTGGTTTAAGGCTATGCCGAATATGTTTTAAGACAACGGGAAGATGATTAACATTATGAAGCGAAAGCGGGCTGATTATGCAGTCAAAAATTTTTGTAAAGGGTGCTTTATCCAGCGCTGAGATAGTCATGCGCTTAACACCCGCGCGGTTTTTAAGTGTTGATTCAAATGAGGCGGGAACACGTGTGCCAAGGCATAATACGTTTTTAATATCACCTCTAATCATGGAGAGCCGCTCTACGATGTCATCGCAGACATGCCGGAAAAGAAAGTCATGCTGTCTGAAATGTAGCTCAGCCTTCTGGTGGCTGCGCTTGCGTGCGTTATCGTCGAACAACAAATTATTAGAATGATCATCTGGTCCCATAGGGGGGATCATATCACTTAAACAGGAGATCTCCTAGCTTCAGGAGGCGTTGTAACAACAGCTTTTTGTTTTGGTGTGTCCATTATGTTTGTAAAGTAACGTGCGGCGAATATGGTAAGCTCAGGGCTTGTCGTGGCAATGAATTTTGCAATTTGTTTAAAGATGTCCTCTTCAGAAACGTTAAACCCGCCCGTTTGTTCATTATTTATTGTTTGAACCCAATTATATGTGGGCAGGCCTGTATCTTGTGCCGATAAGATTTCGATCCTTATGCTATCTGTGGTTTTGATGTAATCATATACACCGTTTAGATCGTGATTTTTTCTGGCGTTTATGTAAGCTTCGTACGCTTCAAATTCAGGGTAATATAATGAGAGTGTGATGCCGTCCTCATAATCTTTCTCGGAAGGCCTGTGTGTATTTCTGTCACTGTAATAGCGGCGTGTGCTTGAGTCATAGGGAAGATCCTGCGAAAAATCTCTGAAAAGATGATCTATTTCATCAGCTTTTAGTAAAAAAGAGAGGGGAAGGGCGGGCTCTTTGGTTGTTTTTTTGTTGAACAAGCCGGTTAGACCAACAATTTTTTGAAAAATAGACATCATGTTACGCGACGCTCCCTTGTTATTTTTGAGAGCATATATACATAATATTCAATATTGTTGTCAAATATCAACTATGGTGCAAAACCATCTAACTGGGACGTTTTCCAGCATCTGGTGATTTAACGGTGCGCGGCAGTGTTTCCGCCAGCCGGTCTGGCAGGTCGGTCAACTGGATCATGGAATTGGCCAGATCACCGGCGGTTGCTTTTACAAATCCGTCAATTTCTTTCCAGACTTTAGGTAAGGAATTGTTGTATGTTCCTGCTGTTCTGCCGTTTTTTGTCTGTGATTGAATATCATATAATGGGTTATCTGTATGGAGTTTGGCTCTGACAACGAGTTTATCTGTTTGTGCGCGGTAGGTTTTTATGCCGGCTGTATCGCCATCTTTTTTAGCCTCTATGTAGGCTTGGAAGGCTTTGGGATCAGGCGAAAACAGGGTGAGTGTAACCGCTGGCCCGCGGGCTGTATTGTCTATGGTTCTTTCGCTGTGATAACGTTGCGCATCCAAATCACGAGGCAGGTCTTGTGCAAAAGAGCGAAGCGTATTATCTATCTGATCAATTTCCTGCATAGAAGATATAAGACCTGCCAGAGGATTGGGCTCGTCCTGATTGAAGGGTCCTTGAATAGATTTCATATTGCACGCTCCTTTTGATCTTCAAACAATTATTGATGCCATCATATTACATTTGTCTTAATAAATGCTTTATTTTGCCGATTTATTCTGCCGATTTATTCTGGCGCACGGGTTCTTTTTTCGAAAGATATGACATCGTTGGAGGCACTCGGTGCATTCAGGACCTCTGCGTGTTCAAAGACAGGCTCGCTGCGTTCTTGCGCCTGAGAGGTAGAGAACTGATAATCAGGGCTCATGTCGCTGTCTATGCCGATAGCCGCAGCGTAGGCTAGTCCGACGATTTTCATGAAGCTTTCGCTGTTATCAAGATAGATGAGTTGCCATAAATCTTTCAAGCATGTGTAGGAGGTTGTGCCGTGACATTGTCCGTCATAGTGGTCTTTCACGTTTGTGACGGCAAAGGGGTAAATGCGCTGGGGCGTTAAACCGTTATGACAGAAGAAGCTTTCGCCCATGCGTGTAACGTAGTGGGGTTCTACTTCAAATTGCTCTGCAATATAGCGGCGGGCGGCGTCAATGGATTTAACGTCCTTCGGCAATGTAAAGCTTGGTGCAGAAACGGTAAAGCCGTTGCCTTTGAAGCGTTGTGGAATGGGCAGGTATTCTGTGACAATGCCTGCCATGACTTCCCCGTTAATGTCCTTGGTCAAGGGGAGAACAACGGCTGTGTTAACGGTGTTGTCGTCAGAGACAAAGAATTCCATGTCCCGTGCGGCGAGCCCTGTCATACCGCCTCTTTGATTTTGTCCTTCTTCGACAAAGACTGATTTCAGAATTCTAAGATCACCTCTGGCCCCTTTGATAGGCTTATACCGATCATCTTCCTCGTTTAAGCGTGCAAGAAGCTCGGACACGGGTGTAATGTGAAGATTGTCTTTTTCTTTTAGCTGGAGCGGTGTTTCTGTCCATTTTTCAGCCTTAATGTCAAGCTTTTCAAATAAGGCCAGAATTTGCAGCTCAAGGCGGGCATTTGGTATCAGGCCAACGGATATGGCGTTCAGGACGCCTTGTGCATCGTATTCCCTGATTTTGCCTTTGGCTGAAAAACCTTCAATATCTTCCGAAAGTGTTTTAGGATCCCAGAAAGGCAGTGGTGCTTTTTCAACACACAGATAACGTGTTTCTATGCGCTCATCAATATGATGAGGATTGGGGTAAAAACCTGGCCCTTTTTCGAGCTGGCAACCAATCGCGGGTTTTAAGCCAGCATAGTTGTGGGAGAAGCGGATAACCTCTTTAAAAGAACCGCTATCAACATCTTTTACGATATCTGATGAGATACTGATCGGTTCGATCATATGCCCGGACCATTCCTTACCATCAAGATTGTATCCTTTTCGTGGCACGGCATTGACGATGCCTCTGGGCAGTCCCTCGTGCAGATAGAGCTTTATCTTACCTCCGGCATCAAAGCGGTAGGGCAGGAATTCCACGATCTCCATATTTCTGGAGACGGTATCAATAATCTGCCCGTTTTTCTCGTTACGCATGGCGGAAATACGAAGTGTGCCGGCTTTTTCTTTTGTATAGCGACGTTCTTCCAAGGCAAGGCTTTTGCGTTTTCCGACGTTCTGTACGACACAGATAAAGCTTGTGGGTGGATAGCCGAGCGGGAGGCCGTCATCATCATAGAGCTTAAAGTGGTTCTTGAAATGCTTTTCGATGATGGCATCGCTCCAGTAAGGGGCAGAGTATAGGAGCCTGCCGCCAATGGATTTAAGCTGATAGCGAAAGTTCTTTTCGGAGAAAAAAGCATACTCTTTTTCCAGTTCCCCTTTCCACGTATTGCGGTGGTCTTTACGCATAATAAATTCGTATGCCCATTTGTAAGGCAGGCGGAAAAGACGCGTTCCCGGAAAGCGGGCGGGGAGTTCTTCCAAAAAGAATCCGCTAAATCCTTCGTGGGCCGGTGTACGTGCGATTTCTGAGTAAAGGACCAAGAGCTCGGCTTCTGAAAGTTCTTCAGGGGCTGTACCTGTGCCGGCTTTGTCGGGGAATTCCATAAGGATAAAATCTTCGCCATAAGGTAGCGCATGATCCCTGATAAACATTACGCCATCTTGCTTTAAGAGCTTGAACTGATTTTCCAGTGTTTGCATGACAAAGCGGTCGCTATAGTCCGCGTTGGAATATATTTCATGGCAGACAAAGGAGTTAATGACAGCATCGAGAGAGTTTTCCGGGAGGTTCGATTGTGTGATGTCATCAACGATAAATTCAAGATTAGGACGCTGATATTTCTTTTTGGCCTGTGTTACGGCTTTGCGGTCCAGGTCAATACCGCTTACCTTGATTTCAGGGTTGAGTACGGCCATAGCGTAGGCCATTTTTCCATCTGTACAGCCGATATCGGCGATATGGGCCCCGTCGCTGAGCAAGAGGTGTGCAAGCGTAAACCATGCTTTTTTGACGGTGGACTCTGGGATATCTTTTAAGAGTTCGGCACGGTCATCTCTGTACAAGGCAGCTACAGCTGCGCTGCCCTGTGCATCGTGATCCATTGAAAATAGCTTGTGGTGGCTTTTACTTAGCTTCTCCACTATATTCCCTCTATTCTATCTGTCCTGTTAGGATAGTTCTTTATAGCTTGTTTTCTATAAAAAGATCAAGGGGAATTGAGGGGGGATGATGGATTTCTCTTTTGCAAAACATTTTATAAATCTTGTGTTGCCACCCCGTTGTGTTGTGACGGGGGATGAGGTTGATGTTCAGGGGATGCTTTCGTCAGAGGCGTGGGCGCGTCTGAATTTTATATCAGAGCCTTCATGCGCATGTTGTGGCGTGCCTTTTTCGTTTGATCTGGATATGAGTGAGATTGATCAGGGAGAAAGTCCGGCACTGTGTGCCAATTGCCTTACCTATCCGCCTTTGTTTGAAAAGGCAAAGGCACCGCTTTTGTATGATGATGCCTCCCGATTTTTGATATTAGGCTTTAAACATGGCGATCAAACGCAGGCGGTTCGTGCTTTTCTGCCGTGGCTTAAAAAAGCAGGGGAGTCTCTTTTTCCTGAAACAGATATTGTTGTGCCAGTGCCTTTGCATCGCTGGCGTTTGCTAAGACGCCGTTATAACCAGTCAGCCCTTATTTCGTCTGCTTTGGCAAAGATGATGGATCTGCCGCACGATGCGGAAAGTCTGATCAGGCAGAAACATACGCCTGTTCAGGGGCATTTATCCAAAAAAGAGCGGGCTAAAAATGTAAAAGGCGTTTTCGCTATTCGTTCCGGTGCGCAGAATATCTTCGCAGGTAAAAACGTGTTGTTGATAGATGATGTTCTTACGACGGGCTCAACCGTGAATGAATGCAGTAAAACTTTGTTAAAAGCCGGTGCCAAAAAGATTTTTGTCCTGACCGTTGCTCGTGTGGCAGGGAAAGGCCAGGCTAGAAGAAATTAATACCAATTCATATTCATTGAATGAGAAAATGGTATAAGCGTTAACTTATGTGCAGTCATGAGGGTTGACGTCAAATTTGTTTAAGTCACAAGGTCCTGAAGTGTGACGTCCAATACATGCGCGATATTCTTTAAGGCTGTGATAGAGCCGCGTTTTTTGCCTGTTTCAATTTCTGTTAAATAGGGACGTGAAATTTTGGCTGCCTTGGCAAGGTCTTCTTGCGTCAGACCTTTTGCTTTGCGGAATATTTTAACCGGATGTTCTCGGCCTTCGGTGAGTCGCTTGAAAACATCCTCAGAATAGGTGGGGGGCTTATCATTATCTGTAAGAAGGGCTCTGTATTCCTGCAGAGGGATCAAAACATAGGGCTTGCCTTCAATGTGGAAGATATCGTGATTCATTTTGTTCCTTATAGCATCAATTGGGGTGTAATGCCTCTAAAAGAGACATTGATTATAAGATGGATGTTGGTGAAGACTCAATCATTCTTTTAACATCATCCGGTGTATATCCGTTTTCCCGTAAAGTTTTGATGCTTAAGGACTGGTTGCGTTTGGCAAAACGTTTGCCGTTTTTGTCGGTGATTAATCTGTGGTGGTGGTAAAGCGGAGGTTCGTAGCCCAGTAATTCTTGCAGCACTCTGTGCATATGTGTGGCGTAGAACAGGTCTTCGCCCCGTGTGACATGCGTAATGCCCTGTAGATGATCGTCCACAACGACGCTTAAATGATAGCTGGTGGGGATGTCTTTACGCATGAGCACGGCATCGCCGATCTCATGAGGGTGTGCTTCCTGCTTTCCTTTCTCTTCATCAAACCAGTAAAGCGGTTTGTTGATATGTTTTAGCGCTTTTTCAAGATCAAGCCGCAATGTGTAGGGAAGGCCTGCCTCAATTTTTTTCGCGCGCGTTTCTTTTGAAAGATTTTTGCATAGGCCGGGATAAATAATGCCCTCTGGACCGTGCGGCGCGGAAAGGGATCTGTCGACCTCTTCTTTAATATCTTTTCTTGTGCAAAAACAAGGGTATAATAGATTTAGTCTATCTAACTTATTAAGTGCGGTTCTGTAATCGTCCCAATGATCGGATTGTCTGCGTACAGGTGTCTCCCATTTAATTCCTATCCACTCCAGGTCTTTGTATATCTGCTGCTCCAGTGTTTTATTGCAACGGTTCGTATCTATATCTTCGATGCGTAAAATGAAGTCGCTACCGGCCTGTCCCGCTTTGTCATAAGCGAAAAATGCAGAGAAGGCGTGTCCCAGATGCAGATATCCATTTGGGGAAGGGGCGAAGCGAACGCTTGTCTTTTGTGTCGAACTCATGCTTAAAGAATACATCGTTTTTTTCAGGAGGCAACCATGACGGAAATCAGAAACAGTTATACATACGACCCTAAATCTGGAGGAAAGCCTGATTCCCTTGTTATTTTGCTTCATGGTCTGGGGGCTAACGGTCAGGATTTAATTGGTCTTGCGCCAGAGTGGGCAGGGGATTTACCGGATACGGTGTTTGTGTCACCCGATGCGCCGTTTGAATGCGATATGGCACCTTTTGGATTTCAATGGTTCTCGCTTTTGAACTGGTCTGAGGATCAGGTTATTACCGGCATAAAAGAGGCACAGCCTGTTTTGAATGACTTTATTGACGCGCAACTGAAAAAATATAACCTCTCAGAGGACAGGCTGGTGCTGTGCGGTTTTTCTCAAGGCTCTATGATGTCTCTTTATACGGCACCGCGCCGTGATAAGGCCTGTGCCGGTGTGTTGGCCTATTCAGGTGCGCTGATGGGGGCAAAGGATTTTAAAACAAAAACGCCTCAGAAAATGCCGGTGTGCCTTTTTCATGGCATGATGGATCCTGTTGTGCCTGTGGCGGCCTATTATCAGGCTAAGGAAGAGCTGGAAGGGGCTGGTTTCGAAGTTTCAGGTAATCTCAGTCCGGCTTTGCCGCATGGTATTGATGATATTGGTATTGCAGAGGGACGAAAATTCCTGAAAAAGGTTCTCCTGTAGTGGGAGAACTGATTCCAGTATCATCTCGTCGGAAGACCTGACTTATAATCATAGACGTTTTTGCAATAATTGGCATCTTTAAAGGGATGACAGAGCTGTTATGCGCATTGCATTGCATCAATCATGAATCTCTGTTAACATGGCGACGTACGGAAAGGTGTGTTCCATGGCTCCCAATTTACACCACTTTGCAATGACAGGACAAAAACCTTCTCTGGAATCGATGCCTCTGGAGAGGTGTCAGGCTTTAGTGCTCAATGCGGATTTTAGGCCGCTTAGCTATTTTCCGTTATCGTTGTGGCCTTGGCAGGAAGCTGTTAAGGCCATTTTTAGAGGTAGTGTTACCGTTATTTCAGAATATGAAAGGGTGATCAGGTCTCCCAGTATGGACATTCGTTTACCGAGTGTGCTGGCTTTGCGCGAATATGTGCCATTGGCGCGTATGCCAGCCTTTACCCGTTTTAATGTATTTTTGCGGGACCGGTGGCGGTGCCAGTATTGCGGCCGGGTTTTTAAAACACATGAATTAACTTTTGATCATGTTATACCAAGATCAAAAGGGGGGGTAACGTCGTGGGAGAATATTGTAACCGCCTGTCGAAGTTGTAATTTGAGGAAGGGCAGCAGGATGTCGTCTGAGTGTGACATGCATCCTTTGATAACGCCCGAGCAGCCCACTGTGCATATGTTACAAAACCACGGCCGTAAATTCCCTCCAAACTTCCTGCATGAGAGTTGGGGGGATTTTCTTTATTGGGATACCGAACTGGAAGCGTAAAAGTAGGCGCATCTTCCGTGATCTGGTTTAATCTTTCTTTTTTCCAATCAAAACAGCACTTACAATTGAGCCGAGGCCGAAGAAAAAACAGCCGATAGTATTTAGATTTGCCATAGACAGGCCAATAATGGGGGCCTTCCACGGGATTTCATCACAGCGGCCAAGTGGCGATTTTTCTAGCGCGGCAAGGATCTCTTCAACAGAGGCATTTTCGGGCATAGCGGGGCCGTTACAGGTTGAAAACCCTGCCCACCAGAGTTGCTCGACGCCTGTATGATAAAAAGCGATTCCGCTATTGATGAAGAAAACGAGAGCGCAAAGCCATATGAAGCCTGTGGCAATCTTATCCTTATTCTTGAGCGAAAAGATCAGGGCAATAAGCGATAGCAGCGCATTTGTTGCATAGGGTACCCTTTGATACAGGCAAAGGATACAGGGTCTTAATCCCACGACATACTGGAAAAAATAAGCGGTAGATAGGGCGATTGTGCATAACAGGAGTATGCCGCTTGCGACAAACCATGATTTTGACAGCATTTTAAAAATGAATTGCATTTTTTACGATCTCTATACCTTCGGATCCAAGAAACAACAGTATAAAGGCGAGCGCAAAAACCCACAGTGTACCAATGAGCGCGCCAGCCAGAACTGCCAGACCGTCTCGCATAATAACACCAACGGCCATCAACGCAATACCAAAGCTGGGCACGGTGTTGGTAAGTGGAATGGGGATGCAGACAGAGGCGGCCATAATAAGCCCGAGAAAGCCGATCAGATGAGAAAAAATACCGTCCGTTAGAAAGCCAAGGCGCGGACGAATGAAAAACTCAAGCCGTTTGAGCCAGGGGCGTGCGCCTTCAATGAATTTCACCATAGAGGGGCGTGTCAGGCTTCTTTTTAAAATACCGTTTGGTAACCAGACTTTCTTTGAGCCGTAAGCCTGCTGCGCACATAGTATAAGTAAAGGTAGTGCGATGAGCACATTAATCCCGGGCGGGACAGGCAAGGGGAGCGCCGCTGGAATAGCAAAAGTAAAGAGAAGGAAGCCGAAGCCGCGTTCGTGAAAGGCCTCTACAATATCGCGAATTGTAACGGTTTCACTGTGCAGGCTATGCTCCAGATCGTCCAGAAGGGTGGATAGGGAACGGGGGGGTGTCTGATTATGCTGTGTGTGGCTATCATTCATGGAAGTATCTTTTTTCAGGAAGAAGACCTCTTGTCCAGATATTTTTTTAAGAGCCTTCCAAGGCTAAATTGTTTCGCAAATGCAATATTCCCTGTTTAATTAAAATTTAACTCTGGTATATTAGTTTGCGTGTAGATTCTGAACACAATGGCTTTTGCATTAAAAGCGAAGCATTCTGGCCTATTCCTTTTGGCTGGCTTCCTGCTATTTACAAAATGCTTAAGGCTCAAAGTCCGGAACAATATTTTTTGTTACTGTTTTACTGTTTCTAGTTTTTTTGCAGATTTTTTATTCGAATATTTAGGGAGTGGAAACCATGATTCCTCAGCTTGACAAGATTTTTAAACCTAAGAATGTTGCTGTTATTGGTGCGTCCAATCGGGAGGAAAGTGTTGGCTTTGCCCTGATGCAGAATCTTCTTACGAGCGGTTTTAAAGGTGACGTTTTTCCGATTAACGCCAAGGCTAAAACTATTCAAGGGGTGAAAGCCTATGCCTCTATTAAAGAGGTGCCTAAAAAGGTAGATCTCGTTGTCATATCAACGCCTGCATCAACAGTTCCCGGGCTTGTTGAAGAATGTGGACAGGCTGGTGTAGGGGGGCTTCTTGTTATTTCCGCCGGTTTTGCTGAAGCCGGTGAAGAAGGTCACAAAATGTTGGAAGAAGTTCAAAAGACCATAGCAAAATACGGTATGCGTATGATTGGTCCGAACTGTCTTGGGTTTATTAATCCGAATAAGGGGCTGAACGCTACGTTTGCCAGTAACATGGCACCAAAAGGTAAAATCGCTTTTATTTCACAAAGTGGCGCATTGTGTACATCCATTCTTGACTGGGCGGCTGATCAGAATATTGGTTTCAGTCACTTTGTTTCCATTGGCTCTATGTCTGATATTGGTTTTGCTGAGCTGATTGATTACTTTGGTACCGATCCTCATACCTCTTCCATCCTTATTTATATGGAGAGCATAAAAAGTGCCAGACGGTTTATGAGTGCAGCGCGTTCTTTCTCAAGAACCAAGCCGATTATCGTTTTGAAATCCGGTAAGAGTGATGAAGGTGGGCAGGCGACCATGTCTCATACCGGCAGTCTCGCAGGGGAAGATATTGTCTTTGATGAAGCCTTTAAAAGAGCTGGTGTTATCCGTGTGGATACGATTTCTCAGTTGTTTGATTGTGCTCAGACTTTGGCTATGCAACCGCGTCCGAGAGGGAACCGCCTTGCGATTATTACGAATGCCGGTGGTCCCGGTGTTTTGGCGACCGATTATCTCATGAACAATGGCGGGGCCTTGGCTCAGCTTAGCGATGCAACTTATAAAAAGCTTAATGATATGCTGCCTGCGGCGTGGAGCCATGGCAACCCGATTGATGTCCTGGGGGATGCGACACCGGAGACATACAGAAAAACACTCGAAATTGCTTTGGCAGATAAAGGTGTTGATGGTGTTTTGACTATTCTGACGCCGCAATCTATGACCGATCCTACAGCGGCAGCGAAAGAACTTGTTAAAATGGCGAAGAGTTCGCACAAGACAATTCTTGCCACATGGATGGGCTCTGGACGGGTTAATGAAGGGCGCGATATTCTTGAAGATGGCGGTGTGCCTAACTATCTCTACCCAGAGAGTGCGGTCGACGTTTTCCTGAAAATGTATCATTATTCCAATAATATCAAATTATTGCAGGAAACACCGGCAGAGGTGCCGCATAAGTTTACGCCTAATAAAAACTCTGCATGGCGGGTTATTCGTTCTGTTTATGAAGATGGCCGTAAACAGCTTACTGAAAAAGAAGCAAAAGACCTTATGAGCTGCTATGGCTTGCCGGTCGGGAAGTATAAGATTGTCAAGGATGCTGCGCAGGCAGCAGACTTCTCAAAAGAAGTCGGTTATCCTCTGGTGATGAAAATTGCGTCTCCTGATATTGCACACAAGACCGAAGTGGGGGGCGTTGAAGTTGGTATTACCTCTGCAAAAGCGGCGGAAGAAGCCTTTAACCGGATTATGGAGAGTGTAAAAAAACACAAACCAAAAGCCCGGATAGAAGGGGTTCTGGTCGAAAAAATGGCGTCAAAAACGTTCGAGCTTTTGTTTGGCTGCAAAAAAGATCCTATTTTTGGGCCTGTTGTTGTGTTCGGTCAGGGCGGCGTTGCTGTTGAGGTGTACAAAGATACTCAGTTGGGCTTCCCGCCGCTGAATATGGCACTGGCTAAACCGATTATAGAAAAAACAAGAATTTATCCTTTGCTTCAGGGGTATAGGGGGAAAGAAGGGGTTGACCTTGATGAGCTGGCCTCATTGCTGGTGAATTTCTCTTACCTTGCTGTTGATTTTCCTGAAATTAAAGAAATAGACGTTAATCCGTTTGTTATGGATGGAAAAGGTGGGCTTGTTTTAGATGCGCACGTTGTTTTGGATGATTATAAACCGCGTGAAAGAGGCCGTGAGTATGAGCATATGGTTATTTCTCCATATCCTGAAAAATATGTGAAGAAAGGTATGCTCAAGAGTGGTAAAAAAGTTCTCTTGCGTCCTATTCGTCCAGAAGACGAGCCGCTTGAAAAAGAGATGCTGGAGAATTTGTCCGAAGAATCAATGCATTTCAGATTCTTTGGTAATCCGCCCAAAATCACGCACGAATTGCTCGTTCGTTTTACACAAATAGACTATGACCGCGAAATGTCTATTATTGCTGAAATCGAAGATGATGAAGGTAAGAAGAAGATGATTGGTGTAAGCCGTATTATCGCCGATGCCTGGGGTGAGAAAGCAGAGTTTTCAATTGTTGTTTCTGATGAATGGCAAAATCAGGAATTAGGCAGTGAATTGACAGACTATACGCTTGAGATTGCCAGAGATAAGGGGATCAAAAAAATCTATGCTGTTACGCTTCAGAACAATGCAAAAATGTCAAATATGTTTAAGCAAAGAGGCTTTACGATCAAAAAAGAAGAACTCAATACGATCAGAGCGGAACTTGAGCTCCATTCGTCCATGCCGTTCTCTAAGGAATAGGGCATAACGCTATACAGACCATGATCCGTGCGTATGAAAAAATACGCACGGATTTTTATTTTTTTGTAAAATAAGGAAATCAGATCAGAAGAAAAACCTCGGAGATTATAATAAAATGCTTGGCATAATGGATTTATACAGGTATATCTACACGCTCATGCGGGTGTGGTGAAATTGGTAGACGCGCGGCACTCAAAATGCCGTTTCTTCGGAAGTGTCGGTTCGAGTCCGACCACCCGCACCATGATCTCCGTGCTGTAATTCGGGAACCGCTGAATAATTAGTCAGAATAATTAGTGTGATCAGAAGTTTTTTTGTATTTGCACATTTTAGCAATTTCTTAAAAATCAACCTTGCCAAGCGTATCAATTTCCACAACAATGTAAGGGTTCGCACTTTTGTGCTAATCTTATAAGTACTCTGCAGTAATATCTTAAAGTCGTAAATAGCGTGAAAAATACCACCTGTTACGACGTGTCCCAAACATAACAAGGCTATCGTCTTTTATAGAAAGGCTTCATAAATGGTTGACTTTTTTACGAATATTAAAGTTGGAACACGTGTCTATATTCTCTCTGCGCTGATGGCGATTGGCATGTGCGTCTTGATCTTCATAAGCGTCAGCAGCATTTCTGTTCTTTTGACAGATGCCTATAGGTTAAACACAGAAACGGCTGTTGATATGGCATATAGCGTTGTTGAGGACTTTAAGGCGCAAAGTGACGCCGGTATTCTGAGCGAGCAGGAAGCGCAAAAGACGGCTCTCGATTATGTATCTAAAATTCGTTACGACGGCGACAATTATGTCTGGATTAATGACATGGCAGGTATAATGCTTATGCATCCGACATCGCCCAAGCTCAACGGTACTGACGTCAGAGAAATTAAAGACGCTGACGGAAAAAAACTTTTTTCAGATATGATCGTGTTGCTTCAAAAGAATGATATGGCTGAATACCGATATCAATGGCCGCCAAATGAAACGGCTAAACCCAAACTTTCTTTCGTTAAGCGTGTTAAAGGCTGGGATTGGGTTTTGGGCACAGGCGTGTATATCGACAAGATCCAGAGCGATACAATGGAAGAGACTGTGAAAATGGGGTCTGCCGCACTGATTGTGTTGCTTATAGCTCTTGTGATTGCACTTCTTATTGGCCGCAGTATATCGAAGCCTGTCCAGACGATTACGGCCATCATGAGAAGGCTTGCGGATGGCGATCTGTCTGTGAATATTGGTATGGAAAACCGGAAAGATGAAATTGGTGCCATGGCCGGCACGGTAAGAGTTTTCCAGGAAAATCTCAAGCAGGTTGAAAAACTAAAGCAGGAGCAGGAAAAAGCTGATGCGCTGGCTGAGGCCGAAAAACGTAAAAATATGAATGATCTTGCGGATTCTTTTGAGGCCAGTGTTGGTGAAATTGTGAATGTGGTCGCTTCAGCTTCAACGGAAATGCAATCGAATGCCAAGAACTTATCAGACATGTCTAAGCAGACCAGTCAGCAAACGACCAAGGTTGCGGCGGCGACAGAAGAGGCCTCTGCCAGTGTTCAAACTGTAGCGGCGGCGGCTGAACAACTATCGGCATCTATCAGTGAAATCAATCGCCAGATTGATCAATCCAGCAAAATAGCAGAAAATGCCGTGGCGGAAGTCAGGCGCACAGATGATACGGTTTCGACTTTATCGGAGGCTGCAACGGAAATTGGTGATGTTGTTAAACTGATTCAGGATATTGCAGAACAAACAAATCTTCTGGCTCTGAATGCGACAATCGAAGCGGCGCGGGCAGGGGAAGCCGGAAAGGGCTTTGCTGTTGTGGCAAGTGAGGTTAAGAATCTGGCGAACCAAACAGGACAAGCAACGGAGGACATATCGAACAAGATTATAACGATTCAAGGCGTTGCTCAGGATGCTGTGACGGCTATTCGTTCAATAGGATCTATTATTGAGCAAATAGATGAGATCACAAAAGGTATTTCCTCAGCCCTGGGACAACAAGATGAAGCAACGAAAGAAATTTCGCATAATGTTCAGCAGGCGTCTGCCGGCACTAAGGAAATTTCGGATAATATTGTGGATGTAACGCATACAGCTAAAGAGTCCTATGATGCTTCGACGGAAACGTTGAATGCGGCAAATGAACTCTCAACACAGTCTGAAACATTGCGATATGAAATTACCAGATTCATCTCAACCGTGCGTCAAGGTTAAGCGTGTTTGAACAAAGAGCGGTTTTGTTAAGATAAGAATATCATAAAAGTAGTATGCAGTTTTGATTGAAACCGTTATAACGGGCTTAGTGAATTACGTAAGGAGACGATAAATGGCAGGAAGCGGAAAAACTGGGCGATCAAAATTGTTGCTATTGGTATTGATATTGGTTGGTGTGGCTTTAGTGGTTGCTTTTTTGTGTCTGAACGGTAGAGGAAAGAGCGCATATATGCAAGATATGCCACCAATGCCAGATATCATAGGGAATGAATCTGTTCTGCTTTGATATGGTTACGCAGGGGGGCGGTTGTGCCCCTCATATCAATCCTCATCCAATGAAGGCAAAGTTGTATTAGTTCATAAAAAAACACGTTTCGTGCCAGAGATTGAGTACCTGTTTTTCCTGTCAGTCATCCCGGGTTTATCCGACTCATATAGCTTATGCGACATAAAATTATTTAATAAAATCATTTTATTTCTGCGTTCAGTTGCCCATAAAACCTTTGGGCAGGCTCGCGCCCCATAAGGGCCGGACTGCGATATGGTTTCTTTGGCGCGGTCTTGATAGCGCATGGTTTTTTATACTCATTTTATATGACATGCGCTATAGAATCCTCTATCGTGCTTTCTTATTTATGATCCACTTTCTGTTGCTTTATAAAAGCGTGTAACACAAATAAAACATGTCAAAAAAAGTGGCGGTAATTGGCTCTCAGCTTGTGTTGTGGGCGTTTTATCTGTAAATTTCAATTGGTATGTTTGAGTAAGGAATCAAAGAATCAAAAAATCATAAGATGACACGCAAAAGGAATTTAATGGCTAAACCGCCGCCGTCTCAGTCTGGTATCCATTATATGACGCCGCACGGTTATAAGGTTTTGGAGGAAGAACTTTACGCTTTGCTTCATGAAGAGCGGCCGAGGATTGTTGAAATTGTATCTTGGGCGGCGGGCAATGGTGATCGTTCGGAAAATGGTGATTACATCTATAACAAGAAACGCTTGAGAGAAATTGATAGCCGGGTGCGTTATCTTACCAAAAAACTCGAACATACGAAAGTCGTTGATCCCAAAGCACAGCAAGGTCTGGACCGTGTGTTTTTCGGGGCCACTGTAACCTATATCAAAGAAGATGACAGCGAAGTGACGGTGACTCTTGTCGGGGTGGATGAGGCCGATTTCACAAAAGGAAAAATAAACTGGCTCTCTCCGGTGGGGAAGGCACTTATGAAGGCTGAGGAAGGGGATGTCAGAAAGGTGCGTACCGAAAACGGCGCAGAAGACATAGAGATTCTAAAAATAGAATACCGTATGTAACCACGTCAAAGTCATTAAACATTAAGTGGCTGTGCTTTTTTTAACGGCTTAACGGCTTTCAGATATATCGGCTGTGCCAGGGGTGGGTAGTTTGGGGAGTTTGCATTCTATTTCTTTGGGGCCTGTATCAAAACTTTTTTGGATTCTGATTACTATTTTTTCTTTGCCTTTCGGAATCACAAGGCCTTGGGCGATTTCGAGAGCACCTCTCACATCTGTTTTTAGTTTTTCTGACGGGACCAGGGCGAGTATGGCTTTGTGAAAAGTATCTTCTGATATATTGGCAAGTGACATGAAGTCGTAATGATAGCCAAGAGAGGGGGTAAGGACAAACCCTCTGAGGATGGCTTTGCCAGAAAGCGGATCGTATGAAAGAATGAACTTCTCTTCAATCGCATCGTTCTCTTTCTCATCATATTGTGTTTCACAGTTTGTCGTGATCATAGTGGAGGGGACAGTATCAGGGCTATTGTAGCTGTACATCAGGATATTGCCAAGGAGAAGAACAAAGACAGCCCCAACGTAAAAGATACCCAAAGATAGCAAAAGCACATTAATTAGGACATCTTCCTTCTTTTTACGCGCCATTTCTTTAATCTCCTGAAAAACACATACCACTACGCTGTTTATTCTCTATGTTTTCATAGTGTTGGTCAAGGGCTGGAAAAGAAGAGATGGCAAGAAACTGTGGCTAAACCGCACCATATAGCGCCATGCCATTTATACATTTATGCCTGCGACATAACCGGATGACCATGCCCATTGCAGGTGAAGCCTCCCAGATGTCCGGTGACATCGACAAGTTCACCGATAAAGTAAAGACCGGGCTGTTTTTTTGTCTCCATTGTTTTGGATGAAAGATCATTTGTGTCAATGCCCCCGCATGTGACTTCTGCTTTGCGATAACCTTCTGTACCGGCGGGCTTTATACGCCATTCATTCACGGCTTTTGCCAGAATCTGAAGTTTTTGTTTTGATAGTTCTGTAATGTGAATGTTGCCTGCAATATTGTGAGATTCGCATATGCTGCTAGCAAGGCGTTTGGGGAGATGTGCGGTAAGCAGGGATTCGACTGTTTGTTTTGGGTTCTTTTCTTTTTGATCCATGAGAAAAGAGATCATATCTATTTTGGGGGCAAGATTGATTATAATCTCGTCACCTTCTTTCCAGTAGGAAGAAATCTGCAAAATAGCAGGACCACTTAAGCCCCGGTGCGTAAAAAGCAAACCTTCTGAGAAAGTTGTTTTGTTGCAGGTAATTTCCGCTTCAACAGATAGACCGCTTAAATTGCTGCAATATTCAAGGAGCTTTGCCTGGAAAGTGAAAGGGACAAGGGCTGGATGTGTTTTGATGATATTTATGCCGAACTGTCTCGCGATATCATAGCCAAATTTTGTTGCGCCAATTTTTGGTATAGATAGTCCGCCTGTTGCAATAACAAGGGAAGAGCATGTTTTTGCTGCATGATGGATGTTAATCTGGTAGCCATTTTCTATGGCGTTGATGCGATCAATGGTGGTTCCTGTTTTAATGGTTACATTGGCGGTCTCGCATTCAGTGAGCAGCATATTGATAATTCTTCCTGCGCCTTCATCGCAGAAAAGCTGTCCCAGTTTTTTCTCATGAAAGGGGATATTGTGCTTCTTTAAAAGAGAGATAAAATCGTTTTGAGAGAATTGGGCAAGCGCGGATTTGCAAAAATGAGGGTTGCTTGAAATGAAGTCTTTTGCACTCACATTCAGATTGGTAAAATTACAGCTGCCGCCGCCTGATATGCGGATTTTCTCAGCAATGTTTTCTGCATGATCCATCAGGCAAACGGAACGGCCGCGCTTTCCAGCTTCAATAGCACACATCAATCCGGCAGCACCGGCACCAACAATAATAACATCATAATCATGGGAAGTTTTCATACGCCGGACGTTATCATACCTGTTCCGTATTAGATAGTTTTATGTGATGGGAAGGATTTTGCTTTTGGTTTTTATAGGTTAAACTGGTGCAAACGATAGAGTTCTTGATGATGATGCCCTCTAAACTAAACCGATTTTCAACCTGCCAGATGATGCTTTTGGGCTTATGCTTTGCTGTTCTTGTAAATCTGCCTTTTTATGCCTGGATTTTTGCTAAAGACTGGCCGTTAATAAGCGGCTTTCCTGTGGCTTTGTTAGGGGCGGGGATGGTCTATATGGCAACGTTTTTTCACGAAATTGGTCATACGGTTTTTATGTGGTTCTATGGTTACCCCACTGTGCCGGTGTTTGATTTTAAGTATGGTGGTGGTATGGCGCAGGCCTTGTCAGGACAGCAGATTCCGCTTCTTGTCGTGATCTGGGGGAGCATGGGGTATGGCCTCTGGCTTTTCAGGGAAACGCGGTTCTTTCAAAGTGCTATCATTGCATTGTTTTTATTGAATGTAGCGATGGCGTTTAACCATTATCATGCGGTTGTTATCGACTTTATGGGCCCGGCGGCCGAATGCATTGTTGCAGCATTTCTTTTGTATAGAGCATTATTTGATGTGGCCCCCAGAGGCGAGTTTGAGCGTTTTCTAAACGCCTTTTTCGGGTTTGGCATGATTGTGCAAGTCTTCATAAATGGCTATGGGCTAATGTATAATAACGCGTACCGTTTGCTCTATTACGAGCAAAAAGGATCTCATGGTTTTGGTGATTTTCACAAAATTGCTGATAAGCTCACCTTTCTTGATTTTCAAGGCGTTGTTATAGTTTGGCTGGTTCTGAACCTTGTCTGTTTGATCCTGCCTTTTGTATTATATGTGCGCAAACGAGCGGCTGATTTATAAATCTTATTCCAGAATATCATGCCAGTTTTGTGCAATATGCCGCATGGAAAAAGGTTCCGTGAGTTCGTAAAGCGGGAGTGGGTTGTCGAGTGATTGCCCCGTATCTCTGCCAAAGGGGGCTGTCGTGAATTGTATGGCACTACCTTTCGGGACATATTTTATGCTGCTGAGCGGGACGTTTAATCGCACGCCATTATAGAGATGCGTGGTGCCCCCGAAGAGATCGTAATCGGCATTATTGGTGGCGGTCACAAAACCTTCCAGCTTTGCGCCGTTTTTGAACTTGTGGCTCAGAGAAAGAGACGCGCCTAAATCTTCGGCCAGATAACGCCCTATTTTTGCTGACAGGGTTAGATCATTTTCCGGGAATTCGTAATACGCGTTTATATGACCGGTCAGAAGATGATCGCCGTTTAGCCCTTGAGCAAGAGATGTTGTCGGATCACGCCTAAAAGCTTCCCAGAGTTCTGCGCCAATGGCAAAGCGTTTGCCAAAAGGACGGTAAAGCACTTCACCACCAAGCCCTGCGTACATTTCCTCCAGATAGCCTGCTGTAATGGCTGTGTGCACATCGGGGATAATGGTGTTTGTCCAGCTCATATAGAGACGGTCCATTGAAATTGTGTTTTGCGCAAAATGATCCGCATCGCTTCGGACGGGCAGGAGGGCTCTTGGTCGAAATTCGTGAAGGCGGTCAAGATTGTCTTTTATGTTCAGGCGAAACTCTGTGGCCGATAAGAATCCGTAAGGGAGTTCTATCGTCTGTCCTGATAACAAGGACGTGCGATACAATACGCCTGTTTCTTCTTCTGATAGGCTCGCCTGTGTGTCCAGAATGATATAAGGAAGCGGCCAGCGCGCAGGTAAAAATCCACTTTTTTGCGCTGTTTGTTTGCCTTTATCAAAGCTGGCATTATGCCATAATTCCTGCGGGCTGCCCTGATGATGGAGAAGTGCCTGTTCCAGATCGCGCCGGATCAGTTTGATGGATGGCCCATGAAGGCCGTACAGGGTAGGTTGCAATGCTATTTCTTCTTCATTGGCGGCTGTGTGATTGGCTATATGGCGGGCAGCCTGCCCAAGATGATAGGGAAGGGAAATGTCAGGAGATGAAAGAGAAAGCGTTTTGCCTTCTATGCGCAGACCCTCTTTTTGTGCATCAAGGGCTATGTTAAGCGCATGGGTTTTATTTGGGCGGTTTGGTAAAAGTGGGGTGGGTTGTAGGCTCTTTTCTTTTTTAAACGGCCAGTTTTGTACAAGGCTGTTGAGAGAAATCTGCGCCATGATTTTCTCTCCGCCTATGACAGCACCGCCTAAGTTGATCCAGTCTTTTGGGGCGTAATTGATCCCGACAGACCACGGCGCAGGGGTGTCATAGGCTGTTTCTGTTGCATAACGGTCTGCACCCCAATCCGCTTTTAGAGAAATGCCTTTTATGGGGGTGAAATATTCTACACCGCCAAAGAGGCCGATTTTATCTCCAGTGAACCAGTCTTCTGTGCCATTGGGCCATTCACCAGAAAGAGGGCGGTCTTTCTCAAAATGGGGATGGAGCTCTTTTAGAGGATTAGAGTAATGTCCGGCACTGCCCATACGTCCCCAGCCAATACCACCTGTAAAGTCAAAAGATTTATAGCGTTTGGAAAAGGCCAGATATTCTGCGCCCATCTGTTTGTGCCCGCTGGCTGATTGCAGGCCAAGGGTAATGGCTGGCGTGTGGGCCCTCTCTTTCAGAAGGCGCAGCTTGACATCAAGGCCGGGGTAGAGATGTTTCGCTTTATCATTTAAGTCAGAGATTTCAGCTGTTTGACGTATATTGACATATAAGGGATCTGCCAACTGAAAGCCCAGATTAACGTGCATATAGGGATCAAGCGTAGAAATATGAAAGCGCGCTGTGCCTGTCTGGTCCATTCTGGCATTTGGGACAGTGTTAAGTCCCAGCCCGCCGTTTAAAGATGAAGAAGGCATCCCCCAGTCTCCAGCATGGGAGGGGAGTGAAAAAAGAAGGACAGAAAAAAAGAATCCAAAGGACGCGAGACTGCGCATTTCCTGAATTCTTTAGTATGTATATAGTTTAGTCAATTATTTGAATGCGTTATACCACAAAAACCTATGAAAAACTAAAAAACAGATACTTTAGTATAAGGTACGTATATCCTTTAGGTTGTGTGCGTAGCACAAAAAAAGAGGACGGTTTTACAAACGAAAAACCGCCCCCCTTGTCTCTCAGAAGTTTGTGTGTGTGAATTGAGAGTACATTTATAATTTTAACATAATATGATTAAAATTTTCAATCTATAGTGCAGTGACAAGGCCAGATAAAAACAGCCTTACTTTTATATCGTTGTAGAAAAAAAAGGGAAATGGTGCTCAGGGGCGGATTCGAACCGCCGACACAGGGATTTTCAGTCCCTTGCTCTACCGACTGAGCTACCTGAGCAAACCAAGATAACATCGGTAGGTAAGAGCTTATAAAAGATGAAGGCCTTTAAGTCCAGAATCTTTTTAAAAAAAATGATAAAAATGAGATTAAATAATAAATGGTTCGAATTCGTCTGCGTTGGATTTCGGAATGTGGACCGGAATTTCCTTCTTTCCGTGAGCGGCAAGCGTTAAAAAAGTGGCTTTGCCAGAACCGATTTCAATATGTTCCAGCAGGCCTATGCCTAAAACCGGCTTTTCCAGAGGTTCGCCGCGGCGGATGAGCTCTTCGACATGTTTACGCTTTTCCCGCGCGCTGTCCGGCAGGTTCTCTGTATTTTTTACTTGCCCTGTTTCATCAATCCATTCAAAGGAAAAAACAGATTCTTTCCAGCTATTCAGAACACGTTCTGTGTTTATTGTCACTGAAAGGAAGGTTTCTTTTTTTATAGAGGCATTGTCAATAAAGTTCATTCTGAGGTCTCTTTTTTAACATCCAGTTTGCTTCTTTCACCGTAACAGCTTATATAAACTCTGTTAACAGAGTCTAAATAACAGTGACGAAATAAGGCAGTGCTGCGTAGCGGGCTGTTTTTATGGTTTAACACTTGCTCATAAGAGGAGTTATACACAATGACTGGACTATCATTATTTGACAGCCCTTTGTTTCTGGGCTTTGAGAACTTTGAACGCGAAATAGATCGTCTTAAAAAAACGGCGTCTGAAGGTTATCCGCCTTATAATATCGAGCAAATAGCTGAAAATGGCCTGCGTATTACGCTCGCTGTAGCGGGCTTTACGATGGACGATCTCGATATTGAGCTGGAAAACAATCACCTGACCATTTACGGCAAGCAGACAGAAGGGGAAGGGCGTCTTTATATTCATCGCGGCATTGCGTCTCGCCAGTTCCAGAGGACTTTTGTTCTGGCCGAAGGGATAGAAATTCTTGGGGCCGCGCTTGATAATGGCTTGCTCCATATTGATATGGAACGCCAGGAACCGGAATCTCAGGCCCGAAAAATAAAAATCTCATCCATGCCCAAATCAGGTCAAAAAAAGCTGAAAAGCCCTGAAAAAGATGCGCCGATCGAGGTTGAAGTAGAGAAATAATAATTGACATAATTCGATTGTCTCTGTATCTTGTCCTCTATGTTTTTAGAAAGAGGATATAGCGCAGGTGTCGGGGCACCTATCACGGCATCTCTGGCAGAGATAACACCGGCAGATATCAGGCATAAGCTGATCAGTACTGGTGTGCCATCGGGGATCGAAATCATATCACCTGATGATGCGATGGCGCGCATCATTGCAAATGGTTATGACCCTCGCTCCTGCTATGCCCCCCCCAATGTGATAGAGCTGCGGCTGAAAGATCCATATGATCTTTGTTCCCTGACGTTGTTTTTAGAACAAACTTACGCCCTCTTGCCGCAAGAAAATCTCTATAAAGTCTTTGGTGAGCATCATGTAATCAGCGCACAGATTATGGCGCAGGCTTGCACCATAGCGGCCCATGCTGGAGCAGTTTTTTGCAATGAATACCCTGTTAATGATCTCATAGATTATGCTAATATTATTTACACTTTACCCAAATCGTCCCTTGACCTGGATGCTTTGGAGAAAGCGGACCCGCAAGGGCATTTATATGCGCAAGCGGTAACCACAAAGACGGCCTTTCATGCGCCGCTGGCGGTAAAGCATCGCTATCAAGCCGTTTTGAACGGTAACGGCTCTGTGGCTCTTGTTGATGTTATGACGAAAATGGATGAGGATTATCTTGATGAATCTGATCCATTGCTCCGTGAGATGGTACAGAGGCGATTTGGTGATAGTATCGATTTAACGCGTATGGATCTGCCGTCTCATCCTAATACCCGGGAAAAGGATATACGCGGTGCAATAAGCCGTAATGATGTTATGGCCCGCCGGATTGTTTCAAAGGCATTTAATGCCGCAGCCGGAACAGAGAACAGTGCAGCCCCTGTTATTGCTACAGGCAGTAATCATCTTGGTACAAAGATTGACGGTATTTCTTATGAAGACGCGCTACCTTACTGCATTTTAAGGGAAGCAAAGGCGCAAGGCCAAAAAAATCCTGCCCTTGTCAGTGTGTTTTTTGAAACACATAAAGATTCTTATACAGCAGAGCGCATCATACCGCGCGGACATACCGCCGGACATATCCCTGTTATTGTTCATAATTTTGCGGAAGATATGTATGAATATGGCTCTTGTCTGCAAACACAACAACGCTGCCTCGATCGTCTTGCGGCCTCTTTTGAAACAGTTGGGCAAACAGGGCATCCGGCTTATCAGGCGTTTAAGGCACCTGTGGAAAAAGAGCCATCAGAAATGCGAAACACATTGCGTGCGCCTCTGTGTGTTTAATATGTAAAAGGCTTTCACAAAAGGTACGATTATTGCTTTCCCCGTGAAAACGGGGATCTTTAAAGTGTTGTTTTTAAAAGATTCCCGCTGGAGTTTACCCCTGCGAAAGCAGGGGCGGGAAAAGCAAAAGGGCGTGTTTTTTGATTTTTTCAGAGTCTTCTATAAAAGGCTATCTTCTTACATCTCCAATACACTATCAAATCGTTCTTGCAGGGGCGGGGTGCGGCGTCTTCTGGATAGTTCGATCAGGCCGAGAGCGGTGTAGCCATGCAAATGAACGGTACAGGGGTCTTCGGCAAAGGCATCCTGCAATGAGTTTAAAAGGGCGTCTCTGTCTTTTTTTGTGCGCATTTTTAGGGCGTCGATCAGGATAATACCGCCCATATTTCTAATTCTGAGCTGTCGGGCGATTTCCTGTCCGGCCTCTACGTTAATGGAAAGATTACTGCGGTTGTCTGCGCCTTTGTTGACATCAATAGCGGTGAGCGCAGCGGTTCTTTGTATGATAATATTGCCGCCGCTTTCCAAAATGGCAAAGGGCTGTAGCAGTTTTTCTATGTCGCTGACCAGATCGTGATGATCGAAAAGCCCCATACCTTGATTGGGGTCTTTGATTTCTACGGGCACGATTTTTGTGACCAGATCAGGCGCAAAGATTCGCACCATTCTTCGACTTCCTGGAAATGGTCCATGGTGACGACTTCAATGCGCTCTATTCGTTCGCCAGCAAGGTCGCTAAACGTTCTTTGTATGGCATCAGGTCCGTCCATAATAAGACCGTAGTCATCTCCTTTGTTATAGGCGTTGAGCTGTTCCCACATGGCTTTTAATATGCGGTTTTCCTCAATAAGAATGTCTGTTTGCGTATCGGCGGCGGCGGCGCGCAGGATGCAGCCTTCGCATTCTTCGAGTGTTTCCAGCATATCAAAGAGCTGCTGACGGCGTGTTTTGTTCCGGATGCGTTTGGAGACGCGGTTTTCTCCGTATAAAGGCGTGTACACCAGATAACGTCCCCGAATCGTGATATTCATGCTCACCCGTGGCGTTTTGTGCTCTAATGTTTCAGCGTTTTGATCATCTTTGGGGAGATAGCCAGCCTTGGCTTGTACAAGGACATATTGACCGGGTTTCAGGAGCTTTCCGATGGGCTCGTTCTTATGCCTGATATATTCGCCGTTTTTGTCTCTGATCAGGATATCTTTGGCATTTAATATGCCGGTATTATCAACATCCAGCCTGACAAAAGCTGAATCCATTGTCGCATCAATACGCTCTACTTTAGCGCGATAGATAGAGCCAAAACGCACTTCCTCTGTGTAGGGATCGACTTCCAGCCCATAAATTTTTCTGTTTTTTATTGCGGCAACCCAAACGCTACCTTCTAATTCTTCAATGAGAACGTCCATGATACCCAGATCCTTTCAGCATCTGCATAGTATCATAAAGCGACAGCCCGACAATGTTTGAATAAGACCCGGAGATAAATTTGATGTACATAGCTGCCAGCCCTTGTATGCCATAGGCTCCAGCTTTTCCTTTCCATTCTCCCGAGGCAATATAGGTGTCAATCTCTTGCGTTGTGAGCGTCTTGAACTGGACGACCGTATCAACACAGCGTTTGGAGACATGGCCTTGCGGTGAAATGAGGGCAATGCCGCCGAGCACATGATGTCTACGGCCGGAAAGCCGTGTCATGAACTGCCGTGCTTCCTGTTCGTTTTCCGCTTTGCCTAGCAGGCGTCTGCCAACCGTGACAACCGTATCGGCTGCGAGGACATAAGACTCCTTATAAGATTTTGCTATTTCTTCTGCTTTTTCAACAGAAAGCCTGACAGCGAGAGCTTTTGGCGTCTCTTTAGGGTGCGGCGTTTCATCTATATCAGCCGGAACGACCTCATCAGGGACGATGCCGATTTGCTCTAAAAGGTTAAGACGACGGGGAGAGGCTGAAGCGAGTATCAGCGTGGCTCGCTTTTTCATTTCTATTTCTCGCGGAAAATAATCCGGCCTTTGCTCAGGTCGTAAGGGGTCATTTCTACAATGACTGTATCGCCCTGAAGGACACGGATGCGGTTTTTACGCATTTTACCGGCTGTGTGGGCCAGTACTTCGTGGTCGTTCTCCAAGGTTACCCTGAACATGGCATTGGGCAGCACCTCTGTTACTACGCCACGGAATTCCATTAAATCTTCTTTTGCCATTGGTTCAAAAAAATCTCTTGTTGGTTAATGAATAAGACAGTCTTATTATACCTTATCCGGATATATTGCAATTGCTAAATTGCGTTACGAAAACGCGTAATCCAGTCATTCATGATATCCGGCTCTGTTTTTAAGGCGGTTCTGTTCACAACCAGACGGGCTGTCACATCCATAATTTTTTCTGTTTCAACGAGATTATTGGCTTTTAATGTGCTCCCCGTTTCAACAAGGTCAACAATCTGGCGGGCAAGGCCTACAGGTGGCGCAAGCTCCATAGCACCGCTTAGTTTAATGCACTCGGCCTGAATACCTTTACCGGCGAAATAGCGGGCTGTTAAATTCGGATATTTTGTGGCCACTCTGATATGACTCATTTTGTTATAGCCTTCGCGTCCGACATCTTCAGATGGAACGGCCACTGATAAGCGGCAAGGGCCAATCCCGAGATCAACCGGCGCATAAAGTTCTGAATAATCAAACTCCTCAATAACATCACGTCCGACAACGCCAATCTGAGCTGCTCCAAAAGCAACAAAAGTAGCCACATCAAAGGCGCGGACCCGAATGATGTCCAGATGCGGCAGGTTTGTTTTAAAGGATAAGGCACGTGACTTTTTGTCAAAAAAATCAGAGTCTGGTTCAATACCACAGACCTTAAACAGAGGAATAAGTTTTTCCAAAATTCTGCCTTTGGGGACAGCCAGTACAAATTTTCTGTTAGTTGTAGTCATGGTTTGCAGAAATCTTTATCCCGTTACCCGTTCAATCTTCACGCCGCATTTGGCCAATTTCTCAACAATGTTTTCATAGCCGCGGTCCAAGTGATAGATGCGGTTGATCGTTGTTTCTCCTTCTGCGACGAGGGCTGCCAGAATAAGGGATGCGCTGGCTCTTAGGTCTGTGGCCATGACTTCTGCGCCTTTGAGTTGTTCTACGCCGCGAATGATGGCAGAGTTGCCCTGTACGGCGATATTAGCCCCCATACGGCAGAGTTCCGGCACATGCATGAAACGGTTTTCAAAAATCGTTTCTGTGACCATGCCTGCGCCTTCGCATAAGGTTAGCATCGTCATGAACTGGGCTTGCAAATCTGTGGGGAAACCGGGGTAAGGCTCGGTCATAATATCTGTGCCTTTTAAGGGGCTGCCGTTGCGGCTGACGATAATGTCGTTCCCATCTTTCTCAATTTTTACGCCAGCTTCTTCCAAAGGGGCAATAAGGGCGGTCAGATGATCAAGCGAGGCCGCTTTTAAGCGAAGTGTGCCGCCGGTGAGGGCTACGGCAATCATGTATGTGCCTGTTTCAATCCGGTCCGGCAGAACAGGATGCGTTGCACCGTAGAGCTTTTCAACGCCATTGATTGTGATTTCAGGGGTGCCGAGTCCCTTGATATCAGCCCCCATGCGAATCAGGCACTCGCCCAGATCTATAATCTCGGGCTCGCGCGCAGCATTGGACAAAATAGTTGTGCCTTTTGCCAGTGTGGCGGCCATCATGAGATTTTCTGTAGCACCGACGGAGACTTTCGGGAAATTAATGTGCGCGCCTTTTAAACCATCTGGTGCAATGGCTTTAATATAGCCTTCTTCCAAAAGGATTTTGGCACCCATGGCTTTTAACCCGTCAATATGGAGATCAACAGGGCGTGTACCGATGGCACAACCGCCGGGCAGGGAGACTTCTGCCGCCCCATGCCGCGCAAGAAGCGGGCCAAGGACCAGTACGCTCGCACGCATTTTGCGGACCAGATCATAAGGCGCGCTGAATGATTTTATCTCTCTGGTGTGCAGGATGACTGTGCCGTCACTGCGAATCATGATTTGTGCACCAATTTCCTGCAAAACAGCACAAAGCGTGCGAATATCAACCAGTGAGGCCGGGGCATTTAGAAACTGAACGGGATCTTCGGTCAGAAGCGTTGTGCACATAAGAGGCAGTGCGGCATTTTTGGCACCACTCACTTTGATGGTGCCGTTCAGTTTTTGTCCGCCTTGCACCTTGATTTTGTCAAGGCCAGAGGATTTGACAACGGCTCCCTGATCAAAAGGGAGAACGTCGGAACCTGATTGACTGTTTTTAGTGTGTTGTGCCATTCGTATCTTTCTTTAATTTGTTTGTTCTTTATGTTCTGGGCAGCGTGACGCCGCGTTGTCCCATATATTTACCGGAACGGTCCGCATAACTTGTTTCGCAGTCGGAACTGCCTTTGAAGAAGAGAAACTGCGAGACGCCCTCATTGGCATAGACCTTTGCGGGCAGGGGGGTGGTGTTTGAGATCTCAAGCGTGACATGCCCCTCCCAGCCAGGCTCCAGCGGGGTTACATTGACAATAAGGCCACATCTGGCATACGTGCTTTTACCAAGACAGACAACAAGCACATCCTTTGGGATGCGGAAATATTCAACCGTGCGGGCAAGGACAAAACTGTTGGGCGGAATAACGCAAACATCTGTTGTGCGTTCAACAAAGCTGGCTTGTGAAAAATTTTTGGGGTCAACAATCGCATTGTCAACATTTGTAAAAATCATAAATTCGTTCGCAACGCGTGCGTCATAGCCGTAAGACGACAGACCGTAGGAAATAATTTTATCTCCGTTTTCTTCCCGTGTCTGCTTTTCAACAAATGGTTCAATCATACCGTTTTGGAGAGATTGTTCCCTGATCCAGTGATCGGGCATAATGCCAGGCATGGGGGCGTCGCTGGCAGATATATCGGATATATCTTTACAGGTCTGAGCCTGACGTGCTCTGTTCTGTTCTTTTCTCTTTTGCAGATTGGCACGCAAGGCCATCGCATCATCCAGTGCTTTGTGTTTTGTACTCATCGTTACAGGTTCCCTAACGCCCAGCGCCTAAATTTTATTAGAAAATCTATGTAGCAAAAAAAGAGACCGCTTGCATAGTAAAACTTTTTACGCTAAAGCTATGCCCTCAAAAGTTTCCCGCAGGCTGCTGTAGCTCAGTGGTAGAGCACACCCTTGGTAAGGGTGAGGTCGAGAGTTCAATTCTCTCCAGCAGCACCATTTGCATAAAACGAACTTTTTTCTGAACAATATCAATCACTTAGTAGAAAAATATAAAAACATTTTAGCTTGATTATGGCCAAAAATGACCTCTGAGGGTGAGGCTTTTCACATGTTTTCCACAGGTTAAGTTGTTGATTTTATTGTAGGCTGTGCGCAACATTTACAGCCCACGAAAATGGCGATTTTTTCGCAACAAAATGCCCCAAGATCTGCCCTGACCCGAGGACTGGAGACAGGCGTGGACCTGGAGAAAAAACGGCCTAAAAATAGCGGAAACCAGCACCCATGCGTTGAGCTTTAAAAATCCGCGCACCCATCGGCGGAAATAAAAACCGGAACATGATGTATAAGTGATTGATAACGCTCAAATCGCGAAGCCTCACCCTCGCGGAGAAACGGAGAAAATTTTTACTTAATCTAATGAAGCCCTGATATGTTTTAAGTTCGGGAATGCTTTATAGAGTAAGAAGACACCCAGATAAACAAAGGCTGTATCACTAGCCGTCAACATATATCTTACAAGCAGATTGTTCGTAAAAAGCTGAAACCAGTTATCAAAGGGGATTGTGCCAAGAAAAGCGATGGACAGGAAAATTGTGTTGGCCATTGTTTGGGAGATAAAAGTCGATACATTATTTCTGACCCATAGATGTTTTCCTTTTAGCCATCGACGCATGACGCTAAAAATATAGACATCAAAAAATTGGGTAATGAGGTATGAAATTAAAGCGGCAACCGCAACACGCAGGCTTGTTCCTAAAATCAATTCGTATGCATCCTGATTGGGCCAGAATGAGGCCGCAGGCATAAAAACAGAAGCCTGAACGGTAATAATCGCAAGCGCAAAAGCAACAAAGCCACCCAATACCATTTTGTTGGCATATTTCCGACCGTAAACTTCGGCTACGATATCAGAGCATGGGTAGGTTACTGCCCATATAAAAACCGAGGACGGTAATACCATAGGGCCGAATTGCACGATCTTTGAGGCTACGATGACGTTTGTAACCAGACCGCAAACGAAGATTCCAAAAATAATACAAAATCCCGTTATGGCCTGACTATCAATTTGTGGCTCATCTATCGTTGTTTTTTTATCTAACACGATATTTTCCTTTGTCTTAAAATTAAGACATTTAAAATTTATCAAAGATGTCAAAATATAAGGGAATTTATGCTATAGTTAAAATAGCTGTCGTCATAAACCGACAGCATGGAGGGGTAATGCTTGAAATAATATTTGAGGAATTCGGTTTATCTGAAAAAGAAGTGAAAATTTACCTATGCCTTTTGGAACATGGCGCAAAACCGGCAGGCTATCTTGCAAAAGATTTGAATATTCCACGGGCAACGCTCTATGGACATTTGGATAAACTCAAAAATGTCGGATTTGTAGCGAGCGTTTCAACAGAAAGTACAAAAATTTTTTCTGCGGAACATCCAGAAAAACTGAATTTGCTTTACAAACAAAAGCTGGATCGCATGCATGCCACGCAAAGGCAATTTGAAAAAGATATTCCAGAGTTGATGGCGCATGCAGGGAGCAGGGATACAAAGCCCAGGCTACAATATTTTGAAAACAGGCATGGTTTGCACAGTATGATGAATGACATGCTTCTTTACAAAAATATCACTGTTTATTCTTTCTGGCCTGTCCAGTCGATGATTGAGATTATGGGGGAGGATTACCTGACCCATTTGAATGTTGTGCGGATCAAGAAGAATATAATTCTAAAAGCGATATGGCCTCCAGCGCAAGCCGTCGACGTTAAGCGTTATCCGTTTATGGGATCAGGGACCAAGTTTTTACGCGAAATGCGCGTTGCTCCCGAAAACATCAATGCCCGCTTAAGTTATATGGTCTATGAGGATAAAGTGATGGTGACATCATCGCGATATGAAAGTTATGGATTTATCTTGCAGAGTAAAGATATGGCCGAAATGCTAATCGATCAATTTATGATTATTTGGAACGTGTCCAAACCCGTATCTCATACCGAAAATGAAGCACGGCGTTTTTTGGATTTATTAGATGAGAATGGTGATGAATGGGCAGATGAATATTAAGCGTGGGTCGTGAATTCGTATTAAAATGAAAGATGCATAAAAATGCTTGCGCGATGATTCATTAGATACTGTTAGCTAATTATTGATTTTATGATAGACTCATGATGAAAGGGGATTTCATCATGAGCAAACGTCATTATCCGATTACAGAAGAATTTTTTTACAATCAAATCAACCCATTGATCTTAAGTCATTATTCAAAAGCCGGTCGACCTCAAACAATCAGTAATTATCAGGTGTTTTGTGCGATGTTGTATGTCTTGCGCACCGGTGTTTCGTGGCGTGATTTACCAGAATGCTACGGTTATTGGCATACAGTTTATTTGCGCTTTAAGAAAGGCAGTGATCGCGGGGTATGGTGGAATGTATTGCTGAAATTACAACAGAAAAAGAGGTTGAGTATGAATGTGGTTATGCTTGATTCCACGACGATTGACGTGCATCGACACGGCGGCGGCTTAAAAGGGGGCAGCAGAGCAAAGGCCTAAGTGTTGCGGGGATCACAACAAAACTTCATCTTGTTCAAACACTTGAAGGCCATATCATTGATGGCTTTATAACGGGTGGAAACGTCCACGATGTCAGCGTTGCCCAAGAGGCGTTTGAGAATGTTTTCGGTTGTTTTGTTCTGGCTGATATGGGATACGATTCCGATGCCTTCCGCGATTTTCTAAGATCACAAAACAACGAGCCTGTTATCCCCGGACGAAAAAACAGGATCGTTAAAATAGAGTATGATAAAGCCTTGTACGGTCATCGAAAATACATCGAAATATTATTTGGTAAACTCAAAGAAAACAAAAGAATTGATACAAGATTTGATAAACACGACCACGTCTTCTTGGCCTTCGTCGCTATCGCCCTTATCAAGAATATTCTTAATCTCATAATTAGCTAACAGTGTCTAATCAAAACAATCACTTACGGCGGAGCGGCTTTTTATTATTAGTCAACTGTGCTGCAGCATGCTATCGTATGCGCAATTTATTATTCATTTTCAATTACTTAATCGGTAAAAATTTCAAATTCAAAATCGACCATTTTGAAAAAACAAACTTTTGCTCCAAGACCTTATCCTCGCCTTGTGCGGGCATTCGGTATAATTGTTATTTGCGCATCTCAGGTAAAAATGATAGGGTCATGACCCAAATGATATTTGAATAAGTAGGGAGATTGCGGATGAATTATAAGATAGAGGCATGCGCTCCGAAAGATATATGCCCCCAGATTCAAGAACAATGTATAGACTTAATCTCAGATGGTGGGGCTGTTGAACGATGTTTCGTGAAAAAAATTTTCCGTGTGTGCATAAAATTGTCACTGTAACGTTCGAAGTAACGTGCGAAGGTCAGATTGTTGGTGCAGGGGCGATTAAGCAGATCCGTAAAAAGTATGCCACTAAAATTGCTTCTCAAAGCGGTTGTAATCCCCCCGAAAAATAGAGGCGTTTTGGAGTAGAATTTTCTATCATCTATTTAAGAAAGGAAAATTTTACGAAATGAAGCAAAAAAGACCAGACCCCCGCCTTCGCGGGGGTGACAATAGGGTGAGGTCTTGGAGCAAAAGTTTAATGTTTTTTTATGATAACTTTTTGCCAAATAGAGCCGTGTGAAGTTGTTCGGCTTTATTGGGGGGCAAAAGGCTGATACCGGCTTTCTCGATTATTTCTCTTTGAACGTTGTCCATGGATAACGATCGTTTGAAGATATCAAGAATTTCATGACATGAATCATCACCGGCTATGCGGTTGATATTTATCGTCCCACATCCCGTACAGGAATGGATCAGCATGATATCATCGCCGCGCACGTTCCCGTATTTGTCAACGCCGTTATGTTTGCAGGTTAAACCGATCGGCTCCATACGTGCGTGGCACGTGGAGGCACGGTTACCCGGTTTTGTGTCGACATGCAACGAATGCAGACAATAAGGGCAGTGATTGCGGTGAGCCGTACCCATAACAGAGGTCAAAAAGACCATCTGTTTGCAGTTGGCGCAGCGGAATTCCCTGTCTATTGTTTGCCATTGTTTATGTGTGCCTTTCTTTTTATTACCATTACGTTTTCTATCGGCACGGAATCCCTTCCGTCCGAAATTTTCTTCGTCGTAAAACATAAGTTCTTACCATTCATCGTGAAGTTGATGATTGGGCAGAACAAAATCTCATATTTTTAGTGATGGAGATTTCGCTGCCAGCCAGATCGACCAGGGCTAACAGCGGCGTAATTTATGAGCGGCTGTTTAACACACAGGACGACCGTTCCGCACAGGCTGCTCTTAAAGCCGATGCGGTGCTGGGTACAGACACAGTGGTCTTATAGTTTGACATAAATTACCTTAACTTTCTAATAACAGGCCGCCCTCGTAGCATTGACGTACTAAAAACGCAAGGTTTTTTCGCTCTAATGCCGCTATAACAATGCTCATTAAAAACAGTCTGTTTTTAATCGGATCCTCAAATGTCTGCGATGGTGTAATTCTTGCTTGTGTGGTTTTTATGCGCGTGATTAGTTAAGAGAAGGACACAAATATTATGACAGTGAGTGCCGGAGCCTCTTCCAGTTTTGTTTTTAACAAAAGTATTTTTTCTGATTCTTCTATGCGTTCACATATGGAGGCGTTGTATAATACGAAATATGCGCCTATGCGGGAACGTATTGAGGTCATGAAAACGGCAGAGGCGAACGGTCAGGCGCCGAACACTATTAGGACACGCGATGGAAGAGGCGCGAGCGAATTAAGTGCTGCCCAGTATGAAGCGGCGATCCCCAGCTTTGATAAGTGGCTGGATGTCCAGCAAAACGTTATATCACCTTTCGATTTTGCGAAGCAGAGTGAGACCGGTCTTAAACAGGCGCAGGAAAATCTTGAACGGATAGAAACAGCCCTGGATCCTGATCAGCCATCTCATGTGAGAACGGTTTTTTCTGATGGAAATCAAATACTAGCTTACATTAATGATGATGGTAGTCTTGTAACCCATGAAGGGGGCAGTGCGCTGCAGAAAATTGCAGAGCAGGCCGATAAGCTGAATCTGAGCGGGCCGGCAAAAATTGCCTATATACAGGAACGCGGTGCGGCAGAACTTTCCCGTCGCTATTCGAATCTGGAACTCACCTGTTATGATCACACGGATATGCCGACAAAGCGTGAATTTGCACAGCAATGGTATCCAGAACATGACGTGGAGGCGTCTTATAATAGCATGGTCGAGGAAGCCAAAGTTTTTCTGGCGCAGCAAAAGGCTCTATATGAACAGCAAATGCAAAACTTAAACGATATGCGCGCTTTTTTAATTCAGAGCATGGAAGAAGAGGCACAGAATGTGGGGGAGACGAAAACGACCGGACCTGCCGCAGCAATGGAGCCAGAACAGACGGATCAGGTAAAAAGTCAGGCGGTAGAAGATTTTCTGGCTTTTATGGAGATGACGCCAGAAGAGCGCTATATCGCGCAGGCTTTGGCAGATAAAGGCTACACACAAGAGGAATTTGATGCGTTACCTCCAGAAGAACAGCAAAAAATTATGGATGAAATACGCGAGGAACTTCAAGAAAAGATCGAAAATAAAGTCCTTTGATTAAAGGGAACAGGTTACGCTTTTGGAAAGAATGGCGCGCCCCAAAGGACGAAGTCCGAACACGCTTAAATATGAGGGAGAGACATTTTTGAAGAAAATGGCGCGCCCGTTCGAACCTTGTTCGAACTATTGTTTAAAAGACAGGGCGACCATTCCCAAAGGAATGGCGCGCCCGTAGGGATTCGAACCCCAAACCTCCTGATCCGTAGTCAGGTGCTCTATCCAATTGAGCTACGGGCGCAGCTCTTAAAAGAAGGGCAGACCCTACGTTAACTCAAAGTGAAATGCAATATATTTTTTTGAGCTTCCTTGCTTTTTTAAAAACATATGTTTTATCCTGAGTTTATTATTCTTTGAATAAGGCAAAGACTTGACATTGGTGTCTAATAAAAGGAACTTAGGCATATTAAGAAGCTGTGAGTCTGATGTCTCAAAGGGACGTCCTTGTTGGGGAGACGCTTTGGATTTTGAGCTTGATGTTATGACTGGACACTAATTTTTTAAAAAAGAATGGCACTATCGAACATGAAAAAGACGTGGGTTTTGGCCGCTTTTGTTGTAACGACAATGGCTGGTGCGGCAGTTGGAGCGACTGCTGTTGATGCGCAGGAATATGGTCAGGCGAAAAGGCCTCCTTTAACCATTACGAATCAACCTCTGCCGCCTGAGTTGACGGGAAGGGTCTATAGCCATCCTTCCATAGCCCCTGCTGTGACACCGGATCAAGTCGTTAGTGACTCTTATTACAGGCCGACGAAGACGATTGTCTCAAGGAAAATAGAGGAGCTTGAGGGGGATTTGTCCAATCTCCAGAAAGATCTTTCCATGTTGTCCGGGAAGTTGTCTATTCTTGAACAATCGGCCAAGAGTGCGTCTGCAAATTATTATGCGGATGTCGCAACGATCAGTACACAGCTTCGTTCCGGTACGACACCCGGTAATCCTCGCTTGATTCAACGTCTGGCAAGTGCGCAAGATGGCCTGGAAGGACTCGCCGGCAGTGTCGTTGAGTTGAATGAGCTGGCGGTAGAGATTGCCAATGTTGCTTCCGTGTCTTCTTTCCTTTTAGAAGCCGTTCGTGCGACCTTTAGCTTGTCAGGTGCTGTAGAAGAAGATCACATTCAATTGGCGCAGCTTGAGGATTCTATTAACAGTACACTCGTTCTTATTGACCGGCTGCAAAACAATATTAATGACGATATAACAAGAACGGCCGCTTACCTTACGACAGAGCGCAGCAACCTTAGAACACTGTCTCTTGCTATTGCGAATGGTGATTTGTACGGCAAAAGTCTGGCGTCACGTCCGTTTTCTAATGTGCCTGTTTTTGATCCTGGTACTATTCATGCGGTTAGCCACAATGGGCCGGGGGGCTCTCTTACATTGATGCCAGGGGCTGGTGAATATGTGCCATCATCTGTGCCGGTAGCACCTGCCAGAAAGCCAAAGCCACTGGTTAAGATTCGTTTTGATAAGATAGATGTAGCGTATGAGCAACCTGTTTATATGGCTGTCACGAAAGCGCTGGAACAATACCCGAATGCGCAGTTTGAAATAGTCGCTGTTCATCCGAATGTTGGCAATGCGGCTCAAGTCGCGATTGAGAGCACACGGTCCCGCCGTAATGCAGAGGCTGTTCTCCGTACGTTGACTCAGATGGGCCTTCAATTAGATCATATCAATCTCTCCTATGCACCGAGCGCGAATGCTAAAACAAGCGAAGTGCATATATATGTGCGGTAGGGACTGCTGACCTGCCGATAAATACACAACAACACTTTTTGTCATCCTGAGCACAGTTGATGGAGATCTGTCTGCTGTGCCGGGCTTGTTTTATGAGCTCTTCTCATGGGATTACAGGGGGAGGGGTGGCTCTTTAGTAAAATTATTTTTTAAGCGTGTGTTTTATTCCCATAAAGGTTTTGACTCTATTCATAATATCGTTATATTCGTTCCCTTATTTACTGTTTTTGGAAATTTTTTCCAATGAATGGGGCGTAATTGTATGCGTCTGTTTCTTGCCGGATTTTTGTAAGAGGGGGCAAGAAGATGCTGAAGGGTGTAATCTTTGTTTTAAGAAAGAAAAATAAGAATGAAACAAGGGAATGATAGAATAACGGTGTGCGCCTTGAGTGGTGAATTTAAAGGGCTAACACTTAAGCGCTGTGGGAATATTGCAACATTGGTTGTTTCTTCTTTAGTGGGGGTTGATGCTCTTGCTATTACAGATGATAAAGGCAACGTGATAAAGCTTGTGCCTCTAAAACAACAAGCAGAGCCAAAAAATGACAATATTATAAAGAGCACGCCAACGCTTGATAGCTTTCATCCTGCTAATGCCATGGTACCGGTGGGAGAAATTATGATCAATGCAGTAAGCACCTATCTTTCGGATTTGCCTGATACTGCGATAGCAGAATTACTTGTGGCACCAAGAGATACAGCGTATTTCTTTGATGGAAGAGCCGGTTCATTTTTTAAAGATATAGATCGTATTCGCCGTATTGATGAAAAGCATGGTATTCATTATGCTGGGCAAGTGCTTAAAGGGATGTCTCTTTATGATTATCCAGAGTGGGATAGAACGTTTAGTTATGAAAAAATGCTAGCGGATAAATTTCGTGACGCTTTTGTGCAAGCTAGCAGGGTTGGTAAACCTGTGCTAACGGGGTTGGCGATTGGCACTAAACAGATTGTTCATGGCTGCGCTAACAATACGCGCATTGTTACGCTTGATAATAACATTCGATCAAGGGTTGGTGACATTAATACGGCATTGAACGCGCAGGACAGTCATCCCATTGTAACGGAGTCAGGACTCACGGCGGCCTCTTTGCAGATGACTTGTACTGAAAATTCGTTTGGTACTGCGGATGTCTATGCTGTGCAATTCGATGAAGATTATGCAAGGCCGATCCATAAAGGGATGCATGAAGCGTTATCACGGCCTATTGCTCTGCTTGTGTATCCATCGTAGGGGCTGCGGTTTGTTGTTCTCTCGGATGTGCCTTTTTATAGACCTCCATGAGCTTTTTGGAATCAATGTCTGTGTAGCGTTGTGTCGTGCTTAGGGAGGCGTGGCCAAGAAGCTCCTGTATCTCGCGCAGATTGGCACCATTTTCCAAAAGATGTGTGGCAAAGCTGTGGCGCAAAGCGTGAGGGGTGGCGGTCTCGGGTAACCCTATTTCTTTGCGTAAGTCCCGTATGGCCTTTTGCGCAATGCCCTGATTAAGCCGTTTGCCGCGTAGGCCTAAGAAGAGGGGGCTTTGTCGTTCTTTCGGGAAAGGGCAGGCGTTTAAGTAATGCGCCAGCCGCTGTTCAACAATTTCTAAGACAGGGACCATACGCTCCTTGCTGCCTTTACCCATGACACGTAAGAATCCATTATCAGGCATATCAGACATGTTCAGGGATAAGGCTTCATTGATCCGCAGGCCGGCGGCGTATAATAGTGTGAAGAGGGCTTTATTCCGGCTCATTATCCAGTTTTCGTGCTCATCGAATGACGCCAGCAGGCAGAAGGTTTGTTTCTTGTAGAGAGGGCGAGGCAGTTTACGCGGTAATTTCGGGGTGGTAACACATTTTATGGCGGCGTTATGGAAGAGTCCTTGTCTATCGCTCCAGCGCAAAAAATTTTTTACACCGGAAAGCGCGCGCGCGCGGGAGGACGCGGCTGTCCCCTCCATTGTTTTTTTAGACATCCATGCGCGGAATTCATAAATTTTGGCATCTGCAACATCTTTTATAGCAGGGGCTTCCCCATGATAGGAGCACATAAAATTAATGAAGTATTCCATGTCGTGGCCATAGGCGCGTAACGTATGTTTTGACATGTTCTTTTCAAAACGCAGCCAGTCTTCCCAGTCTATAATCGCTTTGGCAAGATCGGGCGCGCAGGTGTTTGCTATGTTGGCAAGCTTCGTTGTCATAGTGCTTCCAGTTTATCCTGAAGGTGTGGAGAGGCACAGTGTTTTTTTAAGGGTGGAGGAAATATACAGTTTGACATAATCAATCTCATTCATTACAATCATTTCCAATAATTAATACATAATGGTTTTAGGAGTAATAAAAGATGGCCTCATTAACACAGAAATTTTTAGCCACCTTAGGCGTTGCAGCAACAATTTTTGGCGTCACGCCGGCTTTTGCTGAACCAGATGAAGGGCGGGGAAAGGTTTTTGTTTCAGCGACTAATTCAGTGACTGATAATGAGGATTTAATTTTTAATATCTCTTTACCGCTTAGCGAAGGTACGCAGATGGCATGCCTTGCTGTGGCAGACACTATTATAACTGAGCCTGATTCAGTTACAGGTGAGAGAATTACAAAAGAATTCAATCTTTTGAGGGACTCTCTTTTTATGCCTGATAGTGAAACAGAAGCTGGGGCGTTTAAGTTCAAAAGTGCCCAGGCGGTTTGTGGCGATAAGACACGGTCTTGTGGAGAAGGTGCTGAGGGCACTGTTGTTTGTTCTACATATTCAACTATTCAGCCTGAAATGAAATAATTATAATGTTATATATTTTGCTTCGTTATCACCCGACTTGTTCGGGTGATTTTTTTATCGTATGCGAAGTAATCCAGAGTCACAGCGTACAGCCGTCTGGATGGGTGTCATCAATAACTAAATTTGACATAATTTAAACTAAAGCGTTATAGTTTCATCCTGTTTTACTTATATATAATAATAAAAAGGGTGATAGAGATGTCATCATTAACACAGAAATTTTTAGCCGCTTTGGGTGTTGTGGCAACAATCTGTAGCGTCACGCCGGTTTTCGCTGAATTAGCAGGGCAAGAAAGAGATCCTTTTTTAGCCAAAAGCGATCATGACGGTACTGTTTTTTTTGTACCGGTTAACAAAAATACGCAAGTCGCATGTCTTGCTGTGGCAGATAATGTTATGTTGCACCAAGGTCCTGAGTATGAAAAGCTTGTTGAAAATCATAATAAGTGTATTTCTCGTGTTGGAAAACAAGATGGAGGGCTTCAGTTTAACAGTGTGGCTGTGACGTGTGAAGGCTCCTATGGTGTAATGACACGCCTTTGTGTAAAAAAGCCTGATGGTACTATTCAGTGTGCTACGTCTTCTCCTGATCGACACGCGCTTAAAATGAAATAAACGCTCCTTTTTCATAGGTTCCTATAATATTTGAGCTTTTTATCTTGTTATGTATCACCCGACTTGTTCGGGTGATTTTGTATCAAATTTCTTTTAATTCTTGACATAATTTCTTTTTTGGGCGTTATGGTTGTTTTTTTGTATTATAATTTAAAGAGCTATAACGATGGGATTTTTACGATCAAAATTTGAAGTCGCTTTGCGTCTTGCTGTGGTACTTTTTACAGCTACGCCGGTTTTTGCCGAAGGGTATGGGCAAGGTACGCTGGCTGTTTCAGAGGAGGAAAATGGTTTAGGTTTAACTTTTTTTGCAGATATTCGCACAGATACTCAAAAATCATGCCTTAATGCAGCAAAAAGAGTGCTTCAAGATCCATCCTCAGAAGAATATAACGCTATTTCTACGCGCTATCATCATTTTGTTTTAGATAATCAAATAGAACCTGGCGTGCTTACGCCCCGCTATGCGGCTGCAACGTGTGGTGAAGAGAGACGTATTTGCAAGGGCGCACAGGGGAGTATCGTCTGTAATACATATTCTTTGGGCAAACAATAGCCTCTATGGTGTTCAAGGGATCAATTTAAAATAGCGTATTTTAAATTTGACATAATTATATATTGTCAGTTACACTGAGGCCTATATTTTATTTATAGGCAATAAATTCAGAGGTGGTAGAGATGTCTTCATTAAAAACAAAATTTGTAGTGGCTTTGGCCGCTTTGGCCCCTATTTTTGTAACGCCGGCCTTCGCGGAACCTGCCGGTGGGCCTGAGGGGGTAGGGACGCTTTCTGCTTCATACAATGATACTGGGAATCTAAGAGTATATACACCGATTAGGGAGAAGTATCAGGGGCTTTGTCTCGCTGCGGCAAACAGAGCTATTATGGTTCCAGATTCACAAGAACATAATAAAATTTTCGAATTTGATGGGGAAGATAAACTAGATTTTTTTGGAGACGAGAACGCAGATATTCATCCTGTTCAGATTGTTGCGCATTGTGGTGATACAATACGTGTTTGTAATGTAGAGCAGGGCGATGGAGAAACGGTAAAAAAAGAGTGCCGTGACTATACTGGTTTTATGAGTTTCAGCCAATAACAGCGTCCAATTCTAACTTTTTTCATTTTCCGGGTCTGGCTTATGCGGCTTCGGAAAGGGATGTGAGCCACAGCCTGAAGGCGCGTTCAATCACTTCGGCCAGATAGCGAATTTGCTCTGTCCCTTGTCCTTCCTGAAACAGGTGCGGATCGCGGCTGCCAAAGGCGAGGATGGCTGGCGGGGTATCAAGAGATATATCAATCCGCACAAGGGCCTGTGATCGAACAAGCGCGGCACCACCGCCGTAAATGGGCTCTATCCCTGAGATATTTTCCTGCAGGAATACAAGGCGTTTTTCCATCCATTTATCAACGGTGCCTTCCGGTACAACACGAATGCCATAGGTGTTGATGTGAGGGATTTGTCCGTCTGCCTCAACAATCAGCGCCGTAATATCGACATCCAGAATAGAGGTGAGATCAACGGTGAGCGCCTGAATGAATTCATCAAAGGACAGGGCTTCCAGAATGCGCAAAATGGCTTTGTGGATGCGGTTCTGATTGTTCATATTGTTGCGGACGGTTTCTACAATGTCCTGCGTCGTTTTAATGACTTCTTCCTTATCATCTTTCAGACGTTGGATCATGAAAGACTGAAAGTCAGACACATTGCTGCCTTTTTCTGCGTTTACGGGGGGCAGAAGAAAATCGCAGACTTCCGGGTTCTTTTTCAAAAAAGCCGGATTTTCTCTTAAATATTCAATAATGTCAGTGTCTTCTAAGGCTGTGGTCATTTTAAATAGGTCACTTTAAATATTTTTAAACCATAGAGAACACAAAGTTTTTTTCTTAAAAGAATCTCTGTGTTCTCTGTGGTGAAGTAAAATAGTTACAGAATGCTCTGTCCTGTTTTTTCCCAGTCTTTTACAAAAGCGTCGAGGCCTTTATCTGTTAAAGGATGTTTATAGAGCTGGTGAATAACACTGGCAGGCACTGTGACGACATGCGCCCCCATTTTTGCGGATTCCAGAACATGGAACGGGCTGCGGATAGAGGCAGCCAGGACTTCTGTCTGGAAGTCAGGGTAGTTGTCATAGATGGATACGATTTCAGCAATCAGGTGCATGCCTTCCGTGCCGATATCATCCAGACGGCCCACAAAGGGCGACACGAAAGCGGCACCGGCTTTGGCGGCCAGAATAGCCTGATTGGCGGAAAAACATAAGGTCACATTAACCATGATGCCATCATCAGAAAGCTCTTTACACACTTTTAAACCGGCAGGGGTTAAAGGCACTTTGATTGCAACATTATCGGCAATGTCACAAAGCTTACGGGCTTCTTTTATCATGGTAGGGTAGTCAATGGCCGCGACCTCAGCACTGACCGGTCCATCAACAATGCCGCAGATTTCTTTAATCAGCGGGATAAAGTCCTTACCCGTTTTAGCCACAAGTGACGGGTTTGTTGTTACCCCATCCAAAAGCCCCGTATCGGCCAGTTCTCTGATCTCTTCCGTATCAGCAGTATCAATAAAAAATTTCATGTAACTTGTTCCTTAATCGTTTATTTTGAAAGAGCATACATAATTGAACGCAGAAAATAAACTTGACAAATACATAAAATCATAGGAATATAATCCTTTCATTGCGCCGCGAGTCCGTCTCGCGGCTTTTTTTTTTTGATTATATTGAAACACTTGCTGAACAGACAAAAGATCATTCAAAAACAATATATCAGAACAAAAAGCAGGAGAATGACCTTTTGATTGGATGATTTGGCCAAGTTGCTCAAAATGTTGATGCTACAGGAAGACCAAAAAGAACAGAATTATTTTCTTCACCCCTATCTGAAAAAAAGGAAAAAAGAAATTCCCAAAATGACAAGGAGGATGGGAGTGAAAAAGAGGAAACAAACCCACAATGTGAAGAATTGCAAGAGGAGATGAATAGACTTCAAGGAGAGCAAGAGGAGCTTGAACATGAAATAGAAAGAATTAATAATGATATAGAAGTTTTAGAACAGGAAATACAAGAGGCCTATCGTGAGTTTGTGGAGATAGCGGCACAATCAGAATCGGCTCGTATTCCAATGCCGCATAATATTGCAAACTATGGATTTGATTTGGTTTTTGATTTTGTAACAGATCAGGCTACCCCAGATTCAATAGATGAACAAAACGCATGGGAAAGATATGAAGCTGTAAAAAAGCAAAATGACGAAGCAATAAATGCCCTAAATAAGGAAATCAGAGGAATTGCAAACCAAGTAAGGAAACTTCAGTCTCAAATAGAAGCTGTGACTACAAGGTATATGGCTTTAGGGTGTGCCAAGCGTTAAGGCTTTCTTTTTATTGTGTTGTATAATCAGATTTTATTTTTTTTATAAAGTATTCGCTAATATCTTTCCTAAAAAGTGGCCAGAAAGATATTTTGTTTTTTACAAAATGCAGAAGAGTTGCCTGATCCTCAGGACTTCCATCATAAACCCTGTCTACAGTGCATATCATATGTTTAAAGGAAACATCCTGGTACTGTGACAGGTTGTTTATAAAGCTGGTTGCGTTTTCTGCCTTATAGATCGTTATTCTATCATCGCAAGCCATTGTTGTTCCGTTGTTCAAAATCCTTATGCCGGAGGTGTTTGTTTGGGACAGGATAGAATATCCACTGAAAGACAATATTAGAGCGATAAAAAATACCGCGTAGCGATAGCTTGTACAGAAATGATACAGGCGTTTGTGGAGCTTCTCTCTAACAGTCATATGTGCATAATACATAGAACAAATAAGGAAATAAACTCAACAAATTATAAAATTCGCAGGAATATGGCTGCCCTCTTATTAGAAAAGCATGTCCTGAGGATCTTTCTGGTGAACGGGCAGAGCAGGAAACGATCGGGAAAGCACGTTTTTTGTAGAGCTTGACATAAAGCTGTTTTTATGCAAAATGAAGTGTGCTATAAGCAGAAATATTGGAAGCGGTGCAGTTTTATGGAAATAGATTATTTTGAATTTTATCCAAAAGGCGATAAGGATCAAGCATCAGGGGGTCTTGGACTGAATATCAACCAAAAAGACGGCTTAACGAATGTTAATTTATTTGCGTTGGCTGAAAATACAGGTTCTCTTATTTCTGACAATTTCTGGCACATTACACGTCAGATTTCCGATGCCATATTAATGGGAAAAAAAATTGATGATATCAATTGGACACTCACATCTGGTTCTGTAACCACGTCTTTGAAATTTTCTACGTTGCGTGGTCAGCCTTATAAGCTGGATATAGCGGATGACAGGGTGATTAGAGCAGAACGATTTAAAGGTGTCGGAACGCGTTGGTCTCTTGATGACTATAGCGATGCGTATGATGTGCATTCTCTACCAAATATCAAAGAGGGGGGGATACACAAAAATAGAATGTTTTCGGCACCTGAGCCAAGGCGTATCTTTTTGATTCCCTGCGATCATCCATCTGCCAAAGATGGTGTTTTTCATTGTCAATCGCCTGAGCAAAATGCGGACCGCATGGGACGAAAATTAGAGGTTATTCTGGTTGATACCGGAAAGCTGATAATGCAGTTATCGAAAGATGATCCGGAAATGTTGCGGTATGCAGAAAGAAAATTTGGAGAGACCAGTGTAGAAGAATGGCTTGAAGGAACATCAATGGGTAAGCCTCGGGATATGGGACAATGGTCGTTTCGGGGGGACCAGGGGGAGAGGTTAAGCCTTTATGCAGGGCAGGGTGAGCTGATTCAGTTGGTTCAGGAACTTGATCTTCCTTATTTCCCGATTGCCATTGCCAGAGAGGATGGGGCAGCGGCCTTAAAAGAAAAGATGGGATATGGCTCAGTAGCTTGCCGTGATATGGGGCTAGTATACAGACCTTCATAAATCATGTTTATCTCTTGTTCTGCTTCATGTTATTAATATGCCATGGATCTTTTTGGAGAACAGACAGAGCAGGAAATGCAACCGGTTAGCTGTGGCAAACAGTGCAGTGTGCTGGTGCCATATCCGGTTGACAAGGCGTATAGCTATCTGATTCCTGATAACATGTTGCTGAGCGAGGGGGACTTTGTGACTGTGCCCCTTGGTAATCGTGAGGTGACGGGGCTTGTCTGGCATGCGGCACCCGAAAAAGTGCCGACCGGAAAACTAAAAACGGTTCTGAGTGCGCATGATTTTCCACCGCTTTCCAAAGTTCACCTGACTTTTATAGAATGGGTGGCCCGCTATAATATGGCACCGCTTGGTATGGCTTTGAAAATGGTACTGTCTGTGCGTGATGCGCTGGAACCGCCAAACCCGGTAGCAGCTTATACGGTAAAAGAATGTGGACCGGATCGTGATAAACTGTCTCCACAGCGCAGCAAAGTATTGAAGCTTTTGGCAGATAACGTGCCAAGACGTGCAGCAGAAATTGCAAGACTGGCAGGCTGTAGTGCCGCTGTTGTGAAGGGGCTTTATGATAAGGGATTCTTGGATAAGGTTGACTTGTATCAAACACCGCCTTGTGCAGCACCGTCTATTGAAGGGCATGAACTGGACCTTTCAGTACATCAGAATATTGCAGCAGAAACCCTTAAGAAAAGTGTTGCAGGAGATTGTTATAAAACGATTTTGCTTGATGGGGTGACGGGGTCTGGTAAGACAGAAACATATTTTGAGGCCGTGTCCGAAGCCATTAAAAAGGGGAAGCAGGCTGTTATTTTGCTGCCGGAAATTGCGTTATCAAATGCGTTTCTTGACCGGTTTAAGGAACGTTTTGGTTGTGCGCCTGCGCTATGGCATTCATCTTTGACCAAAGAGCAAAGACGCACCGTATGGCGGGCCGTTGCCAAAGGTGAGAGCAAGGTTGTAGTAGGGGCGCGTTCAGCTTTGTTTCTTCCCTATGCTGATCTCGGGCTGATCATCGTCGATGAAGAACATGATCCGGCTTATAAACAAGAAGAGGGCACCATATATAATGCGCGGGATATGGCGATTGTGCGGGCACATCTTGGAAAGTTTCCGGTTGTGCTGGTCTCTGCGACTCCATCTCTGGAGACCATAGATAATGCATGGCAGAATCGGTACGAGCATCTTCATTTGCCAAGTCGTTTCGGTGGGGCGTCTTTGCCTGATATTCATGTTGTGGATATGCGTAAAGACAAACCACCCCGTCAGCATTTTATTTCTCCGACACTCAAAGACGCTGTTGAAGCAGCACTGGCGGCCGGGGAGCAGAGCCTGCTTTTCTTGAATAGAAGAGGGTATGCACCGCTCACACTGTGTCGCACCTGCGGTCACCGTCTGGAGTGTCCACGCTGCACGGCCTGGTTGATAGAGCACCGCCAGACAGAACGGCTTCACTGTCATCATTGCGGTTATGCCATGCCTTTGCCGGAGAAATGTCCCTCATGCGAAGATGATGAGTCTTTTGCGGCATGCGGTCCGGGCGTGGAGCGGATCAAGGAAGAAATCGAAGAGTACTTCCCAGAGGCCAGAACGATTATTTTTGCAAGTGATACAGCCAGCACACATGAAGAGTTGAAACAAATTCTGGATGATATAAGGGAAAAGAAAATAGACATTATTGTCGGTACGCAGATTATTGCTAAAGGCCATCATTTTCCGAACCTGACATGTGTCGGTGTGGTTGATGCCGATCTCGGTTTGTCCGGCGGTGATCTCCGGGCGACAGAGCGTTGCTATCAATTGCTGCATCAGGTCGCAGGGCGTGCAGGGCGTGCGGCTCAAAAAGGGCATGTTTATTTGCAGAGTTTTAACCCCGATAACCGGGTGATACAGGCACTGGCTTCCGGGGAGCGCGATATGTTTTTGGAAGCTGAATCCTTTGAGCGGGAACAGGCGCACATGCCGCCTTACAGCCGTCTTGTGGCTGTCATTGTTGCAGGCCCCGATGAAGATCAGGTGATGGATGTTGCACGTGCTTTAGGAAGAGTGGCGCCGCAAGGCGAAAAAATACATACATTGGGGCCGGCGCAAGCCGCTATATACAGGATCAGAGGCCGTTTTCGTCAGCGGCTCCTTATTCAGGCGGATAAGGAGATTAACGTACAAAAGGCAGTGCAAAGCTGGCTTGAATGCATTAAAGTACCCTCTAATGTGCGGGTCTATATTGATATAGATCCCCAGAGCTTTTTGTAAAAGAGCTTTTTGTAAAAATCCTGTATGGCTGTGTCTTTGTAACATGTTTAAAAAATCTTATCCCGAAGCACTGACCTCCTATGATTTTTTGAAAACGCTGGCGGTGCTCCTCATGATTGTGGATCACATCGGTTATTATTTTTTTCCAGGCGTTACAACACTTAGAATTTTGGGGCGTTTTTGTGTGCCGGTCTGGTTTTTCTTGGTCGGCTATGCACAAAGTAGAGACTTCAGGATAGACTGGATGATTGGTTGTGTCGTCCTTGTTGTCGCCAGTCTTTTTACGCAAGGCTATGTGCTTCCTCTGAATATAATAGGATCAATGATTATTGTGCGGCTGGTGATAGATAAACTGGCATTTGTCGTTTTCATGGATATGCAATTGGTCCTTTATACGACGTTTCTCGCGGCACTCCTTTATATGCCGAGTAGTAATATATTTGAGTATGGAACACTGGGGCTTTTATTATCCTTATCCGGCTATGTGGCAAGGCATCCGTCTGAGGAAAAAGGAAAAAAAGAACGGTATCTGGTTTTTCTTATTGCTGTGTTTATCCTTTTTTTCTGTTTTCAGAGGCGCGTAGCACAAATATCCCTGTACGAAGAAATTTTTCTTGCTGCGGGAAGTTTTGCAACGATGGTAGGTCTCCAGTATTTCAGGCCGCACAGTTTTGTAATGCTGACAGAAAAAATGCCACACTGGCTGGTCTTTTTTTTGCAGTTGACGGGCAGGCGGACAATGGAAATTTACGTTATTCACCTGGTCTTTTTTAAGTTGCTGGCGGTTTGTTTTGACATGCCCGGTTTTGGTGGGCAGGCATGGGCCTTATTTTACCAGTAGATAAGCATTCTGAGTGCATGCTTTTTGGGAGGGCAGCGGCAGAAAAATATCAGAATAAAATTCTTTTATCCCAGAACAGAATTTTTTTATTCTAAAAATGTGTAAACGAGGCTTGCGCTGTTTGGGTTCCTGTGCTAAATCAGCTCCAAAATTTCGTTATCAGAGAAAGGTACCAATACGTTGAGTTCTTCCGCATCTTCATTCGGTACAGTTGCGACACGTTACGCGACAGCCTTGCTTGAGACAGCAGAACAAGCCAAATGCCTGGATAAGGTTGAGGCTGATATATCAGATCTTTCCGCCATGCTTTCCAGTTCGGATGATCTGAATATGGCGATTCGAAGCCCACTGATTACACGTGAAAAGCAGAAAGCTTTTATTCTGAGTGTGGCAAAGAAAGCACAGTTTGATACGATCACATCAAATTTTCTTGGTCTTTTAGCGCAAAATAGGCGCTTATCAGCCTTAAAAGAAATGCTGGCTGCTTTTGGTCACGTCTTGTCCGTTCGCCGGGGTGAACTGAAAGCAAGGGTTCAGACAGCTTGTGCGCTGACTGCTGAACAAACGGATATGCTGGCCAAGGCATTATCGAAGTCTTTGGATGCCACAGTGATCCTTGATATCGAGGAAAATAAGGAACTTATCGGTGGTATGATCGTGACGGTAGGGTCTCGTATGGTCGATGATTCCGTGCGCTCCAAGTTACAACGCCTTGAACAGGCTATGAGAAGTCAATCAAATCAAAATATCAAACAAGAAAAAGAGGTAGGATAAATGGAAATCCGTGCAGCTGAAATTTCAGAGATTTTAAAACAGCAGATTGCTGACTTTGGTGCGCAAGCCAATGTTGCAGAGGTTGGACAGGTGTTGTCAGTTGGAGACGGTGTGGCCCGTGTGTACGGTCTGGACCATGTTCAAGCGGGTGAAATGGTCCAGTTTGAAAGTGGCGTTAAAGGTATGGCACTGAACCTTGAAGCCGACAACGTTGGTGTCGTGATTTTTGGTAGTGACCGTGAAATCCGCGAGGGTGATGTCGTGAAAAGAACAGGTGACATTGTGCAGGTACCTGTGGGTAAGGAAATGCTGGGCCGTGTTGTTGATGCGCTTGGTAATCCAATTGATGGTAAGGGGCCTTTGAAAACAAAGGAAATCCGTCTTGTGGAAGTGAAAGCACCTGGTATTATTCCACGGAAATCTGTGCATGAGCCTATGCAGTCAGGTCTTAAAGCAATTGACTCGCTTGTGCCGGTTGGACGTGGTCAGCGGGAGCTGATTATTGGCGACCGTCAGACAGGTAAGACAGCAGTGGCTGTTGATACGATTATTAATCAGAAGAATTTTAATACGTCCGAGAATGAAAAAGATCATCTGTATTGCGTGTATGTTGCAATCGGGCAAAAACGTTCAACTGTGGCGCAGCTCGTAAGAGAACTCGAAGAGCAGGGCGCGATGGACTATTCTATCGTTGTGGCAGCTACAGCATCAGATCCTGCACCAATGCAGTTCCTGGCCGCTTATACGGGCTGTACAATGGGCGAATGGTTCCGTGATAATGGTCTGCATGCCCTCTGCATTTATGACGACTTGTCAAAACAGGCATCTGCTTATCGTCAAATGTCATTGCTTCTTCGTCGTCCACCTGGACGTGAAGCGTATCCTGGCGACGTATTCTATCTGCACTCCCGTCTTCTGGAACGGGCAGCGAAGATGAACGAGGAAAACGGCTCAGGTTCTCTGACCGCATTGCCTATCATTGAAACACAGGCTGGTGACGTGTCTGCTTATATTCCAACGAATGTGATCTCTATTACAGACGGTCAGATCTTTCTTGAAACAGGCTTGTTCTTTAAAGGGATTCGTCCTGCGATTAACGTGGGTCTGTCTGTGTCCCGTGTGGGATCGGCTGCGCAAGTGAAAGCCATGAAACAGGTGGCCGGTAAAATCAAATTGGAACTGGCACAGTACCGCGAAATGGAATCTTTTGCGCAATTTGCGTCTGACCTTGATGCGTCCACGCAGCAATTGTTGGCACGTGGCGCACGTTTGACTCAGCTTTTGATTCAGCCTCAATACACACCAATGCCAGTTGAAGAACAGGTTGTTGTTCTTTTCGCTGGTACAAGGGGGTATCTGGATTCTGTGCCTGTGGGATCTGTCGGTGAATATGAAGATCGCCTGCTGGCCGATATTCGTGCAAATGGCGATAAAATCCTTGGCCGCATTCGTGACGAAAAAGCATTGGACGATTCTCTCGAAAAAGAACTCTCTGATTATCTGGAGGGCTTTACGAAAATGTTCACAGCTGATACGAAAGAAAACAAGGCGGCATAAGGCTGACGGATAAAACGAAATGAAAAACAAGGGCTTAGTGCTATGCCAAGTTTAAAAGACTATAGAAACCGTATAGACTCTGTGAAATCAACGAAGAAGATTACCTCTGCCATGAAAATGGTGGCGGCGTCCAAGTTGAAAAAAGCACAAGAGCAAGCCGAGGCGAATCAGCCTTATACAAAGGCCATGGCAGAAATGCTGGCGCGTGTATCAAACAGCATGTCTGAAGATTCATCGGGGCCTAGATTGTTGTCTGGTACTGGCAGGGATGATGCGCATTTGCTTGTTATTATTACGGCTAACCGTGGTTTATGCGGTGGTTTTAACGGCAATATCATACGTCGCGCGCAAAAAGAGATTGAAACCCTTCTGGCGCAAGGCAAGGATGTGAAACTTGTTTTTATTGGAAGTAAAGGTTTTGATGCGCTTAAAGGACAGCATAAGGACCGGGTTATCAAAGCGATTACCGAGTATGGCGGTAAAGGCGGCGTAAGTTTCTCTGATGTAAGAGAGGTTTCTCGCTTTATATTGGCTGAGTTCGAAAAAGAAACCTTTGATGTGTGCACGCTTTTGTACAATGAATTCAAAAATGTGCTTAGTCAAAGGCCTGTGACACAACAGCTCGTCCCCTTCAAAATGCCTGAAGCGGCAGATGGTAAAGACGAAGAGGTGGAAGAAGAAAACCTTTTGTCCCCTTATACGTTTGAGCCGGGTGAAGAGGAAATTCTGGCAGAGCTTCTGCCGCGGAATTTGGGTATCCAGCTCTATGGGGCGTTGCTCGATAGTGCGGCCGGTGAGCAGGCCGCACGTATGACGGCTATGGACAGTGCAACACGAAATGCCGGTGACGTGATTGATAATCTGACGCTGCAATATAACCGTGCCCGTCAGGCTTACATTACAAAAGAGTTGATCGAGATCATTTCTGGTGCAGAGGCACTTTAAAAGAGTAAAAAAACGAATTTTTGAAAAAGAAAAAGGAAAAGGCGAATAAAATGGCAAAAGCAAAAGCGACAGGTCGTATTCATCAGGTTTTAGGTGCTGTTGTGGACGTGCAGTTCAGTGAAGGTGAAGTGCCCGAGATTTTGAACGCGCTACATACGGAAAACGAAGGCAAAACGCTCGTTCTTGAGGTCGCTCAGCATCTGGGTGAAAATATAGTGCGTTGTATCGCTATGGACTCTACAGACGGTCTGGTTCGCGGTGCTGGTGTAACGGATAGTGGCGATGCTATTACTGTGCCTGTCGGGCCGGAAACATTGGGCCGTATTCTGGATGTTGTGGGTAATCCTGTGGATCAGATGGATGCGCCTAAAACAAAACTGAGATATCCGATTCACCGTTCCGCGCCTGAATTTGTTGATCAGTCAACGGAAACAGAACAGCTTGTAACGGGTATTAAAGTGGTTGACCTTCTTTGCCCATACGCAAAAGGCGGTAAGATTGGTCTGTTTGGTGGCGCCGGTGTTGGTAAAACAGTGACGATTATGGAGCTGATTAACAATATCGCGAAAGCCCACGGTGGTGTGTCTGTTTTTGCTGGTGTTGGTGAACGTACCCGTGAAGGGAACGACCTGTATCACGAAATGATTGAATCCGGCGTTATTGTTCCGGGCGATCACAAAAAATCAAAAGCGGCGCTGGTTTACGGACAAATGAATGAACCGCCAGGGGCGCGTGCCCGTGTGGGTCTGACAGGTCTGACTGTGGCTGAGTATTTCCGTGACGAAGAGGGACAAGACGTTCTGTTTTTCATGGATAACGTGTTCCGCTTTACGCAGGCTGGTGCTGAAGTGTCCGCGCTTCTTGGTCGTATTCCATCTGCTGTGGGGTATCAACCTACACTGGGTACGGATATGGGTGCGCTGCAAGAACGTATTACATCAACGAACAAAGGGTCTATTACCTCCGTTCAGGCTGTTTATGTGCCGGCTGACGACTTGACAGACCCTGCGCCAGCTACAACATTTGCGCACTTGGATGCGACAACGGTTCTGTCCCGCCAGATTTCAGAACTGGGTATTTATCCTGCTGTGGATCCGCTTGACTCGACATCACGTATTCTTGATCCTCGTGTTGTTGGGGAAGAACACTATAATTGTGCGACTGATGTTCAGAAAACACTTCAAAGCTATAAATCGCTACAAGATATCATTGCTATTCTGGGTATGGACGAGTTGTCCGAAGAAGATAAACTGACCGTGTCTCGTGCGCGCAAAATTCAGCGTTTTCTGTCTCAACCATTTTTCGTGGCCGAAGTCTTCACAGGTACACCTGGTGCGCTTGTTTCTCTCGAAGATACGATCAAAGGTTTCCGTGCTATTGTGGATGGTGAATACGATCACCTTCCAGAAGCGGCTTTCTATATGGTTGGTACAATCGAAGAAGCCGAAGAAAAAGCAAAAAGCATGGCAGCCAAAGCCGCTTAGTTGAAGATGTTTGATTAAGGACAAATAATATGACTGAAACGTTGAACTTTAAACTGATCTCGCCGGAGCGGACCCTGATGGAGGAACCTGTTTTTCAGGTGACGATGCCAGGTGAGCTTGGTGAGTTTGGTGTTAGACGGAATCACGCCTCTCTTATCTCAACCGTTCGGCATGGTGTTGTTCAGATAGAAACGGAAAGAGACGGGAAGGTGAAACGCGTCTTTATTACGGGCGGTATAGCCGATGTCTCCGGCGAGCATTGCCTGCTTTTGGCCGAAGAAGCTGAAAATGTGGATGACCTTGATCAAACGGCACTTGAACAAAAGCTCTCAAACCTGAAAGAGGATCTTACTCTGGTTGAAGGGGATGATGATAGAAAGCGTGTAGAGCTTGATATTATGTTGACAAGAGCACGAATTGAAGCGGTTACAGGTCTTATTCTTCCCTGTTAGGCAGATCGTAAAAAATAAATTTTCTCTAAAAACTTCCTTTATTTAAAGGGAGTTTTTTTGTTTTAGAACAACGGAAATCTTCTCGACGTCTCGTTATGCTACTGGGTACGATATGAATATGGTTAGGGATTGTCTTTGTTTGTTCTCGGAAAGGTATAACGTGGTGTAGTGAAATCTTTGGCTGAGAACACATACGCAATCTCGGATGTTGAATTGGTTGAACTGGTTAAAAATGGTGATCAGAAGGCTTTCTCACAGCTTGTGAAACGTTATTCAACGGCTGTGTTCAGGTTTTCTTACAGCTTTTTGAAAGATGTGGAGAAGGCGGAAGATATAACACAGGAGACGTTTGTGGTTCTTTGGGAAAAAACAAATTTGTGGAAACCATCCGGGGTATTCAAAAGCTGGTTGTTTCGTATTGCGCGGAATAAATGCATTGATGAAATTCGTGCCAAAAAGTCAAATGTTGATATTGATAAAGTTCAGTTAGTGGATGGAGAAAAAAATCCGGCAGAAAAACTTTTTGATCACCAACTGACGAACATAGTGGACAACAAAATGGGGTATTTGCCGATTCGTCAGCAGGAAGCCGTTAAACTGGTTCATTTTCTGGATTTTTCTAATATAGAAGCGGCGGAACTTATGGACGTGAGTGTTGATGCTTTGGAGTCTTTGCTTTCACGTGGGAGGCGCAAACTAAGAGCGTTGTTAAGGGATCATAAAGCGGACTGTTTTGGGGAGGGGAAAATATGACAAAAAATGATGAAAAATGGTTGGATGACATAGCGGCGGTTTATGAATGGCCAGCACATTCCGATGATTTGAATGAAAAAATTTTTCAGAAATGCTGCAAAAAAAACGATATGATAAATACGATAGGCCTGATAATTTTTCGGCGCGAGATGTTTTTATCACTTTTATTGGCACTGATGCTTGGGGTAAGCGCAGGCTACACAGCAGGCAGCAATTTATATAACAGTGAGACACAAACGCATATCTACGCGGGTTCGGGAATGACTTTGGCAGAGAACTTTATGGGAGTAGAGTAAAAGAGGATAGGAGATTCCTATAGGAGGGTAAAAATGAAAGATAAACGTTTTAAAACGGTTTTGATTATATCTTTGCTGCTCAATGTGTTTTTCATTGGGCATGTGGCCACATTCTTTTTTATGAAAGGGATGTTTGGGCCGCCGCCTCATGGGCCAATCGAACAGTTCGAAAAGGCGCAAAGAGTGTTATCGGCAGAACATCAACAAGCCATAGAAAAAATTTGGAAAAAAAACCTGATAAATATAGAAGAAAAAAGGGAAGATGTTTTTTCGACGTTGACAGAGATCCGCTCTGTCATGATTGCACCCGCGTTTGATGAGTCAGCTCTTGAGAAACTCGGGAATGAGGCTATGACAAAAGATATAGCGATAAAGGAGCTCGTGGGTGATACGCTGATAGAAGTTGCAAAAACTTTGCCTGATGAAGAACGTATCAAATTCTTTGAAGAAGCAATGCCACCGCATATGGAGCCGCCACATCATGATCCGCATCATAACAGAGAAAAAAGATAGTATAAAAAGAACATTTTTTTCGACGGAAGATCTCGTTGCCGGGCGTTATACTCGTGTGTACTTTTGAATAAAGTACGATGACTAACCAACGCATAGAAGGAGAAGCCTTATGGTCTCAGCAATAGGTGGTTCAGGCAGTTTTGATATAACTGCTATGCAAGCCCAAATGCAAGAGCGCATGCAACAGCGTTTTTCAGTAGCTGATGTAAATGGTAGCGATGGTCTTTCTCTTGAGGAATTTCAAAGTATGGCCCCACCGGGAGTGGACGCGGCGCAAGCTGAAGAGCATTTTAATGTGGCTCTTTCAACGTCTGATTCTGATGGAAATGGAGAACTTTCTCAAAGTGAATTCTTATCGTTTCTTGAAACACAGCGTGATCAGGTTGGTTCCGGTGGTCCACCACCACCTCCTCCGGGAGGCGGTGGTCCAGGCGGTGCAGGAGGTGGTTCCGATGTAACATCTATTATCGAAGAGCTTTTAGCTGAAGATGACGAAGATGAAACAAGCGCGACCTCAAGTACCGATCCAGCGGACATACTGGAACAAATACTGGCCAATGCTGCGGAAGAAAGTGAAACTGTCTTTGATCTACTTGATACAGATGAAAGCGGTACGATTTCTGAAAAAGAGTATCAGGCCGGTGTTAAACAGGTGCAGACTGAATTTTTCAACGCTTTGCTGTCTATGCAGGAGCAATATGCTGCATAGCTATCAGTAACTGTAAATTCCATAGTAATAATGAGTTGATTATAGAGAAGATGCTCTTTGTAGTGATGCTGCAAGAGCATCCTCTTTTATGAGGAAAGAAATTTTTTTATCATCTCTGCGGCGTCTTTCAATCCTGTGCGTTCAACCTCTACCCCTTTAGGGAACGCGTCACACAGACGTGTGGGTAGTCCAGAATCTAGTAGTACGAAAACGCCTTTATCCGTGTCTTTCCTGATAAGACGGCCATAAGCCTGACGTAATTTTAAACGTGTTATAGCTTCGTCATAAGCGTGTCCGCCAAACTCTTTGCGGCGGGCTTTGTGCAATATGGTTGGTCTCGGCCATGGGACACGGTCAAAGACAATAAGGCGTAAAGCATCTCCCGGAATATCAACGCCGTCTCGTATGGCATCAGTGCCGAGAAGGCAGCTTTTGGGTTCTTCTTTAAATATATCAACGAGTGTGCCGGGATCTATGTCGTTCATATGCTGCGCGTAAACAGAAAAACCTTTTTGCTCAAGAGATGGGGCGATGCGTTTGTAAATGGCTTTCAGGCGGTGAATAGCCGTGAAAAGGCCAAGTGCGCCACCATTCGCAATATTAAAGAGGGTTTTGTAAGCGTTTGCCACTTGTCCGGCTTGTTTTTTATCAACATCACTAATAACAAAAACACGTGTTTTTTGTGAATAATCGAAAGGCGAATCCGCAAAAAAGGTAAGGGGCTCTTCTGATAGATAGTGCGCGCCTGTGCGTTGGAATGCTGTTTCCCAGTGGCCCTCCTCTTTTAGTGTGGCAGAGGTAATGGCAATGCCTTTCGCATGGGGTCTAATCGCTGCAGCAAAAGGCTTCATAGGGTCTGTCCAGTGGCGGTAGAGGCCGAGATCAAAAACTTTTCCGTCTATACGTTCAACTTCCATCCAGTCAGTAAAAAGGTCTTGATCTTCGGTGCGTTGCAGGGTTTTTAGCATATCAATCCATGCTGACAAAGGCAGCAGGGCACGTTTGTTCAAAGAGACGGCAGCACTTTCTATCCTTTTTCGTGAATCCGTATCAAGTTTTTCGCCATCCTTTTCCAGTTTTTTTCGCAGATGAGCGGCGAGCAGGTTGGCCGGTTTTTGCAAATCCGAAAACTCTTTTTGCACTTTTGCGGCCTGTCCTTTTAGTCCATCAATAAGAGGTCGTGTCTGCGTCTCCAGAGAATATGGGCCTTGTTTCTCTCCGTGTGATGCACGTGAAAAAACCTGTCGGGAAATCAGGTGCAGCAAATGTTCCATGTTGCCCTGTGGTTTTGTTTCACCTACGCGTTGAAGCCATCCATCGGCTGGTAAATTACGGGCATGGTGTACAGTTTGTGCTAACATTTTTTCCGCGATATCATCACCTGCTATAAGATCTTCCAGCCTTTTCTTAAGGCCTTTTGCTCGGCTTTTTCGTCCAGTTCCTTCCGGTCCTAAAATCCAGCGGCGAAGTTCGTGGGTTTCTCTCCCTGTTAAATGTGCAGCAAAAGCACTGTCTGCTGCACTGAAGAGGTGATGTCCTTCGTCGAAGATGTATCTTTGTGGCAGGATTGTGCCGGGTTCTGCGAGGGCGGTCTGATTCATGACGAGGGCATGGTTGGCAATAACGAGTCGTGCATGGGCACTTTTACGAATGCTGCGTTCTATGAAGCATTTTTTATAGTGCTCACATGCAGCGTAAATGCATTCGCCTCTGCGGTCGGATAGACCTGTTGTGCGGTTTGTGCCTAGCAAACCCGGTAGCCATCCGTGGAAATCGGCACCGCTTAAATCTCCATCTTTTGTTTCTGCTATCCATCGGGCTATCAGTCCGACAGCAACAGCATGCTGCGGATAGCGGGATAGTGCAGCACCAGCAGCCGTTTCTTGAAAATTAAGCAGGCATAAATAATTTTCTCGTCCTTTGCGAATAGCTGCTTTTATGGATTTTAGCGTTGGGTCTGGATAGAGCCGTTCCATCTCGCTGTCAATCTGACGCTGCAAATTCCGTGTGTAGGTGGAAATCCAGGCGCATCCCTCGTTCTTCTCAGCCCAAAGCTGCGCAGGGGCAAGATAGCCCAGCGTTTTGCCTGTGCCTGTGCCGGCTTCAGCTAAAAGAAGATGTGGTGTGGTGATTTCGTCTTCATTTTTTGCATCATTTGGTGCAAAAATTTTTGTCATTGTTGCAGTATAATCCAATTGTTGTGGCCGCTTTTCCGCGTAGGCACCAACCAGTTCGGTTAGTTTTTCCCGCGCTTCTTCTTCTGTGATCCCGTGATGGGATGGCGGCGGCGTTGGGGCTTCCTCTGCCCATTCTGGTAAGTTATCCCACACGTTAAGGGCCCGACCGGCATTAACGGATTCTTGCGGGTTATATGTAGTATTAAACGCATCAAAAATATAAGGCGTCCAGCCCCAGCCTTTTCCTTGCAACCCCATAACGGCAGCAATAGAAAGTAGTTCTTTCTTTTTTTCTTTTTTTGCTTTCTTAAGATCGGACAGCAGTGCCTCTATGGCGGCTGACAGTGCAAGAGGATAATCATCAAAACTTTCCGGCATCTCTAATCCCAGAGCTTTGGAGAGGCCGGGCGGTGTAGGACTGCAAAAGAGGGTCGGGTGAACGAAGGCGAATAATTCCAGCACATCAAGTGGCATAAGGGTATCCAGCCCTGTTTTATTCATCGTATAGGGCGCGTGGCACACAATGGCACCGGCTTTATGAAACTGCATCTGAGTTTGTGCCTTGCTCAGGGTTTGCAGTTCACCATCCGGGGTAAGAACAAAGCTTTTGTCGCCATGCGTATATAAAACAGGAATAGAAAAGAGCATCTCTCTTTACTAAACGATTCTTTTTAAGAAGGAAATTATCGTTTAATCAGTGCATAGAAAAACACAAGTTCGTCTGGATCTCCGCCAACGAGAGCATTAATGCATCCATATTCTTTTCCATCCACATTAGAGGCACCGCCGCCGGTTGAGCCTATTTGATTGGCAAAATCAAAGCTGCCATTGGCGTAACCGTCATTGACACCGTATAGCTCACTGCTCATGGGGTCGTCTTGTGGTGTCACTGGTGAAATAGAATTCATTTTGTTGAATGTCTCGCAAACGGTTTTATCGACATTGCGCATAATCAAAAGCAAATCAACACATTTTCCATTGCCGGGCGAGGGGGTGCAGGCTGTTGTTCCAATGTCAAGGCCATCAACACTTGTTCTGTCTATAAACAAGTACTCTGTTCCTGCTTTTTCTGGTGGATTTTTGGGTGTTTGTGCGCCGCCATCTGTGGCAAAGACCTGACAGGCGGTGTTTGTCGGTGTAATGTCATAATGGGCATGTCCCCAAAAGCTGTGCTCAAAACTGATTTCAGATTCGGAGCACCCGTTAACGGCCCGCATTTTTTCGATGGAATTTTTTATATCTCTGGCATAATTCAGGACCTGAAGAGAAACGATTTTGGCCTGATTCTTATCGGCATTTTTCCCAGAGGTTTTGTTTGACCGTGTGAATGTCAGGGTGAGAGCCGCTGTTAAAGCTATGGCAATGAGAATAAACCAGAGAACGTTCCCTTTTTGGGTGGTGTCTTTTTTGAGCATGATGATATGAATCCTTTTCCTGTTTTCTTTTACCACAAAGAGATGAAGGGCACAAAGGGACACAGAAGAATAAGCGCACGTGATTGTATGATAAAAAAACTTTGACATCTGCGCTGAAATCATTATATTCCGCTCCATTCCCGCGAAAAGGAATTTTTCTTGTTGATTATGGTGATCAATCCTTAAGAGAAGGAAAGCGGGACAACGAATGACATAGAGGAAAAAACTATGAGTCAGAAGCGTCCTAACGCCAAACATAAAATCGACCGCCGTTTGAGTTGTAATCTCTGGGGTCGCCCAAAATCTCCATTTAACGCGCGCCAGACTGGCCCAGGTATGCACGGTGCACGCCGTGGTAAACAGACCGACTACGGCACACAGTTGATGGCCAAGCAAAAGCTCAAAGGCTATTACGGTAATATCGGGGAGAAAAAATTCCGCCGCTATTATCAGGAAGCTGTTCGTTTGCGTGGTGATACAGGTCAAAACCTTGTCGGTCTGCTGGAGCGTCGTCTGGATGCTGTTGTATATCGTGCGAAGTTCGTTCCGACAGTGTTTGCAGCGCGTCAGTTCGTCAGCCATGGTCATGTACTTGTGAATGGCAAGAGAGTGACAATTCCTTCTTACATGGTTAAAGAAGGTGATGTTGTAGAAATTAAAGAAAGCTCACGTCAAATTCCACTTCTTATGGAAGCACTGGAGTCGCCTGAACGTGATTTTTGTGAATATGTTGAAGTTGATGCAAAAGCGTGTAAAGCAACATTCTTGCGTATTCCGAAACTGGAAGACATTCCATATCCGGTTCTCATGGAACCCTATCTCGTCGTCGAATTTTATTCACGATAGGAATAAAAATAAGACATTCAGAAAAAGGTGCTCGTGTTTGGCACCTTTTTTTGTGAGAGTTAAGTTTAGCTATATTAAGGGGTTTTCTTGCCTGTCAAGGCAGTTATGATGCCATGAAAGGTGCTGATTTCCTGACTTGTCATGTCGGCGCGGGAAAGCATGTTCTGGATGTTTCGTACGATTGTCGGACGCATTTCCTCGACGCGGAAGAAGTGATTTTCCTCCAGCGCTGTTTCAAGACGTTTATAGAGGTTCGTTAGCTCAGCCATGGTAGCGATAGCACTTTTGCCTGTCGGGAGGTCTCTTAAGGCTGTGTTATCTTGTGTTTTTGACCATTCATACGTTGTTAACAGAACAGCTTGTCCGAGATTGAGTGATGAAAAATCAGGATTGAGCGGGATGGTGATAACACTTTGTGCCAGTGCGACATCATCGTTCGAAAGGCCTGCCCGTTCTCCGCCAAAAAGAAAGGCGACTTTTTCACCTTGATTTATGCGTGAGTGCGCGTCTTCGGTAGCACCTTGCGGGGTGAAAACAGGTTTGACCATATCACGGGGGCGGGCTGTTGTGGCATAGGTGTAGTGGCAATCTGCTATGGCCTCTTTGGTTGTCTCGTAAACCTTAACAGGAGGCATTTTTGCGAGCGCACCAGAAGACATGGCGTTGGCTTGTTCACTTGGCCAGCCGTCACGCGGATTTACCAGACGAAGTTCTGTCAGCCCGCAATTCAACATAGCGCGCGCTGCGGCACCGATGTTCTCGCCCATTTGCGGGTTTATCAGGATGATGGTAGGGGCTGTGTGTGTCATTGACTTTGTTTTTATTTGTTACCACAGAGCATACAGAAATGTTTTTAAGAATAAAAAACGCTGAGGTCCATGTGTGCTCTGTGGTTCATAAAATCTATCCGGCTTTTCTTATCAGTCTGGATTTTACTTTCTCCGGTCCGATCAAAGGCAACAAAGTACGAAGCTCCGGTCCGTGGGTCATGCCGGTTAGAGCAAGACGCAGTGGCATGAACAGATTTTTTCCCTTGCGGCCTGTCTCAATTTTTATGGCGTCGGTCCATTCTTTCCATGTGTTTTCATTCCACGGTGCAGGCGGCAGGAGGGAGGCTGCGGCGGTCATATAGTCTGTTTCCTCAACAATCGGGTCCACTGGACCATTGGCGACACGCCACCATTCTTTAACATCTTCGAGTTTCTCAAGATTGGCCCTGACAGAGAGCCAAAACTCAGAATCCAGCTCTTTTAGATCCATGGCGTCCAGACGGTCTTTGACATCGGCCAGTTCTGTTTGATGGAGAATGCGCGCATTCAGGCGAAGCAACTCGTCTGTATCGAATTTTGGTGTGCCGCGTGAGAATTTGTCAAAGCTGAAACTGTCCACGAGAGAAGAAATAGCTGTAAAGGCCTCAATAGGATCAGAGGTGCCCATACGGGAGAGCAGGCTGACAATGGCCATAGGCTCCAGCCCTTCTTTTTCTTTAAGATCTTTAACGCTCATGGAGCCAAGACGTTTGGAGAGTTTGCCGCCTTGCGCATCTGAGATAAGAGGCAAGTGCGCAAAGGTTGGGGCTTTGGCTCCCAAGGCTTCAAACATTTGGATATGTGTCGCGGTATTGGATACATGATCTTCACCACGGACGATATGTGTAATTTCGTAATCAATATCGTCAATGACGGAGCACAAGTGATAAAGCGGGGATCCATCTTCACGGATCACAACGGGATCGGACAGATCCGCGCCGTTGAATTTGACATCGCCACGGATACTGTCATGCCATTCGATCGGTGTGTGCGCCAGTTTAAAACGCCAATGCGGTTTGCGACCTTCTGCTTCGAAGGCTTTTTTCTCTGCGTCTGTCATGTCCAGTGCACCGCGATCATAAATCGGCGGCTTGCCCATGCCGAGCTGTCTTTTGCGCTTGAGCGCCAGTTCTTCAGGTGTTTCATAACACGCATAGAGCCAGCCGCTTTTTTTCAAGGCCTCGATTTGTTCGCTATAGCGGTCTGTGCGGTCGCGTTGACGGACTTTTTCATCCCATGACAGACCCATCCATGTCAGGCCGTCTTCGATAGCGTCTTCATATTCTTGTTTGGAGCGTTCCAGATCGGTATCGTCAATACGCAAGAGAAAATGCCCATTGTTACTTTTGGCAAAAAGCCAGGAAATAATAGCGGTTCTGGCATTGCCAACATGCAAATAGCCAGTGGGGGATGGGGCAAAACGGACTTTAATGTTCATAATATTTATTTGGTTTCTTTTTTTTGAATTTAACCCCATATTCAATAGACCTTTATTTATGATTTTTCAATAGGAAGCGTTCATGTTTAATTTTTCACAAGGATATTCAGTTTACGATCTTTTAGAGATGTACAAGAATCTGCAGGCGCCGGTGCATGAATTTGTTGAAAACAGTATTGATTTTTTTCAAGGGTCCGCTTTACCTGTTAGTACAACCCAGTTTGGTCGGGCTGTTTTAGAAAATCTTGATGCGCTCAATGATCTTAGCATGATCGGAGAGCATCCAGGCTTTCATATCAAGGAAACTATTTGCGATGATGCGCCGACGAAAATATCAGAAGAGATTCTGGCAGAGCGTAGCTTTTGTAACCTTCTTCATTTTAAAAAGGTTGGCAAAGAAGATCGTAAAGAACCGCGTATTCTTATTTTTGCGCCTATGGCCGGCCATTATGCAACCTTGCTTCGTGGGACGGTAGAAGGCTTGCTGCCTTATGCTGATATTTATATTACAGACTGGAAAAGCGCATCTGCTGTGCCTTTGAGTGAGGGTGGGTTCGATCTCGAAGATTATATCAGCTATGCTATTGATTTTATGAGGGATTTGAGTGAAGACGGCCCTCTTGATGTTCTGGCGGTGTGTCAGCCTTGTGTGCCTGTCCTTGCGGCGACGGCCCGCATGGCGATGGATGATGTTAAATCGGGGCCAGCGAACCTGATTTTGATGGGTGGGCCTGTGGATGCCAGAATATGTTCTACAGAGGTAAATAAAATGGCGGAAGAGCATACGTCTGAATGGTTTACAAATAATCTGATTACACTTGTACCACATAATTATCCGGGGGCCATGCGAGCGGTTTATCCGGGATACCTTCAACTAGCCGGATTCCTGTCCATGAATATGCCTCGTCACTTGGAGTCTGCTGCGAGATTATATCGGAACATTGCGCTGGGCAGTGAAGATGATACGGACATGATTGCGGATTTCTATAAGGAATACTTTGCGGTGATGGATCTGGCGGCTGAGTTTTATATTCAGACGATTGATAAAGTGTTCAAAGAATATGCCCTTGCTAAAGGTACGTTAGAGTATCGCGGCGAACGGATTGATCTGTCGGCTATAAAAAATACACGTATACTGGCGATCGAAGGGGAAAAAGATGATATTGCAGGGGTAGGTCAGACAAAGGCGGCACTGAAACTGTGTAAAAATGTACCGGCCAGCAAAAAAGAATACTACATGCAAAAAAATGTCGGTCACTATGGTATCTTCAACGGCTCTCGCTATCGTAAGGAAGTCGTGCCGAAGATTTTGAAATTTATCGGGTAGGTAAGGACAGGCGCAGATTAAGCCAACTGTAACGCGTGCCTATGCCGTTAGCTCAAGCGCGTATCGTTATTATTCAGTGCCGTTTTCACTATTAATATTCATATCAAAAAACTTGTTTGTGATGGGATAGCGTCTGTCGCGGCCGAAGGCGCGGGGGGTGATTTTTGTGCCGGGAGTGGCTTGGCGTCTTTTGTATTCGGCACGGTCCAGCAGCCGCCATATTTTTTGTACAGTTTCTTGTTTGTGGCCGCGTGCGACAATCTCGGAGAGGCTCATATCATGTTCGATAAGACAGACCAGAATATCGTCCAGTGCTTCATAAGGGGGGAGGGAATCCTGATCCTTCTGGCCTGGTCTTAATTCAGCAGACGGGGCTTTTGTGATGATGTTCTCAGGGATCACTGCGCCTTTGGGGCCTTTCGCATTTTTCGGTGTGTGCTCGTTTCTCCAACGAGACAGGGCGTAGACATCCATTTTGTAGATATCTTTTAAGGCATTAAAGCCGCCGCACATGTCCCCGTACAGCGTGGCATAGCCGACCGCGACCTCTGATTTATTGCCTGTGGAAAGGACCATATGGCCTGTGCTGTTAGAAAGGCTCATTAATATTAAGCCGCGGCAACGGGATTGCATGTTTTCATGCGCAAGGCCTGTTAGGCCTTTTATGGTCGCCTCTGCGCTGTTCATAAGAGGCGCGATAGGGATTGTGTCGTAATGCGCGCCAAGGGCCCTTGCACAGCTTTCAGCATCTTGCAGGCTTTCCTCTGAAGTGAACGGGGAGGGCATCATGATACATCTTACAGCGTCTGCGCCCAAAGCATCTACCGCAATAGCGGCCGAAAGTGCACTATCAATGCCGCCGGACATGCCGATCAGGACGCCTGGAAAATTGTTCTTTTGAACGTAGTCTTTTAAGCCTGTTATGAGGGCTTGATACATGCCTTCTATTCGATCATAGGTGGGGGTTGTTTGTTCGGAAATCTTTATTAACCAGTTTGATTCGGAGAACTTTTCCCACGTCGTATGATGGACGGATTCTATAAATTCCTCAGCCTGAAAAACAAGTGCGCCATTTTCATCCAGAATGAAGGAGGCGCCATCGAATACAATTTCATCCTGCCCGCCAATCTGGTTGACGTAGATCAGTGGCAGTCCTGTTTCAAGGGTACGCATGGTGGCATGCTGAATCCGTGTCTCATTTTTGCCGATTTCAAACGGGCTGGCGTTTACAGCGATTAACAGTTCCGCGCCGTTGTGTTTTAAATGTATAGCGGAGTCCTTGTGCCACATATCTTCGCATATCATGATGCCAAGACGGACGTCTTTGAATTTCACAGTGTCCTGAAGAGGGGCTGCCTCGAAAATACGTTCTTCGTCAAAAACGCCATAATTGGGCAATTTGGATTTCAAAACGGTGTGTCTTATCTCTCCGTCATGGATTAAAAGGGCCGCGTTGTAAAGCTTGTTATCTATGTGCCACGGCGCTGAAATAAGTAATCCTTTTTGATCGTTTTTACTTTCTTTTACAAGTTGTTCCACATGATTTTTAATGTGATTTATAAAAGTAGGTTTCAGCACCAGATCCTCTGGCGGATAGCCTGTTATGATCATTTCGGGGAAGATAATAATATCTGTATCCGCCGGAGCGTTATCACGAACATGGCGAATTTTATCCAAATTCCCGGCAAGGTCCCCGACCACCGGATTTAATTGTGCAAGCGTGATGTTAAGGTGTTTAGACATATTATTTTAACCGTAGATGAACACAGATAAACGCAGATTTTTTTATAGAATGACACGTTGCCACTCAAGTTTAGGGTTTTTAAAAATTACGAGTGTTATTCTATTCTCTTTTCTTGATAATTATCTTCTTCCGGCACAAGGAATTCCCGTCCGACTTTGACGCGTTTTTTACCATTATAAATGACGATGTCTGCGGTTGTGTAGGTTTCTGACCAGTTTTTGGGCAGGTAAGAGCCTGTGCCGATGGAATCAACAGGGGCTTTGGCGGCTGCGATGGCTTTACATTTTGCGGGAGAGAAGCCGGAAGAGGCGACGATTTTTACCTGATCAAAACCATGTTCATCAAGTTGTTCACGCATGTGCCATATGGCAGCAGCAGACACGCCGGTGCCGATCAGATGTTTTAATTCCCGTTCTGTGCGGTATCCCCTGATTGTATCGGGCACGTTGCGGTCTAGTACGGCGTAAGATTCCTGCGGGTCGAGGCCTTCTACGTAACGCCCACCCGGTGTATCAATTCTGACAGAAAGTGCGCCTTCTTTGGCGAGATCTTTAAAATGCTGGCAGACGTCCAGTGCGTCTGTGACCTCTTGCCCGAAATAGTCAACAAGGACACTTAAAGGTACGTCAGGATGCGTTTCATGAAACATTTGCGCGGCTTTTAAGGTGGATCCGGCATAACCGATCAGTGCGTGCGGCATCGTGCCAAGCCCTTTTTCCAGCCCGAAATAGTGGGCCGTAGCATCTGTGGCGTTCCCTATGAACCCCTTTGCCCCGCATTTGTTCTTGGCAGCTTGTGAGCCGACACTGGCGGCATAGGCCATCATTTCAGTCATTTCCAGACCGGCGCAGTGACGGGCGTCAAAGGCCATGAAGCCGACATGAGGCAGGGCTTCGCACATGGCATAGGCATTATAGGCCGCAACACAGGCTGCCCCGATTTTTTGTAGCAAAAGGGTTTCCAGCGTGCATAGAAAGGCCATAGACCCAGTGAGATAGAAAATAGGTTCTCCTGCGCCGATCCAGGAGGCTTCGGGATAGCGCAGGTCGATATCAATCTGCGCCCCTTCTTCTTCTGCCACGCGGGTTAACCAGTCTATGGCAAGCTTTGGCGCACTGATCACAGGCCGCCTCATGAAAAGGGCGTAGGTGACGGTGTTGTCACCGTATTTTTTCACGATGTCACGGGTTCGTTTAAAATAAACGTCTGTCCAGTCTTCTATGCTCTCTGTCGTACTCAAGTCGTTCTTACTTTCTGATTTTCTTTAGTTCATCTGCAATCAGAAAAGCCAGCTCTAGCGACTGGTTGGCATTTAAGCGCGGGTCGCAGTGTGTGTGGTAACGGCTTGAGAGATCCTCGTCTTTGAGCTCTTCTGCCCCGCCAGTACATTCTGTAACGTTCTGACCGGTCATCTCAAAATGAACACCGCCCGGATGGGTGCCTTCGGCTTTATGAGCGGCAAAGAAGTTTTTCACCTCACCCAAAATATCCTCAAAGCGGCGTGTTTTATAACCGCTTGAGGATTTGCGGATATTGGCGTGCATTGGATCACTGATCCAAACGACTTTTTTGCCTTCCTGTTTGACAGCACGCAAGAGAGGCGGCAGTTTTTCCAGAATTTCTTTATGCCCCATACGGGTGATTAGAGAAAGCCGTCCGGCTTCATTGTCAGGATTCATTTTGTCAATGAGCCTTAAAAGAGCATCGGCTGTTGTATCAGGTGGCACTTTCAGTCCCAACGGATTTTCAACACCGCGGACGAATTCGATCTGCGCATGATCATCCTGATTCGTGCGGGCACCGATCCACAGGAAGTGCGCTGATGTATCGTACCAGTCACCTGTTGTGCTGTCGACACGGGTCATTGCTTCTTCATAGGGGAGAAGAAGAGCCTCGTGACATGTGTAAAAATCTGTCTGGCGAACGATTTCTGGAACGCGATCACCTGTGATGCCACAGGCCGACATGAAGGCCAGTGCCTCTTCAATCTGGGCGGCGAGTTTCTCGTAACGTTCGCTTAGAGGGCTGTCTTTGGCGAATTCCAGGTTCCAGCCATGTACGCGGTGAAGATCGGCATAGCCGCCTTGTGCAAAAGCACGTAGCAGGTTCAAGGTCGCTGCCGCCTGATTATAGGCGCGGAGCATGCGCTGAGGATCGGGGTGACGGCTTTCCGGTGTGAAGTCGAGGCCGTTTACGATATCGCCACGGTAGCTAGGGAGCTTTTCATCGCCGCGTGTTTCAAAATCATCTGAACGGGGTTTCGCGAACTGGCCGGCCATACGTCCCATTTTTATAATAGGCATAGAACCCGCATAGGTCAGAACCACAGACATCTGAAGCATAACACGAAACGTATCCCTGATTTTATCAGCGCGAAATTCAGCAAAGCTTTCGGCGCAATCTCCACCTTGCAGGACAAAGGCCTGACCTTCGACGGCTTTTGCCAGTTGCTTTTTCAAACGGCGGGCCTCTCCGGCAAAAACAAGGGGTGGCATTTTCGAAAGTTCTTCTTCAACGTTTGACAGCGCTTCTTTGTCCGGGTAGGTGGGCAGTTGCAGGGCTGGCTTCTCTCTCCAGCTTTCAGGTGTCCAGTTCTGTGTCATTTTTTACATAAGCCTTTATTTATAAAAGTAGGGAATTCAGGTTTAAGAGATTAAGACGTGAATCGCAAGCTATTTGGAGTCTTTTGGCCAGCGTCTGTGAAGCCATAACCACTGAGCAGGATTTTCTTTAATCCAGCTTTCCAGTATCTCATGTGTTTTAAGGAGGGCTTCTGTCGTGGATAAGTCACGGAGTTCGGTCAAGTCAAACAGTGTGGCTTCAAATTCTACGCCGTCTTTTCGTTCAAGCCGGACGCCTAATATGGGGGTTTTGAATCTTTTTGCCATATCCAGAAAAGCGGCACTGGTCATGGCGTTGTAGCCAAAAAAAGGAACTGGTACGCCTTCATTGTATTTTTGATCAATCAGAAGCGCGATACTGCGGCCTTCCTTTAAAGAGCGGAGAAGGGCCAGCGCACCGCTTTTGGATTTAGGATGCGCCTTAATGCGGCCGCCGACGGAACGGAGTTTTGATAAAAGCCGGTCTGTCCATGGGTTGTTCGGTGCGCGGTACAGGCCGTGTGCCTCAATATTGTGGTTCAGGTATAACGAGGGCAGCAGAACTTCCCAGTTTGCAAGATGGGCGGCAATGAACACGATGGGTTCTTTTGTGGTCTGGAGAAGATCTTTGTGTTGAACGGTGAGACGTTCTTTCACAATTTCTTTAAGGTGCGGATATTCAGCGATGATCCGTCCAAGATTGTCCCACATGTCTGTGATAATCGTTTGTTTTTGTTCTTCATCCATCTTGGGGAAGGCGCGGCTAAGGTTCTTATGTGCTTTTTTAGAGGCACCCAGATGCGGCCCGATGGTCCGTGTCAGCCATCCGCCAAGGGCAGAGGCCTTATCGACAGGCAAGGAGGAAAAAACAAGCAGCAGGGTATGCAGCACAGCCGATTCGGCTATATAACGGAGCTTTTTCATGTATGGGACGCTATATAGTCAATAAGGGCGGCAGGTTGCTCAAAGGCCATATGGACGGGGAGATAGGTGATCTGTTCACGCATGGCGGGTGTATCAATGCGCATCATGTCTTTTTCTGTTGTGATCAGGATCGCGTTGTTTTTGTCGGCTCTTTTCAAGAGTTTGTCCAGATCCCTGTTACTATAGTCGTAATGATCTGGAAAAGCTTTAAAACCGGAGAGTTTGTATCCGTTATCTTCTAGTGTTTTTTTGAATCTGTCCGGATGGGCAATACCGCAAAAACCGTAATATGTCCGGTCCGGTTCAATCTCGCTGCCTTCCAGTGGCTTGATAAATGCCTTGAACACAGGTTTATTTTGCGGGAGACGGTCTCTCACACCGGATTCATCATCGCCGACGAGAATAAAGGCATCGGCTTTTTGTAAGGCGTCTTCAATTGGCTCCCTTAAGGGGCCGGCTGGCAGGAGCTTCCCGTTGCCAAATCCCTGTTTGCCGTTGATCGTAAGGAAAGTCAACGTTTTTTGCAGTGTTTTATTCTGGAAGCCGTCATCCATAATAATGAGGTCTGCCCCCAGACTCTTGGCCAGTTTCGCTCCGTCATAACGGTTAGCTGAAATGATAGTAGAGGCGGTGTCTGCCAGTAAAAGCGTTTCATCGCCCCACATGGAAGCCGGGCCGTTCGGGTTGACGCGTTCCGGGCCTTTTATTATTCCGCCATAGCCACGGGTCAGGAAAAAAGGTGAGAAAAAGAGGTTCTTGTTGGTCAGAAGTTGATATAAAGCCAGAGAGGCCGGTGTCTTTCCTGTGCCGCCAGCCGTTACATTACCAATGCAAATAACGGGTATTGAAACAGTCTTGGGCGGGGCTTTTGGCTGATTAAGACGATGCCCGGCAAGGTAAAGTCCGGCCAAAGGAGACAGGAGGCCAGATATCAAACCAGGTTTTTTGTACCAGAAGGCAGGGGTTCTAAAGATCATATCAGGCCATTATATGGTTAAAGACAGTCAGGCAGTGTAACAGGTAATTATAGACAGTATAGAAATATTTTGTGTAAAGGGATAGCCATTTTCTGTATAGATCGTTATAAGGAAAGAAAAAATAAAGGGTAACGAGATGAGTGACACCGTAACAAAAAAAGTAGAAGAACCTGTTCAGGCAAGATTGAATAACTATGAAAAATTTCTGGAAATGGGCGTGAACCCGTTTCCTTATGAATTTGATGTCACGGCTCATGCTGCTCCTTTGCAGGAAAAACATAAGGATCTGGCAGATGGCGAGGTCACGGAAGAAAAGGTTCGTGTGGCAGGCCGTATCATGGCCAACCGTAATAGCGGTATGTTCATTGACCTGAAGGATCACACGGGGAATATTCAGATTTTTACGCATAAAAATCACATTGATGAGTCGTTCCTGCCTCGTATGAAGCATTTTGATATTGGCGATATTATCGGTGTAGAGGGAATTGTGCGCCGCACGCCACGCGGAGAATTGACGATCAATGCGCTTTCTATTGACCTGCTTTGCAAATCCATGCGTCCTTTGCCGGAGAAATTCCACGGTTTGACGGATGTCGAGCTTCGTTATCGCAAGCGTTATCTTGATCTGATCATGAATAATGACAGCAAGGATGTTTTTGTAAAAAGAAGCAAGATCATAAGTTTTATTCGTCGTACGTTGGTAGAAAAAGGCTTTTTAGATGTAGAAACGCCTATCTTGCATCCCATTCCGGGCGGTGCATCGGCCAAGCCATTTGTGACCCATCACAATACGCTGGACAGGGACCTTTATTTAAGAATTGCGCCGGAATTATATTTGAAAAGGCTCGTTGTTGGCGGGTTTGATAGGGTCTTTGAAATAGGCCGGAACTTCCGTAACGAAGGCATTTCCGTTCGTCATAATCCTGAATTCACCATGATGGAGCTCTATCAGGCTTATGCCGATTACGAGGATATGATGGATGTGCTTGAAGAACTGATAGAAGGCTGCGTCAAGGAAATCAATAATGGTTCTTCTGTTATTCAGTTTGGTGATAAAGAAATCGACTTTACAAGACCATGGGCCAGAAAATCCATGTGTGAACTGGTGGAAGAAAGAACGGGGATCAATTTCCTTGATTATACAGACCCGGCTGCTGCATTTGAAAAAGCAAAAGAGACAAAAGCAGAGCTGGATAAAAGCATGAACTGGGGCAAAATCGTAGAGGCCGTTTTTGAAGCCCATGTCGAAGAACATCTTTTAAACCCTACCCATGTCACAGATTTTCCAAAGGATATTTCTCCGCTGGCCAAAGAGCACAGGGATAACAAAATTCTGACCGAACGTTTCGAGACCTTCGTTAATACATGGGAAATTGCCAATGCGTTTTCCGAGCTGAATAATCCGATTGATCAAAAAGAACGTTTTGATGAGCAAGTAAAAGCCAAAGAAGCGGGAGACGAAGAGTCTCAGGCCTTTGATCATGATTTCGTGGAAGCTCTCGAGTACGGCATGCCTCCAACCGGCGGTCTCGGTGTCGGTCTTGACCGCGTCATCATGCTCCTGACCAACAGCAGCAGCATCAGAGATGTGATTGCCTTTCCGACGTTAAGGTCTGAGAAATAAGGGCGGATTTATTTCTTCTCAGCCGTCCTACTATGGTTACAGTTTAAGGTCCCTGCAATAGGGGCCTTAACGTATGTAATGTAAATGTTAACGGGGATCCTTTTAAAAGAGCGTCTGCTGTGTTTATAGAACGTATAGTCGAGCGCATGGCAGCGTTTGTAGCCTGCATCAATAGCGCGTAAGTCACCTTGTCCTACCCGTCGCACGGAAGGAAGGTATTCATAGGTTGCAACTAAAGAAAAAATCACTGGCGGGCCGATCAGAAAAATGAGGCTCATAATTTGAAGAATTCTTTTTCCTTCTGATTTTGTCTGATGAGGATCAAGGCCTGGTACTTTTATCAAATTTTTTACAAACAGTGAAATGGCGGCCCCTGCGAGGGTTAGGGCGAGGAGATTCGTTGTCATCGGGTTATACTGGTAAAGATAATCAGGCGACCGCTTCAAATCATGATCAAATTTGTATGAGGCATAATAGGACAGAGCCAGAGAGACAGCCGAAAGAATGAACAGGAGCACCTGAGCGCGTCCAAAGCTTTTTCTGCTATTTGTGTCTTGCGTTATTTTTTGTGCGCGATCACCTGATAACCTGTACAGAGTATGAAGAAATAATAATCCAACCAAGACAAGCGTAGAAAAAGCGGCTGTTTGACCAAAGGACAGGGAGAGAAGAGGAAAAAATATGATGCTTGTAAATAGGATGACAGCGTAAAACAAGAGGCCAAAAAGAGGCGTTTTTCTATCCATGAACTTTCCTTTATGAAAAAATATAACTTCTTTTTAAAGGGTATGTGAGACAAGAAAAAACGGCAAGAGGCTATGATGTTTTTTATAGCGCATGCCGTATAAGATGATCAAAAAATCCGTGTTTATCTGTGCTCATCTGTGCTAAAAGCATGAACTTATGGAGAACATATCGTTTCGCATAGAGTCAGACTTTACCCCTTCCGGTGATCAGCCAGCGGCCATTAAGGCGTTGTGTAAAGGAATAGAAGAGGGTTTGACAGAGCAAGTACTTTTAGGCGTGACGGGGTCTGGTAAGACGTTTACTATGGCGCATGTTATTGCTGCGCTTCAGCGGCCGTCTCTGATTATGGCGCCGAACAAAATTCTGGCCGCGCAGCTTTATGGGGAGATGAAAGAGTTTTTTCCCGATAATGCGGTGGAGTATTTCGTCTCTTACTATGATTATTATCAGCCGGAAGCCTATGTGCCGCGTTCTGATACCTTCATAGAAAAAGATTCCTGCATCAACGAGCAGATAGACCGCATGCGTCATGCGGCTACGCGCGCTTTGTTTGAGCGGAGAGATTGCATCATTGTGGCATCAGTCTCCTGTATCTATGGCCTTGGATCTAAAGAAGATTATGAGGCCATGCGTCTGGATATCAAAGTGGGCGAACGTATTGACCGGCAGGCACTGATCCGCAAAATGGTTGAGCTGCAATATAAGCGCAATGATATCGCGTTTGATCGCGGTTGTTTTCGCGTGCGTGGTGATACGGTGGAGCTTTTTCCCGCGCACTTTGAGGACAGGGCATGGCGTTTTTCTCTTTTTGGTGATGAGCTGGAAAATATCACAGAATTTGATCCACTCACAGGTGCAAAAATCAGTGCGCTGGAGGCGGTTAGAATTTATGCGAACTCGCATTACATCACGCCGGGGCCGACCATGAATCAGGCCATTCAGCATATTAAAGCGGATTTGAAAGAGCAACTGGCTTATTTTCGGCGCAATGACAGGCTGCTGGAGGCGCAAAGGCTCGAAGAACGCACACAGTTTGACCTTGAAATGCTGACCGCAACAGGAGCCTGTTCCGGTATTGAAAACTATTCGCGCTATTTAACAGGGCGTGCGCCGGGCGAACCGCCACCGACACTGATCGAATACTTACCCGATGATGCGCTGATTTTTCTGGACGAAAGTCATGTGATGCTGCCGCAATTAAATGGGATGTACAAAGGCGATCGGAGCCGCAAAACAACGCTGGCGGAGTATGGGTTTCGTTTGCCATCGGCTTTGGATAACCGGCCATTGAAATTTGAAGAATGGAATGAATTTAGGCCGCAAGCCATTTTTGTGTCTGCAACACCCGGAGACTGGGAGCTGGAGCAGACAAATGGCGCGTTTGTTGAACAGGTCGTGCGGCCCACAGGCCTTGTTGATCCAGAAGTTGAAGTGCGGCCAACGCAAAACCAGATCGATGATCTTATGGCAGAATGTCAGAGTGTTATTGCGCAAAAAGGACGGATACTTGTCACAACGCTTACAAAAAAAATGGCCGAAGATCTGAGTGAATATCTGGATGAAAACGGCCTTAAAGTGCGTTATATGCACTCTGACATTGACACATTGGAACGCATAGAAATTATCCGTGACTTACGTCTTGGAAATTTTGACGTTCTGGTGGGGATTAATCTTTTAAGAGAAGGGCTGGATATTCCGGAATGTTTGCGTGTCATGATTCTGGATGCGGATAAGGAAGGCTATCTACGCTCCCGCCGTTCACTTATCCAGACGATTGGCCGTGCGGCACGGAATGTGGATGGAAAAGTTATTCTATATGCCGACAGGATAACTGGCTCCATGAAAGAGGCTATGGATGAGACATCTCGCCGCCGGGAAAAGCAACTGGCATGGAACAAGGCGCATAACATCACGCCGGCAACCATTAAGAAAAACATTAACAATGTGATGGAGGGGCTGCAGGACAGAGGCACGGATCAGGCCCGCACCAGAAAAGCAAAAGCGGCAGGATTTGCAGATGCGCAGGAACAGGAAGACTATTTTGCCAGCCCCAAAGCGTTTCAGGCGCGTATCAAAAAGCTTGAAAAAGATATGCGTGCGGCAGCAGAAAATCTGGAATTTGAAGAAGCCGCCAGATTAAGAGATGAAATCAAGCGGCTTGAACAAAGGGATTTAGGGCTTAATTAGCAATTATCAGCCTCTTTTTCCTAGTAATTTTTCAACTGACAGACTCTGTAAACGCCTGTCGTTGTGCCGTAATCTGAAAAAATTGTACTTGTTACTGTGTTTAAAACAGGGGCTGCCGGATTTGCACAGTTTGCCCCTGTCGTCATATCACAGTTTTGTGGGGTACAGTTATAGACCAATGACGCCGGATTGCAATCAGTTGTCATATCGAGATCAAAACTGCAATCTCTGGTGCATGTGCAGGAGCCCGCATGACAGCGCAGGCATCTCGCTTCAATATGGCCGCCGCCAACCAGAATACCGTTTTTGTAGTAAAAATTAACCGATATCCCAAGAGGCCAGTTTACTGAAGGCAGAGGCGGAGTCGGATTCCCACAGACATTTGCAGGACGTCTTGTATTAGTGCATCTGGCCGTAATCCAGTCATAACAGCCGGACCCTCTGTCCAGAGAGGTAACGGAGACAGCGTTTGTATTTGAAGTACCTGTGTATGTAGGGAACTGAAGTAGCTCTGTGTAACCAATTGGGCACATATAGCCCGGTGGAACAGTAATAAGGATCTGATCCGGGTTGTCTTCCTGTGCGTCTGTGGCAAGAGCCATGGCCGAAAAGTCATCAAAGCTATTGCCAGCATTTTGCGTAGATTCAAGTGTTTTTATGAAGACATTGTCATCATCGCAGTTCATTTGTTCTTTTGCCGAGGCTATAGCACAATTTAAACGGCTTCCATTTCTCTGGTATGCGCCGGCACCTTCTTTTCCATGACTTAGAACCAGAAAATGTCCTTGATTGTTGATAACATTATTGTTCATATCCCTTAAATCAATGACACCAAGATCTGTTTGAGCAAAACGAGAATTTTCATTTGGTACAGCTCTGGATAGCACTTGCGTTACAGCATACGTAAATTTATTGCCGTAGGCATCAAACATCGTATCAGGCGGTAATCCCAGATACGTTGTCGGAACAGCGCCGATCAAGACGCCGTTAGGGGCCAAAGGTAGCGGCGCAGGGCAATCCTGATCGCCGTAGCTGGCTGATGTTGGTGGAAGCGTTGGATCTGCCGGACATGGGTAGCGTCCATATTCTTTTTGGTAGAGAGACAGTGCCTGCTTAATGGTTTTTAGTTTATTTTTTGTAGAGCCTATCTTTCCTCTTGCTATTTCACCTTGCAACATGGCAAGCGAGGCCACCATAAACATCGCAACAATAGCACCGACAAGGGTTAGCTCTATAAGCGTGAAACCATCTTCACTTTTCTTACAAAAGGTTGTTCTTTTTTTCATTTTGTCATTCCTTTAAAGAATATTATCGGCAGCATACCCTGAAAAGGGGCGTCTCGCCACCTGCCGTTAGCCCTGTGCCGTGTGAGGATTGTACCTCAAAACTTTCCTCAGAGAAATTTGTTTCACAGTAAATGGTTAGCGGTCTGTCATTGCGGCATTCGTTCAGACCGGCTTCCGTTGCTGTGCCGGCCCCGCCCGCGGTCACTCTACAGTATCTGGGGTTCCATCCTAATGTACATGCCTTAGCGATTGTGTTTTTTACATAGCATGTGAAAGTTGGGTTGCATGTGGCACCTGTTTGTATGGTGATTTTCCTTTGTTGATTGGTAGATGGACCGGCGTAGACGGAAGAGAACTCATGAACCTGATCCCAGCCGGATGGGCATTGTCCATGAGCGTAGACTATGTTGAATAATTGGTTCCCCAGGCCTGCCGTAGGCATGCCGCCAGACACTATTCTGGGGGGGATGACTACGCATTCTGTGTCTGGTCCATACCATTTTTTTCTATAGGCAACAACATCATCAAAATAATTGGTCAAACGTGATGATGTTTCAATGGTTTGTGTAAAGACAGCGTCACCGTCGCAGTTTTCTTGATCCTGCCCTATAGAACAGGGGGCAGAGATCCCAAATTTAGAGATAGCACCGTTTCCGTTTTTACCGTGACTAAGGATTATAAAATCCGGTTTTGCTATCGTTAGATTGGTGTCTTTTAACTGGATAGCACTGACGTCGTTGGCTAGTTTGTTTGCTGTGTGTGGGCCGGACACAATGTACCGCAGTCTGTTTCCATAGGCATCTAGGGCCATATCATGGGGAAGGGCAAGCGTTTTTATAGGAATCATACCACTGGAAAAAGAGCCTGGCGCACTGCCACAGGCGGTGGCGATACCGAAATTAACGTCCTCAGAGGACAAAGAAATATTGGCAGGACATGGATAGTGGCCATTAGCATCGGCATAGGCCATGACCGTGCGTTCAATTTCCAATATAGAGCGCTTTGTTTCTAAATTTTTTGTCAGAGATGTGTACGTACCCATGATAGCAAAAAGGGAAAGGGTCATCATCGAAAAAACAGATAAAGCGATAGCCTGTCCCAAAAGTCCATATCCAGATTCAGTGCTTGTTATCGTAGTATGTTTCATAATTTATGCTTTCCTTAAATTTAGAAGCTTCCCTGGCAACATATTTTTTGTGGTGCCGTACGGTTCCAGCGCCCGCCGGAGGCTGGGTTGTGCTGTGTTGTGATGTTTTGATTTTCGATGTTTGCAGCAAAACCAATAATGTGATTGCCTGTTGCGGACAGATCAATGTCAGTAATGTTATTGTTATTACTTAAGGATAGGGGGCCTATAGGAACGCTAAGAGAGACTTCTTCTTCCCAGGGCGATTTGCAGTTTGTTTGACGTAAATATATGCAGGATTTGTCATTCTCACCATAGGCGTTATGCCAGGTGATGGAATCATCATACTGTGTTGCAGCGCCATCCTCTCTTGAAAAGAGAAACGTTGTACGGAATGTGCTGTCATTATCACAATTTTCCTTATCTTCCCCTTGTGTTGCGGCAGCACAATTGCTGTTTTGGTTTTGAATACCTGATCTGGTCCACGATCCTGAACCATCTGGGCCATGACTGACAATGACAAACTGGACACCGGTCTGGTCCATGCCGCCACCTACGCCAAGTTCAACAGTAAGAGAGCCAACAATAGGCGGTACGGCTGCTGGTGCTGGTGTTGAATCTATACCAAATGTTCTGGTTACAGCATACGTGAATCGGTTACCATACGAATCAAGCATGTGAGCGTCTGAAATACCAACCGTGCGTGTGGGAACAGAGCCGGTGCAGATGTTCCCAGCGCATGTGCCGCAATCTGCTACGCCAAAGCCATTTCCTGTAGCATTATCATCTACACCGATGTTTGGGCGTGCTGGGCAGGGGTAGTAGCCATTATTAGATATGGCATATTCACGTAAAGATTCCTCGATTGTCGCGATATTGTTGTGTGTTATCTCTCTGTCTCGCAACCGTTTTGATTGCTCAAATATAGAAAGCATAGAGGCTATAATGAAGCCAAAAATAGCCACAACAACGGCGGCTTCAATTAACGTAAAGCCATCGTTTCTTGTATTGCTTTTTTGTCTGTCCATATTTTATGTTCCTACTCTGTAAAAACCATACGCCACTAATTTTATATGGTGATAAAGCCTAGTTCAAACTCCTGCAACAAATGACAAAATCTACATTTTCCCAGCCAATTTGGGTTTGTATGGTGCCAGCACCCGTCATGCTGTGTGTCGTATTTGTGTGACTATGGACAATCGGCTTACCTACACCAGGAAAGGACGCGCCTTCTTGTGTCCATCCAGCAGGACAGGCAGCGAGTTCCATTGTTACACATTCGTTATCCTCGACTGTGCTGGCTTTGCCCCAACTGAGGAAATCATCATATTGATTTGCTGTACCAGCGTTTGATGTTTGAAAGGTTCTCGCAAAAACGGTGTTGTTACCATCGCAGTTTTTATAATCTTTTCCCTGAACGGCCTGACTGGCGCAATTACTATTCCAATGAGCTTTACCGGCATGTGTCCATGCACCTGACCCGTCTTCCCCATGACTCAGCACAATGTACTTCACGCCGGTTGTTGGCGTTGCGGCACCGTCATGTTCAACGCGTATGATGCCATTTGCATTACCATCGGTGGTTACGGCCTGTGTAACAGCATACGTTATTCGGTTTCCATATGCGTCAAACATATAATTGTCGGCAAGTTGCAGGGCACGTACTGGGACAACGCCGATACAGACACTGCCTGGGGTTGAGCAAAGGGCAGCACATCTCTCTTCTCCAAAGTTTGGTGCATCCACAGCGAGATTTCCTTGTGCAGGGCATGGGTATTTACGGTTGTTTCTAACCAGATAATTTTTAAGCGCGTGTTCAATAACCGCTATATTGGATTGCGTCGTCTTTTTATTCTGTGAGGAAGAAATAATGTTGAGCAGAGACAAAAGCCCCGATACAACAATACTAAAAACAAGAAGCGCAAGGCCCATTTCAACAAGCGTGAAACCACATTCTTTTGAGTCTTTTCTTATAAAGTTCATATTCCAACAACACCCCATAAGTACAAGGTCTACAACAAAACCCTACCAGCAGAACATAGAATGACGTTCTCGTAAAGCATCCTTTTGATAGCAGAGCACAAAAACACAATTTATATTAAATTTTATATAAAAAAGGATAAGAAATTGTAAAGGAGAGCCTTTAAAGGGCCTGCTTTTATTAATTATTCTAAAAAAACAGTTCTAATTTCTTTCCTGTGAATCTCTGGTGGGAACATTTTGCTGTTCTGGTTGTGTTTGCTTATACTTCGTGACAGGTAGTGATTCTACAACACGTTAGTTTTGTTTTTGACAGCATATTAATCAGGGGACGTTATGCGCACGAGGTCTGCTTTATCATTTATTCTTCTTTCAACTGTTACATTGTTTCTGTCTGGCTGTGGCGAAGGATGGGTGCCGCAACCTTATGATGGTACGCCATATGGTGACAGAACGGCAGGGCATGGTGTTACATATGTCAGAGCCAACATGATCCCGGAGAAGGGCCCTGTTCTTGAAAGCAAAATGCTGGAAACAGAGACAATACTTGAAAAAGATGCAAAATCTGAGCTGGATACCTACATTCAGGATGCTCAGCCTGTGTTTAGTAAAGGGCAAAAGAAGTAATAGCCCTTATCCTTTAGGGGGGAGTGGAAGTAATTCCCCTTATTCTTTTGTATGCCCTTTTAAATAAAAACGCAGTAAAATTACCTAAAATAATAAACAAATCTCGTGAAAATTTTTGAAACATTGTTTCAAAAAGTACTTGTTATTTGCGCAAATAAGATTTAACATAATAATTATAAGCCCTGTTCTTATTTTGTGTGTGAGTTGAGTAAGAACACCATAAAAAGGGGTAAATTAAAAAAACTAAAAGGAAAGGGTGGGTGCCATGGTTCCTTCGATAGAAACCTACATGGTTGTGTCCTTGGCGTTTGCTGTGTTTGCAGCAGTAACAGCCATTGGGGCCAGTCTTGTTCTTGGGGTTGGGTACGAAAGACTTCGTCTGGGCCTTGAGAAAGTTAAAGAAGGTCTAGATATTGTGAACAGACAAAGTGGCTTTTTTAGCGATGCTATTTATAAGTTGCAAAGGAATGTTGGCGATGTCGACGAACGTCAACAACGCTTTGAAGAAAAGACTGTTGATGAATCGAAGCGGACCGAATCCCTTATCCGTCATGCTGAAAACCTGGTAATGCACGCAAACCATGAACTTCGCCAGGTAAAAGATGAAAAAGAGGAAAGACTAGAGCTGCGACCTGTGCTGTCTGTGACGCCTGCTGATTACGTCTCTCAGTCCCTTGATCCCCTCTTAAAAGAGGACGTATTAAGGCAGGAAGAAACAGGAATAACCAATTTTACTCTTTTTGGTTGTTCAGGTAAGGATATCAGGTTTATGTAAGCTTTAATTTCCTGATCAAGTATCACTATAATGACTAAGCAGAAATGTTTTTAAAACATTTCTGCTTTTTTTTTCTGTCGATTATTTGAAAAATAAAGGCATTATTTTGTATTGTTTTTTATTTATATAAGGAATACTGCTATCTGTTTGTGACAGGGGACGCTCTTTATGAAAGAATGGAATAAAAAATTAAATAAAATAGTAGAAAGAAAATTCGTCATCTTGTTTCTCTGGGCTTTTTTTATTGCTCAAGCTTTCTTTGCCATTATGTCTGGCCGCTGGGAACTTGGCGCAGTGTCCGCATATGTTTTTTGTCTTTTATTTTATGATAAAAAACAAAAGGAAAATGGAGAAAAAGGTAGTGAAAAGGGAGATAGTCCCTCTGTTTCAGACACGTTAGAATAGCGAAACGCCATAATTTTTTTGATGTCTTGTATTCTTCCTTTATATCGCTTAAGTTTAAGTGGTGCCGCGTTTTTTTAAGGTGGAGTTTCAAGCTGTGTCCTTTTGGATTTTTATCTGGATTATTTTATCTTTATTCATCCTTGGTGTCTTTTTCTGGTCTCTGGATGTTCTTTTCAAGCAAAAAAAAGCATGGGAAAGATTTGCCAAAAGCAAAGGTCTGGCCTATAGGCGGGGGCCTTTTTATTCGTCTCCTGTCGTTGAGGGGCGTATTAACGGGCATTATTTAACGCTGTATTCCGAAGAACAGACTCTAGCGACAGCGCGTTCCAAGCGTTTTCGTACAGTGGCAGCCATAACGCTTTCTTCACCTATGCCATGTGGGGGCTTGATTGCCTCTCCTTCTTTGCAGGATTTCGCTCAATCCCTTAATTTAACAGAAGATGTTGATGTGAATTATACAGGCTGGGACAGTGCCAGAATTGTAAGGTCAAAGAATAAAGAGGTTTTGAACAAATATTTAAAGGATGAAAGACGTCTAAAGGCTTTAAACAGTCTTATGAAATCAAAAACAACGTCATTGCTTTTTATTTTTGATGAGCAGGAAGCGATATTGCGTGTTGAAACGCCTAATCCTCTTCATGAATATGCGCGCCTCGAAAAAATATTAAACGCTATTATAACCGCGGCCGATCTCCTTATTTTATCTGATAGGGAAAAGGCGGATATTGTGGCTGATAAGCCACAAGCATCGGAAAAAGAGCCGGAAAAAGAACTGGTAAAAGATTAGCCTTACGAACAAAATCAGGATTCATCCTGCCGTAGTAGGAAGGGCTCCAGTCGTTACGATAGTTATACGAGCACTGTCATTCCCGCGAAAGAGGCCTTTTAGGCCGAACATAAACAGCGTGACTCCAGAACAAAGAGCACGGCATTGCCGTGGACATTATTTGACTGGATACCGGATCGGTGGGTGTCCGGTATGACAACGAGCATGGATTCCCCGAACGAGGTCGGGAGGACGGTTAGGGGAGATAAGAAAAAAGACCGGAAAGATTGAATTTCCGGTCTTTTTTGTTTTGTTATTGTTCTGCCTGATTATTCGGCAGTGTCTGTTGCCTCAGCATCTGTGCTTGTGGCCAGTGACATTTTAACAATTTTGTCCGGGTCGGCAGGTGGTTCACCACGTTTAATGGCATCGACATATTCCATCCCTTCGACAACTTGTCCCCAAACGGTGTATTGTCCCGTCAGGAAGGAACAGCCGTTATCATCAAAGCAAATAAAGAACTGAGAGTTTGCACTGTCAGGATCGGCTGTACGCGCCATGCCAATAGTGCCGCGTTTGTATTTATAATCACTGAATTCGGCTTTAACATCAGCGTAGTTGGAACCTCCAGTGCCAGTGCCTGTTGGATCGCCGGTCTGTGCCATGAAGCCGTCAATAACACGATGGAAGACAATGCCATCGTAAAAGCCTTCGCCTGTGAGTGTTTTAATACGTTCAACATGCAAAGGGGCAATGTCAGGTAAAAGCTGGATGGTGACGCGTCCCTTTTCAAGATCCAGATAAAGTGTGTCTTCTGGCTTCAGGTCGGCTGCGCTTGCGTTTCCAGACGCTACTGATACAGTCATAATCAAACTCCATAATAGTAAAAAGAAGTATCTCATTTGGTTATAAAACCTCTTTTGTTTAGGTTAAGCAATGAATCGCATATTAGCTTAATGTCCGGTCAATGACACGTCCTATTTCCTTTGTGTAGTAGGAAAAATCAAAAATTGCTGCAAGTTCATCCTTGCTGATATGACCTGTTAAATCTTCGTCCTGTTCAAGGAAAGACAGAAAGGAGGCTTTTCCGTTGTTTTCCCATACCTTCATGGCGTTGCGCTGTACAATGCGGTAAGCGTCTTCACGGGATATGCCTGCTTGTGTCAGGGATAACAAGACGCGCTGGGAAAAGGGCAGCCCCCCGAGCTTGTTCAGATTTTCAAGCATAATATCAGGATAGATGAGAAGATTCTCAATAAGGCCTGTCAGGCGTACAAGTGCAAAATCAAGTGTAATACAGGCATCTGGTCCGATCATGCGTTCAACAGAAGAATGCGATATATCACGCTCATGCCAGAGCGCAACATTTTCGAGGGCCGGTGTTACGGCAGAGCGAACCATGCGGGCAAGCCCTGTTAGATTTTCGCTTAAAATCGGGTTGCGTTTATGCGGCATGGCTGAAGAGCCTTTTTGCCCTTTTGAGAAAAACTCTTCAGCTTCTCTGACCTCCGTTCTTTGTAGATGACGAATTTCGATCGCCAGATTTTCAATAGAGGAGGCAATAACCCCTAATGTTGCAAAAAACATGGCATGTCTGTCTCTTGGGATGACCTGTGTTGAGACGGTTTCTGCTTCAAAGCCTAATTTTTGTGCAACATATTCTTCGATGTCTGGAGAGAGTGTTGCATAGGTGCCAACAGCACCTGACAGTGCACAGACACTTATCTCTTTTTTTGCACTTTCGAGTCTCTTTTTTGCGCGTTTAAAAGCGGCGTAGTGTCCTGCGAGCTTTAAGCCGAATGTCGTGGGTTCCGCGTGAATACCATGGCTACGGCCGATGCACAGCGTATCTTTATGTTCCAGTGTGCGTTTCTTTAAGGCGGCGAGCAGCTTGTCCAGATCCCCCATAAGGATGTCTGCCGATTGCGTAAGCTGGACGGCAAAAGAGGTGTCAAGAACATCAGAGGAGGTCATACCCTGATGCACAAAACGGGCTTCTTCGCCGACATGTTCTGCAACAGAGGTAAGAAAGGCAATCACGTCGTGTTTAACTTCCTTTTCAATTTCATCAATACGTGCAACATCAAAGCCTCCTCGTGCGCGTAAAGCAGCAGGAACATTTTCGGGGATAAGCCCCATCTCTGCCATTTTTTCGCAAGCTAACGTTTCTATCTCCAGCCAGATGCTGTATTTGTTTTCCTGTTCCCATATCCGAGTCATTTCTTTTCGGGAATATCTTTCAATCATTTTAGATTCTCCAATTTTTTATTTTTAAAGTTTTTAAATCATGCCGTCATTTTTAAAGCTGTAATATCCGTTTTTTGATATGATGACATGATCATGTATTTTTATATTTAAGGGTTTTGCTGCGTCTATGACGTCGTTTGTCATTTCAACATCATCCGGACTTGGCTCGCTTCTGCCTGAGGGATGATTGTGCACCAGAATGAGTGCCGTGGCCCCCAGTTCCAATGCGCGGCCGATGACTTCCCGGACATAGACGTGTGTATGATCTATGGTACCGGTTTGCTGTATTTCGTCTGCGATGAGCTCATTTTTCTTGTTAAGGAAAAGGAGCCTTAACATCTCTCTTTTTTCGTGCGCCATCGTGGCTTGCAGGTAATCCAGCAGATGTTGCCAATTGCTGAGTACCGGTTTGTTTATGAGATCCTGTTTCATCAGCTCAAACGAAGCGGCCTTGATGATTTTTAGCGCGATGATGCTTGAATCGGTTAGCTGCGCGGTTTGTTTTAGGGTGTCCGGCTGAGCATGGATGACGCCAGAAAACGAGCCAAATGTTTTTATCAGTTCCTTGGCCAGTGGTTTAACGTCTTTTCTGGGAATGGCCATGAAGAGCAGGAGTTCCAGTAACTCATACTCTGCCAGGGCTTCCCGTCCGCCTTTTAGGAACCGCTCTCTTAACCGGTTTCTATGGCCGGCATAATGAGGCTTTTTCTTTTGTTTCAATAACGCGTTCTCTATCATGATTCGTATGGTGGTCTATCAAGGCCTTTGGGGGATAATGTGAATATTTCAAAACCATCTTCTGTAACCGCAAGGCTGTGTTCAAACTGGGCCGATAGGGAACGGTCGCGTGTCACAGCCGTCCATCCATCGCTTTTTAAGATTTTGGTTTCCCAGCTTCCCGCGTTTATCATGGGCTCGATCGTAAAAAACATGCCGGGTTCGAGTCTTACGCCTTCACCGGGGAGCCCAAAATGAACAACAGAAGGCGGGGCATGGAAAGTCTCGCCAAGCCCATGACCACAAAAATCCCTGACGACAGAAAAGCGGTTCTTTTCGGCCATAACCTGAATAGTGTGGCCGATGTCTCCCAGTGTAGCCCCTGGTTTCACAGCTTCAATGCCTGCCATCATGCACTCGTAAGTGACGTCGATAAGTTTTTGGGCTTTAACCGGTATTTTACCCAGCGCATACATACGGCTTGTATCGCCATGCCAACCGTCAAGGATAACGGTAACGTCTATATTGACAATATCTCCTTTCATCAGTTTTTTGGGGCCCGGGATACCGTGGCACACAACATGATTTATGGATGTGCAAATAGATTTTGGAAAGCCTCTGTAATTTAAAGGGGCTGGGATAGCACCGTGTTCAACAATATAATTATGACAGAGTTTATCCAGTTCATCTGTGCTGACACCGGGTTTAACGTAAGGTGTTATATAATCAAGCGTTTCTGCTGCCAATTTTCCAGCCTTGCGCATGGACTGAAAATCGTTCACCGTATGTATTCTGATTCCTTCAGGAGAGTATTGCGCTTTTGTTGTAAGCATATTATTACTTTCTTATTATAATTTGTAATTTATCATTCAGGCGAACAACCATAACCGAGATGTCAGAAGAAGAAAATAAAAACCCAAAAACAGCGGCCATTCTAATTATTGGTAATGAGATATTATCTGGCCGTACATTGGATACGAATACGAGCTATATAGCAGAAAAGTTGGTGGCACACGGTGTTGAGACGATGGAAGTCCGTGTTCTGCCTGATAATATTGAGAAACTGGCCTCTGCCATAAATGAGCTGAGAGGTGAGGTTGATTATATTTTTACAACGGGCGGCATAGGGCCTACGCACGACGATATTACGGCAGAAGGTGTCGCTAAAGCGTTTGGTGTAGAGCTGAAACATGATGATGAAGCGTTCTCAACGTTGGAAGAGCATTATGGGACAGGGAAGGTGACTGATTCTCGTGCTGTTATGGCACTTGTGCCGGAAGGTGCCTCTCTTATTCCTAATCTTGTGTCAGGTGCCCCTGGTTTTGTTATGGGGAATGTCTATACGATGGCTGGTGTGCCGCGTATTATGCAGGCCATGCTGGACTTTGTTTTAGATCGGATTCAAGGTGGGACGCCTCTTTTGTCTAATGCTGTTGCCTGTGACTTGACAGAGAGCCTTGTGGCCAGAGAGTTGGCTGTTCTTCAGGATATTTATCCAAAAGTTGCCATCGGGAGTTATCCGCACTACAGAGGCGGTTCTTTAGGCCTAAGTTTGGTTCTAAGATCGGTTAGACGGGATGATCTGGAAAAAGCAACGGATTCTGTCATTGCTCTTATCAGAAGTAAAGGCAGTGAGCCAAAAGCGATTAGTCTTCGTAATGGCAAGGAAGAAATTACAAATTTTGAAAAAACATACATCGACTAAAAGCGTATGGATTCTTTTTTTCTGTTTCCTGACAAAGACTCGATGCTTACATAGGTGTTGACATATTCTAAAAAATTGACTATTTCAGTTAAATTGAATTTTGCATAATTTGTTACACTTGAGGTAAGCGCATGGAAAAAGCGACCATTATCGATCATGAAGATTTAACGATAAAAGACAAATTTGAAGATCTCGTAAAAGGGAAGCTTATTCAAGCTGCTTTTCTTGCTGCTGTTGGGGGTATAATTGTTGGTGCTGTTACGGGCAGCAAAGTAATTAATAAGGTTGAGGATTACGTCTGGCGCAAGATGACTTTCTAAAATCTTAATCACTATAAAAGAAGTAAAAGCGTTAAAAACAGGGGGGAGAGCATATGCTCAAAACGGTTTGTGATGTTCTGGAGCAGGATAACGGGTATGTCCAGTATCTGGCGGATAGATTGCTTAAAACGCTTGTGCACTCTGTAAATGACTCTTCTAAAATTGCCTATCAAATTTGCTCGGGGTTTGAGCAGAATTTTAAGCATATCATGGAGGCGCAGGGGTTTGACTTTCCTCAAAAAAAGAGAGGGAAAGATAAGCTGGCTTATTCTCCGTTGCTGTCATCTGGTGTTGTAGAACCGGTGGATTGGGAAACCATAAAAGCTTTTACAGAGATGCTGGGTGAAGATGAGGTGCCCGCAGAAGATATTTTTAGCCAGAATGTAAGACAGCTAAAGGCACATATCGGTTTGTCTGACATCGAAGTTGATGTCTTGATATATATACAGGCGACCAACGAAATGGAGCCGGAATACCGGAATTTTGTAGAGGGTATGATCCGGACTGCGCCTGAGCGTTTTTCAGCCTTTATCACCCTTGCTATGGGAAGACAGAATCAGTTTACCGAGGTTAGCAAGGCGATTCGCCCACATGGCAAGTTAGCCTCATTCGGTTTGATTACGTACGAGAATGCTAATCTGGAAGATCGGGCGATCCCGGAAATAGATCCAGATCTTAGAATCGCGCTGAGTGAGCGCGAATTTGATTTCCAAAAGACGACAGAAAATCTTATTGGCAAACCTGTGAAAGCCGCACTCACAATTGATAAAAATTTCCCCCATCTTCGTAAAAAAGCGTTACAGATTGCAAAAGTTCTAAAAGGCGCGATGGCGCAAAACAGGCAAGGTGTTAACGTTGTGTTATATGGCCCGGCGGGAAGCGGTAAAACAGAATTAGCGAAGGCCATAGCCGAAGAGGCTGGCTTGCCAGCTTTTGCGGTCGGAGAGGATGAGCGTAGCAATACGCAGCATAATCTCAACGTGAGTTCTACGAGAAGGCTTTCTCGATTGCTTCAGGCGCAGTTGTTTTTAAGACATGGTGTTACTATTACAGATGAAATGGAGGACCTCCTTGGAAAAGGACCGGGGGCAAATGGTATAACACATAACGGTAGCAAGATTCTCTCAAACAGAGCGTTGGAAGAGAACGGTATTCCCGGCATTTTTATCGGTAACGATATTAACGAATTTCACCCATCTTTCAGACAACGTTTTAAACTGACGCTTTTCGTAGACTATCAGCCAACATTAGTCAGGCAGGATATCTGGGCGTTCCATATCGAAAAAAACGGATTGTCTATCGATAAAAGCGATATACTTGCGCTCGCAAGAGCCTATGAAGCACCGCCAAGAGTGATTGCGGATGCATGTGAAGTGGCGGCTTTGTCCGGTGGTGGTGTTGAAATATTACGTGATCAGGTCGAAGATAAGGCGGCCTTGGAATATCAGGGCGACCGGTCCGGCTATAGTGTCTCTGTGCCTGTGCCGGGTGACTATGATCTGGAGCTGCTCGAGTCTGAAAGTGATTTAGACGCCGTTGTGCAGGCATTTAAGGCGGCTTGTGAAAAAGAATATCCGTCATGCTTTTTGATTGATGGTAAACAAAATGTCGGGAAATCAACACTCGCCAGCTATTTCGCAGAGCAAAGCATGCGTCACACAACCTTTTTTGATATGGAGCACCTGCTGCGCCCAACGGCGCAGTCAGAGCCAGTTGATAATGTTTCTATAGTCTTTAATCATGTGGCTAAATCGGATGCAATTCTGGTGCTTGAAAATATAAATTTATTGTTCAATTTTGCAGCAAAAGAAGACAAAATAAAAATAATCAAGCGGTTTATGAAGCATCTTGGAGAGCATAAGGCGCCGGTCATTCTGATTAATGAAGGGGTGCCTAAAAATATTCCAGATAGCTTTTCAGTCTTTATGGATCATAGGGTTCCTTTGCGCAAAATAGGCGGCGGGAAACTTGAAAAAGCCGCACAAAAACTTTTAGGACGTTCTTTGGACGGAACGCAGCCAGTAGCTATTGGAAATTTAAGCTTTGCTGCACATTCTCTGACAGGTGGTCCCGGGATTGATGAAGACACAATCCACAAAAGAATTGCCGCCTCTGCTGTCCTATCCTCCCCCGAAACAGGCGGAAAGTTTACACCGTAGAAAAAGGGACAGATTCTCAAAGGGGCTGGTTGTTTTATAACCTCAGCCAATTATACTGTATTTATCCTTCAACCTATAAGAGTCTCGGTAAGGAAAAAGCGTGTGATATGAATAGAAGATCAACATTACATTTTGCCTTTATCTTGCTCTTTATTGTTGTTTTTACAGGCACTTTCCTATTCAAATCTTCTATCGCGGCTTATGATGCTCCGGAAAATAAAGTATGGAATCTTCAAAAATTAGAGGAAGTCGCCAACGCAGGAAATGTCTACGCACAAGTCAGGCTTTTAGATTTTTATAAATTCTCAAATAGTTGGAGGAGGAAAGATTTCTTTGAAAGGGAAGGCTATTGGCAGAAAATTATAGATGAAAATAAGCATTTAACTGAGTATCAAGCTGCTATTCAACGCCTTCGTGATGAAAAAAGCAACGCCATAGACGTAGAGCGAGAAGTACAAGAAAAAAGGGAAAAAAGATTAAAAGCTAAGAATAAGGGATATCTAGGTTGGTTTGATTCTCTGATTGCTGTGTTTGATTTGAAAAATACGTTTTCCAGGACAACGGCGCGTTCTGTGCGCTGTCGTATGGAAATTTATATCGATACGCCCGAGGGTGTGAAATCAGGCACCACATTACAAGAAATATATGTGCCTCCTGCGGATAAAGAAAATATGTATAACCTAGCAAATAAGCACTTTATTAGAGGTGAGGCAGCTTATATTGACTTAGGAAAACGCGGCGTTGTTTTTGCAATCATGCCTGACACGGCGAATGCAGGAAATAAGTTTTCTTCATTAATTAATCAAACATTCCCAACCGTGCCAGGTCTTATTCGTATGAATAGCTATCAAATTTCAAGCATGCCAGAATATTACGCAGCACTTGAAGGTGTTAAAGAGAATGTTCTGTCGTGGCAGTATCCGACTTTTGTTTACTTTCGGGATTTGAATGACCCATCGTCTATGGAACTTGTCTATCAAAGAAAAGAGTTTAATTTTTATGAGAGCGGAGAAGGTGCCATAGACCGTTTTGAAGAAGTTTTTGGTAAAGGTGTAAAACTGAAAAACATAACGCTTGAAATGACAAGGGATCCGCTCGAATGGAAATTGGGTGATAAGTTGAAGTGGATTGAAACCATGGATGAAAAGAGTATCACGCGTGCTTTGCGAGAACATTATAAAAAAACAGATTTTATAGTCCGTATTATAAACGGCCTTGGTTATTATGTCCTACGGCAAGGACAAGAGCATCCACTAACAAAAAAGAATACTGAAAAGAAAGCCAGAGAATAAATCAAAAGCAAGATGTCAAAAGCAAAGGCATATCATAACAACAAAAATCCCCCTTAAAATCGCCGCTTACCTGTCTAATAAACAGGACCACTTCACCAGTTTATTGACGGGGAAGAAATAGATTGCGCATTGTTCAAAGCACTCGGTATTCATCAGGGCGATATTCCTTCTTTTTTTGATGCCGTAGATGATTGGGAAGACTGGCAAAAGATCAACGTTATTCTGGCCGTTGGTGAAGCGGGCTATGATTTTAATCTGGAGCAGGATAATCCGGACCAGTTTGATATCCAGATTTATGAGTGCGATAGAATGGAGGATCTTGTAATCGAGTTTATTGATGAAGGTCTGTTTGGGGAGATCCCAGAGGCACTGCAAAACTATATAGACTTTGATGCCATAGGTCGTGATCTCTCCATGGATTACACGCAAACCTGTATCGCCGGCACAAACTATATTTACCGGATAGATTAGAAAGGTTTTTTAGTTTTAAAATCTTATGGGAGTATATTATTTTTGTAGTTCTAATTTTGATAAATGGGGTAGTTTTTTTCTATATACGGTAGAACAGCTACTTTTTGTGGTTTTGTAGGAGGTTAAATGACCAATATAGTTGGTGGAATATTAGGCGATTGTTTAAGTGTTGTGGGTGTTCCCACTAGTACAGCTAGTAGTGCGATCGATAAGCTTATGAAAAAACGCCATAACCTGTTGCAGGAGATCGTTTTGTCCGAGTTCCGACAAGGGAACTTTCATCGAGCTGATGAGGACGAATTAATAAGTATTTTTTTTCGTTTGATCCGTGATGCAGAAGAGGGTGTTGCGAAGAATAATTTGTGTTTAATGGCCCGAGTTATTAACGGGATGGCAGAAAAAAATGCTGTAAAAGCTTCTTCCTTCTTAAAATACGCGAACACACTTTCTGGTTTAAGCGAGGATGAAGTTACAGTGTTGGGAATAATGATTAAAGGTGCAGTCAAGCCTATAAATACTCATTATGGTATGAAAGACGGAGTATTAGTAAACACCGTAGACCCAGGAGAGAATGAATTGAAGGAAAGGTTTCCTGAATATCTCTCTATACAACAATCGCTCGTACGAACAGGGCTTGTGACTTTTTCTGTAAGTAGTGAAAATATGATGGGGCAAGCAAAAGAAAGAACTCGGGTTTTGGAAGGAGTAAACAGTAAAATAGTTTATAGCCTTACGTCTCTAATGAATGAGATACTGGAATATACAAAAGACTTTGATTTTAATAAGGTTGTATGATGGGTTTTTGTGATTAAGCGTTGCCTTCGATAAGGGCGCGGCGAACGGCGTCGGGTTCCTGGTCTATTACAAAAAGGAAGTTTTTGGCTGCGCCTGTCGGGACGCGGCGTCCTTGTTCCCAATCTTGAATAGTGCGCAGATTGACGCCGAAATAATCCGCGAAAATGCGCTGGCTCATATTCAGTTTTTTACGAATACGGCGGACATTGATTTCTTCCGGTATATGAACGGTCGCAGAAATTTTCTCGCCTTTTGCAAAGGCGAGAGCTTCTTCCATTCCTTTGATCATGCTATCGGATACTTCGCTCATTTCTTTTTACTCCTGTAAATCTCGATAATCGAGTTGGCAAAAGCCTTCATAATACTTTTCTCTGCACCTGTTATATTGGCTTTTTGGTTCTTGCCGTAAATGGTCACCAAGAAAACCGGAATATCAACGCCAGTAAAAAAGGTAATAACCCGATAACCGCCACTTTTCCCTTTGTCTTTTCTGGCAATTCTCAGTTTTCGCATGCCACCTGTGCCGGAAATTTCGTCGCCGGCCTCCGGATCAGAGGCTATCAAATCAACAATAGTCTCTCTTTCTTCATCAGAAAGCCCCAGTTTCTTGGCGCATTTAATAAACTCCGGTAACTCTACAACAGTTTGCATCCTATACCCTTACTATACGGCATTGCCGTATATTTGTCAATGGTTTTGGGTTTGTCTTTAGTTTTATAGAATCTCATAAAAAAAGTTTTTTACATTATCATCCATGTTTAGGAATTCTTTTAAAACCATAAGACAGCTTTCCAATAATAGCTCGTTTCTAGCTGTTTCGTCCACAGGCCCTATGGCTTTATTGTGGATGGGGCTCTTCTTTCTAATACAGGCCGAGCTTAAATACATTTTATCGGCCTCTGCTATTTCCGTTCTGGCCGGGATCATTATGTATGGCAGCTTGACAAAATGGGTTATCGGGCCCATCCAGATGACACAGGTTTTTTATGGAAGCGTCTTTCCCGATAATGTCTTTAATCTCTTCTTCCATGAAGGAGAAATGATCCGCTTTTTTTCCTCTATAGGGGGGCAGTATGAAGCATGGCTCTCAACCCCGATATTATGGGCCTACCATTTACCCGCAGGGCAATTCTTTGGGACATTAGGCTATGCTTTCTTACTCTACTTTTTCAAGAGCCCGTTAATGGCAATGATGCGGGCCCATGTGGATGTTAGAAGAGTTTGCAGGGCTGTTAGAAAATTGGTGCCTGAATCAAACAGGGCTTGCGCATGGGCATCGTCCGCATAAAAGAGTGCCGCTCCAAATAAAATTACGATCAGTATGTTTTTAGACATAGCTCCGCCTTCCCCGGAAAACCGGAATTTCAAGTCGTTAAGTTCGTTGTTGTTAGACGTTGAGCTAAAGCGGTTATTGGAAAATCATGCAACAAAAATCCTGCCTGCGGGACAGTATTTTAACTAATGCGTTATATGTGACAGGGTGTTTCAATTTAGCAGTGTCTATCGAAGACGTATTAAAACGCAATCCCAAAACAATGACAGATGATGAAATCTTGCAAAGTGAAAAGCTTTTGCGTGAGGAAGCGGATTATCTGTTGCTCAAGATTTTTAATACTGTCCCAGCTAATGAAAGCGATGAACTGGAAGATATTTATGAGGCTGCTGTTTTAAGAAATGGCTCGCCTTATGCGCAGTGGCTGATGGAGCAAATCGCCATAGCGGACAGACAAACCATTAGAAGAGTTGCGGTAAACTAGAAAATGGGTGGGCGGGATGTGCTCCCACACACTTATGCGCATCCCGCCATTTTTTGTTTTTAGTTGAGAAGTTGTCTCGAAAAAAAGCCATTTCCCCCACACACATTATGGAAGAGGCGGCTTCTCACCCAAAAACAGAAGAAAAGGACGAATACCGATAAACATGCATTGAATGGTGATTGGTATCAGGGTTGCGTGATGTCTGAACGTCAAAGTCTCATTGGTGAATGAGACTTTGTAAAAAATCTGTTTTTGATGTGTATGGAAAAACGGGAGAAAGAGCAGTGAATGCGAAAGAAGAGGAGTTCAACAGAGCTCTTGGCAGGCGTTTGTCATTAATTCGCCAGAGCCAAAAAATGCCGATGGATGAGCTTGGCGCCAGAATTGGCGTCCGAGGTCAACAAATCTTTAAATACGAAATAGGAGAAAACCGTATTTCTCCTGAACGTCTAGCACAATGTGCCCGCATATTTAAGGTTCCAATTGGCTATTTCTATGGGGAAGAGGAAGATTATTCTCAAGACGAGCGTTATGATAAAATCGTTTTAAATGCTGTCGCAGAAATCAGCAATATGTCCTGTGAAACGCAGCAGCTTCTTTTTGATCTTTGCCGGTCTATCGAAAAATCCAAGGAATCCGAGCACATTCTGATTACAAAAAGCTTCGAACAGGACCTTTAGATCATATTTTCATTTTTGTTTGTTAGCCCTCTGCTATGAGGGCTTTTTTTTATGGGTTTTACATCTGGTTAAAAGCAATCAGAGGTCATCAACTTTTTTATCACTTGAAGGTTTGGACCGGTGTGGCATTTTTGCGCATAGGTAGAAATATCCTATATATATCAACTATTTAATTGAGTTTTATTTCCTAAATATATGATGCTTCAGAGGTGAGATACGGAAAACAGCCAGCGTTGTGTGTGCCTGTTTTTCCGTCTGTGTAACTTTTTAGGGAGATCAAAATGAAACAAGGACTATCACCTCACTTTAATACATTTTCTGAAGAGAGCTTTCTTGCCGGATACAATTTTATGGCAGCAAATGCGTTGCCACATTTTCTTTGGCATAGCGAACTTCTTCTATCCATCAGAGCGGCAGACCAATATTTAGCGGAACAGTATAAGGCAAAACCTGATTTTACAGCAAAACAAAGGCTTTTTTCTGCATGTTCCAAAGAAGATTTAGAGGAAATTAATATACCGCCAGATATTTCTGGAGAATATTTTTTAAGGGTGAAAATTGGCAGAGGCACGTTTATTGGAACCGGATGCAATTTTGTAGCACATGGGGGAATTCAAATAGGTCGGAACTGCGAGATTGGAAATGATGTTCAGATTGTAACAGTCTTTCACGGTATTCATCCAGATCAACGTTGTCTGGATAGAGTGGCGCCAGTTATTATCGGTGATAATGTAAAAATCGAGCAAGGCTCTGTTATTGTTAACAGTTCTTCTAGCGGGAAACCCGTTGTGATAGGAAACAACGCTGTTGTTAAACGGGATAGTCTGGTTCTTCGCTCTGTTCCGGAGAATTCAATTGTTGAAGGATCACCGGCACAGTCCCTTGAAGAAACAAACACGTCTCCCGACCTTAAAAAAGTCTGGGAGGCTAGTGTCCCGGTAAACGATGAACAAACTTTAAGCAGGATAGATGATTTGCCATCCTTTATAAAAGCGTTTGGCAAAGAGGCAATTTGTATTCCTCCTGTGTTTGTAGGAAGTGCTGAGAATGTTCAGGCAGAAGGGCTCTTTTTTATCAATCGGAATTCAGCTCATGCCTATCATGGGAAGGCAAGAATTGGAGAAGGAACGCTTTTTGCGCCGTTTACGAGCGTTAATGTTCCTGAAGATGCACAACTCATTATTGGAAAAAATGTTTGGGTCGGAGCAAAAGCAACAATCAATGTGCCTGCTGGTCAAACTCTATCTATCGGAGAGGGGGCCATTATTGGGGCCGGTGCTGAAATTAACACAGATATACCAAAGAATTCGGTGGTTGTAGGAAAAGGCCGTATCATAAAAACAATAGATGATACGTCGTTGTTTTCTGTTCCAGATGCATGGAAAAATACAGACAGTCTTAAGGAGCAACATACGGAAGGCTATCGTACAAAACTTAAACCCTATTTAAAGGGGTTTGAAACAGGAGAGTTTGATCCAATGGTTTTTATTGAGCAATTCTATGCAAAGGAAAAGGCAATTATAGAGGCTTCCCGGGCACAGGAAGTGTGCAGACCCAGAACATTGGGTTAGGGCGCGTTATGATGCTCTAGCTTATATTCTTTAATATCCAGTCACGGCTGTTTTCCATCAAAAGAGTGCGGCCGTGCACTTTCATAAAGGAATGGTCTGCCTCCGGTATGATGATGTGTTCTTTTGGCTCTTTTGCCTTGGCATAGAAAGCCGTGAATTCTTCCCTGAAACCCGGATAGTCCTGATCTCCTTGAATTTGGAGTTTGGGAAGAGATAAGCCTATATACGTGTCTGCAATGGTTTGATCTGGCTTGTCTGTGTAAAAAACATCGCCGATAGTATCTACCATGGAGAAATCAGGCTTGTCCTGAAACCATGTGGCACTCGGGGATTTTTTATCAAAGCTTGGAACACAAGACCATGTCAGGAGGCCTTTTAAGTCTTTTTCTCTTTTGGCTGCTGAATAGACACTGATGGCGCCGCCCATACTAAAGCCCAAAAGGAAAAGAGGTTTGTTAATCTGATCTTTTAGCCAGTCGATCAGGAAAATAACAGTTTCAATTCTTTGATTGGGTGAAATCTCACGAAAATGCCCATCACTTTGTCCATTTCCTAAAAAGTCAAAAGCCATAGAGGCAATGTTTGATGCAGCAAACAGGTTGGAGGTGTCAAAAAAGATCTTGGCATTTTCTGTCATTCCGGCATCCGGACTGAAACCGTGTGCCATAAGAACAACGGAAGAATACGCCTGATCCCAACCGACTTTTGATGCAGCAATGCGCCCTTGTGGTGTTTCAATGAAGAAAAGTTCTCTGGACATATGATACCTAGCTTAAAAAGAATTAACCGCTCATGAAACAGTATAATCGGGGAAAGCCTGTGTGCAATAGCAAAGGCGCTTTACGCTGGTATACATAGGTTGTTTTAACGCAGGGTTGGAATGCATTAGTCTATTTAACGCGTGGGTTAAAATGTTTTCAGTTTCCTTTTGTCTCTATTTGCGACGAATATTGCCGCAAATACGAAGTATCCTAAACAAAAAAGAAGCTGCTGGACGGATGCTGGAAAAGGAAGAGTTCTATATTTCTAAAAAAGGATCATATTAATAGGTCAACATATACCGTAAATATACATATAATTGCGAGGGAGTGTAGGGGTTTTAACTTGTGCTGTATCTGGAATTGCTCTAATTTCTTGTCTATGACAATAAGAAATTAGGTAAGCTAGGTTGTGACACACCCAAACCAGAACCCAGAACAAAAAGCACGTGATGCTATAGACAATCAACTCAGGCAAGCAGGCTGGGTTATACAGGACAAGAATAAAATAGATTTTTCTGCAGGGGTAGGCGTTGCTGTTCGTGAATACACAACTGATGTTGGGCCAGCCGACTATGTCCTCTTTGTAGATCGGCAGGCTGTTGGTGTGATCGAAGCCAAGCGTGAAGAAGAAGGTCAAAATATCACTGTCGTAGAGGAACAGTCAGGTGATTATGCCAAAGCCAAGCTCAAATGGGTGAGTAATGCAGAGCCTTTGCCCTATGTTTACGAAAGCACAGGCATTATCACCCGCTTTACCAACGGGTACGATCCTAAGCCACGTTCACGTGAGATTTATACTTTTCATAGGCCGGAGACTTTAAAAGAATGGCTAAGCAAGCCAAAATCCCTGCGGGCACGGTTACAGGACATGCCCCCGCTGGATCATGAGGGCTTGCGCGATTGTCAGGTTACGGCGATTGAAAATCTGGAGCAGTCTTTCAAGGATGATCGCCCCCGTGCTCTTGTGCAGATGGCTACGGGATCCGGCAAAACCTTTACCGCGATTACCTCCGCTTATCGCCTGTTAAAACATGCCGATGCTCAGCGTATTTTGTTCCTTGTGGATACCAAAAACCTTGGTGAACAGGCCGAGCAGGAATTTCTAAAATTCGTACCGAATGACGATAACCGCAAATTTACCGAGCTCTATAACGCCCGCCGTTTGACATCGCCCTTTGTGCCAAAAGACTCCCAAGTCTGTATCTGCACAATTCAGCGTATGTATTCCATTCTAAAGAGCGAGGAGCTGGATGAGGCCTTGGAAGAGCTAAACCCCGCCGAACAGCTCACCCGCCCGAAAGAGCCGTTGCCTGTGGTTTATAACGCGAAAGTTCCGCCGGAATTTTTTGACTTCATTATCATTGATGAGTGTCACCGCTCTATCTATAACCTCTGGCGGCAAGTGCTGGAGTATTTTGACTCTTCCCTGATTGGCTTGACTGCCACGCCGGATAACCGCACCTATGGCTTTTTCAAAAAGAACGTGGTGAGTGAGTACGACCATGAAAAGGCTGTGGCCGATGGCGTGAATGTCGGTAATGAAATCTATGTCATTGAAACCGAGCGCACAGCCAAAGGCGGCACGATCAAAGCCAATCAGAATGTAGAACGCCGTGAAAAGCTTACCCGTAAAAAACGCTGGGAAATGCAGGATGAGGATGAAACCTATTCCGCAACACAGCTTGACCCTGATACCGTGGAAACCAAGGCCAAGGATACCCACAAAACGCTAGAGCCCACCGAAGAGCAGAAAAAGCAGGCCCAAACCGAATTGGTAAAAGGCGCGGCCAATATGTTCACAGGGCAGTTTATCGACCTGATTGATAATATCCGCCGTGATAAGGAACAAATTATCGACCATGACAATCTGGATAAGCTGACCCATCACGGATGGGCGGGTGATAGAACCGAAAACGCCAAGGAAATGGTGCAGGATTTTGAAACATATCTAACCGAGAACAAAGATGAAATCGAAGCCCTGACCATCTTTTATGACACCCCGCACAGGCGGCAAACCGTGACCTTTGACATGATAAAATCTATCTTTGAAAAATTACGGAGCGATAAACCGCGCCTTGCCCCCGTCATGGTCTGGCGGGCTTATGCCTTGCTGGATGAGGTCAAGAGTGAACAGCCCGTGAATGAACTCACCGCGCTCATCTCCCTCATTCGCCGTGCATGCGGGATAGATACGAAAATCTCCCGTCATTCGGAAAAGGTGAGAAAGAATTTCCAGGACTGGATCATGAAACATCACAGCGGAAGCGGTGAAAAGTTTAATAAGGAGCAAATGGAATGGCTGCACATGATCCGTAACCATGTAATGACTTCATTCCATATAGAGCGCGATGATCTGGAGCTCAGCCCTTTTGATACAAACGGCGGGCTGGGAAAAATGTATAAACTCTTTGGCGAGGATATGGATACTCTGATCAACGAGTTGAATGAGGTATTGGCGGCATGATAAAGAATATACCTTCCGCGTGGGTAAAATCTACTATTGGTTCAGTATTTACAGTGTTAGGTGGTGGAACGCCCTCCACTAAAGTTGAAAAGTTCTGGGATGGTAATATTCCTTGGATTACCAGTGCGGACATATATAGCGTTCGGGATGTGCGAGTGTCCAGATATATCAACGAAGAGGCAATACAAAATAGCACTACAAATAAAGTTCCACCCCAAACACTTCTAGTTGTTACGCGTGTCGGGTTAGGAAAAATTGCTATTGCTGAAACTGATATGTGTTTTAGTCAAGACCTACAAGGCCTTATATCAAACCCAAATTTAATTGTACCTGAATACGCACTTTACTATATCAGTTATGTTTTAGAAGGTTTGAAATTTGAGGGACGGGGGACAACAATATCCGGTATCACAAAAAAGCAACTAAAGGATACTGAGTTCATAATTCCTCCATACAATGAACAGATAAGGATTGTAGAAAAAGTAAATGAACTGTTTGAAAAAATATCTGTAGGCAAAGAACACCTTCAGCGTGTAGTGCCTTACATTGGTGTAAGTAAGGAATTGGGACAAATTCCAGCTTTAAAACTTTCCGTTTTAAAACAGGCTTTTTCCGGCAAACTGGTTGCCCAAGATCCCGCCGATGAACCCGCCTCTGTCCTACTTGAACGCATTAAAGCCGAGAAACAAAAAACCTCAAAAGACAAGAAGAGGAAAGCGGCATGAGTAAAAAGAAAACTCCTTCTACGGGCGTTATTACATTTCATTTTGATGTTCCCGAACACCACATACCTCTTGATCAATTTATTAATACAGCGAAAAGCACTCAGGACATTATTGAGAATTTTAATCGAGAATTGTTTGATAAAAAACTCAAATACGATTTATGTGTTGTTACACCGGAAACGGGCGGTTTAATAGAGCTTCTACAAGTTATCGTACCTGTTGTTGCACCGATCTGGGCTTTTCTGTCTACAGATATTGGAAAAGCATATATCAAAGGCTTAACCGATCATGAGCCAGCGTATTGGGCTGAACAAGCTGGAAAGAAAACTAGGGATCTTTCAGATGTTGATAAGCAAAAACTTTGCGCGATGATTGTTATCTTTATGGTATTGGGGTTTTTGCAAAAAGATGTTGCTGACCTTGAAAAAACCGGACTAAGTAAAGAAAAATTCAGAACTGCTTATGTTGCGCGAAATAAGGTATATGAAGAATGTATTAAAAACCCAAAAGTAAAAGGACTAGGGTTTAATGCATCTCATAACTTTCCAATCAAGCGCGGTGATTTTCCTTCCTTAATTGTAAAATTGCCGGAGCTATCTCAACAGCCAGAGACTGAAGAAAACACTCTGTGGAAAATAGACACGCCAAATTTAGTTGTGAATTCTCCAAACTGGAAGCGAGATAGTAAAAGATTATGGCAAGCATCAACTGGTGAACACAATGATATTGCTTTTACCATCGAAGACCAAAATTTTTGGCATCATGTAAAAATCAGAGACATTGAACCGGACATTAATGACAATATGAAGGTTCAGTGGGCTTATCCAGAAATTTATTCTAAGCCAACTAAAGTTAGGGTTTTGAGAGTTCTAACATACAATGGAAAAGATATTTCCCAACCAATGAACGACAAGGAACTTGCAATAGAGCTTTATGACTTTAAACATGAAGAGAAAGAGCAAGCAGACTTATTTGATCTGGCTAAAAATGATCCTGAGAGTGAAATTAAGAAATTGCGTAATGACTTATATGGCCTTGAAGAAGATAAGGAATAAGAATGAACACAGCATCCATAATTTCTAAAGTCTGGAGCTTTTGTAATACCCTTCGGGATGACGGTGTGGGGTATGGCGATTATCTGGAACAGCTTACCTATCTTATCTTCCTCAAAATGGCGGATGAGTATTCCAAGCCGCCTTACAGCCGCAACGTGGGCATTCCTGATAAATATAATTGGCAAAGCCTTAAGGCTAAAAAAGGCGCTGAGCTGGAAGTGCATTACGTGGAATTGCTGCGCGAGCTGGGAGCGAAGAAAGGCATGCTGGGACAAATCTTTACCAAGTCTCAAAACAAAATTCAAGACCCCGCTAAGCTCTTCCGCCTGATTGACATGATTGATGGCACGGAATGGGTGACAATGGATGCCGATGTTAAAGGTGATATTTATGAAGGCTTGCTAGAAAAGAATGCTGAGGATACCAAGTCTGGCGCGGGACAGTATTTTACACCCCGTTCGCTCATTCAGGCTATGGTTCAATGCGTTCGCCCAGAACCTAGTAAGACAATAGCTGATCCATCTTGTGGTACTGGTGGCTTTTTCATGGCCGCTTATGATTTTCTGACAGATCCAGAGAATTTTCAACTTGATAAAAACCAGAAAGATTTTTTGAAACACAAGACATTCTTTGGGAATGAGATCGTGGCGAACACCCGCCGCCTGTGTTTGATGAATATGTTTTTGCACAATATCGGGGAAATTGACGGGGAAAGCCTTATCTCCCCGAATGATTCCCTTGTCGCTGAAAGTGGCCAAAGCTTTGATTATGTGCTGGCTAATCCACCTTTTGGTAAAAAGAGCAGCATGACTTTTACCAATGAAGAAGGTGAACAAGAAGAAGAAAGCCTCACTTATAACAGGCAGGATTTCTGGGCGACAACATCCAACAAACAACTTAATTTTGTGCAGCATATTCGCACCATGCTTAAAACAACGGGTAAGGCGGCTGTAGTTGTTCCTGATAACGTGCTCTTTGAGGGCGGCGCGGGAGAAACCATTCGGCGTAAACTCTTGGAAAATACAGAGCTACACACAATCCTTAGGCTTCCAACAGGCATTTTTTATGCAAACGGCGTAAAAGCGAATGTCATTTTCTTTGATAACCGTGAGGCCAGCCCGAACCCGTGGACGAAGGAAGTTTGGTATTATGACTACCGTACAAATATCCATCACACACTCAAAAAGAAAACCATGAGGCTTGAGGATTTAAGCGACTTTATCGAGTGCTATAACCCCTCAAACCGCCATGAGCGGAAAGAAACTTGGAATGCCGAAAGTAACCCAGAAGGACGCTGGAGAAAGTTCTCATATGACGAGTTAATTGCTCGTGACAAAACCAGCCTTGATCTGTTCTGGCTAAAAGATAAAAGTCTGACCGATCTTGAAAACCTTCCAGAACCGGACGAATTGGCACAAGACATCATCGAAAACCTTGAAGCAGGACTAAACAGTTTTCGTGAGGTGTTGGAGACACTTAATAAGGCTGCGTGACAAAAGGAAATTGGCAAGAAAGCGGATGTAGAACACGGGTAAGTCAAGCAAGACGGATACTGAAAAAAGGAAAATCACCAGAGGCTTTGCATATGATTGTGAATTCAAAGAAAGCTGATATTAGCATCAGAAATAAGGCGGAAGAACTTTTGAAAGGCTTGTCATAGGTTTTTTGATAGAAAGCTAAGTGGTGCGGGCGGGGGGACTCGAACCCCCACGGGCATACGCCCAACGGATTTTCTTACCATCTACGGTTTTCACCGCTCACGCCCATTAGGGCAGATTTGTGGTCTGGACTATCCCTTCATCATAACGCTGGATTAGAAAATCCAAAGTCTTAGATGCTGCCCGTCTAGTCTCTACACCTTCCTCCTTATGGGAGGCTTGGCTCGGGATTGCCATCTTACAGGGTTCCCCGACTTTGAGCAGTTCTACATTTCCGGTTTCCCGAAAAGCACTCAAATTTTGCTTAAGTCCGTTGCGTCTACCAATTCCGCCACGCCCGCTTGCGGTGATACTTATAGTCAAAATATTAATAATAGCCAAGTAAAAATTGTTAAAAAGGAAGAAATTATGCAGTTTCTTTGTTTGTTTTGCTTTAGCGCTGTTTTTTAACATTAATAGCTGCTGCATCCAGATTGGTTTTAATATGAGATGCGTAGTATTTTTCAATCATCTCAACACTGGTACGGCAATTCTTTGCAATTTGATAAATATCTGCGCCTTCCATTAAGCGGAAGCAAATATATGTGTGTCTCAGGCTATAGGCTGTGCGCCTTTGTTCTTCACGATCGAATTTTAGTTTTTCTTCTTCCAAAATCTTGTTGAGAAGATCACGATGGGTTTTAGGAAAAACCAAATCTGTTGAAGATGGAATGCCTTTGTTTGCGTCTATATATTCCGGCTTTTCTCTATCCCTTAATCGCTCGTAAGGACGAACGGCACCCGATGTGCTTTTACAAAAGCCGACACCGCGTTTTCCGCGTACACTGATTTCAAGTATTGTCTCTTTTGTAGCTTCATCATGCACAATATTTACGTCTCTATGCTCCAGTCGCATAGCCTCATCGGGGCGAAGCCCGGTATTTGCCATGAAAAGGACGTAATCATGTAGCTGCGCATATTCCCATTGATAGCGTTTTCTGGGCGGGTTTTTCATGCGGTTCCGAGTTGCCGTGTAAAGCTGTTTATATTCGTCAGGAGAAAACCAAGCACGGTGAGAAATTTTTGTAGAGTTTTTGTATGCTTCAGACAGATCAGGTAAATGCGTTAGCCATCCATGACGCACGGCTGTTTTCAAGACTTGTCTTAAAACAACAATTTCCTGATGCATCGTACTCCACGCAGGTGGCTTTCCAAATTCTTGAAGAGCTTTTTCTTTTCGATATATTCGATATTCTTGAACTTGTCCTGATGTAACTTTGGAAAGCCCCATATCTCCAAAAAAAGGAAGAAGGTGACGGCGAAGACGTGCGTGATGGTTTTCTACGTAGCGTTCGTTTCTTTGGCCCTGTGTAATGATCTCAAATTCTCGAAGAAACTGTTTAGCTGCCATACGAAATGTTTTTTCATTTTTTATTTCGCCGCGTTTGTATTTTCCGTGCAGCTCAAGAAACCAATCTTCAGCGAAAGATTTTGCTTCAGCCAGATTTCTTTCTTTTGTGGTTGTTCTTCTGTTCTTTCCGGAAAGGTAAGTGGCACACTGCCAGTATTCGCTACCTTCTCTTTTATAGACATGAAGCTTTCCACCCATAAGAGTATGTTTTATCATTTACAAATCTTCCCCCCAACTTGTGCAAATTGTGTAAGACTTGTGTAAGTATATATTAGGGAAAGTTTGACGTCAAATAAGTCTGTAACTCATTGATATAAAACGATAGTAGGCGCGGTATAAAATTCACCTTATACGATTTTAAGTCCGTTGCGTCTACCATTCCGCCACGCCCGCGCGCAGATATTTATAGTCACAATATACAGGATAGCCAAGTAAAAATTATCAAAAACGCTGAGTTGGTTTCCTTTTTTTAGACGGGCGTCATGTTCGGCGTCTTGTGATTAATAAACTACTTGGGAGGCGCAAGACGTTTTTCTGCTTTCTTGATGGCGGCAAAAAATGCAGAACTGTCAGGCTTGGTAAATTCATGCGAAACGGTTATTATTCGTGTAATCCCTCCATTTTTAGAGGGGATTACACATAATGAATACGTTTGGGGCAGGGGACTATGAAGGTGAAGGAACTGCTGCTGGTCCACCAAGGAGTGCGTGGGCTTTCTCTATCGTCGCAAGAAAGGTCTGTTCATTATTTTTATGAGGCTCACGTGAAATGGTTATAGCACGATCACCTGTACCATAATTTGAGCAGGTATCAATGTTGCATCTTATAGAGACGCCTTCTTTTCCATGAAACTCAGCACCTAATTTCTCCCATGCTTTCGTAAAATCACCAAATGATATGTCGTTAAAGGTCAGTGTGACTCCGGTTATATTTTCTATAACGTTATCTAAAATAGTATCTGTAGACATGTTAAAACCCTCTTTATTTTTTATTTTAAGGAAGGCAATATATAACAATTATTGTTTTTATGTAAAGAAAATTTTAGCTATGCTATTTTCTTTCTTCTTTGTGCCTGATAGCGCATGAGCAAGGATTCCAGTTTTTCTTTTTTGATGGGTTTGTTGTTGATCAGAGCGATATCTTCTAAAAGGATAAGCGTGTGTTTCAGGCCCGTAATGACGAGGGGCGGGTGGTTCATATTATGTTTCTGTCCGCTTTCATCCTGATAGAGACAGAAATTCATCTGGCTTGTTCGTGCAAAAGGAATGGAAAACATGGACGGGCCTGCGAATGTTGCTCTGTCTATGATGCTTTCAGAAAAATCGGAGGCCCCAAACGCTGTTTCCAAAAACAGGCATCTCTTAAAGGAACTGTAGCAGCCGCATATATTAATCATATTGGCGCAGGAAAAGTCAGAGTCATCCAGAACAGCCTCGCTGATATTGGCGCCAGAGAGATCGGCCTGTGTAAAATCTCCCCACCTGATGATGGCATTATCAAGATTGGCGTGTCGCAGATCCTGGCCTGACAGGTCGAGATGGTCGAGTTTGACACCTTGCTGAACAGCCGCTTCAAGGCAGGTTGTAAAAGTTGGATAAATACCTTCGAAAAGAAGCGCTCCATCTTTGGAGCGCAGTTGTGTTGCGCGCATTGTTTTTCTCCCCACATTAGAAAACAAAATATATTAAATCTCACACACAACGATATATGTCATAATCTTTTAATCGGGTTATGTCAATGAAATTTTAAAAAACTGAAAAAAACTTTGCTCTTCCTTTCTTTTGTCCTATCACAATGAGTATGAGTGAAAACGGCCTATATATAGAACAGCCTTCTTCTATTGAACGGGGCGTGAAGGTGATTGCGGACTATGTTAAGGGGCTGCCCGATACGCCTGGCGTGTATCGTATGCTGGACGATGCGGGGCAGGCGCTTTATGTCGGTAAGGCGAAGAGCTTGAAAAAAAGGGTTGTAAATTATACAAGGCCTCAGAAACAGCCTGTTAGAATTCAGCGTATGATTGCCCGCACATATAAGATGCAATTCATTCATACGCATACAGAGGTAGAAGCACTGTTACTTGAAGCTAATCTCATTAAAAAGCTTAAGCCACGTTATAATGTTCTGTTGAGAGATGATAAATCCTTTCCCTATATTGTGCTGACAAAAGGGCATGCGTTTCCGCAATTGGTTAAGCATAGGGGGGCGCGGACCCTTGAAGGGCAATATTTTGGCCCTTTTGCGAATGCTGGTTCAGTGAATAGAACGCTTGCGGCTTTGCAAAAGGCTTTTATGTTGCGTAACTGTACGGATAGCGTCTTTGCGACGCGTAGCAGGCCTTGTCTACAATATCATATTAAGCGCTGTACTGCGCCGTGTGTTGGGTATGTGTCTGAAAAAGAATATGCTGCACAGGTTGAAGAAAATGCCGCCTTTTTGTCTGGTCAGAGCCGAAAAATTCAGGATCATCTCGTCAAGATGATGCAAAAATACAGCAAGGAGATGGCGTTTGAGAAAGCAGCGTTCTGTCGCGATCGGATAAAAGCCCTGACCGATATTCAGGCTAAACAGGATATTAACCTGGAAGGGATTAATGAGGCGGATGTTGTAGCGATATATCAGGAAGAGGGGATCTCTTGTGTTAACATATTCTTTTTTAGAGGTGGACAGAACTTTGGCAATAAGGCTTTTTTCCCAAAGCATGCTGATAGCGATACGGAAGAGGAGATTTTGTCTGCCTTTCTTATGCAGTTCTACGAGAACAAGCCCGTGCCGCCAGAAATTATTGTGAACAAAGACGTGATGGAAACATCTCTACTTGAAGAGGCTTTGTCAGATAAGGCGAAGAGAAAGGTTCATATTATAAGGCCTCAGCGTGGAAAGCGCGGGCGGTTGATGGGGTTTGTTGAAAAAAACGCGGTTGATGCGCTGAAATCTCATAAAAACAAAGTTTATAAAGAAAAAGAAAGTCTGGCGGCTTTTGCCTTTCATATAGGTATGACGGATATGCCTGAGCGGATAGAAGTTTATGACAATAGCCATATATCCGGTACAAACAGAGTGGGGGCGATGATTGTCGCAGGGCCTGCCGGGTTTATCAAGAAAGCATACCGGGTATTTAACGTAAGAGAAGCAGAAGGGCCTGACGATTATGCCATGATGCGTGAAGTGATGAAGCGTCGTTTTTCAAGAGCCTTGAAGGAGGGGCAGGGACCTGGTGAAGAAAACTGGCCGGATTTGCTTTTGATTGATGGAGGGCTTGGTCAGTTGAATGCTGTTCATGAGGTGCTCGAAGAGCTGAACGTAGAAAATGAGTTGACCGTTTTGGCTATCGCGAAGGGGCCGGACAGAAATGCAGGTAGGGAAAGATTTTTTATGAAGGGTAAAAAAGAGTTCTCCTTTCCTGAGAAAGATAGTCGCCTTTTTTACGCGCAAAGATTACGAGACGAGGCGCATCGTTTCGCTATAGGGGCGCACAGGACTCGACGAAAAAAGGATATGTCCCGTTCTGTTCTTGATACTTTGTCTGGTATAGGGGCAAAAAGAAAAAAGGCACTTTTGTTATTTTTTGGATCGGCTAAATCTGTTGAAAATGCAGCTCTTTCTGATCTGGAAAAAGTGGAGGGAATCTCGAAAATTCTAGCAAAACAAATTTTTGATCACTTTCACCCGGAGTCTTAAGTAAAATATTAACGCACAGCTAATTATTATTTATTATCAGTTGGTTATAAAGCTTTTTGAAAAAAGCTGTTTTAGGCTCTTGCGTATCTAATCTGTATCATGTTACGGTCTGTCCCAGATACCAGCAAAAAATATTGAACGATCTTTTTAGGGTTGTTAGAGAAATAGCGACGGTACGTTTTTTATTTTTATTTAGGAAGGGATATTCTTATGTTTCATCGTCCAAAATCAGATGTACAAACTACGCCATCAATCCAGAGCGAACCGGTTCAGGATACTCAAGAGACTACGCATGCACAAAAAAATGTTTCTATGCAAAAAGACATGGAAACACAAAACAGAGCTACAAACGAAAAGGAAAATACAACGATGTCTTCACCATTAGACCAACAAACATCTTCCGATAACACGTCAGGTCGGTCATCAGCACCGGCAGGGACAGGCCCTTTCCAAAAACAGGGGCATTCAGTTCCTGCGGGACGGTATGGCTCAAATAACACAGGTTATTCTGCGCCATCCTCTTATACAGTGCCCAAGTCTTCGTCGACAGGATCTGACCGTAAACTGACATTGGGGCCGGGTATTACAATGTCTGGTGAGATCGAAGCTTGTGATCATCTTGTCGTTGAAGGAACAGTTGAAGCCGCTCTCAAAGGCGCGAAAGTTCTTGAAATCGCTGAAACCGGTGTTTATTTCGGGACCGTTGAAATTGAAGAGGCTACGATTGCCGGTCGTTTTGAAGGTGATCTGACAGTGAATGGCCGTCTGACAATTTGTTCAGGTGGTTCTATTACAGGCTCTGTGTCATATCGTGAGTTGGCTGTTGAAGCCGGTGCGGTTCTGGATGGTACGGTGACTCCGCTGGTATCAGCCGATTCTTCAGCTTCCAGACCTGTAAAATCTACCGTGCGGGCTTCTGCACCGGCCAATGAAACACCACGGAATGAAACAGTGGCTGCGTAATTTGAGTAAAAGAAAATAATCGAATCAGAGAAACAGCATCTTAGGGTGCTGTTTTTTTTACTTACTCAAAGATTTTATCCGGGGACATTATAGGAGCTTGTATGTATTCTTTTACAGGAAATCACTTTGAAATTGCTCAACAATTTGGTGAACTTTATAAGTCGTGGGGCGTTTCTTTTTCAGACACAAATGAACAGGATCTTTTAAAGAATCAGGTGGGCGTTTATGAACAATATGCACCCGAAATTCTCGAAGAAATCAGAGGGCTGGCTCATGCCTATGGAGCCTCTTTTTCGCAAGTGGCAAGCCGCTATCTTTTAGGGGAGATTTTCTTTATTCGATCATTTGGCAGACGCTGCTGCTCTATTGGTGGATTTTGTGATCAGGCGGGGAAAAACTGGGTTGTACGTAATTATGACTGGCATCCTGTTGTTGGAGAACATTTTCAGCGTTATAGTGTAAAGCTTCCCAATAGGTCTTACATGGCTATTTCTGATATGGGGATGGTTAACGAAGCCAGTATTCCCAAAAAGCACCACTTCTTTTTACCTTGGGATGTTATAAATCATTGTGGGTTGTTTATTGGAATTACTTTTGCTTATTGTTGGAAGGAACAGTACGGAATAGCTAACAGCCATGTAACACGTCTTATTGCTGAACGGTGTAAAACAGTAGATGAGGCTTTGTCTTTTTTTGAGAACATTCCTGTTGCTTCAGGCAAGAATTTTTTTATTGCGGATAGAACGGGTGACATGGCGGTTGTACAACACGGTGTTACATCCTTTGATGTACGAAAATTGGAAAAAGACGGCATTTTAGCTCTTACAAATCACTATGTCGGACCACTGGAGGCGGAAGATCAGATTCATACGACATCTCCGAACAGTACAACATGGAAGCGTTATGATCGTCTTGCCAATGATATGCGTATTTTATCTCAAAAGGATGATGTCTCGTTTCACGATCTTTGTCATATGATGAACGGAGAAATGACACCTGTTTTTCAAAAAAATCCTGATACTTCGACAGAAACATGCTGGACGCTTCTTATGAATTTGCAGGAAAATGATGTGCGGCTTATAGGCAATCCTCATCACCCTGACTCCCGAATGGAAAAAATGATTCTGGACATATTTTGAAAAAGTCATTGTATGTCTGGGTTCAATCGCCCATAAAACCTTCAGGCAGGCGCGCGGCCCATAAGGGCCGGATGTGTGGCGCATGTCTTATGATCATTTTATATGGCATGCGCTATATGGTGCTGTTTTTTCTTTGAACAGGCATAAATCATGTATCGGGCAGTGTGCGCAATCTGGTTTTCTGGCTTTGCAAATATAGCGTCCATGTAGGATGAGCCAGTGATGTGCGTGCTGTAGAAACTCTTTTGGTATAATTTTTTCTAGTTCTGCTTCGATTTTTTCCGGTGTTTTTCCAGTTGCCAGACCGAGGCGGTTTGATACGCGTGAGACATGTGTATCAACGGCAATGGCAGGTTGCCCAAAGGCGATGTTTAAAACGACATTGGCTGTTTTTCGGCCTACACCGGCGAGTTTGACAAGGGCTTCCCGGTTTTCCGGTACGTGCCCGTCATGTTCTTTAACAAGAGTCTCTGACATGCGAATAATGCTTTTGGCCTTATTGTTATAAAGACCGATGGTGTTGATATAGGTTTTTAGACCTTCTTCACCAAGAGCCAGCATTTTTTCCGGTGTGTCTGCTATCTCAAACAGGGCCGGGGTCGCTTTGTTAACGCCCTTATCGGTGGCTTGTGCGGATAAAATAACGGCAACCAGAAGCGTGTAAGCGTTGGTGTATGTGAGCTCTCCTTTGGGGGTGGGGTTCAAATCTCTCAAACGGGTAAAAATTTCTAAAATATCGTTTTTCTTTAGTGCCATTTTCTTGTATCTCAAAGGGATGAAAAATAATGAAAACAATAAAACGCTGGAAGATGTCTGGCAAGAGGGCCTTTTAGGCAGCGGTATCATTCACGAGGCTTTTGTCTCCTGGTATGAGGGGGATGGGGTAGAAAAAAACACCTGTATCTATTATGGCTTTCACAAGACGCCTTTTGGGAAGGAAGCGTTGCTGGCGCAAAGTGAATTTGGGCTTTGCTGGTTATCGTTTCTGGATCAGGAAAAGCGGGATGAAGCGTATGATGATATGCTCTCGTTCTTTCATAAGAAAGATTTTGTGTTAAATCAAAGTGACACGAAAAAAACGATGAAGCGTGTTCTGGCTATCTGGGAAGGGCATGAAGAGCATAAGGGGAAAAGTTCTATTGTACTGGATCTGCATCAGGGGACACCCTTCCAAAGGCAGGTCTGGGAAGCCCTTTTGAAAATCCCATCAGGCTCTCTTGTTTCTTACAAGGATGTAGCTGTCTTCATTGGTAATCCCGATGCGTCACAGGCTGTCGGGCAGGCGGTAGGGGCGAATCCTGTCGGGCTTTTGATACCTTGTCACCGCGTAATAGAAACATCAGGCCGTATCGGCGGTTATCGCGGCGGCATTGATGTGAAGGAAAAAATTCTGGCAATGGAAGCAGAACAGGGGAAAGCACGTGAGTAAGCGTAGCTTGAATTAAATTTCGTATGCTATGTGATGTATGTATGGATTTTTTGCAACAGAGCCTTTAGGGGCATCTCTGATGAATAAACGTTCATGCTTAAAGGCCGAGAAAATCGCGCATGGAGTACAGCCCGTTCGGCTGTTTTACAAGCCAGGGCGCAGTTTTCAATGCACCTTTCACAAAGAGCGCGCGGTCTTGTGCCTTGTGGGAGAGTTCTATGTGCTCAGAGTCGCCTATAAAACGGACCGTATGTTCGCCGACAACCGCGCCGCCTCGCATAGTAGCAAAGCCTATAGAGCCCACAGATCTTCCGCCTGTTATGCCATAACGGGCCTCGACTTTTTTGCTTTCAAAGTCAACATGCCGTCCTTTGGCTGCGGCTTTGCCAAGTGCCAGTGCAGTACCGGAAGGGGCGTCAATTTTATGTTTGTGATGTGTTTCAACGATTTCCAAATCAAACAGGTGTTCGTCCAGCCGGGCTGCGGCCTGTTCTACGAGGGCAAGAAGAAGGTTAACGCCAATGCTCATATTGGCGGCATACAGGATTTTTGTGTGTTCTGCTGCTTTTTTTATTTCCTGTTCTTGATCTTTGGTTAAGCCTGTCGTCCCAATGATGAGAGCTGTCCGATGTTGGGCCGCCAGCCGGACATATTCCAGTGTGGCGGCCGGTGCGGTAAAGTCAATAACAACATCTGCTTTTTCAAATAGAGGGCCGGGAGAATCGTCACGATCTATGCAGCCGGCAAGGCCAAGGGATTTGGCTGCCTTGATATGCTCGACAAAGAGGCGGCCCATGCGGCCCTGACAACCTGTAATTCCAATCTCCATAGAAAGAGCATAAAGGTCTTTGTGCTATGCGTCAATTTATTCCGATTTGCCTTGACATAATGATTTTTATTTGCCATAAATTAACTAACAAGACGCTGTTCAAGAAGATGTCAAAAGGCCAGTTGAACGAGTTGGGGGGAGAAGATAGTAAGATCCTGAATAAAAAGTAAGAAGCAAAGAAAGGGTCTGTACTAGATTCAGAAAAAGGGTGTGTTCAAAGGGCACATCCTTTTTTCTTATTTTCTTATGCTTTTTTTGCCATTTTCTGTATATTTAAGCCCGACATATTAAATGAAATCAGAACTAAGGACAGCGTGGCATGAGACATAAATCTGAACAGGGAAATCTGTTTGTTATCATATTGTTAGGTGTTATTTTGTTTGCTGCGTTGGCGGTGACTTTTTCGCGTGGAATGCAAGGGACGAATGTTTCAAAAATCTCAAAAAAACAGGCTGGATTGTATGTTGAGGAGTTGTTGGACTATGCCCTTAAAGTAGAACGAGGGGTGCACAGACTCCTGAGGAAAGGTGTGTCAGAGAGCGATATTTCTTTTCATTCGGATCGCTGGGAACACAATGATTATGAACATGCCAGCGCTCAGCCTGATGAGCATAAGGTATTTCATCCCGATGGCGGGGGGGTAACATGGCGGCCTGTGCCGGACTGGTCTACTGGGACAGAATGGGAGTATATCGGGGGCAGTGGCATAGCAGATATCGGGACGGATGGCGGTGCTTCCGGTAAAGAGCTGATGATGCGTATCGCTGTGCCTCTGGAGGTGTGTCTCGCTGTGAACGAGCGTTTTGATGTTCAAAATCCGGATGGCGCTCCACCTGAGGATGCAACGATGAATAGTACAAAGTATAAAGGGATTTTTACATTGGATGCGGATTACGATGCGCCGGAGATTGACGGGAAACGCACTGCCTGTGCCTATGATTCCAGCCCTGTTCATAAATATTACTTTTTTCATGTTCTTGTAGAGCGTTGAGACGGTTTGCTGAAATTTGACATAATATTTTTTGTAATATATAGTGCTTACCTTGTATTGAAACATTAGGTATTTAAGGAGCTATGTTATGACACAAAGGAAGCCTTGGCACAGGAAAAATTACCTCAGGGATGAGACAGCAGGTCCCTTATCAAGAGGACCGGATTGGTGTCCTGATGATGATTATGCTCTTGATATAAAAGAAATTTCACCCGATGATAACAGAGATATAGGCAGCGTTATTGAGGTATTGGGAATCGATTTCGGTGGTGATTTTGTTGATGTTGTCGATGGTGAAGAAGGTGAATACGGTGAGGATGATTATCCTAGACAGCCTGTAGAGAAAGAGTATAACCGTCAAGAGGCTTATTATGACAGTGGCGTTGTTACGGGCCGTCCTCGTCCGCCTATTAGCTAGTTTTTATAGAAGCCTCTGCAAAAGAGTATCTATGGTAACGCACCAATGAGGACACTAGTGGCCTTTGTGGTGCGGCTTATAGGTTTTTGGGAAGAGCTTACTCTTTCAAGTCTTCCCATATATTTTTCATTTTGTCGAAGAAGCCGTTTGATTGCGGGGCATGCTTGGCGCCGGCCTTGTCAACGGTGTCAGAGAACTGCTTGAGTATGTCTTTTTGCTTTTTGTTCAGGTTTACCGGCGTTTCAACGAAGACTTCAATGTATAGGTTGCCTCTGGCCTCGGAGTTCAGAATGCTCATACCTTTCCCTTTAACGCGCAGTTGTTGTCCTGTTTGTGTGCCTTCATGGACTGTAATACTGGATTTTGAGCCTTCAATCGTAGGCACTTCCAGAGAGCCGCCGAGCGTGGCTGTTGTAAAAGGAATAGGGACACGGCAATGCAGGTCGGCCCCGTCGCGTTTGAATAACGGGTGCGGTTTAACTGAAATCAGGACATAAAGATCGCCAGGCTGTCCGCCTCTGACGCCGGCTTCTCCTTCGCCTGCCAGTCTGATACGGCGTCCTGTTTCTACGCCCGCAGGTATCCTGATTTTAAGGACTTTTTCCTTGCGCATGCGGCCAGAGCCACCGCATTTTTTACAAGGGCTTTTGATGATCCGGCCTTCACCGCCACAGGTTGTGCATGTGCGCTCAATGGTAAAAAAACCTTGCTGGACACGAATACGACCGGTGCCGTTACAGGTCGAACAGTTTTCTACGTTTGTGCCTTCTGTTGCACCGGTGCCATTACAGGCATCACAAACAGAAACGGAAGGAATCTTTATTTTCGCTTCTTTTCCTTTAAAGGCATCTTCGAGTGAGAGTTCAACCGTGTACTGAACATCCGAACCACGCATGGAGGCATTTCTTCCCCCGCCTTGGCTGCCTGACATAAAATCGCCAAACATATCCTCGAAGATGTCGGAAAAGGTGCCCCCAAATCCACCAAAATCTCCTGTGCCTCTGGGGCCACCCCCTTGGAAGGCCGCGTCTCCAAAGCGATCATAGGCCGCTTTTTTCTTAGGATCTTTCAGGATGTCATACGCATGACTGATCTCTTTAAATTTTTCTTCTGCTTCTGGGTTGTCTTTGTTCTGGTCCGGGTGATATTTGAGAGCAAGCTTTCTATAGGCTTTTTTTATCTCATCATCACTGGCCGATGGACTGACCCCCAGTGTTTTATAGAAATCTTCTTCAGCCATAATTACATGTGCCCCTTATTATTCTTATTCGCAATGGGCCAGAGGATTTCTACTAACGTGTCCAGCCCACTCATAAAAAGGGTTTTGACGTGTTTTTCGCCCTTTTTATTATCATTCTGTGCTTTTGGCACAGTCATTTGTTTTTTTAAAATACGATTATAACGTGTTCTATCCTTTTTAGTCTTTAGATGCGTGTAGGCTTCATTGATAAGCCGAAGTCGCAGCTCCGCCATGCGTTTGTCGCTCGGATTCCGGTCTGGATGGAAACGCATGGCCAGCCTGCGATAGGCTTTTTTTACATCCTCATCAGAACTGGATACAGGAAGCTGTAAAACATCATAATATGAGACAGAATACGTTGTTTCTTGCATGTCTTTTCTTTTTGCAATAGCACCCTTCCCGTGATGAAAAATACAAGGGAAGGGGGCTGTACTGGTCATTTATTTAAGCTGATTTTTTATCTTTTCCATTTTTGGGGTCGTCTTCTTCAAGCTCCATAAACTCAGCATCCAGAAACTCGGAGTCGTCACCATCATCACCACTATTATCAGAGGCTGTATCGTCAGCAGAGTCCGTGTCATCGTTTTTGGCACTGGCAGCAGCCTGCTCTTCTTGTGCTTTGCGATAAACTTTTTCACCAAGTGCCATAGAGGCTTTTTCAAGGGCTTCTGTTTTGGAAATGATTTCATCCAGATCATCGTCACCCATAACGGACTTAAGATCGTCAAGGGCTTTTTCCGTCTCTTCTTTTTCGCTATCAGAGAGACTGCCCCCTAGTTCTTCCATGCTCTTTTCGACTGTATTAACAAGAGACTCAGCCTTGTTTTTGGCCTCAGCACTTTCGCGGCGTTTCTTATCGTCTGCCGCATGAATTTCAGCGTCTTTTACCATCTTGTCAATGTCTGAATCGCTTAAGCCGCCAGACGCCTGAATACGGATCTGTTGTTCCTTGCCTGTGGCCTGATCTTTCGCAGAGACCTGAACAATACCATTGGCGTCAATATCAAATGTCACTTCGATTTGCGGTACGCCACGTGGGGCAGGTGGAATACCAACCAGATCAAACTGTCCAAGCAGCTTGTTATCGGTTGCCATTTCGCGTTCCCCCTGAAACACACGAATAGTCACAGCATTTTGATTGTTTTCTGCCGTAGAAAATACTTGAGACTTTTTCGTTGGGATGGTCGTGTTCCGGTCTATCAGACGCGTGAAAACCCCGCCCAATGTCTCAATACCAAGGGAAAGAGGGGTTACATCAAGAAGCAGAACATCCTTGACATCGCCTCTCAGCACGCCGCCTTGAATAGCAGCGCCATCTGCAACGACCTCATCCGGGTTCACGCCCTTGTGCGGCTCTCTGCCAAAGAACTCCCTGACGGTTTCAATGATTTTTGGCATACGGGTCATGCCGCCAACCAGAACAATATCATCAATATCCGATGTTTTAAGCCCGGCATCTTTGATGGCCGCTTCCAAAGGTTTTTGTGTTCTCTTGATGAGATCGTCTACCAGAGATTCGAGTTTTGCTCTGGAGAGTCGGACATTCAGGTGTTTGGGGCCTGACTGGTCTGCCGTGATGAAGGGCAGGTTAACTTCAGTTTGTGTGGCACTGGAAAGCTCAATTTTAGCTTTTTCAGCGGCTTCTTTCAAGCGTTGCAGGGCCAGCTTGTCATTACGAAGATCAATGGATTGTTCTTTTTTGAACTCATCGGCCAGATAGTCAATAATCCGCAAGTCAAAGTCTTCACCACCAAGGAAGGTGTCGCCATTTGTTGATTTTACTTCAAAAACACCGTCGCCAATTTCCAGAACGGAGATATCAAAGGTACCACCACCAAGGTCGTACACTGCAATTGTACCGGTGTCTTTCTTATCAAGACCGTAAGCCAGTGCTGCGGCGGTTGGTTCGTTAATGATTCTCTCCACTTCCAGACCGGCAATTTTACCGGCATCTTTTGTGGCCTGTCTTTGCGCGTCATTGAAGTAGGCTGGTACAGTAATAACAGCTTTTGTCACTTTTTCGCCAAGATAGCTTTCCGCTGTCTCTTTCATTTTTTGCAGGATGTAGGCGGCAATTTGCGAAGGCGCATATTTTTGTCCTTCTACTTCAACCCAGGCATCGCCATTCTCTCCTTCAATGATATTGAAAGGGGCTTTGCTCTTCATATCGACGACTTCCGGGTCATCAAAACGACGCCCGATCAGACGCTTGATTGCATAAAGCGTGTTTTCAGGATTCGTAACAGCCTGTCTTTTGGCTGGTTGCCCGACAAGCATTTCCCCATCCTTGCTGAACGCAACCATGGAAGGGGTGGTTCTTGCACCTTCTGCATTTTCAATGATTTTTGATTCTTTGCCGTCCATCACGGCAACACAAGAGTTTGTTGTTCCTAGGTCGATACCTATAACTTTGCTCATTTTTTACCTCGTTTATCTTAGTGGCGAACACATAAAGAAGCCCAATAAAAGTGGCACTCCTCTAATTCCCTTTTTTCGGATTTCATGATCTTGTCTTATAGCACAGAAATCTACAAAATCCAGAGAATGAAATAGAAAAACTCCCAACAAATGGCAAGCTTTTTTATTATCACTGGTTATTACGTAGCAAAAAAGGGCGTGGATCAAAAAAATTTAAAAAGCGTGCCTGTAAATTACGATGTGATTTTAACGGGCGTTAATCCTCTTGGGGTACGCAGGCCTGATAGCTGGATACGCATTTTACTACGGTGTAAGCCACATAGCCTTTCTCGCATGTTCCATTTTGGGGGGTGTGCAGATTGTTTTTTTCAAGATAATCGACAGAAGACAGACAGCAGGCTTGATTCGATCTTATTTTGCAGCGTTTGCGCAAATCGTTGTAATATATTTTTTTCTTATCGGTACTGTTTCCTTTGCACCCGCAATCACAATATCCTGCGAGCGGTATAAACAGAATACCGAGGCAGAGAAAAAAACATAAAAGGTCTTTGTTCTTCATTATCTTGAAAGCAGGGCCATTTCCTTTTGCATGAATTCAAGAATGTTATCCATGTGGATGCGTTCTTGCTTCATTGTGTTTCTGTGACGCACAGTGACTGTTTGATCTTCGATGGTGTCATTATCAATGGTGAAACAGAACGGAGTGCCGATCTCATCCTGACGGGCGTAGCGTTTACCAATGTTCTGTTTTATATCAAGGTCGATATTGTAATGCTCGCGAAGATCCATATAAAGCTTCTGTGCGATTTCAGGATGCGCTCCTTTTGCCGTGAGTGGCAGAATAGCCGCTTTCTTAGGGGCAACAGATGGCAGGAAGTTGAGATAAACACCAGAAGGCCGGTTTGGATCAATGGTGTAAGCTTCGCACAGAAGGGCCAGTGTACCGCGTGTTAAACCGGAGGCTGGTTCGATGACGTGTGGCAGGTAACGCTCATTGGTTACCGGATCCATATACTCAAGTTTTGTGCCGGAATGGGCCTGATGCTGTTTCAGGTCAAAGTCGCAGCGGTGGGCAATGCCTTCGAGCTCACCAAAACCGGGGGCTGTGAAGGGAAAACGGTATTCGACGTCGGCGGTGCCATAGCCTTCTTTAGCGTAGTGGGACAGCTCATCTGAATCATGGTCGCGCATTTGAAGGTTTTTGTCAGAAATACCAATGGATTTCCACCAGCGCACACGCTCTTCAAACCAGAAATTACGCCATTTTTGAGCCTCATCCGGGTGACAGAAAAATTCCATTTCCATTTGTTCGAATTCGCGGGAACGGAAGATAAAGTTTCTGGGGTTTACCTCGTTCCGGAACGCTTTACCGATTTGAGCGATACCAAACGGGACTCGAACGCGGGAACTGTCCAGCACATTTTTGTAGTTCAGGAAGATGCCTTGTGCCGTTTCCGGGCGAAGATAGGCTTTGCTGTCTTCGCTTTGTGTGGCACCGACATAGGTTTCAAACATGAGGTTGAATTCTTTAGGTTCTGTCAGTGTGCCGGCTGTGTTTGTATCAGGGGCAATGATTTTGCCGTAATCTGCTGTATCGACTTGGGGAAGAGGGGCTCTTTCAAAGTCTCCGGCAGCTTTTCCTTTTGCCACTTTTTTGAGGCGTTTTTCGATTTCTTCGGGTTCTGCTTCTTCGTGTACAGCAACCCATGGGCCTTCGCCATCTTTAGGCACAAGGACCATCAAATGGTCTGCGCGGTATCTCAGCTTTGTTTCGCGGCAGTCTACCATAGGATCAGAAAAGCCGCCCACATGGCCGGAAGCTACCCATGCTTTGGGGTTTTGAATAAGGGCTGAGTCCACACCGACGATCTGGACGGGCTCTCCGTCAGGGCCGATCGGGGGGGTGATAACCATCGCCTTCCACCACAAATCCCTGATATTATTCTTTAGTTCTACGCCCAAAGGTCCGAAATCCCAAAAACCGTTGATACCGCCATAGATTTCTGAAGCGGGGAAAACAAAGCCGCGGCGTTTCGCCAGTGCAACAATGTCTTTCATATCAGGTGTTTGGGTGGTAGTATCTTGTTTTGTGGCCGGGCAAGACATAGAATAAACCTCATAATTAATATTAAGTCCTAGAGTTTCAACTTTCAAAAACAGAGCAAGAGCATGCCCCAAAAAGTGACCGTTCGTAAAGCTTTATCTGATGATTTATGTATTCTTTTTAAGATGGAAGGTGGCGGAGAGGCTAACAAGGCATATTTGGAACAAGTGTTTTTATCGCAAAAAGAAGGGTGCCTTGAAATTTTTATTGCAAAATGTGAGGAAGAGGATGCAGCATTTTGTTTTTACAATAAAAATCCAAAATATTCACCGTTTCGAAAATTGGGCATTCCAGAAATTCAGGGGCTGTTTGTGCATCCCGACTATCGCAGGCAGGGCATAGCAAAGGCTCTTATTACGTTTTGTGAGGCTTTGGCGCGTGAGGAGGGCAGAGATATGATAGGTATTTCTGTAGGGCTCCTTTCTATTTTTGGAGGTGCACAAAAACTATATATATCAATGGGATATGAGCCTGATGGTCAAGGATTGGTTTATGACAGGGCACCGGTATTTTACGGAGAAACGAGGATTGTTGATAATGATCTTTGCCTTATGCTGTTAAAGTCGTTATAAGGAAAATGGTGTCATAGAAGAAGATCCTGAACGTATAAAAATGAAAATAAGAAAGAGGTTTGGTGATGACAAAATGGGTGTATGGTTTCGGTGGAGAGACGACAGAAGGTAATGCAACGATGCGGAATCTTTTGGGCGGAAAAGGGGCTAATTTGGCCGAGATGGCGTGTATGGGCTTGCCTGTCCCGCCAGGATTTACGATCACGACAGAGGCTTGCACTTATTTCTACGAAAATGAATGTTCTTATCCTTCTAAATTAAGGGAGCAGATGGAACAGGCCGTTTCCAAAATGGAAGAGGCCATGGGGGCTAAATTTGGTGACCCGGAAAATCCGCTTTTACTGTCCGTCCGTTCCGGTGCCAGAGTGTCAATGCCGGGCATGATGGATTCCGTTCTCAATATGGGGCTTAACGATGAAACCGTTGAAGGTCTTGCAAAACGTGCGGGAGATGAGCGTTTTGCCTGGGATTGTTACCGCCGCTTTATCCAGATGTATAGCGATGTCGTTCTAGGCATTCCGTATCATGATTTTGAAGCTATTTTGGATTCTTACAAAAAAGAGCACGGTTGTAACAAGGATACAGATGTCACAGCGCAAGGCTGGAAGGATATTGTATCGGCTTATAAGGCGCATGTTGAAGAAGAGCTGGAAAATGGTTTCCCTGAAGCACCTCTTGAGCAGTTATGGGGCGGCATTGGTGCGGTTTTCAAATCATGGAATCTGCCGCGGGCTATGCTTTACCGCAAGATGAACCATATTCCTGATGACTGGGGAACGGCGGTGAATGTGCAGGCAATGGTTTTTGGCAATATGGGAGAAAATTCAGCCACAGGGGTAGCTTTTACAAGAGATCCCTCAACAGGAGACAATTACTTCTATGGTGAATATCTTGTGAATGCGCAAGGTGAGGATGTCGTTGCTGGTATTCGTACACCGCAGTCGTTGACCAGAATCGGCAAAGAAAGGGATGGTCTTGAAACGCCGGCGATGGAAGAAATTATGCCGGAGATGTTCAAAAAGCTGAATGAAGTACGCCAGACGCTGGAACATCACTACAGAGAGATGCAGGATATAGAGTTTACGGTTCAGCAGGGTAAACTGTATATGCTTCAGACAAGAACCGGAAAAAGGACAGCCGGGGCAGCGATTAAAATAGCGGTGGATATGGTAGAAGAAGGGCTTATTACAAAAGAAGAAGCCCTTTTGCGTATCGACGCTGATATGCTGGATCAGCTTTTACATCCGACCCTTGATCCGGCGGCAGAACGTGATGTTATCGGGCACGGTTTATCGGCGTCTCCCGGAGCGGCCAGCGGCAGGGTTGTCTTTTCAACGGAAGAAGCAGAAAAACGAGCTGAAAAAGGCGAAAAAGTTATTCTTGTGCGTGTTGAAACATCGCCGGATGATATTCATGGTATGTATGTGGCGCAAGGCATTTTGACAACGCGCGGTGGTATGACCAGTCACGCGGCGGTTGTGGCGCGCGGCATGGGCCGTCCATGTGTGGCGGGGGCCGGTAGTTTGCGAATTGATTATGCGGGCAAGCGTATGTATGCGGGGCGTCTTGAAATTGAGGAAGGCGATCTGATCACAATTGATGGTTCTACAGGTGAAGTCATGAGAGGGGAAATTCCAACGCTGAAACCCTCCTTGTCCGGTGACTTTTCTACGGTGATGGAATGGGCCGATACGATGCGTCGTATGGCGGTAAGGGCCAATGCTGAAACGCCAGAAGATGCCAGAACGGCCAGAGACTTTGGGGCTCAGGGCATTGGTTTGTGCCGGACGGAACATATGTTCTTTGATCCGGGGCGTATTCAAAAAGTCCGTGAAATGATTTTTGTTGAAAATGGCCGCCAGCGCCGCGATATTCTGGCAAAGCTTTTACCGGAACAACGGGCGGACTTTAAAGGGCTGTTCAGAATTATGGATGGCCTGCCGGTAACCATCCGTTTGCTGGATCCGCCTTTGCATGAATTTTTGCCACATACAGCGGAGGATATAGCCCTCTTTGCCCGGAATGCGCGTCTGAGTGAGGAAAAAGTATGTCACCGTCTTGATGAATTGCGTGAGTCTAACCCCATGCTGGGACACAGAGGCTGTCGCCTTGGGATCACGTATCCGGAAATTTATGAAATGCAGGCCCGCGCTATTATTGAAGCGGCCATTATGGTCGTGCGTGAAGGCGGGAAAGCCATTATTCCAGAGATTATGATTCCCCTGATTGCCACACGCAAGGAGCTCGCTATTTTAAGAGAAGCCGTTCAGAAAACAGCAGAAACGGTCATGGCAGAGCAGGGCACAAAAATTGATTATCAGGTTGGTACAATGATTGAGCTGCCACGTAGTTGTCTTGTAGCCGATGACATAGCAAGGGAAGCGGCTTTCTTTAGTTTTGGTACAAACGACCTGACACAGACAGCACTGGGAATCAGCCGTGATGATGCCAGCTCTTTCCTGCCGTTTTATGTGGAGCGGGGACTCTTTAAAAAGGATCCGTTTGTCAGTCTTGATCAAAAAGGGGTGGGGCAGCTCATTAAAATTGCTGTAGAAAAGGGTCATTCTGTGCGCTCTGATATCAAGCTGGGTATTTGCGGCGAGCATGGTGGAGACCCGGATTCTATTGATTTCTGTGAACGCGCAGGGTTGACGTATGTGTCCTGCTCGGCCTACCGCGTCCCCATCGCACGTCTGGCCGCGGCGCAAGCGACTATTCGTGCGAAGCTGAGGGCAGAAGAAGATAAGAAGAAAGTTGTTTGAGCAACGTTTCTCCCTCAAAACAGACGGCATCGGCGAGCGGGGCGTTGGGCTGGTTCTGGCTCAGTTTTCTGTGAATGACGGTCATGCCGGCGGCTTTCGCGGCTTCTACGCCTTTGGGATCATCTTCTATGGCCAGACACTGTTCGCCGGTAACATCCGGGCCCATGCGTTTCATGCCAGCAAGATAAGGGGCTGGATCGGGCTTGTTGCTGTCATAATCTTCATTGCAGAGAATAAAACTCATATATTTCGTGAGGTTTTTAGCCGTTAAAGGGGCCATGACAGAGCGTTTTCTGCCGCTTGAAATGACAGCTTGCCTGATGCCGCGTTCGTTAATCAGGGAAAGGCTTTCGATGATTCCGTCTCGTATCTTGATGTGATCCAGATGTTCGAAATACCAGTTATCTATCTGTTGCAGATACTCTTCCTGTGGCAGTGTTAAACCAAGCTCTTTGTGGAGCCATTGCCAGTTTTGGACGCCGTTGTTGCGGTAGATCAGCGGTCTGTGTTCTTCTTTAAGGGCAATGCCGTGGCTTTTGAGTGTCTCAACATGTTTGCGCCAGTGCATTTCCATCGAATCGATGAGTGTGTTATCGCTATCCCAAAATACGTAATGAATCTTTGACATGGACAGGACTATAGCGTTCTATAACCTCTTATGAAAGTTCTGTTTATTACATCGACACGTATTGGTGATGCGGTGCTCTCCACCGGATTGCTGGATCATATTATTACGACATACCCGCAAAGCCGGATTACCCTTGTGTGCGGCCCGCTTGCGGCTAGTTTGTTTGATGGTTTGCCTCATCTGGATGAGTTAATTGTCTTAAAAAAGCAAAAGCGTAATAAGCACTGGATGGCGTTGTGGCAGAAGGTTATTGGTACGCGCTGGGATATGGTTGTGGATTTACGCAATAGTGCCGTATCTCGTCTGATTTTTGCCAAAAAACGCTATATACACGGCAGCCGAATTGATAAGACACGGCACAAAGTTGAACAAAATGCACAATGTATGGGCCTTGAAAAAGTGCCGAACCCCAAGCTTTATTTTAGTGAAGAGCAAAAGAATAAGGCAAAAGAGTTGATTCTACCGGGCCAGAATGTTTTAGGCATTTGCCCTACATCAAACTGGATTGGAAAGACCTGGCCTGTTGAAAACTTTATTGAATTAACCAAAAGACTGACAGAAGAGGGGGGGGCATTTGACGGATGGCGCGTCGCTGTTTTTGCGGCGCCCGGTGAAGAGGTTGATGCAGAAAAGCTTCTTTATTCTATATCGCAGGAAAAACGCATTGATCTTATAGCCAAGGGATCTCCCGGTCTGGCGGCGGCCTGTATCGCAAGGTGTCAGTATTATATCGGGAATGATTCCGGTCTGATGCACTGTGCGGCGGCGTCTTTTGTACCAACACTGGGGCTATTTGGCCCCACCCGGTCAGACCAATATAGTCCATGGAAAGCATCTTTTATTCGGACGCCGGAAAGTTATGAAGAACTGACCGGATTCGAGGGGTATGATGCAAAAACACTGGATCGTTCCCTTATGGGATCGCTTGAGGTTGAGGCTGTGCTAAATGCTATAAAAACAGGCCCCACCGTAAAGATGGGGCCTTGAACGGAGATTTACACACTTACTCACGTTTACTCATTCAGGTGCTTGTAAGCAGGGCTTTCAGGTGATGCATTATAGGTGTCACCGTATTTTGACCGATGTCCCTGATAAACAATGGTGTCAAGATAGTTATCTCTGGCGCGTACCGCGGTGTCATAAGGCAGGTGCTCAACCCGTTCCCAGCCTTTGAACGTCATACAGGTTTCAAAATCATGATAATCGGCATGTTCGGCATAAAGATAGCCGTCCCGCTCTGGCGTGTCCCATTGGGCCATGTGACCTTCCGGTGTTCTCGGATCAGGTGGTATGGTCGTGCGCCCGTTATTATCTGCAGGAATAGCATTGCGAATGGAGCCTAAACGCTCAAGCTCAATCAGTTCGGTCGTACAGCGTGCCATGTCCTGATGCAACAGATGCTGTGCTTTTGGGCCTCTGGTCCAAAGCGCAGAGCTTGCGTTCTTTCTTTGCCAGTACTGGCCGTTAAGCTCGATCTCTTTTTGTGGGTTTGCGCAGGCAGAAACAGTAAGACAAGCCAGTGCAAGAATAAGGTGTTTTTTATAGAACATTTAGATGAACCCTAATATCTGAAAACGTGTATCTGAAAACTTCGGATAATTTTTTATCTCTGCTGAGAGCATAACAAGTCGGAACGTGTATCTCAATCCTCATTTAGCCTGATTTGGAGTCATCCACCATGTTTCCAGTATTGTCCCGTATATGGGTGTGTTCTCAGGCCTTTGAAATGCTGTGTTGTAGGCGACAAAGTCCTTTCCGGCATAATAGAGGGGAATCACATAATGGCTGTGGAATAAAATACGGTCCAGTGCGTGAACATGGGTAACCAGATCTTCCCTTGTTTTGGCTTGTGCGATTCCGCTAGCGATGGAATCGACGGCTTTACTGCATATGCCGGGGTAATTCCAGCGTGCCGGCTGGTTTGCGGCTTCGCAGCTCCAGTATAGCATTTGCTCTGTGCCCGGGGAGAGAGAGGAGATCCAGTGGTATAAAACCATATCGTAGTCATAGTCGTTTAAGCGGTCTCTGAATGAGGCTGTATCCAGTACGCGGATGCTTACGGTGATTCCAAGGCGTTCCAGCGCCTGTTTATAGGATAGAACAATTTTTTCATCTTCTGGTGCGTTAATCAGAATCTCAAAAGAGAATCGTTTGCCATCCTGTACAGGATAGCCTGCTTCATTGAGCAGTGCATTGGCTTTGCGCAAGGCGGTGCGCTTGTCTTTTATGGCGTCTGTTTGAGTCTGCGCCGGCCCGAATACTGTGTCAGGGAGTGATTCTTCCCATGGTTTTAGCAAGGCAAGCTCCTTTTCCGATGGAAGCCCGGTAGCGGCCAGTTCCGAGTTCGGGTAAAAGCTTGTGATGCGTTTATATTGTCCATAGAAGATGTTCTGGTTGATCCAGTCAAAGTCAAGGGCAAGGTCTAACGCTTCACGCACTTTGATATTGTCAAAGGGGGTGCGTCTTGTGTTGAAGATAAGAGAGCGGAGTCGTTCCGGTCGGCTGTGCGGGATGGCTTCTTTTTTTACTCTGCCTTCTGTCAGTGCGGGAAAGTCATAGCCGGAAGACCAGCGGCCAATATTATATTCGCGTCTAAAATCAACCTCGCCGGCTTTAAAGGCTTCAAAAGCCACCATGTCATCGCGGAAATAGTCATAGACAATTTCATCAAAATTATTGTGTCCGATTCGGGCAAAATGATCTTTGGCCCAGTAATCAGGCACGCGTTCGTAAACAATTTTACGGCCCGGATCTATGGTTTTGATTCGGTAGGGGCCGTTGGATAAGGGGGCATCCAGCGTTGTAGAATCAAAAGTTCTGTCTTTCCAGTACGCTTTGGAAAGCACAGGCATCATGGCCAGAATAAGCGGGGTTTCCTGATCGTATCCGTCTCCAAAGTCAAAATGAACGGTCATAGAATCGGTCTTGGCTGCATGTTTGACCAGACGGTAAACACGCCGCATATTAGGACGGCCTTCGTTCTTTAATGTATCAAAAGAATAGAGAACATCTTCTGCCGTAATGGGAGAACCATCATGAAAGCGTGCTTTGGGATTGATATGGACGGTAAGAGAGGAGCGGTCCTGCGCTATATCGAAACGCTCGGCAATCAGGGGATAGAGCGTAAAAGGCTCATCCCATGTGCGGATGCTTAAACGGTCATAAATATAGTCAAGACCTTCGGCTGCTTTTCCTTTAATGGAGAAAGGGTTGACGGTGTCAAATGTGCCAAGGGCGGAATAAATAAACCGTCCTCCTTCTGGCGCATCTGGATTTGCGTATTCCAGATGCGCGGATTTTTCTGTATATTTAGGTGTGCCGTGCATGGCAATGCCGTAAGGCCTGTCAGGCGAGATATCGCTGGATAGCTCGCTTGCGTGTGCTGGGGCACAGATCAAAATCAGAATCAGTAGAAATCTAAACATGGTCCAATACATAACAGAACCTTCCGTGAAGACCAATCCCGATCTTCTTGAAAAAATAAAACTGGTGCAGGGGAGCATTTGGGATCAGACCGATGTCGATGGTCTGGTTTTTTTTATGACACTGGGGCTGGGCTGGGACGGTACATTGAACCAGAAACTTCTTGAAAAAGCAGGACAGGCGCTGGATGATTATGTGCTGGAGCATGTGTACAAGCCAAAAGCCGGAGATGTGTTCGATATACCAGCCTTTGATCTGCCTTACAAAAGATTGTTCCTCATGCTGCTGCCTTTCTGGAAGGATGGCATCGGCAGTGAGGAAAAAGCCTTGATCAAGGGGTATCGGCGGATAGTAGATCTGGCCGGAAAGGCTGACATCAAAAAACTGGCTATACCGGCCATGGGGGTTCAGCAACGCAAAAAATTCCCGCATAAACGGGCGGTCAGGCTCTCCCTTAATGGCATAATTGAACGCTTGCCAGACGACATGGAAGAGGTCCGAATCGTCAGCAAAAACCCGGAAGTGTCCAGACTCTATCAGGAGAGACTGTGCCATTTACGCCGCAAATGGGCAGGATAATGCCTACAACAGGGCAGAGAGTTTGTGCTGTGCGCGTGGCCCCATGTGGGAAATAATCTCTGTTGCGGCTTTTGCGCCGAGTTTTCCACATACATCAAGAGACATGCCTTGGGTGAAACCATACAGGAATCCTGCGGCGTAAGAATCGCCAGCCCCTGTACTGTCCACGAGTTGAGAAGGCGGAACGGCCTCTATGTCAAAACTATGTGTGTTTGAAAGAATGACAGAACCTTTTTCACTGCGTGTCAGAACGGCAATTTCACATTTCGAGCGTACCGCCTCTACGGCGTCTTCAAAGCTGCTTGTTTCATAGAGAGACATAATTTCTTCTTCATTGGCGAAAAGAATATCAACATGATTCGCCACAAGGTCTTTAAAGTCCTCACGATGACGGCCAACGCAAAAAGGATCCGACAATGACAAGGAAAGACGGCGGCCTGCATCATGGGCGATAATCCCTGCTTTTCTAAAGGCTTCTTTTGCTTGAGGCGGATCGAACAGATAGCCTTCGAGATATGTCACTTGTGCAGCAGAGACAAGTGCCGGATCAATATCGTCCGGGCCAAGTTCTACAGCGGCCCCGAGATAGGTGTTCATTGTGCGCTCGGCATCCGGTGTAACGAGAATCAGGCAGCGGCCAGTTGAAACGCCGTCTTTGGTAAGAGGGCTAGTGGTGTAGTTAACACCAATCGCGGACATGTCGTGTTTGAAGACGTTGCCGAGTTGATCGTCCGAAACTTTACCGATATAAGCCCCTTTGCCGCCAAATGAAGCAAATGATGCAATAGTGTTCGCCGCAGAACCGCCAGACATTTCGGTAGCAGGTGGCATGGAATTGTATAATTCTGTGGCTCTGTCGTGATCAATAAGGGTCATAGCGCCTTTAAGCATACCTTTTTCTTTCTGGTTCTCTACGAATTCATCAGAAACCGGGGCCAGTACATCCACCAGTGCATTACCAACCGCGAGCAATCCCATTTCAGACATTGTGATTTTTTTCCTTTTTTCTCTCTTTGAAAATAACCCGCACCTCTTGTATAAGAAACCTTATGCCCAAACAAACGAAAAAAGAAAAAATCTTAACTGCTGCACTTCTTCTGGCCTCAGATAAGGCGTGGGAAGATGTAACCGTCGGTGAGATTGCTGAAAAAGCAGGACTCTCCGTAGAGGACTATAAAGAATATTTTGAAGACAAAATGGACCTTGTTGGCTTTTGGCATCATTGTTTGGATAATGCCATGTGTTCAACGTCTGAAACCTTTGAGCCTGAGACCGAAACAAAAGATGTCTTGTTTGATATTTTTATGGCACGTTTTGATGCGTTGAACGAGAAACGTCAGGCCTCTTTATCTATATTGCGCTCATTTAAGCAGGCACCGGAAGATACCGTATTTTGCCTTCCTTTCCTAAGCCGTTCCATGTTAAAGATAGTAAAGGTGGCTGGTTTGTCCTTTTCTGGATATAAACGCGCTATTGTTCTCTCCGGGCTTTGCTTTGTTTATCTTAAAGTTATGTATGTGTGGCTAAATGATGAAAGCCCTGATATGGGGCGCACTATGGCTGTTCTTGACAAAACACTAAATCAGGCTGGATCTTTTTCACGATATCTATGCCTTTGAATAATAAAATTTATAAAGAAGGATACATTTAGTGATTATTGTTTTTGGTTCCCTGAACATGGATGTCAACATGAGTCTGCCTGTTTTTCCTGTGACAGGGGACATGATGCTGGCCAGTGATTATAATTTGACCCCCGGGGGAAAAGGGGCGAATCAGGCTCTTGCCGCAGCGCGTGCCGGTGGTGATGTCGCTATGGTTGGTATGGTTGGTGATGATTCGTTTGGCACGCGTTTGAAAAAGGCCCTTAAAAAGGAAAGTGTCCGTGTGTCTGGTGTGGGGGTGTCGAGTGCCGCACCAACCGGGTGCGCTGTTGTATCTTCTGTGCCTGACGGAGAAAATCAGGTTGTGATTGCTTTGGGCGCAAACATGGAAACATCAAATGAACAGGTTCCTGATGAGGTTTTAACAGAGTCCGGTGTACTCCTTATGCAGATGGAGGTTAAACCGGAAGAAAATATAAAACTGATGAAGCGGGCTAAAAAACGTGGTGTGTGCAATATCTTAAATCTGGCCCCGTCCATTATCATTCCTCAAAAGGCTATCAGTCTTTTGGATTACCTTATTGTTAATAAGAATGAAGCGAAGCAGATCGCTCAGGTGACAGGGGTTAAAGGGGCTGATAACGCGTGCAGTCTTGCGCGGGCAATCGCCCAGAAATGCGAATTAACATGCATTATAACCCTTGGGCCTAAGGGGGCCGTCGTTGTTACGCAGGAAGGGGAGGGATGGGGAATTCCGCCACTGCCTGTTGAAGATATGGATAATATGGAGGTCGTTGATATAGCGGGGGCCAGTGATGCGTTCTGTGGCACATTTGCGGCCGGTATTCATCAAAAACTTAATTATATTGATGCGTTAAAAAGGGCGAGTGTCGCCTCGGCTCTGGCTTGTACAAGAAAAGGAACACAACCGTCTTTTCCTTATATTGGTGAAATTGAAGACTACTTACCGCTTTTACCGGAAGTAAAACAGGCCCACACGGATCTCCAATGGTAACGTATATCTCATCCTATATAAAATGATTCGAAAAAATCATTTTATTTATAGTCGTTTAGAAGAAGAAGCAACGCGCAGTATCTAGCCGTCAAATAATGTGCACGGTATAGGCCGTGCTCTTTGTTCTGGAGTCACGTTGTTTATGTTCGGCCTAAAAGGCCTCTCTTGCGGGAAAAGCAAAGGGGGGGATCATACTTCTATGTTGTATTTATTGTAGTAGCGTTCACAGACGCCATAAAGTTCTTTCGAGAGTTCATAGCCTTCCTGTCCGCCGCTGCCGCTGATTTTGTTCAGGATGAGAGCCTTTAGAGTCTTTGTATTAGCGTCAACAATTTTAAAGGTGTCGTCATTAAAATCGTTAAGGTTTTCAAGGAATTGCAAAAGGATATTTGCAATTTCACTCACCATCATATAGCGGAACATACCGCCATTGGCTTTCAAAATCATAACGGGGCTAGTGATACGCTCAATGACCTTTTTGCCATCGAAGGTTTCAGTCTTAATTGTTGTCTTAATTTCTTTTAGGATAGTTTCTATCTTTTTTATTTCTTCCATGGCATAGGGTTCAAACGCCACAGGATTATCCCTGATAAAAGCTTGTGCTTTATCTAGGAGTGCGGGGTCTATATTGCCCGTGCCTACCTTTTTTTTCAATTTGTTAGGCGGCGTAATAAAACGGGCTTTTTTCGGTGTTTCTGACTCGGTCACGGGTAAAAAAACCTTTATCTAGTTACATAAAATTTTGCTGGATCAAAAACCATAGGGCTATGTTTTTTTTACAGATTCTCTGAGTTTTTGTAAAATCTCAAATTTCCTTTCATCCCTGTGGGCATCGACGGTGTCTTCTTCTCTTTTTTCAGGGCCTTGATAATCCTTCGCTCTTTTTCTGCGTCGATCAGGCCCGAAGAAATTTTGCGCCTCTACAAATTGCCTTGGTTTTTCAATCACCTGGGAAATTCGAGTAAATAAGTCTTTGGCGGTAAACGGTTTTACCAGAAATTCTGTTATACCGTTATCTCTGGCCTCTTCAACGCGCAGCTTGTGTGAGTAGCCAGTCATCAGAATGACAGGTACATAAGGGTCGGGAGAGCGTTTATCATTTCTTATTTTATGTACAAGTTCTACGCCATTGACTGGCTCCATCAGCCAGTCGGTCAGCACGATATCCGGTTTCTTTTCAATAAACAGATCAAATCCTCTTTCTCCATTTTGTGCTGTATAAATATTTTTGAAGCCAAAAATGCCCAAAAGGGATCTGGTTAGTGTCAGCATAGGATTCATATCCTCAACAATGAGTATGCTGGCTTTCGAGAAATCGTATGTCATGATTATGCGCGGCTTTCCGAGTAGAAGCTGGTTTATCCCAGAGGGCATTATACAGTGTATAAGGAAGAAGGTGAAGGGCTGGTTTCCTTATATGGACAATTTTGTTCGATGTGGCAGTGTGTTGCACTATACTTAAGTATTAAAAAGCACCGCTCATAGGGATTTGAATTGATGTCGTAAGCAAATGCCGTCTGGTGTTTAATGTTTAATCCTTTTCATAAAATTGTTAGTTCTTGGCAAAATCCTGATTGGCAAAAAAGAATTTTGAGCGTAGACTTCCCCTTTGAATCGAACATTTATCGTTTTGGAGAGTACGTCCATGAGCAGGCGCGAACTTATCATGAATTTTGCATCGCCTCCATCAATTGCTGATCTGGAGGTTATTTCCAAATCGATTCTCGAAGTTTTTCCTGAAGAGTTACTTGAGTTCTGCGATTCTCTGGTTATTGAGATTGAAGAGTTTGCTGATGAAGCGGTTCAACAGGAATGTGATTCTGATGAACCTTACGAGATTTTGTGTTTTTTCCGCTCGGGTAAACAACTTTCTCCGGGCGTTGAAAGTAAAGTCGCAAATGATGATGATGTTCTTACGTTGTATAGGCGCCCGATTCTTGATCTGTGGTGTGAGACTTGTGATGACCTGAACGCGCTGGTTCGCCAGATCATGATTGAGGAAATCGCGCAGAGTTTTGATTTCTCTGATGACGAAATAGAAGACATGATGGACCGCCACCACCAAGGCATGCTTTAGGATGGATGGGGCATGCCTTTATGGTGATCGTATTTTTTTAAGCCGCCAGCCCCCTTTGTAGAAAGTCTGACATGCGTTTGGCAAAGATTGAAGGATCTGAGACGGGCTCTCCTTGAATGATTTTTGCCTGATCCAGAAGGAGGTACGCGGCATCGTCAATGTCGGCACTGTCTGCATTTTTTTCTACCATGTCGGCAAGCTGTGTAATCAGTGGATGTGATTTGTTAATCTCTAAAATGCGTTTACCTTTACTTTCATATTGCTGGTGTATTTTTAAGACCCGTTCCATATGGAGATCTACGTCTTTATCGGAGGCCACAAGACAAACTGGGGATTCTGTCAGGCGGGAAGAAAGACGGACCGTTTCGATTTCTTCTTTTAATGTTGTTTTTAATGTTTCCAGTAACTTGTCTATGTTTTTTGATGTGTTACTTTGACTATCGTCTTCTTTGTTGTTCGCGTCTGGCTTATTGTTTTCTTCGAATTTATCCAGATCAATAACGCCCTTGGTGATAGAGACGAATTTTTTGCCTTTATACTCATCTGCCATTTGAAGCCAGAAGTCATCAATGGTGTCATTAAAGAGCAGGACTTCAAGGCCACGTGCTCTAAAGCCTTCTAATTGTGGGCTGTTTTTCATGTTTTTGACATTTTCGCCGCTTATATAATAAATCTCGTCCTGTCCGTCTTTCATACGGGATACGTACTCTTCAAGACTTGTTATGGTGTTGTGTTCTCCCTCGCTTGTGAAAAAACGGCAGATTTTGAAGAGGGCCTCTCTGTGTTCTGCTGCATCATAGAGACCTTCTTTTATAACAGCGCCGAACTGGTGCCAGAAGGCTGTAAATTTTTCCGGCTCATCGCGGGAAAGCTTATCAAGGTCATTCAAGATGCGCTTGGCCACGCCGTTTTTGATTTTCTGAATCAAAAGGTTCTGTTGCAGCATCTCACGGCTGATATTAAGCGGGAGGTCTTCACTGTCGATCACGCCAACGACAAAGCGGAGCCAGGGGTACAGAATCTCCTCACAATTATCTGTAATAAAGACACGGCGCACGTAAAGGCGGGCTGATGCTTTTCTTGTGGGGTCAAACATATTCCATGGGCGCATCGCAGGAATATATAAAAGCCCTGTATATTCCATACGGCCTTCAGCCTTCCAGTGGCAGGTGAGGAGGGGCTCTTCCATACCGAAAGAGTGCGTCAGATGATTGAAGAATTCATTATACTGTTCTGTTGTGATCTCTGATTTTGATCGGGTCCAGAGCGCGGACGCTGCATTGATTGGTTTCTTTTCTTCCCCGTCATCCGGTTCGCCTAAATAAATAGGTAAATCAATATGATCCGACCATGTTTCAACGACCTGCATGATTTTTTCATCAAGGAGCAGATCGCTGTATTCAGGTTTAAGATGCACGATAACGGCTGTGCCGCGTGTGGCCATCAAAAGAGCTTCTTCCTCTTTTGTGGCTTCTTTGACGGTGTATCCGGTTTTACCGTCTGAATGCCAGTGCCATACGCTGTTTTCACCGGCTTTCCGGCTAATGACGGTAACAAGGTCTGATACCATAAAGCTGGCATAAAAGCCGACACCGAACTGACCAATCAGATTGAGCTTTTCCTCTTTATCTTTTGCTGCAGAGACCTGATCCATCAGAGCGCGTGTACCTGATTTGGCAATGGTGCCAAGATGTGTCACAAGGTCGTCCTTGTTCATACCGATACCGTTGTCGATGATCGTCAGGGTACGGGCCGAGGGCTCTTTATAGAGCTGGATACGGAAATGCGGATCATCTTTTGTAAGGGCCGGATTTGCAATAGCTTCGTAACGCAGATGGTCACAGGCATCGGCGGCATTTGATATCAGCTCGCGCAGGAATACGTCCTTGTTTGAATACAGGGCATTGGCCACAATATCCAGTAAGCGGGAAACATCAGCGGTAAAATTTAAAGTATCTTCAGTCATGGTGTCTTGTCTTAATTTATGGGTTTAGTATTTCGTTTGTCCAGCCGTCTGCCGTACGGATGAAATTTATTCTTTCATGCAGGCGGAATTCTTTTTGTTCCCAGAATTCTATTTCTGTGGGGACGACACGGAAGCCTGACCAGTTTTCCGGGCGTGGTGGATTTTCCTTATCTTTGAATTCTTCTTCAAATTTTTTCACACGGGCCAGTAATTCGTCTCTGCTTTCAAGTTTTTGAGACTGGCGGGAGGCCCATGCACCAATACGGCTGCCACGGGGGCGGGAGGCATAATAGGTATCGGCTTCTTCTTTTGTGACAGGTTCTGCGATACCCTCAACCCGGACTTGTCTGAGCAGGGTTTTCCAGTGAAAGCAGAGGCATACTTGCGGATTTTCGATGATTTCAAGGCTTTTGGGGCTATCCAGATTGGTGTAAAAAACAAAACCGCGGTCATCAAGGCCTTTCAGAAGCATCATGCGGGCGTTGGGCCGGCCTTTTGTATCGGCGGTTGCCAGACACATGGCATTGGGGTCGTTCGGTTCTGTGGCTGTGGCTTCGTCTAACCAGTCCTGAAATAAAACGACGGGATTTTTGTCTGCAAACGTTGGTGTATTCATGACGGATCCTATATATATAATTTACTTGATCTGTGTGATCAAAATCTGGTTAAGTCTGATAATCTTTGTTATATGTTTTAGCGTAACAACAAGAAAGAGCAAGATTCATGAAAAAATTTATTTTAACAGTGGCTGCGATATCATCTTTAGGTCTGACGACGGGCTGCTATGAAACGACCGGGAATAAAGAAATGCTCGGTACGGGAACAGGGGCTGTTTTGGGCGGTCTTTTGGGGGCACAGATCGGCAGTGGTTCCGGTCGCTTGTGGGCGACTGGTGCGGGGGCTTTGCTTGGGGCTCTGGCCGGTAATGAAATCGGGAAATCTCTGGACCGTGCCGATATGATGTATATGGGCCGCGCTAATGAGAGAGCACATACAGCACCTATTGGCGAGACGATTACCTGGAACAATCCTGAAAGCGGACACTCAGGTACAGTGACGCCTGTCCGTGATGGATATAATCAACAGTCCGGGACCTATTGCCGTGAGTATCAACAGACCATTTATATTAATGGCCGCGCTGAAACCGGTAATGGCACAGCGTGTCAGCGTCCTGATGGTCAATGGCAGATTGTGAATTAATCTGAAAAAAAATTTTCTTCTAATACAAAAATAAAGGAAAGGCCGGTTTTTACGGCCTTTTTCTATTATTGTTGATCGTCTTTTTCCGTTTTGCTGTTTGTTTGCGGTGGTGTTTGTTGTTTCGTAACAGGGCGTCTTACGGTAGCACGGCTTCCCAGCCCTGGCGTGGGAGGGGCCATGGCAGGGGCGGCAACAGGCGGCGATACTTTTGGCGCGGCTTGTGGTGTGGATGGCCCAAGGCGTGCCAGAGCGAAATTAGGCTCTTCTGAAAACCGGCTGATGTGAGAGGGGTCTTTAAGTGTTTTTTCTATGGAACTGAGGACAGAAGAAAGGCCCAGTGATTTTTCGCATAATGTGGCAATATCAGTTAATGTAACGGCATATCCGTCTCTTTGCTGATTTTGTATTTTTCCGCTTAACTTATGAAGTTCTTCCCACTTTGTTTCTCCTTTTCGTCCTTCAAATTCGAGTCTTGCGGCATGTTCCGGGATTTTTTCAAGCTTGATCGCGCCTTCGAACGCATTTCCTGCCGCGTGCAGGGCAGAAGCGCACCAACCAAGGATAACGCCATTTCTTAAGTTGTCATTTTGGTGGTTGGCTTCCTTAATGAACGGTGCGTTGCTTTCTTCTTTTAGGCCTTGTTCCATTATGGCTTCGAAGCGTTCATCAATGGTACTTAAGTGTCTTTCCTTGTTTGTATGACTACTGATAAAGGCATTGTAGGTTTTTTCAAGCTCGTAAGATTCGCTGGGTGTGATACCGGAAATGTTTGAAAGCAACAACCCGGTGGCTTTTATAAAAGGGTTATCGCTTGTATTGGTTGCCGCACCAAGAATGGCTTCTTTTGATATTTTTTTCCAGGCCATTTCCTGCGCTGCGCTGCTGAAATCCCACCATTGCTGAATTGAATCTTCGTCAAAGACGCGTCCTACATGTTTTGACACGCTATAGGCCTGTTTGAGCTTGTTGGAAGGATTTTTAGGCCATTTTTTTAAGCTTTCCAAAGCAAATTCAGTCGATTCTATAGCAAGGGGAAAAGGGTAATCTTCAGGGGAATGCCCTGCGGTTGTGGTTAATGATTCCAGTGTGCGCTGCTCTGCCAGCGTATGCGCATAGCCTTTGTGGCCTCTGAATTCCATCATCACGGCACTGAATATATCAGCACGCATATTTGCGTTACATTCAACAATAGTTCCCTTGGCAGGGTAAACAGGAACAGACCGTAAGCGTGCTTTGTTTTCTGGTTTTAGGCATCTTTCAAGAAGGCTGATGGCGTGCCAGCTATAATGATAAGCTTCTGCGATCAAATCCGAGAGCGTTTCATGTTTGTCTATATGGATCATAATCAATCCCATGAATTGCACATCATTTCGCAGGCCAAAGAACTTGGGTTTAACGTGAGCGGCAAGACCCAAAAAGGTTGATTTGTTCGTTTTTTCATCAGGAATGGAACTTAGGATTTTTTTTGCGACAGTGCCGGCAGGGTGGACGGCCAGCGTGTCCTCTTCAACCATCACAGCTTCATTGTGTTGATTGTTGTGAAAAAGAATATAACGAATGTTCAATCCGCTATATGTATCACTTATCTGTGATGAGATTTCATCACATTTTTCTTTTGCTTCGCTGTATTCAATCATCCTTTGAGGAACCGTAAATTTTTTTATCTAAAATCCCATTAATCTAGCACATTCTATCATATTTTGGTTAACGGAACGTATATGAACGCATACGCGTGATGTGCAAGCCACTAGACGAGATGATTAAAATGTGTAGGATACGTCTTTGGAGATTATTTTGTTTAGTCAAGGAAGAATAAATGACAGAAAATTGTAAATTGATGAACGGTAAACGTGGCCTGATTATGGGGGTCGCAAATGATCGTTCTATAGCCTGGGGCATTGCCAAAGCGCTGTCTGAACAGGGGGCAGAAATCGCTTTTACATATCAAGGTGAGGCGTTGGAGCGTCGTGTGTGTCCTTTGGCTGAAAGTGTGGGATCCAGTATTCTGTTACCTTGTGATGTAACCGATGATGAGAGCGTTGCACATGTATTTGATGTTCTCGAAAAAGAATGGGGTAAAATAGATTTTCTTGTTCATGGCATCGCGTTTTCGGACAGGGAGGAGCTCAACGGCTTGTATCTTGATACAACGCGGGAAAATTTCCAGAGAACTATGGATATTTCTGTTTATTCCTTTACGCATGTCGCACGTGAAGCGGCTCGGATTATGAATGATGGTGGTTCAATGCTGACCCTGACATATTACGGGGCAGAGCGGGTTATGCCACACTATAATGTGATGGGTGTCGCAAAGGCTGCTTTGGAAGCCTCTGTGCGTTATCTGGCAACGGATCTTGGGGCGCGTGGTATTCGTGTGAATGCGATTTCTGCAGGGCCTATTAAAACGCTGGCGGCCAATGGTATTGGTGATTTTCGTCATATTCTGCGCTGGAATGAGCTTAATTCTCCGTTGCGCCGGAATGTCACCACGGACGATGTTGGTGGCTCAGGGCTTTATCTTTTGAGTCCTTTGTCTGCTGGTGTAACGGGCGAAGTGCATCACGTGGATTCCGGTTATCATACCGTTGGTATGCTTTCTGTGGATGCGGTGGAGGAAACATCCGCTTTGTTGGCCAATATCGCCAGCCGTAAGAAAACAGAGGACTAGCACATGTCCGGCAACAGGTTCGGTACGCTTTTTCAGTATCAGAGTTTTGGTGAAAGTCATGGCGTGGCTATTGGCTGTGTTGTAGATGGTGTGCCACCCGGTATAAAATTATCAGAGGCTGATATTCAGGTCTATCTGGACAAAAGAAAACCCGGGCAGTCTCGCCATACAACGCAAAGACAAGAATCTGACACGGTAAAAATTCTCTCTGGTGTGTTTGATGGGAAAACAACGGGTACGCCTATTGGCCTTTTGATTGAGAATGAAGACCAAAAGTCAAAGGATTACAGTGAGATAAAAGATAAATACCGTCCGGGCCATGCGGATTTTACCTATGATAAAAAGTACGGCTTTCGCGATTATCGTGGTGGTGGTCGCTCGTCAGCGCGTGAGACAGCCATGCGTGTGGCCGCCGGCGCGATTGCCCGGAAAGTTTTGGAAACACAGCTATCGCCGGAGGTTTCTATCTCTGGTGAAGTCGTACAGATAGGCCCGCATAAAGAGCCTGATTGCTGGGAGTCTTATCTTGATGAGGTACGCAAGAAAGGCTCCAGCATTGGGGCGATTGTGGAAGTGCGGGCTAAAAATATTCCGGCAGGGCTGGGCGCCCCTGTTTACGATAAACTGGATGCCGATCTGGCAAAGGCTATGATGTCTATTAATGCTGCCAAAGGCGTTGAGATCGGTAATGGTTTTGATGCGGTTGCCCTTGGTGGAGAAGAAAATGCGGATGAAATCAGAATAGGGGAGGATGGCGCGCCTTACTTCCTTTCGAATAAAGCTGGCGGCATACTGGGCGGTATTTCATCAGGACAGGATATTGTCGTGCGCGTGGCTTTTAAACCCACAAGTTCTATCCTTATTCCGACAAAAACGATTGATGTAAACGGAAACGAAACTGAACTGATTACCAAAGGCCGTCATGATCCTTGTGTTGGGATCAGAGGTGTCCCGGTGGCCGAAGCCATGATGGCGTGCGTCTTGGCGGACCATTGGCTCCGTCATAAGGCACAGTGTTTGTAAAAATTTATTGACATAATTTATTCTCTTTACTAGCCTGCCCTTTAGTTTTTATTATTTGAGAGAGTGCTATTTATGAAATTGGGGCTTAAACAAACGTTTGAGAAGCATGCAGATAAAATATTTTTAGGCGGCGTGGCCATTCTAACGGCTTTGGCCTTTAGTTTTACATGTGCTGTTGCCTATTATACGGGGGGAAGGTCGGTTGATTTGGAATATTCTCGTAAGATGAATGCTGAGGCACAGCAAATAATAGCTGAGATGAAAGAGATACAAGCCAATTTTAAAAAGTCTCTTGATACCATTTCGCCATAAAATTTCTTTTACGCCAAATTTAAAAAAATTCTTTTTTTTAAAAGACTTTATATTGTATTTCAGGCATCTCTGTATAAACTTATACTTTCTTGCATTTGATACATTTGGAGTATAAGACCCATGCCGATAAAAGGGTGGCCTCATAAGAGGACGATTGTTTATTCCCCGCAGCCGCGGGTTCAAAAGGTAAAGCGGTTTCGCTTGCTGAACATTATCGGTAAAGCACTGAAACGCACAGCGACGACGCTTGGGGCTCTCGTCCTTTTCTCTATGACGATGTCTGTCGTGATTACACTGTTTCTGGCAAGTGATGTGAAGCAGGTGACGGTGCCGGAAAAAACGGTGCTTGTGTTCCGTCTTGACGGGGCGGTGCCCGAAAAAGAAATGTCTTCTGCGTTTTCGGGGGCGTTTGGATTCTACAGACCTTCTGTACGGGAACTGGTGGATGCGATTGATTATGCGGCAAAAGACGATCGTGTCAAAGGGCTGGTTTTTTCGTTCAGAAACGGCGGGTTATCACTGGCTCATATGGAAGAAATACGCAAAGCTGTTTTGCGCTTTAAAGAAAGTGGCAAGTTTACAAAAGCGTATGCCTTGTCCTATGAGAGCGCAACGGGTGGTCTTGGCCGTTATTATCTGGCCAGCGCGTTTGATCAAATCTGGATGCAGCCGGTGGGGACGGTTTCTATGGCCGGGATCTATGCCGAAATGCCGTTTGCCGGTGATCTTCTCAAACGTCTCGGGGTTACGCCTCAGTTCTTTCAACGTAAAGAATACAAAACGGCGATGGAGAATTTTACAAAATCTTCCATGTCAGATGAAAACAGAGAGGAATTGGAAACTGTTCTGGGCACGATCTTTGATCATATGATTACCGGTATTGCCAAAGGGCGTGGACTGTCTGAAGACAAAGTGAGAGCACTCGTAGATCAGGGACTTTTTACCGGGAAGGAAGCCGTCGAAGCTGGTTTGATAGACCGGCTGGAATATGGCGATATTGCCGTTAACGAAATTAAAAAAGAGCTGACAGGTAACCCGGAAAGTGAAGAGATTGAGCTTTTTCTATTAAAGAGATATGCCTTGGCTACAAGGCTGAATCCACCGCCATCCTTTCATAGAACAGCAAAGAAAAAAGTAGCTATTGTGTATGTCTCAGGGGCTATTGTGACCACGGGCGATAATGTCTCACCTTATACTATTGGCCAAGATGTCGCTGCAGCTGATGTCCTCTCTGAAGCGATTACCAATGCAACGGATGATGATGATGTTAAAGCTATTGTTATCAGGGTGAATAGTCCTGGTGGTTCGCCTGTGGCGTCTGAAACGATCCGCCGGGCTATTCTGCGGGCTAAGGAAAAAGATAAGCTGGTTGTTGTGTCTATGGGAGATATGGCAGCATCCGGCGGGTACTGGATTTCAACCCATGCGGATTATATCTTTGCTCTGCCCGAGACGTTAACCGGTTCCATAGGGGTCGTCGGCGGCAAGTTCGCGCTTGGTGGCTTTTGGGATAAGATTGACGTGAACTGGGATAGTATCCAGTTTGGTGACAATGCGTCGATGCTCTCTATGAATAAGCCTTTTTCCAAGGCGGGGCAGGCGCGTTATGAGGTGATGCTGGATGACATTTATGATGGTTTTATCGCGCGCGTGTCAGAGGGGAGGGGCCTGTCTGTGGAAGAGACGGAACGTATTGCAAAGGGTCGCGTCTGGGATGGTGTTCATGCAAAAGAACATAAACTGGTGGATGCGCTTGGCGGGATTGATGAGTCTCTGGACTATGTAGCGGTAAAACTTGGTAAAAAAGACAGACATGATCTTAATATTGTCTCTTTGCCGCGTGAAAAAACGCCGTTTGAACGGTTTATCAACCTGCTGGAACAACAGGTGCTGGCCGGGCAATTTATGCGCAATCAAGCGGCTGTCTACGAAGCGTTGTCCCCCATAGCAAACCACATTATCCGCGCACAGAATATGCAAGAACATATACTTTACGAACCGCTGGACCCTTTTGTGTTTAAGTAAAGTAATAAAAACCTTATTCATCGTCATTACCTGACCGCAGTCGGGTGAGGACGATGAATTGGATGTCGGATTCTTAAATGAGAATGACTATATATTTTAGCTACCGGATAGCAAGGCTCTCAACTTCGCCGTAAATTCGTAATAGGTGGTAATGATGTGGTCGCGGCTGATGTTGTGTTCGAGGATGCCGAGATTGGCTTTCATGCCGTATGAGATGGGTTGGATTTTGCATGGCAGGTGGGCCATGGCGGCGATGGCGGCTGTTATGTCTTTCCTATTGTCTCCAATATACCAGACAACATCTTGTTTTGTGATTTTGTGTCCGGTGGCTTCAATGGCTTTTAAAATAGGGTCGGGGTGTGGCTTTGATATTTGGATGTCTTCGCGAAAGACCTTCCCGTTAAAATATTGATCAAGGTCGAATTTTTCTAAAATATCGTAACCATATCCTTCGCCTAAGCCGTTACTGACAACGGCTGTTGGGATCTGGTGCTCTTTGATCAGGTTAAGCAGTGCACGAATACCGGGGCAGGGTTCGACAATCTGGTCTACAGGCTTTCTTCTTATTTTATGCATCGTTCTGTGGACCAGAAGCTTGGGCCGCTTGTGTGATGGGGCTTGCAGGGGCAATTTGTCAGGATCTTTATTGGAAAAAAAGGAGCTTATTTTATAAAGAATGCTATCCAGAACCTCCAAAAGCTGGAGAAGTTTAGGATTGACGTGACGGACGGTTGTCCCATCCATATCAAATAAAATAACTGTTGGTCGTTCCAGTGTCATTGCCGGGGCCATCGTAAGACTATTCAAGAAGATTTTTCCTATTACACCAAAAGAGCTTTTTCCGCTATGTGCTTTGCATTCAGTGCAGCTCGATCATATTGTTTATAGGGTGTGTCATGGTCTTCAAAGCGATCGGGAAGTGCCATCGTTCTTATTCTCACATTTCCGTCTAGTAGTCCGTTTTCTGAGGCAAATGACAATACCGCACTGCCAAAGCCACCTTGCACACCTTCTTCCACTGTAATAACCGTATGATGACGATTAAACAAGTCCTGAATTAATGCTTTGTCGAGCGGTTTGGCAAAACGGGCATCGGCTACCGTGGCTGAAACGCCTTTTTTCTTAAGTATATCAGCGGCTTTTACGCTTTCTTCAAGGCGTGTGCCGTAGCTTAAAATAGCGATATCTGTGCCTTCTTTTATAATGCGGCCTTTACCAATGGGCAGAATCTTTCCTTCATCAGGTAACGCTGTGCCGGGGCCATGGCCGCGTGGGTAGCGAAAAGCAATAGGGCCTTTATCATAATGTGCGGCTGTCGTGACCATGTGAGAAAGCTCAGCCTCATCTGCGGCGGCCATAAGGACCATGTTGGGCAGGTTAATAAGGAAGGCTGTATCAAAGGCACCGGCATGTGTCGCGCCATCGTCCCCCACGAGGCCGGCCCGGTCAATCGCAAAGCGAACGGGCAGATTCTGCAAGGCGACATCATGCACGATCTGATCGTAGGCCCGTTGTAAAAAGGTAGAATACATAGCGCAGAAAGGTTTGTATCCTTCTGCAGCCAGCCCGGCGGCGAAGGTAACAGCATGCTGTTCTGCGATACCGACATCAAATAATCTGTTGGGGAAGTTTTCTTCAAAGCGGTCAAGGCCTGTGCCGGCCGGCATAGCAGCCGTAACAGCAACAATCTTGTCATCTTTTCTGGCTTCACGGATAAGGCTGTCGGAGAAGACTCTTGTATAGGTTGGATGCTGGTTGTCTGGTTTTGATTGTGTGCCGGTGACGACATTGAAACGCCCGACACCGTGCATTTTGTCAGGGGCACGTTCCGCCGGCCCGTATCCTTTTCCTTTTTGTGTCAGGACATGGAGAAGAACAGGGACTTTGCGCTTTGCGTTTTTTATATTGTTCAGGACCGGGAGAAGTTGATCCATATTATGCCCGTCTATCGGACCGATATAGTAAAAGCCCATTTCTTCAAACAAGGTGCCGCCACCAAGGGCGGCTCTAGCTGTTTCTTCTGCTTTTCTGGCGGCTTCCTTTAACGGTTTGGGGAGAAAACTGGAAAACTGCTTGGCCATATCGCGTGCGTCGATATAGGGATTGGATGAGACAATTTTAGTCAGATGTTTGCTTAAAGCCCCAACGGGGGGCGAAATGGACATGTCATTATCATTAAGAATGACAATCATACGGCTTTTCAGGGCACCTGCGTTATTCATCGCTTCATACGCCATGCCGGCAGACATGGAGCCATCGCCAATGACGCATATAATATCATGGTCTTTTTGGCCCAGATCTCTGGCCACGGCCATACCAAGACCGGCAGAGATAGAGGTTGAACAGTGGCCCGCTCCAAAGGGATCATAGGCACTCTCTGACCGTTTTGTAAAACCGGACAGGCCGCCGCCTTTACGAAGCGTGCTCATTTTATCGCGTCGTCCGGTTAGAATTTTATGGGCATAGCACTGGTGTCCGACATCCCAGATCAGACGATCTTCAGGCGTATTAAATGTGGCATGCAAAGCAACGGACAGTTCAACAACACCAAGGCTTGCGCCTAAATGCCCACCTGTTTTTGATACCGTTTGTATGATATCCCGTCTGACATCTGCCGCAATTTCTTTGAGCGCGGCGGCAGAAAGACCTCGAAGATCCTTAGGATCAGCGACTCTGCCCAGAAGAGAAGAAGGCTCTTCCGCATGGGATGGGGTGTCAATAATATTTAGTTTTGGGCTCATGGCCGTTTTCATAACATCTTTATGCGCGTCTTTCAAGTACATATAACGCAAGGTTTCTTAAGGCTTGTGCTCTGCCTTCAAAAATATGCAAGTGCCTGATTGCTTGATGTATGAGCATTTCAGCGCGTTGCTTTGCCTGGTCTTTACCCATGGTAGAGACAAAAGTCGCTTTCCCGGCCTGTTCATCCTGATTGGCGGGTTTTCCTGTTTCCGAAGGGTCTGCTTCAACGTCCAGAATATCATCTGTGACCTGAAAGGCCAGGCCAAGATCGTGAGCGTAGTTTCTTAACGCTTTTCTGTGTGGTTCATCGGCCCGGCCTAAAATAGCACCGCTTTCACAGGCAAAGGAGAACAGCATACCTGTTTTCATGCGTTGCAGACGGCCTATGGTGCCAAGATCAAATTCCCTGTTTTCTGCAACCAGATCAAGCATTTGTCCGCCAACCATGCCCCTGTCACCGGATGCTTTTGCCAAGCCTTCAATAAGGCGGCACCGAACATGCGGGTCTTCATGTGTTTCCGGTTCTGATAAAATCTGAAAAGCACGCGTTAAAAGCGCATCACCTGCCAGAATGGCTGTGGCTTCGCCGTAGGCTGCGTGTACAGAAGGCTTTCCCCGGCGCATAGAAGAATCATCCATAGCAGGCAGATCGTCATGGATCAGAGAATAGCAATGAACAAATTCCAGTGCGGCGGCGGTTCTTCTGGCTCTTGTCGGATTTACATTAAAGAGCGCGGCAGATTTCATTAACATATAGGGACGCAGTCTTTTGCCGCCGCCCAAGGTGCCATGTCTCATGGCTTCATACAAAGAGTTTTCGGGAAGATCTGTTTCAGGGAGTAAGCGCTCAATCGTTTTTTCTATCTCATTGGAGACGGTCTCCATATCATTTTGGAGTTCCGGGTTTGCGTCTCTTGGGGAAGGGGCCATGTGTCTTGTTCCTGTGCTGTGTTATTCAGTTTCAAAAGCGTTTGTTTCAATAGAACCGTCTTTCTGGACGCTGATTTTCTCAATTTTCATTTTCGCGTCATTTAGCCTTTTCTCACAATGTTTTTTGAGGGCTATGCCACGTTCATAGGCCGAAATAGAATCGTCTAAAGAGGCCTTCCCGGTTTCAAGGCTTTGGACGATGGCTTCAAGTGCGGATAATGATTCTTCAAAACTCATATCTTCTACGGCACTGTCTTGCGCTGCGCTTTGTTTTGCCATGTCTCAAGTGTCCTTTTTCCAGTCTCACAAGCCCACGAGTATAAGTCAAAATCTGACTCATTTCCATTATTAAATAACCCCACTATGGCGATGAAGCAGAGCAGATGCGCAAAAAAAGCACAACTCGTGGGGGCTTAAAAAGGGTATACTTTAATTATGGATAACTTTCAGCGGGAAGAGTTTTAAAGAAACCCGCGTACAAGAAAGGAAGGTTGTTATGGTTACCGGTTTAAAAAGAGATTTCGATTATCTGGCAGGAAAAAAACTGGACAGTTTCGCTGTACAAACGCTCCAAGGTCAGGAAGCACAGCATGTGAGCAGGGTTAACGAGATACTTTCCTTGCGCCGCCTGTAGATATCCTTGTCATCGCAGGACGGCGTGAGACTTCGGTTCTAATCCCCGAAGTCTGTGTTTGTCGTATTGGCGTTTGAAAAGTCAACGCCGCTTGTGTCTGTGTTTACAAATGAAGCATTGACGAAGGACGCGTCCTCTACATGGGCGTCTGTCAGGATAGAGTCCTCAAACTCGACGTTCATGAAATTGGCAGCCGTCAGGTTAGCGTCGCTTAGGTCGCAGTTTCTGAATGTCGCATTGACGAAATTTGCTTCGCTTAAATCGGCCCCTTGAAAAGAGACGTCGATAAGGGTGGCATTGGTGAAGAGTCTTCCTCTAAAATCCTGACCGGAGAAGTCCCGGTCTATGATGGTTTCGTTTTCCAGATCCATATCAATGGTATCAATACCAATTATATCGTCATCGTCTGTGTCGTCGGCCATATCGCCAGCTATATCGCCAGCTATATCGCCAGCTATATCGTTTGTTGCTGTGTTTTCGGTTTCAATATCAACACTGGTTCCTTCTACTGAGGCACTGTTTTCATCGGCTATGATGGTCATGCCCGGAAGGTCAATTCTTACATGCGACTCCTCTGCCAGGGCGGGGGTGGACATAATGAGAGTCGAGAACAAAAAGAGAGATGACAACCTGTTCATAAAAATCTCCGTGCAAGGGGTGTTGGGTATTCAGTTTTTATACAAGATAGAGAGAGAGTCGGCAACTTTTTAAATCAGGTCGACAGGGCTTTTATATGTGCTGTTACGCTGTTCTTTAGGGCTTCCATGTTATAGCCGCCTTCAAGCACTGAAATGATTTTATTGTCGCAATACTTTGCTGCAATTTTTTTCACTTCTTTTGTTATCCAGGCATAATCCTCTTCAAGCAGGTTCAGGTCACCTGTTGGATCATCTCTATGGCCGTCAAAACCGGCTGAAATCATAATCAGTTCTGGTTTAAATTCGTTCAAGGCGGGAAAGGCTTCTTCCTCATATGCTTTTCTAAAAGCAGAACCGTCATCACCGGCAGAGAGGGGAAGGCTCATGATCTTGTGCTTTAAGTCATACTGAGGATCCCCGGTGCCCGGAAAGAAAGGAAACTGATGCGATGAAATAAAGAAAATATCTTTGGCATTTCGGGTTAGTAATTCGGTGCCGTTCCCGTGATGCAGATCAAAGTCAACGATAGCGATCTTTTTTACACCATACTGCTCTTGTGCGTAACGTGCGCCAATAAAGAGATTTGAGAAGATACAAAACCCGAGAGCACTGGCAGAGATCGCATGGTGGCCCGGGGGGCGTACTGCACAAAAAGCGGTTTCTGTTTCCTTATTCATGACATCGTCAACCGCTTTGATTACGGCACCAACAGACCGGTAGGCGGCTTCTTCAGAGCCAGGGGATACTTCTGTATCGCCGTCATCTAAAAGGACGGTGCCGTACTGTGGAATAGAGTCCTCTATAGAGCCAACATAAAAGGGCGGATGGGCCAGATAGAGGTCTTTTTTTTCTGCAAGCGGCGCTTCAATAACATCAATGTTAGAAAATAGCTGTGCTTTTTCAAATAACTCGTAAAGAGCTTCCAGACGATGTGCCTGATCAGGGTGTCCGGGGGAGGTTATATGGTCCAAGCAGGCTTTATGCGTGTATATTCTGGTCTTCATTTTTAAATCAATGATCTAGTTCAGCATGAACGTGTGTTATTTCTGTCAAATACACTATGTGCTGAGTGATGTGCTGAGTGCAAAAGAAAGCCGCTTTGGGGAAGATGCTTGTCGTATCCATCCGAGGCAGCATATCCCATTCTAAAAATATTTTTCATTGTGCTGTTTCTTGGTTTATTAAACAAAAAAATAAAGCCAGCGGTCAGTTAACCGTAAGTATAATTTTCTGTCAATATTATTCATATCTGCAATGTGGATAAGAAAAACAAATCCTCAAATACTGCTGTGCTGCAGCATTTTTATGATCCTCCCTAGTGTGAAAACCCCGCCCCTAAGGGGAAGGGGGTGTTAAGCTAATCCATCATATTGCTGCGGTTATACGACAGTTCTTCCTGTGTGAGCTGGAAGCCGACAAGAACATTATAGTTTTTGCCTGCTGCTTTATCGGGGGTCGGAATAGATTGTGATACCTGATTGCTGTAGGTCTGCTCGTTCTTTCCTTTTGGATAGGAAAAAGAGACGCCGAAAACATCTTTTGAAATGATTTCGTTATTTTCATCCGTGATCGCAATAAAGTAAGGGTAAGAAAAGAAGGCTTCATCGCCAGGTCTCATCCGTCCTTTCGGGCCTATTTTTCCATCAAAGGTTATATAAAGCTCTATGTTAACGTTTTCATTTTCATAGGCGCATGAGCTGTTAAGTCTTGTAATGGAAGTCTCAGAGATTTTTCTTGATTCTCTAGGACTTGCGGGATCTTCAAACTGGGTTAGTGAAGAGAGGTCTTTAACAAGCTGGACTTTGGGGCAGTTGTCAGGGGCTGTAGGCATAGATTCTCTTCTAGGTGTTTTGCTACTGTCTGTGGCGTTTGTAGAAAAGAAGGTTGGGATTTCTATGCTGGCGATCGTATCAACGGTGTTGTCAACGATAGCACAGGCCGGCAGTGATAAAAGTCCGGCGATCGTAAGTGATAAAATAGCAGTCCTATTCATTATGTGTAATCCTTAATCTTCGTCTTCAAGTTTGTCTTTAAAAAAATGAATGCCACAAAAATAACCTAAATAAAAGCTGTGGCAAGTTTGCCTGTAATTCCGTATATAGGAGCCTATGGATAAACCTGTCTTAAAAATATTACTGGCTTCACCGCGTGGCTTTTGCGCTGGCGTTGACAGAGCTATTCAAATTGTGGAGCGCACTTTAAAGAAATATGGTGCGCCTGTCTACGTCCGGCATGAGATTGTTCATAACCGTTTTGTGGTTGAGACGTTAAAAGAGCAGGGGGCTGTTTTTGTGGAGTCTCTTAAAGAGATACCGGATGATGGGCGCCCCGTTATCTTCTCTGCACATGGCGTGCCCAAAGCAGTCCCGGAAGAAGCGCAAAGACGTAAAATGTTCTTTATAGATGCAACATGTCCTTTGGTGAATAAGGTTCACAGGGAGGCTGAACGTCATTATGAACAAGGGCATCATCTGATTTTGATCGGGCATGAAGGACATCCGGAAGTCACCGGCACAATGGGACAGCTCCCGAAAGGGGCGGTGTCCCTAATAGAAACGGTTGAGGATGCTAAAACAATAGCGTTTGATCAGAGTAAAACACTGGCGTATTGTACGCAAACGACGTTATCGGTTGATGATACGGCTGAAATTGTGGCTGTATTAAAAGAACGTTTCCCGAATATTGAACAGCCACTGCGTGAGGATATCTGTTACGCAACAACGAATCGGCAAGCGGCTGTGCGTGATGTGGCAGGACGCGTGGATGGGCTGATTGTTATTGGTGCGCCGAATTCTTCAAACTCAAACCGGCTTGTGGAAGTTGGCAAAGCCTATGGCTGTAAAAAGGCGGCCTTGTTACAACGGGCCTCTGACATAGACTGGGACTGGTTTGAAGATATAAAAATTATGGGCTTAACCGCTGGCGCATCGGCCCCGGAGGTACTGGTGAATGAAGTTATTGAGGCGCTGCAGGAACGTTTTTGTGTTGAACTGGAGCCTGTCGTTTTTGTCGAGGAGAATACAGTCTTTAACGTGCCGCGTATTCTGCGCTAGAAGAAAAAGGAAGGCGTAATCTTGCGCCTGTCTCTGTTTGGTGCAACGATACAGGTACGATGGCAGTTTATACAAAAATGACACAGGAAGATCTTGTTTCTTTTCTCAGACAATATGATCTGGGTTTGTTTGTCTCGTTCGAAGGTATTCTGGCTGGTGTTGAAAATACTAATTATCATCTCTTTACAGATAGAGGCCGTTTCGTCCTGACTGTTTTTGAAAAGCGCGTCAGGGCAGAGGACCTTCCTTTTTTCTTTGCTTATACAGATTTTTTGAATAGGCGAGACATCAGGTGTCCCAAAGCACTACCCACTCGAACAGGACAGATTATTACCCGTTTGAAGGGGAAACCTGCGGTTATCGTCTCCTTTCTTGATGGGGCCGGGGTCGTGCCGGCGGATATTACGGCCGGGCATTGTGCCGATCTTGGGGCGTATCTGGCAAAGATGCATGTCTCGTCCGGCCGGTTTGATCAATCAAAGCCCAATACGATGGGCTTACCTGCCTGGAAAGAACTGTTTGAAAAGACAAAATCAAGAGCGGATGACGTAGAAGAAGGACTCGCGGCTTTGCTGGAAGAAGAGCTGTCCTATCTGGAAAATAACATGCCGGTAGATTTACCAAAAGCGGTTGTGCATGCCGATATGTTCCCGGACAATGTCTTTTTTAAAGAGGGAAAAACATACGGAGTCATTGATTTCTATTTTTCCTGTTCTGATTTTCTTCTTTATGATCTGGCTCTTGTGTTAAACGCCTGGTGTTTTGATGAGGCGGATCGACCTGATACAGAACGATTTGAGGCCTTTATGCAGGCCTATGAGTCGGTAAGACCACTGGAAACGAATGAAAAAAAGCATTTTTCACTGATGTGTCGGGCGGCGGCTTTAAGAATTTTGATGACCCGTCTTCATGATTTTCTGTTTCATCCCGGGGATGAATTTGTTAAGCCTAAAAGCCCGGCGGAATATGTCGCCAAATTAAAATATCATCAGGCGCAGGAGCACTAATTCTTACCATGTCAGATCAGGTTATCACAATTTATACAGACGGGGCCTGTAGTGGCAATCCGGGGCCCGGAGGCTGGGGCGCACTGCTCATGTGGAACGGACATGAAAAAGAACTCTCTGGCGGGGAGGCGGAAACCACAAATAACCGCATGGAACTCACCGCTGCGATTAAAGCACTGGAGTCCTTAAAAAAACCGATTCCCGTGCATCTCTATACGGATAGTCAATATCTGCGCAAAGGGGTTTTAGAATGGATGGCCGGCTGGAAAGCAAAAGGCTGGAAAACAGCGTCCAAAAAGCCCGTTAAAAATCAGGACTTATGGGTGCGGCTTGATACTCTTTTGGCACAATATGACGTTAGCTTTTTCTGGGTCAAAGGCCATGCCGGGGACCCGGGCAATGAAAGAGCCGATGAACTTGCAACCGAAGCAATTGCTACGTTGCGTCGATAAAAATATTGACGCGAATATATTATTATGTTAATAAATGCCGAATAACAATAACAATAAGGAAATGACAATGGCAGCACAAGGCGCAGTAGATGGTGTAACTTCTAAGCATTCCGATCCAGTCCATATTGGCGGCGGATTTTCTCTGGGTTTTCGATGCGAACAACCCCCTGTTCCTGATGTAGAATTGAAAGAGACAGAAAAGGTTGTTCCTGTGTCTTTTCCTTTGGATAAGATTACTGAAACGCCTGGTTTAATTTCTGGGGGGGAGATCCCTCTTAATAAAGTTAGTCGCTATTTGGGCACCGATATCCCTGATGAAGCGACGGCGGAGCTTCTTTGGGCGCCGGAAAATCTTGCGGATATGGATGGTAAAGGGCTTGGCACATGGAATGATAGCTTTGATAGAGTTTGTGATGTAAAAAATTATAATAACCTTGGCAGCTTACAATCGTTTCCTTTTTCTAAACAAGATTCTATGTATGAAAGATTAGTAGCAAATGCCATTAAGATAGCTTTCAGGAAAGCGTCTATGTATATGCAAGACGTGAAAACTGGTTTGTTTATACCAACAGATTCTCTTCTTTGTGGGCGTGAACCTGGTTCGGATGCCGAAGTCATAAAGAACAACCTGTATGCTACACAGGATGACGTTGCCCAACAGGGTAAGCCTCTGATTACAGAAGAGTTTGGTCTTACAAACTGGTTCTTGTCTGCGTCTCAGGATACTAAGGGATATGCCCGTGCGGTTAACTTAGAAAGAAGTCCTGCGAGTAAAGGAGAGAAATCCCACTTCGTGCCTAAGGGCCATCTCGAAGTTTCTACACGTCTTGCGGTTTTGATGGTTCATCCGCTCTAAGGTCTTGTTATCCTGATAAAGTCCCGGAAAGGGGCCTATTATTCCATTTCCCGTGAAAGCGGGGAATTTTTGCAAATCAACACATAGGGATACATTTGTGTGTTCTGATAACGCCTGCGGATGCCGGATCACGTCCGGCATGACGATTAGGGGCGTGTCTTGTTCTTAATGCGACGTACTATAGATAGCGCATGTCATCATAAAATGAGTATAAAACACCATGCGCTATCAAGACCGCGCCAAAGAAACCATATCGCGGTCCGGCTCTTATGGACCGCGAGCCTGCCCAAAGGTTTCATGGGCAACTGAACGCAGAAATAAAATAATTTTATGTCGCATAATCTATAGAAGCCCTTCGCAAAAGATCCGATTATTGCTTTCCCCGTGAAAACGGGGATCTTTAAATTTGGATATAACTCATTGATTTTAAACGATTTTATATCTTACGGAAAATATAAGGTGGAAAAGCTTCTAAAGGACGCCTATCTGTATTTTTAGTTACCAATGCTGGAAAATAAAACCTTTTTGGACGGGCGTATGCTTGTTGGTTGCCAGCAAGGATGAAAGCTCGTTTGCCTGTGGCGGGTTTTTCCGTCTTATAAAAAGATTTGACATTTTTCATAATTCTGTGTAATAAATAAAAGAAAAGATAATAAATAAAAAAAAGAATGGGAAAAAACGATGGGTGCAACAAAAATAAAAAAAATCGGAGATAATGAAACGCGGGTACTTTCTTTAGAGGATTGTTTTGGTCCTGCTATTATTCACTTTAGTGATGTGACGGTTAATATAAGTACGGATGGTCACGGGCGGGTGAAAGTCGAAACCGGCGGTGTTACTGTTAATATCGCAGACGGACAGGTGACCTCTTGCACAGAAGAAGGTTCGAAAATAAGAGTATTGCAGGCAAAAACCCATCATAAGCCGGACGGGGCTAATTCTTCGGCTGTTATATCTTCTCATGTTAATAAAAAAAGTTTTTCACTGGATAATGGTGTAATCCGTGCCGGAAAAATAGAGATTAACAAGATCAGCCCATATATGAGATTGCTGCCTGATACAGCGACAGCGACCTTACTGGTTTCTCCGGAAGAACTTGCCGATATTGATGGTGATGGTCTGGGTACATGGAATGACTCAATTAGAAGAATTGGTGATATTAAAGACTATCATGGTCTTGACGGGATACCGCTTTTAGATCGTCACAAAACAGCGAAACATCTCTCATATGAGAGAAAATTGGCCTTTTCTCTAGCTGATACTTTTTTACGGGCCTATTCTTCGCAAAAGCCTGTGGTGACAGGTTGGTTTATGCCGACAAAGTCGATTCTTGATGGCTGTTATCCGAATTCAGGCGATATAATTCTGAAAAACAATTTGTATGCCAAACAAGAGGAGATTGCTAAAAAAGGGGATTTCTTTGTTTCGAAGACTGGCTCTGCGCTTTCCCATTGGTGGTTGTCGGCAACCGAGAATCCAAATGAGTATAATGAGGCTTATTTCGTCGACTTTACAGATCGTAACGGTGGCTGGGTTTATAAAGACCAGTTTGCATTACCAGTGTGTCCGGTGGCTCTGATTATTCATCCCTGAGAAGAAATCCTCTCCTTTTTTATAAGGGAAAGGTTAAAAGACTTGTTTATTTCTATAATAATGCGCTAGAAGCGTTAGTTCGATATGACAAAATAGAGCGCATAGAGCTGGGTGAGTTTATCTCTATGGTTGATATAAAAAGCTTCTCGGCGGATAGCGCGGTAATCCGTGCTGGGACTCTGCCACTGCAGCCGGAGAACGTTCATCTTATGTGCGTACTGTGGGGCTTTCCGATGTTGGCATCAGACGTGGTTATACCAGCAAGAAGTATGGTAAAGCGCATACCCGTCCTGTCGCACTGAGGATACATCCATAAGGTGGCTGGATATCTTTCTTTGATCTTTTTTAGCGCTGATTTCCTGCCCCTTGGGGCAGGATTTTTTGTCTTATCCACAGGAAGAGTGTTTATATTCTGGAAAGTTACACTTGCGTTAAGATTCTATTAATTATTTGGGCGCAAGTTAGAGTCACGGTCTATTTCATTAGAGTTTAGTTCCTGGGGAGGAGAATAGAATGGAAGATGCGTGTAAAGAAGAAGAAGAAAAAGAAAAGAATTGCGCGTATAGAGCTGGTGTAACAAAACATCGCAGAAACGATGAGAGGAGGCAGAACAAGGAACCAGACAGAATTATCTGGCCTTTACCGCCTGACAGTGCGGACGAACGGTTCGAAATGGAAGTGTGTGCACGCTTTATGCGGTATTTAAGATATGCACCAGGGTATCATCCGGAAATAAAAATTTTAAGCTCCATTCATTTTGTGGCTGATTTGTTGGATTGTTGTGATGCTCATATTGCTAAAATCCTAGTGGAGAGGGGCCTCCGCGCTCCACGGGCTGCGTTTCCGTCTTGTTTTCTTGAATTTGCAGATGGCGCGCTTAAATCCAGTCATGAAGGAATCGATGCATTGATTCCGGGACTTCGGGATTTAAAAAGCCACTGGGAAAAAATAGGCGAAGACAGACGATTTAATCATTTTGAGTACATTCATACGCTCATTATTCAGGGTGATATTTGTACACATGCCTAATGATGTATTAGGCGAGTTCCTCTCTCTTGTTTTATGGGAGAGGGGCTTTTTTTATGAATCTATCTGTCCATAACATGATAACGCATGTACAGTGTGGTTCTGCTTATCTTCATGCTTTTCAACAGGTCTCATTAGAAAAAGAAAGAATGTGATGGAAGCCATATTTTCTACATTCATATGCAGTATTTTTGCAGCCTTTTATTTTATCTGTAATGATCTGTTCAAGATCAGAGGGGATGTCTTTGTTTTTTGGCGGTCGGTCTTTCTGGTCATTTTTTTATTGCCAGTTATGCCCTTCCTCAATTGGTCTTATCCGTTAAGGTTTTATATGATAATCGCCGGGTCTGGTGTTCTTTTTGCCCTTAGCGATGTTTTCACGTTTAGTGCCACCAGGACATATTCTGCGGCGGCTATATCGCGCATAGTTGTTTCAAGAAATATCATCATGTTTTTTGCCTGGTTGTTTATTTCCGATGGTTATTATGAACGATTAATAGCGCATGGTTATGTGCTGTGGGGGAGCATGGCTCTGATGTTCATAAGCACATGGGCGTTGGTAAAAATGAGGCATAATCCTGTGAGTGTCAAAGTACTCATGGCTGCGTTGCCTGTCATTATTTTTGTGACGGCGGGTGATTTACTTTTTGCGACAGGTATTAGCGGTAAGCTTGGCCTGAAAGAGGCGTTGCTTCTTACTGTTGTAATGGGGGCGTCTATGACGGTCACTGCAGGCTGTGGACTGGCCTTTCAGTCTATCAGAGAAGGGCAAAATATTTTCTTTGCGGATAATAAATGGCCCAAGGCGGGGGCTGCTAATGGTGCGCTTCTGATTTGTCTTGTGATAACCAAAGCCATATCAATATCGTATCTGGAAAACCCCGGTTATTTTGGGGCCATGGTGACGATTTATACCTTGTGGCTATTTCTGCTCCACAAATACTGGCTAAAGCGCGAGGATGTTACCGATCCTAAACTAGGCTTTGTTGTGGTTCTTTGCAGTATCGGCCTTGGTCTTCTGTCTTTGCAGATTCCGCGGTGAAGGCAATAATAGCTGTTTTTTTAGAGTTTTCTATAGAGGTCGATTAATCGTTCAGGCGGTAGGATCTTACATTTTCGCTATTGTTCCGGTTGCTGGGGTTGGTGTTATTATTATTCACTCTGCTCGGCTCTCTTTTATTTTCATGGCTTCTCTTACTAAACAAAATGCCCTGAATCATGTTTTGGAAGCCTTTATCCTCGCGGTGCTTTCTAAAAGAGGACGGGGTTTCGTCATTGTGGGCTTCAAGCATGATATCGTGCCACGTTGCGGCAGGGAAAGAGCCGCCGGTGACCCGTTTCATAGAGCTATTGTCATCATTGCCCATCCATATAGCGCCGACATATTCATCTGTAAAGCCGATAAACCAGGCATCGCGGTAATCCTGACTGGTGCCTGTTTTTCCAGCGGAGAAACGGTCAGGGAGCTGTGCGCCTTTACCGGTGCCTTCCTGAACGACGCGGGACATCATATTGACCAGCATGCCAATGTGATAGGGCGAAAATAAACGCTCTGGGTAGCGGGGCGGCTTGTATTCATAAAGAATTTTGCCGTTCTTGTCTTTAATTCTGGTCACGCTATGCGGTGTAACGGCAATGCCATCAGAGGCCAATACGGCATAAGCGGTTGTCATATCAATCATGGGCACACCACTGCTGCCAAGGGCGAGGCTTAAATTAGGCTCAAGGTTTGATAAAATGCCAAGGCGGCGGGCTGTGCCTATAACGTTTTCTATTTTTATTTCTTTTGCCAGCCTGACAGCCGCCGTATTTAAGGAACGGGAAAGCGCGAAATAAAGCGGCACTTTGCCGTAATATTCATTGGCGAAATTGCCGGGGCGGTAGCGGCCTCCTCTGATGGGAGCGTCTTCAATAATATCTGTATCTTTCCAGCCTTTCTCCAAGGCTGTTAAATAGACAAGAGGTTTAAAGGAAGAGCCTGGCGATCTTAAGGCTTGTGTCGCTCTGTTAAACTGGCTTTCTTTATAGTTCATACCGCCAACCATAGCGACGACAGCACCATCCGGGCGCATAATAACAGCTGCGCCTTGTTCGATATGTCTCTCTTTTCCCTGTTTTCTAATCGTTGAAGATAGCTTCTCAGCCGTCACTTTTTGAATATCAGGGTCCAGCGTGGTTTCTATAACGATGTCGTTTTCCGGTGTGCCGATAAGCTCATCAATATGCTCAACAACCCAGTCTGAAAAATAGCGTGCTGCATTACCGTCTTTTGGCTTCCTTTTTGGCAAATGATCGGGGGTTTGTTGTGTATGTGTGTTTTCGACCAGTTCTTTGGTGAGGTATCCGGCATCAGACATGGCTTTTAGTACAACGCCAGCCCGGTTTTTGGAGGCTTTGGGATTACTTAAAGGTGAATAGCGGGAGGGGGCTTTTAGAAGACCGGCCAGAACGGCTGATTCTTCCAAGGTCAGATTTTGTGCCGGTTTTTTGAAATAAATGCGCGCAGCGGCATCAACACCATAGGCACCAGAGCCCATATACACACGGTTCAGATAGGCACTTAAAATATCATCTTTGGAGAGTTCGTATTCCAGCCAAAGGGCCAGCAAGGCCTCCTGAATTTTCCGTTTGAAGGTCTTTTCATGACTTAAGAACAGGTTTTTAGCAAGTTGCTGAGTAATTGTGGAACCGCCCTGAACCAGACTTTTATAGCGAAAGTTAACATAAAAGGCGCGAAGCAGACCGATAGGGTCAATGCCGAAATGGTTGTAAAAGCGACGATCTTCTGTCGCCAGTACAGCGTAGATCAGGTGAGGTGGCAGGTCTTTGACGCTGACATTTTTTCCTTTTAATTCTCCATATCGTGCGATAACAGACCCATCGTTTGCCAGAACGGTGATAGAGGTCTGGCGTGTGAATTGAGGATTTTGCGTGATATCGTGCAGTTCGCTGGCATACCAAGCGAGAATAAGCCCTAAGATAAGCGTACACCATATACCAAGCACAAAACACCATTTGAACAACCAGCCGAGCATGGAGCCTTTTCCCTCTTGTTCTTTTTTGGCTTTGGCCTGCTCTTTTTTCGCTTGTTTTTTTTCTTTTAACTTGTCTTTTTTTGCCTGTTTTTTCTCTTTTAATTTGTCCTTTTTCGCTTGTTTTTTCCCTTTTAATTTCTCTTTTTTGGCCTTGGCTTTTTCTTTTAGCTTGTCTTTCTTGGCTTTGGCTTTTTCTTTGCGCACCTGTTTCTTTTCTGCCGCCTTTTGCCTGGCAGCTTCCTTTTTTTCTTTCAGTTTTTGCTTTTTTTCTTCTTTTGTGGCCATCGTTTTTTTGTGATAGAGCAAAGCGCACTATTAAATCAAGTGTATTTATTCACAGTTCAACCAATATCTTCTTCTGGCTGGGAAACGGTCTGTTTCTTGCGTTTCATCTTCAAGCCGTGCGCCGCAAAATTCAACCACGCGAATAGCCGCGGCGTTCTCCGGGCAAATGGTCAAGAGTGCTTGCTCAATACCAAAGTGGGCGGCATAGGGGATCGTTTTTTGTAAGATTTTCTTACCGAATCCTTTGCCTCTGACGGAGGGACGAATAATGAAATGGATATGCCCACCCCATTTTTCCAGATGCCAGTTCAGGCGGTGCCGAATGCAGACGGTGCCCATGTAATCGGAGTCTTTAACAAGCCATAATACAGTTTCGGGGACCTGCTCCACCCAGTCCTGAAAAGGTCTGTGTGGATGTCCTTGCTCTTTACGCAGTGTCTCAACATAAGACTCAAAATCAGCAAAGAGCTTAGGCACCTTGTTATAAAGAAAATGATTTTCTTCCTGATACTCGGTGATAGCGTCAAGGTGGCTGTCTTTGTATGCGGGATCGGGGAGGATAAGTTTTGCGGCTGTCATTGGAAAGAAGGGGGTAAGGTAAGTTGTTTCAAATAGATCATAACAGAAAAAGAGCGGCTAGTCCCAGAAAAGCAAAAAAACCGATAACATCTGTTAACGTGGTTAGAATGACGGCAGAGGAAATAGCGGGATCGCTGCCTATTTTGCTGAGCAGGACGGGGATTCCGGCCCCTGAAAGGCCAGCAACAACAAGGTTTATAATCATAGCGGCACCAATTACAATCCCTAATATAGGATTTTGGAACCATAAACCGGCAAGTAGTCCTGTAATGATGGCAAAGCTTATGCCGTTTAAAAGCCCGACAAGAGTCTCTTTCCAGATAATCCGAAGACTGTTTGCGCCGGATAATTCTTTTGTAGCAAGGGCCCTGACGGCAACGGTGAGGGCCTGTGTGCCGGCATTGCCGCCCATGGAGGCCACAATCGGCATCAATACGGCCAGGGCAACAAGCTCTTCGATAGTTGTGTCAAAGAATGAAATAACAACAGAGGCCAGAATAGCTGTAAACAGATTAATAAAAAGCCAGCGGAAACGTGCGCCTGTCGTTGAGAGTACAGCACTGTATAGATCGTCTTGTGATACACCGGCGAGTTTCAAAAAGTCTTCTTCGGCTTCTTCATCAATAACGTCCACAATGTCATCAATCGTGACAACACCAATGAGGCGTTCGTCTTCATCAATGACCGGGGTAGAGAGGATATCTTCTCTCCGGAACAGATGAGCGACGTCTTCCTGATCCATGGTGGCTGGAACAGGGTGTGTTTCATCAAGGGTCAGGGCTTCTATTTTGGTGTGCCGGTCAGAGCATAAGATCTGGCTTAAAGGAACCTTGCCGACCACATGATGATCTGGTGCGATGACAAAGATATTAAAAAACTCGGACGGGAGCTCATCTCTTGCGGCACGCAGATAATCAATCGTTTTGCCGACCGTCCAGAATTGTGGAATGGCAACAAATTCGCGCTGCATCATCCGGCCGGCACTATCTTCGGGGAATCTCATTCCTTCGGTCAGGGCCAGTCTTATATTGGAAGACAGATCATGAATGATTTCTTTGGTAAAATTCTCATCCAGAGAGATGATCAGATCCAGTGCGTCATCACTATCTAGTTCTTCAACGATACGTGCGACTTCGCGCGGGGGCAGTCTGGATAAAATGGATTGTCGGACCTCAGGTTCCAGTTCGGTAAAGACATCGGCTGGAAAGTCATCCGCATATTTTTCAAGCAGTTCATCCCGGTCCGTTTTCGTGATTTTCTCAAGAAGATCGGCGGAGTCTGCCGGGCTTAATTCTCCCAAAAGAGCATGAACACGATTGTAGTCATGCTCATGCAAAGACTCTTCTATCTCATGGATCTGCTCATCGTGCAGTCCATAAGAAAAAAGAGCGTTTCTGTCTTCCAGTTCCTGATCTGTCGCCATATTTCTTTGCTTTTAATGGGTTTATTAGAAGCGATATTCCTGACCGTCTTCGTATATCTGTGCGCTGACTGTAGCATAGGCGGACATATTGACGATCGCACGAACTGTTGCTGCCGGGGTAAGAACATGTGCCGGCAGTAATGTGCCGAGAAGAATAGGGCCAATGGGCAGCCCGTCCCCCAGAACTTTTAGCATATTGAATGAAATATTGGCGGAGTCCACATCCGGCATGATGAGAAGATTGGCGGCCCCTGAAAGGGTGGTGTTTGGCATGTTCTCATCTCTGATTTTTTCGCATAAAGCGGCATCGGCATTCATTTCACCATCGACTTCAAGGTCAGGATAAGAGTCTTGAATCAGTGTGCGTGCTTTACGCATTTTTTCTGCACTTTCAGTGCGATGCGATCCAAAGTTAGAGTGAGATACGAGAGCGATTTTAGGTGCAATGCCAAAGCGTTTTACTTTTTCAGCGGCCAGCATTGTGATCTCACAAAGTTCTTCTGCCGTTGGGTTTGCGTTGACATATGTGTCACTCATAAAAAACATGCCTTTGTTCAGGAGCATGCCGTTCATGGTCGCGACTGTTTTAACATCGGGGCGCAGGCCGATAATGTCAACGATGTGTTTTAGATGCTTGTTAAAATTGCCGACCGTGCCGCAGATAACGGCATCGGCATCGCCTTTATGAACCATGAGGGCACCGATAATCGTAGGCTTGGTGCGGACAAGGGATTTGGCTAAAGTGGGGGTAACGCCCTTGCGTTCCATTAGTGTATGATAGGTTTGCCAGTAATCGCGGAATCTGCGGTCTTTTTCCGGGTCAACGAGTTCGAAATCCTTGTCAATTTCCATGCGGAGACGCATGCGTTTGATACGTGTCTGAACAACGTCATGGCGGCCGATAACAATAGGCTTGGCAAGACCATCATCAATAACGATCTGTACGGCGCGCAAAGTTTTTTCTTCTTCCCCGTCACAGTAGGCAACCCGTTTTGGGTTTGCTTTTGCTTTCGTAAAGAGGGGGCGCATCACAAGGGTTGTGCGGAAGAAAAACGCTTCGAGCGTGCTGGCGTATTTTTCAAAATCCTCAATAGGGCGTGTGGCGACGCCCGTTTCCATGGCAGCTTTGGCAACAGCGCAAGGCAGGTCAACAATAAGACGTGGATCAAAGGGTTTCGGAATAAGATACTCCGGCCCGAATTCAAGAGATTCACCCGCGTAAATCGTCGCGACTTCTTCCGGGGCTTCTTTTCGGGCGAGCATGGCGATCGCATCGACACAGGCCAGTTTCATCTCTTCATTAATGGAGGTCGCTGCAACATCCAAAGCTCCTTTGAAAATATAAGGAAAGCCTAGCACGTTGTTTACCTGATTGGGATAGTCGGAGCGGCCCGTACATATAACAGCATCGGGTTTGGCTTCTTTTGTGTCTTCTGGCATGATTTCAGGTGTCGGGTTTGCCAGCGTCATCACAAGCGGCGCTTCATCCATGCTTCTTATCATGTCTTTAGTGATAAGGCCGGGGCCAGAGAGGCCCAGAAAAGCGTTGGCTCCTTTCATCGCATCTCCAATGGTGCGGTGTGTTGTATCTGTCGCAAATTGCTCTTTTTGTGGATTCATACCTTCAGAGCGGCCTTTGTATACAACGCCTTTGCTATCGCACAAAATGATATTTTCTTTTGGCAGGCCGCTTTCGACAAGAAGGGTCAGGCAGGCAATAGCCGCCGCACCGGCACCGGATGTTACAAGTTTGACATCCTGCGCTTTTTTGCCCGTATAGTGAAGCCAGTTTCGAAAGGCGGCCGTGACAATGATCGCGGTGCCGTGCTGGTCATCATGAAAAACAGGAATGTTCATCCGCTCACGCAGGCGGCGTTCGATCTCAAAACATTCAGGGGCTTTGATGTCTTCAAGGTTTATGCCGCCAAAAGAGGGCTCCAGCCGTGCAACAGTTTCAACAAATTCATCGATGTTTTTTTCATCAACTTCAATGTCTATCGCGTCAATATTCGCAAATTTTTTAAAGAGAACGCATTTTCCCTCCATCACAGGTTTGGCGGCCAGCGCGCCAATATTGCCTAGCCCCAGGACGGCTGTACCGTTTGAAATGACGGCGACCATATTGCCGCGTGCTGTGTAGTCTGTCACTTTGGATGGGTCTTTTTCAATCTCCAGGCAAGGGGCTGCTACGCCAGGAGAATAGGCCAGAGACAAATCCTTTTGCGTTTCCAAAGGGGTTGTTGGCGTAATTTCTATTTTACCGGGTTTAGGAAGCTTGTGATATTCAAGTGCATTTTCTTTTAAAGACTCATCCATTGTTCTTCTTTTGTCCTGATTATAGCGTTGCGTGTTAACGTGAGGAGATTCTTTTAACACTCTGACAGGCAGAGACCAAGTCTTTATTGAAGATATGAGGTGTCAATTTTGTGTCTTTTGGATATCTTGCGTTTTAATCTTCTGGACCATAAATTTTCCGGCTTTCCAAATAAACCGAAATGGGTTCAGGATGAAAACTGCGCCAGGAAGGTAATGCCACAAAAGCACATCACAAACAGCCAAGTGCTGCACATAAAGGCTTTTTGCTTCCATTATGCTGACAAAATCATGCCCTTTTGGACTGATAAACATCCCTACAGTATAGCGCATAACAAACATAAATAGGGCACAGGCAAGCAAAAGAGCACCGCCATTAGATATCCATCCGTTTTTTGCTGTCTCCGATTTTTTGAAATATGGCATACGAGAAAGAAGAAAAACCAGAGGAACATAAACGAAAATCATCGACATATTGGAAGGGACGTCATCACGCCAATATTTCCATGGATAAACACTCGCCATTGCAATGGAAGCACATGGAATTATAACATAAAAGAGTGCTCTGCTATAGGTCTTTCCAAGAAAAAGCCCCGTTCCTGCAGCCAGGCACAAAAGAGCGATAATAAAGGCAAGAAGGGGCATGTCTATAGCATTATGATAATAACCGGAAAGCCCCTCGATCAAAAACATCGTATCGCCATAGAGGATATAAAAAGCGAGTATAAGAGCGTACGCACTTGTCACCAGAATAAGGGGGGGCTTCTCTTTGATTGTAGAAAACAGCGCGTGTAACATGGCAGTACTGTATCTTATATAATGCTAAAAAGGCAAACCAAAATATGATCTGCCTTAAAAAAACGTAGCTAAAGCTAACTATTATTACACAACTTTTGGCATATGTGCCCTATGGGGTGTTGCGCTGCTTTGAGGAGGATCGTTCCTCTTTTTAGCGGTGTTATCTAGTGCGTTTATAAAATTTGCCATTAATGTCTCAGGATTTGCGTGGAGGCCTGACGTTGGCAGATTGGCAGATGTTTCCTGTAGAGTCCGTCTTGTTTTAGCCAGTTCTGTTTCCAGTCGGCTAACTTTTTTCTTAAGGGATTGGATTAGTTCTAAAGTCTTTTTTATGTGAGTGTCATCGTTTGAGGCCCCAACAATCTGGGCTGCGTCACCAAAAGTTTCAGCAAGAACGGGAGAGTGAATATTAAGGGCCTGCGTTAGAATGAGAAGATGACCACCTGCTGTTTCATTGTCCTGAATAATGGGCATGATGTATTGTTCTATTGTGTTGTTATCGTATGTGCGTATTATTTCTTTTATTGCATCGGCCTGATTTTCTTCCAGAAATCTTGAGATTGTGGCCTGATGCAGGGCAATGAATTTCGCTTTCAGGGCAGGGGAGGCTATATCCTTTTCTAATAACTCACAGGTCCTGTAAAAGGCTATGTTTGCTGGTGATTTGTGCAATGTATCTTCGAAGAGATCCATGCAATATGCCGCAACGCTTCTTTCCGGGTATCCTTCAAAGCAATATAAATTCTCGCTCATCGCTAAGGGGACAGACATTTCTATAAAGGTGGCGTTTTCTTTTTGTAATCTTCTGTCAATGAGCTGCTTTATCAGGGGCTTTTGCGTGTCTAGCAAATTTCTGTCTATATTTGGGTCGCCCATAATTTTTATGAGATCTGTGATAAAATCGCAGTTCGGTATCAAGTCACGCGTTGCCTCGCTAAGGTCAGCAAAAAGCTTTTTTTGTTTTTTAATATCGTGAGGCCGTTCTGTCAGTTCTGCAATAATATCTGCAGTGTTTATGACGGGGGGTGTATCGGTTGTCAGTTCTGTTTGATCTGTGTCGGACATTTGAAAAGCCTCTATTTTTTTATTTATTATTTTTGTTGTTAGAAAAATGGCCGTTACACAGGTGTTTGATGTATCGCGGCCATTTTTAAAGCTTTATATTTCTGTTACTAGCAGGGCTTGAAAGCGTGATGTTGGGGCTTTGTCTTTTGCGCTATGTTATCACTCTCAGGCTTATCACTCTCAGGCGTTTCCAGTGTATTCAGAAAAGCTTCCATAAGCGTGTCAGGTGCAATTTGTTTTACCAAGCCAGAATGAATATCTTGCGCCTTTTCAAGGAGTTGTTCTGTTTCGGTGAGTTGCTGTCTTAATTTTTCAGCATTTTCCTGAAGGATAAAAATGGCTTCGGCTGATTTTTCAATTTGGCTTCCGAGTTCATTTGGTACTGTTGTGACATGGCCAAATTGTTCTCTCAGAGCTGTGAAAGAATGCCCTTTCATCTGCGTTAAGAGAAGAAGTTTTCCGCCAGCCGCTTCATTTCCCTGGATAAGGGGGAGGATGTGTTGTTCTATTTTGCTTTCATCATTTGTTTTTACTACGGCTTTAATCGCTTCGTCGCGATCTTCTTTAAGGTATCTTGAAATGGCATTATCGTATAATTCGTTAATTTTTGCTTTTAGGGCAGGCTCTCCTACGTCGTTTTTGAGAAGGTTGGTGAGGGCGTTAAACGCAAAATATCCTGTGTCTGCGTTTAATGCGTCTTCAAAAAGGGAGATAGCATATGTGGCAGAGGCTCTGTCTGGATAGCCTTCAAAAAAGCGTGGTTTTTCTTGCATGACAAAGGGGATGACCTTCATTAATGTTTCTTTGTTTTCTGAGATCCCTCTTGAGATGGTTTCTTTTATAGCGGTGATATGTTCATTGAGTAAATCCTTGTCAATGTGCTCTTTGCCCAAAAGGAGCAGGAATAGTAAAGTAGAATTAGAGCTGGGTATTAGGTCACAGCGTAGTTCGGAAAAAAGTGTTTCTTGTTCTTCTATGTTCTGAGGGCCGCCTTTTTTAGGCTCTGTGAGTAGTTTTTTAAGGGGATTGGGTGCATAAGAAAGGCCTGAGCCGATTGTCAAGCGTTTGGTTTCTGGTGCCTTGTTATCTATGGTGTGTGACATTTTAAGAAATCCTCTATTATTTGTTTTTGTTATTATGCGATTTTGTTATCAGTTGGTTTTGCGACTGTTACGCTGGTAAAATTACGCCCCTTAATCATTTCTTTTATTGTGGTCTTATTTAGTGCATTTACAAAGTTTGTACGTAGCTGAGTATCGCTTAAGAGCTCTTCTGCCTTTTCTTTCTTCATTTCTGCCCGTCCCAGATTCCTTTCGGCTTGTTTGAGCGCGTCTTGAAGTTTTTTGATCTTGCTTTGTTGTTGTTGTATGGCGGATTGAGCCTCTTCAATTTGTTGTATGGCGGGCATTGCAATGGTCATAGCAGTCTGATTAAAAGAGTCTCTTAATCTTGGGATGCTGATATCGCTGTTTTCTATCAAAAGAAGAAGGTTGCCGCCTGCGATATCATTGCCCTGAATAAAGGGCAGAACGAATTTTTCGATTCTTTTCGGATTCTTGGTTTTGATGATTTGTTGAATCGCGGCTATAGGTTTTTTTTTCAGATATCTTACAATGACATCCTCGTGTAATGCGCCCAGTTTTTCCTGTGCAGCCGGTTCCTCTGCTGCGTCTTCGAAAAGGAGCTCAGCCAGATAACTGGACATGGAAAAAGCGACTTCTGGTGTGGTGTTACTTAAATGCTTTTCGAAAAAAGAGATGACATAGGCCGCGGATTTCCTTTCCGGACATCCTTCAAAAAGAGTTGTGCCACTGCTACATAGAGCATAGGCAATGCTTCTGGAGGTGTCTGGAGAGGCGTTGTCCAGATGCTCTTTTATGTATGGGAGTTCAGCGTCCAGTAGATCTTTGTTGATATGAGCTGCACCTAAGAGTTCACCCATCTTAATAAGTGAAAAAGAATCTGGTTCTTGGCCTTCTGTAACTTCATGAAGTTTAGTAAAAAGGAGCTTTTGTGAAGCAAGGTCTAGTGCTTTTCCTTTTTTAGGCGCTTCTGTTAGTCTTTGAAGAAGGCTATAGGCAAAGGAACCAGGCGCAAAGGTGTTATTGAGATAATTTTGTTGCTCTTGTTCCATAACGCGTCCTAGTTTTCTTGAGGCGTGGGTGCTGCCGTCATTTATTTTTTCCTTTTTTGTCCCTTTGGCTGCTGTCGTTCTGGTCATTATAAAAATCCTCTATTATTTATTATTATTTATTTAAAGAGGGACATAGCATCTCTTTACATAAATGGCAAATATTTAATATGACTAACGAAGTTTTTTCTATTAGAGAGTGCGTTTGTGTATAAAAAAGCCCCTATAGGGAAGGGGCTATCTAATATAAATGGTGCGGCCGAGAAGACTCGAACTTCCACGGGATTTAACTCCCACAGCGACCTCAACGCTGCGCGTCTACCAATTCCGCCACGGCCGCACGATAAAAATGTCCGGGACATCCATTGAAGTAGGGAACTGAATATGCATATTCTATAACAAAAGACAAGAAGGAAATATCAAAAAGGTGGTTATTTTAAGTGGAATGGCGTGTTGAAAAAGAATTGATCGGGTATGAAGCGGCTGTTTCCTTTATGGAGAAACGGGTAGCAGCTATTCGCGCTGGACATGAGGATGAGCTGATCTGGTGTCTGGAACATCCTCCTTTATATACAGCGGGGAGTAGTGCCAAAGAAGAAGATCTTCTGGATTCTCGTTTTCCTGTCTTTAAAACAGGAAGAGGCGGGCAGTACACATATCATGGGCCGGGGCAACTGGTTTGTTATGTTATGCTGAATCTTAGGGAAAGGCAGCAAGAGCCTGATATAAAACAATATGTTCGTAATCTTGAGGAATGGATTATACGAACTTTATCTGCGTTTAGGGTTGAGGGCGCGCGTAAAGAGGGGCGTGTTGGCATCTGGGTTGATACAGCGCAAGGGGAAAAAAAGGTGGCAGCTCTGGGGGTTAGAGTGCGTCATTGGATTACGTATCACGGATTCTCTATCAATATTGATCCTGACCTTTCCCATTTTGATGGGATTGTGCCATGCGGCCTTGCTGAGTATGGCGTGACATCTCTTAACGATTTAGGTTGTTCAGTATCGAAAATGGATGTTGTGCAGGGCTTGCAGGATAGTTGTGTGTTTGGTTGATATTCAAGTTCTATAAGACTTGTATATAAATATGGGAAGCGGTACTCTCTATTCTCTATCAAGGGTATTTACGCCCTGATTTTTGTCACAATTAAAAATATGATAAGGACGTTTAACTAAAATGTTTGATATTCGCGCTATACGAAATAAACCTGAAGTTTTTGATAAAGGATGGCAACGCAGAGGACTGGTGCCTCAGTCTTCCAAAATATTGGAAATGGACGAATCGTGGCGTGCCGTACAAACAGAGCTTCAGGACGTTCAGCAAGAACGTAATGCAAAATCCAAAGAGATTGGAAAGATAAAATCCCAAGGCGGTGATGCGGACGCTATCATGGCGGAAGTGGCTGCGCTGAAAACCAAAATGGCAGAACTCGAAGAAAAGGAAAGAGATCTGCGGACTGGCATAGATGATCTTTTAGCGTCTTTGCCAAACCTGATGTCTGACGATGTGCCGGACGGGGCCGATGAAGATGATAATGTAGAAGTCCGAAAAGTAGGGGAGCCAAAGAAACTGGGTGAAGATGCACCTGATCATGTCGCGATTGGTGAAAGACTTGGTATGATGGAATTTGATACGGCTGCCAAGCTTTCCGGTTCTCGCTTTGTGTTGATGCATTCTGGTCTGGCGCGTTTGGAGCGTGCATTGGCGCAGTTTATGCTGGATTTACATACGGAAGAACATGGCTACCGTGAGGTGTCCCCGCCTTTGCTGGTCAAAGATGAAACGATGTTCGGGACAGGGCAATTGCCTAAATTTGGTGACGATCTTTTCCGTACAACCCGTGGTGACTGGCTGGTTCCAACGGCTGAGGTACCGCTGACCAATATTGCAGCCGGTGAGATTATGGAGGCGGAAGAGCTGCCGTTGCGTATGACCGCATGGACCCCGTGTTTTCGCTCGGAGGCAGGGGCGGCCGGGAAAGATACGCGCGGTATGATCCGTCAGCACCAATTCTATAAAGTAGAAATGGTCAGTATCACAACACCGGACCAAAGCCATGAAGAGCATGAACGTATGACAGACTGTGCCGAGACGGTTTTAAAGAAGCTGGATTTAGCGTTTCGTACGGTTGTGCTCTGTTCCGGTGATACGGGCTTTGGCGCACAGAAAACCTATGACATAGAAGTCTGGCTCCCCGGGCAGCAGAAATACAGAGAGATTTCCAGTTGCTCAAACTGTGGAGATTTCCAAGCCCGCCGCATGAAAGGACGTTTCCGTCGTAAAGGAGAAAAAGAAACAAACTTCCTGCATACCTTAAATGGCTCTGGCGTGGCGGTTGGTCGCGCCCTTATTGCGGTCATGGAAAACTATCATGATCCGTTAGACGGCGGCATTTTTGTGCCAGAGGTCCTGAAACCTTATATGGGCGGGCTGGATAAGATAATGCCTCTGTCCTAAAAACTGTCTTTAAAAAGGAGAATATGTAAATGTCAGGAAAAAGAAGTAAGGGCTTTTCATCGGCTAAAACAGGTGCGTTTATTACGCTGGCCTCTGTCGGCTTGTTCTTTTTGATTCTCTGGTACGCTGTATCGCCTCGTGTGACGGACAGGGAAGCGGCTTTGAAAGTGGTGCGGGGAAAACTCGTGGATGATCAGGTATCAACGGGGGTGAAGTGGGATGCTTTGTTTCCGCATGTTCAGTACATCCAGCTACCAAAATTTGTTCAGAAAATTACGGTAGGGGCCACGGAACGGGACGAAGTCACCATAAGGACAAAAGAAAAAGCCAGAATCTACGGCAATTTCGAAGTGATGTATCACGTTGATAATAGTGTGGAGGATTTTGGCCGTATCTATACAAAATGGAAAACCGACGATATATACGATCTGACAGCCTATATTGCAAAATATACGGTGCCGGCGGCGATTGATGTGTATAAAACCGTTGAAACCTCAAAGATTAATGACAATGTGACAGAGCTTGGAAAGCGTATCGCCGTTCGTCTGGAGCAAATCCTTGCTGACAGAGGGCACGAATATATCAAAGTAGATGATGTGCTGCCATCCGGTGTCGGTCTTTCAGGCAAAGCAAACGCAGATTTGGAAGCCATTGTGTCAGAAGAGCGCAAACTCGATCTGCTCAAAGTACAGGGACAGGTTGCGGATCAGTCTGTAGCAATTACAGAAAAACAGGCCGCCGTTACCGCAAAAGCCCTTGAAAAGCTTCGCGAGGCCGGTGTGCCAAAAGAACAATTGATTCAAGCTTACTACCTCCAGCTTATGCGCGATTCAGACAGTATAGGCCGCCAACTCGTCCCCGGCCCAGTCCCCGGCACAGGCGTAGGGGCCGTCCCGGTCGTAAGAGGCCTTAAATAATCTTTCCCAAAAAGCCGGATTGTCCGGCCTTTTGCGAAAGCGTCCTATAGTAAGACTGTGTAAATTTTCATAAAGCCCATTGCTTTTCAGGGTTATTTTATGATAAATGATCTTTGATTTTTATAGTTTTTGAACAGGAGTATATGAAATGCGTAGATATGATTGGGCCGGTGACTTTATAAGTGGAGCCCTAAAATTAACAGCAACTTTTACTGCGGCAGCTGTTTTTGGAGGAGGTCTGTGGTATGCCTTTTCTCCAAGGGTTACAGACAGAGAAGCTGCTTTGAAAGTTGTTCGAGGTAAGCTTGTGGATGATCATGTCTCTACTGGTGTAAAGTGGGACGCAAACCTTCCACATGTGAAATATATTGAGTTTCCTAAATTTGTCCAAACTACAACGGTTGGTGCGACAGAGGCAGATGATGTAACAATTCGTACAAAAGAAAAAGCGCGTATCTATGGTAATTTTGAGGTAATGTTCCATGTCGATAACAATGTGCCAGATTTTGGTCGTATCTACACAAAATGGGAGACAGACAGCATAGAGGGTCTGAAAGCTTATATCGGAAAATATACAGTGCCGGCCGCTATTGATGTGTATAAAGGGGTGGGAACGTCTGAAATTGATAAAGATATTACGGCCCTGGGCAAGAAAGTTGCTCGACGTCTTCAGGAAATATTAACGGAAAAAGGTCATGACTATATTGTCGTGGACGATGTTTTACCCTCTGGTATGGGATTGTCGGCTAAAGCAAATGCCGATTTGGAAAAAATTGTGTCCGAAGAACGTAAGCTAAAACTTTTGGAAGTGCAAGGTGATGTTGCTGATAAGTCTGTTGCGATTACACAAAAGCAGGCCGCTGTGACGGCAAAAGCTTTAGAAGAGCTTCGTAAAGCGGGTGTGCCTGAAGGACAGCTCATTCAGGCTTATTACTTGCAGCTTATGCGTGACAATGATGCGATTGGTAGAGAATTTGTGCCCGGTCCTGTTCCTGGTACAGGTGTTGGGGCTGTGCCTGTTCAGCAGGTTCCGACTGTACAGTAGTATGTGTCTATGATAATGCATTTTAATCAAGGCCGGATTGTCCGGCCTTTTTTTGTTTTGTGTTCTTTTATAGAAAAGGCATACTGTTCGGAGTGATTCGTATAACTTTTCCAGAAAATAATGAACATACATAATACACGAAAAATCAGGCTGATTATGCATCTCCGCACGATGGGGGTGACGGATACGGATGTGTTGAGCGCGATTGAGCGTGTGCCGCGTGAAGAATTTGTGCCCGACGTGATGGCGGATCAGGCTTATGAAGATACGGCGTTGCCTATCGGCCTTGGGCAGACGATCAGTCAGCCGACGGTTGTCGCGATTATGACACAGGCACTGGAGCTGAATGATCGCCTGAAAGTTTTGGAAATAGGGACAGGGTCAGGGTATCAGGCCTCCATCCTGTCCAAACTATGCCGCCGTGTCTATACGATTGAGCGCCATGGACCATTACTGGACAGTGCTTTGGCGCATTTTGAAAATATGTGCTTGCGGAATATTACAGCCATTGTCGCAGACGGTATGAAAGGCTGGCCACAACAGGCACCGTTTGACCGGATTATTGTGACAGCGGCTGCGTTTGAAAAACCACCGCAAGCTTTACTCGACCAATTGAAAATTGGTGGTATAATGGTTGTGCCTGTTGGAGATAAAATTTCACAGGTGCTTCGCCGTTATAAGAAAGAGGGTGAAGATCTTTTTGCTATCAGGGATATTCTTCCCGTCCGTTTTGTTCCGTTGTTGCCCGATGTACCAGAAGAAAAAAGTTACAGATCTGCAGATTACCTACAGGAAATGGCCGGTTAAAACATTGGCGGTATGCATGCTGCTGTGTTTGTCGCTGTCATCCTGCGGCGTTAAGAATCGGGCGCCTGTCGTGATGTATGGTAACGGAAAAGGGGCTGGGAGTGCAGGTCTTCATACCGTATCGGAAGGGGAAACTCTGTGGCGTATTTCGCAGCGTTATAATCTGCCAATGCGCGATATTATGGATGTTAATCAGTTAAGCCCGCCTTATATGCTTGATGTTGGCCGGCGTTTAAAATTACCGCCGCCACGTGAATACAAGGTAAAAGCGGGGGATACACTTTATAAAGTCTCCCGTTTGTTCTCTGTTGAGATGTCACAAGTGGCAGGGCTTAATCATCTGGACTCGCCTTACCGTGTTAATGAAGGACAGATTTTGCGATTGCCGTCTCCGGGAAGAGAGACGGAATCGTCGGTTTCTAAACCGGGGCACAAACCGGAGCCTGTCTCTGTGCAAACAAAAACCGCGCCAAAACCCGCTAAAAAACAGTCACAAAAGATTGCCATCCAGCATGTGCCCAAGCGTTCTTCAGGGAGTGGCAAGTTTATGAAACCGGTGACGGGAAATGTTATATCGTCTTACGGCCCTAAAAAAGACGGGCTTCATAATGACGGGATTAATATAAAAGCCCCCCGCGGTGCACCTGTGAGAGCGGCTGAAAACGGTGTCGTCGTTTATACAGGGAATGAGCTGGAGGGGTATGGGAATCTGGTGCTCGTGCGTCATGAGGGGCAGATGATGACCGCTTATGCGCATCTGGATCGTGTGATGATTAAAAAAGGGCAGGTTCTAAAAAGAGGAGAATCTCTAGGAACGGTGGGCAGTACAGGTTCTGTTGATACAGCGCAGCTTCATTTTGAGGTCAGAAAAGGATCAAAGGCTCTAAATCCGTCCTCTTATCTTTAATCAAATAATTATATGGGAGCTCCAAAAATGGATTTTGTATTTAGTGCTTTTGAAGCGTGGAATCTCACAGGCCTTTTGATTTTAGGTGTTGTCTTCTCTGCTATAGGGGGCGGTCTGCTGTATGATTTTATACACTGGCGCAAGAAAGCAATCCGTACCATGGCAAAAGTGTACGGCATATACTCAAAGACAAAACGCGAAGAAGACATGACAGATGAAATGCCTGATGAAGCGTTTGCTAAAGCAAGGGATCTGGTAGAAAAGGATAAGGTAAAAAAAGATAAAGAAGAAGTCTCGTCAGGTTGTGTGATTGCTTTTATAGCCTGTTTTTTGATGATCTTTGTCGCGATTGGTCTCTATACGGGATACAGATACGTTAACCTCTGTGCGATTGGTATAGAGACACAGGGGCAGGTTGTGGATTATAAGATAAGCTCTGATAGTGATGGTACGTCTTATTTCCCGGTTGTTTCTTTTCAAGACGAAAGGGGCCGTACGTTCAGGGTTGAGAGTGACATGGGGAGCGGTAGTAAATTCTTTGAGATAGGCGAGGAGGTGCCTGTCCTCTACGATCCTTCTGATCCACATTATATGGCGATGGGCAGCCTTTGGAGAAATATTTTGCCGCCTCTTGCTTTTTTGTTGTTTCCCTTTGTGCTTGTTGGCGTCATTTATTTTCTGGCGGAACATAGTGGCTCTCGGGAAGACACTGTGACCGGGGTGAAAAAAGGAAAGAAAAATACATCCGGTGCTATGTATCACACACTTCTTGAGTTTTCATCATCACGGGGCGAAAAAATACAGACCCGTTTTATTTGGTCGGCGAACTGGATACATTATGAAATAGGGCAAAGACTGCCTATTCTTTACAAAAAAAGTAATCCCTATGCTATTCGCGGTGTGGGGTATACGCAGCTTGTCTTTGGGCTTTTCTTTTTTGTGCCAGGGCTCTTTTTCTTAGGCATGGCGGCAAGAGAGATGTTCTCAAGCTTTGCCACATCTCTGTTTGTTCTTTTATTTATAGCGATTGTCTGTCTTCACATGTTTCGTTCTTTGAAGAAGAAACTTAAAAAAGGGCCGCGCCCACCGTTTTTTGTGAGCTTGAAAAGTGATTTTTTGTCAGGCTTAAAGAATGAAGAGTTGTCTGGTGGTTCTCTTTTAACGATGCCGCAATATAAGCAGATTTTAAAAAAACAGGCGAAGCAGACGGCACTTATGCTGCCTGTTGTGCTTGTGCTTGCTGTCGGTTTTTTATCGGGTGGATGGTATTTGGGAAAGGATATGAGCGTGTTTTTAGAGACCTCTGTCTCTGTTCCCGGTGAGGTTATAAGCATAGAGAGCGTTCATAATAATTCGGGTGAGGGAAGTCGTTACACATATTATCCTGTTGTCGCTTTTACAGATTTTAACGGTCAGCCTTATCGTTTTAGGGATAGTGTTGGTTCAAACCCGTCTTTCTGGGATATCGGAGACAGGTTAACGGTGCTCTATACACCGGATCGTCCTGAAACGACGGCGCGGATCAACCGGGGGATCTTTAACTGGATTATTCCAATGGCACTCGGCGGCGTGGGTGTTCTTATGCTTTTTTGGGCGTTAAAATTGTATAGAGGGGTACAAAAAAGGCAGCGTTTGTGACGCTGCCTTCTGCTGAGCCTGTTATTTGGTGACAGGTTTTCGCGTGATTCGGTTGTTTCTTTCTTCTTCTTCTTTCATTTGTTCTTCTTCTTTTTTCCTGATCCGCTCTTCCATAATACGTTTTCTCTCAGCTCTGTCTTTGGCAATTTCTTTTCGCCTTTCTAGCTCTTTTTGTTCTTCTTCAGCGACTTCCAGCGCTTTCTTCCTAAAGAAGTCAAAATAATGTTCGGTGTCTCTGTACAGGGTCACGACGTGATGCTCTTTGAATGTGATGAGCTCTGATGGTGTTGCCAGAATTTTGTCCGGCAGGTCCTGATCTTTTGGGGTAAAGGTGATTATATAGTTGTTTTTTGTCTCAAAAGGGCGGCGTTCAAGCGTGTAATCATAGCCCAGTGCAGGCAGGTCTTCGGTAAAAGAGAGGTAGTGGTCAATCTCTCTGGAATCTGTAACCGACCAGGCGGGGTCCGGCAGATTTTCACGAGAATCATGCTCAATAATGAGTCCTTTTTCATGTTCCCAAACATCATACAAGGCACCTGATGCCCTTTTCTTTTTTCTTGTGTCTTCCAAAAAACCGTAGAAGTTTTTGCTATCATGAAAAAAGTTCAGGGTTGGAATAGAATCTTTTACGGTGATTGTTTCGTTAAGAAACGTGATTTCCTGAAGATATTCGCCGCTTGTTGTCTCAACTTTGATCATGATGATATCTTTTTTTTCAATATCTTCCTCTGAAAGAGACGGGAAGGCGCCTTTGGGCAGGTTCTTCATGCCGGCGGCAAATGCTTTCCATTCACGATGATTCGAAACTTCCCAACTGGCGAGCACATCATATCGGGAATGTGGCTTGTTATTTTCTGTGTCCTCTCCATTTTTATCTTCTTCGCCTTCTTTTTTTGCTTTTTCTTTATGTGGCACCATATAGGTGGCTGTTATTCTTTTTATCGTTGGTGTCGAAAAGAACTCGGCCTGCGCAGGCCGGTTTAGAAACAGGCATAAAATGGCAAAGAAAGAGAGAATATATGTGTGTAGAGGAGGCTTTCTCATGTTAAGAAGCTTGCCTTTCATCTTTTAAAAGTTATAGTCGCTAACATTCAGGTATATATACCGTATAGACTCAATTTTGTTAAGACGAGGATTGTTACTTATGTTGATATCAACAGCTTATGCTGCTGCTGAAACCGTAAAAGAAACGGCTGTTGCTGTTCCAACAGCGGGGGAAACGTTTATGACACAGATGGGCCTTCTTTGCGTGGTCGCTGTCATATTTTATTTTCTGATGATCAGGCCACAGCAGGCACGGTATAGAGAGCATGCAGAAATGATTAATGCTCTTGGTAAGGGAACCAAAGTTGTAACACAAGGCGGCCTGATTGGGGTTATCACAAAAGAAATTGATGATAATGAAGTCGAAATGGATATTGGTGGTGGAACAAAGGTGAAAGTACTTCGTTCGGCCGTTTCTTCAAAATATGAAGATGCTATAGCCAAGAAACCTTCTGCGCCTAGGGATGCTAAAAAAGAGGCACCAAAAGACGCCAAAAAAGAAGACAAGAAAAAGTAAGGACAAGACGTAAAAATGGTTCATATTGCACGCTGGAAAATGATTCTTATAGCGTTGGTTGTTGTTTGGGGCGTTGTCTATAGTGCCCCTAATCTTCTTTCAAGCGAAACCAGAGACTGGATTGAAAACACATTACCGTCTTTTATGCCGCACAAAACGGTTAATCTTGGCCTTGATCTTCAGGGGGGGGCGCATCTCCTTTTGCAGGTAGCCATTGACGAGGTTTTAAAAGAACGGATTGACGATCTGGAAGCGTCATCAAGGGATGCCATTCGCAAGGAGAAACTCGGATACAAAAAGGTTGGCACAATTCCCAATGGGATCCGTGTGACACCTAAAAACGCAGGTGATGCGCAGAAAATTAAAAAAATTATCCGTCGTGCAAATGCGGAAGTAAATGTGCTCGATTCTGATAATGGGGCGATTGACGTTACTTTTACAGAGCAGGCACTCAAAGGCATGGTAGATCAGACGATGTCTCAGTCTGTTGAAATTGTACGTCGCCGTGTGGACGAAACAGGCACGAGAGAGCCGATTATCCAAAGGCAGGGGGAAGATCGTATTCTTCTTCAATTGCCTGGTATTGACGATCCTCAACAAATTATTGGGCTGCTGGATAAAACGGCTAAATTGAGCTTTCACCTCGTTGATACAGATACTGGCCGTTCGATAGGTACGCGGAATTTACCTTTGATTGAGGAGCCTGGTCGTACTGTGCCGATTAAACGTCGTGCGATCCTGACGGGCGAAATGTTAACGAATGCACAGACTACGCTTCAGGATGGTATGCCGGTTGTGTCCTTTCGTTTAAATGGTGTTGGTACACGTCGGTTTTGTGATGTGACGCGTAACAATGTTGGAAAACCGTTTGCTATTGTGCTGGATGATGAGGTGATTAGCGCACCGAATATACGGGATGCTATTTGCGGTGGATCTGCGGTTATTTCCGGCCGCTTTACAGTGCAGGAGGCCTCAGACCTTGCGCTTCTTCTGAGAGCAGGTGCCTTGCCGGCTTCACTGAAAATTGTTGAAGAACGTACTGTTGGCCCGTCACTTGGCGCGGACTCTGTAGAGGCCGGTAAAATAGCCAGTATCGTGGGGCTGGTCCTGATATTCTTTTTCATGACTTTTACTTACAGCCTGTTTGGAATCTTTGCGAATCTTGCGCTGGTCATTAATGTGGCCTTGATTTTTGCACTGTTGTCCGGTCTTCAGGCGACACTGACCTTACCGGGGATTGCCGGTATTGTGTTGACCATCGGTATGGCTGTCGATGCCAATGTTTTGATCTTTGAACGGATCAGGGAAGAGCTTGGTGCCGGGCGGTCTGTCCTATCGGCAATTGATGCGGGGTATAGTCGTGCGATGTCTACTATCGTTGACTCAAACCTGACCACATTAATTGCGGCGGTTCTTCTTTATTCCTTTGGGACGGGGCCTGTGAAAGGGTTTGCTGTGACTTTGGGGATCGGTATTATGACCTCACTGTTCGCCGCCATTATGCTGACGCGTCTTTTTGTTGTGCTGTGGGTACAAAAGAAACGGCCGACAACATTGCCGATATAAAGGCTAGCTGGTTGTTTAAAAGGGTTTTAAAAAAAATTATAAGAGAGAAGAGTTAGTATGAAGGGCATACATCTTATACCAGAAGAAACGAATATTGATTTTATCGGCAAACGCTTTATTGCTTTTGCGCTTTCTACAATCATTCTTGTGGCATCTATTGCTATTTTTTCGGTTAACGGATTGAATTTTGGTATCGATTTTTCGGGTGGTACGGCGATTGAAATAGGGCTGAACGAGAAACCGGACTTAAGGGACTTAAGGGCTGAATTAAATGATCTGGACCTTGGCGCTATTTCTCTGCAGACATTTGGCAAGGAAACGGATGTTCTAATCCGGATGCCACAACAGGAAGGTGATGCTGAAGCGCAAAAAGCTGCAATTGATAAAGTCAGAAGCACACTAAACAATATTTACGGAGAAGATCAGATAGATTATCGCCGTGTTGAATTTGTGGGGCCTCAAGTGGGCGAGGAACTAAAAGAAGCGGGAGCCTTTGCTATTATTTTCTCGTTGCTGGGTATTCTTGTTTATATCTGGTTTCGTTTTGAATGGCAATTTGGGGTGGCCGCTGTGGTGGCTCTTGCGCACGATGCGATAGCTACGGTGGGGCTCTTCTCTTTCACGCAGATGGAATTTAATCTGTCCACTGTGGCGGCTATTTTGATGATTGCTGGGTATTCGATTAACGATACAGTCGTTGTTTTCGATCGTATTCGTGAAAATTTGCGTAAATACAAGAAACTGCACTTGAAAGAACTGTTCAATATGTCGGTCAACCAGATGTTGTCTCGTACCTTGATGACGTCACTGACCACGGTTCTTGCGCTTGTTGCCCTTTGGATTTTTGGTGGTAATGTAATTCAGGGTTTTGTGAATGCGCTTCTGTTTGGTATTTTAATCGGTACGTACTCGTCCGTATATGTGGCATCTCCCATCCTGCTCTATCTTGATGTGCGGAGAATCGAGAAAGCAGAATAGGGGGGGGCTAAATAAAGGAATAACAGCGCAATAGCGCAAGTAAAAAAAAGAGACCACAGAGTTCATAGCTCTGTGGTCTTTTTTATCTAAAATGGTATTAGATATCTTTAGAGTTGAGATTCAACAAATTCCCAGTTGATGAGCTCGTCTACGAATGTTTCCACATATTTAGGGCGCGCATTGCGGTAGTCTATGTAATAGGCGTGCTCCCACACATCGCATGTCAGAAGCGGTTTTTTCCCGTCAATGAAAGGAACACCGGCATTTGATGTTTTGACAATTTCAAGTTTGCCTGTGTCTTCATCTTTGGCCAGCCAGCCCCAGCCTGAGCCGAACTGTGTTACACAAGCCTGGACAAAGGCTTCTTTGAATTTTTCGTATCCGCCTAAATCCGTGTCGATCTTTTCCTGCAGGGTAGCGGGAAGTTTTGTACCGCCACCGTTTTGTTTCAGGCAATTCCAGTAAAAGCTGTGATTCCAGTGTTGCGCCGCATTATTGAAGAGCCCAATATCCGTGTTGGCCGCGAGGCGAATAATATCTTCCAGTGATTTATCGGCCATATCGGGCGTATTTTCAAGGATTTTATTGGCGTTTGCCACATAGGCCGCATGATGTTTTCCATGATGAAAATCCAGCGTTTCCGGTGAAATAAAAGGAGCAAGGGCATCTTGTGAAAAAGGAAGGTCGGGCAATGTGAGTGTCATATTGTTATAATCCTTTGTTTGATAAATGAAGTACAACCATTAACGTATATCTTTTAGCTGCTTTAGCAAGTCTCGTTATTTTTTGTGCTGGAAATGCCCGTGTTCAAGGAAATAGTAAGTTTGTTTTATCACGTCAGGGCTTAGAATCATGAGGGAATGTGGGGCGTGGACGATAATGTGATCCCGCATGCCGTCTATTTTTGTATTTTCCACCGGAACGATACCGTCGTGTTCTCCGTGCAGGACCCAAGGGGCGAGCGGATTAAGTGAAAAGTCACCGGCAATGACCCCCAGTGGATACGTAATATCATTATCGAGATTCTTTAATTTTTCTTTTGTGCCAAGTTCTTTCCCGGCTGGCCCAAAGAGTTTATTAAAAATAGAGCTGAACGTCTTGCTTTCATTAAAAAAGTCGGCGAACTCACTTCCCTTGTTGGGCGGGCCGATCATCACGACCCTATGAAGGTTAGGGGGGCGTTGTTTTTGGAGATAATAACGTGTAATCAGGCCGCCCATGGAGTGTGTCACGAAATATAATTTATTAGCGTTTGCTGCTTTTTCGTCTTTTTTAATCTCTTCAGCAACAAAATCTGAAAGCTGTTCTATATCGAGCGTTGTTGATGGGTAATGAATAGGATGTGTTGTATAGCCCTTGCTTTTTAGAAAAAGGGAAAGCGGTGCTAAATCTACAGTATTGCGCAAAATACCGTGGAGAAGAACAATATGCTTCGTTGTCATATAGTATGTATTCCGTTAATAATATGTATATTCTTCATTTGTAAGAAAGAAATTTATGGTACCCTATAGCAGGGAAGTTAGGAATAAAAAGGTTAGAGGAAAGTTATGACGATATCTCCTATTTCAGAAAGTATGGCATCCTATAAGGTGTCAAAAGTTGATGAAAATAAAAATATTGATAAGGAAAAGGAATTTCCTCCCGAATCTGTTAGTCAAACGACAGATACGGTGGAACTATCCGAAGCGGCTTTGAAGCGTCTGGAAGAGATGAAAGCCTTGAGTGAGTCAGAGGCAAAGACTGCGGCTCTTGCCGTAAAGGAGGAACTCTCCAGAGATGAAAACGTTTCTTTAGGACTTGATGAAAGTCGTTTTGAGGATAAGGACGTATAGTTTCCTTAGTTAAATTTTGCTAAGCCATTCAGTTAATGCCTCTAGTGCACGGTCTGACATGGCTTTTTTGCGTTCTTTTCCTTTTCTAACCCGTTCTTCGAGTGGCGGGAAAAGGCCGAAATTTATGTTCATGGGCTGAAACGTCTTCTCATCTGCCCCGCCGGTTACGTGCTCGAGCATGGCACCAAAAGCCGTTGTGTTCGGTGGCAGGATAAAGTCTTTGCTAAGGATTTCGGCGGCCGCCATCTTGCCAGCCATGAGCCCCATAGCCGCACTCTCGACATAACCTTCACATCCTGTAATCTGCCCCGCAAAGCGGATGTTTGGTTTCTTTTTTAAACGCAGTTGCTTATCAAGCACTTTCGGTGAATTGATAAAGGTGTTTCTGTGCAATCCGCCAAGTCTTGCAAAGTCCGCTTTTTCCAGACCTGGCACGGTGCGGAAGACCCGTTCCTGATCGCCGTATCTCATTTTTGTCTGGAAGCCAACCATATTATATAAAGTCGCAAGCGCATTATCCTGTCTGAGTTGAAGAACGGCATATGGTTTTTCATCGTTGTGTGGATTTGTCAGGCCGACAGGCTTCATGGGGCCAAAGCGCAACGTCTCTGGCCCGCGGGCGGCCATGACTTCAACAGGCATGCAGCCCTCAAAGTAGGGGGTGTCTTTTTCCCAGTCTTTGAATTCAATCTTCTCGGCATTGATCAAGGCCTGAACAAAGACCTCATATTCTTGCCGGTTCATGGCACAATTAATATAGTCCTTCCCCGTGCCGCGCGGGCCTTCCTTATCATAGCGTGATTGATACCAGGCTTTGTCCATATTGATAGAGTCTTTATGAACAATAGGCGCAATAGCATCGAAGAAAGAAAGAGACTCTTCACCTGTGAGTTCTTGTATAGCAACCGCGAGTGATGATGAGGTTAAAGGACCGCTTGCTATGATAACGAAGCCATCCTCAATGGCGGCAGGATTTTTGATTTCCTGACGCTTGATGGTGATGTTCGGGTGTGTTTCCAGTGCGTTTGTGACGCCAGCAGAAAAAAGATCCCGATCAACGGCGAGCGCGCCGCCTGCGGGAACGGCGGCTTTACCGCCTTCTGCCATGATCAGGGAACCACAGCGGCGCATTTCTTCATGTAGCAGGCCCACCGCATTATATTCATGGTCGTCAGAGCGGAATGAATTAGAACAGACCAGCTCAGCGAGTCCGCCTGTTTTATGCGCCGGTGTATTTTTGTCTGGGCGCATTTCGTACAAGATTACAGAAATTCCAGCTTCCGCGGCCTGCCAGGCTGCCTCAGACCCAGCGAGTCCGCCGCCAATAATATGAAGTGTTTTTGAATGTGTCATGGAAATACAGTTGTGCCTTGTGGGAGGTCTTTTTCAGAGAAGTAAGCATAGCGGGACAGCGGGTTTGATGGATAGCTTTGTCCGTTATGGGTTAGCGCAATGTGCTGTGCGCGGGAGCCAACCCCGTCAAACCGCAGGACAATATCTTTCCAGCCGGCGGTTGTGTCCTCTGTTACAAGGAGAGGGCCGCGGACCATCTCAACTTCCGAGAGGAGCGAAAAAGCGCCGTTCTTGGCCTCAAGGACGAGCATGCGGCAACCAGTCAGTCCGCACCAGTGCGTGTAGGGGGTTTTTAACAGAACGAGTGCATCCTGTTTTCCATCATTATTGAGGTCCGTGCGGGTAAATTCGTACCGTGAGTTCGCGGGACCAGCCTTTATTTTTATATATTCTTTTACAGCAGACATCAGCACATCATTATCCGGCGTTTTATCATCTGCGATCAGATAGGGTGTTAAAGGCTCTTTGTGTGCTGTCTGCGTATTCGTACAGCCTCCCAAAACGGGCAAGAATGATAAAATGGTCAGAATAAACAAAATGTTTTTCATGTTTGTACTCCTGTTGCCAAGGCTGTAATTATTGTAATAGAGAATCCCCGCGTAAATGGTGCAACGATGGCCATTAAAGCGCAATGTTTATCCTGCGGTCATTCACAGGTATAAGGGCACACACAAAGGGCACACACAAAGGGCACAGGCAGGTATAAAGGCAGAGGCAGACGTGTTTTTAGCGGTTTGTTTCTTTTGCTTCCCTGACTAGATCGTAGAGGATCTCAAGGGCCTGTTTTGGTGTCAGATTATCTGGATCTATAGTTTGAATAAGTTCTTTTAACTTATTGTTTTCTTTGTGTTTAGATGGGGTGTCTCTTTCAATAATGCTAAAGAGGGGGAGGTCATCGGCCAGTCTGGCCAGCGCACCTGATTGTTCGCCTTCTTCCAGCATGGTGAGCACGTCTCTGGCTCTATTGATGACAGGGGCCGGGAGGCCAGCGAGTTTGGCGACGTGAATACCATATGAACGATCCGCAGACCCTGTGCCGACTTTATGCATGAAAATAATATCGTCTTTCCATTCCTTGACCTGCATAGCATGGCAGGAGAGCCGGGAGAGGCGTGACTGCAGACTGGTCAGTTCATGGTAATGGGTGGCAAAGAGCGCGCGGCACTTGTTTATATCATGAAGATGCTCAACGCAGGCCCAGGCGATAGACAGGCCATCAAAGGTTGCTGTGCCGCGTCCTATTTCATCCAGAATAACAAGGGAATGTGGAGTCGCCTGATTTAATATAGTAGCTGTTTCAACCATCTCCACCATGAAGGTTGATCGGCCTTTTGCCAGATCGTCTGCTGCGCCGACGCGGCTGAAAATTTTATCAATTAAACCGATTTTTGCTTCCGCCGCTGGTACAAAAGAACCGATTTGTGCCAGAATGGCAAGCAGGGCGTTTTGGCGCAGAAAAGTTGATTTACCGGCCATATTCGGCCCGGTTAAGAGCCAAAGACGGTTCTTTGACCCGAGATCGCAATCGTTGGGAATAAAGCTCTCAGACAGGTTTTTTTTAATAATTTGCTCAACGACAGGATGTCTGCCGGCCTTGATGCTGAGTTCTGTACTATCTTCCAGCACAGGGCGAATATATTGTTCTTCCAAGGCTAGATGTGCCAGAGATGTAGAAACGTCAATCGCTGATATGGTGGCAGCGATTTTTCCAATCTCATGGGCTAGTGCGTTTGCTTTCTCGTTTAATGCGTCAAATATCTGAAGTTCAATGGCAAGGGCTTTGTCGGCGGCACTGGCTATGTCTCGTTCCAGTGTCGAGAGATCCGGTGTCGTAAAACGAACGGCATTGGCAAGGGTCTGACGGTGAACAAAAGGATTATCATCATGGCGTTCTTCGCCTTTACCGATGAGAAGGGAATCGGCTTTTTTGGCTGGCACATCGATGTAGTAGCCTAAAATATTGTTGTAGGCGATTTTTAGCGAGTCTATTTTTGTAAGGGTACGGTATTTGACTTGTAATTCTGCTATGAGTTTCTTGCTGTCATCTCTTAAATTTCTTAAACCATCCAGCTTTGCCAGATAACCTTTTTTGATAAAACCGCCGTCACGGGCCATAGGTGCAGGCGAAGGCTCTATGGCTCTGTCAAGGTCATCAATAAAGTCAATAAGCGGACCGGACAGGGTTAAGCTTTCGCTTTTAGAGGCCAGACCCTTTTTTGTCGTCTCTGTCTCGTCCACATAACTTTTTATGATGCTGGCCTGTCTTATGCCGTTTAAAAGCACAAGAAGATCACGCGGTCCGCCGCGGTCCACCGTTAACCGGGCAAGGGCGCGTTCCATATCCGGCATTTCATGTAAAAGATCCCTGATCCTATCCTGAAGGGCCGTTTCATTATAAAAAAGCTCGACTTCATTTTGCCGTTGTTTTATGGCGGCCAGGCTATTTAAGGGGGATGAGAGACGGCTTTGGAGCAGGCGTGCGCCGCCGTTTGTCAGTGTCCGGTCAATCGCCCAGAGCAGGGAGCCTTTGTACTCGCCTGATAAGGTGCGTGTTAATTCCAGATTTCTGCGCGTGGCGGCGTCAATGTCCATGACGTGCGCTTGCTGTATTTGTCTGGGCGGGGAAAGACGGGGGAGTTTGCCTTTCTGGGTTTTTTGTACATAGTCGATTAATGCCCCAGCGGCTGCAATTTCGGCGCGGCTGAAAGCCCCAAAAGAGTCGAGTGTTGTAACGCCAAAGAGGACTTCCAGTCTTTTTCGAGCATTCTCACTGTCAAAGAGGTGATGCGGCTGTATTGTGATGAGTTCTTTTTTATGCTGGCTTATCTCCTTAATGTTTTTATGGTCGATTAGCTTGTCAGAGATAAGAATTTCACTTGGCGCAATCCGTTCAAATGTTGTGCCGATATCTTTTTCAAGGATGGGGGATACGAAAAAGGAAGCCGTTGACAGTTCCAGCCATGCCACAGCATACTGGCCAGCGACGCAAGCGATTGTCGAAAGATAGTTATTTTCTCTGGCATCTAACAACGTATCTTCGGTCAGTGTGCCTTGCGTGATGATACGGGTGACGTCTCGTTTGACAAGGGCTTTGTATCCGCCTCTTTTTTTGGCCTCGGCCGGTGTTTCTGTTTGTTCACATATCGCGACTTTATGTCCTGCCCGAATGAGGCGGGCGAGATAGGGCTCATAGGAATGGAAAGGAACGCCGCACATGGGAATGCCGTTGCCTTTGTTCTTCCCGCGTTTTGTCAATGTAATGTCGAGGACGTCAGAGGCTACAATAGCATCATCGTTAAAGAGCTCATAAAAATCACCCATCCGATAGAAAAGAAGCGCACCAGGGTGCGCCTGCTTGATGGCGTGATATTGTGCCATCATGGGTGTGTGGCCCTCCGCTATAAAGTCTTCTTCTGTCTTTGTTGTCTCTGTCTTTATAGCAGGGAAGGTGGTCGGGGTAGAAAGTGACTGTGTCATTTATGAGCCTGTTGAACCGAATCCGCCTGCGCCCCGTTCTGTATCGTCCAGCTCTTCTGCGACGGTCCAAGAGACGCTGGCATGTTTGGCAATGACCATTTGTGCGATTCTCATGCCGCGCTCGATCGTATAGGGCTCTGTGCCAAGATTCGCGATAATGACTTTGATTTCGCCGCGGTAATCGGCATCTACTGTGCCAGGGGTGTTCAAAACGGTGACACCATATTTAATAGCGAGACCGGAGCGCGGGCGTATTTGCGCTTCATAGCCCGGAGGCAATGCAATAGAAAGGCCTGTTGGAATAAGGGCGCGTTCCCCCGGGGACAGTTCAATACTTTCTTCCAGTGCTGCTGATAAATCCATGCCTGCGGATTGCTCTGTGGCATATGTTGGCAGACTCAAGCCAACGGCATGCGGCAGGGGTGTAAGGGATACTGTAATCTTTTCATCAGACATTTTTTTAGTCTTTCTTTATTTCCTTGGTGATACGTTTAACCAGTCTTAAGGCGACATCTTCCTTCGAGGCTTTTTCCCACTCTTCAAAAGAAATATTGTCTTTTTCGCTATGGGTCAGAAGATAAACATGATTCTCATCTCCACCAAATACATTTTCATCCGGTGACACGTCGTTTGCCAGAATCCAATCGCAGCCTTTGTCTTTGATTTTTTTTGTTGCAGCGTCGATAACTTGTTCTGTCTCTGCGGCAAAACCGATAACCAGATCAGGGCGTTGTTTTCCTTTGTTGGAAATAGTTCTTAAGATATCAGGGTTCTCAGATAATGACAGAGCAGGGGGTGTTTTTCCCGCTCTTTTTTTGATTTTATGGTTGTGGATTTCTTTGGGGCCCCAGTCAGCGACGGCGGCGGCGCAGACTACGATATCTGCAGGCAGGGCCTTTTCGGTGGCGTTCAACATGTCTTTGGCACTTTCCACATGGATGGTCTGAACGCCATAAGGATCGGAGAGTGCAACAGGACCGGTGATAAGGGTGGTTTCTGCCCCCGCTTCAGCCAGTGCCTTTGCAATAGCATGCCCCTGTTTGCCAGAGGAACGGTTTCCAATAAAACGAACCGGGTCAATAGGTTCATATGTGGGGCCGCTTGTAACAATGGCCTTATAACCGTTTAATGGCTTTTTGCCGAGGAGGTTGCATGCGCATTTCAGGATTATTTCCGGTTCTGACATGCGTCCGTGACCTTCTTCGCCACAGGCTGCTTTACCGGCTTCCGGTCCTGTAAAATGCAGCCCCCTTTTTTTTAGTATCTTAACGTTATCTTGTGTCGCGGCATTATCCCACATGAAAGGATTCATCGCAGGGGCCAGTAAAACAGGCTTGTTTGTTGCAAGAATAATGCAGGAGGCCAGGTCATTTGCCATGCCATGTGCCATTTTCGCCATAGTATTGGCCGTTACAGGGGCAACAATGACAAGGTCACATGAGCGTGCAAGCGATATATGCCCCATTTGTGCGTCATCTTTTAAGGACCATAAATCGTCATAAACAGGAGACTCGCTTAAGGCAGAAAGGCTTAGCGGCGTAACAAACTGTGCGCCGCTTTTGGTCAGAACAGGCTGAATGGATGCGCCTGCTTTGCGCAAGAGACGGACGAGTTCAAGCGTTTTATAGGCAGCAATGCCACCTGTTATGATCAACGTAATGGTTTTGTTTTTTAAACGGTTGCTCAAGAATTTTTCTCCATATAAAAACAGCCCCGCACTTTGTAGCACAGGGCTGAATTCATTTTAAAGATTATTTTAGTATCTTAATGCTTCATCATGTCATGAGCGGCGTCGTGCGCTTCTTCTTCGATGTGCTCTTGCATTTCTTCTTTCACAGCGTCAACAGCTTCTTCAAGTGTTTCTGTGGCTTCTTCAACGCCTTCTTCGATACCGTCTTCAACCGCTTCTACAGAATCGTCGATGTAATCATGTGATCCGTTTTCTTCTGCGGCTTCCTCAACATGTTCTTCCAGACCTTCCATAGAGATAGAATCATGTTCTTCCATAGCGTCTTCAGCATGTTCTTCCATCGCATCTTCAGCATGTTCTGCCATGTCGTCATGACCAGCCGCAGGCTCAACAGAATCGTTGATGGCTTTTGCCATATCGCCATTCATGTCTTCTTCATCGTCGAACATATTGGCGATTTCTTTGGAAACAGCTTCTGATTCGGCTGTGTCCGTTGAAATTTCAACGTCGGATGCTGCTGCCGTGTCAGTGGCTGGGGTATAATTTCCAGCGGCAGGCATGATAGCGTTGTAATCAACAGATGTGTCAGCTGTATTCTGGTTTGTTTGTAATGTAAACACAGCGGCAGCGACAACTGCGCCGGCGGCTACAATGCTCATAAGTCTTGTATTCATTGCTCTGTTACCTTTCTCCTTGTAAAAAGCAAACGTGGCTTCTTCAGTATTCGTTTAAGAATGCTCATTTATGGAACAAAAAACGCCTAACTTTCAAGCAAAATCTTTTATGCCTTCGTGAATAGCTACTGTGCCAAAGGTCATATTTTTATATTTAGCCTGTGCAAAGCCAGAGTCTATAAGGCGTTTACGTAATTCATCTTGCTTGGGAAATTTTCTAATCGAATCGACCAGATATTGGTAACTTTCTCTGTCTTTGGTAATGAATTCTCCTATTTTTGGAATGATCTTGTAGGAGTAGAAGTCGTAAAATCTAGCGAGAATCGGGTCTGTGACATGCGAAAATTCAAGACAGAAGAATCGTCCGCCCGGTTTTAAAACGCGGAAAGCTTCTTTTAAAGCGGTGTCGATGTGCGTTACGTTACGCAGCCCAAAAGATATGGTGTAGACATCAAAGCTATTGTCAGAAAAAGGAAGACTCTCTGCGTTGGTGGTGATCCATTCAAAATTATCAAGCCAGCCTTTATCAATCGAACGGTTGCGACCGACATTCAGCATGTTTTCATTAATGTCTGCAACTGTAATCTGTGCGTCGAGGCCTGCGGCTTCACGAATACGAAACGCGATATCGCCCGTGCCGCCCGCAACATCAACAAATTTTTGAGCCGGGTGCGGTTTAACTTCCTTGATTAATGCGTTTTTCCAGAGACGGTGAATGCCACCCGACATGAGGTCGTTCATAAGGTCGTATTTGTTAGCAACAGAATCGAAAACGCCGAGGACACGATCTGTTTTTTCGTCGGCAGACACCTTCTCACGCCCAAACCATTCGCTTTCAGGATTTTGCTTTTGAGCATGGTTCTGATTTCGGGTGGTTTTCATGTCTTTCCTCTTTTCCTTATTTTGAAAAACGTTTATTCAGTAACACATGAACTTATTAAAAGCTATGGCAACTGTTGCCGGTTTAACAGGCATATCCCGTATAGCGGGATTTGTGAGAGATATATTGACGGCCTCTATCCTTGGGGCCGGGCCGGTGGCTGACGCTTTTTTTGTGGCCTTAAAACTGCCCAATTTTTTCAGACGCGTGACAGCCGAAGGGGCCTTTAGTGTTTCTTTTGTACCGTTATATGCGGAAAGCCTTGAAAAAGAGGGAGAGGAGGGGGCGGCCTCTTTTGCGTCTAATGCTTTTTCCGGCATGGTCTTACTATTATCCCTTTTCATTGTTCTGATAATAGCGCTGATGCCTTTTGTTATATATGTCCTTGCGCCGGGTTTTGTTGGGGATGATCTACGCTATGATCTGACGGTGCTTTTATCGCGCATTACCTTTCCTTATCTGCTGCTTATGTCTTTGACGGCACTCATGGGTGGAATGCTTAACGCGCATGATCGCTTTGCACCTTTTGCCGCGGCTCCGATATTGTTTAATTTGTCACTCATATGTGCACTTCTTTATCTTACGCCGGTGATGGAAACGCCGGGCCATGCACTGGCTTTTGGGATATTGGGGGCGGGCGTGCTTCAGTTTCTCCTTCTTTACTATAATATCCGTAAGCACAAAATACGTCTTGGTTTCAAAAGGCCTGTGTTTGATGTGAAAACGAAAAAGCTTTTAAAGCTTATGGGGCCGGGGGTTATTGGGGCCGGGGTGATGCATATTAACCTGTTTGCCGATCTTATTCTGGCGTCACTGCTGGCGACAGGCTCTATTTCATACCTTTATTATGCGGATAGGCTTAACCAGCTGCCTTTGGGGGTCGTTGGGATTGCTGTCGGGACCGCTCTTTTGCCTATGCTTTCCAAAGCATTGTCTGCCAATGATCAGAAAAAAGGCAATGACCTTTTTAACCGGGCTCTGGAATATTGCCTGTTGTTGGCCCTTCCGGCGGCGGTGGCTTTGGCCGTTATCCCGGAACAGATCATAAGCACGTTGTTTGAGCGTGGTGCGTTTGATGCGCAAGATACAGCCGTGACGGTCATGGCTTTGCGCGGCTATGCCCTGGGTTTGCCGGCTTATGTGGTAGCCAAAGTATTGTCAACGGCGTACTGGGCCAGAAAAGATACGACGACACCTGTGAAGATATCTGTCGTTGCTACGTTTTCCAATATTGTTCTTAGTCTCTGTCTGATATGGCCGCTGGGTGTGGCAGGTATTGCCCTTTCAACAGGGGTCGTTGGCTGGTTCCAGTTTTTCTGGCTCTTGAAAGGCTTAAAAAAACTGGATGTGAACGTATCCTTTGATAAACGATTTAAAACAATAGTGCCGCGTATTATAGTATCGACTTGTATTATGGGAGTAGCCTTGTATAGTACTCGTCTGCTTATAGATGACTGGTTTTCGGGCTCTGCTTACGAAAAGATTTTAGCTTTAATCTTACTTGTAGGGATCGGAAAAGCGTTCTATCTTGCAGGTGTTTTTATTACGAAAGCGGTTAACATAAACGATGTTAAGCGTATAATTTTAAAAAAATAATCATAACTAACCACCATAAAGAAAAGTAAAAAATAAAATGACAAAAAGAATTCTATCCTGCGTGCAACCAACCGGTCATCTCCATTTAGGTAACTATCTTGGGGCTTTAAAGAACTGGGTTAAGTTGCAGAATGAAGGTGGGGAGTGCTTTTATGGTGTCGTTGATCTGCACTCTGTGACGATTCCCTATGACCGGGATGAAAAGGCAAATCTGACAAGGGAAGTGGCGGCAGCTTATATTGCCTCTGGTGTGGATCCCAAGAAATCGACCCTGTTTGTACAGTCCTTTGTGCCTGCGCATTCTCAGTTGATGTGGCTTTTGTCAACTATGACCCAGATGGGTAAGTTAGAGCGTATGACCCAGTTCAAGGATAAAGCAGGCAAAAATGCGGAGCGTGTCGGTCTTGGTCTTTTTGCGTATCCGGTTCTTATGGCGGCTGATATTCTTTTATATAAAGCAACGCATGTGCCTGTCGGAGAAGATCAGAAACAGCATTTGGAGTTAACACGTGAAGTCGCTTCGACATTTAATACGCGTTATGACGTTGATTTCTTCGTTCAGCCAGAGCCTTACATTATCGGGGCTGCGCGGGTTATGTCCTTGCGCGACGGGACAAAGAAAATGAGTGGGTCTGCAGAATCTGATATGACGCGTATTAATATGACCGATGATGCTGATTTGATGGCAAAGAAAATAAAAAAGGCCAAAACCGATTCTGCGCCTTTACCAGAGAGTCTGGAAGGTCTTGAAGATCGTCCAGAAGCTGCCAATTTGGTGGCTATCTATGCGTCTTTGGCAGAGCTTTCAAAAGAGGATGTTTTGGCAGCGTTCGCCGGAAAAGAGTTTTCTGTATTCAAACCAGCGTTAACGGATCTGGCTGTGGCAAAGCTTTCACCTATTACGACACGTATCACGGAACTCCTTAATGATAAGGCTGAATTGGATAAAATTTTAAGAGAGGGATCGGAAAAAGCGAATGCTGTTGCGGCACCGGTTGTAAAGGAAACAATGGAAATTATGGGATTTCTGGCGTCCTAAGTAACATTTTATTTTGTCTTTGCTGGGCGATATGGCATAATTGACTCGTCAATACGAGGGATTCTCTTATGCCGATTCGCGCAATTGTTACATTTACATTCTTTGTTCTTTCTATCGTCGCTCTGACATCTCAGGCGCGGGCGGATTATTTTGTATGGGAAGATCCTGAAACGGGATTATCTTTATCTTTCCCGGATACATGGCGTCGTGGGAACAATAAAAAACCGGATGATCTTATTACAATTCTGGCACCTTCCGGTGAAGAGAATGCGCGTTGTGTTGTGACAGCAACAGATGATCACCGCTTTTTGATCTATCCGCCACGTTACGATGTTTCTATACAGAAAGTGGCTTATAGTAAGAATTTTTGGGATTCTTACATGAGTGTGAAAGATAATGTTCGTTTTCATGTCGTGAAAGATCAAACAGGATTAGGACGGGGTGTGGGCAGTTCTGCTACAGCGTCTTATGATACGTCATGGCCAGAGCCTTTTGCGCGTAGAACGGCTATTATGTCTGTCTCTTTGTACAGTGGTACGGCTTATTTGGTGAATTGTTCTGCGGAAGAGCACGCTTTTGCAAAATGGCAGCCTTTGTTTATGAGTGTTATGAAATCAATCGATTTCAAAAAGGCTTACCATGAGAATGTTACTGGTCATTATTCTAACTTCTTAAAACATCGTGATTTGATGTTCCCTGATAAAAAGAAGCATTTCTATATGAATTTTTAGGCTAAAGGCTTTTCTATCCTTGAATTCATAGACCACTTTCTTCTATAAAGAAGGGGCAAACCCAAAACCCCGAACTTAATGTAGGTCTATGCTGATTTACCTCCCCATTGCCGAGATGGCAGTGCCTGCTGAGTTGATTTTGCTCCTTGGTACTGTCGTTGGTCTGATGTCCGGTATATTCGGAGTCGGAGGTGGTTTTCTGACGACACCTTTTCTTATTTTTATGGGGGTTCCACCAACAATTGCGGTAGGGACTCAAGGGATTCAGCTTGTTGCGGCAAGTGTTTCCGGCGTGCTTGCGCATTGGAAACGTGGAAATGTGGATACGAAGCTGGGCCTTGTTATGCTGGGTGGCAGTGTTTTGGGAACGATCATCGGGATACTGGTTTTCAAATTGCTTGAATATTTAGGGCAGATTGATGTTGTGATCTCGATTCTATATGTCTTTTTGCTCGGTAGTATGGGCATTATGATGATGGTTGAAAGCATTTATGCGCTTGTAAAGAAAAAGGCATCAAAAAAGGAAGAAGATGAGATCAGCCGTTTTCAGGCTTTTATCCAAAAATGGCCGTATAAAATGCGCTTTCCACGTTCCCGCCTCTATATCAGTGCTTTGTTGCCGGCTGGTATTGGGTTTATCGGTGGCTTCTTGGTGTCGATTATGGGGATTGGCGGCGGCTTTCTTTTGGTGCCGGCCATGATTTACCTGCTAGGCATGCCAACGCTGCTGGTTGCTGGAACATCTTTGTTCCAGATTATTTTCTCGGCCGCTTTTGCTGCGATGCTTCATGCGGTGGCCAATAATACGCTGGATATTGTACTGGCTCTTCTTCTTGTTTGCGGCGGTGTTATCGGGGCGCAGATTGGTGTCCGGCTGGCACGATACATTAAGGGAGCACCAGCCCGTGTATTGCTGGCCTTTCTTCTTTTGATGGTATGTTTCAGACTTGGGTTAGAGCTTTTTATTAAGCCTGAAGATCTTTTTACAACGGTGTTGACGGGATGAAGCAGTTTTTCTTAACCGCCTTGTTTGCGCTATTTTTGCTTCCGCTGAGTTCTCTTCATGCGGCAGAACAGCCGCTTGCTATAGATCTTGCTGAGGATCATGTTGATATCACAACAGGCTTTTCCGGTGCAAAATTGATTCTTTTTGGGGTTAAGGAAGAGCCGGGTGATCTCGTCGTTGTGCTAAGAGGGCCGAGTGCGCCAACTGTTGTTCGCAGGAAAGAGCAAATTGCAGGGGTATGGCTTAACAGACGGTCTGTCGTGTTTGAAGATGTGCCTCGTTATTATGATTATGCTGTGGCTAAAAGTGAAAAAAACCTGGCACCGCTTTCGTTGTTACGGAAACTTGATATTGGGCTGAATGCGTTATCTTTCACGCCGGAAGATGAAACGGAAAAAGAAGAATATATATCAAAATTTCAGGAAGCTTTGATAAGAAATCGTCAGACATCAGGACATTTTCCGCTGCAGCCTAAAAAGATTTCCTTCATTAATGACAACTTTTTTAGAACGACGTTGGCGTTGCCGGCGAATGTGCCTATTGGAGAATATAAACTGGAGACCTATCTCTTTCGTAAAGGGGTGTTGCTTGATAGAAAAACAACAACCTTGAAAGTGGCGCAAATTGGTGCAAGTGCAAAAATTTACGATTTTGCGCATGAGCATGCTTTCCTGTACGGTATTCTGGCTATTTTTATGGCGGTATTGGCAGGCTGGGGTGCCAATGCTGTAATGCAGAAAGATTAATGAGAACAATACGTTATTGAGGAGCTCAGCGATGGATGATAAACCTGATATTATTGATATTGAGGAGGAATGCCGTCCCGAGAATTTAGGGAAGAGAGGGCAATGCCAACCTATCTGGTGGTGGCGGATGACAGTGAGGAGTTCAATGTTGCGCTTCATTATGCGTGCCGTCAGGCCTCTGTTAATGGGGGGCATGTTTCTATTCTTTATGCATGCTGGGAAGAAGATTTCCATCATTGGGGCAATGTAGAGGCGCGTATGCGACAAGAGTTACGCGAACAGGCTGAAAAATTCATATGGAATATAGCCAAAAAAGCAAATGATCTGGACGGTCAGATCCCGTCTCTTTGTATCAGAGAACAAGAGCCTCTTGAGGCAATCAGACATGTTGTGGATGAGAATCATAATATTATTATGTTGATTCTGGGCGGGAGCGTGCATTCGGGTGGTGCGGGGCCGTTGATTTCACAAATCATGTCAAAAGGCTTATCCAAAATTAATGTGCCGATCGTGATTGTCCCAGGGCACCTTGATCCGGCTAAACTTGATTCTCTAACAAAGGTCTGATGTGTTAACATGTTTATAGAAACCCAAGAAACACCAAATCCAAATACCTTAAAATTTTTGCCCGGCAGGCCTGTCCTCGAAAAGGGTGTGATTGAATTTAAGCGGGATGATCCGATAATTGAGCGGTCACCACTTGCCGCACTGTTGTTCTCAATTGAGGGTGTCGTTTCCGTTTTTCTGGCACAGGACTTTATATCGGTGAGCAAGGAGGCGTCGCTTAACTGGGACCTTTTGAAAATTGATGTACTCGAAGCTCTTATGGATTTCTTTATGTCTGATCAGCCCGTCATGAACCAGCCGTTCAGCACAGACGAGACAGAATCAGAGAATGAGATTGTAAGGCAAATTAACGCATTACTGGATCAAGCTATTCGCCCGGCGTTAGCCAGAGATGGGGGCAATGTGACATTCCACACGTTTGATGAAGAAACGGGCATTGTCTATCTCGAAATGATCGGTGCCTGTGCTGGCTGCCCTAGTGCTGCAATCACCTTAAAAATGGGCATCGAACGCGCCCTAAAACATCACATTCCTGAAGTGAAAGAGGTTAGAGCGGCTTAATAGCATATTTATTTTTTCATAAATTCACTTTACTCGAGATTTATGTTTATGGTAAAGGTTTGTTTTTATGATTGAGTAAATTTTTTAGATAGGGCTTCTTTTGTTATGAAATTTTTTGAGAAGGACGAAAATTGGATTAAACTTCTTAATGCGGTAACGGCTTGTTGTGCGCTTTTTAGCGTATCATGGATGCTTTTCGATGCGGCTGATGATCGTCCTAATTTTCCTGATAAAAAGGATACAGATGATTGTGTAGAAACAGTTTTATTAGAAAATGAAGGATTAAATCTTAAGCAGACTTACCATGTAATGAAAGACCCGGAAGGCAAAAAAGATCTTGCCTTAATCTTTATAACAAAAGTCAGTGAGACCCCTGAACAGACATGTGTGGATTATCAGGTAGGGGTAGGACTGGGGTCTACATCTCTTACACGTACAATTTGTACGCCACAATAATAATCAAAAGTATTATTTACAAAAGCTCGTCCGGTATTGTAAAAATCATGCCGTACCAGCGGAAGCGAGGATCTCCGTCTTCTGTTTCTCCATCTGGCAGGGTGCAATTGATCCGTACTCTGTTATCTTCTATTCTTTGAAAAAACTGTAACTGAACGCGGTTTTTTCCAATTATTTCAAGCTGCGGTGTTTCATCTTCCGAAGAAAAACACCGGAGGGATGATAACTTGTCTGAAAGAGTATCTGGTAATGTAAAGCCGACCGTGGGAGGATTGTCTTCCAGTTGTTGTCCTATTGGCACAATATCGGATGCCGGTAGCGGTTTCAGATTGGCTGTCAGGCGGAAGCGGTTTGTGTCGCCGTACAGGCCTGTCATCGTAAAACGAGGTAAGGCGTATAAATCGTTGCCCGCATAAGTAACGCTTGATTGTTGAGAAAAGGCTGCCATAAAACCTTGTTCGTTCATAAGCTCTTTATAGGCCTGCGAATACTCGCCGTACGGATATGCAAAGAAGACAGGATCCTCATCAAATTCTTCCCTGTACCTGACTTTGGCCTTGTTTAAATGGCGCCGTATTGCTTCTTTTTCTTCTGACGCGTAACGATTGTATAGGTCAGGGTGGAGCCCGATTGTTACAAGAGGTTTTTTTTGCAATTTTTTTAAGCGGGGCCAACCGATATAGGCGGCGGCATTATGGTCGACATGCGTTGGACTGATGAAGATCGTAAAGGGGATCTTTTTTTCAAGAAGAAGGGGCACGGCGTCATCCATGATAGAGCTATGTCCCCCTTCAAAGGTAATAGCCATCGTATTGTCAGGCAGCGGTGTGTTAGCTTTGAGCGCAGAAATTATTGTTTTTAATGGTAAAACAGCGTAATTATTGGTCTCTATTTCGCGGATATGCGCTTTGAAATCTTCTTTTGACAAGGTCAGGGCGGGATAGGAGTCTTCTCCGATTTTGTAGTAGGCGTAGATGATAGCGGAAGAGCTATCTTGTGTTAGAGAGGCTGCGACCGCTACCGCAGGAAGCGATAAAAAGAGAAGCAGAGAGCCTATACAAAGATGTATCCGTGTAACCATAAGAATGGACTATAAAGGAAAGCAAAAAATAATGACAAGAAATAATGCAGAAGAGCCTTTAAAAAAGATACTGGCCTTTGATACCGCTATGAATGGTTGCTCGGTTTCTTTTTATGATGCCGAAAAAGAGCTCTTTGTACAAAAGAAAGAGCCAATGATGAGAGGGCAGGCTGAAGTCCTTGTACCCATGATACAGTCTGTTGTTCAACAGGCAGGGCATGACATATCGGATATGGATTTATTTTCCGTTACGATAGGACCGGGGGCTTTCACAGGGGTTAGAATAGGGATCTCTACAGCAAGATCTTTGGCTTTTGCTGCTGGAAAACCGCTTGGCGGCTACACAACCATGGAGGTCATTGCGGCAGAAAGAGCTGCAGAAAATAAGCAGGACGAAAGTATAGCTGTTTTGCTCGAAACCAAAAGGAAGGACTTTTATGTGCAGATTTTTTCTGGAGCCGGTCAAAAAATTACGGCACCCGCTGCACTGGAACTTGATGACGTTCTATCACTGATTGAAAAGCATAAAGGCGTTTTAATAGGTGATGCCGTTAAGAGATTTAGAGAAATGACTACTGCAGAATCCCTCAAGGGATGGGAAATAGAGGGCGAAACGTATAATTTGCCGGACACTAACAGGTTGTCTATTATGGCCAGGGCCCATGAGGGCCCTTATGAAAGGATTTCTCCTTTATATTTAAGAGGCGCAGATGTATCGAAAAGCAAGAAAAACTATCGAATTTTACAAGAGTAGTAACTATTTTATTTGAATATTTATTCGTTTGAGCCTATATAGTTACTCGTCGAGATAGAATATTGTAAATAGAAGGAATTATAATCAATGTCTGAACAGGTGAGCCATGAAGACCTTCTTGTTTTAACAACTGAACTTACATCCGCTTATTTTTCTCAAAATCAGGTGTTGCCTGAAGATATCCCCTCTCTTATTAATTTGATCTACAAAACCCTTCAGGACGTAGGGACAGAAGAAGGACCGGTCGCTGAACGCCCTCAGCCTGCTGTGCCGATTAAGAAATCTGTGACACCGGATTATATCATTTGTCTGGAAGATGGCAAAAAGCTCAAAATGTTAAAACGTCACTTAAAAACGGCGTATAATATGACCCCGGAAGAATATAAAGAGAGATGGGGATTACCGGCTGATTATCCCATGGTTGCACCAAACTATGCCATACAAAGAAGCCAGCTAGCCAAGAATATTGGTCTTGGCACAAGAGGGCGTGGTTAAGGAGTCATACTTGGGGGGGAGGATATTTTTTCTGTCTTTTTCTTTGATTTTCATGTCTGCGAAGGCTTCGAATAGGTCCATGTCATAGAAGGCAGGGCCTTTTTCTTCTCTCATGCGTTTTAGTACACCGGTATTTGATATGTCACGGTCGGCAAAGTGCGGGCGCCAGATCTGGTAGCCATCAAAACTTTCAATAATGCAAGCTAGCCGAACGGGCAGGGAGAGTTCATCTCCTGATAGACCGAGATAGCCTGTACCATCCATCATTTCATGATGTTTGAGCATAATATCCCTAATCAGCCCCAGAAGCGGATGATTGATGTCTGGAAAAGCCTCATCCACCAGTTGAAAACCTAGTTTTGTATGGGAACGCCTTAACTGCTTTAGTTCTTCTGATGGTTTTTCTTCTGTGTCCCATATGTCGGCGGGTAAAAGTCTTTTGCCGATGTCGTGTGGGAGTGTGCTCCAATAAAGATTTTCACAAACATGGCGGGCCATCCCCATGTGACGCGCTGTTTTACGCATGTCTTCTGCGACACGCACAGCGTGTTCATGGAAGATATAGGTTGTATCTTTAGGCCGCAGTTTATGAAACTCTTTTTGTTTTTTGAGCTCGTTTTCAATGAAAGGCTTTATCTGGTTTTCAAAAACAGGATCAGAACTCAGATCAAAGTGATCAGGCCATACACTTAAGTGTTTCGTCATGAAATTAAATTTTCCTTAAATCTGTTAGCCTTCCTGTGATGGCAGCGGCAGCAGCCATGGCCGGGCTCATAAGATGTGTGCGTCCGCCGCGGCCTTGTCGTCCTTCAAAGTTCCGGTTTGAGGTGGAGGCACAGCGTTCTCCGGGCTCTAACCTGTCGGCATTCATGGCCAGACACATGGAGCAACCGGGCTCCCGCCATTCAAAGCCTGCCTCTATAAAGATTTTATCAAGCCCTTCTTTTTCGGCTTGCTCTTTAACCAGCCCGGAACCTGCGACAACCATGGCATGAACGTTGTCTGCAACGTGCCGGCCTTGCGCTATGTTAGCTGCGGCTCTTAAATCTTCAATACGGGCATTGGTACAAGAGCCGATAAAAACCTTGTCAATGGTAACGTCTTCCAGCTTTTGCCCGGGGGTTAGGCCCATATAATCAAGCGCACGTGTCATCGCGGCCTTTTTGTTTTCGTTTTTTTCCTCTGCAGGATCTGGTACGCAGGCTGTGATGGGCAGAACATCTTCAGGTGATGTACCCCATGTTACCGTTGGCGCAATCTCTGACGCATCGATGAGAACTTCTTTATCATAAGTGGCGTCCTGATCTGAGGGGAGCGTGCGCCAATAGGCAACAGCTTTATCCCAGTCTTCTCCTTGTGGAACCATAGGACGGCCTTTTAAATAGTTAAACGTGGTGTCGTCAGGCGCGATAAGGCCAGCGCGGGCACCGCCTTCAATAGCCATATTGCAAACCGTCATGCGGCCTTCCATAGAAAGTGCGCGCATAGCGTCTCCGGCAAATTCAATAACATGGCCGGTGCCGCCGGCTGTACCAATTTGTCCGATAATCGCCAGAATCAGATCCTTGGCCGTCACGCCGTCTGCCAGTGTGCCTTTTGTCATGATCCGCATGGTTTTAGCCGGTTTCTGAATCAGAGTCTGGGTGGCGAGGACATGTTCGACTTCCGATGTGCCTATCCCAAAGGCCAGAGAACCAAAAGCCCCGTGTGTGGCGGTATGGCTATCGCCGCAAACAATGGTAGCACCCGGAATGGTAAACCCCTGTTCAGGACCAATAATGTGAACAATACCTTGCCGTTTGTCATCCATACCAAAATAGGGCACGCCAAAGGTGGCGCAATTCTCTGTCAGGGCATCGACCTGAATACGGCTTTCTTCGTTTTCAATGCCTTTCTCACGATTGATCGTTGGTACGTTATGATCAGCGGTTGCCAGTGTCAGATCGGTGCGGCGAACTTTTCTGCCGCTCATACGTAAGCCTTCAAAAGCTTGCGGTGACGTGACTTCATGAACAAGATGACGGTCTATATAAAGAAGCGCTGTGCCATCATCCTGTACAGAGACGATGTGATCATCCCAGATTTTTTCAAATAGTGTTCTTGCTTTTTGTGTCATGGTCAATTCTTTGGTAGATCAGGGTACCCCATAGGCTATAGTCCATGTGATATTAAATGACAATTAAAAAGGCATAAATCGTGCGTGTGCAGCATTCTTTTTATGTTCTTAGCGTTTTAGTAACTTTTTCCTCTTAGAATTCTAGTCGAGAGTGGAGAACTCTCACTTTAAAAAAGGAGGTAAAAAAATGACCTTATCGTACCAGAGTGAAAATCTTAGTGAGGGGGTTCGTTCCTGCTTCGTTGAGAATAATGCAGGCGCTGTTGCTATCGCATTTGATGACCCGGCCTACACATTGTGTGAAACGGTGATTTTTGATGAGAAAGATATGTCTGTGCATGTGGTGCTACATCAAACAAGTTTCTTTATATCCGAAATCTCGCCTGAAATGGGGGAAGCATTGAAACGTAATGAAGAAGTGCTTTTGACGGCTGTCCATTATGAAGGGGGAACCCTTGATATGGTAGCCCCGCTTTCAGTCGCTGGCAGAGCATAGGAAAGGAGAAATAAGATGAGTAATCGTTTAAAAGAATTTTTAAGCTCAGATATAAAAGCCACGCATGGTGTGCGGGATGTTTTTGATATGGCGGTTAATAATATTGCTGCCCAGGGTCCAGAGGATCGTGTGCTGGCGCAATCTCCTGTTGCCCCGTTGGAAAAGACTTTATAGCTTATACGACATAAAGCTGTTTATGTTCGGCCTAAAAGGCCTCTCTCGCGGGCATGACAGTGCTCGTATGACATAGTCGATTCGACTATAAAGGCTGTTTCTAATGCGCATAGTGCAGATACAAGAAAAGGCACGGTTGCCTTAACCGTGCCTTTGTCTTACGAGAGCGACAGGCTAATCTGTCATTATGATTTTTTTGCCGCTTTTTTGTCTTTTTTATCAGCCTTTGATACTCTGGCTTCAATGCCGTGACCTGTTGTACGTTCAGCGATACGGGCGGATTTACCGCGGCGGTCACGAAGATAATACAGTTTCGCACGACGCACAGAACCACGGCGAACGAGTTCAATGGAATCAATACGAGGGCTAAGGAGAGGGAATATCCGCTCAACACCTTCACCATAGCTGATCTTACGAACGGTGAAACGCTCATTTGTGCCTCTGCCTTGACGGGCGATACAGACGCCTTCATAGGCCTGAACACGCTCACGTTCACCTTCGCGAATCTTAACATTAACTATTACGGTATCCCCTGGACCAAAATTCGGGATGTCTTTGCCTTCGGTCAGCTTTTCAACTTGCTGGGCTTCATATTTTTGTAGTGTGTTCATTTTTAATCTCCTAATTACCCCTTATATGGAACCCGATAATTAGGGCCTGCACCCCGCGGTTCTCTTATCTTTTTATGGGATCGAACAATTTATCACCGACGCTTTATACACATCTGCGCAACGAAAAGCAAAGGAAAAAACTATTTTTCCAACAAATCCGGCCTGCGTTCTTTGGTTAGTTTCTCGGCTTGTGCTCTGCGCCATTCGTTTATTTTAGCGTGATTGCCCGAACGCAGGATTTCCGGGACGTCATAGGTTTGACCTGTGGCACTCTCCCAGCTTGCCGGTCTGGTGTAGTGCGGGTATTCCAGCAAGCCGCCGGTGTTAGAGGAAAAGCTTTCTTCTGTGACGGTTTCTTTATTGCCCATCACGCCGGGAAGGAGGCGGATGCAGGCATCCATGAGAATAAGGGCCGCCGGTTCTCCGCCAGAAAGGACATAGTCTCCGATGCTGATTTCCTCGAAATTATGTGCCTCGAGTACGCGCTGATCAACCCCTTCATAGCGGCCGCATAATATCGTAAGCGCGTCTTCCTGCGAGAGTTCTTCCGCCAAAGCCTGATTAAGGACTTTGCCGCGGGGCGACATATATATCTTTCGCCCGGGCGCAGGGGTAGAGAGGAGGGCGCGTTCTATCAGATCAGCCCGCATCACCATACCAGCCCCGCCGCCAAACGGTGTGTCATCAACTGTTTTATGAAGATCTATAGCAAAATCCCTGATATTAACAGCATCAAAGGACCACAAGCCTTGATCCAGTGCCTTCCCAGACAAAGACTGTCCCAAAGGCCCCGGAAACATTTCAGGAAAAAGGGTCAATATATTTACATACCAAGTCATTGTGGCGACTATATATATTCTGATTAAAGAGGCAAGATATATAAGGAATATTACTACGTGGTTTTTGTTGTTCGTTGTAGGATGCTCTGAATGAAACACAATCAAACGTTAGGGGTGCCATGAAATTATTGTTGTTTATATTGCTTGTCTCTGTCCCTTTTATTGTAAGCATAGCAAAAGCAGAGACCTTTTTTTCGCCCCTGAAAAAGACAAAGGATATTGAAAGGGCTGATCCTGAGATAGTAGCTCTTTTTCAACGCTTGGAAGAGATGGGGCAAATGCGTGTGATTATGCCTGTGGAAATATTTGGGCTTGCTCGCGCGTTTGTTGATTACCCGGATCGGGAAAAAATATGTGATCTTTTGAGGCATGCTTATCCGAATTTACACCACCATTTCCAAAAAAGAGTGTTCTTCACATTTCTTCGTTTTGCACAGCCGGATGAATTCAAAACGCCTGGCATAGAGTTGGCGTCCTACATCTCGGCTGGGCTTGATGATGATATGACATGGGTTCAATATGATGCGGCGTGGCTTGCGCTGGTCTCAAAAACGGTGACGCCCGAGATTTTGGCCAAGTTGAAGCCCCTGTCCGAGATGAAAATAGAGGATGAGACAGACAACAGTTTAAAAAGCTTGAAGAGCAGAGCACAAGAGGCTTTGACGGCGCTCAGCCATTTATAAATTCGTCCGGGATGACGGCAACTATTTTCCTGGCATTTTTATCAACTTGCAGAATATATTCATCGGCAAAGGGAAGGTAGAAACTCTCTCCGGTTTCGGGTTTTATTTCTATGAGGGGGCCTGCGCCGAAATCTTCTACCGTGATGATTTTGCCGCTTTCCTTATTTTGTTCATCAAACACGGTTAAGCCTATCAGGTCGTCATAGTAGAACTCATCTTCCTCTGTTTCGGGGCGTGTGTCTTTATTAATCCAAAGCTCTGTGCCGCGAAGGGATTCTGCGCCGTTCCGATCGGTCACACCTTCAATAGCAACCAGATAATGATCTTTTTGCGGATTTTTTAAGGAAATGGAGAGGGAAGCCTCTCCCGTTTCACTTGTATAAAGGGGACCGCATTGTTCCAGCATGTGCGGATCTTCCACAAAGCAGGCAAGCTTAACCAGTCCCCTTATACCATGGGCTGTTTTAATTTTTGCTACAAGAATTCTGTCAGAAGACTTATTCAGCGGCGGCTTCCTCAGCAGGTGCTTCAGCCGGTGCTTCAGCAGCAGCGGCTTCAGCTTCAGCTCTTGCTTTCAGTTTTTCAGCCTTGTCTGCGGCACGCATTTTTGTTTTTTCGCTTGGCTCTGCTTTTTGCGGGTTGTTCCTTTTTGCAGGCATATCAATGATACCGGCTTTACCAAGGAATGTGGCCACACGGTCAGAAGGTTTTGCGCCTTCACTGAGCCAGTGTTTAATGCGCTCCTCATTTAATGTGACGCGGTTTTCGTCGTCTTTTGCCAAAAGAGGATTGTATGTACCGACTTTTTCAATAAAGCGACCATCTCTTGGCATACGGCTGTCCGCGACAACAATGCTGTAAAACGGGCGTTTTTTGCGTCCACCACGGGACATTCTGATTTTAAGTGCCATTTTTATTTTTCTCCTTATTTAATAAATTTACTCACTTAACTGTTTTTTTTTCATCAAGGTAAGAAAGACGCTTATCGTCTTCCTTTTTTCTTTCTGTTCTTCTTTGTACCGCCACGGACTGGCAGGCCTGCAAAAGGATCATCACCAGCCGATGTTGCAAACGGATTGGAAGAAGAGGCTAGGCCAGAGGCCATGCCGCTGTTTAAAAACGGATTGGGACCAAGAGGGGAATTCTCTCCTGGCAGTTCGCCGTCCATCATTTGTTGCAACTCTTCGGGATCCATATTTTGCATGTTTTCCATCATAGCGGCATCTTTGCCACCCATCAGGCCTTTCATGGCTTTCATCATGCCGCCCATGCCCATCTTTTTCAGGCGTTTCATGGCTTTTTCCATTTGGGCGTGTTGTTTAATCAGCTTATTAATCTCTTGCACTGTTGTACCAGAGCCTTTGGCAATGCGTCGTTTACGGGAGGCGTTCATCAAGGAAGGTTTACTGCGTTCTTCTTTGGTCATGGAATAGATAATGGCTTCCTGCTTTTTCAGGATAGTGTTGTCAAGATTGGCCTCGTCAATTTTGTCAGCGTATTTGGACAGGCCCGGGAGCATTTTCATCAGGTTGCCTACGCCGCCCATTTTACTCATTTGGTGGAATTGAGAGAGCATGTCGTTGAAGTCAAATTTTCCTTTTTTGAACTTCTCCGCCATTTTTTTGGCGTCTTCCTGATCAATGTGGTCAATGGCTTTTTCAACCAAACCAACCACATCACCCATGCCAAGAATACGGCCAGCGATACGATCAGGAAGGAAAGGTTCCAGCGCGTCCCATTTTTCACCAACCCCGATCAGTTTTACCGGTTTGCCTGTAATCGCCCGCATAGACATAGCCGCGCCGCCGCGGGAGTCTCCATCAACACGGGTGAGCATAATGCCGCTGATCCCGACTTTTTCTTCAAAAGCGGCTGCTACGTTTACGGCATCCTGCCCTGTCATGGCATCAGCAACCAGCAGGGTTTCAACAGGGTTTGTCGCATCACGAATATCGGCGACTTCCTGCATCAACACCTCGTCAATCGCGAGACGGCCTGCCGTGTCAAGCATGACAATGTCAAAACCTTCCTTGCGGGCGGTCTCCATGGCACGTTTTGCGATATCAACCGGATTTTGTCCCTCTATGACAGGGAGCGTCGCAACATCTGTTTGTCTGCCAAGCTGTGCAAGCTGTTCCTGTGCTGCCGGACGATAAACGTCCAGAGAGGCCATCAGAACTTTTTTACGGTGTTTATCGGTCAGGAATTTAGAGATTTTCGCTGTGCTGGTCGTTTTACCAGAGCCTTGCAGGCCCATCATCAGGATGGCCATAGGCGGCGTATGGTTTATGTTCAGCTCCTGATTGTCGGCGGTGAGCAAGGCAATCATTTCATCATGGACGATTTTAACAATTTGCTGGCCGGGCTGAACGGCTTTGATAACGGCTTGCCCGACAGCTTTTTCCCTGATGTTTGAAATGAATTCCTTGACGACAGGCAGTGCTACGTCAGCCTCCAGCAGAGCAATGCGAATCTCGCGCATGGCGGCATTGACATCATCCTCTGACAGAGCCCCTCTGCCGGTTAGTTTGTCAAATACGCTGCCTAATTTGTCGCTCAAGCTCTGGAACATATAGTCACCTAATTCTAAAATACAATTTTACCGCAGTGAGCGATCCTATTCGCTGGCTGCGGTGTATCCCTAAATTTCTTTCAGAGGCACTTAAAAAAAACAAAAGTGTCGCTAAATTTGAGCTGGAAGTTATAATTTGCCGTTGTTAAAGTCAAGGAAATTGTAAAGATGACTATTAAACGAATAAACGAAGAGTAGGCTGTTCATATGAAATTCATGAAAATGCATGGGTTGGGGAATGATTTTGTGGTGCTGGACCACCGTGAAGGGCAAAAAAGAATTACGCCGGATCAGGCGCGCTTTCTGGCAGATAGAAAAATGGGGGTCGGGTGCGATCAAATTATAACTATGGAAGCTGTTTCAAATGGTTCTGCAGATGTTTTTATCCATTTAATGAACGCTGATGGCACTGAAGTTGGCGCGTGCGGTAATGGGACACGCTGTATCGCATGGTTTCTGATGGAGGAAAATAAAACGGATCGTTGCCGTATTAAGACTTCATCTGGTGTCCTTAATTGTACCCGTGCAGGGGACCGCATGGTGACGGTGGATATGGGGCGTCCAAGGACCGACTGGAAAGAGATTCCGCTTCTGCAGGAACAGGATACGCTTCATCTTGATATCGAAATTAAAGAGTATAAAGATCCGGTTGCCGTGAATGTTGGAAACCCGCATTGCGTATTTTTTGTAGAGGATGCTGAAAAAGCACTTATTGATGAAGTGGGCCCCAAGGTCGAAAATGACTTAAGCTTCCCTGAGCGCACCAATGTCGAATTTGTAACCCGTTTGGCACCGGACCGGCTGCGCATGCGCGTGTGGGAGCGGGGTACAGGCGTAACCAAAGCTTGTGGTACAGGGGCAACAGCTTCTTTTGTCGCCGCTCGCAGACGGGGGCTTGTCGATGATAAAGTAGACGTGGTGCTGGATGGTGGTGTTCTTTCTTTCGAAGAACGTGATGACGGTCACATTATAATGACGGGAGCTATAGAACATGTCTTTAATGGCGAGATGCTGGACTTTTAATATAGCAGAAGGCTTTTTTTCGTGACAAAACAAGGTTTGCAGTTTACATAGTTATTAATTATGTAATTTAAGGAGTGTTTTTATGTCTAATTTTCCTATTTTAAGTGCTATTGCAGAGCGATTTTTTCCAGAGAAATACAAAGAAAATCTTATGGGAAAACCTAAAGGGTTAAAGGGGATCGCTGCTTTAATGGCTGATATTACAAATGATCAACGGTGGGCGTTTGCGCATTGTTTGGGATCGGGTGAGTATGCCAAAGTTTTTCTTCCGGTGAGTGATCCTGTTGGATACGCTTTTTTGAAAGCTTTTTCAAGCTTGGAGGGGGCTCGGTTAGATGGAACTGGAGGAAACCTATTTAGTGGGCGCAGTGTTGTAACTGTTTCTGATTCTCATTCTGGTTCTTATGAGTATATGTCAGCGGTAGCAAGACGTGTAGAGGCAGATGAGCCAGTATGTGAAATTAGGGTTATTGGAACACTTCCTTTTATAGAGGCGCATGCTGACGAACTTCGTTCTAGATTTTTGACTGTTTTGGATGAATTAAACAGGGGAGACGTGGATATCGAAGCATTGTTGAAGGATGGATATGCAGGCCAGAGTGCCTCGACGGTTCTTCCAAGGCAAAAGGGCCCAGAACTTGTTTTAAGCAGAAAATAATAATCAGCGCAGTGCTGGGGGCTATGTGTGGATGATGTTGTTTTTATAGATAGCCCCTTATAAAAATCTCTTTTCCTTGCATCTTTTTGGAAACTCTTGTAGACCGCTGCGTATGGCACAAGAAGAAGAGAATAATAAACAAGATGAGCCGGAGATTGTGACGTTTGGCTGTCGCTTGAATACGTATGAGAGCGAGGTTATGCGCGCGCATGCCAAGAAGGCCGGCTTGAAAAAAGCGATTATATTTAATACATGCTCTGTCACGAAAGAGGCAGAGCGTCAGGCGCGTCAGGCGATTAGAAAAGCACGGCGCGAGAACCCGGAGGCTGAAATTATTGTGACAGGCTGCGCAGCGCAGCTTGATCCGGAGATGTTTGCCTCTATGGAAGAGGTTGATCGGGTCATTGGGAATGATCTGAAGCTGGAGGCCTCAAGCTGGGCCAAGGGTCGAGAAAGTGAAGGGCAGAAGAAAGAAAAAATTCTGCTTCATGATATGATGACGATCAGGGAAACGGCGTCTCATCTGGTGGAAGGATATGAAGGGCGTAGTCGTGCGTTTATTCAGGTGCAGAATGGCTGTGATAATCGCTGCACCTTTTGTATTATTCCTTTTGCGCGTGGTCCGTCGCGCTCCGTACCGATGGGGGCTATTGTGGATCAGGTTAAAAAGCTCATGGAGGCAGGGTATAATGAGCTTGTTGTGACTGGTGTTGATGTGACCTCTTATGGGCCGGATTTGCCGGGTGCACCGACTTTTGGTCAGATGCTCCGCCGTCTTTTCTCAATGGTGCCTGAGTTGCCCCGTCTCAGATTGTCGTCTATTGATCCTGTCGGGATTGATGATGATCTTTGGGATCTGATTGCGCATGAACCGCGTCTGATGCCTCATTTGCACCTGAGTGTGCAGGCCGGGGATGACATGATTCTAAAGCGCATGAAACGCCGCCATTTAAGGCAGGATGTCATTGACCTTTGTGCGCAGGCGCGTCATCTTCGGCCGGATATTGTGTTCGGGGCCGATATTATTACAGGCTTTCCGACAGAAGATGATGCGATGTTTGAGAACACGCTGGATCTTGTTGAACAGTGCAATCTGACCTTTTTGCATGTGTTTCCTTATTCAGAAAGACCAGGGACACCAGCCGCCCGCATGCCAGAGATTCCCTCTCCAGTACGCAAAGAGCGCGCGGCCCGTCTTCGGGCCTTGGGAGACAAGTTGTATCGCCAAAATATGACGTCTTTTATAGGAAAAGATGTCGACGTTATCGTCGAGAAATCAGGTCTTGGCCGATCTGAACATTTTATGGAGGTCCGATTTGATAAAGAAGCGGAGCCGGGGCAGCGTCTAAAGGTTAAAATTGATACGGCGCAGGGACGCTTTCTGCTTGGAAAAGCGTACTAATCTGGTTTAGTATTAAAGGCAGTAACAATCAAGGTTAAACATAGATGGTTTTCTGGCGCAAAAAGAAAAATTTAAAAGAGCAGGAAGAGTACGAACGCGAGCAAAGATTAATGCATCGCGCGAAGGATCCTGCTATCCCGCCACCAATCGAATATGAAGCACAAATGGACGAGGATCTAAAACATGAACTCGTTGAAACGGAAGTGGATGTTTTGGATGATTTAAGCATGACTCCCGTGCCGGAACATTCGGTGTTTGATGACGCCGTCTCATCTGAAGAAGAAAAGGAAAAAGAGCAAGATCAGGAAACTGGTGGCTGGCTTTCCCGCTTGACGAAAGGACTCTCAAAGTCTTCATCTAAATTTACAAAGGGACTGGGGGACCTTGTTACAAAAAGAAAACTGGATGAGGCCGTTCTCGAAGAACTGGAAGAGCTCCTTATCGCCTCTGATCTTGGGCCTCATACAGCTGCTAAACTTGTGGCGGAGCTATCCAAAAATCGTTTTGGCAAGGAAATTACCAATGAGGAGATCTGTGAAGAACTGGCGGCCTCCATTGAGGGAATTTTGCAGCCTGTAGCAAAAGAACTTCCTCTGGATACGAATGATGACGGGCCTTGCGTTATTCTTGTCTGCGGTGTGAATGGTGTCGGTAAGACAACAACCATTGGAAAGCTCGCTTGGCTTTGGAACAATAAGCGCGGGAAAAAAGTTATGATGGCCGCCGGAGATACATTTCGTGCAGCGGCGCTGGAACAACTCGCTGTCTGGAGCAAAAAAACACATTCATTGCTTGTGGCCAAAGATCTTGGTGCAGATTCGGCCGCTGTCGCCTATGAATCTTACGATCAGGCGAGAAAAGAGAACGTCGATGTCCTTCTGATTGATACGGCAGGTCGCTTACATAATAAATCTAACCTGATGGATGAACTGGGAAAAATTATTCGTGTCCTTAAAAAACAAAATGAGAATATTCCGCATGAAATTCTTCTGGTTTTAGATGCGACAACAGGACAAAACGCACATGCTCAGCTTGAAACATTTAAGGATGTCGCTGATATTTCAGGCCTTATTGTTACCAAGCTGGATGGTTCTGCCAAGGGTGGCGTTGTTGTATCTCTGGCCGATCAGTTTGGCTTGCCCATTTATGCGGTCGGTATCGGGGAGGCGGAAAAAGATCTGCAACCGTTCCGTGCCGGTCAATTCGCTCGTTCTTTGGTAGGATTATCTTAAAATGACAAAAAATATGGCCCCCTTACTTCCTCCCCGTGAATTTTTAGATGCGGAGGTTATTTTGGCTGCTATTACAGAAATATACGAGGCCAATGTAGACTATTTGTGCAAGACCTTTCATGCTTTTACATGCGGGGAGATTCCAGAAACGCCGGTCAGTGGGCATTATCCTTATATAAAAATTGTTACGACTATGCCCGCAAAGGCAGATACGCGTCTGTCTTATGGTTTTGTATCAAGTCCGGGGACATACAGGACGACACTAACCCGCCCGGATATATTTGCGCCTTACTATAAAGAGCAGATCGAACAGCTTTTGAAAAATCATAATGTGCCAATAGAAGTCGGTGTGAGTGATACAGCGATTCCCTTGCATTTTGCTCTGGGGGAAGATTTCTTTTTGGAGCCTGATTTGTCAAAAGAACAAATGACAATGCTGCCTTTGTTGTTCGATCAACCAAATCTTGGGATAATGGATGATAAAATTCCAAACGGGACCTTTGTTGTCAGAGAAGGGGAAGAGAAACCGTTAGCTCTTTTTACGGCACCGCGTGTTGATCTTAGCCTGATGCGTTTAAGGCATTATACAGCCACGTCATCCAAACATTTCCAAAAATATGTGATCTTCACAAACTATCAGTTCTATATTGATGAGTTTGTAAAAATATGCCACGCCCTTATGGCGGAAAATGATGCGCCGGATCTTGATTACACTGAATTTGTTGAGCCCGGTGATAAAATTATCTGCAACAAAAATATACAGCTATCTGCGCGTGGTGAGGATGTTCAAGGAAATCTTTTGCGCCGCATGCCTCAAATGCCTGCCTATCATTTGAAGAGAAAAGATGGTTCCGGTATCACCATGATTAATATTGGTGTGGGGCCGTCGAATGCAAAAAATATTACAGATCATGTGGCTGTATTGCGGCCGCATGCCTGGTTGATGCTGGGCCATTGTGCAGGGTTGCGTAATTCGCAGGCTCTTGGAGACTACGTTCTTGCGCATGGTTATTACAGAGATGATAACGTGTTGTATAAGGATCTTCATCCCTCGATCCCAATTCCGGCTTTGGCAGAAATTCAGGTAGCTTTGGAAAAGGCGGTTAGTGAAGTGACCGGTCTTCATGGCTATGATTTAAAGAAAATTATGCGCACGGGGACGGTTGCTACGATTGATGACCGAAATTGGGAGTTAAGATCGTCTTCGCGACAGAATATGCGCTTCTCACAAAGTCGCGCCATTGCTCTTGATATGGAATCTGGCACAATTGCTGCAAATGGTTTTAGGTTTAGGGTGCCATATGGTACATTATTGTGCATTTCTGACCGCCCGTTACATGGGGAACTGAAGCTTCCCGGTATGGCCGAAAAATTTTATCGTCAAAGAGTTGAGCAACATTTGCAAATAGGGCTTTTAACCATGTCTTTGCTGCGCGAAACAGGAGCAGCTAAGCTGCATAGCCGTAAACTGAAGTCTTTTGACGAAGTGGCCTTTCAGTGATTTCTTGAATTTAATCCAGTGATATGAACGCATCGTTTTCGTGAGGTATTGCAGGATCATATTGCAAAAAAAAAGTTTACCCGAGCTCATTGTTGCGTTTTTTTGCGGCCTCTAGTGCTTGCGTGAAAAGGTGTTGTAAGGCATCGTCCTGCATTAGAACTTCCAGAGCGCAGGCGGTTGAGCCGCCTTTGCTTGTGACGTTTTCCCGTAGTGTTCTTGTGTCTGTTGCGCTTTCGTGTTCGGCTAATGCTGCGCTTCCAATGAGGGTTTTTCTGGCTAGTCTTGCAGAAAAGTCTTTTGGTAATCCTAAAGATTCTCCGGCTTTAGCGAGGACTTCGGTAAGGAAAAAGAAATAGGCCGGGCCGCTACCGGATAGTGCGGCAATAGAATTTATAAGTGACTCATTGTCAATCCATTCTATGCTGCCCGTAGCTTTTAAAAGCCGGTCTGTGTTTTCCTTTTGTTGCGCTGTGACAGTTTTTGATGCACACGCAACCGTCATGCCCTTACCAACAGCAACCGGTGTGTTGGGCATTGTGCGTATAATTGGTTGATGTTCTCCAAAATAATTCTGGAAGGCCGCAATGGTTTGGCCTGTTGCAATAGAAAGGATAAGGCTGTCTTTTTCTATTTTGCTGCGCAAACTATGGCAGACTTTTTCCATGATTTGCGGTTTGACAGCCAGCACATAAATGTCTGTCGTATCGGAAGAGGATGGCAAATCCTCAATCTTGCAAAAATGAATGATTTTTCTGTTATTCTGAAATTCCTCAGCGATACCACTGGGGTCAACAATGCGAACCTGTTCTACCAGATTCTGCCTTAACCAGCCAGAAAGCATGGCAGAGCCCATTTTTCCGCAGCCAATTAATGTGATAGAAAGAGTCATGATTCGCCAAGCGTATCCATAACGGCCAGATTCATATTCTGCGTGTCCGGCTTTTTGGGTTGGGACAGCAGGTGGAAGAGCGGATAGTAACGCTCACATTCGAAGAGTGCTATTTCTATTAGGTCGCCCATGTGATCAGCGCCACTGGCATAGACCATACCACGAAACAGGCTCGTATGGCGGAAAGATGGGGTTTGCCCGTTATTTTTCAGATCAAAGTGACCAATCCACATATCGCTGTTGATAGACGAAATAGACTGCAAAATGCTGTCTTTGTTTTCTTCCGGCAGGAAAAGATCATAGTCACAGGAAAAGCGCAAGGCGCAAAACTCTTCCTGCCACAGGAAACGAAGCGTGTAGGAGCCATGTCTTCCAGCGATTCTCACTGTGATCTCGTCTTCGTCCAGACGGTCAAAGTGCCAGTTCTGTGCAGCCAGCAATTCCTCTACGTTATCGAGAGGATTGCTCACGTCTTCAAATATGTCTATAGCCTCATGTGTGTTCATGTGTTTCCTACTAGCATTCTGTGTCATGGGCTGCAAGCCGTAAGGATGGAGTCTTACACAGTTTATTTAGTTCTTGAATTTATTGGCACTTGACGACACACTTAAAGCCTCTGAATTGTCGTTCAATGTGAGAGCAGGAAAAATACTATGATTGTCGTAACAGGTGGCGCAGGATTTATCGGATCAAATTTAATAGAAGGACTGGAACGCACAGGCATTGCCGAGATCGCACTTTGCGACTGGTTCGGTAAGGATGACAAGTGGCGTAATGTGTCTAAAAGGGAAATTCGTGATATTGTTGCGCCGGAACGTCTTCTTGAGTATCTTGAGTCCCATGTCGATGTGGTGGAAGTCGTCTTCCATATGGGGGCGGTCTCCTCAACAACGGAACAGGACGTCGACAAAATCGTAGAGAATAATGTCCGGCTTTCCAGAGATCTGTGGCGGTGGTGCGCGAATAACAACAAACGCTTTATCTATGCGTCCTCCGCGACGACTTACGGTAATGGTCTGGAGGGGTTTGACGACCGCGATGATCCTGAATATCTCGAAAAATTAAGGCCTTTGAGTGCTTACGGGTGGTCAAAACATATGTTTGATCGCCGTGTGTCTCGGGTTACCCACAAGGATGGCGCTGCTCAGCCTGAAAAGGCGCCGCAACAATGGGTAGGGCTTAAACTGTTTAACGTTTTTGGACCGAATGAATATCACAAAGGGGAGCAGGCCAGTGTTCTCTCAAAGCTTTATCCTCAGATTTCTGCCGGGGCAGCGGCCCGTCTGTTTAGTTCGTACCATCCAGACTATGATGATGGCGAGCAATGTAGAGATTTTGTTTATGTGAAAGACGTCGTGGATGTTATGCTCTGGGTGCTTGATAATCCCCGTGTTAACGGCATCTTCAATGTAGGGACGGGCAAGGCAAGAAGTTTCAATGAGTTGGCAAAAGCTGTGTTTTATGCAATGGGGAAACAGCCTAAAATAAACTATATTGATATGCCTCAAGCCCTGCAGTCGCGTTACCAGTACTATACCGAGGCGAACATAGACAAATTAAGAGAAGCGGGCTACAACCAGCCTTTTATGGAACTGGAAGAGGCTGTTACGGATTATATCCAGAACTATCTAACTCAGCCTGACCGGTATTTATAAGGGTTTTATTTATTAGGCATTTTTTATGGCACTTTCATTTCCAGATATTAATCCGGTGGCTTTTTCGCTTGGACCGGTGGATATTCGCTGGTATGCGCTTGCGTATATCACAGGCATTCTCATAGGGTGGCGTTATGCTTTGCATATTGTGCGCAAAGACAACAAAATTACACCAGCACAATTAGATGATTTTTTAACATATGCTATTATAGGCATTATTCTTGGCGGACGGCTTGGATATGTGCTCTTTTACAATGCAGAGTATTTTCTGAGTAATCCGTCAGAGATACTGAAAATCTGGCATGGCGGCATGGCTTTTCATGGTGGTTTGCTGGGTGTACTGGCCTCAATGATCATCTTTTCAAAACGACAGAACGTGCCATTATTGGCACTGTCCGATGTTGTGGCTACTGTTGCGCCCGTGGGGTTATTTTTTGGCCGCGTGGCTAACTTTATTAATGGTGAACTCTTTGGTCGCGTGACGGAAAGCCCTTTGGGGATGATCTTCCCCCAAGGCGGCCCTTTACCGAGGCACCCAAGCCAGCTCTATGAGGCTGTTTTGGAGGGGGGCGTTCTGTTTATGATACTTTTCATACTCTCCCGCAGAGAGCGTATCCGGAAAAAAACGGGTGTGTTAAGCGGCATTTTCTTGTTTTCCTATGGTATGTTCAGAGCTTTTATAGAGTTGTTCAGAGAGCCAGATCTGCAGATGGGGCTGTATTTTGACTTTATATCTATGGGCCAGATTCTAAGCTTGCCGATGATTATAGGTGGCTTGGTTATTATAATCTGGCGCTACAAACAGTCCCATGACTCCTCTTCTTGACATTATCAGATGTGAAATAGAACAAAAGGGCCCTATGGATATAGGGACTTATATGAAGTTCTGTCTGATGCATCCAGAGTATGGATACTACACAAACAGAGATCCGCTTGGTAAAGCCGGGGACTTTATTACAGCGCCTGAAATTTCACAGCTTTTTGGTGAGATAATCGCTGTCTGGGCTATTCAGTGCTGGTTGAAACTTGGCGCACCAGCCAAGTGGTCAATGATCGAATGCGGGCCGGGCAGAGGAACATTGATGCATGACCTGCTGCGTGCAGCAAAGGTGGCTCCTGCGTTCCTGGACGGTATGTCGTTATTTTTATTGGAAGGCAGTCCGGTTCTGATCGAGGCGCAAAAAAGAAAGCTGAACCGCTATGGACCCCAGTGGATTTCTTCACTATCTGATCTTTCTCACGAATTTACAGACGGTCCGGTCCTGATTATAGGGAATGAATTTCTGGATGTATTACCGATCAGACAGTTTCAGAAAACACCAGAAGGATGGAAAGAACGGGCCGTTCTCTTTGAAGAAGAAAAATTAGTGCTCGGCTTAAAGGAAAGTTCTATGCCAAAAAATACACTGCTGTGCAAAGCGGGTCACAATGCTCAACTATATGATATATTTGAATATTCTGAGGAGGTTTTAATTTTTTGGAAAGGCGTTTTGGAATTGATAAGAGAACGAAACGGCGCGGCTCTTTTTGTTGATTATGGATATACCAGGCAGGGGTTCGGAGATACCTTTCAGGCCGTTCATCAACATCAGTACAGTTCTGTCCTGTCGCATCAGGGATCATCTGACTTAACGGCCCATGTCAATTTCGCGTCTTTGGCAGAAGAGGCAAAAAAGGCTGGCTGTGAGGTTATGGGGCCGGTGACGCAAAACGATTTTTTAACGGAAATGGGAATCTTTCTACGGGCTGAAAAACTCAAAGTGAACGCGTCTGTGCAGGAAAAAGAAGAAATAGACTTGGCCCTTGACCGATTAACAGGAGAAAAGGAAATGGGGACTTTATTTAAAGTGATAGGGGTAGAATCATGTTCATAAAGGATAATAATTTTATTGATGAAAAACGTTTTCCTGTCCTGCACGGGTTTTTTACCAGAAAGGGCGGTGTGAGCGAAGGGGTGTATAGTGCGTTAAACTGCTCTTTCCAAAGCAGAGATAAGCCCGCACATGTGAAGGAAAATCGCGCCCGCGTCGCGGCTGAGTTGAATGTAGAAGATGGATTTCTGTTAACGCTGAATCAGGTTCATAGTGCCCGGTGTGTCGTTGTCAAAGAACCGTTGCCGGATACAGTGGTGATGGACGCTGATGCGCTTGTGACGGATCTATCCGGTGTGGCACTTGGTGCGCTGAGCGCGGATTGTGCACCGGTCCTTTTTTATGGCGAAAAAGAAAATGGAACCCCTGTGATAGGGGCAGCACATGCCGGATGGGGCGGTGCGCTAAAAGGAGTTTTGGAAGAAACCGTGTCATCTATGATCTCTGTAGGGGCTTTACTTGAAACGGTGCGGGCCTGTGTTGGGCCATGTATCGGTGCAGAATCTTATGAAGTCTCAAGCGATTTTAGTGTGCCATTCCTTGAACAGGATGAAGGCAATGCACATTTCTTTCGTTCTTCGAGGAAAGAGAAGCATATGCTTTTTGATTTATCTGGCTATGCCATGCGTAGACTGGCATTAAGCGGTGTATCTCATATTTCAGGTACGGGCCATGACACATATGGCGCGCCGGACATGTTTTTTAGCTACCGGCGTGCTTTATTGGCTGGAGAAATAGACTATGGCCGGCAGATTTCTGCTATTTCAATAAATCTGTAAGAAAAGTCATTGATTCATGAGGTAAGCTTTTCTATAGTCGCCCCAGACTTTCGTTCCTCTAAGTGGGACCAAATAAAACAGCGTTAATTAAATAAGAGAAAGAAACGATAATGAAGCTGATCTCCGGCAATGCAAATCTTCCTTTGGCTCAATCAATTTCAAAGATCCTTGAGATTCCGTTGACACGCTCGGTGATCAGACGCTTTTCAGATAAAGAAATTTTTGTAGAGATACTGGAAAACATCCGCGGCGAGGATGTTTTTTTGATTCAACCAACATGCTACCCGGCTAATGATAATGTTATGGAGCTCCTGATTATTCTGGACGCGCTGAAACGTGGCTCAGCCAGCAGAATAACAGCGGTCATTCCTTACTATGGTTATGCCAGACAGGACCGTAAAACGGGACCAAGAACGCCGATATCAGCAAAACTCCTTGCCGATCTGATTACAACAGCAGGGGCAGACCGTGTCTTGACCATGGATCTTCATGCCGGACAAATACAGGGGTTCTTTGATGTACCAGTGGATAATCTTTATTCTGCACCGCTTTTTGCACCGGATATTAAAGAAAGAGTGAATGGGGATGACCTTATCATGGTATCACCAGATGTTGGCGGCGTTTTACGGACAAGATCTGTAGCAAAGCGTTTAGGCGTCGATCTTGCGGTTATTGACAAACGCCGTGAGCAGGCTGGTGTGTCTGAAGTCATGAATGTTATTGGTGATGTTGATGGCAAAGTTTGCGTCATGGTGGATGATATTGTCGATTCCGGTGGTACACTTTGTAATGCTGCTACGGCTCTAAAAGAGCATGGTGCCAAAAGGGTTTATTCATACGTAACACATGGCGTGCTCTCAGGAACGGCTGTGGAGCGTATCGAGGCCTCGGCTATGGAAAAAATGATTATCACAGATTCTATTCCGGCAACGGATGATATTAAAAAGTCAAAATCGATAGAACAGCTATCCATTGCACCGCTGCTGGCTGATGCCATCCTGCGTATCGCAGATGATCGTTCTGTTTCGGCGTTGTTCAAATAGAACATCATGCGCTGTTTTTATTTGACATAAGTAAAAGCTTTCATGTATATTCGCCCACATGTTTTTAGAGGACAAGTATAGTAATGCGGCTGGTGTCGGGTCATATATCACGGCATCTCCGGCAGAGATAACACCGGCAGATATTAGGCATAAGCTGATCAGTACTGGTGTGCCATCGGGGATCGAAATTATATCACCTGATGATGCGATGGCGCGTATGATCGAAAATGGTTATGACCCTCGCTCCTGTTATGCCCCCAAAAATGTGATAGAGCTGCGGCTGAAAGATCCGTATGATCTTTGTTCCCTGACGTTGTTTCTAGAGCAACTTTATGCCCTCTTGCCACAAGAATATCTCTATAAAGTCTTTGGTGAACATCATGCAATGAGCCCACATATTATGGCGCAGGCTTGCGCCATAACGGCCCATCCCGGAACTGTTCTTTGCAATGAACAACCTGTCAATGATCTCATAGATTATGCTTATTTTATTTACACTTTACCTAAATCGTCCCTTGACCTGGAGGCTTTGGAAAAAGCGGACCCGCAAGGGCATTTATATGCGCAAGCGGTAATCACAAGGCCGGCCTTTCATGCGCCGCTGGCAATAAAACGTCTCTATCAGGCCGTTTTGAATGGTAACGGCTCTGTGGCTCTTGTTGATGCCATGAGGAAAAGGGGTGGGGATTATCTTGATGAATCTGATCCACTGGTCTGTGAGATGGTGCAGAGGCGATTTGGTGATAGTATCGATTTAACGCGTATGGATCTGCCGGTTCAGCCTTTTATCCCGGAAAATGATATGCGCGGCGTAATAAGCCGTAATGATGTTATGGCCCGCCGCATTGTTTCAAAGGTATTTAATGCAGCCCCTGTTATTGGTACAGGCAGAGCTCATCTTGGTACAAAGGTTTTTGGTATTTCTTATGAAGACGGGCTGCCTTGCTGCATTTTAAGGGAAGCAAAGGCGCAAGGTCAAAAAAATCCTGCCCTTGTTAGTGTATTTTTTGAAACAACTGACTATTCTTATACAGCAGAGCGCATCATACCGCGTGGACATATCGCCGGACATATCCCTGTTATTGTTCATAATTTTGCGGAAGATATGTATGAATATGGCTCTTGTCTGCAAACACAACAACGCTGCCTCGATCGTCTTGCGGCCTCTTTTGAAACAGCCGGACAGACAGAGCATCCGGCTTATCAGGCGTTTAAGGCACCTGTGGAAAAAGAGCCATCAGAAATGCGAGACACATTGCGTGCGCCTCTGTGTGTTTAATGTTTTCAGAATAAAAAACTTGAATTTTTTACAGATATCTGCTCTTTAGCACCTGTCGGAGGATCAGCACCCCTGGAGGCTGCTTTCGCACATGTATATATAATTTAATAAAAAGGATTTAGCGTTATGTCTAAAAATTATACATTGGTCGCGCAAAAAAGAGACCGGACCGGAAAAGGGGTTGTCCGTGCTTTGCGTAGAGAAAATAAAATCCCCGGCGTTATTTATGGTGACAACAAAGAGACCATAAGCATTACACTTCCCGGAAAAGAAACAGGTATGGAATACTACAAAGGTCATATGTTCACCACATTGTGTGATCTTGAGCTTGACGGTAAGATCGAACATGTTTTGGCCCGTGATGTTCAACTCCATCCTGTGAAAGACACCGTTATGCACGTTGATTTCCTCCGTGTGACGGCTAAAACAAAAATTAAAGTGAATGTACCTGTTAAGTTTATCAATGAAGAAAGCTGTCCAGCCATTGAAAACAAAGCGGTTATGAACGTGATTCGTCACGAGGTTGAGCTGTTCTGTTCTGCTAAAAATATTCCAGATTTTATTGAGGTGAATCTGGAAGGCAAGGAAATGGGAGATACGGTTAAGATTTCTGATGCTATTATGCCTGCAGGCTCCACGCCAACGATCGATGATCGTGATTTTACAATTGCCATCCTTAATGAGCCTCGCCGTTTGGAAGTTGAAGCAACATCAGATGATGAAGCTGCTGAAGGCGAATCCAAAGACGGTTCAGCGGCGGATAGTGAATAATAAATAATAGGGAAGAGGCCTTAATGTGGTTAATTGCAGGGCTTGGAAATCCAGGTGCTCAGTATGCGTTTAACCGCCATAATATAGGTTTTATGGCCGTGGATGCGATTGCAGATCGCTTTGGTATCCCTTCCTTTAAATCAAAATTCTCCGGTCAGTGGAGTGAAGCGCGCATTTTGAATGAGAAATGCGCGTTTTTAAAACCTGATACTTACATGAATAAATCCGGCGACAGCATGGCTAAAGCTATTCGATTTTATAAAATCCCGTTAGAACAGGTTATTGTTTTCCATGATGAGTTGGATTTAGCCCCCGGCAAGATTCGGATTAAAGTTGGCGGCGGCGCAGCCGGGCATAACGGTCTGCGGTCTATTGATGCCTGTCTTGGGAATAAGAATTATAAACGTGTACGAATGGGAATCGGGCACCCCGGTGATAAAAAATTAGTCCATAATTATGTGCTGAGTAATTTTGCAAAGGCGGATGAGGACTGGATTGCCCCGTTAATTGGAAATATTGCGCATTATTTTGAGCATTTGCTGCAAGGCGAAGACAGTCTTTTCCTTAGTAAAATTGCTGAAAATATGCCCCAAAAAGAGAAAGAAGAAAAATGAGTTTTAATTGTGGAATCGTTGGGCTCCCTAACGTAGGTAAATCTACATTGTTTAATGCTTTGATAAAAACGGCTGCAGCACAAGCGGCTAATTTTCCCTTTTGTACGATTGAACCGAATGTTGGCCGTGTTGCTGTACCGGATGAGCGTCTTGATAAAATTGTAGCAATTTCCAAGTCGGCAAAAATTATTCCAACACAGCTTGAATTCGTTGATATTGCAGGCCTGGTTAAAGGGGCCAGTAAAGGGGAGGGGCTGGGGAATCAGTTCCTGGCCAATATCCGTGAAACGGATGCTATTGTGCAAGTGCTGCGCTGTTTTGATGACAGCAATATTACGCACGTAGAAGGCTCTGTCGATCCGATCAGAGATGCGGAAACAATCGAAACAGAACTTCTTTTGGCAGACCTTGAAAGTCTTGAAAGACAAGTCGAAAATATCGCACGTAAGGCAAAATCTGGCGATAAGGAAACAAAAGCGCAATATGAATTCATGTTGCGGGTTAAATCTTTACTGGAAGAGGGGCAGCCTGCACGTGCTGCAGAAATTCCGGAAGATATGATGAAAATTTTTAAAACCTTTGGGTTATTGACCGGCAAGCCTATTTTGTATGTTTGCAATGTGTCGGAAGAGGATGCTGCAACGGGAAATGAGTGGAGCACTTCTGTTCAAAAGCTGGCGGATGATCAGGGTGCACAATGCGTTATTATTTGTGCAGAAATAGAGGCAGAAATCGCACAGCTTGAAACAAAAGAAGAGCAGTTTGAATTTCTGGAAACGCTTGGGTTAGAGGAACCGGGTCTGAACAGAATCATAAAGGCCGGGTATGATCTTTTGGGACTTCAAACATTTTTTACTGTCGGCCCGAAAGAAGCGAGAGCCTGGACTGTTCGTAAAGGCGCCAAAGCACCCGAAGCGGCAGCTTGTATCCATACAGACTTCGAAAAAGGCTTTATCCGTGCAGAAACTATAGCACTTAATGATTATATAGCATTAGGCGGCGAACAAGCTGCAAAAGAAGCCGGAAAAATGCGACAGGAAGGCAAGGAATACGTCGTTCAGGATGGCGATATTATGCATTTCCGGTTTAACGTCTAAACCAAATCGTATTTATTAAATGAGTATTGGTATAAGGGCTGTGACGGCAACCCCGCACGAAAGCGTAAAGTTTGCGTAGCGTCTGAACGCTTTCCTCATCAAATGATGATGAAATGGTATAAATAGATATATAGTTGTTTAGAAAAAGAATCAGCACTCGTATGACATAGTCGATTTTATGTTGCAACGACTATAGCTCCCTTCCGCAAAAGGGCGTATTTTTTGACCTTTTATTTCACCACAAAGGACAGCAGGGAACACAGAGTTCTTTTCTTAAAAGTCGCTGTGTTCCCTGAGAATGCGGTGGTTTAAAATTTATTATTCGCCTCTAACCATTGCGGCGTAAGCTTCACGTATTTTTTTCGTGATAGGGCCGACGGTGAAGGTCATGTCGTCAATTTTTCCAACGGCAGTAATTTCTGCTGCGGTACCGGTCAGGAAAACCTCGTCTGCGTTTTTGATCTCTTCCGGCATAATGACGGTTTCTTCAACCGGGATGCTTAGATCTTTTGCAAGCTGGATAACGGTTTGGCGTGTGATGCCATTTAAGAAGCAGTCTGCGATAGGTGTTTTTAGCACGCCATTTCGTACCATAAAGAAGTTCGCGCCTGTGGCTTCTGCGACCTGTCCGCGGTAATCAAGCATGAGCGCATCATCCGCGCCTTCTCTTTCCATGCTGTGTTTAACGATTGTGCCGACAGCATAAAGGGCAGATGCTTTACTTTCTGTTGGTGCCGTATCGGGAGCGGGCTTGCGCCATTTAGAGGTTTTGAGGACGATGCCATTGTCTCTTTTGTGCGGATCGAAATAGCTTGCCCAGTCTCCCCAACATGCAGCAACGACATTTGTTTTTGTATTTGCTGCGCTAACGCCCATTTGTTCGGAACCACGGAAAGCAGCAACGCGCACATAAGCGTCTTGAAGATTGTTTTCTTTTAAGATTTGCGCTTTGGCTTTTTCGAGTTCATCAACGGAATAAGGAATCTCCATATCCAGTATGTTGGCTGAACGAATCAGGCGTTCAGAATGTTCTCTGGATTTAAAGATTTTTCCATTATAGGCGCGTTCGCCTTCAAATACGCAGCTGGCATAATGCAGGCCGTGGCTGATCGTATGTATTTTGGCCTCTCTCCACGGTACAAGTTTGCCATTAAACCAGATTGTGCCGTCTCTATCATCAAAAGGAATAAGTGTCATAGTTCATATCCATTCTTTATATTTTGTTTTCCAGTGAGTATAAAGGAACGTTATGGAAGGGAAACAAAAAAATAATAAATCAGAAAAAGAGGCTAATTATCGAGATTGGCCTCATGTGCTTGTTGTTGACGATGATGACAGGATCAGAGATTTGTTGTCTCGTTATTTGTTTGATCAGGGCTTTGTTGTTTTAACGGCAGCGGATTCTGATAAAGCTGATATTCTTTTACAAAATGCCGTGTTTGATGCGCTTGTCGTAGATGTCATGATGCCGGGGAGAACAGGGCTGGTCTTTACAAAGGATCTGAGAGCGAATCAGAATGATGTTCCTGTTCTTCTCTTAACGGCACTTGGTGAGACGGAAGACAGGATCGCCGGTCTGGAAACCGGTGCAGATGATTATTTACCGAAACCCTTTGAACCAAAAGAGCTTCTACTGCGGCTTCAGGCTATTATCAAACGTCGTCCCCGCCGGGAAATGCTAAACAAAAAAATCAGAATTGGAGAATGGGTTTTTGATCCTGTCCTGAATGAACTGCAAAGAGGCTCTGAGACAGAGCGTTTGACAAGTGGAGAGACAACGTTGTTGAAGGTCATGTCCCGTCATCTGGACAAGGTTCTCAGCCGCGAGGAACTGGCACGGCTGTGTGAGCTTGATGCAGGGGAGCGTACCATTGATGTGCAGGTGACCCGCCTCAGGCGGAAAATCGAAGAAGACAGTAAAACGCCGCGTTTTCTGCAGACTGTGCGCGGGAAGGGATACATGTTGAGGGGGGCGTATGTTTAAACCACTGGCTTTGTTTATAAAACGTTTTTTACCTGTGACGCTCTTTGGCCGTTCCCTGTTAATTATTTTGACTCCTGTGCTGCTTCTTCAGCTTATTATTGGTACGGTTTTTGTTGATAATCACTGGAGTAAGATATCCAAACGGTTGGCGTTTGCTGTGGCGGGGGAAATTGCCATTGTCGTGGAAAAGCTGGAACACGACACATCGCCAGAAACGATTTCTGATCTGTCCAGCTATGCTGTCAGGCACTTGGACCTGCTCATCAGCTATAAGGGGGGAGATAGAATTGTTCCCGAAATTATAGGCGGTGGAGGCTGGCAGTCTGTTGTGGCTGATTCCCTCTCAGATGCCTTAAATGACCAGATTACGCAATCATTCCGCATTAAGCCTGATTTTGATCAAAAGAAAGTCGAAATAGCGGTGCAGCTTGAGAATGGTGTCTTATATGTATCTGCACTTGAACGCCGGCTATTCTCATCTTCATCTTATATTTTCCTTTTGTGGATGGTCGGGACATCGCTTGTTTTGTTTGCTATTTCTATTCTCTTTATGAGAAACCAGATACGTCCGATCAGACGCCTTGCTGTGGTGGCGGCACATTTTGGCATGGGGGTTGATACGCCTTCTTTCAAACCATCCGGGGCACGTGAAATACGGAGAGCGGGCCACTCTTTTATTGAAATGCGTGACCGTATTAAACGTCAGATATCCCAAAGAACGGCGATGTTGGCTGGAGTCTCTCATGATTTAAGAACACCTTTGACAAGGTTAAAGCTTGGTGTAGCGATGCTGGGTGATTCGGCTGATATTGAAGCCCTGAAAGGCGATATTTCAGAGATGGAACGCATGATTGATGGCTATCTCGATTTTGCCCGTGGAGAAGGTGGCGAACAAACGTCTCCTGTAGATCTTAACGAATTGCTGGAAAATGTAGTCTCTGCTGCCAGAAGAGGAGGGATAACCATTTATTTTTCAACAGAAAAAGACCTGCGCATGGCTGTCAGGCCTATAGCGTTTGAACGTTGTATCAATAATCTGATTATGAATGCAGGAAAATATGGTGAAAATGTGTGGCTTTCGGTTAGGAAGCCGCAAGAAGGCACGATCGAGATTCTTGTAGAGGATGATGGTCCGGGACTTTCGGAAAAAGAATACGAAGATGTTTTTAAACCTTTTTATCGTGTCGATCATTCAAGAAATGCCGCGACAGGAGGGGTTGGGTTGGGGCTCCCTATAGCTATGGATGTTGTTCACGCACATGGTGGAAAGATATGGCTTGAAGGAAGCAACTATGGCGGGTTACGAGTCGTTATCCATTTACCTGTATGGGAATCCTGATCTCCTTGATTGCTTCCTTGATTGAGAATAGAATCCTTTGCTATCATTCGTGGTGTGTGCTGTGTGTGTATGTATTTTAATTGCATCTTTCTTTGTTTTTGTTAGCAATTGCTTAACCCCCTCAAGGCATCATTAGGTCTGGAAAATACCGTCAGAATCATTTGGAAGTCAAATGGAAGACAAAAAGAAGAAAAAAGAGAAGAAAAAAAGGAAGAAGTTTATCTTTGATAAGGTGCGGCTGCATATGGTGCAGTTCGTGGTTCTTCTCAATGGTTTGTTATTAACGGCGGCAGCGTTTTTTGTGCTTCAGATTTTCATTGATAAAATGATGGAAAAGAAGCTTGAAAATCTTCTAACGGACAATCGTCAGGAAATTATTGATTCTATACACAGCTACGAGGATACGTTTGAATCCATAGCGGCATTGTTTAACAGGGCGGATACTCTTTCCGATAAAGAGTTATTAAAGATGTTTCGTTTTGCCGGTGAAGTGCAGGCCAAAAGGTTTGATCAGCTTTATTGGGTTAGACTCGTTGATGGAAAAATGCGCGCGTATCCGCTTCTAAAAAAGGGTGGAGCGGTTAAAAAAGGTTATAGTTTTTCTTTTTCGATGCCTGATCGTGATTTTATTGATGAACTGATTTCAAAGACTGGGGAAGAAAAAGAGGTAACCTTTGTATCAGGGGTTTCAGGAACGGAATATGCGCTTGTAGAAAATCAGCCAAGAACAATGGTCGCGCCATTTGCTCTGGTTTATCCTGTGTTTAAAAGGGAAGAGGATGGGGGATTCTTCATCGGGCTGGTGAGTATTAACAGAGAGCCGAATATCAAAAAACTGTCCGATAAAGAAACAATTGTGCGTTTGTCCATTAGCGATGATAACAGCAATGCCCGAATTTATCATATGGACTGGTTCAAAGATGATGCCGTTCATTTTATGGACAATCCATCTCTTAAAACGTTTAACTTTGCTTTAGCTAATACGGAGTTGAGTGTTCGTCTTGATTTCAGAAAGAGTGAGGAAGAAGAGTTTGTAGAGCTTGTGCCATGGATCTTTTTGGCTTTTGGACTCATTTTGACATTTACTGGCTGGCTGTATGTCAGGAATAATCAAAACCAGTCTTTCCGTCTACGGTCCATGAACAGGACATTGGCTGAAAAGAACATGGAGCTGAACAGGCAGGTGAGTGAGAGAGAACGTCTCAATAAAATAATCGCCAAAGCAGAAAATGAAAACAAGGAGATTCTTGATTCTGTTAAGGATGTTATTTTTGATGTGAATGAGGAAGGCGAAATCCTCTTTTTGAACGAGTCCTGGCGCCGTGTAACCGGTCTGGATACGCAGTATTCAATAGGCCAGAATATTTTTGACATGCTTCATCCTCACGATCAGGAAGAGCAAAGAAAAAATTTCAGACTGTTTTCTCAAGGCCGGAAAGAACCTTATCGTAATCAGACACGCTTAAGAACACATGGTGGTGGTTTTAGATCTGTGGAATTGGCTGTATCCATGATTCGCCGGGACGAGGACAAAAATATAAGAATTGCCGGCACATTTACCGATGAGGAAGCACGAACAAGGGCTGAGCGGGCCCTTAATGAAGCGGAAAGAAAATACCGCACCATATGGGAGAATGCGGCAGGTGGCATTTTTCAGCTTACCGAGGAGGGACAGTATCTGTCTGTCAATCCTGCCATGGCCAGAATTCTGGGGTATGATTCGCCTGACACAATGCTCAAAAATATCAGGAATGCGCATAAAGAAGTCTATGTAGATCAAAACGACCACCGCCGCTTTTTAAGGGAAGTGGAACGCGCAACGAAAGCCAGAGCCACGGAGGCTGAAGTTAGAAAAAGGGATGGTTCCCATATTTGGGTCTATGAAAATGTGCGGGCTGTTCGCGACGAAGAAGGGGGTATTCTTTATCTTGAAGGAAGTATGGAGGATATAACAGAGCGTAAAAATTCTGATATTCACCTGAGGCAGGCAAAAATGGAATCGGATTTGGCGAACCGGGCTAAATCTGAATTTCTGGCAAATATGAGCCACGAACTGAGAACACCGCTCAATGCGATTATTGGTTTTGCAGAAATCATTAAGAACGAAGTTTTCGGTCCTATTGAGAAAAAAGCGTACTGGGAATATGCGTGTGATATTTATGAAAGTGGTCGACACCTGTTACACGTTATTAATGAAATTCTGGATGTTTCCCGTATTGAAGCGGGAGAACGGCAGCTCAGCGAGGCGGTTGTCGATCTTAAGAAGCTTGTCAAATCAGCCACAGGGTTGATGAATTCAAAAGCAGAGTCCTCAGAATTAACGATTACGGATATGCTCCCAGAAGATTTGCCGAGCATTGTGGCGGAAGAACTGGCGATAAAACAGGTTATTATCAATATTCTATCGAATGCGATCAAGTTCACACAAAGCGGCGGGCGTATTACAATTAATGGCGCATACCATGAAAGTTCGGGCGAGCTTCACCTTTCTGTTACAGATACAGGCGTTGGGCTTGATGACTTTGAAATAACAAAGGCTCTTTCTCCGTTTGGACAGGTTAATTCAAGCTTGAGCCGTTCTGAATCCGGTACAGGACTTGGTTTAACGCTGGTTGATTCATTGATGAAACTGCACAATGGCCGCGTTGATTTAGTGTCTCAAAAAGGTGTGGGGACAACGGTAACGCTTATTTTCCCGGAAGGCCGGGTTGCCGTTAGCAAAATAGAAAAGAAAGAAACGCTGGAACTGCCTATGGAGGCAGAATTACCCGAAGAGATTGAGGAAATAGAGCCAGAGATTGAGATCATGCCGTTGGAATTGCCAAAAACAACAGATCTGCTGCTCGAAGAAGAAAAAGAGGCGGTACAGGAAGATGGCCTTCAAGATGTCTCTGTTCAGGCGCCTGCCACCCCGGAAACAAAAACGGTTAGATCAGAGGAAGACTAGCCCAAGAGGTGCTCTGACTCTTCATCCATATTTGTGTTTACTATCCTTTTTGCAATATCGTAACTAAATCCTGCGCGTGCCAGAGAGGATAGTTCTTTCCTTATAAGTTCGGGCGTTTGTTCCTTTTTTCTATAAGGGCCGATACGTTTCTTTTTTGCGTATCGTGTTGCAGCCAGAAGGTCCGTATCCTCTTCTTTTTCTCCATAAAGCGAACAGTCTACTGTTTCCAGCATTGTACTGGAAAGAGAAGAATCCAGACCTTTATTTTTGCACTGATACATTATCTTTTTTGCAGAAAACCCCTTTAGACGCAACGATGTAATGTAGGCTTTTGCATAGGCGTCGTCATTAAGGAATTCAAGGTCTTCAAACTTTTTAATAAGCTCATTTAACAGGATTTTGCAGGCCTCAATATCCTGGTCTTTGTGGTAGGCACAGGATTTTTTGATTTTTTGCATCATAACGTCATAAAAATGTGAACGGCTTGCGGTAAAACGTTGAAGGTAAAACAAACCCGCATTATGAAGGTAATGAGCGGTGATTTTTTTAGGCTTTTTTTTCTTTGGCCTGCTACTCTTTTCATCCGCATTATTATTTGAAGGAATCTCTTTCATCATCTGAGCATAATATAAATTTACGTGAATAAGAAAATGATAAATAACTGTTCTAGCTGTTCTAAATTTTTTTTCCTCCTTTTCTTTTGTTTCTTTTTTATATCGTGCAGTTCGGCACCAAAGCCTGAAGGAAAACCGCTGCCGGAGATGACTTTTGCCTATTTTGAACCTGTTTTTCTGGATCTAAAAAATGTAAACATCCAAAATGAATATAATCCTGAAACGGATAAGGCGGATGTTTCTGCTTCTTTTCCAGCGTCACCTGATGTGGCTTTGCGCTTATATGCACAAAACCGTTTCCGTAGTGGAGGCGAGAAAGGGCAACTGAGTTTTGTTATAGAGGAAGCCAGGGTGCATCACGGTATCACAGAAGCAGATGATCAGTTTTCCCGCTGGTTAAAAAGAAATAGAAAAGAGACCTATGACGTTTTTGTTAAAATCAGACTCGATTCTTCTCAGCCGTCTGGGGCTCTCTCTTCTGTTTTGAGCGTACAAAAATCTTTATCGTTGCCTGAAAGCGTCTCTTTGGCTGAACGGGAACTTATGCAGATGACGTTTTTAGAAGAGCTGGTAAAGGATGTGGATGCGGCTGTTATGGATTCCTTACAGAAGAATCATAAATTATACGCGCGTGCCCAGCCTGAAGAGGCAACGGTACCCATGACATCAAAGCTTTTAACGTCTCCAGAAGTGCGGTGAAAAGAGGACCAGAACGGTGAAAAGTTCCAGACGACCCAGCAGCATGGCAACGGATAGAATCCATTTCGCGGTATCTGTGAGTGACTGATAGTTTCCCGTTGGGCCTACAACATCGCCCAGCCCAGGCCCCACATTTGAAATCACTGTCGCTGCCGCTGACAGGGAGGATAGGAAATCAAGGCCGGTGAAGGAAAGAAGCACTGCGACAACAGAAAAAGAGAGTATATACATAAAGACAAATCCCATCACGGCAACGGGAACACCTTGAGGGATCGGCTTTCCATTATAGTGCGGGATAAAAACGCCGTGCGGGTATAATAACTGCTTTATCTGCACTTTGCTGACGGCATAAAGCACCTGGAATCGGAATATTTTAATACCACACCCTGTTGAGCCACTGCAGGCCCCGACAAAGGTAACAAAGAAGATCATCAGGGTAGCAAAGCCGCCCCACAGCGTATAATCGGCATTACAGAATCCTGTCGTGGAAATGATCGAGACGATACTGAACAGGACACGTCTTACAGCTTCAAACAGTGTGTAGTCATAATTTACGACCAGCCACGTGCTTAAGAGGGCCGTGACGCAGGCAATAACAAGAAAGAAGATACGTACTTGAGAATCTTGAAACAGGCTCTCTACATTACCCTGAATAGCCTTTAAATAGAGAACGAAAGGAAGGCTGCCAAGCGCCATAAAAATGATAGCGATGACTTCAGGCCAGGCGGATTCTTGATTAAAAAAGGAGGCGTCTGTTGTCGAAAAACCGCCTGTAGAGATCGTGGTCATAGCATGAGCCATTGCATCAAAAGGTGTAAAACCGGTTGCCATGTAGCCTGCCATGCAAAACAGTGTCAGAGCCAGATAGATTAAGGAAATAGAACTCGAAAGCTTTGCCGCTCTTGGCAGGACTTTTTCTTTCTCCGATGATTCCATGCGGAAAAGCTGCATGCCGCCAACATTCAGAAAAGGGAGAACGGATAGGGCCATAACAATAATACCGATGCCGCCCAGCCATTGCAGAATGGCCCGCCATAGTAAGATGCCAGGCGCCATATGATCAAGGCCCGTCATGACGGTCGCGCCCGTTGTCGTGACACCGGACATCGCTTCGAAGAACGAATCTGTATAGCTCATTTTCAGGTCAGATACCCAAAAAGGGAGTGCGGCAAAAGCAGAAAGGAAAATCCAACTGATAACCGTAAGCAGAAAGGCCTGTTTCAGAGAAAGATCAAAGCCCGTTTTTGATCTGTTTGTCAGGGTCAACGCGCTGCCGATGAACAAGGTGAAGAGGATGCAGATGAAAAAAAACTTCCAATCCTTGTTGCCGGCATAAAGATCGGCAAACATTGGAAAGCACATGCTTACAGCCAGTGTAGAGAGCATTATACCAACAACATATAAAACAGGGCGCAGATCCATTATTTTCCTCATGCCTCTTTAGATATCGAAAAGCCGGAAACAAATGTTCCCGGCTTTATTAGAAATATTTGTTATGCGTTTCCTTCTATTCAAAGGAAATATTGACGCGTCTGTTCGCTGGTTCACGAACGTCATCTGGTGTGTCAACAAGGAGCTCTGCTTCACCTCTGTGGTCCACGCGGATCAAAGCTGGGTCGATACCGCGCTTGATGAGTGCGTCACGAACTGCATTTGCACGGCGCAGGGAGAGTTTCATGTTGTATGTCTCTTTGCCGGATGTATCGGTATGTCCGATGATGCTGAGTGTGTGCAGTGATGCCATGCGTTTGCTGACTTCCATGGCGACAGCATCCAGCACGTTTTCACCGCCTGACCCGATTTTAGAGGAGTCAAAGTCGAAAAAGACCAGATACATGGCATCTTCAGGCGCCATAGGCTGAGAAGGGTCAATAGCCCCATCCGTAGAAACCGATGGCATAGGCTCAGCTAACGGAACGGGAGGGGCTTGCGTTGCTAGTCCGGCTTCCAATGCGTTCATAGCATCCAGAAACTGACTCTTGCAGCCCACAATATCATCAGATTGCCAGTTTTCTTCCTGCTCCTCAATCCAGCAGTCGAATCTGGCCTGTGCGACGGCAGATTGAACGGGGAACAGCTCACGCGCACCGACATCAAAGGCCGTTACAAGGCGGGCCCGGCCAGCGGAAAGCTCTTCCATGTGCTCTACCTTAAGATTCCAGTCGCTGATAGGCTCGGGCATAACAGCTTCACCAGAGGCTGCTGCCAGTCCTTTGCGCGCAAAGTGCAGGGAATCGGGATAGTCAAACATCTCATTTTGTTCACTATTTGCAAACACTCTATATTCAGCCGCGAGTTGTTGGGTAAAAGGGCTGCCAACAGCTTGTGCTTCATTTAATGCCTCAACTTCAGTGTGGCTTTCAAATACGGTACATGCCCCCAAGCTTAAAACGCATGTTAACGTAAGGACAATACGGGAAAGTTTCATGGAACCTAACTCCTTAAAAACAGTGGAATCTCTAACTCACTATTGTTTATAAGCCAGCGTATGGCTTGTAAAGCACAGATTCTGCTGAAAACCTGTACCATGATAACTGAAGAAGCGGTAAAAGCGTAAGTGATTGAAGTTAAACAAAAAAAAGTGTTGTCCGATTTTACGGTTATCCACAATTCTTTAGCTGTTGCCAAGGGCTTATGCCCGGAAATCAGAGGAATACAGCACGTTACTATCCTTATAATGCCCTAAAGACAGGCGTAGATTCCTTTTTGACATAAACGTTATGTAAATAGTATAATGCGATCATGATGCATGATGCGATGATAAAAACAGTGCCTGAAGCACAAGCGTTTCTTAAAAATTTAAACGCTTCCTATAGTGGGAAAGGCGATTCATCGCATTTTGTAAACTGCCCCAATCCATTCGATCAGCGGCCTGCTGCAGATTTAATTTTATATCGTATTATTGATGCCTTAAGTAATGCGGATGAAAACACGCCTGTTGTTGTCCTTTTAGGGGAGCTGCATGGGGTATCCGCTCACGTTGAGTTGCAGCACTTGGTCGCGACGCGATTACAGCAATTAGGCATTAAATTTACCTTTAATTTTGAGACACCTAACAATACCATAGAGACTTATGCTAAAACACATATGGGTAAGTCTATCCCTGAATACTTAAAGTATCATATGAGTGATTATGATCGTGAGGGAAAAGCAATCCTTAGCGCACAGATGGGATTTGCGTATAAACCATCTTCTCCTGTGGCTAAGAATAACTTATACGCTTTTTGTTATAAAAACGGTATTCCTACCCAATTTAATGATGCCGCGCTGAACCCTGATAACCTGTTTTTTCTTGATAGAGAGAATGAGCAAAACCAAAGGGCAACGGCCAAATATGAAAGCCTTGTAAGAGATCTTCATGCGACAGGATTTGATGGGCAAGCTGTGCGCAATCTTGTGATTGTCGAGCGGGCCCTTGCTCATGCAAAAAGACTCGGTATCCAGCTGATATTACAGCAATGCGGTGCAGCGCATATTTTTGGCAATCAGTTTGAGATGAAGTGGCCTGAAGAGGCTTTATGCGCGCGGTTTAAGAAAGCAGGGGCCTGTGTTATTCCCGTATTTTCTGCCGTTAAAAATCATTATTATGGCATAAATATGGTGTCTCCGAACTGTGCCGAAGATCTAAAAAAAGGTGTTTTTATTGGGTTTAGGGATGAAAGTGATTTTAGGCAGGGAGATGATCCGGAAGAAGAAAAAGAACATATTTACAAGCTGCGAGAAGAGTCTGGAAACGAAACACATTTTAATGATGTTGCCGCTAGTCAGGAAAAATACAAGAGGCTTGCCGAAAAGCAGGTGGATGGAATTTTAATAAAAGCAAAGCAAGACATGTTTCGTTATGGTCGTTTGATTGTGTCATAGCACTATTTTTCGTAACTAATCCTATTAATTCATTGACAAAATGCCATTAATGGAGCATGTTTGCGCACTCCCAAGGGAATACATTTCCATAGTCATGGTGTATATAATAACAACAACAAAGGAGGGTCTTTTGGAAAAACCACTGCACAAGATGAAGATTGCCGTTCTGGCCGGGAACGGATTTAATGAAAAAGAGATGACGGCTGTACAGCGCGCTTTTACTTTGGCTGGTGCTGAATTAAAAATTATAAGTGTATCTCAGGGCCTGATCACAGGCTGGCAGGGAAATGCTTTCGGTCATCATGTGCCAGTTGATTCTGCCCTTTCCAAGATTCTTGCCGCAGATTTTGATGCGCTTGTCATTCCAGGTGGTGATAAAAGTATCGCAAAGCTGTCTGAAACGGCTCATACGAATCGCTTCATTAAGGGATTTTTACTCGCGGGTTCTCCGATTCTGGCGTTTGGTGATTCCCTGAAACTTGTTCTTTCAACTGGCTTGCTGGGCTCTTACATGGTGACGGGACCGGATGTTTTGAAAGAAGAAGTTGCATCAGCCGATGCTTACTGGTCGGATGATAGTATCGTTATTTCTAATCACCTGATTACAGCAAAAGTAAATGAGTCTGAATTGAATGGACTTATCACGTCTGCTATCAATCACTTTGAGACATTAAGCAAAGCTGTTGAAGCTGAAGCCGCCTGAGTCTGCACAAAAGAAATAAACACAACATTGAAGTAAGCGAATGCGTGCTGAAATACAAACCGTAGCGAAAGAGATCGAAAGCAATATTGAATTGCTGAGGAGGCGTCTTTGACTGGGGCCCAGCTTTAAAAAGACTGGAAGAATTAAATGCCCTTGTTGAAGATCCTGATCTCTGGTCTGATTCTGAAAAAGCTCAAGCCATTATGCAGGAACGAACCAGGCTTGCTCATCAAATTGACGAAATCAACAATATTGCCTCAGCTTTAAGAGAACATGTGGATCTTATAGATCTGGCAGAGCTTGAGGATGATAGCGATATTATAGCCGAATCCGAAGCGGCGTTGCTTGCCTTGAAAAGCGAGACAGGCAAACTGCAGATCCGGAGTTTGCTCTCTGGTAAAACCGATTCCAATGATGCTTTTCTTGAAGTTAATGCCGGGGCAGGCGGGACGGAATCCTGTGACTGGGCCAGTATGCTGCTTCGTATGTACACAAGATGGGCGGATCAGCATGGCTATAAAGTCACACTTATGGATAAGACCGATGGTGAAGAAGCTGGTATTAAATCTGTAACGATCCGTATTGATGGCGAAAAAGCCTATGGCTGGCTTAAAACAGAAAACGGTGTTCATCGTTTGGTGCGTATTTCTCCTTTTGATTCCAATGCCCGGCGTCATACGAGTTTCGCCTCCGTGTCTGTGTCTCCGGTACTTGATGATACGATTGATATCGAAATTGATGAAAAAGACATTAAGCTGGATACGTATCGGTCCAGTGGGGCGGGGGGGCAGCACGTTAATACAACGGACAGTGCTGTTCGTTTGACTCACAGGCCAAGCGGCGTCGTTGTTGCGTGCCAAAGCGAGCGATCCCAGCACCAGAACAGGGCTATGGCTATGGATATGCTCCGGGCAAAACTCTATGAAGCTGAAATGTTGAAGAGAGAAGAGGAAAAAGCGGCGGCGCACGGACAAAAAACGGATATAGGCTGGGGGCATCAGATCAGATCATATGTGCTTCAACCATACCAGATGATCAAAGATCTCAGGACAGGGACGGAAAGTTCAAATACGCAAGCTATTCTGGATGGCGATCTGGACCAGTTTTTGGAGTCTTCTCTGGCGCAAGGGATTCATCAGGAGAACTAGGATAACTGATCCTGCTGTAAAATTTTGTGTTGCGATTACAAGCCAAGATGCTTAGTCTTCTTCTTGTTCCAATATTTTAAGTATGAAAGTGTAAGAAGATGAGAGCTTTGCATGGGCTTTTTTTGTTTGGTTCCTTACTGGCAATGTCAGCTTATCCGGCAGGCAGTGTACGGGCTGACTGGGATTTCAATCTTGAAATGCCCGATCTGCCTAGTCCGGTAGGTGTTTACGAATATGTTGAAGAGTCTCTCTTCGGAGAAGAAGAGAAAGTGCGTCGTTCTGACTTCGACGTGGCCAAGGAAAAAAGCCCCGAAGAAATAAAAAAGATAAGAAATGCAAAAAGCATTCCTATGAAAAAGGCCGCATCGGCGGCGACGTCTGTGACGGGACAAACACCGGCAAAATCGGTGCTTATGATTTCCAGTGATTACTTTGTACCATCCGAAATGCGTGAGGCACCACTGGCCCTTCAGCCTGCTCTTTTGGGTGGCGAGGATATTCAAGGGGGCGGCACGTCAGTGACTTTTGAACCGGTCAGACTTGGAAATGATTTTTCTGATCCGTCTTCTTTAAATGAAATGGAGCCTACGGCTGGTCCTGTTTTGATGACAATACCGTCCCAGCCGCTTTTGGCTGAACCTGTTTATGAAGCCGAACCCGAGGCCGAGGTTGAAACGGAAACGGCATCATATGCGCCTGTGCGTTCGGGTAGACCACAGCATGTTTCATTCTCTCCTTCTGAGATAAATAACCCGGTTCATTTCAGAACGACAGGAAAGCCCCACAGATACAGAGCCTTAAGAGGGGCTAATCTTGCTGAAGTGCTGGATGTATGGGCGGAAGACGCCGGTATTGAGATGGTCTGGCTTGCTGGGCGCAATTTCTCCGTTATCAATTCGGTGAGTACAAAATCAACTTTTGAAGAGGCTGTTGTCGAAGTGTTAGAGCAGTACAATAATACGAGAGGCGAGCGGCCCGTTGCGCAACTGAATACAGACCCACAAACATTACAAAAAACGCTTATTATCAGGACAGGCCGCATATAGCAGTACATAAAAGGATAAAGGCTAAAAAAACTGATATACATTGCATACATACGTTTGGAGAAGAGAGTATGACCCCCCGCAAAATGTTTCTTTCAACAGCCCTTTCCGGCGTTCTTTTTATGTCTCTCACCTCTTTTTCCCAACCGGGATATGCGGCGATTGATACGCATGCTTTGTTACCGACAGGTGACTGGTCTTTTTCTGAAGAAACGCAGGGCGATAAAACGGTGGGGCCGTATTGCATGATGGCCCAGAAATATAAGCAGGATCTTTTTTTGGTGTTTGCTGAAAATTTAAGAGGGGAGCGTTCCGTCGCATTTGACTTTCAAAAGAATAAGTTTGACCCTTCTCGAACCTATTCCGTTTTAATGAATTCTGGCCCGGATGAACAGCGTTCTTATGAAGTGAAACCAATTTCGGATCATGTGTTTGTGGTGCGTTTTGGTAAGGATAATGATTTTTTTGATGCCATGAACCGTTCAGGTGAACTCTCTGTGGAATTTGCCGGTAACCGTTATGATTTTACGCTTAAAAATACAAAACAGGGCTGGCAGCAGGTGGGGGCCTGTATTGCCTCTCTTAAGGTGCCTTTAGAACAGCCAACACTGGTGGCGTCGATGCCATCGACGGAAAATATGCTTGATCCGGTTGAAACGGTGGCTGTTTCTGATGAACAAGATCTGGCACACGACGTGTCTACTATTGTAAAAAGGCCATCTTTAAAACCAAAAGCTTTGCCACTGTCTCTAACGCCTGAAATAACGCCTGAAATAAAAAATGAGGCAACAAAGACCGTCAGTAAGCTCTCCGCGCGTGCAGACGACATGGTGAAACAGCTCTCAAAATTAAGGGCTGAGAATGAAAGCCTCAAAAAAGAGCTGACGAATATGGCAAAAATTCAGCTATCTATAGCGGAGTCCAGGAAATCGGAGGATGCTCCGGTTACAGGGGTTGATAACAGCGATCTGATCTCTAAAAATGAAACCTTGCAGGCCGAGCTGAATGCCGCTTTGGAAAAAGTAAAAAATCTTGAAAAAAAGATCACTACTGAAAATAGCGGTGATAAGACCAAACAGGACAAAATTACACAGAGCGAGATGGCGTATCTGAAAAAAGAGAATGCACGCCTGATTAAAGAACTGAAAGCCTATGATACAGATGTCTCTTCTGATGTTTTGCGTGATGAAAGAGATACGCTTGTCAAAAAAGTCCATGCTTTTGAGGGAGATCTTAAAATAGCGCAACGTGAAAATGAGCGTTTGACGACAGAAATGGAGCGTATGCGTCTGGCTATAGAAAACGGACAACTTGCTGCACTGCCCGGAGACTGGGATACAGTACAGGCGACAAAACGTTATCACGAGTCTCAACGGGAAATACGCCGTTTGGGTGCTGCCTTGGAACAAGAGAAAGTGATGTGCGAGCAAGAGAAAAAGGATATCGAACAGATGCTTTTTGATCCAGAGCTTGCAAGTGGTGCTCAAATTTATCTCATTAATTCCATGGAGACGAAATTAAAAGAAAGCGAACAAAAAGTCTCGTCTCTTGAAAACGATCTGGCTCAGGCAAAAGTAGATATTATGTTTTTCAAGAACAACCAGCAAAAAGGAAACCCAGAGGCTATTGCCTCTCTTAAGCAAGAGCTGGCTGTTGTACAGGAAAGCGAAAAAGAGTATCAAAACAAATATCTTGAGGCACAGGCTCAAATTAAAACTCTCAAAGAGAATAATGCTCTTTCAAATAATAACGAAATGATCGCCTTGACAGATGAGGTCACGCGCCTGAAAACGGCCGCTGACAGGCATGAGGCTGAAATCGCTGAAAAAATAGCGATGATCGATGCTTTAGAAAGTAAATCAGGCAGGCTTCAAAAACAGGTGGCTGATTTAACGATTAAAACGGATGATTCAGCAAAAGATCTTAAGGTGACTCTTTTACAAGAAGAAAATAAACGTCTTCAGTCCGCGCTTGATGAGCGTCTGGCTGCTCTTCCTGACAGGGAGAGAAAGATCAAAGAGCTAGAAAAACAGGTAGAGGCACTAAAAAATCTTGTCACAGAGCAAGAGGCTCGCCTTGAGCAAAAAGATGCGTCACTGGAATCCATGCAGGAGAAGACAGTCTCTCTGCAGTCTGAAGTTACCAAACAATTGTCGGGCTCTTCCGAAAATGAAAGCAAGATAAGAATGCTGGAGCAGAAGAATATACTGCTTCAGGCAGAACTTGATAAGTTCTTTGAAAAAGTGCCGGCCCAGGAGACAAAGCTGACACTGCTGGAGCAGAAGAATAAAAAGCTTATAGAAGCGCTGGAAAAGCAGTTGAAGGTATCGCCGGCGAAGGATATGAAAATAAAAACGCTTAAACAGGAACTGGCTGATTTGCGGTCTGAACTGGATCAGAGGATGGCGTCATTTACTGGAAAAGAAGAAAGAATTAAGCTTCTTGAGCAGAGCCTTATAACGGCGCAGGCACGTCTTCAGGAAAATAGCGGGACACAAAAAGAGATGGCTTCGACAAAAGCACAGCTCGCCGCGTTGGAAAAAAAATACGAGGGGCTTAGAAAAGAAGCTGCTTCTTCTTATAAACAACAGATGTCGAATGCGGCGGCCTATAACAATATAATGCCGGCAGCAGGGGAGGGGCAATCTGTTCAGGAAAGCGCGGAATCGGTCGCCCTTCATACAACAGAGGCGCATTTCATGAATGAAAAAGATATCACAGCTTTGCTAAAAAAAGCGGCGATAAGTCTTGAAGCACCAGTTGTAAAAACAACGAAAACAGATGATGTAAGATCTTTCCGTTGGCAGACAGGGCCTCTGTATGGCAGCGTTGAAATGAAAGAGCTAGGAAATATTCAGGACTTCGACTCGGCCGTGTCCCGCTATCTGGAAAAGACGAAAGGGCGGTGCAAAGGCGAATTTGCCGCAATGCCTGGTAATGAGTTTTCTTCTTTTGGCGGGAAGGTGAAAACCTATGAAATTGCTTGTGTTTCAGGGAATGTTCGTTCGTCTGCGGCTCTTTTGTTCCATAGTCGAGGGCCTGTTTTTACGGTGATTGCGCATGAGGGTGCAGCGGCGTATATGCAAGAGGCGATGAATTTGCGTGATAAACTCATTGAAGCCTTAAAACGGTAGTTTTTTACGCGTTTGCTATAATTTATCTAAAATTTTAGTAAAATTGCCATTTTTATCGCAGCTGTAAAGGTTCTGGTAATACTTTTATGCGAGAGTAGGGGAAGAATAAAGTTTGAGTAAGGACTTCTCCTATGGCACCTTCTGATATCTGGTTACAGCATTTTTCTGATACTCTGAGCAATCACAAGCAGTTAGCTTATGTTTGGGATAAGGAAGAAGGGAATGTTTCGTTTTTAGGCGATAGCTTTGATGTCTTGGGCTGTCTGGCTGAAAATATGCCGAAAACAGATGCTACTTTTTGTTCTGCGCTGAATCCACAAGATCTTCCCTCAAGAAAATCTATTATCTATACGGCGATATTTGAATTCGAAAGTGACGACGGGCTCAGAGATGTTAGCTTTGATGCCTCTTACAGATTTAAAAACGATGAAGGCCATTACGTGGATCTCACGGAAAGAGGCACCGTTTACCGGGATGAAGAAAGCGGAAAAACGTTTATCCGTGGCATTCTAGAGCTGAATAAAAATGATCAGGCGAAAAAGAATGTCAAAAAAAGAGAGAAGGACACGACGCCTAATCTTTCAAGCCTGATTGGTAGCAATAGTGCCCGACTACGTTTGCAACATGCCATAGAGGAAGCGATAGAGAGAAACCTGCGTAATGATAACACAGGCGTGCTGATATGCGTTGGTATTGATAAGTTCTCTCTTATTAATCAGGTTTATGGCACGAAACTTGCCGATTACCTTCTCCTTAAAGCGGGGCAGCGTTTAGAAGAAATATGCGGTAGAGATGCTAAGGTTATAAGGTTAGAAGGCGATGTTTTTGGCGTTGTCTTAAAAAAACTGCTGCATGTCGGTATGCGTGATCTGGGTGAAAAAATTATAAAAGTATTCCATAATCATGCTTTCGAGACAGAAGTGGGGCCCATAAATTTATCAGTCTCTGTTGGAGGAAAGCGACTGAAGAGGAACTTGAGTCCTAGCGAAACTATTCCAAAAGGTGAAAGAGCGTTGCAGGAAGCAAAGCGTCGCGGCGGGGCCTGCTTTATTCCCTATAGCGAACAGCCGGAAAACGATCAGAGTTTTAAAGAAATCTTAAAAGTGGGGGATCAGATTCTTCATAATTTAAGGGAAGGGCGCGTTTTTCTTGCTTTCCAACCTATTATCAGCTCTGAAACCAAAAACGTGTCTTTCCATGAATCTCTTATTAGAATGGTGGATGCCGATGGAACGGTTCATGCTGCAGGCTCTTTTGTAGAGGTGGCAGAAAGGCTGGGTTTAACGCGTCTGATTGATCAGATAGCGATTGAATCGGCCTTTGAAGAATTAAAGATGTTTCCCGATCTCGTCCTTTCCGTCAATGTGTCTAACTGGACGTTGGCAGATCCTTACTGGATAAAAAATGTGCAGGAAATGCTACGAGGCTACCGAAGTGTGGCCCAGAGATTAATTGTAGAATTTACGGAGAGTGCTGCAGTTGTAGATGCTGTGCAATCTACCCGTTTTGCAAGAACCCTGCAGGGGCTTGGCTGTAAAGTGGCTTTGGATGATTTTGGCACTGGCTATACAGCTTTTCAGCAGATTAGGGATCTTAATCTTGATATTGTTAAGATCGATAAGTCATTTGTACAGAATATGCACGAAAAGGAGAACCGTCTTTTCATTAAAACGCTGCACGCGCTGGCATCCGGCATGAATGTCGAGACAGTTGGTGAGGGGGCGGAAACGCTGGATGATATAGATTCTCTGACAAGAGACGGTATCACATATATTCAAGGGTATGCTTATGCAAAACCAAGCCTTGAAAGAGTGTGGTTACCTGAAAATCATAGACTAAGAAGAAAAAGAAAACCCGCCTAGATAAAACCGGCGGGTTTTGCTTACGAGCAATTGTTTTGCTACTTTCCTTAATCAGATTTCTTTTTTGCGCCTTGTTGCAATGGAGAGAATGTAGAGAACGCTTTCATGGCATTTTCAAAAATAGCCATGTTCTTTTTGCTCATTTCCTCAATCGTATTCGAAGGGAACATACCTTCAAGAGACTTGTTGATCTGAGATCTCAATTGCTCCTGATTTTTGGAGAAAGCGTCAATGGAATGTTCCAGATAGTTTGGTACGATAGACTGAATATTGTCTCCGTAGAATCCAATCAGTTGTCTCAGGAAGTTTGTAGGCAGCATATTCTGTCCTTTGGATTCCTGATCAACAATAATTTGTGTAAGAACCTGACGTGTGAGATCTTCGCCTGATTTTGCGTCGACAACGACAAAGTCTTGTCCTTCTTTAACCATTGCGCAAAGATCATCAAGTGTAACGTAGCTACTCCGGCCTGTGTCATAAAGTCTGCGGTTCGCATATTTCTTTATGGTGATAGGCGTATTTTCTTTCTTTTGTGCGGTTGCCATTTTTGCACCTTTTCCTTAAAATGTTGCGGATATATTGCATATAAAACATATTTTTTTGCGGTTGCAAAGGGTTAATTTAAAATAAATAATTTTTATGACAAAAAAAGACAAAAAAAGAAATAATATTTCACGTATATACGGTCCCAGACCCATGGCTTTTCACTTGAGTGCTGCGGCAAAATTCTTTGCGGAGCAGAATGGAACCAGTTTTTCGGCACAGGCGTATGATCGTTTTTGGGAAGAGCCAAAAGAGCAGCCTCTTTTTTGCAGTATGGAGAAAATGCTACGTGGTATCAGGAAGTATCAGCTTTATGAAAACGAATCTTTAATGCAACCATTACCGGTTATTCAGCAAATAGGAGAAACAAGATTATTTTACTGCAAAGCTGAGGAGCCGTTTGAGCCCAATAAACCGGCCCTGTTTATTATTCCTTCCATGATTAACGATTCAACAATATTGGATCTTTTACCAGCCAGATCACTGGTTCGATGGATTGCAGCACAGGGGATAGATACATATCTAATCGACTGGGGAGCGTTAACATCGGACGAGTCTCTGGGGTCTTTTGACAAAATCGTAGAAAAGAAACTGATGCCGCTGTTTGAGTTCTTGCAAAATAAACATCCGGCGCAGCTCCATGCTATGGGGTATTGTATGGGGGGTGTTTTATTAACGGCTTTGGCACAGTTGAGCCGGAAAAAATGCCGCAGTCTGATCTTTGTTGCGACGCCATGGGACTTTCATGACACAGCACCGTCTTTATCTCACTCTATAAGAGAATGGGTACCGGATGTTTTGCCTGTTCTTATGCATTCGAATTACATGCCGGTAGACTGGTTGAATACGGTTTTTGCCTCTATTGATCCTTCTTTGGGGGCCAGGAAATTTTCTGCTTTTGCAGATATGCAGCAAGGCAGCGAGGCAGAAAAATTGTTTGTTCATGTAGAGAGGTGGCTCAACAGTGGCTCTGATTTGCCTTCGTCTGTTGCAGTAAGCTGTATAAGGGACTGGTATAAAGAGAATAAGCCGTTTAAGAAAAAATGGAAACTGCTCGGCCAAACTATTGATCCGGGCGTTATTGAAGAACCGGCTCTGATTCTGATTTCAAAAAAGGATAAAATTGTGCCGCCAAAATCGGCATTGGCGCTTTTTAATCAATTACCAAATGCTACTTTAAGTGAGGCTGATTGTGGGCACATAGGTATGATGGTCGGTGAGCATGCGAAAGATCTTATGTGGAATCATGTAAAAGAATGGATTGTTTCGCATGTGCAGCGTAGTGCCTAGTTGCTTTTTTGTCGTCTTAGGCATATACCTCTTCATGTAATATTTATCATTTAACCGAATCAGAAAGGTTTTTGACTCATGACTATTGACGATCCAATCGTAATTGCAGCCGCAAAAAGAACGGCTATTGGTTCTTTCCTTGGAAGCTTAAGCTCGTTGCCGGCGTGTGACCTTGGGAAGGAAGTTATTAAAGCTGTTCTTGAAGATGCTTCAGTTGCAGCAGAAGACGTAAGTGAAGTTATTATGGGGCAGGTATTGACGGCCAATCAGGGACAGAACCCTGTGCGTCAGGCTGTCTTGAATGCCGGTCTTCCAAAAGAAGTGCCAGCGATGACAATTAATCAGGTGTGTGGTTCCGGTCTTCGCAGTGTTGCGCTTGGTATGCAGGCTATTCTTGCCGGGGATGCAGACATTGTCATAACCGGTGGGCAGGAAAACATGACGCAGGCACCGCACGCGGCACATATGCGCGATGGTTTTCGCATGGGCCCTGGGAAACTTGAAGATACAATGATTAAAGATGGTCTCTGGGAAATATTTAACGGTTACCACATGGGTGTGACCGCTGAAAATATTGCAGAGCAGTATAATATCTCAAGGGAAGAGCAGGATGAATTTGCCGCTTTATCTCAGCAAAAAGCAGAAAAAGCCATGAACGAAGGTAAGTTTGATGCGGAAATCGTTCCTGTGACTTACAAGAAAAAGAAAGAAGATGTTGTCTTTGATCGTGATGAGTTTCCTCGTGCTGGCGTAACGGCTGAAGGCCTTGCAAAATTGCGTCCGGCGTTTAAGCCTGATGGCACTGTGACAGCCGGGAATGCGTCTGGTATTAATGATGGGGCTGCTGCACTTTTATTGATGCGCGCCAGTGAGGCAAAAAAACGTGGTATCAAGCCTTTTGCAAAAATTAAGTCATGGGCGACAGCCGGCGTGGATCCTTCCATTATGGGGACTGGGCCTATTCCTTCTTCGAGAAAAGCACTTGAAAAAGCCGGTTGGACTGTTGATGATCTTGACCTGATCGAAGCAAATGAAGCGTTTGCTGCGCAGGCACTATCGGTTCAAAAAGAACTCGGTTTTGATCCTGAGAAAGTGAATGTAAATGGCGGTGCGATTTCAATCGGCCATCCTATCGGTGCATCCGGGGCGCGGATCTTTGTGACATTGTTGCACGAAATGGCGCGCCGTGGTTCATCCAAGGGTCTTGCAACACTGTGTATCGGTGGTGGTATGGGCGTTGCATTATGCGTTGAGCGTGATGACACCATGGAATGGAAAACGCTCGCTTAAATTATTAGAATAGATTTTGTATCAAGATCTGGAAAGGAGATCTGAAAGATGAGTAAAGTAGCTGTTGTTACTGGTGGTACACGAGGGATTGGCCTGCATATATCTAAAGCATTGATAGATCAGGGCTATGACGTTGTTGCTATTTATCAGGGAAACGATGAAGCCGCAAAGAAAAGTGAAGAGGATGTTGGTGTTAAAGCTGTAAAGCTTGATGTCACTGACTTTGATGCTTGTATGGAAACTTGTGCAAAGATAGAAGAGGAGATTGGTCCTATTCATGTTCTCGTCAATAATGCTGGCATTATACGCGATGGTACTTTGCATAAAATGTCACCGGAAAACTGGAATGCTGTGATACAGACGAATATCGGGTCATGCTTCAATATGTGCCGTTCTGTTATCAATGCCATGAGAGAGCGTAAAGATGGTCGTATCATCAATATCAGCTCAATTAATGGACAAAAAGGACAGTTTGGTCAGACGAATTATTCGGCTGCCAAAGCGGCTATGCTTGGTTTTACCAAAGCGTTGGCTCTGGAAAGTGCCGCCAAGGGGATTACTGTTAATGTAATTTGCCCAGGTTATATTGAGACAGAGATGGCAGCAAGTATACGTCCGGAAGTGCTGGATTCTATTATTAAGGAAATTCCAGCAGGACGGATGGGGCATCCGCATGAAATTGCGGGGCTTGTGGCATATCTGGCCTCTGATCTGGCTTCTTTTATTACAGGATCGACTTTTTCCGCTAATGGCGGCCAGTATATGGTATAATCCTTTCCTGATTTAATCTTGGACCAAAACCCGTTTTAAAGGGTTTTGGTCTGGATCTTTAGAATAAAGGAAGATATTTTGGATCTAAGAAAGAAACTCCCAAGAGATCCCATTATTTTGGAGCGTCGTTTTGTACCTAGAGGGGCTGTTATTATCCTGGAAGGACAGGAAGACGGAAATACAGCCTATTTAGTTCAGTCTGGCCGTGTGCAGGCTTATGTTGAACAGCATGATAGAAAAATAATATTTGCCGAGATGGGGCCGGGGGAAATTTTTGGCGAAATGGCCTTGATTTTCGATGGCCCACGTTCTGCCAGCGTTGAAGCTATCGAGGATTGTAACCTTATCATTATCAATCGCCATACTTTGAAAAAAAAGCTTGAAGAAGCCGATTCCACAATTAGTGCGATTGTTCACATGCTTGTCAGACGGATCATTGATGGGAATAAAAATATATTGAACCGCCGGAGTGCGCCTGATCAATTAGAAGAACTTCTGCTCAATATGTATGATAACGTCATAGAAACGTTACCACCTGAAAAGAAAAAGCGTTTTAAAGCCTTTATTCTGCCTGATCTGAATAATCTTTTGGATTCTTTAAAAGATTTCAGAAACGAAATGGAGGCTGATGAGATGGAAAAAGAGGGAGAGGACCGCTCTTAAAAAGGAAAGTTTTCCTTTCTTTTTTTACAACCAGCTCTTATATAAGAAGGGGCACCTGATGGCCCTCAGAAGTCTTTATACACAAACGATTTGGTTTTGAGCGCATGGGAAAAAAAATCTTACTTACGTCTGTCTTGTTATTTCCGGTTATCATTGGCGGAGCACTTGTCGTTCCTTCATTTGTTGATTGGAACGCGCATAAAGCATTTATCGAAGCGACGGCTAAAGAAAAGACGGGATATGATCTTAAGTTAGGGGGCGATATTTCTCTATCAATGTTGCCTTTGCCTTACCTTTCTGTCAAAGACGTATCGCTTTATAATGATGGTGAGCTCTTATCCAAAGTTGAAGAGGCCGATGTTTCGGTTGAGCTATTTCCTTTGTTTTATGGAGAACTTAACTTAGATACGGTGCGTTTTAAAAAGCCTGAGATTTTTTTTACGATTGGGCAAGACGGCAAAAACAATTGGAGCAATATCTCTTTAACAGGGCCTGAAGAGATCTCAAAGAAGAATGAAAAACAAAACGGTTCTTCCCCAAAAGCGGAGACGAAGATTTCTGGTGGCTCGTCTGAAATTGAAGATTTCTTTTCGTTGAAGTCTGTACAGATACATGACGGCCGCTTCATTTACGAAGATAAGCTGTCTGGTAAAAAACATGAAATTAAGGCTGTTTATACGGATCTGAAAGGTGACTCTCTTTCCGGGCCGTACGATGTCACAAGCAAACTGACATGGCAAGACCATGATGTAGAACTGACACTGCATTCAGGCCGTATCTCCAGACATGAAGAGACGGTCCCTTTAAAGTTTTCTTTATCTCTGCTGAAATCCGGGGCTGAACTTAATTATTCAGGGGTGGTGGTGCCCTCGATGCCATTGGATATACAAGGGGAACTTTCGGTTAAAGCTAAAGATTCAAAGGCGTTTCTTTCTTCTGTTGGGATAAACGCAACATATCTTGACGGTCAGGCTTTTTCTACGACTGGCATGTTAACCGCTACAGATGAAAAAGTTGCGTTGGAAAATCTGTCACTGTCGCTTGGGGGTGTGAAGTGGAAAGGGAAATTCTCTTCTGTAACAAGCCCCCAGAAAGCTGAGCGTAAAACAAAAGCCTCTCTAGCCCTTGATAATGTAACAACGGCTAAATTTGAAAAGGGAGATGGTTTTGATTTTTTATACTTTCTTTCTGATTTGAGCGTGAAAGGGGATATGGCTCTGGAGGGACAGACTTTTGATTTCAAGTCTCTTGTTATTTCAAATCCGTCTCAAAGCTACTCATTTTCAGGCATGTATAAATCTGTTGAACAGGCTCTTCTGGTGCGCGATTTTTCTGCGAAAGGACTTGAAGGGGATGGCACCGTAAATTTGAAGGGAGAGGTTGAGTTTCTTCCAACTCTCGAAGGGCTGGACTTAACGTTTGACCTTTCTTTTCAGGACTTTGAACGGTTTCTGACATCTTTTGGTATCGAAAATACTTTTTTGAAAGAGCCTGTTAAAAAACTTGTCGCGCAGGCCCGTTTAACAGGCAATGAAAAAGCCGTTCATTTTGATACGAATGTGAAAGCACTTGAGGCGGCTGTAAAAGTCTCTGGCGTTGTGAAGAACCCGATGGCGCAAAGAGAAATAGGGGAAGTTTCTTTATCTGTCGTGCATCCAGATTTTGTTAAGCTGGTTTCCCTTTTTGTACCGGCGTTTGAGCCGGGCGACGCTTGGGGAAAAACTTTTTCGCTTAAGAGTGATATCCAGCAAAACAATAAAACCCTCAGCTTTAGCAATGTGAGAGGTAGTGTAGGGCCCACAACATTTAAAGCAGATATTGCTACAGATATATCATCGTCTAAAGCCGATATATCGGGGGCTTTTGAGCTGGGTGATCTGGTTATTCCGGGAAATGTAAAATCAGAAACAGGCAGGGCTTCTGCGCCTGCAGAAGAAAAAAAGCCTGTGCCGGAAGGGGCTGCGCAAAAGAAAAATGGAAATCTTCGTTGGTCCCGTCAGGCCATTCATACAGGGTGGCTTCATAGTGCAAATCTGGATCTGGATATAAAAGCGAAATCAGTTTCCTATGATTTGTGGCACTTAAACGGTTTTTCAACAAAACTCAAAATGAAAAATGGTGCGCTGGAGCTGAAAGATTTTCGTACTGGCGTATTTGATGGTGCTGTCAAAGGGAATCTGACGCTGTCATCTGGTAAAGATACGCATGATCCTTTGTCGGTTGATCTTCAGGCCGATGTTGAAAACGTCTTATTGGAAAGAATTATGAGTGCCATTCTTAAAAAGAAGAACGAGATGGTTAAGGGGCCTGTATCAAGCACGCTGGATATCAGGGCTGTTGGTATCAGTACGGCGGCTTTGATCTCTGACTTGCAGGGAAAGGGGACACTCAAAGGACGAGATATTACAGTGAAGGGTGTTGATCTTAACGAAATCGCTCAGGCTTTACGTTCTGATGTAAAGTTAAAGGATAATTTTGACGATCTCACGCAAATTGGCAAAGGAAATACGGCCTTTGATACGGTATCTGGTACCTTTTCAATTGATGAAGGTGTTGTGCAGACAAAGGATTTAACCTTTGATGAGAAAAGGGTCCAGATGCTTACTGTCGGTAAAGTGGACCTGCCTCGTTGGGCACTGGATCTCGTAAACAAGGTAACTTTTAAAAATAATAAGGAAGCCCCTGATTTTGATATAAAACTTAATGGCTCTTTGGATAATCCGGCAAGCACGTTTCGTGATGAACTGATCAAAGATTTTTTAACACGCAAGATAGAGCGTAAAATTCAAAAGGAATTTGAAAATCTTCTTTCAAAGAAATTGAACGAAAAATCAGTCAAAAAAGACACGAATGATAATGTGCAACAGGTCGCGCCGAACACCCAGGAAAAAAGAGAAAAAATAGAACCGGAAGATGTGTTGAAATCAATTCTGCAGGATGTAATCCGTTAAGTCGTTTCTTTATTTTTTTAAAAGTGCCTTTATAGTCGTTACGATTTAAAATCGACTATGTCATACGAGCACTGTCATGCCCGCGAGAGAGGCCTTTTAGGCCGAACATAAACAGCGTGACTCCAGAACAAAGAGCACGGCCTATGCCGTGCTCTTTATTTGACTGAATACCGGATCGGTGTCCGGTATGACACCGCGCGTTGTTTCTTCTTCTAAACGACTATATATAGCGCAATCATTTTAGTTTCTTTTGAAGGTCTTCCAGTACATAGACGCGAAGGGCACTGGATAGCCCCCTATGGCGTTCATTATCTATGTCTGTGATTAATGAATTGACTGACATTTTTTTGTTATGCGCTATTTCTTTTAAAGCACGCCAGAATGGTTCTTCTAAAGTGATGCTTGTCGGATGACCTGCTATTTTGACGGAGTGTTTCTTTGGCATTCTTTTAGATCATATTCTCCGGGTTCACCCACGAATCAAATTCTTCTTCTGTCAGTAGATTTAAAGCCAGACCGGCCTCTTTCAATGACAGGCCATCTGTATGTGCCTTTTTTGCAATACGGGCGGCATTATCATATCCTATGTGCGGATTAAGGGCCGTGACAAGCATCAGGCTTTCATGAAGGAGTGTATTAATACGTTTCTTGTTTTGTTCAATGCCTGAGACACAGTGACGGGTAAAGCTTTCGCAAGAATCTGACAGGAGCCTGATAGACTGAAGCAGATTGTAAATCATAACCGGTTTATAAACATTGAGTTCAAAATGGCCTTGTGAGCCTGCGATTGTGATTGTTGTATGATTGCCCATGACTTGAGTGCAGACCATAGTCAAGGCTTCGCATTGGGTCGGATTGACTTTGCCGGGCATAATGGATGAACCGGGTTCATTGGCCGGTAAGGAAATTTCCCCAATGCCGCAGCGGGGGCCGGATGCCATCAGTCTGATGTCATTTGCAATCTTTAACAGTGAGCCGGCCAGAACATTTAAAGCACCTGAGACTTCAACAAGCGCATCATGTGCGGCGAGGGCTTCGAATTTATTTTCTGCACTGGTGAAAGGCAGTCCGGTGATCTTGTTCAGGTACTCTATAAAATAGGCCGTGAATTCGTAAGAGCAGTTAATGCCTGTGCCTACTGCCGTGCCGCCTTGCGCCAGTTGCATGAGGCGCGGAAGCGTGTCATTTGCTCTTTTGATGCCGTTGTCTATTTGTTTGGCATAGCCCGAAAACTCTTGCCCCAGAGTCAATGGCGTGGCGTCCTGCAGGTGCGTTCTGCCAATCTTTATTGTGTCTTTGAATTCTTTTGATTTTTCTTCTAATGCATCGTGTAGCATTCCCAGAACGGGGATGAGCCTGTGATGGATTTGTTCTGCAGCGGCTATATGCATGACGGTTGGGAATGTGTCATTGGACGATTGGCCCATATTAACGTGGTCGTTAGGATGTACAGGGGTTTTTGAGCCAATGTCTCCGCCAAGTGCTTTAATGGCACGATTCGCAATAACTTCATTGGCGTTCATATTGCTTTGCGTGCCGGAGCCTGTTTGCCAGACTGATAAGGGGAATTCGTCATTTAATGCGCCTGAAATAACATCGTCACAGGCATTAAGAATAGCATCACCTATCTTTTGTTCCAGTAAGCCAAGATGCATATTGGATAGTGTCGCCGCTTTCTTTTGAAGGCCCAGCGCACGGATCAATGGCAGAGGCATTTTTTCTTCACCAATCGCAAAATTTTGTAAGGACCGCTGTGTTTGTGCGCCCCAAAATCTCGTGGAGGGAACGTCTATGTCTCCTATGGAATCTGTTTCCGTGCGTGTGTCATTCATTGTTATTCCTCGATCTCTCTTCCTTTAAGAATGGTGACATGACCCATTTTGCGCCCGGGTCTGATGTCGCTTTTTCCATAGAGATGTGTATGGGCATTCTTCATTTCGATATATTTTGCGATTGTCTTAACATCATAACCGACAATATTAATCATTTCAGCATCGCTGTGTCTTGTGGGATAGCCAACCGGGAGCCCGCAGATTGTCCTGACATGTTGTTCGAACTGAGATGTTGTGCAGGCATCAATGGTCCAATGACCCGAATTATGGGGGCGCGGCGCGATTTCATTTGCCAAGAGCCGCCCGTCTTTCGATACAAAAAATTCAATGGCTAACACGCCGATCAGATCGACGGCTTCAGCCAGAATTAGGGCGCGTTTTTTTAATTCGCTAACTATCTGGTCTGGCAGCAGGGCAGGGATCATTGTTTTATGGAGGATATGATCTTTATGCTCGTTCCTGCCGGGGGTATAGCAGGCGGTTTGGCCCAGCTTGTCTCTGGCGATAATGACAGAGACCTCGCAGGCAAAGTCAATGATCTCTTCAACGATAAGGTCAAGCCCTTTTGTGTGATGAATAATATCTTTGAGATCTGTTTCCTTCGATATTTTTGTCTGGCCCTTGCCATCATAGCCAAAGCGTGCCGTTTTTAGTATGCATTCGTCAACGTCAAGGGTGTCCAGAAAGTCAATGATCTCTTTTTCTGATCGTACTTCTTTCCATTTAGCTGTTTCGATACCAATGTCGTTAAGGAATTTTTTTTCAACAGCTCTGTGCTGTGCTATTTCCAAAATACGATCGTCAGGGAGTACTGGCTTTAATTTTTGTAAAAAGTGAATGGTCTCAAGCGGGATGTTTTCAAACTCATACGTGATGACATCTACGCACTGAGCAAAGCTCTTCAAAGCTTTTTTGTCATCATATGACTTTATGTAGCTTTGTGAGGCAACGTGAGAGGCTGGACAATCTTTTTCCGGGCAATAGATAACTGTTTTAATCCCAAGTTCTGCGGCTGCAATAGCCGTCATTCTGCCGAGTTGCCCGCCGCCAAGAATCCCTATGGTTTTATTTGTATAAATCATGAGCCATTTTTAGCACATTCGTTTTCGTTAGAAAACAACATAGAGACCTTTACGATTTTTTTCTTTACATATATACAAAGTTTATCTACTTTTTTGCCGAAACAGGATAAGAAATAATGAAGAATAAAGAGTCTGTTAAAGCTGTAGTCTTTGATTTTGATGGTGTTTTTTATCGTTATGATTCTCTGGGAGGGAAAACATTCTATAATCTGACGCTTGAGGCCGCTGCCAGAGCGATTAAAGATTTGTCTCCTATTGTGCTGCCGAAAAAAGCACGAAGAGCCATTGCGGCTGAATCCTACAGTGCGTTTAATAATCAGACTGAGTATGCACACAGGGCCTTGGGGATTCCAACTGATGAGATGCACAGGCTGTATCACAAATACCTTTTTGGTGCACTTGAAACCCACCATGCTCATTTTTTTGAGCACGCAAAAACGTTAACATCTCACTTCAATGACGTGTCAGATTCCGTCAAAATGGTGGCAATTTTGTCTCATGCGTCTGCTGGTGAATTCATCAGCCCATTTCTGCAAAGGATAGGGCTGGCAAGTCGATTCAATGGTGTAAATGGCGCAAAAGTGAGCCGTACGGTGTTTGGGGCGGAAGAATTCGGAACCCAATATATGAAGGATATCCATCATGAGCCCTTTATCTATGTGGAAGAGCAGCTTGGTTTAAAGGGAAAAGAGATCGCTTTTGTTGATGATAGTGTCGGGAATCTGATTATCCCGAGGGAAAGAGAATGGCGGACCGTATGGATTAAACGCTCTGGCCATAACAGAGATAATAAAATAAAGACCTCAGCCATAGAGGCCTCTTTTCCTTGCCTGAATACATTTAGTCGGGCCTTTATCAGTGAAAAGGAAGGCATCTTTAACGGTCAGTACAGGCCTCGTTTTTAATCTGAAGGCTCTTCTGCAACGTTGCCAGTTTGTTTTTCCCGCCAGTCTTCAAGGGCTCGTGCGATTTTATCATCACTTAACGCAATAACCGAGGTAGCGAGCAATGCTGCGTTTATGGCACCTGCCTTTCCAATGGCAAGTGTGCCAACGGGGATACCTCCTGGCATTTGTGCGATGGAGAGCAGGCTGTCCATGCCTTTTAGGGCTTTGCTTTCAATAGGGACTCCAAATACGGGGAGAGGGGTCATGCTGGCGGTCATGCCAGGCAGATGAGCGGCACCGCCTGCGCCGGCAATAATAACAGTCAAGCCACGTTCTTTTGCTGTCTTGGCATAGGTGCATAATCTGTCCGGTGTGCGGTGCGCTGACACGATACGCACCTCATGTGGTACGCCAAGGGTTTTAAGAATATCAACACCGTGTCTCATGGTGTCCCAGTCAGATTGTGATCCCATAATGACCCCAACGAGGGGCGATGGTTGCGTGTGGCTCATGTTTTCTGGATACCTGTTTAAAAGTTATTGATTATGCGATGATGTCAGGAAGAAGATTGCTTTCAATCTTCTTGATCATGTCCTTAAGAATCAGTTTGCGCTTTTTCAGGCGCGTTACCTGCAGAAAATCAACAGGTTGACTTTCCATCATGCGGTCAATTACGTCATTTAAATCTTTATGTTCCTGCTTAAGTTCCACGAGCTTTTCCCGCAGAGCTTCTTCATCATCTTCCATAGGGTTCAATTCTTCTTAAAGTCTGTTACTTGAAGCGGAGGTTATAGCACATCCTTTTCTTTTTGATAAGGCAGATTTCTTTTCTTTTTAACTTTGGCAAAAGGATTTAAATCGTTTAAAAGTGAAGTATCCCGAATCCATTTTTTAAAAATAGGGCAAAAGTTTAAGAAAATGACAAAAAATATTGGAATTTTAACCAGTGGAGGTGATTGTGCCGGTCTTAATGCAGCGATTAGAGCTGCCGTTCGCCGTGCAGAGATTCTTGGCTGGAAGACGTACGGTATTCGTAATGGTACCGCAGGATTACTCGTAGAACCCCCTCAATACAAGCTGCTGGATTCTGTTGAATTGGATAGCCGTGTCTTAAGGATGGGGGGCACTATTCTGGGCACGACAAACAAGGGGAATCCTTTTTCGTACCCTATGCCCGATGGCTCAGTAAAAGATCGGACCGATGAGATCATAAACGGATTTAAGAAGATGAATCTGGATGCGGTTATCGGTATTGGGGGTGATGGCAGTTTCGCTATTTTACGAAAGCTCGCTCAAAAAGGCGGCATAAAAATGGTGGGTATTCCTAAAACCATTGACAATGATATTGGCGAGACGGAAACATCTATCGGCTTTGATACAGCGGTTTCCGTCGCTGTTGAAACACTGGATCGCCTGCAACCCACAGCGGCCAGCCATGACCGCGTGATGATTCTGGAGGTTATGGGGCGTGATGCCGGACATATTGCGCTATCTGCCGGAATTGCAGGTGGCGCGGATGTTATTTTGGTGCCTGAAATCCCCTATACTATTGAAAGTGTTGCAAAAAAAATAAAATCCCTCAAAGAGGGAGGGCGAAATTTTGCGCTCATTGTGGTTTCTGAAGCAGTGAAAACACCATCCGGCGAACGGGTTGAAGTTGAATATGCTGATGGCGAAAGACGCTATGGTGGTATTGGGCAGTATTTGAGCACAAAACTCGCACAGGAGACCGGCTGTGAAACGCGGGTGACTGTGTTAGGACATGTTCAACGTGGCAGCCCTCCAACTTATAATGACCGTCTTTTGGCATCTGTATTTGGTGTGCGTGCCGTTGATCTTATTGCAGAAGGCAAATTTGACCGTATGGTCGCCTGGAAAAACAGGCAAGTGGTTGATGTAGCAATTGAAGACGCCATAGCAGCGTACAAGAAGGTGGAGCTTGATGATCCTTTGCTTCACACAGCCAGAGCATTAGGTATATCCCTAGGGGATTCGTAAAGAAGAAGAGGATACAAGTATAATGTTATATGTTCAGCAGTCTTTGGCGCCGGATGAAGAACTTGTCCACGTCGGAAATTTTCATTGGATGTACAGTGCAATTGCGATTTCTAATATTGTATGGGGTACGTTGCTTTGTATTATCATTATTATAGGGGCGCTGCTTGTCCAATCATTGGGGGTTATTTCTTTGAGCTCTTATAATGTCGGCCCGGATGCGGGATGGATTACGTCTGTCCAGGCATTGCATCCCGGGGTTAAGCTGATTGCTGTGTTTATGTTTTTGATGGGTTTTCTTCGTTTTGGTCAGCTTATGGTAACAAAAGCAACAACAGAGATCGCTATTACAACATCCCGGCTTATATACAAACGCGGTCTCGTGGCTCGTTATGTGGGGGAGATGAGCATAGACCGGATTGAAGGCGTTAACGTCCTTCAAGGTATTATGGGCCGTCTTTTCGGCTATGGCCGTGTTGTCGTTCGTGGTATGGGCGTTGGTGAAGTTGTTTTGCCGCCTATCGAAAACCCGATAGCTTTCAGAAAAGCCATAGAAAGAGCCCGTGTGGGCTGATATTTGATCGCTTTTTGCTATAAGGCCGTTGGCAAAAAAGGTGAATAACAGCTTTTGTTTTTGTGTCGGTGCGTTAACACATATAAACACATTTCGAAGGCGCTGTTACTATGTGCCGTGCTTTCTCTATATCAGCGGGGATCTATTCTCATTGTTTTTAAAAGATTCATGCCCGCGAGAGAGGCCTTTTAGGCCGAACATAAACAGCGTGACTCCAGAATAAAGAGCACGGCCTATGCCGTGCACATTATTTGACTGGATGCCGGATCGGTGTCCGGTATGACGCCGTGCGTTGATTCGTCTTCTAAACGACTATATTGTTTATGCAAAATAAAATGATTCAATAAAATCATTTTATTTCTACGTTCAGTTGCCCATGAAACCTTTGGGCATGGCACTGTTAAAACGGATGAAAGACGATCTGTCTGACGTCAGCAAAGCAGAGCTCCAGCCAAAGCTTGAAGGCCGCCAGATGATCATGATTCTGGCCCCGGGCATGACCACGGCAGTATCTTAAGAGCTCGCACCGTAAATACCGATTATAACGCACACACCGCAATCCCGTGCCTGACACGGGATTCATCGGTGTTTGCAATTCATGCCGATAGATCCCGAATTATAGCTTATGCGACATAAAATGATGAGGAAACGGTATTAAGAGACCTTGGGCATACGCTCATAAACACCAAATAAACGAGCTGCCGCTAATTCCTGTTTCTCTTCTACGGTGAAAGACTTTCCGTTCCCGGGCAACACAGACCCGAATTGATGATTATCATCATTGGTGACAGACCATTCAAGCTTAAGTGCCTCCATCTCAGCAAGACCAACATTTTTTGTATGTTTAAAATTACCTGTCATAAGAAACTCCTCTCTCTAATACAGCGCATAAATCCATGATCATTTTATATAGTAGGGGCTATAATATGTCAATTTCTATCTCTACGCTGATTACGTCTCTCTCTATGCGCCTCTATAGTCCTTTGAACAAATAATGAGCTATGTTAAGATGAAGTATGAGTTATTTATCAGACATGCGTGGGGCGTCCGGGTCCGCGGGGTAATCGTCTTGTCTGTGAGGAAGCTTTAAGGCAAGAGATCAAGGCGCGGGATGATGCGCGGCTGATTGAGCTTGCGGATCATTTTGGGGTTCATCCATCAACCATTTCCAAAGCGTTGAAGCGGATGGGTATAACGCGTAAAAAAAACGTGGCGTTACAAAGAGGCGAGACGTTATGAAAAAGTTCGCCGCAAGTTCTTGAAACGCTGGTACAAGTACGCCTCAGGCGGCAAGCACATTATCTATGTAGATGAAAGCGGCTTTGAGCTTTGTGCTTGCCGCCTTACTCACCAGATCTCAATCCCATCGAAGGCGACTTCGGCGCTCTTAAGAAAATCAGAGAATACAACCATGAAAAATCCATCGATCAAATTATCAATATGTATCGTTAATTATTCAAATGACGAATCAAAAAACGTCTTGGTGTCTTTAAATTTGGCTATAAATGATTGTAGTGTTTCTTGTAAAAAAAAGGGCCGCATTATGCGTCCCTTTTTGTGTTATCGGTTTATAGGACAAAGCCCTATTATTCTTTATCTTTCTCAATCGCTTCACCAGTTTCCTGATCGACGCGTTTCATGGAAAGTTTTACTTTACCGCGATCGTCTGTGCCGATGACTTGTACTTTTACTTCGTCACCTTCATTTACGATGTCGGTTGTTTTTGCTACGCGGTGATCGGCAAGCTCAGAAATGTGAACAAGGCCGTCACGGTTTGGCATGAAGTTGACAAAGCAACCGAAATCAACAGTCTTTACGACTTTACCATTGTAGATCTTATTGATTTCAGGCTCATCTGTAATGCCTTTGATAATGTTAACGGCTTGTTCAATTGACTCTTGATTAACGGCAGAGACTTTAACGGTGCCATCATCTTCGATGTCAATTTTTGCGCCTGTTGTATCAACGATTTCGCGGATAACTTTACCGCCGGTGCCGATGACCTCACGAATTTTGTCGACCGGAATAGTCAGGGTAACGATTTGTGGTGCGTTTTCACTAATACCGTCGCGGGATTCCGTCAAGGCTTTGCTCATTTCACCGAGAATATGGATACGGCCATCTCTGGCTTGATCCAGGGCAATCTTCATGATTTCTTCCGTAATGGAGGTAATCTTGATGTCCATTTGAAGTGCGGTGATACCGTCTTTTGTGCCGGCAACTTTAAAGTCCATATCGCCTAAATGATCTTCGTCACCAAGGATATCGGTGAGAACGGCAAAGTCATCACCTTCCTTGATGAGGCCCATGGCAATACCAGCGACAGGTTTTTTCAAAGGAACGCCAGCATCCATAAGGGACAAGGATGTGCCACAAACGGTTGCCATAGAAGAGGAGCCATTTGATTCTGTAATTTCTGATACCGTACGGATTGTGTATGGGAAGTCTTCCGCACTTGGTAAAAGCGGATTAATTGCACGCCATGCGAGTTTGCCATGTCCAATTTCGCGGCGGCCTGGTGGTCCAAAGCGGCGGGCCTCGCCAACAGAATAAGGCGGGAAGTTATAGTGAAGCATAAAGCGTTGTCTATATTCCCCTTCAAGCGCATCCATGATTTGTTCGTCTTGCCCTGTGCCAAGTGTCGTAACGACAAGTGCCTGCGTTTCCCCACGTGTAAACAGAGAAGAGCCGTGAACGCGTGGTACCATAGCGACTTCTGCTACAATAGGACGTACCGTTTTGGTGTCGCGTCCATCAATGCGTTGCCCTGTCTTTAATATGTCACCACGAACTACGGCAGATTCAAGCTCTTTGAATTTTGAGATCACAATGCTGTCGATGATGCCGTTTTCTGGATCGACGAATTCTGCAATTGCTTTTTCACGTGCCGCTGAAACGGCGTCCTGACGGGCTTGTTTTTCGGTGATCGCATAGGCTTCTGATACGTCTTTTCCGTATTTTTCTTTAAGGGCCGCTGCCATGGTTTTAATATTTTCGGGTGTTTCCTGAAGCTCCCACGGATCTTTTGCGCACATTTCTGCAAGCTCAATGATCGCGTTAATAACGGGCTGAATACCTTTCCAGCCGAACATAACAGCATCCAGCATTGTTTCTTCAGCAAGTTCTTTTGCTTCTGATTCAACCATCAGAACGCCCTCGTTGGTGCCAGCGACGACGAGGTCCAGTTCAGAGTCTTCCTGTTCCTGTAGTGTTGGGTTCAGAATAAAGTCACCATCTTTATAGCCAACGCGCGTACCGGCAATAGGGCCAAAGAATGGCAGACCGGAGAGGGTAAGAGCCGCAGAAGCTCCGATCATAGCAACGATGTCAGGTGCATTCTCCATGTCGTGGGAAAGTACTGTCAAAATAACCTGTGTTTCGTTCAGGAAGCCTTTCGGGAAAAGAGGGCGAATGGGACGGTCGATCAAACGGGATGTGAGTGTTTCATGTTCTGATGGACGCGCTTCACGCTTAAAGAAACCGCCAGGAATTTTACCTGCAGCATAACCTTTTTCCTGATAGAAAACAGAGAGTGGAAAGAAGTCCTGTCCTTCTACAATGTTTTTTGCCGCTGTGACAGCACACATAACAGAGGTTTCACCAAGCGTGGCTATAACTGTGGCGGAGGCCTGTCGTGCAATTTTACCTGTTTCAAGCACAAGCTTCTGGCCAGCAAATTCCAGTTCTTTACGATATACGTTAAACATTAATATGTAATCCTTTTTAGTTTGTAAAATATAACAAAGCAAAGGAATAAAGAGCTTTTTTAAGAAAAGCGGTGGACAACGAACAGCAGAATAGACTGTATTTTTTAGCTTTTATCTGTTGTTGGCAGTCAACCGTTTCAATGCTCAAACCTTTACTTTATTGCACTGTCATGGCATTTTCAGGCAGATAAGTCAAAGTTTTTAATAGGAAAACAGATTCTTTCTATTATATTTGCATCATCTATTTTTGTTTGTGTTATTTACTTAATTTTCCGGAACAGGTGAAAAAGAATGAAAAATTATCTCGTCTTATTGCGTCATGGGCAATCCGAATGGAACCTCGAAAACCGTTTTACAGGGTTTACGGATGTAGAACTTACAGATGACGGGGTGGCAGAGGCAATTGCTGCAGGTAAGCTTTTGAAGGAAAAAGGAATTAAATTTGATCAGGTCTTCTCCAGTACGTTAAAAAGAGCGAATAGAACGGCAGAGTTGGCCCTACAAAATGCCGATCAGTTTGAACTGTTTTCGTCCATGCTGCGCCATGATGATTTAAGAGAACGGGATTATGGTGATTTAACCGGCTTGAATAAAGATGATATGCGCAAAAAATATGGCGAAGAACAGGTGCATGAATGGCGGCGTTCCTATGATGTGCCACCACCGGGAGGAGAGTGCTTGCAAGACGTTGTCGAGAAACGTGTGCGGCCATATTTTATTGCGCACATAAAGCCGCTGCTTGATGAAGGAAAGAACATCCTTATGGCTGCGCATGGAAACTCTCTGCGCGCGATGCTGATTATTCTGGGAGCAGAAACGCCAGAGACTATTAATGCTGCGGAAATGCCAACCGGTGTTCCTCTCGTTTTTGAACTGGAAGATGGCAAGATTAAGGCACGTTATTTTTTGGAACAAGAATAACCTCTTTTTGGTTATTACAGCGCTTGTATAAAGTCTCTGTTGTTTTTAATAACTTCCTTAATGATAGGGACTTCGAGTCTGTCTAAATCTGATACGGCACTTGCAAAAGATGCTCTGATGTTAGGAACCTCTTCTTTGATGTTGCGGTCAAACCAATGCAGCGGATCAGAAAAATCCCCGGATTTTCCTTTTTCGAATAGTGTTGTTAGAACGTTTGCTGCGGGTTGATTTTCTTGCAATGTTGTTAAGAATCTCTTTTCTATGCGATCATACCGGCTGTTTGTTTCTGGTGCGGCACTTGTGCTCATTTGTAGCAAAAAGGCCGGTTGATAGGTGGATGACAGAGTGGCTGATTGAGACTTCCAGTCTTTTACTGTGTTGCGCACAATGTCAGAATTTATGCCCCAGCTGATTAAATTATTGATAGTTTCCCGTTCATCTGTCGAAAAGGCGTTTTTGTATTGATCATTTAATGTGGGTATTTCGTTTCCGTCTTTATCCAGGTTTAGCGCAATGAGACTCTTTTTTTCTAACTCTTTTCTTTCTGAGATTTTTGGCCCTAATCCTTTTTTCAAGTCTTCTTCTAAGTCTTTGAATCGTTTTCCTTGAGGTGTGTGTGCCGTGGAGAGGTCTATTCCTCTTTTTGCATTTAGGATGAAGTCTATGACCCTGTTAAACAGAGTAGGGCTTTGAGACCGCAAAACTTCAAAATCTTTTCTAATGTCATTATATTGCGATTCGTAAACGCGATTATTGCGGTCGTCGGGATTAGATACGCCTTCTACAATGCGGCCGTGTTTATTATGTCTATAGTGTTCTGGACGCTTTCCCATCTCTACTCACCTTCTATATTTCGCATCTGTCCTAAATGCATTCTACGTGACATTCGTTAAATAAAAGCAAATATCTTTCTTCTTAGTTTTAGTTAGGGATAAGATGATATAAAAACGCAAATAATATGTCAAATACAAAAAGCGTTTTTCACCTTTTAAGCGACAAAATTCTACACATGTAATATCCTGTTAATAATTATGAGGCAGAATGATGCCGTTATAAATGAGATGTGGGGATTGCTATGTTAAAAAAGGTATCAAAAATTACGTTATTGACGCTTGGAAGCTTAACATTTCTTGGCTCGGCGTATGCAACTCAATTGAGCAGTCAGCCAGCACCTGACTCTGTGATGAGACCCATGACATATAAGCAAGAGGCCTCTGTTTATGTGCTGGATTCTGCTTTGGAGAACAGCTTAAAGGCAAAAACACTATACGGTATTACCTTACGTGATCACGCAGGGTTAAAAGAATTTTACAAAGACAATCACCTTCATCCTTTATGGGTTCAAGAAGGTGAGGGGCTAAATGAAAAAGGTGAAAAGATTTTAAGTGCGCTTAAGGGGTCGTGGATACATGGATTTAATCCTGATCGTTATCATGTCTCTCATATTGAAAAACTGACACGAACAGCGGATCCTGCGGATCTTGCAACATTAGAACTTATGATGAGTGATGCTGTGGCCCGTTTTGGCCATGATATGAAAGGGATGCGTGTCTCTGCGCGGGCTATCGGACAAAAAAATAAATACTGGCAGAAGAATCTTTCGACATATGAGGTTTTGACCAGATTTAAAACTGTATCAGCGTCTCAGGTGGATGGCGCGCTTGAGGATCTGGAGCCTGATAATAAATTGTACCGCGTTCTTAAAAAGGAACTGGTTAAACTTTTGGCAAAAAGAGAAGAAACCTCAGAGGCTTTTTCAGTTGTACCGCTTCGTTTAGATGGGATATTGCGTCCCGGAGATTCTCACCGTTTTATCAAAAAACTTCGGATACGCATGGGCGTAAAAGGACCGATATATCTCTATGATGATGAACTTGCGCTGTCTGTTATGAATTTTCAGGCAGAACGAGGTTTAAAAAGAGATGGTATTATCGGCCCAGATACGCTGGCAGAGCTTAACAAAACGGCAAAGGATAGAATCGATCAGATTATCGCAAATATGGAGCGTCTTCGCTGGGTCGATACGAATAAGCCGGATAAATATATTGTCGTTAACATTCCCGCTACGTTACTTTGGGCTATTGATAAGGGAAAAGTTCAGTTCCAAATGCCTGTTATTGTTGGCCGTAAAGGGCGGCAGACAAAGAGCTTTAAAGTTGATGTGACAGGTGTGCGTTTTAATCCGACATGGACGGTGCCAGTGGGGATAAAGCATAGTGACTATGTACCAAAATTACGAAAAGATCCAACCTATCTAACCGATAAAGGGATTGAGTTCCTTCAGGGATATGGCCCTAATGCCATTACGCTTGATCCGACAACATTGGACTGGAATACAATGAGCCGCGCCGAAATGAATAAAATTCGCATGGTGCAAAGGCCAGGAGACAATAATGCTTTGGGGCGCGTGCGTATTTTAATGCCGAACATTTATAATATGTATCTGCATGATACCAATAAGCCAGCCTACTTTAAGGAAGAGGTTCGTTTTTTAAGTTCTGGCTGTGTTCGTTTGTCTGATCCGGAAAAACTTGCCCGGTTTGTTTTGTCTGACAACAAGGACTGGTCTGATAAAAAGATGCAAGATTACCTCGATAAAGGCGAGATGGTTGATATTGAGGCCGATAAGACATTCCCTGTTTATATTCTTTATCAGACAATATGGATGCACGAAAATGGTGACCTTGTTTATGCGCCCGATGTGTATGGCAGAGACAAAAAAATGATCGAAGCCCTTAAAAAACAAGGGGATTACTACGTGCCTGATATGTCTTCAGAGGGGCTTATTGTTAATTCTTCTAAAACAGAGCTTGCAACACACCCTATAAATAAATAGTATAAACGGACGTAAGGTGCTTGGTTGTTGATTCTAGGCACTTTTTCCGTTTTTTCTTTTCATTTCTTCTCCGATCTGCTAAACGTGGCTCGGATTTTGCAGTTAAATAAACGAAGGAGAACAGCGTTTTTAGTTGTTTTTTGGTCTATTGATCAGAAAAAGAACCTCGATAATAAAGACTCTGGATATGAATATGTTTGAAAATTTTTTGGCAAAGAATGATGCATCAGACGATGGCGAAAACGTTTCACGGCGCGATATATTAAAAAGCGCAGCAGTACTTGGGGGATTTTCCCTTTTCTCGGCGGGGTTTGTACGACCTGCATGGGCCGTCCCGGCGAATGGATCTCATGGTATTTCTTTCCGTAATGCGCATACAGGGGAAAGTTTTTCCGGCGTGTATCGTGTCGGGGATAAATATCTCCCTGAAGCTTTTGAGCGCATTAACTATGTTTTGCGCGATTTTCGTACTGGTGAGGTTTTTCCTATTGATCCGCGTGTGCTTGATTCTCTTTATGTCATTAAGGAAATGAGTGGCAAAAAAAGCGCATATGAGGTGCTTTCTGGGTATCGTTCTCCTAAAACAAACAAAATGCTACGGAATGCGAGTTCTGGTGTAGCTAAGAAATCGCTTCATATGTCAGGCCAGGCCATTGATATTCGTATGCCAGGTGTCTCGACGAGCCGTTTGCGTTCTTATGCCTTAAAAATGCGTGCTGGTGGTGTTGGTTATTATCCTAAAAGCAACTTTGTTCACATTGATACGGGGCGCTTCCGTACATGGTGATGTAATTTACAGAATAAATTGACAAAAAACCGCCTTATTTAGGCGGTTTTTTTGTGTTAGATTAGAAGTGCTTTTTCTAAACGCGTTCTGCGTAAAATTTACCTATAATTAATATTTATCAAATAACATCGTAACAAATGTCGCATTTCTAAAGGCACTTTAGTCTGAAATGGGGCCGCATATTCTTCAAGTATCTTCATTTGTGTATCTTTTTCTTTAGGTTTTCTTTTTTGAGAGGAATAAAAAATGAATAAGGAAATTAGCCCAAGAGAGGCTATGAGCCACATTAAAAGTGGTATGTCCGTTATGGTCAGTGGTTTTATGGCTGTTAAAAGTCCTGAAACAATTCTTGATTTGATGATTGATGATGGGATTAAAGACCTTACCGTTATTTGTAATGATGCTGGTATTCCTTCCAAAGGGGTTGGAAAACTGGTTCATAATCACAGAGTGCGTAAGCTTTATGCGTCTCATATTGGTTTGAACCCGGAATCCGGAAAACAAATGACAGGTCACGATATGGTTGTTGAACTTGTCCCGCAAGGCACGTTGGCAGAACGTATTCGCTGTGCCGGTGCAGGTATTGGCGGTTTTTATACGCCAACCGGCGTAGGGACAGAAGTCGGTGAAGGTAAGGAACATAAGTTTTTCGATGGAAAAGAATATCTTCTGGAGAGGCCATTGTCGGCGGATATCGCTTTGATTAAAGCCTCTGTCGTTGATCGTTACGGCAATGCTTTTTACCGTGGAACAAGCAAAAATTTCAGTATTGTAATGGCGACCGCTGCTGAATACGTCGTCGTCGAGGCAGATATGATTGTGGATCAACTTGACCCGGAACAGGTTCATACACCAGGTGTCTTTGTTGATGCTGTTGTTTTGGGTGATGAAAAATACCGAATTGATCAATCTTTATTGAAGGAGAGTATTCATGTCTAAGACTCCAAAAAAAGAAAATGATTCTGTGAAATCTGAGGTGTTAGAGAAAACACCAGAGAAAATAAAAGAGGACGTAAAAATGTCACCAAAAGATCTCATCGCGCAAAGAGCTGCGCAGGAACTTGAAAATGGATTTGTTGTAAATCTGGGGATTGGGTTGCCATCACTGGTGGCTAATCATGTGCCAGAAGATATCGAAATAATTTTACAGGCGGAAAACGGTATTATTGGTATCGATCATTTGTCAGAACCCGGGGAAGAAGATCCTGATGTTATTAATGCGGGGAACCAGTTTGTAAACATCAAGAAAGGAGCCTGTTTCTTCGATAGTGCCACATCTTTCGGCATTATTCGTGGTGGCCATGTGAATGTCACAATTCTGGGGGCTTTGCAGGTGGATGAAAAAGGCAATATCGCAAGCCATATCGTGCCAGGAAAAATGGTGCCTGGTATGGGTGGTGCAATGGACCTCGTTTCAGGTGCAAAGAAAGTCATTGTAACGATGACTCATACAGCTAAAGGGGCTCCAAAAATCATGAAAGAATGTACGTTACCACTCACGGGTAGGGGAGTTGTAGACATGATTATCACGGAAAGAGCTGTTATTGAGGTGACAAATGAGGGGTTGGTTTTGAAAGAAATTATGCCGGGCTCTACGCTCAAAGACATCCTAAAAGAGACGCAAGCGAAGCTCCTGGGTACAGAAAACTTTTCCTAAGACCCTTTAGATATTCATTTAAGGACCACCGTTTTTTCGAACGGTGGTTTTTTGTATCTGCGTATCGAAATGCGCATTAAGCTCTTTTTGGGCAAGGTTTGCGGAATATGTCGTTATTCGATACGTTACGAAACGGTTTTTTAGCCGTGAACCTGTTGGTAACTTTATCCACAATTATGACGAGTTTTAATGTAGCGTTTCATAGATATGTTTTAACGGATTGTTTTAATTTAGAAATATCAACTTTTATCCTTTTTCTAATATTTACTTAAATTGATAAATTGTTTATTCTTTTCAAAAGCTTAGCATTCTTTTTCACGTTTCGCCAGATTAAAATATTGAGTTTTTCATAAAGATGACTTGCTCTTTGTTAAGAAATTAAGATTAAAGTTGAGGTGTTATTGTGAAATGGACAACAACAGTAGGAGCATTTCTATTGGCGGGGCATATTGTTTTTGGTGGAGGACGTGAGGCTTTAGGTGATGCCTTTAATAAGGAAAATACCCCTCACTTTCAGGACTTCTCATCATGGGCGCAATATGAAGGATTGCCGCAAAAGGCGGAAGGGCGTCTTGTCGCTGATACGGAAAGCGGCTCGTTAATTTATGTCACGACGCAAGAGGTAGATGAAACAACGGGCAAAATTAATTTTAATGTCGCCTTTGGGGCTTCGAGTAATATTCTGCGCGGCAGCGTCACAATTAAGATCCTCCCTGATGGTACAATGACAGCAAGCGCCATGTCTGTTCGTGAGGCGACCGAAATGGATAACCGGACTGATCCGTCTAATTTACTTCACTCGATTGGTGCTACGGATCTTATGGAGACGGCGGCGTATAAGGATTTAAACGCTGAATGGCGTTTTGCGGAGGATAAGAGCGTCTATGCGGCTGTTGATATGATCGCTGCAAGAGGTTTGGCCGTGCCTGTCAGCGGCGGTGATTTTTTATGTTACGCAGAACGGGTCGGTTTAAAGCCGGATGACATTGTTTTGGACCTTGATGAGGTAGCAAAAACGGCAGAGCTTTCTTCCTGCACGCCGCTGGCAAACGGGATAGGTATTTGTATTTCAACACGCTATGACGACGTGGGCGCGCATTTTAACAACGGCGTCAGGATATTTATAAAAGATGGCACTGAAATGGACATTGCGCATGCCGAGACACAGGGGCATGATTTCAAAAGTGATCGTGAACGTACATCTTATGAGCATTTTCAACGAGAACAACAGGGCGGGGATGCTTATCCTAAGGTGGATCTTGATAAATTGCCGAAAAAAATGCCTGGCATGGATCCTTTGAGTTAATACTTTCAAAATAATTTTTTGACGTGCATACTCCCTTTCATGAAAGAATGGCGGGATCAGGCAATTGTACTTAATGTGCGGCCTCACGGTGAGGGCGGTGGCGTGCTGTCTGTGCTCACCAGAGAGCAAGGACGCCATGCGGGCTATATTCACGGGATTCATGCATCCTCCCGCAGGGCCTTGCTTGAACCAGGTACTTTTCTGGATGTAGAATGGAAATCCCGTACAGATGATGCCTTGGGGGTTTTTAGCTTGCAGGAGCGTCAAAATTTCTTTGCGCATTTTCTGGATGAACCCCTTAAAATGGCAGCGGTTATCTCTGCTTGTGCCTTGTGCCACGAAGCCTTGCCGGAGCGCGAGAGATGCGCTGGTATTTATAATGGGCTGGAGGTTTTGATTGACTTGCTGTCAGGCGAAGATGATAAAATCTGGCCCGCGGCTTATGTTATGTGGGAACTGGCTTTACTAAAAGAACTGGGGTTTGGTCTGGAACTTTCCAGATGTACGGTGACAGGGCGAACAGAGGATTTATGTTATGTTAGTCCGAAGACAGGCCGTGCCGTGTGTCTGCAAGAGGCACTGCCTTATAAGGATAAGCTCTTGCCTTTGCCTCAGGATTGGAATGAAGATGGTGCGGCTTTGCAGGGGCTGGCATTAAGCGGTTATTTTCTTGAAAACAGGGTTTTTGCACATCATAGAGCGGGAATTCCACCTGCGCGCTTGCGTTTTCAGGAACGTTTTGCCAAAACAATAGGTCAGGAAGGGGCCGGTAAGGCCCATAATAGGGAAACAGAAAAAGAAGTAAACAATGTCAGAGAACGCAGAGCTTAACAATACCATCATTGATCAGCCCATGAGTGATATCCTCTCGGAACGCTATCTCTCTTATGCGCTGTCGACCATTATGAGCCGCTCTCTGCCTGATGTGCGCGATGGATTAAAACCTGTGCACAGACGGCTTCTTTATGCTATGTACCAGTTAAAGCTAAGCCCGGATATGAGCCCGAAAAAATGCGCGCGTGTCGTGGGTGACGTGATTGGTAAATTCCACCCGCACGGCGATCAGGCTGTTTATGATGCATTGTGCCGTCTGGCACAGGATTTCGCTGTGCGTTACCCATTGATCGACGGGCAGGGGAATTTTGGTAATATTGATGGCGATAATCCGGCTGCTATGCGTTATACGGAGTCCCGTCTGACTCGTACAGCCCTGCGTCTACTGGAAGGCATTAGTGAGGATTGCGTAGATTTCCGGGAAACGTATGACGGTGAAACGTTAGAGCCGGTTGTGCTGCCGGGGAATTTTCCGAACCTTTTGGCTAATGGGGCTTCCGGTATTGCTGTAGGGATGGCGACCTCTATTCCGCCACATAATGCGGCAGAGCTTTGTGATGCGCTTCTTTTGATGCTGGAAAAAGATTTAAGCTTTGAAGAATTGCAGACGTGTATTCCAGGCCCTGATTTTCCGACAGGTGGTATTATGGTGGAAGAGCCGGAAACGGTCCTTCAGGCCTATAAAACAGGAAAAGGCTCTTTTAAAGTAAGGGCCCGCTGGGAAAAGGAAGAGCTAAAGCAGGGCCAGTATCAGATTATTGTGACAGAAATCCCGTATCAGGTTCAAAAATCACGGCTGGTGGAAAGAATTGCAGATCTTATCCAGACGCGTAAAATTCCACTTCTTGATGATGTCAGGGATGAAAGTGCGGAAGATATTCGTCTTGTCCTTGTCCCGCGCAGCCGCAATGTTGAACCGGATCTTCTTATGGAGGCCCTGTTTCGTCACTGTGATCTGGAAACACGTTTTTCACTGAATATGAACGTGCTTGATGGCGGTAAGGTGCCACGTGTGATGAATTTGAAGGAGGTCTTGCAGGCTTTTCTCAATCACAGACAGGAAGTGCTGGTCAGGCGTTCGGTTCACCGCTTGGAAAAGGTTAAACATCGTCTGGAAGTGCTCGATGGTTATCTGATTGTTTACCTTAATATTGATGAAGTGATCCGCATTATCAGGGAATCTGACAATCCTAAAGAAGAAATGATGGAAACCTTTGGCCTGACCGAAGTTCAGGTTGAGGCCGTTTTGAATATGCGTCTTCGTTCCTTGCGCAAGCTGGAAGAGATTGAGCTTAAGAAAGAGCATGAGGCACTGGCTAAAGAGCGGGATGATCTGGAGAAATTGATTGGTTCTGAATCCCTTCAATGGGCGGCTATTAAGGCGCAAATAAAGATCATGAGAGACGAATATGCGCCTGATACGCCTCTCGGGGCGCGCAGAACGAAAATTGGCAAGCTGAGAGATCTTGTCGCGTCTGTCGATCTTGAAGAGGCGATGATTGAGCGGGAGCCGATTACCGTGATTTGTTCATCCAAGGGATGGATACGTGCTATGAAAGGGCACAACATCAAACAGGCGGATCTGAAATATAAAGAAGGCGATAAGGCTAAATTTGTGCTGGAAGTCCAAACGACGGATAAAATTCTCCTGTTTGCAACGAATGGCCGTTTTTATACGTTGCCGGCTGATAAATTACCATCGGGGCGCGGTTTTGGTGAGCCGCTGCGTTTGATGGTTGATTTGCCAAATGATGCAGATATCGTTGATTTCTTGACCTATCAGCAGGATCAAAAGCTGTTTCTGGTCTCAGAGGATGGGCGTGGTTTTGTTGTAAAGACAAACGATGTGCAGGCGCAGACTAAAAACGGTAAACAGGTTCTAAATCCGTCTAAAAATATAGAAGCCTCTATTTGCCGTCCGGTTGAGGAGGGGGATGACTTTGTGGCTGTGATAGGCCAGAACAGAAAAATGGTTGTCTTTCCATTATCAGAGGTGCCTGAAATGGCGCGGGGCAAAGGTGTTATTCTTCAGCGTTATAAAGACGGGGGGATCAGTGACCTTAAAACCTTTAACCACGAAAAAGGCCTCTCATTCAAGTATGGCAGCGGGGAAACAGTGGTGGATGATATTTCTCCATGGCTCGGTAAGAGAGCACAAACGGGTCGTATGCCCCCTAATGGCTTCCCAAAGAATAACCGCTTTAATTAAGCCGACAGATCTACATAGTTGCCATAATTCTCTTGTGTAAGAAGAAAAGAAATGCTACAGCTCTCTTTAAAAAAGAGGGAAGAGCAGGATAACTGTCATGCGTAAATTAAACTTACAGGGGCGTCTGGATATTATGAGCGGGCTTGTTGGCACGCTTACGAATGATGATGGTATAAAGCAGAGCGTCATCATTGCTTTGTTGCCGGACTCCCTTCCTAAGAAGAAACTGGCGGAAGAAAAAGCCAGGATCAGGACGGAAGCAGAAAAGCATTTTCTGTCTCTCCATGGCCTTGAAACAGAGCGTTTAAGTAATCTTTTTGATCGTTTGGCGCAGCCCCAATCAACGTTGGAGGTTCGTGGGGGACAGCCTGCTGGTCCGATGCTTGACTTTCTTTTGGAAGATGAAGCGGCGAAAAACGTTATATTCTGCCATGATAAAACAGCCTATCTTGAGGTATGCTCAGAGCTAGGGATAAGCCGTGATGAGCTGCTTAATATAGCAGAGCTTAGTTCTTTATTGCCTGAAGAGACTAAAGAGAAAAAGCTCAGCAAGTTTGTCGGAAGAGCGCGTGACTTATGCCAGCGGTTATCTGCCGGGACGGTACCGATTTTCACTGGGCCAGATGAAGGTAAAGTGCATGCGTTTTTGCTATCTCAGCAAAAGATCGACTATTACGTTGATGCGATTACTCAGGCCCAAAAATATAATCTGGGCGATTTCGGCGCAACTGAACAGGTGCCCCTTCCTGTCGATACGGACAAATGTTATTTACCATATAATAAAGCCTATTTTGAATTTACGATTACAGATGATCATCAGGCAAGACGTTTTTATTTTCTGTGTGAAAGAATAGAGTCTTTCTCTACATATTCTGCAGTGGAGGAGGAAAAAAGAGGTGCATCAGATGATATGCTGGTCTCTATGTTTATAAAAGAAAAAGAGATTTTATATATGTTTCCATTTCTTTCTATCGTCAGGGATGGTGCTCTGTATGGCCATGCGATACCTCATGATACCGTTCATGCCAGCAATTTCTCCTCTTTCAGGAATCAAGCAAAAAAAATGGAAAGAGAAGGGCGCATTAGAGACATATTGAAACCGGTTCATGTTGTGTTGTCCGCGCTGGAAAAAATTAATGAACCACGCTATCAGCCTGTATCGGCAACAGAAATTTTGACAGTGAAGCAGAAAAAGCAGGAAAAGAAAGGAATGCGTAAAAATCCTGATGCCAAACCACTGCCTTTATTTTCTTATTATTCCATTAAGTTTAATGAGAAAAGCGCCTCAGTACCGCTCTCTGACACAAAAAGTAGAGAACCTATCCAAAGTGGGAAGAAGGAAACTCAAGGCCTGTGGGAACAGCCTCTCCACAAACGGAAAGGTCACAAAAAAACTATCCATTATAAGGACGGCACAACCGAACGAAGAACAATTGATGCGTATAGCGCAGGTAATCCAGAAGTTGGCATTATCTGTAGAACAGAAAAACGTCAGCCAGTATAAGAATGTATTGCCATAATTCCCTTGTATAAGAAGAAAAGAAATGCTATAGCTCCCTTTAAAAAAGAGAGAAGAGCAGGATAACTGACATGCGGAAATTAAACTTACAGGGGTGTTTGGATATTATGAGCGGGCTTGTTGGCACGCTTACAAATGATGATGGTATAAAGCAGAGCGTCATCATTGCTTTGTTGCCGGACTCCCTTCCTAAGAAGAAACTGGCGGAAGAAAAAGCCAGGATCAGGACGGAAGCAGAAAAGCATTTTCTGTCTCTCCATGGCCTTGAAACAGAGCGTTTAAGCAATCTTTTTGATCGTTTGGCGCAGCCCCAATCAACGCTGGAGGTTCGTGGGGGACAGCCTGCTGGTCCGATGCTTGATTTTCTTTTGGAAGATGAAGCGGCGAAAAACGTTATATTCTGCCATGATAAAAAGGCGTATCTTGAGGTATGCTCAGAGCTAGGGATAAGCCGTAATGAGCTCCTTAATATTGCGGAACTTAGCTCTTTGTTGCCCCAAGAGACAAAAAAAGAAAAACCGGCTAAACTAGTCGGGCATGCACGTCATTTGTGCCGTGAATTAGCGGCCGGAAATGTGCCAATTATTACCAATACAGGCCGATTGTATCGTTTTTTGCTAAACAAAAAGAAGGCGGATCATTACATAAAGGAGATTGCTCGGGCAGGAAAATATGATCTGGGGTTTTTAGAAGAAACGCAGGAGTTTCCTGTTTCTGATGATCATAGCAAACATTATTTGCCCCATGATCCCTCTTATTTTGAGTTTACAACCGTTGTTGGCGGTGAAAAGAAATGTATCTATCTTCTTTGTGAAAAAGGAGATCGGTACTCAACGGATCTGAATGAGGTGCAAAAGTTGGGAAGCCCGGATGAGATACTGACCTCTATTTTTGTAGAAGATAATAACATGCTCTATTTATTTCCTTTGCAGCTTATTGTCCGAAGTGATTTTAGCATAAATTCTTTTTTACCGTTTAACTCTGTGAATCTTAAAGATGCAGCGGCTTTTCTGGATCAAGGGCTCTTAATGCAGGCTAATCCGAGTCATCAGCCGATTCTTACGACAACAAATATCGTTTTGGCGGCACTTGATATAATTAATGAACCGCGCTACCAACCGATACTGACGACAGAGGCATTGACGACAAAGCAGAAAAAGATAGAGAAAAAAGAACGGCGTAAAAACCCGACAGTGGCAAGGACACTGCCATTATTTTCCTACCATACGGTTAATTTTAATGCGCAAAGCCAGCCGTCTGCTATGTCTTCTGGAAGAAGTGTCAGTGCCGAGTCTGGAAAAAACGGAGGCTGTGTACAAGGTCTATGGAAGCAACCTTTCCACAAACGTAAAGAGCACAGAAGAACTGTTCATTACGGAGATGGTACCAGCGAAAAAAGAGTGATAGCAGAATATAACGCGGGTAACCCTGAAGTGGGCATTATATCAAAAACAGGAAAACTCCAACTGATGTAAAAAGATATATTTATGGGAAGTATATTTTTCCTTCTGTCTTTTTGTAGCCCGGGGATTCTTCCTGAGGTTCGGCATTTGGAGGCACGTCCATGGGGATTGAAGGTGTTGTATCGGGTTCCTGAACTTTTCTCTGCTCTTCTCTTTCTTTTTTTACTTTATCCCGTAAAAGTACGATACTGATGCGCCTGTTTTGCGGGGCAGCTGGGTCCTTTTTGTCAAAAAGGTCTGTATCGGCTTTGCCCATGACATCGGCGAGTTTTTCTTTTTTGATACCGGCGGCAAGCAGGGCACGGCGGCTGGCATTGGCCCTGTCTGCCGAAAGCTCCCAGTTTGTGTAAGTGGCACCGGGCTGGTACGCTTTGCCGTCTGTATGGCCGCGGATTGAAATGTCGTTCGGCATGTCTTTGATGATTTCAGCGACGGCATAGAGGATATCTCTGGTTTTGTCGAACATTTTGGCACTGCCGAGGGGAAACATACTTTCACCTTCTTTATCAACAATCTGAATACGCAAGCCTTCATTTGTTATTTCAACCTGGAGATGTTCTTTGAGGGCTTCCAGTGCCGGGTTTTCTTTTATAGCCTGTTCAATCAGTTTCTTTGCTGTATTGAAACTATCGTTTTCTTTTTTATTGGTCTCATTGCCAGAGCCTTTTTGCTCTTGCGGCTTTACGACTTGTCCCTTTGGCTGTTTTTGAACGGGTGGGGCCACGGGCGGTTGCAGAGAGCTGCTCATATTACCTATAGGAGAGACAGATACACCGCCAAGAACGCCGCCGGCTCCGCTGGTTTGTCTGGAGACTTTTGGATGAGTTGGGTCCTCGAAGTAGGCTGCAAGCTGTGCTTTTTGGTCATCTGTTGCGACGTTCAAAAGCCACAGCATTAGAAAAAAGGCCATCATGGCGGTTACAAAGTCGGCATAAGCGACTTTCCAAGCACCACCATGGTGCCCGCCGCCACCTTTTTTTATTTTTTTTATAATGATAGGTTTTTCGTCTTCGTTTGCCACGGCGGTTTCTCCTTGTTCAGATTTCTAGCCGGGGGCCGGAAGGGCGTTGAGGTGTTCTTCCAGTTCAAGGAAAGCCGGTTGTATATCGTGAGGCAGAAACTTGCGGGCAAATTCGACAGCAACTTGCGGGGCGGCCCCTTGCAGAAAGGCAAGGACGCCCATTTTTATACATTTGTAATATATGACCTTTGTTTCGGCTTTGGTTGTCATGGCACCGGCAATAGGTGCGACAAAAGCGTAAGAGAGCCAGACACCAAGGAAGGTACCCACAAGTGCTCCGCCAATCATTTTCCCCAGCACTTCAGGTGGTTCAGAAATAGAAGCCATCGTCTTAATGATACCAAGCACAGCGGCCACAATACCCAAAGCGGGGATACCATCGGCCATAGTTTGTACGGCATGGCCCGGTTGTCCCTCATGGTGGGCGAGTGTTTCTATTTCTTCATCCATGAGGGCCTCAATCTCATGAGGATTCTCATTGCCCAGAGAAATAATACGCAAATAATCACACAGGAACGTGACAGCGTGATGATTGCCGTGAAAGGCGGGAAAATTTTTGAACAGTTCACTTTCGTGGGGATTTTCAATATGCGCCTCCATGGCAAGCCAGCCTTTGGTTTTTGCTAGCTTAAAGACAGAAAATAACATGCCTAGGAGATCCATATAGTCTGCTTTGCTGTAGGCGGCCGGCTTTGCAAGTGCGCTAAAATAACTCATCGTGCCTTTGATCGTATCCCCTGTATTGGCCACTAGAAAGGCAGAAATAGCACAACCAAAAATGATAACGAATTCGCCGGGCATGGCTCCCAGAATCATTGATAGCAGGTGCGAAAAGTGGGCGAAATCAAAATGCATGGCGATCAAAAGCCCGCCAAACGTACAGACAAAGATGAGAATGAGTCCAACAAATTTCATTTTCTATGAGGCCTTGCGTTTAAGGTGTGGCGAGAGAGGATACTAGCGTATTAGCCATTATCCTGATTCTGGGTGTTTTTTCAATCTTTCTCCACAATATTCTTCATAGGGAAGGTGGGGAGGTTGTTATTTTTTCTTAGGCGAATAATTGGGTTTTGATAAGGGCTCTGAATAAAGATAGCCCTGTCCGTAATTCACACCCATATTTCTGAGTAAAGTAGCTTGTTCCGGTTCTTCTATGAACTCTGCCACTGTCTTAATGTTAAGGTCTTTACACATCTGCACAAGCCCTTTTACCATAGCGGCTTCTCGGCTGGATGTCAGAATTTTACGAATATAGATGCCATCTATTTTTACGTAATCTACATTCAGTTTCTGCAGATACTGGAATGAGGCAGACCCGGCACCGAAATCATCAAGGCTCACGTGATAGCCATGTTTGTGCAATTGTTCGATGTGATTGTTTACACTTTCAAGATCTTCAATGGTTGTCGATTCTGTTATTTCAAAATGCAGACGTTTCCCGAGAGGGCCTGCTTTTTTGAGTTTTTTTATCAGTTCATCAAAAAAAGGCGCGCTTGAAATAGACTGACCGGACAGGTTGACGGCAAAATGCGTGTCACGGCCTGCTGATTTGTACATCAGGTAATTAATGGCACGTTCACATACAGCCATATCAAATATATCCGACATGCCCGTGTCTTCAGCAAAGACAACCCATTCATAGGTGGGGCGACCATCTGTAAAACGGGAAAGCATTTCATAATGATGAACTTCTCCAGTTTCAAGATCAACGATAGGCTGGAAGAAAAGCTTGAAGTTCATTCGTTCTACCATATCTTTGAATTCTACAATTTTTTGCGTATTCGCCGACAGATAGGCTTTGAAGCTGTTATCAAGGGCATCTATGGTTAGATCCGTTCCTTTGCGCTCGAATTCCTGAATTGTATAGAGCAGGGCGCGGGTCGTTTCTTTTTCTGTGAGATTGCTTAGATCTGAGTCTACGGTTTTTTTAGAGATTTCGAATCCCTCTCCTGTAGGATCCTGTTCTTTTGAAAGCTTTTCAATTTCCTCTTGAATGAGATCTGAATTAATATCTTTATCGTGGATAACGCTGTACCGGCCTTCTGCGATTTCTGCGGCTGTTTCACCATCTATTGATTTTTTGCGTAGGAGTTCGGCGATGTTTTCCCTTAATTCTGCAAAATGTTCTGCGCCGAAGCGTTCTTCCAGCTCTTTCATGTTGTTAATGTCGAGCAATGTGAGATCAGTTTCCTGTCCGATGGATCCTGCCATTTCCATGGCACTTTTTGCGGCTTCAAGAAATTGTTCTTTTGATAAAAGCTGTTGGCTTTCTGCCTGGCGTACTTTGTCGCCAATTTTACTCATAAGAACGTTGGGCGCTTCAAGTGTGACATAGAACATATCGCTGTCCGGCATTTTTATGCCAGAAAAAATAACGCGTTTACCTTCGCCGTATTCCTTGCTCAACGTAACCAAAATAGGGCCGCATCGTTCACCTGACTTTGCTTTGGTGCGCATAGCAAGGAGAATAGAGCGATCCGATTCTTCAAACAGAGAAATCCATGATTTTCCGGTAAATTCCTTTGTCGTTGTGTGCGTCAAACTTTTTAAAGCGCCAAGCGTATAAATAACATCTCCCTCTTCAGAAATCTCCAAAAGAAGGTCCGCAGACGCAAAGGAAAAGGCCAGAAAACGGTTTCGTTGTTCTCTTATCGTATTATTTTGTTGGTTCATTTATTTATTTAGCAGTTTGGCAGCGTCCATTGATCCATACGTTAATATACCATCGGCTCCCGCACGCTTAAAGCAAAGAAGCATTTCCAAAAGCGCACTGTCATAGTCAAGCCAGCCTTTTTCAGAGGCGGCTTTCAGCATAGCGTATTCGCCGCTGACATTATAGGCAAATGTGGGCATACCAAAAGTTTCTTTGACGCGGCTCAGAATATCAAGATAAGGGAGGCCCGGTTTTATCATGATCATGTCGGCTCCTTCAATAATATCCTGTTCGACTTCCCGTAAGGCTTCCTGCCCGTTTGCCGGGTCCATCTGGTATGTCGCCCGGTCTTTTTTTGCATGTTCATATTTTCCAAGTGAACAGCCAGCCGCCTCTCTGAAAGGACCGTAATAGGAAGAGGCGAATTTTGCAGAATAAGCCATAATAGGGAGCATGTGGTGCCCGGTTTCGTCTAGCGCATTACGAATCGTTGCAATCATCCCATCCATCATGCCAGATGGTGCGACAATGTCGCTACCAGCATCAGCTGCTGTAATGGCTTGTCTGGCAAGATTTTCAAGCGTGGCGTCGTTATCGACATCGCCGTCCTTTGTTAATGGGCCGCAATGACCATGGTCTGTGTACTCACAGAAACATAAATCCGTTATAACGGTAATGTCCGGACAGGCATCCTTTGCCCGTTTAATCATGCGGCTCATCAGGCCGTTCTCTGAAAAGGAATCAGTCCCTTCGTGATCTTTGTTATGAGAGACTCCAAAAAGCATAATGGCTTTAATACCAAGGCTATAAGATTCTTTTACAATGTTTCCAATACTATCTTCTGTCTCTCTGAACATGCCGGGGAGAGATGCGATAGGGGTTCGTTCATCCAGGTTCTCTTCAACGAAAAGAGGGAAAATCAGGTCGTTAACGGTCAGATGGTTTTCACGAATAATGGCACGCAACTGTGCTGTTTTTCTTAAGCGTCTCAGTCTGTTCTGAGGAGGGATTGCGTATGACATGCATGTTTTCCTTGAGATGAGGTGTTCGGTCTTTGAAACTTACTACGAAAGGGTAGTAAATTTTATTACAAAAGGCGAGACAGAAAAATCACTTTGTACAAATAGAGTGCTTGTACTATGATGAGACACTTTTTGTGTTTTTGTACCAAAATCTTGGAGTGAGTAAAAGTGACGACACCGTACTATGACGCTATTCAGTTAACAGAGCGTCTCCACCGTTATTTTCTTGATGTTGTAAAAGTTGAACTGGATCGCAAGGGGATCCAGGATATTAACAACGTTCAATGCATGATATTGCATAACATAGGTCAGGACGAGCTCACTGTGGGGGAGCTTACGTTGCGTGGTTATTATTTGGGCTCAAACGTCTCATATAATGTAAAAAAGATGGTTGAAAACGACTATCTTGAACAGGCGCGTTCGGTTCATGATAAGCGTTCCATACGTGTCAAGCTGTCGGAAAAGGGGAAAGATCTCCATAAGTTTCTTACTCAGATGTTTCTGACGCATGAGGAAAAAATAAAGGGCACGGATATCACGGAAGAACGTTTAAAGGAAATGATTGATACAATGCATTTGCTGGAGCGTTTCTGGTCTTCTCAAACCGGTTTTTCCGGGCTTTGATTGTTCTTTTTTTGCTTTTCTTCATTATTTATTGTGACAGCGTTAAGAAACCGGGAAGTTATTATAGAGTTTTTTCCACTTGGAAATTATGTCCGCGTGGCGGCTATGGATGTCTCAAGTTTGACGGAAATCTCTATTCAGGGACCGGTGTCGACACCGGAACCTATACTAAAGCGCAATGCCCTAAAGCGTCTTGAATATGTCTTGCGCAAAAAGGGATTGATTGAATGACAACAAAAGCCTAGAAAAGAGCAAAAGATTTCTGCAAAGAGGAGATATTCTCTATTATGACATTAAAAATTGCAATGGCTTCTGATCACGCGGGCTATCCTCTAAAAGAATTCTTGAAAAAAGAATATAAGATTCATGATATTGACTGGATCGATCTGGGGCCAACCGGTGTAGATTCCGTAGATTATCCAGACTATGCCTATAAATTAGCTGAAACTATCAAAAAAGGTGATGTCGATTTCGGTGTTTTGATTTGTGGTACAGGGATTGGCATTTCTATGGCAGCGAACCGTTATCCAGAAGTGAGAGCGGCTTTATGTATGAACAGTACTATGGCGCGTTTAACAAGGGCACATAATGATGCCAATGTGTTGGCTTTGGGGGCTCGTTTGATTGGGGAAGAGACGGCTATAGATTGCTTGCGGGCGTTTCTTGATACAGAATTTGAAGGAGATCGTCACAAGGCGCGGGTGGATAAATTATCAGCGTGTGCGTGTTGCTCAGTTTAAGTCAGTTGAAAAATATAAAAGGAAGGGGATTCATATGAATGAGGTCGCAAAAAAAGAGTTTGAAATGGACGGTTTCTTTACAAATACATTATCGAAGACAGATCCCGATATTTATAAGTCTATTAAAAAGGAGCTAGGCCGACAACAAAACCAGATTGAGTTAATCGCTTCTGAGAATATTGTTTCCAAGGCAGTTCTTGAAGCGCAAGGCTCTATAATGACGAACAAATATGCGGAAGGCTATCCGGGGCGTCGTTACTATGGTGGTTGTGAATTTGTTGATATTGCAGAAGAGCTGGCAAGAGAGCGGGCTAAAAAACTTTTTGGCTGTGAGTTTGTTAACGTGCAACCTAATTCAGGATCTCAGGCGAACCAGGGCGTTATGATGGCACTGCTTCAACCCGGCGATACGATTCTGGGGATGTCATTGGCCGCTGGTGGGCACCTAACACATGGTGCGGCACCGAACCAGTCCGGTAAGTGGTTCAAATCTGTTCAATATGGTGTCAGAAAAGAAGATGCGCTTATTGATTATGATGAAGTGGCCAGGCTGGCTGATGAGCATAAACCCAAAATGATTATTGCAGGGGCGTCGGCCTATCCACGTATCATTGATTTTAAAAAATTCAGGGAAATTGCGGACTCTGTTGGCGCGTATCTTTTTGTCGATATGGCGCACTATGCAGGGCTTATCGCCGCTGGTTATTATCCAAGTCCTCTACCGCATGCTCATATTGTGACGACAACGACGCATAAAACATTGCGTGGGCCACGTGGCGGTATGATTTTGTCGAACGATGTTGAGCTTGGAAAGAAAATTAATTCGGCCATTTTCCCTGGTATTCAGGGGGGGCCACTTATGCACGTGATTGCGGCTAAAGCGGTTAGTTACGGAGAAGCACTTAAGCCTGAATTTAAACTTTATGCTAAAGCTGTTTTGGAAAACGCGAGATTGCTCTCTGATACGCTCATTAAAGGTGGGCTCGATATCGTGTCAGGTGGAACGGATTCGCACCTTGTTTTAGTTGATCTAAGGCCTAAAGGTTTAACAGGTAACGTATCTGAAAAAGCTTTAGAAAATGCTTCTATGACATGTAATAAGAATTCGGTACCGTTCGATCCAGAAAAACCAATGGTAACATCTGGTGTTCGTCTTGGAACGCCTGCTGCGACAAGTCGTGGTTTTGGAACAGAGGAGTGGCGTCTGGTTGGTGAATACATCATAGAAGTTCTGGATGGTCTGGCAGCGAATGGACCAGAAGGGAATGCCTCTATTGAAGCCGCTGTTAAGCAAAAAGTTCAACAGCTTTGTGACCGTTTCCCAATTTATGGGGAATAAAAGCTGATGCGCTGTCCGTTTTGCTCTTCGGAGGATATACAGGTTAAAGATTCTCGTCCGACGGAGGATAATTCGGCGATTCGGCGCAGGCGGGCCTGTGCTGAATGCGGCGGACGTTTTACAACGTTTGAACGTGTTCAGCTTCGTGAATTGTCTGTTATTAAGGCTGGCGATGAAAATCGCCGCCAGCCGTTTGATCGGGACAAGCTTCTCCGTTCCATGAATATCGCGTTGCGTAAAAGGCCTGTTGAGGCGGAACAGATTGAAAAAGCGGCTAACAGCATTATTCGTCAGCTTGAAACTGGCCCGGATTCAGAAATTACAACAGATGCGATAGGTGGGCTTGTGATGCAATCCCTGATACAGCTCGATATTGTGGCCTATATTCGTTATGCCTCTGTGTACAAGGATTTTCGTCAACCAGAGGATTTTAATGCCTTTGTTGATGAGCTTCAGGAACTGCAGGTGCCCAAAAGAAAAAAAATGCAAGATGCGGCAGAATGATGCGTCATGGATACTCTCTTAAAAGCCGGAAATTCGTTATTTAGATCAGGATTTGCTGGAAATATTTGAAAAGGAAGACTAATCTCTTCTATGGCTGCTGGAAGACGAACCTCTTATGAAGGATTTTAATGCATGTTTACAGGTATTATCACCGATATAGGTGTTATTGAGACCGTACAAAAAAGCGAGACTGACGCCCGTTTCAGGATTAAAACCTCGTTTGATATGAGCCGTTTTAGTATCGGGGCCTCTATCGCTTGTGCCGGCTGTTGTTTGACGGTCGTGGATAAAGGGGACAACTGGTTTGTTGTTGATGTTTCTGGCGAAAGTTTGTCCAAAACAGGCATGGGAAACTGGAAAGAAGGCTCACGACTGAACCTTGAATCCTCTCTGCATTTTGGTGATGAACTGGGCGGCCATCTGGTCTCTGGCCATGTTGATGGGCAGGCGACATTGGAAGATCTATGGCCGGAAGGGGAGTCTTACCGCATGAAGATCCGGGTGCCGGATGATTTGGCCCCTTATATTGCCTCCAAAGGCTCTGTCGCTTTGGACGGCGTCTCTTTGACGGTTAATGAAGTGGAAGGTTCTGTATTTGGTATCAATATTATACCGCATACCTGGAAAAAAACGACATTTCAGGACTTGAAAAAGGGTGATAACCTGAATGTGGAAGTTGATATGTTGGCACGCTACGTGGCCAGAATTCTGGGTAAGGAAGATCATACGGCATGAACGGTCTTTCCTGTACTGAAGAGCTTATAGAAGAAGCGCGTCAGGGCCGAATGTATATTCTGGTCGATGATGAGAATCGGGAGAATGAGGGAGACCTCATCTTGCCGGCCGATCATGTGGATGCAGAGGCTATAAACTTCATGATAACGCATGGCAGAGGGCTTGTTTGTCTGGCGTTGGCACCATCTATTTGTGATCGGCTTGAATTGCCCATGATGGCAAGCCGCAATACAAGTCGCTTTAAAACGGCTTTTACAGTGTCTATTGAGGCGCGCAAAGGCATTACAACAGGGATTTCAGCCTCAGATCGTGCGAGGACCATAACGGTGGCATCTGACCCTAATTCGGGCCCTGATGACATTGCGGTGCCAGGGCATATTTTCCCTCTCAGGGCTGAAAAAGAAGGCGTTTTGGTCCGTGAAGGTCATACAGAGGCCGCGGTGGACATTGCGTCTTTAGCCGAATTAACGCCGGCGTCTGTTATTTGCGAGATTATGAAGGCGGATGGTACGATGGCACGCCTGCCAGATTTAGTGTCCTTTGCCCAGAAACATGGGCTGAAAATAGGCACTATCGCGGATTTAGTCCGCTACAGGAAGGAACAGGAAGCGCATAAAGAGAAGGAGACGCTTGTATCATGACACATATACTGATTTTAGAAGCCCGCTTTTATGAGGAAATATCAGATAAACTGGCCCAAGGTGCTATCGAAGTGCTGGAACAAAATGACGTAACGTATGAGCGCGTCTCTTTGCCGGGGGCTTTAGAAATACCGGGGGCTGTTCAGTTTGGGGCCCTGAGGGAAAGTGAACAGCCTTTTGATGGCTACATTGCCTTGGGGTGCGTTATCCGCGGAGAAACATCTCATTATGATATCGTCGCAGGAGAAAGTGCCCGTGGCTTGATGGAGGTTGGGCTGAAGCATGGTTTATGTATTGGAAACGGTATCCTGACATGTGAAAACAGAGCACAGGCCATGGTACGTGCGGATAAAGCACAAAAAAACAAAGGAGCAGGGGCAGCACAAGCCGCACTTGCCATGATTAACTTTAAAGAACAATGTGGATTAACAGAGTAAAAATAAATGTCTGGAAGAGCGGAAAAATCCTCACAAGTAGCAAGAAATACGGCGGCGCGTCTGTTGGCTGTGCAAGCCGTTTATCAGATGGGCTTAAATGATCAGCGGGCCCAAAATGTGATAGATGAATATCTTTATCATCGCGCCGGGATGGATGTCGATGGTGCGGAAATGGTCCGTCCTGATGGTTCTCTCTTTAAAAGGATCGTTGTAGGTTTTTCAAATAAAAACAATGAAATAAAAGAGCTTATTTATGCAAAACTTCCAGAAAAAAAGAGTGGCAAATTAGAACCACTCTTGGAGAGTATATTATTCTGCGGCGCTTACGAATTATTTGCTCACCACGACATAGATTCTCCCATCATCATATCCGACTACTTGAATGTGACTCACAGCTTCTATGATGGCGGTGAGTCAAAACTCGTAAATGCTGTACTGGATGCGGTTTTGAAGACGGTCAAATAGATGAAAAAATATTTTTAACGCTACTGACCGACTCGATGAAAAATATACCGGGGCGCTTAGATCTGCTCGGGATTAATATGTTGCTGAAAAATCTCAATTTTTATCTATTCCTAACGGCCCGTTAATAATGTTGCAGTACAATATTTTTTAGGGTGTTTTTAGGGCTGTGTTCTTGTGTCTTTAGACGTAAAAGGATCTGACGTGAAGAAGATAATAATGTTAATTGTGTTGTTAGCTGTTTTAGGTGGCGGTGGAGCCGCGGCCTATCTCTTTCTGCTCGCGCCGGCCGAGGCGGCAGGACAGGAAGCTGGTGAACATGCCAAAGCGGAAGAAGAGGCGCATGCCACGAGTAGCGGACACGGTAGTAGCGATGTCGAATTTGTAGAGCTTGATCCTCTTATTTTGCCGATTTTAGATAAAACAGGGGTCTCGCAAACGGTTAGTATTGTTGTCGCTCTGGAAGTAAAAGATTCAAATAGTGCTGACATTGTCAGGAAGATGACTCCCCGCTTAAAAGACGCTTATATCCAAGAGCTCTATGGTATATTGAATCATGTCGCCGCAAGGAATGGTGGGGCTATCAAAATTAACATATTAAAGAAACGGCTAAATAAAATGACAGTAAAAGTGCTTGGTAAAGATGTCGTGCAAGATGTTCTTTTACAGGTTGTTCAACAACGCGGAACCTGATATTTCCGGCACCGTACTTTATATTTAGACCTACCAGATTAAAGCACATTAGGCTCGGTTCATCCGGGCTTTTATTTGTCTCGTTAAATAAAAGGAAAATGCGGCCTTGCTTTGTCGTATGAAATTGTGCAAAATCCCCTGAATTTTGGTTCCTGTACGAGGAACCATTCAGCGTTAATTTTAATAAATGAATATTTAATAGACAAGTGAAGGGGTATCAAAGATGGAACTCACCCTATATTATGTTGTTATTATCGGTTGCGCGGTATTAGCACTCATATACGGAAAAGTTGCCACGAATCTGGTTATGGCTGAGGATTCTGGTAACGAAAGAATGCAAGAGATTGCAGGCGCTATTCAAGAAGGTGCAAAAGCTTATCTTGATCGTCAATATAAAACTATTGCTATGGTTGGCGTAGTTGTTGCTGTGTTATTGTTTGTTTTGTTGGGCTGGCACGTTGCACTCGGTTTTGTTATCGGGGCTGTGTTGTCTGGCGCTGCTGGATATATTGGTATGAACGTATCTGTTCGTGCTAACGTCAGAACAACGCAGGCTGCGACGGAAAGTCTTCAAAAAGCTATGGATGTGGCCTTTAGAGGCGGTGCAACGACAGGTATGCTCGTTGTTGGTCTGGGGCTTTTGGGTGTAGCTGGCTACTATATTGGCTTGAAAGTCTATATGGAGATGGAAACACGTGCTATTCTTGAAGGGCTTGTGGCTTTGGGTTTTGGTGCTTCTCTGATTTCAATCTTTGCCCGTCTTGGTGGCGGTATCTTTACAAAAGGTGCTGACGTTGGGGCTGACCTCGTTGGTAAAGTAGAAGCCGGTATTCCTGAAGATGATCCACGTAACCCAGCTGTGATTGCCGATAACGTGGGCGACAATGTGGGTGATTGTGCTGGTATGGCTGCTGACCTGTTTGAAACATATGCTGTGACGGTTGTGGCAACCATGTTGATCGCCTCCAGTGTTTTTGCAGCAAGCGCTGTTGAAGCAACGATGATCCTGCCTTTGATGATTGGCGCACTGTGTATCGTAGGTTCTATTGCCGGTACATTTTTTGTGAAGCTTGGTGCTAGCCAAAACATTATGGGCGCTCTTTATAAAGGCTTTATCGTCAGTGCTTTGTTCTCAACCGTGCTGATTGTTGGTCTTTTGGCAAACATTGGTTTGGATCGGGAAATTCCTCTGGCTGCCGGGGGTGTTATCACAGGAATGGACCTGTTGGTGTCTGCTTTGGTGGGGCTTGGTGTAACCGGTTTGATCGTGTGGATCACAGAATACTATACGTCCACAGCGTTCCGTCCGGTGCGTGAAATTGCCAAAGCGTCAGAGACAGGCCATGGTACAAACGTTATTCAGGGGCTTGCTGTTTCTTTCGAAGCAACGGCACTGCCTGTGATAGTGATCTGTGCTGGTATATTTATCGCCTATTCATTTGCTGGTTTGTACGGCATTTCTATTGCGGCGACAACGATGTTGTCTTTGGCTGGTATGGTCGTTGCGCTTGATGCGTTTGGGCCTATTACAGACAATGCAGGCGGTATTGCTGAAATGGCCGAATTGCCCGAAAATGTTCGTAACACAACAGATGCGCTTGATGCTGTTGGTAATACAACAAAAGCTGTGACCAAAGGTTATGCTATTGGTTCTGCTGCACTGGCTGCGCTCGTTCTGTTTGCCGCTTACATAGAAGAAATCAAACACTACTTGCCTGAATATGCGAACATTCAGTTCCCATTGCAGGACCCATATGTTGTGATTGGTCTTTTCATAGGTGGCATGTTGCCATTCCTGTTCAGTGCATTTTCCATGACAGCGGTTGGCCGTGCGGCTGCCAGTGTTGTGGTTGAAGTACGTCGTCAGTTCAAAGAAAAACCTGGTATCATGAAAGGCAAAGAAAAACCTGAATATGGTCGTGCGGTTGATATGTTGACAAAAGCTGCGATTAAAGAAATGATTTTGCCATCTCTTCTGCCTATTGTTGTGCCTGTGCTGCTCTTTTGTATCATGGCAGCCCTTGGTGGTTTGGAAGCTGGTTTCCAATCTTTAGGGGGATTACTTCTTGGTACAATTGTAACAGGGCTCTTTGTGGCGATCTCCATGACATCCGGTGGTGGAGCATGGGACAATGCTAAGAAATACATCGAAGAAGGCAACTTCGGCGGTAAAAATTCTGAAGCACACAAAGCCGCTGTAACAGGTGATACTGTGGGCGACCCATACAAAGACACAGCAGGGCCTGCGGTAAACCCACTGATCAAGATTGCCAACATCGTTGCAATCCTTCTGGTGGCCATTGTAGCGAAGTTTGTTGTGGGTGTTTAGTTAACACCTTAATTACAGAATAAAGAAAACCCCTGCTTGAGATATAGCAGGGGTTTTTGTTTGTAATCTGTTTATGGTAGCTACCGTCTGCCTCCGTGGTCGTGAGGTACAAAATAGTCGTTTAGAAACAGAATCGCCCCTTATCGTCATACCGGAGGTGATCCGGCATCCATAGGCATTATAAGAGCATGCGAAACGGGACTTGGGTTAAAAATCCTCACGTAGTCTCGGTATCTTTAAATTTGGCTATAGCTATAAGAATAGTCTGTTCTTAAGTAAAAATCACTATACCATAATAAACTTACACCATCTGACGTTTAGGCCGGTGGTGTGTCATCTGTCTGTGAATTTTAACAGAGAAGAGCGAATTACTCCTCCTTATTATTATATTTACCCAGATTGCCGAGGAGCTGTTGCATGACGGTCATATTGTGGCCGGATGTCGGTGTTTTTCTGTCTGAGACAGGGACGTTGAGACGCTCATTATCAATTTCTTCCACTTTGGTAAGGGTACCTTTTTCATCGAAGTGGACGGCAATGATACGCTCTTCTACGACATCTGGGTCTAAAACACCGCGTTTTTCTGTTTTCTGGCCAAGATAGTACCACAGATTATCATTAAACGGTGCTTTGGTGGTGGGGGATCCCATCTTTTGCAAAACATTTGCACGCGTGTCCTGACCGATTTTGACCTCCTGAAGTTGTTCATCCAGAACAAAATTACCCCGGGTGGCGGTCATAGGCGTACAAGCCGTAAGCAAAAGGGCAGTCGTTGCAAAGATAGTCACGGATTTTATAAAAGGATTTTGTTTCATTGCTATTCTTTTTGTCGATAAATTGGTATCTACTTTCTCTATACTCTTTATATAGAAGTAAAATCAATCTTTGTAGGGCAAGAATGAAAAAGAAACACGAGGAAAACAGTTTTGGGTGGTCTTATCTGATAAAGGCAGAGGATATTGAAAAAACACCGTTCAGAATGTCGCTGTCTGCTGATCAGGCTGCACGAGACTCATTAGTCACTTTTTTTGATCTGATATCTATGGAGTCTTTCACGGCTGATATTTCGGTGTCCAGAGAACATGGCGGGTTCTTGCTGCATGTCAAAGGGACGCTTTGTGCTGACATTGTGCAGAGCTGTGTCGTTTCAGGTGAGCCTGTTCCGGTCCGTATAGAAGAGCCGTTTGAGGCCTTTTATTCAGACCCGAAACAGGCGGTTTCCTTTGCAAAGGCCAAGAACGAGATCTATGTGTCATATGGGTTCATTGAAACGCCGGTGCTCAATGAAAAAGAGGATCCTGAACCTATTGTCAATGGGCAAATAGATGTGGCAGATCTTGCCTGTCAGTATTTATCCCTCTCAATTGATCCATATCCTCATGCACCTGATATAAAATATGAGAAAGGGGATGATGAACCAAGAGCAACCCCTTCCCATATAAGGCAAAATCCTTTTCAGGCTTTGAAAGCCCTGAAAGAGCGACCAAAAGATAAACAAGAAAAGAAATAGTTTTTAAATAAGTTGATAGATAAGTTAGTGTTATGTATAACACTTAATCTATTATTATACATAACAATTCAAAAAAGAGGGTGGATTAATGAAAAAAACAGCAATAGCGATGATATTCATGGCACTGACGTCTCTGGCAGGTGCTAATGCACTGGCTGGCGAACAAGAACAGACCAGTGTGGATTCTATTACGATTAATAATGATGATTTTATGACTGATAATACGCTTACGGCAGAGTCTTTAACAGGCACGTATAATTATAGTAATGGCTCTATTTCTTTTGAAACATGCCCGTTTCAGGATTATGAAGAGGCGGCTGACAAAGGATATCACATGATAAGTTTGTCTCAGACGTCTATATCACAAAGAGATCCTGCTACGGGTGATAACGTTGGGAAGCCACAGATTATACGAAATTCTTGTGAAATAGTGCCTTTTTCAATGAGGCCTGTGGCTAAATAATACAGAGAATTTAAAGTTTAGGTGCGTAATGAAAAAAACAGCGATAGCAATGATATTCATGGCATTAACTTCTGTTGCAGGGGGGAGTGCACTGGCCGATGAGCCAAGAGATGTTGAGAACACCAGTTACGATTATACGACGAGTGAATCTCTGACAGGTGTGTATAACTATGAAAACGGTACTCTTTCTTTTAAAAAATGTCCTTTTAGGAATAATGAGATAGCGGCTGCGAACGGATATAAGGTTATAGAACCTGAGGAGATCTGGGACCCTGTTACAAGAGAGTGGGGACGATTACCGTCTTTTGGGAATTCTTGCGTTGTTGTGCCTAATGTGCCCAAATAATCCTTGCACTTTTTTGTGATTTCCTTTAATAACCGGACTTCGAATTTTTTTAAGAAACAGGTTGAGATAAGAATTATGGCTGTTCCAAAGAGTAAGAAATCAAAATCAAAGCGCGATATGCGCCGTTCTCACCATGCTTTGAGCGCGACAAACTGGGTAGAAGATTCTCATTCAGGTGAGGCGGTAAGACGCCATCATATTGATCTGAAGACGGGTATGTATAAAGGTCGTCAGGTTATAGAAGAGCGAGACTAGAACCTTGTAGTTGATTTTTAAAAATCGCGCCGGTTGTCTTTACTGGCGCGTTTTTGTGTGTTGTTATGATGTCTCTTAGTGCTTTAAATGCAGTCGAGACGTGTGTGTGTACAACGCCGGAAAGGGCTTCTCCTTTGACCAACAATACGAAAATGGACAATATCAGGATTGCACTGGATGTGATGGGTGGCGATAGAGGGCCCGAGGTTACGATATCTGGTGCGGCACGTGTTTTGAAAGAGCGTTCGAATATTTCTTTCTTGCTTTATGGCGACGAGGGGAAAATTCGTCCGTATCTTAGCCGTTATCCTGCTTTGCAGGCCTGCTCTGAGGTATTTCATACTGACAAATTTATTTCCAATGAAGAAAAGCCGTCTGTTGCTTTAAGGAAAGGGCGCGAGTCGAGTATGCGTCTGGCGATTAATGCTGTTGCAGAAGGGCGGGCCGACTGTATCGTCTCATCGGGGAACACAGGGGCCTTGATGGTTATGGCCAAAATGGTTTTAAAGTGTTTGCCGGGTATTAACCGTCCGGCAATAGCCAGTGTTTTTCCTACCATGAAAGAAGATACAATCATGCTGGATCTTGGGGCGAATCTTGCCTGCGATTCGGAAATGCTCGTTCAGTTTGCTGTGCTCGGGGCTGTGTATGCGAAAGTGGTTCGCAATATTCAGGATCCTCGTGTAGGACTTTTAAACATTGGCTCAGAAGATATGAAGGGGCCGGAACAAGTCCGTGCCGCCGCTTTGGTGTTAAATGAGATAAAAATGCCGGGGCATTTTTATGGCTATGTTGAGGGGAATGATATCCCGAAGGGGACCGTTGATGTGGTTGTAACAGATGGTTTTAGTGGTAATATCGCGCTCAAGATAGCAGAGGGTGTTGGCGCACTGTCAGATTATTTTGTAAAAAAAGCCTTTAAATCGTCCTTTATTGCAATGATAGGCGGTTTGCTTGCGTCAAAAGCGATTAGACGTGTTCAAAAGAAAATTGATCCACGCCTTTATAATGGCGGTATGTTTTTAGGGCTTGATGGGGTTTGTGTAAAAAGTCACGGTGGTAGTGATGATGTTGGTTTTGCCAATGCAATTAAAGTAGCGGCGGACCTTGTGTATTATGGCTTTAATACGCAGGTTTCCAGGGAAATTGATCAGCTCATGAATCAGGAATCGTTTTTTACAATTGGAACAGGGAAAGCGTTGTAAGCATGCTCAGGAGCATTATCAGAGGAACGGGAAGCTATCTTCCAGATAATATTGTCACGAATGCGGATCTTGAAAAAAAGGTGCTGACCTCTGATGAATGGATACAACAGCGAAGTGGCATTAAAGAGCGGCGGATTGCGGCTAAAGATGAAACAACAGGTGATATGGCGATCAAAGCGGCAGAGGCCGCTTTAGAGGCGGCTGATTTATCCGGCGCTGATATTGATGCCATTATTGTTGCAACATCTACCCCTGATAAGACGTTTCCATCTACAGCGGTTAAAGTGCAGTCTGCGATAGGTCAGCCATTTGGGCTTGCCTTTGATGTTCAGGCCGTTTGCGCGGGGTTTGTGTATGCTTTGTCGGTGGCTGATAAATTTATTATGACGGGTGAGTGTAAACGTATCCTTGTTATCGGCGCTGAGAAAGCTTCTTCTATTCTTGATTGGCGTGACCGCACGACATGTGTGCTTTTTGGGGACGGTGCAGGCGCGGTTCTTTTGGAAGCAAAAGAGGAGCAAGATGGTACGATAATGGATCAGGGTGTCTTGTCAACGCATCTTCATGCGAACGGTAATTTGCGGGATATTCTTTGTACGACAGGTGGTGTGTCATCAACAGGCAATGCCGGTTTTATCACCATGCAGGGGCGCGAAGTGTTTAAGTACGCTGTTAATTACATGAGTGAGATCGTTACAGAAGTGCTCGACCATAATGATCTTAAAACAGACCAGATTGATTGGCTTATTCCCCATCAGGCGAATCTCCGCATTATTGAGGGAACGGCTAAAAAGCTCTCCATACCAATGGAGAATGTTGTTGTTACGGTTGATAGGCATGGCAATACCTCTGCCGCCTCTATTCCCCTTGCGCTTGATGAGGCTGTGAGGGATGGGCGTATAAAAAGGGGAGAGCTTATGCTGTTTGAAGCCCTTGGGGCCGGTTTGACCTGGGGCGCAGCGCTTATCAGATACTAAATTTTCCTGTGTTAAGAAAAAGTAATAGCCCTTTGAAATGAGTCACTTTTTTGTGGTTTGTTTTTCGGTTGTTGTTGACGTGTAAAGAGACTCTCTGTACTCTCTTGAGCATTATAAAAATTTATTGGGGTCTTTTATGAGTAGAACGATTACAAGAGCGGATCTTGCTGACGCTGTTTATGAACAGGTTGGTTTGTCCCGCAACGAGTCTGCCGAACTGGTGGAAGCTGTGCTAAACGAAATTTCAGACAGATTGATCTCAGGCGGAAACGTGAAAATATCGTCATTTGGTAGTTTTTCCGTTCGTCAGAAGGGGGAAAGAATAGGGCGTAATCCCAAAACGGGGATCGAAGTACCTATTTTACCAAGAAAAGTTATAGTTTTCAGAGCATCACATATTTTGAAAGACAAAATTAACGAGACCTAAAACGAGCCCCAAAAGAGGAGAAAAGGATTAATTTCCGATGATAAGTACGAGTCAGGAACTTTCCGAGCCTGTAACCAAGACAGCGTCCCCTGCTGAATCGACGGCTGAGCCGCGTAAGGCAAAAAAAGCTTCAGGTGCCTTTAGAACGATAAGTGAAGTGGCGAAGGAGCTGGATGTACAGCAACATGTTTTGCGTTTTTGGGAAACACGATTTTCTCAGGTTCGTCCATTAAAAAGGGGCGGGGGGCGTCGTTATTACCGTCCCGAAGATGTTGTGCTCTTGAAAAAAATACATAATCTTCTCTATACGGAAGGCTACACGATCAAGGGGGTCCAGAAACTTCTTAAAGGACAAAGCAAATCGCAGATTTTGATGGAAAAGGCTCAAGCCAAGGCGCAAAAGCCGGAATCCATGGCTGTGGTGTCACCGGCGAACACGTCTGTATCGCCAGCGACGAAAGGCCGATTGACAGACTATCAAAAAATCCTGTTGGAAGGCATGTTAAGCGAACTAAAAGACATGCGGGATATGCTGGGCTAAAGAATCGTTCAGCTAAATGGTTGCGCTTTGATTAAAATTCGTATAAACATCACCCAGATCGGAATGTAGCGCAGCCTGGTAGCGCACTTGCATGGGGTGCAAGGGGTCGGAGGTTCAAATCCTCTCATTCCGACCAATTTTTCTAATTCCTTATAATATTCAATGCTTTAAGCATAACAGGTGCAGGCTGTAACCGAAAGGTGCGACCTGTAATGTATAATCCAACTTATCTCGTCCGATCCCGTCATGCTATCTACTATTTTCGCTATCCGTTACCGCAATGCGATAATAGGCGTATCAGCATATCTTTAAATACACGTTGCCCTAAAGAAGCCTTGCGCTTGTCTAAGGCTCTCGAATATCATGCATGCATGGTTATAAGTCATCCAGATGTGCAAGAGCTAGACTATGCAGAAGTAAAGGAGATGCTACGCAATCACTTCTCAGAGGTGCTGGAACGTATGAAGCGTAGTATTGATAAGGATGGAGCTTTATCTGTAGAACGAGTATTCGGTATCTCAGCATTACTGATGAAGAAGAAACAAAGCGACTTAAGACGAAAGCAGCGAAACGTCTGGTTCCAATACATCCTGCTTTGCAAGAGCTTGGCTTTTTTGATTATGTAGAGGATGCACGAGCATTTATAAAGAAAAAACCAAAAACTGGTCAGTACGATACACGTCTATTGTATGCCCTGACACATACTAAATCTGGTGGCTGGGGAAAGAATATAGGTAGCTGGATCAATGGTAAGTTTCTACCGTCTATAAATCTCAAAGGAGAAGGACAGGTTCTCCATTGCTTGCGGAATAGCTTTAGCATATCTTTAAATACGCCTTTGATGTAGTTGGGCGAGGGAATGGAATATTTAATACGATCTCAGAGGAATACAACCTATGTATTAGACGGGCCGCGGGAGAGGTCGTTGTTTTGATTGGATAATTTTTGTGCGGCTATGGCCTGATTCAGTGCGTCTTCGAGGTTGGCTACATAGCGGCCTGAGGCGCCGAGCAGGTGGCTGACTCTGTTATCGCAAGGGGGGGGATTTATGAGGGGCGCAAACTGTAAATAAGGTTTAAGCCGTTCATTTGTACGGCAAACCGATTGTATTTCAGAGATAATGACACTTAATGCGCCGTTTTCTGTGATGCTGTGCCCATCCTGTTTAAGCAGATCCCGGTAATATTGATAGACAGACTGGATTTCAGGCAATGTGAGTTCTCCCAGTGCTTTATCAGCCAGCGCTTCCCACTTCATTAAAGCCGGTACATCGGCTTGCCGGATGTCCGTATAAGGGGGAAGGAGGAGAGCAAGGCGTTCTTTTAGAATGGCTGGCCTTGAAACAAGTTCTGTGGGATTGATGGCAAATTGTTCAACATCTTTCTCATATTTTATTGCGTTGTTTAGCGCGTCTTCTATGGCTGGATTTTTATAACCGATACTATGATAAAGATCATCGTCTTCTACATCGAGAAACAGGTGTGTTATCAGCGGCCTAATATTTAAAGGATCGTAATGGTCTCCTAGTTCTTTAAAACGTTTACTGTGTGTTTCCAGAGGTGTCCAATCTATGGCCTTGCGTGAGTAAGCTTGGACAGAACGTTTCAGGTGCGCGACAAAATCGACGGTTCTTAAAAGAGGATGTTTGTCTTGAACGGGTTCATTTTCATCATCTGTAAAAAAAACGATGTGTACAATCCCGATCTCACCGGATGAAATTTTTGATTTTAGTGCCCAGTAGATATCTTTTATGTTGGATGCTGTTAAATCCTGAAAGGTTTCTTGAAGGTATTGATACCAGCCATATATCTCATCCCTGCTGTCTGCAATGTTGGACGAATTTACTACGGCATCTTTCATTGGCTGAAGGTTGAGTACAGCAAAAAAGCGTTTTGCTATGTCTGTTGAATAGTGTTCAGCATTAAAATTAGTCATATCATCTCCATGGGGTTCGATTTTATGTATTCCATAATTAACGAGATGTCAAATTGTAAAGAAGTTATCCGGGATGATTGTATTTTTACGTTCTATTCATTCTTTTTCTTTATCCTCTAGATAGTTGAAATGTAATCTGGGCTGTAAATATTAAGGTTAAATTTGGGTAGTTGTTGTGTCTGGACAGTCAAATTTTGGATTGTTGAGAATCTTTGCGATGCTTCTCATTATTGCAAACCACTATTCTGTTTATGGTGGGTGGGCGTATGCGCCTGGGGTTGAGATTCACAAATTTTATACGCAAGCCTTATCTATTGGCGGGCATATTGGTGTTAACTTCTTTGTTTTGGTGCCGGGGTATTTTTTGTGCAAAGAACCGTTTAAGTGGGATTGCGTTATAAATGTATTGGCGAAAACCTGGTTCTACGCTCTGTCTATTTTGATTTTTTTCCTTGCTACAGCACCTGAAAAAGTAACGCATGACCTTTTCATCGAATCATTACTGCCATTCGGGTATTGTTTTGTAACGGCCTTTGTGGGTATGCTTATCCTTAGCCCCTTTATCAATATTATAATTGATAATTTAAGTAAAAAAGATCATCTGAGATTACTTGTTCTGTTCAGTGTTCTTGTTACTGTGCCTTTTTTGAATGAGGCGGTTGGGGGGCTTTGTTTTTTCATCTATCTATATTGTATAGGTGCTTTTGTAAGAAAATATTATGAAGAAAAAACGGTATCGAACAAAACTATTTTCTTAACCTCATTTTTTTGCGTGATAGCTATACTCTCTTCAATTGCTGTTTTTGATTATTTATCTCTGTTTACTGAGTTGCCCGTCTGTCCTCTGTATTTTATACAAAGCAAGACGCCGTTTGTTTTGTGCCTTTCTGTGCTGATTTTTATATATTTCAAACAACTTAACATTGGCTCTGTTAAGAGTATAAACCTTATGTCACCAGCAATGCTTGGTGTGTATCTGATACATGAAAATAATCTGATTCGTCCGTTCTTGTGGCTGGACCTTCTGAAAAACAAAGAATATCTAAACAGTGAATATCTTTATCTTCATTCATTCTTGTCAATTATGGCTGTTTTTGCAGGCTGTGTGGCTATAGAGCTGGTTGTAAGTAAAATCGCCAGACTTCTTAAGCTGCAGAGCGTCCAGGAAAAACTGAGCGTTCAAATAGATAAAGGGCTTATTCTTCTAAAATTAATATAGATACACGTTTCAGTTTAAATTCCCTCGCTTGCATGATAAGGTTTTATGCTTTAGAATTTTATGACTTGTTCAAAGTTTTTTGAGTGTGGGGATATAAAAATGCTGAATGTCTATAGGATGCTGTCAGTTTCTTTCTGGGTTTTTGTTTTCGTCCCGGGTGGGGCGTTGTTGGCGGCTGAGACACAGCAGGTGATAACGCCGCAGCTTTCGTTAAAGGTGCCTGGCGGAACGGCGGATCACAGCAAGTTCTCTATCCTGAAACAGGATTTTGCAAATGGTAGCGATGTAACGCAGGCTTGTCTGAAATGCCATACAGAGGCCGGTCATCAGTTTATGAAGTCCATTCACTGGACGTGGGAATATGATCATCCCGTAACCGGACAGAAGCTTGGTAAAAAATCGCTTATTAATGGATTTTGCGGCAATAACACCTCAAATGAGGGCGGGTGTACGATTTGCCATGCGGGATATGGCTGGAAAGACGACAGCTTTGATTTTTCAGATCAGACAAAGATTGATTGCCTTGTTTGTCATGATCAGACAGGAACCTATTATAAGACTCAAAACGGGCCGGGACATCCCGACATGAACCATATATTCAGGGATGATCCGCCGAAAAACTGGTCTGAAATTGCACAAAGTGTAGGGCTGCCGACACGTAATAACTGTGGTAAGTGCCATTTTAATGGCGGGGGTGGTAATGGCGTAAAGCACGGAGATCTTGATCAGTCATTGATTAATCCTGATCATGCGCTTGATATTCACATGGATGCAAATGGGCTTAATTTCTCTTGTACAGCATGCCATACAGGGAAAAATCATCAATGGTCCGGAAGTCGTTATAAGACCACGGCGGTGGATCCTGTCGGCAGGGGAGAACCCGGTTTTAGACGAAATGTGGCGAGCTGTGAGTCCTGTCACGGGACATCGCCTCATGAAGAAGATGAAATTGTTGGTATAAAGATGAACCACCATGTTGATCGTGTTGCTTGCCAGACATGTCACATTCCGGAATTTTCCCGCGGCGGCGTGGCAACCAAGACACTTTGGGATTGGAGTCAGGGTGGTAAACTGAAAGATGGAAAGCCGTATAAGGAAAAAGATTATACGCAAGGCGATGGCACACATCGTGCAACCTATGCCACGATTAAAGGCAGGTTTGAGTGGGGCGAAAATGTAGTGCCGTATTATAACTGGTTTGATGGCGTGGCGCACTACACAACGCTTGAAACTAAAATTGATCCATCAAAAGCGCCGATAGATTTGAATCATTTTGGTGGTGCGCCGGATGACCGCAATTCGCGTATATGGCCATTCAAACGCATGCATACTGTGCAGGCTTATGATACAGAGCTCAACAATCTGCTTTATACTCATGTGTGGGGCGATGATGATTCTTCCTATTGGGGGAATTATAATTGGGAAAAATCTATTAAAGAAGCGATGAAACACACCGATGTGCCGTATAGCGGGAAGTTTGGATTTGTGGATACGTATATGTACTGGCCCTTGGCGCATATGGTGGCACCTGAAGAAGAAGCTTTGGCCTGTAGTCAATGTCATTCAAAAGATGGGCGTCTGAAACATCTGGCCGGTTTCTATATGCCGGGCAGGGACAACCTGCCGTGGTTGGATATGTTGGGGGCGCTGATGTTGCTTGGGGCCTTTGCTTTGGTGGCGGCTCATGCAACGGCACGTATTATCTTGAAGAAAAGGGGATAGATCATGACGAACGATACTACGCAGAATGTGCCCGACAGAATGGATAAGAAAAAAGCCATGAAGCGGTTGAAGCTTATGCAAAAAAGCCGGGCACTGAAGCATGAGGCTATGGTTTATACCCGTTATGAACGTTTTTGGCATTGGTCTCAGGCCTTGCTGGTTTTTACACTTCTTTTTACCGGTTTGGGGCTGCATGGGTGGCATGGCTATGTAGATTTTGAGGAAGCTGTTGAGATTCATACGGTGGCGGCTATCTTACTCCTGATCTTGTGGCTGTTCACGACATTTTGGAACTTTACAACAGGGCAGTGGAAGCAATATCTAATCAGAGGTGGGGTAAGGCGTGTTGTGCGTTATTACCTCTATGGTATGCTGGTGGGGGAGGCTCATCCTTATAAAAAGTCGTTACAAAGAAAGCAAAATGCCTTGCAGTCTCTGGCATATTTGAGTTTCATGGTTATAATCGGACCGGCCTTGTGGGCCAGCGGGCTTCTCTATCTTCTTTATGATCTGTGGGATGATTATAGCTGGGCGTTGCAGGGGCTGAAGATTGTAGCTTTCGTCCATACTGGTGCGGCATATATGATGGCGGCTTTCATTATTGTCCATATTTATATGACGACGACGGGTAAAACAGTGTTCCATTATATCAGGACAATGATTACCGGTTATGACAACATTGAAATGACAGAGGTGGAGGAAGCTTTTTATAAGGAAACTAAAACTGTCCCAATGAGGGACTAGGGTAATTTGGATATTATTATGAAACATAAATTTATAGTGTCAGCGCTTGTTATTGTGCTGGTAGGGGTTGTTGTCTTTTTTGTTATGGGGCGCGGTTCCGATGATGCTGTTGTTGAAAAAGCTGTAAAGAAGACGGCTCAGGAAGTAAAACAGGTAGCAAGACGCACGACGACTGAGAGCGGGACCAGAAAAACGTCACCGCCCGCGTCTCCGTGGAATATTCGTTGCCGTAAAGACAAGCAAGGAAACAGGAAAGCATGTGAAGTGTTTCAGTTAATCTCCGTTAAGGAGACCGGGGAGCGCATTGCCGAGTTTAAAATTGGTTTTCCAAAAGGGAAAGATAAAGAAGCGGCTGGTATTATCATTCTGCCTTTAGGGATCTTGCTGCCTTCTGGTGTGCAGATGCAAATTGATGAGCAGAAAGAGGCCTTTAAGTTTGCAATAAGAAGTTGTACACCGGCTGGTTGTTTTTCTCATGTAACCCTTACGCCGGAGATTCTTGAAAAAATGAAAAAAGGCTCTGTGGCTAACTTTCAGTTCAAGGCAGATAACGGTCGTAATGTGATTATTAAGCTATCGTTAAAAGGATTAACAAAAGCGATTACTGTGTTGTAATCATAACGTTATATTATTTGCAGGATCTGATGCGCCGCACCCCGAACAGGCAAGGGGGGCGGCGCATTTGTTTTTGCTTTTTCGATTCGGTTCCTGTGCAAAAATATCCGCTCTTGTTGTAAAAAAGCAACAGTCTGAAGATTATTGTTATGAACCAATAAATAGAGGGTTGGAGGGGGGCGTCTCCTCTGGTAAAAATACTACAGTCTTTAGTGATTCACTTAAGATTATTGTCCGTGGATAAATCAACGACGTTTGATTACAGGAATTATGTATGATGCATGTAATCACCTTTCTTTATTTTTGATCTTGCGCAGGACAACGTGAGGTCGCCCTTTTTTGTTTAACTTTAATTTTTAATCTGAAACTAGTGAGTGGAGATATAATATGAAACTAGATTTAAGAAAAACATTGCTGGCTGGTACAGCGCTTGTGGCCGTAGGTGCGTTTGTAGCGCCATTGGCGGTTACACCTGCTTATGCAGCGGATGAGATTTCCGTTGATGCAGATGATAGTGGATCGTTTGACGCCGACGAATTGGCGACTAGCCCGTTTAACTGGGGGGCTAATACCAATGGTACGGCTGCGGCTGCCGAAGCGACAGATAGCCATGACCTGCAAGTTAATGGTAGCGCAACAGTTACCTTGGCTGATGGCGACACAATCGGTGATGGCGATGATACAGTTGCTGCTATTACAGCAAGTGTAACAGGTCAGACACTGACATTTACCAACACTGAAGACGATACAGACGCAACGATAACAATTGATGGCGATATTGATGTCGGTTCTCTGGACGCTATGAATATTGCTGTAACAGCAATTGACTCAGTAGATGCCAGCACAGAAACAATTACGATTGATGTAAATGGTGATATCGACCTCGGTACAGGTACTATTACGCTGACTGGTAACGATGATACGGATGACAACACAGTTACGTTGCTGGTGAGCGGTGATGTGACATCCGGTACGATTACGCTTGACGATGAACTCGCTGGCAATGGTGGTGGTACAACTACTATTACGTTTGACGGAACTGCAGCTGGTCAGACAGTAACATCTGCAATTGATGCTGGTGACGCTGATGATGGTGCTATCGTTGTAACGAACACGCACGCTGATGGCGTGACATTCTCCGGTGTTATTGGTGCCACATCGGTTGGTAGCATTACTGTTAATAATGACGGCAATGATCAGTTTGTGACTTTCCAAGCTGATGTGACAACAACAAACGGTATTTCTCTCGGTGATAACTCCGGTACAGATACTGTGACAGCGACGTTTGATTCTTCTGCTGGCGATATGACAGTTACTGGCGCAATTGCTGGTGGCGGTGCAGCTGATACGGTTGCTCTGGTTGTTTCCGGTAGCAATACTGTGACACAGGCGACAGCTTCTACATCTAACCTTGATACTTTGACAGTTTCAGGTTCAGGTACAATACTTGATTCTGCTGCAGATCTGACAGTAGGGGCTACAACTATTGGTTCAGGTGCTACATTGCTTAATAGTGCTGGCACATTGACGACCGATTCAACAGTTGCTGGTACACTGCAGATTACTGGTGGTGCTGTAACTGGTGCGGTTGACGGTTCTTCAGCTGGTGTGGGTACATTGAATGTTGATGAAGACGTTACGGTAACAGGTGCTATCGGTGGAACAGCCTCTCTGGCTGCTATTGATGTTGCAACAACGAAAACTCTGACTGCAACAGATGAAGTTGCTGCTACAACAGTGACCCTGAATGGTACTGGTGCCTTGAGCATGACAGCTGGTTATGATTTGACGGCTAATGTCGTGGCTGCGGCTGATGGTGATGGTACACTCACGATCACAAATGGTGGTGGTGCTACAACGGCTATTACAGGCAATGTCGGTACAAGCTCAGCTTCAGTTGGTGCTTTGACAATGGCTTCACATGCCGATGCTGATACAGTGACAACAACAGGTAATCTGTATGTTGATGCGATCACATTGGGACAGGATGATACCTTGCAGTTCCTTGGAACATCAGCACAGGTTGTTTCTGGTACAATTGATTCTGACGTTGCTGGTCGTGGTGATCTGGTTATCGGTGATGGCACAACAACATCGAATGTTACTTTCCTAGGTGTTATCGGTGCTACAACATTGAACGATATTACTGTTAACGAAGAAGCAACAGCACGTTTTTCTGCTGATGCCGAGATTGCTGGTAATCTGGACGTTGATGGTACAATGCGTATCGACGAAGGTGCTAATGTAACAGTTGGTGACGTTGTCGCCGGTGCTGCTGAAGGTACGTTGCAGGTTGTTTTGGGTAAAACAGCGGCAAATGCTGATAACTCAGCTACTTTGACTTCTGGCGCAGCCGCTGATTTTGATCAGTTTGATAACTCAGAAGCCAACACAATGTCACTCTCCGCACTTAAAGGCACTGGTGTGTTCTCCAGTGGTGATGAGTTCCTGGTTATCGACGGTACAGGTGCTTTGACAAATGCGCCGGCTGCTGGCGGTGAAGCTATTGCTGATAACTTTGCTCTCTTCAACGTATATGCGTTGGATGGTAGTGATGCTGCTGTTGCTTTGGCTGGTGCTGATGCCTCTGACATCGTTCTTGAGCTGCGTGCTGTTTCTACAGCAAGCGTGACAGCTACAGGGAACAATGCGGCGGCGGCTGATGCGATGTTGGCTGTTTCAAATGCTCAATATCAAGCTGCTGATAGTAACCTCCAGGCTGTTTATGATAACGTTGTTGGTGCAAGCTCTTCTACGATTGATGAACTCGTAGAATCTGTACAGCCTACAGCAGACAATGGTCATATTGTTGGTGCTTTGACAGTGTCCAACCAGTCTCTGTCTCTGACAAGCCAACGTATGGCTGAACTGCGTCATGGTCATGATACAGGTATGGCTGCCGGTAATAGTGCACAAGGCCTTCGCGTCTGGGCACAAGCCTTCGGTCAATCTGGTGATCAAGACAGCCGTGATGGTATTGATGGCTACGATACTGATACATACGGTCTGGCTGCTGGTATTGATACAGCAAACCTGTCTGAAAACGGTATTGTTGGTCTCGCATTCTCATATGGTGATACAGATGTAGAATCAGACAATGCAAACACCACTGATACAGAAATCGACTCCTATCAGTTCACATTGTACGGTGACTACGACCTGGATGAGACAACATACCTTAATGGTATGGTGGCTTATGCGCACCAGAGTGTTGACACGACACGTCACAATGTTGGTGGTGTAGCTGGTCTGAATGCAAATGGTGACTTTGATGCTGACCTGTTCCAAATTCAGGCAGAACTCGGTCGCGATTACACATATGACCAAACAACGGTTACACCTAACGTGATGGCAAACTATGTGTACTATGATGCTGATGACTACACAGAAACAGGAGCTGGTGATGCAGGCCTCGTTGTTGATAATGGCGACGTAAGCGTGTTCGAACTCGGTCTTGGTGTTGATGCGTCTTGGGAATTCGATGACAATGCCGGTGGTAAAGTCGTTCCTGAAGTTCGCGTTGGATACCGTTATGACCTGATCGGCGATGATGTTGAAACATCATCCAGATTCATCGGTGGCACAACAGCGTTCAAAACAGATGGTATGGACCCTGCACAAGGCACATTAGAGCTCGGTGCTGGTCTGAAATACTACACGGTGAACAACTGGGAACTGTCTGCGAACTATGACTTCGAAGCAAAAGAAGACTATGATTCACACAGCGGTTACCTCCGTGCAGGATACAAATTCTAAATCGTTGATTTAATATCCAAACAAAAAACCCCCGGTTCCGATCGGGGGTTTTTCTTTATACGTCACCGCAGGACTTAACATAACCCTATACAATAATTTAGTGTTGTGCTATTGTCGAGGGCGCGGATGTTAAAAAGGATAAAATTAAATGACAAAAGAATTGCCGGAATTGAGCAAAGATGAATTAAAGACGCTGTTAATTAGTCAATTAACGTTTGGGCCAGGAATATCACAGAGCTTGTTTTGTTTGCCGGAGGTGATTCCAAAAGTTTTGAGGTTATTGGAAGAAAGTACGACAAAGGAGAAAGATTGCCAAAAAGCCATTGATGAGCTTTTGGGGAAGAACGAGACAATTTTTGCTTTAGTTCTTTCTGGTTATACGGAGAGGGCGATAGAGGTTCTTGAGCAAATGCCGCCTAAGCGCAGAATGGAATTTTTTTATGAAGAGTATCCGTATTATGCGGGGCCTAACCATAAGAATCCCAAAAAAGAAATACATGACGCTATTGTAAAAAATCCTGAATTCAAAGCGTGCAGGGATCGTTGTATAGAAGAATTTCCCTGCAAGGAATCAAAGATTTTTACTGAAGTTCAACTTAAAGGGGATCCTCGATGCTGTACGGGTAATAGGAATTGTTTTATGCATCTTTCCGTTTTGTCCCATAATTCAGAAAAGGATCCAGAGGCCTTGTCCTTGTTTAAGAGGGCTGTTCAATATCCTGAAGTGCTGGGTAATCTTTTGTCGTTGCCAGAAAAGGATGAAGTTGCTGAGCTCCTTGTTAAGACTCTCGGGAAAAGCGATACCAAAAATATTTTGATGGAGTCTCTATGTATGAGGGACCTGCCTTTGCTCGCTCCGGGTGAAGGGCGCAATGATATAGAGCGGATAAAGAACTGTTCTCATTATGACGTTTCGGAACATTCTGTTCCATGTAGAGATATTATTTCCAGTCCTGAGGATCTTGAAGGCTATGTGTCCACTCAAAATTGTGTGGTTTCTGTGCCTTGTATAAGATTGAATTTAACCGGGGAGGCTTTGGCGTTATTTGATGCGATAGAGCAGGTCACGGTTCCCACGGTGGCTCCTGCATTTTCAAAGTTGGTGCCGCCTGCTTGTGGACTAAAATAGCTTGTGTTACAGAGGGTTCTGTGTTGTGTAATGATTATTCTTCTCTACACTTGACGGGTGCATGAAGAAGCGTGGGCCAGATAGAATTCCAGCCTTTATCATGTGATACGCCTTTTACAGGTTGAACCGTTATACAAGACGAATCTCTAGAAGCTTGTCTGTAACTTGACGCGATTTCGCTCGTAATGATTTTATCTTCCGTACCGATAAAGTGGATTTGAGGCACATGGGCAATTTTGCTTGAGATATCTGCAGGATTGAGGGACTCGTCTAGGGGGGAAATATTGTGGATTTCGGCCATTTTATCGGGATCAAGATTGCCTGCTACGGTTCGTAAAAGTTTTACGTCGTCACGCTCGGCCGTGACAAGAGCGGCTATGCCGCCGCCGCCGGAAAAACCGGTGATGGTTATGGAAGAGGCGCCGGCGTCTTTCTTGATGTCTGAAATGCTGTTGTTTATCGCCTGTACGATTTCAGGGGCAAAGCGTGCGCTCGTCCAATATTTTTGATCGCATAGTTGATCTGCGGCGCTCATTTTTGTGTATTGACAGGGGCGCGCCAGATAAACCACGTTATAAGACGGATCTTTGGTGGCGAGTTTAAGGGCTACCGGGTCTGTGGGGCTTGGGTCAAGTGAGGGGGTTCTTTTATTCATCCATGCCAGACCGTCGCCTTCGATATAAACGTGCAGGTCTTCTCCTTGTTTGGAGAGCCTTTGAAAGCTGGTCAGCACAAAAGGGGCACTTTTGATCTGTATTTCAGTCATGTGCGCCTCATGAGACAGCGTTCTGGCCTGTTCAATTCTGGAAGAGGGGCTAGATGTTGTAACGCATGCTGTGCTCAGGAGTAAGGCTAGAAAGGGAAATATTTTTTTCATTTCAGTTAATGCTCTTAAAGGGTTAAAGTTTTTGTGGGATGTAATATATCAGCTTTTATAAAAATCTTTCTTGAAAAAAAGTGTAAGAGGGGTAACCTTATCCATCCATGGAACGTATTCAAAAATCCTTGTATTGGGCGATTATTGCTTCTGAAACCAGCCATATTTTTTGCTGTGTTTTGCCTACGCTTTTTAGTCTGATGAGCCTGACGGCTGGTTTGGGCGTGGTGACGACTATGCCAAAATCGTTGTTGTTTGCGCATGAAATGCTTCACGAATGGGAGGTGCCGATGATTTTATTTTCGGGCGCTATCGTGGTGCTGGGCTGGTTTATACACTACATTGCAAAACGTTTGGATTGTCATGACACGGGCTGTGTTCATGGTTCTTGCGAGCCCAGAAAAGTAAGGTCGGGAAGGGTCCTTTTTATTGCAACGGCTTTGTTTGTGATGAATGTCAGTGTTTATATGATTTTTCACAGGGGCATGGGAGCCGATTTTGGTGTTTCGGAAACGCACCACGGAAAACATATCGAACACAATTATACGAACTGAAATAGTGTCTCTTTTATATAAAAAGGAAGAGTTAATTTGACTTTTCCTTAATTTAGGCGCATTTTACGCACACAAAAGGGTACCAAATAAGCATGTGCATAGATTATGAAGTTTGAAGACTTAGGGTTAAGTCCTGACATTTTAAAAGCAATTAAAGATGTTGGTTATGAGACACCCACCCCCATACAGGAAAAAGCAATCCCGTCAATTTTAATGACGCGGGATCTTGTCGGTCTGGCTCAAACCGGTACAGGGAAGACGGCTAGCTTTGTGTTGCCGATGCTGGAGGCCTTATCTACAGGGCGAGCCAGAATGCGTATGCCACGTTCTCTGGTGCTTGCCCCGACACGTGAATTGGCGGCACAGGTGGCTGAGAACTTTGATATATACGGAAAATATCATAAACTTACTAAAGCCTTACTTGTTGGGGGCGAATCCGTAACAGATCAGATTAAAGAATTGGAAAAGGGCGTTGATGTTTTGATCGCAACACCGGGCCGTTTGCTAGATCTTTTTGAGCGTGGCACAATTCTTTTGACGGATATCAAAATTCTGGTGATTGATGAGGCCGATCGTATGCTTGATATGGGATTTATTCCGGATATCGAAAAGATTGTGTCTTTTTTACCGCCTATGCGTCAAACGCTTTTGTTTTCTGCGACGATGCCTTCTGAAATAAAAGGGCTGACGAAGAAATTTTTACGTAATCCAAAAACTATCTCTGTTTCGCCTCCTTCTACGCCGGCTGCAACGGTTGAGCAATCTTTGGTCTGGTGTTCCGATAGAAATAAGATGGAACTGCTAGGCAGGCTCATCAAGAAGGAAGATGTAAAAAACGCTTTCTTATTCTGTAACAGAAAGAAAGATATTGCGCCTTTGGCCCGCTTTCTGGAAAACAAAGGATATGCGGCAAGTCCGTTGCATGGGGATATGCCGCAAGTCTCACGAACAAAGACGTTGCAGGATTTCAAAGATGGGAAGATTGTTTTGCTAGTGTGCTCTGATGTTGCGGCAAGAGGGCTGGATATTGATGCGGTTTCTCACGTTTTCAATTATGATGTGCCGAGAAATGCAGAGGATTACGTTCATAGAATTGGGCGAACGGGTAGGGCAGGCAAAGAGGGCTGTGCCTGGACGCTTGCGACGAGTGCAGAGAAAAAATATGTGGACTCCATTGAAAAACTGATGGGGTATCCTATACCAGAGGAAAAAGTCTCATTCGATAAAAAGCCGAGAGAAAAAGGAAAAGAGGCCACCTATTTCACGAGAGAACAGGAACGTTCTTCAGAAGAAGATGATGAAGTGCTCGGTTTTGGGGATGAGATGCCAGCTTTCTTTGGAAAAGCTTGACCTTGATGCGTCTTTGCGTGAGAATTCCATGGTAATAACATTTCTTTAGTCCCATGGTCCTTTCAATTAGTAAAAAATATGTTCTGTTTTTTGTGTTGGCGTTTGTTCTTTTTGCGCCAGTGCCTCTCTATGCCATGAAGGTTGATAAAGAGCCTGTCGATTTTGTGGCGGATCGTTTGGCGCATGATGAAGAAAAGCAGACCGTAACAGCAACGGGGAACGTTGAGCTTACGCAGGCCGGACGTGTTCTGCGTGCAGAAAAGGTCGTCTATAACATTGCGACAGATACTGTGTTGGCAGAAGGTAATGTTGCGTTGATGGAACCTAACGGTGATGTTCATTTTGCGGATAAAGTTCAGTTCAATGATGAAATGCGGTCAGGTTTTATCGAAGGTTTGCGCACGATGTTGGCCGATGGTTCCCGTTTTACGGCGGAAAAAGGTCGTCGTGTGGATGCGATTAGAACTGAAATGGAACAGGCTACCTATACCCCGTGTAAAGCGTGTGAAAAAAATCCTGATAAAGAACCCGCATGGCAGATTAATGCGAAAAGGGTTGTCTATCACGAGAATGAACACCGTATCTCTTATGATGATGCATGGTTCGAGCTTTTTGGTGTACCTGTGGCCTACACGCCGTACTTTTCGCATCCTGATGGCACGATTAAGCGTAAAAGCGGTTTTCTCCCCCCATCCGTTTCATTGGATAGTGAATTGGGGCTTGGGATAACGGAGCGTTATTATTGGGATATCGCCCCTTCTCTTGATGCTACAATTGGTGTGCAGGCCTTTACGCAAGAGTTACCGATGGGGCTTTTAGGGGGTCGAAAAAGGTTCAATGACGCAAGTTTAGAATTTGATAGTAGTTTCATATATTCGGATCGCGTTGACAGTGTTGCCGGACAGGACAGAACGGTTGATGAGGAGTTTCGGGGGCATATTTTTGGCGAAGGCTTGTGGGATATCAATGATAAATGGCGAGCCGGTCTCGATCTGGCTCTGACAACCGATGATCAGTATTTAAGGCAATATAACATTTCCAGTGAAGACGTGCTGGAAAATGAACTCTATGTCGAAAGATTCTCGGGCCGTGATTATTTTGTCGGCCGGTTACTCTCATTTCAGGATGTGCGTGTAAGCGAACAGACAGATCAGCCCGATGTGTTGCCGGAGATGTATGCGAGCTTTATTGGGCGGCCTGATTCTTTCCTGACCGGACGGCTTAATCTGGACCTTTCTCTTTTAGGTTTGCGCCGGGAAAGTTCAGGTCAGGATGTTAACAGGGCCTCTGCAGAACTGGGCTGGAAAAAACGGTATGTAACGGGCTTTGGTCTTGTTAATGATGTAGCACTCTCTTCACGGCTTGACGTGTATAACACACGCGACAGAGACAGCGCACCTGCCGGGTCCGGGCGGAGCAGCGAAGACACTGAAGTGCGTCTGTATCCTGTAGCTTATTGGACGTCACGTTATCCGTTTGCACGCGATTATGAGCGTTTTCAGGCTGTGATTGAGCCAGTAGGGGCCGTTATGGTGTCATCTGACATTGATAATGACACAGATATTGAAAATGAAGATTCACAGGACGTGCAAATTGATGCCAGTAACATTCTGACATCTAATCGTTTTCCCGGCTTTGACCGTGTTGAAGATGTCGGACATGCAACATACGGAATACGAACAGGCCTTTATGGTCATGATGCGGGACATGCTGAGGTCTTTTTGGGGCAAAGCTATCGTTTTGATGACAATGATAATCCCTTTCCTGAAGGCTCTGGGCTGGATGATGATAATTCTGATTATGTTGGACAGATTTCAGCGTCCTATGATGACAAGTACCATATGAACTACAGATTCCAGCTCTCCGGCGCTGATTTTTCATCGGAGCGGCATGAACTTGATTCGTATGCTAAAATCTTCCGTTTGGGTTTATCGGCACGTTACTTATATGCAACGGCCCTTGAAGGCACGGATATAGACGAAAGCAGGGAGCAACTCGATGGCCGTGCTTCTTATGATTTAACGGATGATTGGCGTGTTCGTTCCCGTGTTTTGTACGATTTGGGCTATAATCCGGGGTTAAGAAAGGCTTCTGCCGGCTTTGATTATGTGGGCGAATGTTTGAACTTTTCTCTTACAGCGCAAAGAGAACTGACAGATGACGAGTCCGGGGATAGTGGCACAGAGTTGCTGTTTCGTATTGGTTTAAAAAACTTGGGTGATTTTCAGGCTTCCGGTTTGACTGTAGATACATCGGATAGCGATTAAAGGCGACCGTGATAGGTTTAATATAACAATGCTTGCTCTTATACCTTCTTTTCATGTGTGCTTTGTTCTGGGGTTAACCGTATGGGCGATTTATTCCTTTGTTCGTGAGAAATGGGCTATCGAGGTTACATGTGTCGTTTTGTTGATGGCTTTGCTTCTCTTTGGCCAGTTCTTTCCTTTGCTGGATGCAAACGGTCATAACAAGCTGGATGCCTATGCGTTGCTGGCTGGTTTTTCTAATCCATCACTGGTGGCGGTTCTAGGGTTACTTGTTATGGGGCAGGGGATTATCCAGACGGATGCCTTGTACGGCGTGTCTAAATTTTTTATTACGCAAAACAGAGTAAGAGCCTGGATTTCTCTTTTCTTTATTTTTGCTTTTGTTTTGGTGATGAGTGCGTTTATGAATAATACACCGCTTGTCGTAATCGCTATTCCTATTGTTCAAACGTTGTCTCACTCGGTAGGACTTTCTGAAAGCCGCACCATGATGCCGCTTAGTTTTGCTGCTATTCTGGGCGGAATGACAACGCTTGTTGGGTCATCGACGAATCTTTTGGTATCAAGTGCGATGGTTGAGTTGGGCTATGAACCGATTGGCTTTTTTGCCTTTGTGTTGCCGGGGGCAATATTGGCGGCTGTAGGCTTTTTGTATCTTCTTCTTGTGTTGCCGTATCTGATGCCGGACAGACACTCTCTGGCCAGTCAGCTCACAGGGGAAAAAGAGTTTGTTGCAGAGCTTGATGTGGCAAAAGACAGCAAACTCATTGGCATGGAATGTGAGGAAGGGGCTTTCCCGGAACTGCCTGATTTAAATGTTCGTTTGATACAACGTGCAGGCCACCTTATTCTTCCTCCTTTCGAAGGCTATGCTATTGAGCAGGGCGATATTTTGATTGTGGCGGCTAAACGGTCAGCTCTGGCTGAAATACTGGCGCAGTATCCTGGATTTTTGCTCTCTGAGGATGAAGCTGAGATCATGAATCTCAAAAACGAAAGCCGTGTAGAGAGAAAAGAGGTTCAGGAAGATGGGATTGAGCCTAAAAAAGAGCTGGAAGAAAAGCAGGTCGCAGAAACACGCATACTGGCTGAAATAATGATTACACCTGGCTCCCGCATGATTGAAATGTCTCTTGATCAGGTCGGTTTTCACAGACAATTCGGCACGATTGTACTTGGCATACAAAGACGGGCCCGTGTCGTACGAAGACGGCTGGGGCGTATCCGCCTTGAAGCTGGAGATGTATTGCTTGTGGCGGGGAGTCAAGGGGCTATTGACGCTTTGCGTTATCATCAGGACCTCATTGTGCTATCGGGATCGAAGGCGGTTATTCCGCGCACAAAAAAGGCACCTACAGCGGCGGTAATTTTTCTAGCTGTTATTGCGCTCGCGGCGAGTGGTGTTATAGCTATTCCTGTTGCGGCGATTACCGGGGCTGTGGCGATGCTGGCGGCGGGGTGCCTTAATGTCAGGCAGGCCACCCGCGCAATTGATCGTAAGATATTTTTGCTCGTGGGGTCTATGTTAGCACTGGGCGTTGCCTTTCAGGTCACAAAAGGAGCTCATTTCATTGCAAAACTTATTCTGGGATTGCCTTTTGTTGATAACTCCCCCTTGATTTTGGCGGCGGTGTTATTTTTGCTGGTGGCTGTTTCGACTAATATTTTATCAAATAATGCCTGTGCGATTCTTTTTACGCCGATTGCGCTGAATATGGGGATTAATGTGGGGGTTGATCCGCTTATTTTTGCCTTTACTGTTGTTTTTGCTGCGAATTGTTCTTTTGCATCTCCGATTGGCTATAAGACAAATCTTCTTGTGATGGGGCCGGGGCATTATCGTTTCCGTGATTTCCTGAAAGCGGGTGTACCGCTTGTTTTTATCTTGTGGGGAACTTACATTGCAATCGCCCATTACTATTATGGCTTATAGCGTTTTCTGCTAGGCTCGGATTCTCTCATATTCTTCATCCGAACTGTACAGGAGCTATAAGATGCGTTTCATCTTTTCCATTCTGGAGCCGTTGGTACCAACAGCTTATGCATACGCTTTTTTTCTGATTTTTCTGATCCATATCTTCTCTGGCTATGCAGAGAAGATGGGAGGATAATAAATACCAGATACCGTAAGGGCTATTTTCTAACCCAGTTTCCGTTACTCTGAATGTAGTAACCAGATGGTGTCTTGGCATAGAGCTTTTCGGCCATCAGAGCTTGTACCTGAGAAACGGTAACGCCTTGTTTGTTAGCGGTCTCTGTGTACATTTTCAGGCGGGCGGCGTTTGTTGAATTGACGAGTGCCTGAAGGTCGGTTGATCCCGGTGGCGTAACAATACCAATAAGCCCTTGTTGGGTCTCTCCTACCAGCCCAGAGGCTTTGGCAGAAGACAGATCCATAGCTTGTGCTGTTCCGGTCAGGCCGAGGACAAGAATTATAAAGGTAAGGGATAATAGCTTTCTCATGATCCTGATCTCCTGTTAGAGGCCAAATAAGGCCGGGTTATTTGCAATTTCTTTTTCAAGGGCTTTGTCCACTTTTATGCGGACTTCCTGTTCTATTTTAACATTAAGATTGATTTCAATTGGTCTTTCAGGGGCTTCTACCTTCACAGTGGGGGTGCAGGCGGGAAGGGCTATAGCCATCAAGATAATAGGGATAAAAAAACGGGGCATAATGAATCCTGTCTCCTCTTTTGTTAGGGTAGTTTAGTGCCAAGTGCACCATTTTGCAATGTGCGTTGTATAACAGGGCCGATAGCACCTTCAAGATTCAGGTTGATATGAACAGGCCGTTCGCCGAAGAGAGGGCTTTTGCCATGTGCTATCAATTTGGCGTCCATGTTTTCGGATATAGGGCCACTTGCTTCAAGTTCAAGTTCGTTATAGGCGAAATTATCCAAAGCCAGCCGTAGTGTATTGATCCTGTGATCTGATCCAGAAAGAGCGGCAGGATATTCTTTTGGTTTATATTGTATCAAACCAGCCGTGTCATTTTTCAATGTAGCCTGATGAATGACAATAGCCCCCTTATCGATAGACAGCGGAATGACGCCACTGATATTTCCTTCCAAGACAATGTCATTTAGTCCGGCAATATGGACTAAATCATTTAAATCAATATGTTCAAGATGAACGATATAGTCTTGTTTTTTCTGTGGAATTGTAAAAGGAGATACGGATATAGTGCCACCCGAAAAATCTGTTTGAGCCTTTTTAATTCTCAATATGCCGTTTTTATCCAAATGATAACGTGCATTCAGGTCTTTGAATACGATGCCGCTCTCTAGTTCTCCTATTTCAATAACGTTACTTCCCTTGTGTTCCAAAGGATACAGGCTGTTTAAAATCATCCAGGTATTGATGTGTCTGGCCTGAATAGAATCTTTTTCTAAAGAAGCTTCTTTAAGGGACAGGCGCATGGGGCCTTTGATACTGTTCTTAGCGATGTTCAATGTGCCATCAACAATAATGTCGCCGCCAAGCGGTTTATAAGGTAAAAAGTCTTTCAGGGAAGACAGAGGTATAACTGTTTTATCAAGTTTGCTGGAGAACGTCATGTTATCTTTATAAAAAATGCCGTCGCCAGAAAAAATAAGATTACCGTCATTTATCGAAATATTGTAGAGAAGAGGGAGGTTGTGACCCTTGATCTTTTCCATTACGTTGTCCATTTTAAGGTCAATTGATATGTTTTGAACCTTTTTTAGGATTTTAGGCGGTTCATTTTTGTGTTGTGTTATGAAATTGTAAACGGAAGTGCTGTTATTTGATGAAAGGGAGGCTGAAAGAGCGTTGTTTTGCCAATCAAGTGCGATATGCAGGTCTTCATATCCTGCCGGGTTTGAGCGCATGATCGCTGTTATTTGATGATTCTTATTATCCAGTGTAAGCGTTGTGTTTACAAAAGAATGATCCTGATATTTTAGGCCGCCAACATTGATTGTACCGGTATAGTCCATCGCTTTGCCTGAGAGATCTGGCAGTATAAAATCTATCCAGCCATTTGTACGGCTGATAGTGAGATCATCAGACTCAAGTCTTAAATCTGACAGCTCAACTTTTCCTTCTATTTTTCCAGTCGTTAGCATGTTTATTTGAGATTTTACATTAAAAGAAAGCTGGTTTTGCTTTCCCCATAAAGAAAGTCTGGTTTCGCTGTCACCGTTTGGCTTTTTTCTGACATCTCCCTTCATGTCAAGGCGTAAAGCACCATATTCGGTGCCGAGGTCAATTTGAAGATCTTCTAGAATCAGGTTGTCGAAAGGTAGTTTGTTTAAAGCGTTTTTTGCGGGAAGGGGTGTTTTGTTGCCTGACCAACCGGGGATGTCAAGTCTCCCATCTTTTAGCCATTCGGCTGTGACAGAGATTTTCTGTACATGCACGTCCTTTATTTTATGTTCTAGCAAGATGCCTAGAGGCGTATATGAGAAAGAAATGGAATCAATCGTGTTGATTCCATTTTTATCAAGTTTGATATTTTTTAGCGTTGTTTCTTTTGTGCCGATTGATATCGTCTCATAGGAGAGATCTTTAAAAGCTGTGTCTTTTAGTGCGGTCTTTATTTTATCCTGTGCCAATTGTTCTGCATTTAAGAACAGCCAGACGCCCCCCGCTGACAGCAGGATAAGTATCAGTAAGAGTAAGTAAAAGAGCTTTTTCATCCTTTATATGACTTAAACATCGACATCCTGAACAAATTCAGCGTGATCCTGAATGAACCTAAAACGGGCCTCTGCATTTTTTCCCATAAGTTGGTCAACGAGGCTGTCCAGCTCTTGTCTGGCATCTTTGGTAAGAAGGTCGTCGCTTTGTGCGTTCTCCATAACGAGTTCATCTGCTATTCCTAACGAAGAGGCGATTGCATCGGGGAGAGATACGCGCAGCAGCGTTCTGCTTTCAGGATTCATGGTTGTTTCTTTAAGTTGTTTTGCCGGCATTTCGCCAAGTCCTTTGAAGCGGCTGAGGTCTACCTTCTTTTTTCCTTTGAAGGTTGTTTCCATCAATTCATTTTTATGTTCGTCATCACGTGCGTAGACGCTAAGATTACCACTGGCCAGCCGATATAATGGCGGTTGCGCAATATAAAGATGTCCCTGTTCTACCAGTTCTTTCATTTGCGTATAGAAAAAAGTGATGAGCAAGGCCGCAATATGAGCACCGTCAACGTCGGCATCTGTCATAATAATGACCCGTTCGTAACGCAGCTTGTTTATGTTAAAGTCTTTGCCGGTGCTGCAACCAAGGGCCTGTGCAATGTTCTGAATTTCCTGATTGGCCCGTATTTTATCTTTGGAGGCACTGACGACATTCAGAATTTTTCCGCGCAGTGGCAGGACAGCCTGAGTCTGTCTGTTGCGGGCCTGTTTTGCGGAACCGCCAGCACTATCGCCTTCAACGATAAAGATTTCAGTATCGTCTGCATTTGTGCGGCTGCAATCAGAAAGTTTGCCGGGAAGGCGGAGCTTTTGTGTTGCAGATTTGCGGCTTAAGGTTCTTTTTTCGCGTCTTCTGACCCGTTCTTCGGCCTTTTCAATAATGGATGTCAGTAGTTTTTCGCTTGTGGCTGGATCACTGCTTAGCCAGTGATCAAAATGGTCCCGAATGGCGGCATCAACCCAGCGGCCAGCTTCGGGGGTTGATAGTTTTTCTTTGGTCTGGCCCTGGAACTGCGGGTCTCTGATAAAGACGGATAGAAGAATGGCTGCGCCGTTTATGACATCATCTGCAATAATGGTGGAGGCTTTTTTATTGCCGACCATCTCGCCGTAATTCCGTAGTCCTCTGGATAACGCTGTTCTAAAGCCGTTTTCATGACTGCCGCCTTGTGGTGTAGGGACTGTGTTGCAATAAGAGTGGATGAAGCCATCGCTGTTTTCGGGCCAGGTGACGGCAAATTCGATACGTCCTTCATCATCAGGGAAGTCAACGTGACCATGAAATGCATTTGGTGTTAATACCGTTTTTTGATGAAGTGATGCATTTAAAAAGTCTAATAATCCATTGGGAAATTTAAAGTTTTGCTCTTCTGGTATTTTGCTGTCTTCTGGCAGAATTATTGGGTCACAGTGCCACCTGATTTCAACGCCCTGAAACAGGTAGGCTTTTGAACGAGCCATTTGATATAACCATGAAGGCTTAAATCTGGCTTTTTCACCGAAAATATCCGGGTCGGGATGGAATCGGACCGTTGTTCCGCGACGGTTGTTAACCGCTCCCAGATCTTCAACTTTTCCCTGGGTTTCGCCGCGGGCATAGGATTGTTTGTACAATTTTTTGTCTTTTGCGACTTCAACCCACATCCAGTCAGACAGGGCGTTTACGACAGATATCCCAACGCCGTGCAACCCGCCGGACGTTTTATAGGCGCCGCTGCCAAATTTGCCGCCTGAGTGCAGTGTTGTGATAATGACTTCCAATGCAGATTTGTCGGGAAATTTGGGATGCGGATCTACTGGTATGCCACGTCCATTATCTGAAATGGTAACAGAGTTATCAGCGTTCAAGGAGAGTTCAATCCTTGTGGCATGACCGGCGACCGCTTCGTCCATGGCATTATCCAGGATTTCTCCTACAAGATGATGTAGAGCGCGTTCATCTGTGCCGCCAATATACATGCCGGGTCTTCTCCTGACTGGTTCAAGACCTTCAAGAACTTCAATATCAGAAGCGTTATAAGTTTCTTTTTGATTTGCTGTTGTTGCCATAAAATTCAGTTTTTCAGTATTTTTGCGAAAAATAATCATTGAGAATTACAAAGAGGGCTTTATGGATGCAAGGAAATTCTGCTAGAATGGCGAGGCTTGTTAACAGACAGAGATAACTTTCTCCTTGGAGCCCCCCGATGCGGCACGCTTACTTTTTAAAAATTCTATTACTTTTTCTTCTCGTTGCGGTATATCCGTTTGGTCATGTTTATGCTCAGTACCGATCTAATAAGATCGCGCCTCTGGATATGCTTGTGTCCATGTCTGAAGAGGACTTTTACGCGAATACACGGCTTGTGGAGGAGGTCCCCTTCGGGGATCAGAGCTTGTCTTATAAAGTGCGCTTGCCAGGGGATTGGCAAAGAACCGCTGAATCCTCTCTCAATGTTGAGAACGGTGGCTTGAATAACAGATTGTTGGGGCAGATTGTAGAATTTATCAGTCCACCAAAACTAGATGTAAGAAGCCGCTTTACTATTCAGGCATTAGAGCTTGATACACTGACAACGGCAGAAAACTGGTTTATGAACTACACGCTTGCTAATGGTTTTGTTATGGAGGGATTTGAAGTTGTCTCTGACGAGCGTGTTGAGGCACAGTATGTGCGTGTTAAAAATGGAGATTCTTACGTCATCAGGGCGGTCGCACGTATTAATGGTCCGCGCATGATTTTGGCTGAATATGCTGTGCCATACAAGTATTGGCAGGAAGAACGTGATACGCAGGTCTGGTCCATGATCACATTTTATATGACCGATCCGGATGATCGCCCTATTGAAGAAAAGAAACGGTATCAGTTCCTCGACATTGCGGAGTTTTATTATCCAGAGTCCTGGTATTTGCAAGAGCCTGAGGTTAAGCGGGCGGATCGGGTTGATATCAGGATACTCAATAACCGGGCCTATCTTTTGGACAGTGTTCAGGGGAACGATGTTCTTATGGATGGTGTTATTAACATATATCTTGTGTCCAGAGATTTTGGGAACAGTCTTTCCTTTGAAATAGAAAGAAAGAAACAGCAGATTTTAAAGAATGGTTTTGTGCTTGGTGACTTAATTGAGCGTTTGGATGATGTATCTTTTCCGCTTGAGGCCGATATTGGCATGGTGGATGTTTACAGGGTCAAAAATAAGAAAAGGCTAAGTCTGGATTATGAACTATGGATGGGCGTTATCAGGACAGACAGCCACTATTGGATATTCCACATGTTTTCTCCCAGTCGTCAGGATGATTTTCCTTTATGGGCCAGAAATAAGGAAACATTAAAGGAGATTATCCCCACATTTAAAATTTTGGACGCGCAGGCCAGAATTCAATAAGGATAGGAAGAATTGCAGAAAAGGCCAGTCTCTGTTGTGAGATCTGGCCTTTTCTTTATTTTAGGACTCTTTAAGAGACGATACCTAACAGGAGTAGTAAAGCATGAATTCTACAGGATGCGGCATTGTTTCATATGTTTCTAGCTCTTCCATCTTTAATCCAATATAGCTGGACAATACGGCTTTTGAGAAAACATTGCCTTTTAAGAGGAATTCATGATCTGCTTTAAGGGCTTCGAGTGCCTCACGCAGTGAACCGCACACAGTTGGTACGGTGGCCAGTTCGGTTTCCGGCAGGTCGTACAGGTTTTTGTCCATAGCATCCCCCGGATGTATTTTGTTCTGAATACCATCCAAGCCTGCCATAAGCATGGCCGCAAAGGCGAGATAAGGGTTCGCCGTTGCATCCGGGAAACGAACCTCAACGCGGCGGCCTTTATCGGATGCTGCGTATGGAATACGGCATGATGCAGAACGGTTTCTGGCTGAGTACGCCAGAAGAACAGGGGCCTCATAGCCGGGGACCAGTCGTTTATAACTGTTCGTTGACGCATTGGTAAAGGCATTCAAGGCGCGCGCATGTTTGATAATGCCGCCGATGTAATACAGGCATGACTCAGACAGATTGGCGTATTCCTTACCGGCAAAGAGCGGTGTTTTACCTTTCCAGATAGATTGGTGCGTGTGCATGCCGGACCCGTTATCACCAAAGATTGGTTTGGGCAGGAATGTTGCAGATTTTCCATAGGCGTGTGCAACATTGTGAACAGCGTGTTTGTAGATTTGCAGATTGTCACCACATTTTGTTAATGTGTCGAAGTTTATGCCCAGTTCGCATTGGCTTGGCGCAACTTCATGGTGATGCTTCTCAACAGGAACACCCATTTGCGCCATAACGCTGCACATTTCGGCACGTAAGTCAGACAGGCTGTCAACCGGCGCTTCAGGAAAATAGCCGCCTTTAATACCGGGGCGATGGCCCATATTGCCACCCTCGTAGAATGTACCGCTGTTATAGGGGCCTTCTTCACTGTCGATACTATAGCCAACCTTGTTCATGTCGATATCAATTTTGACATCGTCAAATACGAAAAACTCAGCTTCTGGTCCAAAATAGGCTTTGTCGCCGATGCCTGTTGTCGTTAAATATTTTTCTGCGGCTTTTGCAATAGAGCGCGGATCTTTTTCGTAAGGTTTATTCGTGTCTGGATCATAAACGTCACAGAAGATTTTCATCGTGGGCTGCGCCGCAAAAGGATCTTGGCAAACAGCCTTGACATCCGGCATCAGCACCATATCTGATTGATCAATATTCTGCCATCCGGCAATAGAGGAGCCATCAAAATAGATACCTCCTTCGATCAAGCCTGTATCAAGAGAGGATATGTGTTGCGCTGTATGCTGCCACTTTCCCCTTAAGTCTGTGAAGTTGAAATCCAGAAACTGGATACCGTTTTCTTTCATGTACTTAATGAGATCAGAAGCTGTTTTTAAGCTTGATAAGTCGTCTGACATTTTTAGATTGTCCTCTTTTTTGATGTTTACCTATTCGGGTTATATATACATGCTATGCGTAAAATGCAACACTGTTATGCAGTATTGTGAGATAAATACGGTGTTTTTGTTAAAATAGCTTTCTTTTCTAATATTTTTTTAAAGAAGACGGTATAGAAAACTTGACGAGCAAGGGTGTTTAAGGATAAACCACTTCTCCATACCACTCTTATTATGGCGGTTGTAGCTCAGTGGTAGAGCACTCGGTTGTGGTCCGAGCTGTCGTGGGTTCGATCCCCATCAGCCGCCCCATTTTCTCTTTTTCCCCATTTTTTTCTTTTTATTGACATATTTAAAAATGTTACGTAAACATTTGGACCGTCTAATAAATAGAGGAGAACAGGGATATGGCAGATTCTATAAAAAAACTTCTTGAGGGAATTTTAAGTATAAGCAGTGGTGGATTGAATTTAAAAGATGTTTTTGGTCCAGCCGTGGTTCATGCGGATGATTTAACCGTTGATATAGGTACTAATTTTATTACGATTAAGAAGGGTGACCTTGAAATTGGTATTGATACAATTGATTGTCGTTTTTCTGTATCGGGCCGGAATTTTGAAGTAAATTTTAAAAATACGTCAGACGCAGAGGAAACAGTCTCTCAAACATCTGTTGATATGGCTACTGTGCAAATCGGAGATGTATTGGGGCGGGATTTTGATCTTCCAGAAGGCTTAGAGCACTGGGAAAACTGGGTTGTATATGACATAATGGAAGACGGCGCGCCGAAAGCACTTGAGCCGAAATGTAGTGCGCTGGACGGATTGGTTGATGTAGAGACAGCGCAAAAACATCTCACAGTCCTAAGAGAACAGGGATATAGTGATGTACGTTTTCCAAAAGATGCTGATAGCGATGCGATCTACAGGAATATTGCTTCAACCAAAATTTCTTCTTTAAGTGATAGCAATGCAGGTAATAACAATGTTGATGCACAGCTAGAGCTAGGTGAGTATTACTTAATGGATCTTCTGCCAGATGAAGATTTTGTTGCTTTTGTTGATTTTTATGATGATGGCAAGCTCTATCCTTCTAAGGGAGATATAATGTTCCGCGCTCGTGCTGTGGCGAATATTACAGCCCTTACGCCTAAATCGCAGCTCGGTTGATATAACAAAAACAAAAAAATCGTGTGTTTTTCTGGTGTATCTATTCTATCCTGACCTTAGCAGGAATCATAAGGTATGAGATATTTTAGGTATGAGAGAACTTTTAAGCACGGAACAAATGATCGAAGCTGACCGTTTGACGGTTGAGCGGGGGACGGAGTCTTTTTTGTTGATGAAAGCAGCCGGAGAGGCTGTTGCCAGTGAAGCAAAGGTATTTGCCGAATCCTTTCCTGTGCCGCTACCCATTACAATATTATGTGGGCCTGGAAATAATGGTGGTGACGGGTTCGTTGCAGCAAAATTTTTAAAAGACAATTTAAAGGGTGGGGGAGACCGAATCCGTGTGGCGTGTCTTGTCGACCCGGAGGATCTAAAAGGGGATGCGGCAGAGGCCTGTGCGTTCTATGGCGGAGAGGTGTTGTCTTTTGAGTCTCTGGAGATTGATGAAGGCGCGCTTGTTATTGATGCGGTCTTCGGTACGGGCTTTAGTGGCAATTTTGATGATTCCTGTCTGACCTTGTTCCATAAAATAATAGAAGCCGAGCCCAGAATATTGTCTGTGGATGTGCCATCCGGCTTAAATGCCTCTACTGGTGAAGTTGTGCCTTTTACCCCAAGAGCGGATAAAACCGTTACGTTTTTTAAGAAGAAACGTGGGCATATTCTGATGCCGGGGGCGACGCACTGCGGAGAGATTTCTGTCCATGATATCGGTATTTCGGATTCCGTGATTCCTGATCTCGGTGGGGACTTAACGTATGAAAATATTCCGGATATCTGGTCCCATTACTTTCCGCTGAAAAGAGAAGGGGGGCATAAATACGATTCAGGCCATAGTGTTCTGCTGGGCGGGCGGGATATGACAGGCGCAGCAAGTCTGGCAGCCAGAGCCGCTATGCGGATGGGGGCCGGGCTTTGCTCTATCGTGACGCATGCGGATGCGCGTGATGTTTATCGTAATTATATGCCAGAGCTTGTGGTCGAGGTTTACAGGGGCATGGCGGATTTTCATATGTATCTTGATATGCCAAGACGGAACGCTATTTTGCTGGGATCTGGTGCGGGGCTTGAAAATCCGAAAGCCCTTCGCAAAGCTGTTTTTGATTCTACGGCGCATGGGGAGAAAAAAGCCTGTATCCTTGATGGTGATGTCTTTTCCGTTTTTGCTGAAGACCCGAAAACATTTTATAAGTGTTTGCATGAAAAATGCGTTTTGACTCCGCATAGCGGCGAGTTTGAACGGATTTTCCCAAATTTGCCCGGCTGTAAAATAAAAAAGGCGAAAGAAGCGGCAAGATTGTCCGGGGCAACGATCGTGCTGAAAGGGGCTGACACGATCATTGCTTCGCCTGATGGGCGGACCGTGATTAACGGGCATGCGTCTCCGTATCTGGCGACGGCTGGGGCCGGGGACGTTTTGGCTGGTTTGATATTGGGGCTTTTGACGCAGCATGTGCCGCCATTTGAAGCGGCGTGCGCCGCTGTGTGGTTGCACGGTGAAGCCTCTTACAGGATTGGGGTTGGCCTGATCGCATCAGATCTTCCTGATATAATTCCGCATCTTTTGGAGGATTTTGCTTGAAATCCGTTTCATTTTCTGGTTTCTGGTGGTCTGTTTTCTGTTACGCGGGTGTGGCGGAATTGGTAGACGCGCTGGATTTAGGTTCCAGTGGCCTTAGGCCGTGGGGGTTCAAGTCCCTTCACCCGCACCATTCTTCTCTAAGATATTTAGATGAATGTGGCTTTGTATTTACCAAGAGCGAGCAGAAGATGTTAATTTAAAGGGTACGTTTTAAACATTTTGGACATAATAAAAGAACGAAAGACATGGAAGTAAAAGATATTAAATCAGAAGGTCTGCATCAGGAATTTGAAATCAGGATTCCAGCAAGCGACATTGATAAACGCACTGATGACAAGCTTATGGAAGCTGGGAAAACGATCAATATGCCGGGCTTTCGTAAAGGGAAAGTCCCATTGAAGCTTTTAAAACAGCGTTTTGGCAAATCCATTTTGGGTGAGGTTCTTGAAACGGTTGTTAATGAAACATCTGCGAAAGTGATGAAGGATCGTAATATCCGTCCGGCCATGCAGCCGAAAATCGAAGTGAAAGAGTTCGAAGAAGGCAAAGATCTTGTTTACTCAATGGCTGTAGAAACGTTGCCTGAATTTGAGGTCATGGATCTCAAGAAGGTCAAAATTGAAAAGCCTGTCTGTGATGTAGAAGAGACAGCTGTGAATGAAGCACTGGAGAAAGTGGCTGAACAAAGCAAAGTGACTGAAGCGATTAAGTCCAAGAGAGCTACCAAAAAAGGTGATTTTGTATTCATTGATTTTGACGGTAAGAAAAAAGATGGCACAAGCTATCCTGGCATGTCTGCAGAAGGTTTTGAACTTGAACTGGGCAGTAATCAGTTTATTCCAGGTTTCGAAGATCAACTGATCGGTAAAAAAGCCGGTGATGATGTTGATGTGGCTGTCACGTTTCCAGAAAATTACGGTATGAAAGACTTGGCTGGGGAAGAGGCTGTTTTTGCTGTTAAAATACATGAAATCCGTGAAGCTAAAAAAGCTGAAATTGATGATGAGCTGGCTAAAAAAGCCGGAATGGAAGATCTTGAGGCTCTGAAGAAAGCTATTACGGAGAGCATTGAACGTGATTACGGACAGCTTTCCCGCCTAAGGGTTAAAAAAGCTATTCTTGACGTGCTGGATGAAAATCATGATTTCGACCTGCCTGAAGGTATGGTGAACATGGAGCATGAAGGCATTATTCGTCAGGTTGAACAGGAAAACAGCATGAACCCTGAAGGGGCTGAAGCACTGACCGATGAGGACAAGGAAGAGCTTCGTGATATTGCGGTGCGCCGCGTTCGTCTCGGTTTGATCCTGTCTGATATAGGGACTGAGAACAAGATACAGATTTCTAATCAGGAACTTCAAACAGCCGTGATTAGAGAAGCGCAAAAATATCCAGGGCAGGAAGCACAGGTTTTTGAATATTACCAAAAGAACCCGCAAGTGCTGGATTCTCTTCGTGCGCCGTTGTTTGAAGATAAGGTGATTGATTTCATTCTTGAGCTGGCAGACGTCAAGGAAACGAAAGTTACTGTGGATGAGCTGACGGCTGATAATCTGGATGAGATTCCTGCGAAGAAGGAAAAGAAAAAGGCTACGAAAAAAACTTCTGCGAAAAAAGCTGAGTCTTCCAAAAAAGATGATGCAGCAGAAGAGAAAAAACCAGCGAAGAAAAAAGCGCCTGCTAAAAAAACAGCCGCTGAAAAAGACGATAAACCTAAAGCAAAAGCGAAAAAGTAATCTTTAATTTGGGCCAAAGCCTAAAAACTAACATTCACTCTTGAACAAACCGTGTCTTTCGCGATACGGTTTGTTTTGCGATTCAATAACTTTTTTCCAAGAGATAAATAATGACTGACAGAGATTTTATGAACACACAGATGAACAATTATATCCCTATGGTGATTGAACAAACCAACAGAGGGGAACGTTCCTTTGATATTTTTTCCCGCCTTTTAAAGGAACGGATTATATTTTTGTCGGGGCAGGTGGACGATAATGTCTCTACACTGGTTTGTGCGCAGCTCTTTTTCCTTGAATCAGAAAATCCGAACAAAGATATTGCATTTTATATCAACTCTCCGGGCGGTGTTGTGACATCTGGTCTGGCCATGTACGATACGATGCAATATATCAAGCCCGATGTTATGACGGTTTGTATCGGTCAGGCCTGCTCGATGGGCTCTCTTCTTCTGGCAGCAGGGACAGCGGGGAAGCGTTATTCTCTGCCTAATTCCCGTGTGATGGTTCATCAGCCATCAGGTGGCGCGCAGGGGCAAGCTACGGATATCGAAATTCAGGCGCAGGAGATTTTGTCTCTTCGCAGGCGTTTGAATGACATTTATGTTAAACACACGGGCCAGAAAATCAAAGCGATAGAAGAGGCTCTGGAGCGTGACAAGTTTATGTCCGCGGAAGAGGCGAAAGAATTTGGTATTGTTGATCATGTTGTAGAAACACGAGCCGACATTCCAACAACAGACAAAGAAGGAAAATAAGCGTTTTTACGTTTTTTACCTTGATTTGTATTTATTATTCACCATCTTAGGCAAAGATGGGTGTTAGACCTACGATGTAAAAAGAATACGAGGCTTTTTAATGCTTGGCATGGATGCGCAGACTTATCCAATTTTGCCCTTAAGGGATATTGTAGTATTTCCACATATGATTGTGCCGCTCTTCGTTGGCCGTGAAAAATCGGTCCGGGCCCTTGAACATGTGATGAAAGAGAACAAACAACTACTTCTCTTGACACAAAAATCGACAACAGAAGACGATCCTTCACAGGATGAGTTGCATGATGTGGGCGTTATTGGCTCTATTTTGCAGCTTTTGAAACTGCCTGATGGTACGGTCAAAGTGCTGGTTGAAGGGGTTAAGCGGGTTAGGGTAAAGAGCTTTAAGGATACGGATGCTTTTCTAGAAGCTGACGTTGAGGCTATTCAGGATGAACAGACACAGACCGAAGATCTTGAGGCGTTGGCGCGTGCTGTTATTACGCAGTTTGAGCAGTATGTGAAACTGAATAAAAAAATTCCGCCCGAGGTTATTGTCGCTGTTAATCAGATTGATGACCCGTCAAAAATGGCGGATACGATTGCGTCCCATATGACGCTGAAAATTGCCGAAAAGCAAAATCTTCTTGAAATTGCGGAAACACACGAACGGCTGGAGAAAATTTATTCCTTCATGGAAGGGGAAATAGGGGTTCTTCAGGTTGAGAAAAGAATTCGCACGCGTGTCAAAAGGCAAATGGAGAAGACACAACGGGAGTATTACCTGAATGAGCAAATGAAAGCCATTCAAAAAGAACTCGGCGATAAAGAAGATCTTGATGAGCTTGGTGAGCTTGAACAAAAAATTGAGAAGACCAATCTGTCCAAAGAAGCAAAAGAACGTGCACAGACAGAGCTGAAAAAACTTCGTCAGATGAGTCCCATGTCTGCGGAGGCTACGGTTGTGCGTAATTATCTTGACTGGATCATTGGATTGCCGTGGAAAAAACGTTCGCGGATCAAAAAAGACATCAAGGCAGCCAAGAAAATTCTGAATAAAGATCATCACGGTCTGGAAAAAGTAAAAGAACGAATTCTTGAATATCTGGCTGTGCAGCAACGGACGAAAAAGGTTAAAGGACCGATTCTGTGCCTTGTTGGACCGCCTGGTGTTGGTAAGACATCTTTGGGGCAATCTATCGCCCGGGCTACGAATCGTACTTTTGTGCGTTTGTCGCTTGGTGGTGTGCGGGATGAAAGCGAAATTCGCGGGCACCGGAGAACCTATATTGGGGCTATGCCGGGTAAAATCATCCAGAGTATGAAAAAAGGGAAGTCATCTAACCCGCTTTTCCTGCTGGATGAGGTCGATAAACTCGGCTCAGATTGGCGCGGCGATCCAAGCTCTGCGCTTTTGGAGGTGCTTGATCCGGAGCAGAATAATGCCTTTAACGACCATTATATGGAGCTCGATTATGATCTCTCGGAGGTGATGTTCGTTTGTACGGCCAATTCTTTGAATATGCCAAGACCGCTGCTGGACCGGATGGAGATTATCAGAATTTCCGGTTATACCGAGGAAGAAAAGCTTCAGATTGCAAAAGAACATCTGATTAAAAAGCAAATGAAGGCGGCAGGACTGAAAAGTGGAGAATTTAATCTGACGGATACGGCATTAAGAAATTTAATCCGCTATTATACACGTGAAGCTGGTGTGCGTAATCTTGAGAGAGAGATCGCCAATTTATGCCGTAAATCAATCAAGGATATTTTGATGAAAGGGCGTAAAAAAGTTTCAATTACGCCTAAGAGCCTTAAGCGTTTTGCCGGTGTTCCCCGTTATCGTTATGGTGAGATTGAAGAAGAAAACCGTGTGGGTGTTGTAAACGGTCTGGCGTATACGGAATTTGGCGGAGACCTTTTGTCTGTTGAGGCAGTGACTTTCCCGGGCAAAGATGGAAAGGTTACGACAACAGGGAATTTGAAAGAGGTGATGAAGGAATCTATAACGGTGGCCGAAATGCTGGTTAAATCCAGAGCTGCCGCCTTTGGTATAGATTACGAAGAGCTGAAAACGAAAAGCGTTCACGTTCACGTGCCGGAAGGGGCCACGCCAAAGGATGGTCCGTCAGCCGGTGCGGCGATGGTGACAGCCATTGTGTCTGCTTTGACCGGGATAGAAATTCGCCGTGATATCGCAATGACGGGCGAAGTTAATCTGCGGGGATATGTGACAGCTATTGGTGGATTAAAGGAAAAGCTTCTGTCAGCCCTTCGTGGCGGCATTACGAAAGTGCTGATTCCTAAAGAGAATGAAAAAGATCTGCCTGAAATACCGGTAAATGTAAAAAAGGGACTCGAAATTGTGCCTGTTTCTACAATTGAGGAAGTCTTATCGCATGCCTTAATTTCGATACCGGAGCCTATTTTACTGGATTCTGTAAAGAAAATTGAAAAAATATCACCAGAATCCGCAGAAAATAAGGAAGAAACCGTAATTAGGCATTGAGTCTTTATAAAAAAGGTTCTAAAAGGGAATCGTCTGCATTTGAAGGAGAGACTGGGTTTTAGCTGTTTTTTCCTTCGGGGGAGGCCGTGCTTTTAGCAGAAATAAAAGCTCTGTTAAAAGGTATGAATTATAGTTTTTATTATTAATTTACCTCAACTTTTATAACCAAGGGGGTTCCCGTGAATAAATCTGAACTCGTTGCATCTATTGCAAGCAAAGCTGATATGACTAAAGCCGATGCGCAAAAAGCGCTTGAAGCTATGATAGACTCTGTTACTGCTGCATTGCAAAATGATGACAAAGTGTCACTCGTTGGCTTTGGCACATGGTCTGTTGCTACGCGTGCGGCTACGACAGGTCGTAATCCACGTACAGGCGAGGAAATCAAGATTCCACAGTCTAAGCAAGCTAAATTCAAAGCTGGCAAAGAGCTGAAGGAAGCTGTAAATAACTAAGCTTCTTTAGATTATTCAAAAACGGGGATGCATATAACCAAATGTATTCCCGTTTTTTATTGTTTTATTGTTTTTAGGGGTTGATTTTTTTCTTCTAAGACATTAAAACCATCCAACCTTGTTGGTTAAGGGCGCTTAGCTCAGTTGGGAGAGCACCTCGTTTACACCGAGGGGGTCGGGAGTTCGAGCCTCTCAGCGCCCACCATTCTTTACTTTGTGTTGTGTAGAAAATGTATTCTGCAAAAAATGGAGTAAAGTGAAATAAACAGATTGACACAGGGTGCCATAGTTTGTATCTAAACGGGCACTCGATATTTAGCGGGCGTAGTTCAGTTGGTCAGAACGCCGGCCTGTCACGCCGGAGGTCGCGGGTTCAAGTCCCGTCGCTCGCGCCATTTATTTTTGGCAATATATCTGATAAGACCTGCAGATAGTTCTTAAAGCCCGCTGTTTCTTGCGGGTTTTATTTTGACATAATTATTGATCTATATGTTTCCATATGATATATGTTTCAGCCGTGATATATAGAACGAATCAAAAGAAAGCGGAATTATGGCAGATAGAAACGGTGTAGATCAGAAAGTTATCGCGGAGACTTTGCGCGATGTGGCTCGTTATATTCAAGGTAAAAATATTGGGAAGGCTCATGCGGCCTTGGCGGATAACTGGCTTAACCCAAAAGTGCCTTCAGCAGAGGAAATTTCTTATATTTCTTCTTTTGTTCTTGGGTATGAATCAGGAGAGAAAACAGACGAAGGGATGGCAGGACATTTTGATTCCGAAGAACGCAGATGGTTGTCCGAATACGGTTATCCTAACCTGATTGAACACATGACGGATGAGGCGTTTGGTTATTTCCTTGAACAAAATCTGGAGGCTGAAGTAGGGCGTGATTTTTCAAGTTACTGGCCTCATAAACTGGTTCCGACTTTGATTGGGCTTAGGGATGTTCTGCATTTTTGCGCGCATCGTGAAGCTCTGGAAGGAAAAGAGCCTGTGGCTCAAAGACTTATTGGCCGGATCGAAGATTTTAAAGGATTTAGCGGCCCATGCCATTTGGCCGGGACGGATCTGGAACATGAAAGCCGCACTTATATTTCAAGAACAAAAAGGCATTCATCAGAAACATATGAAGAGCCTGCAGAACCGGATGTAGATACATTGAATGCTGTTCATTTTGCCTTTAACTGGCTTGAGCATGATTGGTTGCCTGGCGCTGACGCTGACATTATGGAAGCCCGTTTTGTTATCGGCGGAAATGGCAACAAAAGGGCTTCAAAAAATAGTGAGCTGGCCGGGTACAAAGCCTCTATTCAAGAAGGATTGCGCAAAGCCGACATCGAAGCCGATCTTACAGTTGAACTTGGAGAGACTTACGGAGAAGATGCTGTTGTTATCCGTATGAGCCAGCAAGAATATGCTAAATATGTTGATATCAAACGCGGTCAGCGCGATATTGAGGATTTTCCAGGGGCTGAGATCGCGGGGGTTAGTACATCAGAATCCTTTTGTGGCTACATTCCAGGGACAAGTGCTTTTTATGGTCCAGGCGGTGTTTATATTGCGGCGGCTGTTCTCAATGCTGCTCAATCTGCACCGAGACAGGATATTGTGGCAGAGGATATTGCCTGGGTAAGGGAAACAGGCTTTGTTGATGAGAAAGAGGTTGTGCTCCCTGTAGGTGAGAATGCCCATGAAACATTTATAAAATTCTCAAAAGACTATAAGATTCCTCACGACCAGCAACCTTTTATCGTTGGGCAGAGATACTGGAATTCATGTGATCTTCATAATGAAATTAATCGAAAACTGGAGCGGGTTATTGGCTTTATGAGAGATGATCCTCTTTGTGGACCCTCTCATTACGGACGTTCACTATTAGCCTCTGATTGGTTTGAGTGTGCGGGGAAAGTGTATGCCCCTAAAAACGCGGCCTTTGAACAAGCAGCGTTCCATTTTAATCAGGTTGCAGATGTGCCGTACGGTACTTGTTATACTGTTTATTCAGAGAATCTTGAGAAGCTGAGTGGGACGGGTGACATTACGCTGTTCACTGAACGCAATGATAAAAATAAAGCCTTTGACGCGTTAAGGAGGAGGATGGGAGATAGATTCTGGTATGTTTTCCATACAGATGCTTTGCCAGAGGAAAAAAGAGACGAAACAAGAGGATATCTTGAGCAGGCTTTGGATGATATTAAGGACGATATTGATGCGTGTGGCACAGGCATAGGTATGCCGTCTGTTATGCCAAAGCGGTGTCTGCCCGGTCCGCAATAACATTCAGGATATAGCGTTTGGAAAAGCGGGAGAAAAATCTTCCGCTTTTTTTTATTACTTTTTTCGCATGACAAGGCGTCTATCTCTGCCTAGAATGTGAGTATGGTTTCTGAAGACTTTCTTATGAATTATCTGTCTATTTTTCTCTTCCTTGTGATTGCGGGGGGGCTGTCCGCCTTGATGGTTATTTCGTCTCTTTTTGTCGGGAAAAGCAGGCCAAACAAGGCAAAAAATACAGCGTATGAATGTGGTTTTCCTGCCTTTTCCAAAGCACGACAGCGATTTAATATCCGTTTTTATCTGGTGGCTATTCTGTTCATTATATTTGATATTGAAGTGGCTTTTTTGTTCCCTTGGGCGATTACCCTTGGGAAGACGGGCTTGTTTGGATTCCTTTCCATGCTGTCTTTTCTTGGCATTCTCGTGGTGGGCTTTATCTATGAATGGAAAAAGGGAGCTTTGGATTGGGAATGACAAAAAAAATTATAACAGATCTTTCGCAAAACTATTCTTTTCCGCCTGTCAGGGATAAGGGAATCGTGTCAGCGGCTGTGAACGAGCATCTGCGGCACAAGCCTTTTCTTCTGGCCAAAGCGGATGATTTGTTTGATTGGGCCAGAGGCGGTTCCATGTGGCCTATGACCTTTGGGCTGGCCTGTTGTGCGATTGAAATGATTCAGGCTTATATGAGCCGGTATGACCTTGATCGTTTTGGCATTATCCCAAGGCCCAGCCCGCGTCAGTCCGATGTTATGATTGTGGCGGGGACAGTCACAAACAAGATGGCACCGGCCTTGCGGCAGGTCTATGACCAGATGCCTGAACCAAGATGGGTTATCTCTATGGGGTCATGTGCCAATAGCGGCGGGTATTATCACTATTCCTATTCCGTGTTGCGCGGTGTTGACCGTATTGTGCCGGTGGATATTTACGTGCCCGGCTGCCCACCATCGGCAGAGGCTCTTATTTATGGTCTCTTACAGCTCCAAAGGAAAATTCAAAAGGAAGATACCCGCATTGACCGCTAACAAAGAATCATTACTGGAACTTGCCGAGCATGTAGAGGAAAGTCTCTCTTCTGCAATATCGGGTCATAAGATCATGAAGGGGGAACTGATCCTTTATGCAAAACGTGAGAAGATTTTAGATGTTTTGCTGTTTTTGCGGGATAATAACGAATGCCAGTTTCGTATGCTCATGGATATTTGCGGGGCGGATTACCCGGCGCGTGACGAACGATTCGATGTGATCTATCACTTGTTATCACCACGTCAGAATGCGCGGGTGATGGTTAAAATTACAGCGGATGCGGAAACGCCTGTACCAACGGTAACAGGCATATTTGGCTCGGCGAACTGGTATGAACGTGAAGTCTTTGATATGTTTGGTGTCCTGTTTTCTGGGCATCCTGATTTGCGGCGGATTCTTACTGATTATGGCTTTGAGGGGCATCCCTTGCGCAAAGATTTTCCTCTAACTGGTCATGTAGAGATGCGCTATGATCTTGAACAAGAACAGGTAGTCTATGCGCCTGTTAAATTAGAGCAACCCTACAGGCAGTTTGGCAAAAAAAGTAACTGGAAAGGCGTTTCCACAGTCCTTGATAAGAAAGAGGGGGCTGGATCATGATAGAGAAAGAGGCCTTTAACACAGATGAAAACATTGATACCTACACGTTAAATTTCGGACCACAGCATCCGGCGGCGCATGGGGTGCTTCGTCTTATTCTTGAGATGGATGGCGAGGTCGTAAAACGGGCTGATCCTCATATTGGCCTGCTTCACAGAGGGACAGAAAAACTTATAGAGCATAAAACCTATATGCAGGCGGCCCCTTATTTTGATCGTCTGGATTATGTCGCGCCTATCGCACAGGAGCATGTCTTTGCGCTTGCGACCGAAAAGCTCTTGGGCATAAATGCACCGGAACGGGCACAGTATATCCGCGTGTTGTTTGCAGAGATTAGCCGAATCTTGAGCCATGTGATGAGTATCACGACCTTTGCGATTGATATCGGGGCGATTACGCCATCGCTCTGGGGGTTTGAAGAACGTGAGATCGCACTCGAATTTTGTGAGCGTGTTTCAGGGGCCCGCATGCATGCAAATTATTTTCGGACGGGCGGCGTCGCAAAAGATATGCCAGATGGTCTGGTGGATGATATCTGGGAATGGACGGAAACATTTCCCAAGTTTCTCGATGATGTGGATGAGCTGTTAACAGGTAACCGTATATTTAAACAGCGGACGGTCGGTATCGGCAAAGTGACGCTGGAGCAGGCTCTTGATGGGGCATTCTCCGGTGCGATGCTTCGGGCATGCGGCATGCCATGGGATGTCAGGAAAGCGCAGCCCTATGACGTTTACGAAAAAATGGATTTTGATATACCAACGGCGGAGACAGGCGATTGCTTTGCGCGCTATCTTTTACGCGTCGCAGAAATGCGTCAAGCTTTGCGGATTATAAGGCAGGTTTTGGAAGAGATGCCAAAAGAAGGCCCTGTAGCGGTGAATGATTATAAAATAACGCCGCCGCCTAAAGAAGAAGCCAAAAATTCCATGGAGGCGATGATCCATCATTTCAAGCTATTCTCCGAAGGGTATCACGTGCCAAAAGGAGAAACCTACACAGCCATAGAAGCCCCGAAAGGAGAACTCGGCGTTTACCTGGTCTCTGATGGTTCAAACAAACCATACCGCTGCCACATCCGCTCCCCGGGCTTTGCACATCTACAGGCCATGGACAGCATCAGCAAAGGCCACATGCTAGCCGATACGGTAGCGATCATCGGTTCACTCGATATTGTATTTGGGGAGATTGACCGGTAATGGGCAAATTATTTTTTATTGGTGACAGTATTACAGTCGGTGCATGGGATGATAAAGGCGGTTGGGCCAATCGTTTGATTGCTAAGGTTATGCAGGAAAAGATGAAAGGAAAAAATTTTTATTGCATACCCTATAATCTCGGAGTCTCAGGGGATACAGCCGAGGATGTATTAAAGCGTTTAAGAAAAGAAATTTCTGTACGCCTTGACCCGGAAGAAGATGATGAGAAAATTCAGTTCGTTTTTGCCATAGGCATTAATGATTCCGTTTATCTTCTTGATGAAGAAAAAAACAGGTTTACTGAGGATGCGTTTAGAGGAAATTTGATTCAGCTATGTGATACTTCTAAAGATATTGCACAAAAGATATCTTTTATAGGCATGACGCCTGTAGATGAAAGTTTATTAAATCCGATACCATGGGCCCCGGATAAATCTTGTATGAATAAATATATTCGGCGTTACGAAGATATTCTGAAACAGGTTTGCCTAGAGCATCATGTGCCTTTTTTACCAGTTTTTGACGAATGGATATCAAGACCGGATTATAAAGAACTTTTGTTTGATGGCGTTCATCCAAATACCAAAGGTCATGCGTTGTTAGCAGATAAAATTTCAAGTTTTTTGTTTGATGATGATTTTTATGCGTTTCATACGGGGTAGAAGTTAAGATCCCCGCTAATCCGGGGAAAGCATTATCGTCAAAATTTGCCTTCCCCGGATCAGCGGGGATCTTTGGAGAGTGTAAGGAAAAAAGGTGAAAAAAGAATACGATCCATATGCGGCCTATCAGCCGGAATTTTTTACTTTCAAGGATCAGAAGAAAGTAGAGGATATTATTGCGCGCTATCCAGAGGGACAGGCGCAAAGTGCTGTGATGCCTTTGCTGGATCTGGTGCAACGGGAAATGGCTGAAGAGGGTGCAACGGCTGAGCCGCCTTACGGGGGCTGGATACCGCAGGCCGCGATGGATACGATTGCGCACATCCTTTCCATGCCAAAGATCAAGGTGTATGAAGTCGCAACGTTTTATTCCATGTATAATCTGGTGCCGGTGGGGAAATATTTGCTTCAGTTTTGCACAACGACTCCATGTTGGCTCCGCGGGGCAGGTGAAATATGCCGGACATGTGAAGAGCATCTGAATATCAAAATGGGAGAGACGACCAAGGATAAGCTCTTTACCATGATGGAGGTGGAATGTCTTGGCGCGTGCGTGAATGCACCTGTCGTGCAGATTAATGATACGTACTACGAAGATTTGACGCCTGCGCGTATCATTGAGATTCTGGACGACCTTAAAGCCGGAAAAATCCCGGAAGGTGGATCGCAAACCGGAAGGCAATGTTCAAAGCCATGTGCATGTGGAAGGAAATAAGAAGAAAGGATAAATTGTCATCCCCGCGAAGGCGGGGATCCAGAAAAAGATGAAACAGCCATGCGTATATATTTTATCTAGTAAGAGAAACGGAACACTGTATACAGGGGTCACTTCTGACTTAAGAAAACGTGTCTGGGAACATAAAAACAATATTGTAGAAGGATTTTCAAAAAAATATAGAACCCATGTTCTGGTTTGGTTTGAAGTCCATGAGGACATGAGCGAAGCAATAAAAAGGGAAAAGCAAATTAAAAAATGGGAATGAAAATGGAAGCTGCGTATGATTGAAAAAATGAATCCTGATTGGGAAGATTTATATAGCACGTTGTAAAATGATCTGGATTCCCGCCTGCGCGGGAATGACGGTTAGGGAAACGGTAATAACGGTTAAGAAAGAATGCTCGCACTAGAAGATCGCATATATACAAATCTCTATGGAGAACTGGGGGCTGATTTAAAGTCGGCGAAGGCGCGTGGGGATTGGGATAAAACGGCTTCTTTTATTAAAAAAGGTCGTGAATGGATTGTTGAGGAAGTTAAAGCGTCTGGCCTTCGGGGGCGTGGCGGGGCAGGCTTTCCGACAGGGATGAAGTGGTCTTTTATGCCTCATGATCTTGAGAAACCATCCTATCTTGTTGTGAACGCGGATGAGTCGGAGCCGGGGACGTGTAAAGACCGGGATATTATTCGTAACGAACCACATAAGATTATAGAAGGGGCGTTGCTCGCTGGTTTTGCGATTGGTGCGCATACGGCTTTTATCTATATTCGCGGAGAGTTTTACCGTGAGGCACAAATCCTTCAGACGGCGATTGATGAGGCCTATGATGCTGGCTTGCTTGGCAAAAATGCCGCCAGATCCGGCTGGGCGTTTGATATTGTGCTACACCGCGGGGCCGGGGCCTATATCTGCGGGGAAGAGACCGCGCAACTCGAAAGTATCGAAGGCAAAAAGGGACAGCCCAGAAACAAGCCGCCTTTTCCTGCAGTATCGGGGTTATATGGCTGTCCTACGACGATCAATAATGTTGAAACGATTTCATCTGTGCCCACGATTCTAAGACGTGGCGCAAAGTGGTTTGCATCGCTTGGCCGTGATGAAAGAAATACCGGTACAAAAGTATTTTGTATTTCCGGGCATGTAGAGACTCCGTGCAATGTGGAGGAAGAGATGGGAATCCATTTGCGGGAACTCCTTGAAAAACATGCAGGCGGCGTGCGTGGCGGCTGGGATAACTTGCTGGCTGTTATTCCGGGCGGCTCTTCTACGCCGCTGTTGCCGGGTGAGCTTTGTAACGGCGTTCATATGGACTTTGATTCGTTGCATGAACATGGCACAGCACTTGGCACGGCAGGCGTTATCGTTATGGATTCCTCAACGGATATCGTGTATGCGATTGCCCGTTTATCGCGTTTCTATGCACATGAATCGTGCGGTCAATGTACGCCATGCCGCGAGGGCACAGGCTGGGTTGCGCGTATTATGAACCGTATGGTCACAGGGCAGGCGACAATTGATGAAATAGACAGGCTCTATGACATAACAAAAGAAATCGAAGGCCATACAATCTGCGCTCTTGGAGACGCTGCGGCATGGCCGGTTCAGGGGCTGATAAAACATTTTAGACCGGAACTGGAAAAACGGATACTGGAATATCGTAAAAAGGGGAGATGAATGTTTTTTTACCGCGAAGAGGCGAAGGAGCGAAGAATATGAACGCATTAAAATTTGTTACTATAGCACTGTGCTTGACTATCTCTGCTATTGGTATTGGATCCGTAACTGAGAGATTGAAAGCAAAAGGGCAAGGATATTGTACCCAGCAAACCAAAAATGGCCGCCTGATTATTAGGTTCTGGCATAAAAATAAAAATAACAGGCAGTATCGGTATAAAAACCACAATACCTAAAGCTTTAAGGGAATTGGGACAATAGCTGGCTACTTATTGTCTAGTTCTGATAATAAGGAATAAAAATTATTTCGCCCCTTCGCTTCTTCGCGGTAAAAAAATAAGGTTCTCACAATGAGCACATTAAGGAAACACTCAGATATGCCTGTAGAGCTGGATGAATTATCCAGAAAGGTTATTGATTGTGTTTTTTCAGTTCATAAAGAGCTTGGTCCGGGATTTCTTGAGAAAATATATGAAGAGGCTTTAATTGAAGAATTTCAGGAAAGGGGTATAGGCGTTAAAACGCAAAAACCTTTATCCGTGTTTTATAAAGGAAAAAAACTTCCAACTGAATATAGGCTTGATATGATTGTAGAGGATCATATTATTCTTGAATTAAAAACAGTGGAAAGAATGCTGCCCGTTCATGAGGCTCAGCTTATTTCTTACATGAAGCAGGCAAAGATATCTATGGGCTTTGTTATTAATTTTAAGGAAGCTCTTATTAAGAATGGAATTAAACGTGTTATTTTAAGTGAGATGCTTCGCCCCTTCGCATCTTCGCGGTAAAAAAGGAACAACATGCCAAAACTCAGCATAGATGGACAGATTATAGACGTTGAACCCGGCACTTCTGTGTTAGAGGCCGCGAAGATGCTTGGGATCGAGATTCCGCATTTTTGTTACCATGAACGCCTGAGCGTGCCGGCGAATTGCCGGATGTGTCTGGTTGATCTTGAGAATGGGCCGCCAAAACCTGTGCCGGCCTGCGCGACGATATGTGCGGAAGGCATGGTGGTTCATACAAATTCAGAGCGTGTCAGGAAAGCGCGTCATGGCGTTATGGAGCTTATCCTGATTAACCACCCGCTCGATTGTCCGGTCTGTGATCAGGGCGGTGAGTGCGACTTGCAGGATCAGGCTTATGGCTATGGCCTTGACCGTTCCCGGTTTCATGAACCGAAAAGGATCGTAAAAGATAAGGCGCTGGGGCCGCTTATCAAAACCATTATGACACGCTGTATTAATTGTACGCGTTGCATTCGTTTTGCAGAAGAGATTGCAGGGATACATGATCTGGGGCAGCTCCACCGTGGCGAAAACGCAGAAATCGGAACCTATATAGAAAAAGCCGTAGGGTCTGAACTGTCCGGTAATTTGATAGATATATGCCCGGTTGGTGCTTTGACGGCCAAACCTTATGCTTACCGCACGCGAAGCTGGGAGCTGGTGAGTACCGATTCTATTGATGTTCATGATGCGTTTGGCAGTAATATCCGCATTGATTCAAGGGCAGATGAAGTGATTCGTATTTTGCCTCGTGTTCATGAAGCACTGAACGAAGCGTGGATTAGCGATAAAACTCGTTTCGCGCATGATGGGCTCTTAAAAAACCGGCTGGATCGCCCATGGATTCGTAAGAAAAAAGGCGCAAAACTGGAAGAGGTGAGTTGGGAGGAGGCTTTTGCTCTTATAGCCAAAAGAATGAAAATGAAAGACTCGTCTAAAATGGCGGCACTGGCAGGTGATCTTTGTGATCTGGAGTCTATGGTGGCGTTAAAGGACCTGATGATGTCTTTAGGTTCAAAAAATCTTGAATGCCGTGTGGATGGGGCACGTTTTGATACGTCGAAACGGTATGGCTATCTCTTTAATTCTATGATTAACCGGATTGAAGAATATGATGTGGCCCTGCTTATAGGGACAGATCTCAAGACAGAGGCTCCTTTGCTGTGGTCACGCTTGCGCAGGGCTGGTGTCAAAATACTTAAAGCCGTTAGCCCGGATGAGTTGGAAGCCTTTGAAAAAGGGGAATACAAGCATACCTTTCCGCTAAAAGAAGCAAAGAAGCCTCTGATCATTGCTGGCATGGGCACATTCAGGGGAAGCAAAAGACAATATTATCACGCGTTGTGCTGTGATCTGGCTAAAGCCTATAAAGCTGATTTTAATATGCTTCATAATGCGGCATCACGGGTCGGGGCTCTGGAAATTGGTTTTGTGCCCAAGGATGAGGTTTCTCTGGAAGAGATGGACTTGATTTATCTGTTGAATATGGATGAATTCAATGTGCGGGCCATAACAGGTAAAAGTCCCTTTATTATCTATCAGGGGCATCATGGTGATGAAAATGCGCAGCAGGCAGATGTTGTGTTGCCGGGCTGCGCCTATACGGAAAAAGATGCTGTTTATGTGAATATGGAGGGGCGGCCTCAACAGGCGCGTAAGGCTGTTAAGCCGCCGGGCCATGCGAAAGAGGACTGGAAAATTCTGCGGGCACTATCGGATCATCTGGAGATTCCTTTGCCATATAATTCTCTTTTGGAGATTCGAGAACGTATTGCCGGGGAATGGCCGCATTTGACTGAATTTGATTCGATTAAAAAGGCTCGTTTTACGACATTTGGTATAAAGGATGCTGATGAGGAGAAGATGCCTGAGAAAAGGGATTTCACCATACATATCCCTAATTTTTACCAGTCAAATTCTATTTCACGCGCGTCCGAGACCATGGCAAAATGTGTAGACGCTTTTGTAAAGGAAGAAGGGTAGCACTTAAATTATGACAGACCTTTTTTTGACATATGGCTGGCCCGTGTTATTTACGCTGCTGCATATTGTAGCACTTATTGGCGGTCTGCTTGTTTGCGTGGCCTATATGACATATGCCGAACGTAAGATTATGGGGGCCATGCAGCGGAGGATCGGCCCTTCGATGGTGGGGCCTTTTGGTTTATTGCAGCCGGTGGCCGATGGTCTTAAGCTGCTCTCGAAAGAAACGATAGTACCGGATGAGGCCGATCGACCTGTTTTTTATATGGCCCCGATTCTGCTTTTTATGCTGTCTCTTACGGCATGGTCTGTGATTCCTGTTTCCTATAAATGGGTTGTGGCAGACATCAATGTTGGGATTCTCTTCTTACTGGCTGTGGCGTCTATGGAGGTGTATGGCGTTATTATGGCAGGATGGGCGTCCAATTCCCGTTATGCCTTTCTCGGAGGCTTAAGGGCCGCAGCGCAAATGATTTCGTACGAAGTTTCAATGGGAGTCATCATTGTGTGCGTACTTCTTTGCACCGGCTCAATGAATTTAACAGAGATTGTGATGTATGAGCGGCCATGGTGGGTGCATATTCTGCTCTTTCCTATGCTGGTGGTCTTTGTGATTTCCATTCTTGCGGAAACGAATCGTGCGCCTTTTGATCTGCCGGAAGGGGAATCTGAAATCGCTGGCGGGTTTATGGTAGAATATTCTTCCATGACTTTTGCGCTCTTCTTCCTTGGAGAATATGCCAATATGATCCTGATGAGCGCGATGACGACTATTTTATTCCTGGGGGGCTGGCTGCCACCTATTGGGCTTGGTGTTTTATCTTTTGTGCCGGGGCTTATCTGGTTCGGGCTTAAAACGTTTCTTGTTCTCTTTGTTTTTGTCTGGGCCAGGGCGAGCTTGCCCCGTTTTCGTTATGATCAGCTGATGCGGCTGGGCTGGAAAGTTTTTCTGCCCTTTACTTTACTCTGGGTCATCGTCGTGTCAGGTACCCTTCTTGCGATGGGAGCACTGCCGTCATGAGCCATTTTCGTCTTCGGTCTTTTTTCCTGCTGGACATTATCAAGGGACTCTCTTTGACCCTGAAATATATGTTCTTTGTGCCTCGTGCGACCATTCATTACCCGAATGAAAAGGGGCATATAAGCCCCCGCTTTAGGGGAGAACATGCGCTCCGCCGCTATGATGACGGGGAGGAACGCTGTATCTCCTGTAAATTGTGTGAAGCCGTTTGTCCGGCGCAGGCTATTACCATTAATGGCGGTGTCCGTGTAGAGGATGGCAGCCGACGGACTTTTAGCTATGATATAGACATGAGCAAATGCATCTATTGCGGTCTGTGTCAGGAAGCCTGTCCGGTTGACGCGATTGTAGAAGGCCCGAATTTTGAGTTTATAGGTGAAACGCGTCAGGCTCTGTATTATTCAAAAGAAAAGCTGTTGGCGAATGGCAAAAAATGGGAGCCGTCAATCGCCCGGAATATAAAGGCTGACGAAAAATACAGGTAAAACCTGCTTTCCGTATTAAAATATCCGGTCAAATGGAATGTGGTAGGAGAGGCTTAAAATCTCTGTGCCCGGATTATCTTCGTCAAGGCTGGCGTTTGAAATATGAGCTACGCCAAGACTGATTCGGTCTGTGTTTTCAAATTCGTAAGATAATTCTAACTGAGAGCGGAATTCGAGCGGATAGCCAAGATCAAGATCACTACTTCCTTTTGCATAAACGCCTGCGCCAAAGCTTGGGGTAAAGATAACATTGTCTGTTAAATTAAGGTCCATATAGATACCGGCCCCGGCCCAGACGGAGGCGTGGCTTGTTACTTCAGCCGCCAAAAACGGTTTTATTTCCCAAATGAAGGGGGTGCCATGGCGATATTCTACTCTAAAATCGGCTGCTTTCTCATCGTCTATAATATCATAAATACCCAAGCCAAAAAGCAGGTAGTCATAGTTATGGCTTTCACATGAATCAATGATATCTGCTTTTGCGGTTAAAGAGAGAGGGGAGAATAGGCAGACAGCCAAAAGAAAATAAAGTAGAAGGGGGTGTCTCATAGTATTGGAAAACCGCATTTTATATAATTGGAAAGCACAGTAACTACGCCGAATAATTTCCCTTTTCTTGCAGAAAAGATCAAGAGCCTATCTTGCCTTCCCCCATATTTGTGATTAAAAATAAAGAATGATTCAGGCTGTTGTCTTTTATTTCTTTGCTTCGATTTTGGTACTGAGTGCCGTGATGGTTATTACGGCGCGGAATCCTGTTCATGCCGTCCTTTTCCTGATTTTGTGCTTTTTTAATGTGTCCGGTCTTTTTGTTCTTTTAGGGGCAGAGTTTTTGGCGTTTATGCTGGTTATTGTCTATGCGGGGGCTCTTTCCGTTTTGTTCCTGTTTATTGTGATGATGCTGGATATTGATTTTTCTTCTCTCAGGCAGGATATGGTGAAATATACGCCGATCTCTATTTTAATAGCTGGTGTTTTACTGGTCGAGTTACTTCTCCTTTTTCAGGGGTGGGGGGGATCTTCCCATATAGCAGGGAATCTCTCCGAACATCCCATATTATCATCAGAAGATATGACAAACACAAAAGCAATAGGGGCTGTACTTTATACGGACTATGTTTATGCGTTTCAACTCTCCGGTCTGGTTCTTTTTGTGGCTATGATTGGGACAATTACCCTGACATTAAGGGATACGCACAAGGCAAAACGTCAGCGTGTGTCAGAGCAAACTGCTGTAAAGCCCGAAGATATTCTTAATATTCAAAAAGTCACACCGGGCGTAGGGATGTAAAATGGACGTTACATTGTATCACTATCTGGGATTGTCAGCCATTTTGTTTGTTTTAGGCATTCTGGGAATTTTCATTAATCGCAGAAATGTGATACTTATCCTGATGTGTATTGAGTTAATGCTCTTATCCGTGAATATTAATTTTGTTGCGTTTTCGGCTTATCTGGATGATCTGGGCGGGCAGATTTTTTCTATGTTCGTCTTAACTGTAGCTGCGGCGGAGGCGGCCATCGGCCTTGCTATATTACTGGTCTTTTTTAGAAACAGAGGGTCCATCGCGGTTGATGATGTGACTGTGATGAAGGGATAAAAGGCAGCGGGTAAAATATATGGAATATATTGCAGTTTTCCCATCACTGTTGTCTTTTTTGGTAGCGGGTCTTTTAGGCAAGCATATTAAGGACAAGGGGGCACAATTTATAACCTGTTTTGCGGTGCTGTTGTCCTGTGCGGCGTCTATTTACCTGTTTCATGATGTCGTGCTGAATGAGGCTCCCCGTACGATCTTCCTCAGCAAATGGTTTTCGTCAGGGGCTTTGCATATTGACTGGGCTTTACGATTTGATTCTTTATCTGTTGTGATGCTTCTGGTTGTGACAATTGTTTCTTCTGTTGTTCATATTTATTCCATTGGTTATATGGCGCATGATCCGCACAAAGCGCGTTTCATGGCCTATTTAAGCTTGTTTACCTTTGCGATGCTGATGCTGGTGACGGCGGATAATCTCTTGCAGCTCTTCTTTGGCTGGGAGGGTGTTGGGCTGTCTTCCTATCTTTTGATTGGGTTCTGGACTCATAAAGAGAGCGCAAACAAAGCGGCTGTAAAAGCCTTTGTTGTTAACAGAGTAGGGGACTTTGCCTTTATCCTTGGTATTATGGCGATTTTCGTCCTTTTTGGGACATTGAACCTGGAAGAGATTTTTTTGAATGTCTCAGGTTTTCAGGGACATACATTTAATATTCTTGGGCATGAATATCATGCACTAACGCTTATAGCGACTTTGTTGTTTTTGGGCGCGGTTGGTAAGTCGGCACAGTTGGGGCTGCATACTTGGTTGCCGGATGCTATGGAAGGCCCGACGCCGGTTTCCGCACTTATTCATGCGGCGACAATGGTGACGGCCGGTGTTTTTCTGGTGGCGCGTTTTTCTCCTTTATTCGAGTATGCGCCTTTCGCTTTATCGCTTGTGTGTGTGGTTGGTGCACTAACAGCCTTTATTGGCGCAACAATGGCTCTTGTTATGAATGATATAAAGCGGGTTATTGCTTATTCCACGATGAGCCAGCTCGGCTATATGTTTCTTGCACTTGGTGTGTCGGCTTATGGGGCTGCAATGTTTCATCTGTTTACGCATGCTTTCTTTAAGTCTCTTTTATTTTTAGGGGCTGGTGCTGTTATTCATGCCGTATCGGATGAGCAGGATATGAGAAAAATGGGCGGGCTTTGGGCGCGCATACCCAATACATATGTTTTTATGTGGATCGGGGTGCTGGCTCTTACCGGTATGCCGTTTTTCGCCGGCTATTATTCAAAAGACATTATTCTGGAGGCCGCATTTGCCAGCCATTCGACACATGGACTTATGGCTTTCTGGTTAGGTACGGCGACGGCTCTAATGACTGGTTTTTATGCGGCACGCCTTTTGTTCCTTTCTTTTCACGGTACGCCACGTATGCCGGAAGCGGTTCAAAAGAATATTCATGAGGCCTCCCGTGTGATGCTGTATCCCCTTATGATTCTTTCTGTGATGGCTATTATGGGCGGTTACTTGTTCGAAGGAGGTTTTACGGCCTCGGTCAGCGATGAAATTATCCATGTCGATGAAAAGGGGATCGAATATACAAGTGGTTGGAACCGCGAAGTATTTTGGGGCGATAGCCTCTATGTACAACCGGAAAACGATAGTTTGACATTTGTTCATCATGTGCCTGTCTGGGTCAAATATCTGCCGTCTGTTATGGGGGGGATTGGAATTCTTCTGGCCTATATGATTTATATCAGACATATGTGTTTTCCGGTTTTTAAGCCTGTTCGGATTTTGTTGGAAAATAAATACTATGTCGACAACATCTATGATGTGCTCGTTGTTCAAACGGTAAAACGCCTTGGTCTTTTTTTCAAAGATGTTGGCGACCGGCTTATTATTGATGGAGCCGGGCCTAATGGTCTGGCTCTTTTGTCCAGAAGACTGGCGGGAGTCTTTAGTGCCGTCCAGACCGGACGTCTTTATTTCTACGCGTTTGTTATGGTGGCTTCTTTGATCGCCTTCATTAGCTGGTTTATGTTGGAAGGACATCTCTAATGCTTGATTTTCCTCTCCTTTCTTTGTTGACCTTTTTGCCGTTGATTGGTGCTTTTTTTGTGCTGACGGTCAGGGGGGAGCCGGATCAAGTCGCTAAAAATGCAAAACATGCGGCACTGTTTACGGCATTTTTCTCTCTTGCGTTATCTCTTTTTCTTTTTTCAAGATTTGATCCAGCTAACCCTGATTTCCAATTTGTAGAAAAGTATGAGTGGTTCCCGACACTTGGTATAGCGTATCATATGGGGGTTGATGGTATTTCGCTGTTTTTGATACTGTTGTCTTCATGTCTGACACCTGTTGCCATGCTGGCTGGCTGGCGTTCTGTTACCCACCGTGTCAAAGAATTTATGATTGCGTTTCTTATCCTTGAAAGCTTTATGATTGGCACGTTTACAGCACTTGATACAGTGTTGTTCTATGTGTTTTTCGAAGGTGTTCTGATACCGATGTTTTTTATCATTGGTATTTGGGGAGGCCATAACCGCATTTATGCTGCTTTTAAATTCTTTCTTTTTACGCTTTTAGGGTCTGTTTTGATGCTGTTAGGCCTGCTGGCGTTGTATGTAGAGACAGGAACGACGAGTATTCCGGACCTTATGGATGCATCAATTTCACCATTATACCAATACGTACTCTTTTTTGCTTTTATGGCAAGTTTTGCAGTGAAACTTCCAATGTGGCCACTGCATACCTGGCTGCCTGATGCGCATGTGGAAGCACCGACTGGCGGTTCCGTTATTCTGGCTGGCGTTCTTCTTAAGATGGGTGCTTATGGTTTTTTACGCTTTTCCTTGCCGTTGTTTTCGGTAGCTGTTGCACATTTTGCGCCGTTGCTTTTCTGGCTGGGCGTTGTGGCGATCATATACACCTCTATGATTGCGTTGGTACAGGATAATATGAAGAAGCTGATTGCCTATTCCTCTGTGGCTCATATGGGGTTTTGCGTTCTTGGTATTTTCTCTGGCACGGTTCAGGGGATTTCAGGCGGGCTTTTTCAATTAATTTCTCATGGGCTGGTCTCAGCGGCCCTGTTTCTATGTGTGGGTATGCTATATGAGCGGACAAAGACATTGGAACTTAATCAGTATGGCGGTCTTGTAACAAAGATGCCGTTTTATGCCATGTTACTCATGATTTTTTCATTGGGGAGCCTGGCGTTGCCGGGGACATCCGGTTTTATAGGAGAATTTCTCTCTTTGCTAGGTGTGTTCCAGATTGATAGAGCTGTTGCGATATTCGGTGCATTAGGGACTATTTTGGGGGCAGCTTATATGCTGCGTTTTTACAAGAAAGTCATGTTTGGTCCTCTTGAGAACGAAAAACTGAAAAATTTGAACGATCTGGATGTCAGAGAACGCGCTATCTTGGTGCCACTGGCACTTCTTGTTTTATGGATGGGTGTTCTGCCATCTTACGTCCTTGATTACGTGACTCCTTCCGTTGATAAACTTGTCGCGCAATATGAGATGGGCCTTTTATTAAGGAAGGAGCCTGAGCCATGATGTCTTTTCCGCCCGTTATGCCTGAGATCTTTATGGCGGCCTCAACGCTTTTGCTTCTTCTCTTTGGTTTGTTCAGGCAAAAATCTCCGGTTAATGCGGTTTCTGTTGCCGCAGTTTTTATATGCTTTTTTACGGCCGTCTTGCTGTTTTGTATCGGATGGGAGAGAACTATTCTCCTGAATGGGTTGTTTATCATTGATCCATTTGCGGCTTTTTCAAAATTTCTGATTTTATCCGGGGTTGTTCTGTCGTTGTTGTTGTCTGCGGGGTATCTGAAAAGCGAAGAGGCGTTAGAGCGGTTTGAATATCCCGTTCTTATCCTTCTGGCGGGTATTGGTATGATGGTAATGGTTTCAGCCAATAATTTTCTGTCAGTGTATCTGGGGGTAGAGCTTCAGGCTCTTTCCCTTTATGTGCTGGCTGCTTTTAGACGAGATACCATCAAGTCAGCAGAAGCGGCTGTTAAATATTATGTTTTAGGGGCGTTATCTTCAGGTATGCTGCTCTATGGTATTTCTTTACTCTATGGCTTTGCGGGAACAACTGATTTTGCGCTTCTATCAAAAGAGGTTGCCGGGAATGGGAATGGACATATTGCCTTCCTTATAGGCATGACGTTTATTTTGAGTGCGTTTGCTTTCAAATTATCTTCGGTACCTTTTCACATGTGGACGCCGGATGTTTATGAAGGCTCGCCAACGGCTTCGACTTCTTTTTTTGCTATTGTGCCAAAGCTGGCTGCTTTTTCGTTACTTGCCCGGATACTGACCGGCCCATTTTCCGGTTTTTATGATCAGTGGGTTCAAATTATCATCTTTATTTCTGTCGCCTCTATGGTGTGGAGTGCGTTTGCCGCTATCAGACAGGAAAATATAAAGCGTCTGATGGCTTATAGTGCTATTGGTCATATGGGATACGCCATGATGAGTCTGTTACCGAACAGCCCGGAAGGCATTGGCGCACTCTTGATCTACATGACTGTCTATATGTTTATGGTAGCCGGTGCGTTTGCTGTCATTCTTTATATGAGGCGCGATGGGCAAGAGCTTGAGCATTTGAAGGATCTTTCCGGTTTGTCTCAAAATCATCCTGTGCTGGCTTATGCCTTTGCTGTTTTCCTCTTTTCAATGACGGGCATCCCTCCCATGGCCGGATTTTTTGGTAAACTGTTTGTCTTTAAAGCGGCTATTTCTGGCGGATTTTATGCTGTCGCTGTGATCGGGGTGCTGAGCTCTGTTGTTTCAGCATATTATTATATTCGTATTATCAAAATCATGTTTTTTGATGAGGCTAAAGATCCGTTTGATATGGAGTCGGCTTTTTGCAGGAAAGTTGTGATCTTGCTTGTCCTTGTTTGTATCCTTGGTTTTGTTGTTTATCCTGCTCCGTTTGTTGATACTTCTTTTGCCGCTGTACAATGTCTATTTTCTGGAACATAAAAAAGCACGGTATTGTGACCTCTACGCAGGATATCCTGAAAGAGGAGGTTCAAAATGGTGCAAAAGAGGGGCTTGTTATTGTTGCCGAATCACAGACGAAAGGTCGTGGACGTCATGGAAATCAATGGATATCAGAGGAAGGGAATCTTTATACTTCTATCCTGCTGTGCCCCGATTTTGCGCCACGTGATATTAGTCATTATTCCTTTATTATAGGATTATCTCTTTTTAAAGCGATAGAAAAGACCGTCCCAAAAACGGGTCAAATGAGCCTTAAATGGCCCAATGATGTTTTGCTGGAGGGGAAAAAATGTGCGGGCATCCTTCTGGAAAGCGATTCGTTTGGCACAGGAGATAAAAGGATTCTATTTGTAGGTGTGGGCGTTAATATTAAATCTTTCCCAACAGGAAAAATCGGACTGGAAGCTATCGCTAGAAAAGACATAGATCCTATGTTTTTTTTAGAGCTATTTCTAAATGAAATTAAAAAATATATGGAACTATATGATATAGAAGGATTTTCTGCAATTAGAGAGCAATGGTTATCTCATGCGGCTTACATTGGAAAAACGATTCAGGCACGTTTTGCAAAGACAACCCTTGAAGGGCGGTTCATAGATATTGACGCGCAGGGGGCTCTTATTCTGGAGCAGGCAGATAAGAAAAGAATCGCGATTACGGCTGGTGAAATCTTTAATATATAGGGCTGTTTTTTTTAAGGCATTTGTTGCCAGGGATGAGCCCAGCGCAGTGTGCGGCCATGCCGGTGAGTGCAGTGTGCGTTGCCGAGCAATTCCGTTACACGTTGGCCGATTTGCTCTGGGGTGAACGTGGATGCACTGTCTTTTTCTGCAGAAGTGCTCATAACATGGTTTTGTATGGCGAGCGTGTAAACTGAAATGTTTGAATATTGCCACTCTTCTGCTGCGACATTTTTTAGCATATGGGTTGCCGCATCAAACACAGACATGATTCCGGCATTCGGAATAGGTTTATCCATGCCTATGCCGTTTATCTGAATATATTGGCCGCCATCAGAAATACGTGGAAGTGCGAGCTGCATAAATCTGATGTGAGAGATCAGATTGCCAAAAATCAAGTCTTTTAATTCATTAGGGTTAAGGTCAACAATAGGCCCTTGTGATGCCCATTTGCCAAGGCAGGCAACAGCACCGTGCCAGAGTGTGCCATCGTTAAGTCTGTTTGAAAGTATTTTATCACCATCATCTGTGCCGATTCTGGCATGAATGGTATTTAAACGACTTTTTTGCTCGGCAGAAAGAGATTCATCCAGTTTTTTTATACATTGATCTGAGCAGCTTACAATAAGAACATGAGCGCCGGCAGAAAGCAGTGCTCTTGTAATGCCGTCGCCAACGAAACCTGCGCCGCCTGCGATAATAATGTTTTTTCCCTGTACTGTATTCATGCCGGTAAATTACATATTTATGTCTAAAATGTCAAAATCTTCTTAAAGGGTGTCTTTTTTGGCGTTTTTATCGCTGGTAAATAAGAAGAAAATCTTTATAACTCTCGAGACAGTTTTTTGAACCAGCAATAATGTAACATATTTAGAACCATGCTTTTAGTCATTGATGCCGGAAATACGAATATAATCTTTGCTATATATGATGGCGATGTTTTACGGGCTTCCTGGCGCTGCAGGATGGATTCCAAAAGAACGGCTGACGAATATGCGTCATTTTTATTTCAGCTTTTCATGCGTGAGAAACTGGATGTTTCGTCAGTGCATCATGCGATTATCAGCTCTGTTGTGCCTGATGCGAATTATAATTTGCGGCAGGTGTGCAGGGATATATTTGACTGTGAGGCCTTAATTATCGGTCTGGATGATTTGGATCTTGGTATAGATATTAATCTTCCAAGGCCGGATGAGGTCGGGGCGGATCGTTTGGTGAATGCGATTGCTGTTCTTGAGTATTATACGGCCCCTGCGATCATTATTGATTTCGGCACGGCAACGACGTTTGATGTTATAGATGCAAGAAAAAGCTATTCCGGCGGTGTTATTGCGCCTGGAATAAATCTGTCTTTGGAGGCGTTGCATGCTGCGGCAGCCAAGTTGCCCAAAATTGGTATAAAAAAGCCGGACTCTGTCATCGGAAACGATACGATTTCGGCTATGCGCTCAGGCATTTATCATGGTTATATTAGCATGATAGACGGTATGGTTAACAAAATTTCAGAAGAAATGGGTGGGCCAGCACCGTTTGTTATAGCAACAGGCGGTTTAGCGACCTTATTTACCGAGAATTTATCCTCCATTGAGCAGATTGATAACGAACTGACCTTAAAAGGTCTCTTAACACTTTATAAGAAGAACGCATGACAGATCAGCTAGAACTTGATCACGATAAACTCTATTTTATTCCTCTGGGTGGCAGTGAAGAATTTGGGTGTAACCTTAATCTTTATGCTTATAAAGGGAAGTATCTCCTTATTGATTGCGGGATAGGTTTTCCTGACCACCGTTTTCCTTTGGTTGATATATTGTTGCCGGATCCCGCGCTTATAGAAGAGTCAAAAAAGGATATTGTTGGTCTTATTGTGACCCATGCTCATGAGGATCATATTGGTGCGGTTTCTTATTTGTGGAATAGGTTGAAGTGTCCGCTTTATGCGACTGATTTTACGGCGAATATATTACGTAAGAAGCTCTCTGAAAAGTCCGAAAATAAAGAGGCTGTAGTATTCAATATAGTGCCAGGTGAACCTGTTGATTTGGGGCCTTTTTCATTGAATTTTATTTCTGTCGCTCATTCGGTGCCTCAAGCCGTATCGGTTGTTATTGGGACGAATATGGGCCGTGTTCTTCACAGCGGAGACTGGAATCTGGATCCTTCTCCTGTTCTTGGACACAGAACAGATGAAAATACGTTCAAAAAAGTAGGAAAAGAAGGGGTGCTTGCTTATATCGGTGATTCTACAAATGCAGCAACGCCGGGGCGTTCTGGTTCCGAGGCTGACGTTGAACAGGGCATTCAGGCCCTGTTTAAGGAAGTGAAGGGACGTATTGCTGTCACAATGTTTTCTTCTAATATCTCCAGAATTCAGTCAATTTGCCGGGCTGCGAGGGAGACAGACAGGTCTGTTTGCGTCATTGGAAGATCATTGCACCGTATGATTGGTGCAGCCCGTGAGAACGGTTTTCTCAATGATGTACCTGATTTTATCCCGGATTCTGATCTTAAACTTTTGCCACCTGAGCATACGGTGCTCATTGTAACGGGGTCTCAAGGGGAACACAGGGCGGCTTTATCCCGTATTGCGCGGGGTGACTGGAACGGCCTAAGGCTTGGGAAGGGGGATACGGTTGTTTATTCTTCCCGCGAAATTCCGGGGAATGAAAAGGATATTAATGCGGTCAGAAATAATCTTACAGCCTCTGGTGTTCATGTGATTACTCAAAATGAAACGCCTCACAAAATTCATGTCTCGGGTCATCCGTATCAGGATGAGATTAAGGATATGTATAGCTGGGTCAATCCAAAGACGGTGATAGCGGTTCATGGCGAAGCAACACAGCTTCATGCACAGGGGGAGCTGGCTACGGCGTGTGGTATAGATAATGTGATCGTGCCCAATAACGGTTCAGTGATCCAGTTGGCACCGGGCCGTCCGGAAATTGTAGATCATGTCCCGTCTGCACTGCTGGCTGTAGAGCCTGGTCGTGTCATTCGCGCGGACCACCGTTCTATCTCTCAGCGTAGAAAACTGCAATATACAGGGGCTGTTCATATTTCAATTGCTGTGGATTTTCGGGGGAATCTGTTATCGGATCCGAAAATAGATACAATCGGTCTTATTGATCCTGAGATGGATGATGAAGAAGATTTTATTAAAGGCATTATGGATGAAATTGATGATATCCTTGTAGATATATCTGTGGAATACCGCATGGAGGATCACTTTTTGTCAGAAGAGATCCGTATAGGCGTCAGGCGCTATCTGCAGCACATGATGGCCATTAAGCCCAAAGTTACGGTTCATGTCATGAGGATAGAATGATAAGATTTTTTTTACGTTTCTGTCATGTTTACTGCTTTTTACGTCTCTTTCTGGCGCAGAGGAAAATCAGGAGAGTATGTCGGTGTTTTGTCAGAATGTGAAACCGTACATATACGTCCCTGATGATTCGGTGGCATACAAGGCAGGTGTAGATGTAAACGGAAATCCTGTTCTTCCTGCGGATTTGGGTACAGAGTCAGTAACAATGTTGCCGGAAAAGTACGTTTTTCCTGTTACGTTAGATATGGCAAGAAGACTGGGAGAGTCTCTAAATCATATGGGCGTAGGGTTGGAAGCTGTCGTTGGCACTGTGCAGATTTATCCTGATGGACGAATTATGTACGATGAAAAGGATATTAGTGAAAAAGTGAAAGCAATATGCTATTCGGATAGAGCAGAGAAAAAAGAAAACACAAAACAAGAAGACTAAAGCAGAATTATGACCCAGACTCAAAAACAGAATAAAAAACAAAAGACAGCTATTACGCCAACACGGGAAGAAAATTTTCCAGAGTGGTATCAGCAGGTTATCAAAGCGGCTGATATGGCCGAGAATTCACCTGTTCGGGGGTGCATGATCATAAAACCCTATGGCTATGCCATATGGGAGAATATGCAGCGTATTTTTGATGGTATGATCAAAGAGTGCGGCGTTGATAATGCCTATTTCCCGCTTCTTATTCCTATAAGCTTTATGTCTCGTGAGGCAGAGCATGTGGATGGTTTTGCCAAGGAATGTGCTGTTGTGACACATCATCGTCTGGTCGTTGATGAGGAAAATGGTGGGCTCAAACCGGCGTCTCCGTTGGAAGAGCCTTATATTGTGCGTCCGACATCTGAAACGATTATCGGGGATTCGATGGCCCGCTGGACAACATCCTATCGTGATTTGCCATTGAAACTCAATCAGTGGGCTAATGTTATGCGTTGGGAAATGCGGACACGCCTGTTTTTAAGAACATCCGAGTTTCTCTGGCAGGAAGGGCATAATGCTTTTGAAACGGGAGAGGAAGCGCGGGAAGATGCGCTTAAAATGCTGAACGTTTATAAGGACTTTGCAGAAAATACGCTTGCCATGCCGGTGCTCATCGGTGAAAAAACGGCAGATGAGAGATTCCCGGGCGCTATCGCGACATTTGCTATGGAAGGCATGATGCAGGATGGGAAAGCCTTACAGGCAGGGACATCCCACGATCTCAGTACCAATTTTGCAAAATCCTTTGATATTAAATTTCAGGGGAGAGACGGTAAAGAACACTATGCTCATACCACATCGTGGGGGATATCCACCCGCCTGATAGGTGGGGTTATTATGACTCACGCGGATGATGATGGTTTGATTGTGCCGCCACGTATTGCGCCTCATCAGGTTGTCATTATTCCCGTTGTGCGTGACGATAGCAGAGCAGAAGACATTAATGCCTATGCGGATAAGGTTGTGGCCGAGCTAAAAGCGCAGGGGATCAGAGTGAAAGTGGATGATCGTGAGATGCGCGTGCCTGACAAAATGTGGGATAGCATTAAGAAAGGTGTGCCTTTGCGCGTTGAAATTGGCGAACGTGAAATGGACGCGGGCACCCTGACACATGTTCGAAGAGATATTGGGCGGGACTCTAAAGAAACCTGCGCGGTTGATGAATTTGTTGAAAAAGTATCTTCTATTCTTGATTCAATTCATGATGGATTGTTTAAGCGGGCGCGTGATTTTAGAGACTCTCATATCTATGATATGTCATCACTGGATGAGATGCGTGACTTTTTTAAGAAGGGAAATATTGGCTTTGTTCGTGTTGATACCAAATTACTTGAACAACCGGCTTTTGAGGCGTTGAAAAAAGAGTATTCTTTGACACCTCGGTGTATGCCTTTTGAAGATAATGGTGATAAGGTTTACGTGGGTAAATCTTACTGATACATTTTGAAAACTAAAATCTTTAACAAGACTGTATTTGAAGGAGAAACATATGAGTTTTGATGAAACAGTAATGAACAAAGCAGAAGAGCTGATTCAGCTTATTATGCAGCAAAATGAGCTGATGGAAAAGCAAACAGAGCTTCTGGCTTTGTTAACCGGTCAGGTGATGGCACAGTGTGGCTGTGAAGAAGAGCCTGAAGGCGGCTGTGGAACAGGCTGTAGTTGTGGATGTTAACGCACCTGATTAAATCTTTTTCTTAAATTTAATCAAACAAGCCAATAACTTATAATTATAACAATTTAGTTAGTGTAGTGATATTTTCTTCTTTTGAACGCATGATGGCCTTCCGTTATTTACGGGCACGGAAGGCCGAAGGCTTTGTCTCTGTTGTGGCAGGCCTGTCCTTTACCGGTATAATGTTGGGGGTGGCGACGCTTATCATTGTTATGGCCGTTATGAACGGTTTTAGACAGGAGCTTATTTCGCGCATTCTTGGCTTGAATGGTCATTTGAACATATATACATCATCGTCTCCTCTTGTCGGTTATCAGTCTATGGCAGAGCGTATTAAGATGATTGATGGCGTTGTGACTGTGACTCCCATGGTGGAAGATCAGGTCCTGATGACGGTCAATGGTAATGCTGCTGGTGCAATGGTCAGAGGCTTTTCCCCGGAAGATTTTGCAAAGAAACCGATTATTTCCTCCTCCATCAAAGAAGGTAGACTAGAGGATTTTGGTGGCGACAGAGTTGCTGTCGGCAACAAAATGGCAGAGAGGTATAACCTGAAAATAGGCGATCAGATTATACTTCTCGCACCTAAGGGAAAGGCTGGCCCGTTTGGTACGATCCCCCGCTCAAAACGCTATACAGTTGGGCTTATTTTCGATGTGGGGATGTACGAATATAATAGCGGTTTTATCTTTATGCCGCTTGAGGCAGCGCAGAAATTTTTCAAAATCCCCTTAAATACGGTGTCCATGCTTGAGGTATTTACTGATAATCCCGCTCATCTTGACGAGATAAAGAAGCTGATTTCATACGAAGTGGAAGGGGAAGCCGGGGTCTATGACTGGCGCAGTGCGAATAACAGTTTTTTTAATGCGCTGCAGGTTGAGCGCAATGTTATGTTTTTAATTCTGACCCTTATTATTCTGGTCGCTGCCTTTAATATTATTTCCAGTATGTATATGCTGGTGAAGGGAAAAAGACGGGATATAGCGATTATGAGAACGATGGGGGCGTCGCGTGCTTCCATGATGAAAATCTTTATGCTGACAGGGGCGAGTATCGGCCTCGCTGGTACGTTCGTTGGCGCTGTTTTAGGCATTAGTTTTGCGTTTAATATTGAGGCTATACGTCGTTGGATTGAAGGGTTTACGAAATGGAATTTATTTGACGAAGAGATCCGGTTCCTATCTGAAATTCCGGCTGAAATAGACTGGCATGAAGTGGCGATGGTACTTTTGATTGCTGTGGGCTTGTCCATTCTGGCCACGATTTATCCTGCATGGCGTGCCGCGCGTCTTGATCCGGTGGAGGCCCTTCGTAATGAATAGTGACAGTCTTTTAAAAGTGACGGCCTTGCAAAAAATCTATAAGCAGGGAGGGGCTGATTTACATGTTTTGCAAAATATCGAAATGCGGATTTCAGCCGGGGAAATCGTAGCTCTAGTCGGTCCCAGCGGTTCGGGGAAGTCCACACTGCTTCAACAGGTCGGCTTGCTTGATACGCCGACATCCGGTGAGATTCTTCTTGCCGGGGCGGATGTCTCAACGTTAAGCGAGAAGAAAAGAACAGCCCTTCGCGGGAAATTTATCGGCTTTGTCTATCAGTTCCATTATTTGCAACCTGAATTTACAGCCCTTGAAAACGTGATGATGCCTCAGCTTATTGCGGGCGTCTCAAAAAAGCAGGCGATGGCCAAAGCAGAAAATCTGCTTTCCAGCATGAAATTGCAAAACAGGTTCCATCATCAGCCAGGTCAGCTTTCCGGTGGAGAACAGCAGCGTGTGGCGATTGCAAGAGCACTGGCCAATGATGCAAAGCTGCTTTTGGCGGATGAACCGACTGGCAATCTTGACCCCGAAACGTCAGAGGAAGTCTTTGAAATTCTGGTAGATCGTGTGCGGAATGCTGGTATAGGGGCCTTGATAGCAACACATAATCTGGAACTTGCCGATCGTATGGACCGTATTTTAGAATTACGCCAAGGCAGACTTTTTGGTTATTAATATATTTTATGACTGACGCACCGTTTATTCATCTTCATACACACTCTGCGTACTCTCTGGCTGAGGGTGCCATTCCGGTCAAGGATCTTATAAAGCTTTGCGTTAAAGAGAAGATGCCGGCCGTAGCGGTGACCGATACGAATAATCTGTTCGGTGCGATGGAGTTTGCTAAAACAGCCAAGTCAAACGGCGTGCAACCTGTTATCGGATGTCAGCTTGCCTTGGGGCTGGAAGGGCACCAACTGGTCTTTCTGGTTCAGTCCGAGCAGGGGTACCGCAATCTCTGTAAGCTTGTCAGCGATGCCTTCCTTTCTGGTGAGAGCCATGAAGCCCCTCATACAAACTGGGACGCACTGGAAGAACTGCATGGCGGTCTGATCTGTTTAAGCGGCGGTCTACGTGGGCCGCTTGGCCAATATCTGGTTCATCGTCAGGATAAAGCCGCTGATCAAAGCGCAAAACGGCTAAAAAAGATTTTCAAAGATCGTTTTTATATCGAAGTTCAACGTCATGGCTTACCGGAAGAAGATCGTATAGAAGAGGCACTGATTGATCTGGCTTATAAGCTGAATGTGCCCTTGGTCGCCACAAATGACTGTTATTTTGCTTATAGAGGCATGGTAGAGGCCCATGATGCGTTGCTTTGTATCGCCGAGGGGCGTTACATCACAGAAGAAGACCGCCGCAGAGAAACACCGGAGCACTATTTTAAATCGTCACAGGAAATGACGGAATTGTTTGCCGACCTGCCGGAGGCGGTTCAAAATACGCGCATTATCGCACAGCGGTGCTCTTATCTTTTGACCGAGATTGCACCAATCTTGCCGCCTTTTGAATCCGAAGACGGTTCCCGTAATGAAGAGCAGGAGCTAAGGGATCAATCAAAAAAGGGGTTAAAATGGCGTCTTGAAAAGTTTGTGTTTGAAGGGGAGCAAACGGACAAGGAAAAAGAAGAGATAGGAAAGCCCTATTGGGAGCGGCTTGACTTTGAGCTCGGCATTATTGAGGAAATGGGGTTTCCCGGTTACTTTCTGATCGTGTCTGATTTTATCAAATGGGCCAAAGATCATGATATTCCGGTCGGTCCGGGCCGTGGTTCCGGCGCTGGGTCTGTTGTGGCCTGGGCCTTGAAGATTACGGATCTTGATCCTTTACGTTTTGGTCTGCTGTTTGAACGTTTTTTGAATCCTGAACGGGTGTCTATGCCGGACTTTGACGTGGATTTTTGTCAGGACAGACGCGATGAAGTGATCCGGTATGTGCAGGAAAAATACGGTTATGACCGTGTCGCGCAGATTATTACATTTGGTAAATTACAGGCGCGTGCGGTTGTGCGTGATGTGGGGCGTGTGTTGCAGATGCCATATGGTCAGGTGGATCGTCTGGCCAAAATGATTCCCTCTAATCCTGCTAACCCGGTAACACTCAAAGAAGCGCTGGATCAAGACCCGGATTTGCGTCTGGAAATTAAAAAAGATGAAACCAGCGAAAAACTGATTTCTATCGCCCTTCAATTAGAGGGATTGTACCGCCATGCTTCAACGCATGCGGCGGGTGTGGTGATTGGTGACCGCCCGTTGCATGAACTGGTGCCGCTGTATCGTGACCCACGCTCTGATATGCCGGTGACACAGTTCAATATGAAATTTGTTGAAAGCACGGGGCTGGTAAAATTTGATTTTCTCGGTCTTAAGACACTCACCGTTATTCAAAAAGCGGTTAACCTGATTGAAGAAGGCGAGGGCCGCAAGATTGATATTCTTCATGTGGCCCTTAAAGATGATAAAACCTATGATCTTTTGTCCTCTGGTAACACATCCGGTGTGTTCCAGTTGGAAAGTGCGGGTATGCGTGATGTTCTACGAAAGATGCAGCCGAACCGTTTTGAGGATATTATCGCGCTTGTTTCCCTTTACCGTCCGGGACCGATGGATAATATTCCAAAATATATTTCCGTGAAGGATGGCAACGAAGAGCCGGACTATCTGCATCCCAAACTTCAGCCCATTCTGGAAGAGACGTTTGGTATCATGATCTATCAGGAACAGGTCATGCAGGCGGCACAGTTTCTGGCAGGCTATACGCTTGGCGGCGCTGATTTGCTCCGGCGGGCGATGGGTAAAAAGATCAAGGAGGAAATGGATAAACAGCGCGCCATGTTTAACGATGGGGCGTTAGAGCATAACAAAGTGGATAAAGAGCAATCCAATGCCATTTTTGACCAGATCGCAAAATTCGCAGGGTATGGCTTTAATAAATCACACGCGGCAGCCTATGCGCTTATAGCGTATCAGACCGCCTGGCTGAAAGCGAATTATCCGGTTGAGTTTATGGCGGCCTTAATGACCCTTGATAAAGGTAACACCGATAAGCTTGCTCTTTTTAAGCAAGAGCTGGACCGGATGGAAATCCGGCTTTTGATACCGGATCTGAACAAATCCGGCCCGGATTTTAACGTGGAAGAAGGTTCTATTCGTTATGCTTTGTCTGCGCTCAAAGGGGTGGGAGATCAGGCGATGCACCTTTTGTGTGCTGAGCGCGATAAAAACGGTTCTTATGAAACGCTTGAAAATTTTATAAACAGGCTGGATCCCAAGACAATGAACCGGAAGCAATTTGAAATGCTGTCCAGTGCAGGGGCCTTTGACACTTTGGTATCTGACAGGGCGCAAATATACGCATCAGCCGATATCCTGCTGCAATATGCGCATAAACAGGCCGAAGAAAGGGCTGTCGGGCAAAATAGCCTCTTTGGTGAAAGCCGGGAGGGGCATGGTTTGGGTTTGCCCGCGCTGGCAAAGGTTAACCGGTGGGATCCTTTGGAGAAACTCCGTTATGAGTTTGATGCGGTTGGTTTTTATTTGTCAGCTCACCCGCTTGATACGAAAAGGGAACAATTGTCACGGCTTGAAATAAAAACCAACAAGGAAATAGAAGAGGCTTTGCGTCTAAAGCATACGGGCCGCTTTAAAATGGCCGGTATTCTAATTAAGAAGCAGGAAAAAGTCTCACAATCCGGGAACAAATATGCCTTTCTCCAACTCTCGGATTCTTCCGGTGTTTATGAGGTTGTTTTATTCTCCGAGCTTCTCGCCGCATCCAGATCGTTTCTTACAGCAGGTGACGCTCTGTTGCTGTCTGTAGATGCAGAGCAGAAAGACGAACAGGTGCGCTATACTGTTCAGCGGGTATCACCACTTGAGGAATCTCTTGCCGAGCAGGTTAAAGAGCTTATCTTTAGTGTTAATAAGGGAGAGGCCTTTAAAGCCATTCGGGAAAAGCTTCTTAATACCGGGAACGGCCGGGTAAAAGTCAGTTTTAAAATGGATCTTGGTGAGCTTGGCGCGGTACAGCTCTATGTTCCGGGGCGGTGGGCATTTAAACCGGAACAAAGGAATGAATTCTATATAATTAAGGGCGTTACAAATATACAAGAAAGATGAAGCCTTCTGCTTTACTTTTCAGGGCAACTGCCGCTATAAATTCTTTAGGTACCTAGCGTGAAGGAGTTATAGACGTGGCAGAAAAAAATATGAAAGCATGGAGCGTCGCAGAAGGTGATTTTCCACACGACGGATCGGTAAGTGAAAAATTGGCGTTTTGCGTGCGTTACGCTATTCTGGCCCCTTCCGTATATAACCGCCAGCCGTGGCAGTTTGAAATTGACGGTAATAAGCTGAGCCTCTTTATAGACAGACGGCGTGCACTGCCTATTCTGGACCCGGATGACAGGGAGTCTATGATCGGCTGCGCTGCCGCACTTCATAATTTACGTCTGGCTATTCGTTATTTCGGCTATAAAGAGACGACAGACCTTATACCAAGTCCGCAAGCCGAAGATCTGGTCGCGACGGTTACGTTGGGGGATAAATCCGAAGAAACACTCACGGAAGAAGAATCTACTTTATTCCGGGCCATTACGACGCGTTGTTTTGCACAAGACTCGTTTGAGGACAAGGATGTCCCGTTGGACATGGTTAAAGCGTTGCAGGATTCTGTGACGAAAGAGGGGGCATGGCTCTATATCTCTAATGAATTAAGCCGCCGTAATATTCTGAAAATGGCTGTGGAAGCAGATCATATACAAAATACAAGCAAGAATTTCAGACGGGAGCTGGCGGCCTGGACAGATCCAAGACGAGCGGATAGTGGTGATGGCCTGCCTCATTATGCTGAAAAGAGTTTTTCTTCTGCCATGAATCGCTTGTCTCCCAATATCGTTCGTCGTTTCAGAGGGAAAGACGGGGCGCCTATCGACGATGTTGATTTTCTCGATGCGAAAGGGACTCCTTTGGTCGTCGTGCTGGGAAGCCGGCATGGCGGAACGGTAGAACGCATCCGCACCGGGCATGCCCTTATGAGTTTATTGTTAAAGGCTGAGTCTTTGGGGCTTTCCTGTTCAACGCTTAATCAGGTCTGTGAAGTGCCGGAAATTCGTCTTCGCCTGCATGATGATATTGATCAGCAGGGGCGCGCGCATGTCGTGCTTCGCTTTGGCTTTGGCGGCAAACGTTGTCCTGCGCCGCGGCGTCCTTTATCAGACGTGCTGACCATCAAAGGGAAAGTATTTGAGCGTGAGACAACAATTCTGGCAAAGAAAGAAAAGAAAAAAGGTTTTCTTTCTCGCCTTTTAAGCCGCTGAAACACTACTTTTCTCTTGCATAACGGTTGTAAACCGTATATATCTCCGCCCGAACTATATTTAAACACACATATAGGGGCGGGTTCTTTTTCGCGCAGATGATGAAGGCCCATCCGGTGTTGTTATGTTGCTTAACTAACAATCACATCCCCTGTAGAGGCTTAACCGGATAAAGGAGAAAAACACATGTCCATGCCTGATTTTACAATGAGAAACCTGCTCGAAGCCGGTGTACACTTTGGTCACCACACACGCCGTTGGAATCCTAAAATGCGCCAGTATATTTTTGGTGTACGTAACGGCATCCATGTTATTGACTTGCAACAAACGGTTCCTATGCTTGATCATGCGTTGAAAGCTGTTCGTGATGTGGCGGCGCGCGGTGGTCGTGTTCTGTTTGTTGGTACGAAAAAACAGGCGCAGGAACGCGTAGCAGAGGCTGCAAAACGTTCAGGTCAGTACTTTGTTAATCACCGCTGGCTGGGTGGGATGCTGACGAACTGGCAAACGATTTCAAAATCTATCAATCGCTTAAGAGAGCTAAACGACATTCTGGCTGAAGAAAATTCTGTCAGAAACAAAAAAGAAATTCTGATGCTGACACGTGAACGTGACAAGCTGGAACTTTCCATTGGTGGTGTTAAGGATATGGGCGGACAGCCTGACATCCTTTTTGTACTGGATGTGAACAAAGAAGACATTGCCGTTAAAGAAGCCAATAAACTCGGTATTCCCGTTATCGGTATTCTTGATACGAACAGTGACCCGGAAGGCATTGATTTTCCAGTTCCTGGTAACGATGATGCGCTGCGTGCTATCGACCTGTATTGTGAACTGGTTTCAGGGGCCGTGCTTGATGGTATTCAGGCTGAATTGACGGCATCTGGCACTGATCTCGGGGCTGCTGAAAAGGTAGAGGTATCACTGCCGAAAAAAGCAAAAAAGGAAGCTGCTGAAGAAGTGGCGGATAAAGGAGATGGCGCAGAGGAAGCTAAGAAGACTGAAGCTTCTACATCTGCTGGTTAGATTGTATTGTTTTAGAGAAAGGATTTATGAACATGGCTGATATTACTGCATCTATGGTAAAAGAACTGCGCGAAAAAACAGGGGCTGGCATGATGGATGCCAAAAAGGCACTTGTCGATTGTAACGGTTCCATGGAAGACGCTATTGATTTCCTTCGTAAGAAAGGTTTGGCGAAAGCTGAAAAGAAATCCAGCCGTACAGCCGCTGAAGGGCTTGTTGCTGTGGCTATTTCCGACGATGGGAAAACAGGTGTAACAGTTGAAGTGAACGCGGAAACAGACTTTGTTTCACGTAACGAACAATTCCAGACTTTCGTTAAGGCTGTTGCTGAAAAAGCATTAAGTGCGTCTGATGTGGATGCGCTGAAAGCGACTGAATATGAGGCTGGCAAAACAGTTGAAGAAAAACTGACAGACCTGATTGCGACAATCGGTGAGAATATGTCTATCCGCCGTATGGAAAAACTGTCTGTCGATAATGGTCGCGTTGGGTCTTATATCCATAACGCGCTGACAGCGACTATGGGTAAAATCGCAGTTCTGGTGGCTTTGCAATCTGATGCGGATGCGACGGTGCTTGAAGATCTCGGTAAAAAGATAGCTATGCATACAGCGGCGGCTTTCCCTAAGTTTCTTGATAAAAGCTCGGTTGATCAGGCGGCTCTTGACAAAGAGCGTAATTTCTTGAAAGAAGAAGCTATGGCGAGCGGTAAACCTGCAGAAATCGCTGAAAAAATGGTCGAAGGCCGTATGCGCAAATATTACGAAGAAGTTTGCCTGCTAGAGCAAGTCTTCGTTGTTGATGGCGAAAACAAAATCTCTAAAGTGATTGAAAATGCCGCCAAAGAAGCTGGTTCTTCTATCGAACTTACATCTTATGTCCGTTTCCAACTGGGCGAAGGTATTGAGAAAAAAGAAGAAGACTTCGCCGCAGAAGTTGCTGCTGCCGTAAATGGCTAATGAGTTTGTACTATTAATGCACTGATACCAATAATATTAAGAAAACCTTCTCTGAGTTTAACTAGCGGAGGTTTTTTTGTTGCTATGTATTGACATTATGTAAACAAAAAGGTATTCTCTACGTCAATTGTAGAGGGTGCATATGTTCGATAAGTCTATTAAAAAGCTAGGAAGGCTAACAAAAGTTTTTTTGTCGGCGTGTGCGCTTCAAACGCCGACGTTTCAAAATCTGCACAGTAGATCTGCAGGGGATTTTCTGGAAAAAGAAGGCTATCCAAATGTTCTGAGAGAGCATTTTAATATTGAAAATATAAGATTCTATAGCCGGCCTAATCCATTAAAAGTCTGGCATAAAATATGTAATTTATTCGCCCTTGTTGCGTATGATGATGATATGTCGTTCATATCAAAAGCGTGCGGTGTGCCGATTTTTTCCTTATATGTGGGGCTGTCGTCCATAAAAGATGCGAGAGATAATATTCGTTCTTCTGCGTGCATGTCAGTCGGACAAACAAAATATATCGATCCCACCGGGAATTTTTCTTTAAATGAGTTTTTGGCGAAAATGTCCCAAATTAAGCCCCTATCAAAAATCAAGAAACTCCATACAATTAACAAGCCGGAAGATTTGGTAAAGGCTTTTAAAACATTTATAACAGCCCATGAAATGCGCCATTGTGAACAGCCAGAAGGGTGGAAAAATGTTAGAGCAGAGAGCGACTCTGATATCGTTGCTGCACAGTTATTGGCACAATCTGATTACAGTCAGTCTCTGCTTGAGGAGGCAACAAAAATTATCTTAGCCGTACGTGCTACAGCGTCATTCCGTAGCCACACGGATCATGATACCGTGCTTAGCCTCCAATCTGGCGTTGCTGAAATTGAACATAACGCGGCATATGATGATGTAAGACATCGTGTTTTGGACTTGCTGGATAAACAGGGCTATCGACATTTTTTTACCAGAATAAGCCGAGACGAAAAACAATATCACGCAACGTCGTTTTTGTTGTCTTCCGGGGAATTTCCTAAAGGGGGAGATTCTGAACGTTATGCGACCTTATACAAATGGGCGTTTGAGTATCTGGATGAACTTTCAGGTGGTGCTTTAATAAAGCATCCCGATTATGCGGCAACATTTGCACAAGCTAGAGGAAATGAAGAAAAAGGTGTTGCGCCTTTTTTTCCGATCGTGTAAATAGTATTGAAATTATGTAAATAATTAAGTTTATTTCACCTTTTATGCCAGAGGGGTAAGGATGTTTGGTAAATCTGCTAAAAAAACAAAGGGTGTATTTAAAAAGCTGACGATGGCTTTTCTTTTAGCGTCATATACGCTTCAGGCGCCAGCTCTTCAAGGGGTGTATAGTAGTAGTGCAGACGAGTTTCTAAAAAAGAAAGAATACCCGGAAATACTGAGTACGCGTTTCAATACTGAAAATATAAGATTTTACTATCGTGATAATCCGTTAAAGACCTTGCATAAGGTAGGGACTGCGCCCATGCGTGTAATTAGAAACGAAGATTTATCCTCTATAAGAAAAGCAATGGCTTTGCCATTTTATTCGCTGTCTTATTTAGTACAAATGCCTCTTTTTGACCTGATGGTCTCACGAAATAAGGTCGCGTCTTATGCTTTTGTTCCAAATGGAGAAAAGAAATATATAAACCCTGTTGGTGATTTTTCTTTAAATGAGTTTTTGGCGAAAATGTCCCAAATTAAGCCCCTATCAAAAATCAGTGAATTCCATACAATTAACGCCCCTGAAGATCTGGTAAAGGTCTTTAAAACATTTATAACAGCCCATGAAATGCGCCATTGCGAACAACCGAAAGACTGGAAATCCGTTAGACAAGAGAATGATTCTGACGTTGTCGCCATGCAGATGCTGGCAGACGCCGGTTACAGCCAACCTCTGTTAGAAGAAGCGATAAAGATTATTCTTGCTGTACATGCTGTAAGCGCGTTATGTGAAGAAGCTAATCATGATACAGCGCTTAGCTTGCAAACCGGTGTGGCTGAAAGAGAACATAACGCGGCATATGATGATGTAAGACATCGTGTTTTGGACTTGCTGGATAAACAGGGCTATCGACATTTTTTTACCAGAATAAGCCGAGACGAAAAACAATATCACGCAACGTCGTTTTTGTTGTCTTCCGGGGAATTTCCTAAAGGAGGAGATTCTGAACGTTATGCGACCTTATACAAATGGGCGTTTGAGTATCTGGATGAACTTTCAGGTGGTGCTTTAATAAAGCATCCCGATTATGCGGCAACATTTGCACAAGCTAGAGGAAATGAAGAAAAAGGTGTTGCGCCTGCTTTTACAAGCGTTTGATTTTCTTTGCCTTAAATTCTCGTGACAATATTGTTATGCTATGTTAACAAGTACACCCAATAGGAAGTGAACAGCCGCGTTGTTTTGTCTCGCGGCTATTGTTGCGTCAGGTTCCAGCGCTCTCATGCCAGTTTGATGATATATAAAAAGAAAGAATAATAATAATGACGACAGATTCCGGGCAAAAATTTAAACGAGTTCTCTTAAAAATGTCAGGTGAGGCCCTGATGGGCGACCGGGAATTTGGTCTGGATGCAGACTCAGTTGACCGCTTTGCCAGAGATATTAAAGAAGCTGTGGACTCTGGGATCCAGATCTGTATTGCGGTTGGGGCCGGAAATATTTTTCGTGGCTTGTCGGCCGCGTCTAACGGTATGGATAGAACGACGGCTGATTATATGGGGATGCTTGGCATTGTGATTAACGCGCTTTGTATCCAGAATTCTTTGGAAAGTTTAGGTGTTGATACGCGTGTGTTGTCGGCCATCCGCATGGATGAGATTTGCGAGCCTTACATCAGACGCCGTGCGGTACGTCATATGGAAAAGGGGCGTGTTGTTATTTTTGCAGCCGGTACCGGCAATCCGTATTTTACATCGGACACCGGGGCGGCGTTAAGAGCCTCTGAAATGAATTGTGATTTGCTGGCTAAAGCAACTAAAGTTGATGGTGTTTATACGGCCGATCCTATGAAAGATCCTGATGCGACACGTTATGATCATTTGACCTATATGGATGTTCTGACAAAAGATTTAAAAGTTATGGATGCGACAGCGATTTCTCTGGCGCGAGAAAATGATATTCCGATTATGGTCTTTTCTGTTAAAGAAGAAGGGAACATTGCAAAAGTGCTGAATGGGAAAGGGATCTACACATTGGTCTCTGACAAGGAAACAAGTGAGAAGGAGGTTTAGCTGCTATGTCTGAATTTGATTTGAAAGATCTGCGCCGCCGTATGGAAGGTGCTATGGAGTCTCTGCAAAAAGAGCTTTCCGGCTTAAGGACTGGCCGTGCTTCAACGGGCATGCTGGAGCATGTGCAGGTCGAGAGTTACGGTACAAAAATGCCGCTTAATCAAGTCGCTACAGTGAGTGTGCCAGAACCCCGCCTTCTGACGGTTCAGGTGTGGGATGTTTCTGTGACTAAACATGTTGAAAAAGCGATTATCAATTCCGGTCTTGGCCTTAATCCGCAGGCAGAAGGCTCTCTCATCCGCGTGCCTGTGCCAGAACTTAATGAGGAACGCCGGAAAGAGCTGACAAAGGTCGCCGGCCAATATGCCGAGCACTCACGTGTGGCAGTTCGCAATGTGCGCCGTGATGGTATGGATATGCTAAAGAAAATGGAAAATGCCAAGGAAATCTCGGAAGATGAGCACAAACGTATGGCAGATGATGTTCAAAAACTAACAGATGAATACATCAAAAAGGTGGACGAATATCTGGCTGAAAAAGAAAAGGATATTATGACGGTCTAACTTATGGTTTCTGATTTTGCTTCAATGAATACACTAAAAGAAAACGCACCGCGTCATGTGGCTGTTATCATGGATGGTAATGGCCGCTGGGCGAAAAAACGCGGTTTGCCAAGGAGTGCCGGTCACAAACAAGGCATTGAAGCGGTTCGTAGAACAGTAAAAGCGGCGGCTGAGTTTGGCGTTGAATACCTGACGTTATTCAGTTTCTCGTCAGAGAACTGGAGCCGCCCTGAATCTGAAATAAAAGAATTGATGCGTTTGCTGCGTTATTATCTGAAATCGGAAACGGCAGAGTTTCACAGGGGAAATGTTTCTCTTAAGGTGATTGGTAACAGGGAACAGCTTGATGACGATATTGTAAAGCTGATCGAAAACGCTGAGACTCTGACAAAAGATAATACGGGGCTGACGCTTATCATTGCATTGAATTATGGTGCGCGGCAGGAAATTTTACAGGCTGTGTCGTCTATTTGTTCAACATATCTTGCCAAGGGTGTCGTGCCTGATGAGCTTGAAGTAGAAACGGTTTTTCCAGATCATCTGTCTACCGGACGTATGCCTGATCCCGACCTTCTTATTCGTACGAGCGGCGAGAAAAGGATCAGTAATTTCCTGTTATGGCAATGCGCTTATGCGGAATTCTTTTTTTCTGATGTATTATGGCCGGATTTCACAAAAAGAGACTTTGAAGAAGCGTTGTTAGACTATACAAACAGAGAGCGACGCTTTGGTTCACTCAGCGAAAGTCAAAGGTAGAAAGTAGGAGCTGTATCCTTGTTTTTTAAAAAGAAACTGCAACAACGTTTTTTTTCGGCCATTGCTCTTGGTCCGCTGATTCTGGCTGTTGTTTTGTATGGCGGTTTTCCTTTTCTGGCGATGAGCGGTGTTGTTTTTATGCTCTCGACGGTTGAGTTATTTAATATGTCAAAGAATGTAAGGTTTTCAACCCTTCACTTTCTTTTTGGCCTCCTTTATATCTCTTTATGTTTTTTTGCGTTTATTGCTCTTCGACTGTTTGATCATAAAAATGGCATGTATCTGTGCTTTTCAATGGTGCTGGCGATCTGGAGCAGTGATATCGGGGCTTATTTTACCGGTAAATTAATAGAAGGTCCCAAAATGGCACCGTCTATCAGCCCCAGAAAAACATGGGCTGGGCTGGTCGGGGCCATTCTTTTTCCTGCACTGTTGTTATGGTGCCTTCTTTTATTTGCACCATGGCTTTCGAATCTTTTAAGAAATGAGCTTTCTGTTACCCTTGAAGACAGTGCTATTATTTTCATTGCAGGGGGCGGCGTAGGCCTTATAGGTCAAATGGGAGATCTGATAATCTCTTCTTTTAAACGTAAAGCGGGTGTTAAAGATACGGGGAATGTTATTCCCGGTCATGGCGGTATTCTTGATCGCATTGATTCGGCTTTGCTTGTGTCGCCGTATTTTCTTATTGCCAGCTTGTATATATTTTTAAATGCCTGATTTTTTAGCAAAAAAGAAAATTACCGTTTTGGGGTCTACGGGGTCTGTTGGCCGCAGTACATTGGATCTCATCCATAGTCAGTCTGCACATTTTGAGCTTTATGCAGTTACAGCACATAACAATGTAGAAGAGCTGGCCAAACAGGCTCTGGCTGGCAAAGCAAAAAAAGCGGTTATCGCGAACGAAGATAAATTTTCTGAACTTAAAGCCCTTTTATCAGGCTCTGGCATAGAAGTAGCTGCCGGGGGTTCGGCGTTGAATGAAACCGCTGCGGAACCGGTTGATCTCGTTATGGGTGCGATTGTCGGGGTGGCTGGTCTGAACCCCGTACTGAGCGCATTGGAAAAAGGCATAAATGTTGCTATTGCCAACAAGGAACCGCTTGTAGCTGCGGGACCTCTGGTTGTAGAAATGGCTAAAAGAACAGGTGCCAGGCTCCTACCGGTGGACAGTGAACATAATGCTGTGTTTCAGGTGTTTGAAGATAAAAACAGAGCAGCGATAAAGAAAATCATTCTAACCGCATCAGGCGGGCCTTTTCGCACCTGGGACAAGGAACGCATGGCAAACGCTACAGTTGAAGAAGCGGTTGCGCATCCGAACTGGCGCATGGGGGCCAAGATTTCTGTAGACAGTGCGTCTATGATGAATAAAGCACTTGAGCTTATTGAAGCGCGATACCTGTTTGATATGCCTGCCGGGCAAATAGATATACTGGTACACCCGCAATCAATTATCCATTCTATGGTAGAATATATTGACGGTTCTGTACTTGCGCAGTTAGGGGCGCCTGATATGCGTACGCCCATAGCGCATGCGCTGGCCTGGCCATCACGTGTTCAAACGAGCGGACAAACACTGAACTGGGCTGAATTAAATCAACTAACGTTTGAAAAACCGGATACAGATAAATTTCCCGTTCTTGATTGGGCGTATGAATGTTTGCAAAATGGGGAAGGGGCCTGTATAGATCTTAATGCAGCGAATGAAGTAGCCGTTTCGGCGTTCTTGAACAAAAGGATTGCTTTTTCGGATATCTATAAACTGATTGAAAAAACGCTACAAAATTCAGTTTCCAGCCCTATATCATCTCTTGATGACATAGTGGACAGAGACAGAGCGGCAAGAGAACGTGCAGAATCCTGTATAAAACCTATATAATCCCTATATAGCGTAGGAAAAAGGAAACAAAGAAATGAACCAGATTTATGACCTTCTTCAGTTTGTCGCAAGTAATGTGTGGCTTTACGGCGGCGCATTTCTTGTTGTTTTAAGCATACTGGTTTTTATTCACGAATGGGGACATTACATCGTGGCACGGCTCTGTGGAATCAGGATTGAGACGTTCTCCATCGGCTTTGGTAAAGAGCTTTTTGGCTTGACGGATTCTCATGGGACGCACTGGAAATTTTCGCTTGTGCCGCTTGGCGGGTACGTAAAAATGTTCGGCGATATGGACCCCGCGAGTGCGCAGCAAGCTAGTGAAATTGAAGACGAAGCAGGTAATGTCCGCCCGTTTACAGAGGAAGAGAAGAAAGAAGCTTTTTTCGCTCAGCCTGTTTTAAAGCGTGCGGCTGTTGTGTTTGCAGGACCTGCGATTAACTTTATCTTTGCGATCATTGTGCTTGCGTTTTTGTATGCCTTGATTGGGAAGCCTATTACACCACCTGTGGTGTCTGCCGTTGAAATCGGTAGCGCTGCTGATAGGGCCGGCCTTATGCCTCATGACCGTTTTATAAGCGCAAACGGAAAAGAAACGGCCCGGTTTGAGGACATTAAGCGTGAAGTCATGCTGGCACTTGATACGCCTGTGACCTTTGAAATAGAACGGAATAACCAGATTATCAAGCTGACCGCGACGCCGGACAGAAAAGAGCATGAAGATCATTTTGGTTTTATGCATGAAACAGGTTATCTCGGTGTGATGGGGGCCACGAGCGGTCTGGATATCAACGCCATTGTGTCGGTTGATTCTATTGATACGAAAGATAATCCTGAAAAAGTCAGAACCCTTATCAAAGAACGTTTTGGAAAAAGCGTCACCATCGCGCTCTCCAGAGGGGGGGATGTGGTTGATAAGATTATGGTTGCACCAACCAAAGAACAAAATGCGGCCTGGTATGAAGCAGAATCTCAAGAGATGAATATCCTTGTCATGGCTAAAAAGCCGGGCGACGATGTCCTGAAATTTGGTCCTGTGATGGCATTAAATGAAGCTGTGAAGGAAACGGGCAGGACGGTTCTTGATACCTTAAAAGCACTTGGTCAAATGTTTACAGGCACACGAAGCGCCGGAGAACTTGGCGGCATTATCAGGATCGGCGCACTTGCCGGTGATATGGCCGAGCAGGGGATCATTTCCCTTATTACATTTACGGCATTACTCTCTATCAATCTGGGGTTGATTAATTTGTTCCCTATTCCGTTGCTGGATGGCGGCCATCTCGTCTTTTATACCCTGGAGGCCTTAAAAGGCGGCCCGATTTCGGAACAGGTGCAGGAATATGCCTTCAGATTCGGTCTTGTTATTCTGGTGGCTGTGATGGTTTTTGCCAATCTAAATGATTTAGTGCAGTTAATTCTTTAACTCTTTGCTTTATTTCTGACGCTACGTTAATTAAAATAACTCATTGGTACGGGATTCTCTTGTCTGGGAGTCCTATCTATCCTCTATTAAAAAAAGAAATTTGTGACATGACCGTCCTATCTTCATTGAAAAATCAGTTTTACTATATCTTTTTTCTAGGTCTGCTTGGTGTCGGCCTAGTGCTTTCTGAGCCTGCTTTAGCGGCCTCTGTTAAAGGCGTTTCCATTGTTGGGGCACAGCGCATAGAAAAAGAAACGATTCTGACTTACATGGAATTAAAGCCCGGCGATACGATTACGCAGGATACATTGAACAAAGGATTAAAGAGCCTGTTTGCTACGGGACTTTTTGCTGATGTGTCTCTTGAAGAAAAAAACGGAACGCTCATTGTTCATGTGATAGAAAATCCTCTTATTAATGAGATCGCATTCGAAGGCAATAAACGCATTTCCGATGATGAGCTGTTGGCAGAGACTCGTCTTCGCCCAAGGCAGGTCTTTACAAGAACGAAAGTACAAAACGATGTGACACGCCTTTATCAGGTCTATAGGCGCAGTGGTCGTTTTTCTGCAACGATTGACCCTAAAGTCATTCGTTTGGATCAGAATCGTGTGAACCTTGTTTTTGAAGTGGATGAAGGGCCCGTGACAAAAGTGGGATCAATCCACTTTATCGGAAACAAACGTTTTGATGACGATCGACTGAGATCTGAAATTACGACAAAGGAACAGCGTTGGTATCGTTTCTTTAACTCCAGTGACCGCTATGATCCTGACCGCCTTTCCTATGACCTTGAATTGCTGCGCCGTTTCTATCTGTCAGAAGGTTATGCTGATTTTCGTATTTTATCTTCGTCTGCAGAGCTATCAGAAGATAAAACCAGCTTTTTCCTGACTGTTTCTCTAGAAGAGGGCGAGCGTTATAAGATTGATAATATAGCGATTGATTCGCAGCTGCGCTATTTTGATGCGACGGGGCTCAAGGATACGGTAGAGTTCTTACAGGGTGACTGGTATAACGCGCAGGCACTTCAGGATACTGTAGATAAGATGACGGATAAGCTGGGTGATATGCAGTATGCTTTTGTACAAATTCGCCCTGATGCACAAAGAAACAGAGAAGAAAAAACGGTCGATATTACCTTCCAGATCAGTGAAACGCCGCGTGTATATGTCGAACGCATTGATATTCATGGTAACTCAAGAACACTGGATAAAGTCATAAGAAGAGAGATGACCCTTGTCGAAGGCGACCCATTTAATCGTTCGAAACTTCAGCGTTCGGAACAAAAAATAAGGAATCTCGGCTTTTTTGAAAATATTGAAGTGAGAACCCTGCCTGGTAGCGCGCCTGATAAAAGCGTTATTGATATTGCGGTGAGTGAGCAATCAACAGGTGAGCTTTCTGTCGGGGCCGGGTACTCGACAGCGGACGGACCGTTGGCCGATTTGCGTATCAGGGAAAGAAATTTTCTTGGTAAAGGGCAGGAAGTTGTTCTGGCTGGCACTCTGGCTGGAGATAAGACTGAGGTTGATCTCTCTTTCACAGAGCCATATTTCCTGAACAGAGACTTGTCTGCGGGGGTTGATCTCTTTCATATAACACGTGATTTGCAGGATGAAAGCTCCTTTGATCAGGCACGTTCAGGTGGCAGCTTACGCATTGGCTATCCTTTATCCGAGCATTGGCGCCAGTCTTTGCGTTACAGGATTGAGCGCAATGAAATTACAGATGTTCAGAATGATGCGTCTTATATTATTCGTGCGCAGGAAGGAGAGCGGACAACGTCGGCTGTTTCTCAACGGATTACGTATGATAATAGGGATAGTGTCATTTTCCCAACCAGGGGAACCAATCTGTGGATTGATACTGAAATGGCTGGTCTTGGTGGGGATGCCAAATATGTGTCTGGTCGTTTAGGGGCTTCCTGGTACTACCCTGTATTTGATAGTGTCGTTTTTAATCTTCTCGGTGAAGGCGGGGCTATTCAGGGGATTATGGATGAAGACGTAAAAGTCAATGAACGTTACTTTCTTGGTGGCGCAACGCTCCGCGGTTTTGAGAGAGCCGGGGTTGGCCCAAGGGATACATTAACAGATGACTCCCTTGGTGGTAATTTCTTCTATCGTGGCTCGGCTGAATTCTCTTTCCCCATCGGATTGGCGGAAGAGCTCGGCGTAAAAGGTCATGCTTTTACGGATTTTGGTTCCCTTTTTGATATTGATGAAGCGACAACATCTCATATCGAAGATCAGGCTTCGCTGCGCGCAGCGGCGGGTGTCGGTCTTTCCTGGCGGTCTCCTTTTGGTCCTATCAGGGTTGATTTTGCGACGCCGTATCTCAAAGAAGATTACGATTCCGAAGAAGTCTTTAGATTTAGCTTTGGGACGCGTTTTTAATCTGTTACTGTGCGCGGGACTGTTTTTCTCTCATTAAAAGGATTTTTTACAGATGCGTTTTAGTGTCCAGTTTCTTGTTTTGTTTTTTTCGGCTCTTTTTCTTTTTTCAACGGCCTCTTTTGCTGAGACCTCTATAGCCGTTGTTGATATGAAATGGTTGTCAAGTGAATCTGATGCAGCAAAGGATATTAGAGATCAAATAAAAGAACACAGAGAAGCATTGCAGAAAGAGTTTTCCAGTCACGAAAAAATATTGATGGATACGGAACAAAAACTTCTTAAGGAGAAAGCCGATCTTGCGCCTGAGGATTTTTCAGAAAAGAAGAAGGCGTTTGAAGAGAAAATCTTAAGCACAAGGAAATTGTTTCAGGAAAAGCGGACAAACCTTGATAAGGCCTATAGCACCGCGAGAATGAAACTGCGAAAAGAGATTCTTGAAATTGTAGCCGATATTGTGGAAGAAGAAAATTACCTGATGGTTGTTGAGCGCGGCAGTGTTGTCATTGCCCAAAAAGAACTTGATATAACCAAAAAGGTTATGGATCGCCTTAATGCAAAAATTAAAAAGATTAAGCTTGAATTAGATAATGGTTGATTTGAATTTTTTTAAACGGGAAGGGCCTTTTACGCTTTCGGAACTGGCGGACAGAACGGGTGCTTTTGTACATGACGAATCGTGTAAGGATTTTGTAATAGAAGATGTCGCACCACTCGACTGTGCGAATGACAAACAAATTTCTTTTCTGGATAATGTAAAATACAAACAGGATTTTGCAGAGACAAAAGCGGGGGCCTGTATTATTTCGGCTGATATGCTTCCTTTTGCGCCGAAAGAGTGTCGTATTCTTTTATCGAATTATCCCTATAAGACGTATGCTCTTGTGGCGCAGGCGTTTTATCCTGAAGAATATCCGGTCTCTGAGATACATGACAGTGCCATAATTCACGAAACAGCTGTCATTGAAAAAGGCTGTGTTATTGGGGCTGGCGTGGTTATTGGACCGCATGTCAAAATAGGTCAGGGAAGCTGGGTAGAGGCTAATGCTGTGATTGACACCCATGTTCAAATCGGAGAAAAATGCCGCATTGGTCTTAATGCATCAGTCTCTCATGCTGTTTTGGGGGATTCTGTTCGCCTTTACCCCGGCGTGCGTGTTGGACAGGATGGTTTTGGTTTTGCTATGGACCCTTCTGGGCATGTAAAGGTGCCACAGCTAGGTCGTGTGATTATTGAGGATCATGTTGAAGTTGGTGCCAATACAACCATTGACCGGGGATCGGGACCGGATACCGTTATAGGACAAGGAACATGGATTGATAATCTTGTTCAAATCGGGCATAACGTAAAAGTGGGTAGAGGCTGCGTTATTATTGCGCAGGCTGGTATTGCAGGGAGTACCGTCCTTGGCGATTATGTCGTTATTGCAGCGCAAGTCGGTGTGGCAGGGCATCTTTTTGTTGGCTCCGGGGCTAGAGTGGGGGCACAGTCTGGTGTTATGCGCGATATTGAGGGCGGTGCTGAATATCTCGGCACGCCTGCGGTGCCTGCAAAGCAATTTATGCGTCAGGTTGCATATCTTGGTAAATTGGTGAAAGAGAATAAAGGGGCTAAACAAGATGGCTGAAGACATCGCGGAAATTATTGATATTCGCCGTATTATGGACATGATACCGCACCGGTATCCTTTGCTTCTTGTTGATCGGATTATAGAGTTTAAAAAAGACGAATATGCCGTTGGTTTAAAAAACGTAACGGTAAATGAGCCTCATTTCGTTGGGCATTTCAGTGGAGCACCGGTGATGCCAGGGGTTTTAATTGTTGAGTCTATGGCACAGACAGCGGCAACGTTTGTTGTAAAAACGCTTGGTCCGGAATCGGAAGGAAAACTTGTTTATTTTATGACGGTTGATAATGCACGTTTCCGCAAACCGGTTGTACCGGGGGATAGTATGCATGTTCACGTATATAAACAGCGTTCCCGCGGTAATGTCTGGAAATTTAAAGGGGAAGCCAAGGTTGACGGTAAACTTGTTGCCGAAGCTGTTTTTAGTGCCATGATTCTGGACGAGAAAGCGTCTCAATAAAGTAAGTTGACTGAAACATTCTGTAAGAAGTTGTGATTTTATTCTCTTGGTCCGTCTCTATAGAATGACCGGCTAATAAGAGAGTATAAAAGGCACATGTATAATAATCATATTCATCCTACGGCCCTGATTGAAAAAGGGGCTGACCTTGCTTCGAACGTATCAATAGGACCGTATTGTGTCGTCGGGCCGCATGTTAAGCTTGCAGATGGCGTGACGCTGAAAAGTCATGTCGTTGTTGATGGAGATACCACTATCGGAGAAGGTACGACGATTTATCCTTTTGCGTCGATTGGAACCGCGCCGCAGGATCTTAAATTCCATGGCGAAAAATCCAGATTGATCATTGGTAAAAATAATGTGATCCGTGAACATGCGACGATGAATCCCGGTACAGAAGGTGGCTGTATGAAAACCGTGGTGGGGGACAATGGGCTGTTTATGGTGGCGACACATATCGCACATGATTGTATTGTCGGGAACAATGTCATTATGGCCAATAATGCGACATTAGGCGGTCATGTTACTGTTGGCGACAATGTTTTAATAGGCGGCTTAGCGGCGGTTCATCAGTTTGTCCGCATTGGTGATTTTGCTGTCATCGGGGGGATGTCAGGTGTTGAAAATGACGTCATTCCTTTTGGCCGCGTTAAGGGAGAGCGTGCCTCTTTGGCGGGTTTGAATCTTGTGGGGTTGGAGCGCGGCGGCTTTGATAAAGACGCGATAAAAACCATTCAAAAAGCGTATAATTTGCTTTTTGGAAAGAATGACAATTTTGAATCCCGTCTTCAGAAAACAAAGAATTCTTTCCAGGATAATGAACTTGTAGCCCGTATCCTTGATTTTGCCGAACAAAAATCGCGTTTTGCCTTATGCCAGCCGAAGAAGAAATAAAAAAACCTGAAATAAAAAAACTCGGGATCATCGCAGGCGGCGGCGGCTTGCCTGAGAAAATCCTTTGTGCTTGTGATAAAAAAGGCATAGAGCCTTTCATTGTTGGCTTTGACGGGCAGACCGATCCTGCTTTGCTTGAAGATAGAAGATATATTCTGACCCGTTTAGGGGCCGGAGGGCACATCATAAAAACCTTAAAAGCACATGGTATCAGAGATCTTGTTCTTGTAGGCTCTATAAGAAGACCGACTTTTTCCGAGCTCCGACCAGATTTAAGAGCGGCGGCATTTTTTGCCAAAGTTGGCTTAAAAGCCTTGGGGGATGATGGGCTGCTGAGTGCGTTGCGCAGAGAACTTGAAAACGAAGGTTTTAAACTTCACGGAGCCCATGAATTTGCACAAGAACTTCTTATGCCGGCGGGTGTCCTAAGCTTTGTGAAGCCGCGCAAGCAGGATCTTGTCAATATTGAGCGGGGGATGACTGTGGCCAAGACACTCGGTGCGCTTGATGTTGGACAGTCTGTTATCGTTCAGGAAGGTATTGTGCTGGGGGTTGAAGGCGTTGAGGGCACAGACGAACTCATCAAAAGATGCGCGGCTTATAAAAGGGAAGGACCAGGGGGTGTTTTGGTAAAATGTGCCAAACCACAACAGGATCATGATCTTGATTTACCTACAATTGGACCCGATACGATCCTAAATGCGTCTAAAACGGGCCTTTCTGGTGTTGCTGTTGAGGCCGGTGCTGCTATTTTGCTGAATGTTGAAGATGTCGTAGAATTAGCCAATCGGCATAAAATATTTGTTATAGGTATAAAACCATGACAATGCGTCTTTTCATTATTGCAGGAGAAGCCTCCGGTGACCGGCTTGGGGCTGCTTTTTTATCATCCTTTAAAAAAGCGTATCCGGCTTGTGAGATCAAGGGCATTGGCGGCGAATTGATGTTGACAGAAGGGCTTTCTGCCTCCCTTTTTCCTATGGAAGAACTGTCAATTATGGGGATTGCTGAAGTTTTGCCTAAAGTGCCGCATCTTTTAAATCGTATCAATCAAACGGTTCAGGCTATTGAAGCGTTTAGGCCGCACGCTGTTTTGACAATTGATGCGCCTGACTTTTCATTCAGGGTGCAAAAAAGGGTCAGAAAGTCTCATAAAATACAGACAAGGCAACTGCATTATATCGCGCCGACCGTTTGGGCCTGGCGTCCTGGCCGGGCAAAGAAAATTGCCGGTTTTCTCGATGGCATCATTTGCACTTTTCCATTTGAGCCTCCCTATTTTGAAAAAGAAGGCTTGAAAGCGGTGTTTACGGGACATCCTGTTATGGAAGGCGGTGCTCTTGGCGGGAATGGCAAAAAATTTAGAGAGGCACACAACATAAGGGAAACGAGCCATACGGTTGGCCTGTTCTTTGGCAGCAGGAGAGGCGAGATAAAAAGAGTTTCTTCGTCTATTATTGAGGCAGCCAATCTTTATAAAAAGCAAAATAAGGACACCATTTTTATTGTGCCTACGCTTACCCATTTGGAGCCGACGATTAGAACGATCCTGACAGAATTAAAGGCTGACTTTGTTCTTAGCACTAATCAAGAAGAGAAATGGGATGCCTTTGCGGCTTGTGATAAAGCGTTGGCCGTATCGGGGACTGTGGGGCTTGAGCTTGCCGTGGCTGGTGTGCCTCATGTTATCGGCTACAAAGTTGCGCCACTGACTGCTTTTATAGCAAAAAAGCTTGTGCGTATTAAATATGCGCATCTTGGTAATTTAATACTGGATAAGCTTTTGGTGCCTGAATTTATTCAAGAAGCCTGTACGGGAAAAAACCTCTTTTCTGCTCTGCAAGATCTATCCGGTCAGACCGAAGGCTTTGAAACGATCAGAGAGGCGATTAAAGCACCTGAAAACGGCAAGGCGTCTGACGAAGCCGTGGTATTTATGGCAGATCTTATCTCGTCTTGAGCGGTGTATTCCTATCTGTTTTCAATAGGAACATAAGCGCGTGTTTTGGGGCCTTTGTATAATTGCCGTGGCCGACCAATACGAAGGTCCGGTTCTTCGATCATTTCTTTCCACTGTGCGATCCAGCCTATGGTACGGCCGACGGCAAATAAAACCGTAAACATGGATGTGGGGAATCCCATAGCTCTGAGCGTTATGCCTGAATAAAAGTCGACGTTCGGGAAGAGTTTCTTTTCAAGGAAATAATCATCTTCGAGCGCGATACGCTCAAGTTCCATTGCGACTTCCAGACGCGGGTCATTGCCCCCCAGCTCATTGAGTACCTTATGGCAGTCTTCACGAAGTACCGCTGCACGCGGATCATAGTTTTTGTAAACACGATGGCCAAAACCCATAAGGCGGAAAGGATCGTCCTTATCTTTTGCGCGTTCCAAAAAGGCCGGGATATTTTTCTTATCTCCAATCTTATCCAGCATCTTCAACACAGCTTCATTGGCACCACCATGAGACGGTCCGCCAAGGGAGGTGATCCCCGAAGAAATACAGGCAAACGGGTTTGATTGTGATGAACCGGCAAGGCGTACTGTTGACGTAGAAGCGTTTTGTTCATGATCGGCATGAAGGATCAGAATTTTATCCATGGCTTTTGCAATGACGGGGTTAACCTCATAGGGTTCAGCCGGTACGCCAAAGCACATCTGCAGAAAGTTTTCAGTGTAATTCAGCTTGTTTTGCGGATACATGAAAGGCTGACCAATTGAGTATTTATAGGTCATGGCGGCAAGAGTCGGGATTTTTGAAATGAGACGGTGCGCTGAAATTTCTCTTTGGCGCGGGTCCCATATATCAAGGGAATCATGATAAAATGCAGATAAGGCACCGGCCGCACCACACAGGATTCCCATGGGATGCGCATCGCGCCTGAAGCCCCGGAAAAAATACTGGATCTGGTCGTTGACCATCGTGTGATGTTTGATGATGTGCTCAAACTCATCAAATTCTGTCTTTTTAGGTAGCTCTCCATAGAGAAGGAGATAACAAACCTCAAGATATGAGCTTTTCTCTGCGAGTTCCTTAATGTCATAACCACGATGCATCAAGACACCTTGCTCACCATCAACAAAGGTCAGGGCAGATTCACAGCTTGCTGTAGAGGTAAAACTTGGATCAAGCAGAAAATGTCCCGTATCTTTATAGATGCGTCTGGCATCTATAACATCCGGGCCCATGGTACTTTCATGTACGGGGAGCTCCCATTGCTGCCCCGTTTCGTTGTTAATCAGGGTAAATGTTTTGTCTGCCTGGTTCATGATCATCCTGTCCTTTCAAGGGCAATATCAATGCGTTTCAATACTTCATCCTTGCCAAGTATTTCTGCGGCATGGAAAATGGAAGGAGAAACGGTTGTGCCGGTTAATGCCGCGCGCAGCGGCATCGCCACTTTCCCGAGTTTTCCTTCCATTTCGTCATTTGCGATTTCTTTGCAAACATCTTGAATAGTTACATGGGTAAAATCATTCAGCGTTTCAAGGCTCCCTTTTATTCTCATAAGAAGCGTATGCGTATCATGATCCAATAATGCTTTTGCCTTTTCATCATAAGAAAAAGGGGCTTCTTTCACTAAAAATAAAGCTTCATCAGCGAGTTGCAATAAAGTTTTTGCACGTTTCTTAAGCTCATCCATGCATAACATGATCCGTTTATGACCCGTTTCGCTGATCTCTGTATCAAGCCTTCTTTCGATGAAAGGCTGTACAAAGCTATATAGACGTTCATTGTCAGCATGAGCGATATAGTGACCGTTTAAACTATCCAGCTTTTTAAAATCAAAGCGGGAGGGGCTCTTGCCAATCCCTTTTACGTCGAACCATTCAATGGCCTGATCTGTTGAAATGATTTCGTCATTGCCGTGAGCCCAGCCCAGCCTCAAGAGATAATTGCGCATCGCTTCGGGCAAATAGCCCATATCGCGGTATTCTTCTACGCTCGTTGCGCCGTGACGCTTTGAGAATTTACCGCCATCGGGCCCATGAATAAGGGGCATATGCCCATAGACTGGCACATCCCATCCCATTGCATCAAAAATAATTTTCTGACGAAAGGCGTTATTCAGGTGATCGTCGCCGCGTAAAACATGCGTGACTCCCATATCATGGTCATCCACCACGACGGAAAGCATGTAAGTGGGGGTTCCATCACTGCGCAGGAGTATAAAGTCATCCAGTTCTTTGTTGTCCACACGTACAGTCCCCTGAACGCTGTCTTCTATCACTGTTTCTCCTTCCAAAGGGGCTTTGATCCGGATCACAGGTTCAATACCTTGCGGTTCATCAGATTCGGGCCGGTCTCTCCAGCGGCGGTCATAGAAAGTAGAACGGCCTTCTTTTTTAGCGGTCTCACGCATTTCGCGGAGTTCATCTTCTGTGCAATAACAACGGTATGCTTTGCCCTCATGCAGGAGCTGTTCGGCAATTTCAACATGGCGGTTACTATTGGAGAATTGAGACACTACATCACCGTCCCAGTCAAGTTCCAGCCATTTTAAACTGTTGATAATAGCCGTGACAGCTTCTTCAGAGTGGCGTGCACGGTCTGTGTCCTCAATTCTGAACAACATTTTGCCGCCGTGATGTTTCGCGTACAACCAGTTAAATAAGGCCGTTCTGGCATTGCCGATATGCATAAAACCGGTGGGGGATGGAGGAAAACGTGTGACAACACTCATAATTAAAAGCCTTTTTGTGAATATAATAGTTTGGTTACTCCCCTTATATATAGGAGGAGAGCAGAATGTTGTAAATGCTATTTCACATTTACAAGGCAAGTTAGAAATAGCATAAAACAACGGTTATGCAGCAAACCCAGAAAAGCATATTCATCCTGATGAGTCCGGTTCTATATGGTATCGGTATAGGGGCCTATTTTGCCTTATTGCAGGAACCGCCTGTCTGGTATGGGGTAATCCCTGCTGTACTATCTCTTTTTTTGCTTCTTTTTCTTAACTGGAAGAAAAAAGAATTTCGTTTTGTTGGTATGGCGCTGCTGCTTATCAGTACCGGATTTCTTGTCGCGCAAATACGTACGGCTCTGGTGCAGGCACCGGTTCTTTCCAAAGCGCTTGGGCCTGTCCAAATAACAGGCGACATAGAATCACTGGAATGGCTGGAAAAAGGAAAGAGTGCCCGTCTTATTCTAAATAATCTGGCGATTGAACGCCTCCCAAAGGAAGGGACACCGTACAGAATTCGGCTTAAAATTTATGATGGGCTTGCGTTAGAACCGGGGCAAAGAATAAGTGTGTTCGGCAAACTTAATCCACCGGGGCCGCCCGTTTCACCTGGTGCGTTTGATTTTCAGCAGCATGCCTATTTTAGAAAAATCGGCGCGGTTGGATTTGCTTTCGGAACGCCCGAGATTTTAAAGGAAAAAGGGGAAGGCTTTTTTTCTCTTGCTGGCGTGCGTCACGCAATTGCACTGAAAATTAAAGACACGCTCTCAGGAAAAGAACAATCATTGGCTCTGGCTCTTATAACGGGTCAACGATCTTCTATAAAAGAAGAAACATGGGAGGCCATGCGGAGTGCCGGTCTGGCGCATATGCTTGCGATTTCGGGGCTTCATGTCGGCATGGTGGCTGGTATATTGTTTTTCTTTTTCAGGCTCTGTATGGCTTTTGTGCCGGCTTTGGCTTTAAAACATCCTATAAAAAAATATGCGGCTTTTATCGCATTGGTTGGTTCTTTTTTGTATATGCTTCTGGTTGGTGCGCCCGTTACGACACAGCGTGCCATGCTTATGACAGGATTTGCTTTAATTGCCATTATGCTGGATCGTTCGCCTTTTTCTTTACGTCTTGTGGCGCTGTCGGCTCTCGCTATTTTGACGTTCTTCCCTGAAAGTCTGTTGAGCGCGGGGTTTCAGATGTCGTTTGCGGCTGTCACAAGTCTGATTGCTTTTTATGATGCGTTAAGACCCTACTGGTCACGTTTGCGCAGTCAGGCAGGATGGTTCAAAAGGGGAATGCTTTATGTTATGGGCATTTGTACAACGACCATCGTGGCCTCAATTGCAACGGCACCCTTTTCGATTTATCACTTTCAGCATTTTGCACCATTTGGACTTGCTGGAAATATACTCGCGGTGCCTGTCATGGGATTTTTGGTTATGCCATGTGCCGTGGCGTTCCTGATATTGTGCTGGGTGCCTGTTTTGAATATTCTGCCCCTTAAGGTCATGGGATGGGGGATTAGTCTCATTATTGTTGTGGCAGACATGGTCACAACATTACCGCATGCCAATATGCTTGTACCCACTTACCCTTTTTCTGCTTTTCTTCTTATTGTTTCAGGTGGGCTGTTTTGGTGCATTTTAAAAGGTTCATACAGAGCCCTGTCTCTACTGCCATTACTTCTTTCTCTTCCTGTATTTTTATTATCAAATCAAGAGGATATAAAAATTTCTTCGGATGGGAAGCTAATTCTTTTAGCGGCCCAGAATGACACGTATTTGATATCGTCCCGGGTTAGTGCAAGATTTACCCGTGAAAACTGGAGCCGTATGAAAGGTCTTGAGCGGGATGACCTGACCGTTTTTCCAAAGGAGGGAGAGGCCTCTGGCCTGCAATGCAATGAAGAGCTTTGCCGTTTTGAGAAGGATGGCTACAAGGTTTCCATACTTGAAACCGCCTATCCAGCCTATGAGGAATGCCAGTGGGCTGACCTGATTATTGCCAGAAAACCACTCCCTTATAGCACAAAAAGGCACTGTAATGCGTCGGTGGTACTCGATAAATTCGATTTTTGGAAAGAGGGGGCTCATGATATTTTCTTATTATCTGACACAATAACGGTTAGAACAACAGCTAGCAGCAGGGGAATAAGACCCTGGACAAATCACAAAAAAAGGAAGGCGCGTTCAAGGCAAAAAAGAGACAAACACGTGGACATACAATAGAAGAATCTCTACCATCGCTTGGAGTTGTTTAAAGCGGCCCTTCGGAGAGAGAGTAGATGCAGTTATTTGACTGTCATAAGGACATATTGGCGTTTATGCAATTGGCTAATGCCAAGAAGCGTATGATGGCCGAATGGATGTATATACATATATCTTCGACCAGTTCCGATTGTAGTATTTCTTTGGAAGAGATCGAACAGTTTGTGCAGTTTTACATCAGCCTTAATGATGCATATGTCTTTAAAAGCGACGCCCCTGTTAAGGATCTTCTTATTTTAAAGAAAAAAGAAAAGTCTTTGGCTCTTAATGCGTTTGAAAAAGCTTTTCATGAAAATTTTCTGGATGATCAGCTGACTATCTCGTGCAGGGGATTGGATGCGGATTCTTTATCAACATTTTCTCAGGTTATTGAGAAATATATTTCTGAGGATGATACGGCGGCTCGTATTTCTTTTCAGAGGCTGCGCCGTGCGGGCAACTGCTTTCTTGTTTTGGATGACGATCCCATGGTTTTAAAACAGCTTGAAGGCATGCTTGCAAATATTGGGACAGTTGTGACACTTCGAGATGCGCATTCTTTAAAGGAAGAATATTGCCGTTGTGCGCCTAATATAATTTTTTTGGATGTACATCTGAAAGATGCTGAAGGTGGAAAAATCCTAAAGGAAATCAGAACTCAGATAGATCCTCATGCCCATGTTGTTATGATCAGCAGTGATACAAAAAAAGAGATCGTTATTGACATTAAGGATGGCGGGGCCAAAGGGTTTATTGTGAAGCCATTTAGCCCAAATAAATTGTATAATGAAATTGCTCGTGCGCCAGGCATTATTACCCGGTCCGGGAGCTTGTAAAGAGGAAAAGTCTAGGTAATATCCCGGTATAACTTTTCTTTTATAAAAAAGTCTTTTACTGCCCAATATTCCTCTTCTATTTGCTTTAGAATTTCTTTCCGGTCTTGGGGGCTGGCCTTTTCCATTTTTTGTGCTGTGGCGCATAAATCCCGCATTTTTGTAGCAAGAACATGTCCGGCCGTGCCCTTTAGTGCATGGGCAACGTCGTGCCATTTCTCGTCTGTGCCGTCACGACACAGTTTTTCTAATTCGTTTAACTGCTTTTTTGCCTGATCAACAAACATGGAAACGATGTCTTTTACGAAGATATCGTTGTTCATGTAGTTTTTGTATAGGTCGTTACGGTTAACTGGTGTGTCTGTTGTTTTTTCCTGAGGGATTGAAGACGCATCATCCTCATATTCTTCTTCGGTAAGAAAAGAGGTGTCGTTAAAAGAAATCCAGGCAGAAAGGACTTCCCTAAAATGAGCAATAATAATTGGTTTACTGATATAAGCGCACATACCAACGAAGAAAACGGCCTCGATATTTTCTTGCATAGCATCGGCTGTCATGGCGATAATCGGTGTTTTATGTTTTTCATTAGGCAGCGTGCGAATAGCTTTTGTGGCATCGTAGCCGTTCATAACAGGCATATGACAATCCATAAGGATAAGGTCAAATTTCTCTTTCTTGTGCAAATTAACAGCATCAAGCCCATTGTCGACAAGCGTATAATGATGAATATCAAGTGCTTTGAATAGTTGTTTCAGGAAAGCCTGATTCATAACATTATCTTCTACGGCCAGTATTTTCACTTCTTCAACGGGGATGGGTGTAAATTGCCGTATGACTTCTTCTGAACAGGGGCTGTATGGATTGGCTTTTCGTAACGTCTTTTTTTGTGTAAGTGTTGTTGTTATCTCAAAAGGGATATCGAACCAGAAGGTTGACCCTTTTTTCTCAACGCTATGGACCCCGATTTTTCCGCCCATGATTTCAACGAGTTCTTTTGTGATAGTTAACCCAAGGCCCGTTCCGTCATATTTTCGTGTCGTAGAGTCATCAACCTGTGTAAATTTTTCAAAAATGCTATCCAGTTTCGATGCCGGGATACCAATACCAGTATCAATAATCTCGCACTTAAAGGAGATCGTGTCAGGGCATATTTGTGTTGTATGAATAAGAACGTCAACGCGTCCTTCGTTAGTGTAGCGTAACGCATTACCAATAATATTCGTTAGTATCCGGGTAAAACGCGTAGGATCACCTAAAACAAATAATCCCTTTTGCTCCCCGTTATAAGTGAGAGTCAGCCCCTTCTTTCTTGCAATAGATCTGAGTGTCTCGACAGCCTGATTTGTTTTATCATAAATATCAAAAGCGAGGTGCTCAAGACGGATGTCGCCTGATTCAATTTTTGAAATATCGAGAATGTCGTTGACGATCGAGAGTAAATTCTCAGAAGCGGAAATAATGACTGAAAAGTGTTCATCATACGGATCTTCTCCCTTTTTTTTCTGAATGAGCTGCGCCATTCCCATGATAGCATTCAGTGGTGTGCGAAGCTCGTGAGACATATTCGCCAGAAAGTCACTTTTTGCACGATTGGCTCTTTCAGCGATTTCCTTTGATTTTTCCAGCTCTTTTGTCTGTCGCTGTAATTTACTCCAGATAAGGATGGCTATAGCGAAGAACAGAATGAATATGCCATTAAAAAGACACAGGGGCCATAATATCTCATTTTGTGCTTTATTGACGGAAGGAGAGGCATCATAAGCTAGCGTAAGTCTTCCAATAATTGAGCTGCCGACGTGTATATCATGCGCCAATATAATAATATTTTTATTTTTCTCAGGCAGCGGTTTTTCGTCAAGGGGGTAAAGAGCGTGGCCTGAGGCATCTTCTAGTGAAAGATAAAGCCACTCAGGCGATTCCTTTGTTATAAGATTAAGATTGTCATATATGTTTGAAAGTCTGTCTTCCAGAATAAGGGGAACCAATCCTTCCCCCACACTGTGTAACGTTTTTTTCATCATTACGGTTGAATGTTCAACAGAAATGCGCTCTGCGTGTGGTAAGGCAATCAAAAATATATGAGCCGTGTCGAGGATTACAAAAAGAATAAAAACCAGAAAAGGTCCAGAATAAAAAGCTTTTGGAAGTTTTATCACGTGTTGGTTCCTTAACTATGACTATGTGGGAGTCACTCTTTTATGCTAACAAATTTTTCCAGTCCAAGCGTTTCAAGCTCGGTATAATCGTCGTGCGAAGAGGCTACAGGTGCTTTCATTGGAATATTGTCAAATAATCCTGGTTGTTCTTTTGCCAGGTCAAGCCATGCCTGTTGGATGGTATTCATCCGGTCTTTTCCTATCCGTGGATGCGCTACCAGTGGGTGCGCGTTTACAGGTGCTGTTGTATAAAAAACACGTAATAAATCTTTTACTTCATCAGGTTGTTGTGACAATGTTCGGGCAACGCCGCCGCCAGCTTCTACCAGTCCTTTTGCCACATGTAGGTAAACAGAGCTATGCGTTTTTACGTATTTAGGAATGACAGTCGTATCATGTTTGTAGGCTAATTCCGCACGCATCAGCAAAGATGCGCCTAATGCATTGGGCGAGGGGAAGGCGACTTCTTTTCCTGCAAGCTCTCTTATATCCTGAATGTTATTATCTTTTTTTACAACCAGAATACCTGTAAGTTTTTTCGCACCAGAACGAACAAGAGGCTCATATCCTTGTGCTTTATGTGCTATCACAGCGTGGTAAGGGTTCATATAAGCCAAATCAAAGAGACCATCCTTAAAGGACGTTTCAAAATCAGTAATCGTGCTACTGCTCACTAATTCAAAATGACAGTGTGTTTTTGTTTCAAGAGCGTCAAGAACAGTGTGCCATATCTTGAAAATATGTCGTTGCTGAAATTGTGGGACAACGCCTATTGTCAAATGACAGCTCTGTTCATTTTGTGATGTCTTTTTTTGTGTGTTCGAAGAGGCTGGAAATGAAGAGAGAAGAATCATAAACAACAGGCAAACAGTAAAGACAGTGCGAACTCTTTTCATGATATGCCCTTTTTCCTGCTCTTGATTTAATGCCGTTATTATCATTTTCGATTGCCATACCGGCGAGACGGGTCATTGGGTACATTTTGAATGATTATTTTTAAATTTAAAAGGGAAGAAATTTAAAAAACGAAATTTTTCAATAGAAAAATAGAACATGGTCATGCCCCATGGACTGTTCCGACGAGCGTTAACATATCCCCAGCATAACCATGGAATGATCTTTTGATTTTATTGGTCCGAGCGCATAGTCAAGCCCGGATTCATCGACAATGTCAGTCATGACATCAAGTGGGATTTTGAAAGTGTTGACAACTACAAGTGGTGTGCAGCCTTTTTTGATGTCAAACACACAGTCACCAAGCTTGAAATACTGGTCTCTGGATGGTGTAACGCACTGATGTGCTACATAATTTTTTTCATCAACAATCTGGACATGTTGCCATACTGCCGGATCGAAGTCTCCTTCTGGCTTTAGGTCTACAGCAATGTCGTACATAATTCCTGTAATAACGCGCTCATAATCGGGGTGTGTATAGGCGCGTCTAACCTGATTCCAGTCCTCATTGGAATCAAAGGAAAAGACAAGGGCACCGCCGTCACGTCCTTTTGAGTCGGAGGTTAGCTTTTGAAGGTTGCTGATAAGCTCGGCCCGTGGGAATTGTCCGTCAACCATCATATTCAGATTACTAACGGTTGCCCCCAAAAAAGAGCCTAAGACATATCGTCCTTTAGGGCGTACAGGGGTTTCATAGAAATCAGCCAGAACATCATGTAGCGCAATCTCTGGTATGTGCTTGGATAAGTAATCATGGGCGACATCAAGGCTGTCTCTGGAAAAATCAACGGCATAATAATGCCTTAAAAGAGGCAGAGCGGAAAGGATCTTCATGGTTTTGCCGGAAAGGGATTTTTTATCTCCAACACCAAATTCAATCACCGTATCAAAATCTCTTTCCAGCGTAGCGACCAGCATGTTCATCAACGTGCTTTCAGCGCGTATGGGGTAATATTCTTTGTGATGGGAGACAAAATCGTGCCATGTCGTGGAACCGGTCGACCCGTCTGGCCGAATGATTGATCCATACTTCCATCTGTGAACATGCCCGCCGTTTAACCGTAAGAACCAGGAGAGGGAATCCGTCATAAAAGCCTTATTAACACGTTTCTGCGGCCGTACAGAATATGGCGCAGGAGAAATGTTTTCTTTTCGTTGAGCGTGTAACATGGCAGGTACCTTTTATTGTGATAGCTTTTCCCAGATCAGGTTAAATTGTTTTCGTTGAGCATTGGCCAGTTGTTGGCTGTTAATCAGCCATATATAGCCATTTCCCTCATCAAACTCGATAAAGGCCACATGATCTCCAAAAATATAGACAGGGGAAGGGGTGAAATAGTCTGACGGGAGTCTTCTGTAGGCGGCATAATCAGAACCGACCTCGTAATTATCATTTTCTTCAACAATAATCCGGAAATTAAAGTTATGCTCTCTATGAAGATCTGTAATCTTTTTCAGATAGATTGGAATAAAATCACCGGTCTGCGCATCGAATAAACGTTCATCGACCCCGGAAACGCAAATATCTACATCGGGTGTCTCTGCTGCTTTCAGAACCATTTTCATGAGCTCAACAAAGCCGTCATGGCCTTCAAGTTCAATAACTGTAGAACGAGGTACGCGTCTGACGCCCTCGTATGGCAGGAACTCTATCCCGTGATGTTCAAACACCTGAATGATATTGTCTAAAGTTTTATCCTGCGGCTTGCTTGTTCCGTTGTGAATGTTCCGTAAGCCCAGGACAGAGAGATTCGTTTTTTTTGCCCATTCATCAAAGGACCAGCCAAGGGCTGCTTTGGCCATACGTAATTGTTGTGCTGTTATCATCTGTTCTTTTCTGTATCAAATTTGTTTTTTTATAGATACTTACCGGCGTACTATATAACGATATATAAAAAAAGGAAAGTAATTGTTATCTTTTTTTATATTTTAAATTGACATAAGTGCAAAAATGTTATAAAAAAGCATTATCCCAGAACGTTGTGTATGGAGTAGCTATGACGGTTTATTCAGATAAGAACAGCATCGATGTGTCTATTGAAGACGTATTAAGGCGCAATCCAAAGACAATGACAGACGATGAAATTCTGCAAAGTGAAACGCTTTTGCGGGAAGAAGCAGATCGTTTGTTGATCAGCGTTCAGGCCATGATTCCGGCTAACGAAAGTGATGAATTACAAGATATTTATGAGGCGGCTGTTTTAAAAAATGGTTCGCCTTATGCGCAGTGGCTGATCGAGCAGATCTTTATAGCAGACAAAAAGATAAATAGGCAGGCCAATAAACGAGTTGCGGTAAACTAGAAGATGTGTGGGCGGGATGTGTGCTCAAAGATGTTCATATCCCGCCGTTTTTTAACCACTGTTTTTAGCTGAGAAGCTGTCTCAAAAAAGCCATTCCCCCCCCCACACACATTATGGATTGGGCGGCTTCTCATCTAAAAACAGAACGAACAAATCAAACGAAAGAAATAAAATAGAGCATAGATTTAAAAGAAAAATTAGTTTTGACTCTTTGCAGAGCAATGAGTCTTTTTTGCGATGAAATAATGGGTGTTATTGGGTAATTAATTGGGTATTGAAATCCTCGACTTTTAATATCATTTGTTCTATAATTGGGTATTATTAGGTAATTAATTGGATATCATGTTTAAAATAGACACCCTAAATATTAGTCCTGAAATACTTTCGCTCATTGCATCACTTGATGAATTCAAAGGTGCATGGCAAGCTCTTGGGAGACTTGCGCCAGAAAGATTGTCCGCCTTAAAAAGAGTTGCCGCAATAGAAAGTATAGGCTCCTCTACACGCATTGAAGGCAACAAACTTTCAAATCAGGAAATTGAAAGATTACTAAGTAATATCGATATCCAATCTTTTGAAACACGTGACGAACAAGAGGTTGTTGGCTACTCAGAAGTCATGGATCTGATATTTGAAAATGCTAATGAGATCCCATTTTCTGAAAACCATATTAAGCAACTTCACCACAACCTACTAAAATACAGTCAAAAAGATGAAAGACACCGCGGTGAATATAAAAAAAATACCAATCATGTAGAGGCGTTTGGGCCAGACGGAGAAAGTTTAGGGATTGTATTTGAAACAGCCACGCCATTCGACACACCAAGATTAATGGCCGAATTAATAGATTGGACATCAAAGTCACTAGAAGAAAAAACGCTTCACCCCTTATTAATTATTGGTGTTTTTATTGTCGTATTTTTGGAAGTCCATCCTTTTCAAGATGGTAATGGAAGGTTGTCACGTGTGTTAACAACATTATTGCTTCTTAAATCAGGATATAGTTACGTTCCTTATAGCTCGTTAGAAAGAATCATTGAGAAAAGCAAAGAGGCCTATTATTTGGCCCTTCGAAAGACACAAGGAACCATTCGGACTGATGATCTAGATTGGCAGTCATGGTTGTTGTTCTTCTTGCGCGCTCTAGAAAAACAAAAGAAAAATCTAGAGAAAAAGATTGAGCGTGAAAGGATAGTATTAGGACAGCTACCAGAGCTATCATTACGGATACTAGAATTTATAAAGTCTCATGGTCGTGGCAGTATCAGTGATATTGAAAAAACAACTGGTGCTAATCGTAATACCATTAAAAAACATCTGGCCCAGCTTGTAGAAGGACAGCATCTTGTAAAACATGGTGCCGGAAGGGGTGTTTGGTACAGCACCGTATAAATAAACGACGCCCCCATATAGCACAGGCCGCGAGTAGCGGGGCATAGAGGCTATAATTCTCATGAAGGGGGATAGGCGTAGACTAAATGGCGGACAGGGTGGGATTCGAACCCACGATGGGCTTGCACCCATGCCGGTTTTCAAGACCGGTGCTTTCAACCACTCAGCCACCTGTCCGTCAGCGGAGGGGATAATAGATGAAACTAAAAAAAATGCAAACTCTTTCTTTGTGGACACGCTACATAAAGTAGGAAAAAAGCCTTTCTTTTCGAGGAGGCAATCAATATCTTTTATGCCAGCATGCTTGGATACCGTTTAATATTATTAATATGATTGCAGGAGAAGATACTATGTTTTCTATTAAGAAAGCCACATACCTATTTGTTATAGTTTCTTTTTCTCTCGTTTTTTTCACGGCTTCTTCGTATGCGGAGTCACAGAATTTTCAAACATGGCTGGCAAAAACAAAAAGAGAGGCCCTTAAAAAGGGGGTTTCACCGGCTACAGTTCATCAGGCTTTATCTGATATAAGGCCGGTTGATCGTGTTGTGGCTCTTGATAAAAAGCAGCCTGAGAAGAAAATTGATTTTGCGCGCTATAAACAAAACATCATTACGGCAGACCGCATTAATAAGGGGCGGCAGCTTTACAAAAAGCATTATAAGCTATTAAAACAGGTTGAACGTGAGTTCGGCGTAGCCCCCCAGTATATTGTGGCTCTGTGGGGAATTGAGAGTAACTTTGGGGCTAATACCGGTGGTTTTGATATTGTGCCGGTGCTTGCTACGCTGGCCTTTGATGGGCGACGGGAAGACTTTTTTACACAAGAGCTGTATCATGCGCTTAAAATTCTGGATGCACGCCACATCACGCTCAAAGATATGACGGGTTCCTGGGCGGGGGCTATGGGACAATGTCAGTTTATGCCATCCAGCTTTAACAATTATGCTGTGGACTATAACAAAGATGGCAAAAAGGATATATGGCATGATGAGGAAGATGTTTTTGCTTCTATGGCAAATTATTTGAGTAAAAATGGCTGGAAAGGAGAAGAGCGCTGGGGACGGGCGGTTAAATTGCCTGCAAATTTTCCTGAAAAAGCCAAAGGGCTGAATACAAAAAAAACGCTCTCAGAATGGCAGAAACTTGGTGTAAAACGGCTTGATGGTGGTTCTATCCCTATCATCAGACATATGAAAGCTTCAGTTGTTGTGCCAGATGGTATGAGAGCAGGAGAAGGTTTTCTTGTTTATGATAATTACCGCACTATTATGAGTTGGAACCGTTCGGTTTATTTTGCGACCTCTGTGGGGCTGCTGGCTGATCTGATTGCGCAATAAAAAAGAAAAAATAAAATACGCCCATGAAACGTTACTCATTTTTGTTTGTCTGCCTTTTTTTGCTTTCGGCCTGCTCGGAAGCGCAGCTTGCCGCGCATGTGGCAAAGCAAATTCCTTTCCCGGGAGATACGCCTAAAGGTACAGGGACGTTTAAGGTTGGGAATCCTTATGTCGTGTTTGGAAAGACGTACACGCCGAGGGAAACCTATAATTATACTGAAAAAGGTATTGCTTCCTGGTATGGCCCGAATTTTCATGGAAAAAGAACAGCTAACGGAGAAATTTTTGATAAGAATGAGCTGACCGCAGCGCATAAAACGCTCCAGTTGCCGTCTTTAATCCGTGTTACCAATCTGGAAAATGGCCGCTCGCTTATTCTGCGGGTGAATGACAGGGGGCCTTTTTCCCGCAATAGAATCCTTGATTGTTCGGAAAGGGCCGCAGAGCTTTTGGGCTTTAAGGTTCAGGGGACAGCGCGAATTAAACTGGAAGTGCTCGGCAATGAAAGCCGCCGTATAGCAGAATCAGCTAGAAACGGTGTAGATACATCCGGGACCGAGGTCGCACTTAACCGGAATCATGTGCCTGACTATGCTCGTCCGTCTTTTCAAAATGCAGCGGTGAGAGAGCCTACACCATTATATCAACAACCTGTATATCAGCCGCCTGTTCAAACGGCTTCTGTGCCAGAAGGGCATGTGTCTGGCGGTCGTTTTATGCCTGACCCGATTGTTAAACAATTCCCTGTGATGCCCAGCAGGGTTTATGTTCAGGCGGCTTCCTTTACTGATAGAGGATCAGCTGTGCAGTTATCTCAACGCCTGGGCGGCATAAGTTCTTCCAGGATCATGGAGGGGGTCGTTAACGGGCAAACATACTATCGTGTCCGGCTAGGCCCTCTTGACAGCGTCGATCTGGCGGATAGTGTGTTGAGTAAGGTGATAGATAACGGTTTTAATGACGCTTTAATAATTGTGGATTGATATGAGACTTTGGCTTTTTACATTACTGACGGTTCTTTTGATATTTTCCGGTACGTCCCGTGCCGCGGAGGATAGAACGCCTGCATACCATACCGAGGCAAAACAAGCCATAATACTGGATTATCAGACTGGCATGGTTTTGTTTGAAAAAAATGCCGATGAGGAAATGCCAACCTCATCCATGAGTAAAACCATGACAGCCTATATGGTTTTTAAAGCACTAAAGAGTGGACAAATATCGCTTGATGATACATTTAACGTCAGCAAGAAAGCCTGGAAAAAAGGCGGTTCTAAGATGTTTGTGGAGGTCGGGAAAAGCGTTCGTATTGAGGATCTTATCCGCGGCGTTTTGATACAGTCTGGTAATGATGCGACGATTGTGCTGGCCGAAGGGCTCGCCGGTACAGAGGAAAACTTTGCAAAACGGATGACTGAAGAAGCGCACAGTATAGGTATGCTAAACAGTAACTTTGTTAATGCCAGTGGCTGGCCAGACAAGAACCATTATTCAACGGCCCGTGATCTTGCGCGTTTGGGCTATAACCTCATTCATGATTTTCCAGAGTATTACCACTATTTCAAGGAAGAAGAATTCGAATTTAATAACATTCGTCAAAGGAATCGAAACCCGCTTATCTACCGCAGGGAGCTCGGGGCCGATGGCATTAAAACGGGGCATACGGAAATTGCCGGTTATGGTCTGATTGGCTCGGGCGAAAAAGATGGCCGTCGTGTTATTCTTGTTGTGAATGGTCTGAAAAGTGGACGTGACCGGGCCGAGGAAGGGGCGCGGTTGTTAGGCTGGGGGCTGTCCGGTTTTGAAAATGTAATGCTCTTTACGGTGGGTGATACCGTAGGTGAGGCGGATGTTGTTCTGGGAAAAGATCAAACGGTGCCGCTCAAAATAAAACAGGATGTTCTTGTCACATTGCCTAAGTCTGAAAAAGACGAGGTAGAAGTTAAAATACAATATAACGGCCCAATAAAGGCGCCGGTTAGTGCGGGTGATGAAATAGGCTCCATGATAGTAGATATTCCTGGTATGGCACCACTTGAATATCCGTTGTTTGCGGCAAAGAATGTTGAAAAACAGGGCTTTTTCTCTGCAACTCTTACAAAGATTCGTCTTCGTCTTTTGGGGAGATAAAAGGCCGACGCGCATGGTAATCAGGAAAGCACAAAACAATAAATCTGATATAGCGTATATTTTACACGCGAATAGAGCCATTGAAGGGGAGGATGCCTCTTTAACAGAAGCGCGTCTGGTGACGGATGTGTTTTCTAAAACGCCTAAAGCGCATATTTTTATTTTGGAAGAGAATGAGGCCCCTGTCGGGCTTATCTTTTATTCTTATACATACTGGGCGTCCTGTGGTTCTATATTGTGGATCTCGCAAATGTACGTAGAACCGGACTGCAGAGGAAAGTATTTCTACAGATTAAAAGAATGGATCTTTGAAGAAGCCAGATTGAATAAGGCTGCTGTGATTGTCTGGGGCACAGAGAAAAAAGCGCAAAGAACGATAAAGCTTTGGCAAAAGGCCGGGGCTAAAGAACTAAATGACAATTACGCCTTCTGGTATAAAAAAGTAGAATAAAAAACATGGACTCTAAAGGACTCTTTATAAGCTTCGAAGGTGGAGAAGGAAGCGGAAAAACAACGCAAATTAATTTGTTGGCCAAACGCCTTGAAGAGGAGGGACATCAGGTTCTTATGACGAGAGAGCCGGGTGGAACGCCTGAGGCAGAAAAAATACGTGATTTACTGGTTCAGCGAGAAGGAGGGAACTGGACGCCGACGGCAGAGGCCCTGCTCTTTTTTGCCGCCCGTCATATGCATGTCGAACAGTTGATAAAACCAGCGTTGAATGAAGGTTATATTGTCCTGTGTGATCGCTTTACAGATTCTACGCGGGCCTATCAAAGCCATGGGCATGGCATGGATCACGAAATTATTGAACGTATGAATCGCCTTGTCTTAGGTAATTTTCAACCGGATCTGACGATTATTCTTGATCTGCCGGTGGAGGAAGGGATCAAACGCTCCACCCTTAAAAATCAGGCTGCCGGAGAACATAGCCGTGAATTCACAGAAGATAGATACGAGCAAATGGATAAAGCGTTTCATGAACGTCTTCGTCAAGGCTATCTGGCGATTGCCAGGAAAGAAGGAGAGCGTTGCAAGGTTGTCAATGCCAATACCACCATGGAAGAGGTAGCCGAGCAGATCTATCAGGAGACTATGCGGCATGTCTAGCCTGTTCTTTGACGATGAACTGGAGGAAAAAGGGGAAACAGCTGTTTGCGATAATGTTTCTATGGAGCCCCCCTGTCTGGGGCATGAAACGGTCGAGGATCAGCTTTTAAAACTCTATAATGCCCGCCAGCTCCCGCATGCTCTTGTTTTTTCCGGTATTAAAGGGATAGGGAAGGCTATGTTTGCCGAACGTTTCGTGCGTTTCCTTTTAAAGGAAGGTGAACGCAGCAGCGCAGATATGGGGCTCTTTGGCGGGGATGCGGCATCGCCCATGTTAGCGACATCTTTTTCTGTTCCGTCCAATGATCCTGTTGCGGCGAAAGTAACAGCAAGGGGGCATCCCGACTTTATGCTGGTAGAGCGTCAGTTTGATGAAAACAAGGGGCGTTATAAAGGTAATGTTGATGTGAATTCAGTACGAAAAATCGTGCCTTTTATGCGCATGACGCCATCGGTAGAAAATGGCTGGCGCATTGCGATCATAGATGATGCCGATATGATGAACCGGAATGCGCAAAATGCGATCCTGAAAATTCTGGAAGAACCACCGGAGAAAGCGCTTCTTATACTGGTGACACACAGAATAGGCGCTTTAATTCCGACAATCCGTTCCAGATCACGCCTCGTGAATTTTGGGCCACTTTCAGCAGAGGTGTTAAAGCGCGTTATTCAAAGAAATGAAAGTTTTGAAAACTTACCGGAAGAAGATACCGATATGCTTTCCGGTATGGCAGAGGGAAGTGCCGGGAAAGCCTTTTCCTATGCGGAAGAAAATGCACTTGATATTTTAAACCAGTTAGCTGATTTGCTTGATAACTGGCCTGATATACGTATGACAGAATTGCACAGTTTTGCAGATCAAATGGCTACACCTGCAAAAGATCGGGCTTTATCCGTATTTCAGGAAATCTTGCTCTGGAGTTTTCAATCCCTTGTAAAACACAAAGCCAGAGGTATTCTTCCCTCACATCCGCCACTTAACAAACCCGTTTTCAAAGCGTTTGCCGCGCATTGTTCCCTTGAAAATCTGATCGAAATCTGTGATGGCTTAAAAACACATTTTGATCTCTCGGAGAAAGGCTATCTTGATCGCCGCTATATTGTTATGGAAGCGTTTAATATCATGAAGAATGTGGCCTGAAAAAAAAGCGCATTCGGCTTTAGGATGAATGCGCTTTTTTCTTTATCTATGGGCCGTGCTGCTACAGGATATAATCCCGCTGAACGGCTGGTGTGTTTTCACCGGCTCTATAAACCATAACGCGATAGCCGACATGGGCTTCTTCAGGTACAGCTATGTTGAGGGTTTGAGGTTCATTGGCCGGTACACAGTATCTGTCTATGTTTCCAACAATAAAGAAGCTGTTCATAGGATCCACAGATCTTATGGCTTGCACTACCACAAGCATGCCGCCTAAAGGCGCATCGCTGTTAACGGTGACAGGGATAGAAATCTGACCATCAGCGACTTCAAGTTCCCCTAATGCCATTGTATAAGGATGATCTCCTGGAATAGCCGCTTCCTGCGTGGCAAGTACAGTATCACCATCCTTTAAGGTAACAACAAGTTTCTCTGCACGAGAGGTATGTCTTAACAGAACACCGTCCATGACATCTTCTTCCCCTGCTTCAAAACGCGTAAAAGTATGAGTTGGCTTTTCATTTTCCGAGGCATCTCCATTCGCAAGAGGGCGATTAACGACAACGGGATAAGCAATCGTGTCATGCTCAATAGCTGAGCCGGTATTTTTAAAAGGAAGTGTCCAGTTCAGTGTACAATTTTCATTGTTTTCTGTGAATGTGATCTCTCCAGCTTCCATTGTATAGACAGGTGTTTCTGGAGCATGTTCCTCAGACTCTTCTTTCGGTTTTACAGGCGCCATGTCTTTTTTAATTTTATTTATAATAGCCGGCTTCACTTTTTCTTTTAGCGCGTGCGCTTTTGGGGAAATTGCTGAAGGATCTGCAGCATAAGCGCTGCTGGCAAGGACTGCTAATAAAGCAGTAAATAAAGGTAGCTTTTTCATATTATCTCCTTTACAGAGCACTATATATGCACTGTTATGTAATTATTGTGTAAGTGTGTATTGTACGCTAGTGAAAGCGAAGTAAACGCCATTACAGTGGGGATTTCAAGCGCAAAGGAATAAATATTTATGGCTAGGCATAGGTAAGGTTTTTTGCTACACCGGAACATAGTCTTGGAAAACAGTATATATCCATACATGGGAAAGAAAATGACAAACACAAAAAACTATTACATCACCACGCCTATTTACTATGTGAACGATAAGCCGCATATCGGCCATACTTATACGACTGTGGCCTGTGACGTTATGGCACGTTTCAAGAGGCTTGACGGCTTTGATGTAAAGTTTTTGACCGGCACAGATGAACATGGCCTGAAAGTAAAACAGGCGGCAGAAAAGGCCGGTATCTCTGCACAGGCGTTTACCGATAAGGTGTCTCAGAATTTTAGGGATTTGTGCGGGACGATGAATTTTACGAATGATGATTTTATTCGTACAACAGAAGAACGCCACAAAAAAGCCTGTCAGGCATTGTGGAAGAAACTTGTCGACTCCGGCGATATTTATCTTGATTCCTATAGCGGCTGGTACGCGGTCCGTGATGAAGCCTATTATGCTGAAGATGAGCTGGCAGACGGACCGGATGGGGAGAAAATAGCCCCTTCTGGTGCGGAATGTGAATGGGTAGAAGAGGAAAGCTATTTCTTCCGCCTGTCGGCATGGGAAGATCGCCTGCTCGATTTTTACGAAAAGAATCCTGATTTTGTCGCACCGGAGAGCCGTTTTAATGAAGTAAAAAGCTTCGTCAAAGGCGGTCTGAAAGATCTTTCGGTCAGCCGTACAACCTTTGACTGGGGTGTGCAGGTCCCGGGAGAAGAGGGGAAGCATGTCATGTATGTCTGGATTGACGCGCTGACAAACTATATCACAGCCCTTGGCTATCCTGATGAAGAGGCCGATGATTATAAAAAATTCTGGCCGGCAGATGTGCATATGGTGGGTAAGGATATCTTGCGCTTTCATGCGGTTTACTGGCCGGCCTTTTTGATGTCCGCCGGTATTGCGCCGCCTAAACGTGTCTTTGCGCATGGGTGGTGGACGATTGAAGGACAAAAAATGTCCAAATCACTCGGTAATGCTTTAGCACCTGAAGAGCTGGTGGATACGTACGGCGTAGATGCCACGCGGTTTTTCATGTTGCGTGAAGTGCCTTTTGGTAATGATGGCAACTTTTCTCATCAGAATGCAGTTAGCCGGCTTAATAGCGATCTGGCTAACGGGCTTGGGAATCTGGCACAGCGGACATTGTCCATGATTCACAAGAACTGTGGTGAACAAATTCCGCAAGCGGGCACGTTCACAAAGGAAGATAAGGATCTTCTTGATATGGCTTATGTCAGAATGCTTCCAACAGTGCGTCAGGCATTTGATGAACAAAAATTCCATAAGGGGCTTGAATTTATCTGGGGCATTGTAAGTGATGCCAATAGCTACATTGATGCTCAAGCGCCATGGAAACTCAAGAAAGAGAATCCGGACCGTATGGAAACGGTTTTATATGTGCTGGCCGAAACGATCCGCTGTCTGGCCCTGATTGTACAGCCTGTTATGCCTGAGAGCGCTTCGAAAATGCTGGATCAGTTAAAAATTTCAGGTGAAGCACGGGGGTTCGACGCTATATCGGCGGAACATGCGTTGAAAGCAGGTACAGCAATAGAGAAACCGGAAGGCATTTTCCCAAGGATTGTCCCAAAAGAAGAGGAGGCGACGGCGTAGCTCCTATAATCGATGGTAAAAAACTCATCAGAAGTCTTGTTTCTTGTTATCATTATGTCTATGAAATTGTGATCTGGAAAAACTAACAGGCGGTGTTAGAACATGCTGATAGACACGCATTGTCATTTAAACCATAAACGGTTACTTCATATTGGCGATACGCAAAAAATTATTGATAACGCTAAGAAAGCGGGGGTTGAACGCTTTCTTACGATCAATTGCCGTATTTCAGATGAATTTGAAGAAATTCTGGCTCTTGCCCGCCAATTTGACGAGATCTGGTGCAGCATTGCAACCCATCCGCATGATGCTGGCGACGAAGCAGAAAAAGCCATTACAAGAGAGCAGCTTGTGACTCTGGCTGGTTCTGATCCCAAAATTATCGGGATCGGAGAGACGGGGCTTGATTATTATTACAAGCATGCCTCTGTAGAGGATCAGCAGGCATCGTTCAGAAAACATATTCAGGCTTGTCTGGAAACTGGGCTTCCCTTGATTATTCATTCAAGGGATGCTGACGAAGACATCATGAAAATTTTGAAAGAAGAAGCGGCAGGCACTGGCCTAAAGGGTGTGTTTCATTGCTTTTCTTCTTCTCCTGAGCTTGCTGTACAGGCTTTGGATTTTGGGTTTTATCTCTCTTTTTCCGGTATCGTAACATTCAAAAAATCGGATGACTTAAGGGATATTGCAAAGAACACGCCGCTGGACCGTCTACTTGTTGAAACAGATGCACCATTCCTGGCACCTGAACCGCATAGAGGGGCTATTTGCGAGCCAGCGCACGTGTTTCATACAGCGTGTGTATTAGCAGATCTTCACAACGTGACAAAAAAAGAGCTTATGACGCATTCAACCAATAATTTCTTTGAACTATTCGATAGAGCGGAAAGAATATGAAAGATGAAATTTTATTTTTAGGGGCTGGAGGATCGACAGGGGTGCCGATCATAGGGAACGATTGGGGGGCCTGTGATCCTAATGAACCAAAGAATCGGCGGACGCGTTGCAGTGCGGCTGTCTTTTCTGGTGAGACAACGATCATTATTGATACTGGTCCTGATTTCAGGGAACAAATAAACCGTGAAAAAATTACGGATATTACAGCGGTTATGTACACGCATGCTCATGGTGATCATGTGAACGGTATTGATGATTTACGGCCTTTTGCCCATAGAATTCAGGCAAAGAGGCCCATTTATGCAGAAAAAGAGGTACTTGATAATCTGACAGAACGTTTTGACCACCTTTTTGTGCAAAAAAGAGCTATATATCCTGATGTCCTCGATCCAATAGAAATAAAATTCGGTCAAAGATTCACTATTCAGGATGTCGATGTTATTCCATTTGAGCAGGATCATGGCAAAACCCGGTCAACGGGGTTTAGAATTAAGGATATGGCTTATTCAACAGATATGAGAGATCTCCCGGAAGAATCACTTCAGATTATAGAGGGGGTCAAAACATGGGTGGTCGATGCGACCGCTTATAAATACAAAAGCTCTCCCGTTCACGCGAATTTAGAGGATGTCTATGCCCTGAATGAGCGGGTGAAGGCGGAGACTGTTTATATCACCCATCTTCCTGCACACATGGATTATCACACATTGTGCGCGGAATTGCCTGATGGCTATAAGCCAGCTTATGACGGTCTCAAAATTCCGTTTTGAACGCCTTACCCTTATGGATAGGGGCTGCATAAGGGAGAATGATTTTTATATTTTTCATGGTAAAGGCCGTGCAGCTCATGTACAGTTGCTGCTGTGACTTTATTCGTGTGTGTTTCTAAATTTATCCTGAAAATTAACACTTGCCCTTAAATTATTATATTGGAGCTTTCGTGGTCTTATGCCTGAGCAAGAAAAATACTTGGATTCTATTAAAAATCTGATAGCTGGAAAAGCCTGTGTGGGATTATCTGCTGATGATCCTTTTTCGGCTGCTTTGATTGAATTGTGTGAAAAAATAACCCGTGAGAAACATGAAGACCTGGAATATACCGTTGACCTGTCTGTTGGGTCCAGTGAAGTGCTGGCCTCTGTTTCTTTTGTAACGGGGGATGTTAAAGAAATATCACAGAATACAGGCTCTATTGCATCAGCTATGGAAGAGCTTGGTGCAACGATAAGAGAAATTTCACACTCCAGTGAAGGTGTGCTTGCCGCCGTTCGGTCGGCTGAGGAGTTTGTCAGAAACGGCCAAAATGCTGTTGAAGAGTCTATCCAAAGCGTTGAGAACATTGCTTCAACGGTGAATGATGCGAATGATAAACTTTCTACGCTTTCTGATGCTGTGGATGCTATCACTGAAATTCTGGGGACGATTGAAGCTATTGCAAAACAAACAAATCTGCTGGCCTTGAATGCGACGATTGAAGCGGCGAGGGCTGGGGCGGCCGGAAAGGGCTTTGCTGTTGTGGCGTCTGAAGTTAAAGGACTGGCCGGTGAAACCTCTAAGGCAACAGATGATATTTTGCACAAAATAAATGCGATTATGCAGGGGATGAAAGATGTCTCTGGGGCAATGAAAAACTCGGTGGAACAGGTGGAATGCGGCAAAGGCAGTATCTATAAGGCCGGGGAGGAAATTTCCCATGTCGTTGAAAGTGTGTCCAATGTCACTGAAGCTATGTCTATTACAGCGGCTAGCGTGACGGAACAGGCCTCTGCCATTGATGAGATTGCAAGAAGCGTGGATGTTATTAAGCACAGAACGGATTTGTCTCTTGAAAATGCGAACAGGGCTGTCGATGTCTCGACGAAATCGGCTAAACAAATTGACAGTCGTTTGGAAAAATATGCGCAGATGGACATTCCTGATTCTGTTATGGATTTTGCCCGGTCAGATCATGTCTCATGGAAGAAAAATCTGGCAGCCATGCTGGTGGGGCGTTCCAACATCACTTCAGATGAATTGTCAGATCATCATCATTGCCGTCTGGGTAAGTGGTATAATGCGCAAAAGGATACATCCATAACGAATCTTCGCGATTTTATTGATCTAGAGAAACCTCATGCCGCTGTGCATGATCATGGCAAGAAGGTGGCAGATCTGTTTGCCAGAGGTGATTTATCCGGGGCCTTGGAAGAATATCAAAAGATGTCCGAATTTTCAGAGAAAGTCATAGATCATCTTAATGCAATAAAAATGAAGAGGGACTAGCTATTAAGCGTTTAGTTCATAAGCGCGGCCAAGACTGGTATTGGGGGGCCGCGCCATGCGTGCTCGGGGATTGGTTTGTTTCGTGAATACGTATTGCCGATTCCCGTTTGTTTTTTTCATTTCGTGCAGAATTTCGAGAGTCTGGCTTGCCAAGGGGACAACGTGGTCAAATCCCATTTTCATTTTCTCGGCAGGGATGAGCCAACGGTTATCATTGAAGTCAAATTCCGACCATTCGGCGGCTGCGAGTTCTATAGGGCGTACGAAGGTTAATGCGAGCATTTGTAGGGCTAAGCGGGTTTGGGGAAAGAGGCGGGCTTCATTTCTTTCCAGTGCGGTTAAAAATTCGGGTATTTCATGCGGTTGTAAGGCTGGTTGGTGTTTGACGCGGCGAACGGCTAAAGCGTCCCCAACATCGGAAGTGTAATCTCTATTCGTATAGCTCTGGGGGCATTCGTTTTGATACATTACGAACGCATCATTATCAAGATGTACTGTTCATTTACAAGACAATACCGGCCCAAATGGCACAAAGAATATAGGTTTTTCTGACTTGTTAATAATATGGTCGCTGGTTCGGCTCCCGGTTATTCTTCCTCAGGCTTCTCAATTGCTTCATCATCCAGATTTTTAGGGGACATAAAAGTCAGTACGGTAATCGTATCATTGTCGCCTTTGTTGTATTTATTCTCGAACAAGGTTTCAGCACCGACCAAGAAAAAGCCCTTAAATTTTCCCTCTTCCTCAAAAAAATGTCTACTACCATCTTCATTTTTTAACTGGTAAGAGTTGTCAGTTCTACCATTACACTGTTCCCCAGCTTTACATACTCCATAATTGGTGAAGCCAAATTTCTTCGCGTTTGGCTTTGCCTCTATGTCCAGATAAACAATCCGACCTTCATGCTCCTTTATGAAGTTACGAAATGGACCACCTTTGTTCCCATGAAATACGATACCAGAAAAGCTTGGATACCCTTGCCGTTCAGATATTGCAGGCTGATATGGCCCATCCTTTCGCAGGCCCCACTCATCAAAATCAGCAGGAGTTTCATTTGCCTTTTTTTCTATGATAGCGCTTAGTATTTCTTTAGCTTCTGGATAGTCTGTGAAGTTTCTCAACTCTTGTTCTGTGTATTTCTCAATCCCCAAAAGCTTTGCCACGACTGAGTTATCTTGAACATCAAAACCGCCATCCGAAGGAAATACATTTAAAGCATGCTTCTCACGTGCAATATTGAAAAAACAATCCCATGATGGTGCTGCGCTATTTAAAAAGCATCCGATGACAAAGTTTGGAAAGCTCGGTAAAGCTGCGTACGTGGCCGCAGTATATTCACCAAGAGGCTTATCATCCAGAAAGAAGCTGTAAACTGTTTTTCTGAGCTTCTCGCCTTTTGCTTTATCCTCTTTTGTTACCACCTTCAAAAGCTGCTTTGTCGGCGTTTCAGGCATTTCAAAGCGGCATACATTTTTAAACCGTTTTGTAAAACCACCCCTTCCATATCTGTACCAATTTACCGGCCATGCCCGCCTCCACTCTTTATTATTCCTAGCTTTCTGACATAATTCCTGCGTAGCTAATCGTTGAGACATATAACCTTCGGGAAAATTATTATTTACAGAGAAAATTACAGGGATTTTATAACTTATCCCAATTCCGCTAGGAAGCAGAGCGTGTGTATCTGGATTATAAGCGATAATATAAGATGGATTTCCTTCACGTATAGAAGCTTCAATGTTTTTAATCGTTTGTTGTTCAGCAAAGTAATAATAAAAATAAACGCAGTAGGGCAAAATAGGAATTACAAGCAAAGCCTTGGGCGCTCTTTTAATCAGGAAATCAAGAAATAGCGCTATTGCAACGAAGTGCGGTATCATACCCGCCAACACGTGTGCCTGCATCATCATCAAAAGGACACCCGTATAAGGTATCCATTGTGCCAACATAAAAAGCCCTGACAACAATAAGACCCAAAACGTTAATGATGTGAATAGAAATTTCATTATATAAAACCAGCTTACCTTCGTGGTAGAAAATATTTGCATACAGCTTCCCATATTTTAACTTAAAAATCTTCCCTTTTTGGCTGGAATTATGAACTATAGCCAAGCCCATAATTATTTATACATTCTGATAATTTCGTCGATGGGTTTTTCATGATTGAATTCCCTGACTTTCTTGAGGGCAGCGAAGTCGTGCTCTATGGGATTGAGGTCGGGAGAGTAAGGCGGAAGATACAGGCATTTTGCTCCCGTGGCTTCGATAATATCCCTTGTTCTGGAAGATTTGTGAAATGCCGCGTTATCAAGAACCACGACATGATGCGGGCGCAAGTAAGGCCCAAGGCGGTGTTCGAGCCAGTCATTGAAGATGTCGGCGTTACAGGTTCCCTCCCATAGCTGGGTTGCCTGCAAGGCTCCCTCCGGCATGCGGACGGCAAGAAGAGATGTTCTTGGGCGTTTGTGTCCGGAGATTTCCCCGTAAACGCGCACGCCTTTCGGGGCATAGCCGTACAGTCTTGCCGCTTCCAGAGCGAAGCCGCACTCATCCAGATAAATGAAGGAATATCCGCGCCGTCTATATCGTTCACGAAGACGGAGAAACGTCTTCCTTTTCATATTGTCGCGCTGCTTGTAACGCGTCATTTTTTTTACGGCTGATCCTGAGCCTGCGAAGATTATACCATACGCAATGGCGGGAAACCCCGAAATGCCGGGCGCGTTCGGCTTGCGTCATATCGTCAAAGGCCTGAACATGAGCGTCCAGCTCCTTCAGATCAAGCTTGCGCGCCCCTTTGGGGCCTGGACGCTTGTATGATGATATATCCTCGCTCTTGAGCCAGTTGTATATGCTCCCTCGCGATACCTTGAACCTCTCAGCCGCTTCAGCCTTGCTTCCGCCGCCCCTTACAAACGCTATAACCCGTTCGCGCAAATCTGATGAACATCTCATGCCAAAAATATAGCAGATTCCTTAATCCGTTCAAGTAATTATGGGCTTGGCTATAAGCGGGTTTGGGGAAAGAGGCTGGCTTCATTTCTTTCCAGTGCGGTTAAAAATTCGGGTATTTCATGCGGTTGTAAGGCTGGTTGGTGTTTGACGCGGCGAACGGCTAAAGCGTCCCCAACATCGGAAGTGTAATCTCTATTCGTATAGCTCTGGGGGCATTTTTATACGCTAAGTGCGTCAACATCTTTAAATTCATTTTTCCGGTACCTCCTTTTCCAAAACTTCCTCGTACCGGAAAATAAACCGGAAATGAGGCTGGATTTGGCTAAATCATTCTGGACATTTTGGGATTTAAAATCCTTTAAAGTACGCAGAAAATCTAACGTTTTTGGAGTTTATGAGATTTTCTTGGAAAAAGATAGTGGCTCCCCGGGCCGGATTCGAACCAGCGACCGATCGGTTAACAGCCGATTGCTCTACCACTGAGCTACCGGGGAACGAGGTGGGATTTTTATACTGATATACGGGCTCTGTCAACCCTATTATTTCAGGATTTTTACGATATCCGCATGTATCCTTTTCACCTACTTCATTTCAGGGGCAATGGCTTGTTGCAGAAAATGCGTAAAGCTAGGTGCATCTGCTTTTTCTAAAAGCGTTTTTGCGTTTCCGCAAAATTGCAGGAAAGAACTACCGTAGGCGACATGATAGCCTGTGGCGTCAGCAAGTTCGTCTCTTAAACTTTTCATAGTCTCGTGGGTTATGTCCATACCCTCAAATTTTATGTATGTATCGGCATTTGTACTTATTTCTTTTCCTGTGATGGTGAACACATCCAACTGCTGGATCAGATTCTGTAAATTTTCATGCAGTGCATCAAGGATGTCTGTGGCTTTTGATTCGCGAATGCGTTCGTCTATAACGACATTTTCCGGTGTTACGTTCGGATAAGCAGGTCTTACAATATCCATAAAAATAGCACGAAGTTTTTCTTCCTTCTCAGTCATTGTCTCTCCAGAGTTACATAATTATACATGATAGAGAATTATTTAAAATAATATAAAAACAAAAGCAAGAAAATTGTATGGAAATTGCAAATAAATAATGGAACGGGCCCCTATCGAAACAAAGCGCTAACTATCTCTGATATAAAAGAAATCTGCAATTCGATTAGAGGGGCTATCCCCATTTATACCCCCTGATTAAAAAGTCAGGGGCTTTTTTGTTCATAACAATTCAGTGTTATTCAGCGTTGTATTTTACACAGCGTTTCTATAAAAACAAGGTATGTCTGTCCTTCTTTTTGGACGGGCTGGGGCTTTCAAACCTCACACTACGCGGATGGCGTTCCGTTAAACGTCGCTTCTCGGTCTATGACCGGGGGGCGGCAATGTATGTCCAAGCCTCGCGGCCAAAGATTGTCGCGGTTGTCGTAGTGCAGCTTTGAAACTCCCGGTCACCAGAAGAAGAACAACTTCTGGTGATTTTTTATATGGGAATCTTGGAAAAAATGGATTTAGAAGAATATACCTCTATCGGAGTGTGGTTTGGTGTTCCGGTTTTTTTGATTGTGTGGATAGGCTGCATTATCTATGCAACCGGTCAATACGGTTGGTTTTTAGGTATCCCTGCCGGATTTTTTATTGGCGGTTTTTTTGCATTTATCGCGTCTGTGATCGCCATGTATGTATGGCCATTGATCGCTCTTGCCATTGCGCTTTTAGTTTACGCGATATTTGGAGGTAGATAAGATGGAAGCGGTTTTAGTGGAGGGAAAGCTATTATGAAGAGGAATTTTACTATGAGAAAATTATTAGACACTGTTAGCTAATTATGAGATTAAGAATATTCTTGATAAGGGCGATAGCGACGAAGGCCAAGAAGACGTGGTCGTGTTTATCAAATCTTGTATCAATTCTTTTGTTTTCTTTGAGTTTACCAAATAATATTTCGATGTATTTTCGATGACCGTACAAGGCTTTATCATACTCTATTTTAACGATCCTGTTTTTTCGTCCGGGGATAACAGGCTCGTTGTTTTGTGATCTTAGAAAATCGCGGAAGGCATCGGAATCGTATCCCATATCAGCCAGAACAAAACAACCGAAAACATTCTCAAACGCCTCTTGGGCAACGCTGACATCGTGGACGTTTCCACCCGTTATAAAGCCATCAATGATATGGCCTTCAAGTGTTTGAACAAGATGAAGTTTTGTTGTGATCCCCGCAACACTTAGGCCTTTGCTCTGCTGCCCCCTTTTAAGCCGCCGCCGTGTCGATGCACGTCAATCGTCGTGGAATCAAGCATAACCACATTCATACTCAACCTCTTTTTCTGTTGTAATTTCAGCAATACATTCCACCATACCCCGCGATCACTGCCTTTCTTAAAGCGCAAATAAACTGTATGCCAATAACCGTAGCATTCTGGTAAATCACGCCACGAAACACCGGTGCGCAAGACATACAACATCGCACAAAACACCTGATAATTACTGATTGTTTGAGGTCGACCGGCTTTTGAATAATGACTTAAGATCAATGGGTTGATTTGATTGTAAAAAAATTCTTCTGTAATCGGATAATGACGTTTGCTCATGATGAAATCCCCTTTCATCATGAGTCTATCATAAAATCAATAATTAGCTAACAGTATCTATTATTTTGCCTTCTTTTTTTAACCGGGTGCGCAACGCCATATCAATCACAAGGTTTAACCGGCGGTTTTTCAGAAACGCAGCTTTCCGAAAATGTTTTTCAAGTCAATTTCAAAGGAAACGGTTATACCAGTTCTGAAAGGGCATCAGATTTTGCTTTATTAAGAAGCGCGGAAACAACTCTTGAAAATGGCTACAGATACTTTGCCCTTATGGACAGCCAAAACACGGAGAAAACCTCATATTACCAAACTCCAGTGCAAGCACACACAACGGGAAATGTTAATACTTTTGGTACGCTTAACAGCTATGGTTCATATGGCACATATAGGGGTTCTAGCTATGGTTCGGCCACAACCACTGTCACAGGCGGTCAAATCAATACAATTCGCAAACCCAGAAGTTCTAACACTATCATTTGCTTTAAGGACAAACCAAAAGATGTGCAGTTTATTTTCGACGCAGAATTTGTCAAAGAATCTATCCAAAGCAAATATGAGTTGCATGAAGAAGCAGAGGACACAGAGCAAAGCCCTGTAGAGGAAGCAGAATGACACCAAACAAACGGCGCTTTTTATCGTGTCAAAAAACTCAGGTTAGTTCTTCCAAAAAACTGTCATGCTCCCGTAGCAGGCGGCGTAACATTTTCATCTTAGCAGTATAACATGGGCGGATTTTCTTCGCGCTGGGCAGGGGTCAGGTCATGGTCGGCTTTTGCACACCATTTGCCTTTATCGCCCGTTTTCCAGCTTCCAAAGCTTCCGGCGGGAATACCGTCACCAAACAGAACATACCAGCCGTTTTTACTGCCGTTGGTATCGCCGTTCACATGGAAGCGGTGCAGCTTGCCGTCCGGCATGATTTTGTCTTTGGTCGATAACCCCGCCTTATCCAGAGCCGTTTTAAAGTCCTGGACTTCATCTTGCGGGCATATGAAAGAATTGGTACGCTGAGGGTGTCGAAATTTTTTAGCCCCGATGCGGTCGCCACCGCTGGGGCTTTTCTTTTGAGCCGTCATTATCACACCTCCGCATTTTCAGAGGCATAGGATTGAAGGTTGTTCAAAAACGCCTCCAGATCGTCTTTCAGGATGATTGTCCGTTTGCCGATCTTCCGCGCCTTCAATTCGCCGGAGTTTATGAGCTGATAGAGTTTCGTTCTGCCCAAGCCGGTCGCGGCGCGGGCTTCTTCGATGGATAGAGAAAGTTGTGTCATGTTAAAACCTCTTATCTGGTTACATGCGAACACACCGTGCGTTCGCTGTATTCAATTTAAGAGGCATTAGAATTTAGCTTCTACATTGGGATTTTTCGCTTCTCAAAAATGAAATTTCATCGTTGAAAAATGAGAAAATTATTTGGATTTGTATCTGCCGAAGCCTGCATTTTTAAGATATTTGCAAACGGTGCTTTCCGGGATTGCTGTTCTTGCCGCCACTTCCTTGTAGGGAAAGTTTCCTTCACCAAATTCAGCGCAACATTCCTGATAAGCGGATAAAATTTTGCGCTCTTTCTCTTCCTTCTGGGCTTTTGTCTTCAATCTTTTTTGCCTTCTTCGATTAAAGGCAGCTTTAAAATCAGGTTCCATTTCGCGGATTAACTCTTTTTGCACTCCTAATCTCATGGAAGAAAGTTTTAGCGCGGCTTCAATACAATCACTGGATTGATATTCAGAGTCCGGCTTGTTTGAAAGCAGGATTAAAACGGCAATAACATTTTCATACCTTGCCTGTTTGTTTTGAAGGTACTGGTTCAAAGGTTCATAATCATCCGCCAATAGCTTCCAGAACAGCCCTACAGGTGTGGTTATAAACGGACAACATTCCCAAGGACTAGGAAATTCTGGTTCTTCACCGGACAATTCCGCCGCCAAGATCAACCTTTCACAATAATCTCTGGCGGGTTCTTGCTTTTGAACAGTTCCCAAGCCTAATAACCCTCCCATATCCGGAGGGTATCTGCCGTGTCCGGCCTGCAATGTCCAGCGCACCGCGTTTTTCAATCTTTCTCAAAACATCCAGAAGGTCAGGGGCTTCAATAGTGGTAATCGGCTCTGTACCGATAAACGGGAATATATCGCGTTCCAGCCGGTGCAGGACATTATTGGTGTGGTTATCGCTCCAGCGGCCTTTCTGGTTTTCATGCCATTCCAGTGCCACGGCCTTAAAGGTGTTCTGGGCATTACGGAAAATCTTTTTCTTTTCGTCCTTTTTGGCGGTTGCGGGGTCGATACCCCCAGCAAGCAGCTTTTTGGCTTTTTCCCTTTCTTCACGGGCATCGGCAAGGGATATGAGGGGGTATGTACCGAAGGCCAGAAGCTTCTCTTTGCCCAGAAAGCGGTATTTCATGCGCCAGTATTTTGAGCCGTCCGGGTTCACAAGCAGGTATAACCCGCCTCCATCCCCCTTTTTATAAGGCTTTTCCTTGGGTTTTGTGTTCTTGCAGGCCGTGTCTGTCAGTTTCATAGATACCCCCTTCTTTTCGAGATACCCCTAAAATATACCCCCAATTTTTGCGGTTGTAAACGGACGGCCCCGAATGCAGAAAGCCCTAGATAAAATAAAACCCACTGTATTTGGCGGGTTTCAAGGGTAATCGTGAACATGAATGAATGTGGCTGAAAGAAAAAATGGAGGCACGGGCCGGAATCGAACCGGCGTACAAGGCTTTGCAGGCCTCTGCATAACCACTCTGCCACCGCGCCTCACGTTTTTAGAGGCTATGATCTATCACTTTTGATAAAAGAAATCAAACCATTCTCTGGCTTTTTTACAAGAAATACGTTATTTTCGAAAAAAGCTCTTGTAATGGCTTTCCTTTCTTTTGTTTTTTATCAACCATCAGGTCCTTATCAGAATGTCTTATTTCGAACATGCGCGTAGCAGTATGGCTCATTCGCAGATTCATCCGGATGGTGTAACGAATCCTGCGGTGCTTAATGTTTTTTCAACCATGCCGCGGGAAAGATTTTTGCCTGATGCAGGGCGTAATCTGGCATATGCTGACCGGGATTTTCCGTTTGAGCAAGCAGGGCGTTTTCTTATGAAACCACGGGTTCATGCGAAATTATTGGAATTTGCCATGCCGGGTAAAGATGATTTGGCACTCGATGTGGGCTGTATGACGGGCTATTCCTCTGCGATTTTATCATATTTATGCGGTACGGTTATCGCTCTGGAAGAGAATGAAAGAGCACTTGATACAGCAAAAGGGCTTTGGGAGGAGTTTACAGAGTGTAATATTGTTCCTGTGTCGGCACCTTTTGGCAATGGCGTGCCGGATTATGCGCCTTATTCACTTATTATGCTGAATGGTTCTGTGCCAGAGGTGCCGCAGGCCCTATTGGCGCAACTGGATGAAGATGGGCGTCTTTTGACTGTGCTGCTTGCGCCGGGGGCTGCATTTGGCCGAGCCGTTATGGTGTATAAAGATGGTTCTATTCGTTTTTTGTTTGATGCTTATGCGCCGCCATTGCCCGGGATTTTTGCCGATGGCTCTTCTTTTGTTTTTTAATGGATCTGTATTGACATGTGTTTTTTGTTCTTCTTGAGGGGAAATTAAATGAAATCTGGAAATAAAACAGCCCTTCTTTTCTTTGTTACTTTTTTAAGTATAGCTTCTTTTTATCCGTGTTCTGCATTTGCCGGAGAGGATGGTGTTACGGGTGCTGATATCTCTGTTCAGACGCTGATGACCTATGACGGTAGCAATGAACAGCAGTCTCTGGCGTTTATGTTAAGAGAAGTGTACCAGCATAATCCTGCTATACGGGCGGCACGGGCAGAGCTAAAAGCAACGGTCGAGACTTTGTCTCAGGCTCATGCAGGGTGGCGGCCGTCTCTTTCGGCCGGGGCGACGCGTACATATCTTGATGTTGATTCTGACCCGGAATCTGTAACGGATGCGAATAACACGGAAACAGAGCTAAGTTTAACGTTTCAACAGCCTTTGTTCCGTGGCGGTCAGACGGTTGCTGGTATTCGAGCGGCCGAGAACATGATTAGAGCCTCTGTTGAGGGGGTGAAAGCTACAGAACAGGCTGTTTTATATGAGGCGGCTGGCGCCTATATGGGGTTATTGCAGGCAAAAGCTCTGTTTGATTTGGAACAAAATAATCAGGCTCTTTTGGCGGAGCAGTTTGAAGCGGCACAAGATCGTTTTGACGTGGGAGAGGCAACCCGTACAGATGTTAGTCAGGCCAGAGCGCGTCTGGCCAATGCAGAGGCTGGTGTTATTACAGCGCAAGGGAATTTGCGTGCGGCGGTGTCGACTTATAAAAAAGTAACGGGGCAAATGCCGGGATTGCTTTCTTTTCCGAGTATAGAGCTTCAGTTGCCACCTACTTTAGATGCAGCGCATGCTTTGGCAGAGGAGAAGAATCCTGCACTTCTGGCGGCCAGATATACGCATGAATATGCGAAGGATAATGTGGATAGTGCTTTTGGGGCTCTCTTACCTGAAGTTTCGCTAGCGGGAGCGCTATCCCATAAATATGATCCTTATCCAGGCACTTTGGATAATCAGGATTCTGCCTCTTTGTCCGTTAGTGCGTCCATTCCGCTTTATCAGTCCGGCTCTACGCGTGCGAGGTTGCGGCAGGCAAAATACACGAAACACCAGAAACAGATAGAAATTTCAGATACGGATCGAACGGTTAGGAATAATATAGTGGCAAGCTGGGAGGCTCTGGATTCTGCCAGGGCTGAAATCAAAGCCAGAGAAAAACAAATAGAAGCTTCCCGGATTGCAAGGGAAGGGGTTAAACAGGAATCAGAGCTTGGTACAAGGACTATTCTCGACTCTCTTGATGCTGATCAGGAATATATGGAAGCGCAAGTTGCGCTTGTTACGGCTAAAACGAGGGAAAGGCTCGCTGTTTTTTCTCTAGCGTTAAATATTGGGACATTAACGGCGGAAGAGCTTGGTTTTTCTGAGCTGTCGTACGATTATCATTCAATAATGGATGATGCTGCAACGAACTATTTTGGAATAACTGTGGATATAGATGAGGATTGAACCGAATCCATCTTTGACAAGATGTTAACAATGTACGACACTGCGGTTTGATATGGATCAACAACTTAACTTCTACTTTATTTTATATGTCTGAAGAAAATCAGGAATCGGAAGAAGAACCTTCAATCGAAGAAATTCTGGCATCTATTCGCCAGATCATTTCTGACGATGATGAAGAAGATCAAGTTCTGGAGGAAATCCCAGAACCTGAGCCCGAGCCTGAACCTGAGCCAGAACCTGAGCCGGAACCCGAGCCGGAACCTGAGCCAGAACCCGAGCCAGAGCCAGAACCCGAGCCAGAACCTGTAGAGGATGTGCTTGAACTCACACAGGATATGGTAGATGCCGGTGGCATGGAGCTGGATTTCGTTGACGCTGAGCCGGAACCCGAGCCAGAACCTGAGCCTGAGCCAGAACCTGAATTGGGCCCCGTAGAGGATCCTATATTTACTGATATGGCGGCAAGTGCCATGGTGGGGGCTTTTGTCAAACTTTCTGAAAATATTGCTATAGACCGCAATGCGTTGGAAGGGGCTGACACCTTAAAGGATATTGTGAAAGAGCTTTTACGCCCTATGCTACGTGACTGGGTTGATACGCATGTCCCTTCACTTGTTGAACGACTGGTTCAGGAAGAAATCGAACGGATTGCGCAAGAAGCCAGAGAGAAGTAAGGATTTCCTGATAATTTATACCAATGCGCATTCATTAAATGAGTATTGGTATAAGGGGTGCGACGGCAACCCCCGCGCGAAAGCGCGAAGCTTGCGTGGCGTCTGAACGCTTTCCTCATCAAATGATGAGGAAATGGTGTTAGAGACGCTTTATCTATTGCCGTGCTTGACATAGCGCGTGTGGGATGTATTGTAATCTGTTCTGTAATATCCCGCTTATCGTTAAGGAAAAATAGATGTTGGAAAAAACGTTTCAGCCCTTGGAAATAGAAGAAAAGCATTACAAGGAATGGGAAGATTCCGGTGTGTTTGCGTGCGCTCCGGAAAGTGATGCCGTGCCTTACTGTATCATGATGCCACCGCCTAATGTGACAGGTAGTCTTCATATGGGCCATGCGCTGAATACGACGCTGCAGGATATTCTGGTGCGGTACAGTCGTATGAATGGTAAAGATACTCTTTGGCAGCCAGGCACAGATCATGCCGGTATTGCGACACAAATGGTTGTAGAACGCCAGCTTGATGAAAAAGGCGTGCACCGTCGTGATCTCGGGCGAGAGGCTTTCCTTGATAAAGTGTGGGAATGGAAAGAACAGTCCGGTGGTACCATTGTAAATCAGCTTCGCCGTTTAGGCGCAACGCCGGATTGGGATCGTGAACGCTTTACGATGGACGAGGGACTCTCAAAAGCTGTTCTGAAAGTCTTTGTACAGCTTTATAAGGAAGGTCTAATATATAAAGACAAACGCCTTGTCAACTGGGACCCCAAATTCCATACGGCAATTTCGGATCTGGAGGTCGAGTCAAAAGAGACAAAAGGCCATATGTGGCATATCAAGTACCCGATTGATGGCGAAGAAGGCCGCTTTATTACGGTGGCAACAACGCGCCCTGAAACAATGCTGGGTGATACGGCTGTTGCTGTTCATGCGGATGACGAGCGTTATAAAGCGCTGATTGGAAAAAGTGTCAGATTGCCGATTGCAGATCGCTTGATCCCGATTGTCGCAGATGAGCATGCCGACCCGGAACAGGGCAGTGGTGCCGTGAAAATCACACCGGCCCATGACTTTAACGACTTTGAAGTTGGTCGCCGTCATGATCTGCCTATGATCAATGTGCTTGATATTGATGCGAAGATGAATGAAAACGTGCCAGAAGCCTATCAGGGGCTGGACCGTTTTGATGCGCGCAAAAAAATTCTGGAAGAGTTGGAAGAGCTTGGATTGCTTGAAAAGGTGGACGATCATGTTTTGGCGGTGCCTTATGGTGATCGCTCTGGCGTTGTGATTGAGCCGTTTTTGACTGATCAATGGTATGTTGATACGCCAACATTGGCAAAGCCTGCGATTGAGGCTGTGCGGAGCGGCAAAACAACATTCCATCCAAAACAATATGAAAACATGTATTTTGCTTGGCTGGAAAATCAGCTCCCATGGTGTATTTCGCGTCAGCTCTGGTGGGGGCACCAGATTCCGGCCTGGTATGATGAAGACGGCAATGTCTATGTTGAGGAAAGTGAAGAAGCCGCACAGGCCGCTGCAGGTGAAGGGGTTAAGCTAACCCGTGATGAAGATGTGCTTGATACATGGTTTTCTTCTGCGCTCTGGCCTTTTTCTACGCTTGGCTGGCCGGAAGCGGATAAGGACGATATCGTCAAACGTTATTATCCCGGAAACGTTCTGGTGACAGGCTTTGACATTATTACCTTCTGGGTGTCCCGTATGATGATGATGGGCATTCACTTTATGGATGAGGTGCCGTTCAAGGATGTTTACATTCATGCGCTTGTGCGTGATTCCAAGGGGCAGAAAATGTCTAAATCCAAAGGTAATGTGATTGATCCTCTGGAACTGATTGGAAAATATGGCACGGATGCGCTTCGCTTTACTTTGACGGCTATGGCAGCGCAAGGGCGGGATGTTCTTTTGTCTGAAGAGCGTGTCGAAGGGTATCGGAACTTTTCAACAAAGCTCTGGAATGCCGCGCGTTATTGTGAAATGAATGACTGCAAACCCGTAAGTGACTTTGATCCGAATGCCGTCTCTTACGGCCTTAATCAATGGATTATCGGTGCGACGCTTCAAGCGAAAACCGCGATCGAAAAGGCTGTTGAGACTTACCGTTTTAATGAAGCGGCCTCTGCGATTTACCAATTCACATGGGGGATGTTTTGTGACTGGTATCTGGAATTTTCCAAGCCGCTCCTCTGGGAAGATAATAAGGATGACGCCTTAAAAGCAGAGACACGCGCCACGACAGGCTGGGTGCTGGATCAAATTCTGACCCTGCTTAATCCGTTTATGCCCTTTATTACAGAAGAGCTTTATGCCTCTATGGCAGAGCGTGGCGGAGATCGCTTGCTCGCCTCTTCGTGGCCTGAATATGATGAAAGCCTTTTGAAACAGGAAGCGATGGATGAGGCAGACTGGCTTATTCGTGTGATCTCTGAAATCAGGAGCGTCCGGGCTGATATGAATGTACCGGCTGGTGCAAAAATTGATCTTCTGGTTAAAGAGGCTGGTGCGCAAACAGAGGAACGTTTGAAAAAATACAATGAAATTCTGTGCCGTATGGCGCGTCTTGAGAATATTTCTCTGACGGATGATACGCCCAAAGGGGCCATTCAGGCCGTGCTGGATGAAGCAACGCTTATTCTTCCTATCGCAGACATCATAGACCTCGACAAAGAGCGGGCCCGTCTTCAAAAGCAGATTGACAAGCTGAATAAAGACATAAAGCAAATTGACCAAAAACTTGCCAATGAAAAGTTTTTAGCCAATGCACCAGAAGAGGTTATAGCAGAACAACGCACAAGAAAAAGTGATGCTGAAGATGTAATCAACAAGCTCAGCAATGCGTTAAAACAACTCGAAGATGCTGCTTAATGTTACTACCAGACAATGTGATGAAGAGGCTTTATGAAATATAATTTAGCTTTGTTGTGTAAGAGCAGGATACATGCCGATGCCTTAATTCATTTATCGAAAAAGTTAAGGGACGCTATACCCTCCATATATGTATTGGGAGAGAATTCATATCCTCACGTAACAATTTGCCAGTTTGAAGCGGAAGAAACAAATATTGATAGTATATGGAAGAGTGTTCTTCCTATCGAACCGCATTTTAAAGTTAATCCAGTTCGTTATTACTGGAGTCCGAAAATAGTCGGAAACGGCTTTTATTATACTGGACTGGAAGTGCTCTGTAGTGATGATTTATATGTGTTTCATAAAAAGGTTATTTCTGCTTTAAATCCTGTAGAAGCAACGAATGTTATAGGACATCAATTCTTTCCTCATTTTACTCTAGGATGTTGCCAGTTGGGTGATGTTCCTCCAGATTTTCTTCCTTTAAATGATGATATATGGACACAGGACATCGAGGTTAAACTAGCCCTTGGGGAGTCTGGGCCAGAATATCAGTTCAAAAAAATACTCTATGAGCAGTAATGCTCTTATCAATCCATATGCGTCTGAATATGGTTTTCGTAGTTGTATTTTTTGATTGTTTTTTCTATGAACCGGCTGCCTTTTAGTTCAGAAATTGCGTTGTTAAACATGTTCATCAAAGCCGGATCGTCTATGGGCATAGCAATGGCCGCAGGGTAAACGCGAAGAGGTTGTTTGGGGAAAAGGGGTAAGACTTTGCCTGGATTTTTCGCCATGTAATCCGTCATCATGTCATCGCCAAAGAAAAGAACGTCAGCTTTATCTGTGGCGAGTTGTTGCAAAAGCTCGCCATCTGAAATGCCACTTGGATTTTCTATCAAGGTGGCTTTTGGGAAATCCTGTCTGGCGATAATGGCCGGTGTGCCGCCATCGCGGGAAAGAACGCGAACGGACGGATCGTTTATCTCTTCTATGCTAGAGAATGTCTTGCCGCCTACTTTTCCATATGCTGAAACAGTGTTGTAATATAGCGGCTGCGTGAAGCCTAAAAATCTGCCGTTTTGGGTATCTATCCAAATACCACTACAAAAAGCATCTACCCGTCCGTTTTGTATGGATGGAGCAAGGGTCGCCCATGTCAGCTCTTCTGCCCACTCGACTTTAAACCCCATCAAACGGCCTATTTCTTCGACGACATCATGCATAATTCCTGACTTTTCGCCCGTATTGGGATCGATCTGGAAATAAACAGAATAGGGGACATAACCGCATCTGATGGTTTGTGTTCTGATAATGCGATTATAAGCGGTTTCTTTTTCTGCAGCGTGGGTAGTAAAGGAAGTAGCTGAAAGTAACAAAGTAACCATTGCCAGCAGATATATGTAAGATGTTTTTCTGCGCATTTTTTTAAGAGCTTCCATGTTTACAGGCGTTCACTCTATCACATAACCCTATTAAAAAAAGCCATTAGCATGTTTGTTTACTTCGTTGCCAGAAAAGCTTTATCAAACCGGATTGAGCCTTTTGGGATATCGTCACAGAAAGGCAGTACCATGAAGAATTCCTGTGGAATGTCATCGTAAATAAGTCCGGGGGCGTTTTTGAAGCCAAAGCGTGTGTAATAGCCTGGATCTCCAACGAGGGCACAACCTTTGGCATCCATTGCTTTTAGTCGCTTAAGGCCTTCTTCCATCAAGGCAGAGCCTATGCCTTCCTTTTGGCAGGGCGGTAGAACGGAAATGGGCCCCAAGGCATACCAGCCTTTCGAATCATCCGGCATAATGGCCGGTGAAAAGGCAATGTGGCCACAGAGATCCCCACCAATTTCAGCGACAAGTGACAGAGAGAGAACACCTGATCGGCGCATTTCTTTAATAATGAAATGTTCTGTCTGGTGGCTGACGGGATGATTTTCAAAGGCGGCCCTAGTAACGTTTGTAATGGCGTCTATGTCTTTTGTTACTTCTGGTCTTATAATCATTGTTTGTCGCCTTTTCTTTTATAAAAAAACCGCCTCGAATGCGGGCGGTTTTGATTTTCGTTTACTATGGTATGCAAAATCTTATTTGCTGTCGTCGCTGCTTGTAAGGAAGCTGCCATAACGGCTTTCGAATTTGGAGAGTTGACCTTTTTCGACAACTTTATGAGAACCACCGCTCCAGGCCGGATGAGATTTGCAGTCGACGTCCAGACGCAAAACATCGCCTTCGCTGCCCCATGTGGAACGCGTTTTAAACTCTTCTCCATCCGTCATCACAACGGTGATTTCATGGTAATCTGGGTGAATTTCAGCTTGCATAATCTCTAAACTCCTATAAATCAGAGTGAGTTTCTAACGTTAACAGACGTGAAATGCAAGTGTTTTTTGATTTTTTAACGCGAAGTTTTGACAAAAACGCAGTATTACTATCATGTTTTTCCTGCGAAGGCGGGAATCTTACTTTAAAGTCTGAAAGCCAAATAAGAGGGGCTTAAATTATGAATTGGTGGAACGCTAAGAATTTCAGGCACAAGAGACCTTATCTGGAACGACGGATGCATATGATAAAGGCTGTTCGCGCTTTCTTTGATGAGCAAGGTTTTATGGAGGTGGAAACGCCGATATTGCAAGTCTGTCCTGCGATGGATGTGCACTTGCATGGCTTTGCGACGACCTTAAAAGGCGTAGACCTGAAAAACAAAAAGCAGCTCTATCTTCACACCAGTCCTGAGTTTGAGATGAAAAAGCTTCTTGTTGCTGGACTGCCAAAAATCTACCAGATTTGCCATGTTTTCAGAAATGGAGAAGATTCAAAGCGTCATAGTGCGGAATTCACCATGATTGAGTGGTACCGGGCGAAAGCATCCTACAAGGAGATTATGGACGATTGTGAACGGCTCTTGTTTGAGGTCTCAGCGGCACTCGGCATAGATACCTTGCGCTATAAAAAACATGAATGCGATCCCTTTGCAGAAGTGGAACGGCTCTCTGTTGCTGAGGCGTTTGAGCGCTATGCCGGCATTAATTTGGAAAATTGTCTGGATAATGATCAACTCTTCAAAGAGCTGATAGAAGAACAGGGGATGCATACAGCAGAGGATGACCGGTGGGACGATTTGTTCTTTCGCGTCATGATGGAAAAGATTGAGCCGTTTCTTGGTATGGGCAACGCAACGATTTTGTATGATTACCCGGTCTCCATGGCGTCTCTGTCCCGCAAAAAAGAAAGCGATCCGCGCTTTGCAGAGCGGTTTGAGCTCTATGTCTGCGGTATAGAACTGGCCAATGCTTTTTCAGAGCTGACAGACCCTGCTGAACAGCGAAAACGATTTGTTGAGGAGATGGATACCAAGGAAAAGCTTTACGGCGAACGCTACCCCGTTGATGAAGATTTCATTGCAGCTATTGAGCACGGCATGCCAAAAGCAGGCGGCATAGCTCTTGGTCTGGACCGTTTGGCTATGCTGTGCAGCGGTGCAGAAGATATAGACGATGTGCTATGGTGCGGGAAGGTTTAATCCTCAGCAAACGGCATAGCGGGCATACGAACATAGCGTGGGTCTAACGGCATGTATTTCTTCATAATGCTTTTTAGTTGTCCGCTTGTGTTTAGTTCCATCAGCGCATTATCGACCATAAATTTGAGCCGTACGTCACCGAGCGGCATCATATAAGCACCGTTACAATAACGGGCCGGTGTTTCCAGAGAGCGGATCTTGTTTTCGTGTTCTTCGTTATAAAGATCAATGGTTATCTGCCCGGAAAAAGCAATGTCGATTTTGCCTGTCTCCAACATCAGGAAAAACTCTGTGTCGTCCGATAGATCACTGGCATATATTTTTTGTGCCTTTGGAAATTGTTCATTGGCGATGAATTCAAAAACATGTCCTGTTTTAACGCCAATGCGAACGTCAGGGCTATTGAGGTCTTCAAGTGCTTTTTCATCAAATCGGGTATCGTCATTACGTACAGCGAGCAAAATAGGGGCGTGTTCATAAGGGGTGGAGTAGGTGATAGCCTTTGCGCGCCTTGGGTCAATACATACGGTACCGCAGAGCATATCATAGCGGTTGCTTATAATCCCCTGTTCTGCAACGCCCCAGCCGGTTTCTTCCACCCATTCTACATTCAAGCCAGCCTTTGCCGCCAGCGCCATTGTGACATCGTAGCCATAACCGGACAATTCTTCTGTGTTTGGCTCTTTCATAAACCACGGTGTAGCGATCGCATAACCACAGCGCAATGTGCCGCTTTCTATGATCCTGTCAAAGGCCGTTTTTCCTTCTCCTGCGAGAGTGGTGGAGCTCAAGGATGTGCACAGGCAGATAAAGAGCAGTAATGCTTTAGTGTATCGCACCATTTATTTAATTCCGATCGATTGTTTGTTTAAAACACATGACGCACTTTAACACAGTCGTTTTGTTCCGTCTAACAGTGTTCACGGTGAGGCGGGCAAAGCGTCGTTTGATCTTATTTTGATGTTACCGCAATAACAGGAAGATAGATTTCTATGTTTCCTTCTTTAAGGATGGGGTCCCATTCTTTAGAGTAGAGCTCTATGTCTGGTGAATCTGCTAATTCAAGACCTGAACGGGGAAGCCACGTCTTCCATATATAATCATTCGTCTCTGGTAGCGTGTCCGTAGAGCCTTTATGTGTGAAAACGGCATATCGCTCAGCAGGCATGTTGATTTTTTCCATGCCTTCCGGGACAGACACGGCATCTCCTGTTACGCGCAAGGCGGCTGTATATCGGAATGTCTCTGGAAAGATGTCCTTTTCTTTTCCTTCTTTTCCTTTGGGCGCGTAACAGAGGCCGTATCCATTATCATCTGCCAGATCTGTGATAAGATGCTTCATCTTGTTAAAGCGGTCCCAGAGATCCCCTATAGCCTCCGGTTCTCCAAAATTACAGTCTTTTCCCATACCTATAAAAGTCTGGGCGTCTTTATGTTCAAAACGTGGTGTCATGGTAATACCTCTTGTTTGTATGTGGTTTAAATATTTTTCGGTCAGGACAGGTTGTCCCCGAAAGGCAGAGGTTTTTCGTTCTTTCCGAAACCGGGCAGGTGGTATATCAAACATCTCTTTGAAGGCACGGCTAAAAGCCGCTTGTGAGTCAAACCCGGCATCCAGTGCAATCTCTATAATACGGGTATCTTCTTTCAGTAAAGCCTCCGCTGCCTGTGTCAAACGGCGTCTCCTGATATAGGTTCCTGCCGTTATGCCTGTGACGGCCTGAAAAATACGAAGAAAATGATAATGAGAATAACAGGCCGCCTGTGAGACCTTTGCCAGAGAAAGATCATCGTTTAGATAAGTTTCTATATACTGGATTGCTTTGAGTATTCGTATCGTCATAACCATTTACATCGTCTCCTCTTGTCAGGACGTTAGCAGGAGGGGAGAGGCACGTTTTGATTATTATTGCGATATAACATAATTATTTTGTGTGGTGCAAAAACTAGCGGCTTCATATCGCTGACAGATTTGTAGGCAGCGGTTTTCTATGTATTTGAACAGCTCTCCATCCAGAGAGAAATCAGATTTTGTGATCAGGTCGGCCCTTTTATCAAGGCTCATTCTTTCAAGTTTCTTTTTTATATCTCTTTTTGGTCTTTCGGGATTGTATACAGCGATTCCCGTACCGCCCTGATCCCGTACAAGGGAAAGTGCTGGAATATCCGTATCGCCATCTCCGATGTAAATCATGTTTTCGAAAGGGACCCATCTTTCGGGTACTCTTACATTAACGCTTTTCTCAGGGTTAAAAAACGATCCTTTAGAGATTTCGAATAAAGAGCGTGTCTTCATCGTTTCGTCCATGCAAAAGACGGGGATATTTTCCAGTTTGTCTGGAGATTCATCGATTACAACTTCATAACGGCATCCAAAAGTCCAGTGGATCAGGTTTTTAGGAAATACTTGTTCGACAAGGTCTTTTAAGCCTGCTGAAACAATAAAGTGGTAAATATCCAGCTTTGATTCTTTAAAACGTTCAGTGTTTGAAAGGTCTTTTATGCGTTGTAAGAAGTTGAGGACATTAGGATATAATTTGATTTCAGGAAGTATGAAATTTCTAAAAAACTCATCATTTAAAGGAACGTTGCGTTTGGCCGCAATTTTGGACAAGGCATATAACCAAATAGGCGCATCCGAGGCCAGGACATGTTCCCATTGCGCTTGATTGGCATCACCTCTAAGAGATCTTATATATTCCCAAAAATCACTGCCTTTTGAGAATTCTCCAAAATATTCTACTGTTTTCGTTGTTGAATCATCTGGTGATAGTGTGCCATCGAAATCCCAAATTACGGCAATATTAGGCATAAAACTTTATTTAGATTGTTGTGTTGTTTTTACTAAACGCCCAGTTTGCGCATCTCGTTTGATCAAGGGATTCAGTATAATGTAATTAGAGGTATCAAAAGTGTAAGCTGAAAGTGCTTTAAGCCTTTCTTTTTCCGTTTTTTTCATGTTCAACGTCCTCTTTCGTTTTTATCTCTGTGCTTATATGGTCTCATAGTTGGGCGTTTGAGTCTATATCAGCGCTTACCCGGCCAGAGATTTCCCCCTGGATTTCAGATCAACAAATGCTTCGTCGAGACGGGCGATGAAGGATTCTTCGCCGTTGCGGAGCCATTTACGCGGGTCGTAGAGTTTTTTGTATGGTGTACCGTTATCAGGGTCAATCTGGTGTTTAAAGGCCTGTGGATGGCTTTCTACGTAGGTGCCAACACCTTCGGAGAAGGCGAACTGCGTGTCTGTGTCGATGTTCATTTTAAAGACACCATATGTCAGTGCTTCGTCAATTTTCTCTTTTTCAGAGCCAGAGCCTCCGTGGAATACAAGATCGAGTGGGTTATGTGCTGTGCCGTGTGTGCTTTGGACAAGGTCTTGGGCTTTTTTTAGAATCTCAGGGCGCAGGACAACATTCCCCGGTTTGTAAACGCCGTGGACGTTACCAAAAGAAGCGGCAAGCGAGAAATGTCCGATAGAGGAGAGGGCCTCATAAGCCTGTAAACAGTCTTCCGGCTGTGTGTAGAGTTTGGGGTTATCCGCCCCGATATTATCATCAGAGCCGATACCATCTTCCTCGCCGCCCGTTACGCCGAGTTCGATTTCAATGCTCATCCCCAGCGGGGCCATACGTTTCAGGATACGGGCAGATTCGGACAGGTTAAACGTGATATCTTCTTCAGAAAGGTCCAGCATATGAGAGGTAAATAGAGGTTTACCACATGTTTTCATATGTTTTTCACTATGATCAATCATCGCCTCTACCCACGGAATTAGGCCTTTGTTTGCATGGTCCGTATGCATAACAACACACACGCCGTAATGCTGTGCGAGCAGATGAACATGGCGGGCAGCAGAGACAGCCCCTAACACTTTTGCTTCGAAGGAGTCTTCAATACCAAGACCGGCATAAAACTGTGCGCCGCCGTTTGAAAGCTGAACAATTACGTCAGAGCCGTTTCTTTTGGCGGCTTCCAACACGGCATTAATTGTATTTGTGCCAACGACATTAACCGCCGGCAGAGCATAGCCGCCGTCTTTACAGGCCTTCAAAAGCGTTTTGTAATCATCGCCGCATACGACACCGGGGTTTAATTTTTGTGACATGGTTTAACAACTCCTCTATTTAAGCCTTTTAAAACATAGAGGACGCCGCCCGGAAGGGCAAGATTTGTTCAGATGATATCAAGGGATTTAATAAACAGGCTATTATTTAAAAGACAGGGTAGGTGGCTTCTTCCTGCTTTGGCGCGCCACATAGGCCTGAGTGCTATCAATACCTGCGTTTTTCAAGGCGGCGGCTATAAGGTTTCTACCTTCTTGTGTCTGTCTAAGAATACTCGTCATTATGTTCTACTTCCTCAACCAGGCCATCAGCCATCATGTTTTTCAGCGCACGGACATCCGTTGTGAGCGGTCCGTTATACAGGCTGTTGAGTAACGCCTGTCTGCTTGTTTCTTTTTTGTCATCCAGAACAAAAAGAATCTTTATATCCCGAAGGGTTATTTTTCTGTCTGGGAAGGCATTTATAAACGTAAGTAGAAATTTTTTCAAGTTTTGATGGCTTTTTTTAAAAGAATCCAGTGAATGAGTAAGATTCTTTTTAGCATAGCCGCATGTTTGTAATTTTATGACGCGTGCGTCATTTTCACTTTGCTGGCGTAAGATGCAGCCATAGTCATACAGCCACTCAATATCACGGTTAAGTGCTGACTTGTTGATCTCTAGCCGGTTCATAATCTCGGCTTGAGTCGTATCTGGATGCTCGTCTATGTCATTTAAAACAAGCGCGCGCCGCAAAGGACAAGAGGGATCTCCGCCAAGGGCAGAGACCAGATGGTCGATCACAAGGGCACCTTCCCAGTCTTTTTGCTCCGGGATCTGTGTTTTTCCGGCGACGTTCTTGTGTGTGTTCGATAGTTCAACCATCCGGTCTTTTACGCTTATTCGTTATAGCCAACAGCATGCATTTTAGCGGCTGTATCAAGCATACGGTTAGAGAACCCCCATTCATTGTCATACCAGGTCATGATACGGACAAGTTTTCCATCCACAACCTTCGTACCGTTCAGTGAAAAAATAGAAGAGAGAGGGTTGTGATTAAAATCCGTAGAAACAAGAGGTTCGTCATAGGCCCCGAGAATGCCTTTAAGCTCGCCGTTAACAGCCGCCGTAATGGCGTTGTTGATTTCTTCAATTGTGGTATCGCGTTTGGCAATAAAGCTTAAATCAACGAGAGATACATTGGGCGTTGGGACGCGAATAGCGACACCATCAAGTTTACCGGCCAGTTCAGGCAGCACTTTGCCAACGGCTTTAGCGGCACCTGTTGAGGTTGGAATCATGTTAGAAGCCCCACCACGTGCACGGTGGAGATCTTTGTGCGCAGTATCAACAATACGTTGATCGCCTGTGTAAGAGTGAATAGTGGTCATGAAACCGCTTTCGATCCCCACTGTATCGTTGAGTGCTTTTGCGACAGGTGCAAGACAGTTTGTTGTACAGGAAGCATTGGAAACGATGACATGATCTGCGTTCAGGTTGTCACAGTTTACACCATACACAACCGTAATATCCTCATCTGTGCCAGGCGCAGAAATCAGCACTTTTTTAGCACCAGCCTGCACGTGTTTACCGGCTTTCTCTTTACTGCAGAAAATACCAGAGCATTCAAGCGCAATATCTATACCAAGATCACCCCATGGGAGTTGTGCAGGATCAGGCTGTTGAAGCACTTTTATTTTCTTGCCATTAACAACCAGCGTATCATCGCCTTCTGTCGTTACATCAAAAGGAAAGGTACCATGGACGGTGTCATATTTTAGAAGATGGGCGTTTGTTTTAATATCTGCCAGATCGTTAATGGCTACGATGTCAACATCATCGCGGCCAGATTCAAACAAGGCACGTAAGACAAGGCGGCCAATTCTGCCAAAACCGTTAATAGAAACTTTTACACTCATAATGATGAACTCCCTCAATTTTGTTTTGCTCAGGATAAGATGGCCAAAAAAAACCATCAACGAATGCACTTAAAACCAATTCAGGAAAGAGGTCAATAGCAGGGTGTTTTTCGCCATGCTTTTGCTGCAATGCAAATTTTTCTTGACTTTGCGCTTAATATATGTAAAATACAGAAACCATTAAAAGTGTTGTGTGAAATAAATGGGGGAAATATGCTTACTTATGGAGTAGATATGTCCTGTCGTGCGATGTCCAATCGTCCGGCGCGGCTAAACGAAGTCTTTGGAAAAATAGCAATCAGAACACGAAATGATGAGCGTTACTTTAGTAATAAAGAACATAGCTCCATTGTTGATCTGGTCCTTACAAATGGCGTGACCATGTAGTGCCAATGACTTCATCATCAAGCGATGAGAAAATGCTATAAAAGAAAAGGGGGCCTTATTCATTAAAGCCCCCGATTCAAAATACCGATTACAAATTTAAAGTTTATTTCTTCAGCATTGTTTTGGCTGTTTCAACGATATTGTCTGTTGTAATGCCAAAATGCTTGTAGAGTTCGTCGGCTGGTGCAGACTCACCAAAGCCGGTCATCCCGATAAAGCCACCATGTGGCCCGATCATTTTGTGCCATCCAAAATCAAGGGCAGCTTCAACAGCGATTTTTTTGCTATCGTTGCAGATGATGCTGTTTATGTAGCTCATGTCCTGTTCAAAGAACAGCTCCATACAAGGAACAGATACAACGCGAATGCGCGTAGCTGGGTCTTCTGCCAACAGTTTTTCTTTTGCTTCCATGGCGATGGAAACTTCAGAGCCGCTTGCAAAAAGGGTGAGTGCGGGTGCGCCATCACAGTCAGAGAGAATATAAGCCCCTTTGGCTGTTTTATTTTCATCATCGGCCTCGCGGAGTGTCGGAAGGCCTTGACGTGTAAGAGCCATCATAGAAGGCTTGTTTTGTGTTTTTAATGCGATTTCCCAGCTTTCTGCTGTTTCTATCCCGTCACAAGGGCGGAAGAGATAGGAATTCGGAATAGCGCGTAAAGCGGCCAGATGTTCGACCGGTTGGTGTGTCGGGCCGTCTTCACCAAGACCAATGGAGTCATGCGTCAAAACATGAATCGTTCTGATCCCCATAAGCGCACTTAAGCGAATGGCCGGACGGCTATAGTCCGCGAAACAGAGGAACGTGCCGCTGTACGGAATAATGCCGCCGTGAAGTGCCATACCGTTCATAATGGCGGCCATGCCATGCTCACGTACACCGTAATAGATGTAGCGACCACTATAGTTTGTGTCAGGATAAACCCCTTGTTCAAAGCCCTTAACCCGTGTGTTGTTTGAGCCAGTCAGATCTGCCGAGCCACCGATCATTTCTTCAACAGCAGGGATTAGATACTCAAGCACTTTGCCAGAGGTCTGCCGTGTGGCGAGTTTAGGTTTTTCTGCGGCGAAAAAGGCTTTGGCCTCTTTAATGGCCGTCTCAACTTTTTCTGTAACATCGCCACTGATAGCGGCTGTAAAAGCCTCTTTTTTGTCAGACGCGTCCAAACGGCTTTCCCAAGTGGCTCTTTCTTCTGCACATCTGGTGCCAATAGCACGCCACATGCCAAGAACCTCTTGTGGAATCTCAAAAGGCCCGTGATCCCAGCCGAGATTTTTCTTTGTGGCTGTTATTTCTTCTTCACCAAGTGGAGAACCATGGGCGGAGGATGTATTTTCCTTGTTGGGGGAGCCATAGCCGATTTTCGTTTTACAGCAAATCAGGGTTGGTTTGTCGGTGTTACTGCGGGCGGCTTTAATCGCCTGTTCGATAGAGTCAAAATCGTGTCCGTCAGCTTGCAGGGTTTCCCAGCCATAAGCTTCGTAGCGTTTCGCGACATCTTCGCCAAAGGATACATCTGTTGTCCCGTCAATCGTAATGCCGTTGCTATCGTAGAGCACGATCAGTTTACCGAGTTTTAAATGGCCGGCCAGAGAACAGGCTTCATGGCTAACACCTTCCATAAGATCACCATCCCCCAGCATAACATAGGTGTAATGGTCCACGAGGTCATTACCAAAACGGCTGTTCATCATACGCTCGGCGAGGGCAAAACCCACCGCACTGGAAATGCCTTGTCCGAGAGGGCCTGTCGTGATTTCTATTCCGGCTTCCGGCATAACTTCCGGATGGCCGGCTGTTATCGCGCCCATTTGGCGGAAATTTTTGATTTCGTCCAATGTGATTTTTTCATAGCCAGTAAGGTAGTTGAGCGCATAAAGGAGCATTGAACCGTGGCCACCAGAGATAATAAAGCGATCACGATCCGCCCATAGAGGATTAGCTGGATCAAATTTCAAAAATTTTGAATAGAGTACAGTTGCTATATCGGCTGTTCCCATCGGCATGCCTGGATGCCCGCTATTGGCGGCTTGTACGGCGTCCATAGCAAGGGCGCGGATAGCATTGGCCATTTGTTTTTTATCAAATGGCATCACACTGATACCGGAGAGGCTGGAAGAGTCTGGAGAAGTTTGAGGCAGTGTCATAGGTAAAACATCCATTTTGAGTTAATTTAAAATCTTAGGAAAGTTTTATAGTGGCTTCAAAGAAGCTTCAAGAGAGAAAAGAGTCTTGACCGGAAATTCATAAGCTTTATAACTTAAATCCATTCACACATATTGGTGTTATGTATTATTTATTTGGCTGCTATCAGGGACAAGGACGGCTGTTGTGTCGAAAGAAGAAATTGCAAAGGCTCTGGCTGTATTAGAGCAATCGGTTGGAAAGCTTGAAGTTTCGCTTAAATCTTACGAGGGCAACGCCAGAAATCGGCAACAGAGTGCTGGTCTGAGCGAAGACATCAAGGCCCGTGAGGCTGATCTTGCATCCCGTGAGGCCGCGTTCAAAACACGTCTGGAATCAACCGCCGCCCGCGAAGAAGAACTTAAAAAGCTGCAACAAGAGCTGGAAGAAAAGAAAGCCGCGTTTAAAACCCGAGATGACTCTACCGCCGCCCGTGAAGAAGAGCTCAAAAGGTTGCAGCAGGAACTCGAAGCAAAGAAAGTTGAGTTCAATACGCGTGAAGAATTAAGGGCCGCCCGCGAAGAAGAAGTCAAAAAGCTACAGCAGGAGCTAGAGGCAAAGAAATCAGAGTTTAAAGCGCGCGAAGAGTCTAGAACCTCACGCGAAGAAGATTTCCGTACTTTGGAACAGGCACTCGAATCTAAAAAGGCAGAATTCGAAGCACGTGAAGAGTCCAGTGCATCGCGCCGGGAAGAAGTCAAAAAGCTACAGCAGGAGCTAGAATCCAAAGAGGAGGCACTTAAACACCGTCTGGAGGAAATACAGTCACAAGAGGCTGAGTTCGCAAGACGTCAGGCTGAATTTGAACATGTACAGGCTGATATAAAGGAACTTGAAGCTGAGCTTAAAGAACGTCAGGCTGAGTTGGTGGCAAGGGAAAACAGTGTCAGAAGTCTCGAAGGCAGTACGGATGAAACAAAGGCGTACGAATCCCACATCAAGGTGCTGGAAGAGCAACTCGAAGGACGGGAAGCGCAGTTAAAACAAACTGAAGAAACGCTAAAAGAACTGCAAGGCGAAGTAAGACCGACCAAGGTCCTGCTTGAAGAAAATGCGCAAAAACTGGAGCAGCTAAAAACACAGCTTGCTGACCGGGAGGAAGAACTACAGCGTGTTAATACAGAATTTGCTGATCAGGGAAAGCAACTGGAGCAGCTAAAAACACAGCTTGCCGGGCGAGGGCAGGAATTGCAAGGGGCGAATACGGCCTTTTCCGAACGTGGAAAATTGATAGACCAGTTAAGAGAACAACTGGCTGAACGTGAGCAGGAATTGCAAACGGTTGGTAAAGCCTTTTCAGAGCGTGGAAAAGAACTTGATCAATACAAAATGCAGCTTGTCGGACGCGAGCAGGCCCTTCAGCAGGCTAGTACAGAGCTTTTTGATAAAAGAAAACAGATGGAGCAGCTCAAAGCACAATTGGAAGAGCAGGAGAAAGAACTGCAACGTGCTAATACTGCTTCTGCTGCACAGGAAAAAGAACTTGATCAGTGCAAAGCACAACTGGAAGATACACGCCAGAAACTTGCTGAGGCAGAGAAAGAAAGAGAAGAGCACAAGAAACTCGTTGAACAAAAACAAAAAGAATTATTCTCTACTTCGACTTCTACTTCTTCCACGTATCAGGCCGCATCAGCACCATCTGATGCCATTATAAAAGAAAAGCTCAATATTGCGATTGCGCATGTTGAGAAACTCCTCGAAGAATCCTGATCTTTAAGAAAAAGAATTTAAAGGCGAATGACGTATAAGGAATAAAAAAATGGCTGAAGTTAATTTACATGTGAATGGTAAGAGTTACGGCATTTCCTGTGATGATGGGCAGGAAGAACGTGTTTTAAATCTTGGCCGTTACATTGACAGCCGTGTCCGTGAAATCGCGTCAGCCGGTGCGGCGGCAACGGAATCACATCTTCTCGTTCTGGCCTCTCTTTTACTGGCCGATGAAGTGTTTGATCTGAAAGAAACGAATAAAAAATTAAAAACTGTAAAAACCGAAACTGTAAAAGAAAGCGATTTTTCTTCGGAAGAGCAGGCGAATGTAAAAAATGCGATCGCACGGCTGGCTTTGCGGATAGATTTTATCGCTGAAAGCATGCAGGATTTATAGCCCAGACAACATAAATTGAATCAATCTATGTTGTCTTTGATATATCTGGCTATAGCTAAAAAAAATCCCGCCCCGGTTATGAGGGGCGAGATGTTTTTTTCGTTATTCTTATCCCATTATCAGGCGGGCTGTTCAGCCATTTTTTCTTCCGGCTTGCGCATCAGGAATATGCAGATAACGCCAGCCAAACAACCTGCGCCGCAAATCGAAAAGGCGAGTGGGAAGTTCCCGAGGTCACCGAGAACGCCACCGAGCAGCGGACCGGTCAGACCACCCAGTCCATAAGCCAAAAAGACATAAGGATAATTTTGTCCGACTTTTTCTGTACCAAACAGAGCCGCTGTCGTTGCTGGCACAAGGGCGAAGACCCCGCCATAATTAAAGCCAATCAGCGTGGCACCGAGATACAACATATATTCATGGCCGGCCATTGAAGGGAAGGCAAACACAAAGACGGTTTGCGTGGCTGTCATGACAATCATTGACATATGCGTGCCCAACATATCGGTAAGCTTACCCCAGACAATACGGCCAATACCGTTTGCGAGGGCAAAAAACACGCCCATTGTCGTGCCGGCAATAGCACTGGCATCAGCTGCGCTGTAGCCAGATGCTTGCAATGCTTCCGTAGGATACAGTTTCATTAGGCCGATTGCCATCAGGCCTGCACCTGCACTGACAGCGAACACAATAAAGAGAAGATAGAATTGCGGTGTACGCAACATCTCGGCAACGGTGTAATTGTTGCCACCCTCTGCCATCCTTGGCGCGACATAGCCTTTAGGTTTCCATCCTTGTTGCGGAAAAGTCATCCAGAGGCTGCCGATTAATGTGAGAATGATAAACAGTGTGCCGTAGATCATGAAGGTCATATCCAGGCCCTGTGTTTCAAGAAGTTTTCCCCATGTGCCAGCCATTTTGACCCAGCCCATGGCACCAAAGCCGAAACCAGCGACAGAGAGGCCGGTGATAAACCCTTTTTTATCAGGAAACCAGCGCATACCGACGGCAATGGGCACCACATAAGCAAGGCCTATACCTGAGCCGCTAATCACTCCGATACCGAGTAAAACAATCCAGAAATTAGTGGCACCCAACAGGCCCGGTATAATATATCCGGTGCCAAGCAGAACCCCGCCAATAGCAGTGAGCTTTCGTGGCCCGATTTCTTTCATAAGACGACCAGCGAATAGCATAACGATCGCAAAGGAAACCAGAGCAACGGAAAATACATATTGAGTCTCAGTATTACTCCACCCTGCATTCTTTAAAACAGGCGCAAAGACGGACCAGGCGTAAATGGCACCAAGGTTAAATTGAACAAGCAGTGCGCCGACAACGACAAGCCAGCGATTTTTAGAACTATCAGTTTGCATAGATTCCTACTCCTGAAGGTTAGTGTTTTTCGAGTATAGATAATAAAATTTCAATGAAAGTGAAGTAATCTTTGCTTGTAATATTAAAAAAATCAAGAAGAATTATAAAAGTTATAATAAATATTGCTCTGCACAAAATTTTTACGTATATAATATCAGTAATATTTTATTATTATTATGTATCTCTCTCTTTCCCGCTGTTTCAGTCTTTTTATCAGCCTTTTGATCATGAGTGCCTCCTGCTATTAACGCTCCTACAGTGAGAATTTATGGGTATTTTATTAACCACATGCGACAAAATGCCCACAATGCAAACCGTCTGATTTTGTATGTTTTTTTATTTCTCTTACGATTGGCGTTTTTCTGATTCTAGAGTAAAATCCTCTTTCGTTTAATGAATTGGGGATACGGACCTATGCGATTTGCTCTTTTTTTGATAATGACTTTTTTATTTTTCTGCCCTTCTGCTTCTTATGCCGACGCGGCGGACTCTACGTTTTCTTTAAGATATGATGGTTTGGAGAGGACATATCTTCTTCACCTACCTGCCACTTACGATGCAACCGAACCTTTACCTCTTCTGCTTGCTTTTCACGGCTTCAAGGGAAGCGGGGAGGCTATGAAGCAACTTACCCTGGACGGGTTTAATACGTTGTCTGATAAGCATGGCTTCATTGTCGTCTATCCGAACAGTGTAGAGCAGTCTTGGAATGTCTTACAGGAAGAACCGGCTGCAACGGATGATGTCGGTTTTGTGAGAGCGTTGATAAAAGATCTGGGGAGCCGGTTTAATATTGATTCTTCTCGTATCTATGCCACGGGGCGTGCGAGTTGTCAGATGTTATTACAGCCATTGCGCCTGTTGCAGGGACGATGCCTGAACTTGTGGCCTCTGACTGTTCTCCCGTACGGCCGATGCCGGTTGTCATGATTCATGGGACAAAAGATAACTACGCGAAATACAATGGCGGAAAGAGCGGGAGAGGGATTCTTACACTCTCTGCAGAGAACACAGCAAAATTCTGGGCGATGAAAAACGGCTGCGCCCCAGTGCCGTCCACGGTTAAAAGAGATATTGTCCATGACAAGGGAAGTGTTAGAAAAATCAGATATTCTAACTGTAATGAGAGCGCGGATGTCCTTTTTTACAGGGTGCATAACGGCGGCCACACATGGCCTGGTGGGCTTCAATATCTTCCAAGCCCTCTGGTAGGACGAACAAGTAAAGATATCAATGCGTGTGAGGAAATCTGGGCGTTCCTGAGCCAGTATAAGAAATAATAAGGACGAGGGGCTCACCAGCCCCTCAAGACCAACCTCTTATAAAAACCAACCTCTTATAAAAAAAGGTCCGGAGATCATAAGATCCCCGGACAAACGGCGGTAATAGAGGGTGTGTACCTAAATAGTTACCCCAATTCTGAACCGAAATCAAGAGAAAAAATATAATTTTATGTTTTTTTTATCCATTTACGAAACTTTCTTATTTTAAAAAAGGAAAAATACACAGCGGTACTGATTTATTTTTATAATTTTTTTTATAATTAATAGATGATTATTTTATATATTATTTAATATAGTTGTTTTTATTTATTCTGTTTCTTTTGAATATAGTAAATATAGGTATTGATATAGGCGTTACGATTTAAAATCGACTATGTCATACAAGTGCTGTCATGCCCGCGAGAGAGGCCTTTTAGGCTGAACATAGTTAGCCTCTTAAGACATCAAGGCCAACAGATCAGCTATGTTTTTCGATCGCCTGTGCTACAAATAATTTGAGATTTTCTGCTTTTTTACCGATTTGTTCTTTTAGCTTTTCTTTGTGGACAATCAGGATGACATCAATATGTGCTTGAATGATGGTGTGGTGCGCGCTATTGCGCATATTAGTTTTTTCTGTAAAATCTCTAAGTGATTCAGAAAAATAAGCCATAAGCTCATAATTGTAAGTCGATGCCATGTCTTTGATACGATTCGAATAGCGCGACAGCTCTTGCAGAAACTGCCTATGTTCTGTTTCATCTGCTTTTTTTAGGCATAGCCAGAGTCTATTGAGTTCTGGAATTATGTCTTCTACTTCTTTTAAATAGGCTGTCTCGCTGTTCTGTATGGTCTTTTTTGCACGCTGGATAGAATGGGGGTCAATGACACCTGCGCTTATGGATTGTGCGCCGCCCACTTTCTTTTTTATTCTGTTCACTCTGTGTATGATTTCTACTTCGCTAGATTTTTTATTCATCTGTTTCATAAGTTATCCTGAGGTTGTCATTGTTCTTTGCGCGTTTATCCTCTCCGGAAAACGCTTTTTTTTGCCGTCTTCTGTCTGGGCCGAAGAATCCGGGTGCCTTGATGTAAGGGCGGGGAAGATCTATGATATATGAGAGTCTCTGGGCTATTTTTTCTGCTGTCATGGGTTTTACCATGATTTCCTCAGCACCTGTGTCACGACCTGCAATCACCACACTCATACTTGTGTGCGTGCTACAAAAGAGGACAGGCACATAGCTTATGTCTTTTTCGGGATGTTTTCTAACCCATGCCAAAAAGGAGAGCCCTTCGTTATTGGGGGGGAGCAAGTCTGTTATAATCAGATCAATTCTATCATCGAGATCTGCCCTAAGGTTGTGCTCTTCCAGCTTTTTCATTGCCTCTGATACCTTGCAAGTAGCGACAACACTTCCTACATGAAAATCTCTAAGGATAGAACTCATTAGATTTGCCATAAATTGAAATTCTTCGAGAACGAGGACCCGTAACCCCCTTAGATCATAGGTTTTCTTTTTTGTCGTCGTTATCATGCTTGCTTCCCACAGAAATTAACACACCACCTAAGGTTATCGTTTTTTCTTCGAAAAATCAACTATTAATACCGTTAATTGTACCCTGACCGCAAGTATATAACGGCAGTAGCGTAATGCTATTTCCAAAGGTTGTATAGAAAAAAATGATGCATTGCGGCAATTCGTAAAATGATCGTTTAAAAAAGCTGTTTTTTATCACTTGATATATAGAAAAAAAGGTGTATATTTGAACATATGTTCAAAATGAACGCGTAAAAACTATAGAGAAAAAATAATGAGACCCAGAAAAAAACGCCTTATTCGCTCAAACCCCCTGGCACGTTTTTATAAGCCTCAGGGCATTCCTATGCGTGATATGGAGATTGTGACGCTTAAGGATGAGGAGTGGGAGGCTATAAAACTGGCCGATTATAAAGGTCTTAATCATGAAGAAGCGGCTGAACTGATGGGTATTTCCCGTCCGACGTTTTCAAGGCTTATTTCCTGTGCCCGCAAGGCTGTGGCAAGTGCTTTGATAGAAGGATCTGCTCTGGAAATAGGCGGCGGAGACTTTAAAATAGTTTCAGACGAAGACACACTATCGAAATCAAAGGAGAAAAAAATGAAAATAGCATTTAGCACAGCAGGAAACGATTTATCGGCTTCCGTAGAACCAAAATTTGGCCGTTCACCAAAATTCATCATATTTGATACAGAAAATGACCGTTTTGAGGTTATTGATAATACAAGCTGTGATGCGGCTGGCGGGGCTGGCATTAAAGCAGCGGAAACCGTCGTAAAAGCAGGCGTTAGCGTCGTTATTACAGGCGATTGTGGTCCCAAAGCATTTAATGCCTTAAAACAATCTGATGTAACGATTTATTCGGCCATGGGTATGAGTGTTGAAGACGCTCTGGCGCAATACCGCGCTGAAAAATTACCAGAACTCCAATAAAGAGCTTTACTAAAATGAGGATTGCTATTGCATCAGGAAAAGGCGGGACGGGCAAAACAACGCTCGCCGTTAATCTTGCGCTTGTTGCCGGAAAAGAGGTTCAGCTTCTCGATTGTGATGTTGAAGAGCCTAACGTTCATCTTTTTCTAAAAGGTGAAACAGTGCATGAGCGCAGGGTTTCTATCCTTATGCCTGAAATTATTGAATCCAGATGTACGGCGGAGGAGGGGTGTGATCTTTGTTCTCAGTTTTGTGAATTTGGTGCCATTGCTTGTCTTGGCAAGTTTCCTGTTATAATGCCTGATATGTGCCATGGTTGTGGTGGCTGCAAACGGGCTTGTCCTAAAAAAGCCATTCGTGAAGTACCTTGCGAGATCGGGACGGTGACAACTTCGCAATATAAAAACATTTCTCTCGTACAGGGAAAAATGGATATAGGCATGTCTTTGGCCGGGATTGTTATTGATGCGGTTAAAGAAGAGATAAAGAAAAATACTTTAGCTATTCTGGATTCTCCGCCGGGGACGGCTTGTCCTGCTGTGGCAGCTATTAAAGAGTGCGATTTTGTCGTTCTGGTGACAGAGCCAACGCCTTTTGGTTTAAACGATTTAAGTCTGGCAGTAGAAATGACCCGTGCGCTAGACAGGCCTTTCGGTGTTGTTATAAATCGAGCGGCACCGGGATATGATTGTATCAATACCTATTGCGCGGCAGAGAGTATAAACATTCTTGCAGAAATCCCCGATGATCGAAAAATTGCAGAGAATTACGCCAAGGGCGTTCCCATTATAGAGTCTCTTCCTGCTTATAAAGAGGCGTTCGAATCGTTACTGAGCCGCATTATTAAGGAGGCCGCTGTATGATCAAAGAACTCGTCGTCATTAGTGGCAAAGGTGGAACAGGCAAAACGAGTGTTCTGGCCAGTTTTGCTTTATTAGCCGATTATCCTGTGCTGGCTGATTGTGATGTGGATGCGGCGGATCTTCATCTTGTCCTTAAACCGGATGTTATCGAAAGACATGATTTTATAAGCGGTCATGAAGCCGTGCTACGTCAGGATATTTGTGATTCCTGCGGCGCATGCCTTAATCTATGCCGTTTTGATGCGATAAAAGAAATACCGCAAGCCTCCGGTAAAAAGAGTTTGTTTGAGATAAAACCGCACTCTTGTGAGGGCTGCGGTGTTTGTTACGCTTTTTGTCCGCTTAAAGCCATTGATTTTCCCGATCGGCATTGTGGACAGTGGATGATCTCTCAGACAAGGGCTGGGCCTATGGTGCATGCAAAGCTTGGTATAGCGGCAGAGAATTCCGGCAAATTGGTATCAACAGTCAGGGAACAGGCGCGCAAGCTGGCAGAAGAAAAGAAGCATGATTTGATTTTGGTCGATGGGCCGCCTGGAACAGGCTGCCCCGTTATCGCCTCTATAACAGGGGCCTCCATGGTTCTGGCCGTGACTGAGCCTACATTATCGGGTGAGCATGATCTAAAAAGAATACTGGAGCTTGCCAGGCATTTTGACAGGCCGGCCTGTGTCTGTGTTAACAAATGGGATATTTCCAAGGAGATGACAGAACGAATAGAAAAACTGGCATCATCAATGGGGGCTAGTGTTCTGGGCCGCATACGCTACGATAAAGGCGTTACCGAAGCACAAGTAAAGTCTCTCGCTGTTGTCGAAACGGAAACACCTAGCGCACAGGACATAAAACAGATTTGGAAAACGTTACAGTCTCAACTCAGCTCATGCAGCTAATAACAAAAAGGAAAATAAAAATGAAAATAGCCGTTCCATTGGAAAATAAAAAATTGTGTTCTCACTTCGGTCATTGTCAAAATTTCGCCATCATCGAAACGGATGAGCAGGGGCATATCGTGTCCAAAGATATTCAGCCATCTCCGCCGCATGAGCCGGGCTTGCTGCCTAAATGGTTAATAGAGCAGGACGTGAATCTTGTCATAGCCGGCGGCATTGGTGCCAGAGCGCAAGACCTGCTCGTCGAAAAGGGTGTAGAGGTTATTATCGGCGCGCCAGAAGAAACCCCAGAGGCCTTGATAAAATCTTATGTAGAAGGGGCTCTCTGTTCAGGAAAAAATCTATGTGATCATTAAAGCACAAATCCCTGCCGTATTTTTAAGATACGGCAGGGTATTTGCTGCGAGTGGATGTAATTGTTTACATATTGCTGCAAAATTCTTTATTTGGATAGCTGCTCATAAGCATCCATGGCTTCTGCGGCATACATCAAAGATGGACCGCCGCCCATGAACACAGCAACGCCTAAAGCCTCTGATATTTCGGCTTTTGTCGCGCCAAGCCCAACAAGTTCTTCCATGTGAAAACCAATGCAGGCATCACAATGTGCTGCAACGCCCAAGGCCAGAGCAATTAATTCTTTTGTTTTCATGTCCAGCGCATTATCCGTTTTGGCTGCTTTAGACATGGCTGAAAACCCTTGTAAAACACCTGGGATATCCTGACCTAATTTTTTCAGGTTGGCAGAAACTGTTTTCGTGGCTTCAATGTAATCTTTCATTTATTATCTCCTGTGGTGGTAAAAACTTTTTTTGTTCGTACGCGGATTATACTCTACATAGAATTGGTAAAGAATAGTTTAATGTCTCTTTTAGAATGGAGAGCTGGTCCTATTTGATTGGACAGGTTTGCGGCAAAGTTAAGCTACAAATTGCTCGTTTGTGTTATGCCGCTTGTCTCATGTTTTGTTCCTCGTGGTGAAGGGCGTAGCCCGAGACAGGAGGAACAAAATTTCGTCCATCATAAACCTCATCCGGCGTAAGTCCATCAAAAGGTGAATGCGGACGATTTTGGTTATAATGCGCGAGCCATCTGCCAATTTCCTGCCGCGCCTGAAGCCCGTTATCAAAGGCATTCAAGTAAACACTCTCATACTTCAAAGAGCGCCAAAGCCGCTCAATGAACACATTATCCATCCATCGGCCTTTGCCATCCATCGAGATCCTGATCTCGTTTTCTTTTAAAACACCCGTAAAATCAAAGCTCGTGAACTGGCTTCCCTGATTGGTGTTAAAGATTTCAGGTTTGCCGTAGCGCGCAATGGCTTCTTCAAGGGCTTCTACACAAAATGCGCTGTCCATAGTATTGGAAAGCCGCCATGACAGCACTTTTCTGGAATACCAATCCATAATCGCGACCAGATACAAAAAACCGCGCTTAATAGGAATATACGTGATATCCGTACACCAGACCTGATTTGGCTTTGTGATCTCCAACCCCTTAAGCAAATACGGGTAAGCTGTGGACGTCAAATGCAGATCGTGTTCTTTCATCAAAACGCGGAGTTTTACACTTTCTAGCTGGGCCATACGTTTTGCATGAAGAGGCTCATAGGAGGCAAGCCATTTGTCGTATTCGGCTTCATTTACATTTGTAAGGCAGATGTCTGGATTATCATGCGTTTTGGCAACCTCGTATATTGAAGACTATATACAGTCGGTAAATGTAAACTCTGACAGTGTAGTTCAAATCGACCGTGATGGTGCAGGTGCACAGTATAGCTGGCAGGACCTGGTCGAAGTCGAAGGTACGAACGATCTTGATATTTTGTCTCTCTATAACACAGATCTATTGCAAGTGGCCTAACGAAATTAAAAAATTCTTCCCCACAAAAGGCCATCCAACCGGGTGGCCTTTTCTTGTGTTAACTGCGTTACAATTGCAGCACTCTTCTTTACATCTTTATAGGCAAAAGGTTGTCTCTTTACGCTATTTGGCGTATTATGTAGGAAAGGAGACAAGCTATGGCCACAACAATTAAGTTACCAGATGACATCGTCAATGAAGCGAAACGTTACGCTGCTATATATAGCAGATCAACGCCTAAGCAAATTGAATACTGGATGAATATTGGGAAGATAGCAGAAGAAAACCCTGATCTTTCTTACAGTTTTATAAAAGAAATTTTGCTGGCAAAAGCTGAACTTGCAGACAATCAGGTTACACCTTATGAATTTGGCGAACTGTAATGCAGATTTTGCAGACAACAACGTTTAAGAGAGCTGTAAAAAAACTTCATAAAAATCAAAAAGAAGATCTCGATAAAGCGATTAGATTAATCGTAGATAATCCTGGCATTGGCGAAGAAAAAGCGGGCGATTTGTCAGGTGTCTCTGTCTATAAATTCAAAATGGCGAAACAGCTAACGCTTCTGGCGTATACTTTTGAGGACCGGACAATTACATTAACGCTGCTCGCTCTGGGTTCTCATGAGAACTTTTATCGCGACCTAAAGAGATCATCTTAGATCATAGCCAGAAACGCAACAATTGTTTTTCATAAGATATATTGCCTTGTGATTTGATGTAGCCGCAATGTTAAAATGTCACCCCTGAGCAAAGTAAAAATGTCACTCTTCTGACCATGTACATGGATTGTTGAGGAGATACGGCATGGGTTGGGTGATGATGAGCGAGAGAGAGCTAAACCGGATCGAAGTATTGGCACAAATAAATGACGGCCGTCTAAATGTTAATGATGGAGCGCTTTTGTTAGATCTGTCGAAACGACAGATCTATCGTTTACTTGAACGTTTTCGTGAAGATGGAGCATCAGGATTACAGCATACACATGCCGCTATTGTAGAAAATAAACGTCTGGGTGCAGTTTTGGAACAAATCAAACAAGAGCAGGTAGAGGTTCCTCCCAGGAAACATCGTGCTGGTAGGCAACGGACAAAATACACACCGACTGGTCGAAAAGCCCCGGGACGCCCGGGGTTGCAGACTAAAAAGCCAGTGAACAGCTAAAGACAGGTAAGGCTTTCCACCCCTGCGATTTATGAGGGTCTACGGGATGGAAAGCCTTACGTATAGTGACATTTCTACTTTGCAAAAACTGAGACAATTCTATTTTGTTGCAACATTTGACATCAATGAGATCATTGGATACAATGTAATCATAAGGAGTTTTTATCATGGCTAATATTACTATTCGTGATCTACCCGATCAGACTAAAGAAACTTTGAGAGTGCAGGCTGCAAAATCCGGTATTTCTCTTGAAGCTTATGCCCGTTATATTTTGCAAACGGTATCGGTTTCAGAAAATCTGGTTCAGCCGAGTATCCTTGATCTGGCAGGGAAATATTTTGGGACGAAGAATGGCATTGATCTTGCGCTGCCTGAGCGCAGTTCAAAACGTGGCCAAGTGGAATTTGGTTGATGATTATACTGGATACAAACGTATTATCAGAGCTTATGCGTGCTAGCCCTGAAGCCAAGGTTTTAAAGTGGATTGAAGGGAAAAAGGCTACAAATTTGGTCATTACATCTATTGGCGTGACCGAGATTCAAAGAGGTATCTTAAGACTTCCAAAAGGAAAAAAGAGAAAAACGCTTCACGAAAATTTTAAGGAATTTGTAGAAAGTGCATTTGCGGGACGTATTCTTCCTTTTGATGAGCGCGCTGCTTATTTATATGGTGAAATTGCTTCAGATAGAGAAAAGTCAGGGTTTAATACAGATGCCATTGATTTGATGATTGCCGCGATAGCTAAGAATTATAACGCTACGATTGCGACAAGAAATATTAAGGATTTCAAAGATTGTGGTGTTAAGTTAATAAATCCGTGGGACTAAAGAGTAAGAATATCGTAAATAACCAATAACAGGAAATATTTCCCATAAGATATATTATCACTCTTAGGGCTGTAGCCGCAATGTTAAAATGTCACCCCTGAGCAAAGTAAAAATGTCACTCTTCTGACCATGTACATGGATTGTTGAGGAGATACGGCATGGGTTGGGTGATGATGAGCGAGAGAGAGCTAAACCGGATCGAAGTATTGGCACAAATAAATGACGGCCGTCTAAATGTTAATGATGGAGCGCTTTTGTTAGATCTGTCGAAACGACAGATCTATCGTTTACTTGAACGTTTTCGTGAAGATGGAGCATCAGGATTACAGCATAAGCTGCGTGGGAAACCATCAAATAACCAGATTCATGATGCTCGTCGCTCCTATGCTCTTGATCTTGTACGAGAAAAATACGCGGATTTTGGACCAACCCTAGCAAGTGAGATGTTAGCGACGCACCATGAGTTCAAGGTTTCACGCGAGACGCTACGTAAATGGATGCAAGAAGATGGTCTCTGGCTTTCGCGCAAACAGCGCCGAACATTTCATCAGCCGCGCTTACGCCGTGAGTGCTATGGCGAGTTAATACAGATAGATGGTTCAGATCATAGATGGTTTGAGGATCGTGCCCCTGCCTGCACTCTTCTTGTGTTTGTAGACGATGCAAGCAGCACGTTAATGCATCTGCAATTTGTTAGTTCAGAAAGTACTTTCACCTATTTCTCAGCTCTGGAAACCTATCTGATTAAGCATGGTCGCCCTGTTGCGTTTTACAGTGACCGACACACAGTTTTTAGACCCTCTACGCAAGGTGGCAGAACTGGTCACGGCATGACCCAGTTTGGACGTGCAATGAATGAACTAAATATAGAGATTTTATGTGCCAACAGTAGCCAGGCCAAAGGCCGCGTTGAACGAGCCAATCGGACCTTACAAGATCGCCTGGTAAAGGAACTACGCTTGGCAGGCATTTCTGATATGGATGCTGGTAACGCGTTCTTGGGCGATTTTATGGAGCGATATAATATAAAGTTTGCTAAAATCCCACGCCGTTCGGATGACCTACACCGAACGCTGAATATAGAATCTGAGCGTCTTCGCGATATCCTGTGTTTACGTGATGAGCGTTATGTTGGCCAGCAACTGGTGTTTTCCTTTGAACGCAGACGTATTGTGTTGGAAGAAAATGATATCACTCGCAATTTACCTGGCAAATATGTAGACAGCTATCAATTTGCAGATGGTCGTCTGGAGTTTCGTTGGAAGGGTATTTCTCTAAATCTTCAGTTTTTGACTATTCTAATTTTCATCTGTGGTTTTTTACCAACATTTCTGCATTTAATTGTTTCGTTATTTTATATCGCAGCCAAAACATTTTCTTACAGTATGAAAATGTTTATGCTCATTCTTCTGCGTCTTTCAGAATCAAATCAAGGCATCTTAACGCAACTTGCCGTTGGTTTTGGTGCCATAGCAAAACTGATCCAAGAAGTGTTTAAAAGTTTATAAATTATATCCTGAGTAGATGCTAATAACATCAAACTTCCGAAGATGTTTACATGGTGGTGTTTAGAAGGTAGCCTTTCGCGGGATGTAACTTAACGCGCGAACGGAGACAACATGACAGAATCCCAAATGATTATTTTAGGCTCTATTTGTGCTTATTTTCTTTTTATGATTCTTATCGGTTTTATGGCAAGCCGTCGTCAGACACATGAAGGTTTTGTTATTGGTAGTCGCAACGTGGGTTATATTCCGACCATAGGTTCTTTGGCATCGTCTACCCGGGATGGTATGGGCTTTATTATCTGGTTTGGCTTTGGCGCAAGTGCCGGCTACGGTGGCATTTCTTTTCTTGTCGGCCTTATTTTATCCTTGTTGCTCTACAGTTTTATCGGTCCAAAGGTCAGAAAAATGTCTAAAGAACATGGGTATGTCACGATTGGTGAAATGCTCCGGGCGCAAATGGGAGGAAAAACCGAAAAACTAACGGGTGTTGTTATACTTGCGATTGCTATAATATTTATTTCTATGCAGCTTTATGTCTCTGGCAATTTGTTTGCAGAAGTTTTACAAATAGATGCGTGGGTTGGTATTCTTTCTGTAGCGACGGTTGTCGGCTTTTATCTCTTTTTAGGCGGGTATAACACGGTTGTAAAAACGGATGCTGTGCAATTCTTTTTAATTTTGTCTTTGCTCATTGTTCCTTTTTATCTTCCCCCTGCCAGAAACGATCTTTTTGATTTTGGGTCTGTGTTTGCTCTGGGGCCTAAAACATTCGTTGCTTTGTTCCTGATCGGCTTTGCTGTTGGTTTAGGCTCGGCAGAGAATTGGCAACGCGTTTTTTCTGCAAAAAATGACAATGTTATTCGTTACGGATTTCCAGCCGCTGGTATTTTTCTTGCTCTTATGACTTTGAATCTGATTTTTATGGGGATGGCGGCAAGGCCTTATCTCGGTGACTCTGTAGGGTCCGATGATGCGTTTTATCAATTGTTCAAGATGGACTTTGTTGCAACGCCGTTGCTGGCCTATATCGCTGTGGTTGTCATGGCAATCTGTATGTCTACATTAGACACGCTCACCTATCTTTCTTCTGCAACGCTCGCGAAAAATGTTTTTCCTGAAAAAATAACCAAAACGAGAGATGGTTATATCCGTTTTTCACAAGTCGTCATGCTGTTAATCCTGATTATAACCAGCCTGTTCGCAGTGACCTTAAGTGATGTTATTTTATTTGCGTTTCAGGCAGCGAGTCTTCTCTACATCCTTGCGCCTGTTTACGTTTATGCGGCATTGGGCTATCCTAAAAAACGTAACGAAAGAATAGATATCGCTGTTTCAATATCAATGATGTGTAGCGTTGTGATTTATATCTACATGTTTTCTGCAGGTGTTTTGGATGACCTTATTTTAACGCTGGTACCTGCCGTGATCAGTATTGTTTTAACGTCTCTTTCTATTTTTATAGTGCCAAAAATCACAGCAAAAACAACAGGAAAAGGATTGGCGTGAAAGCACGCTCCTTTACTTTCTTTTCTGTATTTCATAAACTCGTTCTGTTTAATGAATCATGGAAATAAAAGGAAAACGAGGAAAATATGACAGAATCCCAAATGATTATCCTAGGGACCATTTGTGCCTATTTTCTCTTTATGATCGTGATGGGCTTTATGGCAAGCCGCAGTCAGACGCATGAAGGTTTTGTTATCGGGGGGCGGAATGTGGGCTATATTCCAACTATTGGGTCTATAGCATCGTCCTTCCGGGATGGCGCGGGTGTTGTTTTCTGGTTTGGCTTTGGGGCGACCGTTGGTTATGGTGGAATATGGCTGTTTTTGGGTGTTTTGGCAGGACTTCTTGTTTATAGTTTTATTGGCCCGCACGTTCGTGAGATAGCAAAGAAACACAATTACGTTACTGTCGGAGAAATGCTCCGCGGACGTATAGGCTCAATTACAGAGCGTTTAAGCGGTATTATTATTCTGCTATTCGCTTTGATGTATATTGCTGTTCAGCTTTATGTTTCGGGTCATCTCTTTGCAGAAGTGCTTCAGATGGATCCTTCTGTCGGTGTATGGACGGTTGCCTTTATTGTTGGTTTTTATCTCTTCTTTGGTGGTTATAGCACGGTTGTGAAGACAGATGCTGTTCAGTTTTTTCTGATTCTGTCTCTTCTCATTGTGCCATTCTTTTTTACGCCGGCAAAAGAAGATGTCATGAATTTTGATACTATTTTTGCATTGGACCTGAAAACAATCATTGCGCTGAATCTTGTTGGGTTTTGTTTTTCTCTTGGGTCTGCAGATGCCTGGCAGCGTGTTTTTTCGGCTCGAAATAAAAAGGTCATACAATTTGGTTTTCCCGTATCCGGTATTTTTATGATTATCATGACGCTTAGCCTTATTTTCATGGGGATGGCGGCTAAACCCTATTTTGGGGAAGCAATCGCCGCAGATGACGCTTTTTATGAAATATTTAAAGGTGATTATATTCCAACACCATTGCTTGCCTATATTGCTGTTGTGGTAATGGCCATATGTATGTCTACGCTTGATACGTTTTGCTATTTGTCAGCGGCGACACTGGCCAAAAACTTTTTCCCGGCACGCATTACAAAGACCAGAGACAGTTATATCCGTTTTTCGCAAATTGTTATGGTTTTAATTCTTGTTTCCATGAGCGTGTTGTCTTTGATGTTAACCGATGTAATCCTTTTTCTTTTTCAGGCGGCCAGTCTCTTGTTTGTGCTGATGCCGGTCTATGTTTATTCTGCGCTTGGCTATCCAAAAAGGAAGAGCAGAAAAATTGATGCTGCTATTTCTATTTCGATTTTTGGCGGCGTTATCGTGTATCTCTACCTTTTTACGCATGATGCTTTTGGCGATATGATTATGACAGTTGTACCGGTGGCCGTTAGCTTTGTTCTAATAACGCTTTCTATTTTTCTTGTCCCTAAAATTTTAAAGAAAAAATAATGAAAGCATCTTTTACACCAGATTTTTCTCTGGAAGATGCCTGTGATGGCCCTACGTGTGGTCTTGATGAAGCAGGTCGCGGTCCTTTGGCGGGCCCCGTTGTGGCGGCATGTGTCTACGTGCCGGAGGAAAATAAAGGCCTTTCTTTTTGGGATCATGTTACAGACAGCAAAAAACTAACCGCACGGCGGCGCGAAGCTCTGTTCGAAGAGATTGTAAAGCATTGTGTCTATGGTATTGCCGAAGTCTCGGTAGAGGAAATTGACGAAATCAATATTTTACAAGCCTCCCTGCTGGCTATGAAGCGTGCCTATCTTATGCTCCCCTCACCTGCGCCTTCTTTTGCGCTTATTGACGGGAATAAGGCCCCTTCTCTGCCTTGTGTAACCCAAACGGTAGTCAAAGGAGACAGCCGTTCTTTTTCAATTGCGGCGGCCTCTATTCTAGCTAAAGTCACAAGAGATCGGACCATGACAACACTAGATGACAAGTTCCCTCATTATGGATGGGCGAAAAATGCTGGCTATGGCACGAAACAGCACAGAGACGCTATTCAAACGCACGGCATTACAGCGCATCACAGAAAAAGCTTCGCGCCTGTACGCAATTATCTGGATGCCGCGTAAAATCCAGCACTTACAGAATCTTACATTAAAATAATATCGCAACACACTGACTCAAAATAAATTTTTACTTTTTTTCACTTGACCCCGAATCGGAAATGAATCATGATTCGGGGTCGAAAAAACGAGGTAAAGAATATATGTCGAGTCAAAAATCTGTAAAATCCACAAAAAATAAAATTCTAACAGGAAACTGTGTAGAGATTATGCGCTCTCTTGAAAAAGAAAGTCTTGATATGGTTTTTGCCGATCCGCCTTATAACCTACAGCTTAACGGCGATCTCCACCGTCCGAATAACAGCAAGGTTGATGCGGTTGATGATGAATGGGATCAGTTCGACAGTCTTAAAGCCTATGATGATTTTACTCGTGACTGGCTGGGTGCTGCGCGTGATTTATTGAAACCGGATGGCACAATCTGGGTGATTGGCAGTTACCACAATATTTTTCGTGTGGGCACAATCCTGCAAGATCTTGGTTACTGGATATTGAACGATATTATCTGGCGCAAAAGCAACCCTATGCCAAATTTCAGAGGACGTCGCTTTACAAATGCCCATGAAACACTGATCTGGGCGGCAAAATCGGAAAAGTCGAAATACCGGTTTAACTATAATGCTATGAAGTCTTTGAACGATGATCTTCAAATGCGCAGTGATTGGTATATGCCTCTTTGCACAGGCCATGAACGTCTTAAAAATAATGATGGCGAAAAAGTACACCCGACACAAAAGCCGGAGTCCCTCCTCTATAGAACCATTGTTTCTTCGACACAGCCGGATGATCTTATTCTTGACCCCTTCTTTGGGACTGGTACGACAGGCGCTGTTGCTAAAAAACTTGGCCGTGATTTTATCGGTATAGAGCAAGATGAAAGTTATATAAAAGAAGCTGAGAAAAGATTGGCGTCTGTAAAACGTGCAGAGGATCTGGATGTGCTTGCCACGCCTAATAAACGTGAAGAACCTCGTATTCCGTTTGGCTGGTTGATCGAACGTGGCTTGCTGGAACCGGGCACCGTTTTGCGTGATACCCGCAAGGAACATGAAGCCAAAGTCGCCGCTGACGGAAATTTAATCGCCTCTGAAGGCATTAACAAATATAAGGGATCTATTCACAAAGTCGGTGCCGCGCTGCAGAATGCGCCGTCATGTAATGGCTGGACATACTGGCACTATAAAGAAGGTGGACGTTACTTCCCGATTGACAGATTGCGTCAAAAAATCAGAAATCAGCAAGTATCTGAAAGCAGACCTGAAACACTACAGTGATATATCTGGACGTGATCCGGCATCCATAGGCCTTATCAAAACAGGCGAGCCGAAGGATCTAGTCGTCCAGCAGAAGATTTCGTTTACCCATCTTTAAGAACAGACCGCGGTCTGCGTAGAGCTCATACGAGTCAATTGTGCCAAAAAACACAGCATAATCACCAAAATTAGGGTCCATGACGGTATCCATATGGTAAAGGGCTGTGGCATTGATTTTTAAGTAGGCCACACGGCCTTCATACCCTACACTCACATCTGTTTCGTTGTGTAGATATTCCATGTACATCTTTGCCACGTCTTCATCGACCTTGATAAAGTTTATATAAACGGGACGTTTTAAGGTTAACGCTACATTATGAGGGTAGTTTTTGATATGATATCTTGTGTAGCATTGCTCGTTCCCCAGATTATCAGACAGCATAATTTTCTTTACGGCTTCGAACTTTGATTTTTCAGAAAGAGCAAACCCTTTGCGTTCAAAGTCGTAACGCTCAAGTATGATCGGCGTGGAAAAATACAAACGGTTGGAAAACGTGCTTTTATTGTCTTCGATGTATTGTCTGATACGACTACGTATGCCTTCCCAGACAAAATCGTGATTACGGAGTTCTGTATAAGTTTCGCATTCTGTGCAGAATAGGAAATTATCAATATCTTCATCATTTTCAATATCAAGCAAATTAAAACGCCAATACATTTTAGCCAGGTTAGGCAATGTTGTTTCTACATAAGGTGTAGGTGTTTTTAGGATCCCCCCCTCTTCCAGAAAACCTTTTTTAGGTCCCTGCTTTTCTGTTTTTTCTTCTTCGAATCCTTCCATTTTTACATCATCTTGCTCCATCATTTCTTCTAAAGAGTCATAGGCACTCATATCATCAGCCTGGACGTGTGTAGAAAAATGAAACGTAGAAAGAAGCAACAAGAGCAAAGAGAAACAAAAGAGGAATGGATTTTTTTTCATGAGGACCTTGATTTTTTTCTGTTACTTTTAAGGATAAATGAACCGTTATTATTTCAGTTTACTACCTCAGGCAAAGATTTACCACTTTTCTGAACAAGGATGGAAAGCCGGTATTCTCTACGTCCTTGACATCGTGCCAGAAAAAAGGCGGAACGATTTTGTTATTATCCTCTTCTGAAATCGTATGCTCCAGTATAAAGAGCTTTAATGAAAAATGGGTAAAAACATGTTCTACGAATAAACAGCGTTCGTTTCCTTTTTTAAGGTCAAGAAAAGGTAATGGTATTTCAAAAGTTTGTTCATGGGCTGTTGGCTTTATATTTTTGTCGAGCCAGTTCGTTGTTGGCAAGCCGACCATGCTGGCAAAGAGTCCTTTGGCCGGGCGTTTATGGAGTAATATGTGTCCCTTTTTATCAGATATCCAAAACACATACCCCGTTTTTTGCGGTTTGGCTTTTTTGGGTGTACGTTTGGGAAGCACCTCTGCTATACCATCCGCTTTTCCAAGACATGTCTTGACCAAAGGACACAACGAACAACGGGGCTTACCAGCAATGCATACGGAAGAGCCTATATCCATCAGACTTTGTGCATAATCACCGGGACGGTCTGTTCGCCCCTCACTTAGTATCAAAGCCTGTTGATGTAACGCCTTCTTGGCCGCAGGCAGTGGGGTTGTTATAGCAAAATGCCGAGCCATGATACGCTCTACGTTTCCATCGACAACGGTAGCTGGCTTATCAAAAGCAATTGAACGGATGGCCGCACTCGTATAATCCCCTATCCCCGGGAGTTTTTTAAGCGATTTTTGATCTGCCGGGAAGACTCCGCCATAGTCTTTTGAGAGGATTTGGGCGCATTTATGAAGATTTCTGGCTCTGGCATAGTAGCCAAGCCCTGCCCACGCACTTAAAACATCATCTTCTTGTGCGTCTGCCAGAGCTTTTAAATCAGGCCATAGGTCTATAAATTTAAGGAAGTACGGCATGACGGTTGGCACAGTTGTCTGTTGTAGCATAATTTCCGAGAGCCATACATGGTAAGGACGGAGCTTCTCACCTTTGAGCGCACGCCAGGGCAAGACACGTCTGTGTCTGTCATACCAAGACAACACGCGGTCACGAAAAAAAGAAATCTCCTTTTCTTTTTCGTGACAAGCTGCCTTACAGTTATTATGCTCCATGGTATGCGCCCTTTATCAGACAGTGTCTCAAAATTAACGAACAGGACCTTTACAAAGAAATTTATTTCTTTGGGAAAGATACTGAACCATTGGGATGATATAATGGGCCCGTCATTTTCATCTAAGACGCAGCCCTTGAAAATCCACTATAGACGGCCCAGAAAAAAAACAGACAAGCCATCTGCCACGCTCGATATTGCCGCAAGCAGTAGTGACTCGACAACCCTCCATTACCAAAAAAATCTGGTTCTTGAGCGAATTAACCATATTTTTGGGGATAAATGGATTACAGACATACGGTTTGTGCATGTTCCGGCGAATAAAAACCTGAGCCTTGGCACAAAAAAAACAGCGAGAGAGAAACCTTTGTCAGAAGAAGAGACAAAATTTCTATCTGAAACGCTTGAAAAGATAGAGGATAATGAGCTACGTTCGCGGCTGGAAAAGTTTGGCACAGCCCTTATTCGAAATAAAGAACGAATAAAATAGAATAAAATAAAAAAATAAAGTGAAAAGAGAAAAAGAACTATGAAAGTAAACGCTATTAGTCTGCGTCCAGGCAATGTCCTTGATTACAATGGAAAGCTTTGTGTCGTAACAAAATATGAGATTATGCAGCCAGGTAAAGGGGCATCGGTTATTCAAGTCGAAATGCGCGATCTGAAATCAGGTAACAAGGACAATGCACGTTTCCGTACACAGGAAATGGTTGAGCGCGTTCGTCTGGAACAAGATGACTATCAGTTCCTGTATCCTGAAGAGGATGATTTCCACTTCATGAACAATGAAACTTATGAACAGATCGTTGTACCAAGAGATGTCATTGGCTATCCTGCATCCTTCTTGCAAGAAGGCATGCAAGTAATTGTTGAAACCCATGAAGGTATGCCGCTACGTGTGGAACTTCCTGACAATGTCACTATGGAAATAATAGAAGCCGAGCCCGTTGTTAAAGGGCAAACCGCGACAACATCATATAAGCCAGCTATCTTGGAAAACGGCGTTAAAGTTATGGTGCCGCCGCATATTGAATCAGGCACATCCATTGTTGTGAAAACAGAAGATGGCACCTACGTAGAAAAGGCGAAAAAATAAAATGGCGATCGTTTCTCCAGATTTAAATGTTATGATCCGCGCCGCAGAAAAAGCGGCTCGCTCTCTAGTTCGGGATTATGGCGAGGTTGAAAACCTGCAAGTATCCCGCAAAGGCCCTGCAGATTTTGTCTCTGCTGCCGATAGAAGATCTGAAAAAATTATTTACGAAGAACTGAGCAAAACGAGACCTAAATTCTCTTTCCTTATGGAAGAAAGTGGAAAAATCGAGGGGGAAGATAAAGATAATGTCTTTATTGTTGATCCTTTGGATGGCACAACAAATTTCTTGCACGGTATTCCACATTGGGCGATTTCTATTGCTTTACAAAGAAATGGGGAAACGGTTGCAGGGGTCGTGTATGATCCGATCAAGGATGAGATGTTCCACGCTGAAAAAGGGGCTGGTGCTTTTGTTCACAGAAACAGAAGGCTGCGTGTATCTGGCCGCAGTGATCCCATGCAGTGCGTTGTTCTTTTTGGTGGACAAATAAAACCAGACCCCAAAAGAAACAAACGCTTTGTAACGGAGATTGCTAATATCATAACGAGATTTCCGAATATTCGTCGTTATGGCGCTGCCGCCCTGGATCTGGCTTATGTCGCAGCCGGTCGCTCAGAAGCTTTCTGGGAACGCGAATTAAATCCTTGGGATGTTGCTGCGGGGATATTAATTCTTAAGGAATCCGGTGGTTTCGTTAGTGATCTTGCCGGGGAAGATCCTGTTTTTGGAAAGGCTCTACTCGCAACAAATGAACACATACATGGTGAGCTAAAGAAGATATTAAACAACAATGAAGAGAAATCATAAGACCCGTTTCTTTTTTCTTTTGATCCTTATTCTTCTGGCCTTTCCGCCGTATAGCGGAGAAGCTGAGGAGAATAAGGATGCTGGCTATGCGCCGCCCCCCATGTTTGGCACGATGAACACGCCGGTTGTATCACGTCCCGTTGAAAACCAGCCTGCTGTTAATCTCAATCTGGATTCTCCTGAAGCTATTCTGAGCTATCCGGTAACACACCAACCAGCCAGAACAAAAGCTGAAGCCGCGGCAGAAACAGAGGCTCAGTCTAAAAGAAAACGCTTCATAGCAAGACGTCCGGTTTATGAAACCTACCGGAAACCCAATCCGCCGCGCCCCGAAAAAAAACCAGTCTATCTTGCCAAACAGATAGACGATAAGAAAACGCAAGAGGCAGGTACAACGATTTCTGCAACGACACAGGCCTTGCTTGACTATCCAGCCGTACCGCCCAGAAAACCCTATCATAAGGCAATCGCCGAGAAGGCAAAGGCCGTATCTTCTTCGTCGGCATCCCATTATACATCAGATGACGGCCCGCTTATGCCCGCTGTTCCACCAAAGCCAGTGGAAAAAGATTTTTTGCCTGATGCCATAGAAACGGTAGGCGAGGTCAAAGGAAAAGATATCGCGCTCAATAACGAAGTTGAAGACTCCCCGGCCTATCTCCAAAATAAGTTTTCGCTTGATTTCGAAGCTGGTCAGGCTGAACTTGGCTCTTCGATGTTGTCGGCTTTAAAAGGAGGTGTTCTGAAAGCATTGCAGGGAAAACAGGCCAGCCGCGTTCGGGTCTTGGCTTATGCCAGACCTGAAGGAACATCTTTCAACAATGCTCGACGCCTTTCTTTGGCACGGGCCTTAGCTGTCCGGGAATTTTTTCTACAAAACGGTATCGAAGCAAAACGTATTGATGTCAGGGGAATGGGCATGAAAAATCAGGAATCCCCCGTAGATCGCGTCGATTTAATCCTTATTGATTGACAAGGAAGCCTCTCCCCTGTCACATTCAGGAACATCATTTAACACCTGTTTTTTTTATGCGCTACATGGTTTAGCGTTATGTTAACTTTAACCGTTGGGGAGTTTGGAGAACAATGTCCAAAAAAAATACATCTATGCGTCTTTTTTCATGGGTCGTTTTTGCCTTTGTGTGTGCCGGTTTGTTTACAGCCTATAACATGTACTCAAAAGACATCACAAAAGCGACAACATCTGACGCAGAAATGGCGGCTCTTATTGAAGATGAAATAACACTCTCACTAAACGATATGCCACCAATGCCAGAGGTACAGCACACCGAATCATCTATTCAATTGGCACTTACCGAAGAAGACTCAATAGAAGCTGAAATAGCTTCCGGCCTTAACACGATAGAGCCGACAATGGGCACGCCGACGGTTTCGGAAGAAAACGCTGCAGAGGAAGCCGTTGAAGAAAATGTGGTTGAAGAAACCGTTGCAGGGGAATCTGTTGAAGGAATCGTAAAAAAGGAAATTGACGCTGAACCCGTGGAAACAACGCACCAATATGTCCGGGCCATTGGAAATCCTGATGCACCTGTAAAAATTGCGGAATATAGCGCATTAACCTGTGGGCATTGTGCAAAGTTCCACATGACGACGCTGCCTAAGATAAAAGAAAAATATGTTGATACCGGCAAAGTTTACATGACCTTCACGCCTTTTCCTCTTAATGCGCGTGATATGGAAGGCGCACAAATCATGACCTGTATGGATGAAAGCCGTCACTATGATTTTATGAATCTCCTGTTTGAGACGGCTGGCCAGTGGGCTTTCGGGAAAGATACCAAAAACGCACTAAAACAAAATGCAAAGCTCGCTGGTATGAGCGATGAAGCCTTTGAGGCATGTCTGAAAAACAAGGATATAATAGAAAGCCTTGCACTTGGCATCAAAGACGCTGCCTCAGAATATAAAGTGAACTCGACACCTACATTTGTGTTCAATGACGGAGAAGACATTATCGTAGGAGCGGCGCAGCTATCTCGCTTTGACAACGTTATTGAAGCTCTTTTGAAAAAAACGGCTGATGCGGATAGCGAAAAATAGATTTTGCCATAAAGTAAAGAGTAATGATTCAGTTTTCCAAACTTCGCTTGAATGGATTTAAATCCTTTCTGGACAGCACAGAGCTGGATATCCGGGTTGGCCTGACAGGTATTGTCGGGCCGAACGGCTGTGGGAAGTCTAATCTGGTTGAAGCGTTGCGTTGGGTCATGGGCGAAAGCTCTGCCAAGAAAATGCGCGGCGAAGGGATGGAGGATGTGATCTTTAACGGTACGTCCAGCCGTCCGGCACGCAATCTGGCAGAGGTTAGTATTCTGCTAGATAACACGGATCGCCGCGCCCCTGCGCCTTACAACAACGCGGATGAAATAGAAATTACACGTAAAATAAAACGTGATCAGGGCTCTGCCTATAAAATTAATGGCAAAAACGCAAGAGCCAGAGATGTGCAGCTCCTATTTGCGGATACCATGTCCGGGGCAAATTCTCCTGCTTTGGTTTCTCAAGGGCATGTATCCGCCATGATTCAGGCCAAACCAAAAGACCGTCGTTTGGTGCTGGAGGAGTCCGCGGGGATCTCTGGTCTTTACGCCAGGCGTCATGAAGCAGAGTTGCGGTTGCGTGCGGCTGATAACAATCTGGTGCGACTGGAAGATATTGTTGGCAGTATGGAAACCCGTCTTTCTTCACTGAAACGGCAAGTCCGTCAAGCGACACGCTATCGGAACGTTAGTGCAAAGATCAAGGAAACAGAATCCTTTCTGTCATGGTTGGAATGGAAAATAGCCAAAACCCAGTTCGATACAGCAGAGCGTCTGTTTTCTCAGGCAGAAAAGATCGTAGCGGAAAGAATGGGGGTTGTCTCCCACCTGACCGTTCAACAAACAGAAGAAGCCAAAGACTTGCCCGCGCTCAGAAATAAAGAAGCGCAGACAGCGGCAGCATGGCAAGCTCAAAACATTGCGCTGCAACGTCTGGAAGATGAATCAAACCTTATAGAAAAGCAGATAACAGAATGCCGTGAACTACTCTCACAAACGACGTCTGACAGACAGCACGAGCTTGAAACAGCGGAGGAGAGCGTTACCTCTCTGGAAAAACTGAAAGTTGAAGAAGAAGAACTTCACAAAAACAGGGAAAATGAAGAAGAAGAAATTGAATCACTTTCCACGCTCAAAAAAGAAAAAGAAGAAGACACAAAAGCGATAGAAAAAACGCATCAGGGCTTATTGGAAGAAATCGCGCATTTCAGGGCGGAGAAGAAAGCGGCCGAAAAACTTCTTCACAATAGCCAGTCCAAACAGAATACACTGAAATCAAAGATTGAAACCTTGATAATAAATCTTTCCTCTAAAAAAGAAGAATTAAAGCAGGTCAGTCCTGTTGAAACGCTGCAAAAAGAAATCAGTGTTCTTGAGGAAGATGACCTTCGGCTCGAAAAAGATTACGGCTTGTCTGAAGCCTTATTAAGGGATCTTGCACAGAAAAAAGAACTGGCGCAGGAAACGCTGCAGACATGCAAAAATCATGAATCAAAAATAAGTTCGGAGATCAAAGCACTGGAATCTGTCATCCAGTCTTTTTATGAAGGCAATTTCCGCCCTGTTCTGGAGCAGATTCAAACAGATAGCGGCTTTGAAGTGGCCTTATCCAAAGCCTTTGGCGATACCTTAAGTGCTTCTACTGATACGAACGCGCTTGTCTTTTGGGAAGATCGTTCATCTTCTTCAGAGATATCAGACTGGCCGGAAGGAGTCGCTCCCTTAAAAAATCATATCCGTGTACCAAAAGAACTGCAAAAAGCACTCGATTTTATTGGCTATGTAGAAGACTACGATAGCGGGAAAAATAATGCTGCCCGATTAAAGCCGGGTCAGTCCATCGTCTCCAAAGAGGGTGCTTACTGGCGTTGGGATGGTCTTCACATCAAGGCAGAAGCCAAAGACCGCCATGCTGAACAGCTTAAGCAAAAAAACCGGCTGATTGAACTGGAAGCCCTTTTGCCGGCTGCGGAAGAAGCTGTGCAGAAAAGTACTGAGATTACTGAAAAACTGAACGAAAAAATCAGAAACGAACAACAAAAAAGCGATACACTGCGCAAGCAAAGCCGCGAGACACAACGGACGCTTATCGAAAAACGGAAAAGCCTGCAAAAGGCGATTCATGATGAAGCAGACCGCCAAACACAAATTGCAAAGCTTGAAGAAACGCTGTCATTGCACACAGCCGATTCGGCAGAACTCGAAAAAGAGATTACAAAACACGAAGAAGCGCTTTCCCGTTTTGATCATGACAACATGGAGAAAAAGGAAAAAGCACTGGAAGCACAGCAATCCCTTTTGTATGACTCTCGTCAGGCCCTGCATAAGGCTATGGCCAGTCTCGAAGAATGCAAACAGAAGCATAAGCGCGCCGAAGCCCGTATTCATGCTATTGCTGACGAACGCTTGAGCATTCGGAACAGATCTATTCGCGCCAAAGAGCAACTCAAAAAACTGGATGAACGTGAAAAGCAAACGGCTGAAAAGCTGGAAGAACTCCTCCCCCGGCCTGAAAAAATCAGGGCTGAAAGGGAAACGATTCTAAGCGCGCTTGGTGAACTTGAAAGCCGGCGAAACAATGCGTCTGACAGGCTGACAAAAGCAGAGAAAAAGCTTTCCGAAACGAACAAAGCCTTAAAAAGTGCAGAAAACGAACTGACAGAATCCAGAGAAGAGCGCGCCTCCTCTCAAGCAACATTGAACAGCACGAGAAGCCAGATTGAATCCATCCGGCAATCCATAGAAAGCCGCTTTGAATGTACCGCCGAAACGCTGCAGCAAAGCATCAAAATTGATCAACAAGAGCCTTTGCCATCTGTAGAAGATATTCGAAGAAAATATGACAAACTATTGCGTGAACGGGATAATATTGGGCCGGTCAATCTTCAGGCCGAAACAGAGGCGAACGAGCTTGAGAAGGAGCTTACCACCCTTTTACAGGAACGCAATGACCTGATAGAGGCCATTGATGAGCTACGCAAAGGGATCAGAAAGCTGAATAAGGAAGCCCGGGAGCGTTTATTGATCGCATTTGATCATGTGAACGCACACTTCAAGACACTCTTTGCACGGCTTTTTAAAGGCGGAAAAGCGCATCTTGAACTGGTTGATTCTGATGACCCGCTGGAAGCAGGGCTGGAGATTTTTGCTCAGCCGCCGGGAAAATCCCTGCAGTCGCTTTCTCTTTTGTCGGGTGGGGAGCAAACACTCGCTTCTATTTCGCTTGTTTTTGCGATGTTCTTAACGAACCCCTCCCCTATCTGTGTGCTTGATGAAATTGACGCACCACTTGATGATGCGAACGTAGATCGCGTCTGTGATTTGCTGGGAGAAATAGCAGAACAGGCCCAGACCAGATTCCTTGTCATTACGCACCACCGCCTAACGATGGCCCGCATGAACCGTCTCTACGGCGTGACCATGGCCGAAAAAGGCGTATCAAAACTCGTCTCCGTAGATCTACAGCAAAGCTTTGAATTTGCCGAAGCGGCGTAACGTAAGGCTTAAGCAATGTTTTTTACACAAACCTGGGAGGAGGAGGCCCTTGAACAGCGTTCTTGAAATCTTCTTTATCGAAAGCCGTTGTTATAAACTCTTCCAGACGCTCATAAACAAAATTTATATCTATTTGGGTGTTACAATATTCCCCCAATCCACTTTTTGTTCCAAAACTCTTCAATTTTACAGTGGAAAGCAAATCGTTGCCCAATGCTTTCATTCTATAATTGTTTAAAGGATCTTCATCATCAGACCATTTATTATCAATGGAAAAACCGAATTTCGTACTTTTGTGATACGATAAGCTTTTTAGATCGGAGGCGTTATCGAAAATCTCTCCGTTTAAATGTAAAAAGAATCCGTCATGCAAAGAAACTCGGTCAAAATCATCATTGAAACGGAGGGAAACAGAGGCATGAAATTTATTTTCAATCCCTTCTTTTATGGCTAGAAACAGTGTTTTTAAGTTTTTAAATTCTTTAGCAACCTCGTTCTCTGCGCGAATGAACGCAGCTTTTTGTGCGTTAACAGCCTGACTGACACTGGAAATTTTCTTATTAAAGAGTCTTGTTAAGACGATGTGTCTTTCTTCCTTTTTTTCTTTTTTGTTCGCCATAATGCGCAGTCCTTTTCTTTTTGTAATATGCAGCAATGCAAATAGCAAAGAAATAACGGTTATGTCAAGCCGGTATTTTCTGTAATAATATTTCAACAAAACAAAGCATTGATCTGTTTCAAACTTGTGCTAAAAAACGAATATGATGAATAAAAATGATGATAAAAATATCACACTGCTTGAAGAAAAAATTCGTAACGCACGGGCCAAGGGCGTGGGCGTAGAGAAAGGTCAAAAGAATCCACATATTTCTTCTGCGCAGGAAAGTGAACAGGAGGCCGAGAATCGGAATCTGGGCTACCGGGCTGGCACAGAGCTTCTGGTGAGTGTTATTGCCGGAACCGTTATTGGATACTGGCTTGATGGTGAACTTGGTACAAAGCCTGTTATGTTTTTGCTCTTTTTTGTGCTTGGCATAGGCACTGGTTTTTGGAACATTTATAAAATAACGAATAATTTGGGCACGTCAGTTGGTATTACCCCCTTGCATAAAGTGGAAAAACAGGCTAAAGAGGGCCAGAAAAAAAAATGAGGACGCAACAAACGTAAGAGGAAAACGTGACAAGCCCAACGCATCAGTTTGAAATCACTCCTATTGTCCCCTTCGAAGTTGGAGGTGTAGACCTTTCTTTCACGAACGCGTCCCTATGGATGGTTATAGCCGCTGTCGTGACGACGTCTTTCCTTTCCATCTGCATGCGCAGAAAAGCGATGATACCAGGACGTATGCAGGTTATGGCTGAGGGACTGTATGAATTCGTCGCTAATATGATACGCGATAATATCGGGCCAAGAGGGCAGCAATATTTTCCTGTCGTCTTTACAATATTTGTGATTGTTCTGGCGGGTAACTCTTTTGGACTTTTACCGTACTCCTTTACCTATACCAGTCATTTTGCTGCGACAGGAGCTCTGTCTCTGCTTATATTTTTTGCGGTCGTCTTTATCGGCCTGTACAGACATGGCTTTCATTTCTTCCGCCTTTTCATGCCGGCCGGTGTGCCATGGTGGATGTCATTTTTGATTATTCCGATTGAGGTCGTATCCTTTGTGATTCGTCCGATCACCCTTTCCGTTCGTTTGACAGCGAATATGATTGGTGGACATATCATGCTAAAGATTTTTGCCGGTTTTTGCGTCGGTATGTTAAGCCTTGGTGCCGGGGGGTATGTCGCTGCCCTGTTCCCTATGCTTTTCAACGTCGTAATTCTGGCGTTTGAGTTTCTGGTGGCGTTTCTGCAAGCCTACGTCTTTGCAATCCTTTGCTGTATTTATTTGAAAGATACCATTGAGATCGGTCACTAAGTGCTCTAAAAGAGTGACCGGAAACGAAACGGAATAAAATTATTAAACCATATTAAACCAAAACGAAAAAAGAGAGGACCATAAAATGGAATTCGAATCTGTAAAACTTATCGCCGGTGCTTTAGCTCTGCTCCCGATCGTAACTGTTGCCCTCGGTCTTGGCAGAATCTTCAGCTCCTACAACGAAGCTGTTGCACGTAATCCAAATGCGGCTGAACACCTGGACAAAAAATTCTTCCTGACTTTTGCCATGACAGAAGCACTGGCTATTTTTGCTCTGTTGGTTTCACTGATTATTCTTTTGGTTCTCTAATTTTTAGAGAACACAAACGATATTCTCTGAATAGAGTATTTTATTAAAAGAGCCTGTATTGTAAGGAAGAATCGCCATGAGCAGACACCGTGTTTATCTTCATTTGATGACAACCCTATTTTCTGCCGCACTGTTTTTTGACAGTGCTACGGCGTGGGCTAGTGGCGGTCATAATGCTGGTGGGCATGGTGATACTGCAGCGCATGGCGATGCTTCCCCGGGCTTAGCTCAATTTGATCCATCTTCTTTTCCCAGTCAGATTTTCTGGATTTTGTTGACGTTCCTTGTGATGCTGACCTTCTTTTCACTGAAAACACTACCGGATATTTCCGGCGTTTTGGAGAACAGAAAACAGCAGATCCAAGGCGATATGAAAACGGCTGAAAAGCTGACGCAAGAAGCAGATACAGTGCAGAAAGCCTATGAGGAGGCCTTGACTCAGGCAAGAGCCGATGCTTCTCAGGTTCTTCAAACATTAAATGATGAAATAAAAGCCGAATCCGCCCACGAACAGGAATTATTCAGAAAACGCTATGAGAAAAAAGTGGCAACAACAGAAAAGAATGTAGAAAAGGCTGTTCAGGACGCTATGAGTGATATGACCGATATTGCAGCGGAGTTGTGCACTTTTGCCGTGGAAAAAATTTCGGGAATCAAAACGACGACCGAAGCGGCAAGAGCGGTCATTGATTCAATGAACAATACAAGGAAGGCGGCGTAGTATAATGGAGCATTTATTTTTAGATACGCATCTCTGGCTGGCTTTTTCCTTTATTATCTTTGTTATTGTTGCCTTTAGAATGGGCAAGGAAAGTGTTCTGAGCGGTCTGGATGGAAAAATTGAGTCTATCCGTAATGAGATCAAAACAGCAGAAGACCTTCGTATTGAAGCGCAAGAGCTTCTGGCACAGTATCAAAGAAAACAACGCGATGCGATGAATGAGTCTCAACAGATTATTGAGAACGCAAGAGAGCACGCAGAAAAAATAAGAGAACAAGCCAAAAAAGAGCTTAAAGATTCTATGGCTCGCCGTGAGGAGCAGCTTAAGGAACGTCTGGCCCGTATCGAAGAGGCTGCTATGCAGGATATTCAGGCGCATGCGGCTAATTTGGCTACACAAGCCACGATGGAGATGATTGCACGCTCGATTGATGCCGCAAAACATAAAGAATTGCTTGATGAGTCAATCAAAAACGTTGCTACTCAGGTTGCGTAAACATATAGCCCGCCCCGCGTCGTAGGCGTTTTGTCCGGGAGCACATGTTATTTTGTGCTCCTTTTTTATTATGCGCTTAAAAAACAGTCTCTTGCTTTTTCCCGTAAAAGTGAGAGTATGAATTACATGACAGACAAAAAAATTGTACAAAAAATTGGGCACGATGCGCGCGATGCGAGCCGTATTTTAGCTCAGACATCAGAAGACGTTATAAACAAGACGCTAAAAACGCTCTCTTCCATTTTGCGTAAAAATGCAACAGACATTCTTGAGAAAAACGGAGAAGATATCGCAGATGCCAGAGAAAAGGGCTTAACAGAGGCTCTTATTGATCGTCTCATGCTGAACGAAGAACGTGTCGAGGGCATAGCAAAGGCGGTGGAAACCGTTATCGCCCTCCCCGACCCTGTCGGAAAAGTGTTAAATGAAACCATTCGACCTAATGGTCTTGTCATTCAGAAAGTATCTGTACCTATTGGTGTGCTCGGCATGATTTACGAGTCACGCCCTAATGTAACCATAGATGCGGCGATACTTTGCTTAAAAGCGAGAAATGCTGTTATTTTACGCGGCGGTTCGGAAAGCCTGAGATCGTGTCTTGCTTTACATAGCTGCCTCGAAGAGGCCCTGATAGAAAATGGCTTACCTGCGGCCTGTGTCGGTATCATCCCCACAGCGGATCGTGCCCTTGTTGGCGAGATGCTAAAAGCCGACAATTACATTGATGTCATTATTCCCCGCGGTGGCCGCGGCTTGATTGAACGGATCAGAGAAGAAGCCCGTATGCCGGTATTCTCTCATCTGGATGGCATTTGCCATACCTACATACATGAATCGGCCGATCATGCGATGGCTACAGATGTTGTCATGAATGCCAAACTGCGCAGGACAGGTATCTGCGGTGCCACTGAAACCCTGCTCCTTGATCAGGCGATAGATAAACATTTTGCTATGGTTCTGCTGGATGATCTTCTGAAAGCCGGTTGTGAAATTGTGGGAGATGAGCAAACCGTTAATCTGGATAGCCGGGTTCTGCCAGCCACAGAAGAAGACTGGTCAACAGAATATCTGGCACCCAAATTAAGCGTAAAATTTGTCGATAAGGTAGAAGAAGCGGTAGAGCATATTAATCATTACGGCTCCCATCACACGGATGCCATTTTAACGCAAGATCATAACGCAGCAGACTATTTTCTCGCGAATGTGGATAGTGGCAGCGTCATACTTAATGCTTCTACGCAGTTTGCGGATGGCGGTGAATACGGCATGGGGGCAGAAATTGGTATTGCTACTGGAAAAATGCATGCGCGCGGCCCAGTTGGTATAGAACAACTGACAACCTATAAATACCTGGTTCGTGGCACAGGGCAAATCAGGCCACTATAGAAAAAATGTTAACACCGCCGCATAAACTGGATCACCACCGCTGGAAACATTTAAGGGTAGGCTTGCTTGGTGGTTCTTTTGATCCGCCTCACGCAGGTCATGTCAGACTCAGTGAAAATGCGATGAAGATGCTGTGTCTTGATTCTGTGTGGTGGCTGGTTTCTCCACAAAACCCTTTAAAGGCACATAAAGCACAATATACATATGAAGAACGGTTAGCGCGTTCCGATGCGCTAATAAAACATCCGAACATCCTTGTAACGGATATAGAAAGACAAATAGGTACCAGACGTACCTATGATACCGTTTCCGGTTTAAAAGTGTTTTTTTCTGATACATTCTTTGTCTGGATTACCGGCATGGATATTCCACATCAATTTCATAAATGGTATCGCTGGCAGGATTTGTTAAAAGAGATTTCTTTTGTCCATCTGGCCCGCCCGCCTCTGGACAATCAGGTCCGTTGTTCAACAACACGCATGCTCTCCAACCACAGGAATATAACACTGACGCGCCCACAAAGAGCAGACCTGTCCCCTGGACAAAGTTTCTGGATTCCGCATAGCAAGCAACTCAATCTGTCGTCTAGTATGTTCAGAGGAAAATTCCTTGTATAGCAGGATTACATTGATAATTTAGCCAAATAAGCCTAAAATGGACGTAAGGGGATGATCTTTGATCATATGGTGAAAACGAAAAAGCGGGGAAAAACAAGACGGTGAGGCACCCCTCTTTCCTTTTAAAGCAATTTCCATCAAATAGCGCGACCATCTGGTTATTGGCGTTTGGTTTGAGGCCTCTTTTGGGGACTCTAATAATGGGTGTTTTTTGCTTTTTTTGATAACAAAGAAAGGACAAAGAGAAACTTGGGATCAACAAACAAAACAGTACCTGATTCAGAGGCACTAAGGGATCTTATTATAGACTCACTTGATAACGATAAAGCCGAGGATATTGAGCTTATAGACCTAAAAGGACAATCCGCATTAGCGGACTATATGGTGATAGCCTCTGGTCGTTCTTCAAGACAGGTTGTCGCAACAGCAGAAAAACTTAAAGAAAAATTGCACTTAAATGGCCTTAAAACCGTACGCACAGAGGGTATGGCGCAAGGTAACTGGGTTGTTGTTGATGCGGGCGATATTATTGTCCATCTCTTCCGGCCTGAAGTGCGTGAGTTCTATAATATTGAAAAAATGTGGAAAATGAATCAACAGCAATCGCTAGAGATTGTCGGGCATTCGGGGTAAATCATGTTCCAGATAGATGTATTGGCGGCCGGAAAATTGAAAAAAGGGCCGCTGTCAGACCTGTGTTTTAATTATAAAAAACGTTTGCTCTGGCCTTTCACCATCACCGAAATTGACGGCTATAATCAAAAAGACGAAGAAACAAAATTCCTTAGAAAAATAAAGCCAGAAGCGTTTGTTATCGCACTGGATGAACGCGGAAAAGCCTTCAAAAGCAGAGAATTTGCAGAAAAAATAGAACAAGAAGAAAATGTTCAGTTTATTATTGGCGGGGCTGATGGACTGACACCGCCTGTCAGAGAGAAAGCGCATCTTATACTCAGTTTTGGAGAACAAACCTGGCCACATATGCTTGCACGCGTGATGCTTTTAGAGCAAATATACAGGGCACAGCAAATTTTATCAGGACATCCCTATCACAGAGAATGAGACGAACGCTTAAATCATATTTATTATCACGCGCTGATGAACAAGGCTGCCGCGAGCGGCAAAGTTTTCGTCATGATAGTGTATACCTTATTATGACTTTTTGGACTGCGATACTTCTTGCCTATGCGACGCCTTCTTATGCCAAAGAGCCTCCCCCGCTTCCCGCACATAAAAAAGAGGCCGTTGAGGCCCTTGAAGTTCGTATAAAAGCAGAGGAAAAAAAAGAAAAGATCTTAAAAGACAAAATTAAGAAAATTGAAAAAGATCTCTCTTTCTTGAAAAAAAGACTTGTATCACTGGCTTCAAAAATACAGACGACTGAACAGGAAATTCATAGCATAGAAACGGATATATCCAACCTTCAGGAAGAAAAAGCAGGCATTGAAAAAAAACTGGAAGAGCAATACGGCTCTATGAGTCATATGGTATTGGCATTACAACGTATTCGCCGTGTCCCCCCTCAGGCGTTAATTGCGCGTAAAACATCTCCTGTTGATACAGCCAGGACCGCCTTATTGTTGAAAAAAGTTCTGCCCGCACTTGAAAAACAAGCATCTGCACTTCGTCAAGATGCTGAGCGTCTGACAGATATTGAAAAAGATCTGGACAAAAAAAGAGAATCCGTTTTAGCAAAAATGGCTGGTCTGGAAACAAAACAGGATGAAATGAAAGAACTTCTGGCCGAACGAAAAAGGACGTACAAATCTACAAGTGCAGAACATAAGCAACAGGAAATCTCCATAAAAAAAATATCACAGCAGGCCAGCGACCTGAAAGACCTTATTACAAAACTGGAGAACGCTAACGCAAAACAAAATGCTTTTGACAATATCAAAAAGAAAAAGAGTTCTCCAAAGAAGAAATTTGTAGTTCCTTCAGGAAATAAGCATGCACAACTGCCCGTTTCCGGTATTATAGAAGTCTCATATGGCGGAAAAGATTCTATAGGGGCTGTAAGTGAAGGGCTTTATATTAAATCAAGGAAAGGCGCACTGGTGACAGCACCGATGAGTGGTGTTATACGATATGCAGGCCCTTTTAAAAATTATAAAAATCTTTTAATTATTGAACATGAGGACAATTATCATAGTCTGGTTGCAGGATTTTCGAAAATTGATACAGTGGTCGGACAAACAGTTATAACTGGCGAGCCTGTTGGCATTTTAGGTTCTGGAACGAATGACACAGGAGATGACAATGCTTCCTCGCTATATTATGAATTACGATTTAAGGGACAGCCCGTAAATCCAAAGCGTAAATTTTCTGAACTCCAGAGTTAGTTAATAAGGATCATAGCGACATGCGCATACATTTTAACACCTTTATCGTTTTTTTTGTTCTGCTGGGCATACTCGGTACGCCTGCTTTTGCAGAAGATGGCGAACGGACAGCCGGCTCTAAACCGGAAGTTTCCGAGACAACAAAAAATAACAACGATACATACCGACAACTCCACCTGTTCGGCGATGTGTTTGAACGTGTTCGTGCGCAATATGTTGAACCTGTGGAAGATAAAGAAATGATTGAGTCTGCGATTAATGGCATGCTCTCTAACCTTGATCCGCACTCATCCTATCTGGACGATGAAGATTTCAAAGATATGCGTATCCGCACCAAAGGCGAATTTGGCGGCCTTGGTATAGAAGTTACAATGGATCATGGTCTGGTAAAGGTCGTTTCTCCTATTGATGACACACCGGCTTTTCGTGCTGGTGTTATGGCAGGAGACCTGATCACACATCTTGATGACAAACCGATTATGGGGATGACCTTAAGTGAATCTGTAGATGAAATGCGGGGTAAAGTTGGCACATCTGTTGAACTGACTATTCGTCGTGAAGGTGAACAGGAACTTCTGAAAATAAAGATTGTGCGCGATACTATCAAAATACGTCCGGTGCGTCACAGAACAGAAGGCACTGTTGGCTATATTCGTATTACAACATTTATGAACCAGAATGCGGATAGCGAAGTGAAAAAAGCGATTAAGGAAATCAAGGAAGAACTCGGTGAAACGCTGTCTGGTTTTGTCCTCGATCTCAGGAATAATCCCGGAGGTTTACTCGATCAAGCCATTGCTGTTTCAGACATATTCCTTGATCAGGGAGAAATTGTCTCAACACGTGGACGTGATGAAAAAGATACAAAACGGGATAACGCCTCTAAAGGTGATATGGCACAAGGATTGCCAATAGTTGTTCTCATCAACGGTGGCTCAGCCTCCGCGTCAGAGATCGTTGCAGGGGCTTTGCAGGATCACCGGCGCGCTATTATCCTTGGGACGACCTCTTTCGGTAAAGGGTCTGTTCAAACAGTCATTCCTTTGCCGGGGCATGGGGCCATGCGCCTGACGACAGCGCGTTACTACACGCCATCTGGCCGTTCCATTCAGGCTAAAGGTATTGAGCCCGATATCATTGTAGAGCCGGCTGTTGTTGAATCCTTAAGCTTCCGCTCTGTCAGAGAGTCCGACCTTTACGGTGCACTTGATAACGACAAAGAGGACAAGAAAGACAAGGACGATAAAGAGAAAGATAAAAAAGCAGAGCCTAAAAAAGAAGGCAGTAACGATAATCAGGAAAAATCAGACGACAAGAAGGCTGAAAATGAAGAGATCGAAGATTATCAGCTCGCTCGTGCCCTCGATCTCTTACGTGGTGTTTCTCTTTATAACAAACGCTTTGATGCCGACGGGTTTAAATGATTGTAGCACTGAAGGAGAATAGTGTAACAAAGAACTTCATCCCCCTTGAATTTGCCAAGGCTTTTGGTGTGGGGTTCGCTATTCTCCTTCTTGTCTGGACGGCGTTATGGCTGACAAGTACACCCGACCTGCAACCGGAAAACGGAACGGATGATTCGGTTCCATCTCTGACTATTTTGATAGAAAGGGATGATGTATCGCATACATCACAGACTCAGGGAACGACAACCTCTCCTTCAAAACATCCTGAAAGCATGGCTGTTCCTCTTCATGTGCCAGAAGGTTTATATGAACAAACGCCTGAAGGGCTTCTTTTGCCCGTTATAAGAAAAGAAGACGGTTACACCAGTTTTCATGCCTTCCAAAAAGAATTCAACCCGAGACCTGACAGTGAAGCCTCTGTAGCTCTGGTTCTTATGGATTATGGTCTGTCAGACTACACGTCTGAAACCGTTTTACAGAGCTTACCGAAAAACGTAACACTTCTGCTGTCGCCCTATGCCGATACGCCTCAAAACTGGGCGGATAAAGCCTATACAGCGTCATTTGAGTTCTGGCTAGCCTTGGCATTGCATCCGCGGGACTACCCTTCGACGGATTCCGGCCCTCATACTCTTTTGATGAATGTAAATGCAGAACAGAACAGAAGGCGTCTTGACTGGCATCTCTCAAGAGCACAAGGCTATGCCGGCCTTATTTCACGCAATAGTTCTCCTCTTGTTTATTCTGGCCCTGATTTGAACTATGTTCTGACAACGCTTTTCGAGAGAGGTCTTGCGTTTGTAGACTCACAGCCAATCAAAAATGATGCCGCATGGATCACGGCGTACAATAAAAAAGGGTTCTATGCTGAAAACAATGTCTGGCTGGATACACCGCCAGACCGCAAAACTATACGGCATCAGCTTGAAGAGCTTGAACAAAAAGCATTAAAGAAAGGGTATGCCATTGCTTTCTTTAATCCCTATCCGACAAGCCTTTCTGAGATTCTGGAATGGAGTGATACGCTTGGGGAAAAGCATATTGATATCGCGCCGCTCTCCTATGTCGTAAAATCAGCTATGCTTGAGCAAAAAGGTGTAAGAGATTATATGAGTGGACCTGAACACGAAGAAAATGTTCAGGCAAAACATGTAGATGAGGTTATAGTCTCTCCGCCATCTATGTCATTTATGCCAGAGCATCCGGCAGCAGCACATCACTAAAATAAAAAGAAAACAACGGAGCTATAGAAGAAATGGAACAGGGAAAAAACGGTTCTCCCAAAAGATATCGTCCTAGCGTTGGCCTTATGATCCTGAATAAGGAAGGTGAAATTCTGATTGGTGAGCGTTTAAGCCATCCCGGTTCATGGCAAATGCCGCAAGGTGGTATTGAGAAAGACGAAGATATAACGCTTGCGGCAAAACGTGAAATGAAAGAAGAAATTGGCACAGACAAAGCAGATCTGCTGGCCATAGCCCCTGAAACCATATCCTACGATTTTCCAGAGAACTTATATAAAAAACTATGGAATGGTCGTTATCATGGGCAGGAACAGACATGGATAGCCTTCCGGTTTACGGGAAAGGATTCAGATATAGATCTGAATTATGATGTTGTACCCGAATTTAGTGACTGGAAGTGGATAACGCCCGCAGAATTTTTTGATGTCTGTGTTTCATTCAAAAAGAACACCTATGAAAAGGTGTTCAAATTCTTTGAAATTTATCTGTAACTGCTTCTTTTCCGCAACGTTACTTATTAAGCGGTGACCAAGCGGGATCTGACCCATCAAGCGGTGTTGGGAGCATACGTTCGTTATAGCCTGTCAGATCGATCGTATAGAGCTTGGCGGAACGCCCCTGCTTTTTCGGACCTGTCGGACGCTCTTTAAAATAAGTCAATACCCGACCATTAGGTGACCAGCTTGGGCCTTCCACATGATAAGCTGTTGTAATCAAACGCTCCCCTGATCCATCGGGACGAATAACACCGATAAAAAACTGTCCGCCTTTCATTTTGGTAAAGGCTATAATATCGCCACGCGGCGACCACACAGGGTTCGCGTAACGTCCTTTTTCAAAAGTAATACGATGCACATTTCCACCATTCTGATCCATAACATAGAGCTGTTGCGTACCGCCCCTATCTGATTCAAACACAATATGTTTGCCGTCTGGTGCATAAGACGGGGCTGTTTCAATAGAAGGTTCTGACGTCAGGCGAACAACTTTCTTGGTCTGAAGATCCATAGTATAAATATCACTATTGCCGTTTTTGGACATGCTCATAATGACTTTACGACCATCTGGTGAGAATCTTGGTGCAAATGTCATGCCCGGGAAATCCCCTAATACTTCCTGACGACCCGTATTGATATCATACAAATACACACGCGGCTTATTCCTGTAATAAGATAAATAGGTAATTGTCTGGCTATTCGGAGAAAAACGTGGCGTTAACACAAGGGAACTGCCATCGGTCAAATAACGGTGATTTTGGCCATCCTGATCCATAATAGCCAGGCGCTTGATACGTTTTGTAGGTGGCCCGTCCTCTGAAATATAGACAATGCGGGAATCGTAATATCCCTCTTCCCCTGTAATTCTTTTATAAATCTCATCCGAAATAATATGTGCAATGCGGCGCCAGTTGCCCGGTGTTGTTGAATAGGCTGTTCCAATCAATTGCTTATACCCAAAGACATCCCACAAGCGAAACTCAACACGCGTTTTACCATCAGAATCTCTCGAAACCGTACCGGAAACGAGCGCATGTGCCCCAATCGCTTTCCATTCAGGAAAACGCGGCTTTTGTGACAGCGATGGAATATCCTGTACAAAAGAGCGCTGATCCATAATCTCAAACAAGCCGGAGCGTTCCAGATTTTCACGGATCAGTTGCGGCACTTCTCTTGCCAGATCCTGCTTTTCATTCCCTTTGGCATAAAAATCAGGAATGGCAATAGGGGTAGCCTTGGCCTGTCCCTTATTAATGTTAATCCTCAGTTCGGCTTTTGCAGGCGCGGAAAAAGCAAGAAAGGAGAGTAACAGAAACAGCGTAAAAAGAATCTTTTTCATAGAAGTAAATCCCTTGGATCAAGTCGAAGCGTTGAGACTGATTATGATCATACTGCCCTTGCAGAAAATGGCAACATTACATTTTAAAGCATGTCTCTTGGATCAAAAAACAGCACAAGCAAATTCCATTGCTCATATTTGTTCGGCGGTAATTCTAAAGGAGACGCCTGACGAATAGCACGAACCGCACTTTCTGCCGCAGCTCTAAAGAAAGGGTCGCGGCTCATGCGCATACTATCGACGACCTGTATAGAACGCACTGTCCTATCAGGGTTTACCATTATACGCGTTTCAATAACAAGATTGCGTGCATTTTTTGCACCGGAAGGCACAATCCAGAAGCCTTGAATTTGTTCTTTCACAGCACTTATTTCACTCGCCGAAATCTGGTTCGCAAATGAAGAGGCGGTTGCGTTTGGATCAGGCAGCTCTGGTGGCTTTTCTTCCTGTTTCGTTATATTTTCCGACTCCTGCAAATTCTTGAGAAGCGAGGAAAACTGCGTTTCCTGTTGTACGGTTTCTTTCTTCGGAGGCTCTTTCTTTTTCGGCTTTGTTTTTGGTTTCTCCGCGATTTTTGGCTTTGTGATCGGATTTTTAGGGGGCGGCTTTTTTACGGCATCCGGCTTTTCAATCGGTTTCTCAACCGGTTTTAAACTCGGTGGCTTTTCAGCCGTATTTTTAGGCGCGGATTGTGGTTTGTTATTTTTCTTAGGCGGTGGTTTTTTCTGTTTTTGTTCTTTGTTATCAGACTGAATAAACTCAACCGTTATAGCTTCCTGCACGACAGGTACTTTCGGGCGTACATAAGGAAGCCCGACTGTTAATGTAATAAAAACAGCCAGATGAAAAACAAGCGAGAATATCAAAGGGGCGGTCATATTTTGCCCCGTATTTCCCCCATGTATGTTTTTCGCCATCTTTTGAATCACCCGGAACCAATATTTAACGCGAAGGCTTGGAAACAGCCTCTGAAATAAGAGCGACTTTCTTAAACCCGGCCTTGTTAATAGATCCGATTACCCCCATAACATCACCATAAGATAAAGCCTGATCCCCCCGAATAAAAATCCGCCGATCCAAATCCCGGTTTGTCATGGATTCCAAAAGCATCACCAGACGTCCCTCCTTCACTTCGGATTCGCCAAGATAGATTGTACCGTCTTTTGTGATAGAAATTTCGACTGGCGTATCATCTTCTTCTTTAATTGGAGCGGCTTCAGAATCTGGCAAGTCTACAGAAACGCCTGCCGTCAACAAAGGGGCTGTCACCATAAAAACGATCAACAGCACCAGCATCACATCTACAAAAGGCGTCACGTTGATATCTGCCATAGCCGTATAAGCACGCCTGCTCTGCCCTGGGGCTCTTTTCCATGATATGGAGCTTGTATTCATACCCATTATATTTTCTCTTTCTTCACTTGTGGTGACTCACTGGAATCAAGATGACGGGACAAAATAGCCGAAAATTCCTCTGTAAAGGCCTGCAGACGATCCGCATAACGGTTCAGGCCTGATGAAAACACGTTAAACGCAATCACCGCCGGAATAGCCGCCACAAGCCCAAGTGCTGTGGCGAACAACGCTTCGGCAATACCGGGCGCGACAACGGCAAGACTTGTATCATTGCTTTGTGCAATGGAGGTAAAGCTGTTCATAATCCCCCAGACCGTACCAAACAGCCCCACAAAAGTGGCCGTCGAGCCGACAGAGGCAAGAAAGGTCATACCTCGTTCCAGAGCCATCATCTCGCGGCCAATGGCCAGAGACATGGCCCGTTCAACACGCTGTTTCAAGCTTGCTTTTAAGGAGGCCAGTTCAGGAATACCTTCGATGACACCAGCCTGCCATTCTTCCATACCAGCCGTAAAGGTAGCCAGCATGGGATCGTCCGGGTTTTTCCGCACACGGTGGAAAAGCTTGTCAAGCGGCTCCCCTGACCAGAAAGCCTCTTCAAAACGATTGGCTCTTTTGTTCAAGCGTCTCAAACGGCTTCTTTTGGCAATAGCAATCGTCCAGCTCCAGACCGAAGCGGCAAGAAGCAATAAAATAACGCACTTAACCACAAGGTCGGCCTGCATAAACAAGCCTATCACGCTCATGTCATGTACGACGGTACCACTTAGTTCAACAGCATCGACAACTTCATTCATGCTTTTATGACTCCGGTTCTTTCATCATTGTTGCCAGAACAGCTCTCAGATCATCAGGAATTCTGACCGGCCGCTCCGTTTCCTTCTTTATACAGACTAAAACAACGTCCATTTCAAACAAAAGATTCTCTTCACAAAAAACCTTCTGATTCATGACCATGGACGCGTTTTTAAGTTCTTTTACATTCGTTTCGATCTCAAACATATCCTCAAGATGACCGGGCTTATTATACGAGGCATTTAACGCCCGGACAACAAAGAGTATGCCCCTTTCTTCATCCAGTTTTTTACAGCTCATCCCCGCTTCCATCCAGGAGTCCAGACGTGCCCGTTCGCAAAAATGAATATACTGGCCGTGATAAACTACACCGCCAGCATCTGTATTCTCGTAGTAAACCCTATGCTTTGCTCTCATTAAATTATGTCCCGCCTTCTATAAAATCCATTTGCTGATGTTGGCGCTCAGGATCAAGATCAATGCCCAGATACTTAAAGCCTTTTTGGGATATCGTGCGGCCTCTGGGGGTTCTGTTAATTAAACCTTGCTGCAAAAGATAAGGTTCCACCACCTCTTCCAGCACATCGCGTTGTTCTGACAAGGCCGCAGAAAGCGTTTCAACGCCCACGGGACCGCCACCGTAATTCCCGGCGATACAATGTAAATAACGACGATCCATAGAATCAAGCCCGGAATGATCGACATCCAGCCGTTGCAGTGCCCTATCTGCCGCCTTGGCATCAATTTGATGCGTTCCGGCTACATGTGCAAAATCTCTGACACGGCGTGTCAGACGACCCGCTATACGTGGGGTGCCACGGGATCTACGGGCAATTTCCAGTGCACCATCTTCACTCAGATTCATGCCCAGCAAACGCGCTGAACGCTGCACAATGTCGCATAATTCTTCTGGTGCATAAAACTCAAGACGCAGCGGAATACCAAAGCGATCCCGCAAAGGATTGGTCAAAAGACCACTACGAGTCGTCGCGCCGACAAGGGTAAAAGGCGGCAAATCAATTTGCACAGAGCGCGCTGCCGGTCCTTCACCTATAATCAGGTCCAGCTTCGCATCTTCCATTGCGGGATAAAGAATTTCCTCCACAGCCGGGTTAAGGCGATGGATTTCATCAATAAATAAAACATCGTGTGGCTGTAGATTCGTGAGAATGGCGGCCAGATCCCCTGCTCTGGCAATAACGGGCCCGGATGTCGCTCTAAACCCAACACCAAGCTCTCTGGCGACAATTTGCGCAAGCGTTGTTTTGCCCAGTCCTGGCGGACCAAATAACAACACATGATCCATAGGATCAGAACGGCTCTTTGCGGCCTCAATAAAGACGCGAAGATTTTCGACAAGCTTTGGTTGTCCAATAAACTCCGTCAGGCTAAGTGGCCGCAAAGCATTCTCCGGCGGCAGATCTCCTTGTTGTTTTTCTCGTTCCAGATCTGGATTTTTTTGTATGTTACTCATGGTCATACAGAAAGCTCCTTAAGGGCCAAACGTATAATATCCTGCAAGTTCTGTTTTTCATTGTCATTGGCTTTTGCACTGGCCTGCATAACCGCAGCATAGGCATCAGAGCGAGCATAGCCTAGATTAATAAGGGCGGAGACAGCGTCCTGATCAAAAGAAATCGGTGCCGATTCTGTCGCGACTTGAGACATTGTAGAAACAGCGACAGCGGTAGGAGATAAATCCATCTTTCCGGCTTTATCTTTTAGTTCGGTTAAAATGCGCGTGGCAATCTTGGGGCCTATCCCATCCGCTTGACGAAGAGCCGTCTTATCCTGTGCAGCAATAGCCAAAGACAGCCGATCAGGCGGGCATGTATTCAGAATGGAAAGCGCAGCCTTTGCCCCTACGCCTTGAACAGAGGTCAAAAGACGGAACCAGCTTTGCTCTGCCGCCGTCGGGAAGCCATAGAGATGAAAATGATCCTCACGGATATGCGTATCAATCAAAAGAGATGTAACCTCCCCTTTCTGCCCGATAGAGGCGAGCGTACGTGCACTGGCAAAGACCTGATAGCCTACGCCGCCCACATCCAGAATAAGGAAACCATCATGAAAAGAATCTATAGATCCTGTAAGTTTAGCAATCATGTCCTACAGGCTATAACATTGCCAGCCTGACAGGAAGCCTGTTTTTATGTCCTTTAAGGCTTATCGCCATAAAACTTTCAGATGTTGTCTTCCTTTTTACAAGAACCTCTTGATATGCCGCTTCAGTTTTCAGCGATGAAAAAGTAGGTATAAGAATCAACGCTCGTTGTCATACCGGACACCGATCCGGTATCCCGTTAAATAATGTGCATGGCATGTGCCGCGCTCTTTGTTCTGGAGTCACGCTGCTTATGTTCAGCCTAAAAAAAGGCCTCTCTCGCCAGAATGACAGCGTTCATATGGCGTAGTCGATTTTAAATCGCGACGACTATAGAAATAGAATCGTCTCTGATCGTCATGCCTTTTTCATTGACAGATAGTTGGTCTTTATGTAAACCATCGTATGGATTCAAAACGTGCATTCGATATTGCTTTTGCTTCGGCGGGCACCCTTATAGGGTTTCCGTTCGTTGTTCTGGCCTGCCTGACTATGGCTGTCGCGAATAGATCCTCTCCTCTATTTGAACAAGAGCGTGTTGGTTTGAATAGAACCACCTTCACCATTTATAAAATAAAATCCATGAAGGATACGGTTGATGAAAATGGTATTCTCCTGCCAGATGATCAGAGAACGACTTTTTTAGGAAAACTGCTCAGAAAATTCCGTATTGATGAACTCCCTCAGTTTTTAAACATCTTTAAAGGAGATATGAGCGTTGTAGGTCCCAGACCGGTCCATAAAGGTCATACATCCTTGGCGAGAGACATAAAAAGACATAACATAAAACCCGGTCTTACCGGTCCTGCACAAATAGCACCAAAGAAAGATCTAATAACAGATCAGGAGGTATTGGCCCTTGACCACGCCTATGTCGACACCCATTCCCTGTCTAAAGATTTTATGATTTGTGTACGAACACCTATCAGTCTAATCACAAATTATAAAGCCCCTCATTTTAATAAAAACGCACAAGTTTCCCTCATCCCAAAGTAAGGCGAAAACAAAAAGTCGCTTATTTCAACGATGATGCGCATGGCAAATAGCAACAGCCAGAGCATCCGCTTCATCTTCGCTGACATCACCACAGCTTGGCAGTAAAGTGCGGATCATCATGCCGACCTGTTCTTTTGCGGCATGCCCTGCGCCGACGACTGACTTTTTTACAAGATTGGCTGAATACTCATCGACATCCAGACCAAAGCGTGCCGGTGCAAGTAAAGCCACACCTCTGGCCTGCCCCAGTTTCAGAGCAGAGGCTGCGTTCTTATTCACAAACGTTTCTTCCACCGCCGCACTCTGCGGGGACCAGGTTTTAAGAACTTTCTCCAGTTCCCTGTCTATAAAAGATAAACGAGCCGACAATTTGTCCGCCCGTTTTGTTCTAATCAGGCCCGACGCACAAAAAGAGAGATGATTGTTTTCATACTCAATAACACCCCACCCTGTCTTCTGAAGTCCGGGATCAATACCTAAAATCCGCATCAAGAACGATCCTTAGCCCTCCATAATTTTTTCAAGGATTTCATCACTGACATCAAAGTTTGTTGTGACCGTTTGAACATCGTCGTTATCTTCCAGAATATCGACCAGTTTCAATACAGATCTCGCCTGATCTTCATTCACTTCTGCCATAACGTTCGGTTTCCATGAGAGACCGGATTTTTCAGGCTCTCCAAATTTTTCAACAAGGGCTTCGCGTACGCTTGAGAAATCATCTGCGGCACAAATGATGGCATGAATTTCATCGTCACTTTCGCAATCTTCTGCGCCAGCTTCAACAGCCCCTTCAAACATAGTGTCCGTATCAGCTGTGTCCACGGGATAAATGATCTCACCCACCCGGTCGAACATGAAATTAACTGACCCCGTTTCGCCCATATTGCCGCCATGTTTTGTAAAGCTGGAGCGCACTTCAGAGGCTGTTCTGTTTTTGTTATCAGTCAAGGCGTCAACAATGACGGCCACGCCGCCAGGGCCGTAACCCTCATAGCGCATTTCCACATAATCGTCGCCTTCACCGCCGCCGACACCTTTTTGTACTGCATTCTCAATATTGTTTTTCGGCATTGATTGGCCACGCGCTGTTGCAATAGCCAAACGAAGACGTGGATTCATATCAGGATCGCCGCCCCCCATTTTTGCCGCTACGGTAATTTCACGCGCCAGCTTGGAAAAAATTTTCGCACGTTTTTTATCTTGGGCCCCTTTACGATGTTGAATATTAGCCCATTTGGAATGTCCTGCCATATGTCACCTGATTTTTTCTTTAATTCCTTTCACTACTGGGGTCTTTATAGAATTTATTTTCAAAGATTAATAGGGTATATCTAAAATTAACAAGAAGATTAATAGGAAATAAATTTTATCAGTGTTATGATCTAGGAACAAAACATCGAAAATAAAACATTTCTATTCCATGCCTTACGAATTTGAAAATATCACCGTCCTTGTTGTAGAAGACAATCAGCCCATGCTGGATGTCACAAAGTCTCTTCTTTTGACCTTTGGCGTAGGACAGGTGATTGGTGCCAAGAATGGCGAACATGGCTTTGAAAAATACTGTGAATATAATCCAGACCTTATTATTGCCGACTGGATGATGAAACCTGTGGACGGTATTTCCTTCACACGACAGGTCCGAAATGCCCCACAAAGCCCGAATCAGTTCGTGCCAATTATCCTTATGACCGGCTTTAGTGAGAAACGCCGTGTTATTCAGGCTAGAGATGCCGGTGTTACAGAATTTCTGGTAAAACCTTTTTCGGCCAGGGATCTATACAGAAGGATCGCACAGGTTATCGAACGCCCAAGGCAGTTCGTAAGAAGCGGTGATTTCTTCGGCCCGGACAGACGCAGAAAAGGAAAAAGAGGCTATGAAGGCCCTCTACGGCGAGAGGCAGACTCCTCAGGCAAAATAAATTCACCTTTTGCAGAAAACAGAAAAGCTGCCGTGCAGGAAGCGCATGAGCATCTCAGACAGGTACGCGAAGAATCCGGTCTCCAGAAAGGAGATAAAATTGATCTTAGGCATACAGAAATTGATATGGTCTAACTCTCCGGACATGATACAACTTAAGATAATTGAGACGAATACATGACAGCAGATGATCACTATAATCAGCCTATAAGACGCAAAGCTGACTTTATAACGCCGCCAAACCTCCTGAAACAAAAGGTAGGTAGCGGTGGTTTGAGTGAAGAAATTCTCTCCAAAGCAGAAGAATTGCTGGAGCATAATACCGTTGAGTTCGAACCCATGGCAGAGCTTTACCTCAAAGGCCTGGAAAATGGTATTAATAAAGCCAAAACACTGCCACCGGAAACACATACAGAAGAATCTATTGCCGGTATGATCTATCCTGCCATGCAGCTCAAAGCTAATGGCGGCATGTTCCATTACAAGCTCCTGACCTATATCGGGGACAGACTTGTGCAGTTTTTAGAAGTTATTGAATACGCCGATAAGGAAGCCATTGAGATTATAGAAGCTTTTCATACAACGTTACGCGCTGTCGTACATGGCCGCATTAAAGGCGATGGCGGCTCACACGGGAAAGAACTGGTTACCGCCCTCGAAGACGCCTGTTACCGCTACTTCACAAAAAATCCTGATAATATCGTTGAAGAGACATAACCTATTATAGAAGCCTTTCGCAAAAGGCCCAATTATTGCTTCCCCCGTGAAAACGGGAACCTTTAACGCATTGTTTTTAAAAAAGTCCCGCCTACGCGAAAAAAGCAATAAGCGTCTATAACGGTCTCATAGAAGCATAATCGATAGTGCTATCCTTAGAAACCTCTAGACCAATAGAGCCCGCATGCGCTTCCAGATATCTTTTAACGCCCAATATGGTTCCAAACACTAACGGATTTGTAGATATGCCGTGATCTGTATCATATGAAGTTCTGTATTCTCCTGATCCTGTTCCCTTGGGAACGGCATTTACGATAATATGTGTTATATTTGGCAAGCCATCATCATCTGGATCATTACACATTGCCTGAACCTCAAAGTCATATGGTAGCGTACTCGCTACATCCATGCCAAGATCAAACGGCTCAACGGGCGCTTTATTATTTTGTTCTAACTGACGATTGTCTACAAAACCGAATTTTATTTTGTTCATATTATGAACATTTTTCAACAAAGTTTCTACACTGTCGTCTCTTGCTAAATCAAACTCATCCGCCAAACATGGGCATGGGGATGAATCAGATGTTTTTAGCTTCGTTTTGTCCCTTTCAAAATAGGCCCCAGTTTCCCAAATAACAGCCACTGCTGTTATTGTTGCGAACGATAATATAAAGTCCTTTTTCGATAGCATTTTTAACATTCCCTTCATAACAATGTATTATGTTACAACGTATTAACATAATAGGACGCAATTTATCAAGTGTTAATTACTCACAGCGCCGTCTGCTGGAGTCTACCGCCAAGCCTGATGGGCTTAATTTGTTTAGCCAGACCGGTTGAATCGTTTGTGACGACAAATACACCACAGAGCGTAGCGTCATCTTCACCGGGGGACATGCGCTCGCGGGGGACTTTCTTTAGAAAGCGATTAATAGGGACATCTTTCTTCATACCGATAACGGTATCATTATAATCCCCCGTCATGCCGACATCTGTTTGATAGGCCGTGCCATGCGTTAAAATATGTGCATCAGCCGTCGGGATATGTGTATGTGAGCCGATAACAGCGGAAACTTTTCCATCCAGATATTGACCGAGGGCCATTTTTTCGCTTGTTATCTCGGCATGAAAATCAACAAAAACGGCATGGACATTCTGGCCCATGACATAGGGTTTTAAACTATCGCTCATCGTTCTAAACGGACACGCTAAAGCATCCATAAAAAGGCTACCCTGCACATGCATAATGGCAATTTTCCGGCCATCATAAAGCGTATGAATATAAACGCCTCGCCCCGGTGTCCCTTCTGGATAATTTAGAGCACGTAGCACTTTTTTATCCCGTTCGATATAAGAAATCATTTCGCGTTGATCCCAAACGTGGTTCCCTGCTGTAATGCAATCAGCACCACAAGCGTATAATTCTGCGGCCACTTTTTCAGTCACGCCAAAACCGTGCGCGGCATTATCAGCGTTTACAATCAGCACATCATAATCCAGCTTTTCTTTTAGCTCAGGCAGATGACGCGCCAATGCTTCCCGACCGGAACGGCCCATAATATCACCTACAAACAAAATACGCATATATACAACTTTCTATGAAAAATAATGAACCCCTTGGGGCGTAATGACAAAGTCAAGCTTTTCATCATGTTCATCACAAGGCAGCGGAAAAAGGCAGGCTTGTTGTGAATAGGCCAGCCCAACGGCGATAATCTTTTTGTCCGTAGAGGCTCTTAAATGTGCAAGGGTATAATCGTAATAGCCCCCGCCATAGCCAAGCCGATAGCCTCTGCGGTCAAAAGCCAGCATGGGAACAAGCACAATATCCGGTGTTAAGTACACCGTCTTGTCATTAACAACCGGACATTTTACATCAAACGCCCCTTTGATAAGAGGCTGTCCCTCTTCCCATTGTACAAAGTCCAAAAGTCGGGTCCCTTTTTTTACGAGAGGTAATGCACATTTTTTGCCTTTTTTCAAAACCTCTTCAAGGATGGGGATTGTATCGAACTCCCGTCCCTTGGGCCAGTAACCGGCCAGAACATCAAAAGAGTCCGGTTCAAAAAGAGAAAAAAAATGAGCAACCGTTTTTTCAGGATCTTCAATCCCTAACGTCATTCTTTCCCTGTGGCGAATGGCTTCTTGTCTTAAGGTTTCTTTTTCTTTAGAGATTTTATTTTCATCGGACATGGTTAAAAACCTACGTCATAGAAGAAACGATTACCAGAGTCTTAATAAAAAAAGTGCCGCGTGAGCCGTGTACGAAAAAGCTATTCGCAAGTGGCCCTGTTAACCAGGTGGGCACCATGTGCGAAAGCGAAGCGGCAAAACACTAAGACCTTCGCAGGGACAGTTCCCTTATGCAAAAAGCATAGGCCCCTCGAATAAGCTCGCATCACAAACCCCGCAGCACCATCCTCATAGCACCAACGAGAATAAAAATCTATAGAGTTGCTTTTCTTATTCAATTATTAACGCTATGCTCCGACACATGACAACAAACACACAAAATCGCCTGAATGGCATTTCACGATTACTGGATATTATGGCGACTTTGCGCAATCCTGACGGCGGCTGTGCATGGGATATCGCACAGGATTTCAGCACCATCGCCCCATGCACCATCGAAGAAGCGTACGAAGTGGCCGATGCCATAGAACGAAACGACATGGATGATCTGGAAGATGAGCTGGGTGATCTGCTTTTACAGGTTGTCTTTCAGGCTCAAATAGCCAGTGAAGACGGACTTTTTGACTTTAACAGTATCGCGGAACGTATATCCGATAAAATGCTTCACCGTCACCCGCACGTCTTTGGTGACGACAAAGCCGACACACCCGAGGATGTGCTAAACAGAATTTGGGAAGAGCAAAAGGACAAAGAGAAGAAAAGAGTGGCGAGTGACTCTGTCCTTGATGATGTCACAAAATCACTTCCAGCCTTGATGCGCGCCCAAAAACTGCATAAAAGAGCGGCACGTACAGGCTTTGAATGGCCTGATATTAACGGCGTTTTGGATAAAGTCGAAGAAGAAATCACAGAGTTACGCACAGCTTTATCCACAGGAAACGCACAAGATATCCACGAAGAAGTTGGCGATCTTCTCTCCGCTGTCACTAATCTTGGCCGCATGGCTGGCGTCGACTGTGAGACGGCCCTACGGGATTCCAATAACAAATTTGAACGCCGTTTCAAAGGGATAGAGAAAGCCGTCAAAGCACAAAATAAGGAAATGACCGCCTGCACCCTTGATGAACTGGAAACCCTCTGGACCAAAGAAAAACAAAAAGAAAAGAAATATGCCTGACAACGTTCCGTCATCCCGGTGAAAACCGGAAGGTGGATTCGCATGTTCTGATAACACCTATGGATGCCGGATCACGTCCGGCATGACGATAAGGGGCGATTCTATTTCTAAATGACTATATATCAGAAGAAAACTTAAAAAATAAGATCGACCAGAGAATTCCATACGACCTGACCAGATGCCGAAAGAAGGATTTGCTGTTTGCCGTCTTTTGCATGATAAGGCGTCCTGTCCTCATTCAGAACAACGCCGCCGCTTTCCTGTACAAGAAGTGTACCAGGCAAATGATCCCACGGGTTGATACTGCCAAACAGGGCAAAATCCATTTCCCCATTGGCGAGCGTAATATATTCATGACCGGAACAATGCAGGCAATAAAATTTCCCAAGATGAGATTCTTTCGATGAAACGAGATCGCCAAGTGTTTTAGGCGCATAGGCTCTACCGAAATAGCCGTGGAGTTCTTCAAGCGGTTTAGGCGACGATGTTTTCAATCTATCCCCCCCATAATAGGCGCCGCTGCCTTTTTCGGAGATTGCGAATTTTTTGCTGGCACATCGTAAATCCATGACTGAACCGTTTCCCCTTTGGATACAAGCGCAACCATCGTACAAAAATAGTTATCACCCTTTGTAAAGTTACGGGTGCCATCGACCGGATCGACAACCCATATAACTTTTTCATCATCTTTAAGTGCATTCAAAAGCGTTTCATCTTTTGACACCCCTTCTTCACCAATGACAACGCTGCCAGGGATAAGTTTGGGTAAAAGTCTGATAAGCTCTTCTTCTGTTTCAATATCTGCATCTGTGACAAGATCTTCAGGTGATGATTTTGTTCTAATCTCATGCGCCTCAAGGGATTTAAAACGCGGGAGAATATATTTATCTGCACAGGATTGCAGAATTTCTTCTACATGCTCGCTTTGTACACTGACCATTTTTATTCTTCTTCCGTTCTAAAAAGCTGTTTAAAACGACCAAGCGTAGAGGGTTCCATATCGACACGCAATGTCAAAACAGTACCATCATCTTCCTCTTCGCGTTGCAATACATGCGCATGATTGTACAGCCAGGAGATCTTTTGTCCATCATGTGCCGGTATTTTAAAAGATAAAACCTGCCTCTTTTGGGATAAAATCTGTTCGATTGATTTTAGGAGGAGGTCCTCATTCTCGCCGGTATAAGCAGAGAACGGAATTTTTCTTTTAACGAGTTTCCGATCGCTTAAGGGTTCTTCGATCTCTTTTTCCCCGTCTTCAAACAAATCAATCTTGTTGAGGACTTCAATAATCCGCTCGTCCGCTTCATAATCAATGCCGAGCTCTTCCATAATATTTATGACGTCCTGCCTTTGCGCCAGAGTATCTTCTGACGTGATGTCCCGCACATGCAAGATAACATCGGCTTCCTCGACCTGTTCCAGAGTAGCCCTGAAAGCGGCGATTAAATCCGTTGGCAAATCAGAAATAAACCCAACCGTATCAGAGAGAATAACCACCTGCTCATTAGGCAAAGTCAAACGACGCATCGTGGGATCAAGCGTAGCAAACAAGAGGTCTTCCGCATAAACGGTAGCCCCTGTTAAACGGTTAAACAAAGTGGATTTCCCGGCATTCGTATAGCCGACAAGTGCCACGACAGGAAAAGGGACACGTTCCCGGCTGCGCTTTTGCAGGGTTCTGTTATTTCTAACCTTTTCCAGATCTTTCTTGAGTCCGGTAATACGCTCCCCAATTAAGCGGCGGTCAATTTCGATCTGTCGTTCACCCGGCCCGCCCATAAAGCCGGCCCCGCCTCTTTGCCGTTCAAGGTGAGTCCATGATCTGACCAGACGGGATTTTTGATAATTTAAAGCCGCCAACTCAACCTGAATCCGACCTTCTTTAGTTTGTGCGCGTTCTCCGAAAATTTCAAGGATCAGGGCCGTGCGATCAATGACTTTCGTCTTCCATAGACGTTCAAGATTCCGCTGCTGCACGGGTGATAACGCATGGTTAACAATAACAAGGTCAGGCTTTTCCTCCTCGAAAAGCGTGGCAAGTTCCTCTCGCGCGCCCTTTCCTAGCAGATAGCCCGGTGCAATTTTTTGAACTTTTGGTGATAAAAACCCAACAATTTCCAGAGAAATGGCCTGTGTAAGACCTGCCAACTCCTCTTTTTGGGAAACAAGACTCCTTGCCTTATCCTCCTTCCCTGACATTACAGGGTGGAGAAGAAAAGCCTTTTCAGGAACTTTTATTCTTGAGATACCTGCCGGTTTCTTCTTTTTGCTCATAAGAAGAAGATACTACTTATCAAATTATTATTCTTTACTATCCGGTTCTTCGCCATCTGCACTATCGTACAGGCTCATAGGACCGGAAGGCATAATCGTAGAAACAGCGTGCTTATAGATTAACTGAATATGAGAATCTCTTCTTAACAATAGAGAAAAATTGTCAAACCAGGTGATAATCCCTTGAAGTTTTACACCATTTACCAAGAAGACGGTTACTGTTGCTTTATCTTTTCTTACTTTATTTAAAAATACGTCTTGTACGCTTTGTGCTTTGTCAGCCATTTTTCTTACTTCCCCTGATATTAAGTCCTGACTCTTTTAATAGAGTAATTATAGAGCGGCAACAGTTTTTTTGTAATATTGGGTCAATTCGAAACAATCTTTCAAAACAATCTCAGGGTGGTATAGCTCTAAAGGAAAATCCTTCGTATTTTCTTCATTTATTAATACGAAAGTACAGCTACATTTTGTCGCAGCTAAATAATCCGTTTCTGTGTCGCCTATATACCATACTTTTTCTGGAGAAGGGGATAATTGAATACGCCTGCAAAGCTCTAAAATTGGGTCTGGTGCAGGTTTATCTCTTTCGGCAACGCCTGCCCCGATCACACGATCCTCAAAAAAATGATGCCATCCCATATGATTGATTTCACGCTCAAGATAAAGTTGTTTTTTATTGCTCGCTACACCAAGGGAAATGCCATCTTCCTTAAGAAGAGATAAAAGAGTATCGGCCCCGTTTATTTTCTTTAATTCAGTCAGATGATTTTCCTCTATATACGCGTAAAAATAGCGCATAGCCTCTGCTTCTTTTCCGGGATAGAGCTTCGGATAGAGATTTTGCGTTGACATAAGTGTCCGTTTCCGCGCCTCTTCCTTTGAAAGAGGACCTTTCCCCATGGAGATCTGAACATGATTATTAGCCGCATGTAGGACATCAAATGTATCAACAAGCGTGCCATCCCAATCAAAAAAAATGGCTTCAGGCTTCTTCATAAGTCCACGCCGCCTGTATTTCTATACGATCATCTTCCAGAATATGTGCGGCACTTCGCTTATAATGCTGTGTTATATCTGTGAAATAGAGCGATATATCTCCATTTTTAGACAAAACAGCCTCTCTTTCCGGGTGGCGTTGAAAATAATGAGCCAATTTACGCGGTATAATCTCATCCTGTGATAAAATAGCGATATTTTCACCTAAAATTGATCTTATCTCTTCCTTTAAATAGGTGTAGTGCGTACACCCTAGAATTAATGCCTCAATATTTTCAGCCATAAGCGGCGATAAATACTCTTCCAGAACAGGCCTTATCCATTTTTCTCCTTCATGCTCTATCATGGGGACAAGAAGCGGGGCTGCCTGCTGAAAAAGCACAACACGGGGATCAAGTTTTTCCAGTTCCTCCTTGTATGTGCCTGAATAAACCGTTTGCTGGGTTGCGAGCATCCCAATTCTTTTGTATTTGTGCTCATAAACCTCTTCAACCGTTGGAATAACAACACCCAGGATATAACGATCAGGGAAATGTTGGGGCAAATACTCCCGCTGCAAACGGCGTAGTGCCGCTACAGTGGCTGAATTACACGCAATAATAACCAGTTTACAATCATGTGTTCCAAAAAGGAAATCCATGGTTTTTCTGGCATACTGATAAATGGCTTTCCGAGAACGACTGCCATAGGGCATATGAAGTGTGTCGGCTGTATAAACAATATCGTATTCGGGCATGTGGGATCGAATGGCCTTGCTGATTAACAACCCCCCTATCCCAGAATCAAAAACGCCGAGTTTCATTTATAAAGGCTCCCGTTAACTAAAATAAATCCACCGATACAGAAAACATTTTTTCTACTTTTTGCGCATAGCCCTTACTGGCCAACAAGATCAAATGGTCACCGACATGGATAACGGTATCCCCATGCGGGATAATAACGATTCCTTCCCTGATCAACGCACCGAATATAATTTTGTTCGGCAGTTTTAGTTCTCTAAGGGGCGTATTTGTGACAGAGGAGGATTCTGAAACCTCAATTTCCATGACTTCAGCCGCACCATTCCATAAACTGTGCAATGCTTTTATACGGCCTCGCCTGATATGTTTCATAATCTGAGAGACCGTACTAGCCTGTGGTGAAATAACGGAATCGACCCCTAACGTATGAATAAGGGGCGCATACGCCGTTTTAACAACAAGCGCAATTGTGCGCTCACAGCCATATTGTTTGGCAAGCAAAGAACCCAGGATATTTGTTTCGTCATCATCTGTCACAGCAACCAGCGTTTCTGTTTCTCTAATATCGGCCCCTTCCAGAATATCTCTATTCAAGCCATCGCCATTGATAACAACAATTGATTCATCCAGTGAGGCAGACAGCTCTTCCGCCTTCTTTTCGTCCTTTTCTATCAGGTTGATACGTACATTTTTGTGCGTCTTGTTCAGGCACTCGGCCAAAGGACCACCAATCCTTCCGCCGCCCAGTATAACAATGCGTCTGGCTTCTTTTTCCTTATGACCAAACGCCAGCATAACCCTTTCGAGATGCGCCTCATCCACCACAAGAGAAATCTCATCCCCAATCAGCATTTGCGATTCATCTGACGGCACAATGGTATCGCTTTTTCGCAAAATAGCTAAAATCTTAAAAGACAGATCGGGGAAAAGACTGTGCACCTGTTTTATCGGTGCATTGACCACAGGACAATTTTTGTCACAAATCAGATTAACCAGATAAACTTTTTCCTCTGCCATAGAGACAACATTCGTGCAGCCGGGTAAATCCAGCCGTCGTTCAATAGCGGCTGCCAGCTCTATCTCAGGGGAAATAATAACATCAATCGGCATATGCGCACGACTGAACAAATTGTGCCAGGCCGGGTCAAGATAAGATTGCTCCCGAATACGTGCGACTTTCTTTGGCACATTAAATAAGGAGTGCGCCACCTGACAGGCCACCATATTAACCTCATCCTGATGCGTAACGGCAAGAATAGCATCGGCCTCCCTTGCCCCGGCTCTTTCCAGTACGTCCGGGCTGGAGGCATGCCCGACGATGCCATTTACATCCAGTTCATCATTAATGCGCGCGGCCAGATCCGGATCAATATCAATAACCGTTACATCATTATCTTCACGGGAAAGATAGGCTGCAATATTGTAGCCCACTCGCCCTGCCCCACATATAATCACACGCATGGTTTACATTATGCCTTTTGTTTGTCTTTAGTCTGGTCGCTGTTAATATTGAGTGACTTTAATTTCCGGTGCAAGGCAGATCGCTCCATGCCGACAAATTGAGCGGTTTTAGAAATGTTGCCTTTAAAACGATTGACCTGCGCCATAAGATAATCCCGCTCAAATTGCTCCCTCGCTTCTCTTAAAGGGAAGTTGATGAGCGTATCCTGAACAGAATCATCCGAAGACGTCTTAGAGGATGAAATATTCGAAATTTCCGGGGGAAGATTTTCCAGGTCAATAAAAGCGGAAACATTACCTTGCCCCCGGTCGCCCTCCGGCTTCATAATCATCAGCCATTCAACGGCATTTTTTAACTGCCGTACATTCCCCGGCCATTCATAGCTTTGGAGTGCTGCCAGAGCTGAAGGAGAAAAGGATCTTTCCTGAAAACCATATTGTCTGGCATACATGGAAACAAAAAATTCGGCCAATATACGGATATCTTTTGTTCTTTCACGCAAAGCAGGGACGTGGATAGGGACAACATTCAAACGATAAAACAAATCCTGTCTAAACGTGCCTTTTGCAATAAAGGTTTGTAGATCCCTGTTTGTAGAGGCCAGAATTCTTACATCCACTTCTAGCTCATCATGCCCGCCCACGCGCTGGAACCGTTGTTCCTGCAAGACACGTACAATCTTGCCTTGTGTTTCCATTGGCATATCGGACACTTCATCAAGGAAAAGCGTGCCGCCATCGGCCTGCTCCAAAAGACCGGTCTGATCTCTTACCGTGCCAAAAAGCTCAGCTTCCAGATGCTCAGGGCGCATAGTGGCACAGTTCAGTACCACAAAAGGCTTTGTCGCGCGTTCAGATTGCTTATGGATCATTCTGGCGATCAAATCTTTTCCGGTCCCCGGCTCGCCTGTAATAAGGACCCGGCTGTTTGTGGGAGCTACGCGCTTGATGACCTGTTTTAGCGATGTAACGACAGGAGATTCTCCTACAAATTCGACAGCACCTTCCGCCTTTTCCCGAAGCGCGGCATTCTCTCTCTTAAGCTTTGCTGTTTCAAGCGCGCGTTCAATCATTAACAGCAGGCGGTCTGTTTTAAACGGCTTTTCAATGAAATCATAGGCGCCATGTTTGAGGGCTGTCACAGCCGTTTCGATTGTACCATGGCCGCTGATCATAAGAACGGGCAAATCATCCCTTTGTTCTTTAACGGTTTTCAGTATCTCAAGCCCGTCATGTTCGCTATTTTGCAGCCATATATCAAGGATCAGAAGATCCGGCACATGCTCTTCTATTCTAGCATAAGCCTGTTTTGCATTAGCGGCCTGACGAATGGAATAGCCCTCATCCTCCAGTATCCCCTGAACCAGAGTCCTGATACCCTCTTCATCATCTACTATAAGTATTTCCGCAGTCATAGCATATGACCCTTAACTTGCCTCTTTTATGCTTGTGTTTCTGGAAAGTTGCTCAACAACCGGGAGAGCCAGAACGACACAAGCCCCACCGAGATCTTCCCAGTTTTCCTCTTTGCGCAGCCATTCCGGCACACCCAGTAACAGGCGTCCATTATGGTCTTCCATAATTTTTTTCACAATAGCCAGCCCCAAACCAGTACCCTTCTCCCTGTGAGTAACATAGGGCTCTGTCAAGCGTGATAAATTTTCTTCCTTTGGAAACCCTTTCCCAGTATCGCATACAGCAAGAACAAGCTCATCTCCACGCTGAAAGAAATGGATCTGTATGTGGCCGGGCGCTTTGTCATTCCCGCCAGTTATTGAATCAATCGCATTTTGAAGAATATTTGTAAAAGCCTGCCTGACCTGTTGAGAATCACAATAAGCCAGAACCGTATCGGTTTCTTCCGGAAAACCGATCTTTTTAAACGTGATAGCCGAATGCGCCTGCTGCTGAAGCAGGATGGATTCTTTTACCAACGCCATAAAATTCTGATACTCCATCACAGGTTCCGGCATACGGGCAAAGGAAGAAAACTCGCTCACCATACGCCCTATATCTTCGACATGACGGATAATGGTGTCTGTACATTGTGCAAAAACCTGTTGATCTTCCTGTGGAAGCTGTTGCTGATAGCGCCTTTTCAAACGTTCTGCAGAAAGCTGGATCGGGGTTAGAGGATTCTTAATTTCGTGCGCAATCCGTCTTGCCACACCAGCCCAGGCGGCTTTTCTTTGCGCGGATTGAAGCTCGGTAATATCGTCAAAGGTAATCACACCCCCTTTTTCAACACCGTTTATAAGCTCAATAGCCACACGGATAAGGAAAATCCTGCGGTCCCCTTCCTTGAAAAGGTAGGGAAGTTCAGCCTGATAAATTTTGTCAGGCTTTTTATGCGCCTGATCCAGAGCATCCTTAATGCCCGGCACAACATCCACGATATTCTTGCCTGCAAGTTCGGCCGGTTTCTTTTGGAGAAGATCCCCTGCAGAGTTATTAGCAAGCGTAATAAGACCGTTCTCATTCACACCGACAATACCGGCCGAAACACCGGCCAGAATAGTCTCTGTAAAACGGCGTCTTTGATCCAGTTGCCTGTTCGCTTTGACAAGATTATTTCTTTGCTCTTGAATCTGGGTGGTCATCCGGTTAAACGCACGAGCAAGATAATCAAATTCCTCAATAGATTCACCTTCCGGCACACGGGCCGAGAGGTCACCCGAACGGACACGCTCCGAGACAGAGACCAGCGCACCGATTGGCGTGACCAGTTGCCTTGAAAAGATAAACCCGAACCAGATAGCCGCCAGCAAAAGCAAAAGCCCCACAACAACAAAAATCATCGTAACAATGGTACGAAGATCCACATAACGGCTCTCCAGATCTTCATAATCCTGCACGGCCTGTTTCGTATCATGTAGATAACTCAGCACGATAGGATCCACCATACGCCCCACGAACAGATAACTATCCACAAAGTTATTCAGTTTCACCAGAGCACGGACGCGGTCTTCTGCCGCATTCAAAACAACCGCATCGCCATATTGAGCTGTATCTAACAGATAGTCCGGCACCTCTTCCAGTTCCAGTGAAAACGTAAAACCGGAACGCGCCAGAACTTTTCCAGCGCTGTCAAAAACAATCGCTTCCGATAAATTTCTTAAAACAGATTGCGTATGCATTAAACGGTCAAAAGCCGTTTGATTATCGACCAAAAACGGTGCCTGACGATCAAGGTCATTTGCCATAGCCATAATATCGGCTCTAATAACCTGCTGGTGCTCTTCCAGATAAGCCTGAGCCACGGCCTGTGACTTATTCACAGCGGTACTCACCCGTTCACTAAACCAGGTCTGGACACCATAATGGAAGAAAAAAGCCGAGAATACGGTCATTATAATAGCAGGTGCAATGGCCAGCACGCTGAAAATATAAACAAGCCGAACATGAAGACGGGCCCCGGCCACCCCTTCTTTTCGGCCTTTGAACAAAGCCAGAATGCGTCTTGAAATAAGCAGTACAAAGGCAAAAAGTATAAAAAGATCAAGACTCATAAGCCAGATGACCGTACTCGAATCTTTTCCCAAAGGCGGCACAGCCCTTAAGGCTGCATAGGTTGCCATACCGCTTAGGATAGCTAGTACAGTCAGTCCAAAGGCTAAATAACGTTCTGTATTTAATGTAATCTTTTTAAACAAAGTAAAATGTCTTATAACGTTTAGGATGGGCTATGAGCCTAACGGCATTCCGCCACAAAATCAAGAGGAACGACTATGGAAACCAACAAGAACATATATCTCCTCATCCCTGCTGCAGGCACCGGGCTGCGTATGGGTTCTCCTGTGCCCAAACAATACCAGAAGATCGAAGGAAAAGCGATTCTGCGGCATACGCTTGATCTTTTTATAGAGATGGGTGTCTTCACAGAAATCTGCGTTATCATATCACCAGACCATGAAATCCCCTATCAGGATGCTGTCGCAGGGCTTAATATATGCCCCCCTGCTTATGGCGGTGACACAAGAAAAGAAAGCGTTCATAACGGATTATCATCTTTTTCCAACATCAGAGACAACGATATTATTCTGATCCATGATGCCGCCCGTCCGCTTGTCACCCCAAACGATGTCAAAACCTTACTCAACGTCATGGAAACAGAAGTTGCGGCAACGCTGGCTATACCCGTCTCTGATACCTTAAAAAAAGAAAACGGAGAGACCATAGACAGAGATTCCCTATGGTCTGTTCAAACCCCCCAGGCTTTCAGATTCGACATCCTGAAAGAGGCTCATGCCAAAGGGGAAGATAATGTTACAGATGACACAGCTCTTGTCTCAGCCTTGGGGCATACCGTAAAATTTGTAAAAAGCTCTCCCCGTAATTTTAAAATAACAACACGTGAAGATTGGTGTCTGGCAAAAGAAATCATGGAAAGTAAAACAGCAAGAATAAGAACGGCCATGGGCTTTGACGTTCATGCCTTTGACAGTGATGATAGGGACGTGACTCATATCAGGCTCTGCGGTATAGATATACCCTACACAAAAAAATTAAAAGGGCATTCGGACGCTGATGTTGCCTTACACGCCATCACAGACGCCTTACTGGGCACAATTTCAGCAGGTGATATAGGAGATCATTTTCCGCCAACAGATCACCGATTCAAAAATATGAACAGTTCACTCTTCCTGATGGCAGCCTATGATAAATTAATAGAAAACAATGCCGTAATTGAGAATATTGATGTAACACTTATATGCGAGAAACCCAAAATAGGGTCATTTAAGGATCAGATGCGCGAAAGGGTCGCGTCTTTGCTATCTATACAAACCTGTCAAGTTAGTGTAAAAGCAACAACAACGGAACAATTGGGATTCACGGGTAGAGAAGAAGGTATTGCGGCACAGGCGATCGCAACCATAAGAATAACAGAGTAGGATGCTTTTGTGATGTTAAGTGATAAAAAACAAAAAACATTTAGGGATGATTTAAAGCTTTCACAGCCTCACGTCCTGCTTGCCACGTTCTTTGGGTCCGGTTTTGTTAATACAGCCCCTGGGACAAGCGGCAGCTTTGCCGGACTTATTCTTGCTGTTTTATTATTCACCTATCTGGGTTCATCATCTCTCCTTATCGGGCTTATCATCATTTCGGCTCTGGCCTTGTGGTCCATCAGTCGTTTTCAAGAAGAAACTCAAACGCACGATTCACCTTCTATTGTTATTGACGAAGTAGCAGGCCTTTTCCTGACTTTTTTTGCGATAGATGCATTTGGCCATCTGGATATCATGGCCGGTATAGCGGGATTTATCCTCTTTCGCGTTTTTGACATTTTCAAACCATGGCCTGTCTCCGCCTTTGACAGCAATATGTCAGGCGCACAAGGTGTTTTGCTGGACGATCTCTTCGCCGGCTTTTATGCCGCACTTTCAGTTATGGGACTCGCCTACCTTGGTTATCTCTAAACCAGACAGATAATATACCATTATGACACAAAAAATTGCCTTTTGCTCTGGCTGCGACAGCCACTACTTCCATCTTCTACTAGAGTGGATAGCCTCTTTGCGGGCCCACCCCCAAGGAAAAGAGGCGGATATCTGTATTCTGGACTCAGGCCTGTCAGAAGAAGAGTTGAAAAAGCTTAAGCCGCTGGTAACAAAAATATACAAGCCAGACTGGCCCTGTCCGATTCCAATTTGGAAAACAAAGGGACGAGAATATTTAAAAAGCTGTGTCTGCCGGCCGTTTTTGCCGGATTATTTTCCCGGTTATGATATATATTTCTGGATGGACGCTGATACATGGATTCAAAACTGGGAATCTATCGACCTCTTTTTAGAAGGGGCTAACCGCAAAAAAATAGCACTCACCGGGCAAGTAGACAGGGCTTACCCAAGGCACACCCGTATCAAATGGCTTTTCCGTATGCCATTTAAACTGCGCGGTTTTTATTTTTCCAACGCCAAGAAAGCCTTTTCTTTCGCCAAGGCCAAGGAGCTCTATCCCTATCATGTTCTATTGGCTGGTGCTTTTGCGCTGCATAAGGATGCACCGCACTGGAAACGCTGGCAAGAGCTCGTTGTTAACACGTTAGAAAGCAGAAAAGGCAAAGTCTTTACCACCGAGCAATTAACCCTTGGCGTTATGGTTTATCTCGAGCATTATCCCATGGAAATTCTGCCCGGCTGGTGTCACTGGCTTTGTGACTTTGCGCCCAAATGGGACGCCTCAAGGAAAACATTTGTAGAGCCTTATCTTCCCCACAAAGAACTCGGTATTCTTCACATTTCAGGCCATGATGACATGCGCCATGACAGGTCTGTCACAATGGCCTTTGAAACAATGGAAGGAGAGTCGGTTCACAAAAGTTTGCGCTTTGGTTCGTCGTAAAGCTGGGCCGCCCTTTTTTCAAAAGCCCCCACCATTTTTTTTACAACTTCATTAAAAAAGATCAGGATTAGTCTTTGCAAAAGAGGGTTTTTAAACTCAAATGTCACAAAGAAATCAACGGTACAGCCGCCATCCTCTTCCTCGATAAAATGCCAGTGGTTGCTCAAATGCTTCATAGGACCACTAAGATATTCAACATGAATATGTCTGGCTTCACGATCCAAGGTAACGCGAGATGCGTATTTTTCCCGAATAAATTTGTATCCAACGCGCAAATCGGCATAGAAAAGGTCAGGCCCCTCCTCCTTTACAATCGTAGCCTCCAGACACCACGGCAAAAATTCAGGATAAGCCCTGACATCAGCCACCAGATCAAAAAGCTGTCCAGCACTATAGGGCAGTTTTCGCTTTTCAGCGTGCGTTGGCATTGATTTTAGCGTCTCTTGCTTCTCTGAGTTTGTGATAATCCTCCTCGGCAAGATAGGAAGACCGGGTCAGTGCACTCGCAGATACCATAAGAAACCCCTTGCCCCGCGCCATAGATTCCAGATCCTTGAATTCATCCGGAGTCCAAAACCTGTCCACAGGCGCATGTTTTGGCGTAGGCTGGAGATATTGTCCAATCGTTAGAAAATCCACCTTGGCGGTGCGCAAATCATCCATCACCTGAAGAATTTCTTCCCGTGTTTCGCCAAGGCCTACCATCAAACCCGATTTTGTGAAAATGGTATCATCCACTTCCTTTACACGCTCCAACAGACGAACAGAGCGGAAATAACGGGCACCCGGGCGAATGGAAGGATATAACCGCGGCACAGTCTCAAGATTGTGATTAAACACGTCAGGCTTGGCCTTGGCCACAATATCAACCCCTTCAATAAAGCCTCTGAAATCCGGTGTCAGTATTTCGATGGTTGTTTCCGGCGTTTTATAACGAATAGCTTCAATCGTTTTAACGTAATGATCTGCCCCACCATCTTTCAGATCGTCACGATCAACAGACGTAATAACCACATGCTTTAGCCCGATTTTCTTCGTCGCTTCTGCAATACGCAGTGGCTCCATCTTATCAAGCGGTGTCGGCACGCCTGTGGCAATGTTACAAAAGGCGCAGGCTCTTGTGCAAATCTCGCCCATGATCATCATGGTGGCATGTCCTTTTTTCCAGCATTCCCCGATATTTGGACAAGACGCCTCTTCGCAGACTGTATTAAGTTTGAGCTGCTTAATGATTTTTTCTGTCTTTTCGTAATCAGCACCTGTTGGCGATTTAGCACGAATCCAGTCCGGCTTTTTCCCCATAGGGCGGTCCGGATTTTTTTGCTTTTCAGGATGGCGTTTTTTTGGTTCTAACAGGTCTTTGTTAAATGTCATAAGGCACACATATATCTGGCATGGTTTCATCAAAATCTTTGGTATTTCTGGTTACCAAAGGAACATTAAGGTGTTTTGCCGTAGCATGGATTGTAGCATCAGGCAATTTTAAACGCTTCTCCCGTCTAATATCGAGCGCCATATTATAGATCTCTTCATCAGGGTAAATAATATCGAACATATCAGAGAGAAAGGCCTTGGCCTCTTCCATTTTAGGATAAGGCACGCCTGTTAAAAACTCTACCCACGTGATGACGCTGATCATACGTTCGTCACAGCGTCTGATAATCGCACGCGCTTCTTCATGGGCGTTTGCAAAATCAATAAGAATATTTGTATCAAAAACAGCCGCTTTCATTACTTTCATTCTATGTCATCTTTTCCTTTATAGGCGGCATGGCCTGATTCAGAGAATCCCCAACGACGGGAAGCTTTATCACGCTCATCCCATTCCCCACGAATTTTTTGTTCATAGGACAACCCGTCAAGCCCGTCAAAAGCATTCGGCGTTTCTGTGAGAAAACCAAAATATTTATCAACGGAGTCATCAGACCTTTTTTTCAGTTCCTCATTCAGATACAAATCAACCGCCCTGCGCACCAGTTCAGCACGAGAGAGATTATCCGCTTTTCCCATATGGTCTAAGGCCTTAACCTGATCTTCAGGCAAATCCACGATCGTACGCACAGCATTATTCCTTTGATTAGAAGATTAACGATATACATACATGATAACGTTATCATCACACGATGTCAACGACGTTATCACGTAGCGATAACGCTCCTACATATGAATGACTTTGCCATACGCATCAAGCACACTTTCATGCATCATTTCCGACAAAGTGGGATGAGCAAACACCGTATGCATCAAATCTTCTTCCGTCGTTTCCAACGTTTTAGCAATGCCATAGCCTTGTATCATTTCTGTGACTTCGTGACCAATCATATGAGCCCCTAAAAGCTCCCCGGTTTTAGCATCAAAGACTGTTTTAATAAGGCCCTCTGGTTCCCCCATCGCAATGGCTTTACCGTTCCCCATAAAAGAAAAACGTCCAACTTTGATCTCATAGCCTTTTTCTTTAGCCGCTTTTTCCGTCAGCCCCACAGAGGCAATTTGCGGCATGCAATAGGTACAGCCCGGAATATTCCGTTTATTCAAAGGATGAACGCCTTTAACGCCGGCAATTTTCTCAACACAAATAACACCTTCATGAGAGGCCTTGTGCGCGAGCCATGGTGGCGCCGTCACATCACCAATGGCATAAACGCCCGGTTCATCCGTTTCCAGCCATTCATTCGTTACAATATGCCCCCGATCAAGCTTTACTTTAGTCTTTTCAAGACCGATATTCTCCGTGTTAGGCACAATGCCAACCGCCGAAATTACTTTCTCAACGGTAATTTTCTGAACCTTACCAGCTACCTCGACATGCGCCGTTACACCATTTTTATCTTTATCAAGCTTTTGAACTTTTGCACTGGTAAGCACTTTCAAACCACGCGCTTCAAAGGCTTTTTTTGCAAAAGCTGAAATCTCTTCATCTTCGACCGGCACAATGCGGTCCATCACTTCTACGATGGTGACATCTGCACCCAATTGGTGATAAAAATTCGCAAACTCAACACCAATAGCCCCGGAACCAATCACAAGGAGCGATTTTGGCATATCTTCCGGTACAAGCGCATCTTTATACCCCCAGACCTGTTTCCCATCAGGTTCCAAACCCGGCAGCGCACGGCCCCGCGCCCCTGTTGCTATAATGATATGCTTTGCCGAAAGGGTTTCGGTTTTCTTGTCTTTCTTTTCGACCGACAATTGGCCTTTACCCAGCAATTTCCCGTATCCTTCGATTACAGTCACTTTATTCTTTTTAAGAAGATGCTGAACCCCCATAGAGAGCTGTTTTGAGACCCCTCTTGACCTTTCAACGATTTTCTTAAAATCAAACTCTACCCCTTTGGCTTTAATGCCGAACTGCTCTGCATGAGTCATATGGTAGTATTGTTCACTGGATCGCAACAGTGCCTTTGTCGGAATACATCCCCAATTAAGGCACACGCCGCCCAGATGATTAGCCTCTACCAAAGCTACCTTCATTTTGAGCTGTGCTGCACGAATAGCCGCTACATAGCCACCCGGTCCGCCACCAACGACAATTAAATCAAAGTTATTTTCAGACATTTTATTATACCAGCATATTCATAGGTTGTTCGATGTTACGTTTAAAGTGTTGCAGGAATTGCGCGCCCACAGCACCATCGACAGAGCGATGATCCACTGACAATGTACAGCTCATCACTGTTGCAATGGTGATCTCGCCTTTTTTCACAACAGGCTTTTGCACCCCTGCCCCAACGGCTAGGATACAGCCCTGCGGCGGATTGATAATGGCAGAAAAGCTCTTGATTCCGAACATCCCGAGATTAGAAACGGTAAACGTCCCCCCTTGAAATTCGGCTGGCTGGAGTTTTCCTTCACGCGCACGCCCGGCGAGATCTTTCATTTCCTCTGAAATAGTACGCAAACCCTTTGTTTCAGCGGCCTTTACAATCGGTGTAATCAAGCCGTTATCCGTAGCAACCGCGACAGAAATATCAGAGGATTTGTATTGCAAAATAGCATTATCCGTCCAGGCGACATTCGCCGGCGGATAGGATTTCAAAGCCTGTGCCACCGCCTTGATGATAAAGTCGTTCACAGAGACTTTGTATTCGCCGGCGGCCTGTCCGTTAATCTGTTTACGCAACTCAAGAAGCGCGTCCAGCTCACAATCAATGTTCAGATAAAAATGTGGCGCAGTCTGCTTGGAGTCAGACAAACGGCTTGCCACCATTTTCCGAACATTATTGTTTGGCATTTCTTCGTAATCCATCCCCAGCATATCAGAAAGCTGTTTCGCATCTGGTCCAGCAGAGGCGGGCGCAGCAGATGGTGCGGTAGTTTGTTGCGGCACAGCCGATTTTTCCTGCGCGACCAGTGCTTTTGAATCCACGCCGATCACATCGGCTTTAACAATCCTGCCACGAGGCCCTGTTCCTTTAATAGACGAAAGATCAAGCCCTTTTTCAGCCGCAATTCTGCGTGCTAATGGAGAAACAAAAATACGGTTTCCAGAAGCATTTCCAGGTGGCGGCAAATGTATAGCCTCTCTTTTTTGGTCAGCCTTTTTGCTTTCTTCTTTTGGTGAAGAAACAGACGCAGCAACCTCTACCTCTATATCGGCAGCACTTTCACCTTCTTCCAAAAGAATAGCAATAACGCCATTAACCGGGACATTTTCCGTGCCGGCTTCTATCACGATTTTTCCTATAACGCCATCATCGACAGCCTCAACTTCCATTGTGGCTTTATCGGTCTCGATCTCGGCAATAACCTCACCGGATTCAACGGAATCGCCTTCCGCCTTAAGCCATTTGGCAAGCGTCCCTTCTTTCATTGTCGGGGACAGGGCTGGCATTAAAATATTAATCGGCATAACACACCTCTTTCGCAGCAGTTACTATGTCATCAGCCTGTGGTAAGGCCAGTTTTTCAAGATTGGCCGCATAGGGCATCGGCACATCGGCCGCACAGACACGTTTTAAAGGCGCGTCCAGATAATCAAAGGCATGCTCTCCAATAAGGGCCGCTATTTCAGCCCCTATACCGGCAAAAGGCCAGCCTTCTTCAACACAGACAATCCGGTTTGTTTTCTTCACACTCTCAATAATCGTATAACGATCAAGGGGACGAATGGTACGCAAGTTAATCACTTCCGCATCAATGCCTTGCGCAGCCAGTTCTTCGGCCGCTTCAAGGGCTTTACCCACCATGATAGAGAACGCCACAATGGTCACATCACTTCCCTTTCTTTCAATTTTGGCCCGGCCGATCGGAATAACGTAATCATCGCTCTTTGGGGCTTCAAAAGACTGGCCGTACATGATTTCATTTTCCAGCACAACGACCGGATTAGGATCACGTATGGCGGCTTTCATCAGCCCCTTGGCATCTGCTGAAGACCACGGTGCCACGACCTTCAAGCCCGGCACATGGGCATACCAACTGGCATAGCACTGTGAATGCTGTGCGGCCACGCGGGCTGACGCGCCATTAGGCCCCCGGAAAACAACAGGACAGCCCATCTGGCCACCAGCCATGTAAAGCGTCTTGGCAGCAGAGTTAATGATATGATCAATGGCCTGCATGGCAAAATTCATCGTCATAAACTCAACAATCGGCTTAAGACCGTTATAAGCGGCCCCCACGCTCATGCCCGTAAAGCCGTGTTCTGTGATGGGTGTATCAATAACGCGCTTATCACCAAACTCTTCCAACAGCCCGTTAGACACCTTATACGCGCCATGATATTCAGCCACTTCCTCACCGAGCAGGAAAACATTTTCATCTTTTCTCATTTCCTCAGCCATACCATCACGCAAGGCTTCACGAACCGTGCATTCGTACGTGTCGGCCATATAGGATTCTTCATCAAAGGCCGGTGGCTCAACCACGATGCCCCTGGCGTAAAGAATATCCCTGTTTTCCGTTTCCAGTAGTTCAGCACTTAATTCAACAGATGCCCTACCTTCTCCTACAGAAGTATCTGCAGGAGCAGATGTTTCGCCTACTTCGCTTTCACCGTCTTCCAACAAAAGCGCAATCGGGGCGTTCACGGCCACATCCTGAGACCCTTCCGGCACCAGAATTTTTCCGATCACGCCCTCATCAACGGCTTCGACTTCCATTGTCGCCTTGTCTGTCTCAATCTCGGCTATAATGTCACCAGATTCGACCTTGTCACCTTCTGCTTTTAACCATTTCGCCAGATTGCCCTTGGTCATCGTCGGTGACAGAGCCGGCATAAGAATTTCAATTGTCATGTTACTCTTCTTCTCTTTTTTACGTATCGCTTTATTACTTAAACTTCGACCAGAACATCAGTCCAGAGTTCAGATGGATCAGGCTCTGGAGATTCTTTCGAAAACTCAGCCGCTTCATTCACTCTGCGCTTAATCTCTTTTTCGATATCTTTCAGCTCAGCCTCTGTGACGTGATCACCTTCCAGCATTTTTTCCTTGAGTGTGCTGATCGGATCTCTTGTGTCCTTATATCCCTGCACTTCTTCTTTGCTCCGGTATTGCGCCGGATCAGACATAGAGTGCCCACGATAACGGTACGTCATCATTTCCAGAATATAAGGCCCATTACCAGCCCTGACATAATCAATAGCTTGACGTGCCGCATTACGAACAGCGAAAACATCCATGCCATCCACCTGTTCACCAGGAATACCAAAGCCTTCACCACGTCTGTAAAGATCCCCTGCAGCATGTCTTTCTTTGGCAGTCCCCATAGCATACAGATTATTCTCAATGATATAGAGCACCGGCAACTTCCAAAGGGCTGCCATATTGTAACTTTCAGCGACTTGGCCCTGATTAGCGGCACCATCCCCAATATAAGTCACAGCAACACCGCCGTCCCCCTTATATTTATGTGAAAAGGCAAGCCCTGTACCGACAGACGCAGAAGCACCGACAATACCATGACCGCCGAAGAAATTTTTCTCCTTGCTAAACATGTGCATAGAGCCGCCTTTCCCTCTGGAATAACCTCCAATGCGGCCCGTCAGCTCTGCCATAACGCCGCCCGGGTCCATATCACAGGCCAGCATATGCCCATGATCACGATAAGAGGTTACAACACTGTCCTGCGGTTCCTGAACGGACTGAAGCCCCGTAACAACAGCTTCTTCCCCGATATAAAGGTGACAAAAGCCGCCAATTAATCCCATCCCATAGAGCTGCGCAGATTTTTCTTCAAACCGTCTAATAAGCAGCATGTCTCCATAAAATTTCTTCATTTCTTCAGCAGTAGGCTCTGGCGCACTGTTACTATTAGAGACAGATTGTAGCTTGGGTCGTTTCTTTGCCATCTTTTGGGCTGCAGACATAAAATTTCTCCTATTATTACTTCCTACACAGTAAAAAAGAGCCATCACCGGAACAGTTTCAAGAAACAGATTTGGCTCTGAATAGATTTATTTCAAAAAAATATTTTTTCCATACACAGTGCAAGAAGAGATTCCTGCACACAGGTTATGCTTTTACACGCTGAAAATGTTTTCGTAAAGCATGAGATGTACTGCGACGCACAAAAGGAGCCCGGCTATTTCATATCATGGGAAAGATAATCCCATTCCTGAGCGTGGCGAAAACCAAGGATTTTGCGAACCTGCTCTTCAACAAGATCTCTATCAACACTGCCGGGACGCATCATACTAACTTTTTTGTACAACGCTTCTTTTTCAGCCGAGAGTGTCTCATGAACAATCTCATATTTTTGAATAGATTGAGAAAGACTGATATAGCGCATATAGCTACGATCGCCCTGAACGATGTGATAAGAAAAATATGCCGCAAGGCAGCAAGCCAATAGCCCCAAAAAATTCTTTCTTACAATATATTCCTGTTCAATCAGTCTTTTCATGCCCCTATAGAATCACAAACGAATCACTTGCGCAACAAAAAAGCGAACAGAGTCAAACACTTAAACCAGAACAAAGAGAGAATCTTCTGGATAAGTCACTCATGTGATTCGTTTTTTTATTTTAAAATATTTTCGTCTCTTTTAAGGGCCGCTCTTTATTCGCTTTTGAGAGCTGCCTTGCCCAGCTTTCCGCCTGATCTACATCAAGAGAAAACACAAGAGCCAGATCAGGATTTACCGTCGTCCAATTGCCTCTTATGAATTCAGATTCCAACTGTAAGTGCCCCCAGCCAGCATAGCCAGCCAGCACTTTATATTTACCTTCGCCTGCCACTATAGACGCTTTGATAAAAGAAAGGATTTCTGCATTTTCTTCTTCCATAGCCCCCAGTTTTTTTACCAGCACATAAGGTGGATTATCTATGCGTTCAAGGATATATATCTCATGAGGAAATTTCACAGGCCCGCCCCAGAAAACAGGGATATCCGCTTCTTTTATAAAAGCAGGCCCATCAAACGTGCTTAAATCAAGCTGTTTATTCACAACAAAGCCGAAAGCCCCTTCCAAAGAATGCCTATGCATGTAGATAATCGTGCCTTTAAACGGCTCTTGCGAAAGCTTTCCTGCAGCGACAACAAAGCGGCCCGTTTCCCCTTTATAAAGGCTCATCAGAGCCGGCAACATCAAAAACAATGCTGCGAGAAGAAAATACAGTCTGGCCGCTTTGGGCGTTTTAAACATGTTTTACGAACTAAGCCGCATCCTTTTGCTTTTCAGCCAGCCGCTTTTTTTCAAAGATTTGGCCCCCAGCATACGCCGCAGACAGGCCGAGCTCTTCCTCTATACGCATAAGCTGGTTATATTTTGCAACACGGTCAGAACGGGACAAAGAGCCTGTCTTAATCTGACCGGCATTTGTAGCAACCGCAATATCCGCAATCGTTGTATCCTCTGTTTCACCAGAGCGGTGTGACAAAACAACCCCAAAACCGGCTTTTTGGGCCATTTCAATGGTCTGGAGCGTTTCTGTAAGCGTACCTATCTGGTTTACTTTAACAAGGATAGCATTCCCAGCCCCCATATCAATGCCTTGTTTGAGGCGTTTTGGATTGGTCACAAACAAATCATCCCCAACAAGCTGGACACGATGACCAAGCGCACGGGTCAGATTAACCCAGCCATCCCAGTCATCTTCGGCCAGACCATCTTCAATCGACATAATAGGATAGCGCGTAATAAGATCTTCGTAATAACGGATCATCTCATCAGAACTTAGCACTTTGCCTTCGCCTTTAAGATTGTATTTCCCATCCGCAAAAAATTCTGTGGAAGCGGAGTCGAGCGCCAGCACAATATCCTCACCCGGTCTGTATCCCGCACTTTCAATAGATTTCATAATGAAATCAAGAGCTTGCTCCGATGAATTCACAGCCGGCGCAAAGCCACCTTCATCTCCTACATTCGTATTCAATCCGGCTTCAGAGAGGTTCTTTTTCAGCGCATGAAAAATCTCGGACCCAGCTCTAACCGCTTCGCTTAAACTAGGCGCAGAAACTGGCATAACCATAAATTCCTGAATATCCACAGGGTTATCCGCATGTTGTCCACCGTTTAGAATATTCATCATAGGCGTTGGCAAAAGATGCGCAAAAGGGCCACCAAGATAGCGGTATAACGGCATATCAAGCTCATCCGCCATCGCATGGGACATCGCCAGAGAGACACCTAATATGGCATTCGCGCCAAACGAGCCTTTATTCTCTGTCCCATCCAGATCAATCATGACATGATCTATCATCATTTGATCTTCTGCATCAACGCCGATAAGAGCCTCCCTCAAATCTTCATTCACATAGTCAACGGCTTTTAAAACGCTCTTGCCGTTATAAAAATCCTTTTTACCATCACGCAATTCAACAGCCTCATGAGCCCCCGTCGAAGCCCCTGAAGGGACAGCCGCCCGCCCCATAGCACCGCTGTCAAGGATCACTTCAACTTCTACCGTCGGATTACCGCGGCTATCCAGAATTTGTCTCCCGTGAATGTCCATAATACCTGTCATTTTGCTTTAACTCCTGTTTTTTGCGATCTCATCAATTTTCATTAGCTCTTCCAGCAATGCCGGCATGTCATCCAGCCTTACCATATTCGGTCCATCCGATAACCCTTTATCAGGATCTTGATGTGTTTCCATGAACACAGCCCCGACCCCCACAGCCACAGCCGCGCGCGCCAGAACCGGCACATATTCACGCTGTCCCCCGGAAGACTCTCCTTGCCCGCCGGGTTGCTGCACAGAGTGCGTTGCATCATAAACAACCGGATAGCCGGTTTCAGCCATAATCGGGAGAGAACGCATATCAGAGACAAGCGTGTTATACCCAAAGCTCGCCCCGCGCTCACACAGCATAACGTTATCATTGCCGCTATCTGTTATTTTCTTTATGACGTTTTTCATGTCCCAAGGGGCCAAAAACTGTCCTTTTTTGACATTCAACGGCTTGCCTGTTTTCGCTGCCGCGACAAGTAAATCTGTTTGACGGCACAAAAACGCAGGGATTTGCAAAATATCCACAACAGTGGCCACGTCAGCGCATTGTTCAGCCGTATGAATATCCGTAATCACAGGCACGCCAAGCTCTTTTTTGAGATCACTAAAGACCTTAAGCCCTTCATCTATCCCAACACCGCGCGCCCCTGTCAAAGACGTCCGGTTCGCTTTATCAAAAGAACTTTTATAGACAAAATTCAGGCCCAGCTTCCCCGTTATCTCCTTCAAGGCCCCTGCCATATCAAATGCATGGTCACGACTTTCCATCGCACAAGGCCCAGCCAGTAAGGTAAAGGGAAGATCATTGGATATCTCTATATCCAGTGTAATACGAATTCTTTTCATGCTCAGAGCATAGCCTCTTTAAGCGATATTTCAATAAGTAAATCTTAACTTTTTTGTATTACGATGAGGAAAAATTTATAGGATCTCGTAAATATGAACTTTCTGTCACGTATATTTTCCATCTTGTCTAATAGGAGCACACATCAAACGCCAAAGAATGATTTTACCCCTGTTTCCAACCAGGATTTTGAGAAATGGGATACATTAACCGCTGAACAACAAGTCGATCTGTTTTTACGCCACGATGAAGAAAGAGACGAGGCCCTCTCTGTTCAAGGCAATTTCCCAATAAGCAACGAATTTATAACAATACTCAAACAGAAAATAGGATTTGAAGAAGAACCTGTAGAAACTGGTCCTAATCCGTATTTAACAACATATTTTTCTCAAAAAATTCATGATGCTTTTAAAATCTTCCCTACGCTTTCCGGCTTGAGCAATAAAGAATTCTTGAAACAAATAAACGGAATGCCATCCGATAAGAAAACGTGCTTTATGGCTTCTTTATGTTCAGAGCGGTCCAGCCTTTTTAATTTGCTAGAAAAAAACGAAAACTCTTTTTCTGATTTATCTTTATCAGGCAGCGAAGAATTTCATCTCTTAAAAGAAAATCTGAAACAAATCCCCCAGATGCACGAGGTTGAATTTGGGGCAAATTTAAAATCCTTTGTATTGCCTGCAATTTTTGAATGTGTTGAACATAAAATCAGTAAAGAAACACTTTTAAACTCAGATCCAAAAACACAAATTCAGGCAACAGGTATTTTCTCGGAACTTATGCTTTTTTCAGGCACAGCAGATAAACTTCTGGATGACTTTCTTCAAGAATTGCATATCCCTGATTTGGTTATACAAGAACACAACAGAATATCTGATGAGATATCTTCCAAAATAGCGACTTGGGAAGACGAAGAATTAACCGAAAAAACTATACAAATGTTTCTGAGACCTTTTGGTATATCGGATGAAGAAAGGATGGCTTGCTCTACCACACTGGCCAGACAAATATGCACGACAGCAAAATGGTCCAATGATATATCATGCCAGCCGAGTGACGATGAGCACTATAACGGATACCACAGGCTCCCCGGTAACACGCGCATTGCCGGTGAAATTGCTTTTTCAAAAAGCGAGCTAAAATGTATCAACCCTTTTCGTGCTGTTGGTCATGAAACATGGCATCACGGCGAGCACGTTCTGTCCGTAAGAAGTCACCCGAAACTCTTTTCAGATCTGGATACAAATATAAAAGAAGAAAATTCCTTTATAACAGAGGATGAGGCAATTCATCATTTTGCCAAGACCGTACTTTGTATGTCTTCTGATGGCGTACCTGCATATAAAGGTTACCAATATGGTGAAACTTTCTATAAAAACCAATTATCCGAACGAGATGCCGACCATTTTGGAGAGATATATAATGAAAAAATGACACAGGCTCTATCCATTGCCATTTCCAAACGTCCTGCATTGGCTGCCCGCATGATTTTAGAAACCGCGCAAGACATTATGCAGCATCTGTATTTGATAAAAGATGAACATTCAGGCGAATTATCAGAGCTTAAAAATGACGAAATGCGTACAGCACAACAAGCCATTGATGTCTTGGAAGAGCAGATACAAAGTAATAAAAGTAACTTACTGCAAAACATCTCTGACACAATTCAAGCCGTATATAGCGCAACCTTTTATACTTCTCTAAAAGAGGGTGGGCACCTTTTGGAAAGTTCGGATGAAAAACTGGCCTATTTTATTGATAATGGGCCAGAACTCCTTCGCATATTAAAGAATTCCTGTGACAACACAAAAACAGCAAGCCCTGAAAAATCTTGTATCACTGAGGCTGGATTACAAGGAAATCAATCCCCTCAAACGCTCACTATCTGTTCTTAAAAATCAACGACAAAAAAGGAGTTTTAAATTATGTCTGACAACGAAAAAGTGGAAATTCCAGAAGAAGACTGGAAAAACTTATCCTTCACCGAAGGAAACATTCAAAACACAAGAGAAACCTTACAAAAAGCGATAGCTACGCTTGATCCATCTGAGGGCGCTTTTGCAAATTCAAAAGAGCCATTTGCTGCAGCCATAGCAAATCTGGAACCTAAAGTCTCTCAAATAGAAATTGCATCACAGGACGATGGGTTATCAATCCCTTATGCTTTACGTATTACGCTGGAAAACGGGCAATCTGCTACCATAGATATTCGCCAAAAAGACGGCGAAGTCGGAACCTTTTACGATCGTTTTACAAAAGGCATTGAGAACTGGAATGTGTCCTATGATGATGCAAATTTAGAGCAAGGAAGCACACTGGCTTCTCTGGTCGTCAATGCCGTAGCGTGTGTCGCAGCACAAGGTAGCGATATTTCTATGGGCGATGTAAAGGAAGAACCAGACACAGACTCTTCATTTACAGCCTTACGTGCAAAAATGTACGATGACCTTGGCTACAAAACAAATTACCCAGAAGAAAAGCTGGAAGGTTTAAAGGCTGGGAGCGGTAACGGCAATACCTTGGACAAAACACTTACTCATTCTCATTTAGGATGATAACCTCACTTTTTATCATCCTTTTCAGAAAGAAAGGGCTCTTGCTCCTGCGCATCATGTACAGTGCGGGAGTGAGGTGTGCTGCCCCCATAATAGGAGTCCAGCTCTGCCAGAAGGGCGCGGCCCCTTTGTGCAGAACCACGGGCAGCGCGGGCGCGGAAACGGTTTTCGGCGTCGAATTCGGCAATAGCGTATGTGGCCATTTCATCCACAAGCTTATTCACACTGATACCACGATTTTCAGCCAGCATTTTAAGCCGTTCAGCTTTAGTATCCGGCATGCGGATGGTCAATGTTGCCATTTTTGCCTCTCTTCCGTCTGGTCCAGAAAATCAAAAGGATCCACAATAGAGATATGATCCATTTTCAAATCCGGCGCGGACACAAAATCCTTTATATTGCGCGTTATGATATAAGACGCCTGCCCTGCCATAGCGAGTTCCAGCACATGGTTATCCGCTTCATCCCGCAAATTCGGCCGCCATAAATAGCGTATATCAACCCATTTACACATACTTAAAAAGTCATCCAGAAACATATTCCGCTTATCTGCATCAAACGGACATCTTTTAAAAAGATAATCCCGCGAGATCACATCCTCATACTCACAAAAAAGAGTATTGCTAATCAAAGGAAGAATATCGCCGTCAAAGGCTCTATAAAGCACTTTTCTGCATACGGAATCCTCACTTAATAAAGCAGATACCAGAATATTTGTATCTATAACAACTTTCATAATGCTATCACATACCCCATCACAAAGCAAGCATATTTGCTATCATTTAGAGGTGAAGCTCTAAACCAAACGACTTTGTTTTATCGCCGCTTCTATAAAAGAGATAAACAGCGGGTGCGGATCAAATGGTTTTGATTTTAGTTCGGGGTGGAATTGGACACCGATAAACCACGGATGATCTGGACGCTCACAGATTTCCGGCAAATTTCCGTAAGGCGAGAGACCAGAGAATTTTAGCCCCGCAGCTTCTAGCTGTTCGCGGTAATTGATATTGACCTCATAGCGATGACGGTGACGTTCTTCTATTTTTTTCGTACCGTAAATGTCTGCGACCTTTGATCCCTCTTCCAAAATGGCAGGATACGCGCCAAGACGCATTGTGCCGCCTAGATCTTCATTTTCGCTGCGCTCTTCGATCTCATCGCCTTTTAGCCATTCTGTCATAAGACCAATAACCGCTGTTTTACAGCCGTCAAATTCGGTAGAGCAGGCATCTTGTATCCCCGCCAGATTACGGGCGGTTTCAAGCACGGCCATTTGCAAGCCAAAGCAAATACCAAAATAAGGTACATTATTCTCACGGGCAAAGCGGGCCGCCTTAATCTTGCCTTCCGCCCCGCGTTCACCAAAGCCACCCGGCACAAGAATACCATCAACCCCCTCAAGCGAAGATTTCACATGAGAGTCATCCTCTTCAAACAAGGACGCTTCGATAAACTCTATATTGACCCTTACGTTATTAGCAATTCCGCCATGAACAAGTGCCTCATTCAGAGACTTATAGCTGTCTGCCAGATTGGTATACTTACCAACCACAGCAATACGTACTTCTCCTTCTGGTTCCTTGATACGCTGGACAATTTTTTTCCAGCCGGATAAATCCGGTTCATCCGCTTTTATGCCGAAACAATCAAGCACTTGATCATCCAGACCTTCGGCATGATAACTCAGCGGGACTTCGTAGATTGTTTTAACATCAAGTGCCGGAATAACCTTTTTCTTATCAATATTGCAAAAGAGCGCAATCTTTGCGAGTTCGTCTTCCTCAATGCCACGATCAGCACGACACAGCAGAATTTGCGGCTGGATCCCTGCCCCCATCAGCTCTTTAACAGAATGCTGGGTTGGCTTTGTTTTCAGCTCTCCCGCTGCCGGAATATAGGGCAATAACGTTGTATGAATAAAGATAGCGCGATCATGCCCAACATCATTCGCAAACTGACGAATAGCCTCAACAAATGGCAGTGCCTCAATATCGCCGATTGTACCGCCGATTTCACACAGCACAAAATCCGCAGACCCTTCTTTTTCACGGATAAAGTCCTTAATCTCATTCGTGATGTGCGGAATAACCTGAATGGTTGCACCGAGATAATCGCCGCGTCGCTCCCTGGCCAGAACGTTTGTATAAATACGCCCTGTTGTTGTGTTATCGCTCTGCTGTGCCGGACGGCCGGTGAAACGCTCATAGTGACCAAGATCAAGGTCCGTTTCGGCCCCGTCATCCGTCACATAGACTTCACCATGCTGAAATGGGCTCATCGTGCCGGGATCAACATTCAAATACGGATCAAGTTTACACAAGCGAACAGCATAGCCACGTGCCTGAAGCAAAGCACCAAGAGACGCGGAGGCAAGTCCTTTTCCTAAAGAGGAGACTACGCCACCGGTAATGAAAATATATCGTGTCATGTTACCCTAATTTTATTCTATCGGTATTTCTGGAACTGCAGCAGATTCATCATCAACAGGAGGCACAGGGGCCTCATCAGCCGCGACAGCCTCTAAAGGCTGTTCTTGTTCTGTCGTGTTAACATCAGACTCTTGAACAACGGCTGGTACATTTTCCCTTAGTGCCGCATCAATAATATTCTGCGCACCTGTTTTCTGATTCGCCAAAATGCCAAGCACAAGGCTGGTTAAAAAAAAGAGAGCCGCAAAAATAGCAGTTAATCTGGTCAAGGCATTCGCTGTACTTTGGGCCGAAGCAAAAGCACCGAGGCCGCCACCGCCGCCGCCAATACCAAGCCCGCCACCTTCTGAACGTTGAAGAAGGACAAGCACAATAATAGCCAGTGCAAAAACCAAATGTATAACAAGAACAACTGTGTCCATTTTTAACTTTATTTCCTGTTGTTAAATTTCCTTTTATGCCGCTTTGGCAATGCCAAGGAAATCGGCCGCCTTTAGGCTGGCACCACCAATAAGAGCCCCGTCTACATTTTCAATCGAAAACAGAACCTTCGCATTCTCCGGTTTTACGGAACCACCGTACAAAATACGCATATCAGAAAAATTGTCCAGTCTTTCCTGTAGTTTTCCTCTGATAAACTTATGCATATCCTTTACATTATCAGGTGTCGCCACCTTTCCGGTCCCAATCGCCCAGACAGGTTCATATGCAATAACCGTATTGTCCGGCGTTGCGCCTTCGGGTAAAGAGGCGTCAAGCTGCTGCCCTACCACATCATATTCTTTACCGGACTCACGCTCATCTTCCTTCTCACCAACGCAGATAATTGCAATCAAACCATTCGCATGGGCCTTGGCCGCCTTTTCAGCCACAAGGCTATTACTTTCCGCCTGATACTCACGACGTTCCGAATGCCCCAAAATAACAAAAGAGCATCCCATATCTTTTAGCATTGCCGCCGAGATATCCCCCGTATAAGCCCCGCTATCCCGCACAGAACAATCCTGTCCGCCAACAAAAACACCATCAGGCACTTTATTTGCAACAGCATCAATATGGATATGAGGCGGACACACCAACACATCACATGTCTGACAAATCGTATCATCAAGGCCTGCTGTGATAGCATCAGTCAATGCTATAGCATCCTCTTTCAGACCGTTCATTTTCCAGTTCCCTGCAATCAACTTTTTCATGGCATGTCTTTCTGTAATATTTAACGCGCAAACAGTCATACAACTCAAGACCTATCAGAACAAGATTGTTTTTAAGATTTACTGTTTTTCTCTTTCCAGAAAAGGAAAAGATTACTGCTTACAATAACAAAAGCCCCTGTGATAACTTCCCATGTCGGTATTTTTCCCCAAAAAAAGCAAGGCAACACCATTCCGGTAAAAGACGAGCTCTCCTGGATGATGCAAATTATTAAGTGATTTTGCCGTCACATTCATAAGGCTCATAGAAAAAACAGCCAGAAGAAATATCCCCATCGCCATAACAACTCTGTCATTCTTTTGTGAAATCATTTATCCATCCTGTTTCATGGCTTTTGATACAATAGGAGAAGAATAAGGGCAAGAAGATGAAAGAGAATGAAAAACAAAAGAACATTGCCCTCCTCTTCTTCACACTCTATAGTGCCAGAGTTTTTTTAAGATCAGTTATTATTTTGAGGTTATCAGATGCTTCGCCATATGCGCCACGGTGTTTTTTCAGGTTTGTTTCTTGCTATTCTTTTGCTGGGCGGTGTCGGCCTTGTCTTTACGGACTGGAGCGGCACTTTCAGGAATGGCGTACGTTCGACGGACATCGCCTCTGTTGGCCATGGTGACATTATCCGGGCCGGACAATTTGACAAGACAGTGCGCAGTATCCTGCGTATGAGAAATATTGAAGCACAAAAAGCCTATCAATATGGCCTTGTCACACAAATTCTGGAATCCATGATTCTTGAACGGCTTTTGAATCAGGATGCCCATGATCAGGGACTGATTATGGGTAAAGATCTGCTGGTCAAAAAACTGGATGACATTCTGGCCCCTATTGTGAAAGACGCGGGTGTCTCCCGTCAGGAAGCACTCGACCGACTTCTTTATGCGCAAGGTATCTCTCAAACAGAGCTTATTAAACAAATTTCCCGTGAATCTGAAAATAACCTTCTGGCCAGCAGCCTGTCCAAAAGCGGAGATTTTATCCCCAAAACACTGGCAAAAGATCTGTACCGACACCGGAAAGAAGCCAGAACCTTTGAGACGCTAGCATTGCCTCATAGCAACATAACTTCACTGGAAGAGCCCTCGGAAGAAGAGCTGCGTGCACACTATACAGCGCTGCAAAGAACGTATCTTGTGCCAGAGAAAAGAAACTTCACCCTTGCTATTATCTCGCCCGAACACATCAAGAAAACCATCGAAATCACAGATGAGGATATTTCGGCACACTACGAAGAGGCTATTGATGCCTACACAGTGCCAGAGAAAAGAACATTGCAGCAAGCCATATTAAAAACGGAAAGTCAGGCAATGATTGTGTTGCAGGATGCCGAAAAAGGTATGTCTATTAGAAATTCTGTCATTAAGGAAACCGGAGATGAAAAAGCCTATCTCGGCGAAGATGACTTCGAGAAAAGCGGCCTTTTGGACGATATCGCAAAAGCCGCCTTTGAGACAGAAAAAGGAAAAGTAGCTGGCCCCGTCAAAACGCCCCTTGGCTATCACGTCCTCTATATCAAGGATATCAGCGAAGAGCATGTACGCCCTTTGGAAGAGGTTCAGAAAACAATCCGTGAAGAACTCATACGTGAAAGAGCCATGGACGAGATTATTGATCTCTCAAACGACATCGACGACCGTCTGGCTATGGGAGAAGAACTGACAACCGTTGCCGAGGAACATAACCTCACACTCCATACCTATACAGGCAAAGAAATTGATGATGATTCATCACTTGATGCCATTGAGGACAAGGAAGATATCGCCTATATCCTGCGCACAGTGTTTGAGCTGGAAGAAGGTGAGAATGCCCCCGTTTCAGAGCTCTCAAACGGAGACTATTATTCTGTACACCTGGATGACCTCACACCGGAAACCGTAAAACCTTTTGAAGACGTTCGTGAGGATGTGCTTAAAAAGTGGACCGCGCACAATCAGAAAATGAACAATCTGGTTAAATGTCAAACTTATCTGGAACCTCTGAATAACGATGAAAAAACGCTTAAAGACATTGCCAAAGACGAAAAAGTCAAAATAAAAACCTTTAAAGAAATTGGCCGTTTCGATGAAGCCCCGAAAGATCTTCCTCATGGGGCCCTCATGCAGCTTTTTGCTGCCAAAAAGGGCGAGTACATTATTGTGTCACAGGATGATTATGTCCTCATTGGTAGAACAACCGATATTCATATCCCTGATCCGGCCAAAATTTCAGATAAAGAGCTTGAAAGCTTTTTGCCCTCTATGGCCAGTGAGTTCCAACAGGAAGTTGTTGCAGCCTATGTTGGTTACCTCCAGAAAAAATACGGCTACTCCATCAACGAAAAGCTGATCAAACAAATGTATGACCGTGGAGACGATGAGTAATGCCTTGCGAGCTGGATGCCTTTGTAGAGAACTTTAAGAATGGACAAACACAACTCGTCTACGAATGGCATGTGGCTGATCTGGAGACCCCCGTCTCCACCTACATGAAATTGACAGGTGGCGAGACCATAAACAGTTTTCTGCTGGAATCCGTAGAAGGTGGTGCAGTGCTGGGGCGTTACTCAGCTATCGGCCTGGACCCGGATTTAATCTGGCAATGCAAAAACGGGAAATCATTCCTTAAAGAACGTCCCGCCGATGACTGGAAAGAAGAAGCTGGTATAGCGCCTTTAACAGCCTTAAGAGCCCTTATGCAGCACTGCAAGATTGATTCCGTCGACTCTGATATCCCACCTATGGGCGCGTCCGGTCTGTTTGGCTATATGGGATATGACATGATCCGGTTGATCGAAGACATTCCAGACACCAATCCAGACCCGTTGAACATCCCAGATTCATATATGATCCGTCCCCGCCTGATGGTCATTTTTGACAACATAAAGCACATGATGTGTTTTGTGGCCCCTGTTTATGAGCACGCCCATAACACAAATGTCTCTGCTAGAGATGTTTTCGAGAAAAGCTACAATAAAATAAAAAAAGCACAGGAAAAACTGCTGAACGCTTTCCCCTTCGACAAAAACAAAAGAAGTACGCTCTCTCTCCCACTGGATATTTCCTCAAACATGTCACAGCAGGATTATGAGAATGCCGTAAAAAAGGCGATTGAGTACATTTATGCCGGTGACATTTTTCAGGTTGTACCGGCACAGCGTTTTTCCTTTGATTTTGATCTGTCTTCTTTTGATCTGTACCGTTCATTGCGCCGACTGAACCCGTCGCCTTTCCTCTTCCATCTGGACTTTGGAGACGGTGCTCTGGTTGGCTCTAGCCCCGAAATTATGGCCAGGGTCAGAGATAATACAGTTACCGTACGCCCGATAGCGGGAACCCGAAAACGGGGAAAAACAACCGAAGAAGATAAGGCTCTGGCCAAAGAGCTCCTCTCCGATCCAAAAGAACGGGCAGAGCATCTTATGCTGCTTGATCTTGGCAGAAACGATGTGGGGCGCGTTGCCAAGACGGGTACTGTAAACGTTACAGATGATTTCTTTATCGAATACTATTCTCATGTGATGCACATCGTATCCAATGTTGAGGGCACGCTTGATCCTGCACTGGATTCTCTTGACGCACTTTTTGCAGGCTTTCCAGCAGGCACAGTCAGCGGTGCACCAAAAATCAGAGCTATGGAAATCATTGACGAACTGGAACCGGAACGCCGCAGCTATTATGGCGGCTGTGTCGGATATCTGGACGGAAACGGCAATGTTGATACCTGTATCGCCCTACGAACAGCCCTTGTTAAAGATAACAAAGTCTACGTTCAAGCTGGTGCCGGCGTTGTCGCAGACAGCGATCCCACAAAAGAATATGAAGAGACTTGCAACAAAGCCCGCGCCCTCGTCAGTGCCGCTGAAGATGCTGTGCTTCTTACCAAAAAAAACTGATCTTTCTTAATGTGCACGGCATATGAAGTGCTCTTTGTTCTGGAGTCACGCTGTTTATGTTTGGCCTAAAAGGCCTCTCTCGCGGGTGACGCATCAAAGAAACGTGTCTTGTGTCTTATGTTCAATGCAAAGCACTATTATTTTGCACTTTTTCTTTGACAAGAACACTCAAAGGCACAAGTTGAAATCCTCTGGCTTTAACCTCTGGAATCCACTTTTCCAGTGCCTTTATGGTCAGTGTATGCGGATGTCCAATCGCAATAACCTGGCCATGTTTTTTTGCTATACGCTCAACCTCTTTCAGGGCGTTTTCAATGAATTCTTTTTCGTTTTTGTGATCCAGGAAAACATCTCTCGAAACAAAGGGAACACTATGCTTATCCGCTGCAATTTCACAGACGGTCTCACTGGTCGTACGGGAATCCAAAAAGAACATTCCCTTTTTCGACAAGATATCCATAAACATATCCACAGCCTTATCCTCTTTCGTGAAAGAGCTTCCCATATGATTATTCATTCCGGCAGAGCCATCAACAGCCTTAAAAGCCGTCTCAAGATACGCTTCCATTTTTTCTGCGCTCATCCCGGCTTGAAGCGTCAAAGGCCCAGAGTTCACTTTGTCGCTTAAAGGCTTCATAGGCATATGAATCAGAATCTCATGCCCTTGCGCTTTTGCTTGCCCGGTCTTATCCGGCAAGTCTTTGGCATAAGGCAGAAAAGCCAGAGTTAGAGGAGACGGCAGGGCTATAATCTCTTCTGTTTGTTTATGGGCAGGGCCTAAGTCATCTATAACAATCGCAATCTTTGGCTTGTTCGGCGCAACATCGAAGGGCACCGCATTCTTACGCCAGAGTGGCACGTCCTTTTCAGGTTCTTTTACAGGCGCATCTACAGGTTCAACCGGCGGCAAGCATTCATCAAAAATATCAGGCAACGCTATAGGTCTTTGGAAAGGGCCGTATGGTTCCAAAACAATGTTATCCTGTGCATCGTCTTCCGGCTCCGGCGCTGGAATATTTTCTTCATACCAGTCCGGCTGGCCTGTTTCTTCATGCGCTATCTCAACCACCTGAGCAGGCTTGTTCCAAAGTTCGTGAAAAGCGGTCCCCTCAGGCAGAAGAAAGCGATCGGCAAGAATCATAAAAAAGATGCCAATCACAATAAATTTCAAGGTTTGGTTCTGGTTCCGCGGAGAATGCGACATGATCCCCTTTAAATAACTTGATTTCCTTTCTCTGTCACGCCATAAAAACGGAATGCTTATCTTAATCGACAACTATGACAGCTTTACCTACAATCTGGTCCAGTATTTCGGCGATCTCGGGGCAGAGATAGAGATTCACCGTAACGATAAAATCACGGTGGAAGAGATTGCGGCCAAGAATCCGCAAGGCGTTATTATATCGCCCGGCCCCGGAAATCCTGAACAATCCGGGATATGTCTACCCATGGTCAAATATGCGAGCGAACATAACTTGCCGCTTTTCGGCGTATGCCTTGGCCATCAATCCATCGGGCAGGCCTTAGGCGGTGATGTTATCAGGGCGCCCGCGCCTTTGCATGGAAAGGTGTCAAAGATCACGCATCGCAACAAAAGTATTTTTGAAGCCCTGCCATCCCCTCTGACAGCAACACGTTACCATTCTCTGATTGTTGACAGAGAGACTCTCCCTGACTGTCTGGAGGTCACAGCCGAGACAGAGGACGGTCTGATCATGGGGCTCATGCACAAGGAAAAACCGATCCACGGTGTACAGTTCCATCCCGAAAGCATTGCCACAGAGCATGGACACAAAATGCTAGAGACATTTCTAAAAACAACAAAATAAAATGGCGTAAAGCACATGACCACTCTCACCGATATTTTAAAAATGATTCAGCAAGGAGAGGTTCTGTCAGAGCCGACCATGCATGAAGCCATGAACATCATCATGTCAGGTGAGGCGTCAGATCCACAAATAGCGGCTTTTCTCATGGGGCTGTCTTTGCGCGGCGAAACAGCAGAAGAAATTACAGGGGCTGCCGCCGTTCTAAGAGAAAAAGCCTCTCATATCAAAGCCCCGGAAGGCACGGTTGATTGCTGCGGTACAGGCGGAGACCATACAGGCACCTATAACATTTCCACGGCTGTCGCACTTGTCTGCGCCGCATGCGGTGTTCCTGTCGCAAAACACGGCAATCGCGCGGCCAGCTCCCAATCAGGGGCCGCAGATGTTCTGGAAGCCCTCGGTGTTTCCCTGGACATGTCAAAAGAAAGACTGGAAACAGCCCTGCAGCAGTTTAACTTTTGCTTTCTTATGGCACAACACCATCATCAAGCGATGAAACATGTTATGCCGGTAAGAAAAAGCCTTGGGTTTAGAACGCTCTTCAACCTGCTTGGACCACTGGCCAATCCGGCGGATACGAAATATCAGTTGCTCGGCGTTTTTGACAAAAAATGGATGGTCCCCATGGCACAAGCCCTCCATAATCTTGGAAGCCACAAAGCCTGGCTTGTGCACGGACGTGATGGCATGGACGAAATTACATTAACGACCGATACAGATATTGCCATTTTGGAAAACGGCCATATCACCGAAAAAACGCTCTCACCAGATGATTTCGGGCTTCCGCCTTGTGCACCAGACGATTTAAAAGGCGGCGATTCTGAAACAAACGCCAAAGCCTTGCACGCCCTTTTAGAAGGAGAGCAGGGCCCCTATCGTAATATCGTTCTGGCCAATACAGCCGCTATCCTGAACATCGCAGGCAAGGAACACACCTTGAAATCTGCCGTGTCCAGAGCCTCTGATGCGATAGAAAGCGGTGCAGCGCTGAACATTCTTGAACAATACATTTCTTTTTCAAAAGGACATTAAAAAAGCATGAGCAATGTATTAGAGGAAATCTGCGCCCGAAAAAAAGAACATGTAGAGCAACAAAAAGCGATACTATCGCTTGATCAGCTTAAAGAAAAAATAGAGGCGGCCCCCACCATTATTTCTTTCTATGACGCTATAGAGGAAAAGAAAAAAAGAGGCGAACCGGCTCTTATTTCCGAGCTTAAAAAAGCCTCGCCGAGTAAAGGCCTTATACGCGCCGATTTTAATCCAGAGGCCATTGCAAAAGCCTACGAATCAGGCGGCGCAACATGTCTGTCTATTTTAACGGATACACCTTATTTTCAAGGAGAGGATGCCTATCTTGAAGAGGTCAAGTCGTTTTCTCCCCTGCCCGTCCTGCGAAAAGACTTTATGGTTGATCCCTATCAGATATACGAAAGCCGGGTGCTCGGGGCTGACTGCATCTTGCTGATCATGGCGGCCCTGTCCGATGAACTGGCAGCAAAACTATATGCCCTTGCAACAGAACTCAGCATGGCCGTGCTTGTTGAGGTTCACAATAAGGAAGAACTGGAACGAACTTCCAAATTTTCGCCCCGCATGATCGGGGTGAATTGCCGCAACTTGAAAACACTTGATGTTGACTTACAGGTTTCCTTTGATCTGTTAACAAACATGACTCAAAACACAATAAAAATTGCCGAAAGTGGTATTTACACGCATAGCGATCTTAAAAAACTTTTTGAAAGTGGCTATGATGGCTTCCTCGTCGGAGAAAGCCTTATGCGGCAGGAAAATATTGAGCAAGCCGTCAGGGATTTGCTTAGTCCATAGAACATATTGACAACAAAACGGAAACAAAATAAGATTTCATACGGAATCAAGGAAGAAATACAGGACATCAATAATGCTAACAAAAAAACAAAGAGACTTGTTAATCCTTATTCATGAACGGATGACGGCTGGCGAAATTGCGCCTTCCTTTGATGAAATGAAAGATGCGCTCGGTCTGAAATCCAAATCAGGTATTCACCGCCTTATAACCGCGCTGGTAGAACGCGGCTATCTGGAACGCCTGCCACACCGCGCCCGTGCACTAGAGGTAAAAAAACTCCCCGAAGGATATCACCCCAAATCCGGTGATACCTCTTTAGCGGCAAGAACATCCCAAGCCATCGACTCTGTTATAGGGGAAATCTCTCAAGGTCTACAGCAAATCCCTTTGTACGGAAAAATAGCGGCCGGCACCCCTATCGAAGCCATCCGAAATGAGGGCGATATGTTCGAAATGCCTACAGCTCTTTTAGGTGTGGGGGAATTCTACGCGCTTAAGGTCGAGGGAGATTCCATGATCAAAGCCGGTATCCATGACAAAGATATCGTCATTATAAAACGCACAGAAACAGTACGCGATGGTGAAATCGCCGTGGCCCTTGTGGACGGCGAAGAAGTCACATTGAAACGCCTGCAACGCAAAGACGGGCAGGTTATCCTCCATCCTGAGAATGATGATTATGAACCACGTACATTTTCCTCTGACCGGGTACAAATTCAGGGACAACTCGCCACGCTATACCGCTCCTATCGCTGAATGACGTTACATAACCGGTGCTGGCGGATGAGGAGGAGGCAAAGAAACCGATGTTGCTGCAGAATCCGAACGAAGATGAGAATTCGGCAGGCCCATGCATTTCGTAAATGTATTTTCCATGGTCTCAACAGCCGCAACCGTCCATTCTCCATGAGGTGTACTAAACGCCCTGGTAGAACCTATATGGATTTGTCCGTTACGTTTTTTCATAGAGGGTCCTCTAAATTCCAGAATAAGTCTTGCACCCGTCGCATCTGCGACAGCCATAGATTTTGTTCCATCATGATACACTGAAAAAGACACCTTTCTATCGGGCGAATCAATCTCGGCATAAGAGGTAATAGAAACTCTGCCTCCCTCATAGGTTTCAGTAGCCTGCCTGCGATGAATTTCCGTTCCATCGTCTCTTATCTTGCTTTCGACCACGGCATTCGGGATTTGAACAGAATTAAATGCTTCGATGAGACAGCGATTCGTATTTCCAAAAGAATTATCTCCCACTTTTGGGTCTCCTGCTATCTGTTGTCCGCCGCTCAGAAACGTGCCAAGCAACATAAAAAGCGTAGCTTTTACTATATTTTTCATCACCCTATCCTCTATAGACTCCTTTCGCAAAAGGTCAGATTATTGCTTTCCCCGTGAAAACCGGGATCTTTAACTCATTGTTTTTTTTTTAAAAGATTCCTGCTGGAGTTTACCCCTGCGAAAGCAGGGGCGGGAAAAGAAAAAGCGAGTATTTTTTGACTTTTGCGAAAGCCTTCTATAACAATTGATTATTTGGCGCAGCTTAGTATAAAATAATCTATTATGTCAACAGAGGCTACTATACAGCTCTTTTTTCAAGAAAATGTGCTTGTTCATGACGGCGTATAAACTCAAGCTGAACGAAAGGTATTTTAGAACGCTTGACAAAACTGTGTAAAAAGGTATATAAGCGCACTTCTCGTGAGAAATATGGGTGTATAGTACGCGCATTCGAGCGTTAAATAAGATTTATGAGGTTTTAGAAA